>NZ_JBKBEU010000002.1:0-203490 GCF_047372505.1 Phaeobacter cretensis
ATGTTTACCCATCAAGACCTGGCGCAGATGCAGGCACAGTCGCTAAAGATGCAGAGTTGGATCCGGCAGCAGACCTTCTCTCCGAAGATGGAAAAGACGCTACGGCGGTTCTCAAGTTGGGAAGTCGCGGAGCTGATATTTAAGGTCAATCAGTCCACCTTGCGCGGGCGTCTTGCGGCGGATCCAAGCCTGCCACAGGGCCATGTAGAGGAAGATGGCCGCCAGCGCTGGTATTCCCTTGAAGAGATCAATGAACTGCGCCGCCGTTTAAAAGTGAACCGCAAATCGCTGATGCCGGAACGTCCAGCTGGTAAACGCGCTCTTCGCGTGGCGATTTCCAACTTCAAAGGCGGTGCGGGCAAATCGACCGTCGCCCTTCATTTCGCTCATGCTGCGGCGTTGGATGGCTACCGTGTGCTTTGCGTTGATTTCGATCCGCAGGCCACCCTTTCACACTCCATGGGGCTGAGCGACATTACCGAAGATTATACAGTCTGGGGTATTATGGCGCGGGATTTGGTTCGTGAAACCGAACGTATGAACGCGAGCACCCGTGGCGCAGAATCCGGGGCTGCCCTGCCTGAGCGTAGATTGCCCGAAGCGATTACTGGAATGGGGTTGCAAGACCTCCGCATTAGCGATTTTGTTAAACAAACAAGCTGGCCCACCATTGATGTCATTCCCAGTTGTGCCAACGCGGCCTTTGTTGAATTTGCTTCGGCACAATACAGGCATCTAAATCCCGAATGGTCGTTCTTCGCGGCGGTGTCACGCTATCTTGATCAGCTGCCGTCTGAAGATTACGACATGATGATCTTCGACTGTCCGCCGGCTATCGGCTACCAGTCAATGAATGCCGTCTTTGCTGCTGATATGCTCTATATCCCGTCAGGCCCTGGGTATTGGGAGTACGACTCCACGACGTCGTTCATTGGCCAGCTGTCTGAAGCGTTGGAAGATCTTTCTGCCTTTAATGGAGTTGTCCCTGCGGGGACATTCAGTTTGCCCAAGGTGTTTCAGGAGGTCCGTTTTCTGCTCACGCGCTATGAATCTGGCAACGATTTGCATCGGGCTATGCGGGATGCATTTGTAAAGGTGTTTGGCGATAGGATGACCGAACACCCGATTGAGATGACACGCGCGGTCGAACAATCGGGGCGTTTCCTCAGCTCCATCTATGAAATTGACTATCGAGATATGACCCGGGAGACGTGGCGCCGCGCGCGCGCATCCTTTGACCAAGCCTATGTGGAATTCAAAGACAACGCCCTTACGGCATGGGCCCAACTGGAGGATGAAGGATGAGCAAACGCAGAATGTTCGACATCGATTTCCCGTCGGACCCAACGCCACCGGAATCGGATGGAGGGGCCCCTGCCCCATCTAACACGTCATCTGATCGTAAGGCGCCAGAGACCAAATCGGCGGTTCGAACAGGTGAGGCGCGGCGTGGACCAATGGCGACAGCGATCAGCGAGAACGCTGATGCGTTGCGCAGCCGTGCCGAGGTCGAGCAAACAATCCGAGCTGAGAACGACCGTCTGGCGCATGAGTTCGTTCGGCTCAAGACACTCGGATTGGTCGTGGACCGTATCCCGTTGGAGCAGATCTCTACCAGCAAGCTGATCCGCGACCGGGCAGTTAATCGCGATCCCGATCTTGGCGAGTTGAAGGAATCGATCCGCGATCTTGGCTTGTCTAACCCGATCCGTGTGGAAGAAGACGGTGACGGCTATCAGCTAGTGCAAGGGTTCCGCCGCTTGTCGGCGTATCGGGAGCTGTATGAAGAGACCGGTGATGACCAATTTGGCCTGATCCCGGCCGGCCTCGTCGCCCGTGGAGAAACACTTCAGGGCCTATATAGGCGTATGGTGGATGAAAACCTAGTCCGGCGCGACATCTCTTTTGCTGAAATGGCGCAGCTTGCCCTGTCCTATTCGCGCGATCCGGAGACCAGTTTAGACTCTGTAGAAGAGACTGTTGCGCTTCTTTATGCTTCAGCCGGTCGCCAGAAGCGCAGCTATATTCGCCACTTTGCGGAGTTGCTGGATATGATCGGTGCCGAGTTGTCCTTCGCAGAGTCTATCCCGCGCGCATTGGGGCTGGATCTCAAGAAACACCTGGCTGAGAATATGATTGCATTGGAGAGCCTACAACAACGTCTACGAGGCCAGGTTTTTTCCAGTGCGGAGGAAGAGCTCTCTGTGCTTCGCCAAGCGCTGAAAGCACCCGGCTCAGGTGCCAAGGAAGCAAGCACTGGTAAGCAAACTGGAATAGCCAAAACGACATTGCGATGTTCTGTCCCGGCAGGGACAGTTCGCTGTTTGGCACGGGATGGCCGGATTGAAATGGCGATGGAGCGGGATTTTTCCGCGGTTGATCAGAAGCGGCTTGAAACTGCGATTGCTGCGTTTTTCGACGCTTTGGATGCTCACGATCTATAACGTTACATAGAATGGTGGCTAGATGCATGAAGGTTGTCCCTTTGGGGGCAACCTTTTTTCTGGTCGACAACTGGTAGATATGAATACATGTTAACAATGCCCGCTTCGCTGCCGATGCGGGGTTCAACAAGAGTGTCCCTGCGGGGACGGTTGTTTCGATATAGTTGCGGATCGGTTCATTTCGGTTGGCGCATTGGGGGATGTACTGTGTCGAGATAACCTGACTGCCCGTGGGGCGGTTCTGTCGTGCTAGGCATATCGACCAAAAGCAACCCTCTAAAACTGTTCTTGAGTTTGTGTTAAACTATATGAATGGGGCACTAATGAGCGGTAATTACGGCACAATCCTGCCATCGTTCGCCCCAACAACCAAACCCAAGGTAACGCTGTTTCGGAACGGCACGAAGGTTTGGAGTTATCGATATGGCGTCTACAGACACCACGCAGACGGCAAGGACACCAGCAGTTGACCTGCGCGTGTTGGGTCAGATCCGTGACAGCGACGATTGGCTGGTGTCGACCTGGAACGCAGGACAGTCACGCGACACTCAATGGTCAGCGGACAATGTCCAGATTAACTCCGAAGGATTGGTTGAACTGCATCTGACGTCGCAGACGGGCGTGGGAGATCGGGTTTTTACTGGTGGTGAGATGCAATCAGAGGCCGCGCATGAAACCGGTACCTGGAGCTGGACGGCACAAGCGCCCCAGATGCGGGATGGGACCGTTTTTGGGATGTTTCTCTATCAGGAGGATTATCGCAATGACCGCTGGTTGGAGTTTGATTTTGAATTCGTTGGAGCCAATACGCGCCAGGTGCAACTTAGCATCCATATGGAAGCAGAAGACGGCAGCCGGGTTCGCCTCGCTGATGGCCCCGCGGGGCCGATGGTCGTTGATCTTGGGTTTGATGCGTCTGAGGAGCGGCACGTCTATGAGATTGAATTAACCGGGACCAGTGCGATCTTTCGTGTTGATGGTGAAATACTGGCCGACCTGAGTGGGGCGGATATGCCCAATGGCTTGTGGTATTCCGGTGCAGTGAAAAGCTTTGCTGATCTTTGGGCGGTTTCAGAGAACCAACGCGATTGGGCGGGCACCCCTGATCCGGATGGGCCACCCCTGGTTGCGGTGATCGCGGATGTGTCCCTACCGGGACAGAACAATCTGGATGAGCCAGTTTATGATGCTGAAATGCTTGGTACAGATCAGGCTGAAGATCTCATTGGTGGCGATGGCGCAGACCTTATTCATGGCGGTGCGGGCGCAGATCAGCTGGTGGGGAACCGCGGTGCCGATCATCTTTATGGAAACCGAGGTCGGGATATCTTGCGCGGCAAAGGCGACGATGACTTTCTGTTTGGCGGGCGCGGCAAGGATCGTTTGGCTGGCGGTAGTGGGGATGATGAGTTGGACGGCGGCATTGGTCGCGACCAGCTACGCGGTGGCGCTGGTGCAGATGTATTTGTTTTTCGACAGAGCGGCCCGGCCGATCGTGTCAACGATTTCACTCTGTCCCACGGGGACGTATTGGACTTGACCTGGTTTGAACTGGACGGTGCGGATCAACTCCGTTGGCTGGACGGAGAACGCGGGCGCGGCGCTCGTGACCTGTTGCAGGTCGAAGGTGACGATGGTTGGATAAATGTAGCGGTTATTGATGATCAGGGCGACGCGCTAACCCTTGACCTGTTGGTGGCCCAGGATGCGATACTTTTCTAGACAGATGTGTACATTAGGTGTTTGAACCATAGATCGCTTCCCAGCTGTCCCATGGCAGCCTGTCTCGGCCAAGAAGATCGGGGAGTTGGGCTAAATCGTCAGCGAAATAACCACGGAGACTTGCAATATCATCGTCCCCGAGGGGCGGTACAACATCCCGCATGTTCTGGCTGTTGGCACGCAGCATAGCGGAAACCGGGCCTACCGTTTTTAGCCGTGCCAATGCATCCTCAAACCCGGCCCTTCGCAGCCGGTCGCCACCAGCGCGTAGTACTTTGCGCAGGGCAGGAAGACGAGGGCGGTCGCTCTCATTCCGCCGCTCATGCAAGACCGGCGAGACATGGCTGCAATCCAACCCGGCAAAGCGATAAACCTGCTGAGCAGCGTGGACCGGAGCGGCGCTGATTTCTTCCGCCAGCATCACCAACACCCGGTCGCGGCCCAGGACCGATATCCAGTTTCCCAGATGACGACTGTAGAGGCCCTGCTCGAGATAGGCGGGGTTGTTGGCCAGTCCTTCGCTAAAGGGCAGGGGAGGGATATGGCCTTTGATCACTTCATGCAGATGATTGGAATAAGCACGGGCAACCGGGTCGCGCAGGAGACAGATGACCCTGATAGATGGATCAAAGGCGTTCAGTCGTTCAGGACAGCGTGGGTCATAGAAGTAAGAGGGAGAGGCCTCAAACCTGACCGCTTTGTCTGCACCATGGGCGAAGTGGTTTTGATACCAGTGATATCCGCGATCAAAATAGGCGCTGAAAAAATCCAGCTCTTTCGGGTCCGAAACGGCCGCATCCGGATGCGCACCAAGGGCCGTATGAATGAAGGTCGATGCACATTTTTGCGCGCCAATGCCAACCAAAGTGGGGCCAGCCTGTACAGTCTGGTCGGGTGCTGTGGCTAAAGGCGGAACAGTCATGAATGGTCTTTCGTGGGGTGTCGTAGGGGTGAGTGTCCTAGGTATCAGTCTTAGCAGGTTGGTGCAGCAGCGCTATGGGAAATGCCTGTGGAACAGTTTGCATGGTTGTTGCGCTCGGTATCTGGCCTCATCCCGCGGCGACATGTTAGACATGCGTCGGATAAAGCGGGCAGGACAATGCACGAACCGGCGGGGCAGGGGCCATTGATTTCGATCATCATGGCCAATCATCAGGGAGCGGGCTACCTCGGCGCCGCACTGCGCTCTGTTGTGGCGCAAACCTACGTAAATTGGGAACTGATTGTAGCAGACGATGGGTCTAGCGATGGGTCCGTCGCCATCTTGCAAGATGTTGCAGCGCAGGATGCTCGTGTGCGGGTTCTTTTGCACGAGACCCCCAGCGGTCCTGCAGCGGCGCGCAACCGGGCACTGGCCGCCGCAGGCGGAGACTGGGTAGCGATTTGTGATTCCGATGACGTTATGCATCCCGACCGGTTGCGGCGCTTACTGGCGGCAGCTGAAGAACTGGACGCTGATGCCGTTGCCGATGATATGATCCATTTCGCGACAGAACCGCTGGCGGGTCCACGCAGGGTACTTGGAGACGATGCCCCCGATGTGGCGCGTAAGATCGAAGCTGCTGATATGCTTCGAGTGCCGGAACTGGGAGAGAGCGGTGGGCAGCTCGGTTATCTAAAGCCCTTGATCCGGCGCTCTGCGCTTGGGGCATTGCGCTATGACGAGACACTGCAGATTGGTGAGGACCAGGACTTTTATCTACAGTTGCTATTGCAAGGCGCAGGGTTCTGGCTGGTACCAGAGGCGCTCTATCTTTATCGGCGTCATCCTCAGTCCCTGTCCCATCGGTCTAACCGTGCACAGGTGGCCGCAACGTTGGCGGCTCTGGCTGCCTTGTGTGCACGGTTAAGCCCGGACCAAATGTTTGAACTTGAAGGTGTTATTACCCATAGACGGCGGGTACTACAGGGTCGGCTGGCGTTTGAGACCTTGGCGGAGCATCTGAAGACGCGGCACTATGATCGCGCTCTGGCGCAGATCCTGCGACACCCCTCTCTGATTCCACGTTTAGCACGAGTTGCGATGGCGAAGGTACGCAGCACTGGAGTAGGGCAGGGGGGTGCAATACCCGTCCGCGCGGGAGAGATCCTACATCTTGTTGGGCCCGGTGGACATCTGCCGGAGACTAACCATGGTCAGCGGACAATTGAGGTACCGGATCCGGCTGCGGACCATGGCTGTGGTGCCCTTTGGGCTGAGTTGTGCCATCTGGCATCGCTTACCGAATTGACGTTGACCTATGGCGATGCTGCAGGGCTGTCGGCGGCGTGGCGAGTTCCAGGTGTGGTACATATCCTGGCGCGCGGTCCGGTGATTTCAGATCTATCTCCACCTAAGGGATGGCGAGATGACTGAGCCAAGGCCACAGATTTCTGTCATTATGGCCAATCGCGACGCGGCGGCGCATCTGCCATTGGCGATAAGGGCTGTTCTGGCCCAAACGATTGCAGATCTTGAGCTGATTATTGTCGATGACGCTTCGAATGATGACAGTTGGCAGGTGATCTCTGACGCGGCAGCACTGGACCCCCGAATTCGTGCTGTGCGACGACAGAGCTGTGGCGGCCCGGCAGTGGCGCGCAACGATGCTCTTGCGCTTGCTCGGGGGGATTGGATTGCGATCTGCGATAGCGATGATAGCCAGCATCCCTTGCGTTTGGAACAGATGCTGACGGCGGCGCAGGATCTAGGGGCGGATATGGTCGCCGATGATATGATCCTGTTCTCAGATCAGCCGATGGCACGAGCTGAAACCATTCTTGGAGCACATGCGCCGCGTAGCTCACTTGCGCTAACGTTGAAAGACGTGGTGTTGAGCGGGGTTGATCCTAAGAGTATCAGCCATATCGGATATCTTAAACCATTGATCAGAAGAAGTTTTCTAAAGCATGTAAGATATAACACTGCACTGCGGGTTGGGGAGGACCACGATCTATACCTACGTCTTATACTGGCTGGTGCAAATATGTATGTGCTGCCAATGGCTGGGTATCTCTATCGTCGGCATCCGACCTCGGTTTCCTATCGCAATATGCCGGAGGATCTGGCCGCGCAGATATACGCTTTGGATAGGTTGGTAGCTCAGACAAATCGGGAGGATCTCGTGCCGCTTGCTGGGATGCGGCGACAGGCTTTGGTGCGACGCCATGCACAGCTGGAGTTGGCGCGGGACGTTCGGGCTGGCCGTTGTTGGTCTGCTATCTTGCGTGGACTGCAGCGTGTAGATCATCTGCCTTGGTTGATGTCTGTGCTTCGAAACCGGCTGGAACTGAAACTGCAAATTGCTATCTCACGGCTATGGCGCCGACGACAGTGCTGGCGGTTGGGCGCACATGCAATTGTTGATGGCCGGGAGGCCACAGTGACCACACCAACCGATGTCGATGGTCAGCTGGATATCAGCGCTTCTGCTGCGCCGATCTGGGCTAAGCTGTGTTGCGCTGCCTCACGCAGATCAATTGAGGCGGAGGTGACCGACCCGTTGGGGGCGTCTGCGCTATGGATGCTGCCTAGGATCAGAACGCATGAGACGGAGGCCCATTTTGTTGCCAAAGAGACGCGCGAGCGCGTTGCAGTAAGCCCCGAGACTGGATCGGGTCGGCCTGTGAAGGTAGCGGTAGGGAACAGCGGACGTTCAGAGCAGACCAAGGAGCGAGATGATACCGACGGCTGAGCCACAGCAGAATCAGCCGCCTCCGACGGCTTCGGTGCTTCAGCGTGCCGCTGGCCGGTTTTGGCTGAAACAAGGCCATCTGCACATGGCTTATCTGATCCTTGCGGCAATGTCGGGGACCGGTGTCGTTTATCGGTTGGGGTTCCAGTCGCCGGGTTGGATGGCGCTATATGCGCTGACAATCCTATGGTTCTTGCGCGATTGGCGGCAAAGTGCTGCCATTCTGTGGCAGGCCTGGCCAGTGCTGACGCCTTGTTTGATAGCCATGGCTTCTACGCTGTGGAGTGTGAACCCGCCGGTGACCGCCTATCGCAGTTTTCAGCTGACCATGACGACGCTTATCGCGGTGCGGATTGCATCGGCCATACCTGCGCACCATACGATGATTGTTGTCAGTCTGACCTCTGCAGCAGGAGTGGCACTGTCCTATCTGAATTCCATTGTGACGTTCCTGTCGCCAGCTTTTCATCCCAATGGGGCGCTTAAGGGCATCTATATGCACAAGAACTCATTGGCCAAGGCGACTGTAAACGCCGCTCATGGGCTGGTGACGCTGGGGTTTTATTGGCGATTGTCAATATTTGGGATGTTGGCGGCGGCGCTAATGATCCCGGTGCTGGGTATGGCTCAATCGGCTGGCGCTTACGTGACATTCGCCATTCTTGGGATTTACGTGCCTGTGCTGTGGATCCGCCGTTGGGGTGGCACTGCACGGCGTGTGGCACTGCTGTTTTCGTTGATGCTGCTGTTTCTGGTGCCTATGGCGATATATATTTCAGGAATTGATGCGCTGGGGCTGCTGCTGGCTCAACTGGGTAAAGACAGCACCCTGACCGGGCGTACAGTGATCTGGGCTTTTGGGATGGAAGAAATTGCTAAGGCGCCAATTGGCGGCGTAGGCTTTGGCGCGTTCTGGTCGGTGCCGTCTTATGCGAGGCTCTATATTGAGGCCTATGTCGATGAGGGTTTGTACTGGTTTCACAACAGCTACATCGAGCTGATGGTGGGCAATGGCCTACTTGGAGCGGTGACGTTTTTTGGCTTGTTGATTGCTGTCGTGATCCGCTGTTTTCGCTGGTACCTGCAGGACGGGAGCGTCACCTCTGGGTATTATCTGTTCTATGTGCTGATCAACCTGGTCGCCGCTCTCTCGGACAATGTGATCTACAATGAGCATTCGATCAGGCACATGTTGATCGCCATGGCCTGGATCTATGCGGGTCGTGCGTTGGGACGCTGGCAGGATGTGCCGCCACGGATCTGATGGGTGGTTTTAGCCTGTGACTGTGGCGGAGTCAGTTGCTTGATCAATCGGAAGACCCATTGCCGTTTCAAGCGCCGGATCAAGCTGGCTCATAATCCAGGCGCGATCTTGTGGCGTTATCAGCTGGCCGGGTTGACTTGGTTTAACGTTGCGATCGGACCATGACCAACCATAGTGCCCTTTTGGTACCTGCAGCTTTTTATAGCGTGATACGCTGCCCTCTTCGAGAGCAATCCGGGCCAGGACCTCATCTGGGTTTTCGCTGATCGCGGCATGGGTTGTATAGATCACTCGCGCGCCTCTTTTGGGCAGTGAGAGCAATGCTTCGGCCTTGGCTCGGCGGAGCGCCAATAGATTGGCAAATGGCGTGCCAGTTATTGGATGAAGATCCTGATTGAGCGGCTGCCCTTTGCAGGCGGTGTTCGTAGGAAGGTCGAACCACGCAGGCACATCGATTTCACTTTGCCATTCGGCGCGGATGAACTCAGAGAAAGACAGATCACGCAAGCTGGATAGGCTATGCCACGGTTTGCCGTACATGCTTTCGAGCCATTGGTACGGATCGCGAAAGATCACGACGTAAAGCACGTCTGACGGGAATGCGATGAGGTTTGGGAACGCGTGTTTCCACATTTCATACCGGGGTCGGGCAGCAGCAAAGTTCTGCCGGACCAGTTGATCCAGAAAATTAGTGCCAGAACATCGTTCGCCCAGCACCTGATAGTTTAGTATGGGCTGACCTAGGCTGCGACGGCCGACCATGCGTGCTTTGCGAATGAGTGAGGACAGTTGCATCAGACGATATCAACCATGGTAATAACGATCGCGGGACCGTCGTGTTGCACCATAGAGCGGTTTTGAAGCGGCTTTGACCTTGGTCAGCACGATGCCGTCGGGGCTGCGCCCTCCCTGTTCCAATTGCCGCAGTGCATCAACAAAAACAGACTGACGGGTCGTGTTCCACTGTGCCAACATGATCAATAGATCAGCGTGTTGGCCGATGATCCGTGCATCTGGAACAACCGAAATCGGCGGGGTGTCAAAAATGATGATATCCCAGTGGTTGCGCGCCACGGCTAATAGCTCAGTCAGCCCTCCCTGGCTAAGTTGGTCTGCGGCGCTGCCCGATACGGTCCCAGCAGGTAGAATATCGGCCTGGCCAAGGACACCGGGAAGAACCGCGTCTGCAAGAGGAGACTGTCCGGCGAGCACATCAAACAGCCCCGGTTTGCTGTTGCCATCCGCCAACGGGTTCGAGAGGTAGTGACGGCGCAAATCGCCATCGACGAGCAACACCGATTTACCGATTTGTGCCATATTATGGGCCATGGCTGCAGATAGCGTTGACTTACCGTCACCGCTTTCCGCAGAGGTGAAAACTACCACCTGCGGTGGCATATCTCCGCGCGCCATAAGGAGTGAGGTGCGAAGGTTGCGAATAGCTTCGCCATCACGGGTTTGTGGGCCAAGGGCGCTGGCTTGTTCAGGTCTGATTTTCTGAGCGAACTGTTCCAGCACGGCAATCACCGGGACGGATGTCAAACCAGCGATCTGAGCAGCTGAATGGAGGCGCGCGCGTGCGAGTTGCAACACAATGACCACCACCGTGCCGATAAAACCTCCGAGGAAAACCCAGATTACGAGGATCTTGCTCTTGTTCGGTAGTGCCGGGCGGTCGGGTGGAAACGCACGCGAGATGACCCGGCTATCGGCACGTTGCAATCCGATTTGCATGGAGGTTTCGCGTAGCCGGTTCTGAAAATTCTCAAACAACAGACGACTGGCCTCTGCATCGCGTTCGGCCTGTACGACACCGGTCAATGCGTCGCTTTGGGTCGCAATAGTGATCTCCAGGTCGGCCATGGAACGGCGGATCGCCTGCTCTTTGACTTCGGCCTCACGCAGATCACGGGAGGCCTGACTAAGAACCCTTTGCCAGCCGGTTTGCAGATCTTCGGAGCGTGTTAGGATCGTCGCTAACCCGTAGCGGCGGGCAGCGGCGCGCTGATCTTCGGGTGTTTGCGAGGTGCTGAGATCACTTTGTTTGGCTTTTTGTGTCGCGACATCCTCGGCCCGTTCAGCCAGAGCGCTGCGCAGCGAAATCAGTCGGTTTTCCAATCCGATAAGCTGCGCAGGGCTGGTCACATCAGCCTGCGCCCGAATATCGGCTACTCGGCGTTCGTTGATCTCTAGCTGGCCACGCAGTTCCGTCACCCGTTCAGCAAGCCATCCGGTCGCTTGTTCGGTGACATTCAGTTTTACCGCTACCTGGTTCTCGACATAAGTATCAGCAAATGCATTGGCGATTTTGGCAGCTTTGAAAGGGTTCTCGCTCAGTATCCAGATCGAGAAAATATAGGTGTCCGGAATGTTCACCACGGTGGTATTGGCCAACAGTGTCTGGATCACTTTTTCGCGGAGGAATGCCGGGTCCGGGTCGGTGTTTACATTGTAAACCTGCATCCCGAGGATGGTTTTGATAAAGTCCTTCAATGCCTGCACCGGGTTAATGCCCGGAGCGCGCAGCATCATGTTGAATTCAGGGTCTGTGACGAGGTTGAGCCGATCAACCACCTGACCGGCGAGTTCGCGACCACCAAGAATGTGGACTTCGGTGCGGATCACCTCATCTGTCGCAGAGAGGCTGCTGACCACGCTTTCGATATCCACGACCTTTTCATCCCGTGTATCAAGCACTAGCTGAACTTCAGCACCATAGAGGGGCGTGGAGGCGATGTAAGCGCGCCAGACGCCAAAAAACAGGCCGATCAGCACACAAGCGCAGATCACCCATCGGCCACGCCAGATAATTGCAAAAATGGCCCCTAGATCGAGCACCTCCTGGCCGTCATCAGCGGCAAAGGACGTCTTAGGCGTGGACACGTTGGTTGACCCCATCGTTGTTGGTTTGCCTACGGCCCACCCTGCGCTGCGCGACGCCGCAAGGGTTGCAAGTAGGTGGCAGGTCCAAGTTCATTAGACTGCTCTCAAAAATCAATCTGTTGCAGCATAATCAGATCCGCTAGACAGGTCCATAACACGGAATGGAACAAAGACCATGGGCACGAGCGGGCAGAGAGGTAAAGATGGCGTCGTGGACGCTCGTGTTGAGTTTGCTCCGGTAGATGACAGGATCCTTGTCGTGATCCCGACACTGAACGAAGCGGCCGCTATCTTGCCTTGTCTCGAGAGCCTGCTTTGTGACCCGCTGCTGCGCGATCCTGACCGTTGCGAAATAGTGGTGGCCGATGGTGGTAGTGAGGACGACACCGTTGCAATAGTGCGGCGGTTTGCCGAGACTGCCCCTTGTTTGATCCATGTTCTGCACAATCCAGATCGGATACAGTCAGCAGGCATCAACCGCGCGGTCACCGAATATGGCAGCGGTTTTACGCTTCTGCTGCGTTGTGATGCCCATGCAATTTACCCCGTCGACTACGCAAGTGCTCTGATGGCCGTCATACAGGCAGCGGAGGATAGGGTATCGGTTGTTGTGGCCATGGATTCCAAAGGGCTCAATGACTTTGGGAGAGCTGCTGCTTGGGTGGTAGATACACCGCTTGGCTCTGGCGGCGCGGCACATCGAGGGGGACAAGTCTCCGGGTATGTAGATCATGGGCACCATGCGTTGATGGATTTGCGTTGGTTCCGGAAGGTCGGCGGTTATGACGCTACTTTTAGCCATAACGAAGATGCTGAGTTGGACTGGCGTTTGCGTGAGGCCAAAGGTCGGATCTGGTTGGCGGGTGAGATACGGCTTGGCTACGTGATGCGCAGCACGCCTGCAGCACTTTGGCGGCAATATATGAACTATGGCGCCGGTCGGGCTGCGACGTTGATAAAACACCGGATGCGTCCGCGTTTGCGGCAGTTGGTTCCGGTGGTGAATTTACTTCTCTGTATTTTGGCTTTGGTACTAGCACCGGTCTGGCCCATGGCGCTCATCTGGGTGTTGGTCTATCTGGGCGCAGTGGGTGCACTCACGGCAGTTGCCTGTCTGCGGTTGGGCACAATCGGGCTTTGGTCCGGAGTCGCGCTGATTGTTATGCATATGGGTTGGGCGCTGGGACTGCTATGGGCGGTGGCACGTCATAGTCTTCGATCCTTTTCCGGAGACGCGGCCCGGACACAGCGGGACGGTGGCTGATCTGATGACACAACGGATCTCTATATTGCTCTGCACCTATCGGCGGCGCAGTGTCGTGCAAACGCTGGAAAGTTTGGCTCGGCTGAGCGCACCTTTGGGATATGTGATCGACATTATTGTTGCAGATAATGATGTGAATCCTTCGGGCGAGCATCGGGTGCGGGGGTGTGTAACATCCTGGCCGGTTAGCTATATCCATGCGCCAGCCCGCAATATTTCGATCGCGCGCAATGCGTGTCTGGCGGTTGCGCGTTCGCGGCGATCAGATTGGGTGGCGTTTGTTGATGATGATGAGGTGGTACCTGCTGATTGGATCGAACAGTTGGTGCGTTGTGCCGCCGATACCGGGGCAGATGTGGTTTCGGGTCCCGCAATTGCACGCTATCCGGACAATACGCCTGACTGGATGGTTCAACAGGATTGGCACAGCAATTGGCCAGAGCTGCGCGATACCTCAGACGATGTTCAGTTACAGACAGCCCATAGTTGCAATGCGCTAATGCGACTGGCTGGCACGCGCTGGGAAGGTCAGGATTTTGATCTTAAGCGCGGTGTCAGCGGCGGCGAGGATACTGCCTATTTCTTTGCAATTTCACGCCTCGGGGCACAGTTCTCCGTTTGTGCTGAAGCCCTGGTGTTTGAAGAGGTTGCGCACGGACGGTTAAACCTGAGCTGGTTGGCCAAACGGCGGTTTCGTATGGGGCAGAGCTATGCGGCCAGCGCGCCGGGGTTTCTGGAGCGGTCGCGCCTAGGAGTGTTGGCGCTGGCCAAGGTGGTTTACTGTATAGGTGCAGCGCTGCCAGTATCGGTATTTACTGCCCGCCGTAATTTCTGGCTACTGCGTGGTTTGCTACATCTGGGCGTGTTGGCAGGTTGTTTTTCGTTGCCACAAGCACAGCTATACGGTGCGACGGCTGATGAAGACCTGCCACCGCAGCGAGCAAAGGGCTGAGTCGTGGCCCGGCTGGTCTGCTTTGCGTCTGATCTCACCGATGTTGCGCAGTTGCGGCGGTTGGCCGCATTTCAGGCGCTTGGGCATGAGGTGATTTCCGTTAGTTCGCGCAAAGGTCCAATGCCAGATGTTAGCTGGCAGAATATCGATCTGGGCGAAATCGGTCAGCACGGATTGTTGAGGCGAGGGCGACTGGCGCTGGCTGCGGCGTTACGTAATCCGGAGCTGATCTCATTGGTGCAACAAGCCGATCTACTGGTTGCGCGTAACGTTGATATGTTGGCCTTGGCTGCGGCTGTACGGCGACGCAGTGTGAGCCGCGCCTCTCTGGCTTATGAAGTACTGGATATCCATTCACTATTTGAGGGTCAGGGCCTCAATGCCAAGGTTGCGAGATGGGGAGAACGCCGTCTGATGGCTGGGATCGATGTTTTGTGGCTGTCGTCATCAGGCTTTCATGCGGGATATTTTTTGCCAATACAGGGTTATGATGGCCCTTGGCATCTGGTTGAAAATAAGATGGTTGTTCCCGAAGGGATGTTGCGCCCCTGCGCGGATCATGACGCGGGCGTTGTGAGTGATGTGCAGCGATTAGGCTGGATCGGGGCCATACGCTGTCGGCCAAGTTTTGAGTTGCTGCTTAAGGTTGCTGCCTATTTGGGCCCAGCGGTAGAGCTGCATATTCATGGTAAGATCCACGAACATGTGTTGCCAGATTTTCATAGCCGCATCGTGCAGCTAGATAACGTTGTTTTCCACGGAGCCTATGACTATCCGGATGGATTGGCGGCTTGTTACAATACCTGTGACGTTGTGTGGGCACAGGACCTTTGGCAGGCTGGGGATGGTCTTGTCAGGGGCAATTCGGATTTGTTGCTGCCCAATCGGATTTATGAGGCCGGGTGGCACGGCTGCCCCGTTATCGCTGTAGCAGGAACCCAGACTGGCCGCAAAATTGACGAAACCGGGCAGGGTTGGACCTTGCCAGCCGCTGACGCTGAGGCGCTGGTACAACTATTGAAGAGTATAACGCCAGAACGGGCGGCAGCCTGTCGTGCCCGGATCGCGGCATTGCCTGAGACGGTGTTTCGTCAGACACCCTCGGATGTGACGGCGATGTTGGCTTCCGCAGGAGTGAAGACTTCGGAAGCCGGTGCCGAGCCTGCATCAAGGAGCGGTGTATAAAGCGACATAAACCGCTCACCGCCGCAGCGCAGGGATAATGTTTCCAACACGTAGTCACGCGGCCGATAGGTCGGCAAGGCCCGCCAGAAGCGATCGAATTGTTCTTCGATATTGTTTATTTGAAACTGTAACCCGCAGCGTTCGTCGAAGTAAGGCACCGAACTGGGGATGACTTCTCCCGCAGTAAGGGCACGTTGCGATGGATCGACTAGCTCTCCCTGATCCCATGCGAATACGGGCAGATTGGCAGACATCGCTTCCTGATAGGCCAACCCTTGGGTTTCATGCTCGGTACAAAACAGGAGCGCGCGGCTGCGCGAAACCAGGTCGCGATATTGCGTTGGGGTATGGGAGCCGTAGTTCAATTCACGCCAAGTCAGCCCACGCGCTTTCAGGAGATCCCGCAGTGGCTGCACCAGATCTGTCTCGCGGGCAGATTTTCGATGCCAGCGGACCTTGTTGTACAACAGGATATCAATAGATTTTTCATTGCCGGACATATCTGGCCAGGCATCGGTGTCGATACCGACAAACATGGGGGCAAACTGGCGACGGATTTCAACAGGATTAAGTTGTATCGGCCAGGTGGATGGGTAGGTCAAAATCCGTAGGTTCAGCTGCCGCTGCAGGACTTCCAAATCATCAGGGTCTGGGACCCGACCCGGACCGTAGAGCGCCGGGTTGCGTAGCCCAAATCGGGCCAAAGGCGGCAGGTAGCCGCTTAGACCGATTGGATGATCCGGGTGCCTGCGCGCAAAAGCAAAGTCATTTATCACAACGTCGTGGCCAAGCATCTGAAGGCTTTTGGAGAGATTCGTGAAGGCGACGTAGAATCCGGTGCGGGGCTGGGCACCCTTCATCAAGCGGTAGCCATAGCGCAGTCGTTCACGTAGGTATGACAGAGATTGCCCGCCGCGGAAATCATAGGCTTTGAGGTCGTAGCCATCAAAGAACAAAGGAATTTTCACGATAGCAGGGCCCTAGGTAGCGACCAAAATCAAGCGTCATTAACTTAGCAGGCAGCGCCGGTTAAGTCGATGATTTATCCGTTGGCCCTCCGTTCTAAGCGATATGTAAAATGCGTCGTTTATTTTACGCAGGGTTATTCTGCCGTCTAGGTGCTTTGTTAACGGGTAGGCGAGAGGCTGCACCAATGCAATGGAAGGTGGAGTAAATCGATGCTGCTAAAAAAAGTAATTACCGCGACGGCGCTGGCTGTAGTCCTGCCAACACTAGGGCTGGCAGGGCAAGGTGTTTCAGAAAATGAAGTCCGTTTCGCACAGGTCGCTGCGCTTGACGGGCCGGCTGCGGCACTGGGGCAGGGTATGCAGCTTGGGCTGGAGGCTGCCTTTGCCGAGGTGAACGCCGCTGGTGGTGTGCATGGGCGCAATATCGCTCTGGACAGTATGGATGACAGCTATGAGCCTGATCGCTCCGTAACACTGGTCAAACAGGTGATTTCGGACAATCAGCATATTGGCCTGATCGGTGCCGTCGGTACGCCAACGGCGTCTGCGACGCAGCCGATTGCGACTGATGCAGGGATGCCTTTTATCGGGCCATTCACCGGCGCAGGATTTCTGCGGGATGCGAGTCACGGCAATATTCTCAACGTTCGAGCCACCTATGCGGCTGAAACGGAAGCTTGGATTTCACATCTGGTAGATGAACAGAATATGAAGTCTGTTGCGCTGCTATATCAGGACGATGGATTTGGCCGGGTAGGTCTGGCGGGTGTTACTGCCGCCTTGGAAAAACGCGGCATGACGCTGGTTGCAGAGGGTACCTATACGCGAAATACCGTAGCTGTAAAAAAGGCGCTGCTGACAATTCGCAAAGCAAAGCCGGATGCCGTGGTGATGGTTGGCGCATATAAGCCAGTGGCTGAATTCATCAAGTTGTCGCGTAAACTCAAGTTCAACCCGACCTTCGTGAACATCTCTTTTGTTGGATCGGATGCGCTGGCCAAGGAACTGGGTGATGCAGGCGAAGACGTGATTATCAGTCAGGTTGTGCCGTTCCCATGGGATCAGTCTGTGCCAGTGGTTGCACAATATCAGCAGGCGTTGAAGGCCGTGGACGCAGATGCCGAGCCGGGATTTGTCACTCTTGAAGGATATTTGACCGGTCGCCTTGCCATTCGTGCGTTGGAAGACGTCGGCGCAGATCTCACTCGCGAAAGCTACCTCGCGGCGATGGCTGGTTTGCGTGATGTTGAATTCGGCGGTGTTACCATGCGCTTTGGGCCAGATGATAATCAGGGAATGGATGATGTGTTCCTGACCCGTATTACAAAGGATGGCGGCTTTCAGCCCGTCGTCTCCGGCGGCGGATCCTAAAGTAGACCTCGGTATTTTGGTCGAGGCGCATTCAGCGCCTCGACTGCCCGGCGCCTGTCCGAATTTGGGCAGAAATTAATTCTATTAATGACTTACGGGAATGATCATGACGACGCAGACACGTAAACGCGCAGCACGGCGGTGGAACCCATTGTCCAGTATTCGCGCCAAGATGTTTCTTATTTTACTGGCGATGGCTGGCACCTCAGCAGCAATTGGGTTCGCTGTAACGCAGGTGTTTGAACGAGTGTCGGCAGATGTGCATGTGCTTTCTAAGGAAAAACTTCCTGAGCTGGAATTAAGTGGTCAGATGACGGCTGCGGCGGCCCGGACCAAGGACGCCATGGTATCAGTTATGCTGGCGGATACGCTCAATGCGCTCGATTTTGCAAAGAGTGATGTAACGACGGCCGTGAAGGCGCTCGATGGGGCTGTGCGACAGCTGCCTGATGTGCTGCGCGATGAATTCAAGCCTGATGTAGTGATGGTTGAAGAGGCATTGGATGCTTCGATTGCGGCGCGCACTGTTGCGTTTAAGAACGCGTCGGCAGTCATCGCAATGACCGCGCAGTTACAAGAGCAAAGCAGCGCGTTGCAGGTCACTTTAGCGGCGATGGCGGATGAGGCCTACTTGAACCTGACCAAGGGCGGCGAGCAGACCATGGCTGATGTAGATGCGACGTTGGTTGATCTGGTCGAAGTCAAATTTGCTACGTTGCAGTCGCTGTTGCAGGCGCGCGCGGAAATCAACTTGATCTCGGGCATTGCGTTGGCGATTGGTGAAACGGATGATCGTGCGATGCAGTCTATCCTTACGGACCTGGCCAAAGCGTCGGATGGCCGTTTGAAGGAGGTGATAGACACATTGGAAGTTGATGCGCCAGGCGTTGTTCCAATCTTTACTATTCGTGATGCGGCCGCGGTGTTGCAGCAGGCTGTGTCGCGCGGGCGGCTTCAGTCCAACGCTTTGCGGCAAGATGTGCTGAGCGCGCGGCTGTCCAGTGATACCGAATTGGCAACCGCAGTCGATGATATGGTCTTCGAAGTGACATTGGCTGCGGAGGACGCAAGTGCAGACAGCAAAAAGGCAATCCAGGGCCTGCTGACCAATGAGGTGGGTTTCCTCAACACATTGTTGGAAATCAATACGTGGATTAGCAATTTTCAGGTTGCTGCACTGGATGTTGTCACCGCTCAGACCGTCCCGCAAACACGTGCCGCAGCTGAACCGATGGAACGCGCCGCCGCCGCGCTCTCTGAGTATAAAACGTTTGACGGTGGCCGCCTCGCTCAACAACTGGCTGAGATCACTGCTTTGGCACAACCTGATCAGGGTCTGGCGATTTTCCGGATTGCGTCGCTTACAGCAAATGTAGACGCAACCAAAGAGGCGAATGCAACTGCCAATGCCGTTCTGCAGATCGCCAGCCGGGCCTCACTGCTTGGGTCCGGTAGCCGGGGCGAGATTGCCTATATGGCCAATGACATCGCAACCACGGTGGATGAGGCCTACACCAATATTGAACGCCTTCTTATGATGGCGGGCGGGCTCCTGGTGGTTGCGCTATTGCTGACACATTGGCTGGTTCAGCGCCCACTGAACGCGATCAGCCGAACTACGGAACGGTTGGCCGATGGGGATCTAAGCCCCATCAAGGGTTTCGACCGAACCAGCGATGAAATCCACCGGATTGCGCAAGCACTGACCGTGTTCCGCGACGGCCTTGTGGAAAAGGAGGCTTTGTCTAAAGCTACAGAAGAGGAACGTGCCGCACATCAAGCGCAACAGGCGGCTGCTGTCACGGCGATTGGCAGCGGACTTGCACGATTGGCCCAGGGGGATCTGTCGGCTCGTATCAACGAAGAACTGACCGAGGGCTATGCGCAACTGCAATCGGACTTTAACCTGACTGCGGAAACACTGAGCACAACTGTTGTTGATATGGTTGATGTAGCGTCTTCTATTCGCAATGGCGCGGATGAGATCAGTCAGGCATCTGATGATCTGTCGCGGCGAACGGAAAGCCAGGCCGCTACTCTGGAAGAAACTGCAGCCGCTTTGGATGAGCTGACCGCCAGTGTGAAATCTGCTGCCGAGGGTGCGCGGGCTGTTGAATCCACCACCCAGGATGCCAAGAGCGAAGCGGTCAAAAACGGCAGCGTCGTAAGCAGTGCGGTTTCGGCAATGACCGATATTGAGGAAAGCTCAAAACATATCGCTCAGATCATTGGTGTGATTGACGATATTGCGTTTCAGACCAACCTTCTGGCGCTGAACGCAGGAGTAGAGGCCGCGCGTGCGGGCGACGCAGGTCGCGGTTTCGCGGTGGTTGCATCTGAAGTTCGGGGCCTGTCACAACGCACATCCGAGGCGGCGATGGAGATCAAGACGCTGATCAGTGAAAGCTCGAAGAAGGTCGACTACGGTGTGGAGCTGGTCGGCAAGGCTGGTACCGCGCTGAGTGATATCGTGGCTCAGGTCGGGCAGATCTCGCAGCAGGTTTCAGATATTGCTGATGGTGCCGCGTCACAGTCGACTGGCCTGAATGAGATCAACATTGGCATGTCGCAGTTGGATCAGGTGACCCAGCAGAATGCTGCAATGGTGGAGGAATCTACCGCCGCCAGCCACATGCTGCGTGGCGACGCGACAAAGCTGGCCGAGCTGGTGGCGAATTTCAATGTCTCAGAGCCGACAGCGGCGACGCAGGCAAGCTCATCAGGTGTGCATGACACAGGTTGGGACGCTGATGCTGATGACTGGGAAATGACAGGCTAAACAAAAGCTAAGTCGTGTGGTTTGACATTTTGATGACCGTATTGGCCACCGCGAGTGCGGTCATCTGCTTTTCTTGTCTCAGTATACCGCTCAAGCAACCCAACCCATCCCTTATTGGTATCGCTAGAGGAAGTATGGTGGTTCGGCGCATTTCTTGGGCCTCGTTAGTCGCGCGGATGCAGTTTGTCGACAACATCAGGATGTCGATGAAATTGCCCCTGTCCATAGGCGATCAGGTGAGGGTGATCTGGGCCCAGCTCTGGATGGCGATGGGTCGTGTCGTTGGTTGAATTCGCTATTGCCGGGTCGGCGTGCCAGAGCTTTATGGCCAGTGCCAGGCTGCAGAACGCGATGGTTCCCAGCACCAAGAAAGTTGTGTTGAAACCTGCCCAAGCGCCAATTTGTCCAGCCAATGGGTAGGTTATCAGCCAGCAGGCATGGCTAAGTGCGAACTGTGCAGCGAACAGTGCTGGACGGTCTTCGGGTATTGCGGATCGGCGCAGCAATCGTCCGGTAGGTGTCATCGCCAGGCTAAAGCCGAAACCGAGTAGAGACCAAAGCGTAACCAATAGGGCAAAACTGGTTGCTAATGGGCCGGCCAACAACCCAAACGTAAGGATGCAGCCACCGATCAGCATTGGCGGGCGGTCTGGTAAATGATCAAGTACACGGGGTAGCAGTAAGGCCGCGACCATTGATCCACCGCCAAACGCTGCTAAAGCAATGGCGACCTGCGCTTCGTGAAGATCAAAGCGCCCTTTGACAATCACCACGGTATTTACAATGACCATTGAGGATGCAGCAGCAACGACCATGTTCAACGACAACAGTGCGCGTAATCGTGGTGTCGCGAAGTAGAGCCGGATGCCGCGTGTTGTACGCGTCCAGACACTGCGCGGTTCGCCCGGTTTCGGCGATGGAATAGGTACCGACATCACCAAGAGCGCAGAGACGACAAACCCGATCACAGTTCCAAAAAACAGCGCTTGGAAGCTAACAACGGTCAGCAGTGCGGCAGCCAGCATCGGCGATAGAAGGCTTTCCAGATCGTATGCGAGCCGAGACAGAGATAGGGCGCGGGTGTACTCGGCTTCGTCCGGAATCACATCGGGTATAGTGGCCTGAAATGTAGGCGTGAACCCGGCCGAAGCGGCCTGCATCATGAAGATCAGACAATAAATCTGCCAGATTTCAGTGACAAAGGGCAACGCCAGAGCAACGCCCGCGCGGATCAAATCCAGAGCCACGAGCATAATGCGGCGCGGTAATCGATCTGCCAAAGCAGACACAATCGGAGCCAAGCTGACATAGGCCACCATCTTGATCGCCAAGGCGGTGCCAAGAACGACACCAGCCTCTTCACCGGCAATTTGCCAAGCAAGCAGGCCGAGCGCGACAGTTGCGAGCCCGGTACCAAGTAAGGCGATGACTTGCGCTGCCAGAAGATGGCGATAGGTTCGATTTGCAAGAACAGAAAGCATAGCGATCTACAGGTGGCTTTTGATTGGGCTTAGGGGCTTTGCGCGTATTTGATCGGTTCGATCAGAACTGGATGGCCATCACGCATTGTGGATAACTTCAATGCTGAACGTATCTTCCCTACGGAGATGAGGCAATCGCTGCGGCTGTAAGGTCTGAACTGATATGGGCCTGCATTTGCAGCCATTCCACCAAGTTCCTGACTTCTGGACGATGGCTGTTGCGATCTGAAGGTAGCACGAGGTGATGCCCATGTTGGGTCGACAGGGCGGTATGTCCGACTCGGACCAATGTGCCCCGCTCAAGATACGGGTGTGCAAAGATATCGGCGACGAGAGCAACCCCTAAACCCCGATCTGCCAACTCTAATGCGATCAGGGACTGGTCCACTTTATATGCGGACTCTGGAACCGTTGCGTCAGGATCGTGAAGTGTAAAAAAATGACGCCATGTGTCTACGACGCCGGTCATTTCGATCAAGGGAAGCTTGTGCAAACTGGGATACGGTTCGGTATCAAGCAGATTGGGTGGAGCGACAGCAATCACTTTGTTCTGCATCAACGGCAGGACAGCTCCATCCCGCCAGCTGCCATCTCCATAGCGTATGTCGATGTCAATGGACTCACCCTGTGACAGCTCGCTCCATGATGACGACAAAACCCGCAGTCGACTGGTGGGATATTTTGTTTTGTAATCCTCCAATAGCGGCATCAGCCATAGGAGGTTTAACGAAGTGAGACAGCGAAGAGTTACCTCCTCTTGGATACCTTTGCCAAACAGGTTCCAGGTCGTGGCATCAATATCTGCAAAGGCTTTGGCCACCACTGGCAGATAAGCATGTCCCAATCGCGTCAGGCTGAGCAATTTGTTGTCGCGGCGAAACAGCTTGTGTCCGAGCCGAGCTTCCAGACCGCGTACCTGATAGCTGACTGCGGATGGGGTTAGGCCTAGCTCCTCTGCTGCCAGAGTGAAACTGCCATTGCGGGCGCTGGCGTCAAAGGCACGGAGCCAGTTCATCGGGGGAAGATCGCTGTACATCGTATCACAATAGACAGTTGACGAATTTTTTTAAGGTAGTGACGAATTTTTTTTCGTTTCTGTTTTTTTGATCTGCTCTGTACCGATTTAATGACAAAAATATTACGGACGATCAGGCACGTGGCGACATTTGATTACATTATCATTGGTGCGGGCTCTGCGGGGTGTGTACTGGCGGAGCGTTTGAGTCGATCGGGACGACACAAAGTGCTGATCCTTGAGGCCGGGGGACGCGGCCGCTCGCCATGGATCGCGCTCCCTTTGGGTTATGGAAAAACGTTCTTTGATCCGGCGGTGAACTGGAAATACGAGAGCGAGCGTGAAGAGGCGCTTGCGGGGCGCAAGGGGTATTGGCCTCGTGGTAAGGGCGTAGGTGGGTCAGGGGCAATTAATGCGCTGGTCTATGCGCGTGGCGTGCCGCAGGATTTTGACGATTGGGAAGCTGCTGGAGCAACCGGCTGGGGTTGGGATACAGTGCAGCGTACCTATGAGACAATAGAGACGCGGGTTTCCCCAGATGGGCAGAGAGATGGTGCCGGCCCGCTGCACGTGCAAGATGTTTCTGATCAGATCCACCCGGTGAACCGGCACTTCTTTACCGCGGCGGCGCAATTGGATTTGCCTAAGACTGATGATGTGAATGCCTCGGATGGCGAAGGGGCGGCAGTCTATCGTTTGAATACCAGCGGCGGTCGGCGGATGCATTCGGCGCGGGCGTTTCTGGTACCTGCGCTGAAGCGGTCGAATGTGACGCTGATGACAGGCGCTTTGGTGGAACGGATCGTCTTTAGCGGCCGTCGTGCAACCGCAGTCCAGCTGCACCGGAGAGGTAAGTCTCTCTCTATTCCAGCCAGGTATGAGATCATTCTGTCGGCGGGGGCGGTTGCCTCGCCTTGTTTGTTACAGAAATCCGGGGTTGGCCCCGCAGATCTGCTGCGACAGCATGGGATAGATGTCCTGCAGGATCGACCTCATGTCGGAGGTAATCTCCAAGATCATCTGGGCGTCAACTATTACTTCCGCGCGACAGAGCCGACATTGAATAATGTACTGTCACCACTGACCGGCAAAATTCGGGCAGCACTGCACTATGCGTTCCGGCGGCGTGGTCCGTTGGCGCTTTCGGTGAATCAATGCGGGGGGTATTTCCGTAGCAGGCAGGATCTGGCGCGGCCGGACCAACAGTTGTATTTTAACCCGGTAACCTACACGACGACGCCAAGTGGCAAGCGCGAGGTGATCCAGCCTGATCCCTTTGCCGGGTTTATTATTGGCTTTCAGCCCTCGCGCCCAACAAGTCGCGGGCGGGTGGATCTACGCAGCGCGGATCCGGCGGCTGCACCACTTATTCGGCCAAATTCTCTGGCGAGTGACGAAGATCAGGCGCAAGTCATTGCCGGGGGGCGAC
The DNA here is from genome assembly GCF_047372505.1 of Phaeobacter cretensis. Lineage (NCBI taxonomy): Bacteria > Pseudomonadati > Pseudomonadota > Alphaproteobacteria > Rhodobacterales > Roseobacteraceae > Phaeobacter > Phaeobacter cretensis. The sequence goes on from NZ_JBKBEU010000002.1 coordinate 24,432, forward strand.
TGTGTCAACGTTTGGCGACGGCACCGGCAATTGAGGCGTTGATCAAGGCGGCGCTTGATCCCGACCTGCGCCAGATGTCAGACACAGATATCCTGTCAGATTTCCGCGAGCGTTGTAGCACCGTGTTTCATCCAGTCGGCACTTGCCGCATGGGCGCAGATGCAGACAGTGCCGTTGTCTGCCCGAAGCTTAAACTGCATGGGTTTGATGGGTTGAGGGTCGTTGATGCCTCAGTCTTTCCAAATATTACATCGGGCAACACCAATGCCCCAACAATGATGCTGGCCCACCGGGCGGCTGATATGATCTTGGAGGCCGTATGAGCACGCCCTATTCCGCGTCTGGAGCAGTACCCGTCCGCGACAATCACGGGCAGGAGGATACCGGGCTACGCATTCGCCGGATCGAGACGTTTTGCACCCCTTTGATCGGGTTTGCCCGAGTTACGTCAGAGGATGGTCAGCAGGGCTGGGGCCAGGTTTCGACCTACAACAGCGATCTGACCTGCGAGATCTTGCATCGCCAAGTGGCCCCTTGGGCGTTGGGGCGCGGGATGGATGCGTTAGAGGCGGTGATCGACGAAATCCCGCTCCGCGAGCACAAATATCCCGGCACTTATTTACGGCGTGCGATGGCGGGGCTCGATACTGCGGTTTGGGATTGGCGCGGCAAGGTTGCAGAGAAACCAGTGGCAGCCTTGTTGGGCGGGACGGCTGGACCGATCCGGGCATATGCTTCCTCCATGCGCCGCGATATCACCCCACAAGAGGAAGCTAGTCGTCTGAAATCGCTGCACGACCGCGATGGGTTTGATGCCTTCAAGGTGCGGGTGGGCGCAGAATGCGGCGAAGACCGGGATGAATGGCCTGGACGGACGGAAGAGATTATTCCAACCGTTCGGAGTGCGCTTGGAGATGAGGCCTCTTTGCTCGTCGACGGCAATTCCGGGTTTTCACCCCAGCGCGCCATCGAGGTCGGACACCGTTTGCAGGACCACGGGTATGAGCACTTTGAGGAGCCTTGCCCCTATTGGCTTCTGGAACAGACAGCCGAGGTGACCCGTGCCCTAGATATGGATGTCGCGGGTGGTGAGCAGGATTGGGATTTGCAGACCTGGAGCCGCATGATCGAGATGCGCGCGGTTGATATTATCCAGCCGGATATTCTTTATCTTGGTGGTATGGTCCGCAGCATGGAGGTGGCGCGCTTGGGTGCCGTTGCCGGACTGCCCTGTACGCCGCATTGCGCAAATCTGTCGATGGTAACGCTGTTTACTATGCACATGTTGCGTGCTGTAGAGTTGCCCGGTCGTTATCTGGAGTTTTCGATTGAGGGCGACGACTATTATCCGTGGCAGCGTGATCTGTTTGCGAATGACCCGTTCGTTGTCACGAATGGACAAGTCGTGGTCAGCGATCAGCCCGGTTGGGGTGTCGAGATCAATCCAGAGTGGTTAGCTAAATCGAAATATACCTGCAGTGAGAACGTGCAATGACGGTTGATCACCGGATCTCGACCTATTTTGAAACGGGTACTCTCCCAAATCTGCCGGGTGATCATTTCATCAACGGAGGCCCTGCCGTAGCCTATGCTGGTGAGCGGATGCAGAGTTTTGATCCGGGTCGTGGTGTAGCTTTCGCAGACTTTGCAGCGGGCGATGCGGCTGATATCGACCGTGCAGTCACCAGTTCGGAACGTGGTTTTGCTATCTGGAGTGCGACACCACCTGCACAGCGCTGCGCGATTTTGAATGCGGCGGCCCAACTGATACGCGCCGAGGCTGAGCATCTAGCGGTCGTTGAATGCCTGGACAGCGGAAAGACACTTGCAGAAGCGCGCGGCGACATTGCGGGATCTGCACGCTTGTTTGAATATTACGCAGGTGCTGCAGACAAACTGGATGGTCGTAGTATTAATCTCGGCAATGATAATGCCGCTTTCACACTGCGTGAACCAGTTGGCGTGACGGCACATATCGTTCCTTGGAATTACCCGACCTCGACCCTGGTACGTGGCATCGCCCCTGCGTTGGCGGCGGGGTGTTCAGCGGTGGTCAAACCCGCTGAAACGACACCTTTCACGGCACTGATGATTGCGGATTTATTGATCCGGGCCGGTCTGCCCGCTGGGGTGGTCAATGTCGTGACCGGCACGGGTCTGGCTGCTGGGGCGCCACTTGTGCGTGACCCACGTGTTCGGCATGTGACGTTCACGGGATCCGTTGCGACCGGTGTTGGCGTGATGCAAAGTGTTGCACCAAATGTGACGGGGCTGACGTTGGAATTGGGTGGTAAATCGCCACTGTTAGCGTTTGGCGATGCCGACGTAGATGCGGTGGTCGAGGGGGCACTTTGGGCGATTTTTTCTAACGCTGGACAAATCTGCTCGGCTGGGTCGCGATTGCTGGTTCATCGTAGTCTTCATGCCGAAGTGCGTGACAAACTGGTTCTCGGTGCAAAGGCGTTGCGGGTTGGTCATGGGTTGCGCGGGCCAGATATGGGAGCGGTGAACTCATCCAGTCATTTGGCGAAAATAGACGATCACGTGGCCTGCGCCCGTGCGCGAGGTGTCGATATTGTAACTGGCGGTATGTCTCTTGTAGATCAGGACAGTGGAGATGGTTGGTTCTATGCGCCGACTATTCTGGATGATTTGCCTGCAAATGATGACGCAGTTCTGCAGGAAATTTTTGGCCCGGTATTGGCGGTTCAGGTCTTTGACGATGAGGATGAGGCAGTCACTCTTGCGAATGGGACTGAGTTTGCATTGGCTGCGGGCATCTACACCAAGGATATTTCGACTGCGTTGCGGATGGCACGCCGTGTTGATGCAGGGCAGGTAACGGTGAATGATTACTGGGCAGGAGGCATTGAGTTGCCATTTGGTGGCAATCGGAAATCCGGATTTGGGCGCGAAAAGGGTTTGGAAGGCCTGGATGCCTATACCAGAAGCAAGGCTGTGACCTTGGCGGTTTGATGGGTTGCGGTTCGTTCGGTTTTTGGATTTGACAGGATTTGAGGAAAACGCAGGCCCTTTGGGGTTGCATCAATCCCGTTCTGCCCCATCTCTAGCGAGTTAAGCTAGGCCACCGCATAAGGTTCGATATGCCCAAGATACCCAGCCCCTGCATTGATGTGTGCAAATTCAAACGCGAAGGTCACTGCATTGGTTGTTCGATGACTAAGGCGCAGAAATCTCTTTTCAAAGCGTTGAAAAAGGACAGCCATCGGCGCGCATTTGTCAGGATGCTGACTGCGCAACAGGGGCAACTGGGTAAATACACCCATTGGGATATCGCATATCGCAAGAAGCTGGCGAAACGAAAAATCGCGGTCGAGGATATCCTCTGACCGCGATCCACATACAGGCGCTAGGGCTGAATTTCCACAGGCGATCGGTTCCTTGATCAACCCGCGAGATGAGAGCGTAAGAACCAAGCGAATTTCTCATGCGTCTGACCGCGCGCAATGCACAGATCTTCGGTCAGGGTATCACCGTGATCAGCGGCCAATGCCCCGCTGCCAGCGAGGGTTGACGCCAGCGTCTCCTGCGCTTCCATCATGATGCGGATCATTTCCTGATCGGTTGCATGGCCGTCATGTTCAGCCACTTTGGAGCGTTTCAACATCCCGGCCAACGTGCCTTCGGCATGAATATCCAGCGCGCGAACGCGTTCAGCTAGATCATCCTGCCCGATAAAATGGTCTTCGTAGATTTTCTGAAACAGGTCGTGCAGAGGTCCGAATGACATGCCTTTTACGTTCCAGTGGAAATTCTGGGCGAGCATCGTAGTGACAGCGGTTTCTGCCACGGATTGGTTAAGCGCATCGGCGATTGCGGTTTTTGCATCGGTCGAGAGTGCAGCAGCGGTCTGTGTCATCGTGTTCCCCAATATTCCATTCATAAAATAGCTGGCTGGCTGGAGCTGGCTTGCTGTGGGGAACAACATAGCCATCGGGGCGCGTATAGCAAGTCTTTTTAGAATGGTTCTAAATCTTAGGGAATTGCTCAGAAATATGGCCCAGCAAAAATCCGATGTAGCGACGCTGACCAGGTTCAATCTGCGATCTCAACAAGAAGCCAAGACTATCATGATCGTCAGCTGAAATGCGAGACAGACAGCGCAGAACCCAAGCTTCGTCAAAGGAAACTTCAGTGGTACCAGGCCGCAGCCACTTGATTCGCCGCATCAATGCTTCTGGCAAGCACTTTACGAAAGTGTCGACATAGGTTCGTTTAGCGTCTTCTCCATCAACGAATAGGAGGGCGCAGGCTTCAAAAAGATCAGTGCGCGCGGCGACCCGACATCCCATCGCGGCCAGCCGTAAGGTATTGAGAATACTGTAGTCCTGTTCGCTGAAAGCAGGGCATGTATACAAGCGCTCAGGCTCTTGCGCGTGCGGCAAGGTCAACGTTTGTACTGGCATCATTTGTGATGGATCCGTTTGTTCAAAATGAGCGTTGAGGACGCTTTGGATAATTCCCGACTAAATATATTGGTTTTAAGGTCGGTCACAAGAGAAGACACAGGCGAGTTCGAAAATTTAAGGGTGAAAATGATCGCCACTTAGGGCGAGTAAGAGTCTAGTTGCGGTTTTCCGCTACCAAAGTCAGTAACTCTTCCTTTGTGCGAGAGATGTGTCGGGTCAGTGCTTCGCATGCGCCCTCGACGTTCCGTGCTTCCGCGAGGGCCAGCAGATCGCGGTGCTCGGATTTGGCGGGTTCGCGTTGCTTCATCACGCTTAGGTGCATGCGGACAAAGCGATCAGAATGGAGGCTGAGACCCTGGAGCACATCATTGGTTAGGCGTCGCTCCGCCGCGGCATAAAGCGCGGAATGGTAGCGGTGGTTCAGTGCTCCCCAGGTTGCCACATCGTCAGCATCATAGGAGGCTTCCATTTCATCCAAAATTTGGCTGCATCTCGCGAAATCCGTGGTGGTCATCGCTGGGATCGAGCGGCGGAAAAGATCGACCTCGACCAATATGCGCAAATCAAAAATTTCGGCGATTTCACGTAGCGAATGTTTGGTCACTGTAGCGCCACGATTATTGGCAAAGAGCACGAGCCCTTCTGCGTCCAATCGTTTCAATGCTTCGCGAACTGGCATTCGTGAGACATCGTATTCTTCGGCCAGAGCTTCCTGGCGGATCGGCTCACCTTCGGCCAGTTCGCCACTTAGAATACGCTCGCGTAGATCAGCGGCGATGACGTCTGGAAGCGTGTTACGTGAGATGGCGCGCTTGGCTGCCATGGATGCCTCATTGGTGTTGGTTGCGTTGTTGCCGTTTGGCGTAGGTCGATTTCGATCGAGCGGGTTTGCCCTGCATAGGCCCGCTAATCAAGTGGGGAGGCGATGTATCATGCGCCCCATGTGTCGCTCAGGCGATATCCGGTTGGCCAGGGATCATCTGGATCAAGCATGTGTTGATGCATTCCCGTGATCCAACCGCGACCGCTTATCTCGGGGATGATGGCTGGGTGTCCATTAACAGTAACCCGACCGGCGATCCGGCCTTTAAAACTGGATCCGATGATGGATACGGCCTCAAATTCTTGATCGGGCGACATCTCTTGCTTTGCCAACATCAACGCCATTCGGGCAGAGACTGCGGTGCCTGTGGGTGATCGGTCCACCTTTCCGGGTTGGATTGTCACAGCAGAGCGGCTACGCAATCCCGTTTGGGTTGGCTCCAATGGTCCGCAGAAGGCGCAGAACGAGAAATGGTTCCAATCCGAATTGCTGGGATGTGTGAAACTTAGCTGTTCATTCGCGGCAGCTAGGATGCGCGTGCCGATTTGTGCAATCGCCTTCGCTTCGGCTTCGCAAATGTTCAAACCCAGATCGGATGCTTGCACCACAACAAAGCTATCTCCGCCATAAGCTGTATCTACCGACAGTTTGCCAATACCCGGAACATCAAGTGTCACACCAAGTTCTCCGGCAAAACTGGGCACATTCTGGACGAAGATCCGTTCGGCCTTGCCGTTCTTGCATTCTGCGCGCACGCTGACCAAGCCGCCCGGAGCCTCCAGCGTCAAATGGGTTTCTGGTTCCTGCATGGGCAAGATCCCACCATCTAACAGCACTGTTGAAACGCAGATGGAATTAGATCCGGACATCGGGGGCGTGTATTCAGGCTCCATAATGATGAACCCCATATCTGCGTCCGGATGCTTGGGGGGCACCAGCAGGTTGACATGTCGAAAAACTCCGCCGCGCGGCTCGTTTAGGACAAAGTTGCGCAGTGTCTGATCTTGAGCGATAAATGATCGTTGATCCCACAGTGTTTTGCCTGGTGGTTGTGCTACGCCTGCGACGATGACGTCACCTACTTCACCCTCGGCATGGGCGGAAATGACATGTACGGTTTTGGTGCTGCGCATCGCAATCTCCGGTGGGTTTGAGCCGAGGTGGCGCTAGATCGATGCCACATCTTCCTTTTCTGATGTAGCACTATAATTAATTTTAGTATATGTCTTCCTGAAGCCCATGGATCAATTGGTCGCCGATCCAGTTAGCGTATGAGCGTTGATTGGGGGCCGTCGGGTCTACCGAAGTTTTCAGGATACGCATATGGACGCTGCAAGTGCGCGCAAGAAAAGCCGCAAGAAGGACAACCCCGAACAATTGGGAAACGCGATCCGTCGTCGTCGCAAGGCTATGGGAATGACCATGGTGCAAGTAGCTGAAGAAACCGAACTGACGCCTGGGTTTATTTCTCAGGTTGAACGGGGCATCAGCACACCGTCTTTGTCCTCACTCTTGTCGATTGCTGCGGCGCTCCAGACCAGTGTTGAACAGCTACTGAGTGTTGAAGAGGAATATAGAGAGTATATTCATAAGGATAACAGGCAGACCTATGCACTAGGTGTGAATGGGCGGCTATATGAGAAGCTTGGTCCGGGGTTTTCCGGCGCGCTATGTTACCCATCAATTATCCACCGTCCCGCTGGTCATGTGTCTGAGAAGATGTGCCATGAGGGCGAAGTGTTTTGCTATCTGATTTCAGGGCAACTTGAATACCACCTCGGCGATGTCGTGCATATCATGTCGCCCGGCGACACTGTCCACCATGACTGTTCTAAGCCGCATTACTCAATCGTGTTGAGTGACGAGGGGGCCGTCGAGTTGTGGGTTAGTACCATGCCGATGAAGAGCTCGTCGCAGTGATGCGTAAGGGACCGCGACGTAAGTTCAGCCGTGCATCATCAGAAAAATAGCAGCTTTGATGTTTTCGACAGAACTTTTGCTAAAAATAATTTTAGTAATCTTAAAACTCACGCTATGCTTCGTCATATGAGACGGAGAATCGATCTGGGAGGATCTCACCAATGACAAGAAAACTGGTGGCGGCTGCGGCTGCCTTGACTACTGCTCTGACAGCACCGGCCTTCGCGCAGGATCGCGGTGGCGTATTGAATTTCGCCCGCTACGATGGGTCTACACTGATTGATCCGATTTATGCTGACCGTAACCCAGATATCTGGATGGTCGGTAGCCTTTTTGATACGCTGCTACGCCCTAGCGCCGATGGAAATTCGGTGGTTGCTGGTTTGGCTGAGAGCCATAGCGTGTCTGATGATGGCAAAACGGTACAGCTGACACTGCGCGACGGAGTGAAATTCTCCGACGGAACGCCCATGACTGGAGAGGATGTAGTCTTCTCGCTCGACCGCGCTCGTGATGCGGATCTAAGTCCTTGGGCTGGTCTTCTCGGAACATTGGATACAGTTGCCAATGATGGTAATGAAGTTACACTGACGTTGTCAGCGCCAGATCCTACAATACTGTCCATGCTCGCGACCTTTACTACCGGGATCGTATCCAAGGCCGCGTTTGAGGCCGCTGAAGGAGCTACGGACCAAGAAAAGTCCGCCGCTATCTTCGCTGCCAAGGGCGCAGGCGTTGGTACCGGACCGTTTTATCTTTGTGGGTTCGAACAGGGCACCTCAATGGACTTTTGCGCTAATGAGCACTACTGGCGCGACGGGACTGACGGTAAGCCACTGCCTTATCTCGAGGGTGTCCATTTCGAGATTATTCCAGACGATGCCACCCGCATTCTGAAACTGCAGGCAGGCGAGATGGATGGGGCTGAGTTCATTCCGTTCTCACGTGTTGCAGAATTGGAAGCCGATCAGAATATCGACATGAATCTGTTTCCGTCGACACGGATTATCTATTCGCCGATAAATACGCGCCCGACGCGGGCTGACGGTTCGCCAAATCCGCTGGCAGATGAGCGTGTGCGCCAAGCGCTAAACTACGCGACCAACAAACAAGCGCTGATTGGGTTGGTATTGCAGGGTGCAGGCAAACCTATGACCTCGCCTCTTATGGCGGCAGCAACTCAGTTGGCGACTGCAACAGATCCGCTTTATGGCTATGATCTGGACAAGGCGAAGGCCTTGATTGCGGAGGCCGGCTTAGCGCCAGGAACAGAGATCACCTTTACCACGCTGGCGGGCTCTGCGGATGACAGCACGATTTTTGCAGCACTCCAACAGATGTGGGCACCTTTGGGGATCCAGCTGAAAGTGGAACAAGTGGATAATGCCACACGTGGCGCTAAGAACCGTTCGGGTGAATTCGATATCCACACCTATGGTTGGGTCAACGATGTAAATGATCCAAGCCAGGTCACAGGTTGGCTGGGTTATTTCCCCACTGCCAAAGCTGTTGGCACCGGTTGGGAGAACGAAAAGTTCAATGGCCTGTTCGAGGCATCTGCGACGGAAATGGATGCAGGCGCACGCGCCGGTCAATATGCCGAGATGCAGTCGATCTATGCTGAAGCTGCTCCGCTCTTGTTCATGTATGAGACTCCGTTTGCGGTGGCCTTGTCCACGGGTGTTAGCGGGTATGTACAGACCCCGCTGGGTAACAACCTGTTCGAGGAAGCCTCAATCAGTCGCTGATTGACCACGCCTAGCAATGCAAAAAGCGCCGTCAACCAATAGGTTGGCGGCGCAGATGAACGGATGCCAATATGGCTAGTTTACAGTATATAATAAAGCGTATGATGCTGATGGCAGTGACCTTCTTTTTGGTCATGGTCATCATATTCCTTCTCGTGCGACTTCTGCCAGGTGACCCTGCAATTGCCATCGCGGGAGACCGGGCATCAGACGCCGATTTGGCTGCAATTCGAGAGAGACTGGGGTTAAATCAAGCGTTGGTTGTCCAGTTTTGGCAATTTCTCTCCAACACCGTTCAAGGTGATCTTGGCCGTTCGATCCTGATGCGTGCGCCGGTGATGGATGTAATTACCGCGCGCCTGCCAACAACGCTGTTTCTAACGACTTATGCCGTAGCGCTATCAGTGTTGATCGCTGGGCCGCTGGCCTTTGTCGCAGCGTTGAACCGGGGTCGCTGGCCCGATGCTGTCATACGCACAGTGTTTCAGGTCGGATTGTCGATGCCGGTGTTCTATATCGGCCTAATTTTGTTGACCTTTCTGGCAGCGCAACTGCGCTGGTTCCCGGTGGGTGGTTATGGGGACAGTTTTACTGCGCGCCTGTATCATCTGTTTCTGCCGTCTGTGGCCGTGGCGCTTTATACCTCGGCGATCATTATGCGGAATCTGAGGTCGGCCATCATCGAAGTGGTCGATGCGGAATATGTCGAATTTGCACGCGCCAAAGGTTTGTCATCCACGCAAATTCTTGGTCGCCACGTGTTGCGTAACGCATTGATTTCGACTGTCACACTGTTGGGCCTCTCTATTGGTAACTTAATGAGCGGCACGCTGGTAACCGAAACGGTGTTCGCCGTACCTGGTGTTGGTCGTTTGATGCTGGAGGCTATTTTTGCCCGTGATTACCCGCTGATCCAGGGGTTGACCCTGACCTTTGCCGTGCTGGTTTCGATTGTGTTCCTATTGACCGATCTGATCCAGAGCGCACTAGACCCGAGGATGCGCCTGACATGACCGATGCCACACTCCTGTCGCCCGAAGCGACGCGCCCCGTCCAAAGTCGCTGGCAAATAGCTCTGCGAAAGCCGGGGTTCATGATTGGCGTTGCCATAATTTCTATCTCTGCCCTGCTGGCGATCGCTCCGGGTCTCTTTGCGCCTTATGACCCTAATTTCATTGACTATAATGCTGTGCGCCAGCCACCAAGTTGGGCGCACCCCTTTGGCACGGACATGCTGGGTCGTGACAGTTTGAGCCGGGTGATCTCGGCCTATTCCGTGAATATGCAGATGGCGGTATTGGCTACGATATTTGCCATGGTTATCGGTGTCACAGTGGGCGCATTGGTGGGATACTATCGAGGTATTGCCGATATGATCTTTGGCCGGGTAGTGGATGCTGTAATCACCTTTCCCTTCTTGGTTTTGGTTATTGCCGTTGTCGCGGTACTGGGGCCGGGATTGGTCAATATGTACATCGCGATCACCATCGTCGGCTGGGTGTATTATGCGCGTTTGATGCGCGCAGAAGTGATTACCCAGATGGGCAACGATTATGCTTCGGCGGGAGTCGTCATGGGCTATTCTGACCGCCGGGTGATCTTTCGTCATCTCTTGCCGAACGCCATCACTCCGGTGATCGTCTACTGGATGACCGATATGTCCTTGGCCATCCTGTTGGGCTCTTCGTTGGGTTACCTGGGGCTTGGGGCGCAACCACCGCAGGCAGAGTGGGGCGTTTTGATTGCCGAGGGGCGTAATTTTATTACCACCGCCTGGTGGCTAAGCCTGATGCCTGGAATCGCAATCGTGCTGACTGGTATCGGGTTTTCGCTGATCGGCGATGGGCTGGCCGATTTGTTGCGGCCTCGTGGTTGAGCGGGGGAAAGGACTATGATTATGCATAAGACACAACCAGTTCTGGAGGTCCGCAACCTCAGCACCACTTTTAAGCGTGGTGCTGTGATGTTGCCCGCAGTGCGTGATGTGAGTTTCGATGTGCGTCAGGGCGAAGTCTTGGGGCTTGTCGGGGAAAGCGGATCCGGCAAAAGCGTAACCCTGCGGTCGATCCTGGGATTGACCCGCCGCCACGGTGAGGTGACCGGAGAGGTTCGCTGGCAGGGGCAGGATATTGCACGCCTTACGGACCGGCAACTGCGTCGTGTTCGTGGCGGCGAGGTTGCGATGATCTTTCAGGAACCTATGACGTCGCTAAATCCATTGCTGACGGTGGGATTGCAGCTGACGGAGACGTTGAAGGCGCATACGGATTTATCCCGCGCCGCACGCCGTGATCGTGCGATAGAGATGCTCGATCATGTAGGGATCCCCGCCGCTGCCTCGCGGTTGCAGGATTATCCGCACCAATTTTCCGGCGGGATGCGGCAACGTGTGATGATTGCTATCGCCTTGGCCGCCGAACCTAAGCTGTTGTTGGCGGATGAGCCCACCACCGCACTGGATGTCACCATTCAAGCGCAGATTCTTGATCTGATTTTGCGTCTCTCAGATGAGATGAATATGGGGGTGATCCTGGTTACCCACGATTTGGGCGTTGTGGCGCAGACCTGTGAGAACGTCGCAGTGATGTATGCGGGCCGTATTGTTGAGCAAGGCGCGGTACGGCAAGTTCTGCGCACCCCTCGCCATCCCTATACGGCTGGGTTAATGCGCTCTGTTCCTCAGGATGTCGCTCCCCGGACAACCCTCTATTCGGTGCCGGGCACACCGCCTAGCCTAGAGAGGCTGCCGCAAGGCTGCGCCTATGCCGCGCGATGTGAGGCGCGCACGGAGATTTGCCTAAGCAAAAGACCGCCATTGGAGATGATCAGCGCTGATCGTCGGGCGGCTTGCTTCAATCCGGTTCCCAGCATTCAGGGAGAGGTGGCATGACGGATACTGTAATGGAAATCCAGGACCTAAGTCTGACGTTTCATTTACCCCGCAACCTTATTGATGTGGTGCGCAAACGGCCTGGTCGGGCGGTGCGTGCACTCAACGGCGTTAGCCTGGCGCTCAACAAAGGGGAAACCCTAGGAGTTGTCGGTGAATCAGGGTGTGGCAAGTCGACCCTGGCTCGCTGCATTGTCCGGCTTTATCAGCCGCAGGGCGGCAGCATTCTCCACCACGGAGAAGATATCTTCGCTGGCGAAGCGCGCAGCGACCGCAGTTATAATCGGCGCGTGCAAATGATGTTTCAGGATCCATACTCATCGCTTAATCCGCGGATGACCTGCGGCCAGATCCTGAGCGAGGCGTTGCACGTCCACAAAATGCGCCCCGCAACCGATATCCCGTCGCGGGTAGAAGAGCTGTTGGAACTAGTGCGGCTGCCAGGTGATGCGGCGCAGAAACTGCCGCATGAGTTTTCGGGCGGCCAACGTCAGCGGATCGCGATCGCTCGTGCGCTGGCAGTGGAACCTGAGGTGTTGATCGCAGATGAATTGGTATCAGCGCTGGATGTCTCAGTGCAGGCACAGGTGGTTAACCTGTTGCTGGAGCTGCAGGAACAGCTGGATCTGACTATTTTGTTTGTCGCTCATGACTTGCGGTTGGTCCGCCATGTCTCACATCGTGTGGCGGTGATCTATCTGGGCCGTATTGTGGAAATAGGCGATAGTGAGAGCTTGTTTGCCAATCCAGCGCACCCCTATTCGCAGGCTCTACTAAGCGCGGCACCTTCACTCGACCCTGATGATAAGGGCGATGCTATTCAATTGGAGGGCGAATTGCCCTCGCCGTTGGATGTGCCACCGGGTTGCCCGTTTCATGTGCGCTGTGCCCATGCATCTGAGATTTGCAGGCAGGATGTACCGCGCCTGCGCTCGTTTGGTGATCGCGGTGAGGTTGCCTGCCATCTTGCTGAAGAGATCAATGAACATGCCTGACACCCTAAGCGGCCCGACGATTGGCGCACGTATTGCAGATCTGCGAGCGGAAATGGCTGCTAGCAGTCTTGATGCGTTTATTCTGCCTCGCTTCGATGCGCACCAAGGTGAATATGTATCCCCTCATGATGAGCGCTTGGCGTATATCACCGGGTTTTCGGGATCCGCCGGGATGGCGATTGTCACTGCGGAGACGGTCGCCGTCTTTGTCGATGGTCGTTATAGCGTGCAGGTCGAAAATGAATGCTCGGGTTCGTTGTTTTCGCATCATCACCTGTTTGATCAGCCGCCCGAGGTGTGGCTGAACGCTGTTGTGCAAAATGGCTGGAAGGTGGGGTTTGATCCTATGCATCTTCCCCCTGGCTGGTTTGATCGATTTGCAACTGCTTGTATTGAGACAGGTGCTACAATGACCGCTCTGGAACACAACCCAGTCGATGCGATCTGGCAGTTTCAGCCTTCGGCACCATTGGGCGAGGTCAGCGTTTTTCCTCTTCAATTGGCAGGACGTAGTTGCGCCGATAAAAGCGCCGACTTGGCGACATATCTTGCAGCGCAGGATGCTGAGTTGCTGGTGGATACACAGCCCGACAACATCTCATGGCTGCTGAATGTACGTGGCAATGATGTGGCCTTTAATCCGATGCCACAATCCTTTCTTATCGCAGATCGCTCAGGCGGGATTACTTGGTTTGTTGACCCGCGAAAAGTGAGCGAAGAGGTATGTGATCATCTGCCATCTACGGTAGCGCAGCGCCCGATATCGGAGTTTCTCGCAGATTTGCGAAACCTATGCAAAGCAGGTCAACGGGTGTTGTTCGATCCAGACTTTTCGCCTGTAGCCGTGCGTCAAACGATTGCGGCTGCCGGATCAACTCCGGTGTCTGTCGCGAGCATAGTGACCCGCGCAAAATCCGTTAAGAATTCGGTAGAGTTGTCGGGGCTGCATGATTGTCATGTTCACGATGGCGTTGCGTGGGTGGAATTCTCTGCTTGGCTGGATGCGACGGTTCCGACGCGTGCAGCAGCAGGAGACCCTGTTACAGAACGCGAGGCCGAGGCAAAAATACTCGCCTGCCGACAGGCCCGCCCGGGTTTTTTGAGCGAGAGTTTTCAAACGATCTCTGCCGCTGGCGGCAATGCTGCCATGTGTCACTATGCGGCGATTAACGGTCACAATGCCCCGATATTGCCACAGCGTACCTATCTTTTGGATAGTGGCGGTCAGTATGAAACTGGGACCACCGATGCAACGCGCAGTTTTGCCTTTGATCAGCGCCCAGATGGTTATGATCAGGCCTATACAGCCGTGTTCAAAGCGTTTCATTCGTTGGCAACATTGCGGTTTCCGCGAGGGACACAAGGCCATCATATTGATGCTATCTGCCGCCGCCCGCTGTGGGATCTAGGCCTGGATTACGATCACGGGACAGGTCATGGCATTGGCCACCGGCTGTCTGTGCATGAACATCCACAGCGCATCGGAAAGCCATACAATCCCGTGGATTTGCTTCCCGGCATGGTGGTGTCTATTGAGCCTGGATACTACGAGGCAGAACGATTTGGCATTCGCATAGAGAATATCTTCGAAATTATTGAAGGCATTGATGGTTTTCTCGGTTTTCACAACATGACGTGGGCCCCGATCCAGACCGATATGATGATCTTAGACAAGTTGAGTAATACGGAGAGAGCATGGTTGAATAGCTACCATCAACATGTCTTTCAGAAACTGTCGCCATTGGTGGGTGATGAGGCCCGTAAGTGGCTTTCGGCAGCAGTCGTTCCAATTTGACATCTTAACTTGGCAATCGATCGTGCACTAAATCGTTGTGGGCATGGAGCCGAGAACATCGATCTAATGTGAGTGAAATTTTTCCAGTATTGCTGTGGCAAGTTCGGTGTCGGGGTCAGGGGTAAACACTTTCTTCAGGCAGATATGGGAGGGGTCGGTAACGACGAGCCTTCCAAATGGAGAAATGAATGCCTGCTCTGTTTAATACCATCTCGGGCAAGCTGCTTGCCGCGACAACAGTTGCAATCACTGGATTGATGCTGTGCTTTAGCGTCTTCACTGCGCTAAATGAATCTACACAAGTCAGAGAACGCGTGCTTGAGGGCGCGTCCCAGCGTGCTTCAGATATTGCCCAAAGTTTATCTTCGCAATTGGTTGAGGCGACGTCAGCGGCCTCTGCATTGGGAGGAGCGTTGTCTGGGTACATTGATGACGGCAAGGCGACAACTGCTGATCTTATCAAAATTATGGAAGGGGTGCCGGGTCGCTATGATCTTGTGTTTTCTTCATGGATGTCAGCGATTCCTGACGGCGCGACCGAGGACTTCATTTCCGGGGCTGAAGGTCGAAACGCCGACGGGATCTTTGCTGCCTATTGGACAAAATCCGATTCTGGTGGCTTGAATTTCGAGACCTTCAATGTGGATCCGACCGACACATCTGAATGGTACCGCTTGCCAATTGACTCCGGTGCGAGTGTCATTACGGAACCTTATCTTTCTGAGGAAAATCGGTTGCTGACATCTGTGTCTGTACCAGTCAAGGCGCAGGGGCAGATTATTGGCGTTGCTGGTGTGGATATCGTGCTCGATAACCTTGGTGAATTCGTCAACGGGCTATCGGTCTACGAAGGCGGGAGCGTGATGTTGCTAGGCCAGGGTGGGAAGTGGCTATCACACCCTGATCCGGAGATGCTGATCCAGGCTTTTGAAGGTGCAGAGGTCGTTGATTTTCAGGCAGCAGTTGATAGCGGTCAGCCGCAAATCGTTTCAGATCGCGCTGATGGATCAACACGCTTGTTCTTCCCGTTTACTGCATATGGTATGAACAAGACTTGGGTGGTTGTTCTGGATGTGCCACGCCATGTTTTTGTGAATCCTGTAACAGCAAGTATCTACGAGCAGTTGATCACTAACGTTCTGTTGCTGGGCCTGACACTTGCAACTATTTTCTTCTCGGTACGGTCGTTGGTACGCCGCCCCTTGGGCAAAATGCTCACTATCGTGAATGATCTGTCTGCCGGGAAGGTGCATGATCCAGTTGATATGCCAAAGCGTAAAGATGAAATCGGGGCTATGGCAGTGTCGATTGAAACATTGCGCCAAGGGCTTGCGTCCAAGGAGGAGCTGGAAGCAACGCAATTGCGTGAACAACAGCAACAGGAACAGGTGGTTCAGACGCTGGCTCAAAGTCTCCGATATCTGGCGGGCGGACGTTTGGACGTTGAAATTCATGAAGAAATGCCAAGCCAATACGAAACCTTGCGCCGAGATTTCAACAATACGGTTGAGCAACTTAGTAAGCTGATCACATCTGTGAACGACTCTTCCGGATCGATTGATACCGGGTTGACGGAGATTTCTTCGGCGACAAATGACCTGTCACAACGGACTGAACAATCAGCTATGCAACTGGAAGAGACGGCTGCATCACTGAGCGAGCTTACGCAGAATGTGCAGCATGTCGCCAGTGGCGCTCGCGAAACTGAGGCTCTCGTCACTTCTGTTAGCCAGAATGCGACTAATAGTTCTGCCGTTGCGCGGGACACTGTTGATGCCATGGATTCTATCGCGGCAACATCTGAGCAGATCACCCGGATTACCGGAATGATTGATGATATTGCGTTCCAGACCAACTTGTTGGCGCTCAACGCAGGCGTTGAAGCGGCGCGTGCTGGTGAGGCGGGCCGAGGCTTCTCGGTTGTGGCTGCCGAGGTTCGCAGTCTTGCTCTGCGCTCCTCTGAATCTGCTCTTGAGATCAAAAAATTGATCACGGCTTCGGAGGCGCAAGTTGCACATGGCGTGGACTTGGTTGGTCGAACCAATGACTCTCTCACCACCATCATGAATGCAATCGGAAGTATTTCGGAGCATGTCGGTGACATTGCGAAACAAGCCGATGAGCAATCCAAAGGCATTTCTGAAGTCAATAGCGCGATGAGTACGCTGGAAGCTGCACAACAGCAGAACGCAGCTATGTGTGAGGAAACCGCCGCTGCCTGCAGTTCTTTGGACCATGAAACGACCAACTTGTCTCGGTTGGTTACAGCATTCCAAACTGGTGATAGCGGGCAAATGGCCCATACCTCGAGGCAGGCGAGCTACGTTGCTGCGGCCTAGGCCTTCACTATCCCTGGATTGAGACCGCGGTGGACTAAAAATCGCCGCGGTTTTTCCTAGGAGGCCTGGTTGATAGGCGTTGCGAACTATAGTGGTCGGACCAGATTTCGATAAGCCTACCTGAGGCACGCGGTCTCTGATCTGACGTTGGACAGACTAATCCTGACGGAAGCCACCAAGGGAAACGACTGAGCCCCGCTCGTCGTCGTGCTTGTATTAACCAGGTACGCAATCAGCTGAACGTTTCCGACAGACGCGCCTGCCGCGTGCTGTGAAAACATCGATCCACTCAACGACGCCTCCCAAGAGGCCGCGCGGACGAAGACAGGTTGGTCGCCGACATGATCGAGCTGACCTGACTGACAGTACGGCCGATATGGCTATCGCAGGATCGCTGCCCTGTCGGATCTGTTCATACTTCGGAGTGCCCCCGCTTCATACGTTCAGACACTGGGCCAGAATTTATCGCCCAAGCGGTCCAGGACTGGACTACCGCCGTCGGCGCCCAGACGGCTTACATTGAACCTGGGAGCCCGTGGAAGAACGGAGACTGCGAAAGCGTCAACGGCCGCTTCAGGGATGAACGGCTCAACGACGATAGTGGAGCTGTCGCGCTTTTGTGCCGCTCCAAGTGCTTGTTTAGGCCAGTTTCCGTTCGAAGACGACAGGGCTTTCCAAGCCAATGCTGAATGCCTTCGACGCGGATTGTAGAAGCCATTGATGTATTTGAAGAAGGTCTCGACGGCAGCATTGTCATAACAATTACCTTTCCCAGACATCCACTGCCCGGCGGTGCATGTTTACATGCATGAGAGCGGACAGCTTGAAGCCGCCCAGGCTCAGGCGCGATTGTTCTATAATGTACGCCAGTGTCACCAGGTCAGACCGCTGTCTTGCGACCGGCGGGACAATTGCGGAAAGCGCGCAAAGAACACCGTGGCCTTTTTAATATTTCCCTTTCCTCCTTGAGAATGTGCCCTCTCACACATGCAAGCATGTGCTGTCAGGCAATGGTGTCTCACGCCGAAGCCGGTCGTTTTCTTTGGCGAGTTCCAAATCCTCTTTCGACACCACATCTGTTTCCCGATGCGCCGTGATCCACTTGCTCAGCGTCGACATTCCAACACCCAGATCCTCAGCCACATGCTTGCGCGTCAGCCCACTGGTCAGCGCGATCCGCACTGCATCTTGGCGGAATTCGCCCGTCCGTTTCAGTCCCAAGGTCAGTCTTCTTTGCTACAGTAAATGCTATCAAAGGAGCGGCACCAAACCGCGACAGGTACAAATCTTCAATAGCCTATACGAAGCTCAAATTCCGATTGAACAATGCAGGAGACACTACAACACAAAACGCCCCCATAGTGCGCTGGACTATCGCCGGCCTGCGCCCGAAACCATCATCCCAATGGATCACACGCCGATGATGCACTAACAATCAGCTTGGACCAGTCAGATCAGGCTGCTCAGTATGCCTGAGACATTCCACAACCGCGCCCTTTTGCACCGTCTTTGCCAATCATAGCGATGTTTATGACTCTATACTTCAGTTTCCATGATGAAGGGGCTGGCCGTGAATAGAGTCCAAAGCGGCCACCCATGTCAAATTGCGTATTGCTTTGCCGAACATGGGGAATGAGGCACTCTCGTGCGTGGTTGATACACGCGCAACGAACCACAAACTCTTTTGAAGTGTGTTGCGGTAGCTGGAAATTGGGCGCGACCTCTAGGATGTGGTTGCCGAGCTGACTATAGAGCTAGGCTCTACAATCATGAAGTATTTTGGCTTTTTTTGCTACGAACCCTGGTGAGTATTTGCTGTATCCGGTCGCCGCCAACCATAAAAATCATGATGAGATAGGTAGGAACGGACACTCCGATTTGTGCCAAGAGTAGAGGTGTGCCGTACATTGGCGGCCCGAGTTCACGCAGCGCAAATAGTGAGATCGCCATCATCGAAACTGCGATGATGGCTGGTCGTAACGCGTCAAAGATATACCTAGTCGCAGAGGTTTTGAGAATTCGCAGAGTCTTCCAGGTCGCTATCGGCCAAAGGAAAAAGGAAGTAATGACCAGCGCTGTCATAATC
Organism: Phaeobacter cretensis; assembly: GCF_047372505.1. Taxonomy (NCBI): domain Bacteria; kingdom Pseudomonadati; phylum Pseudomonadota; class Alphaproteobacteria; order Rhodobacterales; family Roseobacteraceae; genus Phaeobacter; species Phaeobacter cretensis. Next base: position 43,458 of record NZ_JBKBEU010000002.1, read on the forward strand.
TTGTTCAGTCCTTCGGGTGCAAAAAGGAGGATTGCAGCAAAACCGGACAGGCTGACGGAGCATTCAAAACCAAACCACCATTTTGCATACCCAGAAAACCGAACCAGTGAGGCCTGCATTACGCCAATGCTCATCATCAGGCTCAGCAGTGCAAAACACTGTAGCGGATAGATCGCCGCGAGCCACTTACTCCCAAAAACAAATGGGATCGCGGTCGGGGCTACAATGATGAACCCAATAAACAGTGGAAACGCCGCGGTGGCTGCGGAAAAACTGGCCAGAATAAAGGCTTCCCTACGTTGTTCTTGCTCCGTCTGAAGGCTGGCGAAAAGCACCCGTGTGACTGGCAGAAGGGTGCCGATTGTCACCTCCTGCAGAATTTCACAAATTCGGCGTGCAAAGAAAAAGATACCCAAGACTGCCGGACCCGCGATGATACCGAGTAGTATCTGGTTGATCTTGGTGGGCTCGATCATTCGTCCACCCATCGTGAATAGGGTGAAACCACGCAAATCGGTTAGAGCTGCGCTTGATAGTTGTAACCCCGGGCGCCAGCGGGCGCTCCAAAAGGAGACGATACATCCGACCACAGCGGTGATGACCTGGGCTATGATCAGCGCCCAGATGGCATAGCCTTCCAAGACAAGCAGCAGGCAGCCTGCAGCCCCGAGACCGTTTGCAAGTGCCGTACGCAGCGCGATATGGCGAAATTCCATCCGTCGATTGACTAATGCGGCTGGTATATTCCCAAGCGAAACGAACAGGATACGTAGGGAAAGAACCGGCAATATGAGCGCGAGACTGTCAAGGTTTGTCCAGGCGGCAAACCAAGGCGCAGCAAGGACCAGTAGTGCGATACACACTAGCGCAACAGCCATCGTCAACCAGAATGCGCTATCGAGATGGCTTTGGTTTAGGTCGCTACGCTGAATGATGGCGTCCCCAAGCGGCAGGGGCACCAATGTCATGACCCATATGACGATGGAAGTGGCAAGCGCGACTGCCCCGAAATCAGCGGGTTCCAACAATAGCGACGTGATGAGAAAGACGATGACTGTCAAGCCGTTGCTGACCAGTATATTGATGAAGGACCATAACACCCCCATCAAAGCGAGGCGGCCACGGCCCCGCGAGACATGGTTGAGTGTCGAAGCATCAGTATTGCTGTCGTGCATTCTGGTCGTTCCCGCTTTTGCAGTTAGGGAGCATATTGTTGCGCGGCGGTCACGCAATGGTGCAGCCTTTTGTCCCTTTCGCCTTGAGCAGAAGACTATAGCACAGGACTTAATGCGGCGTTTACCGACCAGTGCACCCGACAACGGATAGGCCAGTCAACAGGATTAGCTTTAGGTCAAAGCCAAATGTCCGTCGTTTTAGGTAATCAACATCGAGCGAAACCCGTTGTTCATAGCTGACGTCGTTGCGACCTGAAACCTGCCAAAGGCCTGTGATTCCGGGTTTTTGGCTCAGATATACACTCGCGGCGGTGCCGTATTTGCTCAATTCACAGCGTACGATTGGGCGTGGGCCTACGAAGCTCATATCGCCGCGCAATACATTCCAGACTTGCGGCAATTCATCTAAGCTGCTGCGACGCAGGAAATAGCCAAAACTGGTAATCCTAGGGTCGGATGTCAGCTTGCGATCTCGCGCCCATTCCGCGGCGGCTTCCGCGTTGGTCAATAAGTGCTCTGCGAGCACCTCTTCAGCGCCATGGATCATTGTCCGTATTTTCCAGCAGGTGAAAGGAGTTCCGTCTTTGCCGATGCGGGTGTGTCCAAAGAACCCAGGTCCACCATCGCGGCGACTTACAAGCCAGAGGGTGGCGATCACGGGTATGAGAGTCGGAAGAAGCGCCAACGCCAGTATTAGGTCAAGTAGCCGTTTGCCTATAGTCGCATAGATGCCGACCCGGTGTTGATTGGCGTGCTCGCTTCCAGATGGTGAGCGTAGATGGTCAAAATTTGTAATGTCGCTCATGTCTTGCCCCGATCTTCTGCCTCACGGCGCCGATGCTGGTATCGACTGGATCGCTGATTGCCATCTTGGGCTGCGATCTCTTCCGCGTTTCTTAAGATTTGATTTAAATTCGTGGCAAGAATTTGTCTTAAATTGAGTATTGCTTGGGCCTTGTCGAGAACCCTGACGACCGGGTTGTGTCTTGTGCCATGCCAAGGACATCTGATCGCGCGAAGGGCAATATACCTGTGTTTAATTGACAGATATGGGTTGAATGATTAATTTATATACTGAAATAAATGCCCCAATCACAACGATCCGGGGGTCTGTATTCAAAGGACACCCCAAGTTGTTGCCACCCATTTCGCCACCTAAAAATATGCCCTTGCAACATCCCCATTTGCCGGAAAATGCAGCGGAGCAGCTGCAATGGATCGATCTAGAAAACGATAAACTGCGGCTTCGCGTGCTGAATCTCGGCGGGGTAACGGCTCGGCTCGACTTGCGTCGAGACAATGTCTGGCAACCGATGGTTCTTGGCTATCATGATATGACCGCTTATCTAGGCGACCCTTTTTATCTGGGTGCTATCGTTGGCAGAGTTGCCAATAGAATCGGTCGAGCGACTTTTGATCTGGGGGGGAAGGGTATTGCCCTTTGTGCAAACGAGGGAGGCAACCAGCTTCACGGTGGTCCTGCGGGGTTGGGTCGCGTGTTTTGGGATATGCGCCAGATCGGCGGTGATATGATCGAACTTCGCTATACCTCCGCCGACGGTGAGAATGGTTATCCAGGCTGCGCTGAAATCCTACTGCGCATCACGCTATCAGGCTCCAACGTTACCTACGACATGTCCGTAGATGTTGATGAGGTCACGCCAATCAACCTAGCCCAGCACAATTATTATACTCTGGGTGTGGACGGCGATATCTGGCAGCATCGCCTGCAGAGCGCCGCAGACGCATATTTGCCAGTTCGCGCCGATGGCGTGCCCACCGGAGAAATCGTACCTGTTTCAGGCACACGGTTTGACTACGGCCAAGACCTTACATTTGCTGCTCTGGATCCACGGCAATTGGGTTCTGATACTCATATAGTATTCCCTGAAGGCAATTCCCGGGATGCCGCTGACGGGGTGCCGAAGGTGGCGTGTCTGATGGCTCCAAACGGAGTTGTCATGCAGATGTATTCGGATCAGCCTGGGGCCCAAGTTTACACGGCTGCACATTTGAATAGTCTTCAGACTGCATGGGGTGAACAGCCGCTCACGCCGTTTTCCGCCGTCTGTGTTGAACCACAGGGCTTTCCTGATGCTGTCAATCAATCGGGGTTTCCGAGTGTATTGGTCCAACCTGACCAGCCCTATAAGCAGCAGTTGATCTTGAGTTTTTCTCAGAAAGAAACGGCAAGTGAATGAGGTTCGGGAAGATGACTAAGCGCTGGGTCGGGACCAATCTGCTTTGCAGTCTGCTCATTTCTCTGAGCATAGCCGCTCATGCACAGGATGAAGAGACTAGCGGTGTGGCTGTCAATTTAGATCTTGGCCCGCGACCGATTTTCAAGGCAGTAGATCCGGCTGAAGCCGCGTTGGGGCAGTTATTGTTCTATGATCCGATCCTTTCGGGGAATCGCAATATAAGCTGCGCTAGCTGTCATCACCCGCGGTTTGGAACAGGCGACGGTGTTTCACTGTCGCTGGGTGAAGGCGCCAACACTCTTGGTCCTGAGCGTATGGCTGATCCCGAAAACCTCCCAGAACAACGGATACCGAGGAATGCGCCATCCCTTTGGAATTTAGGTGCCAAAGGGATGGAAGTGATGTTCCATGACGGTCGCCTGGAGGCGGATCCGGCTTACGGGGCGGGAATTCGCACGCCTCTAGGGGGCGACATGGTTGCCGGATTTGAGTCAGCCTTGGCGGCACAAGCTATGTTCCCGGTGCTGTCGCCAGATGAAATGGCGGGCCACTATGGTGAGAATGATATTTCGCGGGCGGTACGTCTGGGCCAATTGAGCCATCCCGGTGGAGCTTGGGATCTGATCGCGAATCGCGTAGCGGAGATTCCTGAATACCGGCAGCGCTTTGATACTGTTTTGGGGATTGGAGCACCAATCAGGTTCACAGACGTCGGTAATGTGATTGCTTCTTTTATTGAATTTGAGTGGCGAGCCGATGACAGCCCGTTTGATCGGGCTTTGGTGAAGGGCGAGGCTTTGCAGGGTGCGGCGGCGCGTGGGCAAGGGTTGTTCTACGGGGCAGCCCTCTGCGGCCAGTGCCATTCTGGCTGGCTGCAGACGGACAATAGGTTCTATGCAATTGCGATGCCACAGTTGGGTCCGGGTAAGGCGGCGCGATTCGAATCTCACGCTCGCGACGAAGGGCGGCTGCGCGTCACCGGTGATCCAGAAGATGCTTATCGGTTTCGCACGCCATCGTTGCGCAATGTCGCGCTAACGGCGCCTTATGGGCACGCCGGTGCCTATCGGACACTTGAGGCCGTTGTGCGACACCATTTTGACCCCGTTGCAGCCCTGAATTCCTACAACCGCAGTCAGGTGCTTTTGCCACAGCTTAGTGGTGCAGTGGATTGGGCCGTGATGGATGATCAGGCCGAATTGAAACGGATCGCAGCTGCAAACGATTTGTCCCCAGTTCGATTGAGTGATGAAGACTTGGCTGATCTAGTTGCGTTCCTTGAGGCCTTGACTGACAGTAAGAGGACCGAGGGGCGGCTTGGTGTGCCGGATGCGGTGCCTTCGGGGCTACCGGTGGAGCGGTGATTTTGCGAGGGTATGTTAGCGCGACACCGTAATGTGCTGATTGGCAATAACATTTTGCCACTCAGTTTTTGTGCCATCTGGCCAGATGATCCGCAGTCGAATGCCGTGAGATGAGCCAAGGCCAAAATGCAAATCCCCGGATGACCCACCTGCATGGCCACCTCCGATTGTGACTTCACGCGTTTGTATTCGCGTACCATCATCCAGTTCGACAAAGGCGCCTATTGCTTGTGTGTTGGGGGCGGGGGCCTCCAGCGAGATAGTGAGCCAGTTTCCGTCTGATTGGGTGATGTTTTCAAAGAGTTCCAGCGGCGCACGGCGGTTTGAAACAGCCAGATCAAGGCGGCCATCCAGATTGAGATCGCGTAAAACGGCTCCTCGTGAACGCGCCATACTGGCAACTCCGGCTGCCGCAGCCATGTCAGAAAAACGGCCATTGGTACTTTGCATCAGCAGTGTGTTTGGGTCGCGCATCGCTGCGTCAGGCATTTGTTCGACATTGCCTTTGGCCACAAAAATATCGTCGCGCCCATCATTATTTACATCGCCAAAGTCCGCATGCCATCCCGTCGATGGACGCCCGTCTCCTCCGCTTGTAGGGCGATGTGCGGTGGTGCCGAAGTCATAAGTTACGTCTCGGTAGGTTGGGCCGATGCTAGACGGATCGAACAATTGAAGTTTTTGATCGCCCATTGAGGTGAGGTACACATCCGAGAATCCATCGCCATTGAGATCGCGCGACGCGATGCCCATTCCCCAGAGGTGATAGGGCACCCAACCGTCGTTTTGTTTATAGAGCGATGGCGGCGTGGTCATTTTCCACATTTGCTCCTGCCCGTCGCGAACATAGTAATGCCGGTCATTGCTAACTCGAAGATCGGCCCGACCTTGCGCAAGTCCGCCATCAGTTCTGTGCCAGTTGGTAAACAAAATTGAAAGCGCGCAATAGCCAGGTTGGAGCTTGATCGGTGGGCCATAGCTGTCCCCATCTGGTCGATAGAGCAACGTGTCGTCGCAGGTTTCGAATGGGCCTTCTGGGTTGTCTCGGTCGACATAGGTGCCAAACGCAAGTGTGGGCAGTTTCGAATCCGCCTCCCATGTTGCGGAAAATGCGGTCGTCCAATGCTCGTCACTGATAAACCCAAGCCCGTCGAACGGCTCAAACTGGCAATCTCCGGAACCGCGCAGCAGTTTATCGGGACCGACCCGCAAGAGCGCCAGATCCATAATATCATCGCCATCGATATCCAGTGGATAGACGCCTGTTACGCCGGTTTGCGCCAAGGTGGCAGGGGTTTCGGCGATAAATCTTAGGGGCGAACCGGGGCCTTTGGTCCGATTGACCAGCAGTTGAACCGGATTATCGCCGCCCGCTGCGACCAAATCGGGGAGCCGGTCGCGGTTGCAATCAAGCGAGGCAAGACCACCGCCAACAAAATGTTCCCAACCGCCATCATAGATATGTTCTGGTACCGGGCGAGGTTCAAAAAGCGGCTGGTCTGTGCCGCCGGCCTGAACAGCCTGTGAGGTCGTACCGATAGCAAGTAGAGCAATGATGGTTATTGTGGGCCTAACTTGCATGGCTCGCCATCTCGCGAATGGTTAGGGCAGAAACTTCCTCAATCGCATAGGCGGCCGCTCCTTTGGCCCACATTTGGTTTCCCCAACCATGCACGCGCACCTCGGGCAGGGGCCCATCCACCTGCACCACCCAACGGCGCATTTCCTCGACTACTTTGTCTGAGGACAGATAGCCAAAGGCCAGTTGCGCACCAGCCAGAACGATCATCTGGGGATCAAAAATATTCACGATATTGGCTAGCCCCATTGCGAACATACGCCCGGCGCGATCAAGAATGGACTGGGCCATGGTATCGCCTTCAGCTACGGCCCGGTAAAGCGATGCAAGATCCTTATGCCGTTCGACGCCGCTGGTTATGTTTGCCTCACGCAGCAGAGCATAATCTCCGACATAGGCTTCCAGACAGCCACGTTGACCACATTGGCAAAGCGCGCCTTCTAGCTGGACTTTGATATGGCCAAATTCTGCGCCGCAGCCCCGTGCTCCACGATAGATCTGATTGTCGATGACGATACCCATACCTACGCCATGCTCCACCGTAACAACGACAAAGTTGCTGCGGGTATCGCCCTCGCCGAAAAGGTGCTCCGCCTTGGCGACCAGATTGGCATCATTGTCGATGAAAACGGGCATGGATAGATAGCGGTTCAGGACGCTTCCGAAATCAATGTTGCGCACGTTGAGTGACGAGGACCAGTAGATAAAATTGCGCTCTGCATCCATCACGCCAGCCATGCCGATGCCGACACCCGAGATCTGCTCCCGCACTAGGCCGCGCTTGGCGCAACTCTGATCAAGAGCCTCGACAATTTTTTCACTGAGCGCATCGGGTGATATCTGACCGCCCCGTAGGGGCATTTCGTGGCTGACCAGTTCGCTACCCTCGAAGTCGGTAATCAGTGTGGTGATGGCATGATGCGATAGTTTAAGCCCGGCAATATAATGTGCATTGCCACAGACTTTGAGTGCGACCCTAGGACGGCCGCGCTTACCGTCACGCGCTAAGTCTGGGCTAACTTCCTCGATCAATCCGGCGGCCAACAATTCCGCTGTAATGGCGGTGACGGTGGCGGGGCTGATTCGTGTGGCTTGGGCAATATCAATGCGTGCAATTTTCCCAGCGGCCCGGATAGTATCAAATACTTGGAGACGACTGCTTTCACGCAGTTCGCTGGAATGTGAAAGCCTGTCCGATTTGACCACCGTATTTCCCCTATGCTGTCGAGTGGGTTATCGCAAGGAGCCACCGACCGACAAGATATATCACCACATGATACATTATTTAATTTGAGTTTCAAAAAAAATAATGTTAGGGATAGCAGGACGGATATGTAGCAAGGGTGGACCTGAACTGCTGCACTAGTCCGCAACGACTCGAGGGAGGAAAACAATGAAATTTCTGAGTGGAATCTCTGCTCTTGCCTTTGCTGCAACGGCAGGCATGGCCTTTGCCGAAGATGTGACCGTTGGCGTAAGCTGGTCGAACTTTCAGGAAGAGCGATGGAAGACCGACGAAGCAGCAATCAAGGCCGCGTTGGAAGCCAAGGGGGCGACGTATGTGTCTGCTGACGCACAGTCATCGTCTGCAAAGCAGCTTTCTGATATCGAGAGCCTGATCGCACAGGGTGTGGATGCGTTGATCGTTCTAGCACAAGATGCACAGGCGATTGGCCCAGCTGTTCAGGCCGCTGCGGATGAGGGTATCCCTGTTGTAGCCTACGATCGCCTGATCGAAGATCACCGCGCTTTCTATCTGACGTTTGACAATGTCGAAGTAGGGCGGATGCAGGCCCGTGCCGTGCTTGGTGCCCAACCAAGCGGCAACTACGTGATGATCAAGGGTTCTCCTACTGATCCCAATGCGGATTTCCTGCGTGGTGGTCAACAAGAGATCATTCAGGCTGCCATCGATGGTGGCGACATCAAGATCGTCGGCGAAGCGTATACAGACGGCTGGTTGCCTGCCAACGCGCAGCGCAACATGGAACAGATCCTGACTGCCAACGACAATAAAGTTGATGCGGTTGTAGCTTCAAATGACGGGACAGCCGGTGGTGTTGTCGCTGCGTTGACCGCACAGGGCATGGAAGGGATCGCTGTTTCCGGACAAGATGGTGACCACGCTGCGCTGAACCGCGTGGCCAAGGGTACACAGACTGTATCAGTCTGGAAAGATGCCCGTGACCTTGGCAAAGCAGCAGCTGAAATTGCGGTTGAAATGGCAGAAGGCGCTGCCATGGGCGATGTTGTCGGTGGTGGAGCCTGGACATCACCCGCAGGAACTGAACTAATGGCACGTTTCCTAGAGCCGGTTCCGGTGACAGCTGACAATCTGACGGTTGTCGTAGATGCGGGCTGGATCACCAAGGATGCGTTGTGCCAAGGTGTGACAAACGGCCCTGCACCTTGCAACTAAGCTAAGGCTGAGACCGCACGCGGTCTCGTTTCAAACCGGCGCGTGCCCGCAGAGGATCCTTATTGGATCGGGCACGCGTCCCTCCTTCAATACCGCTGATCACTGGAGTTCGGATATGACCGAAACCACGTCTCAGCCGATCCCCGAACACAGCAAGCGCGGCCTGTTCCAGCAATTGGAACTGGATGTCCGCCTATTGGGAATGATCGGTGCCTTTGTCATCTTGTGCATAGGGTTCAACATCTTGACAGATGGGCGTTTCCTAACGCCGCGCAATATCTTTAACCTCACGATTCAAACAGTATCAGTGGCAATCATGGCTACGGGCATGGTGTTTGTGATTGTAACCCGGCACATTGATTTGAGCGTCGGCGCGCTTCTTGCGACCTGCTCAGCGGTGATGGCTGTGGTGCAGACCGATGTTTTGCCCGATATGCTGGGCCTGGGGCTCAATCATCCGGCGACTTGGATCATCACAATGGCTGTTGGACTGGTTGTCGGTACTCTTATCGGAGCCTTCCAAGGATGGATGATCGGGTTTCTGACCATTCCGGCATTTATCGTGACCTTGGGCGGATTTCTTGTTTGGCGTAACGTGGCCTGGTATCTAACCGACGGACAAACCATTGGCCCGCTTGATAGCACCTTTCTGATTTTTGGCGGTACTTCTGGCACATTGGGAACCACGCTCAGCTGGGGTGTCGGCATTGTCGCTGCGGTATTGGCATTGGCTGCGCTGTGGAATAGTCGGCGCGCCAAACAAAGACATGGGTTCCCAGTGAAACCAGCTTGGGCTGAGGCCGTGATCGCGGGTACAATAGCCTCTGCGATCCTCGGATTTGTTGGCATCCTCAATGCGTATCAGATCCCAGTCCGCCGTTTGAAGCGGATGATGGAAGCTCAGGGTGAGATCATGCCTGAGGGGCTGGTGGTTGGCTATGGTCTACCTATTTCGGTGCTGATCCTGATCGCCACTGCTGTAGTCATGACCATCATTGCCCGCCGTACACGGTTTGGGCGCTATATTTTTGCCACCGGTGGCAATCCTGATGCTGCAGAGCTATCCGGTATTAATACTCGGCTTCTGACAGTTAAGATATTTGCGCTTATGGGGTTCCTTTGTGCCCTGTCGGCGGTCGTGGCTTCGGCGCGGCTTGCCAACCACTCAAACGACATCGGCACCTTGGACGAGCTGCGGGTGATCGCGGCAGCTGTCATTGGTGGTACCGCTCTATCTGGTGGCTTTGGGACAATTTATGGCGCGATTCTTGGTGCGTTGATTATGCAAAGCCTGCAATCCGGTATGGCAATGGTGGGCGTTGATGCGCCGTTCCAGAACATTGTTGTCGGCACCGTTCTGGTTGCCGCTGTCTGGATCGACATCCTTTATCGCAAACGTGTGGGGGCCCGGATATGAGCACCGCAAAAGAGCTGCGCGCCGCAGGCGCTACCCCCTTGGTCGAGATGAAAGACGTCTCAATTTCCTTTGGCGGCATTAAGGCTGTGGATCATGTTAGTGTTGATCTTCATCCGGGTGAAGTCGTTGGATTGCTTGGCCATAATGGCGCGGGGAAATCCACTCTGATCAAGGTGCTGTCTGGCGCGTATCAGATGGATAGTGGTGAAATCCGGGTTAACGGTGAGGCGGTTGAAATTACCAACCCGCGGGATGCTCGGTCGCACAATATCGAGACGATTTATCAAACGCTTGCGCTTGCAGATAATCTTGATGCAGCATCTAACCTGTTTCTTGGTCGTGAGCTGGTGACGCCATTCGGGCTGGTGGACGACTCTGCAATGGAAGCAGAATGCCGCAAGATCATGAACCGGTTGAATCCGAACTTTCAAAAGTTCTCAGAACCGGTGTCGGCCTTATCGGGTGGTCAACGCCAGTCTGTAGCTATTGCACGTGCGGTTTATTTTAACGCCAAGATCCTGATCATGGATGAGCCGACGGCAGCCCTTGGCCCGCATGAGACCCAAATGGTTGCGGAGTTGATCCAACAATTGAAGGCCCAGGGGATTGGTATTTTCCTGATCGATCATGATGTGAATGCGGTTATGGAGCTATGTGATCGCGCCTCTGTTATGAAAAACGGTCAACTCGTCGGAACGGTCGATATCGAGGACGTGACTGATGATGATCTGCTGAGCATGATCATTTTGGGTAAGCGGCCGGGGGAAGCTGCGGCCTGAGGTGAAGGTCTGCAGTTGAGATCGGGGGTGGCCGTTGGCCGCCCCTTTTTCGTTGTGGGTTGCAGATCTCAGTGCCCAAACCTACAGTCTATATAGATTTCGTCATGTATATCTGGAGGCATTACGTGTTCACCATTGGAACATTGGCCAAACGCACAGGGACTAAGGTCCAAACCGTTCGGTACTATGAACAAATCGGGTTGATGCCAGAACCCGGTCGAACCGAAGGTGGGCAGCGACGATACGGCGATTTAGATTTGGATAGGCTTGCGTTTATTCGTCATTCGCGGCAGTTGGGTTTTGCGCTAGATGCCATTCGTGAACTGTTGGATCTGGCCGACCATCCAGGCCAATCCTGTACCGATGCAGATTCTATCGCTCAGCGACAGTTAAAAGAGGTTACGGATCGGATCGCCCGATTGCAGGCGTTGCAGACCGAATTGCAGCGGATGATCTGTGATTGCGCTGGCGGAACGGTCGCAGAATGCCGTGTCTTAGAGGTGCTGCGGGATCATTCCGAATGCCTGACCAATCACCAAGAAATTGGTGCCTGATCAGGGTGTTAATTTCTCGCGATCATGGTTTAAGGCACGTAACAACATCCGGCGTTGGTGGTCCTGTCCGCCAAAAAATACAGCCAGTACGCGCAGGCATTGCTCTGCTTCATTGAGATCAAAATAGAAGATGGCACGGCCTTTGGTAACGCTGCGTAGGCCTGTGGCGATTTCAGCGTGGAGAGTGCCTTGATGAGGTGCTCTGCCAAGTGCTTCAATAGCGTCTTCAATCTCGTTCAGACGTTTTGCAGCTCGGCTGATTGCCGTTTCCTTATCGTCTCCAAAGCCGATAGCCGTGTCGAAAAGAAAATCGAAAATCGCCTCTAGATCGTGATCAATCGCCTCGGCGCGATCAATCCGATAGACCATTTTCTGCTCGTTTTCTTGCCAAGAGACCTGCAGTGCGTTGGCGCCCCTCGGACACGTCAACAAAGGGGCCGTCGCGTCTCTCTGCCATCAGGGCACGAAGGGCAATGGTGTCCGCGGCACGGGCTTCGGTTTCTTCGCGTAGCATTTCAAGACCTTGCTGCAAAACTGCACTTAGGCTGGCATATCGGCCTTCTGCAACCAAGGTGCGGGCAAAGTCCTCCTGCGCTTCGGTCAGGGATATGGAGGCTTTTACGCTCATGTTTTAGCCTGTTAAGTAGGGATCCTGTATTGGTGTACTCTAAGCTATTCAGGCATTTTGATCAATCTGGCACCTGACAGGCCACGCAGCGCAAGTGCAATCCATCCGCAACTGGCCAAAGTCACAACAAACCAGTTGCCGCTGCCCCATTGGTTTATGATTATCCCGCCGATGGCCCAACAAACGGCAACCGTGTATGTCCAGGCGGATGGGCTTCCTGACTGCACCCAGAATGCGACGGCTAGCGCTGCAAGCAGGCAAATCACACCCGCGATTTGCCCATCAATGATTCCATAACCTGAAACCACAACACTGATCGAAACGGCGGAGGCCGCCGTCAACCATCCGGCGTAGAGGCCAACAGGCCCGCGTTTCCAAATTCTTTTGTCATTGCCGGCGCGCCGCATCGCAAGTATCGCGGTTGCTGTCACTATTACAATCATGATTGTAGCTAGTACTGGCGAGGTTTTTGCAACCCAAAGCCAGCAGACGCCCAATGAAAGGCTGATCGCCAAAGGCTTGCGCATTTCGTGCCATGTAGCGGCCTCAGGCACGCGAAGAACGCCGAAGCCCGCTCCCAAAATGAGCCACACATAGATTACAATCCAGATTGAAAATGCTGGGCCAATGGGTTGGATTATCGGATTTGGCTGCGGATACGGCAGCTGGTTTGTAGTAAAGCCTGTGAACGGCTCAGTCACTAGTGGCGCTGCGGCGAAGGCAACGGCAAGTACCAATGTAAGATAGGCCAAAGACTGTTTCTGCATGGTCGTTACAACTCGTTTGTGGTCACGCTGACTGTCCGTGTACTGACATCTGTGATATTTTACTCTAAGCGTACAACGTTAAAGAAAACTCTGGAGCTCTTTTAACGTTCCGGCCTCTGATGCTGGTTTATCGGTTCTGATACGATTTATTCGCGGAAAACGCATAGCTATACCGCTTTTGTGACGGCTGGATTCATTCAAACCTTCAAAGGCAACTTCCAGAACCAGGTCTGGCTTTACCGCGCGCACCGGGCCGAAACGATCGGTTGTGTTATTGCGTACAAACCGGTCTAGTTCTTTCAGTTCTGCATCGGTGAAACCGAAATAGGCCGTGCCAACCGGAACCAGCTGATCATCTTGCCAGACACCAAAGGTGAAATCGGAATAGTACCCGGAGCGTTTCCCGTGGCCGCGTTGTGCGTAGAGCATGACCGTATCGACCAGCATCGGGTCGCGTTTCCATTTGAACCAATTTCCGCGTTTGCGCCCCGCTATATAGGCACTATCGCGGCGCTTGATCATCACACCTTCAATCACGCTTTCGGGTGGGTTTGCGCGCAATCGCGCGAGGCTTTCCCAAGTGTCAAACGCAAGCGGGCGGGACATATCAATGCGGCGATCGTTCAGTTCGGCAACGCAGCTTTCCAGGCTGGCCTGGCGTTCCACCAGTGCCTGCGACCTTAAATCATTGCCATTCCAAAAGAGCAGATCGTAAGCCCTTAGTGCGGCGGGGTGGCTTGCCAGCATAGCTTTGCCGACCTTCTTGCGGCCGAGCCGTTTCTGCAAATCACCAAAAGGCGTGATAGTATCGCCACGCTTTATCAGTAGCTCACCATCCAGTGTCCCTTCAAAGTTCAGCGCGTCAATCAGGTCAGGAAATGATCCCGAAATATCATCGCCGGTGCGTGAATAGAGCCGCCGAGCACCGCCATCGTTGGTCGCCTGCACACGGATGCCATCCCATTTCCATTCGGCGATAAAATCAGTTGGTAGCGCGCTCGCCAGATCGTCGAGATCAGTACCGGTTGAAAGCATAACAGGTCGAAAAGGCGCAGCGGCAAGGTTGACGGGTTTGTTACCCCCTTCCAGCCATGCAAACAGGGTGAGGTAGGGCGGCGTAAGGCTATGCCATAGCTCCTCTATTTCGTTTACACCGACGCCACCAAATTGCGACAATGCGCTGCGCGCGAGCCGGGCGGAGATCCCGACACGCAAGCCCCCTGTGGCCAGTTTTAGGTAGGCATAGCGTTGGGACGCCGTCATCTGGCTGAGCCGCCGAGCGATGAGGGCGGGCAGCTGAGCCTTTGCAGTGTTGGACAATTCATCCACTGCATCGGGCAGAGCTAGATGCCTTATGTTGCCGGAATGGGGCCACATCAGAGCCACGGTCTCTGCCAGATCGCCGACAAAATCGTAAGACAGGCGAAACAATTCGGCGTCGGTTTCCTCTGCCACCAATCCACGCAACAGCGAGGGGGTTACTTTGCGTAGTGAAAGATCGCCGGTAATGGCTGCGAGTGCATAACCACGTTCAGGGTCAGACATGGTTTGAAAAGCGTTCGCCAAATGCGCAATCTTGCCGTTACGCGACGGTGTGAAGGCAAGTTGTTCCAGAAGTTCGGTGAAAGCCTGCATCAGTCTGCCTCTTCCTCATAGCCGACCAATCGAAGCGGGCGGGCTTTGATTTGGTTTAACTCGCACCAGCGGACCAATGCGTCCTCGCGGCCATGAGTTACCCAGACCTGTTGCGGTGCTAAGTCTCGAATGGTCTTGGTCAGATCCGGCCAATCCACATGGTCACTGAGGATCAGCGGTAACTCTACGCCGCGCTGCCGGGCACGTGCCCGCACCTGCATCCACCCACTGGCAAAGCATATCACAGGGTCGGGAAACCGTTGCGCCCAAGTTGCGGCAAATGCAGAGGGCGGGCCAAGGATGATCTGCCCCTTGAAGGCTGTTTTGTCTTTGTTGGTGGCGGCGGGCCGTAGCTCTCCAAGATCAATGCCTTGTTCAATGTGATAGTCACACAGTTGCTGCAATGCGCCGTGGATATAGATCGGCTGATCCCAACCTGCCTGTCGCAAAAGCGCGATGACCCGCTGCGCCTTGCCCAACGCATAGGCGCCTACAAGATGACAACGATCAGGTTGGGCAGCGATTGAACGCAGCAGTTTTTCGATTTCGGACCGTGGGGAAGGGTGATTGAACACGGGTAAGCCAAACGTGGCTTCGGTTACGAAGATATCACAGGGGGCTAACTGGAATGGAGCGCAGGCTGGGTTATGAACCCGCGCGTAGTCGCCGGAAACGGTGATGGCGGTATCACCATCATCAACCGTGATCTGACAGGACCCCAGAACATGCCCGGCTGGTGTGAATGTTGCAGTTGTTCCGTCTACAGAGATGCGGTCTTCAACTGGGACGCGGGTGCCGCAGAATGCTTCACCATAGCGGATTGCCATAATATCCAGGGTTTGGGGGGTGGCCCAGACCGTGCCGTGGCCAGCGCGTGCATGATCGGCGTGCCCATGCGTGATCATTGCGCGGGACACTGGGCGAACTGGATCGATATAGAAATCGCCTGCCGGGCAATAGAGCCCATCTGGCCGCGGATGCAGTAGATCTTCTGGCAGACGAGGCGAGGCCACGGGTCCTTGTCCTTTGCGTTGTTATGAGCGTCATCACATCGAAGCTAAAGCAATCAAGGGTTTGGGCAAGGGGGCTGGTCTGGGAAGCGCAGAGCTGCGCAAAAGAGCGTCAGGAGACAGGAGGGCAGCCTATCGCCTGACCGCCGGTAGGTTAAACAATAGAGCCGACCACAAACGGCAGAGTTAATCCGTGCTTGTGGTGCTCGTTGAACCTGAGGCGGCGAGGCCTGCGATTAATGCAAGACCCAGCAGGCCGATTGTGGGTGCGATTATAGGTGCAAATTGACCGACCACAGGTTCGATTAGCAGTAAGCAATCGTCCTCTTCTGCGTTGCGGTCATCATCACAATCCATATGTTTGTCCGACTGTTGCGCCGTTTGTGAGAAACCTGGACTTGCCTGAAAAAACAGGGCCATCACACAAACGATAGCGGTGGACGCGGCATATCCTTTTGACCTCGGCGATATCAATTGACTGCCGCCGCAACTGGTGTGGTGATAAGAGATGGCGTGATTTGACGCAGGGTGCGGCCCCATTTAGTGACCGGGTTCTCGGCGACAAAAATCACATCGTCTGGTCGCAGCTGGAATTTTGTCGCTAGCGTCAGATTGGCTGCACTGCGGGCATTCAGATGCCATGCGGTGACGGCGCCGAACTCTCGCGGATCGGACGACGCACGCAATACATAGACCTGTGAGACATCACCGGTTTCGCGTGCGATGCCGCCACCCGCATCATAGAGCGCATCGGCCAAAGAGGCCTGGCGTTCATAGGGCAGGGGATAGCGGGTTTGATTGTCGACCTCGCCGGTCAGATAGACAAAATCCCGGTCGTTAGCGCCTAATGCTTCGCGGGCTTCGAAGGTATTGCGCTGCTCAACATTGTCACCGCGGCGTAGGGATATAGCGGTATTTAGCTCGCTCAATTCTTGTGCCCGTGCCGCTAGCGTTGTTTGTTTCAGGCGTATTTGTTGCTCAAAGAAACGTTCAGCCCGGTTTAGGTTGAAATCCGTGTCCACGAAGACTGCATCGCCGGATATAAGGCGGGTGCTTTGTAAATCTGGGCGGGCGTAGAAATCTGTCAACGGGATTTGATATAGCGCACCGTCGCGATAAATCCGGACCGAACTGACGTCGATATCAGAAACGGATACGCTACCCGCTGCGGCCAATGCCTCGTTGAGGTAGAGCGGGGTTAGAGTGATAGGCAACACACTGGGTTTGCCGACAGCTCCACCGACAGACACACGGCGCGAGTTGAACTCTGCGATTTCCAGGCTGAAGGTTGGATCGAACTGGGCTTCCACCAGCTTCTGGAACAACAGCTCCTCTGCATCCTCAATCGTTAGCCCGCCAATTCGGACGCGCCCGACGTCGGGAATATTGACCGATCCGTCATCCTGTACCGTATAGCCGTTGCGGCTGTTCTGAGCGGCAAGCAGCCCTGTCAATTCCTCGAGCGTGTTGCGTGTTGATGGCGTCGCCAGCATCACGACATCGCCCACGCCGATTTGATAAGGCATATCGGGTGCGGATGGTGGGCGTTTCAGAGTAAGGTTCTGATTGCGAGTATTGTTCTGAGTAGACGGCGCATCAGGAAGACGGCCAGTGCCCCGAACAGACAAACCGGTGCCAGTGCCGGCGGAGCGTGCATAGGCATCAGGGAGAGACTGTGGTGCATAGGGTGCCCGGTTGGCCTGAATGACGGTCTCCCCCGTCAGCGACACCACCCGGACCTGGGTGCTATTACCAGCACCTGGGATTACATCAGAGCTGCGGTAGACGGTTGAACATCCTGCAAGCGCAAGGGTGGCGCAGCAGATCATGGAAATCAGGCGCAAGGTCTTTCCTCCGATAGGGGCGGGGTGGTGCAAATAAGGTGGGAACGTGAATTGTGGATCATGGCATCACCTGCAGACGTGTCGTTAAATTGCCGATAAACGAACCAGTCCACTGACGGCTTTGGATGAGCGTGTTGTCGGTTGATTGTAGCCAGTAGAGATTCAGAAACTGCTGATCCTGATTGGTGCAGCTCTCGGCCATCAGCCGGGTTGCAATATTATTGCCTGCAATCGTCAGGGTTCGAAGACCACGATCTTTGATGTCGCATTGATAGCTTCTCGTCACGATCTGATCATTGCCTGTCAGATAGCTGTGGAACCGGCGGGTAGACCCGTCGGCATGGGCAAAAATGCGGCGGCGCGATTGTTCCTGATCTACCGCCATCAAACCCGCGCCAAACCCACGAGTTGCGTGCAACAAGCCGTCGCGTGTATGCAGGCTTGCTCCATCAACCGATATCCACGTCACAAAACCCGCGCGTTGAGCTTCCCGAACCATAGTGCCAGCGCGGCCTGTCTTACGGATGCCAATTTGCATCTGCTGAGCGCCGCCTGAGGCCAGATCTGCTGCCCGTGCAGAAAGGCGGGTCGCAGTGGGTTGGGTCATCTGTTCCAGAGTAAGGACTTCGCGTTCGTCATTGGTACAGGCTGAAAATGTCGTACAGATTAGGGCAGTGAGGCTGATAGCGATACGCCGGGTGCTCGGTGCTGTTATCATCTTGCGTAACGCCCCCATTTCGCGGCCAGAGCGCGCCCACGGTTGTCTCGCACTTTTTCATAGAGGCGGTTCTGCACATTGAGACGCGCGCCGCCATCGCGCAGGACAGGACGGATCACTTGAGTGATGCGGCGCCGGGACGGTTTACCCGTGAGCCATGCAACGGGCACCTCCACACGTATTCCTTTGTCAAAAGACCCTTCGCCAAACTCCTCATAGGAGGCATCTGTTAGTGTCGCAAAAGCACCAACTTTAAAGCCGTTGTTGAATTCGCGGTCGACGGTCAAGGTGGTACCCCAATCGCCAGCAAGATAGCGACCCATATCGACTTGGACATGATAGTCGCCGCGCGTTTTATAGTAGACTGAGGCATGGCCAGTCACCACGTCGTAGTCTTGGAATCCGAACTGAACGTCGAAATCACGCTGCCGGGCGTAGTTAAGTTCGCCCCCGATTGCGAGACTACTGCCAACAGGGAACCACAGCAGTTCAGCTGAGATGCCTCCAAACATCTGCTCCAAGTAGCCGGCGGTCACACGCGCGAACAGATCGGCGTGGGGACGCCAAGTGTATTCGGCGGTCAGGTGGCTGAGACGCAAATCGGATTCCGACGCATAGCGTGCCCAGTCCGACCGTACCTTGGGAAGAACAGAGTTGGAGGGCCGCGCGGATGCATCCAGATTGCCAATCACGGGCTGGCGAAGTTGACCGGAAAATGTCCATCCAGGTGCGGGCTGATATGCGGCTTTCAACTCAGCTCCGATTTCATATCGTAGAGGCTCATCCGGATCGAAGAAGGACAACTGAGTATAGGGGCCGAAGCGATAGGTGAATCGAGGGAAGGCGTCGATGTTTTCTGTGCCTACTATGGCTTGTGGTGCGTCTTCGATCTCAGCCCGTGCAAGGCTGCGCCATGCACCATCCAGATCCGCCTCCAGTTCATAGAGGTCGCTACGTTGACTCTTGATACGGGTGGTTGGCAGGCCGTTTTCAGCGAGAGTTACCTCAAACGTTTGCAGACGTGGGGGAAGTGTGTTTGCCATCACCCGGGTGGTGCGTCCAACAGCCTGCGCAGCCGCGCCATACCGCAAATTTTCTACCGTGATACGAGCCCGGTCACCCTCCCGTTCAAATCCAATGAGACGGACACCTTCCACGGCCAGCCGTGTGTTCAGTACATCGTAAATACGGGGGGGGTCAGCAGCCGAAGCATTGCTCTGAGCGAGATTCCAGCTGGCTAGCGCTACCTGTTCTTGGGGTTTTAGGGCTGGGGCCGCCGCGCCCTGGCCACCAGGCGAAGCGGCGCGGCGCGGGTCGAACGCATAACTTAGCTGTAGTGCAAGCGCTGAGCCGTTTAGATAAGACCCGCCCACTGTCACCCCATTGTCGAACCGGTAGGATGCGCCAAAATTGATGGGGGATCTCACGTCTGTCAGTCCGCGCTCTGCTTCTGCGGTGTAGGTGTCCGACGAGTATTCAGCCATCACCGACCATTGCGGAGTTACATCCCACCGCAATCCGCCAAATAATGCGGCATCGCCTCTGAACCAGTTTCCGAAATCCAACTGGCCGGTGGTGGAGAGACCACCAGCGTTTGAATCTTCTCGGGTGTCGAACCGCCCGTCGAGCGCCGTGAGAGGGTTCCGTTGGCCCCCACGCCCTGCAAGGCGGCCCCAGCCGATCCCGCCAGTTGCTGTGATGTTGGGTGTCAGATGTTTGGTCGCGACCAGATATTCACTAGCGTAAACCCCTGTGCCGCCAAAATCACGCAAACCAAGAGCGATGGCGGGTCCAGCGGCAGTCTCACGACGTAGCTGAAAGTGAACATCAAAGCTGCGATCATAACGGCTAAGTCCGACGCCGGTGTCAAAATCTTTTAGGAAACTGTAGCGAAAACTGCCGTAGACATTGGGCAACATTTGAAACGTCAGTGTGTTTCGACTGGTATTTTCGAAATTGGATGTGGTCAGCGCTAACGTGCCGTCTGGAAGAACCTCAGCCGTTGGTGTGTCGATTAGACCGGGAGTACCATAGGTCGACAGAGTTTGGGCTGGAGCCCGCATGGCAACCAGCTGGCCACTGAGCGTACCCAGGCAGCCAATCATAAGAATTGCGTGTACCCGCATTCCCACCCAGCCTCGTAGTGCCCACCTTTTTTGGTGGTGCTTCTTCACACAGCTCCCAACCCCGCCTAACACTAAACCAGTCGATTTGCCGGTAGAAACAGCGTCAGGCCCCCAGGGAGCAGCGATTATGTTCAAAAAGTTAATTACCGGATTTCGGGGAAAACCGCAAGATTTCGTGGCGATCGATCCCGGGGAGTCGATCTGTGTTGTCGGGGACATACACGGATGTGATGATCTTCTGGTGCAATTGCTGGAGCAGGTGAACCCGGATCTGCGGTTGATCTGCCTTGGTGACTACATTGACCGGGGCGAACACAGCGCCGCGGTTCTGAGACGGCTGATGGATCGGCCTGATGTGACAGTGCTCATGGGCAATCATGAGGCAATGCTATTGGATTTTTTGGCGGATCCGACTGCAGGCGCTGCGATCTGGCTGCGTAATGGCGGACTTCAGACACTCTCCAGTTTTGGGATCGGTGGGGTTTCTGAGCAGTCTTCGTCGCGCGATTTGACAGAGGCGGCTGATGCCCTTGAGTTTGCTATGGGATCCGAGATGCTCGAGTGGTTACGCACGCTGCCTCTGTCCTGCCAATTCGGCAACGTTTTTATCGCCCATGCGGGTGCGGACCCACTGACATCATGCACTGCCCAGTCTCGCCAATCTCTGCTTTGGGGTGGGCCTGATAACCGTCGTAAGCAGCGGCAGGATGATATTTGGGTTGTGCACGGGCATTGGATTGTTCCGGAACCGACGGTGTCTGCGGGTCGGATTGCATTGGATACTGGGGCTTTCGCAACCGGTCGGTTAACAGCGGCGGAAATCAGTATCGATGCGGTTCGGTTTGTTTGTGTGACTCTCTGAGGTTTTATTTCGATTTCTTGAGACCGAGTTGGCATTCTAACGTACGGGCTTGGCACATTTTCACCAGCGCCCAAAATCTAGGCGCTGGTTCGGAAATCACCCCGCTATTTTGCGCATTACCATCTCGATGGGGCCATGTTTCGCATAGCGGGACCATAGCAGTGCATAGATTGTGGCCAAGGCGGAGAACAACAACGCTGCCCAGACAGCTGTCTCCGGCCTTTGGTCACTAAGCATGTTGAGTTCTTCCAGCGTTCCCATTCCGATGAGGATATGGGCGATGTACAGTGTTAACGTTTGCCGCCCTGCTGGCGTTAATATGTCGAGAATTCCAATTCGTTTCAGAACAGGCGCTAACAATAAGCATGCACCAATTATGATGCAGGCTGAGGATAGGCCCGCGATCATATAGAATGGCATCGGTGGAATTGGCAGTGTTGTTGCCAATTCTGCGAGCTCGGGGTCGATTTCAAGCAAACTTCGAACGGCAATTGCACTTACACTTTCAGTGATGACGTAGATAGTCGCTCCGAACGCGATAAGGCCGATTTGGACGCGCCGTTCCTGAAGCGGCAGGCGCGACAGAAGGATACCAAACAGTAAGAAAGCAAGCCAAGGCACCACAGGATGCCACCCATTAAACAATAGGTGGCGGAAGAAACCTTGGAACGTCCAGAGGTCAGCATATGAATAGAGTTTCCAATCCCAGCCAAGGTCATAGTCAAAGGCTAAGATCATCACTGGGAACGCAAGGATCAACGCCGCTGTGAGAGTTGTCAGGACCATGGTTGACGCGCCTAAGAGGAAAGCACCAAACATGAAGTAAACGGCGTAATAGTGCAGAATATCGGCATCGAAGCTCAACATGTTGATCATGCCGAGGACCATCAGAAAAGCAGCGCGACGTAGTGTAGCCTGGATATTACTTCTGGCTGATGTCCCTGCCGCGAGACCAAGCCCGACGCCGGCTAGCACGACGAAACAGGCAGCTGCCCGTCCCTCCAGTGCTGTGCTGAGTCCGGCAATGAGACTGGTGCCGCCTTCGGCTTCCATCGCTATTTTGAAGTTCACGATGACCATACCGACAAAAGCTAAGTAGCGCGCAAGGTCGAGCCCTTGCAGGCGAGTGGAGGGATAAGGCTGCATATCTATCTCATATATGAATGAACGTACGTTCACTATATGAGTAATCTAAGTTCAAATTCAAGCCAAGTCGACCTGGCGGAAGTGACTTGTGCAAAAGAGGTATCGTTGCTGATCAGCCGTGACCAAGTAACAAAAATTGTCTCTAACGCTTTGGGCCGTGAGAGAGATTTTGGTTAACAAAAAGCGGGGAACGGTTGTTCCACTAGAGCCTTGACGGGAATTTTAATGTAACCTTATCGTATGACGTAGGGTCAATTCATGGTGGGTTGACGTGGGGTTGTCCGGGTTGGGGCGCGCTCTAGTGGCGATAGTGGATGGATTGGTTAACATGCCGAATGCTGTGTTGAATGATATTTTAGAACTTGAAGAGTGGCTCGACTATATTGGGGGTGTGGTATCCTATAGTGGTAATACCGATTTGCTGGCTGCGTTTAATGCCAGCAATGTAACACAGCTAACGGTAGGGGAATTCCTAACCATCGTTGATGCTGCAGAGCAGGCAATTTTGTCGATCAACTGGCAAGATCTCGTTGATCAAGTTGCGGAGTTTTTGAATACTCCGATCGTTTCAGAGCAGCTTACGGCTGCGGAGAAGCAAGCCATTCTTGATGCTATTTCAACAATCGAGCCGTCCGAAATCACCGAAGGGTTCGACCTTCTGCGCGCTGAATTCGCGGGTATCGATACAGGCACTCTTGTAGTGGATGCGATGAATATTGCTGGTGGTCAAACACCCGTCGGGACCGCATCCAACGATGTGCTTACTGGCACAATAGGTAGTGACGAAGTTGGCTTGTCTGCGGGGGACGATATTTTTATCGCTGGGCAGGGGGACATCGGTGATGATACGATCCGGGGCGGTTCCGGTGACGATACCATAAATGGTGGCTCCGGACAGGACAGTCTGTTTGGTGGAAGCGGCGCGGACCTGATCCGCGGTGGCTGGGGCTCTGACTTGATGAAAGGCGGGCGTCAGGGGGATGTGCTGATCGGTGCACAAGGCCGCGATACCATTTACGGTGAAGGCGGTGCCGATCGCCTAGATGGTGGTGCAGGGAATGATCGTCTGGTTGGCGGTTCTGGCCATGACACAATCGTTGGCGGGAGCGGCGTTGACCGGTTGTTCGGTGGCAACGGCAATGATCTTTTGATCGGAGGCGCACAGGCTGACTACTTTATTTTCCGTGGTAGTTTTGGTGATGACACTATTCGTGGATTTGCTGCGCGAAGCGACGCTGAAAAAGTTGATCTGAGAGCCGTCTCTGAGATTTCTGACATCGCGGATTTGCAAGACAATCATCTGTCGCAGGACGGCAACAATGCAGTGATTGACGATGGTCTTGGTAATACCATCACTTTGATTGGCGTTGACATCAACGACCTAGATGCAGGCGATTTCTTGTTCTGATTTCAAGTGCTCACGGAGGCGCACATTTGCTGCGCCTCCGGTTTGAAGCCTGCTATTAATACAGTAACATAGATTTGTAGCGGTGGCCCTAGCCCAGATTGCGTAACATAGCCTGGGATGGTGTGCCGGTGACTGATAGGCCACGGCTTTGTTGATAGGCGCGTATCGCTTTCTCACTGTTGGGGCCGATCACGCCGTCCGCGCCATCGGTGTCGAAGCCTTTGGCAGTCAGACGTTTCTGCAACAAAATTCGATCATCTTTTGTAAGCCCGTTGGCGTCAGGTGGGAAGCTCGTGCGCAGTGGACCCGCTCCGCCGATCCGATCCGCTAGATGGCCAACACCAATCGCATAAGCGTCAGAGTTGTTGTAGCGTTTGATGGCGCGAAAATTGCTGGTTACGGCGAACTTGGGACCACCCGGTTGTGGCTGAATGAGATTGCCGCTGGTAGGGGATGAACCGATCATTTCTTGGCCCCAGCGTTGCCCCCGAGTCCAGCCGTTCCGTGCAAGGTAGGCTGCTGTTGATGCCAATGAATCGCTGGGATCTTCCGACCAGATATCGCGACGGCCGTCGCCAGTAAAATCGACAGCAAAAGCTTGATATGAAGTTGGGATGAACTGTGTGTGGCCCATGGCGCCGGCCCAACTTCCGGTCATGCGAGACGCGGAGATATCACCGTTTTGCAGGATCCTCAGGGCAGCGATTAGCTGTTTTTCAAAGAACGCCCCGCGCCGACCATCAAAAGCTAGTGTGGAGGTTGCGGATATCACTGGCACGTTGCCACGGCGTTCACCGAAGAAGCTCTCCAGCCCCCAGATTGCTGTTATGATTTCTGCGTCTACCCCATAGGTCTGTTCTAGCGCGGCAAGTGTATTGCGATGACGGGCGTAGGCTGCGCGACCTTTACTCACGCGCTCATCAGAGGCTGCAATTGAGAGGTAATCTTCGAGGCTGCGTTTGAACTCGGTTTGATTGCGGTCGCGTTTGATCACGCCTGGCAGATAGCCAGCGCCTCGAAAGGCGGTGGTAAGCGTACTGTTGCTGATCCCTGAGGACGCGGCACGGCGATGGAAGCCCGCAACCCAAGCGTCATAGGCAGCATTTGGTACCGGGCGAAGATCAGCGGGCAGTCCACTTGTGGCGCGTGGGCCCGGCGTGCTTGTTACACTTTCACCACAGGCCCCAAGACCAAGCGCCATCAGTCCGAACCCAAAACTGCGTCGTGAAATACTCATCTGCCTGCCTGCTGCTTATTATTTTCTAGATAACACTAGCGGATCATAGCTGCCCCGCAAGATCAGGGTGGCAATATCCCGCTGACAAGGATGTGTCGAGGTTTGGCGCGCCTATCCTTGATCGCCAGTGTCGTTGGTGAGGCGGTAGCTGTCTCGTTCGGCAGGTGTCAGCAAATAGATTTCATCGGATGGGGTTACCAAAGCATGTCGCATGATCAGAGGGTCGACACCCATTTCTTGAAGGTAGCTCATAACCTCACCTTGTCCGCGTTGGATTTTTTCGATTGCGACAAAGGCGGGCAGCATAGTGTTTTGTCCGAAATAGTGTTGATGCACACCTACCATGGCATCTGGATCGACGGTCCTCGTGATACCAGCTGCCAGAACATAGGGGCAGGCAGACAGGCAAATGTCGCTAGCGCTCATGATTGTGTTCATCTCGCGCATGCGAAGGACGCGGCCAATAGCCAATGCGTCGCGCACAGAACCGCCGGGGCTATTGAGATAAACCAGTTTCGGGCGCACGCTCAACATTTCAAGATATTCAGCGACTCGTAAGGCATCCCCTTCGGCGATCCGCCCGGTCAGGGTCAGCACGGGTTCGCCTTGCCAATCCGGCGTCGCGAAGACCAATCTGCCGGGCATATCACCGGTGTCGAGGATAGGCCGGTTCCCGGGAGAGGGTAAGCGTTCAGGCAGGTGGTTGGGCGTAAATCGTCGTATTTGATCCCCCGGACCGATTGGATCCGTCAGTTCGGGTACTGATGATGGCCAGGTAAGCTGTGGAGCAAGTTGGGCAAGATCGGTTCCCAAAAGAACGGCAGCAAATCCAAGCTGTGCTGCCAATACCCAGCGCAGCATACGCCAGGTGTCGGGTGATTTCTTGCGTCGCCCCGCAGGTGGTTCGGTTAGCGGGCTCTCCCGTTCAGTTGGCACTGCGTCGGTCTTCCAGATCGGTGATATCTGGTGCTTGGTTTTCGACAATTCTATCGTTGCCCCGTGTGCGTTGAGGGTTTGCGGCTGCGACCTGCCCTGCGCGGTCTAACGACGTATCGATGTCTCTGATGGCAGCTACCGCAGCGCGTAGCTCGGCCAGCGTCATGGTGTCTTCTGTGGCGGCCCCTTCACGGCCCGCGCGAATGGCGGCTTGAGTGATTGCAAGGATCAGGACCAAAACGGCGGGCAATAAGTCGATTGCAATGGCTCCCGCCCAAGATGGGACGAAATTCCCTGCATAGAGGATTACCGCATCCGCAGCAGACACCGGTGTGTAGGTGGTGTCGCGCGGGGGCGTCATGTTGAGCACGGAAGCGGCAGCGGTACTCAAGCCATCTGCGTGTTGTGCTAGAACGCGCCGCACGCTGTCGATGGTGGCCTGTTGGCCCTGCCGGGTTGCAGCATCGGTTCCGTCCAGTTCCGGTGTCACTACGCTGTCAGAAAGATCACGCGCGGCCCTTTGAACTAATGGAGCAACCGACAATTGCCGAAGTTGGGTTATGACATTGGCAAGGCGAACGGCTTCCTCTGAGAACAGAACCGATCGTTGATCTACAGGGCCCTGTTCGACAGTCAGTGCGCGCATCCGGGACAGAATAGCATTTCCTTCGTCAAAGGCCGCCTCGACCAGTGGCTGTTGGCTGGTGATCTGAGTTTCCAGCGCTGCTAGCTCATTTGATTTCTGTCGTAGCAGTCGAAAAACCGCACCGTGGCCTGCAAAACCTGACAATTGGCCGGTTGCTTCCTGCTCGGAGAGATCGACAAAAGTCTGTTGGACCCGTGCCACATCACGCGCAAGACTCTGGCCGCTTTGAGTGATTTCATCTGCTCGTTCCAGAGCTGTTTGATAATCTTGTACCGTTTCTGCCAGATGTTGTTCGACGGCAGCCGCTCCGGCAAGCGCTGCGGCATTCAGCCAAGACGACATTGCAATAATAGCGACTGAGCCAAGCGCCATCGACAGCAAAAGACCGATGCGTGCTGCGGCTGTTCGCACTGCTGGAACAAGCCGCATCATATAGGACCAGAACACAAAAATACCGACTGACACAGCGACCGAATAAGCCAGCGCGGCGATCACTGAGAATGCGCCGGTATCGTCCAGCAGTGAAGATACACCAAGATAGGTGTAGATCCCGGATGCTACTGCGAGAACGCCAAGTGCTGTGCCTGTAATATTGTCCAGCCAGCTCAAGTGATCTTCTAGGTCGCGGGCATTCTGCGCCGCACGTGCCTCACTGCGGCTCAACCTGGAAGAGGAGCCACTTGTATGACCTGTCTGCTGACGGGCTGGTTCTGTAGTCATCCGCAAGGCTCCCTGTTACCCGTCCCAAGATATGATGCCGCGACAAAGATGCAAATGCCGACGTGTTAAGCTCGGTGAATTGACGCTCTGTTTGTGCGGTTTTCACCCCCAAACTGGTTCGATATGTGGCATTAGACGAAGCACGAGCGGTCTAGTCGCTATGGATCGAGCGACACGCAGAACGTATGAATTGAACTATATTTCCTGACGTTTTGCACAGTCGCAGAGAGTGGACCGGGCTGATCAATACTCAAGACCCGAGCCATTTGGATATTTGGGCCGGCGCATGATCCGCGGCTTGGTTCTAAATTCGCATGCAAGATTGAGGTGGAAGAAGACTAAGGGGCAAAGTTCCGTTAACCTTGCCTCTTTTTCAGTAATGATCGCAGGGCTTTAGCCTGACTTTGCCAAATTGCACCAATAGGTGATCCCGCTGTCGATCGCATCATCATTGAAATCATAGCCGGGGTTGTGCAATGGCATAGCGTTCGCACCCTCAGTGCCGTTGCCCATTAAGGTGAACGCGCCGGGACGGTGCTGTAAGAAGGCAGCGAAATCCTCTGAGAAGCCGACGCGACCGTAGTTGGCATCAACGGTGCCACATTGTTCAGCGGCGCTTACAGCTTGGGTGGTGGCATCTGCATCGTTGACCAACGGTTGGAACGAGGTTGAATAATCCACCTCACAACTTGCGCCTTGCGCGGCGCAGATACCGTTAGCGATGGCTCGCATCCGATCTTCGATCGTGTCTGAGACATGTGGTTCGAAACCGCGACAATCCCCTGAAATAACTACGTTACTCGCCAGAATATTGCGGGCTCCGTCTGTCTCAAAACCGGTGATGGACACAACGCAATGGTCCTGGGCAGATATAGATCGCGATGCGATGGTCTGTAGCTGGGTTACAATTGCAGCACCCGTTACAATGGGATCAATACCTTTTTCCGGCATCGATGCATGGCCTCCACGACCAGAAATACGGATCTCAAAGTTATCCTCAAATGCACAGAACGGGCCGACCTGAGTTGCGAAGTGGCCAATGGGGATGCCGGGTATATTGTGCAGGCCGTAAATTCGGCTGATATCAAATCGGTCAAACAGCCCATCGGCAATCATCGCTGCCGCGCCGGTGCCGTTTTCTTCATCTGGCTGGAACAGGAAGTGGACGGTTTGATCGAAGTCGGAGTCACGAGCAAGGCGCAGGGCGGCGCCCAGCAGCACGGTACTGTGCCCGTCGTGGCCGCAGCCATGAAACCGACCGGGATGACGTGAGCGATAGGCAAGGTTTGTGGCTTCCTCTATTGGAAGCGCATCCATATCGGCGCGCAGCGCAATACCAGCTGCGCTATCGCCGCGCTGTAAGGTGGCCACAATACCTAAGCCGCCGACGCCACGGGTAACGTCCAGCCCAGCAGCTTCCAATTCCGTCGCGATCGCATCAGAAGTGCGGGTGAGGTCAAAGCCGGTCTCTGGGTGAGCATGAAGATCCCGGCGAAAAGCGACTAGATCCAGCTCAGGCATCGCCGACCGCTCCTTCGGATAGGATCACCAACGGACGCATCTCAGGATAAATACCTGCGTCAAGATCCTGCAACAGAGTGGTCAGCCCCGCGGCTCCAGATGGTGTGCTTGCAATCCCCAATAAAGCAGCCTGTTCCACACCCCAAGTGGCAGCCTTGTCAGAGATACTGACGTAGCGATCGGTCGCTTTTGAAAGGATCTCAAAGGCCAGCATTGATGGTGTTTTGCAGTCCAACCGTCCCATATTGGACACGGGTCCGGAGACCGTCGCTATTTTGCCTGCCTCGGCGCTGTGTTGCAGACAGGGTGCGGCATCTGGTTCCACAACTATGATTTCAGGTTGAACTGCCCAATTGGTACGGATCATGTAGGCCATTGCACCAGCCAAGCCACCGACACCTGCTTGCAAATAGACATGCGTTGGCCAGTTACCGGAGCTGACAAAGCTGTCGCGCATCTCTTCGGCGATGACTGTATAGCCTTCCATCACCAGCCGGGGGGGCTCGGTGTAGCCGGGCCAGGACCCATCGGCGAGATGTACTGCACCGCTTTCTTTCGCATCTTCGATGGCGGCAGAAATGCTTTCTTCATAGGTGGCACCGGAGCGGACAACCTCTGACCCTTTGGCGCGCAAACGCTCGACGAAGTCCTCAGGAACGGTCTCAGCCAGGTGAATTCGACACTTTGCGCCGAAGAGGCGTGCGCCGGCGGCGACTGCCATGCCGTGGTTGCCAGCACTTGCGCAGACGAATGTAACATTTGCTGCAGCGGCGCGGCCTCTATCCGTAGCTAAGTCAGCTTGCATCAGACCGGTTTCGTGCAGCAGCAGCTCTGCGACGGCATAAACGCCACCCATGGCCTTAAACGCGCCGAGACCCATTCTGTGGGTCTCATCTTTGATCCAGACTTGGTGGCCAGCAATTTCATGCTGGGCGAGAGGTGACGGGCGATAAGCCGGGCAGCTGCGCAACATCTGCTGCGGTAGGGCGGGGTTGAGTTTTATATCTACGTTGTTCATGGCGGTAGCCTAGGTCAGAAACTTGCCGTGATCTGCTCAAAATTATGCTAAAGATGAAAAAATATTACAAATTGGTGGCTGGATATGGGTGAAGGACTCGACAATGCAGATGTTACGCTGCTGACGCTCCTGCAGCGTAACACGCGACTGGGATTAGAGGCGTTGGCGTCACAGGCCGGGCTTTCTGCCGCTTCAGTACAGCGTCGGTTGAAGTCATTGCGCCAGCGGAAAGTCATCACCGGCGAAATAGCGCTGGTGGATCCAGTCAAGGTCGGCATGCCGATGACCTTTGTGGTGATGGTAGAGCTAGAACGTGAGCGTTTGGATCAGATCGACGCTTTCACCCGCCGGGCCAATGTGGAGCCGATGGTTCAGCAGTGCTACTACCTGACGGGTGAAGCGGATTTTTGCTTGATCTGCACGGCTTCTGATATGGATGCGTTTGAGGAACTGACCAAACGGTTGTTCTTTGAGGACTCAAACGTGCGCCGGTTCCGCACCTCGGTGGTGATGGGGCGCAAGAAAGTCAGCCTTGAAGTCCCTGTCTCTGTCAGATGAAATTGCCACAAATTCCTGCACTGTTCAGAGTGGGCTTGTAAAAAGTGGATCAGCACCTCTGCATTTATTTTCTTTAGTTAGCTGGAGCACCCAACATGTTGCCTCGTTTTTTGTGTTTACTATTCCTTTGCGTGTTGCCGTTCGGGCCTGCATTGGCGGTAGATAAATTCAAGGTTGAGCGTCAGTTTCAGCAGTGGTTGGTAAAGGATATCTGGCCCGAAGCGCGTGCGGCGGGGATTCGGCGGACAACTTTCGATGCGGCGTTCGCCGACGTGAAACTGAACTGGGACCTTCCGGATCTGGTGCCGCCGGGTAGTAAGGCCAATGCATCACGTCGCCAACGCCAGGCAGAATTTGGTGCGCCTGGGCGCTACTTTAATCGCGGTTCTATCGACGGGGCGACATCGGTGGGGCGTCGGATGGCAAAACGTCACGTCGCCGCCTTGCAGCGTACTGAACGCCTTACCGGTGTGCCGGGTAGGATTATTCTAGCGATCTGGGGTCGTGAAAGCGGCTACGGGCAGGTCAAAATTCCCCACAATGTATTTCAAGTACTGGGCACCAAAGGCTTTATGAGCCGTCGGGCATCCTATTTTCGCGATGAACTGATCGCGGCCTTGCAAATCGCCGAAGCCGGTCATGCGCCGGGAAAAGCGATGAAGAGCAGCTGGGCCGGCGCTCTAGGGCAGCCACAGTTCATGCCATCAAATTTTCTCAAGTATGCTGAAGACGGCGATGGTGATGGTCGCGCCGATATTTGGCGATCTGAGGCAGACACCATTGCCTCTATCGGCGGCTATCTTACACGACATGGTTGGAACAAGTCCCGTGATTGGGGCTTTGAGGTTTCCGTCCCAAGCGCTGTCTCTTGTGCATTAGAAGGACCGGATCAAGGGCAGAGTATCCGTAAATGGGAGAGTTTGGGCATCAAACGCAGTTCAGGCCGTGCTTTCCCTGCGCATGAGCGGGACGGTGTTGCGTATTTAATGATGCCCGCTGGACGCAATGGCCCCGCGTTTTTAGTGACACCGAATTTTTATGTGCTGAAAGATTACAACAAAAGCGATCTCTATGCGCTGTTTGTGGGTCACGTTGGCGATCGCATCCAATTTGGAGTTAAAGACTTCCGCCGAGGCTGGGCGCGCGTGGACAGTATGTTGCGGTCGGATGTGGCAGACATGCAGCGTGGGCTAGAGCAGCTTGGCCATGATGTCGGAGGCGCTGACGGGCTTGCCGGGTTTAAGACGCGCCGCTCGATCGGACGTTGGCAGGCGGCCACAGGGCAAAAGGAAACCTGCTTCCCTGATGCCGCAATGCGTGTGAAACTTGCGAAATGATGGATGCCTATCAGGCGTCTACTGTACGCGCGGCGGTGTCGGGATCTACTTTTGTGGTTTCTGTGTAGGTATGATCATCCAGCCATTGGTAAAACCCGGAAATCATCGCTGCTAACCCGTATTGGGGAGACGACAGACTGTCACGTCTGGCGAAATTAAACTGCGACGGGCGTGTGGTTTCTGTCCCCTTGGAGACATCGGTTGGCAAAGCTTGCGCGGGCACAAAGTTCGCAATCTCGCTGTAAATGTCAGACCATGCCCAGCTTTTTCTGACGGCGAGATAACGCCCCTCAGCCTCCGGGTTTTGAAGCGCGGCCAAACAAAATGCGGCGAGATCCACTGGGTGTACCAACGACATTGAGCCAGCTGGGATTTGGTCGTGCCAGGGCTTGGCATCGACCGATAGATCACGAAGGTGCTTTAGGATATGCCCATCTGCATGACACGGGAGAACTCCGGGCCCTACGATCATGCCAGATAGGAGGATGGTAAGACGTAGGTCGTACTCTTGTGAAAGTTGAACGGCGATTGTTTCCAATGCGGTTTTTTGCGCTGCAATGAATTTGCCATCGCGGATTTGGCTATCCAGATCTGAATAGTGAAGCAGTTCATCCTTGGTGGCGGGTTCAGGTTCCGGTTCGATTGAGGCTGTGCTCGAGACCAATACGATATCGAAAACTGCACTTTTGTATGCGGCCTCTATCAAGGTGCTACAGGCTGCCCGGGCAGGGTCGATGCAGTATTTTAACCCACTCGAATGATCCAGTTTACTAGCCGGGGTGCCGTCAGGCGCAGAGCGAATGGAAGGTAGGCAGGCGATCACCAATGCATCGGTATCGACAAGTGCGTTGAGAATGCTGTCTGATTGACGGGTATCTGCCGAGACTAGACGGAGCCGGTCTTTTGCGCCGGGCATTGCCATCAGTGGGACAGTTTTTGATGTGTCATTTACATCTCGCAATGTGCCGGTAACCCGCCAGCCCAGTGCGAGAGCGGTGCGTGCGATGTGTGCGCCTGCAAGGCCGGAGACCCCTGCCACACAGATGTGCCTGGTTTTGGCGGGATTGTTACGAGGCATCGCGTTGCTCCTGTCTCAGGCGAATATGCTAGGGCATTTTGCTGTAAAGCGGTGCAATGACCGCTGTTAAGTTCTGAGGTTTGCAGCGGCGAGCCAGAATTGCACATCGAAAGTTTTGAGGTCCGCTATCAGAGATCATTGATAGTGCGATCCCCGCTGCAGCCTCAGAAATCCTGAGGCGCAGATTTCAAAGTTTCGATTGGATGTGTCGCAAGCTTTGTATGAGACCTGATGGCAGTGCTACCAAATCAATCTTGATGGAATTGCAGCGGCGCATTTGGCGATGACCGCTAGGCCGGTCGCACCATCTGACACGGCACCAGCAGAAAGAGGGCTTTGACTTGACTGATCATGTAAAACGACCCCGTCTCCTTCAAAGCCTGATATCGGACAGATGGGGCCATAGTGGCGACCAGACACTAACGCTGACCGAAGCGGTGACCGACCAGGTTCATGCTGTACTGTCTTTTGCCGCGAAAGATGGTGCCATTGCTGTGGATTATGCACGCACGCTGGGAGGACCAGCGCTGCGTGCTATGGGTTTCCATGATCGTGCACAGCGATTGCGAGCACTTGCACGCAGTTTGAAAGACAGTCGTTCTGTGCTTTACCGCGAGAGTCTGAAGATTGGCGCTACGCGGCATGATTGCCAGCTGGATGTGGATGGTGGCATCGGGCGCTTGGCTGCTATGGCGAGCCAAGCGTTAAAATCGTTGCCGAATGCGCCGGTGCTGCATCTCGAAGATGGTTCAGAACCGGGAGGCACCGCAGGCAGTCAGCAGATCTTGGCGCCGCTGTCAGGTGTCGCGGTCCATATCACCGCGTTGGATAGCCCGGTATCCGGTATCTTAGAGCAGATCACACCTGCGCTGATCGCGGGTGTGCCGTGTATCGTTTGCCCGGATCCGGATACGGCAGGTGTCTGCGAACGCCTTGTAAAACTGATCCATGAAAGCGAGACTTTGCCCGCGGGGGCACTACAGCTAATTTACTGCAAGCCGCTGGATGTGTTGAATAGTTTGACCTCGGGCGATGCGATCAGCTTTGCCGGTACGCGTTATATGGCGCAGCAACTGCGTCAACACCCGTCGGTTGCGTCGGGTTTGGTGCGCTTTCAATCCTGCGAAACAGGGCTTTCAGCGGCGATCCTTGGCAGCGATGTTGCGCCGGGTAGCCCGGAGTTTTCGTTTTTTGTACGCGAGATCCGAAGCGAAATGATTCTGAGATCCGGACAGCGTAGGCACGCTGTGCGGCGCATTTTGTTGCCGCGCTACCGCGAAGCGGAGGTGATGGAACATTTGGTGATGGCTCTGTCCGAAACAGTAGTGGGAATGCCAGACGATCCGGTCACGCAGATGGGCGCTTTGGTCTCTCGTTCGCATATGGAGACGGTCCAGGCAGGTATTGGCAGACTGAAACAGGAGGCGGAAGTCGTATCAGGAGCGGTTGTCGCCGCAGCTGAAGGAGGAGGGGCGTTCCTGTCACCTGTCTTGCTGCATTGCAATCAACCAACTCGTGCCCAGTTAATTCACGAAACGTTCGTTCAAGGGCCAGTAGCGACGGTCTTGGCTTATGACAGTCTCTGCGATGCAATTGCACTAGCCAATTTGGCAACGTGTTCGCGTTTCTCAAATGTCTTCACCAATGATAGCCCCTTGGCGCAGGAAGCTGCGGCTTGTCTGACGTCGGCCGAAGGGAGGGTTCGGATCTGCGGCAGCGACATGGCGCGTGACGCTTTGGAACTATCTCCGGACCCGTCAATTCCACGTCTGTTTGCGGCTACACATCACAGCCTGGTTTGTGGTGCCCAGAATATTCGCCGTGCCGTAGCAGCATATATGATGCGCACAGAGATCCACGCGCCACCGCAGCTGCTGACGGCATTGACGGGACGCTGGGTTGAAGGTGCCGAGACACGATGCAATGGGCACCCGTTTCGCAAGTCATTGGAGACATTACGTATTGGGGATCAACTCATTACTGCATCGCGACGGATCACCGAAGAAGATGTAGAACAATTTGCCCATTTCACGGGCGACGTTTTCTACGCGCATATGGACCGAGAAGCTGCACAGGCACATCCATTCTTTGATGACCGAGTGGCGCATGGCCAGCTTGTGGTTTCCTTCGCCAACGGCTTGCTTGTGGAACCGGCCCCGGGGCCGGTTCTGGCCAATATCGGTTCGGACAACCTGCGTTTTCACGCTCCGGTCTATTTTGGTGACTGCCTGCATGTCCGTGTGACCTGCAAGGAAATCAGCCCTCGCGCTTCGGCCCCGTTTGGGGATGTGCGTTGGGACTGCTGTGTTCTGAACTCCTGCGGTGCGGTGGTGGCCCGTTTCGATCTGCTGACGCTGGTTATGAAAAGCTGGCCGCCCTTGGCAAACGAGACCGGGGCACCATCGAAGCCTGCACCACAGATAACGACGCCCTCGGTGACCTCGCGAGAGCAGGCCACACACCCGGCTGAATAAATGGTTCTAATTAACTGATGACAGGAAGTACTCCATGACGAATTCTATCAATGACACTTCGGCACGCCCGCGTATCCTGATCGGAGTAACAGGTTCGCTGGACGCTACGATGCTGCCACTATATCTGCGGGCCATAAAGAACGAGATCGATTGTGATCTCTCGGCGTTGTTCACGCCAAACGCAGTGAAATTCGTGAATATGGATGCGGTCGCGCTATTCCTTGATCGGGTCATTAGCGGCGATAGCCCAAAGGATTGGCGGACTGACAAACCGGGTCGTATCGTAGCCGATCACGATATCCTGGCTATTTTGCCAACGACAGCCAATACGCTTTCCGCTATCGCGAATGGGTCATCGCAGAACCGTCTGACGACTGTGATTTTGGCGGCCACTTTTCCGGTCTTGCTCTTTCCTGTGATGGGTGGGCCGATGTGGGAAAAACCGGCGGTGCGTCGCAACGTTAGTCAATTGCGCGAAGACGGCTATGAGGTGTTCGAGCCGGTTTGGCGGGAGAACTATGATCCGTTGCTTAAGATCCAGCATGGTCATCATTCACTTCCTGAGCCTGAAGACGTGGTGAAAATTCTGCAAAGCCGACTACCATCTCCCCGCTAGTAATTTGCTTCACCTGATCTAAGGCTATGCGGTGCAGTTGTTTCTGCACCGCGTTTTCTTTGTTCGCTATGGCACTTTGAGTGTGATTGTTTTGCTAAACATACCGCCGCCCGGGCGGCCTAACACGCGATGATCCTGGGCGCGGAGCGAGACTGTAATTGAGTGCTGTCCGCGAGGTAAATGTCCGATGAAAACGTTTGGTTGATAGGCGGTCATTATCTTTTGGGTGCCCAGATGCACGTGGGCGTGCCCGATGGCCAAGTTGTTCGCCTTACTGACGCAAAGATCCGTAAAGGTGAAATTCTTGACGTCAATTATCAAGCGCCAGCCTTCATTAGGCGCGTAGCCGGTCGTCACCTCAAGTTCTGGCAACGGTTGACCGTCGGGAAGAGTAACGAACAGGGCTCGAGGCAGGGAGCTGACTTGCGTGATCATTGGCAGACTTGCGCAGGTCATGGCCAGAGGTGCCGAAGCGAATAGGCTAAGGCTGAGAACTGTTCGCAGCATACCCGTTAGGCCGTCTGTGGATCGCTGATACGGCGCGGCGTGCGCCTTGGTAGGTCGATAGGTGCGCCACCGTGCAAGAAAAAGAACAAGAACACCCCATAGAGATTGCCGTGCAAGAGCGGAGATTCCTGCAGAGTTACGGCAAAGAAGGTGAAAGCGAATAGCAGGAATAGAGCGATCGGGCGTATCAATTGGCCCAAGGCAAGCAGAACACCGGCCATCAGCTCAATCGCCATCATGATCAATGCGACAACCTGCACGGGTAGCCCAAAGAGCTGCATACTACCGTGTTCTAAAATGGCGATCAGTAAGGTGGGTTGTAAGAACTTCACCGATATCGCGATTATTGCAAAAGTGGCACCTATGGTCACTTGCACAAGGTTCCAGATCACACGAGGGGAGTTGGGCAGAAGTGCTGGGAGACTCGGTGGTAGGAGGCGGTCAACGCTGTAAGCACCCCCACCAAAATGCATCAGTAATAGCGCGGGTGCTGCAAAGTGGAGGCCATAATATGAAATGAAATCAAGGGAAAATAGGCAGCTTCCCAGGCCCGCCAGGCATACTATCCCTAGGGCCGCAGCACGTGTCCCAAAGCCCAACACCAGAAACACGGATGAGATCAGAGCAGGAAGTGCCAACCAGTCCCACCCTGGCACAAGCGCCAGCTGCATATCGGGGACGAATAATGTTGGAGTGCTCCAAATCTCAACACCATGGCGGGGGAGGCCTCCTAACGCATTTAGGCCGACAGTCGTTCCTAACCCGATTCGTAGACATAATGGCCCCCAACTTTCACCACGTTTGCGCAAAGGTTGGCAAAGCCTTTCTTCGATTGGTCGTAAAGCCTGCCCGGTGAAGACCACAGCAAAGGTGATGACGGCGCTAAGGACTGAA
Organism: Phaeobacter cretensis; assembly: GCF_047372505.1. NCBI lineage: Bacteria > Pseudomonadati > Pseudomonadota > Alphaproteobacteria > Rhodobacterales > Roseobacteraceae > Phaeobacter > Phaeobacter cretensis. The sequence continues at coordinate 80,632 of NZ_JBKBEU010000002.1, forward strand.
AAGCCCATCAGCAGTGTCGGGTTTCTAAACAGATTTGGCACTGTACGTTGGGAAAGGATTTGAACCTCGTCCGGGGTAAGCAACCATGGTTCGTGAGCGGCTGCGGATCCGCCGATTAGGCAAATGCCTAGACTGAGGGCAGCAATATGGGCAGGGCAGGGCTGCACCATGGGCACACTCCTTCGCTAAGGATCTGGTAGGTCGCAGAGCCAGCCTGACAGGCATTATCCCCGTAGCAAGTGGGCCCCTGCTACGGGGATGGTTCGGTTATTGTGACAGTTTGGTCGACAGGATACCGGCGCAATCGGTCGCGGCACTGCTTTCTGAGTTCAGAACAGCGTTGACCGGGGTCAAGAATTCAGAGCTGATATGGTTACCGATCTGATAGCCGAGCATGTCCCCAACTGTGTTGGACCGACGGTAGTGTACGCCGCCGATCACACGGGATTCTGATTCTTCTTCCGCGAATTGCGCAAAAGTCTGATAATTGCGGCTGTAGCCGTCCTTCCCTTCAAAGCTAAAGGTGAACTCGTCAGCGCCAAATACAGCTTCCATTACCTGCTGGGCGGCGCTGCCACTGGTGCAGTGTTGGCAGGGATACTCAGGATGCATCGGTGCTGCCACCAGTGACGCCCAATCGTCCATCGCATCCATTTGCGGGTTCTCATACCCGTTACCAAGAGCGGCAATCGCGGTCTCGGGGCGCCATAATTGGTAGGTGTACTTCGCATTGAATCCGGCGATCAATGCGTCGGTTAGTGCGATGTTCAGCAGGGCCAGTGTCCGGGCTTCCTCAACAAGGGGGAGCTCGCAAGCGCGGCTGCTGTCGCGAGCAATCTGGTTCCATGCCCCGGAGCCTGACCCAGCATGGAGTTTTGCAATGGCGATCAACTCTGGATCAGCCTGCGAAGCGGCTCCGCCAAGTATGGCAACTTCTGCCAAGTCTCGCTGAAATTGCAGGCTATTGAGTTGGGGCGGCGGAGGGACATCAAACTGCTTTGCTGAGGTCAGAGCAAAGGGCTGCATCTTACGGATCTTTGGGGCGACCATTGGACGTTCAGACGTCGGTTGGTAGATGCCAACATCTTTAGGTCCGGGAGTGAAGTCGCTGGAAAAATCGGCCCCATCAGCCTCGCGTAGATCCAGCACCGCCTGCGCAGCGGCTTTGCCTAGCTTAATGCCACTATCCAGGGCCATAGCATCCGATACACTTGCGAATGCATCTTGGGCAGTTGCGGCTAAGTCGGCGCTCTGTTCAGGCATGAGAGCCTGCATTACGGTCAACGCAGCTTGTGTCACGGCCGCGCTTCGATCGGCAGTGGGGTCTTTCGGACCGTTGTAGGCAAACGCGTGATAGGTACCATCGACGGCATTGGCGGCGTCGAACATGGCAGCGTGCAACAGCGTCAGGTTCCGCTGGCGTTGGGCACCAGGCCATTTTTCTTTGGCGGCAAAGCGCATTGCGGTCTCTTGCCAATCCGCAGCCAGTTCGGCCTGTACCGGTGCGCTGGTTGAGAAAAATAAAGTGGCAGCCAGCCCGGTGATACAGGCCTTAGATAGCGGTTTGCGGGTCCAGTGGGTCTGGGTCAACATCGGAATACCTCGTCCGTGAAATTACACCTACAGGTAGAAACTCTTTGGCTGATTGCACAAATCGAAAGTCCCGAAGACGCCCCTCAGCTTTTCTTCTGGGACGCCTTTGAGAGGATCAAATTAGTGGGATCAGAGCATATTCAATAGGTGCCACCACAGCAGATCCAGTGGTGCGAGCAGCAATAAGCTGATGAAAAATAGGCTTAGGCAGAGACGTATCACGGCACTTGCAGGCAGATTGCCCGCTTGGATCGCTGCGATTAAGGGAGGGGCTTGGAACGGCAGGAATACATTGGAAAATGCCACAACCTGCGTCATCAGTACAGTTTCCAACGGGAGGCCGGTGGCATCAGATAATTCGCCAGCCAATGGCGTCATAACAGCGGGTACCCCAGGAAGATTTGTGATCATTGCCACCAACGTCGAAAGGCCTATCAGGATCGACGTGTTCCAGACCGGCCAATCCGCAGCAAAGGCTACCTTGCCGGTGATAGCACCAACGACGGCCTCGCCCAGACCGGCAGAAGATATGACCGAGCCCAGTCCCATAATGCCTGCAACAAATAACAGCGCACCATAGCTCAGATCAGTATTGATGCAGCCCTTGCGCGTCAGGTCAGCGCCGGGAAGCAGGCAAATTAATGCGGCGGCCATTCCGACCCATGCTGGGGAGATCATATGAATTTGGTCTGTGAACCAGAGTACAAGACAAAGGGCCAATACAATGCTCAGCATCCGTTCTTGACGGCTGAAGGGAGTAGGATCGCTTGGTGCCTTAGTGCTTCGCAATGGGATACGATCGGGAAACATTATCATTGCGAGTCCGACTAAGACTGCAGATTTCACAATGCCAAGCACAGGAAAATGCAACAGCAGGTAGTCGAAATAGGAAATGTTGATCCCGTAGATGGTTTCCGCCATGCCCACCAGGATCATGTTTGGTGCGTTGGCGGGGAGAATGGTGAATGCGGGCGCGAAGGTGCCAAACGTCGCAACCGCCAGCATCGCAGTACGGCCATTAGAGGCCGAACCAAAGCCGATGCGCTCTGCTAGGGCGGCGATCACCGGAAGTAGAATCATTATCCGTCCGATAGAAGAAGGCATTACAAATGCCAAAGCCACAGAGAAGGCGACGATACCGGTTAAAAGGCCGCCATAGCTGCGTAGTGGTAGCAGCGCGAGGACTGCCGCTGCACGCTTGTCCAGAGTGGTGTGTTTGATCGCAGCGCCAAGAATTAAGCCGCTGAATAATAACCAAAATGTTGAAGAGTGAAAACCGGAAAATATGGTCTCCGGTGTAGCCACACCAAACACAACTGCGATGAGAAAAAATGCGAGTGCGGTCCAATACTCTGGCACAAGGCCTGTGGCCCATAGCCCGATAGCGCTGATCGACAGGGCTGCCACGATCGCAAGATCCGGGGACAAATATGCCGAAGTCGCCACGGCGGCAAACGCCGCACAGGCGAGGACCAACAGCAAGGTCCATAGCGAGCGGGTATTACGAAGCAACTGAATAAGGGCTGGCGGTGTTACCGGGGTGGGGGAGCTTTGATCGGTCATGCGTCTGACGGTCCTCTGATCGCGTATCAGGATCCGATATGCAGTCCCTTAGGGTCGTGAATCCAATCGATTTATCAGAGACGGGACCTCATGAAATCCAAAGGTTCCGCTGACCTCAAGGTTCCTGAAGGAGTTGGAAGGAGTTGACTGTGACCTCAGTATTTCTGAGTTCATCCATCTGGTATTCAAATTTTACGACCTTCCGTTTGCGTCATATTAGAGGTTAACCGTTCTACGGTGGCCCGCCCGATCCTGCCCTTGCAGGTGAGCCAGCCCTTTTCCTTTCACAGACCGTTTGCGAGACACCATGACCGATACGACTCGGCTTTTGACAATACCCTCTGAAACAATTGAGGTTCGACCAATTGGAGTTATCCGTACCGGGTTTGAGCACGTAAAGGATTGTCCAATGTCAGGGCGACGCAATGCCACGCTGAGCCGGATTGAAGTGGCGCTGGAGTATCAGTCGGCGTTGCACAATATCGAATTGGCCTCGCATCTTTGGGTGCTCTATTGGTTGCATAAATCCGACCGTAGCGCCCGCGTGCGCCAAGCCCGAGGCAATCAGGTGGCGCGTGGTGTCTTTGCTAGTCGCGCCCCAAACCGTCCAAATCCCATTGGGCTAAGCGCGGTGCGATTGGTGGAGTATTCACATGGGATTCTGACGATCAGTGGTTTGGACTGTATCGACGGCACGCCTGTAGTGGATCTGAAACCGGTCGTTCCGAAAGAAGATGCCTGCCCTGAGGCGACCATCGGCTGGTAAGCCGCCCACGGATTTCACCGTCGCCAATAGAAGAGTAGACTCATGCGGTTATTTCGAATTTTCTGTCGTCATCTATTTAGCCGTCAATCGGCATCCGGGCTGTTGCTTGGGGCAGTATTTTTGGGGATGCCGGGTATGCAGCCCTTGCCAGCGGCAGAACCGTATCGGCAGAGGCAGTTGGTGATTACCGACAGCAAGGGTGACCGCGGAATGCTCGCGCCTTATGTGCATCGCAAAAATGGGATTGCCTATCTCTACACCTCCTATGTTTTTGACACGTTGATCAGCCAAGACGCGGACGGAAATCCGGCGCCTGGTCTGGCCCGATCCTGGGAACGTTCGGAAGACGGGCTCACTTACTCCATCGCGTTGCAGTGGAACGCAAAATGGCACGACGGGACGCCTGTTACCGCCGACGACGTTGCCTTTACCCTGCGCTACATTACGGAACATCCGTATGTCTTTGGGTCATTAAAATCGATTGATCGGATTGAGGTCGAAAGCTCCCATGATTTCCAGATCCACACTAAACGTGCCGAATATGGCTTGATTGAGGGGGTTTTCTCGGCGGTCCCGATCCTGCCGCGGCATGTTTACGAAGGAGTCGCCGACCCCTTTCAATTTGCGACTCCCGAAGCGGCTACAGGGAGTGGCCCGTATCGATTGGTCACATATGACAAGGCACAAGGGCGTTACTTGCTCGAAGCAGTAGAGGACCACCCGCTAGGTCAATCAAGGTTTGAGCAGGTTCGGATCGTAAAAATGGGCCCTGATGCCGCGCTTCAAGCGATGAATGCCGGTGAGGTTGACATTATTTCGTACCTGCCGCCGGATCGTATTTCGGTGGCAAAGGCATCAGGTTTCACAGTGGAAACTGCTGCAAGCGGCCACGTCTTGAGATTGGGTTTCAATCATCGCGCACGCTTTGTTTCCAAAGAACTACGCCATGCAATCGCCTATGCCGTTGATCGAAATACGTTGTTGGAGACTGCTTTCCCAGGGATCGCTGATCTTGCTGACACCGGGTATTTCCAAAAGGGATCTCGCTGGAAGAGTGCCGTACCTGCACCCACTTATGTATTTGATCCGGTAAAGGCGCACAAATTGCTGATCGAAGCTGGCTGGACACGGAGCGCCGAAGGCCAATGGAAACATGCCGGTGAAGATATTCGATTGCGATTGGTTACCGACGGGCGCGAAGTGAAGCCCGCACGGGTGATCGCTGAGCAGCTTGAAGCATTTGGATTTACTGTCGATCTGCGCGTTATGGAAGTCGCGGCGTTGCGTAGTCTTGTGGCTGAGGGGGACTATGATCTGACATTGTTCTCCTCAAGTACCTTGGGCGATCCCAGCAACATCAGTCGTCGCGTTTTCGGCAGGGGTTGGAACAGTGACCGTTTCCCTGCCGACCCCGAAATGACCAGTCTTATTAAGGAGCAGGTGGTTGCGAATACTCAAGCGGAGCGTAGAAAGGCATTGGTGGAGTTCCAGCAGCTTTATGCTGAAAACCTGCCTTCATATATGCTGATCAATCCGTTGATGGCTACAGTGTTTAACGATAAGATTTCGGCGCCGTTTATGCCCGGTGGCGTGGCGATTGGCATCCCGTCGTCGCTGCACAAATCTCTGTTCCTAGAGTGATCCGGTGGTAGATATCTCTACACATCAGCATCCTTCAGGGGTGGCGAAAACTGCGCGTTTTACATCGTCTGGTTTCAGTCGAGGCGCTCGTTTGCTGGCTGGGTTTTTTCTGAGATTTCTGATCTTCATATTTGTCGTAGTCCTTTGTTCTGTCCTTTCGCGTTTGATGCCCGGTGACACGCTGGAGGTGATGCTGTCGACGGATTTAGCTCGTGGTTTCGGAGCGGGGGAAGTGCTAAAACTGCAGGACAGTATGGGGCTGGGAGGGGATCTGGCATCGCAGGTCTGGGACTATTCTGTCAGGTTCGTATCGGGTGATCTGGGGTATTCTATTCCCCATGCGGCTCCGGTTGCGGAATTGTTGCTGGCGGCCGTACCCTGGACCGGGCTTTTGATCCTGAGCGCAACACCAATTTTTCTTGTTTGTGGGACCTTGGCCGGGATCGAGGCAGGCTATACGCCGAAAGCTGGTCTGGATCGCTGGGTAACACCAGTAATTACCTTTCTTGCCAGCCTACCGCCGTTTACGGGTGCAGTTCTTTTGTTGCTCACATTTGGTATTATCTGGCCGGTCTTACCGGCCAGTGGTGCGGAGTCTTTGTTCCCGGTCTCGGATCGCTTGGGGCAAGCAACCGATATCGCACGCCACGCGATTTTGCCGGTGCTGGCGTTGGCTCTGCATGAGTTGGCGCGGTTCTACTTTTTGGCGCGTGCTGAAACTATCAGCTTGGTGCAACGTGATTTTGTCGTAAACGCAAGGGCCCGTGGGATATCTCCATGGCGGGTGCGTTGGGCCTATATCGGTCGCAGTTTGGTGCCGGTTTGTTTGTCCCGATTGAGCGATACGATGACCGGGCTGATCAGCGCCGTGTTCTTTGTTGAAATTGTCTTTTCCTACCCTGGAACAGGGTACCTTATTTACACTGCCATTCTAGATCGAGATTATGATCTGCTACAGGGAGCAGTTGTTTTTATGGCTGGGTTCGTTCTTCTAGCGAACTGGCTTATCGACGGTTTGGCGGGACGGCTTGCGGAACGTGGATGATATGCAAGCTCTTCCTAGGCGTGGTGCGCCGTTTGGGATAATCTCCACAAGTTACTTGGGTGCGAAGATAGTTGTGGCGATCTGCCTTGCTATCTGGCTACTGGGCCGGCTCGAATGGTTGACTTACCATACTAGCCGAGACGTGCTGGTTGCTCCCGGGCGATCACATTGGCTGGGTACCAACGAGATTGGGCAAGACGTATTGACGGGTCTAATCCTTGCGACACCGACGACCCTCGCATTGGCCATGTTAACCGCCTTATTTGCAGTGGCGCTCGCCCTTCTTGCAGCGAGTCTGGTCGTTTTCGGCGGGGGGATCTTGGCCGGGCTGGTACTGCGGGTCGTGGATATTCTCCAAGTCGTTCCGACAATGTTGCTGCTGTTGTTCATCGCCGCCTTGGCGAACCCTGGTTTTATGACGATGGTCTTCCTACTTGCTCTGACAGGTTGGAGTGACGACGTGCGTGTAGCCGTCACAGTGTTACGGCGTGAGGCGCGACGTGAGAACATTCAATACACACGGGCAATGGGGGCAGGCTGGCTCTATTGCTGGCGTTGGCATCTCTTTGCGGCGCTTCAGCCGGTGATTGGTGCATTGCTGGTCCAGAATATTAGGCAGGCTGCACTAAAATCCGCAGGGCTTGGTTTTCTAGGACTGACGGATCCACGGCTGATAACCTGGGGGAGCATGATGCAATCAGCCATGGATCAACTTTATACCAGAGCGTGGACCTGGCTATTACTCCCACCTGCCATCTTGCTGTCGATGTTTCTTCACGCGACGCTGCGACTGGGCGAGCGACGTCTGCGTCACCATACAGGATTGGAGAAGGTGCTTTGATCCGGGTGGAGCATTTATGCCTATGGCACGGACAGCGGGCAATCCTGAGCAATGTATCATTCACTATACCGACCGGGCAAACTCTTGCCTTGATTGGGGCTTCTGGCAGCGGAAAGACGTCTCTCGCGCGTCTTTTGCTTGGGGTGCTTCCGGGTCGGACGTGTGATACCAATGTAACGGTCTCGCATGACAGGCATGGGTTCAGGTGGTCAGGACGGGCAGAGGTGCTTGGTGTTGACATGTTGCAGGCTTCGTTACGCGAACGACGAAAATTGCGTGGCGCAGGCGTTGGTCTCATTGTTCAGGCGCTAGCAGATGCGTTGAACCCTCATCAAACGGTGCTGCAACATATTGCAGAACTACTGCCGGTTTCTCGACATCGCCAAGCGGAAGCCAGTTCGCTTTGTACGAAGTTCAATATCCCGCAACGACTACTGCACAGATATCCTGCGAGCCTCAGCGGCGGTGAAATTCAGCGCGTTCTGACTGCGCTTGCATTGGTGAAAAGACCCAAGGCGCTCATACTTGATGAGCCGACTGCGGCGCTGGATCGCGGGAATCGTATACGGGCGGTCGCTGTCCTTGATGATGGTCGGGCGCAGCGCAGTCAGTTGCTTATTACGCATGATTTAGAGCTGGCTGAACAAATGGCGGATCAGGTCGCCATCTTACATGGTGGCGCTTTGGTGGACACTGGGCCGGTCGTCGACATGCTGGCGGGTCCCGGAGCGGCCAATACTAAGAGCGTCATTGGTTTCCGCGCAGGCCCAACTCGAAGACATAACAAGCTTGGCATTACCCCGTTGGTCCCTAGTCCCGAGCCATTCATAGCCGACCCGCCTGGTCTGGTTGTCCAGAACGTATCTTACCAACGCGGCAGCACACAATTGTTGCGGGATGTATCATGCGTCGTGACGCCAGGTCGCTGTCTCGCTGTATTGGGACCAAGCGGTTGTGGCAAAACTACTTTCGCACGATTACTTGCGGGTTATGATGCGTTAAAGACAGGGCAGCTGTTATGGCGCGAGCGGTTGGGTGCGCCTCCACGGACCTGTCATCCGGGTGAGTTGGCGCTGGTGTCGCAACACCCGCATCGTGCTTTGGCCCGGCATATGACCGTTGCAGAAGTTTTGGTAGATACCTGCCGTTTGAATCGCGGTACAGGCATCGCTAGCAGCGATGCTAACATGATGGACCTTCTGGAGAAAGTTGATCTGCCGCGCGATGAAAAATTCCTATCACAACGCGCAGCAGATCTATCAGGAGGTGAGGCACAGAGACTTGTTATCGCGCGCGCGCTTTCGTCGCGCCCCCGTTGTTTGATTGCGGATGAGTCGACAGCATCTCTGGATCAGGTCATGCGCGATCAGATCTTACATCTGCTCAGGCGTCTGATGACTGAGGATAAGCTTGCCTTGATCGTATTCACCCACGATCCCAAGGTTGCTGGAGCTCTTGGCCATGATATCCGATTTCTTTCTGACGGACAGTTGCGGCTCAGCCCGTCAATGGAGGATGTAGCTTAGGTAGTCTGAACCGCCTGCAATGTGCGTACTTCATCAGAAAGCCAATCAAGCTTATCATCTGCAATCCCAAGGGAGCGCAGGTGGTCGGCAGTATTCCAGAGATACTCACAATTGGGGCCGCGTTCACCTGCCGCATGAGCAATGATCTCTGCTTGCCGGGACAGGCTGTGATTGTCGTATTGTTCATGGTCTCGGTTGACCACATAGGTCAGCGCCTCGACGACACGGCCGTCATTCAACGTAAGCGGAGCAGTGATCTCGCGATAGGCAGGGTTGAAAAGCTCCCGTGCGCGCAGATCTTTTAGAACTTCGGTCTCTTGGCCGTGCCGTACTGACAGGGCGACCCCGTTGCAGACGCTATCTTCTGCGGCGTCCAGAGCGAGAACCAAACCGGGTTGTGTAAAAGTTCCGCGATAGCGCAAGGAATTCAGACAAAACCGGCGTTGATAGCCGACGAGCTGGGCCGGCAGCTGTTCTGCTGGACTAAACCCTGGATCCCAAATCAGCGACCCATAGGCAAAAACCCAAAGTGTGTCGGACATAGTTAAATTCCTTGATAGAGCGCATGTGTCCCCCTGTTAAAAAAGGCGGAAGAGGTCAGGGGCCCCTCTCCCGCCAAGCCGATCAGTTCGTTAACTTGCGATAAGAGGCCATCAGGCTGCTGTAAGGGGGTACAAAGACTGCTCGCGTTTTATCACCGATCTGTACGGTTTCTTTGATGTCGAAATGGAGGTGAATCGGAATTTCCGAGACCCAAGCATTGGATACTTTGCCAAGTCGGTCGCCTTTGGTGACTTTGTCCAGCGGGGCGACTGCTAGGTCATCCATATTCATGTGGACATAGCGGTAAAGCGTACCCGAAGGTGTCTGCAACGTCAGTGCAAAGCGGCCTACATGTGCAATCACGCCATCCTCAACCGCGACAGCCCAATGTGTGTCTGCTTTACAGGTGGCAGGCCTGATATCCTGTCCCTGATGCCCACCTGATGCGCAAAGGGGCAAATCAGAACGGCGGAGTTCACAAAAGTTGTCCCGCCATGGATAGTCGTAGTTGATAGTATCACACTGATCTCCACCGTTCCCCTTGAAACCGCCTGGCGCATAGGCATGAGAGTTGGCATAAGCCGGCCCGCTTTCGAGCGGAAACCGCAATGTCGGATAGAGGACTGCTGCTACTTTTAATCCGATGCCGGTGCCTTCGATCAAGTCCCCGGGTGCGCGGAAACGCTCCTCAGCTATAGTCGCTGAGACGCAGAGTGTTGTGAGGGCCATTCCCAAAGCAATAGCGCGCATCATTTGCTGTCTCCTTTGACAATGATCAGCGTCGTGGCCAATTCGGCTAGATAATCAGGCTTGATACAGCGCGCATCCTTGGTAGGGGCGTCGCAGGTGATCCTGAGCGTATAGAATGCACCAAAGCGAGACAGCATGTGATCTGCACCGTCACCAATTGATTCATATGCATAGCTTTCGTTCACGAAGGACAAGCCCGGCACATCTACGAGACGAGTTTTGGCCCCCATCACACTCAGTTGTGCATCCTCCAGCTTGTAGTAGGCGGAGTAGGCACTGCCCTGTCCTTGAAACGCGGGGAGATCGACGGCTGCCTCTGCACCAAGGATCATGATAGGTAAGGTCACGTCATCAAATCCGGCGGGACTGGATGCCTTAAACGCAGCACCTACGGTTGCATCAGCATTCTGCAGATCGTCAACAGCTGATCCTGCGGCCTTCCAATCGATAGCGCTGACAGCACGGATTGGGACTTGATCAATTGACGTGTCGACCGCAATTGCTGGCAGTGCGAAAAGCGACATTCCTGCGGTCGCGGCTACAAACAACCCGCCGATTTTGACAGGGGTGGATGAGGTCATCATCTCTCTCCAAGTATATTTCATTTAAATGGACCGGCCTTAGGCCGGCTCAAGGTCTTTTTGTACAACAGGGGCTGTGGCTTTTTTGGTCTTGGCGTGCAGCCGTGTCATCTGGCCGAAGATATTGCGCCGATGCATTTCTTCGGTCCCGCCGACGCTGCAAAACGCTAGAGCATCGCGCAGGAAAGTGGTCACTTCACCTTCGTGATAGCCTTTGCTGCCATAGAGCTTCATCAACTCCATCGCGCCTTCGACAATGGTTTGTGCGCCTACGAGCTTTGAGATTGAACAGGTCATCGCTGCTTCAGGCGCACCGCTAAGCAACTGATGCAGGGCTGCATAAGACACCCATTTTGTGCTTTCAGTCCCAATGCGGATGTCGGTCAGTTTCTTTTGGATGTACTGATGTTCAATGATGGGAACATCAAAGGTTTTGCGGCTTTTGGAGAAATCGAACGCGTCGCCCAACATCGGCTCAATCAACCACGCGGCCGCCAATCCATAATACAACCGGCCCATGGATACGATATTGACGAGATTACGCAGACCGGCACCAGGTTCACCCAGAAGATGGCCATAATGCAGCGGAACATCCTCAAATCGCATCTGCCCGGTTGGAAGGTCAAGATTGCCAAGCTTCCTATTTTGCGCCCCGATTGTTAGACCCGGACTATCCGCATCAAGGAGCACCAGCGAAATGCCTTCACGACCGTGGTCGCTCAGCTTACACACAACGAGTGTGAAGCTGGCGACCGGAGCATGTGCGATGTTGTATTTCGCACCGTTCAGGCGGAACGTCTCATTCGGGCCCGGCGTCAGTAATGAAGAGGTCGCGCGCACGTCAGTGCCAGTATCAGGGTCCGCAATAGCGGTCGCGCTCAGCTCCCCTTTCAGTATACGACCCATATACTCGCGCTTTTGACCGTCACTACCGTAGAGATCAAGCGCGCGAACCATGCCAGCCTGCGCGATAACCGAAAGCAACATGCCGGGAGTGCGTAGCGTCGCGGCAAGCCCCTCTAACGCAGCAGTAAACCCCCACCAATCCCGACCATCACCGCCAAATTCCCGCGGTACAATCATGCGCCACAATCCCGCAGCGGTCAGTCGGTCCCAAGTCTGCTGGTCGAAAGCCCGGCGGCCAAGGCGCAATTCATCCCGATCCGCCATTTTGCCGATTGCGGCAAAGGCTGTGCGGGTCTGCCCCTGCTCCGGTGTCCATTCCAATTGCATTTTTCTTCCTCGCAAACAGGGATCAGGTGGTTTCCTGGAAGGTTGCAACGGCTTCTTTGAAAGCATCGGGCACCGGGTAGGTCGCCTGCTTTTCGTAGTCGAACATGACATGGACAGACTTTGTATTGGCGACTACCCGACGATCGGCATCATCGATGTGCATCACATGCTCCATCTCAAAGCTTTTGCCACCGAAGCTGACGACGCGGCTGCATACAATCAGATTGTCACCATAGAGCGCTTGCGAGATGTAATCGCACGATGTCTTGACCATTATATGCGGCAACTTCTCGGATTTAGGCAGCTCCAAAAGGACGTGCATGTATTCCAGATACGCCATTTGCAGGAAGTCATAGTAGACCGGGCTGCTGACGTGCCCCATGGAATCTGTATCGCGGTAGCGGATTTCGATGGGAGTTTCGAAGGCTTTGTTAGACATGGGTTCTCTCCTGTAATGAAAGGCGTGGGGTTAGGCGTGCTGGGTACAATCCTGGCAGGCTCGCTTTTCCAGCGGCCCATGGATGGTAAAGCCCATAGGGACCGGTCCAAATTTACGAATGATCGGAAGAGCGAACTGCTCAGCAGCGCAGAGTGTCGTGATGCAACCGTCTGCGTGCCCTTCAGCGCAATCTCGGGCTGCGATGACATTGCTGGAGACGAAGCGGCGTTCAATCTCGATCGGGAGTAGCTTTTCCGGGGCGGGATGCGTAGCACAGACGGTCGGCTCAACCCCGGTGCGCGATGCTAATACCATGTTGTCAGTATTCATGATGAATACATCCAACAGTTTCATTTTCTGAATATGTTCATAAATGATAGAATGCAGGTGAGGGTAGGCAACTACGCCGACCAAAACCGCACCATCTTGACACGCAACACTGTCGGCCGCTTGCTCCATTGTCTGGTGCAATACGACTTTTGCCCCCTGACATCTACGCAATGCCCAAGATAGCCCTGCTCTTTCACAATTTGTTCCCGCAGGGCCCAGCGTATGAACCTGTTTTACCCAGCTGAATGTTTCGGGGGGCGGAATATACTCAACGTCAGTGCCATTGTCGATTTGAAGATCCATCATCCGTTTTTTCCGCTAGTTTTTTGGAATTGGCTAAACGAGCGCAACCAAATTATTCTGAAAAGCATAGTAATATCGATCGCGAACGTCGATTTAGTGTACGGCTATCGAGGAATTAATTTGCCTTTGCTCGTGCTGCCCTTATTTCCGTCTACTCAACGAATCTGATTTCGTTGAACCTATCGAAGCGGGAAAGTCATTGAGGAACAATTCGAAAAACCTGATGCTGTTCCTCAGCTATGATGAGGAATATCCGCCGCAATGAGGAAAGCCCTAATATAGAGAGCACTTGACTGTGCGCGTGGCTCGCTTAGAGCGTCAGCTGCCTTGTAGATAGGCGGTTTCTCGCCTCACTGCTTCCAACAAGATCCGATTGGTCTTAGCGAATGCAAGCAGGCCTATTTCCGAACCCCCAGAGGGTGGAAATAGGCCTGAGATATAATCCAACGGTATAGTGTTGCAGAACCGGTCACCTAGCGCCTAGCAGCTGTGACCATCTGTTGTGCAAGTCGAAAAATTTCGACTTGTCGGAGGCTACGTCATTGTTTGGTTCGGGTCGGATCACGGCCAATGCCATCGTAGAGATCGAGGCAGCGGTCAAACCAATTTGAGACGATATCATCTTTTTGGAACAAGTTATTAGGCTTACACACATTACACCACTGTAGAGTGCCAAACAGGGTGTAGTCAGCATAGGCAGGGGTTACACCCGATAGCCAGTCTTGCGTCGCCAATAGTTCACGGACCGGCGCAAGCTTTTCCGGTAACACGGCACGCTCGGCATCAGCACCTTCTGCCATGGCCTCAAGAGACATACCAAACCTGCGTTCACGGGCTGCCCGGAAATAGGCCTGATCATCTGAAGACATCAGGTTGTGCATGTCCATGACTGCAATGGTTGCAAGGCTCGGGTGCAGAACAGTTTTACAGTAGCTTTCTACAAAGCGGGCTAGTGCAATCCCCCCCTTGCCATCAAAAATATTAGGGGTATCTACATATGTTTCATCAAGGTAGCGAGCGATATCGAAGCTTTCACCCAAAACCACGCCTCCGTCACGTAAAACGGGAACGCTACTATAGCTTCCGTCTTCTATTTTAGAGATTTCCCCAAATGTAACTGGGATAAGCTCATATTCCAGTTCCTTATGTTCAAGCGCCATAATGATCTTCCAAACGTGCGGCGAGTAATGGCGCTTCCCATCTGCTCCGCAGAGGCTGTAAAGTTTACGAACCATCGACATATTCCTTATTGAAATATTCATATCGGTTGAGAGTTTAGAGCAGGAGAATCTCTCCCTTCGAACATGGGTGACTGTATCTTTTTATTTTAGCTCAGCAATATTTTATTTACTGTCATTTGGAATTGTCAGGAACGAACATTCAATGTATTGCCGCGATGAATAGGCGGGATTGCGCCGCTTTTTTGACCGACGTTTTGGTGCGCCCGCTTAGTTTAACTAGGCAGGGATTGCAATTTTTTCAGGGGCTAACAAATCGCGTACAGCACTGATGATCGGATCGGTTTTACGGTTGGCGAGATGTGCAAACAGGACACGTGTGGATTTGCGTACCTCACGCAACAGGGAGATGTCGCCGCTTACCGGGTCCTCTCCGGCGGTGCTGACATGAACCAAGCCGATACCGGCACCACTGGCAATAAGTGTCCGCGTTATGAATTCATCATCCACGTTGATAATCCGGGCGGGCTGAATGCTGTTCTCCTTGAACAGTCGCTCGGCGATCCGACCACAGCATGAACTATAAGTCGGATAGATCCATGGTAAATTTTCCAACATTGCCCAGTCAAGTTCAGGTCCGTTTGGTACCAGATCTGGCGCAGCAGCAAGGTAGACGCTGAAATGAGAAATCTCGAGAGTATCCAGGTCGGTGTGCGCTTCATCAGGGTCAATAAAGAAACCAGCATCCAGTCGCCCGCTGCGAAGATCGTCCAAGACACTGGAGGATGTTCCGTGTTGGAGTGCAACTTCAAGATCCGGAAAGTTCTTTGAGAGGTCAGCAAGAAGGCGGCTCACCTCAGTTGATCCCAGATTTCGCCCGGCCCCAACCCGTAGTTGACCAGCAAGGCGTCCGCGCAAACGAGAAGCTTCCTCCAAAAACTTCTGATGGTTGTCTAACAATCGCCGGGCCTCGACTAGAAGTCGCTGACCATCGGTTGTTACGCTCATCCCACGCGGTGTGCGTTGGAAGAGCGTAAGACCCAGCGTGTCTTCCATCGTCTTGATATGGGCGCTGACGGCAGGTTGGCTGCGAAATAGCAGTTCAGAAGCTCGTGTGATGCTTCCTTCCCTCGCCACTGTGACAAAGGTCTTGAGTTGACTGATATCCATGGTAACCCCTTCAAGTGCCATAGGATGCCTGCGAACAAGGCATCGCTATACGATGTTACGTCACCACCCCTGGTTGACGTATTCGGCGCAACTTCTATGGGTCTTTTGAGTGAAAGAAAAACATAAAATACCCCTATAGGTAGAGTTCGGCTATATTCCGCTGGTTGTTGGGTAGCGACGCACAATTGAGCAGCTCCGTGCACGACAACTAGACTGTCATGACTGGGATCTAATCAAATTACGTACGAGATATAGCTGAAGAGGGAGCGGCGCTGTTCAGTCAGTCAATAGAAATTGCGCTGTCGCTCATTTTGCGCCAAAGGCTGTTCAGTGTCGGCTTGGTGTTGTCGGTCTCCCGATAAAGCCGTACGGACAGGGGGGTGGCAAATGCATCGCCACCAGCCAGTGCTAAACGACCAGCCGCAAGCTCCGCCTCGCAAAGCTTGCGGGGTAACCATCCAAGTCCGAACCCTTCCATAATCATCGCCTTGACCGAATTCGCCAGAGAATTCTGGTTTACAACCAATAGGTTCGGCGGCGACATCTGCTGGCGTAACGTATGGTCTAAGACCGACCTGAGTGCAGAGGCGCTGCCATAGGACAGAAGTGGGATCTGCCGCTTAGGCTCACGACCCAGCTCAAAAAGCGGGTGGCCGTCCACGTTCGTTTTCGACACTGGAATGAACACATCTTCGGAAAGGGTGAGATACTCGCATTTGCTGACTTCTAGTGGAGACAGGAAATCCATCGCGGGGTGCCAGTAGGTCAGGATCACATCGCAATAGCGTTGTTGTAGAGCCGTGACGAATTGATCCGCTGCCCAACTGGTCGAGTTGAGATCGACATCCAGCCCGCCAGCTTCCATCAGCGGTTCAATATGGTCACGGAAATGCGTCATATAAAGCGATTGGGATGACGCAAATCGGATTACATTTTCTCCAGCAGCATCAATAGTTTGGCAGCGCTCCAGTGTCTCAGAATAAGTGCGTAGAATAATTTTAGCTTGGGACAAAAACACATCCCCTGCTGGTGTCAGCGAGAGTGGAAAGGTTTGTCGATTGATCAACTTCACACCGACTTCATCCTCCAGGGCGCGGATACGCCTGGAGAATGCCGGTTGGCTGACATTACGATCTTCCGCAGCACGCGAAAAATTCTTGTGCGTTGTCAGCGCTTCAAAGTCTCTGAGCCAGATTATGTCCAACTTGCCTAGGTCCGTTCTGGGGTCTATCCAGTGGGCCGGGGTTCCCGGTGTTTAGCCGTCCAGCCTGTCTTCTTCTACTGCGTGGCAGGCAACAGTGCTGCCATCTGCCTGACGAAGTGGACGCGGCCGCGACTCGCGACACCTAGCATTCGCAAATGAACAGCGTGTTTGAAAGGGGCAACCTTGAGGCAGGTTGATGGGTGTCGGGATTTCGCCCTGCAGCCTGATATGGCTGGGTCCCTGGTCTTTGAGTTGCGGCACTGCCGATAAAAGAGCCTTAGTATATGGGTGCTTGGGATTTTCAAACAGAGTGCGCGTATCGGCTAGCTCGCACAGTGTACCAAGGTAGAGAACCGCAACGCGAGTCCCGAAGTGCTCCACCACGCTCAGATCATGGGTGATGAAAAAGTAGGTTAGCCCGCGATGGTCTTTGGCTTCCAGCATCAGGTTCAGAACCTGTGCCTGGATTGATACGTCTAGCGCAGAAATTGGTTCGTCCGCGATAATGAATTCAGGATCCACGGTCAGAGCGCGGGCGATAGCTATTCGCTGACGCTGACCACCGGAAAATTCATGAGGATAGCGAGTGGACCAACTGGGGTCCACACCAACCGAACGCATCACATCGGAAACCTTGTCGCGTACTTCACCACGAGAGAGAGAGGAGTTGTGGTGGCGAACAGGTTCTTCCAACGCTTGTTGAATTGTCATACGCGGGTTGAGCGATGCGTAAGGGTTTTGAAAGATCATCTGCATCCTCTTTCGCAGCGGCATCATGCCCGCCCGCGAACGATCGTCGATCCGTTCCCCATCGTAATGAATTTCACCAGCGCTGGGGGTAAGAAGGCCCGCGACCAGACGGGCGACTGTAGACTTCCCGCAACCGGATTCTCCGACAATACATAAGGCCTCACCACGATCAGCGCTGAGCGATACATTGTTCACCGCGTGAACTGCCCGCTTTTCTCGTGTAATACGACCACCGCGCAGCTTAACGGTTTCGAGAAACCCCTTATCCAAATCAAAGCGTTTTTCAACGTTCTTCAGCTCTAGCAAAGGTTTGGTGTCTTGAGTTTGGGTGGTCATACGCTTGCCTCCTCAAGGCTGGCATTCTGCAGACGGGAGACTTCGTGACAGGCAACCTCGACATGTCCGTAGCTTACAGTTTCCGGCAACACCTTACGGCAGTTATCAACCGCGTATTCGCAACGCGGACTAAAGGGACAACCAGCAGGAATTGATGTCAGACCGGGCATATTACCTGGAATTTGCTTCAATCGCTGACCAGGCAGAGTCTGCTGCGGCAGCGCGTTGATCAATCCTTGAGTATAGGGATGCTGTGGATCGTTGATAATCTCACGGGTCGGGCCGGCTTCAATCAGGCGACCAGCATACATGACCAATGTGCGTTCTGTCATTTGACTGACCACGCCAAGATCATGCGTAATCAGGATCAGCCCAACCTTGTTAGACTGGCACAGCTCCAACAGTAGCTCCATGATATCGGCCTGGATCGTTACATCCAGCGCAGTTGTTGGCTCATCTGCAATGATCAACTCGGGATCCAAGAGCAGCGCCATAGCGATGATGATCCGCTGACGCATACCGCCAGAGAGTTCATGCGGATATTGGTTCAGGCGTTCCTCGGGCGAGGGGATATAGACCTCTCGTAGTTTCAGAATGGCGATTTGTTCGGCTTCGGATCGGCTCAATGATCGATGCGCCTTTAGCGTTTCGACCATCTGTTGACCAATCGTCAAGACCGGGTTCAATGTCACCATCGGATCCTGAAAGATCATCGCCATCCGATTTCCACGGATCGTACGCATCTCGGTATCAGATAGTTTGACGATATCCTTGCCGCCGAACAGGATCTGGCCGCTGTCGATAAAGCCGGGACGGCTGAGCAAATTCATCAATGAGAACCCGGTGATGGACTTGCCAGCACCAGATTCACCAACAATGCCTAAACGCTCCCCTTTGCAAAGATCGAACGAAATCTGATTCAATGCGGTGACGGTGTGATCACGCATCGCGAATTTGACCGTCAGGTCGCGAACGGAAAGCAACGACATCGCACTTATCCTTTGTAGAGTTTCGGGTTCAGGACATCACGCATCCAGTCACCGAGAAGATTGATAACAAGCACGAGGACGACCAAGATCACGCCAGGAATGGCGGTGATCCACCAGCTACCTGAGAAAATGTAGTCAAAACCTGATGAAATCAGAGAGCCGAGAGATGGCTGACTGGGGGGCATGCCAAGGCCGAGAAAGCTGAGTGAGGCTTCGGAAATAATCGCATTTGCCACCTGCACAGTGGAAATCACAAAAATCGGAGACAGTGAATTTGGCAGGATATGGCGCACCATGATGCGAATGGGGCCGAAGCCCAGCACACGCGCACTGTCGATATATTCCTTCTTTTTCTCGGCAAGAACTGTGGCTCTTACGGTGCGGGCGTATTGCGGCCATTCTGCGACGCCAATCACGGCAATCAGAAAGTAGATAGCGTATTGGTTGAAGGTCTCGCTTCCGAACATGGCTTGCGTCACCGCAAGAAAGATAATCGCTACCATAAGCGTCGAAAAAGATAGCTGAATGTCGGCAAAGCGCATCAACAGGCTGTCCAGTCGGCCGCCGATGTAGCCCGCGACCAACCCGATGGAGATCCCGAGAAAGGCCTGTAGGGCGACCGCACAGAGGCCGATCAGCAGCGACAATCGCGTACCGTAAAGGATGGTGGACCACAGATCACGTCCCTGATCATCAGTGCCGAACACAAACTGAGAATCTGCACCGTCAACCCAAACCGGCGGATATTCACTGTTCATAATGTCGATTTGCGCCGGATCGTAGGGATCAAACGGGGCAAGCACCGGGGCAAGCACAGACGCCAGAGTGATAATGGCAAAAATTGCAAAAGAGACCATCGCCACAGGATTGCGTCGGAAACTGTAGCCCATGTTGGAATTCCACAGCCGGCTAAAGCGCGAAGGCGTAGCGTCGTTTGTACTAAGGCTGCTCATGCGCCCATCCTTGCAAGGTTAACAGTTGGATTTACAAGCCCGTAGACCAGGTCAACGATTGTGTTGGTGACCACGAAGATGAAGCCAACAACGATGAGATATGCCACGATCAAGGGCGTATCGACGCGATTGACAGCTTCCAGAAACATGAAGCCCATGCCAGGCCACTGAAAGACCGTCTCAGTCAGGATGGTGTAAGCGACCATGGTACCGATCTGCACGCCGCCGACAGTGATGACAGGCAACAACGTGTTTTTCAAAGCGTGAATGAAATAGATGCGACCGGGGCGGATCCCCTTCGCACGGGCATATTTTACGTATTCGCTCTGTAGCACTTCCATCATCTCTGCTCGGATCAAGCGTACAAACAGTGGCAACATGATCGACGCCAAAGCGACAGAGGGCAGCAGAATATGTGTCCACCCATCAAAGCTGGCAAAATTGGTCTCCCAATAGCCAAAGACATGTACGACATCGCCGCGGCCGTATGAGGGGAACCAACCAAACTCTACTGAAAAGACGAAGATCATCAAAATCGCTGTCAGGAAGACAGGAACTGAGATGCCCACTATCGAGATACCCATGATCAGGCGGCTCAGGATCGTATTTGGTTTTATGGCGGTGTAGACACCCAATGGTACGGATAGGCCAACGATGATCAGGGTTGCCCCCAGGACCAGTTCAAGTGTGGCCGGTAGTTTTTTCAAAATCACATCCAGCGCCGGTTCTTTGAAAAAGTAGCTGGTCCCAAGGTCGCCCTGCAGAGCGTTCCCGACAAACCGGACATATTGGGTTGCGAAACTGTCGTTCAAACCCAATTCATCGCGCAGCTGTTGACGGACCTCTTCCGAGACCGACTGGCCGACCAGTTCACGCAGAGGATCGCCGAGATTGTCTTGGATGGCGAAGCCGATCAGCGAGATGGCAAACATCACCGCGATGGCCTGAAACACGCGTTTCACGAGATAGGCGAGCATGTAGGAGTTACCTTGTATCAGTCACTTGTTGATAGGCACAAAGCCGCAGACGCCCATCGGGCGGCAGGGACATGCCCATAAAGAAGTGGTGAAAATCTGGGGAATAGTTGCAAATCGACCGGGGCAGGCATGCCGCCCCGGCCGGATATTTATTAGTCGACTTTCAGATCGCCGAAGTATGGGAAGTTCAGAGCGTTCACGATTTTCTCTGCGTGGACACCGTCACGTGCACCCCAGGCTAGGTTCTGCCAATGCAGCGGGATGAAAGCAGCTTCGTCATGGAGAATACCTTCCAACTTGCGCAGCAATTCACCACGTTTGGCTTGGTCTGTTTCCGAATTTGCTTCAGCCATCAGCGCATCCGCTTCGGGGTTGCAATAATTACCCGAGTTGTACTGGCCGTTGCCGGTTGCTTCGTCTGGGCAATGGGTAAGGAACTGGTGGAAGTTGGCAGAATCTTCGGTGTCTGAGTGCCAGCCGATCATCATCATATCAGCAGCGCGTTCATCGAAGGTCGGCCAGTATTGCGCCTTAGGCATGGTTTGCAGATCAACTTTAATATTGATCTTCGCAAGCATGGATGCCACGGCCTGAGCGATTTTATCGTCGTTAACATACCGGTTGTTCGGCGCCATCATCGTGACCGATAACCCATCTGCGTAACCTGCCTCGGCCATCAGCGCTTTGGCTTTTTCAACATCGAAACGCACATCCAGGCCTTCATCATAGCCAAGATAGCCTGCTGGGCTCGCTTGAGCGCCAACAGTACCGAAACCACGCATGATACGATCGACGATCCCGGCGTTATTCACGGCATAGTCGATTGCCTTGCGAACACGAACGTCTTTGAAGGCTTCAACACGGTTCTGGTTCAGTTGGAACGTGATGATACGTGTGCCAGGTTCAGTGATCAGCGTTGTGCCATCGTGCTCTTCAACACGCTTGAGGTCAGTCGGCGGAACTGGCGCGATAAAGTCTACATCGCCGGCCAGCAGAGCTGCAACGCGAGTGGGGTCTTCTTTGATCGGGGTCAGGATGATCTGATCAACGTTGCCTTCCGACTCCGTATCCCAGTAACCATCAAATCGGTCGAAGACGACTTTTACGCCTTGCTCACGCTCAGTGACGGTGAAAGGGCCTGTGCCGGACAGGTTGCGCGAGGCAAAGCTGTCCCCATGTTTGACCAGCTCGGCCTTCTCTTTGCCATCCTCGGTGGTGCCGGAGTAAAACTGGCTGTCCATCGGAAAGATATAGGTCGCGGTATGCAGAACCAGCGGATAAGGCTCCGAGGTTTTCAGGTCGAAGGTCAACTCATCAACCACTTCGACATCGGTAAAGGCCGCGAAAATGCCTCTAAAATCTGGGCTGGCTTTCAGACGGTCAAACGTCCAGTCGACATCTGCCGAGGTCAGCGTATTGCCACTGTGGAAGGTTACCCCGTCACGCAGTTTGAACCGCATGGTGGTTGCGTCAATTTGCTCCCAGCTTTCGGCCAACCGCGGTGCGAACTGCAGGTCTTTTGTCCAGCGCACCAGCGGGTCAAAAACCATGTGTGAAAGCTGTAGCGTGCCACCAGATAGCTGCTCATGCGGATCCAGAGAAACCGGATCGGCATCATAGGCGACCTTAATGGTCACTTCGGCCATGGCGGCGGTGCTCAAGGTCGCCGTTAGCGTGGCAACAGCGAGCGTGCTCGCAAAATGTTTCATTTTTTATCCTCCCGTTACGGTATCGTTACTTTATCGGTATCGCAGGGATAGCGAACATTCCAATGCTGATTGCAATGCGGCTATGCAAAATACGTATAGCTATTACTTTTGTTATTTTTCAAATGGTTGCGGAAGTGTCTCTACTCGGAACTACCGATTACAGACGTATCTTGCACAACGCTCAGGCCAAATCACTGGCACAAGAATCAAGCCCGTAGATGGGAACAACCTCCACAACCGAGCGGAACATCACCCACGCCGTCGACGTGTTTGAGCCAAAATTCGCGCGCGGTGGATCTACGGATAAACACTCGAAAATGGAGAATCGGTTCGCCGTAATGCCCGGACCAATGCGAGGCACGTCCCCTAATTCGAAACAGTTGTGCGCAAATAGCTGGTTTGTGCCAGTCTCAGGGCCCTTAACGATTGATTAACCATGCTATGTCGCCAAAAATTTGCTCGCGGCCCTGAAAATACCTATCAACCTTTACAGAAATCGTTCCACTCAATGCGAAAGAGAGCCCACAATGGCAAATGTATTCGTTGCGTCGTTTCCAGGCGTGTCCTCGCTCAGCAACTATTTGGCTTTTGACGGGTTCGAGACCTCCCTCGAGGCTTTTGGTGCCGCAGTTTCGGATATCGAACTAGCGCAGACAAGCGATGACGGGTCGATCTTGCGACTGGGCGGTGACTTCTCCAGTGAAAACCAGGCTGACTGGCAGATCTACTCCATCGATCACTCGCAGGGCGGTGCACCTATCGTATCGATCTCAGACATCGCAATGACCTTTGACCGCTTTGCATCGCTTTCGGCCACTGATGTGGCCCGAGAGATATTGTCGAGCGACGACGAGATAACTGCGCTTCTAAATGACAATGTAACCGAAATTCGTACCTATTCGGGCGCAGACAGCATCTCTCTTGGCGCTGGTGACGATACAGTTGCGGCCGGTTCCGGTCATGACTTCGTAACCGGCGGGCTCGGCACTGACAGTCTTCGCGGTGGCTACGGTGCCGATACCCTGCACGGAAATGGTGGGGATGACATTCTGCGAGGCGGCGTTGGCCGCGATGTGATTTTTGGCGGTGTTGGCGATGATGTAATTGGCGGTGGCCGTGGTCACGACCGACTGATTGGCGCATCTGGCAACGATACAATTCGCGGCGGTGCCGGTGTTGATCGTCTTTACGGCGGGACAGGTGAAGACATGTTAACCGGTGGCAGCGGTGCAGATATCTTCATTTTCAATCGTGGAGATCACACTGACCGTATTACTGATTTTGAAGTTGGCGTTGACCGTATCAAACTTGGCGCTGGCGCTGATAGCATGGACGACGTGGACTTTGGTCAGGAAGGCGATGATGTTGCGGTCTACTTCGCCAATGTAACCGTGCTTGTCGAAAATACGACGATTTCTGATCTGCAAGACGGCGATCATTTCCTGTTCTGATACACAGGCATGTAGATCATGCGCAGAATGCGCCAATTTTGCAGTGGTTTTTCACAATGCCCAGCACCAGCGACGCGGTCGTGAGACATGTTCCCGGGCCACGGTCCGACCTAGGAGGTAAATGATGAAGTTTTTTTACAATAGGCTGCTCGCCGCAGTACTTATTTGCGCAGTTCCGGCAGTTGCATCGGCAGACCCATTGCCGCGAAGTGCCAAAACAGCCAACGCGCAAAAGATTTCCAAAGTTTACTCGGGGAAGACGGAACTTTGGACCAACAACTGCGGTGGCGGCATCTATTTCGCACCGGGCGGACAGGCCCGTGCTTGGTGTGCGGACCAAAGCGACAATTTAGGGGCTGGCACCTGGAGCGTCGATGCCAACGGACAGATGTGTCAGGATCTCGTTTGGTACTACCCAAGCGGTCGCCGTGCTGGGGCCAGCGCAAGCGATAAATCCTGCATCAGTCATGTCGTTGATGCATGGGGGGTAATGTGGCGTAGCTGGCCCAACGATCCAGAATGGTGGCCAATGGGTAAGGATGCTGGACTCGTTCGTGGATACAAATTCCAGACGCAGGTAAAACAGACACGCTCGAAGCTAGGCTTCTAGTCAGTCCGCAAAATATGCTGAGTTAGGAAAGGCCGGGCAAAAAGTGTCCGGCCTTTCGCTTTTGGCTTGCACCGCTGAGCTGCTGCGCTTAAACCCCGCCGCAGTGGACCGATAGCTCAGCTGGATAGAGTACCTGACTACGAATCAGGGGGTCGGGGGTTCGAATCCTCCTCGGTCCGCCACTTTCTAAAATGATAGAATGGCAAATAGATCGGCATTTCACGCCAAGCCTATGACTTGTAACGTCGTATCGCGTTGCCGTTGTTCGGCAAGGACTGAACATATTTGCTCTTGGACAATTGGACTAGAGCAAAATCGGCACCAAGCTCTAGATCTGCCGGAGACGTTGGATCAACATTGCAAAGCCTTCAAATGTCAGTGAAGCTTACCAGGCAGGCTGAGGTCCCCTGATGCAATATCGAAGATATTTGTAACGCAAAGCAAGGGCGTGTGGATATTCGTGTTCACTCGTAAAGCGGTAGTAATGCCATCGTAAGCAGCCTCATTCAGGTCGACGTCGCTGGCAAAAGAAACATTCACCGAAACCTCAGGCCCATCAAACAAGGGGGTAAACCCTGGACTGTCCAGATATATCGGTAATCCGGGCCACGTCGCAGGTAACTTAGGTGACGTGCCTTCGGGAATGTCACGCACGGCGAGCGCATTGGCTCCGCAGGCTTCGGTTGGCGCCAATACAACCCAGTGGCTATGCCATTCGATACCGTCATTAGCGGGATCGCCGTCGCCGTTCTCATCATAGAGTGGTGTATCATCAAAATCGGGATGGCTGGTTGCGGCCAAAGCAAGGATACCGGTGCCAGCCTCGAACCCAACTGCGGAAGGGTCCAAAGACGTCGGCCAGACATACGACCAGACATCCGAGCCACCAACGGCACCAGTTGCCGTGGGAACTGAAGCACCAGCTGAACCGCTCGTTGTTATGTGAAAGGTTACTGTGTTGCCATCGCGATGGGCGTGTGCCGCCAAAATATCAAAATCCGCAACCTTGCTGATGTCAGCCGATGACATGATTGCACCATCTTGATGAATTGCATGTCCGCCGTCTGCAAGAGCAACGCTTCCGATGACCAAGGCCAAATTAGTGGTGAGTACTCTAAGTTTCATGGCATTTCTCCTATAATAGCGACTCGCTACCATAGAGGAAGGCACAGTGCAATGGATTAGTATCGATTCGCTATCGACTAGCCAGCTGAGCATTCTCAGGGAACTAGCGGTTGTTTGTCTTCGACTTTGCCGCCAACTCACAGTGAGCCTCCCGTTTGTTGATCGATTGCAAAGCCTGAAAGATGGCAAATGTACAATACTTGCGCATTTCAAACGCTCACCATTTTGAGGCCGATCCAACAAGCGCTACATTAGCCGAGGCGGGAAGCGCGTAGACCTCAAATATCGCAGCGGTTCCCCCTCGGTGACCATTTGTGTTCAAGCGAGAACGGACCTTCGCTGCGGTTTGATCGAACCAGGCGTTGCCGCGCTGGGGTCCGTCGATGAAGTTATTCGCCGCGACAGCGAAATTCCGATCTGGGCGTGTCCTAGCATCGTTCGCATGGCCCGCACGTTTTGCGTCTGCGAAGGATGCCGCGCTGTATCTGAAGTCTGCGCGGTGGCCGTCAGTGCTGACGTTGCTACTCACCGCAGTGCCTGCGGGCCGTATAGTAGTCCGAATCTCCATTGCGTTATCGAGAAAGCTCTGGCAGCTTCCTACAGTAAGAGTAGCACGCCTGCGGCGTGCTGAACGTCCGTTCGCAGCCAACGTAGCCGTATCAAGAATGCGTCAAATGTCTCGGAAAACCAGTGGGAGCGCCGACAATCAAAATTGTCGCGTATATGACTAGGGGGGTAGCATGGCGCGTATTTTGGGAACTGCTGGTGATGATCGACTAGATGGAACCTCAGGTAGCGATGAAATACTTGGGTTTGCCGGAAACGATTCACTTTTTGGAGGAGTTGCAACTGTTCTCGGGCAAACCGAAGATAGCTTGTTCGGCGGAGTTGGAGATGACACACTCAATATTGGGACCGGCGGTGGATTTGCTTCAGGCGGCGCAGGTAACGACACCATCATAAGCGGTTTCGAGAGTTCGACAATTACCGGTGGTCAAGGCGACGATCATATCCAGTTTTCTCTAAATCCACGGCTCAGTAGCGGAAACACAGTAGATGGTGGTGCGGGAAACGACACGCTCTCGGGCACCTTTGCGAGTTCTGATATCACCGGCGGCAGTGGTAACGATCGATTTGAATTGCGATCTGGTTCCTTTCTGGGGCGAGACAATCAGCTATCAGGCGGCGATGGCTTTGATACGCTAACTTATACTCAAACAGGCGTTACCATTTCCGTCTTTTCAGCTTCTCAAACTTCCATCGAGGCTATCGAAGGTGCAAACATCGTCGGCAGTCGTAGCAACGATTGGATCGATCTGCGCGGCATTCAACAGATGGATCGTGAGTTTTACCGATACTTTGCTGGTGAACCTCTCGTTGAAGTCGACCTTACAGTTGGACTGGGAGCTGGAAACGACCGCTTCTGGGGATCGGAGTTCGCCGAAGCCATCTACGCGAATACTGGCACAGATACTATTATCGCAGGCGGAGGTCACGACTTTCTAAGTGCCAGTTCGGCCAGTTCAGGGTCGCTATCTGGTGGCGATGGAGATGACTTTCTAGATTTGGGCGGCAACCAGAATGCGGCACTTTTCCAGCTCTCGGGAGGTGAAGGGACCGATACCCTTCGCGCTTCAGTGGCTCACGGACGGCTTGTCCTAGACGACGCCGCTTCAATTGAAGTTTTGCGCGCTGACGCTCTACATGGGTCGGAGGACGATGACTATATTGACCTTAGCGGCGTGGTCGCCCTTGAGATTCGCAGAGACGAAATTTTCGACCGGTTTAACTTTGACCTCAAAAATGGAGACGACGTCTTTATCGGCACTCGAACTGGCGACTATGTACATACGACAGGCTCAGTATTAGGCGATAAGTACTACAAGGGGCGTCGCGGTCATGATGAGCTCATCTCAGGCACAGGCAATGACACGCTAATTGGCGGGTGGGGGCAAGATACGCTTGTCTCGATTTCAGGAGCTGATCGGCTACTCGGAGGGCGAGGAGCTGATCGCCTGGAAGGCGGCTCCGGAAACGATCGGCTTTTTGGCCAAACCGGTGCTGACAATTTGCAAGGTGGTGGTAACAACGACACGCTAAAGGGCGGAAGAGGCCAGGACACTTTGGACGGTGGTTCGGGTAATGATTTACTCTTTGGTGGCGGAGGCGGTGACTCATTCGTTTTCACCGGTAATTTCGGGCACGATACAATCGTCGGCTTTAACCCTCTTCAGGATGGTGAATTGATTGATCTTTCCGCCCTTGGACCACATTTGACCCAAGACCTGCTTTCTGGCGGGATTGCATCTCAAAACGGTATCGACGTCTCCTTGGTTTGGGGGGACTATCAAAGCATCACTATAAGAGGCATAGGTCTTAGTGCGCTGGATGTTGGGGACTTCATATTCACTACCACATAGATAGATCCGTCGCTCCCCAAACACTCTACTCAGCAACATCTACTGAATTAAACCTGCGGCAGCGTAATTTTTGAAGCAGCTCGAGATGTATCCGCTAGTGTTTCGTTTCGCTGCGCTCTACCGAGAAAAAGAAATTACTGCCTGGTGCATGTTCAGCTGCCTCATTCGGAATCACTTCTGGACCGCTCAGGAACACATTGGCGCAAAAATGCGCATGCATACGCGATAGCTTGCGTAATTTGTCACCAGTGATTTCCTGAAACAGCGCAAGCATATCATCGTCACGCTGCTTTAAATCTTCAATTTTTTCACGATGTCTACGGCGGCAATATTCGTGCGCCGCTGCGATATCGGAGTCAGCCAAGAGCCGGGCCATTTCCGCTTCCAAGGCAGGGATCATGCGCTGGATGGAGCGGTCTTCCTCGGCATTATTGTTCATTCTAAACCAGTAGGACAATCCTTGGTCACGTTCTACGTGGTTTACGCGGCCGCGATCACGTTTCACCAAGAAGCTTTCAGCACTACGCACAGCGTAGTGATTCAGCTGCACCAAATCATAGCCATAGGTCTGGACGGACGATCGCCAACCACCACGGAACACATGGCGTGGCATAGAGCGACCTGAACCGTTCACCCACCGAATATTCTGCCACAACTGCGGCCGTAGCCCCTTTGGGCGGTGCACTCCGAGCTTTTTGAATATTCCGTCATTTCGAAACAGTGTTTTGAAACCCCAAGCTTGGTGCGGTCTGCGCGTCAATTCAAAAGCACATCGAGTGAACTCTCGCGTAATGAGATCGCCGGAGTATTCGGACACATCGTTGTTTCCAAACAGACGCCATGTCATCGAGATCATATTTGCACCGCGAACTGCAGCAAACAGATCGCTGAGCCGCCCTTGGCCGCATCTGACATTGATAAACTCATCCACATCCATGCAGATAAGCCAATCAGCGTTCCGGGCGACCGGCTCCTGTTCCGCGGCCTGAAACGCAGCGTGTTGCGGTCTCATGTTTGCTTCGCGAAACGGGTTGTCACGGTGTTGAACAAAACCTTTGTCTTGCAAAACCTGCAAAAGAGTATCCGTACCGTCGGAGCAATCATTTGTATAAACAAGGAAATCATCGACACCAATGGCGCGATGGTAGGCAAGCCACTCAAGAATGAAAGGACCCTCGTTCTTCATCGTGGTGACGACCGCCGTTCGCGTGCCCGCACCCCCATATGCCAATCGCCTTACTTTCGGCATTCGAACTGGATCCGCGCTAAAGTATTTTTGCGACAAAGCGAGAAGACCCGGCATTTCTACAAGGGCCGCCTTCGGTGTGATCCGTGAAACTTTGTCGGTAGGGTGTCGCAATGCCATGTTCCGATAAAAGCCTGCGGTTTGCGTTCGATCAGGCTTTGCTCCCGCAATTTGTGACAGCTGCCAGATGGTGCCGTCATTGATGTTACCGGGAGCCACGCACCAACGCGGGTGTCGTATATCGCTATCAAACTGGGTACAGATATGATCAGCGAAAGACGTAGCTTTACCTTTACGTACGCGCCAAGGATAAGTCTGCACCCCGTACAAACGGGTATACGTACCAAGCGCCTCAACTGAGAGGTCAAAAATGTTAGGCCCATCTTGCCAGGTCAAAAGATCGCACAGGTCAATATTCGCAACGGAACGCGCGCGCGACAAAAACCGTGTATGAATAATCTCATAGACCAATAGCTCACCTAAAGGTGCTGCCCATGGCTCTGGCGGAGGTGCCTCAATCTCCGCTCTTTGAGGCGCACCATGAGCATTTAGCGGGTGGGCCTCCGCTGGGAATCCATCTTTGCCCAACGGTATCTTTGAATGAAGAACAACCACACGCTTCAATGCCTCGATGCCGTCCACAAGCTCGTGCAGCTCGTTGATGAACTGTCGACTTGCGTCCGGTTGGGCCCGGTCCAGAATGACAGCAGCCTGCATTCCGTGTTGAGAAACGTGGTAACGGATCCACTCGGCTGTAGTCTCGGCACTTTCGAGGTTTCGCGTCGCAACGAGCACGTTGAGATCTGCAAACAGGTCTGTCTCAGCAATTTGAGCATCGACCTCGAACCGCTGCCCCTTCACTTTCAGGGTGATCCGGTTAGTCAAACTGCCCAATGTCATATCAAGCAACACAGCACTGTCTATGTTCTGTATCACCGTAGCAATCTCATCTGGCACTGAGATATCCTCGTCTCTGGTTCCAGATTTGAAGAACAGTCTAGCCAAATAGCCATGTTCTTTGGGTACCAAAACGCTATCAAGTAAGATGGTATCAGCCAAACTGGATGCGCTCAGTTCGCGCTCCAGAACTTTGTATGATCCTGTGCCTGAATTAGAATACGTCATAGAAGGCCCATAGAGATTTCTCATTGAATATCACAAATTTATACTTTTGGCTTAGAAAACGAGTTCGATGAGGTTTACCGCGACAAGCCTATCTAACTGCGGGTGAACCGATAGGAACTGGTCGTACCGCCGGTCCATCGTCGAAAAGCGCGATGGAAATTCGCGGCAGAAGAAAACCCAAGGTCTTGTGAGATTTCCTCGATAGATTTGATGCCAACACGCAGATCACGGATCGCAATATCACGGCGCAACGCATCCTTGATGGATTGGAATGACATGGATTCATCATCTAGTCGTCGCATCAGCGTACGTGGTGTCATATTTAGCAAGTTGGCAGCATCACTCAAACGACAGTCTTCCCAATTGGAACGATAAAGAAATTCACGCACTTGCAGGGACAGTTGGTGCTCTCTAAAGCCAGTGAAAATCCAGTCGCGTGGCGCTCGGTTCAGAAATTCCGCCAGCTCAGCAGGGCTACGTGGCTGCGGCGCCCCTAGTTGCCCAGGATCGAATGAGATAGCGGAGCAAGCTTGAGAGAATTTGACAGGCGCAGGAAAGACTACGCCATAGTCCTGATAGAAATCGGGGCGGTCAAATGCAAATTGCACAGCCTTGACCGGCACTTCGTAGCCTGCAAGCCAGGATAGCAACCCATGCGCCAGTTTTAGCATAAGCATATGCCCAAACCGCTGAACCTCTTGTGGTCCGTACGGGCTTATCTCTAACATAATTTCTGTGCTTTGTGATTTCAAATCAATACTATAATCATCGAGTATCAAGTTCCAGAACGTAGAGAACCTATACAAAGCCGCAGGCAGCGTGCCCGCCTCCCGAACGGTCGTCAAGAGATGTTGTAAGGCACGGGAGCGAACCGGGCGGCTCCATAGCCCGGTCATTTCATCGCCGGTTTCTACGGCTGCTACCTGATAAAGTTGGACGATCTGATCTAGAGTAACCCGTTGCGCGGCCGCAGACTTTGTTCGACCGGTATTCGTAAGCTGAACAAGTCCGCTGCGCGTTAGAATTTCGCTCATCTGCTGCGTACTGCAACACGCTTGCAAAGATAGAATCCAATCTTCGACGAAGGGCGATGAAACGGTCGCAAGCGGGTCTGGATCAGGATGTGTCATGCTTAAGGTAAGTTAGGTCGTTTTGTCACTTTCGGAAAGTCATTTGTCGAATTCTGGGATAGGCATCAATCAGGCCATCCCTTAATAAGCGGCAACAGGTAGCACAGCAACGAGGCTCCAATGACCTATACAGCTCCGATCCGCGACATGATGTTCAATCTGGAACATCTCTCCCAATGGCCGCAGGTCATCTCATTGGATAAATATAGCGATTTTGACCACACCGATGCCCGGGCTGCTCTGGAAGAGTTTGGCCGCTTTTGCTCCGATTGTGTTGCACCGCTTTCAACCATTGGGGACACGACGGGCGCACAGTTCGATGGTTCCAAGACAACGTTGCCGGACGCATATGAAAAAGCATACGCGCAATTTGTAGAAATGGGATGGCAGAGCCTTGCTCACCCTGTGGATCACGGCGGCATGGGATTGCCCCGAGTTGTTGGCGCCGCAGCGACAGAAATCCTGAATGCCGCCGATATGAGTTTCGGACTGTGCCCGTTGCTGACAGATGGTGCCATTGATGCGCTTCAATTGTCTGGTTCCGAGGCACAAAAAGAGCTGTTCCTTGGTCATCTGATCTCGGGCCAATGGACTGGAACGATGAACCTGACCGAACCTCAGGCAGGTAGCGATCTGGGCCGGGTACGCTGCAAGGCGGAACCTCATGATGATGGCACTTACGCGATCAGCGGCACCAAAATCTTCATCACCTATGGCGAACACGAGCTGTCAGAGAATATTATTCATCTGGTGCTGGCTCGGACTCTCGATGCACCGCAAGGCTCCAAAGGGCTAAGCCTCTTCATTGTTCCAAAGCATCTTGTCAATGAGGACGGCTCATTGGGTGAGCGCAACTCGGTTAATTGTGTCAGTCTTGAACATAAGTTGGGGGTCCGGGCCAGCCCAACGGCTGTGTTAGAATACGCGGGTGCTATCGGTTATCTGATTGGTGAAGAAAATCGCGGCCTCGAATATATGTTCACGATGATGAATGCAGCGCGTTTTGCGGTCGGTGTGCAGGGGGTTGGCCTAGCAGACCGCGCTTACCAACACGCTCTCGCTTACGCAAAAGAGAGGGTACAGGGCCGCGCCATTGGAGTAGACCCTGGCCAAAGTCCGTCGATTATCGGCCACCCGGACGTACGCCGGATGGTGTTGCATATGCGTGCATTGGTTGAAGGGGGGCGCTCCCTCAGCATGGCTGCAGCGGGTTGGCTCGACCTGTCGCAAAATGGCGATGCGGAAACCCAAGCGGATACGCTGCCAATGGCTGAATTTCTGGTTCCACTTGTCAAAGGGTTCTGTTCCGAGCGAGCGGTAGAAGTGGCTTCTCTCGGGGTGCAGATCCATGGCGGTATGGGCTTCATTGAGGAAACCGGCGTTGCACAATTCTACCGCGACGCACGCATTCTACCTATCTATGAAGGCACCACCGCCATTCAGGCTAACGATCTACTGGGGCGCAAGGTGTTGCGCGATGGCGGTGAAACCGCGCGCCGCTTCGCCGCCATGATCGCAGAGACAGAAACTGCACTACTGGCGGGCAACGCCAAAGCTCAGGAAATCGGCAGCGGGCTACGTAGCGCGCGCGAGGCATTTGATGTTAGCCTGTCCTGGTTGCTGGAAACCAGTCATCAAGATCCTCGCTCGGCCTTCGGTGGCAGCGTACCTTTCCTCAATCTGACTGGCACCCTTGCAGCGGGTTGGCAACTTGCTCGGGCGGCTTTGGCTGCCGACGAACAGCTTTCACAAGGCGTAGACCCAGAATTTATGGCGCAGAAAATCGCTACTGCACGGATCTTTTCACAGCATGTGCTGGTCGAGTGCGAGAGCAATCGTGCGCGAATCGTTGGCGGCTCATCAAGCCTTTACGATGACGCCAGCCTGCTCTGACGCATATGAATCTTGCGCCAACGAGCGCATTTCTCAATTTAATCCGAAAGGATCTAGCCATGTTGGCAAAAGACAGTTTCAGCTCCTACCAGAACCTCGCCATTGAAGTGCGCGACAACGGTGTCTGCATCGTCACCCTCAACCGCCCAAGCAAACGAAACGCACTGGATACTGCAACCATCGAAGAGCTGGTTCAGTTCTTTAGTGGTGCTCATCGCGCCGGCGTGAAAGCTGTGGTTCTGGCCGGCGAAGGGGACCATTTCTGCGCGGGCCTGGATCTGGTGGAACACTGGAAAGAAGACCGCAGCCCAGATGAATTCATGCATGTTTGCCTGCGCTGGCACGAAGCGTTCAACAAAATGGAGTACGGCGGTGTACCCGTAATCGCCGCGCTGCAGGGCGCAGTGGTTGGCGGCGGGCTGGAGCTTGCCAGTGCAGCCCATATCCGTGTGATTGACCAAACCACCTATTTTGCCCTTCCTGAAGGACAACGCGGCATCTTCACCGGCGGCGGAGCAACCATTCGCGTCTCGGATCTGATTGGTAAGTCCCGGATGATCGACATGATCATGATGGGTCGCGTCTATCAGGGGCAAGAAGCGGTCGATCTGGGACTGGCACAATACATCATCGAAGGATCAAGCTTCGACAAAGCCTTGGAGCTTGCTGATCGGGCAGCCCAAAACCTGCCGCTGACTAATTATGCGATCTGCTCCGCCATCAGCCATCTGAACAATATGTCAGGTATGGATGCTGCCTATGCAGAGGCCGTGGTTGCCGGTGTCGTGAATACACAACCCGCAGCCCGCGCTCGTTTGGAAGCCTTCGCCAACAAAACCGCCGCCCGCGTTCGCCCGAACGAGTAGGAAGGCCTTAGATTCGCGCCCACAAACCTGTGAATGCGGGGGCAGGGGCAAATCCGTTTCCATGTGCCTGCCATATTTAGGCAGACCTTGACTGGTCTGGTCCTATCTCCCAGTTATAGATCTATGACTAAGGCCAGAACCGGGGCGGCGTTGCTCTCCATATCACTTGATCGTAGCGGAAAAGAAACGCTGCAAGCTCAGCTGTTGTTACAGCTTAGGCGGATGATCTTGGAGCGCATGATGCCGCCAGGGTCAAAACTGCCGTCAAGCCGCACGCTGGCAGAAGAATTGTCGGTGTCACGCGTCACAGTGTCTGCGGTCATCGACCAATTGGTCAGCGAGGGATATCTGGAGGCGCGCGCACGATCTGGCGTCTATGTTGAGGCTGAGCTGCCCGAACAAGTGCCCGCTGCCGCAATGTCGGCGCCACGCAAATCCACCCGCGAATTCGAGATCGAAGCCTCCACAGCCCGACAGCCATTCGATATGTCTGCGCTAGAACGCGACTTGTTTCCTTACCGACAATGGAGCCGCCACCACGACCAGGCGTGGCGTAGCCCGGAACCGGCTCTTTTGACGCGGGTTGATCCATTTGGCTGGCGGCCGCTACGGTCGGCAATCGCTGACCACCTGCAAGAATGGCGTGGCCTCGTCTGCTCCCCTGAACAGATATTCATCACCGCAGGAGTGGTCGACGCTATTGGCCTGATTGGCGCAGTCGTTCTGCGTGACGGCGATCAAGTATTCACTGAGGATCCCGGTTATTCGGTTTTGAATCGTACTCTACACCGCAACCGTATGGTTCCGGTACCATCAATGGTCGATGAAAATGGCTTTAATATCAAAATCGCCGAGCAACTTACATCCAGTGCGACGGCTGCTATTGTTACTCCGTCGCGGCACTACCCTTTGGGCGTAACCCTGTCGCTATCTCGACGACTTGAACTAATCGAATGGGCTATTGCGAACCAAGGCTATGTAATAGAAGATGACTTTGACAGCGAGTTCCGATTTCAGGGGCGTCCGCTCCCGGCTATGATGGCCCTGAACAACCAAGATCGAGTTATTTACGTTGGAAGTTTTTCCAAGGTAATTTTCTCTGAATTGCGTCTTGGGTTTGTTGTTTTTCCCAATTCAATACTGCCAAATGTTCAAATCTCATTGGACCGGGCAGATCCACAGGCTTCGCTGATGATGCAACCCGTTCTGGCCCGCTTCATGCAAAGCGGTGATTTTGCCATTCATGTCAGGCGTATGCGACGGCTTTATGCGAAACGACAAGCGGCACTACTGCAAGCGATCGCAATATACGCGAGCGACCTATTCGAGGTGGACCCAATACCCTCGGGAATGCATCTAATCGCGACTTTCACTCCCCAACTCAGCGCACGGATGACCGATATCGAGGCCACACATCGTGCAAAAACAGCCGGAGTTAGTGTTCAACCGCTATCATCCTATTTTTCAAATGATCCCGCCCGCCACGGACTCGTGATGGGCTTCGCAGGATTTACAGAAGGGACACTGAAAAAGGGCATCCAAGATCTTGCTCAGGCATTGAAGTCATAACGTCGCGTTCGATCCTGTAACTTATAACCATATCGACAAAATATTACCATAACTATTCTTATTGGAGAAAGCGAATGTAGCCGGGAGCGCGCTACCCTGAAGTGCGACTCCTATTAGAAAACAACGAGTTATCTAATAGGAGAACATCGCATGGGAGCTGTGTATTCGCAACTTTCCGTTCAGGAACGGTGCAAGATTGAGAACTGGTGGCACGCTAAAGTGCCCGTCAGAGAGATGGCGCGTGTCTTGAAGCGCCACAAATCGACGATCTTTCGCGAGATCAAACGTAACTTTTGGGCTGATGATGCGTTCCCGAAGAAGTATGCGGGATACTTCGGTCATGCTGCTCAATTGCAGACGGACAAACGCCGGTCCGTGCAGCGAAAGCTGATCCGACATCCAGACCTGTGCAGGACGGTGATCGCACGCATCAAACAAGGTTGGACGCCCGAGCAGATCGGCAATCGCATGATCTATGAAGGCGCGAAGCTGCGTGTCTGCCAGGAAACGATCTATCGCTACATCTCTTCCCAAGAAGGCATGGACCAAGAGCTCTGGTGGTACCTGCCCGAGCACCGAAAGTCGCTCAGGCCTCGCCGGGCAAGGAAACGCCAGGCGCTCAAGTTCGACCGCGATGTCAGTATCCTGTTTCGTCCCGATGACGTGGCGCACTGCCGCCAGTTCGGTCACTGGGAGGGCGATTTGATGCTGTTCAAACAACGCTTTGGGCAATCAAACGTGACCTCGCTAGTTGAGCGCGTGAGCCGGTTCACCGTGCTTCTGAAGAACCCGAACAAGCGAACAAAACCTGTGATGGGCAAGATCATCAAGGCCGTGCGCGACCTGCCCCACCTGGCCCGCAAATCTATCACCTTCGATCGCGGCACCGAATTCGTCAGCTGGCCTCATCTGCAAGCCGAGATCGGCACGCAAACCTGGTTCTGTGATCCGTCCAGTCCGTGGCAGAAAGGGACAGTCGAAAACACCAATCGAAGGTTGCGAAGATGGCTGCCTCGCAAGCGCGACATCGCGGCGGTCTCAGATCATGAGTTGAAAATGATCTGTGACCGCCTCAACGCGACGCCCAGAAAATGCCTCGGATGGAAGACCCCCGCAGAAGTCTTTCGCCAAAAGATGATGGAAGAGCTCGGCCAACGCCCCTACCCTCAGAAGGAATAGGAGACGCAGTTCAGGTATCGCTCACATTTTGAATACCTCCCTGACGGCGCTTTCATAAGCGGCCTGCGTTTCGGCAAAGCCTGCACGATAGACACCGTTGTTTAGGCCTGTGTGAATGCGCTCGTTCCAACCGTCGATTTCATGGCGCAAGGCGAGTGGATAGAGGTCAAGGTCATTGGCACCGGCGTCATTCCAAGCACTGCTCATCATGCGCAAAATATCCGCGCTTTCGTTCGAGACAACCGTAGAGGCGTGTTTGTCCCAGAGGATTGGAACTGTCACGCGCCCAGAATAATCAGAAACTGCCTGCGCATAAAGTTCATGCAAGGCGCTGCTGGCATGAAGATCATCAGGATACTCCCGAGTGAACACCCATCCCTGATCGGTGCGACGTGGGGCACAATATGACACGCCAATCACACCTTCTAGCTCTTTGAATACGCGTCCGAGCAGGGCACGGTGGGCCCACGGGCAATTCCACGCTGCATAAAGATGATAGCGCCCTGCCTCCGCGACAAAGTCACCTTTGGAGCCAGCCGGCTTCACGATTCCGCGTAAAACGGACGGAGTACGTTGCCATGCACCGTCTTTAGCGGTCGCGATATCAGCATCCGTAACCCATCTACCGTCAGCCATAGTTCCCATCAGGTTTGATATCCCAAGACCGCCTGAACCCGTGTATTCAGCCCGTCCATCAGGTCAGCCCGAGACGCGCCCGCGCGCGCTCGAATGGCCTGCGCATACAAAAAATCGAGCATCAAGGCGGCGCGGGCCGTTGGCTCAGGAACGGATGGAAGGTCAGGTTCAGCTGCGAACCGCAATGCCAATTGGCTTTCGGTGGCGGACATAAGGTCATCCAACCTTTGTCTTACGTCAGGATCGGATTCGGCGGCTGCGGGTGCACAACAGCCGATCAAGCAACCACTAGGTCGGCCCTTAGCAGTATTGCCTTCTGCGGACACCCGCAGAAAGGTCCGCACAGCTTTTTCAATGTCCGGCTCAGCTTGGAATGCCACCATCGCAGCACTGCCAATCGTCTGCGCATACCGCAACAAAGCAGCGTCAAAAAGTTTGGCTTTGTCACCAAACGCAGAATAAAGCGACGGGCGCGACACCTTCATCGCATCTGTTAGATCCGTTAGCGATGTGCCGTCATACCCCTTTTCCCAGAAAGTCAGCACAGCCGCATCCAGAGCAGCGACCCGGTCTATAGAGGGCGGTCGCCCTTTCGTGCGGGGTTCTCCCGAGTTTATTTCAGACATTTATTTTACCGATCAGTATTTAATTGTGGACAATCCAGCCTCCCTTACTTATCTAACCAATCAGTAAATCAAATGCAAGGACGAGAACATGCAACTCAAAGACAAGGTCGCACTGGTGACCGGAGCCACCACAGGCATTGGCCGGGCCAGTGCTGAACGTTTCATCGCCGAGGGTGTAAAAACTCTTATCGTCACAGGTCAGGACGAGGCGCGTCTCGAAACCGCCCGTGCCGAACTATCTGGCAAAGGCGCCAGTGTTTTGGCCATCCGCTGGCGCGCCGAACATGCGCAAGACAGCGACGCGCTGGTCGAGCGCTTGACGTCCGAAGTTGGCACCATCGACATCCTTTTCGCCAATGCTGGCGTAACCTGGCCTACCCCGCTGGGACAGATTGACGCCGAACAAGCGCAAGCCCAGATGATGGTCAACTTCACCGCCCCGCTGATGCTTGTGCAGGCTGTCTCGACTGTGATGAACTCGGGCGGCTCTATTGTAATGAACACATCTTGCCTTGATGAACTCGGCATGCCGGGTATGGCTGTTTATTCGGCATCCAAAGCAGCGTTGCGTTCTGCAACGCGCACTCTGTCCGCGGAACTCGGAGACAAGAACATTCGCGTCAATTCCGTCGCTCCCGGCCCGACCGAGACGCCAATTTACAGCAAACTTGGCATGAGCGAGGAGCAATTGGGTGAGATGGCATCTGGCATCGTTTCCCAAGTGCCCGCTGGTCGGTTCGGCACACCTGATGAGATCGCAGGCGCTGTCCTGTTCCTCGCGTCCGATGCATCCTCATACATGCGTGGTTCGGAAATTGCAGTTGATGGTGGGTGGACGTCGCTATGAACATTCTTCGCATCTACAGCAGTGCCCAGACAGAAACCGCGCAAAGCCGCCGTCTCACCGACCGTATTATCGAGGGATTGCACGAAAACGGGCACGCGCCAGTGATCACGACGCGCGATCTCGACACTCCGTTGCCACAAATTGATGGGGCTTGGATTACCGCCAACTCCACGCCTGAGGCGGAAAGAACAGACGCGGATCATGCAGCGCTGGCGCTATCAGACAGTTTGATAGGCGAAATCGAAGCGGCAGATACACTCATCATCGGGTTGCCGGTCTATAACTTTTCCGTGCCAGCCAGTCTGAAATTATGGATCGACCTTATCTGCAGGGCACGTAGAACCTTTGCGTACTCTGAAGATGGTCCCAAAGGCCTGATGACAGGCAAAAAGGCCATCGTCGTCTTCGCGTCGGGGGGCACGCCTTTCGGATCGGACATCGACTTTGCAAGTGGTTACATCCGCCATATCCTTGGTTTCATTGGGATTTCAGATGTCACATTTATTGCCGCTGATAGGCACTTTATGGATGATACCGCGCTTTCCCGCGCCGACGCGGAAGTCGACGCTCTGGTAAAGAGTTCATAAAATAGTCTAGCGGTCCACCTGAGTGCGGACCGTCGACGACCAGTACAGTTCACCAAAAGCTGGTATTGCCGCGCATACAGCGAAATGTTGCTGTAACCTGCACTGCCGCCCTCGCCCTCTTGGGTTGGCATTGATCCTGCTTGCCAACCCAAGGAACGACTGAATCCTGCCCATTCTGACCAGCTCTGCAGGGCAAACGAATGTCCGCTGCCTTGAAAAACGGGCCAACGCTTATCCGGGTGTCCGGGTGTCCGCGCAACACCTCTAGACTTCGAGCGACACCTCCAGGCCTTTTGGAAGCCAATGCAGGCGCTGGTTTAAGTGTGGGACGTCAAAAGCCTTCAACACATCGCTACGATTTTCGGATAGATGCGACCACCCATCATAGTGCAAAGGAATGATACGCGCTTTGGGGAACAGTTCCGCCGTTTTCGCGCCTTCTGTAGCAGGCATAGAATAGCACACTGAGCCCGTTAAGCCAAAGCTGCCAGCACGTAGATTCATAAAAACAGTGCCAACATCGAAATCGCGTGCAACCTGTCGAACTCCCTCGAAAAGCCGTGTATCGCCAGTCAAATAGACAGCACCATCTTGAAAACCATCCCACTCTAACAAGAAGCCGATGACCGGCCCGGCAAGCAGTTTTGCAACGACGGGAGGACCATGGCGCGCCGGGGTGGCAGTGATGCGCAAGACCGTGCCATCACGTAAGGTGAGTTCCCTTTGGTCCCATGGCTGCATGCCGACCGCATCGATACCGTGCCTTTGGACAAGCCTTTGCGCCCCGGCCGTTGTTGTAAACGTCTTTGTTGCAGTCTTGAGGAAATCTCGCCCCGAGCGATCTAGATTGTCTTTGTGATGATCGTGGCTGACCAATGCATAGTCCACCGGCCCAATGTCTGTTACCGCTGTGGCGGGGCCGACTTCGTTCACATAACGAACCGCTCCGGTTGATCCCAGAGTGTATCCCGTTCCTGCAGGATCTAGGACGGGATCAGTGATAAACCGGGACCCGCCAATCTCAAAAACGACCGTGGCCATACCAATGAAACACAGTTTCATATTGCTCTCCTCTATGTCTGGAAGACACATAGAGGTGTCAAATCCTATCGGTGAGTGGCCAAAGGGAATTTTTTCTTGCAATATCGGACAAATGAGAAAGGCTCCGCCAGCAACAACAAGAATTGTCACTCTGGGGTTCGACAGCGCGCTCGCGTCATCGATCACAGGTCCGGCCGATTTGTTCTATGTCGCCAATTCCATCCGCTCCGCATATCCAGCCCAAGGCCGATCGACTGTACCCCACTACGCGTGGAACCTCGCGGCGGTTGGCCCGTTCAAAACAACGTCCGGTGTTGCGCTTGTCCCATCGATTGGACTGGAAGAAGCGGCCGATTGTGACCTTCTTATTGTACCGGGATTTGGTGGATATGACGCGGGAGAGCGACGTAGGTTTCTAGCTTCACATCCAGACATCATGGAATTCTTATCCACGCAACTTCGACCACAGACTCCGATCATCGGGCTATGCACAGGCGTGCTTTTGCTGGCTGAGGCCGGCCTTCTATCGGGTCGGCATGCGACAACGTCATGGTGGAACACACGAGAGGCGAGGGACACTTACCCCTCGGCGAAATTTCAGACTGAACACATGGTTATTAAGGATGGAAGGATCACCACAGCAGGCGCAGGCGCGGCCTATTTCGATGCCATTCTATCCTGGATCACAATCGATGCCGGTGCATCCCATGCGGAACGCATTGCCCGATACTTTATTCTGAACCAAGACAGGGCGTCGCAAGAGGATTTTGTTATCCCGTTGGTCGATGCGCTGCGAGAACCACGCATTGCCAAAGCGGATCGATGGGTTCGAAAGGCTGATATCAAAGACAAATCCGTCGCTGCGCTTGCACAACATCTGGGGATGAGCCCGCGAACTATGCAGAGGTACTTCAACGATAAGCTGGGGCAATCGCCCCGCGCATTCATTCAGACCGTGCGTTTAAGGATGGCTAAGACCCTTTTACAAACGAGCCGGAAAAGCGTCGATGATATTGCCGTACTCGCAGGATACTCCGACACGAATGCCTTTCGTCGGGCATTTCGGGCGCAACATGGAGTCACCGCTTCAGCAATGAGACAGATGAGCCAATATAAATAGGTGTCCGTTGAACCAGACCCTACGCTCTCTGTTTTCGGAGGCCAGCCATCGTTGATCTGACCAAGATCTCATCAAAAAACCAATTTGTGAGCGGGCCAACGAACGATGCGGCTCATGGTTGACCCGCATCGTTGCCGGTTCTGAACTCAGCTAGTGCCCACTGTATCAAAAATTTCGCAGCCAACCAAAGGTGAATGGCTCCGCCTTCGAACAGTGATCCTTCATCGTCTAGTAGCGCAGGTACTTTTCCCAAGGGGTTGGCTGCTTGAAAAGCCTTTGATTTGCTGGCCAGATCGACGGCCTCAATCTCGAACGGGATTCCTGTGATTTTGAGTGCGGCATGGACTGCAGATGAGCAGCTTGCGGGAAGGTGAAAGAACTTCATGAGAGTTTCCGTTACTTTGTTGGATTAGTTCCGTCGCAACCAGTCAGCGATGGCGCGACCGATGGCATCGGGTTGATCTTCCTGAATGAAGTGAAGGCCTTGGCCGATGAATGCGGTTTCCAAATCGCCAATAAGGTTGGTGTAAAATGGTACCGCCTGAGGTGGCACGAGCACGCCGGGTTCCGCATAGGCCAAAAGGACAGGCATTTCTGTTTCGCCCATGAAGGTTGCGATGTCTTGCATCAACGCGACGCTAGTTTCTGGTTGTCCGCCAATAGGAACTTCGCGAGGCCACATCCATGTGGGAAGATGGCTTTCAACGTCTAGGTATGGCTCCCAGTAGGCAGCCTTGGCTGTTTCACCGAGAGGATGGTTGATCATCATCGGAAGGATGCCTTCGACAAACATGTTGCCTTCCATGATCATCTCTTAGCCTTGTTCAGGGTCTTGCAGGGCACGGAACATGCCGCCCATCTCTTCGCCCATTGCCTCATAGCTTGGCTGCGGGACAGCAGGCGGTAAGACGCCTTCCATGAAGGTCAATCGCGCGACTTTATCAGGATGACGCCGCGCAAAATCCCAAGCAAGAGCGGCCCCCAATCGTGGCTGACAAGGGTAACTTGATCCAGATCCATCGCCGTGATGAAGGCATCCAGATAGTCTGCGTGGTCGGCAAAAGTGTAGTCGATCTCGGGCTTGCCAGAGTGGCCCATGCCGATCAGATCGGGTGCTATTGCGCGATGGGTTTCGGCCACGTAGGGCATGACATTGCGCTACAGATAGGCTGCTGACGGATTGCCGTGCAAAAACACCACCGCCTCGCCTTCGCCCTGTTCAAGATAGGACATCGTAGATCCCAAGACCGCCACTTCATTGCGCGCGATGGTGAGTTCTTCCGAAATAGCAATGGCGGGTAATTTTGACCCGGTTTCCTGTGCATTGACGGGCGCAAACGCAGCTGCCAATGCCAATGCCAATGCAACCGTAGTTGATTTCAGTAGATCAAGTACAGCTTCTCCTGTCCGGGTCAGCACCGCTGCCCGGTTGATTGTTCAGTCTGAGGTGAGTAGTGGGGTGTTAGTTGGCCAGGTCTTCGTAGGCGAGCAACTGCATGTCGCCCGCAGCCTCGCGCAGTGCGGTCAGTGCCTGATACTCTGGCGACGAGAAACAGGCGTCGATGGCGGCCAAATCCGGAAATTGGATGATAGTTGTGGCTTGATGGTCATCTGCCTCTCCAAGCAGCGGTTTGGCAAATGTTCCACGCACCACCAGCTGCCCGCCATAAGACGCAATCGTCGGGCCTGCCGCCTGCGCGTATTCTTGCATCTTTGCTGGGTCTTTCACGCGAATTCGCGACACTAAAAAAGCGTTCATAGGGGTGTCTCCTTGACGTTTTCGTTTTGTACATGCATGTATAAAACATGCT
This sequence comes from Phaeobacter cretensis, assembly GCF_047372505.1. Taxonomy (NCBI): domain Bacteria; kingdom Pseudomonadati; phylum Pseudomonadota; class Alphaproteobacteria; order Rhodobacterales; family Roseobacteraceae; genus Phaeobacter; species Phaeobacter cretensis. The sequence continues at coordinate 124,334 of NZ_JBKBEU010000002.1, forward strand.
GAACGCGTTTTGTCCACAAGTGAACAAAACTTTATTTGGAGACCAAAATGGGGCGCCCATCAAGCTTTGACCGAGAGGCTGCAATAGAAACCGCGATGCAGGAGATGTGGCGGATCGGCTACCAAGCCAGCACGGTTAAAACCATATCCGAGACGTTGGGGATCAACCGTTCAAGCTATTACAATGCGTTCGCATCACGCGAGGGCTTGTTCAAGGAAGTGCTGGCCGCCTATGCCAAACAGACACCAGATCGCATTCTTTACGGCGATTTGCCCGACCGGCCGATCTCAGAATTGATCACAGGCACCTTCCGCGAGATTTGTAAGGAACGCGCTGCCGACCCGGAGCATCGCGGTTGTCTGGCGGTCAATTGTCTGGTCGAACTGACGGGCGATGGGAATGAGCTTGGGCAAGAGATTGTGGACGCGGTCATGAACAGTGCCAACAAATTTCAAGAGCTTTTAGAAATCGCTGTCGCCCGTGGTGAATTGCCAAACTTGGCCGACACACGGGCAACAGCGCTGGCACTGCAAAATCTAATGGTTGGGCTCAGCGCCTTTGCAAAGGCGCTGACTGATGAGGATGAACTTTGGCTCACCGTCAAAACCACGTTGATCGGGTTGGGTGTCTATCAAGAGGGTGCAAGTGCGTAGTGTCGCAAAGTTTGCGCCGCGCCAAAGGTAGCTCTACGAGTGGACACACTTATCCAGCAAGCGCGGCGAACTGCGCGAAGCCAGACTGCTCGGCCTGGTCAAACTGGCCTTTGACCTTTACATAAGTTTCGTCCATCCGCCACGAACAACCCGTTGGCACCTTTCGACGATGTGCTTCTTTGGTAATAGCGCCCGCATATTTCTCAATCCACCGATTGAGAGTCGCATGATCCAAATCCACGCCGCGTTCGGCCATGATCTCTTCGAGATCGCGATACGAAACGGGAAAACGAACGTAAAAATACACGGCGTACGGGATCACGGATTTCGGGTACTGCGCGCCTTTGAAACTGATCAACTCTTCAATCCTGACTGAGGCTCGGGAAAATGGGAGGTCCCTCTCGATGCGCCAGGCAACGCAACTCAAATCCGGAACTTTGTGACACTACCTTGCCGTCCACAGCTCAAAGCAGACATTCGTGTTACGAACAGCGATCCCGATGCTGCAGGCCGATGTATCTTGCTTCTTCGACCGGCGGCAGTACGGAAAACGCCACCTTCCGTGGTTTCCAAATTGAATACAGGCACTGCTAGTTGAAAATAACTTCAGACGCCGTGACCTGACTTATAACCTCGCCGGTTTTCACCGCCGCATATAGAGATCTGGGTGGCCGAGCGACCTCGTCGACTCTGCGACACACCCAGTTTTGTCCCTCCATTGATTTCAGACACTGCGACAGGGCGCGATCCGTTATCGGTGACAGGGTTTGTTTGATTTCTGAAAAATAACGTGGGGTATGAAGGGATGCCAAAACAGGTAGGGTCCAGGAACGCCGAAGCAGGTCTTGATCTATTTCAGTCGAGACGCTGTTGATTTGACTAGCGAGTTTGGCGGCAGATTTTCCAATTTGCGTAAGTCGAAATTCTGGTCGCAATGGATGGCCATAGCCAGGGTTTCGTTCAAGCAATCCTATTGCGATCAGATGTTCCATACTTTGTGCGAAAGCAGTCCTGCCAGCGCCAGTTGCCGCCAACAGTGGCGCTTGTCGACCAGGAGTACCGACGTGCAACTGACAAAGTATAGGCCAGGCCCACGCTCTTGAAGTAATGTTGACAAATAACTTAATGTCCATAAAGTATAGTTACTACATTTAGAGTCAAAAGGAAAGCCGATGTCCCTCATTTCAGTTGATCAAACTATTACCATCGCAATGTCGGTCAAAAATCGACATGCGAGTGCCAAGTGGTTTGAAAACATGTTAGGTTTCGAACTGCATTACCACGCCGATGAGGCTGGATGGTCAGAGATTCAGACAAACACACCCGGTGTTGTAATCGGCCTAGGCGAACACACTAAGCCTGCGCCGGGCAACTGCGTTCCAGTCTTTGGAATCGCTGATTTGGATGGAGCCCGGCGAAAACTGGAACAAGCCGACGTAAAGTTCGATGGTGAGACGGATGTCGTCGAAGGCATGGTCAAAACCGCAACGTTTTTCGATCCCGATGGTAATGCGTTGATGCTTGCCGAGGACCTGACTGGCGGAGTGACCTAATGCATGCGCTGATCATAGCCGCTACAACAGTGTTACAATTGCCGATCCTTTCAGTGAAGTCACAATTGGAATTCCCGTGACGTCCATCGATGACGCGGAGGTTTGGCACCTCAATTTCTTTGGTTCGGATGTCGAAGTTCTGCACCCGGTTCCCGGCGTAGCGGAGTTTAAAGCGGAACCAAATGTTTGGTCTCAGATCTTCGAAGCAGACACCTCGCAATCATGACAAACCACCGTCCGGTTCTTGGTCAATGACATTGAAATAACTCAACGCGCCGGAGCTGAAGCTGGAGTAAATACGGGAGAGGCTATCGCGGTCCCAAATGTCGTGAGTTATTCCGAGTTTTCTGATCGTGACGAAAATTCTCTTGGGCTGTATGACCTACCAAAATGAACGGTTTCTTCTGAGCAGCGGCCCTGCGTTAAATGCGGAGAATTCGATAGTTGGGCCCAGAGCAGTCTTGCGGCGGTGCGGCATGCTGATCGCGCGTCAGGACGGTAGACTAAGCATCGTTAGGTGGTCGACAGCGTCCCAAAGCAGACATTAGAGCTGCCTGCGACAATCGCTATGCCACGAGTGTGTAAGCTCCAGTCACATTCCCCGAAAGCGGACGTTCATGGAGAAACCTGAGCCTTGGTTGATGCTTCGCCGATCATCCGAGGCGGCTTTGTTGCACAAATTGCGTGAAGGATTCACCTCATGAATCCAGCATGATAGCTGGGAGCTATGAGCCGTTGATCCCCTACAAAATACAAGACGACAAACTGGTCGTCATACAATGACAGTTTGAAGCGTCGTGGCTCCCTGTCTATTTGGTTTGATCCTGAGATGGTTTGGGTCCCATCACCGAGCGGCAAGCGTGGTCAGCAACAGAACTTTAGTGAAGCTACGATCCAAGCGTGTCTCACTTTGAAGGTGCTGTTCGGACTGCCTTTGCGACAGGCCAAAGGTTTGTGCAAAGCCTGCTGCAACTCATCGGGCTGGATTGGGCGGTACCTGACTTCAGCACCCTTTGCCGCCGTCAACGAACACTGAATGTCAGCCTTCCATATCGCGGCGGCACTGGCCCCCTGAACCTCTTGATCGATAGCACAGGGATCAAAGCCGAAGGTGAACGCGAGTGGAATGCCCGCAAGCATGGTGGTTCCAAACGTCGTATCTGGCGCAAGATACACATAGGGATCCATGAGGAAACGCTGGAAGTTCGGGCTGTAGAAGTGACCAGCAGCAACATCGGTGATGCGCCAGTGTTGCCCGATCTCTTGAACCAAATTCCACCCCACCAAGATATCGGCAGTGTCACGGCAGACGGAGCGTACGACACGCGCAAATGCCACGAAGCCAGTGCTGCCAGAAACGCTCACGCGGTGATCCCACCACGCAAAAATGCCAAACCCTGGAAACCGACGAGCGCCGGAGCTCTCGCTCGGAACGACGCGGTCAGCGCACAACGATATCTGGGACGCACTGTGTGGCGACGCTGGAGCGGGTACCACCGACGAAGCCGCGTCGAAACCAAGATGCACTGCCTGAAACTGATGGGCCAATCTCTCATGGTACGGGACTTCGACAGGCAGGTCGCCAAGATCCAAATCCGCATCGCCGTGCTCAATCGCTATACTGCGCTTGGCATACCTGTCACTGTGGCCCTAGGCTAGTCCGTCCGGCGTAAGGAAGGGGAAGAACGCCCTTCATACGATTTGGGCTACAAGGCCTTGCTGAATGTTACAGTTCCTCTTTTTCAGATGTTCCATCCACAAAAACCCTTCATTTAGCTAGGGCAAATTTCAAAGAACGAAGGTCAGCTTTTTGTTCCTTTCCTGACATCCAGAGATCAGGCATAGACAGCAGCTTAGTCCGCTTTCTGCGCATAGCTGCACCGGGCGTAAAACGCAGCATTCGGTGCTCCGGACTCTTACGGGCCATTCTCTGCGTGTTAAAGAATATCTGTTTTTTGGGTTTCTGGGCTGAAGTATGCAATCTCTGCAGTCTCGTAAATTCAGAATCCTAAGCATCCGGTTTTGTTGTTAACACTGTCTCACCAACTAGATGATCCAACACGCTGCCTGGCGTCCATGACCTTCTTCAATTCGGCGCGGCTTTGCCAACTTTGAAGGTCGTATCGACAGCTGAATTGTCGATTATGAGATGAATCTTGTCCGAAAACGCATCGGCAAACTCAGGTGATTCCGCGGCAACTGTACACTGTAAGAAACAGGAGCCCCCATGCGATACTCTGCGTTTGGTCTGATCAAAGAAGCCCTCACCGGGCACAAAGGCTGGAGGCCGCAATGGCGTAATGCAACGCCCCAAGCAGCCTATGACTACGTCATCATCGGCGGCGGCGGACATGGCCTGGCGACCGCCTACTACCTCGCCAAAGAATTTGGTGGCGCGCGCATTGCAGTGTTGGAAAAGGGTTGGATCGGAGGCGGTAATGTTGGTCGAAATACCACGATCATAAGATCGAACTATCTCCTGGATGGCAATGAACCATTCTACGAATTCTCGTTGAAACTGTGGGAGAACCTTGAGCAGGACCTCAACTACAATGCGATGGTCAGCCAGCGGGGCATCTTGAACCTGATCCACAGCGACGCCCAACGCGACGCAGCCAGACGGCGTGGCAATGCGATGATCCTTAACGGATCTGATGCCGAACTTCTGGATACTGACGGCGTACGCGCGATGTATCCTTTCCTGAACTTCAATGACGCGCGTTTCCCCATCAAAGGTGGGCTGCTGCATCGTCGTGGCGGCACCGTACGCCACGATGCGGTTGCCTGGGGCTATGCCCGCGGTGCTGACAGCCGCGGCGTCGACATCATACAGAACTGCGAGGTCACCGGCCTCCGCATTGAGAATGGCAAGGTTCTGGGTGTTGAAACCACTCGTGGATATATCGGGACCGGCAAAGTTGGTGTCTCTGTCGCTGGCAACTCCAGCCGACTGATGGCCCTTGCCGGGATGCGCCTGCCAATCGAAAGCCACGTCTTGCAGGCCTTTGTCTCTGAAGGCCTAAAGCCCTTTATACCCGGAGTGATCACCTATGGCGCCGGGCATTTCTATTGCAGTCAATCGGACAAAGGCGGGTTGGTCTTCGGTGGGGACATCGACATGTATAACTCCTACGCGCAGCGTGGGAATCTACCGGTCGTCGAAGATGTTATCGAGAGCGGTATGTCACTGGTCCCGGCCCTTGGCCGCGCACGCCTCCTGCGCAGCTGGGGTGGCATCATGGATATGTCGATGGATGGCTCTCCTTTCATCGATAAAACCCATATCGACGGCCTCTATTTCAATGGCGGCTGGTGCTACGGCGGCTTCAAGGCGACCCCCGCTGCCGGTTACTGCTTTGCCCATCTTCTGAAAACCGAACGGCCACATGGAACCGCTACTGCCTATCGGTTGGATCGCTTCATGTCCGGTCACATGATCGACGAAAAGGGCCAAGGCGCCCAACCAAACCTGCATTGAGGGATTAACCAGATGATTATAAACCATCCTTTGCTGGGGCCTCGCGACGCGCAGGAGTTCACTTATCTGGGCGACGCGGGTTTGATAAACCGCCCGTATTGGCTGTCGGAAACCGCTCTGCAGCAATTTCACGACTACCTCTACCTGCGCGAAAACCCTGCAGGCGTACATCGTGAACTTTGGTTCCATGAACAAGGTGACCGATCCTGGCTGGTAGTAACCCGCAACACAACCACGCACGAAATCCTGAAGGTCGAGCTGGCACGCGATGTGGCGCTGACCAAAAAGGCTGCAAACAATCCGCAGGAGCCTATGCAATGACTGCGGAACAATCGCTGAAAAATCGCCTCACCGGCGGTCTGGTCGACCAGACTAAACCACTTTCTTTCCGGTTCGACGGCAAGGCCTATCAGGGTCATCAGGGTGATACGCTGGCGTCGGCCCTCTTGGCGAATGGTGTGCGCCTATTAGGGCGGTCCTTCAAATACCACCGCCCGCGTGGGGTGCTGACAGCCGGCAGCGAAGAGCCAAATGCACTTGTGGAATTGCGTACTGGCGGGCGCCAGGAACCAAACACCCGCGCCACAGTCGTCGAATTATACGACGGGCTGGAGGCGCAATCGCAAAACCGCTGGCCATCCCTCGAACATGATGTGATGGCGATCAATGATCGGTTTTCGAGTTTTCTGGCAGCCGGCTTTTATTACAAAACCTTTATGTGGCCTCGGGCGTTCTGGGAAAAATTCTATGAACCAATCATCCGCAAGGCCGCCGGGCTTGGCAGCCTGACCGGTGAACCGGACCCAGATGCCTACGACAAAGGCTATCTTCATTGCGACTTGCTGATCATCGGCGCGGGTCCAACTGGTCTGGCCGCTGCTTTGACTGCCGGGCGCGCTGGCGCACAGGTCATTCTGGCAGACGAGGACTGCCACCTCGGTGGCCGCCTCCTCTGTGAAACATCTGCGCTGTCAGATCTGTCCGGTGCCGATTGGGTCGCACAGACACAAGCAGAGCTGGCCGCACTGCCCAATGTGCGAATAATGCCTCGAACAACGGTGTTCGGCGCTTATGATCATGGTGTCTATGGCGCAGTTGAACGAAACGCAGACCACCTACCAGTTCCCATCGCTAATAAGCCACGCCAAACGCTTTGGCGGATTTACTCCAAACGCGCGCTAATTGCGACTGGTGCGATTGAACGCCCTATCGCATTTGAGAATAATGACCGTCCAGGCGTGATGCTGGCAGGCGCAGTGCGGGCCTATGCCAACCGCTGGGCAACCACACCTGCACAATCGGTTGTGGTCTTTGCCAATAACGACAACGCGCATCAAACCGCTCGCGACCTGATGGCAAAAGGCGTGGAAGTCCGCGCCATAGTCGACGTACGCACAGATGCACCAACACTAGATGGGGTCGAAGTGCTGGCCGGGGCCGCGGTCATCGATACCAAGGGTCGTCATGGTCTTTCCTCGGTCACCGTGCGGCTGGCCGATGGCCAAACGCGCACCATTGACTGTGGCGCATTGGCGATGTCCGGCGGTTGGAACCCCAATCTGGGCCTCACTTGCCACCAGCGTGGCCGCCCTTCCTGGAACGAGGCGATCCAGTCCTTCGTACCCGGAGACGGGCTTCCGGCGGGCCAACTGGTGGCCGGTGCTGCGATGGGAGAGTTCACAACTGCGCAGGCCCTATCCAGCGGATCGCAAACGGCAATTGAGGCGCTTGGCGATCTCGGCATCTCCGCAAGGGCGGTAGATCTCCCCCACAGCGAAGATGCACCGGTCACACTGGCTCCTTTCTGGCATGTCAAAGGTGCAAAACGCGCTTGGTTGGATTTCCAGAACGATGTGACCGTGAAGGATGTGCAGCTTGCGCATCAGGAAAACTTCACCTCAGTGGAACATCTGAAGCGCTATACGACGCTTGGCATGGCGACCGATCAGGGCAAGACCTCAAACCTTGGAGCTTTGGCGGTCATGGCCGAGCTGACCGGCAAGTCTATCCCAGATACCGGCACCACTATCTTTCGTCCACCTTACACGCCTGTCGCAATGGGTGCTTTGGCAGGTCGCTCAGTCGGTAAGGATTTTCACCCGACCCGTCTGGCACCCAGCCACAAATGGGCCGAGGAGCAAGGCGCGGTTTTTGTCGAGGTCGGCAACTGGCTGCGTGCACAGTGGTTCCCGCGCGATGGAGAGACCCATTGGCGTCAGTCGGTTGATCGCGAAGTTCTGCAAACCCGAAACTCCGTCGGTATCTGTGACGTCACCACATTGGGTAAAATAGATGTCCAGGGTGAGGACGCCGCGGCCTTCCTGAACATGATCTACGCGAATGGTTTCGCCAAACTTCCGGTCGGCAAGGTGCGGTATGGCCTGATGCTTCGGGAAGATGGCGTCGCCCAGGATGATGGTACCGCAGCACGTTTGGCAGAGGATCATTTTGTCGTCACCACCACAACGGCCAACGCTGTTCTGGTCTATCGCAATATGGAATTTGTGCGTCAGTGCCTCTGCCCCGATCTTGATGTGCAGCTGATCTCAACTACCGAAGCCTGGGCGCAATATGCCGTGGCGGGGCCCAATGCGCGTAAACTGCTGCAAAAAATCGTGGATCCGGAATTTGACATCTCGAATGAGGCGTTTCCTTTCATGGGTTGTGGCGAAATCACCGTATGTGGTGGTTGTCGTGCTCGCTTGTTCCGGATTTCATTCTCGGGCGAGCTTGCCTATGAAATTGCGGTGCCCACCCGCTATGGCGATGCACTGCTGCGCGAGATGATGGCCGCCGGTGAAGAATTCGATGTCACCCCCTATGGCACAGAAGCCTTGGGCGTCATGCGGATCGAAAAAGGTCATGCGGCAGGAAATGAACTGAACGGCACAACATCTGCGTTGAATCTCGGTCTCGGACGTATGGTCTCATCCAAAAAAGACTGCATTGGCAATGTTCTCAGTCGCCGCGAGGGGATGAATGCCGAAGGAGCTTTGAACTTGGTCGGACTACGTCCTGTTGACACCAAGGATAGCGTACCAGCCGGCGGGCATCTCATGGCAGCTGAGGGTCCGATCGATGCCGCGCATGATCAGGGGTATGTTACCTCTGCCGCCTATTCACCTATCCTGCAAAGCGCGATTGGCTTGGCCTTTGTGAAAGGTGGATCGAACCGGATGGGCGAACAGCTTCGCCTTGTTAACCCATTGGAAAACCAAACCGTCATGGTCGAAATTGTCAGTCCACATTTTGTTGACCCCGAAGGGGAGAAGCTCCGTGCATAAGCTTAAACCGCTCACTCCCCTTGGCAGCGACAAACCTCAGATCATTGAGATCGGCAACCTGACTATTGCCGAGATCACAGACAATGCGCTTGCCTCTCTTACTGCGCGCGCAAACCAAGTATCGACGCTGCACTCGACGCTTGAGGTCACACATGGCATTACACTACCAGATGTAGGCGCATCCTCCCGGTCAGAGGATCTATCGGTGTTTTGGATGGGGCCTGATCAATGGATGATATCAGCCCCACACGACCGGCACGAACTGCTGGCCCGAAATCTAAAACAAGTTGTTGGCGGAATTGCATCAGTAGTTGAACAGACCGATGGTTGGTGCCGCTTCGACGTTGTCGGCCCAAGGCTCTGTGATCTGTTCGAGCGGCTGAGCAACGCACCCGTACGCACTATGACACCTGGGAATGCCATTCGTGGCACGCTGGAACATCTAGGTGTGTTCCTGTGGCGTCTGGAGGAGGACCAGATGGCAGTTCTGGGTCCGCGCTCATCGGCAAAATCTTTACACCACGCGCTGGTCACCGCCGCCCGATCGATCACGTGATATTTGCCTGCCTGTTGGGTTTCTATCCGGCAGGCAGAGCATCACCACTTTTGACACGCAAGGAATTCTTGGCACGTCGGTCATTGATCGGCGTGACACCAAAACTCTCACGATAGATACGCAGGAACGCCCCAGGCGTGCTGTAGCCAACCATATAGGCAATTTCGGTGACTGATGTGCTGGAATAAAGCACCAACTGCCGGGCTTGGTTCATACGCATCATCCGATAGTATTTCAGCGGGCTTTGTCCTGTTGCCTCTTTGAAACTGCGCTCAAGCGACCGGGCCGAAACCCCAATAGCATCCGCGACGTCGCTGATTTGAATAGGGCTTTCGATGTGTTCTGCAAAATGCTCTATCGCCCTCAGCACCTTCTTGGGCAGCAGATCCTTGCTCTTGGCTGTTGAAAACGCTGGCGTCTTTTGTGAGGTCGTGGCGCTACGCACATAAGGATGCTGAAACCAGCATGCAACTTCAGCCATGATCTCACCACCTAGGTGCTCCTCGATCAGTGAAAGCATGTAATCAAACACTGCAGTCGCACCAGAAATGGTCGTAAACGCACCGTCGTCACAAATCACAGTGCTGTGGCTTTCGATGTCTGGAAACTCCGCTACGAATGCAGCCTCATAGCACCAGTGAACTGATAGTGGATTTTCTGCTATCAAGCCCGTCCGCGCCAGCGGAAAGACCCCGCCGCTAAAAGCGCCCAATCGGGTTTTTCTCCGGGTGAGCCGCTGAAGTGCTGCATTCGCACGCGCTGGCTGCTCAAACCGTGCATTTGGGCCAGCCGCAAAGAACAAAAAATCGTAATCCGTCAGATCAGCCAGAATGGCATCAGTGCCAAAGGTCACCCCGGCAGAAGAGGCGACCGACTCGACGGTTTCAGCTACCACAGTCCAGCTAAAGGCGACCTTGCCAGAAATTTCATTGGCCGCTCGCAAGGGCTCGATACAGGACGTGAGACAAGCCATCGGGAACCCGGGAAAGATCAGAATGGCCAGTTTTAGCGGCGCGTCAGGTTGGATCATGATAGGCCTCCTTCGGTTAGCGCAGCAGCACAGTCGAGGATATATTTCTCCAGGAGTCGCGCCACTGGTGACAGTGATGTATCGGTTTTGCGCAGGAGATGGATCTGACGTGTTGCAAGAGAATCAGCCAAAGGGCGAAACGCCAATCCCGCGGCATTTGCCACTCGCGCTGCCATTTCAGGAAGAATAGTTACCCCTATTTCGGCTTGGACCATGGCCATGATGGAGGTCAGGTTTTGCGCTTTCAACAGAGCCTTTTCGTGGAGCTCTCGCGACGGCTCTGCCTTGATTCCGGCTGACAAGCTATTGGCGATCAACCGTTCGTCGCGCAGCATGTCCCATTCGATTTTTCCAGGCTCTCGCGCCAACGGATGACTTGGTGCGCAGATCACGCCAAATGCATCCGACAAGAGATGCTGACTATGAAGACCTGAGCTATTTTGCCCCAGTGTCGCGATCCCGATATCGATACGATCGCGTGAGAGTTCATGCAGGACAGAGATCGAATCCATATCCCTCAATTCAATGTCTACGTTTTTGAAATCATTGATATGCCTCGAAAACACTAGGGGCATAACGGTACCAGCAATGGAGGGGACAGTAGCAATGCGGACATGCCCATGGGTCGCCTTCGCATAGCCTTCAATGGCTTTGATCATGTTATCGTATTGCTGTAGTTCGCTCTCGGCCTGCTCCAAGACATAAGCCCCCAGCGCGGTGAGTCTGTTCTTACGATCGGTTTCAAACAGCGGCTCGCCGAGATGGGTTTCCAGCTGCTTGAGCATCATCGAAACAGCCGATGGCGTCCGCCCCAGAATGCCAGCCGCATCACTCAGATTGCCGCTCCGGGCGACTGCGGCAAAACCGCGAAGCAGTTCGATTTTCAACGCCATGAGCTCTAACTTCAAAGTTATTGAAATGCTATTCAGTAATTTGAGTTTGATTGAAGTCTCCACACATGTCCATACCAATGGAAACTGAATTCTGTGTGAGGCTTCTGACAATGACTAATATCCAAAAGAACCTAATTGCCGGTGAGTGGCTTGCTGGTGAAAGCGAAGTCGAGAACCGCAACCCCTCCGACCTGAGCGATCTGGTCGGGATCTTTGCACAGGCCAGCGCCGATCAGCTGGAGGCGACTTTGGACCAGGCAAAGATCGCACAACGCGAATGGGCGGCCTATGGCATCGAGCGCAAGCAGGCCGTTCTGAATGCTATTGGAAATGAGATGATGGCACGTGCCGAGGAATTGGGCACGCTGTTGAGCCGCGAAGAAGGCAAGCCGCTGGCCGAAGGCAAGGGCGAAGTCTTCCGCGCGGGTCAGTTCTTCACTTACTATGCTGCCGAATGCCTGCGTCAGATTGGTGAAAATGCAGACTCAGTTCGCCCCGACATCGAAGTAGACGTACGCCGGGAAGCCGTCGGCACCGTCGCTATCATCAGCCCATGGAACTTCCCGACAGCGACTGCCTCGTGGAAAATCGCGCCGGCTCTTTGCTATGGCAACGCCGTAGTCTGGAAACCCGCCAACATCACCCCGGCGTCTGCCGTCGCGCTGGCCGAGATCATCAATCGCCAGGATATCCCAAAGGGTCTGTTCAGCCTTGTAATGGGTTCCGGCCGTTCCATCGGTCAGCGCTTGGTCGAAAGCCCCAAGGTAAATGCAATTTCCTTCACCGGCTCTGTGCCAGTAGGCAAAGGCATCGCGGCAGCCGCCATTCAGAACCTGACAAAGGTTCAGATGGAAATGGGCTCCAAGAACGCGCTCGCTGTGATGGATGATGCAGATCTCGATCTGGCAGTAACCTTGGCCTTGGGCGGTGCCTTTGGCGGTACTGGTCAGAAATGCACAGCTTCCTCACGTCTGGTTGTTCATGCTGGTGTGCACGACGCATTCGTAGAAAAACTGATTGCAGGCGCTCAGGCCATGAAGGTCGGCCACGCGTTGGAAGCCGGTGTACAGATGGGTCCGGTTGTCAGCGAACAGCAACTGAACGAAAATCTCGCCTATGTCGATCTGGGCAAAACCGAAGGCGCTGAACTGGCCTGTGGCGGTCAGCGTCTGGAGATGCCGCATCAGGGCTTCTACATGTCTCCCGGCATTTTCCTGAACTCCAGCAACAATATGCGCATCAACCGCGAAGAAATGTTCGCCCCCCTCACTTCCGTGATCAAGGTAAACAGCTATGATGAGGCGCTTTCTGTAGTTAATGACACCAACTTTGGCCTGACCTCTGGTATCGTAACCAAATCTCTGGCCCGTGCCACGCACTTCCGCCGTAACGCGCGCACCGGTGTTGTCACAGTGAACTTGCCAACTGCAGGCACCGATTATCACGTGCCCTTTGGTGGTCGTGGCGACAGCTCCTATGGCCCTCGCGAGCAGGGCAAGGCAGCCGCCGAGTTCTACACAACTGTCAAAACTGCTTATATCAGCGCAGGCGCAGTCTGATGCGGTCCGCGTTCAGGATTGATGGTCTGCAATATGCCAACTGGTCGGAGAAGATTTTTCGCCAGTTACGCGAAGGCGGCGTGGATGCTATCCACGTCACCATCTCCTATCACGAGAATTTTCGCGAAACGGTTCTGAACTTTGAAAAGTGGAACCGTTGGTTTGAGCAATTCCCCGATCTGATCATGAAGGGTCAGTGGGCCAGTGACATCGACAAGGCCCGCGAAACCGGGCGCACTGCGGTGTTCTTCGGCTTCCAAAACCCTTCGCCTATCGAAGATGATATCGGGCTGGTCGAGATCGTCCACACTCTGGGCGCGCGCTTCATGCAATTGACGTACAACAACCAGTCGCTGCTGGCGACGGGCTGTTACGAAACCGAGGATACCGGTATTACCCGCATGGGCAAGCAGGTCATCAAAGAGATGAACCGTGTTGGCCTCGTCGTTGACATGAGCCATTCGGCGGATCGGTCGACCATCGAAGCGGCTGAGCTGTCGGAGCGCCCGATTGCCATCACGCATGCTAATCCGCATGACTGGTCCCCTGCCCTGCGCAACAAGAAAGACGATGTGATCAGGGCAGTGACGGAACATGGCGGTATGTTCGGTTTTTCGATTTATCCGCATCACCTCAAAGACAAATCCGACTGCACGCTGCAAAGCTTCTGCGAGATGATCGCCAGAACGGCAGATCGCTACGGGGTTCGGCATCTCGGCATTGGCACCGACCTTTGCCAAGACCAGCCTGACAGTATCGTCGAATGGATGCGGGTCGGCCGTTGGACCAAAGAAATCGACTATGGCGAAGGTTCCAAATCTGCGCCTGGTTTCCCGCCAATGCCCCACTGGTTCGAAGACAACCGTGATTTCGGAAATATCGAAGACGGGCTTCGCAAAGTGGGCATGAATGAAGATGAGGTCGCAGCCGTGATGGGCGGCAATTGGCACCGCTTCTTTGAAGAGAATTTCGTGCCTAGATCAGGGGATTGAAGCGCGAGATATAAAGACAAGATACGGTCCTGGATAGCGAGAGGGACCGACCAATGGGAGGGACGGATGTCCGAGACATCTATGAAAACAACACAGCAGAAAAGCCGGATCAATATGCCGCTTTTCCTGCTTTCAGGCGGTTTTATTGCCCTGTTCTGTATCGCAGCGCTGGTCAATCTTAATGGATTGTCCGCGCTTGTCGATTGGGGCTTCAACATTTCCGCGACATATTTTGGCCTATATTGGCAAATTCTACTGCTGGCGACTTTCCTGATTGGGCTCGTCCTCTGCATACTGCCCGGCGGCCGCGCTATTATGGGTGGTCTGGCTGCTCCTGAATTCACCACATTCCAGTGGGGTTCCATGATCATGTGCACCTTGCTCGCGGGCGGCGGCGTATTCTGGGCTGCGGGTGAACCAATTGCACATTTCCTCTATTCACCGCCTCTATATGGCGCTGAAGGCGGAACTGAAGCGGCCGTGACCCCGGCTATCGCACAAAGCTTTATGCATTGGGGCTTCCTGGCTTGGGCAATACTTGGCTCGCTCTCCACAGTTATGCTGATGCACTACCACTATGAAAAAGGTTTGCCTCTTGCACCCCGGACGCTGCTGTACCCGGTGTTTGGTGACAAAGCGATCAACGGCCCTATCGGTGTGATTGCAGATGCATCGTCGATCATCGCTGTGGTCGCAGGCACCGTAGGCCCAATCGGCTTCCTGGGCCTTCAGGTCAGCTATGGCCTGTCCGATCTCTTCGGCATTCCCGATGTCTTTGCAACGCAATTCATGGTGATTGCGGCCTTGGTTGCACTCTACACAATCTCAGCCATGACCGGCCTGTCGCGAGGTATCCAATTGCTATCCAAGATCAACGTGATCTTGGCGGCGGCACTGCTGCTCTACGTGTTGATCGCAGGCCCAACAGGCTTCATTTTTGGTTCTTTCTTCTCCGGATTTGCAGCCTATCTCGGAAACTTCTTCCAGATGGCTCTCTACCGCGGTGATGCGGCTGTATTTGGAGCCCCCGGTTGGCTGGGCTGGTGGACCGTGTTCTTCTGGGGTTGGTTCATGGGTTACGGACCACTCATGGCGATGTTCATTGCACGCGTGTCCCGTGGACGGTCGATCCGATCGATCATCATCATGCTGTCAATCATTGCGCCTATCGTGACCAACTTCTGGTTCACCATCATCGGTGGCTCTGGCATTGCAATGGAATTGGCCGAACCCGGAACTATCTCCGCAGCGTTTGAAGGTTTTAACCTGCCCGCAGCCCTGCTGGCCATCACCAACAATCTACCAATGGGGTTTGTCGTCTCCATCCTATTCCTGATCCTGACCACGATCTTTGTGGCGACAACCGGGGATTCGATGAGCTACGTGATTTCCGCTACGATGACCAAAGGCGACACGCCGAGTACTTCAGTACGTATATTCTGGGGCATCGCGATGGGTGTAATGGCGGTCATTTTGATCTCTGTTGGATCCGGCGGCGTATCAAAACTACAGAGTTTCATCGTGGTGACAGCAGTCCCTGTGTCACTGATCCTACTACCCTCGCTATGGGATGCCCTGCGCATCACATTGGCAAAAGGCAAACAGGCCTGAATACTTGCCGGGCGTATCACCAGCGCCCGGCGAACCCCGCCCACACTGCCCGACCTGTTCAGATCATACGGGATATAACTAACGACCTGATTGCAAAGGCCAATCCGAATGACCGACATTCTCTGCCGTGACCCAAACACTGTCATGCGCTTAGCGCGCCTCGGTTCGATGCACCAATCGCGCCTGTCATTCATGCGTGTCTTAACACGCCGCCTCGCGCGAGAGGGCTGGAGGTTTGAACAAACTGCTTTTGAAATAGATGACAGTGGCCAAGGACACGCGGTTTATACCGTTCATGGACCAGACCGTGCCTACTCTCTCGTCGCATTCGCCCATGATCTGCCACCAGAAAAACGATCTGACCGGGTCATAGCAGAAGCATGGGATGCAACGTTTACACTTTTCGACGGTGTTCCATCTGACGCGGATATCGCCCGTCTATCGCAGAATATTCCCGTGCAGGAAGCCGGGCGCGTTTCGGGTTCGGAGCTGTCGGTCTCGCGCGCCAACCGTTCGGTGCGCCTCTGGGAACATGTGGTCAGCGCTCTCGCAGCCGGTCATCAACCATCGGCAGAACAGATCGATGCCGTGGGTTATCTTATGCGCACCACAGCTGTTTATGGCTCTGGAAAGCTTGGGGCCGCAGATCGCGAAATGATCGCTGATCGTCCCGAATTTCGCGCACCTTTTCAGGTAGAGATGCTGTCGGTTTATCTGACCCGTTGGTTTGTCACCGATCTGGTACAGCATATGGCCGACAGACGAGCCAAAGCCGAGGGCACCAGCGCCGCAAAACTTGCACCGGAGCTGGCACGCTCCATGGGTATTGGTAACTCCACTGGTTTGGGTATGGCACCGTTCCTGCTAAATCACCCGGTGCTGTTCAACAACTGGGTTGCCGCACGCGAAAAAGCGATCCAAGGCGTGCGCAACGTCGAAGAAGCCCACAGCGATGAGGTTGTACTTTTCCGCTCTCTCGTAGACCGTAGCAAGATGACGATTGCGGACTGGACATCAGAACATCCAATCCAGATCCAGAAGCTTCAGGCACTGCGATCAGACGTCGATGAGGTTACCAGTTACCTCGAGGTACAAACATTAACCGGCGCAAAACCGTGGGATGTTCTCTACCGCTGGGCAGAAGAAACGCTATCTCTGGAAGGTCAGGAGTGGATCGCATCTCTCATGCTAGAACCTTATGGCGAACTCGTTGACGGGTTTGCCGGCGACATGTCAGCCGATAACACCGCGACCTTCCGCATTGCAGGCGCGATGAGCATTGGCGATCTGCGCCAAATCCTATGTACCGTTTACTCTTGGGCGATCGACACCAACTGGCAAGCACCGGAAAACAAGGCACGCGCTTGGTATGTGTCGGAAGAGAAGCTGGAGCCAAGACTCGGCGAGCGCTTTGAAGAACCTATTGAGGAATATGAACAACCTCTGGCACCGGGCCGCGATGCCGCGATGTTGTATCAGGCAATCGCCCATTGGCCGGATGAGGCACAGGTCGCAGATTTCCTGCTGCGCCACTCTGAACATCGCCACGTGCTGCGCCGGGTACAGATCGTGGGTCGCGCGCCTTATGCCGAAATCCGTGACAACACCATTTCTGATCAGGTGCTCCCGATCGATATGCTGCGCTGTAAATTGGCGTTCTTCGGAGCCACAAAATTTGACCCTCGGTCGGATCGCTGGGTGAGAATTTGTATGTATGGCAACGCACCACTTCCGACTGAACTGTCCGTAGAAAATGCAGAATTCTGGGTGTTCCCCGAGTTGGAGAAAGTCCCCGCATGAGCCATTCACTGAATGAAATCGAAGCGATGAGCAAACGTGCGGCTCGCGGTGCAGGCCTCTCTTGGGGCCTAGCGGAAGAAGCTGCTAAAGGAACGCGCTGGCTGTCGTCATTTGGATTCCCCGGAACCGAAATGTTGGCCAATCTATTGGACATGAATGACCGGATCCCATCCATTGACGTCTCGCCTGTATCATTGCGGGCGGAGATCTGGCACGCCCCTGCCCGACGTATGAGCCCCCTGATCGCAGGAGCAGCGCTGAGCGACTGCGCTGTACGTCTGTTGGAGCGGGGTACGATCACAATGGAAAACGTCAGTATTCCTCTGCTGGCGGTCCCTTTCATGGGTGGTGCTGCGCTACGATTGGGCCGCCCCGTCGCTGCCGAATGGGATGGAGCCCGCGTAGCCACCGATGGCAAACGGCTGTGTGTGCAAGGGTCCAGCGACGTATTGCGAACCCGGCAGACCGAGCGGATGGTGTTCTCTGCACCCGCCGATATGACGGGTCAACTGGAACCGGTGATGCGAGCGAATGTGTCCGAAGAAAGCTGGGAACAGCTCGGAAAATTTGCCCATCGCACCTTTGCACCTGCAACAGAAGAAAGCCGCCTGCGAGGCGCTGGTGCGGGCCTTAGTGACAACGACTGATTCATCCCCAGGGCGCTGGTCCACCCTGCGCTCCTAATATCTATTCAGAATAGAGAGATCGATATGACCGCGACCGAAACCCTGACCCTTGCAGAAATCGAAGATCTGGCCTTTAAAGCCCTGGTAAAAGCCGGCACATCCGAAGAGAATGCACGCCCGCTGGCCGTCGCCACCGCAATGACCGAGGCAGACGGCGTAGCATCGCATGGTCTGGCCTACATCCCAATTTATGCCCAGCATGTCGAATGCGGCAAAGTTGACGGACAAGCGAAGCCAGTGGTCAATCAGCCCCGCCCGGCTGTGGTCACGGTAGACGCCGCGACAGGGTTTGCACATAGCGCCATCGATCAAGGTTTTGAAAAGTTGATCCCGCTGGCCCGCGAAATGGGTGTCGCGGTACTGGCTGTGAACAACTCCTACAACTGCGGCGTATTGGGCGTTCACACACAGCGTCTGGCACAGGCGGGTCTGCTTGGTATCGGCTTTACCAATGCACCAGCGTCTATCGCCCCTTCTGGCGGTGCCAAGCCTGTTGTCGGTACCAATCCATTCTCTATCTCGGCCCCTGATACAGACGGCAATGCCGCGCTGTTGATCGACCAATCTGCCAGCACAATCGCCAAAAGCGAGGTCATGAAGCACTCCCGTGAGGGCAAATCTGTACCAGAGGGCTGGGTGTTGGACGCTGAAGGCAATCCAACCACAGATCCCGATGCAGGCCTCAAGGGTTCGATGGTCCCATCTGGTGGCTACAAAGGCGTCGGCATTGCCCTGACGGTTGAACTGATGGCAGCAGCGATGACTGGCGCAACGCTTGGCTCCGTTGCCAGCCCCTTCTCCGGCACTGCTGGTGGCCCACCAAAGACAGGTCAGTTCTTTGTGGCTATTGATCCAGAGGCCACGGCAGGCGGCGCATTTCAGGAAAAGCTAACAGATCTGATGGCATCGATCCGCGAACAGGACGGTGCCCGCCTTCCTGGCGATGGTCGCCAGGCTTGCCGCATCCGCGCAGAATCTGAAGGAGTCGCCGTAAACGCCACTCTGCTCGAGAAAGTGCGTGCACTGCTGTAAGTGATATCGCTTAGAGACACAAACGATGAAAAAGGAGGCCATATTGGCCTCCTTTTTTGTGCAAATTAGGTCCGTTAGCCGCGCAAGATCGCCCCATCAGGGTCGAAAGGTGGGCGTTCCAAGATCTTGGCCCGGTGCGGACGCCCCAGAACCATAACTTCAACCGCGTCACCTGGGGTTACATCCCGCACAAACCCAAGTGCTAGGGACATGCCAACGCTATGACCATATGCGCCAGAGGTCACACGACCAATCCCTTCCCCATCTTTGAAAATAGGCTCTCCACCCGTTGCATCAGCACGAGACGCCGCGGTCTCGGCCTCGTCCAAATGCAGCAACACCAACCGCTCGCGCGCCGGGTTTTCCAGAACGGTCTGCACAGTAGATTTATTCAGAAACTCCTTCTGCATTTTGCAAAGTCGATCCAACCCAACCTCTTGCGGCCAATATTCGGGACTATATTCTCGGCTCCAGGAGCCATAGCCCTTTTCTATCCGCAAAGACATCAATGCGCGGCTGCCAACAGGACCTGCTCCCAGCGGTTTTCCTGCTTCCAATAGCGCCGCGTATAGGCGGGATTGGTCTTCGCTCTTGCAGTGAACTTCCCATCCCAAATCGCCGGTAAAGGACACCCGTAGCGCCAGCACCTCGATGCCAGCAAGGTCAATCATGGCAGAATGCATGAACGGGAAGTCCTCGGTGGCGAGTGACGCATTGGTCAGTCGCTGCAGGATTTCGCGTGATTTCGGGCCCGCTACGTTAAAGCCACACATAACTTCGGTCATGGACACAAATGTGGTGTCCGTCGGCAGCGGAACTTCTTTGAAGAACCGCTTGTGATAGCGTTCAGCTATCCCGGACCCGATGATCCAGAACTCATCCTCGGCCAGGCGGGTTACTGTGAAATCGCCTGCGATACCGCCGCGTTTGGAAATCAATGGTGTCAGACAGGATCGGCCAACCGTCTTGGGCATAGCATTCGCAAAAACAGCATTCAGCCATTCCTCGGCACCTACCCCTTTGCATCGGTATTTGGCAAAGTTCGAGATGTCGATGATACCTGCATGATCACGCAGCATCTTGCATTCCTCGCCCACCGGCTCCCACCAGTTCTGTCGCGTAAACCCATTGGTATCCTTGACACCTGGCGCATCAGCAAACCACAACGGATGCTCCCAACCTGCATTAAGACCAAAGACAGCGCCCATCTCGACCTGCATGTCATAGATCGGACGGGTGCGCGCAGGGCGTCCCGCACTACGCTCTTCATTGGGGAAGTGGATCGCAAAGCGATGGGCATATTGATCCTGCACACGCGCCTTTGTGAACGCCTTTGTGGCCCAGGTATCGAACCGTGCGAGATCCCAAGCGAACATGTCGTACTGCGTCTCACCTTCTATGAGCCACTGCGCTGCCATCAAACCCATGCCGCCGGATTGCGAGAACCCAGGGATGATGCCGTTACAACAGAAATACCCCTCGATCTCAGGCACGGGCCCCATCAGAACGTTAGCATCAGGCGACCAGATCATCGGCCCGTTGATGACACGTTTGATCCCCGCCTCACCAACCGCTGGCAAACGTTCGATGGCGTTCATCATGTTGTCCTCGATCCGTTCCAAATCATCTGGAAACAAATCATGCGCAAAATCCAGGGGTGTCCCTTCTTCTGCCCAGAACTTCATGTCTTTTTCATAGGCCCCGATCAATAGCCCTTGTCCCTCTTGGCGCACATAATATTCACCGTCCCGATCGCTGACCGATGGCAGCCGCGTTCCATGTTCAGCAACATCTGCCATGGTTTCGGTTACGAAATACTGGTGCTCTGTCGGCTGCAAAGGCAGCTCAATTCCCGCCAGTTTGGCCACCTCGCGCCCCCAGAGGCCGGCAGCATTCACGACCCATGGTGTTCGGATGTCGCCCTTGGGAGTTTTAACAAGCCAACTGCCATCTTCCTGCTGTTCGGTAGC
This sequence comes from Phaeobacter cretensis, assembly GCF_047372505.1. Taxonomy (NCBI): domain Bacteria; kingdom Pseudomonadati; phylum Pseudomonadota; class Alphaproteobacteria; order Rhodobacterales; family Roseobacteraceae; genus Phaeobacter; species Phaeobacter cretensis. Next base: position 145,431 of record NZ_JBKBEU010000002.1, read on the forward strand.
CGTTACAGGTGTAAAGCGGTGAATTTCTGCACCACGCTGACGCGCCCCTACCGCATAGGCATTGGTCACGCCAGAAGGATCAACGTTACCGCCATCCGGTTCATACATGACACAGCGAATACCATCGTAGTTGACCAGCGGGTTGAGACGCTGCGCCTCTTCGGTGCTGATCTCGTAGAAATTCATCCCGTAAAGCTTAGCCTTAGCGGCTTGCAGCTTCAGCTGATGTTCACGTTCCTCTGTCTGCGCCAGATAAAGAGAGCCCGGTTGAAATACACCACAACTTTGGCCGGTCTCCGCTTCCAACTCATTATAAAGCGTCATAGTGTAGTGCTGGATGCGGCTGATATTGGTACTGTCATGCAGCCCGTGAATATTTGCCGCTGCGTGCCAGGTCGAACCCGAGGTCAGCTCATCCCGCTCCAAGAGCACCACATCGGACCATCCAAGTTTCGCCAAGTGATAGAGGATTGAGCAGCCAATGACGCCTCCGCCAATCACAACTGCTTGTGCTTCTGTACGCATCTATGCCCCCTTCAAGAGCCTTTGTTGACGGCATCAGCTGTACGCGCTGCATCCGCCACGGGTGGAAAACCTGATCTGGTTAGTCGGCATCGCCATCTTATGGTGCCAGCCGGTTTTCTGATAAAAATGCCCATTTGCGACATCTCAAAAAGTGAGCAGCTTTGCCCGCCCGCGCGCCGCAAGCCGGGCATTCAGCGGTTCAGCCTCAGCTGAGCCGCTTTCCAATGCAAAGACGAAGGCGTGCGTAAGATAGAAACAGGCCCGGTCGATGTCGTTCGCCGTTTCTGCCCGGTCCGCTGCACGCGAATACAGGCTTACCAAAGCGACACTGTCGTTTTCCGCATGGGCGCGTAGCAAAGCGCTATCAAGGTCGTCAGGCTCCATGGCTTCAGCCCTTTAGTGAAATCGCGATGTTCTTGGTGCGCACATAGTTATAAAGCGCCTCCAATCCCTTCTCGCGGCCAAAGCCAGATTTACCGACGCCACCAAAGGGGGTAGAAATGCCACCTGCGAACCATTCATTGACAAAGACCTGACCGGCTCGAAGTTTACGGGCGACGCGGTGTGAGCGCGACAGATCCCGCGTGAAGACACCGGCAACAAGACCAAACTCAGTTCCGTTTGCTATAGCAATAGCTTCCGCTTCCGTATCGAACGGCGTGATACACGTGACCGGGCCGAAGATCTCCTCCTGTGCAACCCGGGCACTCGGAGCGACATCGGCTAAAATAGTCGGTGCCCAATAGTAACCCTTACGATCCAGTCGCACACCGCCGGCGGCAACACGGACGCCTTCCCTCTCACCGGTCGCGATCAATGCCTCGATCCGCGACAACTGAAGATCAGAGATCACCGGCGTGTGCTCTGGGTTTTCCATCCCATGACCTGCACGCAACCCATCAGCCAGAGACACCGCACGCTCCACCACGTCATCATAGATCGAACGGTGCACCAATACGCGCGCCATCGCAGAGCAGACCTGACCGGCGTTGAAGAAAATACCCGATTGCAGGCTGGCCATCAGCCCATCAATATCGGCGTCCTTGAATACTACTGCAGCAGATTTACCTCCCAACTCCATCAGCGAAGGTGTGACAGTTTCGGCTGCAGCCCGCAGGATAGCCTGCCCAGTTGGCACCGATCCGGTAAAGACGATCTGATCTATCTCACTGCTTGCCACCAAGCACGCACCAAGATCACCGCCGACACCATTTAGGATCGACACTGCACCAGCTGGAACCTCGGCTCGCTCCAATGCTTTGCCGAGAAGAGCAAGGGCGATTGGGTCCAACTCGGGCGACTTGACGATCGTCGAATTGCCCGCCGCCATCGATGGAGCCAATGACCGCGCCGCAATTGATACCGGAAAGTTCCAAGGCACAATCTGCGCGGAGACGCCGTGAGGCTCGAAGACGGAATAGTCGACATAGTCCGAACCCAACGGGATCGACTTGCCTTCAATTTTGTCCGCGACACCACCGTAGTACTCAAAATATAATGCGGCTTCCTCAAACTCATCCCGCGCAGCGCTTAGCGTCTTACCGCTCTCCCGGCATAGAATATCAGCGCCTTCCGCCGCGATGGCACGAATTTCGCGTGCCACCCTGAGCAACATTCGCCCACGGGCAGAAGGTTGCATATCCGCCAGATCGCCCCTCTCAAAGGACTGCCGCGCGGACTCCAGAGCGTTTGCCAGCGTAACCTCCCCGGCTTGCGCGGCGTCGGCAAAATGCTCAGCTGTGCCCGGATCTTCAACTGCGATGACTGCTCCACGATCACCTTCAGCCCAGGAACCTGCAACGTAGTTTCGTGCCAGCCCATCGCTCAGAAATTCACTCATTCTGAGCGCCCTTTTTGGACCTGCGTCGCGACCCAGTGGTGAAAGTTATGCGTCGGCCCGTCCATTGCAGGAGAGAACCGTCCACCATCAAACAGCATGCCGTGACGGCCCTTTTGCATACCTTCAACAACAAACACATCTTCTTCAAAGACGGTTTTCCAAAGCTGTGCGTTAGATGCACGCAGACTATCAAACTCAGGCGTCTCACGCTCGCTCTTGGCGTAGTAGATCTCGATATGTTCAACGGTATTGCCGCAATCTTTGGGCTCAAGAACAATCGCGAAGCTATGATCCCGCTGCACCCCAAATAGAACGTTGGGGTAAACCGCGATATATTCCGCGCCCTCATCCCACTGATCGCTCAGTCCGTCGAAATCCGGCAGCATAGCACCATCTTCACCAGTCAGCTGGCGATAGACCAACGTCCCTTGTCCAGAGTACTCGCCAAGCTTCTCAATGTTGTAGTGGTCCTCCAGCCGAGAATAGCTGTTCAAGCCAGGGTGAACCCATGGCAAGTGATAGCTTTCGCAATAGTTTTCGACCGCCAGCTTCCAATTCGTCGCAACTTCCAATTTGAGCGAGGATCCCTCACCGCCATGGTAAATCGGTGTCTCGAACTCCCGCCAACGTTCCAGAAGACCCGCATGAACTTCGGTGAATTCCGGCGCTGTACCGTCGACATTTACAAAAATCACGTCCCGCCAGATATACGCACGGATACGGATCAAACCCAACTTGCCCATATCGATGTCATCATGAGTGTTCTGCCCCGGTCCGCCCACATGCGGCGTCGTACGCAGTGCGCCGTCCAGCCCATAGCACCAGCTGTGATACGGGCAGCGGATGGCACCGCGAATTTTCTGTGGCTTGTCGACCAAGATCATGCCGCGGTGACGGCAGGTGTTCTGAAACACACCAATTGCACCCGTGCGATCCCGCACCAACAGCAAGGGCATTCCAAGAAAGTCGATCGGCTTAGCATCGCCTGCCTCGGGAACATCCTTGCCAAAACCGATACCCGACCAATTTGCAAAAAGAACCGCTCGCTTTTCCTCATCGAAAACGCCCGGATCAACGTAATGTTCGTTTGGCAGACCATTTGCGGTGTTCACCGGGGCCAGTACGGATGATAGTTGGCTATGCGTGTTCATCGAACTCTCCATGACGAGACTAGCTTTCCCCAATTGGAGGATCTGGCCGCGTCCGTTCAATAGGCGAAAACTTCATTCATGGATGAGATCATCTAAACTGAGCTATCTTTCGCCTCCGACAAGATCCAATTCTTCAGCGTTTGGGCATTAGGTGACAGTTCATCTTCTGGCAGGCCCACCAGATAGAATTCACGGGGGGCGGGGACGCTATGGCCCTCGACGATGGCCAGTTTGTTACTATCTAGCATTGGCTGGATCAGACGCTTCCAACCAAGCGCTACGCCAGCCCCTTTGCGTGCAATCTGCAAAGCCAAAGAATAGCTGGTGACACGAGTGCCAACCGAAATATCACCCTTATAGCCCAACTCATGAAACCAATCGGCCCATGTGGTCCAACTCTGACTGGCACTTTGCAGATGGATCAAACGCTGCGCTGCCAGCTCCTGCAACGACGCTTTGCCCAAATCGTCGGCGATATCGGGTCGGGCTACTGGCACCAGCTGATCGCGGTAGATTGAGGTATGGGCCAATGTCGTATCTGCATCACGCCCATAGCGGATAAAGAAATCAAACTGCCCGGTGTCATGAAACGGTCGGTCCTGAGTGATCTGGTGAATGTTCAAATCCGGATATTCACGCCAAAATCGAATAGTCACCGGCGACAGCCATAGCGCCGCAACTGCCGTTGTCGAACCAACAGTAACCGCATCTTCCTCACCGTTTTGTCGGGTCTTCAACAGCTGACGCGAAATTTGCCTGAACGATGTCACCAAGGTCTCGAACAGCTCTTGCCCCTCTCGCGTTAGTTCAACACCCCGGTGTTTGCGCTGAAATAGAGCCACGCCCAATTCACCCTCAAGGGCCTTTATCTGATGACTGACAGCCCCCGGCGTAACGGATAACTCTTGCGCCGCATTCTTGAAGCTTAGATGACGGGCAGCAGTTTCAAACGCGGACAATGTGGTCAAGGGCGGTAGATCGTAATGACGTCTCGACATGGCAACTCTGTGATTATGCGTGGCTATGGGTGATATCAGCTCATCCGAGTATGAGTATTTTTCGAATTGAATGGCAAACCTAAATGCGGTTCTGAGAGATATGACTCTGCGCCCTGAAGGAAGGAAATCGAATGGAAACCCGGACTGCACGCCTTCTTCACAAGACCGCGCTGAGCGCAGACACCAGCGATTTTGCTTTCGAACTCTGCGAGGATCGTTTTTCCGAACTGGAACCGGGCGCACATATTGATGTTCATTTGGGCTCGGATCTTGTTCGGCAATATTCGATCTGGAGCTGGAGCCAGGACGGTCGCCAGCTAAATGTAGCGGTCAAGCACGAGGTTGACGGTCGCGGCGGGTCACGCGCCATGCACGCACTTAACCCCGGTGATGAGGTCGCTATTGGTGGCCCGCGCAATCACTTCAAGCTGCAGCCAGATGCCAGCTATGTCACTCTGATCGCGGGCGGAATTGGTGCAACACCTCTGGTAGCCATGGCGCGAGAACTGTTAAATGCGCGACGTGATTTTCAGGTCTACTATCTTGTCAGATCCCAAGGCCTCGCGGCGATGGACGCCAAGTTTCGCGCTCTGAGTCTTGGCGATCGCTACCACCTCCATTGCGATGATAGCGACGGCCGATTGAATCTGGCCGATGTCCTACAGTCCATGCCAGTCGGCAGCGATGTCTATACATGCGGACCAGAACCCATGCTGAACTCGGTGCTCGAGGCCGGCAGTCGTATGCGCGGTGGCACTATCCATTTTGAACGCTTTGCGGCGGCAGCCGATGAAGATCATGGCGCAAATGCCGGCTTTGACATTGAAATTCAGTCCTCAGGTGCGCTGCTGCGCGTCTCTCCCGAGGAAAGTATTCTAGATGTACTGAAATCGAACGGTATCCCGGTGGATTTTGGCTGCTCCGAAGGGCTATGCGGTGCCTGTATTATTGATGTAATTGATGGTGAAGTGGACCATCGCGATGGCATCCTCACACCAGAGGAACAGGCGTCACAAGCCTATCTCTGCACCTGCGTATCCCGCGCAAAGGGCAAGAAACTCATACTTGATCTCTAACGTGAGCAGCTATCTGCGGATTTTCCACCGGGGATTGGCCGTGCTTGAATTCCTTGTCTAATTTATTGCGTATGGCCACGGGATATAGCTCGTTGCAAATGTAGTATCGAATCGATATCATTTTGACTATGATATCACTTCGCATCCGCTCATTGATCAATCGACTGGCCCGTATAGACGCCACTTCAGGCTGGTCTGACAGCCTGAACCCGGCCCAATCTGCTGCGCTGGACTATCTGGCAAATGCAAATCGGTACTCACGGGCTCCTTCTCATGTTGCAGAATTCCTCGGTACGACCCGCGGCACCATGTCCCAAACGCTTAAGGCACTGGCCCGCAAAGGATTGGTGACTGAAGAACGCAAAGAAGGTGATCGGCGTTCGATTTCATATAATTTAACTGCCGATGGGAAGGCCTTTGCAGGCGTAGCATCTGCGATCAGTGATGCGCTGGCAGGGATGAAAGAAAAAGAAATCGCAGCGTTGGAAGCCACGTTGGAGACAACCCTACGTACGGCTCTGGCCGCGCGCGGCGATCGGGCTTTTGGCCTCTGTAAGACCTGTACATTTCACGATGCTACCTCAGCGCATGGCTATTGCACACTTCTCGACCTGCCGCTCAAACGCGGCGATCCCGATTTGATATGTGTAGAGCATAAGGAGCCGACAGATGACACAGCCTGATCTCTCAACTCGGATTACCGGGGTTTTTCACGGCGCAGTGCGCACGCCATGGGAGGATAAACCGCCGTCGGCCATTCACAAATCGCCTGTTACCGGCCCCCAAACAATAGACTTTGATGGGTTCACTGGTGACGCTCAAGCCGATCCGACCGTTCATGGCGGCGTCGACAAGGCGATCCACCACTATGCCAGCGATCATTACCGGCTCTGGAAAAATGAAGCGGAGATCTCGCACACGGCTACACCGGCCTCTTTCGGCGAGAACATTGCAAGCTTTGGCATGACAGAGGACACCCTATGCATAGGAGACATCCTGCGGCTGGGGACAGCAACAGTTCAGATTAGCCAAGGCAGGCAACCTTGTTGGAAACTTGGTCTTTATACCGGCAACAAGCGGATGCCATATCTGTTTCAGAAAACTGGACGCACCGGGTGGTATTATCGCGTGCTCGAACCGGGAACGGCTCAAACCGAAGGCGAGATACGGCTAATCGAGCGCCGACATCCGGATTGGAGTGTCCGACGTGTCACACAGGCTCGCTTGACCCGTAAGATCCTACCAGAGCAAGCTTCTGTATTGGCCGACATGAGCGATCTCGCGGCCGGATGGCGTTCGGCCTTTGCGGGTATGACTGGCGGCAACAGCAGCGAAAACACTAGCGCCCGTCTGAACGCAGTTCCAAGTTGATCATGCGCCGATGATCGCTACTTACCCTTAATCCTGACACTGTAACGCGTCCGCGCACCGGGCGGGGGTGACGGAAATGGGCCTGCGCGGCGAACTTGGGCCAATGCAACGGAATCCAGTTTAGCCGAGCCCGAGCTTTTGGCGATTGCCGCACTGCCAATGCTCCCACTTGACGTAATCGAGAATTGAACAAGCGCTGTACCTCGAATGTTCACGCTTTGCCGCTTGGCCCGCTGGATACGGCGTAACACTTTGCCCCGATAGTCGTCCGCCGCAGCATTGCCCTGTTGCACGGCTTTCCCCGGCGCGCGCTCCGCCTGCCCAGCGGTACGCTCTGCTTGCCCCGTATTCCGGCCCTTTGTACTGGCCTGATCGCTGTTACCACGTGCCGCAGGCTGTCTTGCCCGCTCTTTTGGCACTGGTTTAGGCTCTGGTGTCGGCTTTACCAGCTGTGGCGTAGCTGGTTTCGGACGCGGTCGTGAGGCAACATTCTGTACAGGGCGTTGAGTAACTTTGGGAGCTGTTGTCTGCGCCGTATCCGCAACTGCTGTAGTCTGAGCCTGAGCAGCAGTGCGCTGTACCGTGCGTTCCACGGGCTGCATCGGCGCGTTCAATTGTGGCTTAGACGCTGCTGGCGCAACGACGCGATCCGGGCTTTTCGGCGATACAGGGCCTGCATGGTCACTGCCACTAGCCACGCCAACCGCAAGATCTGCGAACGATGTTCCAGCCATTGCCAAAGCGGTATTCCCGCCTGCGATCTCCACCGGTGCTGATTTATAGGATAGTACAAAGCTACCGTGCACCAGCGCCGCAAAACACAAAGAAGCAAACCCTGCAATCGAAGATCGCGGTATTCCCTGCGCCATCACGGCAGCGCCTTTTCCGAGACAAGCATGACACGCTCTGCGCCCGCCGCACGCAACGCGCTGCCAATCCCCACCAGCTTGTGTGCTGGCAAGTCACGATCAGGTACAATGCGAACAACTGCGCGTTCTTTAGTCGTCAACTCTGCAAGATAGGCAGTGGCGTCGGTGACAATGACACCCCGCAGATGCAACGTGCCGTCCGCATAAATAACCAACGCATCAGGGGGTTCACGGCCGTCAATATCGGTCGTCTTGATCAAACTCACCTTTCGGTCAATCGGCCCCGCCAAAGTACCCGCGATCATAAAGAAAATCAGCATCAGAAAGACGATGTTAATCAATGCAATCGTCGGTTCCTTAGCTCGAGGTTTGATTGTCTTTGTCCGCATCAGCCTAACACTTTGACTTGTAGCTTATCGATTTTGCGAAGAGCCACCAGCACATCGACCAGGTGCTGCGATGTCGCCTCCGGTGACGGGCTGATCAGCGCCATATGGCCACGCCCATCCTGCGGCTGAGATGAGATAAGATCTCCCAGTCGACCAATATCAACCGGCTGACCGTTCAGGGTAATCTCGTCAGAACCGATCTGTAGAAACAGGATCTGTCGATCATCGTCACCCGTTCCCTTTGCGGCGGAGATCAGTTCAACTTCGCCAAACTTTGAGAATGTAGAAGTCAGCATAAAAAACAACAGCAGCAGAAAGATGACGTCAATCAACGAGGTCATCGACAGCCGCTTGCGCGGCGCAACCTTAGTATTAACCGGCATAGGTCGCCTGCAAATCTGCCTCTGATTGCGTAGGGCTGGCAGAGGTACGCAATGGATGTGTTGGGGACTGGTTTTGCGTGTCCGGCGCAAAGACGATCCGTAACGCCCAGTTGGCAAAGACCCGTTCACGCTGCATTCGCGCGCTCAACCAACTGAGGGCCAGAGATGTCGGCATCGCAACAGCCAATCCAGCCGCAGTTGTCAGCAAAGCCACCCAAATCCCGCCAGCCAATAGAGCTGGATCAACGGAAGATCCTGCGGATTGCAGCTTCTGGAAGGCCTCAATCATACCCAATACTGTTCCGAACAACCCCAGCAGTGGTGCCAGCTGTGCCACCATATCCAGCGCGCCAAGACCACGTTCCAAAGTAGACAATCGGGCCTCAGCCTCCGCATCGGCGCGCTCCGCCCGCATCTGGGTCTGCCAACCTTCCAACGCCTTCTGCAGGACTGGTGCCAGGTAGGACCGGCTCTGCAACAGGTGACGTTGCGCTATATCTCGATGACCCGCATCAAACGCCTGCACCGTAGCGACCAATGCACGATGCATCCCCACCCGCGCCACCTGATATTGCCATATCTTGTAAAAAACCAAGGTCGCTGTCAGCACAGATATCACAAGCAGCAACACAACAACCGGGCCGCCCATCTCAAATACATTGCGCAAGGCTTCAATCATCATTGTCATCCCGCAAGCTCCATGACTTTGCTTGTTAATGTCAGGTCATGAGTACAGGCATTCTCTGGCAGGTCGGTGCCATGGCAGGTCTCGGCACCGTTGATCAACACCCGACTGATATCTGTACAGGCCATTGGAAATTGAAACTGCCGGACACGTGTGCGCCCGGCAGGAAGATCTTGAAAATCAAGAAGTGTGAGTTGTGACACCTGCCCAGACGCATCAAACAGGACAGTCTCAAACACGGCTTGCGCCACATCCTGCGCGTAGGTGTTTTGTGTCACGAAGGACAACAGGCAGCTCGCGCCATCAGTTTGTGCCGAGCTGAGCTCGATCGAAAGCGCTCCGGTCTGCACGGGTTGAGACGTATCCGCAGCCGTGACTTCTGGCCAAACAGTGGCCAGAAATGCAACTGAAATGATAGCAGATCGGATAGCGGATCCAACCAAACAGCGAGAGTTTTTCAAAATCAACATCTCATACCTCTTGAATCTTCGGGGAGATCAGAACGTCTTGGCCAAGGTCAGCTTAACGCTGCGACCGGCAGCATCGCGTGAGTAAAGGCTGGGGCGATAGTCGCGATCAAAGGCGTTCTCCATACCAACCCTGATCTCGGCTCCCTCGAAGACGCCCTGTTGCGGCCGGTAGGTGGCGCGTAGATTGTGCACACCGTAACCCGCCACTGCAGAACCAGATGCGTCCAGTCCGGATTTGGCCGCTGCCAGCTCCCAACTCACATCCCAAGTCGCGCCGACGCGCTTTCCAACAGTCAGTCGCAGATCATCTGCCGGGCGGTTACGCCAACGCGCGGTTGTGCCACCAAAGTATTCCGTCCCGTCAGCGATATTGGCATTCAAATCCACATACATCCCGGATCCATGCGCATAACTCGCCTCGATCTCAACGCCTTCGGTTTCAACTTTATCCAGCGGCACAAAAGAGCGAGAAGCCGCGCTGAAATTTGTATAAGATGTGATGTCCCAAAGTTTGCTTTGATAGTAATTCACCTTCACCCACAGGCTGTCTTCAGCGCTAAAGACATTCGTCGCAGCGTAGGAGGCACCAATTTCATATGTATGGGCCCGCTCGGGTTGAGTCATAAAGGTGGCGTTGCCCAGATCATCAATGATCGGCAGGCTCTCGGTGTAAGCGGCACTACCAAACAGCGCCAATCCAGAAGCAAATTCATAGCGAACCGACAAACCACCCATTAGGGCAGAGTTGTCATAGCTCGCCGACCCATCATGTGCCTCGATATTTTGCGTTTCATACCGCAGTGCAGGCGTGATCGTCCAATTCTCTCCGATCGAGATTTCATCAACCGCAAACAGCGCGATACGGTCGTCTGTACCACCCGGCGCGGAGGATGCATCAAGCCGATCGCGGCGTATCAATTCCAGTCCAGCACGCAAATCATGGTAGGCAGCCCCAGTACTAAAGAACATGGAGTTCTTCACCGAAAGCTTCGTGGTCTCATAGCGATGATCGGCGTCCTGTGTCGCACTGCTGAATGGGGTTCCGGCGGGCCCGCTGCGGGCACAATTCGGATCATTGCGGACTACACCTCCATCATCGCAGAACGAACTTCCAACGATGTAGGATTGATCGATCTGCTGATCCGCATAGGTCAGATTTACGTCCAGATTGATCAAATCGTTGCCAACAGGTGTCCACTGATAGCGTAGCCCCGCCACACGATTGTCAATGCGGCGATCTACTCGACCAAAGCTGGTGCTTGTGGTGCCAAAGGCATCATATGGTGCGTCTTTTTCATCCACCTCACTCTGGTTAAGGGAGGCGGTCAGCGAATGCTCCTGCGCATCACCAAAGCTGTATTTTGCTTTGGCCAAAAAGGATGGCATACGGGATTTGGTGTTGGCCACTTCATTGCCGTCACCATCGTCGTAGTTGTCGCTGTCACGCAGAGTGTAGTTCAGCAGGAATTCGAAACTTTCAGTCGGTTGCCAAGCCAGGATTGTTGACGTGGCAAAGCCGGAGCCATTGCTGACAGCCTGTAGGGTTTGGCGCACGCGCAAACCAATTTCACCATCAGTAAAATCAGATGCATCCTTGGTTTCCAGCCGCACGACACCGCCAATAATGCCGGAGCCATATTCGAAACTGCCAACTGTGCCGCGCAGAACAGAAACGCCCCGGTAGAGCTCCGGATCGGTGAAAAGCTGCGTCCCGATCCGGTAAAGTTCTTCCGAACCTGTGCTAGCGCCGTCCACAACCACGGCCACTTTTTGATCGGTGCCAAAGCTGCTGGTCGCGCCAAAACCGCGAATATTAATACCAGAACCCTTGGGCGTGTTGCCGTTCACCAGCGAGACCCCGGGGACGGAATCGATCAGCTCCGCAACCGTCGCTGCCTGCCGATCATCGATCTCTTCCTGATTGATAACAGTTACCGGCGTCGCCGTATCAACCTGCACTTCGCGTTTGCCCTGACCAAGCTCAACTGTGCCCAGGAACCCATCGCCGAGATCATCTAATTCTTGCGCTACTGCCGTTCCAGTGCTGGCCATCAGGCCAAGTACCGAAACCGTTCCCCAATAACGCCACCCTTGCTGGTGTTGCCCCATCTTGCGTTCCTTGCATCTGCTGTTCACTTGAACCGGATGCTTGCGGCGAGGCTGGCGCGGTAAATTATTGTAACTTTGCGGTTTTTAAATTTCCGCTTGAGGCTCATAATAAAGCTGACTAAAACAGTCAATATAAATTACACACTGCAATTTGCAGCCGCTAGCCAACGCGAAACCCTCTTGTCGCCGTGCCAGCCCGTAACTCAGATCGACATCTGAAAGGACTGACATGACATCTCGAGCGCCAATGCTCCCCGCCGATATTCGCACCGCACGTACCGAACACGCAAAACTACGTGACCGTGATTTTGCCGAAAAATTCCAGATCTCCGAGGCTCAATTGGTCGCCGCCTACGTCGGTCATGGTGTGACTCGTGTCAGTGCGGCGCCAGATGATCTGATGCCCCAGATCTGCGACCTGGGCGAGGTCATGGCATTGACCCGCAATACGTCCTGTGTGATCGAAAAAGTGGGTAAATACGAGAACTATCACTCAGGCCAGCACGCTTCCATGATCCTAACCGAAGCAATTGATCTACGGTTTTTCCCACGCCATTTTGTATCTGCATTTGCTGTCGAGCGGCCCGGAGACGACGGTCCTAAACGCTCGATCCAGATTTTTGACGCCGCAGGCGACGCAGTACACAAGGTGCATCTGCGTCCTAATTCGAACATCGATGCATACACTCAGCTCATCAACAAACTGGCGCTAGAAGACCAAAGCGCCGAACAGCCGGTAGAGCCGCGCAAACCAGCTGAGGCTCCCAAAGCCGACCCAGAAAAAGCAGAGATGTTGCGATCCGAATGGACCAAGATGACCGACACCCATCAGTTCATGCGCCTCACTTCTAAGCTAAAGATGAACCGTTTGGGTGCATACCGTATTGCAGGCGAACCTTTCGTTCGTGCCCTCGCGCCCGAGGCAGTCAACACAATGCTACACGCAGCGCGCGATCAGGCTGTCGAGGTCATGATCTTTGTCGGCAATATGGGATGTATCGAAATTCACGGCGGCCCAATTCAAACCCTGCGTGAGATGGGTCGATGGCAGAACATTCTCGACCCTGGTTTTGATCTGCACCTGCGACGGGATCACATCGCAGAGGTCTGGGCTGTCAACAAACCAACTCAACGGGGCGATGCTGTTTCTGTCGAAGCTTTCGACGCTGAAGGTGGTTTGATCCTACAGGTATTTGGTCGGCGTACCGAAGCCAAGGATCACCGCCCTGCTTGGAATACTCTGGTTGCTGATCTGGAATCGCTCCCCGTTACGGAGCCCGCAGAATGAGCCGCTTCGCCAAATTTGCTGCTACTCTGAACCTCGTCGTGCTCTCTATCTTCACAGCACAGGTCGCACTCGCCGATGCAAAATCCCGTGTTGTCACCGTTGGGGGGGCCCTGACCGAAATCGTCTATGCGCTAGGGCAAGAAAAGCGTTTGATCGCCCGTGACAGCACCTCTTCCTTTCCTGTCGAGGTCCAAAAGCTACCGGATATCGGCTATGCCCGTGCCCTTTCGCCAGAGGGGGTATTGTCTGTTGCCCCCGATCTCATCATCGCCACCGATGGTGCAGGTCCGCCAGAAACACTCGATGTTCTAAAAGCCGCTGATATCACCTATGTGAGTGTGCCAGAAATCTATACAGCAGAAGGCATCCGCACCAAGATTCTGACTGTTGGTGCCGCCCTAGGTCAGGACGCAGCAGCGCAGGTCCTCGCGGCAAAGGCAATGGCAGAACTAAACACGGCACAACAGGCCGTTGCGAAAGCCGTCGCGAACAGCGTCGCTCCTAAAAAAGTTCTGTTTATTCTGTCCACAGCCGGTGGCCGAATTATGGTTGGTGGCAAAGAGACCGCAGCGGATGGCATCATCTCCCTTGCCGGCGGCGTAAATGCTGCCGCAGACATCAGTGGCTACAAACCGATGACGGATGAGGCCGTCACCCTAGCGGAACCGGATGTCATTCTGATGATGGATCGATCAGGCGACCACAATACACCACCATCGGATTTGCTAGCGTTACCTGCCATTGCACCCACACCGGCAGCTCAGGCGGGCGCAATAATCCGTATGGATGGTCTGAAATTGCTCGGATTTGGTCCGCGTACAGCAACTGTGGTCTCTGAGTTGTCAGCTGCGCTTTATGGTGCGGGATCGTAACACAATGGCATTAATCGTGGATTCCGGGTTGGGCTCAACAACCGTACTGGACCGACGTATCAAAGCGCGCCGCCTGACTGGTGTGCTTATCCTACTATTGGCAGTCACTGCGTTGATTTCACTCGGCTGGGGCGCATCTGGCACCTCAATCTGGGGAGCAATTGGTGATCTGGCGGCCGGGCGCACTCTTGCACGGTTGGATCAGATCATATTGTTCGACATTCGGCTGCCCAGACTAATAATGGGAGCCATTGTAGGCAGTGCTTTGGCCGTTTCCGGCACCGTTCTGCAGGGCCTATTTCGCAACCCATTGGCAGACCCTGGCATTGTCGGCGTCAGCGCCGGTGCCGGATTGGCAGCAATAGCTGCAATCGTTCTGGGCGGCTTACTGCCCGCAACAATCCAACAGACCATGGGCAGCTATCTGGTCTCGGTCTCAGCTTTTATTGGCAGCTGGGCCGCTATCCTGCTGCTTTACCGTGTCTCTACGCGAGGTGGTCAAACCTCGGTTGCGACCATGCTACTGGCCGGAATAGCCCTCGGTGCTCTGGCTAACGCGGGCGCTGGCTTGTTAATCTATATGGCCGACGATAGCCAACTGCGCGATCTAACTTTTTGGAACATGGGATCACTCGCCGGGGCAACATGGGCGAAAATCTTGGCTGCCACCCCTTTTATTGCGCTTGGTCTGATCGTGACACCATTCCTGGCGCGTGGTCTCAATGGGCTGGCTCTGGGCGAAGCTGCTGCAGAGCACACAGGCATACCTGTTCAGCGTGTAAAGAACACCGCGATCCTCGCCGTTGCCGCCGCCACTGGCGCAGCTGTTGCGGTCTCAGGGGGTATCGGTTTCGTCGGCATTCTGGTGCCACATCTGTTGCGACTAGCTACAGGTCCTGATCACCACAGCCTGTTATCCAATGCAGCCCTTCTTGGAGCATCGCTCTTGTTAGCGGCCGATGTGATTTCCCGCACAGTCATCGCGCCGGCAGAGCTGCCTATCGGCATCGTTACTGCCGTCCTCGGCGCGCCCGTATTTTTGTGGATTCTGTTGCGTCGCTTCGGCGGCATCACCCTCTGACGGATGATTTAATGTTATCTATTACTCAGAAAACCGACCAAAAAAATCTGCCCAAACAGCCTAAGGACACCACGCAACAGACAGCTACAACTCTCACAGCGACTGGTCTAAAGGTTCGCCTGGGCCAACGTGACATCCTTCGTGGAATAGATTTCTGCGCCCGTTCAGGCGAAGTGACCGCCATTGCGGGACCAAACGGGTCAGGCAAAACCACTCTATTGCGGGCGATAACTGGCGAAGTCCCATTCGAAGGTCACGTTTATCTCAACGGTCGCAACACGGCTGGAATGAAACCACGAGACCTGGCAGCGATTCGTGCGGTACAACCTCAATCTGCGGCAATCGCCTTTCCGTTCACAGTCCAAGAAATAGTGCGGCTGGGCCTCTCTTCCGGACTGGCTGCCGCAAACACGGATCTCCCATTGCAAGCATTGCGTTCGGTGGATCTGGAGGGTTACGCCAATCGCTTTTATCAGGACCTTTCGGGCGGAGAGCAGCAGCGCGTTCAGCTGGCTCGGGTTATGACACAAGTCTGGCACCCAATCGTCGATGGGCGACCCCGTTGGCTGATCTTGGACGAACCAGTTGCCAGCCTCGATATCGGTCATCAGTTCACCGTAATGGATCTTGCCCGACGTTACGCCAAAGGCGGTGGCGGTGTGGTTGCGGTGATGCATGATTTAAATCTGAAATCGATGTTCGCTGATCAGATCACATTAATCCACAATGGACGGATCGCTGCCAACGGACGCCCGCAGGAGGTTTTGACAAACGCTACACTTCGTGACGTCTATGAGTGTCCGGTCCCAATCAATACTACGCCTGCGGCTGACATACCCTTCTTGCTGCCACAAGCACGCAGCGAGATGCGCTAATATGATCGCAGGAGTAAGTTGCACGACACCTCCGGCTATTGCCACGCCTTAGGGGCTTTGCCCGTCACCTGCGGCCCCTGGTCATTCGGCCTGATACTGCGGTGTCGAGGCCAAAAACTGTCCATAGGCTGCGGCATCCGGCGGCGCAAACTGTTCAACAATTGGGTTTTTTCGCTTGCGCATGCGCGCGCCCATATCGGCCAGCAACTCATCGAAGTGCTTAAAATGGAACGGCGCTGAACACAGCCCACCATAGACCTGCGCCGCAGGACGCTCGCGGCGACGCCAGTTCAACATCATCTCAATACTGCGCTCCATCTCTGCGGAATCGGGTTGGTTGGCCAACTTTCCATCGGCATAGCGAACCAGCCAATTGGCTATCATCTCAGCCGATAGAACCGTGCAAAAGCTGGAATTGAAGCCAACAAAACCCATATCTGGCAGGTCGGGATTCACTGAAAGCCGATAGACTCGATACTGGCCATCACCTTCTATCAGTTTGTCGCGATACGCCTGCTCCAGATAGGGCACGCCAAGCTTCCAGCCAACCGCCAGAACGGCTAAGTCACATGGCACCACCTCGCCGGTACTCAGTCGAAGACCCTCTTCCTGATAGCTCTCAAATGTGCCAATTACCGGTTTAATGCTGCCATCATTCAGCCCCTCAAACAGGCCCGGTGTCACAATGGGCACGGAACACGACACCTCCTTCTCGATCGGCGTGCTGGGTACCATATTGTGCTTTTTCAAACCAAGCTGCAGCTTGAGCAGTGTTTCCAACCCGCGAAAGTTAGCCCAGACCAATGGTCTCAGAGCAGCAGCAATAACGCGCTGCAGTGGAGATTTACCCCATTGATTAAACTGCTGCTCCTGCGCACGCATATATAGCAGTTTCTTGAAATTGATCCCCCCGACAAAGTAAGGCACCCGCCAGACATTCTCGCGGTAGACCAATCGGACGGACTTTGCACCGTTTTTTGCAGCGCTGACGGCAATGTCGGTCGCCGATTTTGATCCCCCCAGAACAACTACATCCTTTCCTACCACTTGGTCCGGATCTGTGTAGTCGGACGAATGCATCACCTGCCCACCGCGCGCAATGAACGCATCTTGACCAGGGTGGCTGATTATATTTTTTTCTGAGAACTGACCCGTACACACAGCAACAAAATCGAAATCCTGCTCCCAAACCTGCCCTGCGGCTTCAATGCTCAAGGTCCAACCCGGCTTTTCGTCACGCCGCCGTCCCATGGCGGAGATGGAGGTATTAAGACGGAACAGCCTCCCTAGGCGGTGTTTGTCGGCATAAGAATGCAGATAGGCGTGGACTTGTGGCCCCTTCGGCCATTCCGGGTAATCATCCGGCATAGGGTGATCAGTGTAGCAATATAGATCCTTTGGTGATTGTGTCTGCACATCTGGGTAAGAGCGCGACGGCTCCCATACACCGCCAAAATCATGGCTTCGCTCAAATCCGATCACCCGGTGGCCTCGTTCGTCAAACGCTTTGGCCGCAGCCAAGCCACTTACGCCACCGCCGATCACAGCAACCGTCTTGCGTCGTGTCATTTGCTATTCTCCCCTATTCGTCAAGTGACTTGCTAGACTGCACGGTTCGGTCGGCCCACCTCCCCTGCCGGTCGATTGTTTCGGACACATCCCTTCTCGACCCCGATCCAGCTCCAGGCTTTGGGCTTTGGGCTTTGGGCTAATCAAGCGTCAGCAGGGGGTGGTAGGAAATCAACCTCATGCAGCGCCGAAAGGCGCACCAGCTCTTCCGGATCGGTGACCCCGTCCAGTTCAATGAACAGGTCAAACAGTTTACGCGCCGGCGCGACGCCGAAAATGCAATGGGCCTCAGCACCGGACCGATTGAAAATAGCATGTGCTTCTCCCCTGGGCATGCGTACGGTATCGCCCGGACCGGCTTTATGCACATCACCCAAGAACTCTACCTCCAGCTCCCCCGACAGAACACATATCCATTCATCCTGAGTTGGATGGATATGCGGCGGGACAAAGGTTTCGGCTGGTAATAGTGCATCCCAAATAAATGCGTCTGTGCTCAGCAACTTGGGCACATAGGTCTGCCCAACGACCGTCCAGGACATATCTTGGATACCGTCGCTTGCCTTGGTTATCCCTTTTTCCATACTCACTTACTCCCTGAAACCGATTTGTAGCAGTTAGCCTGCACCAGCTTAGGAAAACCTATTATCCAGAAAACGAACCCAGTTTTTGCGCAGGATCTGTAAGCCTTGAAATATCTTGGCGGCAATCTAAGCTGGCAGCGCCCGAAGTGGAGGCAAGATAGCCATCGCAGCCAGTGCAAAACCAGTTGAACACCTGAGCAATCACCCGCTGCTGCGCACCGGGGATCTTGACGAGGCACGCCATAGGGTTGGTCAAAAATTCTGCGATCACCGACTTGATATCACACAACGTCACAGTGGATTAGCAGTTCGTCATAACCATGTGGCCGGGCAGTACAGCTCAATCAACTACCTGCACTACGGCGCCGATGTGACCATCGATCCCGGCATGTTAGGCTCATTTTACCTCTTGCAGATCCCGCTCTCTGGACATGCAAACATACGCCATCGCGGCGATGATATTTTAGCCAATGCAACGTCTGCAACATTGCTAAACCCCGATCGCGAAACAACAATGCGATGGAGTTCGGACTGCCGCAAACTATTGCTTCAAATAGATCGCGACCATCTTGAAACAGCAGCCCAACAGCTGATTGGCACCGAACTGCCGGGCCCGATCCGGTTTGCCAGTCACGTCGACCTTCATTCCAAAGGCGGGCGGCGCATTCGGCAGATGGTCTGGGCCTGTGCCCAAGCCGCAGAGGCTGGTTTGCTGTTCAAAGGCCCCTTGCGCGGATCTGACATCCGGGTGGAGCAGGAGCTGGCACTAGCACTTTTGACTGACATACCCAGCAATATCTCACATATTATCGACCGTGCCGATCACGGCTCTCTACCGAAGAGAATCCGTGCGGCCGTGGACTACATCCACGAAAATCTCAGCAATCCGATACAACTTGTTGATATCGCAACCCATGCTGGTATGAACATCCGCACGCTGCAGAAAGGGTTCCGTCGAACCTTCGGTCAAAGTCCGATGCAGGTGTTGCGCAACACCCGTCTGGATGCGGCACATTACCAGTTGATGGCGCATCGCGAAAAACCAGATGTCACCACCGCCGCATTCTCCAATGGGTTTTCGCACCTAGGTCGCTTTGCGCGCGACTATAAGGCTCGGTTCGGGCACCTACCCAGCGAAACCGGTCGCGGACAACACCCCGGTTAGAGCCCTCTTCTTGTCAGGGCTCGAAACGGGTACTACACCCTGCCCCGGTAGCGCGACCCCGCAACATTCGCGAAAATCCCAATCGCCTAAGGACACAAATGTCAGACAGTCAGCGCAAACCCACCCGGATTGAAACCACCGCGAAACGGCGCAAACAAATCTTAGAGGCCGCCATCCGGTGCTTTCTTGAAAATGGCTATCACCAAACCGGAATACGCGACATTGCAACCCGCGCAGAGGTTAGCCTTGGCAACCTATACAACCACTTTCCGGGCAAACACGATGTCTTGGTTGAAATCGCCGCCCTTGAACAAAGAGAGCTGGAACCGTTTATTTCTGCCCTCTCCAAGCCGCGCCCCCCGCTCAAACTGCTCAGCAACTTTGTGAAAGCTTACGCCAAATATCTTGCGGTGCCTGAAAACGTCATTTTGGGATTAGAGATCACTGGAGAGGCTATTCGCAAACCTGATATTGCCACGCTATTTTTGACAAATCGCAATGCATTGGTTTCTGCGCTTGCCGACGTTCTTACCCGCGGCGTGAACGCCGGCGATATGCGTCAAGATCTCAACCCTGAGGACACTGCCCAGATGATTGTCGAGGTGATCGAAGGCAGCGCCTATCGCAGCGTATTGGACGATGTTCCAATGCGCCGCATCAGAGTCACCCTGCTTGATTTCATTACGTCAGCAGTGCGCACATCTTGACCCTAAAGCAGTATCCACATTAGCTCTGGTGTCTGTCCGCTTCCACAGGTTAATCCGTTGCTCTACAGACTATCTTCAGGTTGGCGGATGATCTCTTAGATACCTCAGCTCATGAAATATGGTTAGGCGAATTTCAGTGCGCCAACAGAATTACTCGCAATCTGCGCTCAGTCCAACTAACACAATTATCATGCGATTCGCAGTTCATATCCTCCCACGATTGGCGATGGTCCTTGCCCTGGCCTTGGCAATGGCCAGCACTGGTTTTGCGCATAGCTATGACCGTGCGGAAGACTCTCCAGAATATGCCGCCTTTTTAGCAGCTGGTGGGACACTCAGCGATCTTTGTGGCGACATCTCTGACCCCGAGCATACCAGTTTTGCTAACTGTGACGCGTGCCGCCTCGTGGCTGCGGCCTTAATCCCCAGCTATCCCGTGACCCCTGGCATGTGCTCAGTTCAGCGACCGACAGTGGGTGCAGCGGTGATCGTGCTTTTACGCAAAGCCCTTTTGCGCGACCCTTCGCGCCCTACTCGTGCCCCTCCAGCGCCTTTGACCGGATCTCTATGACGTCAATTTGAAATCCTGCTCTGTCTTTCCGACAGGCAAACGGCCTGGAGCCAACCTATGAACATGTCTACATCCTCGGCGCAGCCACAAGGCGGCGCTCAGAAGCTCTATTTTGCCGCCTGGCGGTGGCACTTTTACACTGGCTTATTTGTTATTCCATTTCTCACTGCGCTCGCCGTTACTGGCCTGGCCATGCTTTGGATCGCTTGGATCGATGGGCGCGACGGAGAACACACAGCAGTTACACTACAAGAGCAGGGCATGCCGCTGTCTGCTCAGGCAGATGCGGCACAGGCGGTCTTGCCTGATGGCGCATTGAAACAATACGTCGCTCCACGCGGCCCAGATCTCGCGGCCCTCTTCCGGGTTGATCACAACGGCGATGCTATCATGGTTGCCGTTGACCCTTACACAGCGACAGTCATCCAAACCTTTCCACGCCGCAGCGGCTGGTATGATTTCGCTGACGGGCTCCACAGCGATTTGATGCTGGGAGTCACCGGCGATCGCATGTTGGAGACTGCCGCATCGCTGGCTCTCGTATTGATCGCAACTGGGCTTTACATGTGGTGGCCTCGTAAAATCGGTTGGCGTAGAGCTCTGCTGCCGACTCCAGGCCGTGGCCGCAGCCTGTGGAAATCTCTACACGGAGTTGTGGGCATATGGGTTTCGCTGTTGCTGGTCCTGTTTCTGGTTTCTGGTCTCTCCTGGGCCGGGATCTGGGGAGAAAAAATGGTACAGGCATGGAACCAGTTCCCGGCAGAAAAGTGGGACAATGTCCCTCTGTCCGATGACACCCACGCCAGTATGGACCACACCCGCCGCGAAGTTCCGTGGGCGCTTGAGCAAACACCTATGCCGGCGTCAGGCAGTGAAGCTGGGCTGAGCGGAGTGTCAGGCCCAGTTGTCAATATCGATAGCGTCGATACTCTGGCACGCCAGATCGGGTTTACCGGTCGCTATCAGCTCAGCATTCCGCGCGGCGACAGCGGTGTTTGGACCCTCAGTCGTGATTCAATGAGCACCGACAGCACCAATCCAACCTCGGATCGTACTGTTCATGTAGATCGCTACACCGGCAAAATTCTCGCAGACGTACGCTTCGTGGATTACTCTTGGACAGGCAAAGCAATGGCAGTCGGGATCGCCCTCCATATGGGAACCCTGGGCCTATGGAGTGTTCTGGCCAATACATTGGTATGCCTCTCGGTACTGTTCCTCTGTGGCAGCGCCGTGGTGTTGTGGTGGAAACGTCGCCCTACAAGTGCAGGTCGTCTCGCTGCACCGCCGATGCCAAAAGAACTGCCAATCTGGCAAGGCGCAATGCTGGTAGGGCTCGCCGTATCCATGGCGTTCCCAATGGCAGGGTTGGCTCTGTTATGCGTGATGTGCATAGATGGGCTGGTATTGTCACGTCTACCGAACTTACGTAAGCGACTGACATAAAATCCTAGATCAAAAATGTGCGCAAGGTTCGCTGGTACAGCTTCGGTCTACGAGTGGTTTCTTCGCGTTGTTTGGTCACTCTGTCTCGCGCTAGCGAAAAAAGTGAGACAAACCTGTCAGCCCCGGAACAAGAGCCGGAAGGCTCGGTCAAACCAACACAGGAACAAAGTAGCAAGCGCTGAAATGCAACGCCCTATGGGCGTTGCATTTCTTCTTATTCTTGGCCGGTGTTGATAGGATCGCGTAGTCTATCACGTAGATTGTGAAGCGTTACGACCTCACTGCTATCGACGAGGTTGATAGCACCGGTTTCCATGGTGAGCTTTCGAAGCTCTCCATAGAATTTATCCATAGCTGCCAGCGTCTGAACTACAAGGTCGAAATCCTGAAGCGACTGCCTCTCTTCCCGGGTCGGAGGAGTTCCCCGCTCAAAAACTGTCAACACGGTATCTTCAAGAAGCTGTACCTGCTTCTGCAGCCGCTGCATCTCGGCACGCGACACATCGCAAAGGTCACTTATCGTGTGACCTTTCGATGGTGGTGTCGATTGCATGTTCATAGGCGGCCAACAACTTGTTCGATAGCCTGCTTCATCGTCGCAACAGTGAACGGCTTACGAATAATATTGTTCATCGCGAGACGACGCCCGACTTCGACAATTTCCGGGGTTGGCTTCCCGGTGACGAGAATGAAGCCCACACGCTGCGTCACGCGGTGTTCACGCAGCGCCTTGAGCAATCCCAACCCATCCATGCCAGGCATATTATAGTCTGATAAGACAAGGTGAACCGGATTCGCAACGAGCTTCTGGAACGCAGATTGCCCATTATTTTCGACCATATAGTTGCTGACACCAAGCTCATCCAGACACTGGGTCAAGATGCCTCGGCTGGTGGACATGTCGTCAACGACCATCACGCGCAGAGAGTCTTTCAAGCTCATTTTTAGTTCCTCATTTTCTCTTTTTATGCCCGACTGCTCAGGTGTTCCCACCAGCAGGAGAGTTCAAGTAAGTGGTGATACCGACCGTCTGTAGAGCTGATGCAGCAGGACCGGACATACGCTCCGAATGGCCAATGAACAGATAGCCTCCGGGGTTCAGGATACGTTGAAACGCGTGCCAGACTTTCTGTTGCGTCGGGGTGTCAAAATAGATGGCGACATTCCGACAGAAAATCGCATCGAACTTCCCTTTAAACGGAAAGGGCTCAATCAAGTTAAGCACCCCAAACGTTAACAGAGCACGTAAGTCATCACGGATCGCTCCATCCTGGCCATCGATCTTGTAGTACCCGCTGTATTTCTGCGGGATCTGCGACAGCTCATCAGCGGAATACCGTGCTGATGACGCCTTGCGGACAACCACCGGATCGATATCAGTGCCGAGAATTTTCACATCCAGTTTTTCGACATCAGGGCAAAGGTCCTTTAGCACCATTGCGATGGTGTAGGGTTCCTGGCCATTCGAACAACCTGCAGACCAAATCCGAACGCGATCGCCGCGACGCGCCTTTTCCAACAACGCCGGAAGGGCGTCATCTCGCAGGGTGTCGAAGTGATGCGGTTCACGAAAGAACTGCGTTACATTCGTGGTCAGCAGCGATAGCAACTCGCTACGCTCTGAATCCGCATTTGGGCCGTTCAATTCCTGAAGGTAGGATTTGAAATCGGTATAGTTCAGCTTGCGCAACCGCCTTGCTAGGCGAGACGACACCAAGGGCTTTTTGCTACTCGACATAGCCAGCCCAAAGTGCTTGTGCGCGAAATCGGCAATGGCTTCAAAATCCTGGTCAGACAGGTTGAAACCATCCCCACGAGTGTCAATGGGGTTGGCTATAGTCACGAGATCACCTGTTCCGGTACAGTGATTACAGCATCCAGATTGATGATCCGCACCATGGTTTCATCGTGGGAAATGATGCCTTGGATATAATCCATCGTGTTACGGCTATCGACCGGCGGCGTATCCTGAATATCATCTGGATTGATTGATATGATTTCGGATACTGACTCGGCCAACAAACCAACCGGTTTCCCATGAACAGACACCACGATCACAACGTTGCGTTCGCTTGCCTCGGTTTGTTGCAAACCAAAACGCGCGGACAGATCATAGATCGGGATCACCGCGCCACGCAGGTTCATCACCCCCAGCACATCTGCCGGAGCATGCGGCAGGATAGTTACAGGGGACCAGCGCCGAATTTCTCGGATCTGAGTGATTTTCAGACAAAACGCCTGGCCAGCAACGGTAAAACTGACAAATTCGCTGTGCTCGGCGTGTTTAATTTCCGAATCGTCATACTTGGCATCAGCTTGCGATTGCATTGCTTATTCTCCGCTCTGTGTCGAACGCGGCTGCAGAAGGCGAAGCCGCAAGGATACTTTCAGGATCAAGGATCATGGCGATCTTGCCGTCACCGAGAATGGTTGCAGCAGCGACGCCCGGAATATTCCCGCAAACGCCATCCAAACTTTTGATGACGACTTGGCGTTGATCGTGGATATCATCCACGGCCAATGCGCTGCGCTGACCCGTTTCCGTTTCCACCAGTAGATAGACACCAGGTGGTTGGTCATGATCGCTCTGGCATAGTCCCAGTGCCCCACCGACATCGCAGACAGGAACAAAGTTACCTCTGATCGACAGCAGTGTTCCATCAGCGCCGAGATTGTTGACCATGTCATCGCTCCCGCGCATCGTTTCTACGATCGATGTAATCGGAACAACCATTGTTTGATCAGCGACGGATACGACCATGCCGTCCATAACTGCCAAAGTCAGTGGCAGGATAATGGTAAACACAGACCCTTTGCCGGGTGTAGAAGAAATATTGATCCGCCCACCCAACGCAGTTACCGCGTTTTTTACAACATCCATCCCCACGCCGCGGCCCGAAAGATTTGAAATCTCCTTCGCCGTCGAAAACCCTGGCAGGAACAATAAGTTATCGATCTCGCCATCAGTCAGCTCGGCATTCTCAGGGATCAAACCCTTGTCGATGGCGATCTGCTTGACGCGAGGACGATTAACCCCGGCACCATCATCCCTAATCTCGATACAGACGCTGCCGGATCGATGCGATGCCGATAGCCGGATCTCACCGTTACGGCTTTTGCCAGCGGCCTCTCGATCCTCGGGCTTTTCAACCCCGTGGTCGACAGCGTTACGCAGAATATGAGTCAACGGATCAGACAGCCGCTCAATGACGGTCTTATCGACTTCCGTGTTCTCACCTTCTGTGATCAGCTTAGCCGTTTTACCGGTTGCAGCAGATGCTTCGCGCACGATCCGAGCCATACGCTGGAACAGCGGCTTGACCGGCTGGGCGCGAATGGACATGACGCCTTCTTGGATATCACGGGCCAGATTCTTAAAGCCCTCCAATTCGGTTTCAACATCCCGCAGATCAGCAACATCGAGATTGGCGATCTGCTGCGCAAGCATCGAATGGTTGATAATCAATTCGCCAACGGCGTTGATCAGACGGTCGACCCGTTCGAGATCGACCCGCAGCGTCGGGTTGGGCCCGCGCTGCTCTGACTTCGCGGCCTCAGCTTTTGGCGCAGCCGCTTTTGCGGCCACCGGGGCCGCCACAGCCTCCGGTTCGGGAACTGAGACCGGCGGTTCAAAAGGGACAGTCACCTGATCACCACCTTCCTCTGGAGGTCCACCAAAGGCGGCTTCCAGTGCTGCCAAAGCGTTGGCATCATCCTCTTCATCCATATCGGAATCGATCGATAGCTCACAAAGCCCTTCGACAAACTCGAAAACCGATTCAATGGCCGACTTCGGCTCGGCTGTCGTCAACACGAGAGCCCAGATTAGATAGCTATCGTCGGTATCCAGCGCGTCAAAACCAGGCAACTCGCTTTCATCGAGCGTGACCTCAAGCGTGCCAAGATCGGCCAGGGTCTGAAACAAGAAGTAGGGTTCGTTTCCGGTCCCATACATGTCCTTTAAAGGATGGAAGCGAATGTTATAGACCCGCTCCTGCTCATCCTCGATGGGCGCCATCTCAAATGCGCCACCCAACCCCATGGGCTGGAAGACAACCTCTTCTTCTTCTTCACCGATGTACTCTTCCAGCGCGGCGACGAGCACATCGTTATGCGCCTCATCGACGCTGCCCCCATCACGGGAGGTCGAGACAAGATCAGACAGATGATCGCTACAGCGCAGCAGCAGCTGAATCAGCTTGGTATCGAGATCTAGCCGGTTGGCACGCACCTCATCGAAGACGGTTTCGAATTTATGGGCGAAGGCAACGAGTTCATCCAAACCGAACGCCCCGGCCCCCCCTTTGATCGAGTGAACCGCTCGGAAAACGGCATTGACCACCTCTGGGTCGTGATCGCCTCCTTCGATAGCGGTCAAACCCTCATCCATTGCTTCAAGGAGCTCTTCGCACTCCTCAAAGAATGTGTCCTGAATCGACCCGGCCATCTTAGGCTGCGGCCCCTGTTACGCGCTTCAGCGCGAAAATGAGCGAAGCATCGTCAAATGGCTTGGTGATCCATCCGGTTGCACCAGCACCACGGGCACGGGCCTTCAACTCGGGCGCGCTTTCGGTGGTCAACACCAAAATCGGAACCTTCGAGTTGATTCCGTCGCCGCGAAGCTCTTCAATAACGCCGAACCCATCGAGGTTAGGCATGTTGATGTCAGTTATCACTACATCAGGCGCTACGTCGGCGTACATATCCACACCTTCGCGGCCATCTACGGCGCAGTGATATTCAAAGCCAGCCTCTTCGAGAGCGGCGGCCAGGAGATTCCGGATGGTGCGGGAATCGTCGATTGCCAGAACTTTGGTCTTCATGCTGTTTCCTCGTCTTCAAATCGGTTGGGCTCGAGCCCCAAAAGAGTGAGTGATTTCCGGCACCCTTCGGTGATCTTGGCGACTGAGAAACCCAGCCCCTCCGACCGCCACTGCTGTTCCGCGCTAAGCAAAAGCTGCAAGCAACGCGATGGCATAACCGCCACATTGCTACAGTCGATCTCAACTTGCTGAGAGCGCGCCCCGCGCAAGAATGCGATCAACGGTTCAAGGTCCGAGAAGGCATTGGGCAGGTCTAATATATGTTTTTGCGTTTCCGTCGTCATGGTCAGCGATTCGCACCCCCGTGTTCGGCGACAGGTTTCAAGTCGATGACCTAGAAGTAGACAGCGGGCCTTAATATTTGATTGCCATACCCACCTACCCCATCCCGGATTCAGCGTGGAATTAGCAGTAAAAACCAATCGGAATTACGTCAAATTTTACCGGCCACTCGACGCAGGAATGTTCGCGTCGCTATTTTGGCCGTGAGGTCGGCATCGGCGAATAGAGGGATATAATTATACGGACTCAATCAAATCCGTCGGCGACCTGTTTAGCCGTGATTTTGCCGTGAAAAACCAATCCCTCGTAAGGTCGAAATTAACTCCTAGCAGGCATCAAGGGAAAAAGGAGAGGTCACCACCCTCTTCTTGTGCCTGTGAATGGAGTACCAAATGAAAATTATTCCCACCTTGCGCCTAGCGTACAAATTGCCCCTCTTTATTGTAGGGTTTGGTGTGTTGGTAACGGCGATATTTGTTACAATCAGTTCGCTCGCTTTTCAGCGAAATGCGGTTGAGCATGCCGAGGAACAATTTCACGCCTTGTCAGAGGACCGCAGTACTGCGCTGAGAGCCCTTGTGGAGGGCATTCGTGCAGATGCGTCGACCCTGGCTGCAATCCCATCGACCGCCACCGCTCTTGAATGGTTCACCATGACCTGGGACGGAATAGAAAGCGATCCGCAGACAACGCTGCGCGATGCTTACATCGAAAACAATCCTAACCCGGCGGGTAAGAAACACCTACTCAATCGCGGGACCGGTGATTCGCCATACCATATGCATCATGCCCGGTTTCACCCATCGCTGACTGCGGTTTTGCAGAACAAAGGGTACTATGACGTCTTCTTGGTCAATCCGGCCGGCGACATCGTCTATTCCGTAACCAAAGAAGCAGACTATGCCACAAACCTGGCCAACGGCACCTACGCTGCGTCAGGACTGGGTCAAGCGTTCAGAGCCGCAGTCAAAATGCCAGCAGGTGAGGTATTTTTTGCCGACCTTGAATCATATGCGCCAAGCAACGGAGCTGCCGCTGCCTTTGTCGCAACTCCTGTTTTTGACGCTGCGGGCAAACTTCAGGGAGTGTTGGCTATACAGGTGCCGGTAGATTTGCTGACCAAGATCGTAAACCCAGTCAGCGAACTGAATGAAACACTTGATGTGTTTATTGTTGGTCAAGATTTGAAAGTGCGTACTAACTCGCGTCACGACGATGTGCATCAGATCCTCGAAAAGTTAGCACCAACAGAACAGATTGCTGCGGCGCTTGCTGGTAAAACCGGATTCTACCCAGACGCAGTTGATGGAAACGGTATGGCGGTTATTGCCTATTCCCGGCCCGTTGGGATGCCACAGGTGAATTGGGCCATTGTCGCAGAGCAAGGACGCGCGGAGCTGTTTGCCCCAGTTGCACGGGAACGTAACCGCTTACTGCTGATTTCCTTGGTGTGTGCAGCAGCTATGTCACTTGGCGGTTGGCTCTTTGCACGGTCAATCACCCAACCTATCAATCGTATTTGCAACCGAATGGACGAAGTTGCATCCGGGAACCTCGAAACAAATATTCCAGAAGCCCGCCGAAAAGACGAAATCGGTGACATCGGTAAGCAATTGATCAGCCTACAGGATGACCTAAAACAGGCACGATCTGCGGAACTTGAACGTGCAGAGCTCCAGCAACAACAAGAAGTTGTGGTTGAACAGCTCAGTTCTGGTCTGGTCCGTTTGGCTGGCGGGGACTTCTCCCAACCGATTGCCAGCCCCTTCCCATCGCACCACGAAAAGCTACGCGAGAATTTCAACCTAACTGCAGAAACACTCAGCACGACTGTGACGCAGGTTATCGACACAGCGGAAAGCATCCGCAGTGGAGCGGGAGAGATCAGCCAAGCGTCGGATGATCTGTCGAACCGCACCGAGAGCCAGGCCGCCACGTTGGAAGAAACCGCGGCTGCTTTGGATGAGATGACCGCGAGCGTTAAATCTGCAGCTGAAGGCGCGCGCAGTGTCGAAAGCATCATGCAAGAGGCCAAGGAAGAGGCCGAAACCAGCGGCACGGTGGTTCAAAGCGCCGTTTCTGCGATGACCGAGATCGAGCAATCCTCGACCCATATCTCCCAGATTATCGGTGTGATTGATGACATCGCCTTCCAGACCAACCTTCTGGCGCTGAACGCCGGAGTCGAGGCCGCACGCGCTGGCGAAGCCGGTAAAGGCTTTGCCGTGGTTGCCAGCGAAGTCCGTGCCCTCGCGCAGCGCTCGTCAGATGCCGCGATGGAGATCAAAACCCTGATCGGCGACAGCACCAAACAGGTGGAGCGCGGGGTGGATCTTGTTGGCAAGACCGGCGACGCGCTGCAAAGCATCGTCGAACGGGTTGGTCATATCTCAAAATTGGTGTCTGGTATCGCCACGGGTGCCGGAGAACAGTCAACCGGCCTGCATGAGATCAACACCGGTGTGACCCAATTGGATCAGGTGACCCAGCAGAATGCTGCGATGGTCGAGGAAGCCACTGCAGCTGGTCACATGCTCAATGCAGATGCCAGCAAACTCGGCGAGCTCGTTGCCCACTTTCGCGTCGCCGCAGGTGGTGCGCAATCCACGGCACCTGCCCGCAAAGCACCACCGGCACCAGCTGCGGCACCGCGCCCGGCTGCCAACAGCGAACCCGCACCAGCGGCCCCAAGCGCACATGGCGATGATTGGGATATCGACGCTGTCACGCCAAAACCTGCCCCTGCCACAGCAAGCGCCGCCACAAACGGCAGCGCTGCAAAGGACATCTGGCAGGACTTCTAATCCCGCCGACCACCCCCGGTCTCGAGCTGGGGGGGTCTATCTGAAAACACTTCGGGCGTCTCGTCCGAACGCAACGAGCGGAATGAGCATTGTCACAGAGCCTCTTGATCATCACGACAGATCGGCGTTTTGCGCAGAATCTACAACAACACATGGAGGCCACTTATCAGGGCCTTCAAGTGCTATTGGCCAACAACCTGATGATGGCCTACAATCAAGCTGAAGCCGGACAACCGAAATTCGCCTTTGTAGAAGACGGTTTCACAAAGCTTCCTGAATTTGAAATGATGCTTGCGTTGTTCTCAGCTCTCGATATCCGGTGGGTATCGGTGATGGACAGTCAAGGATCAACACCTGCACGCAGCTCATCACCTTTGTTGGATGTTGGCGCCGGTATCTTTGAACTCTCGAAATCGGACAATCCGCAAGATTTCGCACGCTACTTTGACATGATGGTTAAAGCACCGCGTAAGGATCAGCCGTCTCAGATGGCACAAAATAAAGTCGGATCTACAACAGGACCAGGCAGTGACAAAATTATCCTGATCGGGTCCTCCACAGGCGGTGTTGAAGCGCTTCGCAGCGTTTTGGTGGGTTTTCCCCTAAACTGCCCGCCAACCATGATCGTTCAGCATACCGGCAAAAATTTCGGCCGTGGCTTGGTGTCACTTCTTGATCGGATTTGCCCTGCTAAGGTTGTGACTGCAGATGACAGTATGGCACTCGCACCCGGCCATGTTTATGTCGCTGCCGGTCAGCCCCGCCATATGGGATTAACCCCGCGCAAACCCTATCGAACCCGGTTCAAGGAAGGGCCTCCGATTTCGGGCCACATGCCGTCCGTCGATGCACTTTTTATGTCTGCAGTGCCTATCGCAAAGAGCGTTGTTGCCACAATCTTAACCGGTATGGGGCAAGATGGGGCACAGGGGCTGCTTGAACTGCGCAAAGCTGGGGCAAAAACCTTTGCGCAGGACGAAAAAAGCAGCGTCGTCTACGGGATGCCACGAGTCGCCTGGGAAATGGGCGCTGCGCAGCAACAGGTCTCGCTTGCGCGAATGGCCGGAACATTGATTCAGGCCTGCAAAACCTGACAGATAACTGGGAAGGAAACCACCTTGAGCGTTTTTGCTAACTCCACCACGGTGACAGTTCTACAAGGCGAGTATCGCGTATCGACAGCCCCAAGTGTGGTGTTCTCCACCGTGCTGGGATCCTGTATCGCTGCCTGCATATACGACGAAAAAGCCGGAATTGGTGGTATGAACCATTTCCTGCTGGCCTCTTCGACCGCCAGCGATAGCGTAAATGCCCGTTACGGCATTCATGCTATGGAGCTGCTAATCAACGGCATCATGAAAAAAGGTGCAAGCCGTGAAAACCTAAAGGCAAAGGTTTTCGGCGGTGCCAAGATGTCAGCCAATCTGTCAGACATCGGTGCCTCGAACGCGGATTTTGTGCAACGGTTTTTACGAGACGAGGGCATCGCCGTCGTCTCCTCAAGCGTAGGCGGCACCTCCGCTCGACGTGTTCGCTTTCATGCGACATCCGGAGCAGCGCAACAGACCCAGGTCAAGGACGACAGACGTCTAGGCGAACAGGAACGCGTCGCTGCACGACCCACAGCAGCACCCAAACCTGCAGCAGACGTGGGCGCGGTCACGTTGTTCTAGTATCAGCAAGCCGGGTCTCCTGCTCAGAGAGCACCTACAGCGACCTTAGATAAATTTGGTAAAGGGTCCGGCAAGTTCCGGGCCCTTTGTCACGTTGCAGCCCCGGCACGACATGGCATGATAACCTCTTGCAGCATAGTCGCACTGACCACTATCATCTTGTTTATAGGCGAAAACAGGATGCCACCGTGCAAAAACGACCTAAACAGACAGCGTCAGCTAAACACTTTAGACAGCTCGTTTATCGCCAGATTGCCGCCCTTGCCATTGTTCTGGCCTTCGTCTTACCAAATGCTGGTAGCGCAGAACGTATCACGGTTTTCGCAGCTGCAAGTCTCAAAACGGCACTAGAACAAATATCGCATACTTATGAGGCCAAGACCGGAGTAGCTGTCGATCTATCCCTTGCAGGTTCATCGTTACTGGCCAGACAGCTACAATTTGGTGCCCCAGCCGATGTTTTTATCTCAGCCAATAGCGCCTGGATGGATTGGGCCCAAGAACACCAGTTGATTGCAGCGGAGACGCGCTTCGATCTTTTGACCAATACCCTAGTTCTGATTGCTCCCACTGGTTTGCCGGAAGATAGCGCAAAATTATCGCTGACTGATGGTCCCGGGCTGCTGACTGTACTGCAAGGTCGCCCGCTAGCGATGGCATTGGTCGATGCTGTCCCCGCGGGAATATATGGCAAGTCGGCGCTACAATATCTCGGCCTCTGGGACCTGATACAGCCTCATGTCGCACAAACCGACAATGTACGCGCAGCGCTGACATTGGTATCGCGCCGTGCCGCCGGTCTGGGCGTTGTCTACGGATCAGATGTCGTAGGCACGACAAGTGTTACTGTGCTGGATAGTTTCCCATTAGACAGCCACCCGCTGATCGTCTACCCGATCGCCGCTACGAACGACCGTATAGAAGCCACTGATTTTCTAAACTTCCTACGCAGTCCGATTGCGAAAGAAATCTTTGTCAGGCAAGGTTTCACTGTATTAACGGAGTGACCATACCGAATGCAATGGCTGGGCCCAGATGAATGGCAGGCGGTCGCCTTGTCCATAAAAGTTTCGTTCTGGGCAACTCTTCTGGCAATGCCGATTGCTCTACTGGTTGCCGTTGCCTTGGCCCGCTGGCAGTTTCACGGAAAAGCCCTGCTCAACGGTTTGGTACATCTTCCGTTGATCCTGCCGCCAGTGGTCACAGGATATGTGTTGCTAATTGTGTTCAGCGGCCCGAGCCCAATCGGTGCGGCTCTTAAATCTGCTGGTATTGTCTTAGCGTTTCGCTGGACTGGCGCCGCTCTCGCTGCTGCGATCATGGGATTTCCACTAATGGTCCGAGCCATGCGCCTGTCACTAGAGGCGGTGGACCCGAAGCTCGAACAGGCTGCCGCGACGTTGGGCGCTTCGCGGATCTGGGTGTTTTTGACCATTACGCTGCCTCTGATCTTGCCCGGGGTGCTGGCCGCGGCGGTGCTTGGCTTTGCCAAAGCAATGGGCGAATTCGGAGCCACGATCACCTTTGTGTCCAATATTCCCGGCCAGACACGCACCCTACCGTCGGCGATCTATGCCTTCCTCCAAGTTCCGGGCGGTGAGAACTCCGCGTTGCGATTGGTCATCGTATCTGTCGTCATTGCAATGGCAGCGTTGTTGCTGTCCGAATGGCTCGCCCGCAGAGTCGCGGACCGAGTGCGAGGCGCAACATGCTAGAAGTCGCGTTGACACACCAATTGGGACCATTGGCTGTTGATGTTAGTTTTTCTGCACCCGATGGTGTGACCGTTCTGTTTGGTCGCTCGGGTGCCGGAAAAACATCCGTCGCAAATGCGGTCGCGGGTCTGCTGACCCCCTCAGCTGGTAAAATCAGTATCAAAGAACGGGTTGTTCTGGACACCTTGAACGGTATCAGCGTTCCTTCGCACCGCCGACGCATCGGCTATATATTCCAGGATGCACGGCTCTTCCCGCATATGACCGTTTCAAAGAATTTGATATACGGCCAACGGTTTACGGCAAAGCGCAAGCAGGCCACATCGCTAGACATTGTCGTCGAGATGCTTGGTCTTGATGGTCTATTAGACAGACATCCAGCGCATTTATCCGGCGGGGAAAAGCAGCGGGTCGCGATTGGTCGGGCACTCTTATCTGCTCCGGATATGATTTTGGCTGATGAGCCATTGGCCGCTCTAGATGAAGCCCGAAAGTCTGAAATTCTTCCATATCTGGAACGACTTCGTGACGAAATCTCCCTCCCGATCCTGTATGTTACGCATTCGGTCGCCGAAGTGGCCCGGCTCGCGACAACTGTGGTTGTCCTGCAGGACGGGCGCTGCATTCGCAGCGGTCCCGCAGATCTTGTCCTTGCAGACCCGGCGGTGATGCCCACAGGAGTCCGTGCAGCTGGCGCAATCCTGCAGGCTCATGTGCATCGTCACCACTCAGACGGGCTAAGTGAACTGAATGCCGGTGGCATACCCCTATTTTTACCGCAGGTCCCTCATCCACCTGGTCAGGCCGTGCGTGTGCGTATCTCCGCGCATGAAATCATACTGTCGCGTGAATGCCCCCATGGGCTCTCTGCGCTGAATATTCTTCCAGGTACAATCACCTCGCTGCGCAGTGGCGAAGGGCCGGGGATGATGGTCTCGCTCCAGACCAACGCCGGAACCCTGCTCGCACGCGTAACCCGACGGTCGGCTGCGGCTATGAAGCTTTCGGTTGGAGCACACTGCCACGCAATTGTAAAATCCGTTTCCGTCGCACCAGAGGATGTGAGCGGAAGCCGCACATAAACTCATCCGTACCAGTTCACGACGCAACAAATCAGGCTACAATGAACTATTTTCCTCGGCAGAGATCAACAGCTGCGATATGTCGAAAATCTGATCAAGCATCAGCCACACCTAATGTCCTAAATTTCCAGATAGCGAAAGCAGCACAGTAAGGAACAGTTGATGCAACGACAACGACATCTGATTCCAGATGACCACTGTAACCGAGGCCGCCCATGACCGGTGATCTATCGCATTCTCTTTGGCACAAAACATGTCGCGAAGACGTCGTCGCATCAAACCTGGTCGATCACGTCACTGCCGATCTTGTTGTTATCGGCGGTGGCTACACCGGATGCTCCGCTGCTTTGCGAGCTGCCCAATTGGGTACCGATGTTTGCCTACTAGAGGCTGATACCTTTGGCTCTGGCGGATCAGGGCGCAATGTCGGATTGGTCAACGCTGGGCTGTGGTTACCTCCTGAGAAGATCGGCGCACTCCTTGGAAACACGGCTGGTGCACGACTAAGTAGGCTACTTGCTAAAGCCCCTGCTGTTGTTTTCGACCTGATCAAAACCTATCAGATCGATTGTGAGGCAACGCAAAACGGTACATTGCATTGCGCCCATGCGCGTTCGGGGCTCAAAGATCTACAAAATCGCCACCGTCAATTGAACGCAATTGGCGCTCCCGTTACACTGCTATCCCGTGACGAGGCCGTAGCGCGGGTCGGGAGCGATGCTGTCCATGGCGGGTTGTTCGACCCACGTGCCGGGACGATCCAGCCGCTGGCCTATGCCGTCGGACTGGCCCGCGCCGCTGCCTCACAAGGCGCACGGTTATATGCAAAATCTCCAGCAGTGAAACTGTCGCGCGAAACGGACGGTTGGTTGGTCTCCACACCCGATGGCAGCGTCCGCGCACGCCAGCTGATCATGGCGACAAACGCTTATCCACTACCAATCTCGGGCTATCCTGCGCCAACCACTATACCTGTCAGCTATTTTCAAGCAGCAACCGAACCATTGCATGATGACCTCGCGGCCAAAATTCTACCAAAAGAAGAGGGATGTTGGGATACCGGCTTGATCATGTCGTCTTGGCGACGTGACCGCGCCGGACGGCTTATTGTCGGCGGCATGGGCACACCGTCTCATATCGCCGGAGAGATCCACACCAATTGGCTCCGCCGTAAATTGACAAGTATGTTTCCAAGTCTGTCCAATCATCCCTTCGAAGCCCAATGGGCGGGTAAGATCGCAATGACAACGGAACACATCCCGAAGATCCTCGATCTTGGCCAAGGTTATGCCTGTTTCGGGTATTCAGGGCGCGGTATCGGGCCCGGTACTCTTTTTGGCCAGCATATGGCTGAAGCACTCATCAGCAACGATCCTTCTGTGCTCCCGGTCAGCGTGACCAAGCAACACAATTTGCCCTTTGCCGGATTGCGTGGCGCCTATTACGAAACCGGCGCCACGCTGGTTCACCTTTTGGCCCAAAGAACAGGCCAAAAATCTGCTATCGCAGATTAGTAGCAGCTGGCGATAGCCTCTCCCACGGCAGTCAACAACATCGGATAAAAGTCTGTTCCCAGTTCCAGATTGACACCAAGCGGATCAATCACGGCGGTCCGCGCCTCGGTTCCATCCAGAACGGTCTCAACCAGACCTGGGCTAAACTGAGGCTCAGACAGAACACATTTCACATTCATCTCACGAACAACATCACGAATTTCGGCGATCCGCGCCGGACTTGGGTCTGTTGCATCACCAAGCGAGATCGCGCCAGCAGCCTGAATACCGAAACCAGTCTCAAAGTACTGATACGCATCATGAAAAACGACAAATGTCCCGTCTTCCACCTTGGTGAGGTTCGCTGAAATCGCGGTTGTAGCGGCAGCGATCTCTGCTTGGCCCTCTGTCGCGTTACGCTGGTACAGATCTCCGTTTTCCGGATCAAACTCCGCCAATGCATCAGCAATGACCTTGAGCCAGGCGCTGCCGTTCTCTGCCATCAACCAAGCATGTGCATCCAGGCTACCGACTTCGTGATCGTGATCATGCTCTCCGTCATGACCCTCTGCGTGATCGTCGTCATGCCCATCATCATGCTTCGCATCATGATCTTCACTATGCTCGTCATGGTGATCGTCGTGATGTTCATCATGCTGATCGTCGTGGCGCTCTTCGTCATGGTCATCATCATGGCCGCGCCCGAATTGAGCGGTATCGCGAACAGTCAGCGTGCGCGTGCCATCAGCTTCCAACAATGAAATAACCTTGGCGTCGGAGGCAAGCGAGTCAATCGGGCCTTCCAACCATGGGGTCAGCCGCGACCCGATCCAAAATACCAGATCAGCCTGATCCAGTGCCCGTGCTTCCGACGGGCGCATGGCATGACTGTGTGGAGACGCACCCCGCGGTACTACCAGTTCGGGAGTGCCAACACCCTGCATAACCCGCGCGACCAAGCCGTGCACCGGTGCAATATCGGCCGCAACTTCAGGCACTTGCGCAAAGGCACCGGTTGCCAACGACCAGACAGTGGCAGCAGTGACAATAAAACGTGTTTGTCGCATGATACATCCATGTAATTGTATAACATTGCGCCAGTTGATAAGCGTCATAACATAACATATCAAGCCTCAAGAGGACACCAAACGGAGCCATAGATGGACCCCATCGGATTTGACGCCCATGATCATAGCCATTGTATCGCCGATGGGATCGCGGTGGCGGATGCACATTGCAGGGCAAACGGGTTGCAATTCACACCAGTACGCCGACGCGTATTAGAGATCCTGCTGCAGGCCCATCGCGCAATGGGTGCCTATGATCTTCTTGATATTTTGCGCAATGAAGGCTTGGGATCCCAGCCGCCAATAGCCTATCGGGCATTGGATTTTTTGGTAAAAAATGGCTTTGTTCACAAAATTGAACGCCTCAACGCATTTGTCGCCTGTAGCCATCCCGGCGACGATCACGCACCAATCTTCATGATCTGCCGTGGTTGCAACGCAGTTGCAGAGGCGCCCTCTCAGACCACGAACGGTCGTCTGGGCTCAGCTGCACGAGACACCGGATTTCTGATCGAGCGCACGGTGGTTGAAGCCGAGGGACTTTGCCCCAAATGTCAGTCCACGGATACAGCATGAGCCTAGTTGCACTTACTGATATCACGGTGCAGCACAACGCCAACCCCGTATTACGTAACGTAAATTTTTCGATCACCGCCGGTGAAATCGTTACGATCGTCGGTCCTAATGGATCTGGAAAATCTACTTTTCTTCGCACAGTAATAGGCGCACTCAAGCCCACAGGCGGGTCAGTCGCCCGGATAGACGATTTACGCATCGGATATGTTCCGCAGAAGCTCCATATTGATCCGACATTGCCCCTCACCGTGCGACGCTTTCTGAGCCTACCGAAACCCGTCAATGATGCCGCGGCGCAAACTGCGCTAGAACAAGCAGGCGCCGGGCAGTTGATGAAACGCCAAATGACCGGTCTATCTGGTGGGCAATTTCAGCGTGTCCTGTTGGCGCGCGCGCTGCTTTGCAATCCTCAACTCTTGATCTTGGATGAGGCAACACAGGGTCTGGACCAACCCGGCTCCGCTGCGTTCTACCAACAGATTGAGCAGCTTCGGCAGGAGCTGGGCTGTGCAATCCTGATGGTTAGCCATGAATTACATGTTGTCATGGCAGCCTCCGATCGCGTGATCTGTCTCAACGGCCATATCTGTTGCGAAGGTGCGCCAAAGCATGTTGCGTCTGCACCGGAGTATCGGGCTCTGTTTGGTACCGGCACTCAGGGTGCTTTGGCTCTCTATCGTCATGAGCACAACCATTCTCATGATCATCAATGTGGTCATGATCACGCCCATGATCCAACGCCGACCGGCGTCGATGTGACTGGACCGCATTCATGATATTACTGGATAGCTTTATGGTCCGCGCCGCCCTTGCCGGCGTCGGTGTTGCTCTCGCGGCTGCACCATTAGGTTGTTTCGTCGTTTGGCGTCGAATGGCCTATTTTGGCGACGCGACGGCACATGCCTCCATCCTAGGCGTCGCGCTCGCTCTGAGCTTCGATACACCAATATTTTTGGGTGTTTTGGCGATGGCATTAATAATGGCTACAGTGGTAACAACGCTGAGTGGCCGCGGATATGCCGTTGATACCCTATTGGGTGTACTCGCACACTCCTCCTTAGCGTTCGGCCTTGTGGCGGTATCCTTCTTGCACGGGGTGCGATTAGACCTCATGGCCTATCTGTTCGGTGATATCTTGGCTGTAAACCGTACAGATCTGCTCGTAATTTGGGGCGGGGCGATTTCGGTTGTCATACTCTTGTGCTGGCGCTGGTCAGCGCTACTCACCTCAACCCTCAACACTGACCTTGCCTACGCCGCTGGAATTGACCCAAAACGTGAACAGTTGGTTCTGACTTTGGCTCTGGCGGTTGTGGTGGCTGTCGCAATCAAGGTGGTGGGCGTTTTACTTATTGCTGCATTACTAATCATCCCCGCTGCAACAGCGCGTTCGTTTGCTGACACACCGGAACGAATGACCATGATCGCAGCAATTGTCGGTGCGATTTCTGCCCTTGGCGGTTTACAGCTCGCGTTCACATTCGATACACCCACCGGCCCCACAATCGTGTGCTTAGCAGCGGTTATGTTCGCGGGTTCAAGTCTGAAGCAATTGGTCTCAAAAAGCGTGAGCTAAACAGCAGGACAGCAATACGGAACAAGCAATCGAGGCTTACTTGCTTGTATTCTGTTCGCTATAATGTGCTTTCTCATCGAAACCGACGTACCATCGGTTTTAGAAGCCTCTTGGAGTCAGGTTCCCGTTTTCGCCTGCGGACCACAATCCACCCACTTGCCCACCGCTCCAAGCAAGGCTTTCTTGTTGATAGGTTTGCTGAGAAAATCATCCATACCTGCGGCGAGGCACTCCTCTCGGTGCGACTGAAGTGCATTAGCGGTCAATGCCACTACCGGGCAGCGCCCTGCCCCCAGTTTCTGCTCCAGCTGCCGTATTTCTACCGTTGCATCGATCCCATCCTTGACCGGCATCATCATATCCATCAGCACAATATCCGGATGGTGCTCCTGAAACATTGCCACGGCCTCTTCACCATTGGCCGCAATCAACACCTCTATCGGCGCGGCTTTCAGCATGCGCGACACCACTATTTGATTGGTGCGATTGTCTTCAGCCAATAGTAATTTTACGTGTGGCGCATCCGACATTTCCGATACCGGTGCCTGAACAACCTGAGGCGCTTCATCCGGTACATCGCCCAGAACGCGGCTCATTACAGAGCGGAGTTGCGCTGCCCTTAGCGGTTTAAGCGCTACCTCGCAGTGCCCCAATTGATCACGCATATCCTGCTCGAAAATGTTTTCCACCGACGACAAGATCACGATTGGCAGGTCCTTATACTCCGGGATCTCACGAATACGCTGAGCAAGTTCCTTGCCGTCCATTCCCGGCATCTGAAAATCCTGCAAAATCACATCGTAGTGCACCCCATCGTGGCGCGCATCCAACAACAGTTCCAACGCTTGATGCGCCGAGCCCACCGCAACGTTGTCTACGCCCCAGGTATCCAATCGTTCTGTCAACATGACCCGGTTAAGCTCTAGATCATCAACGATCAAAGCGCGCAAACCATTAAAGTCGCGCTCATCCTGCGAGCGCTTCGGTGGATCTGGACGGATACGCAGCGGTAAATCGATGGTAAAGACTGAGCCCTTCCCTAATTCAGAACGGACGGAAATACGCCCGCCCATCAGATTCAGCAAACGGGTAGAAATTGCCAGACCAAGGCCGGTACCTTCATAATTTCGAGTCGCAGCGCCGTCAGCCTGTTCAAACGCGTTGAAGATACGGTCCAGGCGATCATCGGGTATCCCAGCGCCAGTATCTGTCACCGAAATTCGCAAATCTGTCTGGTCATCCCCTGACTGGCCGGACACCTCTATGTAGACATATCCTTTTGCCGTAAATTTGACCGCATTGCCTGCAACATTGGTCAGGATCTGGCGAATACGTCCTACATCCCCTTCGTAGCATTCCGGCAGGCTGGGATCATAGCGGAGGGTTACTTCGACGTTTTTCTCAGCAGCTTTCGGCGACAACAGCGTCACCACATCCTCTACAGCGGTTTGCAGGTTAAATGGCGCACGATCCAGCTCCATCTTGCCGGCTTCGATTTTGGAGAAATTAAGAATATCGTTGATGATGGTCAGCAACGCTGAACCGGACTTGGAAATAGTCTCAGCATACATTGTCTGGTTTTCATCCAGATCCGTTTCAAGAACCAGTTCCGCCATACCGATCACCCCGTTCATCGGTGTGCGGATCTCATGCGACATATTCGCAAGGAATTCTGATTTGGCCCGGTTGGCTATGTCTGCGGCTTTTCGCGCCTCTTCCAAGGCGTATTCTCGCTCGTCACGTTCGTCAAAGGTGTCCTCCAGAACACCAACCGAAAAATTGAGTGCCCTGAATTCACGTGAGGCGAACCAAGGCAACCGCAATTTTCGGTTCGACAGACCCGCAATGGCATCAGACATACGTTGATGAATGATTTGTAGCGGTCGCAAGGCGAGCACGTTCACCAGGATCAAAACCAAAAGCGATAGCATTGCTACGGCAATCACGGTCCACATAATCGTCTGGCTGACCTTCTCTTGGACCATGGCCTGCCCTTCGCGAGTGGACCAATGCACCACCATGTGACCAAAATCAAAACCATCAAGCGTAATGGGACGATCATACATGACAAAATCATCCGGCCCGACCTCATCGGTCCGGCCGGCTTTGGCTATAGGAACGCCCTCGCTACTTTGGATCTGGATCTTTAAGAGTTTGGGATTGCGAGTGATTGCCTCAATCAACCCAGTTTCCAAAACCGGCACGTCCTCGACAATGATCGATTCTAACATCAACCCACTCAATAGAGAGATCGTCAGCTCTGCCTGCTCTTTCAATTGCGCCTGAAGATTACGGGTCTCATAGCGTCGCGCAACATCACCGATGGCCGCCGCCACAAGCATGGCGGCCAGCGATAGTGACAGTACAATCTGAAAGAGTATGCCCGTGCGTTTCATTGGGGTCCTCGGTAACGACGCTAAAAGGCTTGGCTCTGTTCCATGGCGTCGCGGATCAGGTCGTAATCGGAGTCGGCCCCCTCAAGAAAACCGTTTTTGGATACTCGTCGCACGATCTCTTCGTTTTCTGATGACAGCATAATCTGGCGCATAGCGAGCAGAACGTGTTCCGGCAGAGCAGAAGATGCAAGCCAAGGCTTCGTCACATTGTCGAAACTCGTCAATATGCGAATCGGTACACCCTTTGAGATCAACTTCTTGTATGTACTCTCTTTCAGAG
Organism: Phaeobacter cretensis; assembly: GCF_047372505.1. Classification (NCBI taxonomy): domain Bacteria; kingdom Pseudomonadati; phylum Pseudomonadota; class Alphaproteobacteria; order Rhodobacterales; family Roseobacteraceae; genus Phaeobacter; species Phaeobacter cretensis. The sequence goes on from NZ_JBKBEU010000002.1 coordinate 187,222, forward strand.
CACCTGCCGTGAATTTTCCGGCACCAACGGCCTCACCCACTAAATCGTGACGCCCCAGATATTCATAGGTGTGTAGATCATCACTATCGATCCCTGCCTCCAATAGATGGCTCTGGGCTAGATAACGACCAATCGTTGACAGCTCGTCCCCGAATGCAAAACTAAGGCCCGACAGATCCGACAGATCTGTAATAGTACTATCGCGATGAACGACGATCACGCCTTTGAAACGCTTGCGCCCTTTCTTCGATTCCATGGCAACAATCTGAATGTCAGGATTCTGATTCATCACATGGACATAGGACGCAGGCCCGAACCGCGCAAAATCGACCTCGCCGCTGGCGAGCTGATTGATACCCTCTTGATATTCCTTAGCAACAGTCATCCGAACGACAACCTTCTCGCCCAGGGCTTCGCCAAGACGATTGGATAAAAATGTCAGGAACGGGCGATATTTTTTGACCGTTACAGTTGGTTTATCCGCGGCGTAGGTACCAAACGTCAGCGTGATATCAGCGCGAGCTGTCAAAGGCGCCATCGACACCACGACGCAGACACAGAAAATAAACCACAAGCGCAAAAAGCTCGCGGGTTGAAGTGTGTATTTCGGAGCGATCAACATCGTCACCTCCTGTATGGACCCAGCCGGTGCCGGATCGGTGAAGTCGTGCATCTGTTTACCCTGAATAGTAAGAAAATTTGGTTAAGTGGCCTTAAAATAGTAAATTAATATTACCGCCACCCTTTTAACGTGACATCAATATTAATGTTTCAGTAACGACTTCAGTGCTTTTTTATAAAATTCGTCACAAATTTGAAGATCGGGTTGAACCCCGACAGGACAGCTCGTGATAGCAAAATGTATTCGTTCCCGCACACCCAATTCTCGCCTTCAGCTTGCGATTGTCTTGTTGATCAGCGCAGTTCCCGCTACGGCTTGGGCCATCCCCTCACCAGAACTGGTGATCGGGTCAGTCTCATCCTTGTCTCAGGTCTTCGCTGTAGGGATCGCTATGGTATCCGGTCTTGGCGCTGTGATTGCTGCCAAATTGGGTTTCCAACCCCAAAAGGGCGCGCAGGCGAAACGATATCCAGTACGACTGATCATGGGATTGGTATTGGCGGCCCTCGCCATGGCCGTCCTGAACTACTGGCAGTTCAACAATCAACGCGCAGCAGAGAAAGCACGCTTGCAAGCGACACTGGTACGTCCTGCGCAATTTGATGGAACCAAGATCAAGGACGCCTCCCTAAAAGAGACCAGCTTCTTGCACCAGTCGGATCATCCGCTTGCAATGTCAACATCGTCTGCAGCGATGGCGTTGGAAGACGGCGAAACGTTGTTCTACGACATTCGTGAAACCGGTGAAAACGCGATGGGTACCTTACCGGGCTCTACCCACATCCGCTTCCCCGACTTTTTGCAATCGCGCCCCGTACAACTGGGACAAAAGGTTGTTTTGTTCTGCCATAACGGGAACCGCAGCTCGGAAACCTGTGCGAAGCTGGCCGAGATGGGTATCGACTGCAGCTTTATCGCTGGTGGCATCGAAAAATGGATTGTGGAAGGGCGGGATTTCTCAGACAAAAATGTGAAGACACTGTCTGATCTACGCGCAATTCCAGAGTATCCCGGTCGCGATGTGCTGCTCAGCACTGCTGACTTCACCAAGTTGCTGAACACAGAAGATTTGCAAATTGTCGACACTCGCTACCCCGGTGATTTTGATAGCGGCCACCTACCAGGGGCAGTCAATCTTCCGATCCGTAAGATGACAACAGCCGATTTGATGCAGCGCATAGACGAATTAGACCCAAACAAGCCAACGCTAGCGGCATGCTATGACCGTCGCAGCTGCTTCATGAGCCAGGTTCTGGGTCTTGAGCTATCGCAAAAAGGGTTTGATTTTCGTGGTCGCTATACGTTGCCCTGGGAGTATTTTATTGCTCCTAAACCCAAACCACACGTTCAGGCCTGGCTGGCGGATCAACAAACCGGCCTTTGGGACAAAGCAATTTCGACACTATCGGCAGCCCTGCTTTGGGTCCATGAGCGCAGCCATATTCTTCTCGGTCTACTAGCACTCTCTTTGATCACACGGATCCTGATACTGCCTGTGGCGCTAAAATCTGAACGCGACCAGATCATCACCGCAGAGACGGCCGATGAGATGAAGGCGCTGAAGATAAAGCTGGCCCATGATCCTGTACGCAAAGCGCGCGCGGTTCAGGCGTTCTATGTCGATAAGGGACTGACGCCGATGAAGAATCTCACCGCTCTTCTGTTCCTGCCGGTGATGATGCTCGGCGTATCAGCCGCGCAGGATGCCAGCGCCAGCCTGCAATCCGGCTTTCTCTGGATGTCTGATCTTGGCAAATCTGACCCGCTGTTCATCATGCCACTGTTGTTTTGTGGCTTGGCAGCTATCTACCTCCTGTGGGCCGTGGCAAAAACCAAACGACAGAAACTGCTATGGATGGTGTTGGGGCTGCCTGCGCTTTTTGCCATGGTGTTCGCGCTGTCCGGTGCCGCAAACGCATATCTCTGCTTCAGCTTAACATTCCTGTTGCTTCAACGCGCCTATGTTACCGGTATGCACCTTAACCTAGGCAAGACAGTGTCTATGTTGCTCCACCGGCGTCAGTTGACCAAACTACCGCGCGGCGTAATCCCGATGGGATATACCGAAGAACTGCCAGACGCCGGCAATAAGGCTCTTCGGCTGTCGGTCCTTAAAAACGCTGGCTTGCCGATTCCGGGCGGAGTGATCCTACGCTCGGATGCCATTCGTGATTATCATGCCATGACAGATGCACAAAAAGATGTGTTTGCGGTGCATGTTTTCCAACAGGCTGGTGGCAAACCCGTCGCCGTACGTTCATCTGCTAGCAATGAGGACGGCGCAGATCAGAGCTTTGCCGGAGTATTCGAGTCCGTTCTGAACGTCACCACCGACACCATGCGCGCTGCCTTGGATGAAGTGGTGGCGAGCTTTTCTTCTACCCGCGCCGCCAGCTATTCTGGTGATGGTGATGGTGATGGTGATGGTGACAATACCTATCAGGGAAACATCGTGGTGCAGGAAATGGTGCAAGCCGACTATGCCGGCGTGATGTTCACTCAGGATCCGATGGCCCCCGGCATGACAATGATCGAATGGGTCGAAGGATGTGGCGAAGATCTCGTCTCAGGCCGCGTCACCCCGACCAGTCTGCGTTTTGGTCGTTATTCAAATCTGCCCGCAGATACCGATCAGGACCAGACACTCGATATGGCGCCTCTCCTTGTTCTAGCCAAGCAGATTGAAGAGATCTTTGGCGCACCTCAGGATGTCGAATGGGCCTATGCCGATGGGCAATTCCAGATCGTACAAAGCCGCGATATCACCACGTTGTCGCTTGGGGCCGAAGCAGAACGCGTTCGTCTTGCCGAATGGCGCTGTCTGCTGGAGCGCTATGCCACAAACGGTCCCGATCAGCCGCTGCTGGAACAGGATGAAATGTCCGAAGTACTACCCCGCCCAACCCCTTTGTCATTCTCGCTGATGAGTAGTCTATGGGCGCCCGGTGGCAGTGTTGATCTCGCGTGCCGCGCATTGGCTGTGCCGTATAAACTGCCTGAAGATCGCCCCGGCCACATGGTGAACCTTTTTGGTAAGACATACGTTGATGTCAGCCTCAAGGAACAGATGACGCTGAAACTAACAGCGACCAAAGCAAAGCAACTCCGCAAGCAAGCCCGGCCGATAATATCCCACTTCCAGGATGAACTGATGCCGCAGCTAACCGATCAGCTGGCGTTTTGGCAGGCGGTCGACTACAAGGCTTTGCCCCGGCACAAACTGCTGGAAGCCATCGCAACCCTACGCGATCTCTTTGTTACCGACATTTATGTCGAGGCTGAAAAAATCAACATTATAGCAGGATTTACCATGAGCGAAGCGAGCGCGGCTGCCGCAGGCGACCCAGCGCTACGGGCTAAACTGATGCATACCGAATTGCCCAATGCTCCGTCCAGCTTGCTCGCGTCCTGTACAGGTCCGGATGCTGAAAGCCGCGCGCAAGAGCTCATGGGCCACCGCTCGATCTTCGACTACGAGCTGGCTACCCCCCGCTATAGTGAAGCACCTACCCTTCTTGCCTCTCTGCTCAATAGCTCGGTCGAGCCTATCAACGGAACCTTAGCAAATCCCGCTCATCTGCCGGATGGGTTGCACGATACACTGGATCTGGCAATCGCCTATCAGGACCTCAAAGAACAAGCCAAACATGAGGCACTGCGCGTTTTGGCAGAGCTGCGGCGCGCGTTGCTGGCCCTTGGCTCCAATACGGGACTGAACGACCTGATTTTCTATCTCAGCATGGATCAGATTATCACCGACAGCTGGAATAGGCCGGAAGCCCTGAAAGAAACCGCATTGGCGCGCAAACATAAGGAGGAGCTGCGCAAGCTCTCCGCACCGACTGACGTCACATTGTCTCTCCGCGATTGCGAACTTCTCTCACTTGGTGCGCAGACCGGAGCCAGCGATTGTGATCTGGGCGGCACCTGCGTGGCCGGCAGCGGCGAGGTGAAAGCCCGTGTTTTTTGGGTTGAGGATGAAACCGCCATCGGTCCAGAGGTTTTCGACGGGTTCCAGAATGGCGATGTTCTGGCCTGCCGTATGATCAATCCCGCCTGGCTACCCTATGTGCAGCGTTCAGGTGCGGTACTCAGCGAAGTCGGCGGCTGGCTCAGCCATATGGCGATTGTTGCCCGCGAAAAAGACATTCTGATGCTTGTGGCCTGCCGAGGGTTGGATCAATTGGAACATGGTGATCAGGTCACCGTGGCCGAAGATGGTTCGATCATTCCGCCGACAACGCAGGGGCTAAAGGTCGTATCCGCCTAGTCCTACGCCCTTCTTTTCTGTCCCTCGGCTTGACATAAATCAGTCTTTTCGAGGGGCAGAAACAGATGTTCTTACTTGCGCTCTTTCACACAAATGGTCTGAAGTGTGGGATGGACACAGCTATTGACCCAAAGCAGCCTCATCGCCTGCTAACCCAATTAAAGACACAGATCGACAGTCTGCCACCCGCGCTATCGGTGGCTGCGAAGTACATCATCGACAATCCCGGTGACTTTGGTCTTGATCCGATCCGTGTCTCAGCAACCAAGGCCGGTGTCAGTGCCAATTCACTGGTCCGTCTGGCAACGCATCTCGGGTTTGACAGTTTCGAAGCCCTCCGCAGCCCCTTTCGCTCAGCGCTGACCACAGACCGTGAAGGTGGGTTGGGTCTTGGTTGGCTTGATCGTCTGGAACAGACAGAGACGACAGCGCGTCACGGCCGTATCGCCCGCAATGAGGTTAACATCGTCGCCCGATCACTGCGCCTGATGACGCCTGAACGCATCACTTCAATCGTTACCGTGCTAACTTCTGCCCGTCACTGCTATGTCACTGCAACGCGCGCCAGCTATGCGCTGGCCTACTACTTTCACTACGTAGGCCGGATGGCGTTACCAAGTCTGGATCTGGTTCCGCGCCACATGGGTACTGCAGTGGATGAACTGATGGACATCGGCATTCAGGATTGTTTGATCGCAATGACCTTTGCGCCCTACTCTTCAGAAACGCTTCAGGCTTTGCGGCTGGCCCGTAACAAGGGGGCAACCCTAATCCTGATCTCCGACAGCGAGGTTATCGCCCCCGCGCTACAACCTGATCACCTGTTACTGGTGTCCGATAACACACTACATCCATTTGGTGGCTACGGCGGGGCGATGGCTGTGCTTGATTGCTTATTGACCCATCTGATCGATGCCGGCGGTGAGACGGCGCAAGACAGGATCCGCACCTATGAAACAGTGAGAGAAGATACCGGTGCCTATTGGCGCGGTGGCAAACTCCCAAAGGTTCCGAAATAACGACGGTTAGGGCCAAAACGTCAACTCAGAGCCGCAGATCAGATTGATCCGGCGTCAATACATACTTCAGATCGTACAGGAGCGCGCCAGCGCGGCCCAACGCCCGGATCTGATCCGCTCCCATCTCTCGGAACTCATGATGCGCTACCGCCAATAGCATTCCATCGTAAATGCCTGTCTCCGGGAGGTTGACCAGATCAATGCTGTATTCCTCGCGCGCTTCATCTCGGTCGGCGTGGGGGTCATGAACATCAACTGTCAGGCCAAACTCCTGCAAACAATGCACCACATCGATCACCCGCGTATTGCGTAGATCCGGACAGTTCTCCTTAAACGTCAGCCCCATCACCAATACCCGTGCATCGGCGACCGCCATCTTGCGCTTGAGCATGGATTTGACCATCTGACTTGCCACATAGGCACCCATACCGTCATTCAGCCGTCGCCCTGCCAAAAGGATCTCAGGGTGATAGCCCAGCTGCTCGGCCTTATGGGTAAGGTAATAGGGATCAACGCCGATGCAATGCCCGCCAACCAGTCCGGGGCGAAAGTTAAGGAAATTCCATTTGGTCCCGGCTGCCCGCAGCACTGCCTCAGTGTCGATATCCATCCGATTGAAGATCTTGGCCAGCTCATTGATCAACGCGATATTGATATCGCGCTGGCTGTTCTCAATCACCTTGGCGGCCTCGGCTACACGAATGCTCTCCGCCTTATGGGTGCCCGCCGTCACGATTTCACGGTAAAGCGCATCAACCCGATCTGCGATCTCCGGTGTTGAGCCTGAGGTCACTTTGACGATATCCGGCAAGCGCCGCGTCTGGTCGCCCGGATTGATCCGTTCCGGGCTATATCCCACAAAGAAATCACGATTGAACTCCAGCCCTGACATCTGTTCCAGAACCGGCACGCAATCGTCCTCAGTGGCACCCGGGTAGACTGTCGATTCATAGATTACCAAATCGCCAGCTTTCAGCACCCTGCCAACGGTCTCGGACGCCCGTAGCAGCGGCGTCAAATCCGGGCGACGGCTGCTATCAATTGGGGTAGGCACTGTAACGATAAAAACTGTGCAATCGGCAATATCTGCCGGATCGTCGGTCAATGTCAGTTGTGTAGCCCTCGCCAGTGCCTCTGCACTGATTTCACGGGTGCTATCCGCGCCTGCGTGCAATGCACCGATGCGATCCGCGCTAATGTCAAAACCGACAACTGGGCGCGATTTTCCAAACTCGACGGCCAGAGGTAACCCGACATAGCCAAGCCCGATCACGCAAATCCGTTCTGTCCCACTCATACGCTACTCCAATGGTTCTAATCTGCCCGATTGCCTTTCATAAGGGGCGTAGGAACTAAGTTTCAACCATATGCAGCCAGATTGCCTCCGAAACCCGAGGAGATCCTGCAGGAGGGGTTTGATTTCAGAATCGCAATGATAGACAAGACATTCCGCCATCCAGCTTCGCGCATTCCGAATTGCTGATTTGAACAACCTCAAACCCCTCGCGGTCCAGCATTTCGGCCGTGCGTGGAAAATCCGCAGCCATCAGCACCAGGTTGTTATACCGAATGGCATTTGCCGCTGCTTCTTCACCGTCAGCGACATGCAGAACACGGTAGCCTTCGAAACATCCAGAGGCGTCCAGCCGTTTGGTTGCCAGAATGGTCTCGCCATCCATCAAGGAGCAGTCGGTCTTGAAATGCAAAACGCCCTCCGGCGTAAACACTTCGCGCAGTTGATGACCCCAGTCCGACACAATCTCCGCTAGTTCAGCGACCCCTGCGGCATCGGTACGCGCTGAGCGACCTACGAGAATTTCACGGTCGGTCACCAGAATGTCGCCGCCCTCTATGAAACCGGGGCCGGTGATCTCGCGGACGTCGTTATAGCATTGGCGCAGCGCAGGGGCCATTTCGGCAACTTCGCCCAATCGCGATGGCGCTCCGGGCCGCATCAGGACAGCACCTCTGGGCAGGCACAATGCTGTATCCTCTACAAAAACCGCATCAGGAAAGGCCTCAAGCGGGAGCAGTTCGATTACCTCGGCACCGGTGGATTTCAAGGCTGCGACATATTCAGCATGGGCTGACAGCATCTGGGCGAGATCTGGAGTGCCGATATCCTCTGCACGCAACCCGTCCGTAATGCTGGATGCCGGGCGACGGGTGATGGCACGGGTGAATTCAAATGTCGGGTTGCTCATAACTCAGTCCTTTTTGGCCGGTGTCGGCACGAATTTCGGCGTGATAATCTCAATCATGCTGGGCCCTGTCTCTTTGGCGCAGTCCAGCATGGCAGCGGCGACGTCTTGCGGATCCGCAGAAATCGCCCGGTGCGATACCCCAAAGGATCGCGCCGTTGCAGAAAAATCCGGCGGTGTCGGGTCACACCCGACTACCGGCACTCCGACATCCTGCATGGAGCGTGCAATTTCCTGATATCCATAGTTGTTCCACACCACAAAAGTGATCGGCAAATCCTCATCGACGGCCGTCATGATCTCGGGTAACGAAAACTGCGCCCCCCCATCGCCAACGATACAGATCACAGTGGTATCGGGCGCGGCGATGGCCGCGCCGATAGCTGCCGGAATACCATAGCCAAGCGCACCATATCCCGTAGCCGCATTGAACCAGCCACCGGGCCGATCATGATCATAGTACAGGTTGCCGGCATAAATCGGCTGAGCGGAATCGCCGACAACAATCGAGCCCGGCGCGACCGCGCGCAATGCGTTCAGCACTTCAACCTGCGCTCGATATCCTTCGCCAATTTCCATCCAAGCGGCAGCGCGGGCTTCACTGGCTTTATTCACCCCCCAATCACTGAGTGTCATAGTGACAGCTTCAAGGTCGGCCAAGATCGCAGACAGAACATCAGCCACATCAGCCTGGATCGCTAGTTCAGCAGGGTGGCGCTCAAGTTGTTCGGCACAAAGATCCACCCGGATCAGCCCCGTCATCTGTGGCATGACTCCTGTGGCATACATGTCATAATCGGTTGGGCCCAACTCCGTTCCCAAGGCCAGAACCAGATCCGCTGCTTCGATCAGCGCCCGGACAGACGCAAGGCTGGGGCTGGCTGGCACCGACAACGGATGGTCAAACATTACCCCACGGGCGTTTACCGTCTGAATCACTGGCGCGCCTAGGTTTTCTGCCAGTTGTCGCAGTTGATTAGCCTGGAACCGCGCACCCCCTCCAGCCAGAATAACCGGTCGTTCCGCGGCGGTGAGGCGTTGCATCAGAAGCGGCAGATCGGCAATGGCCTGCTCCAAACTGTCGCCGCCCGTGTGGTCCGCCGCAATCTCGCTCTTATACGCAGCTGCACTGCCCCCAATATCCAGTGGAATCTGCAAATGGGTCGGCCCCGGTCGCGCGGTTTCGCTGCCATCAATCAGCGCAAATGCCCGCTCCAGAGCTGGGGCCAATTCCTCCGCCGCCGAAACATGCTCCGAATTCAACGCGACGAGTTTTGCCAGTGCATGCTGATCCGGTAGCTCATGCAAATGGCCTAACTGACGGCCAAGCGACCGGCTTTCATTCACGCCTGAAACCACCAACATCGGTACCGAATCTGCGCGCGCCTGCGCCATGGGCGTCAGTAAGTTGGTAACTCCGGGCCCTGTGATGACAAAAGCAACACCAGGTCGGCCTGACACCCGCGCATAGCCATCAGCCATGAAACCGGCGCCTTGTTCATGACGCGGTGTAATATGACGCAGATCTGATTGGCCTAAACCTCGGTACAGCTCAACCGTGTGAACCCCGGGGATCCCAAAAACATGGCGCACGCCGCGCGCCGCCAACTCGCCCACCAATGCTTCGCCAACTGTTTGTCCGGCTGTTTGGCTATCACCCCCACTCATGTCGGGGCCACCGATCTTTGGTTGGCATGATCGACCATACGCGTCAGCGCCAGATCAAAACGATCTTCTTTAATGGTCAGTGCGACCCGTACCCAGCCGCGCAGCCTCTCGCCAAAGGATGACCCCGGCATAACCGCCACACCGGCACCATGCAAAAGATCCTGTGCATAAGCGTCGCCATCCATACCGGTTGATGTCACATCAATCATCGCGAACATACCAGCCTCAGGGAGATGCACCCTCAAACTGGTGTCATGATGCAGGCGCTCTTCTAACCTGATCGCCCTTGCCGCGAACCGCTCACGCATACCGGCCGCCACGGGCGAACCGTCGCGCACCGCCTGCTCCGTCATGTCCGCAATAAACGGTTGATTGCCAAACAGCATGGTCTCCGACAAAGGCAGCAACCCGTCACAAAACGCGGCGCTGGCAATGCACCAGCCACTGCGGAACCCTGGCGCAGCATGAGATTTAGAAATTGAAGAGACCACAATAACCCGTTCGGCAAAGGCTGCCCGCGCCAGCGGGGAAACAAATTCTGCTGCATCGAAAACCAGCTGGTCATAAACCTCATCCGAGATGATCCAGAGATCATGGATCGCCGCCAAGCGCCCGATGGCATCCAGATCATCTGTCGTCAGAATGGATCCCGTCGGGTTATGGGGCGTCGTCAGCAGGATAGCGCGACTGCGCGGCGTGATTTTTTCTGCTATATCAGAAGCCTGCATTCGAAATCCGTGCTCCGGACGCAAGGCAACAGGGATCAAGTCTGCACCAGTTGCTCGAATGACGCCTTCGTAGGTAGCATACATTGGATCACCCACCAGCACCTCGTCTCCGTGCTGGGCCACACCCATCAGAACTGCATACAAGGCGGTCTGGGTTCCCGGAAAGCACAGCACATTTTCCGATGCAATGGGTCGACCGCTGCTGGCGCTATAACGTTCCGCAAGCGCCTCGCGCAGATTGGCCTCACCGCGGCCGTTAGAATACCCCGTTCGCCCCGCCAACATTGCAGCGCTGGCTGTCTCCATTAGCTCTGCGGGCGGTGGCACGTCTGGCTCACCAATCGTCATCTCAATGACATCCGCCCCAGCGGCTACCATTTCTCGCGCAGCTAGATGCACCTGCCATTTTGCTCCGCCAAGCCCCGCCAGTTGTTTGGTCACATCGGTCATTCTCATGACTGTTCTGCCTTATGCTGCAAATTTAATCCCAAAATCGCACCAACGGACTCCAGGCCGATGGTTGGCAATTCACCTTCCTCAAAAGCGTCTGGCAGAGCCCCGCCCTCCATCCAAAGCCCGTCGATCACAGCGTTGCAGGCCACCGCCAGATGGTGTAGCCGCGCGGCGTCAACAGGCCTCCCCGCTTCTTCCAGTGCGGCAGCGATCAGCTCACCCAGCTTGTTACGAAAATACTCATAAGTACGCTGGTGGATCTCCCGCATTTGCGGATCTTGCTGAACTTTGTTCAAAAACCCAGCCCAAAGCGCCACCGCTGTCGGCTCCACAACAGGAGGCCGCAACGACGCTTCTACAAGGCCTGCAAGCCGCGCACGCGCGTCGCCTTCCATCCCAGCCACAGGATCAAAGGTGAGATCACTGATGAACACCATGTGATGTTCATAAGCAGCCGTCATAAGCTCCTCTTTCGAGGAAAAATAATGCCGGATCAGCCCCTGCGTAACATCCGCCCGTTCGGCAATGTCGCGCACAGTTGCACCACGCACACCCTTTTCAACCACTAACTCCAACGTAGCGGTTATCAACGCGTGCTTGCGCTCTTCTGCGGTCGCTCGCTTAAATTTTCGGCGTTCAGCTGACACAGGACCTCCTAGGCGTTGTGCGACGACGGGTTCGTAATAATTATACACTTGCATAATTACGCCAACTCCGCCTTACTACAACCCGAAATATGAGGACAATAGAAAATGCCTGATCCGGCAGCCGCAGATCCTGCCCCGCTTTCGACAACCATTGAGGCCGTACTAGTCTCCCCCAATGAAGATACCCAGGTCGCGCCGCGCGCCGAGGCGATCAGGGTCGACAACCTGCATAAATCCTTCGGTTCTCTGGAAGTTCTGAAAGGCGTCTCTCTGACCGCCAAACAGGGTGATGTCGTAGCAATCATTGGTGGCAGTGGGTCCGGGAAATCCACCATGTTGCGTTGCATCAACTTCTTGGAAACACCGAACTCAGGCGAAATCAAAATAGCAGGTGAGAAAATCGCTATGCGCTCCGATGGTAGACCTGCCGACCGACGTCAGATCGAACGCATTCGTACCAGGTTGGCGATGGTCTTTCAGCAATTCAATCTATGGACCCACCGAACCCTGCTGGAAAACGTGATTGAAGTTCCGGTGCATGTTCTGAAAACGCCCCGGTCTGAAGCCATCATTCGCGCACGTGAACTGTTGGCCCGTGTTGGTCTGGGTGACAAGGCGGACGCCTTTCCAGCATTCCTTTCGGGCGGTCAGCAACAACGAGCCGCTATTGCGCGCGCTCTTGCAGTGGACCCGAGTGTGATGCTGTTTGACGAGCCTACATCAGCCTTGGATCCGGAACTTGTGGGTGAGGTTCTGACCGTGATCCGGGGTCTAGCATCCGAGGGCCGCACTATGTTGCTGGTCACACATGAGATGAAATTTGCCCGAGAGGTCGCCAACCACGTTGTCTACCTCTTTGAAGGCCTGATCGAAGAACAGGGTCCACCGTCAGAGGTTTTTGGCAATCCAAAATCTGAGCGTTTAAAACAATTCCTCAGCTCAGTCACCTAATCAACGCACTACAAGAACGACAAAAACAAAACAGGGAGACAGCTATGTCTATGAAGTACAAATTTAAATTTACAGCTCTTGCGGCAACGGTACTGGCAGCGACTGCCGCTATTGCACAGGCGGAACCGGTCAAAATCGGCGTGGCTGCCGAACCCTATCCACCTTTTGCCTCGCTGGATTCCTCGGGTCAGTGGGTTGGCTGGGAAATTGATATCATCAATGCGGTTTGTGCCGCCGCTGAGCTGGATTGCGTGATTACACCCGTAGCCTGGGACGGCATTATTCCATCGCTCACCGGTCAGCAAATCGACGCCATTATGGCCTCCATGTCGATCACGGAAGAGCGTCTGAAAACCATCGACTTCTCCGATCCTTACTACAACACTCCGGCGGTCATCGTGGCAGACAAATCGATGGATATCGGCGCAACACCAGCTTCCCTTGCGGGTAAGATTGTCGGCATACAGGCCTCCACCATTCACCAGGCCTATGCTCAGGAGTATTTCAAAGATTCCGAACTGCGAGTGTACCAAACCCAAGACGAAGCCAATCAAGATCTCTTCGCGGGTCGCATCGATGCCACTCAGGCTGACAGCATCGCGATGGCGGATTTCGTCGGTTCTGATGCCGGTGGATGCTGCGAGATCAAAGGCGCGGTTGCCAATGATGAGGCGATCCTCGGAAAAGGGGTCGGCGCCGGGGTACGCAAAGGCGAAGGAGAGGTTCTGGCAGCGCTGAACAAAGGTATTGCTGCAATCCTGGCCGACGGCACCCACGCGAATATCACCTCAGAGTATTTCACGACCAGCATATATTCCGAGTAAGGGCGCATCGTGACCGGACTCCTCGACCTGCTTGGTCTGGCCGAGAGCGCGCAGCTATTGTCGCTCTCGTCTCCAGGATGGGGTAGCAACCTCTTGCGGGGCCTCGCCAATTCGCTTCAAATCGCCTTTGGCGCGTTCGGTATAGGGCTAGTTATCGGGCTTTTCGGGGCCTACGGTAAACTCTACGGCGGGCCAATCCTGCGGGATTTGCTCGCCATTTATACCACCGTAATCCGCGCTGTTCCTGAACTGGTGCTGATTCTCATCCTCTATTATGTCGGTACCGATCTGATCAATAAGGTTGCCGCCAGCCTGGGCTATGGGCGGGTTGAAATCAGCGGTATCGTTGCGGGCATCTGGGTACTGGGCATCGTCCAAGGCGCATACGCGACAGAAGTACTGCGCGGTGCCATAAAAGCAGTGCCGCCCGGCCAGATAGAGGCGGCACGGTCGTATGGCATGCCAGCCTTCATGACCATGCGCCGCGTAACCATCCCCGCGATGATGAGTTTTGCAACACCGGGGCTTGCCAATCTTTGGTTGATTGCCACAAAGGACACGGCTCTCTTGGCAATCGTCGGATTTGCCGAGCTAACACTGGAGACCCGGCAAGCGGCGAGCAGTACGCGTGCCTACTTCACGTTTTTCCTCGCTGCTGGTGCGCTTTACCTAATGGTGACTCTGTGTTCAGGCGTGATCTTTGGTTGGATCGAACGGTGGGCAAGACGCGGCCAGCCTTCGCTGAGAGAGGGGCGCCAATGACCCTACTGAGACCACTCATGCAACCCCATCGACTTGTGCTGATGGCTTTGTTCGCAGCCTTGGTTATTTGGTGCGCTCTTGTGCTGCGCTGGGATTGGATTCCGAAATACGCACCCCTCGCGCTTGAAGGACTATGGACCACGATCTGGATCCTTATTGTCACCACCATCCTTGGGTTTGCGTTGGCAGTGCCGCTGGGCCTCGCCCAAGCTGTGGGGCCGTGGTACCTCGCAGTACCTGCGCGGATATTCTGCACCGTCATTCGAGGCACGCCTTTGTTGCTTCAGATCTGGCTGCTCTATTACGGGTTGGGATCCCTTTTTCCGCAGTTCCCGTGGATTCGCTCCAGCGAGCTTTGGCCTTATCTACGGCAGGCTTGGCCCTACGCGGTGCTCGCGCTTACGCTGTCATATGCAGGCTATGAGGGTGAAGTGATGCGGGGCGCCTTTTCCGGCGTTGCCAAGGGCCAGCTCGAGGCAGCCAAGGCCTATGGCATGCCGCGCACGACTATGTTCCGCCGGATATGGCTCCCACAGGCTGTACGCAATGTACTGCCAACATTAGGTGGTGAAACCATTCTGCAATTGAAGGCCACACCACTGGTGGCAACGATTACAGTTTTGGACATCTATGCCGTCTCATCGCGGGTGCGCTCTGACACCTTCATTGTGTATGAACCACTGCTGCTATTGGCACTGGTCTACATGGCGATAGCTGGATTAATCACACTCGCGTTTCGACACTTTGAAAATAAGGTCCCCAGTCGACGCTAAGATCCCTCTGTCTGTTCGGTCTAAGCCTTTGTATAATTCTAGAGGGTTTATGCTTGTCTGCTAAGGCGCAGTATCATGCCCACATCATGACAAGATCGTCAGCATGTCTACGTCACTATCGATATCGCGACAGGTGGCCAGCAGCCTATCATGCAGATGCCCGGTGACATAGTTGCCATGAAACCGGCTTGGTGCGCGCAGGACCAAACGCCCCCCTGCCCTGCCCTCACGTGTGAGCGCCTGTATCCAGGCCGTGTAGGTCGCAGCATCTTCTTTGTGCAACACTGCCTTGGCCAGGCTCCATTCGCTGCCGTCAGTAATATCGGGTGCTGCCGCCGCAGTGCCGGTCATCAATGGCACCACGTTCTTTTCTGGTACGTCGCTCCCGCTCATCCTGTGATCGAAGTCTGGACCGACTGCTGACCAACAACTGCGGGTGTCCTCTAGGATGGACTCCAAATCAAATCCGTATTCGGTGACTCGCCCCCGCGAGCCCTGGCGTTTCACGACCAGCCACCCTAGTGCGCGCAGTTTGGCCATCTCTCGTTTAACGGTGCGCTCATCCACGGACCACATGCGGGCTATCTCGCGTTGCCCAACCGCCAACTCATTTCGTTGCCAGTTATAGCGCGCTGTCATGAGAGTCATGAAGCGAAGAACAAGCCGCTGTGGTCCCTTGTCTAAAGACAGAGCATAGGTCCCCATTGCCGTGAGGATATCATATTTTAATGCCGCAGCTTGTCGCCCGACGGGTTTGTTGATGAGCATGGCTGCCCTCTTGTCTTCATCCTTTATTGGATGACTGCCTCTATTGTCTCATGTTTGCCATGAGATCTTGTTGGTTCTGAATTGCCAGTTGCGGAAAGTGATTCCGGTTATGTCTCTGCAATACTGGCTCAGTTTCAGCCCGAACTCAACGTTTTTGGGTTCGCCTATCTGATTTGCGTCCGGAGATGCGATTCTGTCAAGCCTGCTGTTGATTGCTTCCTCGCCCCAATCCCATTCTTGAATCAAAAATAGGTATTAGTGGTATTGGGTGACGCTCTGGATGTCCCCTAATGGGTGGAAAATGTCCCCCAATATGGAGCGGTATCTTAAACCGTGTCCCCCTATATTAGGGTCTCACATCCAGAGACTAGGCTTGAGACCTATGCATGCTCCGAATCGCCCGGACGCTTCGAAACAAGGGCTTTGACCAGTCTATTGCCGCTTATGTCCCTGTGGGGACAGGACGCTTATTCTTACGATATTAGGTTTTGCGTTTTTTGCAAATTCGGCGTAAACGAGTTTCTAGGTAGAAAAAGCGTCCACAAGATCAACAAGGGCGCGCTACAGAGCATGAGGAACAGAG
>NZ_JBKBEU010000003.1:0-130976 GCF_047372505.1 Phaeobacter cretensis
GCCGTTCCTGAACGGAAAGTTGCGAATACACAGCTCCCATGCGATGTTCTCCTATTAGATAACTCGTTGTTTTCTAATAGGAGTCGCACTTCAGGGTAGCGCGCTCCCCCGCACACATCATAATATCTGATAAGAATAGTTATGGTAAGAGTTTGTCGATATGGCGGACTACAATCGTAGGGTCAGCTCAGCCAATTTGATCAGTTGGTCACTACGGTTCGCAACATGTAGTTGTTAAACGCAACGAGTTCTGCAATGTATTTATGACCGCCAAGTGCTACTCTTCAGATCACTTGTTCCTTTACGCCGCGACTGGTTTCTTGGACATATTTCGCGCGTTGTTCAAGCTGGTGACGATAGCCTACAGAAAGTCAGGTTGGTTCGGCTGAGCCAATCCGGCCAACGACCCCGAGTTTGCGTCCAAATATAGTACAGCCGCTGTAGTTAGGGATCGTTCTAATACAAACTTGCGCAGCTCACTACGGAACAACACACGCGCTGCACGATCGCCGTATGCTTCTTTGGCACATGTCGTGGCAAGCTTCGGGACTAGTAGAAGAAGCTTCAACAGGTCTAAAGTGTTCAGCATTTTTAGCGCATTGGGGCCGGGGAAGAAGCTTTCACTTGGTATCTCATTCGCGATGAGTGTTCCATGCTTCTCGAGAAGGATATGGTGATATGTTATTTGTTTTCGACCTTTGGCAAAGGACGCTAATTGTGTTTCTTCCGCCAGATGCTTTGCTTTGATATAGAAGTGCTCCCCAGTCTGTGCTTGTTGCATTAATATACAATGTTGCTGGGAAACAATCAGAGGCTTGTTGTTCCCTAGCTTACCCGTTGAAATCCTTATCGGTTGCAACCGTTTTGGTAAAATGCCTGTTCCGTCACCGTATTCAGTTCGTGCGGTCCAGAGCACTCGCTGTGTCCCATGTTCAAGTGTTGTCACGAGATCGCCCGGCACGAGATTTTCGACTGCGGCACTTCCTGCGGGTGTCGCTATATGCATACCTGAGGCAAAACAGGGGATACCCATGGAATACAGCTCTGGCACGCTGTCGACCTGGCTGGGCAAAACCCCGACAAGTGTCAGGTTTTCACCATTGGGGAAGGTGAGGATGGCATCGCCTGTGCCGTTGCCATTGGTATCTGTTACAGTGACATCCCAAGCGTTGACTGGATTACCGGCACCATCAACCAAGTTCGAGACATCAATCTGGTCTAGGGTGGTGCCATCTCCAAAATCCGACATGTCAAAGTTAGTGACCACATCTGATCCGGAGAAGTCCTCTGTCACTAGGGTGTCGCGAGAAATGTCGTTACCGAGATCGATGTTGTCGTCGCCAGAACCACCTTCGATCGTGTCGGCGCCAGTGCCGCCCGTAATCGTATCGGCCCCGCTCCCGCCAGATAGAAAATCGTCGCCCGCAGCACCTCCAATTACATCATCGCCGCTCCCGCCTAGGACACTGTCAGAGCCGCTTCCCATAGAGATGCTGAGGTCGGCTGTAGATACCGATGCATTGATTGTATCGTCACCCGAGTGCGAATAGTAGCGCTCAAAGCCCCCAAAATATGCGGTTTCGGAACCAATCGTGACCGTGCCAGCATCATCGCCTGTCAGCGTAATGGAGGCTCCGGTGACCCAATCGCCATAAACCTCGAGCATGTCGCCCTGAGTCTCATCGGTGTCACCACCATAGACACTCTCGCCGTCGAAGTTACTGTAAATCGCTACCCAATCATCACCACCTTCGCCATAAAATGTGTCATCGCCGGTGTCGCTGTCGTAGTTATCGTTGCCGTCACCGCCATAAATCAGGTCGTCGCCACTGTATCCAGTCAGGTAGTCATTGCCGTCACCACCAAATATTGTGTCGTTGCCGATGCTGCCTTGAACCGTGTCGTTGCCGTCACCGGCCATAATCAGGTCATCGTTGTTGCCAGCCGTATTGTCGTTGTTGTCAACCTTGTCACCGTCTGGATCGCCTGAATACAAGATATCAATCAAGTCACCGCCGGAGGTCCCCTCAACCATGTCGGCAGGTGCATTGACGACACCAGCTGTCCCGCTGGTCGTGAACCAGTTATCGGGCACGAAATATACGCTGCCGTCAGTGCCATAATGGTATGTGCCGGTATCGTTGATGTTGGAATAGGTCAGACCGTCGCCTTCGTAAACACCACTCCAGGACCAGTTTCCGCTGCCAATCGTTGTGCTCGAGGTAAAGGTCGACTGGCTGGCGGAAATGTAATCACCGCTTTCGAGAACACCATTACCCAAAGTAACCTGATAACCAATCGCCATGACCTGTTCCTTTGTTTCGTCGCCCCTTCAGCACGGAATTTCATAATGATCGAATCCGCTTCTCCCAGCCTAAATCATTTAAGTTTTGAAGTTGTGAACCAGAGAGCTTTATGAAAATTTGGTGAAATCCTATCAAAAAAATAATCCATCAGCCCGAAGTTGCACAATTGTCTTGTCCTGCATAAGAACCTCATAGTTATATCTATTTTAACCATGAGCGTTGTTTCTAACGTGCCTGCCCACGCGGCATCGCTCCCGGAAAGCACATGGAACACTGCATCATAAAAAGGCCCATACGCGTTTCCCATCTCGCGGACGATTTCGATCGCAGAATGACCTGAGCTCGGCCTAAACTGCCGAGATCTCAACTAAGGTGGACGCACGCGATTGCGTCCACTGCACTTGGCAGGGTTAGGTTTTGAGGTGCAGTACCATTCGGGTCTAGACTCACCATCGACCATCGTCTTTGGACTCCTGCTTTCACTGAAAGGGGTCCACGCGGTTCGAAAGCCCGCCCGCGATGCATGATGCGAATTCGGTTTTCAGACAATCGAGGCGGATCAGAGCGTTTGCCAGACAATCTTGAAATCCTCGCGGAACGCAAATCGTTTCAGATGAGCGTCGATCCCCTCAATCTGCAAAATATCGTCGAGCGCTTCCATACCTTTGCGGTTCTCAACCTGTACAAGCAGACAGACCTCATCGCGGGCGGTCTGCAGATAATCGGGAATGGCCGAAAAGCCAGACGCACGCGCCAGCGCAGAACCAACGCCACGAATACCGTGCGGCGGATAGGTGACGGCCGCCACCAATTCCAGCGCCTGATCGGCACTTTCTACCATCGGCACCAAGAGCGTCTGCGCCCCGGCATCAAGCAGCTGCTTGATCATCCAGGGCTCACCAATGGTCGGACGCACCACGGGGTGGCTGTCAAACCCTTTGATGACCTGCATCTGTCCGATGATTGATCGCACGTTATTTGGCGCATGCTCGGCGTCGATCAGCTACCAGTCAAACCCCGGCTCCCGCACTGATTTCTGCGATGTAGGAATCGGCCAGACCAAGCCAGCAGCCGATCTGCGGCACGCCGTCCTTGAGAGCCTGTTTGAAGGGGTTTGTCGGTGCAGGCATTGGAATGTTCCTAGGCAAAAGCGATGGCGACCTCGCCGAAAGATCCGAAATCAGCGTGGATCTCGGACCCCGACGGGCCAGCCAGACAACGCTTTCTACCGGATCGTTCAATACCCCGGCACCTAGGCCGGTTTCTTCGACCTCATCATTACGTGACGTGATCGCCCCGACCCATCTGAGATCATGGGCATCTACCGCGTGACGCTGAGGCCACAGAACAATACCAGCGTTGTCGGAAATCGTATCAAACACTTTGCGGGTTTGTCCGGTTTCGGGAGCCGCACGCAAAATCCGGGTGTCGAGGATCTCTATCGAGGGAGTAACATAGTCCGTTGCGGCAAGAACCTCGTCACGTGTGACTTCGGTACCACCGAGCGATCCCTTCATTACGAAGGCTATCTCTGCTTCGATACGCGGCTGGATGAACCGCCCCTCGGGCACCGTCGCGCCATGTTCAAAAGCCATATCGTCAAACAGGATACCGCTGTCGGGAATGTCGATGTTCAGTGCGTATTGCGTGGCTTTCGACGTGAGTCCGATGTTCCAGCCGACCACCTGACGTCCGGCGTCGATTTTGGCACGGTATATAGCATTCTGAATCGCATAGGCATCGTCCATCCCCATATCGGGATAGCGCTTCGTCAGCAGCCCGATCTGATCGCAGTTTCAGCAGCGGCGTCTCAGCAACGCCCAAGACCAGCGTGTCCCTATCCTGTGTCAGAGGTACCAATCCGAGGACTAATTGATAGAAACTCCCGACAAGGGCTAAATCGTTGTCAACGAGAGTCACCGACTTGATGGATATTGGCGTGCTACTGCTAGTCATAAGCGAATTCGCTTTCCAGATTTTTGCGTTCTGACCAGCAATCTGCTGCACAAAGGCCTGCCCCATAGCCATATCACTAAGCATAGCGGCTGTGCTGAAGGTTATGCCGCCTGCGACGCTGCGGGTGAGAAACTTGCGACGTGTCAAATTGCTGGTCATGACCTTTACCTCTTAATCGTTCGGGTAACCAAACACATCATTTTCATTGGCAGTTTCTCCGGTCTGCGCCTCTTCGATGTCCCAATGTTCGACGATCTGACCGTCGTCATTGAAGCGGAAGATATCCATGTAACCGATACCCAAATCGGCATTTTTGTTGAGGTCAGTTTCCTTTGAATGCACCACCACCATATCGCCCATTGCAATAGTTTTGGCGACTTCAGTACTCAGCTGGGTGCCGCTCTCGGCAAGTTCTCCCATATACTCCACCAATGCGTCACGACCGTTGGGCACATTAGGGCTGTGCTGGATATATTCGTCTACGAATATAAAATCGGTAATCGCCGAGACATCCGAAGGTGTTTCAAAGGTTTTCAGAACGGCTATAGCCCGCGCCCGGATCTGCTGTCAGTTCTTTGGATACGGCACCGATCAGCTCAACCGGGCCATCGCCATATGCTGTCGTCTGCTGACAACGTTTGTCACGGTTTATGAATGCGGGTCCGTCACTGCGGCCGCCCAAGAGCTGAGCATTACACAATCCACTGTCAGTCACGGTTTGAACCGGCTTCGTGAGATAACGGGCAATGCAATGTTTGTACCTGTTGGACGCGGCATTACCCCACAGAGAGAGCCGATGTTCTGGTGACAGAGGCGAGGCAGCTGTTAAGCGGAATGGAGCGGTTCTCTCCGTCCGGCGCGTACGATCCGACAACGGATAAGCGCCCTTTCACTATTGCCGCGAGCGACTACCAGATCGAAATCATTATCAAACCTCTGATCAATCGCCTGCGCAGCATAGCACCACAGATGCAGTTGCGTGTCTTACGTGCTCATGCCCAGGATGAATGGGTTGGCTTACTCCGCGCGGGATCGACCGATCTCGTATTGTCGATCGAACTCAAGACCAATGAATCCGATCTAATGCTACAACGTGTTCTAAGCGAAGACGAGGACATTTGTTATTGTGATCCCGCTCATCGTGCGCCACCAAATACGCTTGATCGCTACTGCGCCGCACCGCATGTCATTATGGCTCCGGGGAAATTCCGAACAACAATTGTAGATCAAAGGCTGGCAGAGCAGGGACGGCATCGGCAGATCGCTTTGAGTTTGCCGAGCTTCTCCACCGGTGCGACAATTCTGCGGGGAACAGACATGGTCGCACTCATGCCGTTTAGGCTTAGAAGCACAGTATTTGCTGGTATTGCCACCTGCCCTCCCCCATTCGACTTATCCAGAGATACAATCACGCAGACGTGGCACAGCAAGACATACGCTTCCCCTCGTCATCGGTGGCTGCGTGCACAGGTACAGGCCGCCGTGACGGGCACCGCTTAATAACGCCGACGCCCCTCCTCGCTGCATCTGTGTGCGGATAGGTATTCCACATATTTCTAGTACTGGCTGAGTGGCTCGGCGGTGGCCATCTACGGCCTGCTTTCCGTCGATGCGGGCCAGATAATGCTAAAACGCTCAAACGCAGGTCACCTAGGTGGGGCAAATCAGAATACGAGACATGATCTTCTGAAAATTTCAGAAAATTTCAGCCGCGGTTTCAGGACTTATGACCCCAGCAACCCGATGATGATCGGGCAAGGTTCACAAAATCCGGGCCTGCTGCCAATCATCAAAGCGAGGAAATTCTCATGTCTACCCTTTTGACAATCAATGTAAAAAACTTGGAGCCTGCGACCCAAGGCTTCTTCTTTTTCCAGGAACCTGCAACCTATATCGGTGGTTCAACGGTCTATTCCAACAGCCTCTTCGCAGAGAACCTTGCCAACTATGGCTCGTCTGGCTCAATCCTGACCTTTCAGGTTGATCTGCAGTATTATGCTGGCATTCAGGAAGCCCATACGGTGCCTGCTGTTGGCCATTCGTCTGGCTATTCGTCGGCCAGCCGTGCGATCGACCTTGCGCCAGCCGGCGGCGGCAGCGCCAATGACTCCACAACCGCCACTGTCAGCCCAGCACTGGGTCTGTCCACACCAACAAACGAGTCCGGCGTGCAGGCTGGCGCGTTCCGCATCAACACACCCAGCTTCTCTTCGCCGCCCTTCTACAACGTCGGCTCTGCTGTGTCGGCAAACGGCGGGATCGTCTTGTCGAACTTTGTTCAGGCAAACCCACAGTCGCACGTCGATTGCGAGCCGATCCTGAAATACTATGTTGCGACAGGTACCTACACACCTGGCACAGTGATGGATTTCACCGCCGCGTCAAAAACCTCGGCACTGTGTGATTTCACCGGGGGCTACACTGTGATTGACGTGGAGCTGGCAGCCAATGGGGATTGGAACATCACCAGCCGGACCTAGGCCAGTTTACCTCTCTGCCTAGTAGAACTTCGGAGCAGCTCAGGCTGCGCCGTAGAATGGACTGCTCTCATGCCGCATACGCTGACCATAGTAATCAGGAACCTGTCTCAGAATAAAATGCAGTTCTATGCGTTTCAGCACCCTGCAGATTACAAGAGTTCAGGAAGTGTACTTCAGTCGTCATCGGCCAGCTTAGCTACGGGAGCAGTCCTCCCCTTCAAATCATCCGGGTCCACGCTTAAGTTTCAATTTGGTCGGCAGCCTCATGTCGCTGCATTTAGCAATCAAGCCAAGTTTGCGATGCTTGTTAAGCCTCAACCGTATTCGAGCGCTTCGCAAACATCCGTTAATGCCAGTTGGCCAATTGCTCTGACGCCCAAGGACCAGACTAAGCAGGTGCCAAACAATTCGCTGTTGACGGTCGGCTCTCTTGGCTTGTCCAAACCGGCCTACACATCAGGCATCACTGAAGGCAGCTTTGGTATCCAGATACCAAGCTACACACCCACCGGTGGTTTGAAGCTCTACTGCGGCAATGGAGTACAGGTAAAAAACACGCAGGTCGTTTTATCCAGCTATGTCACCCCGTCACCGGTCAGTCACATATTCTGCGCGCCAAAGCCGAAATTCTACGTGAAGACAGGCAGTCATCCCGTCGGATCACCCATTTCGTTTTCGGCCACGGGTGCTGCGCTCTGCGATTTTACACAAGGCTATTCTACCTGCAACGTGGACTATCAATCAGACGGCACATTCACAGTCCATCGGCAATAACGACCAATCGCGGGGCCTTGTTGGGCCCCGGCAAAAACGCTTCGCCGCATGGCGATATCCCTCAAATCTCTGGCGAATAAGGAATTTAGATATGACACTTCTCAAAAGACTTGCTGCCACCCTCTTGCTGTTGGTTTCCCTGCCTGCATTTGCTCATGCTGCCTGTACGGCAACCAATAATACCGAGTATTCAGCGGCCATTGCCCATGGCCACGCTTACACGAAACACTCAGCCGAATTTGTGCATGGAGCGGTAATTGATGGCTTAGCATTTCCTGATGCCACGATAGCCAATGCGGATGAATTCGCGACATTCCTTCTGGGGATTATGAATGCTCCGACGGAGTCCAAGCCACTGGCCAACAGTCGCAGTGCATACTGGCATACGCCCACCGGTACAGTCATCATCACCAATGATAATGCCAACGACTGCGGCACAGCGTTTCGTCCATTGACCGGTAAGACCTACTACGACAACCTAAGTTGAATTCAGACGTTAATCCATGCCGCCTCTCCGGTCTGCGGAGGGCGGCAGATTTAATAAGGAAAACGCAATGCCTGACCAATCTCCAGATAAGCTGACGGCAACCGAATGCATGGCTTTGGCCAACTGTCTGAATCATATGATTTCACAGACAGAAACAGACGAGTTTTCTACCCTTGTGGGAATTGACAAGGACAGCGCGAAGGCCCTTATGACCAAGCTGAAAAGCATGACCGCAAACTGATCTGAAGCTAGTGATCATTGCCCCAGATGGGGCAATGTCGCTTAGTCTCGGTCGGGCAGAACAAAATCCACTGGAATATCAACTTGCCCAGCTCCCGTGCGGGTTACGGCGCCCTGACTGTTGGGGTCCTCACTCTCCGCCAATTGCCATAACCATTTGCGATCAGTCTCTACCCCTTCTGAGGTTTTCTGAACCGCCAGCCGCGCTAACCTGGGTGCGGCAACACTGGTACCGCCCATGCGCGTCAGGCTGCCGCTGTTGGATCCCGCGCTCAATACGCCGGTCAAGACCGGACTGTTATCCGCAAGTGCCGCCGCATCCGGTCCCAGTCGATTGGCTTTTTTCTTTCCACGAGAAGGCGTAATCGGACCTGCGGCGGAATAGTCTGACAGCAAGCGGTTACTTTGGGTGAAGCCGGCAACCACCATAGGTGTTTTCCCGCAGGCATAACCGCTCAATGTGCCAGCACGGTGGATTGAGCTAGTTGTTCCCACCGGATCCACCGGTAGCGGCGCGCCAAGCGGGTTAAAATAGACATAGTCAGCGTTGTTAAAATACCCTTGTCGACCACCGGGCAGAAAGCCGGGCAAGGTTTCATCACGCTCAACCCAGATTTGAACACTGTCATCACTGCCCATATCGCAAGACGTAACATCGATCTGCCAGCGGCCTGCGCGCGCCAAGTCGATAGAAGATTGATGCGCAGTGGGATTGATACTGAAGGTCATCACCCCACGGAGCGTACGACCACCGTCGAAGCGATACGTCAGCCGCGCGACCTCTTGGCCATTTTCATCAATCAACCGCTGCCCGGTACTGCCGGAAACATATGCTGTCTTGCTCGTAGGGCCTGATGGAACCGTGACACGCACCCCCACAAACCGAGGCGGCGGGTTTGTCGCATGGTATGGAATCCACATCTGAAGATGACTCGATGTCCTGTCATCCGGCTGTGCAACAAAGTCCAATGTCCAAGACGGGCCCTTGGCTTTGCTCTTGGCATTCTGCTGGTTCAGGTCAGCATGAATGCGAGTAAGGTTACCATTACCAGCCGGCAGCACAATCTGGCGGGTTTGATCTGCATCGTGCTTTTTCGCACGTGGCCCAAAATACCGTTCGATCACGCGGTCAATATCGCTGGTTCCATCGTGAGGTCCGGCAAAATTCCCATAGCTGAAATTAAATATGACTGGCGGTTTACTCTTATCGGGCAATCGGAACCGAGCGGCCTGATCGCACAGACGTTTGAGCGCCAGTTTAAAGCTGGGCAGCGTATTTTGCCCGGTAGAGTCCTCAGTTACCCGAGGCGGCAAAAGCGCGCAGATAATTGGCCGGTTAATCGGGGCATCTCGCATCGAATGCCCCGCTGCCAATGCCATCACATGCGTGCCATGTGAACGACGCAGTGCAACTGGCGAAAATGCTTTACTTCCCGCATTTACCAAACCAACCGCCGCGTAAAATGCAGGCTCATCCAACAGACCGTTGGTTGTATATTCACGCAACAGTTCGTCAATCTGGGCTTTGCTATAGCTGCGCCCCGACGCGCTCCCCTGAGAGAGCTGTTCGGAAGATGTCGACAGGATTGTCGCAAACTCCACCCGCGACGACACAACGCTATCGCGAAACAGGTTATGCGCAAAGGCGATAGCATCGTCGATGACAGCCGTGATAACCGTCCCTTCAGGCACCTGAATGACCTTACGATGGGTATTGTCATCATGTGGATCGACGTCGGGCAGATCTGAGGCCGCAACTGTGGTGCCCAGCGTCAGCCCGATCACCGAATAATCAGCGGAATGCCGGTTCAGCGCATTTAACAGCGGTTTGCGTGCAAAAATCGAAACGAACTGCGTATCTTCGACGCGGTCACGATCATCGGCATCATAGTCAGCTGGGATGACCAAGTAATCCGGAAACCGGATCTGCACGCGTTCTTGAAACTCGCGGATACTGATATCTTGCAACTCAACCAGGGCGGACCACCAGGGTTGGGACGCCTCTAATGTGGTGTGCACAAGCGGACGCGACAAGCGATAGTCAGCAATGTCAGATAGCAAATCCCGCGGACGAAATGTTTCCCAATGCAATGGCATGGTTATCGCTCCTATTCATACAAAGAATTGGAATTATAAGGAAAAATCATGCCACTCGGCCTGCGCCTTGGTCCAAAGCCATGTCAGAACCGGAGAACACATGCCGGGAGACGTCGCGTGGCGCTCACTGGTAGCCCAGGGGCTGCGTTTCTTGCCGGCCTTTTTCGTCTGACGATCTTCGCGTGCGACATACAGCGCATGCCAGTCGAAGTCCTCCGCAGCATTGAATGCCGGCCCATTGAAACAGGCACTTGTCAGCTCATTCGTGTCCGGATCACATATCGCATGCACGTAGTCCGCCAGAGTAAGGCCCAGAACAGCCCCGGCCGCGCTATCAACTGGAAAGTGAACGCCAGCAACAGTCCGGTTGGTGGCAATCCGCGACGCCAAACGCATGAACATTTCACCCCAAACACCATCCTCGCGATACTGCTCCGAGTTGGAGGCCCGCAGCAATTTCCACAGCAGTCGCGCTGTAATGAAGGCTTCGGTGGCATGGCCACTCGGCAAAGAGCCATGAGTGGGCGTTGGGATTAGTGGTTGAACCTGTGGCGAGAACTCCATTGGGCGTTTGGCAGAAATACTGTATTTCAACCGCATGCCACAATAATTTGTAAACCCAAGCGCGGCCGACATCAATTCCAGCGTAAAGGGGGTTCTTGCAGGATCCATAAAGGCAATCGACGCCAGAAAGGGCGTGATGGCGCTGGTCTGGGAAAGGATTTCCGCAGCCCGATCGCTGCGCAGGTCAGCATAGGCAGTGAGATAGGCCATCTGCTCCTTGAACTGATCTATCGTCGGGGCTGTGATCTTGACAAGGGGGCTATCTGGCAGAGGCTGGCTACCGGCTGGTGGAATATCGCGCCTCCAAAGACTGGCAATTGGCGTCTCGTCGGTGGCATCCGAAAAGGCAACCCGCGATCCCATTTCAGACAGATATAGGCTGGCCCGGACATCTGCCGACAGCCGCGCCAGGTTTCGCGGATCATGAGGGCTACCCGGAGTGATGCTGGGGTTCAGATCTAAGGGCGCACCAACAATACCATCGCGCGTCGTCAGTAAAGCCTCAGCCGCCACGGTGTTCCCGGCGGTTCCAAAACTATTGAAGCTGTTGAAACTATTAAAGCTGTTAAAGCTGTTAAAGCTGTTCTCGGGAGAACCTTTGGCATTGTAGGGCAATTCGACATTCCTTTGATAAATCATAGGGTAGTAGCGATCAGCACCCAGTCACGATGAAACAAGATGATGACTCGCGGCCGTAAGCTATTTTGGGGATAACGCTGGATTGCCGGATCACGCCGAAAAAGACGCCATTCTATTGACGTTGCCGATCATACCGTTCTCACAGTGGTCCGCATTCATCACCCCCTCGCTGCGCATAAACCTACCAGAAATCACCCCTGTCGGTCGGTGCATCCCCAGTGCAAAAGGCGCAGCGAATGCCACCTTAAGGCGTTTTGAAATTAATGAAACAAAATAAAGTTGCACGACTTATCATCGCGCTATGATCCTGCCAGAATCGTGGATCATCGGACAATGGCGCCTAGGTTTCGGGAATCCCGAGATCCTTCAGCGTTTCCGCAAAACGAAGACCAACCTGATAAGAAGAACTGGGAGACCGGGCCTGCCATCCGTCAACGGTCAGATTGGGCTGCACTCTCAACAATTCCCGTGTAGTTTTGCGCGCATCACTTTCACGACCCAGGCGCAATTCTGCAACAGCTTTAATCCGCAAAGTAGAGGCATGAGACCGGTTCAGCCGAAGCGAGGCATCAGCCAGCTCGATGGTGCGGGGTAAGTTGTCAGCTGCAAGGCTTGCTCCAGCAGAAAGCGCTAGAAACATGAATCGATGCGGGTCTAGTGGGGCAAGGTGCATCGCCAGTTCGGTGTCGCTGACCGCCAGATCTCCCTTTCCCTGAAATGCATAAAGTGTACCGCGCAACAAGCGCCCGTTTGCATCATTCGGATTGACGTCGAGTGCTGTATCGTAGCGATCTTGAGCAAGTTCTAAATCACGAAAAAGATTAACTAAAACAGCGCCTTCGCTAATCAAACCCAATGCGCATTCAGGATCAATTTCGAGCGCGCGCGATGTATATTCTAGCGCGCGTCGGCCATCATTTTCAGGTGTCGCCGTCCACCCTTGTTGCACCTGCAAAACATACCAGCGGGCCACCCAGGACAAAACCAATGGATGGTCCGGCGTGCGATCCATCAGCTCATCCAACATGACCCGCGCCGCTTGAAAATCAGACTTGGACAGCCGGTGCATAAGGGCAACCGCGCCCAGCAAAAGGGTCGAATTCTTCAACGAAGTGATTGGTTGTAGTCGTGACTTTCGCACTTCATTGAGGCTGATTGCTTTCCGGATACTCATCACGATCTCGTCGATGACACCGAGATTATTGATCCAACTTTCCAACGGCTTCAAAATCCGCTCTGACCATAGGACTTTGCCGGATGATACATCAGTTAATTCAAGCGTTACGATCACTCGTGAGCCGTCATCATCGCAGACCCCGGATATCAGAAATTCTGCGTTGAATGTCTTTTTACAAAGCTCCAACGTCATGTTCTCGGTCCGAAAGCCAACGGTTGAGAGACGCGAAATAACGTTTAGATCAGTCGATCTGGATAGCACGGATATGATATCGTCGACCATTACATTCGCCAAAACCGAGTCATTGGCGCTGCGATTGCGTGTTGTAAACGGCAGGATGGCCACCGTTGGTAAGACATCGTCCAGACTAGTGCGCGCGATGGGATAATATGTCGATCCGTACTGGTGCACACGATACAAGCGTATGCCGTTGACCTCCGCCAGTTGATGCTGATCGCCCAGATCCTCAAACTCGCATTCTAAGCTGAAGTGAAGCTGGTCCCTGACCTCAACAGTGGCGTATTCCCATCCCGCATTCGACTCTCGCAGTAATTTTGACAGGGCCGCTATTCGGCTTCTTTCATGAGTATCAAAGGCCGCACGAAGAACACCCATTCCCAACGCACCTGCACTTCTGACCAAGGCCCGGCCGCATCGAACAGCTTCAATTGGGTTTGCAAAAGTCAGGGTTGCGCTGTCACCATCAATAGCCTTTGCCCCGGTAGGCCTGTGCAGCTGTACCACCGATTGTATCGCATCATGCAGCGAGGTTTTATCAGGTCCTCCCTCAGGGCGGCATATGATCAGCACGGTTCGTTGGCTCGACGCTTCCCAATCTATTAGGTCAGCGTTGATATGATGAGGCAGGGTTTTCTGTACGGTCTTGGCCAATACAATGGGTCGACTGTCTAGCAGGTACCCCTGTTTTGGAATGGTCCGAAGCAGCTTGCGGTCACTATCCCCCAGCGATTTGCGAATTTCCGAAATGCATTGTGTAAGACTGTCATCCGTCACACTTGTGTTCGGCCAGACGGCGGCAAACAGTTCGGCTTTGGTAATTACTTTACCGGATTGTTTGGCCAATACCGCCAAGACCTGTCCAGACTGAGGCCGCAGCGATACCGTGTTGCCAGACGGATCTACGAGTTCATTGGATACCGGATCGTAGAAATGGGACCCAATCTGAAGTTGGTCCCTGGCATCGGTGGGCTGTTCGGTATCAGTCATGAAGCCTAAGCCACCTATGTATTAGATAATCTGACATCCACGGTATTCGATATTCTGGCGCCTATGCACACCGCCAAGTGCTTAGGTTTTGAAACGCAACCTGATGATACAAAGCTGTCTATCAGTGTAAGTACTTAAACATATCTGATGTGGGTGCCACACACCAAAGATTTACCCGCTGTTATGTCCGATTCCGTCGAAGTTATATGCGGCCGTCGGTCACAGTGGAACTGTTCTGAATCCTGCAGACGCCGCGAGGTTGCGGATACCCCAAGCGCAGTTGCACCCATGGCCGAGCATCAAAGTTGGTAAGGGTATACATAAGGGAATGCTGTGGAGGGTCCGAAAAGACAACAGCAATCGATTGCCGATTCTGCAATTCATAGGTTGTCGCTTGTTACATTATAAAATAATAATTTTCCAAGAGAAGGAAAGCTGACATGAGAAAGCGCGCCGCGGCCCGACAGACGGATGTTCTGACTGTTTTGAAAGCATGTGATAGACCCATGACAGCGTACCAGATTCTCGAACAATTGCAGATTGGGGAGCCAACTATTGCCCCTCCTACAGTATATCGCACGCTTTCAGCACTAACCGAACAGGGGCGTGCCCATCGCCTGGAATCCATCAACGCCTTTGTCCCGTGTCGCTGTGACCATGTCGAAAGCGTTCCTGTTTTGGCTATCTGCGAAAGCTGCGGATCAGTCGAAGAACACGACGGTAGTGATCTGCTACCGAAACTCACTGCACTGACCGATAAAAAGGCCTTTCATTCAGTGCGGCACATAGTTGAAATCCACGGGCTATGTGGCACCTGTGCGGCCTGATCTTTTTTGAACCATATTGGATCTTATCATGAAACGAGCACTCTCCCTTCTGGCGATTACCGCAGCTTTCCCCGCCTTTGCGGAAGATACGCGCCAGTTGGACGCCCATGAGCACGGCGTTGGAACACTGAATATCGCGATAGAAAAGACAATTGTTTCGATGGCCTTCAAGGCTCCAGGAGCGGATATCGTTGGGTTCGAATATGCCGCCAAAAGCGACGCTGATATTGCCGCGATTGATGCGGCTATCGCCAAACTTGGCGCGCCGCTTGATCTGTTCGTGATGCCAAGTGCAGCCGCCTGTAGCGTAGTTGAGGCAGCAGCCGAACTCGAAACCGAAGACGGCCACGAAGAGCATGGTGATGATCACCATGATGAACACGCTCACGATGACCATGGGGACGAGCACCACGATGAGCATGCTCATGACGAACACGGTGACGAACATGACCACGACGAACATGAAAATCACGCCGAAGAAGGGCATGGCGAAGAGAAGCATGACGATCATGGGCACGATGACCGCGGACATGAGGATCATGCAGAAGACGCAGGTCATGCCGAATTCCATGCCGAATACACACTAAACTGCTCCAGCCCTGATGCGCTAGGTGAGATCACTTTTGCCTATTTTGAAACCTTCCCGAATGCCAAGGAAGTTGAGGTTCAGCTGATTAACGAAGCCGGTGCAACCGCATACGAAGTAGAACGCGACCAACCTGTCTTAGCTCTGGGGCGGTGAATATAAGTGGCTGACAAAACACTTGAAATTACCGACCTGGCCTATCGTTGGCCAGGTCGGGCCGGGTTCTCCCTAGCTATTCCTCACCTGTCTGTTGCGACGGGCGAGACTGTACTGCTACTGGGCGAAAGCGGGTCAGGTAAATCCACGTTTTTATCTCTCATCTGCGGGACCATCCTGCCGGATCAGGGCACAATTGACATCGCGGGCGCGGATATCACCCAATTGGCAGGCGGAACGCGTGACACGTTCAGAGCGGAACAGATTGGCGTTATTTTTCAGCAATTTAATCTTCTGCCATTCGGATCTGTGGCAGACAACATCCTGCTCCCGCTCCGTTTCGCACCATCGCGGCGCAAACGAGTAGATGATCCCGTAGCAGAAGTATCGCGATTATGTTCTGCCCTAGGCCTGCCCACCGACGCAGCCAGTGCAAAATCCAAAACTCTAAGTGTTGGCCAACAACAACGTGTCGCTGTGGCACGTGCGCTTATCGGCCAACCACCCCTAATCATCGCGGATGAGCCAACCTCGGCTCTTGATAGCAACGCTCAAAAGGGCTTTCTCGACTTACTGTTCCAACAAACAGCCACTCATGGATCTTCGCTCTTGATGGTCAGCCATGATGCACGCCTTGGCGAACGCTTCGATCGCGTGATCCGCATGGAAGACATCGCTCAAATCGAAAGGGCGGTGGCATGATTTTGCGCCTTGCGATTGCTTCGCTTTTGGCACGTGCCTTGACGGTCGGCATGACCATCCTTGCTATTGCTTTGTCCGTCGCACTTTTCCTGGGCGTCGAAAAAGTGCGAACCGGAGCGAAGGCGAGTTTCGCTGACACTATTTCCGGCACCAGTTTAATCGTCGGGGCCCGGTCCGGTTCTGTCCAATTGTTGCTCTATTCGGTTTTCCGCATCGGCAATGCGACCAACAACGTCACTTGGGAAAGCTATCAAGACATTGCGGCGCGATCTGATGTCGATTGGATCGTACCGATCTCTCTCGGCGACAGCCACCGTCAGTTTCGTGTGATGGGCACGACCCAAGACTTCTTTGAACACTACAAATACCGGCGCGGCAGATCATTGGCCCTGTCTGACGGCGTCGTCATGGATGACCTGTTCGATACGGTCATTGGCGCCGATGTCGCTGCTATGCTTGAGTATGATGTTGGCGATCCAATCATCGTGGCGCACGGGCTGTCATCCTTTACCGAACACAAGGATCAACCGTTTCGCGTATCTGGCATATTGGAGAAGACCGGGACACCGGTCGACCGCACCGTCATTGTCAGCATGGAGGCGATAGAGGCCATCCACATAGATTGGCAAAGCGGCGCAAAGATCCCCGGCCAATCGACCCCCGCAGATGTGATCCGCCAAATGGAGCTCACCCCAAAAGCGATCACTGCCGCACTCGTTGGTGTCAAAAGCCCGCTACAAACGTTTGCCCTGCAGCGTGCAATCAATGAATACAGACAAGAGCCATTGCTCGCGATCCTGCCCGGAGTGGCGCTGCAAGAGTTATGGGGCATCGTTGGCATCGCAGAAACGGCCTTGCTTGCGGTGTCGGCGATGGTGGTTGTCACTGCTTTGATTGGTATGATGGCCACAGTCTTTTCTAGCCTCAATGAACGTCGCCGCGAAATGGCGATCTTTCGGGCGATGGGCGCGCGGCCTCGCACCATTCTCGGCTTGCTCGTGCTGGAGGCCATGGTGATGGCAGCAGTTGGAGCTATGCTCGGGCTCGGGCTCCTGTATATTGGGCTAGCCGTTGCTCAGCCTATTCTCGATAGCGCTCTTGGCCTATGGCTCCCGATCGGAGCGCCAACGCTGCGCGAAGGCGCGGTTTTGCTCACGGTAATCTGTGCTGGCACAATTGTGAGCCTCGTACCTGCGATAAGAGCTTACAGAATGTCTGTTGCCGATGGTATGATGGTGAATACCTGATGCTAGGAGTGAGGTAGACGCTATGTTGAGTCGCAGAACGGCGTTGATGTTTTTGTCTGGATCTGTTGCCGCACCCAATATGGCGTTCGGAGCAACCGCACGCGAGATCATATGGGATGATCTCATCCCACCGGGCATCGCCTATTCCGAAATCATCGGTGAAGGCGATATGGATATCGAAAACGATACCTGGAACCCGATCTACGATGCCAATGCAACCAAACTTAACGAAACGCTTGACGGTGCTTACATCAAGATGCCGGGATTCATTATCCCCTTTGAAATCAGCGCAGACGGTGTGACCGATTTCATGTTGGTGCCTTATGTCGGCGCTTGCATTCACACGCCGCCACCACCCGCGAACCAGCTGGTCATGGTCAACACGGCAAAGCCATGGTCAGGCGATCTCCTTTGGGATCCTGTCTGGGTAACCGGAACAATGCGGACACAGTTGCAATCAACCCAGCTTGGTCAAACCGGCTACTCCATTTCAGCAGATGAGATGGAAGTCTACGTCTGGTAGCACACCCCTGGGTGCCTGTAGATTTAGCTTACCTCAGACTATTCGCCAGCATCTTAAGCCTGCAAGAGAACTCGCGTACCTGTTACGCGATGCCCAAACCTCTCACTTGTAACGGCCTACCCAATCCGCTGACTGAGACCAACAAAAGAAAATTCTGTGAGGGCATATTTCCACTTGTGCGAACTTCATAATTCGATAAAACGCGAATAATGGAAAAAGATATCTGCCTCCGCCTGTCGACCTTAGGACACCCGCAGCGCCTTGCAGTGTTCCAACTGCTGATGCGCCGGTATCCCGACCGGGTACCCGCTGGTGAAATAGGATCAGCACTGGATGTGAAATCCAGCACATTGTCGTCATATCTTTCTGCTTTGTTGCAGGCAGGGCTGGTGACAAAGACCCGTGAAGGTACCTGGCTTTACTATCAGGCAGACATAGGCGGGATCCGGGAAACTTTAGATACGCTGCTGTTTGATTGCTGCCGGGGCCGACCGGATCTATGCCAACCCGCCTGGCTCGACCCTAAACCTGAGGATACATCCATGAAAGACACGCACTACAACGTTCTGTTCATCTGTACCGGCAATTCGGCCCGTTCAATCTTTGCCGAGTCGCTCTTGCGCACAATTGGCGGTGAGCGTTTCAATGTCTACTCAGCCGGCACCAAGCCGTCTTCTGAACTCAACCCATTTGCAATCGAGGTCCTGCGCAGCAAGGGCCATGACGTAGACAGCCTACGCGCTAAGAACGTTAACGAATTCATGGATGAGGCTGCACCCAAGTTCGATTTCGTCTTCACGGTCTGCAATCGGGCCGCAAACGAGGAATGCCCAGCATGGGAAGGTCAGCCAATCTCCGGTCATTGGGGAATGCTTGACCCGGTGAAATCCGAAGGTAGCGATGCCGAGAGGAGCCTGGCCTTTCAGCAAACATATGGAACGCTCAAGAACCGCATTCAGGCGTTTGCAGCCTTGCCAATAGCCGAACTAGACCAGATCTCGTTGCAAAAAGCAGTGGATGATATCGCACTGAACTACTGACTGCCCGGCTGTCCGGGTAGGCTGAACACAAAGGAAGAACCATGACTGTATATGCTTTGAACGGCCTTGGTCGAATGGGGAAACTCGCGTTGAAACCGCTGCTGGAAAGTGGCGCGCAGATTGCCTGGATCAACGACGCGGTAGGCTCACCCGAAATGCACGCGCATCTGTTAGAATTTGACACGGTTCACGGCCGATGGCAGGCAGATTTTGGCTTTGATGACGACAGCATCTCCATCGAAGACATACGCATCCCTGTCCATTGCGAACGCAAGATCGAAGATCTGCCGCTAGACGGAGTGGACGTGGTGATCGATTGCACTGGTGTTTTCAAAACAGAGGCCAAGTTGGCTCCCTATTTTGATGCTGGTGTGAAAAAGGTGGTGGTCTCTGCTCCGGTAAAAGACGGCAACACAGCCAATATCGTCTTCGGCGTAAACCAGCATACTTACGATCCGGAGCATCATCGCGTCGTCACCGCCGCGAGCTGCACAACCAACTGCCTCGCCCCAATCGTTAAGGTTCTGCACGACGAAATCGGCATCAAGCACGGTTCGATCACCACAATCCACGATGTCACCAATACCCAAACTATCGTTGACCGCCCCGCCAAAGACCTGCGGCGCGCGCGCTCAGCATTGAACTCATTGATCCCCACCACCACTGGCAGTGCAACTGCGATCACACTGATCTACCCCGAGCTTAAGGGAAAGCTGAACGGTCATGCTGTGCGGGTGCCTCTTCTGAATGCATCTATCACCGACTGCGTGTTCGAACTTGCACGCGAAACCACCGTCGAAGAGGTCAACGCCCTTTTCAAGGCCGCCTCCGAAGGCACATTGGCCAATATCCTCGGCTATGAAGAGCGACCACTGGTTTCCGCCGATTACACAAATGACACGCGTTCTTCTATCGTGGACGCCCCCTCCACAATGGTCGTGAATGGCACCCAAGTGAAAATATACGCGTGGTATGACAACGAAATGGGTTACGCACACCGATTGGTAGACGTCGCCCGAATGGTCGGTGACAGCCTGTGACATCCCCCGACGCCAAAACTAAAGGCGGACCGTCCAACGGGCTTCCGGCCTATGCCGCTGTAACAGCGTCATATTGGGCATTTATGCTCAGCGACGGGGCGCTGCGAATGCTGGTGCTCCTGCATTTTCACACGCTTGGCTTCAGCCCAGTGCAGCTGGCCTATCTGTTTGTCCTCTACGAAGTCGCGGGCATGGTCACAAATCTGTCCGCCGGATGGATCGCCGCGCGATTTGGCCTAACCTCGACGCTTTATGCAGGGCTTGGTTTACAGGTGGTGGCGTTGGTGACGTTGGCGCAACTTGATCCCAACTGGCAAATCGCCACATCCGTGGCCTTTGTCATGGCGGTGCAGGGATTGTCCGGCGTGGCGAAGGATCTGGCAAAAATGGCCTCCAAATCGGCGGTCAAACTGCTGGCCCCCAAAGACGGCGACGGATTATTCCGCTGGGTTGCGGTTCTGACCGGATCAAAAAATGCGGTAAAGGGGTTGGGCTTTCTGCTGGGGGCCGGACTGCTGGCAACCGCAGGATTTGTCTGGGCCACCTTGGTCATGGCCGCCGTTCTGGCGGTGATCTTGATCGCCGTTCTGATCGCGATGCCTGTCGGTCTGCCCCGTGGGCGAAAGGGTGCAAAATTCTCCGAGGTGTTCTCGAAATCGGTCAATATCAACTGGCTGTCAGCGGCGCGGGTGTTCCTGTTTGGCGCGCGGGACGTGTGGTTTGTGGTCGGCATCCCCGTTTATTTCTACGCGGTGTTTTCCGATGGTAGCGAAGACGGCAACCGCGCTGCCTTTTTCCTGATCGGCAGCTTTATGGCGGTCTGGATCATATTCTACGGAGCTATCCAAGCCTCCGCTCCGCGCCTGTTAAGAGCCGCCACCCGCAGCGAGGGTGAATTAATCGCTGCCGCACGCCACTGGGCGGCAGCCCTTGCTGTGGTGCCCGCGATATTGGCCGCCGCAGTACTGGCGGTGGGGTCGCCCGCCCCTTGGCTCACCGTCGCCGTGGTCATCGGGCTATTGGTCTTCGGCGCGCTCTTTGCCGTCAACTCCTCGCTCCATTCCTATCTGATCCTCGCCTTTTCCAAAGACGAGCGAGTCACTATGGATGTAGGGTTTTACTACATGGCCAATGCAAGCGGGCGCCTTCTTGGCACTGTGCTCTCCGGTCTGACCTACCAAATCGGCGGACTGCCCGCTTGTCTCGGAACCGCAGCAGTCATGGTGTCACTCAGCGCGCTGGCCGCCGGGCGCTTGTCTTCCGACACCAACCAAGAGGCCTCAGTATGAGCATCTTCGAGAAATATCTAAGCCTCTGGGTTGCCCTCGCCATGGTGGCAGGTATCGCACTTGGCAATGTTGCTCCTGGACTGGTGAACGCCATAGCAGCGGCCGAGGTTGCCAGCGTCAATCTTGTGGTCGCGGTCCTGATATGGGCCATGGTTTACCCCATGATGATCGGCGTCAATCCAAGCAGCCTTAAAGACGTCGCACGCCAACCCAAGGGCTTGGCCATTACGCTGGTGGTAAACTGGCTGATCAAACCCTTCTCTATGGCAGCGTTGGGTGTCCTGTTTTTTGAAGTCGTCTTTGCGCCCTTCGTGCAGCCTGCTGATGCCCAGCAATATATCGCGGGTCTGATCCTTTTGGGTGCAGCGCCCTGCACCGCAATGGTGTTTGTCTGGTCACAGCTGACCAAAGGCGACGAAAGCTACACACTGTTGCAGGTCTCAGTTAACGACATAATCATGGTGTTTGCCTTTGCCCCGATCGTTGCCTTCCTGCTGGGAGTTACCGACATCGTGGTGCCGTGGAGCACGCTGATCCTGTCAGCAGTCCTGTTTGTCGTATTGCCGCTGGCGGCGGGCCTCTTGACCCGGTCCCGCCTTGGCAATGAGGAGCGGATCGCCGGTTTTCTCGCCCGGATCAAACCCGTTTCGGTGATAGGACTGATTGCCACCGTGGTTATCCTGTTTGGCCTTCAGGGGCAGGTCATCCTTGATCGCCCGATAGTGATTGCGATGATCGCAGTGCCGATCTTGATCCAAAGCTATGGCATTTTCTTCATCGCCTATGGTGCCGCCTATGCCATGCGCGTTCCACATAAGATCGCAGCACCCTGCGCCCTTATCGGGACATCGAACTTTTTTGAGCTGGCGGTGGCCGTGGCAATCAGCCTCTTTGGCCTCCACTCTGGTGCAGCGCTTGCAACGGTCGTCGGCGTTTTGGTGGAAGTCCCCGTGATGCTGACGCTGGTGGCCTTTGCCAACCGGACCCGTACACGGTTTCAAGCCATGCCCGACACGTCACAGAACGCATAAAAAACCGCACCTAAAGGGGTGCATGCGATCGAAGGAGCCGACGCAATCACTACATCGGCTCCATTGGTAAATCACGGTAGCTGATCCCCAAATCACCGTGACACCTATCGCTACGCGCATTAGCATCAGGGCAGCTGCACAGCTGGAGGCTTCCATGGCATCACCCCTTTTGATCCGAAACCGCAACTACCGGCTGCTGTTCACCGCAGGGGCACTGACCAATCTAGGCGATGGGTTTATCCTACTGGCGCTGCCCTGGCTTGCCACGCTGATGACCCGCGATCCGGCGGCTATTGCAGCAATAGCCGCTGTCGGACGCCTGCCGTGGCTGTTTTTTGCCCTACCTGCCGGTGTCATTGCGGATATGGCTGACCGGCGCAAACTGATCGCCCGCGCCGACCTCCTGCGCGCGGTCATCGTATTGGCAATCCTGATGTTGGCACTCAGTGAGCCAGCTGCAGGAACCATCTGGGCCCTAGCAGGACTGGCTTTTGTGCTGGGTTCGGCCGAGGTGATCCGCGATAACGCCGCCCAGACCATCCTTCCCGATATCGTCGCCACTTCGGATCTGGAGACTGCTAATGGCCAGATGTGGACCGCAGAGCAGCTGACCGGTCAATTCATCGGCCCACCGCTGGCGGGTCTGCTGATTGCGACCGGTATCGCGATCCCGTTTGGGCTCGATATCATCGTTTTGGTGCTGGCAGCCGGGTTTGTGTGGTTGATCAGCCTGGCGCCGCGCGCACCGGTTCAACAGAGTTTTGGCAAAGCGCTGATGCAAGGTATCGCATTTATGCGCAGTGACCGTCTGTTGTTACGACTGGCGGTCGTACTGGGCATTGCAAATTTCCTCGCAACCGCGACCATCGCCGTACAGGTTCTGTTTGCCCAGGATGTGCTTGGGCTGTCGTCCACAGAATACGGATTTGTCCTGTCGATAGCAGCCCTAGGCGCCGTCACCGGCAGCCTGATTGCACCCTGGCTTAGCCGCCTGATCGGGGTGCAACTTTGTCTTTATCTGTCGATTGCAGGTTGGGCTGTTGGCTATGCCTCAATCGGTATCAGCAGCAGCGGCGTGGTGATGGCACTGGCCATGTTTGGTGTGATGACCTCGGCCATGGTCTGGAACGTAATCACCGTTTCCTGGCGTCAACGCCGCATCCCATCTGAGTTGCTTGGCCGGGTCAACAGCATCTATCGTTGCTTTGGCTGGGGTTCGATGCCGCTCGGCGCGCTGGCCGGTGGTGGCGCGGTGGCCCTGCTGGAACACGACCTTGGGCGGGACCTCGCCCTACGTGCGCCATTCATGATGTCAGCGACCTGCTGCGTATTGCTGCTGATCTACGCGGCCTTCCGGCTGCGTTTGGATTGATTACATCGAGGGCAGGCCGGACACGGGCCCGCCCCCATGCTGTTGTCAGGATACCGCGTCCATCTCCGCTGCCTGCGCTTTCTTGATAGGTTGGATAGGCTGGGCCGTTTGGTGAGGCTTCTCCTCCAGCTCTGCCAGACACCGCAGGATCTGGCTAGCCCCTTGCCGAACCTGGTCTGCATCGATCGCATAAGACAGCCGAATATTATCCGGTGCACCAAAATGTCGACCAGGAACTGCCGCCACGCCGTAGTCCTCTAGCAACAGCTTACAAAGATCTTCATCGGAGCTAATCATATGCCCACGGTGGACCGTTCCAAACACTCGCGAGATATCCGGGAACAGGTAAAATGCTCCGCCAGGACGCGTGCAACGGATCTGCGGCACACTGTCAAAAGCCGCCAGCAGGATATCCCGCCGCGCCCGGTATCCGTCAGTCATACGTACCGAAAATGCTTGATCCCCGGCCAGCGCCTCGGCCGCAGCGGCGGCAACCGCAGGCGGCATATTGGAGATCGAATTGCTGTTCAGCGTAGCTACCGCACCAGCCACCTCTGGTGGCGCCGCCAGTAGACCCGCACGCCAACCCGGCATCCCATAGAGTTTCGATATACTGTCTACTTTGATAATCCGCTCTGCCAGATCTGGCGCAATGTCCAGTAAATGCGGGCAAGGCTCATCCGTATAAACAAAACGCTGATAAACATCGTCGGTAATGACCCAGACATCGTGGCGGCGCAGCACGTCAGCCAAAGCAGACAATTCTGATCTGCTATACAGCGCCCCCGTTGGGTTGGATGGGTTGTTCAACACCAGCGCCTTCGGCCGTCCGCCCAAGGCGGCCTCCAGCGTTTCGGGATCAAGCTTGTAACCCTGATGCAACCCACAATAAGGCGTGCGCACAGCTACTCGGCTCAACCGCGCAATATCAAAATAGGTTGGCCAACAGGGGGCCGGAATGACAACTGTATCATCGGGTTGAAACAACACCTGAAACAGCGAGTATAGCAGATGCTTACCGCCCTGCCCCACGGCGATATTATCTGCACCGAAACCATCTAGCCCCAACTGCTCCAGGTAGTGGAGGTAAGCCGCAATCAGACCGGCCTCTCCCCGGCTGGAGCCATAGCGGCATTGATCCGCCCGGACCGCAGCAATCGCAGCATCATACACCCGTTGTGGCGGCGTGAAGTTGGGTACACCAATGGCGAAATCTACAACCGGATCGTGTCGGGCCTGTACTCGGCCGGCCAGTTCGAGGATCGGGCAAAACGGCGTATCGCGGTGCACATCGGCCAATTCAGGCATCACGACGTCCCTCATCGGCGATTGCTCCGGCACATTTGCAGACATCCAGAATATCCATCAGGCAACGCTTTCCATCGGCTGACCAACAGGCGCATGGGCTCCCTGATTTGCCCGCTCTCGGGCAATAGCCTCAGCCATCCGCGTTGCAGCCGCAGTTATGATGTCCAAATTCCCCGCAGATGGGTCCAGATAGTCTCCGGCACCTGTGACCCGCACCATCGTGAACATCCGGTCCCCAGTTACATGCGGCTCAACAATGACGCTGTACCCCGGCACCGCCGCACGCAGCCGTGCCACGGCCTCGGCAATAGCACCTTTGGTGGCCTCAAGATCGTGATGTTCTGCCAATGCTGAAATGGCTGTTTGCATATAAACGTTTGGCTTGGCCGGATTGATGTTCAGGATCGCTTTTACATGCGAGCATCCCGTGAACTTTGTCAGAGCCCCCTCGGTTGTCTCGATATAGTGGTTGAGGTTCAGCCGTGTCGCCGGTCCCGCACTTTCGGCGCTGATCGAAGACACCACCTCAAGATAGTGAATATCAGGGTTGGCCGCTGTCATCGCCTGTGCAATCGGGATCGACGCCTGACCGCCGCAGGTTATCATATTGATATTGCCCGCCTGCACCAAGTCATCACCGTTTAGCGACGGCACACACAGATCGCCATTCGGAGCCGGAGTGAGGTTGATCAGCACCTTTCCCGCCGCCTGCAACGCCGGTGCATGTGCCTGATGCGCCGCCGAGGATGTCGCATCAAACACCAGATCAAAGCTGTCGAGCGCTGCAAATAATCCATCTGCACCGCGATCTGCCACCGGAATGCCCCGAGCACGCGCAAGCGCCAGGCCCGGCGATGCCGCATTGCGTCCGGCAAACAACGTACAGTCCAGTAGTGGAGAGCTCTGCACCTTGCACAATACATCGCAGCCGATATTGCCGCTGCCAATAATGGCGGTTCTCAGGGTCATGCGGTCTCTCCTTCGAGCAGTTGTGTGGATGTACCGGTCGCCGCCTTGGCCAAGCGTGAGGCCGCCGAAATGATCAGATCCTCTTGCCCGGCAACAGCGTTACAACGGGATAACTCTTCATAGATGAACCGAGGCGCAACTCCGTATTCCTGCGCGGCGCGGGTCACGTGTTTTTCAAACCCTGCACATACACCGTAAATACCGCTGATCAGGTTTGAAGTGCCAACAATGGTGCGTCGTTGTACCGGCGGCAGATCCGGCAAAGTTTCAACCGCCTCGCAAAGTGCAAAGACATCGGTGCCGATTTCAAATCCATAGCGCTCCAACACGGCGCAGAGCACTTCCAGCTGGGTATTTCCCGCTCCGGCACCAAAACCACGCATGGTGCCATCCAATATCGTCGCACCGGCCTCGGCAGCAGCCACGGAATTGGCAATCGCCAACCCAAGGTTGTTATGAGCATGAAAGCCAACCGGCACGCCAAGCTCAGCGGCTAGCACGCCAATCTTTTCTTTGGTGTCGCGAGGGTCATAATTGCCTGCGGAATCCATCAAAACGATGGCATTGGCTCCATATGAGACCTGCCGCTGAGCCTGCGCCAGCAGAACATCCGAAGGCGCCATATGCGTCATCATCAGCACGCCCTGAACGTATTTGTCCTGGCTTCGGGCATATTCAATATAGCTCTGCGTCAAATCACCTTCGGTACAATGAGACGCAATGCGAAACACATCAACGCCAGCCCCA
The DNA here is from genome assembly GCF_047372505.1 of Phaeobacter cretensis. Lineage (NCBI taxonomy): Bacteria > Pseudomonadati > Pseudomonadota > Alphaproteobacteria > Rhodobacterales > Roseobacteraceae > Phaeobacter > Phaeobacter cretensis. The sequence continues at coordinate 26,785 of NZ_JBKBEU010000003.1, forward strand.
ATAGCTGATTTGATGTCGGAAATTTTGGCAAAACCGGGGATCGCGTGAATGCCCAGTTTGGTTTCGGTCAGATTGGCACGGGCAGTCTCCAGCATATCAATGTCAGCATGGCTCGCCATGCCCAGCTGCAACGAAGACGCCCCCAGCCCATTGCCATGTCCTACCTCGACCACATCCAACCCACAGCCATCCACGGTCCGGCAGTAGGCGGCAATATCCTCAAGGCTGAGAGTATGGGCGATGGCATGGTTCCCGTCGCGCAAAGTCGGGTCGTGAATGGCAATGGCCATGGTCTGGCTCCTTGTCATGAAACAGTGGATTGAAATGGGGTTGGGGAAGTGCGCTGGTGTGATCGTGCCAGATCACCTCAGCTCAATCTGGGCGACGGCGGCCTCTGCGTGGGCCAGCGCCTGCTCCCGGCTGTCGCCACGCGCCAGCACATAGGCAACCCGGGATGCTGCGGACAACACAGCGTCATAGCGTGTGCCGGGCTTAGCCGAGGAATGAACCCGCGCCACGCCCTCGGCCTTGGCCGCGCTATCCAGGCCGGTGATCTCATCCAACGTCTGATCCTGCGCCAGCATATAACGGATCGCCATCGCCGGTGCAGCGGGAGGTCGCGCACAATATTCAAGCCCAAGGATCGCGGCAAAGGTCTCCTTGAACACATCCGCGCCAGTGGTCTCCAGCGTTAGCTCCCAGATCTGATCACCGCCATTGCGGGTCTGTGTCTCAATGACATAGGCCGCCCCGTCATTCAGCTTCATCTCGGTGTGTGCAGGGCCAGTCTGATAGCCGACCGCATCCAGCAGTACCTGAACCCGAGCCGTGATCACGACCTCCGCCTCAGTGCTCAATGCCGCGGGCTGAACATGGCCGCTTTCTATGAAGTAGGGCGCGCCACTTGTGGTCTTCTCCGTGATTGCCAGCACGCGGTGCTCTCCCGCCACTGACATGGTCTCAACGCTGTATTCCGGCCCCGGAATAAACGCCTCCGCTATCAGCTCCTCCCGGCCCACCTGCAATGCATGTGACAACGCTGTTTCGATATCTGTCGTTGCATCTACAAAATACACACCCTCGCTGCCGCCACCTTCGGCCGGTTTGATGATGCAATCGCCATATGTCGCCACAAACGCCGCGATATCGTCCGCCGATCGCACCTGAGCAAACGGAACATCCGCAATCCCATGTGCCTGCAACGCCTCGCGCATCTGTCGCTTGTTGCGTGTCAACTGCACAGTCGGGACCTGGCAATTACTGGGTATATCCAATGCTTCGGCAATATAGGCGGCTGTCAGAAAGCCGTATTCAGAGAAGGAAAACACCGCATCAAAAGGGGTTTTCTGATGCAGAGCACGTGCCAGCGCAATACTGCTGTAGATATCTTCGTAATCGGTGATCAGCACCGCCTCGGCGTGGTCCAACAGATGATCGGTCAGGTGGGCACGGATCTGCATCGCGCTGTAGCGAAGCCCCATCTCACCGACGCGAACAAAGGTATGATCGCGTCCGCCTATCATCAGGATATTACGTGCGAGCTCAGACATGGCGTTCCTCGTCATGTGAAGTCTGTTGAATGTCGCCTGGCGTGGATTTGAACATCTCCCGGTTCATGAACATTGGCGCGATATGCAGAACCGACATACGCAACACGTGGTTCAGCATCACAAAGGCAGGCTCCAGCCCAAGCGCCAGCGCAGTGGCGACCATGACCTCAACCCCGCCGGGCACCCAAGACATGAACAGCACCAGAAATGATTGATTGGTCAGGACGCTGAACAGCGAGGCCATTGCAACTGTGATCCCAAAGGTGATCGAGGTGACGATCAACCCGGCCCGCAGATAACTGGCAATATCGCCGCGGGTGATATCCTTCAGCCGGATCCCGATCAGCCCGCCAAGCAGCGCCATAGCAAACATCACCAGCGGTTCCGGCACCATAATTGCGTCGCTTCCGAACCATAGGTTAGCGCCCGCCGCGAGGATCAACCCCGTTACCATAAATGGCGCTGGCATCGCGAACCGTTCCAGCACACGACCGGCGATATAGGCCCCTGCCGCCAGAAGCAGAAAGATCAGGTATCCAGTTAGCGCCGCGGCCCAATCGCCTTCGCCCGGCAATGCTGCGATTTCCGGCGCGGTCTCTTGGGGGCCAGCAACCAGAAACACGGCAACCAACAGCGCGATCATCCGCACCATATGGGCAAAAACCATCTTAGCGGATGTCTTGCCTTCTTCCCCTGTCAGGGTCATCACCGCCGCCATAGCGCCCGGTACCGCCCCTAGCAGGCTCTCGGCGCGGTTCCATTTCTCCACCCGATAGAGCCAAGTATACCCAGCGGCAAGCTGCGCAGACATACAGATCAGAAGCCCCGCCAATACCGTCAGATCCGCCATACCTTCCAGCATCTCCGGATTGAGAAGCGCCCCAACGCTGGCACCCAAAATCAACTGGATCACCACGATAGCTGCTGGCGGTGTTGCCAGCGCCAGTCCGGACCGGCAGGCCACCAGCACGAGACCCGCCGCGCCCAGAAGTTGCCCGAGTGGCAGGCCACTCAGATACCCCAGCACAGACCCTGCACAGGCCAGCACCAACGTGATTGCGAAGTTCCTGACCATCAGCCAACGCTCCGCAGCGTTTCAATCGGTGCCAGGCCCGATGCAGTGGCAATGCGCGCCTGATGATGGATCACGTCAATATTATTGACCATGTAAAACGTTCCGCAGGTCAACTGACCCAGCGCAAACAATCCCGGTGATGGCCGCCCGTCGCGGGTTACGACCCTGCAATCCTCCAGCTGCACTTTGATGCCACCGGTTGCGTCACGCTCTGCAAAACCCTGGTCCAGCAAACTGCGGATCAGCGGGTTTCGCTCATCCAGCCCGCGCTGCAAACCTGTGGCATTGATCACCGCGTCGACGTCCTCGACCCCATCAGCAAAGACCATGCGATAGTGACCATTGCGAGCGGTCACATCGCGCAATCCACTGCGGTGGCGTAGTGCACCACTGTCTTGCAAGGCTGCTATCCGATCAGCATTGGTGCGTGAGATAGGCACACGCATATTCGACCATAGACGGTGGAAATGGCGCAGAAACGCTGCTTTGGCGCGTTCGGTCAAGCTGGCCCAGAGCTGCGGGATCAGCATATTAGTCTCAGCCAAAATGCTGGACACAAGATCATTGTCAGCACTATTCACGCCGCGCAACAGGTCTGCGAACTTAACGTCGACCCCCTGATGTCGCATCTCGGCTTCGAACAAATCCATCACCGCAGAAAGCGAAATCCGCGCGCCGTGATTGCCACTGCGCAGCGCGGCCAGACCATCCGCTGTCAAATAGCGCAGAGTAACAGGTCGGTAAGCCGTGACCGCCTTTGGCAGCGCTGCCCGGCGCGAGGTCATCAGCATCTGCGGACCGTTCACCCCAAGCGCCACATCATAGGCCGTCAACCGACAGCCCAGAATGCCAACCCGAAGGTTTTTTAAAGCGCGCAAGCGTGCAGCCGGATACGGCGAGCGATAGTAGCCCGGCGTCCCGGACAAACCATAGGGATCCGCCTCCAGATTGGTGCCCAGGCACAGGTAAACCGCATCATAGTCGGATCCGCTACCGGCCCAGCCCAGATGATAAAGCGCATCCGGGCGGCGGCTTGGGGCAATTGCCTCAACCTCGGCGCCAATCATGCGGACCCGCCCTCCTCCGGCGCGAACCGCTCCGCTTAAGGTGTCAAAACGGCTTTGCAGGAAGCGCCCAAAAAGGGACCGCTGTAGAAACCCGTCCTCATTTGCGGCAGCCTCTGCTGCGCCGGTCTGTCGCAACCAATCGCGAAAATCGTTACGCCGAGACAGATACATCAGCTTCAAAGGTCGATTAAGGAGATTGGTCTCGGCATCTTCCTGATAGGCAACCCCAGGGCCAAAACTGCGACTTTTTTCAAAAACGTCTACGGATAGCACCGACAGATCGGGCAGAGTGGCAACCAAGTTTTCCAAGACAGAGACACCGGCATAACCCGCGCCAAGAACTGCGATCTTCATGTGATGGATCCTTTTGTGGACATCAGGGGTTCAGGACGATTGCGGCAGGTCAGGCAGCGACGCTGGTCTCCCACTGACAGGCAGAGTGAAACCAATCCTCCAGCTGCCGCAATCGAGCGCGCAATTCGGCCTCGCTCTCCCCTTCGACGATGGCGTTCAGGATTTCCGCATTGGTAAAGGCCATCTGACCATACTCGCGACCAGCAACCCCGCTCATCCGATAGGCCCGCACAAAATCAAACGGGCAGCTGTCCGGCGTGGCGCGTAATACACCTGCACGCGGTGGCACACACAGCTGGCCGACCAACCGCTCTGGCTCAACCATAGCCCTTGGCATCGGTGTGCTCTCAAACGCTGGGTCACGCATCGCCCGCAGGTAGGTCATACGCGGATCAAGCCCCCAGGCCTCGGTCAATTCCTGATTAAAGAACACACCCCCAAGACGCGACGCAATCTCTCCCAGAATGATGGTTCCATCCGCACCGACGAAAACCTCCAAATGAAATAGCATCGTCCGCGGTGACGGCATAACCTCTTCGACCAAACGCCGGGAATAGGCCACCAGACGATCCCGCATCAGCGTCGTTGACTCAAGCATATGCAGATCATGCGAGCGGCCACCAAGGAAATCCAACGCCGAGGTCAGTACGCGCACCGGTGAAATCACAATCGGACGCCCGGCGACATACAATCCGTTGACTATATAATGATCTCCTGCGACGAAACGCTCGATCATGGTGTTGTAAAAGGTCGAGCCGTCCTGTTGTGTCAGCCATCCTGCCAGATCCGCATCATCCCGGATCACACACACGCCATTCGACCCACGCCCGTCCCGTGGTTTCAGCACAACCGGATAGCCCGACTCGTCAATGAAGCTGCGAATGTCGATGGCGCTGCGGACAATCGCCATTTCACTCACTGGCAAACCAGCGTCCCCAGCGCGAATTTTCATTGCGTATTTATCGCGATAGAGTTCTAGCTGCGTCGCAGCATTCTCTGACACTCCAAGATAGTCATTCACCCGCGCAGCCCTCAGAACATCAATCTCGGCAAGGGCCACGCAGATCGGATTCTTCAGAGACTGCGCGATGTCGATCGCAGCAACTTCCACCTCTGCGCTGTCATTGAAATTCTGAAATACACGAATATCCAGCCCCTCAGGGAAATGACGTGCAAGTTCGTCCTTTGCACTGGCACATGTTAGGATCACGCCATCGGGCCCGATAGCATCCAACCAATCTTTAACACTATGTTGAAAAAGGATTTTTGGGGGCGCAAATAGGATAATATTCATGGCGGAAAGGTACTTTCAGCAAGATACTTACGATTTATTAGTGACGAAATTCATTCGCCTTTTACGTGTTTTGGTGCAACTTACATGATGATCAATATCCGTCAAGCGGCAGTTTTGTGAAAGTTACACAACGTAAGGATGAGCGAATTGTTGCCACTCATCTGAATAAATATAGGATATTCAGAGCAGCTTTATGGAAATATCAAAGATAGAATCCCATCGTATACCGACTACAAACACTGAAATGCTGCATCTGCAAAATCGGCGGATGATGGCGCGCACCAGCGGATATCCTGATTGATTTCAGCCTTATCGCGGGATCAAAGGTGGCAGAATCGCCTCGAACGGCAAAACCTCGCCACCGGATGGCGAGCGCATCATGTTGTAAACGCGTAGCGTGGCGTAGCCATGAACTAGTGACCAGATCATGATCTCATTGCTTTGTGCATGGTTTGACGCTGACTCAAACAGTGCGCAGACGTCTTCCAGCAATTGAAACGCCCGCTTTGACGCAAGGCGCAGATCCTCATCCGCATGACCTTTGATCTCGGTCGAGAAGATCAGACCGAACAACCCTTCATGGGTTTCAGCGAACTCCAGATAACCCTGACAAAGCCCGAGCAGTTGTTCTCTTGGTGCCGTACCTGCGCTGTCGCGACGCTGTTCCATGAGGGTACAGAACACCCGAAACCCTTCCGTCGCGATTGCGACCAGCAACCCAGTCTTACCTTTGAAATGATGCGCCGGAGCGGCATGGGACACGCCAACCGTCGCGGCGATTTTACGCAAAGACAGCCCAGAAACCCCGTCCGTCTCAAGGATCTCGATCCCTGCCGCGATCAGGGCAGGACGTAAATTTCCATGATGGTGTGAACCAGGAGGAGTGCTGTGAAGATCGGTCATTTCTGCAATTTATCCAGCAAACTTGACAGCGTCAAGATTCCGACCTTATGTTTGAGCGATCAAACTTTACACTGTCAAGTTTAGCCAATTCATCGCCTAACAGAGGACGTCCCCATGTCAGATGCCACCAACCGACCGCCGAACAGATCAAAGCCATTTCTTTCTAGATTGCCGAAAGCACTGCTCTGGATATTGAGCCTCGCCATTGCCGTAGCCTCGTGGCGGTTCGTATTTCTGGGGGTAGAGACAAGCATGGAATACATGCTCTATCATGCGCTACAGCGCCCGATGGCTTTCTTTGCCCATGTCTGGTTGGCGCCGTTGGTGTTGTTCCTCCTGCCTTTCCAGCTTTGGACCGCCCTACGGCTACGCCGACCACATCTTCATCGCTGGCTAGGCTATATCTCGGCGGTAGCCATTCTAATTTCCGGTGTCGGCGGGCTTTTGCTCGCTATCGGCACAGAATCGGGCTTGGTGGCCGGTCTGGGGTTTGGTCTTCTGGCTGTGGTTTGGATCGGAATCACCGCACGCGCAGTCTGGCTGGCACGGCAGAAACGGTTAGTAGCACACCGCGATTGGATGATCCGCTCGGCGTCACTGACCTTGGCCGGGGTCACGCTAAGACTCTACTTGCCGATTATACCTCTGGCAGGATTGCAGTTTGAACCCGCCTATACAGCCATCGCCTGGGTCAGCTGGGTCCCGAACCTGCTGTTGGCCGAGCTGTGGTTGCGCCGGAAACGTGGCCGGGCAGCAGGATAACCAACACGGGTATTCGACACAACATAAGAAAGCCCCGCCCGACATCATCTGCCGGACGGGGCTCGCGCTTACGTCAGCGCCGATCAGTGGAGGTCAAACCGATCTGCGTTCATAACCTTGGTCCAAGCTGCGATGAAATCCTGAACGAACTTCTCGCGGTTGTCGTCCTGAGCGTAGACTTCGGCATAAGCCCGCAGGATGGAATTGGAGCCAAACACCAGATCCACATTGGTAGCGGTCCATTTGACCTTGCCGCTCTGACGGTCAGCAACTTCATAGACCTCAGCGCCTGCTGCGTTCCACACATTGCCCATGTCCAGGAGGTTGACGAAGAAATCCGTGCTCAACGCCCCTTCCCGGTCAGTAAAGACGCCGTGCTTGCTGCCGCCGTGGTTGACGCCCAAAGCTCGCATACCGCCAAGCAGTACGGTCATTTCCTTGGCTGTCAGACCCATCAGCTGCGCCCGGTCCAGCATCATGTCTACTGCGCTCGCCGCGAAATCGCCCTTCAGATAGTTGCGGAAGGCGTCATGCACCGGCTCTAGCGCTGCAAAGGAAGCAGCATCAGTGGCCTCGTCGCTGGCGTCACCCCGGCCCGGTGCAAACGGCACCTCGGTGGTGATACCAGCCGCTTTTGCCGCTGCTTCGATGCCAACCGATCCGCCCAGTACGATCACGTCAGCAAGGCTTGCACCGGTCTGCTCAGCAATCACCTCATAGGCTTTCAACACGCGGCCCAGACGCTCCGGTTCGTTGCCCGCCCAATCGTTCAGCGGCGCCAACCGAATGCGCGCACCATTGGCTCCACCACGTAGATCCGACCCACGGAAAGTACGCGCACTGTCCCAAGCTGTCGTGATCATATCCGCCTGCGACACACCACAGTCACGCAACAGCTGCTTTGTCGCGGAGACATCATAGCTGGTGCTGCCCGCAGGGACATTGTCCTGCCAGACCAGATCTTCTTGCGGCGCTTCAGGGCCGATGTAGCGGCTGCGTGGCCCCATATCACGGTGCAACAGCTTGAACCAAGCACGGGCGAACACTGCGGCAAAGTAATCCGGATCCTTGTAGAACCGTTCGGAAATCTTGCGATATTCCGGGTCCTTGATCATCGCCATATCCGCATCTGTCATCATCGGATTGAGACGGATCGAGGGATCCTCTACATCAACAGGCTTGTCCTCTTCCTTGATGTTGATCGGTTCCCACTGCCAGGCACCTGCCGGGCTCTTCTTCAGCTCCCAGTCATAGGTAAACAGCAGGTAGAAATAGCCGTTGTCCCATTTGGTCGGATGGGTGGTCCATGCGCCTTCGATACCGCTGGACATGGTATCCCGCCCATGACCGGTGCCATTGCTGTTGGTCCAGCCAAGGCCCTGTTCGACCAAACTACCGCCCTCGGGATCGGCGCCTACCGCATCCTCGCTTCCATTACCATGCGCCTTGCCGATGGTATGACCACCCGCTGTCAGTGCCACGGTTTCCTCATCGTTCATCGCCATGCGTTCAAAGGTGATGCGCACATCCTGCGCCGTGCGCAGGGGATCGGGTTTGCCGCCCACACCTTCGGGGTTCACATAGATCAGACCCATCTGCACCGCGGCCAAGGGGTTGGAGAGCGAGTCACGATCCGCGCCGTCTTCGTAGCGACCGGCCGCCAGCCATTCTTTCTCTGCGCCCCAATATACGTCTTTTTCCGGTGCCCAGATATCCTCACGACCAAAGGAAAACCCATAAGTCGGCAGGCCAACAGATTCATAGGCGATATTGCCCGCCAGCGCGATCAGATCAGCCCAGGACAGCGCATTGCCGTATTTCTGCTTGATCGGCCACAGCAACCGCCGCGCCTTGTCGAGATTGACGTTGTCCGGCCAAGAATTCAGCGGTGCAAAGCGCTGGTTGCCGGTGGTTGCGCCACCCCGGCCATCCGCCAAACGATAGGTCCCGGCAGAGTGCCATGCCATCCGAACCATCAGACCCGCATAGCTGCCCCAATCGGCGGGCCACCAGCTCTGGCTGTCCGTCATCAGTGCCGTCAAATCGCTCTTAAGCGCATCAACATCCAGAGACTTTACCGCCTCGCGATAATTGAACCCCTCTGGCATTGGGTCGGTCTTGCGGTCGTGTTGATGCAGGATGTCCAGGTTCAGCGCATTCGGCCACCAGTCCGCCACACCGGCGCTGGTACTTGTGTTGCTTCCGTGCAGAACTGGGCATTTCCCGCCTGTATTTCCGTCACCTTGCTGCATGTTGTCTCTCCTGGTTCTTGGTCATGATGAGCCGGCATTGACCAAAATGGCAAAGCCTGGGGCCGGATCTCTCGGGGCAGACGCTAACAGTGGGTCGTGATAATAGGAAATAATAAATCCCCATCTAATGTATAGTTTATGTCTATCAGTAGATTTATCTCACTACCTCGGCATCAGCCTAACGACGCTCCCCAATCACACTCAAGATTCAAAAGGGCCGACCAGCTACAAAAACTTGCTTACCCTTCCGAATTCAGATTAATACGCCTGAAATGATAGACGCACCCTATAACACCAACCTCACCCTCCGGCAGTTGCGTTTTCTCGTGGCAGTTGCGGATGAGCTTAACTTCTCCCGCGCGGCCGAGAAATGCTATGTCAGCCAGCCCACCCTCAGCGTCGGCCTGAAGGAGTTGGAGGATCGGTTGGGCGTAACTTTGGCAGAGCGCACCAAACGAAGCGTAATCCTGACGCCAGTAGGCATCCAAATCGTCGAACGTGCGCGCAAGCTGTTGCAAGACAGTCGCGAGATTGAGGAACTCGCCGCAGCGCAGGCTCAACCTGAAGGCGGCACCTTACGGATGGGCGCAATTCCGACGATCGGCCCTTTCCTGATCCCACGCGCCATGCCAGCGCTGAAATCCAGTTTTCCTGATCTGCAACTCTACCTGCGCGAAGAAATAACCGAGCAATTGCTTGAAGGCGTGCACAGTGGACGATTGGATCTGGTGATCTATGCCGAACCCTATGTGACCTCCGGGTTAGAAACCCTACATCTGTTTGACGATGGCTATCATCTCGCAGCCCCCCCAACGGTACCTCAGTCTCCGCCGCGCCCCGATGACACCGTTTGTGGCGCGGATCTAGCCGGACGCCAGTTGATGCTGTTGGAGCAGGGCCACTGCTTGCATCGCCACGCGCTCAGTGCCTTTCCCGAACGGGATATCAAGCAGGATGAAAGTTTCGCCGCGACCTCACTCTCCACTCTGATCTCCATGGTCAGTGAGGGATTGGGCATCACTCTCTTGCCCGATCTCGCGATTGATGCCGGGGTAGCGGCGGGTCAAGACGTGGTGATGACCCCGCTTGCCGATGCCTGCCCCCGTCGTGTCACACTGGCCTGGCGCCCCACCAGTGTGCGTGCTGACCTGTTCCGCAAGATCGGTAGCGTCCTGCGGGACGCACGTGGATCACTGATTAGATAGGAAACCCGGGTAATTCAGCCGCAATCCGTCTACCGAATCTTACCCCCGCAGGACAAACCCGTTAGCCTGCTCCATAACAGCTGGGTCCATAGCTGCGCTCTACCCCGCCAACAACAGATAACGCACCACCGGTGATCCCATATGACCCTTCGCAATCAACCTTCCATCCTCAGCCGACGCCGGGCGATTCAACTGGCAAGCGCCGCCGGGGTGTTGACACCGTTAGGTGCAGGGATGGCGCAACTCACCACGCCAGCAAGGGCCAAAGCAAAGCCGCAATCCTCTGTCACGCCGCTTTCTCTCCGGATTCAACAAGCCCGATATACAATCGCCGACCAGCCGACAGATGGGCTGATCTCCACGCGCCCGGACGCACCGCCGCCGGTTGTTCGCATAGCTCAGGGCCAACCATTTGCCGCGCGGGTCACCAATACACTAACGGATTACACGGCAATGCATTGGCATGGCATACGGCTGGATAATACGATGGATGGGGTGCCCTACCTGACTCAATTCCCCATCGGCCAAGACGAAAGCTATGACTATCACTTCACCCCGATGGACGCGGGCACCTATTGGTACCACCCCCATTGCATGACTATGAACCAGATGGCGATGGGCCTAACTGGAGTTCTGGTTGTCGAAGAGGCTGAAGACCCCGGATTTGATGCTGATATTGCACTTAACCTTCGGGATTTCCGACTGCGATCCAATGGAGAATGGCTGAAACTTTGGACGGCACGCGGGGCCGCACGTTCTGGAACTTTTGGTACCGTTGTCACCGCGAATTGGGAGAATGACCCGGTCTATGAGGCCCCGACTGGGGGACTGATCCGGCTGCGTTTGGCTGCGACCGATACGGCGCGAATCTACAAACCCTATGTCGTTGGCGCATCCGGTCACATAATCGCCGCGGATGGCCATCCGCTTCGCGAGGCGGTTGGCTGGCCCACAGAGGATGCCCCTGCCCTGCTGTCACCCGGTCAGCGCCTGGATATCGCGGTGCAGATGCCTACCGTTGAAGGTGCCTATGTAGACATCAAGACCGCCTTTCCCGGCGGCCCGCGCCGACTGGCCCGCGTTCGAGCCACCGGTGCTAGTCAATACCGCTCGTTAACTGAGCTGGCTCCCTTACCCGCCAATGACGTACCAGAGCCGGATCTGAAAAATGCGCGCATGGAAGATCTGGTCTTTGGCTGGACACCCGAGGGCGGCGCGCAGCAAAATGGCTATTGCGGCTCGCTCGGCTATACATTCTGGTCGATCAATCGGAAACCTTGGCCCGGTGACGCTGCGGATCCAGACACCCCCGGCGCGGGACCTTTGGCAGTGCTAAACCGCGGCGAAAGCGTCATTCTGCGACTGCGCAACGAAAGCCCAAACGCCCACCCTATCCATCTGCATGGCCTGGTGTTCCGCCCGATCAGGTCCAACAAACGAACGTTGCCGTCAAACTGGACAGACACCGCGCTACTGCTAAAGGATGAAATTATAGAAGTTGCCCTTGTTGCCGATAGCCCGGGCGATTGGGCGTTCCACTGCCATGTGATTGAACACCAAAAAACCGGGCTCGCGGGATATGTCCGGGTGCTGGCCTAGCCACCATCTTGGCTATCAAACGCTTCTGGCTCCAGTTCCTGCCAAAAGTCGATGATCGCACCGGCATTCAACGCTGACCGCCAACCGTGCTGACGGAAATGCTCGCGGTCTAAATCGCTATCGAGACCGGTCATGAACAAACGCTTGTCAGCATCCCGCTGGGTCGGGTTTCGCCGCGAAACCAGCGTTTCAACGATCTCCAAATACCGCGAACGATCCCGTCGAGCTGCGGCACGTGCCTCAAATGCTGCGGATTCGGCGGCGGCTTCAGCATAACGGGCCGCCTGCGCTGCGCGAATACGGGCTTCTTCCTCTGTCGACATCGGCAATTTTATGTCAGAATCTGCGGCTGGGCTGTAGTCACCATCGATCGCGGCGCGCAGATAGCCGAGCCGCGATTTCACACCACCCTGCCCGGCCACATAGTCTAGTTTCTGCTGCACATACTCTGGCCCGTGCTCAGTGATCCATTGCCGCGCTAACCGGTCCGATACGCCCTGCCCTAACAGCGATCTATAGACCGGCTGCTGACGTAACCCATCGCTGTCGTCGATCTGAAACATCGCCATCTGAGGGTTCTCGCGGATCAGGAAGCGGATCTCACTAACCGCGCGCCCCTTCTTACGGGTTTGCGGCTCGATTATGATGTCAGAACTTTTGTTGACCTCAGCCACCGCCGGCTTGATGATTTTGGCGTTGAGATGCTTGAAACTCTCATAATACGCGGAGCCATCAACGCCCATCAGTTTGCGAAAGATATCCAAACCCCACCAGCCGGTGGAGCCAGTTCGTACAAATCGATAGCAATTCTCATATAGCGCCAACCCATGACCGGAGCTGAAATTACGTTGGATTTTGACATTAATCAGCGCAAAGATCTTGGGGTCATGCAGCTTCTTGGCCAACTCCGGCGAATATGCATATTCGCAAACGCCGTTCTTCAGCTTGGCAAAACTGAGCAGCGACGAAACCCCCCACTCTTGATGGCCCTGTTCGTCCAGCATGTCCCATTCAGCAACTGTTTCCGCCAGCGCGCGCAGGCTGGCGCGCAGACTGTCGATGTCGTTGGAGTTATATCCGACCATCATCGCTAGAGTACGCGCATCGATGGTATGGCTGCGCGCTGAGGTCAGCGTGTCATAGGCGTTGAGCAACAGTACATTTGACAGCTTGCGCTGTAGCAATGTCAGCTTGCCGCTGATGTGGATGGCGGCGACATTCTTTTTGACGGTTTGACGCGTCAATGCACCAGTCAGCCGCTCGTCATCAAAGCTGGGCTCTGCCATGGAATCACTGCCTGTTCTCACTGTCTTTTGTTACGATACAAACTGCCACAAAAGGAACCTGCGCGACAACAGTCTTAGGTTCCTTTGCGGTTCGGTGATCGACTTTCTGTAATTAGGCCTGTCACAGCTCCCAAAATGAAAGGTACCCACACACAGGATGAAGCGGCACAATATCCAGCCTGCAGCGAATCGGAGGAACGCGCTATGATCGCACGAACAGTATCCCCGTTGCGCCACAGGCGCCCAGAGCGCGCGGTGACAGCGCATTAGTCAAATCGATCATCGGTGTCAAAAATGGCGCAATAGGGACTGTATAACACTGCCTAACGGCTCTACCATCGGTTTAGATTACAGCCAATCAGAGCGAAGCGGAGGAAGATGTGCATCCTGAGAATCGGCACCTTTTACCCTGCTATCGGGGCCTCTTTATCCCGCTTATGGGTACCTTTGATCCTGCATTCAGGTCCCTTTCGCCCTGTACTTGGGTCCCCAAAACCATCTAAGGCTCTGTATTGAAACGAACCTTGGGATCTAAAGACTCTAAATATTCTAAAAAATATAAACGTTTAGCTGCCATCTATTTTTGAGTTTCCAAAGAAAAACACGAACGTTTCGTGGCGAAACCTGCCCTCACGTGTTTTTAGGGACCTCGGAAAAACGACAGCTCGGGTCCATATGGTCTATGCAGCGCATAGGATGTTCCCTATTCTGTTGCATATGGGTAAAAATACAAAACACGCGCCCAAAACACGCATAGAGTATGCACAGAGATCGAGCACCCCAATGACCTCTCCTCCCCTGCCCCCATATTTCAATCTGGATCCACAGCAGGCGGCCGCCAAACTGCCAGATCCTATCCAAACGACCCGCTTTGCCAAGGCGGCCGCGATGTGCACCAAAGGCCGGGAAGATCTGGCGCGACGCGGCTATGCTCCCGATGGTGAGAAACGCCTACGAAAGTTTTCGACCTGGGAAATCACCCGCTATCTGATCCCTGTCGCCCCACAGCATCTGCGCCGCGTGTTGAAAAACAACCCGGAGCTGCCACAGGGTGAGGGGGAAGGCGGTTCCAAATGGTTCACACTGGAAGAGGTCCTTACGCTACGGCGGCATTTTGCATCCGAGGGGATCGCTACCAAGGAATATCTGCCCTACCGGCCCAAAGGCGTACCCGCCAAGGTAACCGCAGTTGCCAATTTCAAAGGTGGTGTTGGCAAGACATCCACGGCGGCCCATTTGGCGATGTCAGCGGCATTGGATGGTTACAAAGTGCTAGTAATTGATTTGGACAGCCAGGGATCGATGACCTCCATCCTTGGCGGCACTGTTGAGGACGAATGGTCGACGGTTTTTCCACTGATTGCTAAGGATTATGCCAAATCAGTGGTTGCGGAGAACGCTGTGCGCGCGGCGGCAGGCGAGGCTCAGCTGCCATTGGATGAGACGTTGAGTGAGGCGTTGCGGGTTTCGTCGCGAAACGTCATTCAGAAAACTCACTGGTCCAATATTGACCTGATCGGTGCACAGCTCAATCTCTATTGGGCAGAATTCCAGATCCCTGTCTGGCGCATGGGGCTACGCAGCTGGCCGCTATGGGATGCATTGAGCAATTTTCTGGAACAGGAAGGCATATTGGAGGAGTATGATATTGTGTTTCTCGACACGCCTCCCGCGCTTGGATATCTGACCATCAATGCGTTAGCAGCCGCAGATATTCTGTTGGTGCCACTGGGCGCTTCCTTTCTGGAATTCGACTCTACGGGGCGTTTTTTTGACATGCTCTATTCCACTTTTGCCTCCATTGAAGATGGTGAGAACGTTGCTCAGCGCGCGGCGGGTTTGCCGGAAATTAAATTTGAATGGGATGTAGTAAGGGCGCTGATCACGCGCTTTGACGCCAGTCAGCAGACGGACATGGCGAATGTGATCCAAGCCTATTTCGGAGATTTCATGAACGCCTATCGTCAGGATGTCACCGCCCTTGTAGGGCAGGCAGGAGAACAGGTGAATGGGATCTATGAAGCAGACTATCGCGACTTCAACCGCGATACCTATGTACGCGGTCGCGAAACCTTTGACCGGACATACGCGGAATTCAAAGAGCTGCTCATCGGCAGCTGGTGGCGCGACACCCAGATGGAAGAGGCAAAGTGATATGGCAAAACGCAGACGTTTGAGCGCTCCTGATGCATCGGAAATCGAAGCCATCGAAGAAGGTTTCGCGGCGAAACCTGGCATCAATCCCTTTGATCCTGCACCTGCAAGCGCACCGCCAATCGCCAAAGTTTCCGCCGAGGCGGCACAGCTGCATGGAATGACGGCGGTGGCGGACCGCGTGGAGATGGCCCGCGACAAGGCGGATGCGGAACGATGGCGTGCCGCGGATGCCGCTGGTGACACGGTGCTGCGGATACCGCTCGCCGAGATCGACCGAGACTATTTGCGCCGGGATCGGATGCAGATTGACGAGGGTGAGCTGGAGGAATTGATCAGCTCTGTCCGCACGAATGGTCTGCGCAGCCCGGTGGAAGTAATCGCGTTGGATGATGGTTATGGCCTGGTCTCAGGGTTTCGACGATTGGAAGCCTACGCCCGGTTGAACCGAACCGAAGGTGGATTTGCCGAGATCCCGGCGTTTCTGCGAGGTGGTGCCGATAGCGCCGGTGCCTATGTCGCCATGATCGAAGAGAATGAACTGCGTGCCAACCTGTCGCCCTATGAGCGTGGGCGCATTGCTGTTCTGGTGGCGGGTCAGGGGGTATTTGCGTCTGTTGAGGCCGCTGTTGAGGCATTGTTTGGGGCTGCGTCCAAGGCGAAGCGGTCCAAAGTACGCAGCTTTGCTGCCGTGCATGAAGGGCTAGGCGATCTGTTACGGTTCCCCAATGCACTGTCTGAAAAGACAGGGCTGAAATTGGCGGTGGCACTGCGATCTGGCGGGCAGGGGGCCTTGCGTGCTGCTCTTGCCGGTGCAGAACTGGAGGATGAGCGCGCAGAAGTACGGCTGCTGGAATCAGCGCTCGCGGGTTTGGAGCCAGTCGCAGAGACCAAACCTCGCGGAGGGCGACCACGTCAGGTCACGCGTCTTGCTGCGCGCCGGTTGCATTCCGGGGGCGATCTCTCGGCAGAGGTAGCGCCTACGGCAGTGCGGATTGATCTTAAGGGGCGCAGTCTGGACCCCGATCAGGTCGAGGCACTGCTAGCCCTGATCCAAGAGAGGCTAGATTGATCCAGGTTTTGATCGCTCGGTGCCCTGATTTTGGTCGACGCTCCTGCTTCAACTCCATTTTTAACGCTATTTAATGCATAAAATTGGAGATATTACCGTTCGTTAACGAACAGTTCAGGCTTTTTTGCCCAGATAGGTAAAGTATACGCACGACCGATTGGAAAATAATTGCAAGCTCGACTGGTAAGATTGCTGTTGCGTATCAAAACGACGTTGTGTGGTGGCGTTGCAATGGTTGTGCTGGTGGGAGTAGTGAGCGCTGACCCAATCCGCATGACCTATGAGGAGTACCCCCCATATTCCTTCACGGATATCGGCGGGCAGCCGCAGGGTGTTTCGATTGATCTGATGCGTCATATCGCGGATGCGGCAGGGCGCGAAGTAGTGTTTCAGCCCAATACAAATCCTGCTGGTATGCTGGGTGAGCTGCGACTGGGGGCGGCGGATGTTACATCACTACTTGCACTGACACCGGAACGATTGGCCGTGGGTCTGCCAACAACGGAGCTGGGATCCTTCGAGATGCGCGCCTTTGCACTTAGGAGCGCGTCTATCAAAGGCCTTGCAGATCTGGAGGGTCGGGAGATTGGCGTTGTTTCAGGCAGTTTTGCCGTTGATGGCGCCAGAAAAATTCCAGATTCCAAACCTGTCGAATTCCCTTCGATGGACACGCAGATCGTCCCGTTTCTAACTGGTGAGATCGATGTGGTGGTATCGGGTCACAATAGTTTTCTTCGCCGGTTGCGGATGGCTGAGGTTGAAGATCAGGTGCGGGTGTTGTCACCGCCGCTAATCAGCAGCCCCTATGGGTTTGTGGTGGCACGAGACCAAGAAGCGCTTCGCGATGAACTAAATGCGGCCATTGCTACCAGTGTGAATACTGAGGTTCTAATTTCAATACAGGAGAAGTGGTTCGGCCGGTCACGTACCCTATGGGATGATGTGTTGGTGCGCTGGGGCGTGGTGATCGCAGCTGTGATGTTCGCGGCCATCCTGACACTCGGCTACTGGTTCTACTACTACCGCCGGAAGTCCAGACAATTGCAGCGGGATCGTGCGGGGGACCAGCTGCTGATTGGTGCCTTGGACGAGGTGTCAGCAGCGATTGTGATCTACGATCAGGAGCTAAAAGCGATACATTGGAACCACGGGTTTGAGCAGAATTTCCCAGGTTTGCTGCCTGCGCTGAAAAGCGGTGCGACGATGCAGCAGATGATCGTGAAATCCTATACTTCTGGGATCATTGAAAACACGCTTACTGTTGCAGAGATCACTACGATGGCCGATGGCTTTGCAGATGATATGCTGTTTGGGCGGGCTGAGCCGCGGATCGTGCGGACCAACGATGGCCGTGTGTTTCAGGCGCGGGAGGTCAAACTGGGGCCGCGGCGTTTTGCTTCGCTACGGATGGATATTACGCAGCTGCAGGAACAGCAGGATACCATAGTCAAACAGGCGGTGTCTTTGGAGGCGGCGAACGAAGAGCTGCGCACTCTCTCTTCGATCGCGGCGCATGATCTGAAAGGTCCGCTGTTCAGCTTGCTCAACCTGATCGATTTCATCGCCGAAGACATGAAGGATGCGGGGATAGAGCTGCCTGGAGATGTGCTGAGTAACTGGACTGAAATGGAGGCGGTTTCAAAGCGTATGATGCAGCTGGTTCAGGATCTTTTGGTCTACACGACCACGCAGAGTGAAAGCGATCAGGCTGAGGTAATTGAACCTTCGACGCGGTTGAAAGATCTTGTTGAGATGTTGAAGCCCTTTGAAGGGTTTTCGGTCTTAATAGAGCCGGATATTCCTCAACTCCTGGTCAATTCCGCGGCTTTTGACATGGTAATGCGCAATCTGATCGCCAATGCTCTGAGGCATCACGATCGGGATCGTGGCCACGTTATTGTGAATGCGGTAACGACTGAAAAGATGGTGACGATATCGGTGCGTGATGATGGACCGGGTATTCCTGAGCAGCACCATGAACGGATTTTCGCGCCTTTTCACCGCCTGTCCTCGTCGACGGGTGGCAGCGGGTTGGGTTTGGCGTTTATCAAGAGAACCGTAGAGAGTTGGGGTGGCGCGGTCCGGGTTACAGCAGCACAGCCCCGAGGAGCTGTGTTTGAGGTATGTTTTCCTCGGTCCGTTTAGATGGCTGCTTGCTTGTTCTTCGCTAAACAGGCGTCGAAAATCGCGACATAACTAGAGGCGTTGAGGTCGCAAACTTCAGTCCGGGCCATCACGAATGATGGGGCAGGGGAGACTGCTGATGAGCCAAGGATCGCTGATCACACCAGCATGACTGGTTGGTTGCGCGCCGTTGCATTGACTCTTCTTTCGGGTGCTGGCTACACAAAGGACAAATTTGGGACAAAACAAAGACAAACACCCCGTCAATGATGCAGTGGGGGAAACCCTTTGTGGCATCTGGAACGAGGTGGCGTGTCATGTGCCATTTATCCCGATCCGGCTGTACCCATGATGCGACGATCCTAAGGCGGAGTTCGACTATGACAAAAACGCAAATCATCTCTACCGGGCCCGATACCGGGCCAGAAGAGTTGACGGTTGCGTTGCATATCGGAGCGCCGTTTACCGATGATGATCAGCTGATCTGGTCGCTTCGGAGAGATGCGGCCCGGTTGCAAAATGATAGCGTACTGGTCCGACGGCCCGGCACCTACAGCAAAGACCTGTTGGATCTGAAGGGGCGCGCGACCAAGGAAGCTGTTAGCGAGCAAGAGTGCGAAGAATTCCTAGAAGGTATCCTGCGCGATGCAGATGTGTCGCGGGTGGTGCTGTCACTGTCGAGCGTTCTGGGTGTTCCCGCTTGGATGCTGAACGATGGGCGTCTTTACAAAAACGCCGGTGCGAATACAGCAGCGTTGCGGTCGGTCTTTCCTAACACCCGGTGCGAATTTTTCATCGGGTTGCGTAATCCAGCAACGTTGGTGCCATCCGCCTTTGCCGCCCAGTCACAAAAGGACTGGTTCGGCTTTGCGGGCGATAGGGATTTGATGGAGTTGAGCTGGTCCGACGTGATCAGTGATATTCTGACAGCGAATCCCGGCTGTAGGGTCACGGTATGGTGCAATGAGGAAACCCCGATTGTTTGGCCACAGGTGCTGGGGCACATAACCGGGATGGATGCATCCTATCGTTTCGCTGGTGAGTTGGATATTTTGCGCCAGGCAATAACGGATGAAGGCATGACGCGGCTGAGCGCCTATCTGGCCGAGCGCCCGCAGTTATCAGCGCAGCAGCGGGATCAGGTTCGGGAGCTGTTCCTGACCTACTATCACTCTGAAGAGGCGGTGGAAGAAGAGATAGATTTGCCGGGTTGGTCGCAAGGCTTTGTTGATGTCATGACAGAGCGCTATTTTGCAGATGTAGAACTGATCCGCGCCATGCCGGGCGTCACTGTCATCAGTTGATCCGGTTCCGGCATGGTTTGCGATCTGCCTAGCTGTCGTGGGCGGAACTGCGCATGCGCGCAAGATGTTCATCCCAACCCTTGTCCAACGCCAAAATCAGGTCAAACGCTTCTGCCGTTTGTGGCAGGCCCGTGTGGCTGAGTGAGAGATTGGTGCCGCCCGGCACCTCGTTCAGCGTCCAGGATACGGTGCTGCTTTGGTCGCCCATCGGAGCGATCGAAAAACTGTATTCGAGGCGTGAATAGGGTTCAGCCACCAAAACCTCTCCCCACATCAGCCGTGTACCACTTTCGGTGCCGAACATCGCATAGGGACCTTCGACGAGCGGTGTTTTAGGTTTGTGAAACCAGATGGCCAGTTTTTCCGGATCAGTGAGGTAAGCCCAGACCTGAGCCGGAGTGGCCCGCAGGTAGATGGACTTGCGTAGGATCGTATCGGTCATTGGATGTCCTTTTCGATTTCGAATTTCAGCGCAGCAAGACGGTTGTCCCAGAAGGTGTCGAAGAAGCCGAACCAATCGAATACCTGTCTTAGTCCTTCGGGGTTCAGGCGGTTGAGACGTGCGCGGCCTTCTGCGTGAACCGAGATCAGGTTTCCCTCGTCCAGAATGGTGAGGTGTTTTTTCACTGCCGCGCGGGTCATCTGAAAATTTTCCGCGACCTCGGCAATGGTCAGACTGTCTTGTGCCAAGAGCTGTAGGATCTGGCGCCGGGTTGGATCAGCCAAAGCGCGAAAGCCCATTTGTTCTGGAACTTGTTCTTGAGAACGTTGGTTCATGACGGAATCGACCCTTTCTATGATACCTTTTGGTATCTCTTATTTATGAAACCATTTGGTATCACGTCAAGATGTTTCTGGTTTTGCCGCGCTGAAATCGGCGCTTTGAAGGCAAAACACCGTGTCCAACGTCCGCCCCTGTCGGAACGGGCAGGTCCGACGTCCTCTCCGGCCCGGTTGGACGACAGGAATGATAGGGTCTGGCTAGGGTTTGGCCGTGGCGACCAGTGGTTTGCCCATGATCTTCATCATTGCCCCCGTCAGTGTTTTGGGCGGCACGCTAAATGCGACATTCGGCCAGAGAGAGATATCGCCATGCTCAGTTCTTCTTTTCACAACAGCCACCTGACCTCGGCGTTGCAGCGCTACCGGCACACTGTTCCGCTGCTGCCTGCGGCGCTTTGCATTGCATTGGGGCTCGTCCTGGGACTGTCGCCAGCGACTCAAGCAGGTGCGAGCGGTGATGACATCCAACCCAGTGACGGGGAGTGGTTGGCACTGATGCAGTTTCGCTCAGTTTCGGGTTGTTCTGCGACCTTGCGGCGTGAGATCGAAGCGGATTCTGAGGATGAGGTGCTCTACTCCAAACCGCTTTCGTTCTCTAAGCCGCTGGATTTGAACCATTTGAATGCCGCTTGGGAGGTGGATATTGACTGGACGCGTACCAGCCCCAATCGCTGGGAAGGTGTGATGACAGAAGTGGAGCGTACCCTGTTCGGGAAGATCACCACGGTTACCGAATTGAAGACGCGGGTGGTCTCAGAAGGGCTGATTGATCAAAAGGCAGTGGCCACGATTAACTTCCCACCTCGGATGATCCGTCAAATCGGATCGGCCGAGCCCTGTGTCATTCATGCAGATATCACGCATCGGCGTCATTGAAGGCCGCTGTTTTGTCCGCCTGTGCACGGACGGACAGCCAACACCGCCCACGCCTGACGGATGAGACGACACAGGCGATGAATTGGCGAAAGACAATCACATATGCAGATCCGGCGGTACTGCCACATGAGCAGGATCACGATGGTGCCGGTTACCGCCCTGCACTTATGACCCATAACTAAGATCTTAAAAGGACAATGACATGAATGTATACCGCAGCGCCGCTTTGGGAACCGCGTGTATTCTGGCCGGCGCATCTGGCGCAGCCGCTGACGGGCTGTTTTCCAACGGTCAATTCACGCTCGGGCTGGGAGCCTTTGCTTCCTCCAACCTTTATAAGGGCGAAAACACAGATGCGGGAGCGCTTCCTTTTCTGTCCTATGACAGTGATCGGCTGCATTTGGGGTGGGGCGGTGCCGCTTATCACTTCGTAAACAACGAAGACCTGCAGGTTTCGGTCCGTGTGGCTGCGGGCGACAAGCCGGATTTCCCGGAAAACAAGCCGCTGTTTGCGGGGCTGAAACGCAGTACCCCGATTGAGGCCGGGTTTGACATTACCTATCGCTTTGACGGTTTCTATGTCGCTGGTAGCGCGATGATGGATGTCTCATCGGAGCACAAAGGTTATCACGCGGAGGCGAAATTCGGGACCGAATTTGCATTGGGCCAGCTTGGTATTGATATCGGTGCCGGTGCGCGTATGCGGGATGGGAAGTTGAACAACTTTCTATATGGCGTGTCTGCCAGCGAAGCGAACGCGCAGCGTGTTGCTTATGATGTCGGCTCTACCACTGAGCCTTTTGTCGATATGACGGTGGTCTACCCAATCAGTGACAAGGTATCCGTTTTGGGCGTCTTGGACTATCAGCTTATCGATAAGAAGGTGCACAACAGTCCGCTTACCAACAACAAGGACAGATATAGCGTCGGGCTTGGCCTGGTCTACAGCTTCTGATCAATGACAACCCCGCTACAACCGAAACAGCAGGGCAACACCAAGGAGGCGTGGAGCGACACCACGTCTCCTGAAAGCTGCCCTTCTGCTGCTGTGTCACCCGTGTCTGCCATGACCAAGGCGTCCCCAACGTCACAGGCCAATACTGAGCTGTCCACCTCGGCTGTACCCCCAGCGGAATCGGGCACTCAGACTATCTTGCCAAACATGGTGACAACGGTGACACAGCCCGCCTCTGCCCCGCGGCTCCCCGGCTGCGAGGGCGGGGCGGACCCAGTTGTGTTGGAATTCGACAATGATCCTGAGGCGAAGTGGCCACCGCGCCTCGCAGGGATGATCTGCTTCGGGTTGGCGGTCTGGATGGCGGTGGGGCTGATCTGGCCCACTGCTCCGAACGCACCGGTCGGAGGTGGGAATACCCTTGAAATAGAGCCTATTTCAGTTGGTGTACGCCTGTCGCAAGCCGCGCCGATAACGCGCCTGTTGCGAGCTGAGGGGTATAGTAAACCGGATCGCGATGCCACTCTCAGGGCAGAAATGTCTAGCCATGTTGCGACGGTTGCGGTGGAAAAAGGAGCAAAGGTTGTTCAGGGGCAAATCCTCGCGACGCTACAATCAACACAGCGTGAGGCGGGGCTTTCTCGCGCTGAGGCATCGTTGCTGCGTGCCGAACGAGAGTATGACAGGGCAGAGGCCCTACACAAACGTGGGTCCACAACTGATCAGAGATTGAGCGAAGCGCGTGAGGCGCTGGCGTCGGCCAAAGCCGATCTGGCGACCGCACGACAAGGTTTAGCGGAAACGCGTATCGCCGCGCCTTTTGCAGGCCATCTTGAAGAGTTGAACATGACTCCGGGTGCCTATGTGCAAGAGGGGGATGCGGTGGCGCGAGTGGTGGCCTTGGATCCGCTACGGGTAGCCTTTCAGGTGCCCCAGCACCAACGCGGGCAATTGCGGGACGGGGCTGTAGCACAGCTTCGGTTTTTGAATGGGCGCAGCAGCGATGGGCGGCTGACGTTCCTGGGGCAAAGCGCGCAATCGGATACTCGTAGTTTTGCTGCTGAGGTAACGCTGCCCAACCCGGCGGTTGTCGGCGCTGTGATCCCTGCGGGGATCAGTGCTCGGATTGAGGTGCCGTTGGATACGGTGCAGGCGCATTTTCTGTCCCCTGCATTGCTATCGCTGGATATGGGCGGGGTCCTTGGTATCAAGAGCGTGGATGACGCCGATCGGGTCGCCTTTACGCCAGTGGAGATCGTGCAATCAGAGCCGGACGGCGTTTGGGTGACAGGTCTGCCAGAAAGGATTCGGCTGATCACAGTCGGCCAGGGGTTTGTGACGGCTGGTGAAAAAGTGCTGTCGAGCGAAGATCCATCGGCGTCAATGGAAGCAGATAACGAGCCTGTAAATGCGGAGACCCAGCCATGAGCGGGTTTCTTGAGGTGATTTTTGCCCGCAGCCGGGCGGTGATACTGATCTTTGCCGCGCTGCTGTGTGGCGGTGTCTACGCATATGTCGGCATCCCCAAGGAAAGCAACCCGGAGATCCCGATCCCGTTTGTCTATGTTAGCACCAGCCTGTCGGGTATCTCGCCGCGCGATAGCGAGCGGTTGCTGGTCAAACCGCTGGAAACCGCGTTGGCAGGGCTGGGGGATCTGAAGGAGATGAACGGCCACGCCTATGAAGGCTATGCCAGCGTCTCGTTGGAGTTTGATGCGGGTGCGGACATTGCCGAGGCGCTGGACAAGGTGCGGGTCGCGGTTGATCAAGCGGGTTCAGACCTACCCGAGGACGCAACTGAACCGGTGGTCATAGAGATCAATACTGCCCTGTTTCCGGTATTGACCACTGTGCTGTCTGGGCCGGTTCCTGAGCGTAGCCTCAACCGGATGGCGCGTGAACTGAAAGAGCGGCTGGAGGCGGTTACAGGCATTTTGGAGGTCGATATCGGCG
Source organism: Phaeobacter cretensis (assembly GCF_047372505.1). NCBI lineage: Bacteria > Pseudomonadati > Pseudomonadota > Alphaproteobacteria > Rhodobacterales > Roseobacteraceae > Phaeobacter > Phaeobacter cretensis. The sequence goes on from NZ_JBKBEU010000003.1 coordinate 51,353, forward strand.
GGGGGCGATCTGACCTTTTGGAAGTCTTGATCGATCCCGTAGCCTTCGCCACCTATGGGCTATCGTTCGAAACGCTGGTGAGCCAGATCAACCGCAACAACGCGATGATTGCAGCCGGGGCTATTGATGGCGCGGCTGGGCGCTTTGTGCTGAAGGTGCCGGGACTGATCGATGGTGCGAGCGATCTGATGCGGATGCCGGTAAAGGTTCAGGATGGCGCGGTGGTGACGCTGGGTGATATTGCGATGGTTCGCCGCCGGTTCGAGGATCCGCGCAGTTTTGCCCGGATCAATGGCCAGCCGGCGTTGACATTGGACATCACCAAACGCAGCGGTGCCAATATCATCGAAACTGTTGCAGCTGCCAAAGCAGTGATTGCTCTTGCCAAGCAGGATTGGCCAGAGAGCGTCAAGACTGACTACCTGTTGGATGAAAGCCGGGAGGTTGAAACCATGCTGGGCGATCTGGAGGCCAATGTGATTGCCGCGATCGTGCTGGTGATGCTGGTGGTGGTCTATGCAATGGGACTGCGACCGGCGCTATTGGTGGGCTTGTCGATCCCCGGGGCATTTCTGACGGGTGTTGCCGTGCTCTGGGGAATGGGGATCACGATGAACATCGTGGTGCTGTTCTCGCTGATTCTGGTGGTAGGGATGCTGGTGGATGGTGCGATTGTCACCACCGAGCTGGCCGACCGGCATTTACAGACCGGCGCTACGCCGTCGGGGGCCTACCGGGCCGCAGCAGAACGGATGGCAGGGCCGTTGGTGTCCTCAACGGCCACCACGCTGAGCGTCTTTCTGCCGCTGTTGTTCTGGACCGGCACCACCGGAGAGTTCATGAAATTCCTGCCCATTACAGTGATTGTCACACTGGCGGCATCTCTGGTTATGGCCTTGGTGTTTATTCCGGTACTAGGTGGAGTGATCGCCAAGCGTTCACCGCAGACCGCAGCAGCGAAACGGGCATTGCACGCGGCGGAATACGGTGATCCACGTCTCGGTCGTGGTTTGGCCGGGATGTATGCGCGCGGGCTGCAACGGGCGCTGTTGTTTCCAGGAACGACAGTATTGCTGAGTGTTTCGCTGTTGTTGGGGACATTTGGCCTATACACAAAATTTGGAGCTGGGCTGACCTTTTTCCCTGATATAGAGCCTGAATTTATGCAGGTTCAGCTGCGTGCACGGGACAATTTTTCAATCCACGAACGCGATGCACTGGTGCGGCAGGTGGAAGACAAATTGCTGCAGACAGGGGGAATTTCCAGTGTTTATGCGGTGTCTTCATTTGGAGACGGTGATGATCTGGATCTGATCGGAACTATTCAGCTTGAGCTGGATCCATGGGATCAGCGCCCGCCTGCCAGCGAGATAGGCGCTGGCATACGTGCCGATGTTGCTGACCTGCCCGGGGTCGAGGTACGGGTGGAAACGGACGATGACGGGCCAAGTTCTAACAAGCCGCTGGATCTGCATATCACGGCGCGTGACCCTGCCGTGGCGGAGGCGACTGTTGTCCAAATCCGTGAGATCATGAACCGGATTGGTGGGTTTACTGATGTAGCGGACAGCCGCGCATTGCCGGGTGTGGAATGGCGGATCGAGATCGACCGCGCCGAGGCGGCACGCTATGGTGCGGATCTGAATCTGTTGGGACAGGCAGTACAGCTGTTGACCCATGGCGTGACCATTACGACGTTTCGGCCGGATGATGTGTCAGGGTCAGTCGATGTCCGGGTGCGCTTTCCTGCGTCTGACCGCAGCTTTGATGGGTTGCGTGGGCTCAGGGTGCCGACCAGTTCTGGCCTCGTGCCGATAGCAAATTTTACCCGCTTTGCACCGGTGCCACGCTCTGGGTTCATCGAGCGGCGGGATCAGTTACGTGTACTGACGCTGTCGGCCAACGTTGCCTCGGGGCTATTGGTTGATGCGCAGATCGACAGTCTGCGCCGCGCGTTGGAAACCGGCAATCTGCCAGATGGTGTGAGCTGGCGTTTCAAGGGAGAAGCTGAGGAGCAGGATGATGCGATGCAGTTCCTTATCCTCGCCTTTATCGCCGCCGTGGTGTTGATGGCGGTGATATTGATCGCGCAATTTAACAGTTTCTATCAGGCGGCTGTGGTGATGTCGGCAATCATCTTTTCAATCGCGGGTGTTCTTCTCGGCCTGATGGTGGCTGGGCGACCTTTTGGTGTGGTGATGGGGGGCATCGGAGTAATTGCCTTGGCGGGTATCGTGGTCAACACCAATATCGTGCTTATCGACACCTATAATGCTCAACGTCGCGCGGGGCAGTCCCCATGTGAAGCGGCGCTGCGGTCGGGTGCGTTGCGGCTGCGGCCGGTGGTGCTGACCGCGCTGACTACTGTGCTGGGGCTGATGCCGATGGTCTTGGGTATGAAGCTGGATTTGGTAGCCGGCAGCATGGTGTTTGGTGCACCGTCCAGCCAGTGGTGGACGGAGCTGTCTACAACAATTGCAGGTGGGTTGGTGGTCGCGACACTTCTGACGCTGTTGGTCACCCCAGCGATGCTGGTGCTAGGCGACCGTGGTAAGAGGTGCCAGGCTGAGGGGTGACCCGTTGAGGCATAGCTGCGGTGCTTCAACTTGGGTGCCCGCTATGCTCTCAGGTTGAGGATTTGACTGGTGGGCGTGCGGCACGCAGCGCAGAGGGTGTGGTGTTCATCTCGCGCTTGAATGCGTTGTAGAAGGACGAGCGCGAATTGAAGCCTACGTCATGGGCAATCACCAGAATAGTTTCATCGGTCTCATGCAGCTGTTTCACGGCATCCTGAATGCGCCATTTGTTGACGTAGTCAAAGAAGTTTGACTGCAATGTCATGTTCAGCGTTTGCGACACGTAGTTAGAGGTGACGCTGATATGTTTGGCCAGATCCCACAGCGACAGATTAGCATCGCGGTAAAGCATATCCTTGATCATGGCGCGTTCGATCTTTGCCGCGATTCTTGCGGCATGGTCATCGGTCAGGGCGGATCGTTCGTACTTCGCAGCGACCAGATCTGATTCCTGAGATGAAGGGGTTTCGCTGCGGGGTTTTGGCATCAGCCCCGGCTGTTGCCGTACACCCCAGATGCCGATGACCCAAGTGATTGCGAGGCTTGACAGGCTGTTGGTCAGTTCGGATGCGTCGCTGAACAGCACTAACATCTTAATGTCAAAGAGATCGGCTATAATCTCGCCGAAGCTGATGAACAGATAGGCTGCGATCGTTGTTGTGATCCACCAGACCCAGGTCAGTTCGCGATCTTCGGTTGTGGCGAAGAGATCCTTCAGGCGTGCTCGATACCGCGACAGGAGCCGCATGATCAGAACCAGATATATTGTAACCTGGCAGTAAAACATGACCTGAACCAGCTGGAAGTAGATCAGGATTGTCTGGATGTATTGGCTGAGGTCGGAGAACTCCATGTCACTCTGACCAAACAGGGATTTCGGTAGCGTCCAGAGCAAGACAACCATACTGCAGGCCAGCACGATGGGCACTGCGTGCCAAATCTTTTGTCGAATCGGCGGGCCGTCATCTTCTGAGGTGAGTGCCCGCACGTAGAGCCATAGAAGCAGAGGTTGGGCAAAGACGGCCGGCACGGACAGGCTGCCGATGCGTGATAGCAAGTAGTCGTAGGAGACATCCGCAAAGATCAGGCCCAGTAGATACAGCACCTCACTTACGGATTGCGACACGAAGAATAGGGCCAAAGGTACATAGACGCGCTGATGGCGTTGACGCAGTAGCAACTGGTTGGTGCAAAACACTGCCATACCGAGGTGAAAGGCTGACAACGCCAATAAATATGTCTCGTCCGCCATCACATGCTCAATCCAGAAATCCCCTAGGTTGGCTGTAGCATCACAGTGGCGTGATTTACAGGTTTGAGGGATGTCAGACTGTCCTAACCGGCAGGGAAGAACCTCGGGCAGGGCTTTTACTGTCCTAGGGGCGGTGGATTGCGCCTAGTGTTGAGGTTTCTGACTAGCATTGTGCGTGCTGATCGCAAGAACCCGGATCACCTCGACCCAGTTGCGCACGTTCAGTTTGCGATAGATTAGGTTGGCATACTCCGACACCGTATGCGGCGAAAATTTGCAGGCTCTGTGTCCAAAGGTCAGGCGTGTTGTCACAACGTTCCAGCCTGTCGATATTGGCCTAATGCACCGACGCACCCCTTAATGATATGGGATACAAATGTCTCGAGGCATTGCTAGCTTGGTCGAGGGTCACCGGATAGGGCAATGTATACCCTCAGACCTGTTTTAGCGTCGCTTTGACTCAATCCAAAAGTAGATGGCTTGATTAAATGGCATATTCAGATCATATTGTGATGGAATTTGATCTGAATATAGGCGCTAAACACCTCATGCCCCAAATCTGGCAATCTCCTGCCTGGCCGCGTTTTGATTATGATCACGTCCAGATCGTACCTGAACTGGCTCGCGCTGCCGAGGCTATGGGCGAGGTCTCCGGGTTGGTCTACGGGCTGACACCACAAGAGCAGGAAGACTTGTTGCTGCGCCAGATCGTGCAGGAGGCGATGGCCTCTTTTGGAATTGAGGGCGTGTCGCTGGATGCCAGTGAGATCGAAGCTTCGGTTGTGGCGTCACTGCGCCATCGCGACCGGGCTGCGATGACACGGCGCTCGGATGCGGTGGCAGAGTTGATGTTAACTGCACGGCAGGCTGATGAGCCACTAGACAGCGCGCAAATTCTGACTTGGCACCAACTGTTGTTCACTGGCATGGAGGTCGAGGACTTGGGTCGCTGGCGCCGGTTCGAGATGGAGATTGTGCGGTCGGCGACCACAGGTCCGGGGGATGTCCTTTATAAGGCACCGCCGCCAGATCGGCTGGAGGCTGAGATGGCGCAATTTCTGATGTGGGTAAACGCGGAGCAGGGCCTGCCCGTCGCGGTTAAGGCGGCCCTGGCGCATCTGTGGTTTGAATCTATTCACCCGCTGTCAGATGGCAATGGTCGCATTGGTCGGGCCTTGATCGAACATGTCTTCGCCCGCAGCAGAGCGCTGCCGTTCTCATTGTCTCGACAGGTGGAGCGGGATAAAAAATCATATTACGAGGCTCTTCAGGCGGGCCGCAAGGTTGGTTCGGGTCAAGGGAAAGAAGCGGCCATTGACGCAACCGAATTTGTCCTCTGGTTTCTGCGGACGCTAATACGAGCGGCGGGAGCTGCCCGTGATGAGGCGGCATTTATTCTGCGCCGAAACCAGTTCTTTCTGCGCCACGGGCCTGCATTGAACGACCGGCAGGCTCACGCCTTTCGAGTGCTGTTTGATCAAGGCCCCGAACGGTTGGCTGTCGGGTTAAGCGCGAAATCCTATCGTAAGATTACCAAGACCTCCTCCGCTACCACCACACGGGATTTACGGGCGATGGAAGAGGCGGGTGTTTTGATGCGGATGGAGGCAGGGGGACGGTCCACCGCCTATGCCATTCAATTCTGAATTGAATGCCTGAAAATCAGTCCGGGATTGACGGCACTAGGGCGGGTACGGATAGATCCGGGAACGACCTGCCAAGTGGTGATCTTTCCAATGAAACGCATCTACGAACCTCTCGCCTATACCGATCGTCCGATCAAAGAACGGTACTGGAACCGCTTCCTGCCGGACCCCGCGCCGCATTATGCGCCTGTCCGTGATGAGGTAACGGCGGAATTTGCCGTGATCGGTGGTGGCTACACAGGCCTTTCAGCGGCACTGACGCTGGCTGAAGCCGGTGCGGATGTGGTTTTGCTTGAGGCGCAACGGCCGGGCTGGGGTGCCTCGGGCCGCAATGGCGGTTTGGTTTCTGTCGGCAGTGCCAAACTGGCGGATGATGCGCTTTTGCGCCGCTATGGTGAGACAGACACGCGCCAATTCTTTGCAGCAGAACGGGCAGCGGTTGATCTGGTCGAACGCTATGTAGACGAGTTGGAATTGGATGTGGATCGCCATTCACGCGGCTATACCTTTGTCGCGCATCGGCCGGATCGTGTGGCGGAGCTGCATGCCTATGGTGAGGAATATAACCGCCGCTATGGTCTTCCTTACGAATTTGTCCCGAAGCAGGAGATGGCCGCGCAGGGGCTGAACAGCCCGGAGTTTCATGGCGCGGTGAATCTTCCGGTCGGATTTGCGCTGAACCCGATGAAGTTTCTGTTGGGATTGACCCGCGCCGCGGAGACTGCGGGTGTACGGATGTTTTCAGAAACGCCGGTGCAGAAGATCAGCCCGCATGATGGGGGGTATCTGTTGCAGGTGCCAGGTGGGCAGGTACGGGCAAAACGCCTGTTGATCGCCACCAATGGCTATTCTTCGGATGATCTGCCAGGGGCGCTGGCGGGTCGATACCTGCCGGTGCAGTCCAACATTATGGTTACACGCCCATTGAGCGATGCGGAAATTGCTGAGCAGGGCTGGTGGAGTGAGCAAATGGTATGCGACAGCCGGACCTTGCTGCACTATCTGCGCCTGTTACCGGACCGTCGACTGCTGTTGGGGCTGCGCGGATCGGTACGGGTGAGTGAGGATAATATCTCCGCTACTCGGGCTAAGGCGCGCGCAGATTTCAACCGGATTTTCCCGGCTTGGCGCGATGTGGGGACCGAGTATTTCTGGTCAGGGCTGATCTGCATGACCCGCAATCTGGTCCCCTTTGTTGGCGCAGTGCCGGGGATGAACGGAGCTTGGGCTTCGCTTGGCTATCACGGCAGCGGTGTTTGCATGGCGCCCTATTCGGGAGCGTTGATCGCTGATCAGGCGTTGGGTCGGCACCGCCTGCCACATCCTGATCTGATGCAGCGGCCTTTGCGCCGGTTTGAGCTGGGTCGATGGCGACGTATGTCGCTACCGCTGGCCTTTAGCTGGTACTACATAAAGGATCGGATTTGAGCCGGCGCGATGGATCTGGTCAGAGACGTAAAGTCGCCGGAGGCTATTTTAATGGCCCAACCAGATCCATCTTGGCTATAGCATCCGGCTTTCGCTCTGGGAGGTTTTCGACTGGCGAAACCGGCGCGGGCGCATGGTTTCAGGGGCAACCCCGCGAAAGGCGCTGCGGCGGATTACATCGGGTGAATGGCCGTAGGTTTCACGGATATGCTGGCTGAGGCTTTGGTAGCTGCCAAAGCCTGTCGCAGCTGCGACCTGACGCGCCGGGAGATCAGTTTGCGTCAGTAGCTGATGCGCGCGCTCTACCCGTAAAGATCTGTAAACGCCGAGGGGGGAGCGATCGAAATGGCGCGTGAACCGGCGTTGCAAGCAACGGGTAGACACGTTGAGCACCCCGGCCAGTTCGGCCACAGATAGAGGGGCTTCGATATTCTCCTGCATCACGGTGAGTGCCTGAGAAATCAGCATATCCCCGGCGGCTTTCTGTTCCAGATTTAATGCAACGCGGCTTTTGGCGGGCCGTTTGTCGGCCTCAAGGCCGAGATAATGCGCCATGCCGTCGGCGGCCAATCGTCCACAGTCCGCTGCAATGATATCCAGCAGCATCCTTGGAATAGCAAAGCTGCTGATCGCGGAGTGGACGGTGCCTGACATTACAGTTGCCGCGCCGTCGGCATCCTGACGCAGGCTGCATTCACTTGCCGAGGCCAGAAAGTTCGGATGAATCGCAACATCATGATCTTTGCCACGAGCCAAGGCATCAAGCAGGAATACCGCACCGCCAACAAATGCGTTGCGATCTGCCAGACGCATCACCTGATTGACGCGGGCACGTTCCTTGGCATCCAGCTGCCACCGGGTGTGAATATCGCCAAGAAAGACAACCAAACGTCTTGACCGTGCGGCGCTGGGGTCAGAGGCAAAAAGATCTAATCCGCAGACGCGGACCTTGTATTGTACGTCTTCCAGCAAATCATTGGCGGCCTGAAACATATCGGTGACAATCTGCGCACTGGATCGAGGAGCGCCATTCGGCAGGATCACATCAATATTGCGCAGCTGGCGACCGCGGGCGACGGCAAAATCGGTAGCGCCATGGCGCGGAGAATAATGGGTCATCTGTCTGCCTCTCGTACGGTTGTGACGCGGATTGGTCCGGGCAGGGGCGCCGCCGACGGATCGGCGACGCCTCATGTTTTTGAGGGTAGAGTTTACTCCGCGGCTTCGGCGTAGTCCTCCATTGGGGGGCAGGTGCAGACCAGGTTGCGGTCACCGTAGGCGCCATCAACGCGGTTAACCGCAGGCCAGTACTTGTCCACACCGAGGTTGCCGGGAGGGAAGCAGGCCTGTTCGCGGGTGTAGGGGCGATCCCAATCGCCCACCAGATCACGCACAGTATGAGGTGCGTGTTTCAGCGGGTTATTTTCGGGATCGATCTTGCCGTCGATGATGTCCTGTGCTTCCGATCGGATCGACAGCATGGCGTCGCAGAAGCGGTCCAGCTCATCCTTCGGCTCGGATTCCGTCGGCTCTACCATCAGAGTGCCAGCTACCGGCCAGGACATGGTCGGTGCGTGGAACCCGCTGTCGATCAACCGCTTGGCAACATCATCCACACTGACGTGGGCTTCGTCGTTCAAGGGGCGGGTGTCGAGAATGCACTCATGAGCAACCCGGCCCGTGGCTGAAGTGTAGAGGATCGGATAGGCATCCTTCAGGCGTGCAGCGATATAGTTGGCGTTGAGGATCGCCACTTTGGTCGCCTGTGTGAGGCCTGCGCCACCCATCAGCAGAATATAGGCCCAGGAGACCGGCAGGATCGAAGGCGAGCCGAACGGGGCTGCCGAAACCGGACCAACGGCGGTGCCGTATTCCGGGTGACCGGGTAGGTGCTCAATCAGATGCGATTTAACGCCGATCGGACCCATGCCGGGGCCGCCACCGCCATGCGGAATGCAGAAGGTTTTGTGCAGATTCAGGTGGCTGACGTCACCGCCAATGTCACCCGGACGCGCCAAGCCCACCATCGCATTCATGTTGGCACCATCGATATAAACCTGACCGCCGTGATCATGGGTGATCTGACAGACCTCCTTCACGGTTTCTTCAAACACACCGTGAGTGGAGGGGTAGGTGATCATGCAGGCCGCGAGCTGGTCCGAGTATTTCTCGGCCTTATCGCGGAAATCTGCGAGGTCGATGTTGCCGTCGTCATCGGCTTTGATCGGTACCACTTTCCAGCCCACCATTTGCGCAGACGCAGGGTTGGTGCCGTGGGCAGAGGTTGGGATCAGGCAGACGTCGCGATGCGCATCTCCACGAGAGATGTGGTAGTTGCGGATGCTCAACAGGCCCGCGTATTCGCCCTGCGCGCCGGAGTTCGGTTGCTGGGAAATCGCATCATAACCGGTAATCTGGCACAGTTTGTCATTCAGATCATCGATCATCTGGTGATAGCCCTGCGCCTGATCTTCGGGAACGAAGGGGTGCAAGTTGCTGAATTCCGGCCAGGTGACAGGGATCATCTCGATGGTCGCATTGAGCTTCATCGTGCAGGAACCTAGCGGGATCATTGCGCGGTCCAGCGCCAGATCACGGTCAGCCAGACGACGCATGTAGCGGGTGATCTCTGCTTCGGCCCGGTTCTTGTGGAAGATCGGGTGGGTCAGATACGCGCTCTCGCGCAACATGGCTTCGGGCAGGCGGTACTGTTTGTTGGAGCTGTCATCCGTACGGTTGATACCAAAGGCACCCCAGACTGCTTCGATGGTTTCGGCGCGGGTCTGTTCGTCCAGGCTGATGCCAACCTTGGTTTCACCCACACGACGTAGGTTGATGCCACGCTGAACAGCGGCTTCCATAACGGTGGTCTGCAGGTGACCGACCTCTACCGTGATGGTGTCAAAGAATACTTCCGGCTCTACTTTGAAACCGGCCTCTTCCAGACCTTCGGCAAGACGGGCGGTTTTGCGGTGTACGGATTGAGCGATCGCTTTGATCCCATCGGGACCGTGATAGACGGCGTACATCGACGCGATGACCGCCAGCAGCGCCTGTGCGGTACAAACGTTGGAGTTGGCTTTCTCGCGGCGGATGTGCTGTTCGCGGGTCTGCAGCGACAGGCGATAGGCCTTGTTGCCACGCGCATCGATGGAAACACCGATGATACGGCCCGGCATGGAGCGTTTGAGCTTGTCTGTGGTCGACATATATGCGGCGTGCGGACCACCGTAGCCCATCGGAACACCAAAACGCTGGGTGGAGCCGATGGCAATATCCGCACCCATTTCGCCCGGTGATTTCAGCAGTGCCAGCGACAGGATGTCAGCCGCAACAACGGCAACACCTTTGTTGTCGTGCAGTGCTGAAATCTGGTCGGAGAAGTCTGTGACGTGACCATGAGTGCCGGGATACTGGAAGATCGCGCCAAAGACGGCGCCTGCGTCCAATTCGGCCGGATCGGCTACCACGACGTCGATGCCCAGAGGCTCGGCGCGGGTCTTAATAACTGCAACGGTTTGCGGGTGGCAGTTTTTGTCTACGAAGAAGGCGGCGTTATTGGCCTTGGAGCGCGAGCCACGATGCGCCATTGCCATGGCTTCAGCGGCAGCTGTTGCTTCGTCCAGGAGCGACGCATTCGCGACAGGCAGACCCGTCAGATCGCTCACCATGGTCTGGAAGTTCAAGAGCGCCTCAAGACGACCCTGAGAGATTTCCGGCTGATAGGGCGTATAGGCCGTGTACCAGGCGGGATTTTCCAGGATGTTGCGCAGGATCGGAGCCGGAGTGGTGGTGCCGTGATAGCCCTGACCGATCAGGGAGGTTAGAACCTCGTTCTTGCTCGCGATCTCTTTCATATGGAAGAGCGCATCGCGTTCGGTCATCGCCGGGCCCCAGTCCAACGCCTCTTTCTGGCGGATGGTGGGTGGCACGGTAGCGTCGATCAGTTCATCGAGCGTGTTGAAGCCGATGGTTTTCAGCATATCGGCCATTTCACGCGGGCTGGGCCCGATGTGGCGGCGATTGGCAAAATCGTAGGCTTCGTAATCTGTCAGTTTAAAGGCCATGGGGATGTCCTAATTCGTGGTGGTCCCGCCGGACCATACCGGCGGGATAATCAGGGGAGGGATCGGGCCAGCGAGACAGGCAGCCCAATCCGCCAGCAAGGTCAGCCGATCAAGGCTTTGTAGCCATCCAGATCCATCAGATCATCAAGCTGGGCAGAATCCGACAATTTGATCTTGTAGATCCAGGCGGCACCTTCGGGATCTTCGTTCAGGGCACCGGGGTTGTCAGCCAGATCTTCGTTGATTGCGGTGATTTCGCCATCCAACGGAGCATAGATTTCCGACGCAGCTTTCACCGATTCAATGACGCCGATCTCGCCGCCTTTTTCGAATTCGTCGCCGGTTTCCTGCTGTTCGACGAAGACAACTTCGCCCAGCTGTTCAGCAGCATGTTTGGTGATGCCGAGCGTGGCGGTGTCGCCCTCGACGGTGATCCATTCGTGGTCTTCGGAATAATAGGTGGTCATCTCGGGAACTCCTGGAGCTTAGCGTTTGTAATTCTGGGTGACGAAGGGCAGGGTAACGATCTCAGCTGGATGCGCCTTGCCACGGATGATCAGGTTGATCTGTTCGCCCGGTTTGCCATGCGGTGCTGCGACATAGCCCATGGCGACGGGGCCGCTGACGGTGGGGCCAAAGCAGCCTGATGTGATTTCGCCGATGGTATTGCCGTCGGCCGATTGGATTTCAACATGCTGGCGGGCTGGGGCACGACCAGTGGGTTTGATGCCCACCAGTTTCTTGGCGGCACCTTCGGTCAGTTCCTTTTGGATGCGCGCGGCACCGGGGAACCCGCCCTCTTCTTTGCGGCGTTTTTGGATGGCCCAGGCCAGCGAGGCCTCAATCGGCGAGGTCGATTGATCGATATCATTGCCATAGAGGCAAAGACCAGCTTCCAGACGCAGGGAGTCCCGCGCGCCTAGACCTGCTGGTTCGCAGTCGTCATGGGCGAGGAACAGTTTGGTGATCCGCTCAGCTTCGGCATCGGGGATGGAAATTTCGTAGCCATCTTCGCCGGTGTAACCAAGGCGGGATAGACGGCATTCGACACCGTCGATATCGGCGACGATGGTTTCCATGAATGTCATCTCACGGGCCGCAGGGCAGAGATTGCCAACCACGTTTTCAGCGGCGGGACCCTGTACGGCAACCAAAGCGCGGTCAAAGATCTCGATCACCTCAACACCGTCCAGATGTGCCTTCATATGGGGGATGTCCTGATGGCGCAGGGCCGCGTTCACCACGACAAAGTAATGATCACCCGCATTGGAGACGATGAGGTCATCCATGATGCCACCGTCTTCGTTGGTGAAAAAGCCATAGCGCGCTTTACCCTCTTTCAGGGTGGCGTAGGCCTGTGGGCAGATCGCTTCCAGCTTTTCGCCGACATTCTCGCCGCGCAGGATCACCTGACCCATGTGGCTGACATCGAACAACGCAGCCTTCTCGCGGCATTGTTTGTGCTCTCCCATGATACCCATGGGATACTGAACCGGCATTTCCCAGCCGGCAAAGTCCACCATCTTGCCGCCGAGGGCGACATGCAGGTCATAGAGCGGGGTACGTTTCGGCGCGTCGGTCATAGCGTCTTGCCCTTGAATTTGAGTGGTTTGTAAGAGCCGGGGCGCAACGCATGCCGCGCCCCGGTGTGGATTGGTTTAGATTATTCTGCTGCGCCTTTGCTCGGCTCTTCCGTTTGTCCGTTCGAGGCGAAGAACTCTTTCGTCACCTTGAAGACGATTGGGCTCAGCAGGGCGAGGGCGATCAGGTTGGGAATTGCCATCATTGCGTTCAGAGTGTCCGCCAGCAACCAGATGAAGCCCAGATCGGCAGTAGCACCGAAGTAGATCGCAAGGATCCACAGTACGCGGTAGCCGATCAGCACTTTGGCTCCGAGCAGGTAGCCGACGCATTTCTCACCATAGTAGGACCAGCCCAGAATGGTGGTAAAGGCAAAGATCGACAGTGCAATGGCGATGACATAGCCGCCAAAGCCGGGTAGCGATGTTTCAAAGGCCAGTGACGTCAGTGCGGCGCCGCTTTCACCCGAGGTCCATGCGCCGGAGGCGATGATCGCCAGACCGGTAATGGAGCAAACGATGATGGTGTCGATGAACGTACCCAGCATAGCGATCAGGCCCTGATTTACCGGGCCTTTGGTCTCGGCTGCGGCATGGGCAATCGGAGCGGATCCGAGACCGGCCTCGTTCGAGAAGACACCACGGGCGACACCAAAGCGGATTGCTGCCCAAACAGCGGCACCGGCAAAGCCACCCTCAGCGGCCGATGGGGTGAAGGCGTAGGTGAAGACCAGACCCAGAGCGTTGCCCAGCTGATCTGCATTGATGATCAGAACCAGAAGACCGACGGTGATGTAGCTCACGGCCATGAATGGCACCAGTTTGCCAGCTACGGCACCGATGCGCGTAATGCCACCAAGGATAACGGCACCTGTCAGAACCATCAGCACGATACCGGTGATGGAGGTGTTGAAACCAAAGTTGGTTTCAAGAACCTGCGCGACGCCATTGGCCTGTACGCCGTTGCCAATGCCAAAGGCAGCGATTGCACCAAACAGGGCAAAGGCAACGCCCAACCACTGCCACTTCGCGCCAAGGCCATTCTTGATGTAATACATCGGGCCGCCGACATAGTTGCCCTGATCGTCCTGCTCGCGGTATTTCACTGCCAGAACCGCTTCGGCGTATTTGGTGGCCATGCCCACCAGTGCGGTCATCCACATCCAGAACAGTGCGCCCGGGCCGCCAAGGAATACGGCCGTAGCCACGCCTGCGATGTTACCGGTGCCGATGGTGGCCGACAGTGCGGTCATCAGGGCGTTGAACGGGGTGATCTGGCCTTCGCCATCGCCGGCTTCGCGGCCTTTGAACAATAGGGCAAAACCGGTGCCGATGCGCAGAATGGGCATCAGCTTCAGTCCGATCTGCAAGAAGAGGCCGACACCGAGAATGAGAACCAGCATCAGCGGGCCCCAAACGATGCCGTTGATATAGCCCACAATCGAATTTAAAATTTCCATATTTTTCCTCCCTTTAGGTGGTCGTCTTTGGCGTTGATTTTCCTATCCCGGCCTTTGCTGCGGTTGCGACCGGTGACAAGTCGTTATCTGGGGATTAACCCTCCTGCCGCGACCGACCAGTCGCGGGGTAATCCCTAATCCGAGAGTTGAAAGGTTACCGGCCAGCCCCCGATGGGCTGCTGACCAGCTGTTTGTTGCGTGCGTCTTTCAAGGCGGCGAAATCTTCGTCCGCGTGAAATGATGATCGGGTCAAAGGCGTAGCCGAAACGCCAAGGAACCCTTTGCTTCGGGCCATCCGTTCGATCTGTTCGAATTCATCGGGGGTGACAAATCGGTTAATCGGGTGGTGCTTCGGTGTGGGCTGCAGATACTGACCTACGGTCAGGAAATCGACATCCGCCGCGCGCAAGTCGTCCATGACCTGACGCAGGTCTTCCAGCGTTTCGCCCATGCCGACCATCAGGCCAGATTTGGTGAAAACCTGAGGATTGGCGCGTTTTGCATCATCCAATAGGCGCAGCGAGCTATAGTAGCGCGCGCCGGGACGGACCCGTGGATAAAGATGCGGCACGGTCTCAAGGTTGTGGTTGAACACATCCGGCGCGGCATCAAAGACGATCTCCGCAGCATTGCCCTTGCCCAGAAAATCTGGCGTTAGCACTTCGATTGTGGTGTCCGGCGTCTGGTGGCGTACGGCGCGGATGGTCTGGGCAATATGTGCGGCCCCGCCATCCTCCAGATCGTCGCGGTCAACGCTGGTGATCACCACATGGCGCAACGCCAGTTTCTTCACCGCCTGCGCAACACGGCCCGGTTCGAACGCATCCAGCGCATCAGGGCGACCGGTGGACACATTGCAGAAGGAACATCCACGAGTGCAGACCTCGCCCATGATCATCATGGTCGCGTGGCGTTTGGACCAGCATTCACCGATATTAGGGCAGGCGGCCTCTTCGCAGACGGTGGTCAGATTGTGATCCCGCATCAGGCGGCGGGTTTCAAAATACTCAGCGCTTTCGATCTTTTTGCGGCGAATCCACTTGGGTTTGCGTGGGATCTCGCTATCGGCCTTATTCAACTTCTCCGGGTGGCGGAGCCGGGGCATAGGAACGTTCATCTGAGTACCTCCTTAGGCAACGAGACTTGAGATCAAGCGTGAATAGCCCGGCCCATGGCATCAAGGCAGGCTTCTTTCACCGCTTCGGCCATGGCAGGATGGGCGTGGCATGTGGCTGCCACATCGGAAACAGTGGCGCCTTTGGTCATTGCCAATACCAACTCGGCGATCAGATCGCCGCCATGAGCGCCACATATATGCGCCCCGAGGATCTGCCCTTCAGGCGTCGCCAGCACTTTGACCGCGCCATCGGTTTCTCCCTGCGCACGGGCGCGGGAATTTGCCATGAAAGTGAATTTACCGACGATATACTCAGCCCCGGCCTCTTTCAGCGTCTCTTCGGTTTGGCCGACAGAGGCAACTTCCGGGTCGGTGTAGACGATGCCCGGCACCGTGCCGTAGTCCACGTGCCCAGTTTGACCGGCGAGCATTTCAACACAGGCAACACCGTCTTCCTCGGCTTTGTGGGCCAGCATCGGGCCGGGAACGCAATCGCCGATGGCATAGATGCCTGGCACCGAGGTAGAGAACCTTTCGTCTACTTCCACAAAACCGCGTGCATTGATGGAAGCACCCAAAGCCTCCAGCCCGAGGCCACGGATCACCGGGCGACGCCCGATGGCGATCAGCACCTTATCGGCGACCAGTGTCTCTTCCTTGTCTTTGCCAACCCGGTCCAGTGTCAGGGTCAGGTCGTTTTCGCCACGGTCGATATGTTTCAAAGCGCGACCCAATTGAAACTTCAATCCACGCTTGGACAGGGCGCGCTGCGCCAGCTTGGCGATTTCGCCATCGATGCCCGGTAGGATGCGGTCTAGATACTCGACAACGGTGACCTTGGCTCCGAGACGGGACCAGACCTGACCCAGTTCCAAACCGATGACACCAGCTCCAACAACAACCAGATGCTCAGGAACCTTCGCCAAGGTCAAAGCACCGGTGCTGGACACGACATCAATTTCATCGATCTCTACCCCTGGCAGCGGGGTGGATTCGGATCCGGTGGCGATCAGAATGTTCTTGGTATCATAGGTGTCGTTACCCACCTGGACCTTGCCGACGGCGGGGATGCTGGCCCAGCCTTCGATCAAATCAACGTTGTTCTTCTTGAACAGGAAGGCGATGCCCTTGGTCAGGTCGCCGACAATTTTGTCTTTCCTTCCCATCATAGCGGCCAGGTCCAGGCTAGCGCCTTCTATGGCGATACCGTGTCCGGCCAGCTGCGACAGGCTTTCATATTTACCGGAGGAGGAGAGCATTGCTTTGGATGGGATACATCCGACGTTGAGGCATGTGCCACCCAATGTCCCGCGCCCTTCGACACAAGCAACCTTGAGGCCGAGTTGTGCTGCGCGAATGGCTGCTACATAGCCACCTGGCCCTCCACCGATAACGATCAGATCGTAAAGGCTCATATCCTGCCCTCCAATATTGCCTGCTAGGGTCATTTGCCCCCAACACTCACATATGTTTCCTTTAAGAAACTTTTCCCCAATAAGCAATATCTGGTTTAACATGGAAACTTTGACGAACTCGTGAGGGGAGTTTAAACATGGGGAAATTCAGGAGATTGCACGCCTATGGAACCCATCAACCCAGACGACGGTGCGCCCGCAGCAGAGATCGTTGAAGCCCCGGACGGCGATGCGCTTGGGAAAATGATTCGAGAATCGCGCAAGGAAAAGGGCCTGACTTTGGAAGAGGCGGCCAAGGCGGCCAACATCGGCCGATCTACCCTTTCTAAGATCGAGAACAACCAAACCCGCCCGAGTTTCGAGATTATTCGCCGCCTGATGCAGACGCTGGATCTGCAGACACCACAGTTGTTTGTGCAATCAGCTCAAAGCGATATTTCAGGGCGGCGTGATTACACCCGCAAAGGTGAGGGGGAGCATCAGGAAACCCCGACTTATGATCATGAATTGCTGTGTACGGAACTGACCAGCAAGCGGATGCTGCCCTATTTCAGCCATATCAAAGCGCGGGATGTTTCGGAGTTTGAGACCTGGATCCGCCACAGCGGCGAGGAATTCATGTTGGTGATCAGTGGTGAATTGGTGCTTTACACTGAACATTATCGGCCCTTGTCCATGAAGGCCGGGGATACCGTCTACTACGACAGCGGAATGGGCCATTGCTGTGTATCGACCAGCGAAGAGGATGCACATGTGCTCTGGGTCTCGCTGGACTGATCGGGGCTTTGGCGAATGACAGGCCTCTGGGCGTGGACAGTTTGATTGTGAGAACATTTCACTAAGATAACGCAATATTTCTATGATCCTTTGGCAGCGCTGAAATGGATCTATCA
Organism: Phaeobacter cretensis; assembly: GCF_047372505.1. NCBI lineage: Bacteria > Pseudomonadati > Pseudomonadota > Alphaproteobacteria > Rhodobacterales > Roseobacteraceae > Phaeobacter > Phaeobacter cretensis. Next base: position 68,787 of record NZ_JBKBEU010000003.1, read on the forward strand.
TCAGGACAAGATGTTGGGCGAGGCCGCCTATTGAAACGCCATCTGTTCGAGGTCACCGACAAGGCTATTGCTGATGCTGCGGGGGCCTAGGCGACAAGGGAAAAATTCGGGAGATGCTTGGATTATGAAGACAGATCGCATGAAACGCTTGAAATTGGGCATGGTCGGCGGCGGCCAGGGTGCTTTTATCGGAGCGGTGCATCGTATTGCGTCACGCATTGATGATCGATTTGAATTTGTGGCGGGTGCCCTGTCATCTGATCCCACCCGTGCCGCCGCAAGCGCGGCAGAGTTGGGGCTAGCGCCCGAGCGCAGTTATGCCGGCTATCAAGAGATGGCCAAGGCTGAGGCGGCCCGCGATGACGGTATTGATGCCGTGGCTATCGTCACGCCTAACCACTTGCATGCAGGTCCCAGTGTCGCGTTTCTTGAGGCGGATATCCATGTGATATGCGACAAACCCCTCGCTGCCAGTACGGCGGAAGCGGATGCAATCAAACAGGCGGCGCATGCCAGCAGCGCACGATTTTTTCTGACTCATAACTACACTGGATATCCGCTGATGCGGCAGGCCCGCGCCATGGTTGCGCGTGGCGATCTGGGTCAGATCCGATTGGTTCAGGCAGAATATGCACAGGACTGGCTGACTGATCCTATCGAACAAGATGGCCATAAGCAGGCCGCATGGCGCACGGATCCAAAACAATCCGGGGCGGGTGCTATTGGCGACATTGGCACCCATGCCTTCAATCTGGCGTGTTTTGTCAGCGGCCTTAAGGCGGAGGCATTGTCGGCTGAACTGCACAGCTTCGGCACGGGGCGCAAGGTGGATGACAATGCCCATATCATGCTGCGTTACGAAGGCGGCGCGCGGGGCATTCTCTGGGCAAGCCAGATCGCTGTCGGATGTGAGAACAGTCTGCGCTTGCGGGTTTTTGGCGATAAGGGCGGCATCGAATGGGTGCATGAGGACCCCAATCAAATGACGTTCACCCGCTTTGGAGAGCCTAAGCAGATCCTGACCCGTGGTGGGCCTCGCATGGGGCCAGACTGGACCCGCGTCCCCCCGGGCCATCCCGAGGGGTATCTGGAAGGTTTCGCGACGCTTTACGCTGATATCGCCGAAGCAATTTCCACCAACATCGATAACCCCATGTTGCCGGGCCTTCAGGCAGGACTTGATGGGATGTGGTTCATCTCGGCGGCGCAGAACTCATCGGCTGAGGACGGTGCTTGGATACACCGCTAGCTGTTGTGCCTGTTCTGAACCGACTATTTTGGTGCGGATCACTGTGCCATGGTTTCGCCGCAACATCAGAGGCGTGATCAGGCCTCAGTGGATTGCCATGCCATTGCCTCGAAATCTTCGCGAAAGGCAAAGCGGGCCAGATGCCTGTCAATGATTTGACGGGCGTCGGCGAGCTCTTCGGCGTTGGGGGCAGTGACCTCGGCGGTTAAGGTTCCGCCGGTAGCGTGCACGGTGGCAGGCCCCATTCCCAGCGCTATGGTGCCGTTGGTGTTGTCATGTTCCACCGCTACCTTGTGGGCGAAATGCTTGCAGAGCTGCTGCAGGTATTTTTCCGAATTCGGGGTGTCAAAATGACCTTTGTCAGTGAGCATTGATATAAACCTTAGTTTTTTAGTAAGATAGCGGCAATTTATCGCTTCTCCGGCGGCTTGCAAGCGGAATAGCGGTAGCTATTTGCGGCGTGAGTGCGTTTCCGCTGCTGACAAAGCGGCGACAGCCGCCTACAAGGGCCGAGCTGCGGTGCAGGCATGGTCCGAGCCCTTGTCAGGAATGGTTCCGCTTTGCGGACTGGCAGGCGGGCGGAAACGGCGACCCACATCTCAAGCGGTTCCATCTAATCCTTGAGAGGCTTCCCATGTTCCGGGCTTTTGAAAACCTTGTTGATCCTTTTGCGGCTGACCATCAAGCGCCGCCACGATCCACTTTGCGGCGGTATCTGGTGCAGCAGCTGACCCCTTACCGCAAATGGCTACCGCTGATGTTTGCCACAGGGGTGCTGACGGCACTGATGGAGAGCGGATTGATTTTCTATTCCGGCCGGGTGGTTGATCTGATGGCAGAGACCGGCGCGGGCACATTCTGGGCTGCGCATGGCAGGGAGATGCTGCTGGCGCTGTTCTGTGTGCTGATCCTGCGGCCATCGTTGGTGGGGCTTAACCATCTGCTGCTAGAGCAGACGCTGTCGTCGAACCTACAGGAACAAGTGCGCTGGCAGGCGCATCGGCATCTGTTGGGACAGTCGGCAGGGTTTTTCCAAAATGATTTTGCCGGACGGCTCAGCAACCGCGTGATGCAGATGGGCCCAGCAGTGCAGGACAGCGTGCATATGCTGTTTGAGGCGGTTCTATTTGCGGTCACCTATATGATCGGTGCGGTACTGGTACTGTCGCAGATCGACTGGCGGTTGGCAGTGCCGCTTGTCCTGTGGGTTGGGCTTTATGCGGTTTATGTGCGCCACACCGCGCTGAATGTCGCGGCAACCGCGGAAAAATGGTCCGATGCACGGTCTGCGGTGACCGGGCGGATTGTTGATGCCTATGGCAATATCGAGACGGTAAAGCTGTTTGCCCGCGACGGGCAGGAACAGGCCTATGCGCTGTCGGCGTTGCGACGGTTACGGGTGCGGTATCAGCGGTTTTTGCGGATGATGACGCGGCTGGCGTTCGGCAGCATTGCCATTAATGGTGTGCTGATCCTGATCGTTGTGGCGCCGGCCATATGGCTGTGGATGCATGGGCATGTCAGCGTAGGTGAAGTGGCGGCGGCATCGGCGCTGACGATCCGGCTTAATGGCATGAGTGGCTGGATCCTGTGGGTGACGATCCGGTTGTTTGAGAACATGGGTGTGATCCGCGAGGGGTTGCGGTCCCTGTCAGCAGAGCATGATGTCCGGGACGTGCCGGGGGCGAGACCATTGGAGGTCCGCCGTGCAGAGGTGCACATCGAGGGGCTGCGGCACCACTATGGCAATACGCAGGGCGGTGTGAATGGTATAGATCTGCATATTCCAGCAGGTCAGAGGGTGGGAATCGCAGGGCCTTCAGGGGCGGGTAAGTCGACCCTAATCAACTTGCTTTTGCGGTTCCGTGACCCTGAAGGTGGGCGCATTCTGATCGACGGGCAGGAGATCAGTCAGGTCAGCCAGGATAGCCTTCGCCGCCAAATTGGGGTGGTGACGCAGAATACTTCGCTGATCCATCGATCTGTGCGGGCCAATATCCTTTATGGTAACCCGGGCGCCAGCGAAGTGGCGATGATCGCCGCAGCCAAGCGGGCAAAGGCGCATGATTTTATCATGGCGCTGCGCGATCAGGAGGGGCGCACCGGCTATGACGCGCATGTGGGTGAGCGCGGCGTGGCCTTGTCCGGTGGGCAGCGTCAGCGGATCGCCATCGCACGGGTGGTGCTGAAAAATGCACCGATTCTGATCCTCGACGAGGCGACCTCGGCTTTGGACAGCGCAGTGGAGGAGGCAATCCAGAAGACGCTGTTGGATGTAATGCAGGGCAAGACAGTAATTGCAATCGCCCACCGGTTGTCGACGATAGCGCAGATGGATCGGATCGTTGTGCTACGCGACGGAGAGATTGCCGAGGATGGTAGCCATCAGATGCTGCTAGCGGGGCAGGGGGTCTATGCCGGGCTGTGGCAGCGCCAGGCCGGAACGCCGGAACGGGTGCCGGAGGACGCTTGATTTTCAGTGCTCTGATGGAAGGAAAAGAAAACCCGGTGCACAGTATAAGGCGCACCGGGTTTTTTAGGTTAGGTCTGGAGTTGTTCAGACTGCTTCAGGCATGTTCTGGCGGGTTTCGGCTTGGATCTGGAGAACATCTCTTTTTAGAGTCTGGAAAACGTCATCTCCGAACCATTCCAAGGAAGCCTCGCAGGTCGGATCTGCGGACATTGCGACCAACAGCGAAGTGTAATCATAGGCGCCTTCAAACAATGGTACCATGCCGTCGCGACTGCCTGCGGCGCTGTAGACATTGCCGGGGGCAAAGACAGTCAGACGATCGCGGACAGAGACGTTTTTCAGATGGTAGTGGGCAATGCGGGGCAACAGGATGCGGCGGGCCTCGATCGGGTCATCGCCGCCTTCCCAAACGTGCAGAGCATCAAAGTTGATGGCCAGTGCCTCGTGATCGGTGGCGTCAATTAGATCGCAGGTGTCCGCCAATGTATCGGCCAGGGTACCAGGGTGAGTTTCCACCAGCAACCGCAGCCCGTGGTCGGCGGCAATGATGCAGGCCTCGCGCAGGGCGCAGATGGTTTGGCGGCGATCTTCGGCTGTCGCGTCAGCGCTGGATTGTTGGCCAGCAAAGGTCCGCATTTTACCCGCGCCCCAGGTCCGGGCCTGACTACACAGCGCCAGGGTGCGGCTGCGTAGCAGATCAGGATCGTGCAACGGCAGGTAGTCACTGATCATCGGCACGGATAGCCCCTGCGCCGCCATCCACTGCGCATTGTGAACCGCAAGCGGCGGCTGACTGCGAGCGTGAACACCCCACAGTTCAATCCCCTGAAATCCATTATCACGGGCCCAAAAAGCAATATCTTTGAGCCCGATCAGCTGGTGGCGGAACGAGATTGTGCAAAGGGATACTCTCATGCGGGAACCTCCTGCTGCTGCGTTTGCTCGGCAATGGGAGTGGGCAGAAGGGTAGATGACGCTGGCAGATTGGCCGTGCACCAGGCCTGAAATTGAGTGTGAAGCGCGGATTTGATGGTGAATTCGAGCTGATCCAGTGCATCCAGTGCTGCGAACAAGTCGGGGATCAGTGCACGGTCAGCGGTATGTGCGACACGGGCGGCCAGAAACTGCAGTTTACGGAAGCTCTCGCACAAGGCCTCAACCCGATCGCATTCGGCATCGAAGGCCTCGAACGGGGTATCCAGTTCTTGCCAGAAGAAAGCAAAGGCGTGCTCATAGGCGTATTTGCGCAGGGAAAGCACTGGCATTTCCCGCACGGCGTGACCCAGATCTGCCAGCGTGTGTGCGGGTTGACAATGGTATTCAAAGATCCGCCGCAAGGCCGAGGTCAGTAGGTTGTCATCTGTGCGGAAGGTTTCTGTGAAATAGGCAGCCAAATCGGCGGGGTGCGGCGCCTGTGCTTGGCTGCTGTCCATGATGTAACCGCCCGCGACGGTAGGTTGCGCCATAGCATTGAGAATGGTTTCGCGCGGTAGATCCCCGCGCCAGCGGTAATCCGGATCAACGAGGTGCCAAATGTCCGGGTCTTCGGTCAGTTCGATGATCACAAAATGTGGAAAGGGGTTCTGGTTGTACTTATTTTCGCGTTCCGGCAGATGGTACATGTCTAGGAACACCACCAACTGCTGATCATCGTTTTTGCTGGACAGAAGCTGTTCAAAGCGGATCAGGTTCTGTTCCTTGGTTTTGCTATGGTCATACCATTCGCGCACTGGAATGTTGTACAGGCGTTCGACCCACCGGGCGTAGAGATCCTGAGTGATCTCTTCGCTGTGGTAGGCGAGCTGCATTTGTGGGGTTACGGCAAAGCCGCTGTCCCAGGTGCCAAAGTAGAACGGCCGGAAATTCAGGTGATCATGTCTGCGGATCGCGGCGCAGAGGCAGCTTACAAAGCAATGCACGGTGATTTCGCTAGGAGCAGGTGCGTCACCGTCATCTGCGGCTGGTTCGGGTGTTTCGCCCAGCAGCATCCGGATCAACCCGTCAACGGTGCTGAAATCGTTCTTGGTCAGCTCGCGTTCGGGCATTTCGATCCCGTGATCTGTTTCCAAATGCAGCATCAGGTTGATCAAAATCACCGAGTCGATGTGCAGGTCGTCATTCAATATGGCCTGTGAGGTGAAGTTCTGCATATGCGGGTTGATGAGTGGTCCGGTCAGGGTCTGGCGGATGGCCTCAAAGATCATGTCATAGGTCATGCGGGGACGGCCTCTGCGGTTTCGGTAGGAGCGTATTGTGCGGCGATCTCACGGCGGCTGATCTTGCCGTTGGCCTGACGTGGCAGGGCGGGCAGATGCCGGATCAGGGCGGGTTGTTGGTAATCCGCCAGCGTGCTGCGGCAAGCCTGGCGCAGGTCGCCTTCGGCGGCATTGCCTGCGTAGATCAATCCGACACGGGCGCCGGAGTGCGGGTCGGTGATGCGAAAGGCAACGGCATCAGAGACGCCGGGCAACGCCATTGCTGCCTGTTCTACATCCTGCGGATAGACGTTGAAGCCCGCCACATTGATCATGTCGTCAGCGCGGGTGGTGAAAATCAGCATACCGTCCGTGTTGAGGTGACCGAGATCGCCAGTATCGATTGTCTGCCCTTTGGCGATGATGCGGATAACCTCGGGTGTATCGTTATGGCCTGCGGTCAGGGTCACATGGGGCAGCGGGCGGCCCACGTCCGTCGGATGCTGCAGATCCTGGTTGATGGCGACGCAACCTGCTTCTGAACAGCCATATTGTTGGAACAGGTGGGTGGTGCGGGAGCGGATCAGCTGGAACCAGCTGTCTGGCAACACCGTGCCGGAGGTGTTTGCCGCATAAAGCTGCTGCTCTGCGGGCATAAGACGCGCTAGTGTGTGCAGCATCGCAGGTGAGGTATAAAGCAGCGGCTGGCCCGTTTCGCGCAAACGCCGCAGGATGTATTTCGGGTTCAAGCTATCAATGATGACCGGCACGTGCCCGCGGTATAGAGCCACAAAAACGCCGGCAATCAGCCCGTAAGAATGGGTGACGGGGCAGGCAATTACCGGCGTCATCGCAGCGCTCGCTGTGAAGAAGGCCGCGTAGCTTTCGACCTCTACCGCGATCTCAGCCCAAGTGCGGGTGATCACTTTGGCAGCACCTGTGGTGCCTGAACTCATCTGCACCAGAACGCCGCCGCGGGGGATGCTGTCAGTTTGTGGGATTGCAACTTGCTTTAACCCGTCGCTGAGCATCACGTCGCAGCCTGCGGCCTGCGCCATGGCGAGAGCGGTTTCCGCCGGGATGTCCGCATGGATCGGAAAGACGCCGGCCTTCTGCGCACGAAGGTACAGAAGCGCGGGCAGTGCGGCGCCGGGGTTCTGCATGTGCACACCATAGCGGTGGCCCGCAGGTTCGGTCAGGACGCGGTCCAGCCGCGCCGCCAAAACCGAGGGGTCAATGGGTGTGTCGTTCAGAACAAACATGTCAGTCATCCTTTGCGGTGGCTAGAGAGTTGGCTATCAGGTGGCCGTGCTGCGGCGTATCAGGGTCTATCTTGCGAGAAATCAGGCTTTCGGCACGGATCTGCGGTGCAAACGGTATCAGTGCGGCTTCGCGGTCCTGCAGCCCCTGCTCGGCGGCATAGCTATCCAACCGGGCGCGTACACGGCGCCAGAATGTGCTTTCGGCAAAGCCATAGTGGCGCTGCAGTAGGGCAGACAGATCGGCCAGGTTAAAGACAAACAGTGTGTCCATTACCAGCCAACGTAGTTCCTCTGGGCTCGACATCCGGTGGAATCGATCCAGCGGGGCGTCGGCATAGGCCGGATCGATCCGGGCCAGATCCGGGCAGAGATCCGGACGCGGTAGCAGCGCGTACACGTATTCAAGGCTTTCGTGGAAGTCACGAGCTATCAGGCCTGCGGGCCAACCGTCCTGATGATGCAGGATCAGGTTCTGGCCGTGCGCCTCCAGCCCGATGCCGTGGGCCACCAAGAGATGCCAGACGGGCAGCACGGCGGTTTCGATCAACTGGTCCAGCCAAGGTACCAGCCCGTGACGCCTGATCCAGGGTGCAATCAGCGGTGTGCCGTCGGGCTCAGTCAGCGCCAGCCCGTTGAACGGCATCATACTGTCCGCGGGCAGGCCCAGCGATAGCGGGCTTTGCCGCCAGATTGCGGCCAGATGTCCATCCAGAGCGGTGCCACGACCTACGGTTATGGCGGCGTATTCCGGTAACAGTGTCAGCGGGTAGCGTCGGCTGAACAGAGGATCACTGTCTACCACATTCCCTAGCCAATGAGAGATGGCAGGAGCCACGGTGACGGATTCTGGCGCAAGAGTGCGCAGCGCAGAAGTGTTGCGTATCGCCATGGCGGTTTTCACGTGGGCACTGGCTGGGGTATCGGCGTTCATCAGCGTGCGCACCGACTGAGTGGCGCGGTAGGTTTCGCCAATCGGGCCTATGTCTGCCAGTCGTCCGGCACGACGCCAATCGCTAAATAGGGGATCACCTTGCAGCTTAGCGTGCTGCCATGGGTGCAGTGGCAGCAGGCGGAAGCTGTCCAAAGGTACGCCCAGCTCTGCAGCCAACACAGCGATGCGCTGCCATTCGGCGTGGCCCAGCTCCTGTTCCCAGAAATCCGGCGACGGCAATATCTGCTGCACCAGTGAGTGATGGAACAGCACGCCTATCAGACGAAATGTTCCGCCAGCCTCTGGTCCGTAGGCCAAGTGGTCTGCGTCAGAAAAACCGCTGCGGGCCCTGAAGCAGGGGTGATATGGGTGGCCTTCGTAAAGAGCGGTCTCCAGCGCCGGTAGGGGCAGGGTATGGCGCCGCGCGATTGCCGGGAACAGCTTTGCGGTCAAATCGCTCAGGTGCTTGGTATGATCGAGATCAGCGCGCAGTATCTCCAGCGCGTCCGATGGGTCCGCAACCGCAGCCAGTACGTCATCGGTGTCTGCCGCGCGCCACTTTCCATCGCACCGTGTTTCGATGCTGCCCTCCTGCAGTCGGTAACGGCCAAAGGCGCCGCGTCGTCCGCAGGCGCGGAACTGTGATTGGCGTAGCGACCATGACAGCGATTGATCCCGCCTGATATGCAGGGCAGTGGCCCAACCTTCGCACAGGAGTGCCTCGCAGAGTTGGCGCAAAACGCGGGGGGCTGATGCCGATACGGTCTGCGGGGCAGAGGCTGTCGAGATTTGCTCTAGGGTGTCATGCAGGGACATCAGCAAGCTCCGCCACGGGCTGGGTCCGGACCGCAGCGATGGGGTTCGGCATTTGCAGAAACATCCCTTCTTGCGCGGCGGTTTCCAGTTCATCGACATTGTGAACGCGGGTCAGCAGGTTGGCCTTTGTCGCCAACACCGGAGCCGTGAGCAAGTATTGGACAAAACCCGCTGCAGCGCCGTCAAAACGGGCTGCGGCCGCTGTCAGCCGGTTGCGCAATTGCAGTAGCAGAGTTGTTTCCGTGGCCAACCCGTCCCGCCCGAGACGGCGGATCACGGCAAAGATTTGATTGACCACCAGGTAGTAGGCCAACCGCTCATTGATATGCGCACGCGGGTAAACCAGTGCGGGTTGGCCTGCTAGTGATGGCTCCAGCGCGCAAAGGCGCGGGAAGGCGTCCTGGGCAATGAAGTAGCCTTGGTTGTCGCGGTAGTAACCCCGCGTGGGTAGTCCGGTTCTGAGGTCCAGCAGGCTGTTCTGCTGGTGTGCTTCCAATGCGATACCGTGCCGGTCATAGAGTTCCAAAACCGGGTCCAGCATGCACGTGAGGTAGGCGTCGTACCAATTCTTCGTGGTCTGCGCCGCTGAGTGGCCACGTTCCGCCGACAGCCGTTTGATGACGTTGGTCAGCAGCGCAGTGCGGCCGGGCAGTGGATCGGCGGTGAGAGCGGCGAGGTTGCAAATGCCGTTGTCCTTGTCGCCCATGAATGGGTTCTCGCGGAAGATCACCTCAAACCCGCTTTCGCGGCGGTTTGGTAGATTTAGGGTGAGATAGGCCGGGTCGTTGATGATGCGGAACCTCGGGCTTTGCTTGTCCGCCTCAAGCCTTCGCAGCAGCCGGGCCATGGAGACGCCGGTGTCCAGCTCGCTGTGCAGTGTGACGCGCAATGAGTTGGTCAGCCGTACCGGGATCGAGAATTTCAGCATCCAGGGGCAATCCGGTGCAAAGAGCGTGCGGACAGAGGAGGTGGCAGCAAATGAACAACCGCCCGTGCCCAGGTCGCGCAGTCTGCCGGAGGCAATGAGGCTCTGCACTTCGGGGTCAAGCCGCAGCATCTGCGCCTGTAGCGGATGCGCAGGGATCAACACTTCATGCGGTTTCGGATCGAAGGTGTTTTCGATACCGGGGATCTGGCGGACCATGTCCGTGGCGGCGGCTTCAGCTGAGCCCTGCGACACCAGACCGTTGTCTGCTGCAAAATAAGTCAGCGGAAACTGGCCGCCGTATTCGGGCGCATAGGTGCCCTGCTGCCAAGAGGTCAGCCCGTCGCGGCTTTTGGGGGTGGGGTGCAGCCAGTGGCCATAGGACAATGCCTGTTCCGCCGCCAGAAAACCGTCTGGTTCCGGGTTATCTGCATGGGTCTGCAGGATCTGCTCGATCTCGGCATTGCTGTTGAATACGCCGCGCAGGAATTCCGGCAGCTTGCCGGGATCGCGAGCGTTGTGATGTGCAAAGCATTCTTGCGCAATCAGGCTGATCACTTGCACTGGCGCGGCGGCCTGCCAGGCGGGAGTGCCGGCAAAGCGAATTTGCGCTGCGCCGAATTGATGTGGTCCCGACTGGGAATAATATTCGACTTTTACGCGCAGGCGAGCGGGGACATGACTAAGCGGGATCTCAACCGAATCGCGGTTGCCGGACAGGCATGCCCCAGAGGGTGCTATCTCACGCAGGAAGGTGTTCAGAAGCGCCTGCAGCGACGCGGCCTGTGAGGCCTCGGCAGTGCATTGGACGGGCTGATTGTTTTGTTGGAGGCTCATTGCGAACCTTCCGGCTGGATGCGGTAAAAGAGAGAGGCTGGGCGCATGGTGCAGATGTTTCCCGTAGCCGTGGCACGCTAGACATAAGACCCCGGCGCGATGCCGGGCCTTTAGGCGGGCCGGGTCAAATTTCGACAAGAACTAGCGGGATGGCTGGCTGCGGAGCGGCGCCGGCAAAAGGCCGAGCGTCTGGTGTGAAGCGGAATTCACGATCCTTTTTTAGCCCTTAGGGCAAGGCAGTGAAAGCAATTACTGACTATTTTTGTATGATTTATTGATTGCGGCGAAAACCCGCCAGAAACTACAGGAAATGAGCGGCAGCACCCGTAGAGGCACTGCCGCAGAGGTTTTAGAATTTGAGCGTCGCAACAACTGTAATGTTGCGGCCTGGCTCATTCAGCGTGGAGACCGCGTCTGAGGTGTATTCGGTGCCATAAGTCGCGCGGTCGGCGTATTGTTTGTCAAACACATTGTCGATCCCGGCTCGGAACGTCAGGCCATCCAACGCCGGCGGGCTGTATTCGGCAAAGAGGTTCAGCACGTTGTAGCCAGGCTGCTTGCGTGTGTAGGATTCACTCACACCGTTGTCATTGGACAATGCGGCCTCGATGCTGCCGCCGACCAGCAGATTCATGCTTGTGATTTCGTGCTGGACTTCAAAAGCAAGCACCTCGCCGACCGGGGTGCCAGAGTCGACCAGATAGAAGCTTTCAGCTGCTCCGCCGTTGAATTCAACATCGCTCTTGTTCATGGTGAAGCGGGCAAAGCCTCTGTCCCAGCCGTAGGTGGCGGAGAAGTTGAAACCTTTACTTTCAAAGTCATCACCGGAGACGATACCACTGCGGGACACGCTGCGGACATTGTCGATGTTTGTCTTGAACAGCTCACCGCCCAGGGTCCAGTTGCCGCGCTGCCAGTCGGCGCCAATTACGATGTTCTTCGCGCGCGATGCCCTCAGATCGGAGTAATCCCAAGACCGGTAGAACAGGAAGTTGTCTTCCAGATCATAACCGCCGAACACGTTGGAGTAGCCAGCCCGCAAGGACAATGAATCGGTCACGTCATAGACCACCGACAGGTTGCCGCTTGCGCCGGAGACGTCGCCGGTAAAGGCGGTGCCGGTTTGGGCGAAGTCCTGACCTGTGAAATCCTGCCAGTCATAGCGCAGACCTGCTGAGACGCTGAGGCGATCTGTAGGCTCCAGACGGGCCTGGGCGAAGATACCTATGTTTTTGCTTTCCTCGCCGGTCCTGCCGTTGGTCCAGGTGGCATTCACCGAGCTTTCGCGTTTCTGGTAGTCGACACCGGCAGTGATGGTGTTGTTGTCCGACAGGTGGAAATCATTCTTCAGCGTAAACGAGTAGGTTTGCGAGCTGGTGGAGGTTGAATCGCCCCAAGGATCTAACGGACGATCTACATTGATTTCGGAAAAACCTAGCACCACAGACGGATCCCAGAGACCGGTTTCATTGCCGTTTTCGTAGCGCAGTGAGGCGATGCGGCGTTTGGTCAGATAGCTTGCAAAGTCGGCGCCGCTGCTGGGGCCGAAATTGGGCCGGATATTGCGGCGTTCGTTGTCCTCTGCCTGCTGCAGCGACAGCTCGACCCGGTCACCCTGATCGCTCTCGTAGGCGAATTTCATCAGGCCCGCAGTCAGGTTCGCGTTTGAGCCAGTAACCTCATTGCCGGCACCATCGTCATAGCTGTCGCCGATAGCGCGTTTGACGTAGCCGAGGATTTCAAAACCGCGATTGCGGGCCGCGAGAGTCAGGGAGCCTTGGGCGGTACCGCCATTGCTGGAATAAGACAGTCGGGACTGGCCGCCAAAGGTTTCACCATCTTCCAGGATGTCCTCGGCGTCGATTGTTTCCATCACAACGCGTCCAGCTAGCGCACGGGGGCCGGCATCTGCAGGGGCAATGCCGGGATCAACACGGACCGATTTCATCAGGCCGGGGTCGAAGGCGTTGGCGCTGACGTGGTGGAAGGTGCGGTTGTTCTGGCTGACGCCATCGACCTGAACCGCCAGGTTCAGCATGTCGACGCCGTTGACAAAGATTTTCTGCGCAATCGGGATGCCGCCGCCGACAGAGACCGATGCGATGCCAGCAAAGAGATCCTTTAGATCGCCCATAGCGGCGCGTTCGATTTCGGCGTCAGCTACATAGACCGACGTGGCGCGATCGGCGGCGTTTCCGCCGGGATCGCGCTGTTTGACCACGATCGGGTCCAGTGACAGGACCTCGGTTTCCTCGGCCAGTGCAGTGGACGCGGCGATGAGTGTCAGGGCAGTGCTGCACAGCAGCCCGGACAGGCGGATGTTGGAAGTTCGTGCCATAATAAACCCGTTTTCGTGAGAGATGTTAGCTTGGGTTTATTCCTGGCTGGCCTTGTACAGGCTCAGGTCTCATAGGGAGCAACTGCGGCGGGTGCAAGGCCCCTCCGGAGAGTTTTTACACTTCTATGGTTTTTGGACAGCGTCGTTCGGGCCGCGCGCTACAGACCGACCTGCCGCGCGCGGCCATGTCACTTGGCGGCGACGAAAGACATCAGCGCATAGGTGATCTGAGCGGTGGTGAACTCCGACACGCGGCTGTCTGCTGTCGGAGCCAGCTCCACGACGTCGCAGCCCGCGAGATTGCGGCCCGCGAGCGCGCTCTGCACAATGTTGAGCGCCTGATAGTACCCCAGCCCACCCGGCACGGGGGTACCTGTCGCGGGCAGGATCGCGGGGTCCAGTCCGTCGACATCAAAACTCACATAGATGTCTTGGGGGAAATCGTCCGGCAGGGTTACAGAATGGATATTGCCGGTGACCAGTTCTTCGGCGTCGATTGAGACCAGGTTGCACGCGCTGCGGCGGTCGACTTCCTCTTGGCTCATAGCGCGGACACCGTATTGTGCGATACGGATACCATCCTCTTCTGCCAGTAGCTGCATCACGGAGGCATGGGAGTGACGTTCACCCTGATAGGCCTTGCGCAGGTCGGCATGTGCGTCGATTTGAATGATGCCGATCGGGCGCCCCAAGGCCCGTGCCACACCGCGCACCGCACCATAGCTGAGCGCGTGTTCACCTCCCAGCGTCACAGGTACAGCACCTGCGGTCACTGCGGCCGCGGTGCGGGCGGCGATGCGATCCATGACCGCGGGCAGGGGGCCAGTGCAATCAACGGCCTCTTCAGTGACGATGCCTGCAGCGCAGGGTTCGACGCCCCGATATAGACGCTCGAGTTCGACACTTGCTTGCAGAATGGCTGTGGGTCCGCCCTCGGTACCGGCGCCATAGGATACGGTGCGCTCCAATGGCACCGGGATCACCCTAAACCGTGCAGTGGCGGGATCGCGTTCGGCGCCGCTCAGCTCACCTTCGAGAAAATAAGTCATGACAGGCGGTCCTTGAAGTCGTCGTAGGAGGGTCTGCGCAGCATCGTCAACGCATCGGTCTCGGAGTTCCACAGGGCAATTGCGGGCAAGGGAACGCCGTTGAATGTGTTGGTTTTGACCATCGAGTAATGCGACTGATCAAGAAAAGCGATGCGGTCGCCGGGCTGCGGCGGCGCGGCAAAACCATAGTCGCCAATCACGTCGCCCGCCAGGCAGGATGGTCCGCCCAGCCGGTGTGGTGGTACGTCCTGAACTTCGCCCAGCAGATCAGGCCGGTAGGGGGCTTCGATCACGTCGGGCATGTGGCATGTGGCGGAAATATCGGTGATCGCCAACGGCATGGAGTTCTCTGTCACATCGAGGATTTCACCCACCAAGATACCGGAATGCAACGCAACAGCCTCGCCCGGTTCAACGAAGACCTCGACGTCGTATTGTTCCCGGATGCGGCGCAGCAGTGCGATAAGCCCGGCGCGGTTGTAGTCCGGCATTGTGATGTGATGGCCGCCGCCGAGGTTGATCCATTTCAGTTGATAAAGACGATCCGCCATCTTTGCTTCGAGCGCGGCAAATGTGCGTTCCAGCGGTTCGAACGCCTGTTCGCACAGCGTATGCATGTGCAGGCCCTCAATGCCGTCCCAGTTCTGATCCGTCAACTGTGACACCGGGGTGCCAAGGCGCGAGCAGGCAGCGGTAGGGTCGTATTTTTCGTTCCAGCCCTCGGAGTGCTCGGGGTTCACACGCAGACCAATGGAGATGTTCTCGTCGCCAGCACGGGCCTCTGCGATCAGCGGCGCAAAGCGGCGGTGTTGGGCGGGTGAGTTGAAAATCAGGTGATCCGACAGACGAATGATTTCGGGAAGGTCATCGGCCTTGAAACCTGCGGAATAGGTGGTGACCTCGCCGCCAAATTCCTCACGCGCCAGCCGTGCCTCATAAATCCCGGAGGCGCAGGTGCCTGCAAGATAGCGGCGCACCAGCGGGGCGACGGCGAACATCGAAAACGCCTTGAGCGCCAGCAACACATGGGCGCCGGAGGCATCGGTCACTTGTTTCAGGATCTGGAGGTTTCGCTCGATTGCCACTTCATCCACCACGAAACAGGGCGAGGGGACACGGGTGAGGTCGAAGCCGGCAAAGCTGTCGGTGGAGAGCGCTTTGATATCCATGGCGGGTCTTTCGTTGCGGCGGGATCGGTGCGAGTTGGCTTCTGCTTGCTGACAGAAGTCCTGGGGGCAGAACCGGTATCAATTATTGCACGGCGTGCTTTTGGCAAAACCAGTCCATATGTTTGGCTGCGGGCAGGCTTTGCCCGCAGCCGGTGTTAGGCGGAGATCAGAAGTCTGGATGGCCGTCCAGTTCAACGACTTGCCAGGGCAGGCCGTCGGTGTTCAGCATCTCCATAAAGGGATCTGGATCCAACTGTTCTGTATTCCATACGCCTGGCTCACGCCAGGTGCCGTTCATCACCATAGCAGCACCAATCATCGCCGGTACGCCGGTGGTATAGGCAACTGCCTGGCTGCCAACCTCGGCAAAACATTCCTCGTGGTCGCAGATATTGTAGATGTAATAGGTCTTCTCTGCGCCACCGTCCTTGGCCGGGCCGGTGATGATGTCGCCGATACAGGTCTTGCCCTTGGTCAGTTCACCCAGTTCTGATGGGTCCGGCAGCAGGGTTTTCAGGAACTGCAGCGGGATGATTTCCTGGCCGTTGTGTATTACCGGTTCAATCCCGGTCATGCCGACGTTCTGCAGAACGGTGACGTGGTTGATATAGGCGTCGCCGAAGGTCATCCAGAAACGGGCGCGCTCGATCTCAGGGAAATGGGTCGACATTGACTCCAGCTCCTCGTGATACATTAGGTACATGTTTTTCTTGCCCACGGCGGGGAAGTCGAACTCATATTTATGGGTCATGGCTGGGGATTCGACCCAAGCACCGTTTTCCCAGTGACGGGCGGGTGCGGTGACTTCACGGATGTTGATTTCCGGATTGAAGTTGGTGGCAAACGCTTTGCCGTTGTCGCCGCCGTTGCAGTCCAGCACGTCGATCAGGCGGATACCGTCCAGTTTGTGCTTGCGCACCCAGGTGGCCATGATCGAGGTGACGCCCGGATCAAAACCTGCGCCCATGATCGCGGTCAGGCCCGCTTCCTTGAAGCGCTCCTGATAGGCCCATTGCCACTTGTATTCGAACTTGGCCTCGTCCTCGGGCTCATAGTTGGCTGTGTCCAGGTAATGAATTCCGGCCTCAAGGCAGGCGTCCATCAGGACCAGATCCTGATAGGGTAAGGCCAGGTTAACCAACAGTTCCGCACCGGTTTCCTTGATCAACGCCACGGTGTCGGCGACGTTCATCGCGTCCAGCTGTGCTGTACGGATAGTGATGCCTGTACGTGCCATAACATTGGCCGCGATCTCTTCGCATTTGGAGACCGTACGGCTGGCAAGGGTGATCTCCTTGAAGATCTCCGGGTGCATGGCCATTTTGGTAACCGAGACGGATCCGACGCCGCCGGCGCCTACAACCAGAACCTTTTCCATGTGTTTATTCCTTTGCAGTGGGGCCGCAGCCCCGTTGTTCCGATATGCCCCTGGGTGGTCAGCCGGGAGGCGATTTCAGTCGAAATAGGTGCTGCCTGCCAGGCTATCCTTGTAGGCGGCAATCATCTGGCGACGCTCTGCAGCATTGACCCGGCCGGATTTCACTGCCCGTTCCACCCGTTTACGGAAGGTCTCAAGGCATTGCCGCGGGTCGTATTCTACATAGGACAAAACCTCGGCGATAGTGTCGGCTTCGGTCTCGTGCTCGATGTCAAAGCCGCCTTCGCCGTCCAGTGATATTGTGACCACGTTGGCGTCACCAAAGAGGTTATGCAGGTCGCCCAGTGTTTCTTGGTAGGCGCCGACAAAGAACACGCCGATCAGATAGGGTTCACCCTCCCGTAGGTCGTGTACTGGCAGCGCGTGGGCGGTGCCGTCGGCCAGAATGAAGTGATCCACCTTGCCGTCACTGTCGCAGGTGATATCGCTGAAGATCGCGTTGCGTTCAGGCGCTTCGTTCAGGCGCTGCAGCGGCATGATCGGATGCAGCTGGTCAATAGCCCAGACATCCGGCAGCGACTGGAACAACGAGAAATTCCCCAGATAGTGGTCGGTAAAGGCCCCAAGCGCGCCAGCTGCTTCGGCCAGGCTTTCATCGGTGCGCGCTGCCGCTTTGAACAGGCCGGCCAGATATAGGAAGCCCTGCTCGGCACGCGATAGCTGCTCCAACCCGATCTGGCCACGGCGAAACAGTGCCCGCAGTTCATCCCGGTAGTAGATCGCATCGTTCAGCGCCTCCTGAAAGCGGGGGCCGCTGATGTAGCTTTCCACTGCCATCAGGTCGGAAACCAGATGGTTGTCATCCGGGTGCACATCCGGCTTTTGCGGCGCATCATACAGAGTGGCGCTCAGCACCTCGAAAATGAAGATCGAGGAATGTGCGACCACGAACCGGCCGCTTTCGGTAACAATTGTGGGATGGCTTATGCCTGCCTCATCCAGCGCATAGCGGATGGTTTCAACGATGTTGGTGCAATATTCGTCGACAGTGTAATTGACCGAATTTTCATCTGCGCGGCGTGCGCCAGTGTAGTCGACGCCCAGCCCGCCACCCAGATCCATATGCGTCAGCGGCGCACCCATGCGGGTCAGTTCTACAAAGAAGCGGCAAGCCTCGTCAGCGGCGCGGCGGATATCAAAGATGTTGGGCACCTGGCTGCCAAGGTGGCTGTGCTGCAAAACCAGACAATCAAGGAAACCGCTATCGCGTAGCCGTCCCATCAGCGTTACCAGATCGCGCGCGCCCAGACCAAAGGTGGAACGGTCTCCGGAGCTCTCGCTCCATTTGCCGGTAACCCGCTCTGTCAGCTTGACGCGCACGCCCAGGAGCGGACGGATATCGAGATCCTCTGCCACCCGGCGGACGATCTCGAATTCCTCCAGGGTTTCGATCACGATGACCGTGTTATGGCCGAGTTTGCGCGACAGGATCGCCAGCCGGACGAATGCTTCATCCTTGGAGCCGTTGCAGATCAGCAGCGCGTCCTCTGGCAGGGGTTGCGACAGGGCAATCATCAGCTCCGGCTTGGAACCTGCCTCCAACCCGTAGTTGAATTGCTGGCCTGCGTTCATAAGGTGCCCGATCACCTCAGCCTGCTGGTTCACCTTGATTGGGAAAACGCCGCGGTACTGGCCCTTATAGCCTGCGGTATTAATCGCGCCATTGAAAGCATCATGCAGCTGCGTCAGGGATTGTTCCAGAAACTGCTGCACCCGCAGCACCACGGGTGCGGAGATTCCACGCGCTTCAATCGCTTCCATGACCTGTGGTAGGGGCGTGGGCTTGGCGTTCGGTGCCAGTGGCAGCCGCAGAGCGACTGCGCCGTCACGGGTCACCTCAAGCATGCCGCCGCTCCAAGCGTCGAGGCCATAAAGCCCTTCAAACGTCTCTGCTCCAACGTTGCTCATCGGCTGCGTGCCCTTGCCGGGCATTTCGGGAAATCTGAGGGAGAGAGATAGTGCGGCATCGCGAGGCCTTTCTGTCCAGAGTTGCGGGGCTGGGAAGTGCAAAGCTGACGGAGCGTAAAGACGCCTTGTCAGTTGCGTGACCGTGCGGTGGCCGCTTCCTACAATCGGTGGTCGTTTGCATCAAGAGTTTTTCTGCGGGTCGTGCGGTGATTTGCCTGCTTTCCCACAGCAGTTGCAGCTTCTGTCAGTCATTCCGCTAACAAAATGGCGGTTCTGGACTTTTGCAATCGGGGTCGGTAAGCGTCCCTTGATTTTGAGCAAGCCTTCTACGCCAGCCAAATTCTATCTCTGTAAAGGACAGGAAATGGCGTATTTGAAGGTATTGCAGGGGGCCGCGTCGGCCTTTTTGGCTTTGGCCGGGGCTGTAGCGGCTGAGACAGTGATTGTTGAAACTGCACGAGGCAGCGTTGAGCTGTCCGAGCTTCCGCAGAAAATCGTGGTCTTGGACATCGCTGCAGTGGACACGATCGACGCGCTTGGCGCGCCGATCGCCGGAGTGCCCGCGAATATCTACGTTAGCTATTTGGACGACCTGCAGGATAAGGCGACTAGGGCCGGAACCCTGTTCGAGCCTGACTACGAAGCGATTGCCATACTCGCGCCAGATCTGATCGTGGCGGGCGGGCGTTCCTCCACTCAGGTGGAGCCGCTATCGGAAATTGCTCCGACCATCGACATGACGATCTGGGGTACGGATCTGGTGGAGCAGGCGCTGGCGCGGCTTCATGGGTATGGCAAGATTCTGGGGCGCGAGGCGCAGGCCGCAGAGCTTGCGACTGCGTTTGAGGCCAAGCTGTCCGGAACAAGATCCGCCGTGGCGGGGCGCGGTGATGCGCTTATCGTGATGACCAATGGGCCTCGGGTCTCGGCCTATGGGGCGCAGTCGCGGTTTGGCTGGTTGCATCAGGCGCTGGGGCTACCAGAGGCGGTACCGGATTTGGATGCGCAAACCCATGGTGAGGTGGTGTCGTTTGAATTCATCGCTGCTGCCGATCCCGATTGGCTGATCGTGGTGGACCGGGCGCTGGCGCTGGGGCAAAGCAACCAGGCGGCCGAGGTCACGCTGGACAACGCACTGGTTGCCGGTACCAAGGCTTGGCAGCAGGGGCAGGTGATCTATCTTAACCCGGCCAACATCTATGTTGCGGGTGGTGGCATTCAATCGATGACCGCCACGCTGCAAGAAATCCAGGCGGGGTTCGCGCCGGGTGGCTGATCACGCGGTCACTGGGTCTCGCCCGTTACGCAGGTGGCTATTGCCCGCAGCAGGTTCTGTAGGCTTGTTGGCGCTAGCTAGCCTGTTTGTGGGGGCCGGTCCTCTGTCGGTCACTGCGCTGGTGCATGATCCTCAGGCGTTGCAGGTGCTGATCATCAGCCGTATCCCGCGCACGGTGGCGGTGCTGCTGACCGGTGCCGGGCTGGCAGTGGCCGGGGTAATCATGCAGCTGTTGGTGCGCAATAAATTCGTCGAGCCGGGTACTACTGGCACCAACGAGGCGGCGATGCTGGGGCTCTTGGCGGTGACGCTACTTGCACCCGGCGCGTCGATCCTGGCCAAGATGCTGGGGGCCGCCGCCGCCGCACTGGTGGGCACAGGCATCTTTATGTTGTTGGCGCGGCGTATCCCCCCGCAACGGGTGCTGCTGATCCCGTTGGCCGGGCTGGTTTACGGCGGTCTTTTGATGGCCGCGGCTACTTTTGTTGCTATTGAAGCAGGCCTCTTGCAATACCTTGGCGTCTGGATGAGCGGCGAGTTCTCCGGAATTCTGGCGGGCCGTTATGAGCTGTTGTGGCTGGCTGGTGGGCTCGCACTGCTGAGCTATTTTGCTGCTGATCAGTTCACCATTGCTGGTTTGGGGCGGGATGTCAGCCTGAACCTCGGCCTGCGCTACGGACAGGTTCTGGGGTTTGGCATTGTCACCGTGTCGCTGGTGTCATCGCTGGTGATAGTGACCGTGGGCATGCTGCCTTTTGTCGGGCTGGTCGTCCCCAATCTGGTGTCCCGTCTTATGGGTGACAATCTTCGTGAAAGTCTGCCGGTGGTTGCTGCTGTCGGGGGCGGGTTACTGCTCCTATGCGATATTTTGGGGCGGCTGCTGCGCTATCCTTATGAGATCCCGGCGGGCACGGTGTTTGGTATCTTCGGAGCGCTGGTATTCTTATATTTTCTGTTGGGGAGGCGGGCCGGTGGCTGACCGGAGATTGATCGCCCTAGGTGGGCTGCTGGCGGCGGCGGTAGCGTTGTTCCTCTTCTGGGGCCTGCGGGGGCCAACCGCCTATATTCTGGAACTGCGGCTGGTCAAGCTAACGGCGCTACTCGCGGTAGGCGCTGCTGCCGGAGTCGCAACAGTTCTGTTCCAGACCATCAGCCAGAACCGCATCCTGACACCGTCGATCATGGGGTTTGATGCGCTATTCCTGCTGCTGCAAACCGGGCTGGTGGCAGGGGTCGGCGCTGCCGGTGCTAGCCGCATCAACGGCCTGCCCGGTTTTATGCTGGAAACTGCCGTGATGCTGGCGGCGGCACTGCTGCTGTTCACCACACTACTCGGGCGAACCCGCCATGACATCCAGTTGATGGTGTTGGCGGGGGTGGTGCTCGGGTTGATGTTCCGCACTCTTACCGCTTTCATCCAGCGACTGATGGATCCGTCGGAGTTCTCCATGGTCGAGGCGCGGATGTTTGCCCAGTTCAGCGGTATTGACCGTAGTGCGCTGGTGGCGGGGCTGGGTCTGCTGGCGCTTGCAGGCGTTTGGTTGGTGCGTAATCACCGGGTTCTTGATGTGGCCGCCCTGGGTCAGGCTCCGGCTCGGAGTTTGGGGGTTGCTTACGAAGGACTGCAGCTGCGGCTGCTGTGCCTAATTGCAGCGCTGGTCTCAGTTTCTACCGCACTGGTTGGGCCACTGGCCTTTCTGGGATTGTTGGTTGCCAGCCTGGCCCATAGCCTGATGAGGACCCACCGTCATGCGCTTTTGCTGCCTGCGTCGGCACTGATTGGCGCCCTTATCCTGGTGGCCGGTCAGACCGTATTTGAGCGTCTGCTGCAGCTGCAATCCACATTGTCGGTTGTCATCGAATTCTGCGGCGGCATGCTGTTTCTGTTCCTACTGGTGAAAGGCAAAATCCGGTGATCGAAATCTCAGGCCTCAGCTATGGTCCCGCGCTACAGCCCATCCTTCATGGTATTGATGCCACACTTCCGCCGGGGCGGATTACCGCATTGATCGGCCCCAACGGTGCCGGCAAGTCGACGCTGTTGAAATTGATTGCGCGCCAGCTGGCAGCCGGCAGCGGGAGTATCCGGCTGGATGGGTTGGATCTGGCGCAGGCTAACCCTGCGCAGCTTGCGCGCTGCATGGCTGTGGTTGCGCAGCATCTGGACGTCGCCAGCCGGGTCCGTGTCCGCGAGCTGATTGGCTTTGGTCGCTGGCCGCACAGCCAGGGGCGGTTGGGCCCAGAGGATCATGCTGCTGTGGAGAATGCCGTGGTGCTGTTTGGCCTTGATGGGTTGGAGCAGAGGTTCCTGGATGAACTGTCCGGCGGCCAGAGGCAGCGGGCTTTTATCGCAATGGCTTATGCTCAGGATACGGATTGGCTGCTGTTGGATGAACCGCTGAATAATCTGGACCTGCATCACGCACGCAATCTAATGGCACAGCTGCGCCATTTGGCCGAGACGCAGGACAAGGGTATCGTGATCGTGGTGCATGATTTGAACTATGCGATCAGCTGGTCTGATCACGTGGTGGCACTGCAGGACGGTCAAGTTGCCTTTCAGGGCCCGGTTGCAGAGGCCGCGACCGCAGAACGGTTGTCCGCGTTGTATCAAACACCGGTGGCGATCACTCATCTGGGCGGTAAGCCATTTGTGCAATACCACCGCTAGGCAGCATTAGCAGTATACGTATTGGTATTGAGGTGTCGTCTTGCCGTGTGGCGACGAATTATTTTGGGTTCATTTTGTTTTTTGGCCAATGGCGGTTTTGCTCACTGTGGTGGTTGCCCGGCATAGCCGATTTGGGTTGAAGGACGCCCTGATAGCTGCCGCTGGCATGAGAACGTTTGACCGAACGCCAATGATAAATACTCTGTTTGTTCTGACCATCTTGCCGCCAGTGGGACTGGCGGTTTGGATTATTCAATCCTGTCCGACTGGGACTGTTGCATTAATCGGGCTATTTGGCCACGTTCATGCTTTTGAGGTTTTGCACGCCCCTAGATCACCATTCAAGCATCATCGTTTTCCGCGAGAGATCATCCTTTGTGTTGTGCGGTGGTATCTACGTTTCCCGCTGTCTTATCAGGACGTTGTCGACTTGGGGTTCGTCCCAACAAAGGTACGAAACGCGACATAGGAATTGCGGCATAGCGTTGAGCCAGCTTGCTTTTCTTTGGTTTTGCGTGTCTCGTTTTCATGTCCTTTCTACGCCGCCTTTTTCGGGGGCAAGACACCGAGGGTATCGCGGAGTTTTTCTTCGGAGAAGTCGTATTCGCCGAGCATATTGATATGTGCCCATGACATTGGCGAGTGGGCTGCGATCAGACCCAGCAGGTTTTCCCGCGTCTCCGCATTCGGTGTCTTTTCGACCTGTCTTGCGAGATAGAGGTAGTTCCAGCAGATGATGGCATTCCGGATCAACCGGTTGCAGGCCTCTGCGATCTCCTGCTCTTCCTTTTCGGTCTGAGTGTATTCGCGCGGGTTTCCGACAGCAACGGCGCGGGTGAAGCGGTTGGCAAGCTCGACCTTATTGAGCTGCTTCTCAATGGCTTGCCGGAGCGCGAGATCGTCGATGTAGCGCAGTATGAAGAGGGATTTGATGATCTGCCCAAAGGCTTTGAGGGTCTGATACAGAGCGTGTTGTCTGGAATAGGAATTCAGCCGCCGGAAGATGTCGGAGGCGGTATTTTCCTTGAGCTTGATGGTGGCCACGAGGCGCAGCAAATCATCCCAGTTGTCACGGATCACGGCCTCGTTGATGGTCTTGTCGGGATGGATAACCCAACTGGGATCGGCCTGTTGTTTCGGCTTGAATATATGCAGGGTCTGTTTGCCAATCCCATTGATACGGGGGGCAAAGGAAAACCCCAATAGATGGGTCAGACCGAAGACGGCTTCTGTGTACCCATGGGTGTCCGTGGAATGGATGTCGCTTTTCACGACGTCGTTGTGCATGAGCCCGTCGATCACATAAGCGCTTTCCCGGTCAGCGGCGCTAATCATCAGGGAATGCCACAGAAAGTTGCGTTCATCGACGAAGGTATAGGCGCTGACACCCTGACCCTGCCCGAAGTATTTGAATGAGCGGCTGGCATGCAGACTGTCCCCGCGCACCTCGAACTTCTGGCCGTCGCTTGCGGTGTGGAGCTGATCCGGGGTCTGACGGTAGAGATTGGGTAATTCCATGCCATCCATGGCCCTGACCACGGCATCATTCGCTGCTCGGATGTTTTCCAGCGAGAAGCGCCAGTTTACGGTGTGATCCAGTTCGCTTTCGGTAACGCTGGACGATATCCGCGCCATTTTCCTCACACCGATCCCACAGCCCAATCCCATGATCCCGGCCAGCAGCGCGGGGTGTGATGTGGCCTGCCGCACATGAGTCTGCTGCCAATGTTCGAATGACCGCAGCATGTTGCAATGATTGTTGACGGTCTCCAGCACCTGAGCGAGGGCCACGTCGTGTCGTTGGGGGAAAAGATCGCCCAATGGTTCGGTATCGCGGGCATCAAGCGCCGGGGTGGCAATGTGGAATGTGCCATCCTTGCGCAACTTGAGATGGGGATTGCTCGCCGCGCGATCATTGGTCGTTCTGTACTGGGCCGTGAGAGCCGCATTCAGCCTCGCCAGAGCGGGGTCAGGATCAGCAAATTCCGTCAGACCAGCACGTTCCAGCAGCCGGGCTTTTTCCCGCTGCCAACGCATCTTGTCGATCAGGTAGGCATCCATGGGCCGGTATTTGTAAGATCGTTCGACATTTAGATCACCGGACTTGATGGCCGTGGTGACCGCCTGAAACAGGAACACCTTGTAGAGCGACACCCGGAAACTGCCATCATCTCTGACAAGCGCGGTCCGCTGTCCAGCATCGAGGAAGCCCACCGGCGCGTGGCTGGCAGACAACGCCCCATCGTTTCTGAAGTGATCAATTGCCTCCAGAAGGGCAATCGCCCGTTTATTTGGCATAAAACTGAGCGCACGTAGCAGGGGGCTGAGGCGATTTTGCAGCTTCACTGATCTGGCTTCCAGAATATCATGCCAACCGGCTTCACTGGCCGTTGCCGCCAGATCGTTCTTTAGTTGGTCAAAGTCGTCTGTATTGCTCTGATTGAGAAGGGTCTGTGTCGCCGTGACCTTTTGCGCATCTGACAGGTTGGCTGCGGCCATGACGCCACGGATATCACGCAGGACACCGAAAACGGATGTTTCCAGACCCTCGACGACAATGCCGATCTGCCGCTGCTGATCTTTGCGTTCCTGCACCAGTGTTTCCTGATAGTCCCGTGCCGCCGCAGACTTGAATGACGCCATGACGTTGAGCCAGAGATCGATCATGTTGTCCTGACAGCGATAGAATTGATGAGCGACAAAGGCGGCTGCATGAATGTGGCGGTCGTTACGCTCCCGGCGTTGCATCTGGAAGATTTCCGATCTCAGGACGCTGCCTGCAAAATACCGGATGCCTGCAGTGCCAAGATCAAGCTTTGAAAGCACGGCGTCCAGTTGAACATGCAACTTTGACAAGATCTCGAAATCGGCCACGGCCTCCTTGATCCGTGAAGGGCTGGTCGATTGCGAAAGCTTCTTCAGAAGGGTCAGACGATATCGGTTCTGATCCTCTGGAGCTGAGAACAGATCATCCAACAAGTGCCGCGCTTCGGCGGGCAGCTGACTATCCATCAAGGCAATCAGCTCCGCCTTACGGTCGTGCAGACCAGTACGGATCAGATCATTCAGCCGATAAGAAGATGGCACCTGCACGCGGTGCTGGATCAGGAAGTCCAGGCAGCGGTCGAAGATCAGACGCGGCTTGAGATGCATGCGCGCCATCGTGGCTATCTCAATGGCCAAGGCATCGCTCGCCGTTTCATCAAAGGGCGTGAACCCGTGGAAATCCAGAATGATCTTCTGATGCCGTTGCCGCGTGCGATCCGGGTACTGAATAGTTGATGGCAATGGATAACCAAGCTGGCTTGCCACATAGGCAAGATCGCGTTCCCGAAAATCCATGGGCGCAAAGAGCCGCCGCGTCGCACAAAAATATCCGCAACTCACCAAAAAACCGATCTGATGATCAGTATTGCGCATGCTCGCTGCAGTCGTCAGCAGAGACTTGGGAAAATCGAAGAGCTTCTTCCGGTCGCGATGATCAAATACAGGCGGCTTGTCGAACGCCTGCTGTTCGTTGGCTGTGAGGATGCGCATGCGTGCCATGACTGCTCTTGTGTCAGAGGTAACCGAAAGGTTCGATTGCGGACAGGGTTCCAAAACCTGTCCGTAAATTAACTTGCAATAATATAGGACACAGGTAGAGTTCCGTACAACCATTTCGTAACAAATCCACCCATGTCACGCACCTTCGCATACGCACGTGTCTCAACTTTCGATCAGACACCTGAAAATCAGATCAGAGAGATTAAGGCCGCCGGGTTCGCCATCGAACCCCATCGCATAATCATGGAGACCATCTCCGGTTCCATGGCAATTGCGCAGCGCCAGGGATTTTCCAAATTACTCGACAAAATGGAAAAGGGCGACGTTCTGATCGTCACCAAACTCGACAGGCTGGGTCGCGACGCCATGGATGTTAGTACCACCGTTGCTCGTCTGGAAAAAATCGGAATACGCGTTCATTGTTTGGCCCTGGGCGGGGTCGACCTCACCAGTTCCGCTGGGAAGATGACCATGAACGTCATCAACGCTGTCGCCCAATTCGAACGAGACCTTCTCATCGAGCGCACCCAATCCGGCCTCGCTCGCGCCAAAGCAGAAGGTAAGCCCCTAGGACGACCATCAGCCCTTTCCGAGGATCAGCAGGCCGAAGTGAAGCAAAAGCTGGAAAACGGCGAAACAATCTCAGCTATCGCGCGACAGTTCGAGACAAGCAGGCAGACAATCATCCGCGTCAGGGCGCGGCCCTAATCCTATGTCGCATTACGTACCTTTGTTGGGATAGACCCAACGTTGGTTCACGCGAGCGTCTTTTTGTTACTGAAACGGTTGTCAAAGAGTAACCGAGCGAGCAGTTGCATGCGATCGGCACATAGGCGGCAACGAAAATGGACATTCAAGCAAGCCGTCGCGCAGATCCGACAAGATCACATAGCAACCAATGCATCACGAGAGGATTTTGTCACACGCTGCCAAGCGCCCTTTGTTTTACCAAGTGGGTGAGGGTCATGCTCACTTAGCTTAAGCGCCCATAGAACGTCATCCGAGCAGCTTCAGAGAGTTCCACACCAGGCTCCGAGTTATAGGCCAAAACGGCCAGGATGCGTGTCAGGTCGCCTTCATTAGGAGCTACTCTGTGAATCGAGTTGCGACCACGGAAAAAAACCAAGGTCCCGGCATCGGCCTCCACTGTTTCCACCGGGGTTACTCCGTCGAGCACCATGTCGACCTTGTCAAAACCCATTTCACCTGAATCGGCATCGCGAACAGCATTGACATACTCGAACGTCCCACCCTTTTCCGGGGGTTGCACCATCAGCGTGATGGCAAAGGATGAATTGTCAAAGTGCCAACCAAGTTCTTCACCCTTTTCGGCAAAGTGCAGGTTGATGGACGACAGCGGGTCGGCATATTCATGCATCTCTTTCTCGCCAAGCACCTCACACAGGAAGTCACGGAAAACCGGGTCATTGTAGAGCGTGCGCAGAGGCGAGTTCTGCGGCATCAAATCATCGGTAATGCACCCTTTGGATGATGTGACAAGACGGTTGCGTGCGTGCTCATCGGGAAGGTCTTCATCCTGGTGGGTCAAGTAGACATTGTGCTGTTTTGTGGATTTGAACACCTTGCCCTTGTTGGCGAGCCCTTCATCGCGAACTGCTTCAATTGCGGCCGGCCGCACAAACCCCGGCATCACGAATACACCCGTTCTATCGAATTCTTCTTTGCTGGCGGTGCGAAAACCCGCGTCGGCTATAGGATAGGTTTTGAGATCGATAATGTCATGAAGTTCCATTGGGTTCTCCTGCGATCAAAGTGATGTCTGAGATTTTGTAGCGGGGCGCGAAAGAAAACAAAAACTGTTTTTTATTGCCTTTGCAGTGAAAAAAGTTATCCAAGTGCCATGGTCGAGATCACGCTCAAACAATGCCGTTACTTCAAAGCTGTAGCTCTAAAAGGGGGTATCGCACCGGCGGCGCAAGTCATCGGTATCTCACAGCCAGCTGTGGCCCAAGCCATCTCCAAACTGGAAGATCAAACAGGCCTTGTGCTGTTTCGGCGGCTTCACGCACGCGGAATGGAGCTGACTGCACAGGGCACCGAGTTCCTTCGGTATGCCGAACAGATGTTGGTTTATGCAAAGCAGATGGATGTTGCTGTTGCAGACATAGCTGCGCACAGAGTAGGGACGCTGCGTTTAGGGTGCTTTCAGTCGATTGCGCCATTCTATCTGGCACGAATTTTGAGGGAATACCGGGTGAAAAACCCGGGTGTTGTGCTTGATGTTCACGAACGATTGCAGGACGAGTTGCTCATCGCCCTGGATAGGAACGAGATTGATCTGGCGATTCTTTATGACCTTGGAATTGATGAGGCCCAATTCCACATGTGGCCACTCGCTAGGTCGTGCCCATATCTGATTGTGCCGCCGGACCACCGTCTGGCATCACGAAAAACTGTGTCTGTTGGCGAAATTGACGGTGAGGATTTTATACTTTTCGATGCCCCGCGAAGCCGAGAGTATTTTCTTGGTCTGTTCGCGAAATTCGATATTGAGCCAAAGGTTGCCTTCCGCTCATCCTCAATTGAATCAGTGCGATGTAATGTTGCGAACGGGCTTGGGATCTCGCTTTTGTCGATGAAGCCAGCCGAGAACACGACCTATGATGGCGGCCGGGTTGTACCGGTCCAACTCGACGACGCACTTCCACCGACGCATATTGTGATGGCCTCGAACAAAGAGGCCCCAAAGAATTCTCTGGTTGGTCCGTTTGTGACCTTTTGCCAGGATCTGTTTGGGAATTCTCTAAGCGACTAGGGTGGTTTTGCGAAGAAGCTTCATTCTTCAGTCCAAATGATCATGGAGCTCGCGGCGTTTGACAAGCGCACGCAAAAAATCTGCCAGCGATTGCGCTTGGCTGCGATCAATTGTAATATGAATATCCCGAGTGATATCCCACCACATCAGCACAGTAAATTGACCTAGCCCGCAGCGGACCGTTCCAGCCTGCCGGGCCGCGGCGGATTGCAGATCGGCGGTGCAATAGTCGGCGAGAAAGCGCAATGAGCCGTTGCCTCGCAAGCCCAACACGACAACCCCATGGCCAATATCCGTGCCTTTGGGGAGGCTGTCGGCGTGCTCGGAAACGTACCAAATGCGATCGGGCCAGTGACGCAGGCGGGTGACCGGGCCATCGCGCTGGCACTGTCCAAAAGCAGGTGAAGCGCTGCTGTCGGCTGTCTCACATATCTCTAGCACGTGTTCGAAAAGCTGCAGCCCCAGGCCAAACGGGCCGTTGGCATCGGTTGCAGGTGACCTGAGAGATCGATCATCCATGTAGGCGTTCTCCATCAGGGTCATAGAAATGTGGTGAGGTCACTTCGACCTCAGTCGAAACTCCAGCCACCGGAGACGTCACCCAAAGCCGTTCGCCGTACCGTGTGTGACCGCTATCAAGGTAAGCCAGTGCGATGTTATGACCTAGGGTGGGGCTGTTCACTGCGGCGGTCAGAAAACCCAAAATCGTTTGGACGCGCCCGGTCAGCGCCTTGGCGGTCAGATGACCACCCGGCGGGATAACCGCACCAAGTTCAATCGGTTTCAGCCCAACAAGTTGCGGCCGGTCTGGGGCTTGCAGGGCAGCGCGAGCGAGCAGCGCCTTGCCTAGAAAGTCCTTCTTCTTCGAAACCATGCGGCCAAGACCCAGATCGTCAGGCGTGCGGCGCCCGTCAATCTCTGTCCCAATAGACAGATGGCCCTTCTCGATACGCAGAACATCTAGCGCCTCGAGCCCATATGGGGTGATGCTCCATTTGGCGCCTTCGGTCATCACCCGGGCAAAGAGTGTTTCGGCAAACCCGGCAGGGACGTTCAATTCATAACTCAGTTCCCCAGAAAAGCTGACTGAGAAGGCACGTAGAGGCAGATCTCCGCCAAGCATGCTCTCACGTACCGAAGCAAAGGGAAAAGCCTGGGACGACGTTTCAAAGTCGGGGGAAAGCGCATTCAACAGATCGCGGGCCCGTGGCCCGGCAATAGCCAGTGAGGCCCATTGCGCGCTTACATCGGTTAAATGCACATTGAGTTCGGGCCAGTCGACCTGCACCAGTTTGCGCAGATGCCGCCAAACAGATCCGGCATTGGCCGTTGTCGCGGTGACTAAGAAATGATCAGGCGCGATACAAGAAATGGTGCCGTCATCGAAAACAATTCCGTCTTCGCGAAGCATCAGCCCATATCGCAGGCGACCTGGCTTGATCGCAGCAATCCCATTGCAGTAGACCCGCGACAGGAAGGTCAGTGCATCAGCACCGCGGACTTCGAACTTGCCCAGCGTCGACATATCGACGCAACCAAGGCTGCTCCGCACAGCGATGACCTCGCGCGCAACTGCGTCGGCCATGTTCTCGCCTGGTGATGCGAAATACCGGGAATAGAGCCAGTCGCCCGAGGTTTGGAAAACACAGTCTACAGTTTCGAAGGCCCGGTGAAACGGCGTACGCCGCGCGGGCACCATGTTCTGTCCGGTCTCGGCCCCCACCAGCGCGCCAATACTCACCGGAGAATAGGGTGGGCGAAATGTCGTATGGCCGATCTCGCAAGTGGCGCGACCGGTGATCTGAGCGACCTCTTCAATACCATTTGTCCAGCTAGTCTTGCCCTGGTCGGTACCCATGCCCAGCGTAGTGTAACGCTTGACCAATTCGACATCCTCGTACCCTTCACGTACAGCTTGGGCGATGTCGGCACGGGTCACGTCGTTTTGCAGGTCTGCAAAGGCTTTTCCCCTACCGGTAGCAAAGGATATTTGCTCAGGGGGTACCGGGTCTGAAAGGTTCGCTGGCATTGGTTTATGAATGTGCAATTCGCCCAATGCTTGCTGAGCTGCGGCACGTCCTTCTTCCCGAGCGGTTTCCGGTTCGAAGGTGCCTCGAGCACCGCCGATTGGTGTGACAATCGAATGGACGCCCTCAGGCACCAGCCCAAGCCTGTCACGCCAGACCAGTTTGCCGCCGGCATGCGAGAAAAGATGCGCCGCAGGTGCCCAGCCACCTGAGACACAGAGTAAGTCACAGGCCAGCGTTTCGCGCTGCCCGTTGGAGCGCTGCAAAACAATACCCGACAAGTGAGCGCGGCCCTTGGCCCGCAGCAGAGTATCTCCGTCCTCGACCGTCGAGGCGATGGCAATCTCGGCCTCCTGCAGCGCTCGCTTGGTTTCATTGAGTTCAGTCGGATTCGCGATGGCAAGAACGGCGCGGGTGCCCGGTCTGACGGCGTAGCGGTGGATGTAGCTGCGCACAGCCCCCGCGAGCAGGATGCCTGGGCGGTCATTGCCGGGAAAAACCAGCGGCTTTTCGATGGCACCGCTAGCAAGTAGGATACGGCGAGCGCGGATTTTCCACATGATCGCACGGGCGGGCGCATCGGGCCGGGTCTCTGTTACCAGAGCGAGCCCGTGATCGTAGATACCAAACGCCAGCGCGCCGGAAAGTAACCTTACATTCGAGATCGATCGCAGTTCTTTTTCAATGTCCTGAGATATTCCCTGCCCGATGCCGCCGGTTCTCAGATGGCTGCCGCCCAGTCGCGTATCTCGCTCGACAATCACCGTTGTCGCACCGGCACGTGCGGCGGTTATCGCTGCGGTCATGCCTGCGGGGCCGGTACCAATCACCAGGATATCGCAGTGCATTTGGCGCTTATCATAGGATGTACCGTCGAGGTTGGTGTCAACCACACCATGGCCTGCCATACGGCGGATGATACGTTCATAATGGCGGTGCCAGGCGTTGCGTGGCCACATGAAGGACTTGTAGTAGAATCCGGCCGACAGTAGCTGGGAGCCTGCCTGCAGTATCGACCCCAAATCGTGGCGCAGAGATGGCCAATGGTTTTGGCTAACAGCCTCGAGCCCTGCACGCAGCGGAACCTCGGTGGCCTTGAGGTTTGGGGTTGTGCCCCTCTCGTCGGTCACCGTTAGAAGGGCCGAAGGCTCTTCGAGCCCGTCGGACATGATGCCACGGGGCCGGTGGTATTTAATCGAGCGCGCCACGTGATGCACACCATTGGCCAACAGCGCCGAAGCAAGAGTGTCGCCCTCGTAGCCTTGGAATTTCGTGCCATTGAACCGAAATGGTAAGGGGCGGGAGCGGTCAATGAGGCCGCCCTGGGGCAGGCGGAAGCTTTGGGTCATGGCTCAGCCTCCGCCACGAATTCATGTGTGCGCTGATCGCGCCGCAAGGTGATCCAGCACTCGCATCCCGCTTCGTGGTACCAGAGCTCTTCACAGACCGCTTGCGCGCCGGGGCGTAGATGCACCGCCATGTGCCAGTGCGACGTAGAGCCGTCTAGCGCGGGCAGGGGGCTCCTTATCCCTCCATAGGAAAACTCGGATTGTTCACGCGGTCCGCAATGGGGGCAGTGGATCAACAACATCGCAAACCCCTTAATGCAGCCAAGGGTAGGGGCCGATACCGGCGTCGTCGATCAGTGCACCGGACTCAAACCGATCAAGCGAGAAGGGCGCAAGCAGATCGGAGACCTGTCCGCTGGCCAAAGTAGCCGCCATTTCGTGGCCGACAGCGGGCGTTGCTTTGAACCCAGCATATCCCCATCCCGCATTGATCTTGAGCCCTTCAATTGGCGAGTTACCGATGATGGCATTGCCATCCATTGTCATGTCTGCTGTGCCCGACCAGTGCCGCATCAATCGTAGTCGTGTGAGAAATGGAAACATCTGCACCGCACGGGCCAAAGTATCCTCGATAGTGCTGAAGGCACCGCGCCTGGCTGTAGAGTGAACACCGTCGGTCATTCCACCAAGAACCAGTTCCCCCTTATCGGTCTGGCTGACATAAGAAAGCCCGGCATTATAGTTGACTACGCAATCAAGCACCGGCTTGACCGGCTCGGTTACGAAGGCTTGCACATTAACGGGTGTGACGGGCAGGGGAAATCCTGCCAAATCCGCCAGCCGGGCCGAAGCACCTGCAACCGAAACCATCGCCTGATCGCATGAAACCTTTCCCATCGCGGTCTCTACCGCATTTAAACGACCGTTTCGGATGTCGAACCCGATGACCGGGCAGTTCTGAAAGACATGCACGCCAGAGGCCGCGGCCTTCCGCGCAAATCCCCACGCCACCGCATCATGCCGGACGATACCGCCTTTCTCCTGCACGAGCGCGCCCGAAACAGGAAACCGGTCATCTGATGAAAGGGAGAGTTGCGGTACTCGGGTCCTGAGTTCATTCCGTCCAAGAATGCGAGCATCTGCACCGCGCAAGTTCATGGCATTGGCGCGTAGAACAAAGTGTTCAAGCTGACCATCCGAATGGGCCAAATCAACATAGCCCCTCGGTGAATACATAAGATTGAAGTTCAACTCCTGACTGAGATCGGACCAAAGGTCCAACGCTAGATTTTTCAGTCCGAAACTTGCTTCAAGTAGATAATCCGACCGAACGATTGCTGTGTTTCTCGCAGTGTTTCCACCACCCAGCCAACCGGCTTCGAAGACGGCGACACTTGAAATTCCTTGTTTTTTGGCAAGGTAATAGGCAGTCGCCAGCCCATGCCCCCCGCCTCCGACAATTACAATGTCATAGCTGGGAAGTGGATCGCAGTCTGGCAGTATTTTCTGCCATCGACGATGTCCGCTTAATGCGTGCCAGGCCAGCGAAAACCCGGAATATCTGGTTTGCTTTTGCATCGTGTGACGGCTTACAGTTTTTGAAAGTTTCATTTGAACTGTGATCACAGATTGTGCATATCTTGTTCGGAGTCAATTGCTTTCTGGAGAGGGTATGGGTGAAATCGTAATTCGGGACAGCGTGCGAAACCTGCTTGTTCAATGTGCAGGAGCACAAGAGAATGATCGTGTTCTGGTGGTTGGTGAGGCGGGCTCAAACACGTTTTTTGAACCGCAGTTAGCGATAGACTTCGCGCGTGAAGCAACGGAAATAGGGTTCCGAGCCTCGCATATTTTGGCGGAGCCGGTTGTCTCTGCGCAGGAGTTTCCCACCACTGTTGCGGCGGCCATGGCCGAGGCGGACATTACGGTGTTCTTCTCCCGGCTTGGCGACCAAGTTCGATTTCTTGCCAGTCCGGGCAAGGGCGGCAAGGTGATGAGCTACGCACTAACTCGACGGCATATGGCGTCGGACTTTGGCGCGACAGATTTTGCTACGACCGAATATATACTCGAGCAACTTCTGGAGGTGATCTCAAGCGCCTCTAGCTATCGCATATTCAAAGCAAACGGTACTGACCTGGTCGGTGAGATACGAAATAGCAGCGAAGAAACCGATCTGATCCCATTTTCACTCAAGCTTTTCCCGACAATGATCTTTCCGCCGATCGGGTTTCGCAACCTGAGCGGAACACTATTGGTTGAGGATTTTACGCTGTCTACTTCGACGCGCGCCTATCAAAACAGCGTGTTGATGATGACTTCACCCGTGAAATTGACCATCGAGAGCGGGCGGATCGTAGCTTTCGAAGGCGAGACGGAAATGATCGCGGCATTGAAGGAACAGTGTCGCCGCGCTGCGTCGATCACCGGCGGTGACCCATTCCGGTTAAACTCATGGCACACAGGCGTGAACCCATTTACGTTTTTTGAGGGTGATCCCTTTGCTAACCTTGAGCGGTGGGGCACAGTCGCCTATGGCTCGCCTAGATACACGCATATTCATGCCGCCGGGCAGGATCCTGGCGACTTATCCTTTCAGCTCTTTGATGCCAGCATCGCCTTTGATGACGAATGGATCTGGAAAGATGGGCGTTTTGTGTTTCTTGATCGCGAAGACATCCGCGACATGCTTGACAAGGCAGGGCAGGGGCACCTCACATCGGATATTCGCTATGACATTGGAATCTGACGAGGTCGGGCGAACATGACAAAAGAAAAAGTAGCTTGGGTTAGCTGGGTAGCAGAGCAAGATGCGACGGGCGAATTGGCCGAGGCCTACAAAGCCGTGACCATGAGCGACGGGCAGGTCGAGAACCTTTACAAAGCCATGTCGCTCACGCCACGTGTGATCAAACCGGCGGACGAACACTACCTGGCACTTCTTCACGACCCGGCCTCACCTCTAAAGCCGTGGCTGGCAGAACTTGTCGCAACCTATGTGTCGATCCTCTGCGGCAGTCAGTATGCCGCGTTGAACCACGGCGAGAATTTCGAACATTACTTTGGCGACCGGGACGTATCGGGTCGGATACTCAACGGGCTTCGTTTGGGTCATTACGAATACGCGCTCACTGAGGATGCACGCGCGTCGCTTACATTCACCAAGAAGCTGAGCTTGACGCCAGGCGAGATGTCACAGCAAGACATCAACGCGCTGCGTCACGCCGGGCTTTGCGATATCTCGATCAGCTACATTGCTCAGATTGCTGCTTCTTTTGCTTACTGGGCGCGGATCACCAACGCGCTCGGGATTCAACCTGGTGAGCAAATCGGTCTGTCTGGGAGACCTTTGAGCCAAGAATGAATTGGCTGAATTTGTCTGCTGGCGCAATGGCCTCTAGTGTAAGGCCGAGAAACTTCATTTGTTGTGGTGCGACTCTTGAGTATAGCGAAACTGGAAAATGCGAACCTAGGCGAAAAAATCTACGAAGATTTGCGCCTAAGACTAATTGTGGGCGATCTCGCGCCTGATGACCGTCTTTCGATTCGGAAACTGGCGGATGAGTTCAACGTCTCAACGATGCCGGTGCGTGAGGCGCTAAAGCGGCTTGAAACGGAAAAGGCCCTTGTTGGATCGGCAAAGCGTGCCTATCGCGTCCCTGATATTTCTGCTGAAGATGCCGAAGATTTGTTCTTTGTGCGCGCCACACTTGAGGGGGCTGGAGCGGAACGCGCAATTTCTTTTCTGACCAGTGCTGATTTGGAACGCCTTCGTCGGTACGCATCGAAGATGGATGATGCTTGGAGCAGGTTTGACGCACACGATTTTCTATTGAACAATTTTCATTTCCATTCACTGATTTACCAGTCGACGCGCAACTCAGATCTGAGCGAGATCGCCGAGACACTCTATGCACGCAGTGGGCCCTGGCTGGGCCGTGCCATTCGAGAATTCGCTGAACAAAAGGATTGGGCCAACGAGCATCACGACATCATTGATGCATTCGAAGCTGGAGACGCGAAACGAGTGCGTGAGCTGATTGAATCCGATGTAAATTGGGGCTCCACATATTTCAGTGAACGCGAGCGACGGGCCGTGTCCGATGGGTGAAGATTAGGCGCTTGCAAATCTGAGATCACAGATTTTCTTGACTCGATTGGCAGACTGAGGCAGCTTCTGCACAAATAAATGTGTGATCACAGATTGGGATCACACGCACAATAGGGAGCTAGCGATGAATGACATCTCAAAATTTTTAGCCACCACTGCACTATGCGCGTCGGGGATGATCGGTCTGTCGGCGCAATCGGCTTATGCGGAGAAAGTACTCCGCTTTGGACACCCGGTCGGAATGGGCGGAGCCGAAAGTATGGATCCGATCGGCACGAACCGGTTCTACTATGCCGTCATCATTGCTCAGAACAAGCTGGTCCGCATCGCCCCTGATGGACGTCCCGAGGCATCCCTTGCGGTCAGCTGGGAGGCTTCAGAAGATGCCAAGAACTGGACTTTCAATCTTCGCGAAGGGGTGACCTTCCACGACGGTAGTACTTTTGATGCCGCCGATGTGGTCGAGCAGTTCAAGCGGATCAAGGATCCAGCCAATGAATCACCTCTCGCTTCTGCTCTCGAAATTGTCGAGACTGTCGAAGCTGTCGATGATCATAAGGTCATCTTTCACCTCAACAATGCCCATGCGGATTTCCCTCTATTGCTCACTGATTATCGTGTGCGGATGATCCCATCCGAGTCCGGAGCAACTATCGGTGATACCGGCATTGGCACCGGTCCGTTCAAACTAGATACGCTCGATCCCGAAGGCACAACCGTACTAGTTGGCAATCCCGATTATTGGGAAGGCGCGCCCAAGTTGGACCGTATTGAAATTATCGGCATCCCGGATGCACAGGCGCGTGTACAGGCCATGCTTGGAGGGCAGATCGACTGGATTTTGTCCGTGAACGCGCAGCAAGCTCCGCTTTTTGCCAATAACGACAGTTTCACATTGCAGTCTTACTCAGCGGGCGATTGGAAGGGCATATCCTTCGATGTACGCGAAGCGCCATTCGATGATCCTAAGGTGCGCAAAGCCCTGCGAATGGTCGTCGACCGGAAAGCGATGGCCGAATTGGTCGTCGGCCCGAACGGTGGCACAGTCAGCTGTGACAATCCGGTCTTTCCTGCGGACCAGTACCGGGCTGAACAAAGCTGCCCGCAGGATATTGAAGGGGCAAAAGCTCTATTGGCTGAAGCTGGCTATCCAGACGGCATCGACATTGAAATCAGCACGTCGAATTTGGACCAACACTGGGTCAATATTGCGGAGGTTTACCAGCAGCAAGCGGCCGCTGCGGGCATCAATGTTTCGATCAACATGGAACCGTCCGACGGCTACTGGAGCGATGTCTGGATGAAACATCCAGCCTTCCTCTCCTGGTGGAGCTCACGCCCCGCTGATCAAATCCTGAATGAGGCCTTCCGAGGCAGCGCGTCTTGGAACGAGTCGCGTTACAGCAACCCGGAATTTGACGATAAGCTCGACGCCGCGCGGCGTGCTCCGTCGTTCGAAGAGCGGGCTGCGCTTTATGGCGATGCTCAGACGCTTCTATGGGAAGAAGGTGGCACACTAATTCCGTTCCACTTGAACATTACTCGCGTGCTCGCTGAAGGGGTTTCCGGATTTGATGAGATAGACGAACAGCACACCCGCTGGCATCTTGTCGGTAAAGAATAAGCCTTTCCGGTAATCTAATGTGCTGAATCTACTTCTTAAAAGACTGGTCCTGGCGGCCATCACCATCGCGATCGTAGTCACGATCGTGTTTCTGGCGGTCGAGGCGTTACCGGGGGATGCCTGTACATCCTTCCTGGGGCGGGCCGCTAAGGGCAATAGGCTGTTGCTTTGCCAAGAGGAATTTGGGTTGAATCGCCCGGCCTTTGAACGATTTGTCGAGTGGATCGGTGCTGCCCTGCACGGAGATTTAGGCCAATCGATGGCACGCAAAGATACCGTTACAGAATTGGTCGGCATCAGATTGCGGAACACTCTTTTGCTTGGACTTTCAGCCTGTGCACTCGGCGTGCCGCTTGCAATTATGCTGGGTACCGTCTCTGGCCTTTGGCGCGACCGACCACTGGATATCGGTCTTTCCACTTTCGCAATTGTCGTCATGACCATTCCCGAGTTTGTCATGGGGACCATTCTAATCCTTATCTTCTCGATCTGGCTGAAATGGTTGCCCGGCATTGTCATCACCCGACCGGCAGCCCCACTGGGTGAATTCCTGGGTGACATCATCCTGCCAGTGATTGCTCTGGCGGGCATCATGACGGCCCATATCATGCGTATGGTTCGCACCAGCGTCATTGACGTAATGAACAGCGAGTACATCAAGATGGCTAAACTCAAGGGCGTCCCATACTGGGCGATGGTCCGGCGCCATGTGCTCCCCAACGCGCTGGTTCCAACCATCAACCTAATAGCTCTGACCATTGCGTGGATGTTGGGTGGGGTCGTGGTGATCGAGGTTGTATTCAACTACCCCGGTATTGGCCGGTTGATCGTCGATGCCATTGGCGATCGAGACCTGCCCCTTGTACAGGGAATCGCTCTGGTTCTCGCGAGCATTTATGTCGGACTGAATCTGGCTGCCGATATCTTGACACTGATACTCAATCCGAAACTAAGAACAATGAAAGGTCACTAGGATGAGTGTCGAGGCCACCGAAATCGACTTGCGCCCGCGGCTTCACATTCAGTTCCTACGCGTGCTTGCAGCGATGTGGCGACAGCCTTCGGGGAAGGTGGGGCTCACACTCCTGTCAGCTCACCTGTTCATTGCTGTTTTTGCGGGCGTGCTGGTCACGCATGATTTTGCCATGCAGGACGCCACAGCGATCTTTGCCAAACCAAGTGCCGAGCACTGGCTGGGGACCGACAATCTGGGGCGCGACGTTCTTTCGCGCACATTGCTTGGAGGGCGTCCGGCTCTTATTACAACATTCTTCGGGACCATGCTGGCACTTTTGCTTGGTGGGTTTCTCGGAATTTTTCTAGGCTTTATCGGCGGTACGGTAGATGACGTTGCGATGCGGGTTGTGGATGCATTCCTAGCGATCCCCTGGCTGCTTCTCCTTCTGCTCATTATCGCAATTTTTGGCACCGCCACTATTGTGATGATCCTGACTCTTGGGATTCTCTATGCGGTGGCAATCATCCGTATCATCCGCGCTGGCACGCTCGACGTGGTGGCCCAGGATTACATCACCGCCGCCCGCACACGTGGGGAACGCAGTGTGACAATCGTGGTGAGGGAGTTGTTGCCCAATGTGCTGGATGTGGTCTTGGTCGAAGGCGCGATGCGCTGGAGCTGGATGCTGCTAACTTTCAGCGCGCTGTCGTTCCTCGGGTTCGGTGTCACCCCGCCGACGCCAGACTGGGGATTGATGATCGCGTCGTCGCGGAACTTCATGTCGATCTCGGTTTGGCCTGTGATCGCGCCAATGATCGCGCTCAGCACGCTAATCGTTGGGTTAAATCTCTCTGCAGACGCGCTTGCCAAGGCATTGGGTGTCGACCGTGCGAGGATCGGCGGGTGAAAGTTTCGGACAATCTGCTTCAAACACAGGATCTG
Source organism: Phaeobacter cretensis (assembly GCF_047372505.1). NCBI lineage: Bacteria > Pseudomonadati > Pseudomonadota > Alphaproteobacteria > Rhodobacterales > Roseobacteraceae > Phaeobacter > Phaeobacter cretensis. The sequence goes on from NZ_JBKBEU010000003.1 coordinate 108,597, forward strand.
CGCATCGGTATCCCGATGAACGATGCTTCATTCAATATCGTCAGCGGAATCGACATGGCAGTCCAACGTGGTGAATCCATTGGACTTGTTGGAGAATCCGGCAGTGGAAAGAGCACGATTGCTCTTTCGATGATGGGCTATTTGGATACAGGGCTACATGTTCTGCAGGGTTCGTCGAGTTTTGATGGGGCGTCAGTCTTTGACCTGCCTTTGGCAAAGCTGCAGAAGCTGAGAGGAGGGCGGCTCGGCCTAATCCCGCAAAATGCAGGACAAGCCCTTTCACCCAATCTCCGCATCGCTGCACAGCTGACCGAGGCACTGGAACTGCATTCCGATATCACTGAAGCCGATCGCAAAGCGCGCATGGTCGAGCTTCTTAATCATGTGCGTTTGCCTGATCCAGAGGTGATCCTTGACCGCTATCCGCACCAGTTGTCCGGCGGGCAGCAACAGCGCGTCGCAATCGCCATGGCGCTGGCCGGAGAACCAGAGGGGCTAATCCTTGACGAGCCGACAACCGGACTCGACGTAACGACGCAAGCACATATTCTTGAGTTGTTGGCCGAGCTACGTGTAGAGCGCAACCTGGCGATGGTCTTCGTCAGCCACGATCTGGGCGTGATCGCGCGTGTCTGCACACGTGTAGTAGTGCTATATGCCGGCGCAATCGCCGAGGATGGCCCAGTCGGAGATGTGCTGCGCAATCCTATTCATCCCTATACGCGTGGACTGATAGCATCGATTCCCAAGCTGTCAGAGGTCGCTATTCCAGCCTCGATGGAGGGGCGCCCACCTTCTCCCGGCGACCGGGAAGGTGGCTGCCTATTCGCGGCGCGTTGTGCGCATGTAACAGATATCTGCCGGGTCGAAAAACCCACTGAACAGGCAGAGGGATGTGGTCACATCGTGCATTGCCATAATGCCGAGTCTATCGCCCGAGATGCTGCGTTGCCATCGTCAACACGCCGCGAACACGTCAAGGCCGGATCGCCGATCATTTCTTTGGATGGTGTCCAGATCCGCTACGACAAACCGGGATGGATTGAGAGAGTGATCGGGAAGCCAAGGCCGACGCCGACCTGTGACTGGATCGACTTGTCTATCTGCGCGGGTGAGACAGTGGGGCTGGTCGGCGAGAGTGGTTCTGGGAAATCGACGATCCTTAAGGCAATATCCGGCCTCGTACCGCCAAGCGAGGGGAGTATCTATGGTCCAGATGGTCAGGTGCTGCCGCATTCACTAGACGACAGGACCGGCGAGCAGAAACGTCGCATTCAGATGATTTTCCAAAACCCCGACGCCTCACTGAACCCGCGTCAGACCGTCGAGGAAATCATAAGTAGCCCTCTGAAGCTCTACGAAAACTTGACCGGCCGGGCCCGGCAGGATCGCGTGGTTGAGCTTCTTGATCAGGTGCGGCTTGGTCCGTCCTATCTGCGCAAACTGCCGACACAGATGAGTGGAGGTGAGAAACAACGGATCAGCATAGCCCGTGCTTTTGCTGCACGCCCAGACCTGATCCTGTGCGATGAGGTGACTTCGGCGCTAGACGTTTCAGTTCAGGCTGCCGTGCTGAATCTGCTGGTCGATCTTCAGGCGAAAACTGGTGCGGCGCTTTTGTTCGTCAGCCACGATCTTGCGGTGGTTCGGGCCATATCTGATCGCGTGATGGTTCTGTACCAAGGCAGAATGTGCGAAATGGGCCCAACGGAGGATGTCTTTGGAGCACCATACCATCCGTATTCGTCACTACTGCTCAATGCTGCTCTGGAACCGGACCCAGACAAAGTGCCGACGCTTCTGGCCGACGATACGACCGAATTGTCGCCGCCAGTACAAGGATGTCCTTTTCAACGACGCTGCGCGCGCCGCATCGGTGACCTGTGCGACATGGAACGCCCCGGCAACACCTTAGGCGAAGGAAGTTTGCATGATATTCGCTGTCATCTGAATGAGAGTGATTTGAGGGGTTGATTGGAATTTTTTCTGACTTTAAATCTGTGATCACAGATTGGGAATCCAAGCATGACTGATATTGATACAACGGCAAGAGTAGTAGTGATCGGCGGCGGCGTCGTTGGATGCTCAATCCTATATCATCTAGCCAAAAACGGCTGGAGTGACGTGGTGTTGCTGGAACGCCAAGAGTTAACATCTGGCTCGAGTTGGCATGCGGCGGGTGGGCTATTCACCGTTGTTCGACCCAACGCTTCGGCCGAGATGCATCGCTATACTTTTCAGATCTATCGCGAGTTGGAAGAAGTGCATGGACAGCACTGTGGATTCCATTTCACTGGCGGCCTGAACATCTGCCGTACCCAAGACGAGATCGATTCGAATGCAATGATGCAGAGCGCCTGTCGGAGGCTTGGGATCGAGGGGCACTTTATTTCTTTGAAAGAAGCAAAGGCCAAGGCACCAATTCTTGATACCTCTCAGATGATTGCTGCGTTCTGGGAAGACGAGGGCGGTCACGTTGATCCGGCTTCGGCCACCAACGCATTTGCAGGCGCAGCGCGCCTGCTGGGCGCGACGATACACCGGCACACCCCGGTCACAGCCACCAATCAGCGGGTGGATGGGACATGGGATGTGATTACGGAAAAAGGCACGATCCATGCGGAGTATGTGGTAAATGCCGCCGGCCTTTGGGGACGTGAAGTGGCGAGGATGGCGGGGATAGAACTGCCATTGATGCCTGTCGAGCATCAGTACCTTGTGACAGAAGCCATCCCGTTGATTGAGAACCTCGGGTTCGAATTGCCCCAGATCAACGACAACGAAACCGGCTGCTATGCGCGGCAGGAAGGCATGGGCCTGCTATTGGGCGCTTATGAGGACAAGATGCGGCATTGGGCCAAGGATGGAACACCGCTGGATTTCGGACATGAACTGCTGCCTGATGACCTCTCTTGCATGGAATGGAATCTCGAGCGATCGGTTGAGATCATGCCTTGTCTAGGAGAGGCGGGTGTGAAGCGGGTGATAAACGGGCCAATGATTTTTTCTCCGGATCTTGGACCATTGATCGGTCCGCATCCGGCTCTACGGAACTATTTCTGCGCCAATGGCGTTATGGCGGGTTTCAATCAAGGCGGTGGCATCGGTCGTGTCTTGGCCGAGTGGATTGTCGGCGGAGAACCAGAGATCGATATTTTCAATTGGGACGTCGCGCGGTTCGGAGCCTTTGCGACGCAGAAATACACCGAGGAGTTGACCCGGTACTTCTATGAAAATCGATCCGAGAAGGTCTTTCCCTATCAGAGCTTCCCGGCTGCTCGCCCGCAGGCCAAATCACCAGTACATGATCGGCTGATCGAAGCGGGGGCGGTCTTTGGCACGGGGTTTGGGCGAGAACACGCCACTTGGTACGCGCCAGAAGGGACCGAACCTGTCGACAGCCTGACTTACCGCCAGCCAAATTGGTGGGGTCCTGTGGCCAAGGAAGGCCAGGCCTTGCGAAGTGGTGCAGGTTTGTTTGAATTCTCCGACATGGCCAAAATCGAGGTCACAGGTCCAAATGCTGCGGCTTGGCTTGATCGGATCATGGCCAACCGGCTCCCGAAACCCGGGCGGCTCTGCCTGTCACCAATGCTGTCGGAGAAAGGTCGGGTGATCGGTGATTTCACCATCTCGAACCTTGGTGATCGCTACTTAATCATCGGCACCTACGCGATGCAGCTGGCCTATCTGCGCCATTTCCGACGGTTCCTGCCCGTCGAGGGTGTGACCGTAACAAACCTTTCGGATGTTTTGGCGGGCCTGGCACTGGCTGGACCTAACGCTCAGAGCATTATGGCTGAGCTAAGCGACGAGCGTATGGAAACGGAGTTCTTTCGGTTCATGGACGCAAAGAAGATTACGCTGGCAGGGGTGAAAGAAGTCGTCGCTCTGCGCGTTTCTTACACTGGTGAGGCGGGGTATGAACTCTACATGCCCCTTGACCAGCAGCGCAAAATCTTTGACGCGCTGCGCGGAGAAGGGGCCGCTCTCTGCGGCTTGCGTGCTCTGATGATGCTAAGGTTGGAAAAAAGCTACCCGGCCTGGGGATCAGAGATCACTAGCGACTACTACGCTCATGAGTGTGACATGATGAACCACGTCAAGTCTGACAAAGGCGAATTTATCGGTCGCGAAGCGGTATTGAACTATGGTCCTCCGCGCGAACGGCCGGTCACGCTAACTGTGGAGGTAGGAGGGGATGCAATCTGGGGGGATGAGGCGATCTTTCTTGATGGATCTCTTGTTGGCTATGTCTGTTCGGGTGGTTGGGGGCCTGTAGTGGAAAAGCACATCGCCCTTGGGTATGTTGTTCCTGAGGGGTATCGCGAAGACGGTGACTACGCGGTGGAGATCCTTGGGACATTGCGCAAAGCCAAGCTGGCGCCGCAGCCGCTTTATGATCCCACCGGAAGCCGAATGCGCGCGTGATATGAGGATCTAGGAAATGACAGACATCATTCATTCTGAAACCTGGGCCGGAACGGCGAGAAGGAAGTTCACCTTTTCGCAACTGAACCAGGAGCCACATGATGTCCAGACGCCGCCGTTCCACCCGCCAGCCACGTAATACGGGCTTTTCCCAACGTCCCTTTTCCGAACTGCGCAATCCCATACCGCCGGTCGAGCTTATTTCAGCAGATCAGGTCGAGACAATTCACGAAGCAAGTCTGAAAGTCTTGCGCGACATTGGACTTAAGGTCGGCAGCGCTGTTGCACTTGATCTGCTCGCGCAGGCAGGCGCAAATGTCGAGCACGACACCGGCCGGGTCCGTTTTGACCCCTCCATGGTCGAAGAGATGCTGATTGGCATTCCGTCGGAATTTACCATCCACGCACGCAACCCGGATAAGACGGTTACGGTGGGTGGCAATTCTTTGACGTTTGCCACGGTCTGCGGGCCATCCTTTGTGTCCGACCTGGATCGCGGTCGCCGGGCGGGCACTCTCGAAGACATGCATAATTTTGTGAAGCTTTCGGCGTCACTCAACGTGTTCCACCACGAAGGTGGTTCGGGGTGCGAGCCATTGGAGCTGCCACCAGAAACTCGGCATCTGGACATGATGCTTGCCCAGACCACGCTTTGCGATAAGGGCTGGCAACCTTGCTGGCTCAATTCTGCGCAGCGGGCTCGAGACTGTATCGAAATGGCTAAGATAGCTTTGCAGACCGATGATGACGGCCTTCGGGCACGGCCCGGCATTATAGGCGGGATTAACACTAACTCTCCGCTCTTACTGGATGACAGCCAGGCTGAGGGCCTCATCGAGTTCGCCCGCGCCGGCCAGCCCATACATGTAACACCCTTCACTCTGGCCGGGGCAATGAGTCCGGCCACCATTGGCGGTTCGCTGGTTCAGCAGAACGCCGAGGCGCTGGCGGGGATCATCCTCGGCCAGGCAGCGGCACGGGGTGCACCGGTTTTTTACGGGCACTTCACCTCTAATGTGGACATGAAAACTGGCTCACCCGCCTTTGGAACCCCAGAATACGCGCAGTCGGTGCTGGTATCGGGACAGATGGCGCGTCGCTATGGTCTGCCGATCCGTTCGTCAAACACCACCGCTTCTGCTTGTGTCGACGCCCAGGCAACATATGAGTCTGACATGTCGATTAACGCCTGTGTTCAGGGTCATATCAACGTGATGATGCACGCAGGCGGCTGGCTGGAGGGCGGACTGACTTGTTCGTTCGAAAAACTGATCCTGGATGCAGAACTGCTGCAAATGCAGTCGGCACTTTTAGAACCAATCGACCTGTCCAGCGACGCCATCGGTCTCGATGCGATTGCAGAAGTCGGTCCTGCAGGTCATTTCTTTGGAACTGCCCATACGCTCGCACGGTATGAGACCGCATTCTACAACCCGATCCTGTCGGACTGGCGCAACTATGAAACCTGGCGCGATGACGGTGGCAAAACCGCGACCGAGCGAGCAAACGCGATCTGGAAGCAATTACTTCTCGAATATGAGAAGCCGCCGATCGACCCCGCCGTGGAAGAAGAGCTGGAAGCCTATGTCGCACGTCGCAAGCAGGAAATCGCTGCAGCGTAGAGGGCTTGGACAACGGCGAAAGACCTGCATACGACGGACAGCTCAAACCAAAAAAGTGGCGAACCTGCCGTTATTCTAGGACCACCCTCAGCAAAGGAAACGTGTCGATTGCTTTCGGAGGATGCTTCGGGGATCGCAATGCACATCAGCGGGTTGAGTTAATGAACCAACATGTTTCAATGCAGAAATCAAAGCGCCAAGACCAACAACACGGGCGATGCTTTGATGTTGCCATTCTACTCACAGAGCGGTTTTCTCTTCTAAGCCTAGCATCACTGACGGATGTGTTTGAATCGGTCCAGACCGCGTCACCGTCTGACTATGTGAATGTCTCACTCCTGACAGCGTCCGGTAAGATCATTGGTTCGCATTCGAATGTTAAGATTGTGCCCGACGGCAGACTGTCTGACTACTATGCGAACGAAAAAAGCTTATCCAAACCTGACCTGTTTATTGTGTGTTCCGGTAAGCAGTTATCGGAACCCGACGAAGGCAACTTACTGGCTTTGACTCGTTGGTGCCGGGTCACTGCGACACCGCTCTGTGTCATCGGCGCAGCCATACGAACCATAGCCCAGTCGGGCCATATCACCAGAGGCACTGACCACTGGAGCCGAATTCCCGTCAACCGCGAGACCTGTCCAGAGGTTGAATTTGAAGAGTGCATCTTCGTGTGCGACAGAAAACTTGTGAGCTGTTCTGGCGAACTGGGGGCGATGGACTTCGCACTGAATTGGGTGGAAGCCAACGTCAACGCCAAAGTCGCCGACTGGACACGCAATAATCTTCTTTTGCAATCGGTGCGAAATCCAGAGAGGAAGCAGACCTGTACGATCGCAGATCGATACCGAGGTATCCCAAGAGTTCTGGAAGCTGCAATCCAGATGATGGTTGATAACTTGGAAGAACCACTTCCGATCAGGGAAATCGCTGACGTATTGGGCACTTCAACCCGCCAACTTGAGAGACTGTTTAAGCGTGACTTGGATACTTCTCCGCTGAAATTCTACCGAGCTCAACAACTGGAACTGGGACGGTGCTTGATTGAGGATTCCAACATGCCTGTATCGGAGATTTCAATCGTTTGTGGGTTCCAGTCCTGTGCTTCCTTCGCGAAGTTGTTCAAAAATAGGTTTGGCAAAACACCAAGCGAATACCGGCGGTCCAGGACTTGCACAGAACTTTGCATACCTAAGTCAGATATTGGTCGGCCGACACTGTAGTCAAAAATATATGGAGTTCTCGCGTTAGAGGTGATAGTGATTCTGTGATCACAGTTTGACGAAGGAGTAGAGGGATGGCCCTCGATCAGATCGATATTGTCGAGAAAATACGGCGTGATCTTGCGGAGCTTTCTAATCTTGAAACATCGCAAGCACGTACGATGCCACCTGACTTCTACACCTCTGCGGATTTCCTTGAACATGAGAAGGAAGAGCTTTTTCGCAAGGAATGGATCTGCCTGGGCCATATTGGGGAAGTTCCAAACCCTGGAGACTATTTTACCACTGAGCTGATCGGCGAACAGATTATCGTCGCTCGCGACCATGATGGGGAAGTGCGTGTCCTATCTAATGTCTGTCGCCACCGAGGGAACCTCGTGGCAGAGGGCAAAGGCAATCGACGCAGCTTCGTGTGCGGCTATCACGCCTGGACCTACGATCTCGACGGTGCACTGAAAACTGCGCCGCTTATGAACAAGGTCGAAGGGTTTGATCGTAAGAAGTGCAGACTGCCTCAGCTCAACACGGAGATCTGGAGCAATTTCATCTTTGTCAATCTAGATGGCAACGCCGATCCGCTGGCGCCGCAGTTGGCGACATTGGAGAGCATTATCTGCAATTACCACAACGAGCAAAGAAACTTGTTGTTTTCCGACGAGGCGGAGTGGGGCACGAACTGGAAGAACCTGACCGAAAATTTCATGGAAGGGTATCACCTGTTCGCAACACATCCTAAAACCCTCCAACCGATGACGCCAACGCAGCTCTGCCGCAAAGTTCCCGGAGAAGGTCGCTGGACCGCCTATCGCTCTTACTATGATCCAGAGTTTCCACCGCGCGGCCCCTTCCACGAGGACATGACAGAAGACGAACAACGCAATTCGGTTTTGTTCAATGTCTTTCCAAGCTTTGTAGTGGCGGTGGCAGCGAATTATACGCTTTACTTGTGTCTGCGCCCATCTGGCGTCGACAAGGTCGCGATCCGCTGGGGTGTTGCTGGGTTCAAGACCGATCCCGACGATCAGGAAGTCGTCGACTATGTGCAACTCTGCAAGGACTTCAACGCGGAGGATCGCGCCAAGCTCGAGACGTTGCAGCGTGCTCAAAACACGCGATACTTTCAGACCGGGCCGCTGGCTCCAGATGATCTCGAGGGAACTATCTGGGACTTTCTGCAGTACATGGCTCGGCGCTTTGCTTAAAATCCACTGTGCGAAGCGGGGACGGTGACTTCGGCAAAGAGGTGGTAGAGCTTCTTTTCACCTCGTGCAGATATCGTCCCCATCCGTGCAAATTGGCGCAACGTTCGTCAAAACCTGGATAGATGTTCTTGTCGGCTAACGTGCAAGGAACGCAAATAAATGCGCTCCAGGAGCGCCAATATCGTCCTGCGCCATCTCATACGATGACGGCGCAGGATCTCATGAGAATTGCGTTGTCAATTGTCCTCCAGGACAACACCGTGCAGCTCCATCGGCTCGGCAACCGCACCGCCAAAGATCAGAGCGCCGCCAGCGCCTTCATCTTCTTGGACCAACTCAAAAGAGACATCACCTCCGTCATTCCCGAATGAAACGGGGTTCGCTGCAGTAAGCGCCAAATCGCCGGAACCCGCTTCTTCAAGAACAAACCCGACGCCTCCGTTTTCAGCTGCCGCGCTCATGACAAAGGTGCCCGAAACGTCGCCGGCATCCTCTTCGGAAATCTTGTAGCCATCGTCGTTGTTTCCTGCTGCATGTGTGCGCAGAACGGAAACCACGATACCACCTTCGTTTTCTTCGTCGAAATCCAAGCCTTCGTCGAGGTTACCGACAATCTCGGAATCTTCCATGAGCAAGTGAATTGATCCTGGGCCAGCCTCGTCGACGTCGAAGCCATCGTCGAGATCAATGCCAAATTCATAGGCTTCCACAGTGCCGTCGTCATAGAGATCGACTTCTCGCTCAAAACACGCGTCATCCGGAGATCCGGTTATCTCGCCAGGTATGTCGTCTGCCGCCGTTTGACCTTGGTCAAATTCAGCTTCATCGACTTCTGGCAAAAACGCTGCCAGAACACTCGGATCGCAGTAAGCGCCATTGTTGTTGAAAACTGCGTCAGACACGTTCACCTGAACATCGCCGTCCTGACCTTCATCCAGTTCCACGCCGTCTGCGCCGACATGTGTGAAGCTCGATGCGTCTGCGATGAGTGTCACCGAGCCCTCTGAGCGTTCATCAACACGCAAGCCATCTGCGTCAAACCGTCCGTTGCCAACATCATCAATGATCACATTGGTTAGTCGAACAAGGATCGAGGCGTCGGATCCTTCGCCGGCACCGCCGCCGCCACCGCCGCAATCATCTGCCAGTGAGCAGTCAGAGATGTGAACGCCGTGATTGGCAACGCCGACGACCGACACATCATTTAGTACCAAGGTAACTGTCCCGGTCTGGTCCTCTCGTACATCCACGAAAATACCTTTGCCCGCGCCAGTGGGGTTCCTCCCAACAAAGGTACGTAAAGTCCCACAGGATTTGTTGAAGCGGTCTGTTGTGTCGTGCTTTTTCCTGTTTTTGCACCTCCCGTTTTCACGCTGTTTCTACGCCACCTTTTTCCGGGGTAGGACACCGATAGTGTCGCGGAGTTTTTCTTCTGAGAAATCGTATTCGCCGAGCATGTTGATATGGGCCCATGACATTGGCGAGTGGGCTGCGATCAGACGCATCAGGTTTTCCCGCGCCTCGACATCCGGTGTCTTCTCGACCTGTCTGGCGAGGTAGAGATAGTTCCAGCAGATGATGGCATTCCGGATCAACCGGTTGCAGGCCTCTGCGACCTCTTGCTCTTCCTTTGCGGTCTGGGTGTATTCGCGAGGATTTCCGACAGCCACGGCGCGGGTGAAACGATTGGCAAGTTCGACCTTGTTGAGCTGCTTCTCAATGGCCTGCCGGAGCGCGAGATCGTCGATGTAGCGCAGTATGAAGAGGGATTTGATGATCTGTCCGAAGGCCTTGAGGTTCACTGCCTCGCCCTCGGTGGCGTCGATCTCACCAGCTCCGCTGGTAAGATGACCATGAATGTCATCAATGCCGTCGCACAGTTCGAGCGCGACCTGCTCATCGAGCGCACCCAATCCGGCCTTGCGCGCGCCAAAGCGGAAGGTAAGCCCTTAGGACGACCATCAGCCCTTTCCGAGGATCAGCAGGCCGAAGTGAAGCAAAAACTGGAAAACGGCGAAACAATCTCAGCTATCGCGCGACAGTTCGAGACAAGCAGGCAGACAATCATCCGCGTCAGGGCGCGGCCCTAATCCTATGTCGCATTACGTACCTTTGTTGGGATAGACCCCCTCTGTGCGCTCCAATTTCCTCTCACTTAATCAGGATGAGAGGGAGAAGTTGCTGGAATTTCTGGAGTCGCTTTGACCTGCCCCCGAGGCTCCCTCATTTATGACGAAAGACTGAGGGTCTGGATTTCATTTTCCTCGGCGTCGTTCCAGGCAAATGCGGCGTGCGCGGAGCACTCAAATTGCTATCAGACAGGGATGTGCCTCAATAGCTTGAGCAGGCAGATGTATCAGTAATGCTTACCTATCTGATAAGCAAGATTATGTAAATATTCGTGATGCCTTGGTCATCGCCGCTTGTTGTTTTTCGAATGGTTTTCGAACAAGTCACGTTGAGCAGATGGCTGTAAGTTTCTGACTACTCTATTTGCTCGATCAAGTAAGAATCTGAGTTCTTCAAATTTTTCGGCATCGAAGTTTGCGCGATCGACGGATTTTTGAACATCGCTATCTTGTCTTTTAGTTTTGGGGTTTCGAAATGACGCAGAGACGGTGCCGTGTAGAGCAACTGAAATAGTGCTGCTGTGTGCTGTTCTAAAACTGTCAGCAGTGAGTGCTTCTTCACTCAAGATCATCAATTCGTCAAAAGATATGTCGCTTTCTGGTGGAGTAAAAAGATCAGCTGGCCTCTTTAGGTCTCTTACGGCTCTACGTCCAAGACAGTTGCCAGACGTTAGAGCGTCAGTGCGCTGTTGCAAAGATGAGATCACTCCAAACCACAGCGCTGCTTTCGGGAAATCTTGCAATGTCTCGTCAAGCAATTTTAGTTGATCAAACGATCCATTGCTCACCATCGACAAAAGCCCGCCGACCACAAATTCCTTCAAAGTGGAGTCGGAATTTGACTGCCGCAACGAGCTGAACGCTTTTGGCAGCGTTCTGACGCGCTCTTCACGTGCAAGCCTCATGTTACTCACAGCATTTCCGAGCTCTGGAATGCCAGCGGTTAGTGGAAAGAACCAATCTTCTAGCGATGACTTCTCGATCAAAGCTGCCTTCAGCGAGGATGAAATTTTGGACCTTACATCACTTTTCTTCTTTGTCTTCGGAGAGTTCAAGGCTGCGCCTATCGTCATCCATACGTCCAGAATCATCTCTGCGCCAAGCGCCAAAGATGGGTCAGAGGAGTTTCCCCTTATCGCGGCCCATTTCTCAGCGATGTTGTGCATTTCCTTCAGCTCACCTCCACGAATGAGGAATTCAAACAACGTCGCTGAAAGAGTAGCCTGAAGGCCTTGCACCGTTAGTTCATTCACGGTCCGCACCTTGCCCCGTGATTGCGCGTAAGCCTCAGCGATCGCTACTCCGATTAGCTCATCAGGGACGTCAATAGTAGCAGGCCGCCGCCGATCACGAAGGCCAGCCACCGATGTGGCCTCTTCATACGGCAAAACGTGAAAAAACGCCGAGAACGGGCGATACGTGGAAACGTAAGTACTCACAAACGCATAAAACTCTTTCAAATCCCGCTGTTTGACCAAAACCACGGGTGTCAGCGAAGCCGATTGATCAGTTTTCCATAGCAGGGCAACGTCTGCCTCTAAGGGCTTGGCTAATTGCCGAAGCGTGATCGGGGAAGCTTTCGGAGAGTAACTTCCAGCCAACCAATCGAGGAGGGCTTCGCGATTGAGCATAGAAATCTGCATAACGCCCCCTATCCGAACAAATCGTCTATTGTAGGTTCCTTTGGTGGAGCACCGCAGGCCTGAATTCCACTTTCGAAGTATCCCGGTAGGTCCCGGTTATGATAGACGGAAAGTGACGTCTTACATCGAGTCACGGCTGTATAACTCATCTTCCGCTGAAGTCTGAAATTCTTAACTAGGTCCGTTCCGAGCACATGGCCTGCTCGGAACTCCAGACCTTTTGCGCCGTGGATCGTCGTGACTATCACACGCCGGTCAAGTGTTTGTGGTTCATAGTCACCGTGCTGTACATGAATATGCTCAGCGATTTCTGACTGCAACAATGCTTGACTTACTTCGCTCAGCTCTTGTGCACGCGGACAAAGTACACCTATGTACTCATCTGGATAAGCCTGAAGCTGGGTCTTGATCTCTTCGATTGCAGCCTCAACCTGATTGTCTAGTGAAGCCCCTGAAATTGCCTTAACTGTGGAAGGGTAGGCATCTTCGTCATAGTTGGATCGAGCTTCTAGCCCATCTTCACTATCCACTTGGCCTTGAATGCCGTCCGCAACTCTACAAATCTTTAAACCATTTCTATAGTGAAAACTGAGCGTTGATAGCGTTATCCCTTCAGCGATTAAGCCGTCTAAGACCTCATCTTCCTCCGACTGTATTCGTTGTTTGCTGTCGCCAACAGCAAAGAGCCGGGGCGTGAAACGTCTAAGGACCGCAATTTCATCTGAGGTGTAGTCTTGTGCTTCATCAAGCAAGATGCAGTCAAAAAGGTTTTCGGGAAGGTTCTTATCTGCGAGGTTCAGTAACGCCTTAAGCAAGCTTGCTCGTCTTGCCGCAAAGTCTTCTGACTCCTCGAGGTGCACCCCATTCTCAGCAAGTAAAACCATTCCCCAACGCACATAGGTCTGTATCTTGTCGCTAGAGAACGAGTAATGATCGGCTCCAGATGCCAAAAATTCTCTTAGCGTTCTTGCAAAGGTCAATACTGCAATCTTCTTGAGCCCCTTCTTATGAAGGAACGACGCTCGTAAGAGCAGCAAATTCGTTTTTCCGCATCCCGGTGGGCCCATCACAAGATGATGTCCGTCAACTGGGAGCGCAACGACCTGTTTTTGTTCAGCATCAAGCTCTGAAGGGTTTGTCCACCAAGTAGCGCCCATTATTCATCCTCAATTATGCAAATTTCTTCAAATGAAATAGCAAAGCTGTCTGCATCTGGCGTGGCCTGCTGTGCTTGATCGATTGCAGAATAAATACACTTTTCAAGCGTTTCTAGTATGTTACCGCCCGTTGATACCCCCCTATAGAGGGTATACTGGATAGAATCCGCAGCTTCCTGATGCTCGCAAAAGAAGGGTACCGCCGTAAGTTCGACGGCACTAATTGCAGGGTCTATGATCTTAATCTCCAGCAATATTCTTATATCGCAAGCAAGCGCATGCTCGTTCGACTTATTAAAGGATACGTTGACGATGTTATCATCTCTAGTAATCAACACAGGGGGGATCGCTGATCTGTTCGAATTCCGGATACTGCGAACCTTCACTTTGAGATGTGTCACAACGTCTTCCAGTAACGCAGCAATAGCATCAGCGGAATCCTGATCGTTAGTTCCGGCTTCTTCGACCATATAAGATCTGGCCGCAACGCGTTGCTTCATAGCGTCTAAGGCTTCTGCCGAATTTTTAGGTGGGTCAAATGAAGCCCAGCTCAGGAGCCCAACACGTACTTTAGGGTCCTTGCTTAGACACAGTCTTGCGGTTTCGATCAGATAGTTAGGTACAGAACTGTTGTGAATCGAAGGCGTATCATTTTGAACGGCCATTACGAGCCTCGCATACGGCTCAGCACTTTCTGCAAAAATCTCTTTGCGCATAATCAAATCATGCATAACCGCCCCGATCTGATAAAATGTCAGAGCCCGCCAACCTTCAACACTGTCTTCTTCGTTGCGCAACAAGAACTCAGGAGAACTATATTGCAGCGTACCTACAAACGATTGGACACCATCTCCGTCTGTTATTCCTCCATCGCCTACAGGTCGAAGAACGCCAAAATCTAGCAGAATGAGGCGACTAAAATCTTCTACAACGACAATATTTTCAGGTTTGATGTCTCTATGCGCCAATCCCATACTCTCTAGAAATTCGCAGCAAGACGATAGTTGTGAAACAAGATTCCCTACCGAACCCACCGGAATATCCCCTAAGCATTGTTTGAGGTTAGGCCCGTCTAAAAACTCCATGAGAAGGAAGTGGTTTCCAGTGATATCGTCGACGCCGCCATCAAGAATTTTGACCATATTGGGGTGCGATTGCCCGACTAGGTCCAGTTCGCGTTCAATTCTAGCTATTTGGGCATCATCTCCATATTTCTCGATAAGATCATCATCGAACACCTTTAAGGCCGCAAATTCGCTCGTTTCATTATTTTGGGCTTTAAAAACCGCAGCAGACTTACCGAAATTAATCAGTTTCCCGACGCGCCAGCCATTGATCATCTGTCCAGTTAGTTTCTCTGATAGCTCGTTGGCCTTAACTTTATCCATCAAAATTCCTGCTTAAAAATAGCGCACTACAGTAACGGGCTCTGAATGTTCTAAGTTGAACATAACCGCATAGACTTCAATCTACGAGAGTAAACCTTGCTTGCGAACGGTACAAACTTGATAGGTTTACATGTTTGACCCGAAACTGGCTGCGCCGCTTGGTGACTGGCCTGTCTGTACCGGCATTTTCCATCTTGATGCCAGGATCGTAATAGACGGCCCCACTTGCAAACGCGCCGAGCAAAAGAAGCACATCCGTCCCTTCGTTCATCTGGACAACGGACGCGTAACTGTATTCTGGGGGAGGACCCTGCATTAGAGACGGGACATAAGCCGCCTTGGCGTGTTTGCGGTTCCAATGCGCCATGATCCCCTTGAACCCCCAGGAAGCTGCTATCGTGTCATCGCGTGCCATGAGCATAATCGCGCCATCCACATCCGTGATCTTGCCGGATTCAGCATCAAAGCCTGTTATCCGGAGGGCTAAGTTCGTTTCAGCGTGGAAGTCCCTATCGTTGGCATAGACACCGCCGAAGTTGATCCGGCCTGCCTTCCCGGCTTTGTCTGGATAACCGAACCGGCGCAGAAACACTTCCACACCTTCGTCCCGGTAGACGCCACCGGTTGGCTCAGGAGTCATCAACGTCACCGGACTCTTGGCTGCATATCTTTCGAAGTCCCGTACACCGTATTGTTTGACTTCCCACCCCATGAAATCCGGCTCGGCATAGCCGTTCGGCGAAATCCCCAGTTCGGCCTCAAGGGTGTAACCGCCGCCGTTCCGGGCGCTGTAGGGTTCCGGTACCCCTGCCCTGCCCATCTTCTGTGATGGAATCCAGCCCTTCTGATGTACTCGACGCAACGCATCGAGAAGAGCTTGCTTCGGATTGATGCCGCCTTGCCGGATCGTTTCAAGATCAACAAACACTCCCGATTGATCGAGCCCTTGCGAAGCGGTGTCGAAGGCTACAGCAATAGGATCGTCAAGTGCCACGACATGCCCATAGACCCGTCCATCAAGGCTGATGCCAAAGAAAAGCACCCTGCCCTCGTCACGTGACCGCATCAGCTCTCCAGGTGCCCTTACAGCGCCGCGCAGGAAGCCTGACATCCTGACCTCCGGATACTTTGGGTAGAGGATCAGCTGAGCGTCTGGAGCAAGCGAGAGCCCCTCGTCGTCGACCCAAAAGAAATTGACCTTTGCTTTCGCCCTGTCCCGGACTGATCCGGCAAGTGAGCTGCCATCGTCTTCAATCTCGCCATGAGGAATGATGTTAAGAGCGCCAAAGCCACCACCCAGATAAACCTGGTTCTTGGAATTGTCATTTGGGGCGAGCCGTTTCGCATAAAATCTGACAGCGCCATACGCGGCCATCTGGTCAAGCAATTGGTTTAGCGGGTTCGTCAATCCATTGGCCTTCAATACAGAATTCGTCTGCACCAGAGGACAGCCACGCAGAGAGGGAGTCAATGACGGGCGGCAATGGCAGACGCCCCCTGCCCTTCAGTGCGCATTCCCAGACAATGGCAATACGCCATCCCCCTGCCCCAATCTCATTACGTACAGCGATGTCACGGGCTTGGTTTCGACCTATCTTTTCTCGCCAGAATTCTTCGCGGGTCTTAGGCCATTTGAACAGCGGGCAGTCATGGCCATGCCAGAAGCACCCATGCACGAAGATTGCTGCCCCATACTTCGGCAGAACGATGTCTGGTTTGCCAGGAATGTCTTTTGCATGCAGTCGATATCGGAATCCTCGGGCATGCAGAGCCTTACGAACAATCAGCTCGGGCCGTGTGTCTGCCCCATGGATCGCCGCCATGTTTCGACGGCGGGTTTCCGTGTTGTGGACATCAGCCAACTTTCTTGAGAGGCGTTTTCACCAGTTCAGCAATATGCGGACGCATCAGCCTTGCCACTTCCGCAAACACTGGCACAGCTACAGAATTGCCAAACTGCTTGTAGGCCTGGGTATCTGAGACCGGAATGCGAAAGCTTTCATCATAGCCCATCAGGCGGGCGCATTCCCGTGGCGTGAGACGGCGTGGATTGTTACCCTCTCCCCGGCTTACAAGGATCTCAGAGCCATCCTTGTAGTATCTGGCAGAGAGCGTCCGTGAAATACTGTCCCCATCCACAAGCCCAAATCCAAATCCGTTGCCCTTGGCGCGATGCTTGGCAGCGTAGTCCTGAAGGTACCTCCAGAGCTTATCTGACAGTGTGTATTTGCTGCTGACTTCTGCGTCTGGCCCGACCGTAAAATGGCCTTCCGGCTCTTCGGTTCCATTCTCGGGATGGAGAATATCCCGCATCCCCCTGCCCTTCCGCCCCGGCAAGATCGCATTGTCAAAACTGAAGCCAGTCTCCTCACGAAAGCCGACCATGACAATTCGCTCCCTGTGCTGCGGCACAAAATTAGCAGCGTCGATAATCCGGGTGTGAAGCGTGTAACCTAATTCGTCGATCAACTTTCGTTTGATCACGTCAAAGGTCCGGCCTTTGTCATGGCTCTTGAGGTTCTTCACGTTTTCCAGCAGGAAGGCCGCTGGCCGGTGATGCATCAGGATGCGCAGGACATCGAAGAACAACGTACCTTGCGTTTCATCATCGAAGCCGTGCGCCCTGCCGAGCGCATTTTTCTTGGAGACACCGGCAATTGAGAATGGCTGACACGGGAATCCAGCGACCAGAACATCATGGTCTGGAATGTCAGTTGCCGCGATATCCCGGATATCGCCAGCTATAGGCCGATTGTCAGGGAAATTCGCATGATAGGTCGCCTGAGCGAAACGGTCCCATTCTGAAGTGAAAACACAGCGACCACCGGCACTTTCCATCGCTTTACGAAGACCGCCAATTCCAGCGAATAGATCAATAAAGCTGAAATCGGTGTTGCCTTGGGCGGACTTAAGGGTTTCCACCTGCATCTTTAGCAGTTTAATGACACCATCACGCGGAGCCTCTTCGCCCCGTTTCCAGCGATAGACGTGACCTTCTGAGTACCCAAGGACCTCGGCGGCCTCTGGCACAGTCCAGCCACTCTGCTGCATAAGCATCTCAAATTCGGTCATCTTGCTCAGTGCCCCTGACTCAACTTATCTGGGTATTTTTCTGACACTGTGATGTGAAGAATCCCTAAACACAAGAACAATATGTAAACGCGGGTTACTTCGAGTGTAATTCCACCTAATTCTTCGTATTTCGATATGCCTTCAACATATCCTCAATGACATCATTGAGCCGCCTGCCTTCTTCGTCACGTAGCTGGTTCAGCTCGTCACGAAGTTTGCTTGAGACGTAGATACGCCAATAAGTCATGTCTTCATTCAGAGGTGGTCGACCTCTTCTTGGGGAAGACGATGCGGCAACAGGCTCCGTTGATCGCGTAAATCCATGCGCCTCCCCAGCTTTTGCAACAGCGTCTCTGTCCGGTTTGGCGCGACTTGCCTTCGGTTTACTCTTTAGTCCCGCGCCGATCTTAACATCGGTTGCTGGTTTCTCGTCGTCGTCATCCAAGTTCAGAAAGCTATTTGCCATTATTCCGCCTCCAGTATTTCAGCCAGCTCTTTCCCGAGTCTTGCCGTGTTGCTGATCGCGCTTGCTACAGACTGATTGTGACCAAGCTCAAAAAGAGTCTTACCTTCAGCCATCACGCGCTCAAATGGCGCTCGACGCATAAGCTCAGTTTGCAGGCGTTCGACCCCTGCCCCATCTAGCTCAGCAAGTAGCTCCTTGTGAGATTTTGTGACGATGGCGGCATCGGTCTGAGTTATCAAAATTCGAGCGGGAACAGTTCTGCGAGCAGCGCGACCGGCGTCCCGGATCATCTTGAGTGCCGCTCCTGCTGCGTCCCCATCAAGAGCACTGGGCCGCATGGGAATGATGCACATATCTGATGCAGACGCAGCATAAGAGGCCATAAGACCTGCAACACCTTCAAGATCAACGAACACCAAGTCGTGCTTCGCTTCCGCTGCCTCCAAGGTATCGAGGATGCTTCCATCAGATGGATGGGTTCCTCCCAACAAAGGTACGTAAAGTCCCACAGGATTTGTTGAAGCGGTCTGTTGTGTCGTGCTTTTTCCTGTTTTTGCACCTCCCGTTTTCACGCTGTTTCTACGCCACCTTTTTCCGGGGTAGGACACCGATAGTGTCGCGGAGTTTTTCTTCTGAGAAATCGTATTCGCCGAGCATGTTGATATGGGCCCATGACATTGGCGAGTGGGCTGCGATCAGACGCATCAGGTTTTCCCGCGCCTCGACATCCGGTGTCTTCTCGACCTGTCTGGCGAGGTAGAGATAGTTCCAGCAGATGATGGCATTCCGGATCAACCGGTTGCAGGCCTCTGCGACCTCTTGCTCTTCCTTTGCGGTCTGGGTGTATTCGCGAGGATTTCCGACAGCCACGGCGCGGGTGAAACGATTGGCAAGTTCGACCTTGTTGAGCTGCTTCTCAATGGCCTGCCGGAGCGCGAGATCGTCGATGTAGCGCAGTATGAAGAGGGATTTGATGATCTGTCCGAAGGCCTTGAGGTTCACTGCCTCGCCCTCGGTGGCGTCGATCTCACCAGCTCCGCTGGTAAGATGACCATGAATGTCATCAATGCCGTCGCACAGTTCGAGCGCGACCTGCTCATCGAGCGCACCCAATCCGGCCTTGCGCGCGCCAAAGCGGAAGGTAAGCCCTTAGGACGACCATCAGCCCTTTCCGAGGATCAGCAGGCCGAAGTGAAGCAAAAACTGGAAAACGGCGAAACAATCTCAGCTATCGCGCGACAGTTCGAGACAAGCAGGCAGACAATCATCCGCGTCAGGGCGCGGCCCTAATCCTATGTCGCATTACGTACCTTTGTTGGAATAGACCCACTTGCTAGGTGAGCGCGGCATTACGGTTGATCGGTCGACCGCCTATCGCTGGGTGCAGAAGTTTGGCCCTGAATTGACCAAGCAAACAGAGAAGCACCTACGGAGGGCCAGTGTCGACTGGCACGTCGACGAGACCTACATCCGCGTTGGTGGCAAATGGCGTTATTTATGGCGTGCTGTCGATGCAAATGGCCAGATGATTGACTTTCGCCTCACCGCGCGACGCGATGCAAAGGCTGCCAAAGCCTTTCTCAACAAAGCGATTGAACGCGTGCGGCTGCATTGCTTCGGGCATCGTGATCCACCGCTGCAAAAGGCCACAGGTTGACGACAGGCGCGTTCTCGGCGACATCACGATGCGGCACTATTCGAACGAATGGTGCCGTCATTTCGTTTCAGACGATTGGGCATCAAAGCCCGCGCTAGACGATCCCGGCGATGCACCCTGTCTCAACCATTACGTCGACCAACAGCCGATCACTGCCCCACATGGGCGTCTCCAAAATGGGCTCTGGCCCGTCATGGGCGTAAAAGGCGATCACTCCCAGTAAGTTGTAACATTCAAACAGGGCTAGGGTTTCATACCTCACGCCCGGAAACCGAGCGACCAATTCCTTGGCGACTTGTTCATGACGGGCTTGTCCGCGTGCTTGGAGAACCGCCGAGGCCAGACCGTGGCCCAGCGGTCCATGAATAAAGATCGGAATGTTCAGCAGCACCAATTCGTTGTTGTCAGTGACCAGAAAATTCTTGAAATTCAGGTCGACCGGCATAATTCCGAATTTCGCCTCATCGTCCAAATAGCGATCAAACGCCTCGGTCATGCGCTCGCCGAATGCCCGCCAATTCAACGGTTGTTCGACCCCGGTGGCGGCGATCCGCCCGGCGAATTTCTTGATCTGGCCAGCATAGTAGGCCTGCGGGCTGGGGTACAATGGTAAGTTGCGTTTGAATGGACCAAAGCCTTCGCGTGGCGGAGCAAGCGTCATGCCAAGCTCGATCACGCGCGCGCAGATGTCGATATAAGAGCGCTCGATCGTGGCAAACGAATTCTCCGGCAGCCAATCGACCAAGTTCGGCCACTCGACATATTTCGAAATCAGAATCGGCAAGTCGTTTGAATCGCCTTCACCATGAATAACCCGGCTTTCAAGCGTGGGCACCGTAAGCACACTATCCCTGATGCGCGGCGCAAACATGTTCCAGATTTCCAGATCGACATCCGTATCGACCAGAGCCTTCAGCACCAAATCATCGCCATCTCCAGGGGCCCGAACGACGATATTGTTGGATGAGCTAAGCAGCTCCACCCGAGGCCGAGACAGTTCTCTTTGGGAAAAGTTCTGTAATTTCCGAACGATAAGTTCGACTTTCGATGTGTTCATGCCATCAACCTTTTACAGTTCTCATCGCTCGCCGAACCCACCCTGACGCGTATGCCGCAGTGTGACTTCTTTGAGCCAACTAGCGCATCGAATCATCAAATCGTTGTTCATCGCCTCACGCATCACTCCTTATCTTTAGTATCGTGACGTGCTGTTTTTTGTGAATAGCTTTCCCCTTATAGTTGCACAAATCACCCGACTGACGCCAATTGGCGACACTCAGCTACAAGGCTCGCGCTGTTCATTGCAACACTTGAAACAATGGGTGCGAAAGTCTTGTGACCGGGGTTTGGGAAAAGCCACAGTAGTTTTGCACGGTGTGAGCGATACCTGAACTGCGTCTCCTATTCCTTCTGAGGGTAGGGGCGTTGGCCGAGCTCTTCCATCATCTTTTGGCGAAAGACTTCTGCGGGGGTCTTCCACCCGAGGCATTTTCTGGGCGTCGCGTTGAGGCGGTCACAGATCATTTTCAACTCATGATCTGAGACCGCCGCGATGTCGCGCTTGCGAGGCAGCCATCTTCGCAACCTTCGATTGGTGTTTTCGACTGTCCCTTTCTGCCACGGACTGGACGGATCACAGAACCAGGTTTGCGTGCCGATCTCGGCTTGCAGATGAGGCCAGCTGACGAATTCGGTGCCGCGATCGAAGGTGATAGATTTGCGGGCCAGGTGGGGCAGGTCGCGCACGGCCTTGATGATCTTGCCCATCACAGGTTTTGTTCGCTTGTTCGGGTTCTTCAGAAGCACGGTGAACCGGCTCACGCGCTCAACTAGCGAGGTCACGTTTGATTGCCCAAAGCGTTGTTTGAACAGCATCAAATCGCCCTCCCAGTGACCGAACTGGCGGCAGTGCGCCACGTCATCGGGACGAAACAGGATACTGACATCGCGGTCGAACTTGAGCGCCTGGCGTTTCCTTGCCCGGCGAGGCCTGAGCGACTTTCGGTGCTCGGGCAGGTACCACCAGAGCTCTTGGTCCATGCCTTCTTGGGAAGAGATGTAGCGATAGATCGTTTCCTGGCAGACACGCAGCTTCGCGCCTTCATAGATCATGCGATTGCCGATCTGCTCGGGCGTCCAACCTTGTTTGATGCGTGCGATCACCGTCCTGCACAGGTCTGGATGTCGGATCAGCTTTCGCTGCACGGACCGGCGTTTGTCCGTCTGCAATTGAGCAGCATGACCGAAGTATCCCGCATACTTCTTCGGGAACGCATCATCAGCCCAAAAGTTACGTTTGATCTCGCGAAAGATCGTCGATTTGTGGCGCTTCAAGACACGCGCCATCTCTCTGACGGGCACTTTAGCGTGCCACCAGTTCTCAATCTTGC
>NZ_JBKBEU010000004.1:0-68225 GCF_047372505.1 Phaeobacter cretensis
GCTCACTCGTACAAGCCGTGAACTGGACCTGACCAATCAGGCCATGGTGCAGGATTTTTTTGCCGCAGAGGCCCCCGATCAGGTGGTCCTTGCCGCGGCCAAAGTGGGCGGCATCCATGCCAATAACGCCTATCCGGCAGACTTCATCTACGAAAACCTGATGATTGAATGCAATGTGATCCATGCCGCTCATGCGCAGGGCGTGCAGCGGCTGCTGCAGCTGGGATCAAGTTGTATCTACCCCAAACTGGCCCCCCAACCGATGGCCGAGGCGGCGCTGCTGACGGATACGCTGGAGGCCACCAACGAGCCCTACGCCATTGCCAAGATCGCAGGCATCAAGCTGTGCGAAAGCTACAACCGCCAATATGGCCGTGACTATCGCTCGGTGATGCCGACCAACCTTTATGGGCCGGGCGATAATTTCCATCCGGAAAACAGCCATGTTCTGCCTGCGCTTATTCGCCGGTTTGATGCGGCGGCGCGGGCGGGGGATGATCAGGTCACGATCTGGGGCACAGGCACGCCCCGGCGCGAATTTCTGCATGTGGATGATATGGCGGCGGCCTCGCTGTTTGTGCTGGATCTGGATGTGGATACCTACCGGCGTGAAACCAACCCGATGCTCAGCCATATCAATGTCGGCTGCGGTCAGGATATCTCGATCCTGGAACTGGCACAGATGGTTGCCGATGTGGTGGGTTTCAAAGGTGAGATCCGAACCAATCCCGACCAGCCCGATGGCACCCCGCGCAAGCTGATGGATGTCTCACGGCTGGCCCGGTTGGGCTGGCAGGCGGGGATCCCCCTGCGCGAGGGGCTGGTGCAGACATATGGTTGGTATCTGGAGCAGGATCAGGCCAGTTTGCGCAGCAAATAACCGATCCGAACGAAACATCAGTCTGAAGGTGGGGCTGATCTGAGCACAGGATTTGGGTCAAAAACACCCCTTCAGAGCGGGCTCAGCACTGTGCCACTGGCCATCGCCCCAAAAAAGGCCCAGAAAAGACAGTCAGATGGCCCGAAAAACGGGCAGACATTGACCTGAAACGGGTCAAGATAAGACTCGCAGACCGGTCAGAAAGGGACAGCCCATGATCACCCCCATTCTTCTGTGCGGCGGCTCGGGCACACGGCTGTGGCCGTTGTCGCGCAAGAGCTACCCCAAGCAATTTGTGCCCCTGGTGGGAGAGACGACGCTGTTTCAGGCCTCCGCGCTGCGGTTGTCGGGGGATGGGTTTGCGCAGCCGATGGTGCTGACCAATTCTGATTTCCGTTTTATCGTCACCGAACAGCTGGCCGAGGCGGGCATTGATCCGGGCGCCATTCTGATTGAGCCGGCCGGACGCAATACGGCGCCTGCGGTTCTGGCGGCGGCGCTGTGGCTGGCGGCACGCGACCCGGATGGGCTGATGCTGGTGGCGCCTTCGGATCACGTGGTGCCGGATGCGGCGGCCTTTCGCGCGGCTGTGGCGGCGGCGGAACCGGCGGCGCGGGATGGCCGGTTGGTCACCTTTGGGATCAAGCCGGACCGGGCGGAAACCGGTTATGGCTATCTTGAGCTGGATGGCGATCCCGGTGATTTCACACCACGGGTGATTGATCTCAAACGATTTGTTGAAAAACCTGATCTGACCACCGCCGAGGCCATGCTTGCCTCGGGCCAGTTCCTGTGGAATGCGGGTATTTTCCTGTTTTCGGTTCAGGCAATTCTGGCCGCGTTCCGTGTTCATGCGCCGGATCTGATCGCGCCGGTGCAGGCGGCGGTTGATAAAGGTGAGCCGGATCTTGGTTTTCTGCGGCTGGACCCGGACGCCTGGGACGGGGCGGTGGATATCTCTATCGACTATGCGGTGATGGAGCGGGCGGATAACCTCGCTGTGGTGCCTTATGCCGGGGGCTGGTCTGATCTGGGCGGTTGGGATGCGGTTTGGCGCGAAAGCGGCCCGGATGGGGCGGGAATTGTCACCCAAGGCCGCGCCACTGCCATCGACTGCAGCAACAGCTTGTTGCGATCTGAGGATGACGGGCTGGAGGTTGTCGGTATCGGGCTGACTGACGTGATTGCTGTGGCCATGCCTGATGCGGTGTTGGTGGCGGATGCCTCCCGCGCGCAGGACGTGAAAAAAGCTGTTGCGGCGCTCAAGGAAAAATCTGCCCGCCAGGCTGAATCCTTTCCCAAGGATCATCGCCCCTGGGGGTGGTTCGAAAGCCTGGTCGTGGGCGAACGGTTCCAGGTGAAACGCATCCATGTGCACCCCGGAGCGGCGCTGTCGCTGCAAAGCCATCATCACCGATCAGAGCATTGGATCGTGGTGGAAGGCACCGCTAAGGTGACGGTGGACGACAAGGTGCAGCTGGTGAGTGAAAACCAGTCCGTCTATATCCCGCTGGGCGCGGTACACCGGATGGAGAACCCCGGCAAGGTGCCGATGGTTCTCATCGAGGTGCAGACTGGCAGCTATCTGGGCGAGGATGATATTATCCGTTACGAGGATATCTACGCCCGCAAATAATCCCGGTAATTCCGGTAATTCCGGCGCGCGTGTGGTCCCTAACGGATCAGCCAGTCTTCCAGACCTTCGGGCGGGGTGTCTGGGGCGGATGGGACTGTGCGCAGGCGGATCCAGCGTGGATCCGTGGGCTGGCCGCAACGCAGGCGCAGCTTGCCCAGAAGGCCGACCATATCCCATTCCACCCGTTCGGCCCGACTGCGGTAGGGGCGGGTGGGATCATATGCGGGGTTGAGACTGGGCGTGCCGCAGGCCCCACGCAGCATGGCCCCAAACCCGTCGCGCAGGCTGCGGCCCTGCCAGCGACCGCCATCGTCATTGCCCAGGATCGATGGCGTCGAGGAAATCACCCCCATGGGTATCTCGTCGGGGTGCGCGGCGCGGATCTTGTCGCCCTCCAGTACCACGCTCAGGCCGCGCCGGTCCTCGCCGTCCGGATTGCCATCCAGCCATTCGAAAAATTCCGCATAATCCGCGCCACCTCCGGTCCAGGCGCCATCGCAATAGCCGTTGCCATCCTGACCAAGGCGAAACACCGCGCCACTGCCATCGCTGGCCACAAGATAATCCTGCGTGCTCCCTGTGGCGGTGAGCGCGAGCAGGGTGGTGTCATCGCCGCTGACCTCCAGATGGGCGCCGGGATTATAAGTGCCAAAGCCTGCGCGCTGAGTGGCGGATTTCAACACCATGGCGGCATCCCAACTGCTGCCATCTGGCGAGAGTTTGACGGTGAAATCAGTATTGCCCGCCAGCCCCATCTCGGCATGGCCGCTCCAGTTGGACTGAAACAGCAGGCTGGCGGTGTCGCCGTCGGCTGATTTGTTGATCTTCAGTTGATGGCCACCACCATCATGGCTGAGCAGAGTGGCCGGGCTGCGCAGAGACAGGCGATTGACCGCATCGGCGTTGGTGGCGATGCCCAGACGCTCCAGCCGATCCCCGGTCAGGGTTGGCAAGACCCAGGCGGTGCCGTCCCAGATCCGCAGCGCCTGATCTTCCAGCGCCCAGGCCTGCCAACCCGGCTGCGGCGTCAGGAACTGCCATGCGGCGTCCTGCCAGATCGCCAGCCGCCCGCCCTGACCGGCCCAGGCATCCGCAGGGGTGTCGGCCAGCCCATAGGCCGCGCCTTCGGCAGGTTCGGTGGGCGGAGTGGTGGCATCAAAGCCGGTGAGACGCAGCTGGACCAGCGCATCCAGCATGCGCAGCGCTTCATTATGGGTCACATGTTTCTGCGCCTGGGCTGGCATCAGATAAGGCAGGGCAAGAAGCGGCGTGGTGTCGGGCAAGTATTCTGGCATTCTGACAGCTCCTGATCGCGGGGACGGCGCCAGAATGCCTCAGCTGCATCACCCGGCCCCTAAGGGCGCGCGCGCGCGCTCTGCAACACCCATATTAGCTCCTGATAGTTTCAACCTGAACGGGTGGATTGTCTTCAATATGTAAACAATCTCCCCGTTTCTGCCCCATTCCTGTCCGCCCTGACGCCTTGCGCCCCCGCGAGGCTGCTCCCGACCCCGAGGCGATTGCCTGCGCGGGTCGGGTGATGTGACAGCGCGGGGGTGGCTAAGATGGATCTACGATTTGCAGGACGGTTCGGGGCTGATGATCTGCTGCTGGACAGCGATTTGCGCGATCTGGAAATCCATCAGGGGGCGAATGGCGCAGCACAGCTGTTTGCCGTGACGGGGCTGAATGGTGGCATCGCCAGCTACAGTCTGGGCAGAGGTGCGCCGGTTTTGCGCGACGCGGTCTATCATCGCGGTCTTGGGTTGGCCGGCGGCGAGGCGACTCTGGCGGAGATCGGCGGCGAGACCCGGCTTCTGGTTGAGGGAAGCACCCGCAGCGCCATGGCCTTTCATCAGATCGGCGGCAATGGCCAGCTTGCCGCACAAGAACAGGCGGCCCTGCCCGGGGCGGGCGCCGCGGGGTTGGAGGCTATGGTTGTTGGCAGTCTTAGTGCCGGAGAACCCGGCGCGCAATCGGTGGTCTACGGGTTGGTCAACGGCCGCCTGAGTGGCTGGCAGATGGGGGCAGGTGGCGCGCCGGGGGAGGAGGTTGCCACCCGTGGCAGTGCCTCTGCTTATGATCGCCCCGGTGCAGTGGCGCTGGAGCTGGCGGATCTGGGGGGCGGCGCACAGGTGTTGCTGCTGGCAGACCGCATCGAACAGGGGGTGCGCAGCTACCGCGTGGATGCGCAGAGCGGCGCCTTGACCCCGGTGGCCAGCCTCGGTGCGGCGGATGGTCTGGGCGTTGCCGAGCCGACCGCGCTGGAGAGTTTCAACGCCTATGGTAGAAGCTGGGCGGTGATGGCGGCGGCGGGCAGCAGTTCGCTCAGCCTGATTGCATTGGGGGCAGGTGGTCAGATGACACTGACCGATCATGTGCTCGACACAGCTGCCACCCGCTTTGGCGGTGTCGCCGCACTTGAGGTGGTTGATATCGCAGGCGAGATATTGGTGTTGGCGGTGGGCAGTGACGATGGGCTGGCGCTGTTTCGCATCCTGCCCGAGGGCCAGTTGGTACATGTTCAGAGCCTCATCCATGCCCGTGACACCGGGGGGGCCGGGTTGGGGCTGGAAAATGTCACCGCGTTGGCCGCGGTTGTGGTGGGGGATGAGTTGCAGATCTTTGCCGCCTCGGGTCGCGCCGAAGGGCTGTCGCAGTTCACCCTGTCGCTTGCGGAACTGGGCGATGTGACGACGACGGACAGTGGCCGGATCAGCGGCACACGCGGCAGCGATGTGCTGGCGGGCGGTATCGGCGCGGTGCTGAGCGGTGGCGCAGGGGCGGACGTCTTTGTGCTGCGCCCCGCCGAGGAGGGGCGCAGTGGCAGCCTGCGCATTACGGATTTCGAAGCCGGTCAGGACAGTCTGGATCTGTCGGGGTTTGACGGGCTGCGCAGTCTTGATGGGCTGCAGATCCGCAGCCGCAGCGATGGCGCCACGCTTACCCATCAGGCGGCGGATGGCAGCCGTACCGAGGTTGTGGTGCAAAGCCGGGATGGCGATAGTCTGGAGACGGCGGATCTCTTTGCGGATGGCTTTGTCTTTGCCGATCGCATGCTGCCCCCCGCTGAGGCTCCCGATCCGATACGCTATGGCAGCGGGGGTGCCGACCGGATCACGGCCCGCACCCCCGGCGATCAGATCAATGGGCTGGGAGGCAATGACACCCTTCTGGGGGGCGATGGGCGCGATAGCCTCTGGGGTGATGGTGGCCATGACCGGCTGGTTGGCGGCAATGGCGTGGACCGGCTGCGCGGTCAGGCAGGCAATGATGTGCTGCTGGGGCAGGACGCGCGGGATCTGCTTGTGGGCGGCGCGGGGCGGGATACGATGGATGGTGGTCGCGGTGCGGATCGGCTGCTGGGGGGCGCGGACGCAGATCTGCTGCGCGGTGGCGGCCAGAACGACCTCCTGCGCGGCGGTGCCCAGGGGGATCGTCTGATTGGACAGAGCGGAAGGGACAAGTTGTTTGGGCAAAAAGGCAATGACACGCTGGATGGCGGCAGCGGCCATGACACGCTGACCGGTGGTGCGGGAGCGGATGTCTTTGTCTTTGGACGTGGTCACGGGATCGATCGGATCCGCGATTTCACCCAAGGTGAGGATGTGATCCATCTGGGGCGGCTGGGCCGGTTGGGTATTGTCGAGGATATGGGCGATCTGCGGTTGCAGCAGCAGGGCGACAACACGTTGATCCAGACCGGTGGGGGCGATATCCTCCTGCTGGATCAGATTGCCTCCGAGTTGGGCGCAGATGATTTTATTTTCTGATCAGGGGGCTGCTCCCTGGGCGGCCTTGGCCAGCTTCAGAACACAAAGACACCCACGCCCGCGTCCGCCTTCTAAGGCATGCCGCCCTGCAGACGATCGCTGCCCTGCTCACCGAGCAGCATATCGGCATTACGCGTGCCTTGCAGCGTGTTGGCAGCACCATTTCCGATCAGATGGTCCTGTCCGGCCCCGCCCCCGGCGTCTTCGATCAGATTGAGCGTGCGGCCATCCACCCGGAGGACTGCGGCCATGGCAATATTGTTCTCAAGGCTGCCAATCGTGGAATATTGCCCGGGACGCAGATCAATCCGGCTGTTGCTGGTGAGGTCGGAGACGTCGATCAGATCAGTGCTGCCCGCATCCCAGATCGTCAGGCTGACACTGCGGGCCACCCCGTCGGCGCCCTCTATGGTCATGCCCTCGGCGCCGTATTGATAGGCCAGATGATCAGGCTGCGTGCCGCGCCCGTCACCATCTCCGAAATAACTGGTGGCTCCGGTTTGGGTGGATGTATTCGCGCCATAAAGCAATTTTAGAGCCTGTATATCCCAAAGCATCGGAGGCAGGGCCCAGCCTTGACTTTCGTAGTCCAGAGCTTCTTCACCGGGGTGGGCAATATACGACATCACAGTGAACTGGCCATTGGTAGCCGGATCATTGGGCATTTCATTGGGGTGATGTAATTCCAGGGCATGACCCAGTTCATGCAGATATGTGTTCCAGCTGGAGTGCCTCAGGGCCGGGCATATTGGTCGGGATTGCTGTTGTTGAGCCAGAGATCCCCGGCCAGCGACGGGGTGGTGCCCAGATCGGCAGGTGCCGGAAAATCGGCAATAAACCCGAACAATCCTGCATTGCCGAAATGGGCGCTGGCAAATGTCAGGTCCACAGGTCCGCCCCGTGCCGGGGTCAGGGATAGGTTGGCGACCTCGTTCCAGGCGTCGACTGCTTGCAGCACCATCTGCTGCTCGACAGGATCCATGTTAACGGTGGCGCCTTCGGACAGGTGTTCCCCCCGACGTCATAATCACCGAAGATCGGATAATAGTCATAATAGTCAGGTATCGACGTGATGAACTGATAGCGAATGACGCCGGTGCCATCCTGCCAGCCTTCGGCATCTCCGACCAAAAGCGCGCGGTAATCCTGATATGTCGGTATGTATTCCCCGTCCGCATGATCTGCGGTCGCAGGCCAGCAGATCAGTGAAACGCACCTATGTGTTTAATTACTCATGAAATCCTGGCGACACAGGGGAATTTCGGATCGGGGGCAGAGACAGAAATCTTCCTTTCCCGTGGCATCACAGCCGTCTGGGCGTTAGGACAGAAGACAGGACCACGGCAGCAGATCGGGGGGAGAGGACATGCAGATCGAAGAGACCGCCCTGCCAGGGGTGAAGATTGTGACACCGGCGCGGTTTGGCGATACGCGTGGGTTTTTCTCCGAATGCTGGAACCACGCACGGATGACCGAAGCAGGGATTGATCTTGAGTTTGTGCAGGACAATCATTCGCTGTCGATGGAGCCGGGCACTCTGCGAGGGCTGCATTTCCAGGCCCCCCCTCATGCGCAGGCTAAGCTGGTGCGCTGTGGTCAGGGGGTGCTGTTTGATGTGGCGGTGGATATCCGCAAAGGCTCGCCCACATATGGGCGTTGGGTCGGGGTTGAGCTTTCGGCCGAAAACGGCCGCCAGCTGCTGATCCCTGCAGGGTTTCTGCACGGGTTTGTCACGCGCGTACCCCGGACCGAGGTTCTCTATAAATGCAGCGATTACTACGCGCCGGATTGTGACGGTGCGGTGGCCTGGGACAGCTGCGGCATCGATTGGGGTGTATTGGACGCGCCGGTTTTGTCCGAAAAAGATGCCAAGGCCCCCCGATTTGAAGACTTCGACAGCCCCTTCGTGTGGGAAGGATAAAAGAGATGAAAATTCTGGTGACAGGTGGGGCGGGATTTATCGGCTCGGCAGTGGTACGACTGGCCGTGGGGCGCGGTCATGAGGTGGTCAATCTTGATGCGCTGACCTATGCCGCCTGTCTGGACAATCTGGCCGAGGTGGTAGAGAGCCCACTTTATGCCTTTGAACAGGTTGATATTCGGGACCGCGCTGAATTAGACACTGTTTTTGACCACCACAAGCCAGACGTCGTGATGCATCTTGCTGCCGAAAGCCATGTGGATCGCTCGATTGACGGGCCTGGCGATTTCATCGAGACCAATATCGTCGGCACGTTTCATATGCTGGAGGCGGCGCGAAAGTACTGGCTTCAGGCTGGTCGCCCGGAGGGGTTCCGGTTCCATCATATTTCCACCGACGAGGTTTACGGCAGCCTGCCTGAGGATCCGGCAGAGCTGTTCACGGAACAGACGGCTTATGATCCGCGCTCACCCTATTCCGCCTCCAAGGCTGCCAGCGATCATTTGGTGCGCGCCTGGACTGAGACCTATGGGTTGCCGGTGCTGCTGACCAATTGTTCCAACAACTACGGCCCCTATCATTTCCCGGAAAAGCTGATCCCGGTGGTGATCCTGAATGCGCTGGCCGGACAGCCGCTGCCGATCTATGGCGACGGGTCCAACATCCGCGACTGGCTCTATGTGGAAGATCACGCCGATGCGCTTTTGACAGTGGTTCAGAAGGGAAAAATCGGGCGGACCTATAACATCGGGGGCGAGAACGAGCGGAACAATCTGGACCTGGTGCAGACACTCTGTGCCATTCTGGACGAAAAGCGCCCGCGCGAAGACGGCCGATCTTACAAGGATCAGATCACATTTGTGACGGACCGCCCTGGCCATGACGCACGTTATGCCATCGACCCCAGCCGCATCCGGAATGAGCTGGGCTGGCGTCCCAGTGTCACGGTTGAGGAAGGTCTGGCCAAGACCGTTCAATGGTATCTCGACAATGAGAGCTGGTGGCGGGCCTTGCAAGACCGCGAGGGGGTCGGCCAGCGGTTGGGGACTGACAAGGATGCGGGCAAGTGACGGCGTTCTGCTTGGACAACCGGCCCCTGCCGGGGGTATTTCTAGCCAGAAGACAACAGGCTCTGATTGGTCTTGGACTGCGGGGGAAAAGAGGAGGCACCTATGATCCTCGTTTTTGGTAAAACCGGACAGGTGGCGCGGGAGTTGGCGCTGCATAACAACGTCATCTGTCTGGGTCGTGATCAGGCGGATCTGAGCGATCCTGAAGCCTGTGCCAAGGCCATCCGGGATCATGCGCCCCAAGCGGTGATCAATGCCGCCGCCTATACGGCCGTGGATAAGGCCGAAGAGGAGGAGGCGCTGGCCACCGTCATCAACGGGGCAGCGCCGGGCGCAATGGCTGTGGCCTGTGCGCAGATGGAGATCCCCTTTGTCCATATCTCCACCGATTACGTCTTTGCAGGCACCGGCGAGACGCCTTGGCAGCCCGGTGATCCTGTCGCGCCGGCCAATGCCTATGGGCGCAGCAAACGCGCGGGCGAAGAGGCGGTGATGGCGGCGGGCGCGACATATGCGATCCTGCGCACCTCCTGGGTGGTTTCGGCCCATGGCCATAACTTTGTCAAAACTATGCTGCGGCTCGGGGCCGAGCGGGACCGGCTGACCATCGTCGGCGATCAGATCGGTGCACCGACGCCAGCCCGTGGCATTGCCGCCGCCTGTCTGGACATGGCCCACCAGCTGATCGCGGATCCCGCCAAATCCGGTATTTATCATCTACAGGGTGCGCCTTTTGTGAGCTGGGCCAAGGTCGCCACCGAGATCTTTGTCGAGGCGGGCCTTCCCTGCGAGGTGGTGGAAATCCCTACGTCTGCATATCCAACACCGACATCGCGCCCGCTGAATTCAAGGCTTGATTGCAGCTTGTTAGAGACTGTTTTTGATATCAAACGCCCGGATTGGCAGGCCGGGCTCAGGGATATTCTGAAGGAATTGGGAGAGATCGCATGACAGCACGTAAGGGCATCATTTTGGCCGGTGGCTCTGGTACGCGGCTTTATCCGATCACCATGGCGGTATCGAAACAGCTGCTGCCGTTGTATGATAAGCCGATGATCTATTACCCGTTGTCGGTGTTGATGCTGGCGGGCATCCGTGAGATCTGCGTGATCACCACGCCACAGGATCAGGATCAATTCACCCGGCTTCTGGGTGATGGCAGCCAATGGGGGGTCCAGCTCACCTATGTGGAACAACCCAGCCCCGACGGTCTGGCCCAGGCCTTTGTGCTGGCCGAAGATTTTCTGGACGGGGCGCCATCGGCGCTGGTGCTTGGGGACAATGTGTTCTTTGGTCACGGTCTGCCGAAATTGCTGGCGGCGGCAGATGCACAGGTGAGTGGCGGCACCGTCTTTGGCTATCACGTGGCAGATCCAGAACGCTATGGGGTGGTGGATTTCGACGCCGAGGGCCGGGCTCGTGAGATCATCGAAAAACCTGCTGTGCCGCCGTCGAACTACGCTGTGACCGGGCTTTATTTCCTCGATGGCACCGCGCCGGAACGGGCGCGGAAGGTTACGCCCTCACCCCGGGGCGAGCTGGAGATCACCGACCTGTTGCAGATGTATCTGGACGAAGATGCGTTGCGCGTGGAGACCATGGGCCGCGGCTATGCCTGGCTGGATACCGGCACCCATGGATCGCTGCTGGATGCCGGCAATTTCGTGCGCACGCTGCAGGAGCGCCAGGGCTTGCAGACAGGTTGCCCCGAGGAGATCGCCTATGAGGCCGGCTGGATCAATGCCGAGCAACTGCGCGCCCGTGCCGAGATGTTCGCCAAAAACGCCTATGGCGCCTATCTGGAGCGACTGCTGAACTGATCAGGCAGAGCGCATAATACGTGTCAGCCGATCTGTAATATGGCGAACTTTCCTGGATACAGAACCCAGCGGACGGTCACCTGGTAGGGTGACGACCCTGTGCAATGAGATCCGTGGCGTATCAACTGGAGCAGCCAGTGCCACCAGGTCGGCGGCGGTGATCCAGCGGTCCTCGCGTTTGGCGAGACTGGCTTGCTCCGGCTCGAAAGCTTTGCAGAACCGGCGCGGGTGCCCCATGTTGAAGGCCGCCAGTGTTTCCAGCGGATAATCCCACCAGGCCGTTGCCTCCAGCCGGGCCATCAAGGGGGTGGCGAAACGGTACTTCAGCACGCGGGCCGGGACCCCCCCGACAACCGCATAGGCGGGCACATCTTTGGTGACGATGGCTCCGGCAGCCAACACTGCGCCGTTGCCGACGGTGATGCCGCCAGCAATCTGCACGCCTCGCCCGATCCAGACATCATTGCCAATGCGCACGGGTTGCGACTTGGTGCTGAAATGAGAATGGGGTTCATAGGTTTCGGCCCCGAAACTGCGGGCCAGTTTTTCGTAATAGGGACCATAGCTGAATGGGTGTGACGAGACGCGCCGGATCGGATGACGATCTCCCAACACCCGCAGCCCACCTGCAATTGAGCAGAAAGCCCCGGCAGACCAGCCCCGAGCGGGCGAATGACTGTAACTCATGTAGCCGAGGTTGCTTAAGGACAGCAGACCGTTTGTTTTCAACCCGTGCCGGGTGGCTATTGAGAGTTTCAGATTCGGTGGAAAACTGATCCGTTTGAGAGCCGTCAGATCCCGATCAGCGCGCCAGGGTTTCGGCATCACATGGGCATCGGACAAGAGCGTGCGCATACCGTCGGTCACACGAAAAGTGGTGGGTTTCATAAGAAAATAGAGGCTCTGAATAAGGGTTTCGTCAGGAAAATCATGAAGCAAATGGACAGTAGGCTGATCAGGATCACAGGCCAAAATCGCCAGAATTCCAGATCGTACATCGGGTAAGATACAACACAGAAAGATTATCCAACCGGATGGGAGAGATCCAGCCTAAACACACCCCTCAGAGGTGAGTTTTCTCAGCGTCAACCGGGATGAAACAAACGCGCGCCTTTGCTGAGCAGAAGCGCGCGTATCGTTTCGTTGGGTTGGATTACAGCACGCCTGCGCGGCTGAAGACGCCGAAGAAGTTGCCGATGATATTGGAAATGGTCAGCGCGTCATTCACTGGTGCCTCGGTGGCAATCAGCAGATCACCGGAGTTGATCTTGAAGCGACGGGCGGAGAACAGACCGTCAGCGGAGGTCAGGTCCAGCGTGAAGACCACCCGTGTCTGGCGCGGGCCACGCTCACCGGGGGCCAGCGCGCTGTTGGGGTATTCGCGCAGCACCAAAAGGCCCTGCGGATCGGCGCGGGTGTCCTGAAACCCGCCGGAAACTGACATGGCATCCATCGCCGACATCTTATCCTTGGTGAAGATATGCAGATCCTCACGGCCCGTGGCCCCAAAGGAGAGAAAATAGCGCGCATCCTCTTCCACAAACACCCGGTCACCCCCACGCAGCAGCGTGTCGCGGCGTGGATCGTTCAGCAGGGTCTCTACCGATGTGCCGTAGATGCTGCGGCCGCGCACCAGCCGGATCTGCGGATTGTTCAGGGTGGCACTGATACCGCCGCCGGCCGCGATCAGCCCCATCACCGTGTAATTGCGATCGGGCATCGGATAAGTGCCGGGGGTGGTAACGCCGCTGACCAGATCAACGGAATTGCCACGGCCTTCGGTCATGTCCAGCTGCAGCTGCGCTGAGGGGACGATCTCCTCCATCGCGGTCTGCAACCGTTCGCGGGCCAGATTCGGGGTCAGCCCGTTGACGTTCACATTGCCGACATAGGGCATGAAGATGCTGCCATTGGCCGCCACTGTCACATCCTGCAACTGGACCATCTTCTCATCAGGGGTGGTTAGCAGGGAGTTGTCGCTGCTGTCCCAGATCCGCAGGGTCAGCAAATCGCCGGGCTGGATGATCTGGGTCTTGGCCCCCTGGGTGGCACCAATCCATTTCAGTGGCCGTTTGCCGCTATCGGCACCGCCGCTTTCTGGACCTGTTTCAGGCCAATGGGCCACGGTGGGCAAAAAGGCACGGGATACCGCATAAAGCGCAAAATCGGCATCCGCATCATCAGCGGTTTTCAGGATCTCTTCGCTGGCGGGGGCGCCGCCGGGCAAACGGCCACAGGCCGCCGGCAATAGAGCTAAACCGAGAGCGGCAAGCAGGAGGGATAGACGGCGCATGAGAGTCCTTGTCCGAAAACGGCTTGATTTTTGTTCTGCGCAAGATACTGGGCGTGAAGACTGCGTCAACCGCATGGACAACGACAACAGGGGGCATGATGCGTTTTCCACCCATATTGATTTTGGGCGCCTCCGGGCGGATCGGCGGACTTTTGCGGATGTGCTGGGATGGGGCAGGTCAGGATTTGCGCTGGCAATGCCGCCGCGTACAGGGGGCTGACCGGACAGATCAGCCCGGTCAGGGCTGGCATGTGTTTGATCCGCTTGCAGATCCCGCAGCCCTGCAACAGGTGGCGCGCGGGGCTGCGGCCACGCTTTGTCTGGCGGGGCCGGTGCCGGGTGGTGGTGCGGGCCGCGATCTGAGCGCAGGTCAGTTTGCACAGCATAAAGATCTGGCGCTTGCTGTATTGGATGCCGCCGCACGGGCCCGCGATGATGGCCCAGCCGCGCTGCCGGGGAGGGTGTTATTAGCCTCTTCCGCTGCGGTCTATGGCGTAACGCCTGGCCCCTTGCACGAAGACACACCGCTGGCACCGGTTGCGCCCTATGGTGTGGCCAAGGCTGAGATGGAGCAGGCCGCCACCACCCGGGCAACAGAGCTGGGGCTGGAGGTCACGCTGCTCAGGATCGGCAATATTGCCGGGCTGGATGCCATCCTTGGTGGCTGGCGGCCGGGGTTCAGTCTGGATGAATGGGCTGATGGGCGCACGCCCCGGCGCAGTTATATCGGCCCGCGAACCCTTGCAGATGTTCTGGCGACATTGGTCTGCACCGCAGATCTGCCGCAGGTTCTGAACATCGCCCAGCCCGGTCTGGTGAGCATGGGCGGGCTGTTGCAGGCGGCAGCGCTGGATTTTGGGCGCAGGCCCGCACCGGATCACGCTATTGCCGAGGTGCAGCTTGACGTGGCACGGCTGATCGGGCTTTTGGCGGCACAGCCTTCGCCCGCAGCCGGCCTGCCACTTAGTCTGCCTCTCGCAACATCTGCGGATCTGGTGAATGAGGCACGGCAACTGGACCTGCTGCCCAACTCTCGATCCTGATAAGGACCACCGCATATGACCTGGCGCAAACGCCTCTTTGATCTCTTTTTTGCCGGCCTGCTGGTGGTCGTGCTGGGCCCGGTGCTGCTGGGGCTGATGCTGTGGCTGCTGGTAAAGGAAGGCCGACCGCTGTTTTATGTGGCCGAGCGGATGAAAGGCGTCGACCAGCCTTTTGCGTTATGGAAGCTGCGCACCATGAAGGTGGTGGACAGCGACACCGGCGTGTCCGGCGGCGATAAATCGGCCCGGATTACCAGAACCGGGGCCTGGCTGCGTGCCAAACGGCTGGATGAGTTTCCACAGCTGTGGAACATCCTGCGAGGAGATCTCTCCTTTGTCGGGCCGCGCCCGCCGCTGCGCCAATATGTCGAGGCCAATCCCGAGTTATACGCCCGTGTGCTGAAATCACGCCCCGGGGTTACTGGCCTTGCCTCCATCACCTATCACAAGCATGAGGCCGCTTTGCTGACGCGCTGCACCACTGCAGAGGAGACTGATCAGGTTTATTCCCGCCTCTGTGTGCCGATGAAGGCGCGGCTTGATCTGATTTATCAGCGTCATCAAAGCATGTGCTACGATTTCGATTTGGTGTTTCAAACCATCGGCAATCTGTTCCGGCGCGGATGAGAACAAGGCATAGGGTAGGGGATTCGGCGATTCGCGCGCCTCTGACAGGTGGTTTTGTGCCAAGGCTCCCGCGCTGGAGGTTATGAACAGCAACGGGATCTCTCCGAGATGGGCACCAAGGCGGCAAAAGCAGGCAAATCACCGGTAAACGGCGCTTTTTTGCCACCACCGGTTTTGTATTAACCCTCAAATGAGTCTAGAGTAGCCAGTGAGTGACCTCCGGCAGATGCCGGGGTTCAGCCTTTGGAAAATTGCCTTTGCGACACAGCTTGGGCGAGACATAGAGACACACAGCCTGCCGTCAGAGAGACCTTCCGCATGAGGGTCTGGGGTCCTGATGGAGGTGATTGATAAAAACGTATTTGAAACGATGGCGCATCCAGGGGGATTTCGGCGCGCTGTCGCGACATATCAAATGGCCGCCACAAAAAGACGGCCACCGGGGACTGGAAGTGGGGACGGCCAGGAATGTTCAATTTGATCAGTGCGCTGTCACGCAAACAGAAATCCTATATTTTTCTCACCATAGATCTCGGGCTGATCCCGCTGGCGCTGTTCCTGACCTTTCTGGTGCAGCCGCTTCCGGGTTCTGCGCTGGCCACCTTGGCAGCCATGCTGCCGGTGCTGCCTTATGTGCTGGCGCTGGCGGCCGGGGTCGCCTTGTGGCTGGGTCTGCCCAAGGTGCAGCTCAATGCCTATGAACGCCACGCCGTCGGGTTGACAGCTCTGCTGGCCTCGATCACCGCCGGGGCCACGGCGGGGCTTACGCTGCTGTTTGGCCCCGATCTGCCTCCCGGCACCCATGTGGTGTTTGCCACCACCTATTTTCTTTGCCTGCTGGCGGCACGTGCGGTTCTGTATCAGATCGTCGTGGCTATTTATCGTCGTGCCCAGCCGCGCTGCCGGGTGCTGATCTACGGTGCCGGCACCACCGGTGCCCAGCTGGCCCAGGCGCTGAAGGCTCATGACGGCATCGATCCCGTCGCTTTTGTCGATGACAATACCTCATTGCAGGGGGTGACACTGGTCGGATTGCCGGTGTTCCCGCCCGCCCGCATTGCTGAGATCGCGGAGGCCCGCCAAATCAAGCGGGTGCTGTTGGCGATGCCCTCACAAAGTCAGCCGAAACAGGCTCAGATCATTCAACGCCTGCAGCGGATGCAGCTGGAGGTGCAGGCGCTGCCCTCCTTTGCCCAGCTGATTGGCGAAGAGGCGCTGGTGGACAAGCTGACGCCAGTGGCACCGCAGAATTTCCTCGGGCGCGCCACCCACGATGTACCCCTGCAGGAGGCCAGCGAGTCCTATCAGGATCGGGTGGTGCTGGTGTCTGGCGCCGGCGGTTCTATTGGCTCCGAACTCTGCCGACAGGTCCTGGCCTGCCGCCCGCGCAAGCTGGTGCTTTATGAGCTGTCGGAACTGGCGCTCTATACGATCCATCAGGAATTGGAGCAGCAGGTTGAAGGCACCGGGATTACCCTGGTTCCTGTGCTGGGATCGGTCACCGACCCGCGTCAGGTGCGCATGGTCCTGGCCCATCACGATGTACAGGTGGTGCTGCATGCGGCCGCTTACAAACATGTGCCGCTGGTCGAATCCAACCCGTTGCCAGGTCTTGCCAACAACGTCTTTGGCACCCAGACTCTGGCCCGCGCTGCTGCATTAAGCGGGGTGGAACGGTTTATCCTGATTTCTTCGGACAAGGCTGTGCGTCCGACCAATGTAATGGGCGCTTCCAAGCGGATGGCGGAGCTGGTGCTGCAGGATCTGGCCACCCGCAACCCCGGCACCGTCTTCACCATGGTGCGGTTTGGCAACGTGCTGGGATCGTCGGGATCGGTGGTGCCATTGTTTCAGGAACAGATCAGCCGTGGCGGTCCGGTCACCGTTACAGATCCGCGCGTCAAACGCTATTTCATGACCATCCGCGAGGCGGTGCAGCTGGTGCTTCAGGCCGGCGCCGAAGCTCTGGGTGGCGAGGTCTTTGTGCTGGATATGGGCGAGCCGATATCGATCCTGCAACTGGCGCGTCAGGTCATTGAAAGCGCCGGGTATTCAGTGCGCGATGATGATTGCCCGGATGGCGATATTACCATTGAAATCATTGGGTTACGCCCCGGTGAAAAGATGCAGGAAGAGCTGACACTCAGCTCGGATCTGATCACAACACGCCACCAGAAAATCTTCTGTGCCCGTGAGGCGGTCCTGTCGGAGATCGAGGTGGCGACCCTGATCCGGGGCCTGCGTCAAGCGGTGGCTGCCGGCGACGAAGGAGTTGCCCGCGCGCTGATCACACGCTGGGTCGAGGGCTATCGCGCCCCGGAACAGGATCGTAAAACCTCCTGACTCTTTACCTTCGGGGCACTCTTGTCACATGACCTGCGGCGGCTCCTGCCGGGCGGTACTATAGTTTGCGGGCCACAGACAAATTATGTGCGGCAGGCAACCCGGTCATATCGTTGATCCAACTGCGACTTTTGTGGTCTAACCGGGCCAACAGCCCCGCCCGGGGGCGCAGGTCGGTGGATTGGCTTTCCGATTCCCAACCAAATACCCCGACCAGATAACAAGGCAGCCGACCCCGTGATCTCCGCCCTTCGATCTCTCCGCGCTTCGGTGCTTTTGCCCTCGGCCTGTGTGGCTCTGCTTGGCCTCGGGGCGGTAACCGCCCTGGCCCAGAGCGCGCTTTCAACACCAAAACCGGAAGCTCCCCGTTTCAAACCACTGCCGCCGCCCAGCCTGAACTTTTATGGCTCGCCCGGACTGTTGGATATGCCAAGCGCTGAGATGCTGCCGGACGGCCAGTTTGCCACCACCTATTCCTGGTTTGGCGGTCAGGCCCGGTACAATCTGACCTTTCAGGCCACCCCCTGGCTCAGCGCCTCGTTCCGCTACAATGGGATCCAGACCAATGGGGCCCAGATTGCCGGTTTCAGCACCTATTATGACCGCGGTTTTGATGTGCGGATGCGGCTCCTGCGCGAAGGACGTTACCGTCCGGCCATCACCGTCGGTCTGCAGGATTTTGCCGGCACCGGCATTTATGCCGGGGAATATATCGTTGCCACCAAGAATTTTGACACCCCGGCGCTTAGTCATCGCAGCGGCGCGGGCCGACTGAAGCTGACCGCGGGTCTGGGCTGGGGGCGTCTTGGGTCCAACGGGTCCATTGGCAGCATCTCCGGCACCCGCCCTGGATTTGTGGCCGGCAATACCGGTGGAGAGTTGTCATACGATCAATGGTTCCGCGGCGATGTGGCGCCTTTTGCCGGTATCGAGTGGCTGCCCAATGATCGCTGGGGCTTCAAGGCAGAATATTCCTCGGATGCCTATACGCTGGAGACCGGCGCGCCCAATGTGTTTGAGCGCAAATCCTCGTTCAATTTCGGCGCTGAATATCAGGCCAAACCGGGCCTGCGGCTGGGGGCCTATTATCTTTATGGTTCAGAACTCGGCGTGACCGCGCAGATCCAGCTCAACCCGAAACAGCCCACCCAACCGCTGCGGGTCAGCGCGCCGGTTCCGGTGGTGCCGCGCAGCGATTGGGCCACCGAAGAGGCGCATTGGAGCCGTGACTGGGCCGAGAGCCGCAAAGCCAAAACGACCCTGCGCGATGCGCTGGCAGAGGCACTGCAACAGGATGGTCTGATCCTGGAGGCGCTGACCCTGCCAACAGGCGGCATCGAGGCCGAACTGCGCTATCGCAACCCGCGCTACCGGTCTCAGACACTGGCCATTGGTCGTACGGCCCGCGCCATGGCGCGGCTGCTGCCGCCTTCGGTTGAGACCTTCCGCATTGTGCCGATGCGCGGTGGTCTGGCGCTGTCACAGGTGGTGATCCGGCGCAGTGATCTGGAGGCGCTGGAACACAGCCCCGACGCCACCGAAGCGCTCTGGGCCGTAACCGGCCTACAGGAAGCCGGACCACTGGCAGAGGAGGCGCTGACGTCGCAGGATCTCTACCCGGCATTTTCCACCTCCATCAGCCCCTATACCGCGCCGTCCTATTTCGACCCTGAGCTGCCGTTCCGGCTGGATGTGGGCGTTGATTTTAAGGCCGCCTATGTGCCCGCCCCCGGCTGGCGCATCGCGGGCGCCATTCGTCAACGGGTCTGGGGCAATGTGGAGGGGGGCCGTGCCTCCAATTCTGTGCTGCCACATGTGCGCACCGATCAGAATGAATATGCCAGGTTCGGCACCACATTGGAAAACCTCTATGTCTCGCGCCAATGGCAGATGGGGCGGGATCTTTATGCCCGCAGCACCGTTGGTCTCTTTGAAAGCATGTATGGCGGGGTTTCGGGCGAAGTGCTGTGGAAACCGGTCTCCAGCCGCCTGGCGCTGGGGATCGAGGGCAATTACGTAGTGCAGCGCGATTTTGATCAGCGTCTGTCTTTCCGGGATTACAAAACCTTCACCGGCCATGCCTCTGCCTATTACCAGATGGACAAGGGCTATCACCTGCAGGTGGATGCCGGGCGCTATCTGGCGGGCGATTATGGCGCCACCTTTGCGCTGGACCGTGAATTTGCCAATGGCTGGCGGGTCGGCGGTTTCTTCACACTCACCGATGTCTCTTCCGAGGATTTTGGCGAAGGCTCCTTTGACAAAGGGTTCCGTTTCAGCATTCCGCTGGACTGGCTTCTGGGTAAACCCAGCCGCAATACATTTAGCATGGTGGTGCGCCCGACCCAGCGGGACGGCGGCCAGAGGGTTCATGTCCCGGGTCGGCTTTATGGGCAAATCCGCGAGGCCCATCGCGCACAGCTGACCCAACAGCGGGCAAGGATCTGGGAATGAAGATGGCGCTCCTAAACACACCTGTGGCTGGTCCTATCCAAGGGCGTTTGGCCCCGGCATTTGGCCTGCTGGGCCTGCTGGTGTTGACCGCCTGTAGCCGGGGCCCGGAACAACCACCCTTGCAGGTGGAACTGCTGCGCAACCTGTCGGAGCGGGTCGGGGCCCGGCTTTCTGGCGGCAATGCGGATCAACCTGCAAGGCCCCCGCTGACACGGGCGGCTCTGGATGAGATCAAGGCCCCTTATATCGAAGTCACCATCGAGAAAAACGATGTCTTTGCCTATCTGTCGCGCCAACAGCTGCGCCACGATGACAGCCCCGGCACGGTGGCGGTCTGGCGTACCGAGGACAATATCAGCCTGACCCTGCGCGACGGTGTTCTGGTGGCCAGCCGGAACCTTGGGAATGATATTCTGTCCAGCTCAGCTCTGGTCGATGGCGGCGCAGATGGGCCTTCGCACAGCGGCGCACGGCGCTATCATATCCGCGGGCTCGACAATGGGGCCTGGCAGCTCGACATGCTTTGTACGCGGCGCGATCTGGGTCCTGATCCGATCATCATTGTGGAACGGCGCTATCCCACCCGTCATATTGAGGAACGTTGCCAACCCAGCCAGCCAGGACGTGGCGGCGAGATCGTCAATGACTACTGGGTAGATTCGCCCAGCGGCCGGGTCTGGCTCTCACGGCAATGGGCTGGCCCCAATGTGGGGTATCTGCGTATCCGCCAGCTGACGACAGGCGGTTGATCTAGCGCTGAAAAGAGTGAAAAACAGGCGATTTCGACCCCTGTTGGCCAAAATGAGCGATATCTCGGCAACGCCGGAAAAAAAATCCCAACCGTTGGGATATTGCTGTTAAAAGCTCCGTTGAAATCATGAGGTAACTCACTTACTCTTGGCTCAACGGTCTCCAAAGGAGTTTTGGATTATGAACAAGTTCTTCGCAGCATTCGCTCTGGCCACCCTGGCCGCA
Organism: Phaeobacter cretensis; assembly: GCF_047372505.1. Classification (NCBI taxonomy): domain Bacteria; kingdom Pseudomonadati; phylum Pseudomonadota; class Alphaproteobacteria; order Rhodobacterales; family Roseobacteraceae; genus Phaeobacter; species Phaeobacter cretensis. The sequence goes on from NZ_JBKBEU010000004.1 coordinate 20,836, forward strand.
ACCACAACTGTCTCCGCTCAGGAAGACGGCACACCGGCTCTGTTCAGCGGCACCGGTCTGGAGCAAGGCACTCTGATCGCAGGCGGCGTCGCTGGTGCGGTTATTCTGGGTGTGATCCTGAACGACGACGACGAAAGCAGCACCACAACCACAACCAACTGATCGCTTGCGATCTAATGGGGTGGCAAGATCTGTATCTGCCCGGCGCGCCTGAGCCGAGGCAGATACTAGATTCAAGCTGACATCGTCTTATGAATGATCATCTACGGATGAGAAAAGCGGGCCAATGGCCCGCTTTTTGCGTTTTGACATTTAGCTGACCCCACGCAGGAACGCGCGGGTGCGCGGGCCTTCCCGGATCAGCCGTGGATCGTTCCGTCTGTCCCGGCTGTTTATCTGCGCTGCATGATACGGGCCATATGTTGGGCCAGTTCCTGCACATTGGGGTTTTGCAAAATAGACAGGTGAGATCCCGGAACCTCGATCAACTCAAACCCGGCCTCTGCCACCGGCGCCCATCCCAGCCCCTGCTGTACCCCCTCAGGGCTGTCAAATAAATCGTCGCCGGCCCGAAACACGGTCAGCGGTGTGGCCAGAGGCCTGGGCGTGTAGCGCTCTACCGATTGCTGGTTTGCGGCAATCAGCGCCTCGATTGTCAGCCCCTTGCTGCCACCGGTCCAGTCCAGCCGTCGCCGTTCAAACGAATTCCGCAATGTTTCGATCCGGTGGGCCGCAACATGGGCCAGATAAGACGGTCCCATGCGCCTGAGCAGCCTCAGATGCGCGCCAATCCTGGCACGCCCCTGTACCCGGTTGCGCCCGGCCGGGCCTTCGGCATCAAACAATGCGACCAGACCCAATTCACGTCCGGCCTCCAGCAGCTGTCGCGCCAGTTCAAAGGCAAAATAGCTACCCAGAGACACCGCTGCCAGATGCACCACCCCATTGGGATAATGGGTCTGGATCTCATCCAGATACATTTTGGCCGTGGCATGGACACCGGTGGGGGTGGTGCTGTCCAACAGGCCTATGCTGAGCCCGTAAACGGGCTGGTCAGACCCAAGGGCCGCGGCCAGCGGGCGATAGAATTCTTCATTCCGGCCCAGCACATGGACACCAAACAAAGGCGCGCGCGCCGCGCCATCCTGAATGATCACCAGATGATTGGGCAGGGCGTGACCTTCTGGTGTTTCCGAGGCCGCACCATCCGGTGTCTTGTCCTGCACCCCTGTCAGGGCCTCGGCAAGGGCACGGGGGCTGGGGGTCAGATGCAGCGCCGCCAGGCTCAGCCGCTGGTCCAGATCCGCCTCGATCCGGCCAATCAGCCGCATCGCCAGCAGTGAATGGCCGCCTCGATCATAAAAACTGTCATCAGCTTCCAGATCAGGTTGGCCCAGAATATCCGCCATCATTGTCGTCAGCTGCTGAGCCAGGGGCGAGGGTGGGGTGCTGGGATCAACCCCTGCAGTGCCTCCCCGGCGCAGGCGCAAACCTGCAGAAGACGCAGCCTGTACCGGGGCGGGCAGGGCGGCCATGTCGATCTTGCCCCCTGCGGTGCGTGGAAACTCCGCGACGGGCACCAGCGCCGGGCGCATATGGGCCGGTAGATCACGCTGAACCACCTGTTGCAGGGCCGTCAGATCCAGCAGGTCCTCGCCCGATTCTCCCGTCGTTCTTGTTTCCGTAGTGCTGCGCACCCAGCAACACAACTGTGCCGCGGGACCATTCTTGCCATGCACCGCTGCCAGCGCCTGCACATCGCGGCCCCCGCGTTCCAGCACCTGCTCCACATGGCGCAGATCAATGCGAAAGCCGCGCAGTTTGACCTGCCGGTCCTGCCGGCCAAGAAAGGCCAGCGTGCCATCCGTCCGCCAGGCAGCACGATCGCCGGTGCGATAAATCCGTGCGGCGGGGCAGCTGTTGTGGTGCCCCCCCGCAATGCTCTGCCGCGCAAAAGGATCAGCCCGGAACGCCTGCGCAGTTTCCTCTGGTCGGCCGATATAGCCATCGCTGACCGCCGGGCCACCGATCCACAGATCCCCCGCCACGCCATCCGGCGCGAGGCTGCCATCAGCAGCCAGCACATAGGCGCGGGCATGGGCTGTGGGGCGGCCAATGGGTACATCCTCCGCCGGGTCCACCAGCCCATCCTGATTTTGGTCAGGATTATACAGCGTACAGGTGATGGTGGTTTCCGTCGGCCCATAGCCATTGAGCCAGCGCACCCCCGGTACCACCTGCTGCCAGCGCGCCAGCGCTTGCGGGTTGACCTGTTCACCGCCCACGATCACCAGCCGCACTGATGGCGGCAGGCTGCGCCCACTGTCGGTCATCACATCACAGAGCACATGCCAAAACGCGGTTGGCAGGTTCAGCACTGTCAACCTCAGCGCCGCGACCCGATCCAGAAACAACCCCGGTGCGCCCACCATATCCGGTGCGCGCAACACCACGCAGGCACCGGTCAACAGACTGGGCAGCACTTCCTCTATGGCGACGTCAAACGACAGGCTGGCAAATTGCAGCACCCTGTCACTGTCCTGCAGCTCGAAACTGGCGGTGATGGCACTGGCATGGGCCAGCAGCGCGCGCATGGGCACCCGCACCCCTTTGGGCCGTCCGGTTGAGCCTGAGGTATAGATCACATAGGCCAGCCGTGTCGGATCCGGCGCCGGTCGTTCTGGCTGTGCAGGTCCATCACGCTCAGCCCCCGCATCGGGGGACACCCACGTCAGCCCCTCAGGAGTGAGAGTCGCCCCGTATTTAGCCGTGCCTATATAATCATTAGAGCCTGATTTCGTGCCATAATCCGGCCCGCCAATACCCAGTTTTGCGGCGCTGTCCTCCAGCATATGGGCGATCACGGCAGACGGGTAGGTCGGATCCACCGGCAGAAACCCCGCACCTGTTTTCAGCACCGCCAGCATCGCAATGATAAATTCCGGGCTGCGTGGCAGGCAGATGGCAATGATGTCTCCTGCGGCAGCGCCACGCGCCTGTAATTCCACCGCCAACTGGTCGGCGCGGGCGTGCAGTGCGGCATGGCTCAACAACTCTCCGTCAGGGGCCATCTGCAAAGCCGGAGCCTCTGGCATCCGCGCGGCCGTGGCCTCCAGCCGGGTTGCCATGCAGGGCGGGGATGCGGCCATGTTACGGGCCAGCATCTGTGTCAGTGCAGGATCCGGGCGCCCCTGCTGCAACAGCTGCGCGGCCTCGACCTCCGGCAGCATCATCAGATCGCTGAGCGCAAGATCCGGGGGGGCCTCGGCGAGCGCCTGCAGCAACTGGCACAGATGATCCAGCATACGGTCCACTTGCGCGGTCGGCAGCACCTCGGGGTCATATTCCAACATCAAAAGCGGCCGACTATCGCCATATGCCGCCAAAGTCAGCGGCATCGCGCCCTCTTCGCGCAGCTCCACCCGGCGGTGCAACCAAGGGCTTTGCGCATCACCTGCACCCAGACGGCGCATCCGCGCATTCAGACTGTCGCGTTCAAACATCACCATGTTGTCAAACAGCGGCACGCTACCGGGCAGCCCGCACCAGCCGCGCATATCCGCCAGAGAGGCGTGCTCATGCGGATGCAGCGCCACCGCATCCCGGCGCAGGGCCGCCAGCAGCCCATCCACGGTCTCTTCACCAGACAGATGTATATAGAGCGGCACCGTATTGATCAGACAACCCACTGTGCGCTCGCAGCCCTCCAGCAGATAGCGCCCCGACCGCGTCACCCCAAAAAGCGCAGTGTCCCGCCCGCTCCAGCGGGCCACCAACAGCCCCCAAGCGGCATGGATCATATTGGCCAATGTCGCCGGGCCTGTCTCTTCCGCACCGTTTTGCGAAGACACCAGACTGGCACGCTGCACAAGAGCACGGCGCAGGCGCGACGACAGATCCCGCTGCAGGATGCGCTTGCGCCCAGAATCCAGGTCAGACACCAGATCCACGCCATCAGCCAATCGGGCAATCTGATTGGGGGTTTCGAATCCGTCCAGGTGGTTCCGGAAAAACGCCTGCGTGTCAGCCCGTTCTGATACTTCAGTCACCGCCGGGCTAAAGGCCTCAAACGGTGTCACAGGCGTGGTCTCTTTGGGCAGATCACCCCCGACAAGTGCAGCAAAGACATCTTCCAGCACCACCGCCATGCTGCGGCCATCAACCAGCACATGATGGATGGTCCAGACCATCACCGACCGGTCCGGGCCCAACCGGGCCAGCATCACCCGCCAGGACACGGATTGTTCCAGCGCACAGCCGCGATTGCGGTCAGCCGTCAGAAACTGCTCCAACCGTGTGGCTTGTTCTTCCGGCTCCAGCTCTTGCCAGTCCTTGGTGTCTACTGTGATCTGCTCTGCAGCCTCAGCCACCGGGGCAACCTGCAGCACCGGGAAAGACCGCCCCTGCCACAAAACTGCACTGCGCAACACGGGATGGCGGGCGCAGACCTGTTGCCAGGCGGTGCGCAACGCCTCAGACGTCGGTGCCTCGGCATCCAGATGCACCACAATCTGTTCCAGATTGACCCAAGGTCTGTCGACGGCTGCGCTTTCATAAAGCAGCGCCTGCTGCATTGGGGTCAGGGCAATATTTTTGGTCTGATCTAAGGAACTGTACTGATCTGAGCCAGCTCCGGCCCCTGGGCCCGACTGTGAACCAAGCGTCGGGGCTGGTGAAATACTGGTCATGATGCCCCCCTGACACCGGGTTTGGAGGCCAACCCGGACCACACTCATTCTACATATGCCACATCCAGATCGCCTGAATATCCCGACAATCTTAACATCCGCGTTAGCGGGATCTTCCCCTTGGCCCCCTGATCCCAACCGCAGAACCAAAGCTATCAGACCAAAGGGCCGGGGGGCAATAAAAACACCACTCACACATCCCGATCCTGATCCCGGCAGTCACCACGCCAGTCAACCTGAGATCAGAACCCTGGTCTTGCACGATCGCGAACAACATGTTGCAATCAAGTAGAAATGTCCGTCCTTCCGCAAAGTAGAAATGTCTCTAGGGGCATAAATAAACTGTTCCGCAACGTGCGAACAAAGACCCCCTATTTCCTGCCACGTTTCTTTTGGCAGTCTGGCTTCGAAGGCGTGAGTGATTGGAAATGTCCCGCTTGGTGTTGCGGCAGTATGGCTGGGCAGGGCGGAGACCGATATTGTCGCCGCCTATGTGATCGCTTTCTCAACCAAACGATAGAATTCATTTTTGGCGTATGTCTCTTGCCAGGGCTTATGCCCGCACCGCTTGATTTCAACAAATTCAGCAGAAGGAAGTGCTGCCTGCAATGGCAACTTCACACCTTCTGAGGGTCTTGGGTCGTAGTCACCATGGATCGCCAGGACAGGACATCGGATGGTGGAAATAGCTTCCAGAAGCGAGCCGTTTTTGCGCATGCCATCTGCTTCAGGCCACACCGCTCTGTGTATCGTTTCGTCAAAAACAACATTGGGTTGCGGTGATGTGTCTCGTGAGTAGGTGTCCGCCACATCGCTGATTTCAATGAAGCGAGCGACGTCAATTGGGCTCTCAGCCATGGGGCGCAAAGCCAACAATTCCGCCCGCTCCTCGTCTGACAGGCGCGCTTTTTTTGTGGATCGGATCGCTTCTGCGTAACGCGCTTCGAGCGGCCCACTTCCGACAAGGATGAGTGCGCGGACTAAGTCATCATGTTGCGCAGCAAGCAAACATCCGAGCCAGGCACCCCATGACCAACCGATGACAACCACAGGGGGCTCACAATATTGCTCTATTTGCGATCTGAGTTCATCAACCTGTCCAGCCACTGATTGGCGCGTCTGGAAGGGTTCAAGAACATCATAGCCCATGTATCCGAGTTCATGCGCAAACGGTTCTGCCTCTCCGGCACCGCCAGGCCCGCCGTGAAGCACGACAACGCGAGAGGGATTTTTGCCGTATTGGCGAACATCTTGCAGAAACTTGGACATTTTGTGATCGTCACCTGCATAGCAAAGCCTTGTCAATTCGAACGACCGAAGGATGCCGGTCGCTGTCACCGTATGAGCTTTCACGGACTTTCCACCTACATTTTCTGCCACCTGTATTCACCTGTGAGGATGATATGTGCCGCACGCACACAACATGTAAACGCCATTCAGAAATGTCACTGGTTGCGCAAAGCAGAAACGTCACCAAGGGCGCTGACGGTAGCAAGGCTTAGCAGCCCGTAGACCTCAAATATCGAAGGGCTGATAAGCCTTGTGGGAACGATTGGGCTGAATTGAATTCTCTATATGGCCGGAATCTATCTCAGATCAACCTCTTCGTGAGTGCCGATACACCAAATCATCCGGGTCCTGTTTTTCTGCTTTTTCATCAAGCTCAGCCCCAAGCTTTTCCGCAAGCCTCTGGGAACGCTGGTTTTGAGGGTCGATGTAGCTCACAAGAGTTTGCATTTTTTGCTCTTCAAATGCCCAACGCCGCATCTCAGTCGCTGCTTCGAATGCATACCCCTTGCCCTCTGCAAAATCGAAAACTTGCCAGCCGAGCTCTGGTTCCGGGCAGCGCGGGCCGTAGTTAATCTCGACCCTTCCAACATATTTATTTGTAAAAGTATCCTCAATCGAAAGACTGCCAAAACCGAACATTTGCCACTGAGCGATTCCCTGACAAAAATCGCCCCAGGCATGCACAGTTAAAAATGGGCCTCCCATATACACGGATCGTTCCGATTTCATCAGATCCCGGAAGTCGGGCCAATCTTCGAAGGTTGGACGGCGTAACAACAAGCGTTCAGTTATTAATGCGGGAACAACGGTCATAATTCTTATCTGACTCATTTGGAACAAGGCTTGCGAAAATGGATGTATTCTTGATATTTAACGGCGCTTCGAAGGTTTGCAAGTTCGCCGCATTGTTTACTGTTAACCGGCCATCATCGATTTGCGCCCGCGCACACAACAAATGCCTTTAATTTACATTATGTTAAATAATATGCATGCAGCACATTTTTGGCTGTGTTTTCATTGGACCATACAAGGGGTCTGTTCCGGCTCAGTGCAGAATGACACCTTTAGCAATTTTTAGGACATTGTGATCGACCGTTTGCGCAACTTTGAATGTGAAACAGGATATGAAAGGCGTCAGGGACGCCAAGTCGCCTCTTCTAGAGCGTGTCGCAAACCCTCGTTTGAGAAAGAAGCCTTTCGCTGCAACGTGCTCGAACTGGTAAGACGCGGACAGTGCTGCCATTCGCGAGTAGCTCGAATAGCTTTGCTTCCTGCGCTCAAACACAGCAGGGGCATGGGTTGCAACTTTTGTGCCATTTTCCCAGGCGCGGAGCTCGACATGGGACGACGGAAAGAACTGCAAGGCATATGCAATGATTTGCTCGACAGCTTTGTAAGCAGATACAATGACCTAGATGGATATTGGGCTCTGGGAATGTTCCAGACCTACCTTCAGTCCGAGGCAAGACAGCAATTGAGTTTTTCGCTAGTCGGAACGGCAATAGAAAAAAACCCGTTTCCTCAGACATTTGAGTACTATCAGCGCGCACTCCTTAGACATCTAAGGGTTCGAAAAATGCCTTCCTCTTGGGTTAGAGAAGCAGACTTGGGGGTGCGGATGAATTCGCCGTCAGTGTTAATTTGCAGCCTCAAAATGACTACTGATCTTGGCAGAGAGTTCGTTGCAACAGCTTATGTGTTTGCACGACCTCACAATCCGCAACTGGAGGCTCGCCGAGGTGGCAAACACGGGCCGGGTAACCAGAAAGGACAGTGAAAAAGTGTCGATTTGTTGGTCATAAGATCAGTGGGTTTGGGCTCTTCCGGCATCTTCGCCGCATTCTGAACGAACGGCGGCTGTACGGAAAAACCCTTACGGTGTCATTCTGCACTGAGCCGGAACAGACCCCTACAACGAAAGGCCGCCCTCTCTATGGGCGGCCTTCGGCACCTCTTCACAGCATGCACCCCTCGCGGGATGATGGCTTACTCCGCCGGGATTTTCTGGGTGACCAGCTCGCCCAGCACCTCTTCAAGCGCAACAGCATCGCCGCCTCTCAGGCATGTCAGGGCAGTCCTGGGCAAACGACGTTTGGCCCGCAGCAAGGGGGTTACCGGTCGCTTGCTGTCATGAGACAGCTCGGCACTGACCAGTCGCGATCCCGCCGCCTCACGCAGCCGCGCCACATGGGCCAGATCCAGCGGATGATCACCGTGGATGGCATAGATCCGCGTGGCCTCCCCAAATCCGGTGCAGGCATCACGGTAAGTACCGCTCCAGTCCAGCTTGCGCGCAGCCGGGAACCGGATCTCTCCAGGCATCAGAGCCTCGGCCAGTGTCGTGATCGGTTGCAGGGCGACCACGTTCTCCGCGCCGATCACATCGGCAAAGGACATGGCACCAAAGGCCCCCATGCCGGAACCAAGGGCGTGGATCTTGTCAAACCCCGCCAGCCACTCGCGAGTCTCCGGCGCCTGAAAATACTGTTCCAGATCCAGTGGACGATACCAGTTCTGCTGATGCGGCAACACTGACAACACCGCATAACCTGCCTTGATCAGAAAACGTTCGCCAAACCCCGGCCGCAACGGATCCTTGCGATCCAATGCCTGACCCGCCCCTTCAAAGGTGACAACCAACTCCCGTGCGCCCTCTGGCCGCAGCCGCCGCATGGCATAAGACGGGGTCAGCGTGGTGGTCGGCCACAGCCCCTCTGGCAGCGCCTCTTCCAGGTCTTTCTGGCGATGGGTGACGCCCAGATGACCCTGCCGGTCCACCGCAGGCACCGGCTGCGCCTCTTCGGGCACAATGGTGTCGACCTCCAGCCCGTGTTCGGCCAAGGCCGCCACATATTCGGCATGGCGCTGGCGATAGGTCGTCTTCATCTTGTCCAGCATCTCGGGCGACAGATATTCATCCAGCGTCGCCTTCAGCCCCTTGCGCATGAATTTCTGCGTGTTCAGCGCCGGCAGGTCAAAATGCTCGGTCAGCTCAGCCACCCGGTTGTCATGTTTGAGGAAAATCGCGGGCTGTCCCGCCTGCAAGGCCGCAACCCCGCCATGAAAGCGGTCCCCGATATAGACATCATGCAGCATCGCGGCCTGTCGCCAGGCGCCGGCCTCAGAGAAATAATAATAGCGGTTGAAGGCGACCTCATGGCCGGATTTGCGGCTCAGCCAGCGGTTCAATACGTCAGGCTGGGCAATGTTATTGCCCTCGTTATAGCCAAAGCGCTCACGGATGAATTTGCCATAGCCAAAGATCTCATCCTGGAACACATAAGAGGCGTCGATCTTGCCAAAGGCCTTGGCCAGTTCCGTGCCGCGTTCGACGATGGCGCCGTCGCGCATGGTCAGATGACCTGCGGTCATCACATTGGCCTGACGCCCCTTGGCCTGGGCCGCCGCCCCGTCGATGGCCAGGATCGACTGCGGATAGACATAGAGACTGGGGCAGCCCAGCACGGTGGTGTTTTCCAGACCGTTGTCAGCCAGCCACTGTGCCGTCTGGGTGCCACGCACCCCGAACAGGCTGGCCCGTTCATTGAGCAGCGCCAGAAGATCGCGGTTGCCCGGCATCAGATCCGTGAACGCATGAGAGCCCTGCATCCCGGCGCCCAACACCACAAAGGGCACTGCCCCGTCCAGCGCCTCAAGCGCGGTAAACAACCGGATACCATCGTGATTGGGGCGGATGAAATTGGCCAGCGACACCACGATAATGTCGAAATGCTCGGCGATGATCTCGGCAAAACCCTCCCCGAGGTTTTTCTGCAGGTTGGCGATATTGCCCACGGCGGATCCATCCGGATCCTTGCGCAGGCTCCGGGCAGGCGCTTCGGCGTGAATGATATTGCCGCGGTTCCCGGTCAGCTTATGCGCCGGTTTCAACCCATGCAGACTGTCGGTCACTGTTGGCGGTACGCCCAGGATACTGGATAGTGCGGGATCCGGACGGTGGGCCGAAAGCACAGGAGCATGGAAAAGGATTCTCATTATATCACCAAACGTTGTCAGCCACTGCCCGGTACATAGGAGCGAATGGCGCATAAGAATAAAGGGGGGGCGGCCACCGTGGCTTTGCGCATCCGGTAGCCGCAGCCCCCGGGATTGCTGCGTTGCGCATATGTTAGCGCCGTGACCTCTCCAGGAACAAGCCCGGAAAGACCCGGCACGCCCTTGCAGGTGAAACTCTGCCCAGCCACGTGCACGGTCTTTCAAAGGGTTGCACCTGCAGCGCTCTCGCGGCATGGATAGGGAATGAAATTTCTCTTTGTGCACCAGAACATGCCCGGCCAGTACCGGGAAATGATCCAGTGGCTGGCCAGTCAGGGCGAGCATGAGATCGTGTTTTTGACCCAGCGAAACGATGTGACGCTTCCCGGGGTCGCCACTGCGACCTACAGCAGCCACCATCAGCCTGCCGCAGATGCCTATGGGCTGTCCAAGGATTGGGAGGCAGCGGCCGGCAATGGCATTGGCGCCGCTCTTGCTGCGCGTCAGTTGGACTCCAGAGACGGGTTCAAACCCGATATCATCATTGGCCATACCGGCTGGGGTGAGCTGACCTTTATGAAAGAGGTCTGGCCAGATGTGCCGATCATTGGCTTCTTTGAATATTTCTACCGCACCAGTGGCGGACTGGTTGGCTTTGACCCGGAGACCCCTCCTGGCGAACACGCCGGATTTTTTGCCCATGCCCGCAATACGGTGCCTTTTGCAAATATCGACGTGGTTGATTTGGGTCACAGCCCGACCGTCTGGCAGCGCGACCGCTTCCCCAAGAGCTTTCACGACAAGATCTACGTCAGCCATGACGGCATCCGCACCGACCGGCTGCAGCCGGATGCCAATGCCAGCATTGGTCTGGGCCGCTTGCCCAAGCCACTAAGCCGCGATGATGAGGTGATCACCTATATCGCCCGCAATATGGAACGCACCCGTGGTTTTCACGTGATGATGCGCGCCCTGCCCAAGATCCTGTCGGAACGTCCCAATGCGCGGATCTTGATGATTGGTGGCAATGAGACCTCTTATGGGCGCGAAAGCACCCACCCGGCGGGGCTGCGCGGCGAGATGGAGGATGAGCTGGGCGATAGCGTTGATTGGAGCCGGGTGCATTTTCTCGGCCGGGTGCCTTACGGCGATCTGTGTAAGATCATCCGCATCAGCCGCTGCCATATCTATCTGACCATGCCCTTTGTGCTCAGCTGGTCGCTGCTGGAATCTATGTCGATGCAGGCCACCGTGGTGGCGGCAGACGTGGAACCGGTGCGCGAGGCCGTCACCCATAATGAGACCGGCATGTTGGTGGATTTCTTTGACTCCGCAGCGCTGGCCGATCAGGTGGTGGATGTGCTGGCCAATCCCGGCGCCTATGCCCATCTCGGCCCCAATGCCCGCGCTCATGTGGTGGAGACTTACGATTTTCTGACCCGCTGCATGCCCGAGCACGCCCGCCAGATCAACGCGCTCCTGCCCGCAAATAAACAGCTGAAGATCTGAGACACCATCTTCGGGAGGATCTGCGGTGGCCATCACCACCGCAGTCCCGTTTTGTCCTGCAAGCTAGCTCAGGACAGGAATTGCTCCGAGGCCCAGATTGCGGCCTGGGTGCGGTTCTTGGCGCCCACTTTGCGAAAACAAGTGCGCAGATGCACCTTGACCGTGGCCTCACAGATGCCCAGCTCATTGGCGATGGATTTATTGGTGGCGCCATCGATCAGCTTGGTCAAAATCAACCACTCCCGCCCCGACAGGCCCCGCTCTGCCGCTGAGGCTGGCATGCTGCGCAGATCTTGACCTAAGCCTGCCCCGCTTGGCTTGATATCAGAGCCTATTTCTAGGTTTTTTCCATTAAATTGATCTGCTGGATCCCCCTCCTCCGAGGAGGAATGCGCCCCCTGCCCCACAGGATTCACCCTGTGATCACCACCAGAGACTGTGACCTCGGCGGCGCGCAGAGCGGCGGAAATATCCGATGGCACGATGCGATAACCACTTTGTACAACCCGCAGGGCAGCAATCAGCGCATCGGCAGATTTGCGTTGCGGGATCACTGCTTCAGCATAAGCGCTCAGCGCGTTTTGCATACTGGTGGAACATTCACGCCCCATGATCAGGATCAGCAAAGAGGCGTCATTGCCTTCCTTGAACTGGCGTAACTCCTCCACCAGTTCGGGCCCGGTTTCATGGCTGTAATACAGCACCAGATCATCCAAACCCAGCCCAGATAACGTCGACAACTCATCACAACAGGTGCCGATCTGGTAATCGTTACTCTGGCAAATAGCCAGAAACATGTCGCGCAACAAACGACTTTCGCCCACAATATGAATAGGCATGGTATACCCCCATAACTTCAAAAAAACTGATCCATACACGATCAGATCGTCTCTACGGATGATCTCCGGAACATGGACATCACCGGGCATCGGACAGGTTTGGAAATCCCGGCCTTACCCTCGCGGTTCCGCTGCGACCCCCGTCACAGATGGCACCCCGGTCTTATCTCTCTTGTGTTACCCCTCCCATTCTTCTGGTTCGGTAATGGCCGCCCAACGGCCCGACAGACAGCCTTATAGCCTGTCGAATAACTATCTAATAATGGGCCTAAATACGTCCGGCCCCCTGCCTCCAAATCGCAGCTGTTACTGGCGCTGTACCGCATTGCGGCACTTCAAAATAACCCGAATCTCACCGTTTTTGTTAAAAAAAATACCTTTTGGTGGAATGTTGATACCCACACGTCTATCTCCTAAAGTCTTGTTTTTGATATATGCTTTTGTTTTATCAACAGGAATATCCTCAACAGAACAAAGCCCATAGATGTGGACATTCCTCAATTATCTTGTGGAAACATCAGGTTCAGTCAACCTATACATGTTTTGCCTTTGAAAATCTTCCCGCCAGAGATGGAATCATCCTACTTTTGCTCACACTGCACACGGGCTCTACGCCTTCCGAGGTAGGTCTCTCTGGTGATATTTTTCAATAAGCGAATCCTTGCTGTTTCATAAGTAATTGAAATTCAACCGATTTTAAAAAATATCTATTTTCACCTTGTGGGTGACCCTAGGTCACTCTGCTAGATATAGATTAAATCTCAACGCTCTGCGGGATCCCCCCATGGTTGTTCATAGGGAAGCCCCGTTTACCCCATAAATCACCTCGCCCGAAGGGGTACGCCCTCTGCCCAATTTGACGGCAGCGACGATATGTTAGGTTGGGACATATTCGTTTTGATATGCCGGGGGGCAATATGAATGTGTTCGGGGGCGCCGTAATCGACACCGGCGAAATCGCTTTTGCGCGATCTTTTCAAAGACAAATGTCATCCATCACCACCACGGCCATTGCCGAGATTGATTGCAATGGCCCTTCTTGTCTGCTGGTGGCCACCAGCGACGATATTGAGAACGTAACGGGCTGCCGCGCCGATCTGCGGCCGAAGCCAGCCAAAAGCGTTCTACAGTCAGCATTGCAGAGCGGCGCGCTCAGCCACTGCACACAGCTGCATGATCCGCAACAGCATCCCAACTCATGGCCTGACTGGCTGGACCCCAAAGTCCTGCGTGCAGATACCTCAGGCAAATGCGGATGTGGATCCGGCCGTTGGGCAGTGTTCTCCTGCCATTTTGCTGACGGCAGCCAAGACCGGGTCGCGCTGCACTTGGAAGGCAGTCAACATGACGCCCATTGCGCTGATATCCTGCCCGCCATCTGGCCGATTGCCCGTGAAGATGCGTTACGCGATATGCTGGATGTAAAGCCGGAACCCGGCACCAGCCTCGACACCTCCCCCGAGATCTCCGAGGCAATGCTGTGGACCATTTCCACCAAAAGCGACAGCGCCGTGCTGGTGCTGGATGCCTCCGGCCGGTTGCTCGATTGTAATGATGCCGGTTGCGAGATGCTGGCCGCGGGCAACCTGCTGCACAACAACGACGGGGTGCTGCGCTGTGCAAACAGCAGTGAGACCCGCGCGTTTTATGCGGCGGTGCAAAGCTGCGCCAAGATACCCTGCGCGGCGACCAAGACAGCCGTCGATACCCGCACGTCACCCGCAGTCTCCGGTGGCAACGCCAGTCAGGAGCTGATCCTGTTTCTTCGGGATGCCGCCTCGGGCATGCGGCTGCCGGTCTCGCTGACCTGCTATCTTTGCGCAGATACACGCCGCGCGCTGGTGGTGGCGATCCTGCCGCGCCAACCCGATCAACAGCGGATCGAGATGTTGGCCCAGAAAATGGGGCTGTCGCCCTGTGAAGCCCGGGTTGCGGCGCTGATCCAGCTGGGCCTGTCCAATCGCGAGGCGGCCCACATTGCTGGCATCAAGGAACAGACCTTCAACACCTATGCCAAGCGGGTTCTGTCCAAGCTTGAAGTGGCCGGTCGCACCGAAATGGCACAGCGGCTGACCTGGCAAGCCTCCCTGGGGAGAGTGTCATGAATAAGGTCAGCAATGAAATCCTCACCCAAGGGCCACCTGCACCGGTCCCACCGACCCAAGCCTCAATCGGCGCTGAAGCGCTTGCCGCGCTGGCGCATCGCCGCGCGGAAGCCACAGCAAGCACCAAAATGGAGAGCCCCACGGATAGCACAGATAATGGTCAAGAGAGTCAGCCAAACCGGGATGCCCCTGATCAGAACACCGATCAAAATATCGGCCAAGACATCAGCCCGGACATGAACCAGACAAGATCGGGCATCAGGCCGGATCACAGTCTTGCAGATCTTGACCGGCTCGCCGCGCATCTGCGCGGTGGCAGTCAACCACTCGCCGCACGCGCAGACCTCATCGAATTGCACAAGCGGATCACGGCCATGTTTGCCACGCTCAACGATGGTCTGGGTGAGATGTACACCCAAAAGGCTGAGGGAGATCGCATCGCGCTGAGTGCCCGCATCGACACGCTGGAGGAAGCAGTGAACCGGATGGAGGGCGCGCTGCGGATCGAATTGGAGCCAGTGTTGCGCGACAGTTTTGCCAAGGTGATTGCCGACACGTCGATCCACCAGCGTGGGCTGGGCCAGCGGCTGAAACGCGGACTTGTCCGTAGCGGATTTTGCGCGTTGATCCTGGCGCTCGGACTGGCCGCAGGCACGCTGTATCACAGCCGGATCGCAACCGCCTCCAGCACCGCCTGGACCGAGGCTCAGACCCAATGGGCCAGCTTTGTCAGATTTATCGAAACCACCAGTGGTGATACGGGCCCGTAACCCGATCACTATAGAAATAGCAGACTCTAAATAAAGAAAAAGAGTCTCAATCTTCCGGAGGCGCGGCTCCAAAGTTCGGCAGAATCGCTGTCCCAAACCCTTGCCGAACCTTGGGCCCGCTGCCTGTCCCAGAGATCTCTGCACGCTCTTCGCCCAGTCTTAGAGCAATGCAAAGATCCGGCAGGGTCCAGGTCTCGGTGCCGCGCCCCGGAAACTGAAAATTTGATGAAAATTTGTCCCCATTTGGGGGCATCCGCCCCGCCAGATTTGCGGTGCAATCATGTCCAAAGACCCAAGCGGTCTTTTGGAGTGGCCAGGTCCCAAACAGATTATTGCCTGGTCAGATTTCTAATGGGGGTCGCGTCGGGGGGCGCATCAAACCCCGGTATATTAATTAGGAGGATGTTTAAGATGGGTACACCAGACGAAGGTTCCGACTGGGAAGTATGCAATCCTGAGTGCGAAATCGAATTCAGCGATGACAAGTTCTCACCAAATTACAACGATGGCACCACCGAGCGCGGTGGCACCGACGGCAATATCATCAATCTGAACGATCATGATGCTGGCGACAATGCAGCAGCTGGCGGCGGCAATGATGCTGTCTATGGCAATGCACGCAACAACCGGCTCGATGGTCAGTCCGGCCAGGACTATATCGAGGGTCGCGGCGGGGATGACGCCATCAATGGTGATGGGGGCAATGACACTCTATTTGGTGGCAATGGCACGCATCAAACCCGTGATGGCAACGACTGGATCGATGGCGGCAATGGCTGTGATTACATCGATGGTGAAAACGGCAATGACTCGCTTCTGGGCGGCAAAGAACAGGACACTGTCTTTGGCGGCAACGGCAATGACCAGATCTTTGGTGATGACGGCGATGGCGACGAAAGCAACGGCGACGCGGAAGATTACCTCTATGGCGATCTCGGCAACGATTGCATGGACGGCGAAGGTGGCGACGATTGCATGTGGGGTGACCGCGGCGGTCGCGCTGGCGAATCCCGCTTTGACGGGAACGACACCATGTATGGCCGTGGCGGCAATGACCGGATGAACGGTCAGGGCGGTGATGACCGTATGGCCGGTGGTCTTGGTGACGACCTGGTGATCGGTGGGTCCGGCAATGACGAGATGTTCGGTGACGAACGCCAGTCACAGAACGACGATCTCGACTTTGGTGCGGACAGCGGTCCGGTTGGCAAAGGCCCCAATGAAGACGGGCATGACTGCATGCTGGGTGGCGAAGGCCATGACACCATGGATGGTCAGGGTGGCCGTGACACCATGTTCGGTGAAACCGGCGATGACCTGATGCAGGGCGGCCGCGGTCGTGACCTGATGGATGGTGGCGAAGGCCGTGACGACGTCAACGGTGATGCTGGCAAGGATACCATCCGCGGCGGCAGCAACAACGACGTGCTCGAAGGTGGTGCCCAGGGTGACCTGATCTTTGGCGACCATGCCCGGATCAAAGGCTATGATATCGATTGGGATTGCTGCGACGACGACGACAAAACGGCGGTTTCTTCAGCACATACCAGCGATGAGACCAATCTGCGCGATGTCGACTGCCCCGATTGCTACACACCGCAGGACTATGGTGAATCCGGCAATGACCGCATTCGCGGCGGCTCTGGCCATGACACCATGTACGGCGAAGCCGGCAATGACGTCATCATCGGCGGCCGTGGCTTCGACGAAGGCTATGGTGGCACCGGGCGTGACCGTCTCTATGGCAACCAGGGTAATGACACCCTCTATGGCAACGAAGGTGACGACTGCGTCCACGGCAACATCGGCGACGACGTCCTGTACGGCAACTCCGGCAATGACACTGTCAAAGGTGGCGATGGCGACGACCTGATCTATGGTAACAACCAGGCCGACACGCTTTATGGCGATGCAGGCGACGACACTATGTATGGAGGTCATGGCAATGATCTGATGCACGGTGGCGACGACAATGACGTCATGAGCGGTGGCGACGGTGAAGACACCGTCAATGGCGACGATGGCGACGACCTGCTGATGGGTGATAACCGCGCTGATGAGCTGAACGGCGGCAACGGCGATGACGTGCTCCTGGGCGGCAATGGCAAAGACGACCTGAATGGCGACAACGGCAACGACTGCCTCTACGGCGAAGTTGGCGATGACGATCTGGATGGTGGCCGTGGCCATGACTTCCTGGATGGCGGCGAAGGCAATGACACGCTGTACGGCGGGGCCGGCAACTTCAACGACTACCTGAAAGGTGGCGCGGGAGATGACGAGCTGACCGGTGGCAACGGCAAGGATGTCTTCATCATCGATCTGGAATGGGATGGCACCTCGTTCGTCTCAGGCGATGGCATCGACTGCATCAATGACTTTGATATCGACGAAGACCACGACGTGCTGGCCTTCCGCGTGACCAATGTCGGCGATGGGATCGGGACCTCGGCACAGGATGCCTTTGCGGCATTGGATGGCGGGGCAGCCTCGGTCAATGACGATGGCACCGACACCACCATCTCTGCTGGTGGGGCCACCGTGATCATCAAGGGTCTGACCAATGTCAACGGCTACAGCTCGCTTGGCCAGGACGCTCTGCCTTCGGGTGGCGTTGGGATCAATGCTGTAACCTCCGGCGATGCCGGCAGCTATGAGGCGATCCGGGTCGTGACCAGCGATGACGGCTTCGATGACAGCTACGACAACGTCTGGGGCCACACCATCTGAGCCATATGGAATGATCCTTCCGGGTGGCGGCCGCCATCCGGGGGGGTCTAGCCCTGGTTCAGGACAGCGATTTGGTCCCCGGCCAAGGATTGCCACCTTGGGCCAGGGCGCTGATCTGCCAGCTTCAGAACCTTCACATCGTGCAACCGGGGGGTCACGGGTATGAAGACGAAACGGGTCTTTGACGGACAACGGGGTGTTATCACCTCAATTTTTGTAGCGAGTATCTTTGTTAATCTGCTTGTCCTGACAGCGCCGCTGTACATGTTGCAACTGTTTGCCCGGGTCATGGCTTCGGGCAGCATGCCAACCCTGTTGGCCCTGACCACCGGCGCATGTATTGCGCTGGTGTTCTTTTTTCTCTTTGATGTCATTCGCCAGCGTCTCGTCGCCCGCCTCGGCTCGCGGCTGGAAGCAAGGCTGAGCCCGGTTGTCCTGCAAGGGATGATCAGTGGCAATCTGCCTGCAGAACTGCGCACGGCGGAGCCGATCCGCGATATCCAGGACTTGCGCGGCTTTGTTACCAGCCCGGTGTTCATTGCGCTGCTGGATGCACCTTGGTCCTTGTTGTTCATTGCGCTGATCTTTGTGTTCAGCCCGATCCTCGGTCTGGTTGCCGTGGCGGGGCTTCTGGTGCTGCTCGGGCTTGGTGTGTTGAGCGAATTGATGGGCCGCGCGCCCGGCAAGACATCCGAGGACGCCGCCCGCGAAACCAATGCCGCTGTTGATGAGATGATGGTCAACGCGGAAATCATTCACGCCATGGGCAAGACCAGTGCCCAGATCGGCCGCTGGCGCGGGCGCGCTTTTACCGCCATCCTCTTTGGCACACTGGTCACCGACCGGGTGGCGCTGATGACCTCACTGGCCAAGGCCGTGCGCATGGGGCTGCAGATCGCGGTCCTCGGTGTTGGCGTGGTTCTGGTGATCAACAATCAGCTGACACCGGGATTGATGATCGCCTCTTCGATCCTGCTGGGCCGTGCAGCCGCACCAGTGGAACAATCCATTGCCGGGTGGCGCGCATTGCTGAAGGCGCGCAGCGCCAGGGACCGGTTGAACCTGCTTCTCGCCTACGCCGAGGACACCAGTGACCGAATGGAACTGCCAGATCCCACTGGACGGCTGTCAGTGGAAAATGCCACCGTGGTTCTGCCCGGCCGACAGGATCCGCTGCTGCTGGATATCACCCTGTCGCTGCAGCCGGGCCATGCGCTGGGTCTGATCGGCCCATCCGGCGCCGGCAAGACCACGCTTGCGCGCGCCTTGGTTGGGCTGCAACCGCTGGTGCGCGGCCATGTGCGCATTGATGATGCCGCCCTGACCGATTGGGACCCTGAACAGATCGGCCGCCATATCGGCTTTCTGCCGCAACAGGTGGAATTGTTCAGAGGCACCGTGGCCGAAAACATCGCTATGATGGATCCGGCGTCCAAACCTTCGGATGTAGTGGCGGCCGCCAAACTGGCACGGGTGCACGAGCTGATCCTATCGCTGCCCGGCGGCTATAACGCCGAGGTGGGCCCGCGCGGCAGCTTCCTGTCCGCAGGTCAGCGCCAGCGCATCGGTCTGGCGCGCGCCTTCTTTGGCGATCGCAAGCTGATCGTGTTGGATGAACCCAATGCCAATCTTGATCCCGAAGGCGAAGAGGCGCTGGCCGCCGCTATCGAGGAGGCCTGCGATCGTGGCGCCATTGTTGTTGTGGTGACACACCGTCTCAACCTGTTGCGCCGGGTCAGCCATGCCGCCCTGGTGCAGGAGGGGCGGATCGCCCGCTTTGGCGAGGCCCGTCAGATCATCGAAGCTGCAGCCCAACCCATGAACCGGTCACAGAGCGACCCCAAGATCACCAATTTCACGCCCCGCCGCGACGCCCAGGCCGGCTCCGGCGCGACAGAAGGAGCGCAGTCATGACCTCCAGAAACAGCCGAGAGTTGGCGCACCGCAATAGCAATGATATCGAATTCAGCCGCGGCTTTCAGGACCTGATGCCCGATGGCTTTGCGCTGCCCCGCACCCCGCCCACCCGCGTGCGCCAATTGGTGATGTGGATGCTGGTCTGCGGTTTTGGCCTGTTTGGCGGTCTGGTGTTCTGGGCCACCCGCGCCGAGATGACCAGCGCCGTTGTGGCTGCCGGGCAATTCACCGTGGCCGGCGACCGGCTCAGCGTGCAGCATCTGGAAGGTGGCATCGTCCGCGAAATCAATGTGGCCGAGGGCGACATGGTGGCCAAAGACGACGTGATCGCAGTGTTGGACGGGCGCCGGATGCGGGCCAACCGCGCCATTCTAACCAGCCAGTTGACCAGTCTTCTCGCCCAGCAGGCACGGCTGCAAGCCGAACTGGCTCAGGCCGATCAGATTGAAATATCTGCAGAGCTGGACCAGCTGATGGCAACAGATCCGCAGCTGGTCGCCTTGTTTGAGGTACAGCGCGATGTCTTCACCAGCAACCGCGCCCTCTATGAGGGGCAGGTCCAGATCCTGCGCGACCGGATTTCCCAACTGGGCAAGCAGCTCAGCGGGCGGCGGTCGCGGCTGACCGCAGTTGAGGATCAACTGTCCCTGATCAAGGGTGAGGTCGCCGATCTGCACAAGCTCTATGAAAAGGGGCTAATCCCCAAAACCCGGCTCAGCGATCGGCAACTGCAGGAAACCGGGCTGATGGGCACCTTCGGTGCGTTGGAAAGCGACAGCGAAAACATTCAGGTCCGCGTGGCCGAGACCGAAGAACGCATCCTGCAGGTTCACCGCGACACGGTGAACCGGATTTCCAGCGAAACCCAGTTGGTCCAGGAGCGCATTCTGGATCTGCGCCAACGATTGGATGCGGCCGATGATGTGCTGGAGCGGCAAACCATCCGTGCACCACGTGCAGGCCGGGTGGTGGAACTGTCGATCAATACGCTCGGCCAGGTGCTGAACCCCGGCCAGAATGTGCTGGAGCTGGTGCCCTCGGGCAGCGATCTGATCGTGGAGACTCGTGTCTCACCCACCGATATCGACGAAGTGGTGACCGGTGGACACGCACGGGTGCAGCTCACGGCCTATAGTTTCCGCTCCACCCCGCCGGTGATGGGCGAAGTGGCCATGGTGGCCGCTGACAGTATTGCCGATCTCAACACCGGGATCCCCTATTACCGCGTTCACATCCGCATACCGCCCGAAGAGCTGGCGGCATTGCCCAACGTCAAGACCCTGCCCGGCATGCCGGCACAGGCGATGATCGAAACAGGGCGGCAGACGTTGGCGGATTACCTGCTCAGCCCAGTGCTGCGCAGCATGTCGAGCGCTTTGAGAGAGGGGAATGGCTGATCAGGAATACGCGGCCGATAAGACGTCTGGCGTTTCATTCCTGGGGGGGACCTGATCAGCCATCCTTTCATCCCGCCCGGCCCCTGGCCGGGCGGGTCTTTTTGATCCACAAGCCCATTTGACAGCAGAAATAATATAGGTCCGATACGGACCAAATGTTTCGCACGCGAAACATTTAGACAGAACTACTGACCTAAAATAAGTAAATCATGTGGCTCTAACAGGGGTAATAGATGTCGTCATACGCACCCTACCCTACGGCTCTACTCCGCTATGCGCTTCTTGACCCATCCCAGAAACGCCGCATCGGGCCGACGCAGACGCGGCGCGCCAGAGCGCACCCACATCGCCCGCCACTCGGCTTCCAACGCGTAGACATCAACGCCGGGGATCAGGCCCCGGGCCTGCTCTAGCGTGCGCGCACTCAGCACCGGCGGGCGCTGGCTGTTGTCGAGGATCGCGTGTTTCTGGGAAAACCGGATCAGATCCCCCGGAATCTCTTCCATCGCATAATCCGGCAAGGGAGCCGCGCTGATCATGTCGCGCAGCATCTTGCGAAACACCCGGCGCGGGCTGGCGGAGCCGGATTTCTTCAACAGCGTCTCCACCGAAATGGTCCAGCTGTCCTGGCGGCCACAATGTTTGCGCGCCAGTTCATAGATGCGCCGCTCCAGCGGTTTGCGCAGGCGAAAATAATCGCGGCTGAGCGTCAGCACCGATTTCGACATCACCGCGCGATAGATCCATTCCGACAGGGTAACCACCACATTGACCATGCGGCCACCGCGGGCCTTGCGCACGATCTCCCAGCTTTCAATCAGGCCAAAGCCGCTGGTGACCTCCTGCCCGCCGGTGACAATATTGGTCGTGATCCGGGTTCCTGCCAACCGCTCAAACGCCTCGCGCAGACGCCGGTAGGCATCACCCGAGGTCTCGCGGTTGGTCGCCACCAAAAGATCATGAGCGGTCAGATGCAGGGTGCGGCTGACCTGACGGCCAGCATTTACCGCCGCCATCAACTGGCTGATACAGAAGATCAGAATATCCTTGTCGTGGATCGTCGCCAGCCCTTTGACCGAGGGCACCACGGTGATTTCCGCGCCATTATGTTCGTAGTTCAGAATGCGCCGATCCGGCCGTGTGCCAAGCGAGAACAGCGGATGCTCCATCGACGCCAGATCGTTTTTAGGGATCGCATCAAAGACATCGCAGAGAAAAAAATCTCCGCCCTGCCCTGATAGCTGCCCCGTTGCTTGGCCCATCATCTGGCCTGCCATGTCACTGTCCTGTCTGCTCTGCCTCTCCCCGATTGTCCGGACCTTGTGGCCTCTTTCGGGGTGACTCGCGTCTTCGTGGTTTTGATTACGCCTACCCTAAAGTTATCCACACCCATTCTCAACGGGGGTTCAGAGTCACTGGTTCGGGGGTTCAGAGTCAGTCTTTCGGGGTTTCGGAATCACAGTACACTGAAAAATACCCCTCATCGCCAATGAAAAAAGGGCTTTGCACAGCTTGGTGTTGCGCCTTAACTTATATATAACTCAAATATAACAGGTAGAAAAAAGTTGCCTGCCAAAGAATGACCTGGGTTCGCTCAAAAATACCCCGGGTCATTACGGTGCAAGTCTCAGATTTACTTAGAAAAACAAAAACAGATGCGCGTATATCTTTCATGTGCGCTGTTTTGTGCTATCATCCCCAAAAGGCCGCACATCAATTGAAGGTTTCTACCAGAATCCTTTGATGGAAGGGGCGTAGGCAGAGGCATGAGAGCAATGGCACGAGACACCCTGAAGAAAGATACAAGCCGCAGTGCGGCCGGGCTGCCCCCCTATTTCAACATAGATCCTGACGGCGCTCTCGCCGATCTGGATGCGCCCACCAGCACTGGAGGCTTTGCCGATATCGCAGAGGCCTGCGCGCGCGGACGGGCAGATCTCTCCAGCCGTGGCATGAACGAAGAGGGCCGCAAATCGCTGCGCCTGTTCTCAACCTGGGAAATCACCCGTTATCTGATCCCCGTCGCCCAGGCCCATTTCCGCCGGGTGCTGAAAGCGAACCCCGATCTGCCCCAGGGCTGCAGCGAAACCGAGGGCGGCGCCAAATGGTTCACCCTGGATGAAGTGCTGCGTCTGCGGGCGCATTTCGCGGCCCAAGGATCAAAGACCAAGGATTACCAACCCTACCGCCCCAAGGGGCTGCCTGCCAAAATGGTGGCCGTTGCCAACTTCAAAGGTGGTGTTGGCAAAACATCAACAGCCGCCCATCTGGCGATGTCAGCAGCACTGGATGGCTACCAGGTGCTGGTGATCGATCTGGACAGTCAGGGATCGATGACATCGATTTTTGGCGGCAAGGTCGAAGACGAATGGCAGACCGCATTCCCGCTGCTGGCGCGGCATTACGGCGATCATCTGCGTTTGGAAAACCAGCGCCGTCTGGACCGGGGGGATGCCCCCCAGCCGCTGGATGACAGTCTGAATGCGGCGATGGAGATGACCGCGACCGATGTGATCCAGCCCACCCATTGGCCCAATATCGATCTCATCGGCGCGCAGCTGAACCTCTATTGGGCGGAGTTTCAGATTCCGGTCTGGCGCATGGCGGCCCGCTCCTGGAAGCTGTGGGACGCGCTAACCGAGCGGTTGGAGGCCGACGGGGTGTTGGACCAATACGATGTGATCTTCATCGACACGCCCCCGGCCCTTGGCTACCTGACCATCAACGGGCTCTCTGCGGCTGATATTCTCCTGGTGCCCATGGGCGCCTCGTTTCTGGAGTTTGACAGCACGGGTCGGTTTTTTGACATGCTGCATTCGACCTTTGCCTCCATTGAGGAGGGCGAGAATATGGCCGCCCGCGCGCTGGGGCGGCCGGAGATCTCGTTTGAATGGGATGCGGTGCGCACGGTGATCACCCGCTATGACGGGGCCCAGCAGGGCGAGCTGGCCGCGCTGATGCAGGCCTATCTCGGCTCCACCCTGTCACCACACCGGCAGGATTACACCGCGCTGATTGGCCAGGCCGGCGAGCAGGTTAATGGCATCTACGAGGCGGATTACCGCGATTTCAACCGTGAAACCTATGCCCGGGGCCGCGAGACCTTCGATGCCACCTATGCGGCGTTTAAACGGCTGCTGTTGGCTGTGTGGCGACGTGATGAGTTGCAGATGCAGCGCGCGGCGCAGTAACGGGCTAAATACGCAAAGCGCCTCATACTGCTGCTCCCGCCCAGCCAAGTGGCGGGCAGGAGCAGCAGAGACCAGAAGAGGCGCAGGAAGAGGACAGGCAGATGGCAAAACGCAAACGGCTTTCACCGGCACAGCCCACCTATCTCAGCACCGCGCCTGAGAGTAAATCCGCCCTTGGCGGCCCCGGTACGCTGTCAGCGCCGCCCATTGCACAGGTCGCCTCTGAGGCCGCCTCAGAGGGCGCGTTGCAGGAGCTGACAGCGGTCTTGGAGACCGCCCGTGCCAAGGGTCTGATGATCGAAGAGATCCCGCTGAGCGCCATCGATGAGACCCATCTGGTGCGCGACCGGCTGGAGCAGGACGAGGAAGAGATGGGTGCGTTGGTGGGCTCGCTGCGCAGCCGTGGCCAGCAGACCCCGATCGAAGTGGTGCAGCTGGGAGCAGAGGCCGCAGGTGGTAAGACTCACGGGCTGATCTCAGGGTGGCGCCGCCTGACCGCGATGCGGCGGCTGTTTGCCGAGACCAACGATCCGGCTTTTGCCACCGTGAAGGCGCTGGTGATCCATCCTGATGGGGCGGAGGGCGCCTATGTGGCGATGGTCGAGGAAAACGAGATCCGGGTGAATCTTTCGCATTACGAACGGGCCCGCATTGCCGTGCGTGCGCTGCGCGAAGGGGTCTACAGCAGCCAGAAATATGCGCTGCAATCGCTGTTTGCCAACGCAACCCGTGCCAAACGCTCCAAGATCGGCAGCTTCGTCACTTTGGTTGAGGCACTGGACGAAGATCTGCTGTTCCCCACTGCCATCCGCGAAAAGCTGGGTCTGGGTCTGGTGCGCGCCTTTGCGCAGGATCCGGGCTTTGCGACAGAGGTGGTCACTGCCCTGCGCGCGACACCCCGTTCCGGTCCCGAGGAGGAGCAGGCGTTGCTGAGCCAGCTTCTGGCCGTGCATGACGGGGCGGTAGAGCAAGCCTCGGTCCCTGATGAGGCCGGTACCCCTGCCCCGACACCGCAGACCTCAACACCAGATCCCGCCCCCGCCCCGCGCGTGCGCAGCCTTGATCCCGCGGATAGCATCGGTGCGGATGAGCGGGTCAGCCTACAGGCCGCCGCGGGCGTGCGGCTGGGGTTCACCCCCGGTCAGCAACGGATTGAACTCACGGGGACAGCGGTTGACAGCACTCTGATGGAAGATTTGAAAGCCTGGTTGCGCAGCCGCTGAACAGATTTCGGAAACTACAAAAAAGACCCTGATATCATCGTATCAGGGTCTTTTGCATTTCTGCAGATGGCTCATTACCAGAGTCTGATATGCGCTTAGCGCCCAACCGCGATATAGGTTTCAAACCCGGCCCGCTTGGCGGTTTTGGCGGTGTAGATATTGCGCAGATCCACCATGCGTGGCTGCGCCATCTTGCGCGCGAGTGCTTTCAGGTCCAATGCGCGGAATTCATTCCACTCAGTCAGCAGCACCACCAGATCGGCATTGCGCGCGGCCTTATAGGGATCTTCCTCCCATTTGACGCCGGGCAAAAGATCGCGCCCTTCCGCCTCGCCCTGCGGGTCCACCACCCGCACCTTGGCGCCGCCGCCAATCAGGGCCGGCACGATGGTGAGGCTGGGGGCTTCGCGCATATCATCGGTATTGGGTTTGAAAGTGACGCCCAGCACCGCGATGGTCTTGCCGTTGAAGCTGCCCTCGCAGGCGTCGCGCAGCTTCTCCAGCATCCGCGCCTTTACTTCTTGGTTCACCCGCATCACGGTTTCGGTGATTTGCATCGGATAGGCGTGGTCCTGGCCGATCCGGGCCAGCGCTGCGGTGTCTTTTGGAAAACACGACCCGCCATAGCCGGGCCCTGCGTGCAGGAATTTATTGCCGATGCGCCCGTCCAGACCGATGCCACGTGCGACCTCTTTCACGTCTGACCCCACCCGTTCACAGAGACCCGCGATTTCATTCATGAAGGTGATCTTGGTCGCCAAAAATGCATTGGCGGCGTATTTGATCATCTCGGCACTTTCCAGATCGGTGGTCAGGATCGGGAAGTCGCGTAAATATAAGGGGCGATAGATCTCTGCCATGACCTCGGCGGCGCGATCATTCTGCACGCCGACGACAACCCGATCTGGGCGCATGAAATCATCAATCGCCGCCCCTTCGCGGAGGAACTCCGGGTTGGAGGCCACATCAAATTCGGCCTTTGGATTGGATTTGGCGATGACTTGTTTTACCTGCCGGTTGGTGCCCACGGGTACGGTGGATTTGGTGACCACCACGGTATAGCCCTGAAGCGCTGCGGCGATCTCCTCGCTGGCGGACATCACATAGGTGAGATCGGCATGGCCATCGCCGCGGCGCGTCGGTGTGCCTACGGCGATGAACACCGCTTCGGCCTCTGCCACGGCCGTGGCCAGATCATCGCTGAAGGACAGGCGGCCAGCGGTGACATTGCGCGCCATCAGATCTTCCAGCCCCGGTTCATAGATCGGCACTTCGCCAGCCTGAAGCCGGGCGATTTTGGCGGCGTCTTTGTCGACGCAGATCACGTCATGGCCAAAATCGGAAAAACAGACGCCAGAGACCAGTCCGACATATCCGGTGCCAATCATTGCAATGCGCATGGGGTGTCCTTTGCTGCGGCCTGTGCCCCCGCTTGCGAGGGGCTTCGGGCATCAGACATATACGGGCGCGTTGAGAGCGGGAACCGGAATTTTAGCCGGATGTCTGCCTAGTGATGGACCAATAACCGGAGCGTGGCGGGATTTGAAATATAGGTCCGGTTCGGACCAAATGTTTCGCGTGCGAAACATTTGGTCAATTATGCTGACCTAGTTGCGTCTGGACTGCGACCCGGGCCCTGGGCTCAAATCAGCTGGCATAATAGTCCTGATACCAGGCCACAAACCGCGCCACGCCCTCGTCGACACTGACCTTTGCCTGATATCCGGTGAGTTGGGTCAGCAATGCGGTATCGGCCCAGGTGGCGGGCACATCGCCGGCCTGCATCCCCATCAGGTTTTTCTCTGCCGTTATCCCCAGCGCAGTCTCCAGTGCGGCGATATAGTCCATCAGCGGTGTGGGTTTGCTGGCACCAATATTGACCACCCGGAACGGAGCTACAGGGCTGAGATTGTCTTGTTCTGAAACGGGTGACTCTCCCGGTACAGCGTCAATCAACCCGGTGATGCCTGTGACCAGATCGTCGATATAGGTGAAATCCCTGCTCATTTTGCCGTGGTTGTAGACATCAATCGGCTGGCCTGCGCGCATCGCTTTGGTGAATTTGAACAGGGCCATATCGGGCCGGCCCCAGGGGCCATAGACGGTGAAGAAGCGAAACATGGTGGTGGGCAGCCCATAGAGATGGGCATAGGAATGCGCCATCGTCTCGCCCGCTTTTTTGGTGGCGGCATAAAAGCTCATCTGGTGGTCGGCCTGTTGCCGCTCATCAAAAGGCATCTGAGTATTGGCGCCATAGGCCGAGGAGGTGGAGGCGATCAGCATATGCCCGGGCGGATGGGCGCGGGCGGCTTCCAGCAGTTCAAACGTGCCAATCAGATTGGCCTCCAGATAGTCACGTGGTGCATCGATGGAATGGCGCACCCCGGCTTGGGCTGCCAGATGGATCACCGCATCGGGCCTATGTTCGGCAAACAACCCCATCAGGCGGCCGGGGTCTTCCAGCTTGCCAATGACCGGCGTGAACCCTGCCTGCTTCGCCAACATTGCATGGCGGCGTTTTTTCAGGTGGACGTCGTAATAGGGCGAGAGGCAATCAAGCCCGACAACCTGCCAGCCCGTGGCCAGCAGCCGGTCGGCAAGGTGATAGCCGATAAAGCCGGCGGATCCAGTGATAAGAGCGGTTTTCATCCCCCTTAGGTGGCGGCTTGGACGCGGGGTGTCAAATGCTTCCTGTGAGGAGCGTGCGCTTTGGATCTCAGCCTTTGATCTCGGTTCTGGATCAGCGGCAAACCATCCTGTGAATTGACACAACGGCCTATTTATGAGCTTTGGCCTCCTGAAACAAAACCCCCACTCGCCGCCCGCAGGAGCCGCAGTCATCGTGAATGAAACCCTGATCCCCGAGCCTGCGCTGCAGACACATACGCCGGTCGGCGCTGGACGACTGGTGGCGGTGGTGGTCACTTACAATCGGCTCGAGAAGCTGAAAGTGACGCTGGACCGGCTGCTGGAGAGCCCGGCGCATGACCTTGCTGCGCTGGTGGTGGTGGACAATGCGTCCACGGATGGCACTGGCGATTGGCTAACCGCCTGGGCGGTGGATCACCCGCGTGCGGATGTGGTGCGCAGTGCCACCAATCAGGGCGGTGCCGGGGGCTTTGCCATGGGGATGAAGCATGCGATGTCGGCGCATGACCCTGACTGGCTGGTCGTGATGGATGATGACGGCCGCCCGGAACCCGGTGGTTTGGCGTCGTTTCACGAGTTGCACCGGAGCGGCGCGCTGACGGGTTGGGACGCGGTGGCGGCTGCGGTTTATTTCCCGGGCGGCGAAATCTGCGAGATGAACCGCCCCTCGCGTAATCCGTTCTGGAGCCTGTCGCATTTCCTGGCCACCGCGCGCAAGGGACGGGATGGGTTTCATCTGCCACGCAGTGCCTATGACGGGGGATTGAGTGCGATTGATGTCACGTCCTTTGTCGGTTTTTTTGTTTCAGCGCAGGCGGTGCGGCGGGCGGGCTACCCGGATCCGGAGCTGTTCATCTACGGGGATGACGCGCTTTATACGCTTGGTCTCAGTGCATCGGGCGGACGTATTTGCTTTGCCGCCAATGTGCGGTTCGAACATGATTTCTCGACTTTTACCGGGGGTGACAGCGGTCAGCGGTTCCGGCCGTTGTGGAAGGTCTATTACCATCACCGCAATCTCTTGCTGCTTTATCGGCAGGCGGCGGGTTGGCTGTTCTGGCCGGTGCTATTGCTGATCCTGCCCAAATGGATCCTGAAGGTGCGCCACCACCCGGGCGTACGCCGCGCCTATCTGCGGCTGACCTTCATGGCGGTGCGCGACGGGCTGCTGCGTCGGCTGGGGCGCAGCCACAGGTCGGTGCTGGAGGCCGCGGCGGAGGAGTAACACCTCCGTGTTGTCTGGTGCGCCCAGGCAGGCCCGTCCCGTCAGCGATTCAGGATCACCCGGTGATAGCGCCGCATCAGGACCAGCCCCAGGGCGGTCAGCGACATGCCGATCAGCAGCACATAGGAATGGCTGACGTAATCGGCATTATAGGTGGGGTAGAAGCCGGTGCGCATCAGTCCGGTGATATGCAAAAGCGGATTATACCACAGGATGTCCTGCGCCACGGGTGGCAGATCCTCGTAGATATAGATCACGCCAGACGCCAGAAACAGCGGTCGGGTGATGATCGACCAGGCCACGTCCCATAAGGGAAATAACCCCATCAACACCGCATTCATGCACCCCATCCCGAGACCCAGCACCATGGCCAGGGCAATCGCTTCGGTCAGAGGCGGCAGATCAATGGCGGTGCGGCTGTCGATCACCGCAAGAATACCGGTCATCAGCAATGTGGTTATGACAATGCCGGTGAGACTGTTCAGCACAAACCGTGCAAGGATGGCATCCAGCCAGGTGACAGCAGGATAACGCAGCAGGGGGCGGGAGTAGGCTAAGGCCCGTGCAATGGTGCCAGACAGAGTCTGATACAGGTTAAATGGTAAAAATCCGGAGGCATAGAACAACAGAAAACTGGTGCCCAGAGATGGGGTGCGGATCACCAGAGAGAACCCCAGAGACAGAAACAGGATCGCGGCCAGTGGTTCCAGAATACCCCAGAGATAGCCGCCGGGGGTGCGCCCGTACCGGGTCGACATCTCGCGCAGGACCAGCGCGGCCACGGTGCGCAGCGTTGCCATGCTGCGACGATTGCGGGCATGGGGATTGGCGGCGGGGCTGCTGGGGGTCTGAGCTGCCGGAGGCGCACCGGCTGGTGTCTGGGGGGCAGCTGCCTCCTGCGCTTTGGGCGGGTTTACAGGACGGGGCTGAGCCTGGGGCGCAGAAGAAGAAAGGCTGGCCATGAACACCCCATGAATACCCATTGTGAAACGTGGATCGCGAACGGTATTATGAGAGAAACAAAAGACAATGACAAACGGCTTGGGGCAGGGTGCTTTTGGGCCAGGACAGGTTGATCATGACACAGACGCCCCCGGCAGCCCTGACCGGACGCCCCGCCGCAGACGACGCGGTCTCAGATGAGACCGCTGTTGCAAATGTGGCGCCAGACCCGGCCGAGACACCTGCGGCTCCCCGTGTTCCGGATCCGGTCAAACAGCTGAAACGTGTGCGCCGCAAGGCGCGCAAGGCTGAGGCTGCCGTTGCCGTATTGGAGGCGCGCATAGCCGAGGCCGAACAGCGCCCGACCTATCCGCTGGCGCGGCCTGCCAGTATGAAGAAACGCCATTGGGGGCTGGTGATCAGCTTTGTCGCATTGGTGTTGGCGCCGTTGGTGGCGGTGATGATCTATCTTTGGACCATTGCCGAAGATCAGTATTCTTCGACCGCAGGCTTTACAGTGCGCAGCCAGGAAAGCAGCGGTGCCAATGATCTCTTGGGGGGGCTGGCGCAATTTGCAGGCAACAGCACCGCCTCGGACAGTGATATCCTGTATGAATTCATCCAGAGCCAGGAAATGGTGGCCGCGGTTGACGCCACCGCGGACCTGCAAAGCCACTACAGTGCGGTTTGGCCGCGTGACTGGGCTTTCGGGCTTTGGCCAGATGCAACGATCGAGGACCTGACTTGGTATTGGCAGCGCATCGTCGGCATCTCTTATGATAGTGGGTCGGGGCTGATTGAGGTGCAGGCGCTGGCCTTTGATGCAGAGACCGCGCAAGCGATCACCCAGGCCATTGTCAGCGAGAGCCAGACCCGGATCAATGCGTTGAATGAGCAGGCCCGCGCTGATGCGATGCGTTATGCCCGCGCCGATCTGGATGACGGGCTGGACCGGCTGAAGGAGGCGCGAGAGGCGTTGACCAGTTTTCGCACCCGCACCCGGATTGTAGACCCCGAGGCCGATATACAGGGTCGCATGGGGGTGATGAACAACCTCCAGCAGCAGCTGGCTGAGGCTCTGATTGAATATGATCTTCTACGCGGCACGGTCGGCGCAGCTGACCCGCGGCTGACCAAGTCGCAGCAGCATATCGACGTGATCCGTGATCGCATCAATATTGAACGCCAGACCTTTACCTCTAACAATACGGACACCGGTGGCGTGGGGGAGGACTACCCCTCGTTGATTTCCGAATTCGAACGGCTGACGGTGGACCGCGAATATGCCGAGGAAAGCTATCGCGCTGCGCTGACGGCGCTGGAGGTGGCGCGTGATGATGCCGCCCGCCAGAGCCGCTATCTGGCGACCTACATCAATCCCACCCGCGCCAGTGAGCCGGAATACCCGCGCCGCTCGGTGCTGGCGGCTCTGGCCGGGCTGTTTCTGTTGCTGACCTGGTCAATCCTGGCGCTGATCTACTACTCGATCCGCGACCGCAGCTAAGGCAGGGGGCAGGGCTGTGATCCGGTTTGAAAATCTGACCAAGAGCTTCTGGCTTAAAGGGGAGCGGCGGGTTGTCATCGACAATCTGAACCTGACTTTGCCCACCGGACGCTCACTGGCGCTTCTGGGGCGCAACGGGGCGGGGAAATCCACCCTGTTGCAGCTGGTGGCGGGCACCATGCGCCCCGACCATGGCGAGATTATCTCGGATGGGTCGATCTCCTGGCCGGTTGGACTGGCCGCCTCGTTCCACGGCGATCTGAGTGGTGCGGAAAATGTCCGATTCATTGCCCGGATCTATGGCGTCGATACCGATGATCTGGTGGGGTTTGTCGAAGAATTTGCCGAATTGGGCAAATTCTACCATATGCCGATGCGCAGCTATTCTTCGGGCATGCGGGCGCGCCTGACCTTTGGGGCGTCGATGGGGATCAAGTTCGACACCTATCTGGTTGATGAGGTGACAGCGGTGGGCGATGCCGCCTTCAAACGCAAAAGTCGCGATATTTTCACTGACCGTATGAAGCATTCCAGCGCTATTTTGGTCAATCACTCGATGGCTCAGCTGCGGCAGTTCTGTAATGCTGGGCTGGTCCTGGACAATGGCCGTCTGCGCTATTTCAGCGATCTGGACGCAGCCATTGAGGAGCACCATCGCCTGATGGCCGTCTGACCTTTGCTGATCCGCTGCGGGTGAAAATCTGTAATACATTGAAACTTATGGAAAATACAGGTCTCCGCCGGTGTTGAAACCGAATCTTGTATGCCTATGGATTGTTTGACAAAAAGGGCAGGGGACGCAAACAGCACGGGGTGCCGGGGTGAATATATTGATGGTGGGCGCAGGGCTTTCGGGCGCTGTGATCGGACGGCATCTGGCCGAGGCAGGTCACAAGATCACGGTCCTGGACAGCCGCGACCATATCGGTGGCAATTGCCACACCGAGCGCGATGCTGACACGGGCGTCATGGTGCATATTTACGGCCCGCATATCTTTCACACCGATGACGCCGAGGTCTGGGAATATGTGAACGGGTTCGAGAATTTCCTGCCCTATAAAAATCGGGTCAAAACCACCAGCCTGGACCCTCAAGGCCGACGTGGTGTATTTTCGCTGCCGGTGAATCTGCACACGATCAACCAGTTTTTTGGCAAGACCCTGCGCCCCGAAGAGGCACATGCGTTCATCACCGAAGAACAGGCCGATGCCAGCATTGAGGATCCACAGACCTTTGAAGAGCAGGCGATGCGCTTTGTCGGGCGGGATCTTTATGAGGCGTTTTTCAAGGGCTACACGATCAAGCAATGGGGCGTGGAGCCTAGCGCGCTGCCGGCCTCGATCCTGAAGCGACTGCCGGTACGGTTCAACTACGACGACAATTACTTCTTTCACAAATATCAGGGCATGCCGGAAAACGGGTATACTTCGATGATCGAGAAAATCCTCGACCATTCGGGTATAACGGTCAAGTTAGAGACTGTTTTTGATCAGTCTCAGGCGGCGGACTATGACCATGTGTTCTACTCTGGTCCTCTGGATGGCTATTTTGATTATCAGCTGGGGCGGCTGGGATATCGCACGCTCGATTTTGAGCGGTTCACCCATCAGGGCGATTATCAGGGCTGTGCGGTGATGAACTATGGTGAGGAGGCTGTGCCGTACACCCGCATCACGGAGCATAAGCATTTCGCCCCCTGGGAAAGCCACGAGGGATCGGTTTGCTACCGCGAGTTTTCCCGCGCGGCCACCCCCGACGACATCCCCTATTATCCAATTCGCCAGGTTGAAGAAAAAGCGCTGCTGGGGGAATATGTGACGCTGGCTGAACAGGCCGAGGGTGTCACCTTTGTGGGTCGTCTGGGCACGTATCGCTATCTGGATATGGATGTGACCATCCGCGAAGCGTTGGATACGGCACGCGGGTTCCTTAAGGCCGCA
Source organism: Phaeobacter cretensis (assembly GCF_047372505.1). Taxonomy (NCBI): domain Bacteria; kingdom Pseudomonadati; phylum Pseudomonadota; class Alphaproteobacteria; order Rhodobacterales; family Roseobacteraceae; genus Phaeobacter; species Phaeobacter cretensis. The sequence continues at coordinate 54,751 of NZ_JBKBEU010000004.1, forward strand.
GAGGCAAAAACGCCGGCACCGGCGTTTTTTGTAGCACCGCTCTGATCAAACGCGGATGCCCGCCCCTGTTGCGGGCGGCTTGGTCTGGACCCGTGGCGGATGTTAGAGTAGGGCTTGGGCGCCGGAAAATAAGGCTGATGAAGTAACGAGATGGAGCCGATGAGCGACAAGACCGGAGCCAGACCCAAGACGCTTGTGATTCACATCGGCGACCACAAGACCGGGACCACCACCATCCAGAATGCACTGGCTGTTGGCAGCATCCAGCTGCATGACGCTGAGCTGTTCTACCCGGCCAAAATGAACCACAATTACCTGACCGGTTTTATCACCAGCTATCGCAAGAGCACCCCGCTGCCCAAGCATCTGGAGGATCGTGACGGACTGGAAGAGGTGGCAGCGCAGATTGCGGCCTCTTCGGCGGATTATGCGGTGCTCTCTGCCGAGGCGTTTGAGAATATTCCCGCGCCGGAGTTTCACGATCTGGTTGAGACTTTCTTTCGCGGCTGTGCGGACCGTATTCACATTGTGGCCTATGTGCGCCCCCATGCGCAGCGGATCCTGTCGAGCTATGCCGAGCAGATCAAGATCGGCTGGTATCGCGGCACTATGCAGGAGTTCTTTGACCACAATCTGCAAAACGGTCGTTTTCATTATATGCCGCGCTTTAGCCAGTGGCGGGAGCTGTTCGGCGAAGATTTCACCCTACGTCCAATGATCCGTAAAGAGTTGAAAAACGGATCGGTGCTGGATGATTTTGCCCATGTTGCCTTTGACGGGCAGCCCTGTACGGTGGAGGAGTTCGAGCCGGAAAATCAGGCCATGACCGTACGGGAACTGGCGCTGATGTATTTTCTGCAAGGCCAGTTTCAGGAGCAGGATCCCTGGCTGCGCCATACACTGGGCTGGGAACTGTCGCGCCAGCTGGACCGTTCGCGCAGTGAGAGCGAGGCCAAGGTGCGCAAACTGGTGATGGCACGCGATCTGGCCGAAGCCGCCAGCGCCGCCTATCGCAGTGATGCAACAGCCATGGACGCTGAATTTTTTGGCGGACGGCCATTGTTGCAAAACGCGTTGCGCGACATGGAAAAACAATCCGCCCCGCGTGCTCCCTCGCTGGATCCGGCTGAGTTCTTCAGCCCTGAACATCTGCGCAATCTGAGTGTCATGGCCAAGATCATCGAAGGCATGCTGGAGCGACAGGGCAAATGGCCATCTTATTTCCACAGCCACCGGATCAAGGATATTGAGCGCCATAAGATGGCGCGTCTGGGGCTGGATGAGAACGGCGACCCGCTGGACCCGGAGGCAGATGGGCAGAGTGTCTCCGATGCGATGACGTCTGACAAGACCGTGACCAAAATCGCGCCTGCCCAGGCAACTGCTGCTTCCGCAACCCAATCGACCCAACCGGCCCCGCAGACGCGGGTGCTTGCAGGTGCCGCCGCCGGGGGGACAGCTGTGCCAGAAAAGGATCAGCCATGAATATCCGTTCTTCCCTAGCCGCGGTCATCGTGACCTATAACCGGTTGGACAAACTGAAGCGTGTGATTGCGGCTCTGCAGGCCCAGACCTGCCTGCCGGAACGGGTCTTTGTGATCGACAATGCCTCCACCGATGAGACCGGCAGCTGGGTGAGCCAGCTGCAGCAGGAGGATCCCCGGTTTCAGCATGTGCGCCTGCCTGAAAACATCGGCGGTGCCGGCGGCTTCTATGAAGGCGCACGCGTGGCCTATGAAGAAGGCTATGATTTCATTTGGTTCAGCGATGATGACGCCTATCCTGAACCCAACGCGATTGAGTTGCTGCTGACGGGCATCAAGGATTTTGAGGCGCGGTTTACCTGGCGGCCGTCTTTTGCCTGTTCTGCCGTAAAATGGACCAATGGCGATCTTTGCGAGATGAACACCCCCTCGACCGTCTGGGACTGGCCACGCTTCTACAGCCCAGAGACCCCGTATTTTCTGGTCGGCTCCTGTTCCTTTGTCTCGGTGCTTGTGCCTCGCTGGGCGATCCATAAACACGGCTTTCCGATCAAGGAATATTTCATCTGGTACGATGATGCCGAATACACCCAGCGCATCGCCAAATCGTATCCTGGCATCTATTGCCCGAACAGCGTGGTGATCCATGATGTGCCGGAAAATAAAGGTGTGAACTATTCCCTGGTGAACCAGAGCAATATCTGGAAGTTCCGCTATGGTGCCCGCAATGAGACCTCGTTCCGGCGTCGTGAACAGGGCTGGGGCGGGGTGGCTGTTTTTGCCCGCGGTGTGTGGCGGCAGATGCGTCAGGGCAATGTGGAAAAATCACTGCGCCGCGACGTCTACAAGGCAATATGGCAGGGCTGTTCCTTCAACCCGCCCATCGTACGTCCGGATTCTGATACCGGGGTCTGAAACAGGGCGCAGACATACGGCCGTTCCAAACTGGCCCAGAGAGATCACAGCTCGATCGCAGGCAGCAGGGAGCCAGCATGTCCCAGGACAGAGACTATATCGACCAGGAAATTACTCAGATCCGTTTCATCTATGAAACGCTCTATCCTGACACACCGGTCGAAACCCATATGTGGTGGGAAAAGGCCAAGATATCGACCCCGGCAGTCCAGCCGCAGACCATGAATTATGGCGCCGAGATGATGGCGCTGACCTATATTGGCAATCTGCGTACCGGGCCGCAGGAAACACCAGCGCTGCCGGGGAAACGGGTGTTTGTCACCATCCCGTCCCCGCGTCAGGTGGCAGTGCGTGAAAGTGCCGGCGGTGTGCCCTGGCATAAGCGGCCGCGTAAATACCGCGCCATTCATGCGCTTTCGCCGATTTTGGCAGAACAGATGAAATACCAGATCGAGGCGCGGCGGTTCCACAAGCTGCCTGTCCGGCATAAATTTTCCCGGCTGGCCTGTTCACGTGGCATCTTTGAAACCCAGAAAATAGCGCCCGCAGGCCGACACGGCGGCAAGGATCCGGCGATCCTGATCGGTTTGCACTGGTTGGATGTGGGCGGTGCCGAAAGCCTTGGCATCGACAGCATTCAATGGGCGCTGGACGCTGGGTTGCGGGTGTTTGTCATGGTCGGTCAGGAAGGCCCTGAACGTTTGCTATCCAAGCTGCCGGATGATCCGCGCCTGCAGCTGATCCGTACCGATCGCTATCTGCCGCGCAGCCTGGCCAGCGGGTTTGTCAGCCAGCTGATCGCGCAGGAAAACATCATCCTCACCCATAACCACCATTGCGTGCCGCTGTATGATGCGCTGCCCACGATCAAGCTGCGCCACCCGCATGTGGTCAATCTCGACAGCACCCATATCGTTGAATATGCCGATGGCGGTTACCCGCGGATTTCCGGTGTCTGGAGCAATTTCATTGATTATCACCATGTGATCAGCAGGGATCTGGAGCGGTTCTACAAGGAGCGGTTCCGGGTCTATGGAAATAAGCTGGTGCTGGGGCGTCTGCTGGATGACAGCCGTCGGGGGGCGCCGGTAGCGCCTGTGCGGATCAAGGCCGGGCAGAGCCGCTGCCGCGTTGCTTTTGTCGGGCGGATGGTGCACCAGAAACGTCCGGTTGTGGCGCTGTCGATCATTCGTCGGCTGCGCGCCTGGGGCAAGCGCAACGGTGTTGATTTCCGCTTTGATATGGTGGGCGAGGGCCCTTATCGCGGGGCGGTCGAACATTTGTTGACTCGCTACCGGCTGACGGATGTGGTGCATCTGCACCCTGCAGGAACCGATGTGCCAGCGCTGCTGGGCGAGAGCGATATCCTGTTGGTGCCGTCATCGAACGAAGGTCTGGCGCTGGTTTGTTATGAGGCGATTGAGGCCGGCTGTGTGCCGATCTGTTCCGAAGTGGGCGCGCAGGCCGAAATCTGCCCACCCGAAACCCTGGTGTCCTGGTCTCCCCTGAAGGCGGTGCGCGAGAGCGTCGAGGTGGTGCAGCGGCTGTTGCGCGAGGACGGGTTTGCCAAGACGGTGGAGACCGGCCAGCGCGCCCGGATGGAAGCGCTGCAGAATGAGCCGTCGGCGCGCGAGGTTCTGGGGCAGCTGTACCGCGATACGCTGGCCGCAGCCTGCGGGGCCGCAGCTGAAGCAGAGGCCGCAAAACCAACCAGCACACGCAAGGCCAAGACCAAGGCCGAGGACAAGGCACCGGCATGACCCGCAGGCTGTGGCTGCATATCGGCTCGCATAAGACCGGATCGACCTCGCTCCAGACTGCTTTGCGGCAGGGACAGAGCGACAAGACACTGGGCAGCTGGAGCTATCTGCACGCAAGGCCGCGGGTGGATTTCAATCCGCTGGTGCGCTGTCATGGCATGGGGACTGGAATGCATACGGAGCTGCGCTGGCCGTTTCTGGAGCGGCGCATGGCGGATGCGGATCATCGCGGCCATGGCGACTGTATCCTGTCCAGCGAGATGCTGTTCTGGCTGATGGACATCGCCGATCTGGAGGCGTTGCGCCAGCAGCTGCTGACCCATTTTGATGAAATCAACGTGGTGGCTTATCTGCGGCGACAGGATGCGCTGGCGCTGTCACACCGAAAACAGGTGGTGATGGGGCGGGCGGCCTATCAGTTCTACGGCGCGCAGATCCAAGGGCTGCCCGCGTTCCTGCCGCATATGATGCGCTATTTCGACTATGCCACCAAACTGGCGCGGTGGGAGCAGGTGTTCGGGGCCGAGAATGTCACCGTGCGCAGGTTTCAGCGTGGCGATCTGGTTGGTGGCGATACGGTGCTGGATTTCTATGCGCTGGTGGGGCTGACGCCGCCGCCGGAGCTGCCGCAGGAAAATGCGGCCTGGTCCCGCAGCCAGTTGCTGGCGGGGCTGTGGTTGCGCCAGCGCGGCTATCCGCGCCAAAGCTTTGCCGAGGCGGTGCAGGAGCTGCCGCAGGATGGCCGGCTGATGCCCGCGCGGGATGATGCAGCGGCGTTTCTGGCGCGGTTTGAGGCGATCAACCGGGCCTTGGCGGCGCGCTATGATCCCGAGGGGCCGGAGATGTTTTTTGACTGTGACCTCAGCCGCTATCCCGAAGCGGGCAATGGCGAGGGGCTGGAAGGCGATGCGGTGGTGACGCCAGAGGTGCTGGCCGGGCTTGAGGTGCGGGCGCGGGCGGAGATGGCGGCGCGGGAGCTGCCGCTGGATGCGCTGAACCCGGATGATCGGCTGTAGGCTGCCGCAGACCGATTATTGATCTGACAGTGAACAGGTCGGCATTGATCTGACATCTCCCTCCGCACGCGTGTGCGGGGGGATTTTTTATGCGCGCGCGGGTCATCAGATCTGCGCAAAAGAAAAGGCCCCGCAAAGCGGGGCCTTTCCGAAGACATGTGACAGCGCCAATTAGGCGAAGTCGAAGTCCGCATCAGTCAGACCTGTCAGGGTCTGGCCGGTCAGGGTCACGGTGGTGTCCGCATCGATTTCGATAACCACACCAGCGTTGGTTTCGTAAGCAACCGCCAGAACGTCGGCCAGATCGTTGTAACCCAGCTCTTCCACGTTCATTTTGTCATCGCCTGTACCGAAGTCGGTGATGGTGGTCGCGCCTGTGCCCGCTTTCAGGACGAAGGTGTCATCGCCAGCACCGCCGGTCAGGTTGTCGCCGCCGAGGCTGGTGTAGACCATGTCTGCACCAGTACCACCGGTCACGGTGTCTTCGCCAGCACCGCCACGCAGTTCGTTGGAACCGGAAACCGAACCAATAACATCGTCGCCGTCGCCACCCTTCAGGGTGTCGTCGCCTGCGCCGCCAACCAGGGTATCGTCGCCAGAACCACCGTTGATGGCGTCGTTGCCTGCGCCACCGTCGAGGTTGCTGTCGTCGCCGTTGCCGCCGAAGATGAGGTCGTTGCCAGTACCGCCGGTGATGTCGTCTGCACCTGCGCCGCCGCCCAGAGTGCTGCCGTCGTCGTCACCGTTGGTGATGGTGTCGTTGCCGTTACCACCGCGGATCACGTTGACGCCGTCGCCGCCTTCCAGAACATCATCGCCATTGCCACCGATGACGGTGTCATCGCCGTCACCTGCGGTGATGGTGTTGTCTTCGTCGTTGCCGTTGAAGGTGTCGTTGCCTGCGTCTTCGCCACCGAAGTCGGAGGTTTCGTCAACGCTTGCAGCCGCACCTGTGCCTGCATTCCATGTGTCGTCACCGGTGGTGAAGGGGATGGTTGCTTCGTAGGTCACGGTCACGGTGCGGGTTTCGTCGCCCGCGGCGTTTGCAACAACAACTTCGTAGGAGAAGGACGCGTCGTCACCGACGTTGCCCTGTGCGGCGATCGCTGCGGTGTTCGCAGTGAAGGTAACACCGGTGCCGGATACGCTGAATGCGCCATCTGCGTTGGTGAAGTTGTTGCCAACGGTGGCAACGTCCTGGCCGTCAACGCTGACGACGGATGCTGCGGTGAAGGCGTTGACGGTGGAGGCTGCGCCGTCCCAGTCATAGCTGTTGATGGTGGTCAGGGTCGCTGCTGCGCCGCTTGCAACGGCAGCAGGATCGATGACGCCTTCGGACGCAACGCCTGCTTCAACGGTCACGCCGTCGGACAGGGTCACGGTGGTGAAGCCTTCGGTCAGCGACGCGGTGGAAACGGTCCAGGTGTCGGTGGTCTCGTCATATGACAGACCTGCGCCTGCTTGTGCGACAAAAGTGTCCGCCGCGTTGTTCAGGACCAGTGTATCTGCGCCACCATTGCCATCGATGCTGTTTGCGCCGATTGCGTCGACCAGCAGTGTAACTGCGTCATCGCCGGTGGTGCCTGCGACAACTACTGTGCCGGTTGCTGCATTAATATTAGCCATTTTCTACTCCGTAGTAATGCTCGTCGATTTCCTGCGAACAAACGCGCCTGCCTTATGCCCGCAAAGGTTTTACCGCTCTCTGTCTCTCTGGCTGGACATCTGTTGTCAAGGAAACTTGCGCGGACGGGTTCAGGAATTGCGGTGATGTCGAAATCGTGCCCTGTGTGCCACGCTGTGATCCTGTGGGAAAGCGGTGGCTTGTGACGAATTTAACCATTTTAGGGGTTGAAAAGGCGGAGTTTTTTTGCAAACTTTTGTGCCATTCTGTGGTGTGCCGTGGCGCGCCTGCGGTAGCTATGGAACGCGGCTTGTAAAAATGCGCCTCGACTTGCCATTTTACGAAGTGGCTGCGCATTTTGTTAACTCTTTCTTAATGCATCTTATAAGGGTAGGGAATTTCTGACCCCGGCCATATTCTCACCTTGGGGGTGTGTGGTTTTTGCCACCCCGCCTGAACAAGCTTTTCATTTATCAACATTCGGCCCCGTCGTTTTAAAATGAGCGGTGGGTTTCCTTTCACATTGCATTCGCGTGTGTAGGTTTTTGATTTAAAATAATCTGCTTTTTTTGCATTTTTTTGTATCTTTTAGGCGTAATGATTTCACTTTTTCCACACTACCACCTTTGATGTATGAAGGTGGTAGAGCCCTGAAGGGGGGGAATCCGGCTAAAACCGGTCATATCTGACGGTGTTAGCGACATCATGAGAGAATCTCTCACCCGCGGTCTGGGTGGTGTCTCTCAGGTAAGATGTGGTCTGCAGAGGGCATGGAATCGGGGTCAGGGATTCGCTTGTCTGGTCTTGATCCGGGGGCTGATCAGGAGAGAGCCGCAGCAGGAGAGATCAGGCGTAGCAGCGGCTCACCAGCTGGTGCAGCCGGGCGTCGTTGCGGCTTTTCTCGCCGACGATATTGCGCACCGCATCGGGGACCTTCCGCGCGGATGCTGACTGGTGGCCGGTGTTCTCGCGGTGCTCGGCCAGTTCAGTCGCAAGGCCATGGCTGCGGCGAAAATGCTGCAGGCTGGCGCCCAGATGTTCGGTCACCCCAATAAAGCTGTAAGCGGCGTTCAGCTTCTCCAGAGCGTGGTCAAAGGAGTAGAACGCCCCGGTCATCAGCGACAGCTGATAGTCATAGGGCAGCACGCGGGCGTAGGCCTCCAGGGTTGGGAAGCGGGCCGTGAATTCGGCGTGCTGGGGGTGTTTGTCAGAGGTGTTGTAGCGATAGTTCGACACAAACCGGTCCAGTGGATCCCGGATGATGGTGGCGCATTTCAGCGGCAGCTCCTGATTGCGCCAGTACATCACGTCGGACCAGGCAAAATGCCCCATCAGCACCTGACGGCAGGGGTTGGCCTCATCCGTGCGCCGGTACAGCGCCTGACGCGTCTTGTTGCGGAACGACTGGTTGGTGTTCTCCCAGGAAACCGGGTGAAAGATGTCAAACGCCGCCTGCAGCGCCTTGCCCACCGACATGCCTGCGGTCTTGGGGATGTGCATGAACAGGATCACATCGTTTGGGTCGTGATAGGTATCCGTGGCCACCAGGCGGGGCGAGAAACGGGCCTCGAAGGCGGTTTCTGCAACGGTCTTGGTGCCAGGGGCCTGAGAGGAAACCTGTGACATGATAAGGGCTTGCTCCACTTTGGAAGGCGCGTGTCGACTACGCTGTCGGGCCTTAGCGAAGGGGGGCGTGGATGTCAATCTGAGCAGGGGTGTGCGGGGTGGTTTGCGCGCAGCTGTGGCGGGGTTGTTTGCCGATCTGGTGGCGGGTGTCTGCGGGAGTGACGACGGACAGTGGGACAGGCGCGGCGTGCCCGCAAAGCCCTATGGGGCAGGGCATTGCAATGGGGGCGGGCCTAGCTGTTTGACAAGTCTCCGGTGACTGTGCTTTTGACCGTCTAATCCTACGGTGCCGCAATACATGTGCATCTGGGCGCATCCGGCCCTGTCAGCCCTATCGCAGACCCTTGGGGTGGCGGGTCGCAGGCTCCTCTGGATCTCTTATTTTCTGGTTGCCCGCCGGGTGGCCCTGACTAAAGGCAGCACGTCAATGGCACGCACCTCCGCACAGCATTCAGGATCGGCCTATAGGTCTGGGCTGGCCGAGATCCGCAAGGCTCGCAAGGGCAATCGCGGCGCTTTCTGGCTGATTGGTATATTCAGCTTTTTTGCCAATATGCTGATGCTGACCAGCCCGCTCTATATGATGCAGGTCTATGACCGGGTGTTGGGCAGCCGCTCGCTGGAAACGCTGGTGGCGCTGACCGTATTGGTGGGGTTCCTCTTTCTGATCATGGGAGTGCTGGACTATGTGCGGGGCCGTATTCTGGCTCGGGTCGGGGCCCGGTTCCATGACCAGCTGGAAACCCGCGTGTTCAATGCGGTGCAGGACAAATCGGCGGCTGGCTTCAATGATGATACGGCCAAGGTCGGGCTGCGGGATCTGGAGGCGCTGCAAAAAGCGCTGTCCTCCCCCATCGTTTCGGCGTTCTTTGATCTGCCCTGGACGCCGCTGTTTTTGGGATTGATCGCGCTATTTCATCCGCTTCTGGGGCTTTTGGCGCTGATCGGTGGCGGGGTGTTGGTGGTTTTTGCAGTGGCCAATCAGATGGTTTCAAAAGCGGCAGTGGAAAACGCCAACATAATGGCGGCTTCGGCACATCAGGTGTCGGACGGGATGCGCAACAATGCCGAGCTGATCCAGGGGTTGGGGATGCGCAAAGCAGCCTTTGCCAAATGGCGGATGCTGCGCAGTCAGGCGGTCGGATCAGAGTTGAGTGCGGCAGATAAGACCGGCGGCTTCAGCACCGCCACCCGTACATTCCGCCTGGCGCTGCAATCGGCAATGCTGGGCACCGGCGCCTATCTGGTGCTGACCGAAGGGCTGACGCCCGGAGTGATGATTGCCTCGTCTATCATCATGGGGCGGGCACTGGCCCCAATTGAAACACTGATCGGCCAATGGGCGCTGGTCCAGCGCGCGATGCAGGCCCAAGAACGCCTGGGTCAGATGCTGACCGAAACCCCGGAACGACCCGCACCGATGAAACTGGCACGCCCGGCCGCCAAGCTGGAGGTGCAGGGCGTGGCCCTGGTGCCGCCGGTGGCGCCGGGGCAGGTGGCCAAACCGGCCTTGCAGGGGCTCAACTTCAATATTCAACCAGGGCAGGCGTTGGGGGTTATCGGTGCGTCCGGAGCGGGGAAATCCTCACTGGCACGGGCGCTGATCGGCGTCTGGCATCCAGTGTCGGGCAAGATCCGGCTCGATGGGGCGGCACTCAATCAATATGACATGGATGATCTGGGCAGCTACATTGGTTACCTGCCGCAGCAGGTGACATTGTTTGACGGCACCATTGCCGAAAACATTGCCCGCCTGTCGATGATGCCGGATCCCGATCAGGTGGTGGCAGCGGCGCGTAAGGCGGCTGTGCATGACATGATCCTGCAATTGCCGCAGGGCTATGACACGCCGGTGCGGGTGGCCAGCAACCGTTTGTCCGGCGGGCAGGTGCAGCGCATCGGCCTCGCGCGGGCTCTTTACGGTGATCCGGTGCTGCTTGTGCTGGATGAGCCGAATTCAAATCTCGACAATGAGGGCAGCCAGGCGCTCAATCTGGCGGTGTCTCATGCCAAGCAGGATGGGCGTGCGGTGATCATCATGGCCCATCGCCCTGCGGCGATCCAGCTGTGTAATCTGATCCTGATTCTTGATAATGGCACCCAGCGCGCCTTTGGTGCCAAGGATGCGGTGCTGCGCGAGCATTTGCAGAACCCGCAGGCGGGGCAGCAGAAGCCTGCCCAACAAAAGCCGTCCCCTACACAGGGTCAGGCTGCGCCCGCATCAGACAAACCGGCGCAGGTGACAGCGCCGGAGGGGGCCACACAGATGCCTCCGCAGGCCCCCCCGCAAGCCGCAGCCAAGGCAGAGGCAAAATCATGAGCGAGACATCCAAATCCTATCCGATCCGTGGGTTGACCATTGCCGGGCTTCTGGCGCTTGGGCTGCTGTTGGGCGGCATTGGCCAATGGGCGACCACCGCAGAAATCTCAGGTGCGGTGATCGCTTCTGGATCTATCAAGGTGGAGCAGAACCGTCAGGTGGTGCAGCATCCTGATGGCGGTGTTGTGGATGAGATCCTGGTGAGCGAAGGGGATCTGGTCGAGGAAGACACGCTGTTGCTGCGGCTGGAACCGTCGGAGCTGTTGGCGGAACGGCAGATCGTCGAAGGTCAGCTGGCCGAGACCCTGGCCCGGCGCAGCCGCTACAGTGCGGAACGCGACGAGGCGACAGAAGTCCATTTTGCTGAGCTGTTGTTTGAATTACAGGGCACACATGTACAGACCGAGGAGCTGATCAGCGGGCAGAAACGCCTGTTCGATGCGCGTCTGGTCAACCTCAAGGCCCGGATCAGCCGTCTGCAGGAACGTGTCGGCCAGATCCAGAGCCAGATCGACGGTATCGAGGCGCAGCAGTCGGCTCTGCAGGAGCAATTGGTGCTGATCGGCAAGGAACTGGAAAACCAGCAGAGCTTGCTGTCGCAAGGCCTGGCGCAATCCAGCCGGGTGCTGTCACTGCAGCGCGAACAGTCACGGCTGCGCGGCGAGGCCGGGGCGCTGACCGCCCAGAAGGCTCAGGCCGAAGGTCAGGTGACCGAATTGGGGCTGGAGATCCTCAACCAGAAAAGTGCGCGGCGTGAAGAGGCGATTACCACTCTGCGTGACCTTCAGGTGCGTGAGCTGGAGTTGATCGAACGGCGCAATGTGGTCCTGCAGCGTCTGTCCCGGCTGGAGGTGCGCGCGCCGGTGGCCGGAGTGATTTATGATCTCAATGTCTTTGCCAGAAAATCGGTGATCCGATCGGCCGACCCGCTGATGTATCTGATCCCGCAAAGCCAGCCTTTGGTGATTTCGGCGCAGGTGGCGCCGTCGGATATTGATCAGGTCTATCTCAAGCAGCCGGTCAGCCTGAATTTCTCCAGCTTCAACCAGCGCACCACGCCGACGCTGTTTGGCACAGTCAGCACGGTTTCGGCTGACTCCTTTGTCGATCAACAGACAGGGCGCAGCTATTATGTGGTCGAAGCCCGACTGAACGAAGGTGAGATCAGTCGGCTGCCCGAAGGCAATGTGCTGGTGCCGGGGATGCCGGTGGAGACCTTTATCCAGACCAACAGCCGCACGCCGTTTGCCTATCTGGTGCAACCGTTCACCGATTATCTGAACCGTGCTTTCCGCGAGAGCTGATCCGGTTCGGGGTGGATTTTACGGTAGAAAACCTGCTTGTAGCGGATCTGTCGGGAGGCCTAAACTGGCGCGATCCCGGCCCCGCCTGCAGGTCGGACCATGGCTCTGTTTCAAACCCTTGCGTTGGGAACCAGAGGCTGGATCAGAATGTGGGCCGGATTGGTGCTGGGTTGCGATGGATTAAGGATAGCAGATGAAAAAGGCGCTGATCACAGGTGTTACGGGTCAGGACGGGTCCTACCTTGCGGAGTTTCTTCTTGAGAAGGGCTATGAGGTGCATGGGCTGAAGCGGCGTGCGTCGTCGTTCAACACGGCCCGTGTGGATCATATTTATCAGGATCCGCATGTGGATCACGCCCGGTTCAAACTGCATTACGGCGATCTGACTGATACCTCCAACCTGACCCGCTTGTTGAGCGAGATTGAGCCGGATGAGGTGTATAACCTCGGCGCGCAATCCCATGTTGCGGTCTCGTTTGAGGCGCCGGAATATACGGCAGATGTGGATGGGATCGGCACGCTGCGCCTGCTGGAGGCGATCCGCTTTCTGGGGCTGGAGAAGAAAACCCGGTTCTATCAGGCCTCGACCTCGGAACTATATGGGCTGGTGCAGGAAACCCCGCAGCGCGAGACCACGCCATTTTACCCGCGCAGCCCCTATGCCGTGGCCAAGCTGTATTCCTATTGGATCACGGTCAATTACCGCGAGGCTTATGGCATGTATGCCTGCAACGGCATCCTGTTCAACCACGAGAGCCCGCGCCGGGGCGAGACCTTTGTGACCCGCAAGATCACCCGCGGGTTGGCCAATATCGCGCAGGGTCTGGAAGATTGTCTTTATATGGGCAATATCGACGCGCTGCGCGACTGGGGCCACGCCAAAGACTATGTGCGCATGCAGTGGATGATGCTGCAGCAGGAGGCGGCAGAGGATTTCGTGATCGCCACCGGCAAGCAATATTCGGTGCGCCAGTTCATCAGCTGGTCGGCTGCAGAGCTGGGCATCTCGCTGGCCTTTAGCGGGGAGGGCGTGGATGAGATCGCCACGGTCACCGCGATTGAGGGCGACATGGCACCGGCTTTGAAACTGGGCGATGTGGTGCTGCGCATTGATCCGCGCTATTTCCGCCCGGCCGAGGTTGAGACGCTGTTGGGCGATCCCGGCAAGGCCAAGCAGAAACTGGGCTGGGTGCCGGAGATCACCACAGAAGAGATGTGCGCCGAGATGGTGCGCGAGGATCTCAAAACCGCCCGCCGCCATGCGCTCCTGAAGGAACACGGCATGGATCTGCCGGTCAGTGTCGAGGGCTGAGCAGATGGGATCGACCGGGGTGAAAATCTATGTGGCCGGCCACCGCGGCATGGTTGGCAGCGCCATCCTGCGCCACCTAAAAGCCCGCAGAGACGCAGGCGAAAATATCAAACT
>NZ_JBKBEU010000005.1:0-38692 GCF_047372505.1 Phaeobacter cretensis
CCTCTTGATCTGGTCGAAATATTCGCCCTTCAAGGGCAGGTGCAGGGTGGCCATGCTGGCTTCCTTCGGGGGTTAGTTGGAATTCTGGGGAGCGTGTTCATTCACAAAGCCCATACTGGCTTGAGCACCCCGCAGCGGCGTCCTGCATCACAAAGAGGCCATCAAGTTGGCGGCCTCCGCGCGTGGTGCGAGACCACTGCTCAATGGCGTCAATGTTTGGCAGTTTTTCATCCAGTCGGATTCCAGACTTCTGATCCGCGACGAGCTGGACGCCCTGGGGGGTTGTGCTGGCAGGAAAGAAGGTTGCCTGACCTCGCTTACTCGCTTTGGCGACAAGGGCTTCATAGTTGCGAAGCATTTCCAAAACATCGGGCCAGCGCGCAAACATGGCTGCCAGCTCTGCCTTCGCAGAGTTGATACACGGGAAGCAGCCGACCCGGCCCATTCCCTGGCGATAAAGGGGGTTCGGCGCCAACCCAAATTGCTTGTGTAGCTCAAAAGTGTTTTCCGCTGTCCAGTGCAGGATGGGTCGAAAAATCACGCGGTCATATTGGTCAATTGTTTGCACTCGCTGAAAGCGTGGCAGGCGAGCACGGTTCGGGCTTTCGCTGCGGCGCTCCCCCTGCCATGAAACAACCGGCTCTGTCGCACGGATCGGCGCGAACAGTTGAGTTTCGATAGGGATGGCCTTTAGCCACTCGGTGCAAAACTGGGCCATGCGGGAGGGGAAGCGGCCTTTCCAGATGCAAAGGTCCAGAAACGGATTTCCTGTCGGGTGCAGCACGTCCAAGGCAGCGGCAACGATCTCATCTGTTACACCTTCTGCGACCCACTTGGTTTGGACCAAACCCCGCTTACGCTGGATTTGCTTGGAAAAGTCCGCGCGCACCACCTCAACCTTTGGGCCGCCAGTGCGCTCAGAAAGTTTCTCGATCCATTCATAGGTGGCTGGGTGTTCGTGCCCGGTATCGGCAGTAACAGCCCGGAACGGCATCCCGCGCAACATCGCCAGCATGTAGCAAGCTGCGCTGTCTTTTCCGCCTGAAATGCTAACGATGTGCTGCATGGTCTATTCCATCAAAGGGGTGCGTTTCGGGGTTGGGGTTAGGTGGGTTCGTCAGTGACGGCGGGAGCCGCCGCCATGTCGAGATCAAGATCAGCGGCAATTTCACGCAAACTTTCGGCCACCCGTCCGCCTTTGCCGCGCAGCACTTTGCCGTGCTGGTCAAGGTGATCGAGCATCTGGATAAGCTCTGACTGGGCGTGAACCAGTCCCTTGATGTGGTGGCGTATCGAAATGGCGGCTTCGGTCATTTCATCCTCCGGTGCGTTTCGTGGTTGGGTGGGTGTTTCTGTCGAGGCCATCCGCTGGTAGTGGATCGCGCTATTTAGAATGTTTTTGAACTGCCTCATGCTGGGGTCCAGCCTGCCCGCTTCGAGCTTGAGTTTGATATTTTGAAGAACCATCGGGCTAAGGCAGTTCTTTGACCCGACTTCGTTTTCAGTTCGGAACCACCAGTCGCTCCTCCGATGGGACGCCAGCGCGTTGACCATGTCACGCAGCGCACTTGGTTGGATCGTCGGGTTCTCGATCACCTGCTGCATAATCTCGGCAATCTCGGCCTCTCTTTGCTGATCAGATGCCATATCTCTCTCCATCAAAGGGGTGCGGTTTCTGGACGGGGCAGGGCGTTAATCTCAGCTATCGCGCGACAGTTCGAGACAAGCAGGCAGACAATCATCCGCGTCAGGGCGCGGCCCTAATCCTATGTCGCATTACGTACCTTTGTTGGGATAGACCCGGCGTTGCGCTAGGCTTCCGGGCCTGTCTTCTCGACCGGGTAGTCATTTTCGATCAGGCTGCGGTTAATGGCGGTGAAGGGCCAATCGTTCCCCTGAGCCACGGCGCGCTTGCGAAGTTGTTCGGCCTGGTGACGGCTTCCAATCCACGCATAGTCAATGGACCGCGTCAGGGTTTCCCCTCCCATGTGCAGCAACTCCCCGGTCGCATGATTGCGCAGTCTGACCTTGTTCTTGACGTGGAGATTTTCGAAGGCTCTGTTTCGGCTCTCGCTGTATGAAGTGATCATAATCTGCCCCCTCAGATCAAAGTGCAGCGGCGGTTTTGAAAGCGCCAATGAATGTAAGAAGGGCGAACGGTGCAAATTCCATGTGGATCTCCGGCAGTCGCTACGTGGTTAATTCGGCGGGGCAGGGTGAGGCGCGGCGGTGGGTCCGTGAGTGGTCGTGCCGCGCCTCGATCGCAGCGCTATGGCTGCGGGGCAGGGATCATTCAGCCGCAATTGCGACTGGCAGATTCATGCAAAGGATGTTGCCGATGTTGGTGAGGGACTGCCGTCCGGTGTCGGTTGTCTGCCGGTACGCGCGGATCAGACTAATCTCATCGACGGTAAACTCATGCGACCCATCAGCGCTATCCTCAGGAAAAAAGCTGAGGACGGAAACGTCCAGAACCTTTGCGATATCGTCCAGGCGGGAAGCGCTAACGCGGTTTGCCGCCGTTTCATATTTATGGATCTGTTGAAACTTGACGCCTACTGCATCACCAAGTTGCACTTGGGTCATTTCAGCCAGCCAGCGCAGTGTCCGAATTTGCTTTCCTACATGAATATCAACGGGATGTGCCATTTATTCGCTCCAATTTTCTGGGGCGCTTAAAGCCTAACCTATGAGAGTATAGGAGGTTGCGCCTAACCTAATAGGAGCATTATCATACTTAAATATGATATCAAGTCAAAAGTCATAATTAATGACGCAGATCGCGCCATCGGCCTGTATCCGCGTTGGACCTATCTGAGAGACCGAGAATCCTAAGTTATTAAGAATACGAATAAAAACGGGGCGCATGAGGCCGAGCATTCTATTGCCCCCGTTTGCGCGAATATGTTCACTGGCCGATTGAACAAGCCCTGACAGAACAAGGTTCCGTTGCGCTTTCGGAATGCTACTACAGATCGCGAGGCGAGATGCTTCCCATGAGCCGGGATCTGTAATCTCAGCTTCTAGCAGGTCAGTGGGCATACCAGGGAGGCGACCGCGATGGGCGTCCAAAATCATATAGGTTGATCCGAAGAGGTGATGTGAGCAAGGCAGCAGTCTAATAGTGCCAATCGCGCATCCGTCTTTGGTCGCAACTATGTGATGCGCAAAAAGTGTGTCGTATTGATCTGATTCAAGGTCTCCCAGGGTCACAAGAGGCCACTTGAATTGATCAACCAGAACGCGCTTCCGCAGAGCGAGGCTTTGATGATAGAGGTCAACATCAAAATCAGCCCTCCCAATGCACGTTGTTCGATAGTCGATATCCAAGGGAGCGTTCATGATAGGGCTTTCTAGTGCAGGCGAGCATCATACATTAGTATGATTATCAGTAGTCGCATATCAACCCTGCCCATTTGTCAGCGCTGTAGATTTGGGCCGCGACCGAAAAGCTGGTGACGCCTAGCGCATTGCAGATTGCCCGCTTACGCTGAGCTATCGCAGATGGACTGACGCCCAGCTCAAACGAAATCTCAGCGTCTTTCCATCCCATTTCGACAAGTTCCAGCAGGTCTACCTGTTTGTCGGATAAGGACTGCAAGCGATCCATGAGCGCTCTACGATGCAGGCTTTTGCATGCCTGTACGGCTTCAGAAAGATTCCGGTTTGAGAGTTCGGGGTTTACGCCACCAAGTACCATTGTGCTTCCTCCAATATAGTCTGTGATCATGATGTTGCTGTCTGCGCCGTATTCCGCAGCGGCTTCGAATAGTGGCGATTGCATTTCTTCGCGTGTTAGCGCCGCAGCTGCTGTACGCCGCCGGTTGTGAGCTGCAAAGCGGAACACCGGATCCATCCGATCAAAGCCGTTGGCAAAGTAAGTATCGATCCACTCGGTGGCGAATGTGCTGGTCACACAGTCTTTCGTAGCGCCTTGGGTGGAAATTGTGTGGCCATAGTTGGAAAATAGGTTGGATAATCTCGTCATGATTGTATATTTCCCGAGTGGTTACTTAATCATAATTAGTTATGAAAATACAATTAGAAAGTCAATGATGGCGCAGCACCATAGTCAGCCGGTTGAAGATCTCGCGGAGATCGTAGGCAAACTGAGTAATGCTGAGGCTTTAGCAGCCTTGGAAATTGTCTATGAAATACGGGAGTATCACACTGAAGGTGATCTAGATCCGCAGGCCGCAGCCAACCATGTACCGGAGCGCGGTCTGTAGGGCCTTCCTGTTTCAAAATAGGCCAAAAGCTGCAGCAACCCTGCAGCTTTTATTTTTGCGTAAATCGATTCTGTAGCTCTCGATTTAAGACAATTGCGTCTTCCGGAGATAGGTTGTCGATGATCCGCCGCAGGGCGATTTTCGGGTCAGACAATGGGTTGTCCGTGTCCAAATCTGCCTCATCGGCAAGATTGAAATACTCCAAAATCAGCGCAAGCGTGCGCTGATTGACGCCGCGAGGGGTCTTTGAGTTCAAGAATTTCGTAAGAGTGTTCGGAGACATGTCCATTGCAAGCGCTACCTGAGTAGGATTCACGTCGTGCGCTGCACATAGAATCTTGATGTTACGCCTACGGCGCTCCCAATTGATCATTTGTCGGCTCCTTCTCGTTTTTCATAACAAATTATGACCAAGGCGGAACCTGCAAAAAAGTATAGACCTCCCCATTTATGGTGATTGATATCATACTTTTGTATGATATTCATACAGAACACCAAAGGAGGGCGTTCATGGACTACTCTAAAGAGCTGCTGCTCCCCACGCGAGGACAATATGTCACTTGGGCGCAGCGGTGTTTCGCAGCATTGAACGCGCGACCGTCTAACTTCCTGTTGGATGAACGCCAAAGTTCTAAGAACCGCACAGCGGTTCTTTTGAATTCGAAATCTCGGCTTAACATGATCTTGGCTCGGCAGCTCCAGGTGGAGATCCTCGAAGCTGCAAAGGGTCAGGGCGTACCGCTCCCTTCTCTTTGGACGCACGCAGTTTCTGAGCGTTCCGCCGAAGAATGACCCTCTCCGACAACTCGAAAACCGCAGGCGATGAGGCCAGTCATCCTCTTCCCGTCGCTGATCGGGGGCAGGCGCGCCTGCAGGTGGCCCCCATCCACTCCCTCGTTGACCTTGGGCGCGCTGATCCTCCGGCGCGCCCCTTTTTGCTGGGATAGTGCAGATGAACATCAGACTTGAGCGGATCGCCTATCAGATACACTGGTTGATCCAGACCACGGGCGGCGATTGCACCCTCAGCGAAATGTCACGGTTTACGGGTGCCAGTGTTGCAGTATGCCGTAACATCACGCGGGCGCGTGCTTGGACGGGCATGTATCGCAAGACGGCCAAGAGTAATTCAGCCAGTCGTTGCAGAGCTGGTGATTTTGTCTCGCCGGTTGATTATAGCCTCGCGGCCCTGGATCTTTTGGTGCGCGAATGACGTCGGCATGGGTTGCAAAGGAAGTGATCGGCGACTGCACCCTGTACCAGGGCGATATGCGCGCGGTTCTCCCCGAGTTGGAACAGAAGGCCGATTTATGCGTGACCGATCCGCCCTATCGGCTGACGTCGGGTGGTCGTGGTAAAACCATGGGCGGCAAGTTTCACCCGGATCGCTACGACAACAAGGGTGACCTGATACAGGTGTTGCCCTGGTCTAATATGCCGGCGCCTATTTTCGCGGCGCTGAAAGAGGATGCCGACGCCTATGTGATGACCAATTCAAAGCACGTTGCGCGGTCTCAGATCGCCTTTGAGGCGGGCGGGTTCAAGCACCATGAGATTTTGACCTGGGACAAGGGGGCTGTCACCCGCCAGCCGTTCTATCTGCGCAGCCAAGAGTTTACTCACTACCTGTGGAAGGGCAGGGCGCGGCATATCACCGATGGTGGGGCCAAGACGCGCTTTGCCTGTGCGGCCCCGAAAAACCACTGGCATCCGACCGCCAAACCGACCTCGCTCATGGCGCTGTATGTGCTGCAATCAAGCGATCTGGGCGATCTGGTGCTTGATCCCTTCGCGGGCAGTGCTGCCACGCTGATCGCCGCTGCGGCATTTGGCCGGCGCGCGATCGGGGTGGAGCTGGAAACGCGATTCTTTGATCTCGCCTGCGAGGCCGTCCATGCGGCCTATTCGGACGGGTTCGCCCAGGTGCGCGCCGCGTGGGATCGGGACCGGTTGGCCAACAACATCCGGGGGCTGGCCCATGCCGCATGATCCCAAGGTTGAATTCTGCCTGCATGCCTATGTCGTCGCCAATCGTGCGCGCTGTGGGCAGGCCATGCAGCGCGATATGTGGCGACTGGCAACGCTGGCACTGGAACTGGACGCCGGTGACCTCATCAGCGGGATCATGAAGGCCGCAACCATTACCTTCCTCAAGACCGTGCGCGTCAATCGCAAAAAGGCAGGTGAGGATCTCGCCGAAGCGGTCCAGACCTATGCGGATCAGCTGGGCGGTGAGCTGCAGACATACGACTGGCAAGACAGGGCGGATCTGCAATGAGCAAAAACCCCATGATTGCGCAGCGGGCCTTGGTCCACGTCTGCACCCGGTTGTCGATGTCCGTGGTTCCCAATCGCGATGATGATCTGATGTTGCAGCGGTTGGGTGAGATTCTGGCCGATTGCTACGCCTGTTCTGCGCAGGTCCTGCCCCTGCGCAACGCTGCCGAACGCCTGGTGCTGGCCAAGAATGCGCGCTCCCGGTCCCTCGCTGAGCTGGCGCTGTCGATCGAGGTCAAAAAGTATCACGGGCTTGCAGCAAATACGCTGATCGATGAGTGGCAGAAGGGCAGGGGTAAAGCATGAGTTTTCCCGATGATCCCCGCATTGATCGGGCGAAAGAGTTGTCAGTGCGCGAGGTGCTTGAGCGCCTGAATGTGTTTGGCCTGAGAGAAAACCGCCGCCGGGATGAGATGTTCGGCCCGTGCATTGCCTGCGGTGACGCTGGCCATAACCCAAAGAGCGGCCCGCCGGATCGGTTTAATATCAATCTGGCCTCCGGAGCGTTCTTCTGCCGCAAATGCGGTCTGGTGGGCGGCGATGTCATTCATCTGGTCCAGCAGAAAGAGGGCATATCCTTCAAGGATGCGCTGTCCTGGCTCTGCGGTGATCAAGTCGACATCGACCCAGCGGAACGCCAACGATTGCGCGATGAGGCAGAGCGCAAAGCCCGCGCGCAGGCCAAGCGCCAGAACACCTATCGGCAACGCAAGATCAATGCCGCACGTTCCCTCTGGCAGGACGCAGGGAGCCATGATCGGGCGATGGTGGGTCGCTATTTCGAAGCGCGCGGCCTGCCGTCTGATGTGAGCGCGTTACCGGTTCGTTTCCTACCAGATCACCCCTATGAGATCTGGCGCAAAGAAGGGGCCAAAGGCGATCAGAAATGGGTCCGTCATGTGCCGCATAGCGGTCCCTGCATGATCTGCCCGATCGTTGACTGGTCCACGAACAGCGTCATGGCCGTGCATCAGACGTGGATCAATCCGCAGCCCCCACATGACAAGGCAGTGATCATTTTCGAAGGCGAACAGGTCAATTCGAAATTGGTGCTGGGCAGCATGAAAGGCAATTTCAGCCCCCTCATTACGCCGCAGGGGGCCGACACCATGATTTGTGCCGAAGGTGTCGAGACGCTTTTGTCGGCTTGGCTGGCGCGGCCTGGGAGGTATCGGTCTGCTGCTGCCTGGGCCGGGGTCAGCCTTGGGAATATGGCGGGCAAGATGGAACGCAGCAGCAAGCGCGGCGTCCCGTCCGGCATTCCGAAGCTGGACATTGATGAACCGGCGTGGGTGCCGCCGCCCTGGGTGAAGCGTCTGATCTTTGTCCAAGACGGTGACAGTGATCCGGAGGCGACCCGTGCGCTGTTGATGAGTGGGCTGCGCCGTGCGCGCCATGTGTACCCCAATATTGAGATCAGCATCGTCAGCGCCCCGCCGGGGTTGGACATGAACGACGTGCTGCGGGCTAAGAAAAAGAAGAACAGGACGGACACCGATGACGGATGATTTGGGTGGTATTCAGGCGCTATGGGATCAGGAGGAACGGATTGATGCTGGCGCGGGCGCTGCTGGTCCGGATCCTGTTGCGGCGGATGAAAGCGACTGCGGCGATGATCGGTTTCCCCCGCCTGCTGATCAGGATCCCCGCACCCCGGACCCGTCACCGCCAGAAATGAACGGGGCACTTCTGCCCCTAAATGACACCGGAAACGGCCAGCGGTTTGCGCTCTATTGTGGCGACGATGCGATCTATGTTCCGCGTGTCGGATGGCACGTCTGGGACGGAAAGCGCTGGAAGCTGGATCCGGACAATATCGCTGTGCGGCGACATGCCCAGAACATTCACGAACAGATCGAGAAAGAGATTCCTTATCTGCAGCTTAACTCTGCTGAGCAACGGCGGGTTGATAAGCTGGATTCCGTGCGCCTTGAACTGCGCGAGTTTGATCGCATCCATGCCGAATTGTCCGATGAAGATCGGCTGAAAAAACGGCAGGAACTGACGTCTGAAAAGGACAAGCTGAACAACGAGCTTTGGGGCAAGGGATCCACGCGGCAAAGGCACAAGACCTTTGCCCGATCGGCAGGCAACAGCAATTCCATCAAGAATATGCTGGGGGAAGCTGTCACCACGTTGCACCGCGATGTTGAGGATCTCGACGCCGACGCTCTGACCGTCAACACTGAGACGGGTATTTTGCGCTTTAGGGTATTGGACATGCGCGATGAGGGGGCCGGTAGGCAGGCCAGTGTCACCTTGCTACCCCACGATAGATCCGTGACGATCGAGGGGCGCAACCGCCCCCAGTACATCACCAAGATGATGCCGGCCGAGTATGATCCTGATGCCAAATGCCCCAGGTTTGAGGCGTTTCTCGCGCGGGTGCAGCCCGATCGGGATATGCGTCTGTTTCTGCAGCGCTGGTTCGGGTTGTCGATGACGGCGATGCCCATTCAGAAATTCCTCTACTGCTATGGCATGGGGGCCAACGGCAAATCACTGCTGGCCAATCTCATGCGCCGCATGATGGGTGACTATGCGACCATGGTGCGGATCGAAAGCCTGACCGGGAAAAACCGCAAGTCAGGATCAGACGCTACTCCGGACCTCATGCGGCTGATTGGCGCGCGGGCCGCAATCACCAACGAACCCGAAGAGGGTGAGCGCCTGCAGGAACAGAAGGTCAAAGAGATGACCGGCGGCGATGAGATGCTGGTGCGCAACCTGCATTCGGATTTCGTGGCCTTCACGCCCTATTTCAAGCTGACCTTTACCGGCAACCACAAGCTGGAAATCCGGGGCACGGATGACGGCATTTGGCGGCGACCACTGCTTTGTCCCTTTGACGTCCAGATCCCGGAAACTGAGCGCGATGAAAAGCTTGGTGACAAGCTGTTTGATGAGGAACGATCCGGCATCCTGAACTGGATGATCGATGGGTTGCTGGACTATCTGGAAAGCGGTCTGCAAGAGCCTGCTCAAGTCTCCGATGCAACAGAGCAATACCGCAAAGATAGCGATCCTATTGGCGATTTCCTTGCGACCGCCTGCGATATGACCGGCGGATCTGACTTTCTGTCTGCGCGGGTGCTGGTCGATGCCTGCTATCTGTACCTATTGGAGAATACCTCGCACGCCTGGCAGCCGGGAAATCTGCAGAGGAAACTCAAAGAGCGGAATGGCAAATATAGGCACCCTGATACAGGCAAGACCTATACGCGCCACAAGCGGAACGGCACCTGGGGATACACGGGCGTCCGACTGACTGCTGAGTTCCAAGAGAAGTTGAGCAAGGCCCCCAGAGACCAAAAGGGCCTGCCTCAGCTCCGCAATGATGAACCCGCAGACGCGCATCCAACCATGGACGATTTCCCGGAATGATGGTAGCGGCAGAATATCCGCTTTGTCAGCGCCCCCGCACCCCGCACCCCCTTGCTCATCTTCGAAGAGTTTTGGGGCAGGTCTCGGAGTTCTGCCCCAAAACGGGGCAGGTTTGGCCGGTGGAGGCCTGTGATTTTCCTGTTTTAAAACAGGGCTATATACCCCGATTGGGGCAGGCGGGGCGCTTGGGGCGCAAATTTCTGGGTTACGTGTGTGCGCGTAAAGTCCGGGGTCTGGGGATTGGTTGCTTTACGTGTAGGGTGATCTTTTGCGCCCTATCTGCCCCGCGTGCCCCGCCCTGCCTTTTTCTCATTCGTTTACATAGGGTTGCTGGGTTTCGTTTCTCTGCTGGGTTCTGCCCCGGTTTGATGTGTTCTGCCCCGCCTGCCCCGTTCATCCATACAACAATCAACATCTCGTGTTCTCTTTTGAGAATTCAACAAAATATAGAAAACGGTGTGAACAGATGACAGTTCAGGGCAAGAGCTTTCCGATAGGAACGGGCCGAAAGGTTGGAAAACAAGAAATAGATGTCTGGGGTTTGATCTGTTGGGCGTTCCAGCGGGAATGCGTTTCTCTTGATCGGCAAGAGGAAGCGACGGGCGTTGAGAGCCGGATCAACGTGGACCCGATTTATCAGATGGTAGAAATCGCGCGGTTAGGATGCCGTGTGCAGGGCGGTGGCCGGTCATCGGCGCATCATGACGCTGAGATCGTCGCGGGCACGCTGGCCGTGCTGCCGGAGTATTGCGGCGGTTGGGCGATGGCGACCACCATTGCGGAGCTGGCGCGCGCGGGGCGGATGCCAGAATGGGACATCACCCCCGGTGTTTACCCAATTGACACTTTCACCAACCGATGGGGCACATACGCTAGAACTGAAGATGCAAAAGATCTGGGCGCAGAGGGATGGCCTCACCAGCCCGAAACGAACCGAAAGGGGAGGGCGGTCTATCGTCCGGTGCCTTACTGTCCGGTGGTGATTCGGCCTACTGCTGGTCAAATCGGGCGCGCACGCCGCCTCTATCTTAACTGGTATGGTGCGCTATTAGAGATCAGGACGGCCTTACAAACAACGCATCTGACGGCCTTTAAGGTCACCGATCGCATGCCGCCGCGCGCACCATGGAAAGAAAGCGGCTTGACGAAATCCTAGCCCTATTGACATATTGCCGTCACCACATGTGCGCCCGAAGCGGAGATCCCGCCTCGGGCGCTTTGCGTTTGGAGGTGTCCAATGTCCTATCGGAAAGGTGCAGCAGTTAGGCAGTTGGGGTCACCGCTTCAGGGTTTGCGCCCGCGTGTGCAGGTTCTCAAGCAGGACCATGACACCAACCGGCGGCACTCTCAGCCCTGGCGCAAATGGTATTATCTCGCGAAGTGGAAGCGGCTCCGGATGTCGTGCTTGGTGCGGGATCTATTCACCTGCCAGAAGTGTGGGGTTGTGGAGCCTAGGACATCGCGCCTTGAGGCTGACCACATTCAGCGGCACCTCGGAGACCCCAAACTGTTTTGGGAACTCGATAACCTTCAATGCCTCTGCAAGAGCTGCCATGCGAAAGACAAGCAGCGAGAGGAAGCGCAAGACCGGGCGATTGGCAGGGTAGGGGGGGTCTGATCCTCCGGAGGGCCACATATTGCAAACCGGTATAGCCCACACGCGGAGATTTTTTTTGGCCGACGACGAAAAACCGGATGCTGTGGACCTGTTTGGCAACGTGGTCTATTCGAAAAAAGGTAAGCGGGGCCGTCCACCCTTTGAATGGACGCAAGAAAATTCAAACAAAATCAATATGTTACTGTCTCTTGGGTGGAGCAATAGCAGGATTGCCGCCTGCGTCTTGGATCCGCGAACGGGCAAAGCCATCTCGGAGCCGACGCTAAAACGCTATTTTAGATCCGAGCTGTCCGAACGAAATGCGATGGCAGACCGGGCAGAAGCACGTCGGTTCGAGCGTGTTTGGCTGGCAGCGGAGGCGGGTAACATCGGCGCAGAGCGGCTTCTGGGCCAGATGATCGAAAAGAGCGCTCTTATGGGCTTGGGTCGGAAGTTCGATGGCGAAGCCAAACCTCAAACAAAATCAGATCAGAAGCTCGGCAAAAAAGAAGCGGCCAGACAGGCCGCTCACGAAAGTGCCGAAGACACACGATGGGGATCGGACCTCGATCTGCCGGGGTTTCGCCCGAACTAACTGCAGGTGAGCAATGCTTCACGAATTCGCAATTCCCGATCGGAGCGCGGCGTGGTCCACAGCCGTCCCAGACTGGGAAGAGCGGATTGTCAATCGGCAGTCACTAATCCCGGATCTGCCGCTATTCGATGAACCTGCGGAACGGGCGTTGCGAATCTTTAAGCGCTTGCACGTTCCCGATCTGATCGGCCAACCCACATATGGAGAGGTTAGCGATCAGTGGGTGTTTGACCTGGTCCGTGCTATCTTCGGGAGCTACGACCCAGAGAAAAAAAGGAGGATGCTGCGGGAATTCTTCCTGCTCATTCCGAAGAAAAACGGGAAGTCAGCGATTGCAGCCGCGATTATTTTGACGGCCTGCCTCATGAATGAGCGCCCTGAAGCAGAGCTGCTGCTGATCGCGCCAACTATGACCATCGCCAAGATCTCGTTTAAACAGATCAAAGGGATCATTCGGGCAGACCCGGAGCTGGAAAAGCGCTTCCACATTCAGGATCACGCACGCACGATCACGCATCTGGTCAGCAAGGCCGAAATCTCAGTCAAAGCGGCTGACGGTGACGTCATCACTGGTGGCAAGGCCACCTATACGATGATCGATGAAACGCATGAATTCTCGCGCAAGAGCAAGGCAGACGGTGTGTTTCTGGAACTGCGGGGGGCTTTGGCCTCACGGCCTGAAGGGTTCTTGATGCAGATCACGACCCAGTCCAAGGAACAGCCTGCCGGTGTCTTCAAGGCGGAGTTGGAAACGGCGCGAGCGGTGCGCGACGGGCGGTTGATGTCGCCCATGTTGGCAGTGCTCTACGAATTGCCAAAAAAGATGGCCAAGAATTGGCAGAAGCCGGAAACCTGGGCCATCGTCAACCCGCACCTTGGCCGATCAGTTGACCCTGAGTTTCTGCGGGATGAACTGGCAAAGGCCAAGGAAAAGGGACCAAAGGCGCTGCAGCTGCTGGCATCCCAGCATTTCAATGTTGAGATCGGCGTGGGCCTCGGCGGCGGTTGGACTGGTGCCCTCTACTGGAAGAAGGCAGGGCCTGAGGAGTTCGGCCTAGAAGAGCTGATCAACCGTTGTGAAGTGGCAGTTGTTGGTCTGGATGGCGGCGGTTTAGATGATCTTTTCGGCCTGTCAGTGGTTGGGCGGGAGCGGCACACCAAAAACTGGCTCATGTGGTTTCACGCTTGGGCACATCCGGAAGTGCTGCGGGCGCGTAAGGAAATTGCGCCACGTCTTCATGATTTTGCAAGAGCCGGTGATTTGACCCTGCTGGATGAGGACGATCCAACCGGTGACATTGAAGGCGCAACACATGTTGCGGGCCAGCTGCTGGACGCAGGATTGCTACCGGCAGAAGCCGCAATCGGGCTGGACACGGTGCAGGTCTATTCAATTCTCGAAGAGATGATGTCGATCGGCATTGATGAGGATCAGTTGCGCTATGTCGGCCAGGACTGGCGGCTCTCACCCGCGATTTGGGGGATGGAGCGTAAATTGAAGGACGGAACGCTTCTCCATAGTAGCCAGCCCATAATGGAGTGGGTTCTTGGTAACGCAAAGGTCGAACAGCGCGGATCAGCTGTTCGCATGACAAAAGAAGCTGCAGGGCGGGCCAAGATTGACCCGCTGGTGGCAGGCATGAACGCCTTCACGCTGATGAGCCGAAATCCGGTTTCTGCCGGGGCGAGAGGCTTTGAATACACAGGGATGTGACCCAATGGGATTGTTGGATTTCTTACGGCCTGCGGCTCTCCCGCAGGCCAATACAGCTGCGCGGGCTGAGCCAGCAATGACGGCAGTTTCCGAGCCAATGGAACGGGAGAGCCAGTGGCGCGGCGGTTTTCAGGTTTCCGGTGCAGCTTCAAAATCGGGTGTGCAAGTCAATGAAAAAACCGCCCTATCTATCCCGGCGACCCTGCAGGCGTTGCGCATCCTGACGGGCGTGTTTGCCATGACGCCGCTGCATTGCTACGAAAAGACGGCTGAAGGGCGAATGCCGGCCGACGACAATGCGGCAGCAAAGCTGTTCCTTCGCGGGCCGAACAATGTCCAGACGCCTTTCGCCTTCTTCGAGCTGATGATGGCGGATATTCTACTGGCTGGCGGGTTTGCCGGATTCATCAGCCGGGACCGGCGGGGTGAACCTGTTGCCATTACCAGGCTTCTGCCCAACCATTGTAACCCGGTACAGTATTTTGATCGTCAGGAAGGATTGACCGCCTTTTATGACGCGACCTTGCCGGATGGGTCGCATGAACGTTTCCCGGCCCGTGATATCTTCTATGTTCCGGGGTTTTCCCGCGATGGTATCAAGGGCCTCAACCCAATTCAGTATGCAAAAGATGCACTCGGCGGCACCATCGCGACGTCAAACCATGCGGCTCGTTTCTGGAACAAAGGCGGCAGGCCATCAACGGTTCTGACAACAGAGAACAAGGTCAATCCAGAAGACAAGGCCCGGATCAGGGACGATTGGACCCGTATGTATTCAGGTTCAGACAGCGAGATGGTCGCAGTTCTGGATCAGGATCTGACAGCAACTTTCCTGAGCCACGATTTGAAGTCGAGCCAGTTTCTCGAAACACGTCAGTTTCAGGTCGTTGACCTGGCGCGCATCTGGGGCGTGCCCCCACATCTGATCTTTGAGCTGTCTCGGTCGACCAATAACAACATTTCGCACCAGTCGCTTGAGTTCACCACGTTCCATCTTGGGCCGCATTACACACGGGTTGCGCAGGCCGCGACCAAGGCGTTTGCGCGGGAAGGCTTCTATTTCGAGCATATCACCGATGCGCTCGTCAAAGGTGATCTGAAAAGCCGCATGGAAGCCTATTGGTATCAGCGCCAGATGGGCATGGCGAACGCCGACGAACTCCGCTCGAAAGAAAACCAACCGAACATTCCTGACGGCGGCGGGAAAGAATACTGGCGGCCTTCCAACATGGAGCTGGCCGGTCAGAAAAATCCACAACCGAATGGTAATGATCAGAACGGAGATCCCGAATGAAACAGGAATTGACGGCGCTGGTCGCAGCGATCCGGTCGCAGCCCTGGGCGATTATGCCTGACTATCTGGACGCAATCGAAGCAATAGCCCTACGGGCGTTGGATGAGGACGTGCTGCACCGGATCGCCGCCGATGGGCATATCGAGCGCCTGAGCGCAAATATGACTGCGGTTGCAGCTGTTGGCACACATCTTGAAGGCACTCGCATGAGCACTATCCGCGACGGAACAGCTGTGGTGCCTCTGCTCGGCCCCATCTTCCCGCGCGCTTCGATGGTCAGCGCATCCTCGGATGGAACGTCGCTCGACGCATTCATGAGAGATTTGCGGATTGCCGATGCCTCTGCGGATGTGAGCCGGATCGTTCTGCTGACGGACAGCCCTGGCGGTGTTGTATCCGGGCTTGGCGAGGCCTCAGAAGGGATCCGCGCGTTGTCGAAACCGACTGTCACTTTTGTAACAGGAAATTGTGCCTCTGCCGCTTACTGGCTGTGCAGCCAAGCGGGTGAGATTGTCATGGATCGATCAGCGACGGTTGGATCAATCGGTGTGGTTGCGTCCATGACCAGGCAAGAGGCCGCCGATGCAAATGGTCGACGCAGCTACGAGATTGTCAGTTCTAACGCCCCGGACAAGCGCCCTGATCCCTCAACCGATGAAGGCCGCGCAGCAATTCAACGTGACATTGATACGATAGAAGACGTGTTTATCGCGGATGTAGCTGCGGGTCGGTCAGTCGCCGCTGCGCGTGTTCGATCTGATTTTGGTCGTGGCGGGATGCTTGCCGCATCACGCGCAGTTGCTGCGGGCATGGCGGACCGCATCGGAACGCTTGAAGCCCTGCTGCATGAGAATTCCGGACGCACCCGGAAACAATCGTCAAGCACCCGTGCGCAGGTCGGTGCTGACATTCAACGGCGGCGGTTGGCCGCAAAAGGAACATGACCATGGACAAAATCCTTGAATTGATGGCCAGCCAGACGGAAGGTCTGGACGCCATGGAAGCGCTCTCTGCGTTGATCGGCTCTGACGAGTGGACCGATGAAAAAGAGGCTGAACTTGCGGGATTGCGGGCCGCCGATGATAAGATCGCAGCCGAAATCAAGATTCTTCGCGACATCGAGGCGCGCAAAGCTGCTGCTGCAACGCCGATGCCTCCCTTACCGGGTGTTTCACCTGCTCCTGCCGCCACTGGTGCCGGAGGCAACCCTGCAGTGCCCGCAGAAAAGGGCCTGACCTTTGCACGGATGATCCGTACCGTCGCGGCGGCTGGCGGAAACCGCTACGTCGCTCAGCAGATCGCAGAGCAGAATGGTGACAGCGGTTTGTTTGCCAATCAGAATATGACTGACGCAACATCAGGTGGCTTTCTTGTTCCTGAGGACGTTTCAGAAGAAGTGATTGAGCTGCTGCGTCCGGCAAGTGTTGTGACGGCAATGGGCGTCCGCACAGTGCCCATGCCGAGTGGCAACATGACAACAAACCGCCGGGCGAAAGGGGCATCGTTCGGCTATGGTGGGGAGCAACAGGACGCGCCACCGACTGGCTATCAGTACGGGCAAATGAAGCTGTCGGCCAAGAAGCTGAGCGGCATTATTCCAGTCTCGAATGATCTTCTGCGCACAGCGTCGACTGCAGTTGATCGCATGATCAGAGACGATGCCATTGAGGATGCCGCTCAGATTCAAGACCGCCACTTCCTTCGCGGTCCGGGAACTGATTTTGCCCCTAAGGGCATGCGTTTCCAACATACGGGAACACCCTTTGCAAAAAGCCATGTGTTGCAGATGACGGCAGCGCCGGACCTGCAAAAGATCGATAACGATCTCGGGCGCATGGAATTGGCAATGGCAAATGCGAACATCGTCTTCACCGGTGCTCACTGGATCATGTCGCCCCGAACAGCCATGTTCCTTACCAATCTGCGGGACGGCAACGGGAACAAGGTCTACCCGGAGATGGCATCTGGCCAGTTGCGGATGAAGCCCGTGCATATCACGACTGAATTCCCTGACAATCTGGGAGACAACGGCAACGCCTCTGAAATCATGCTGGCTCACCCTTCCCACATTGTCGTGGGTGAGCACATGGGTATCGAAATCGCAATGTCCACCGAAGCGGCATACAAGGATGCGGAAGGCAAGATGCAGGCCGCGTTCTCGCGTGACGAAACCCTGATGCGGATGATCATGCAGCACGACATTGGCCTGCGCCATCTGCCAGCGGTGGTGATCATGACAAACGTCACCTGGGGCGCTGCCCAGTAATCAGGATCTGAATACACTACCCAGCAAATAGGCCCTGCGGGGCCTTTTTGCTTTTCTACGGTCATAAACAGGGAGATTTCCAATGACCTCTCAACTACGAAACATCGGAGCCTTGGTTTCGGTTCTGGGTGCCTCGGCAAATGCAAGTATCACAGCTGCCGGGGCTGGCGATGACACCGACATTGTTGGGCTGATCCTCGATCGCGCGGAGAAAGGTTATCCTCAGAGCTGCGTTCTGGCTGTGCCTTTCGAGGCAACCCTTGCTGAAGGTGAAACGCTCTCTCTGACCTGTTCACTGGAAAGTGGCAGTAGTGACGATCTGTCTGACGCCACGGATCTGCACACTGTCGACAAGACGGTGGTTGCAGTCGGTCCGGTTGGCGGCGGTGTGGTGAGTGGCACTTTTGAGATTGCCGCGCCGATCATGGGTGCGGGACGGTATCTGCGGGCTGTTATCACGCCGGATCTGAGTGCCGGCGCTGCCGATACCGCTGCCCTGTCATCTGTGATCGTTTTCGGCGGTGCAGACCGCCTGCCAACATGAAGACGGTGAGATTTCTGCGGTCGCATCAGATGTATCAGCCGGGAGAGACTGCCGGGTTTGACGATGAGATCGCCAATGCCTTCATCGCTGCAGGGGTCGCTGTTGATCGCGCAGGTAAAATGCTTGCCGAGGCCGATGAGGTATCGTCAGAACTGAGTGCGCGGATCTCGGTCACTCATGTTGCAAACTCTCCTCCCAAGGCATCGAAAGCAGTCGCCGCAAAAGCCAAATCAGCTTCAGGTGCACCCACATCTGATGCTGCGAAGGCAGTAAAGGATAGCTGACCCATGCGCTTGACAATAAAGACCCCACCGGCGGCTATGCCGTTGGATCTGCAGGAAGCCAAAAGGCATTGCCTTGTTGAGGATGGCGATACTGAAGACGACACTCTGATAGAGGGCTTTATTGCGGCGGCGGTAGACTATCTTGATGGCCCGACTGGCATCCTTGGTCGGGCCATCATAACACAAAGCTGGTTGCTTGAGCTGGAGACATGGCCCGCGCGTCTTGGCCTGCCCTTGGAGCCGGTTCGGTCCGTTTCGATCAGCTATCTCGATCGTGACGGGGTTGAGCAGGTCTTGCCGTCTGATGACTGGATTTTAGACCAATACCCATCACGCCGCACTGTCTTGAATATGCAGCCGGGGTCTCGGCCCACTCTACAAGCGGTGCGTTATCCAGTTCGGATCACGATCGAAGCCGGATTTGGTTCACCTGACGATGTTCCGAAGTCTCTGATCGTAGCAATGCAAATGCTGGTTGCCGATTGGTACGAACGGCGCGGCGAAATGATGCCATCAGGGTCACGTGCTCAGCTGCCTGCTGCAGTGAGCATGTTGATTTCCCGATGGAGGGTGATCCTCTGATGGCCAGAAGCAATAAGGCTCGAAACGGGCAGATTGCCCGGATGAGGATCCGTGTCGCGTTTGACCGGCCGGAAAGGGGCGAACCCGGTGAATATGGTGGCTATGACACCAGTTTTGCCGAAATGCGGACATGTAGGGCAGAAGTGATCTACATGCGCGGGTCAGAGGCTGTAGAGGCTGCACGGCTGCAAGGGAGGGCGGTGTTCAAGGTCAAAATTCGCAAAATGGGAAGTGCAGCAGATATCAACTCGGATTGGCGAATGCGAACTGTTGGCACCGGACTGCCTGACGGAAACGGGCCGGATGATGATCTGCCAGGCGCGCGCTACAACGTGCGCGAAGTGGATGCCCTCTCCGACAAAAAATGGGTTTATCTCATCGTTGAGAGTGCCCTCTTATGACGATGGGAAAACGCTCATGAGATCCGTTTTGAATTTTGCCGGGGTTGATGAAATCGACGATTCCTTGGCCGCACTGCCGCGCGCAGCAAGAAAGCCCGTTATTCGCCGCGCGTTGAAAAAACAGCTTAAACCGGTCGCACGGGAAGCAAACAATCTCTGGGCTGGTGCGGGTCAGGAAGCCTTCGGGGTGTCAGAAAAGCTGCGCCAAAGTCAGCCAAAGGTCAGCCCATCGAACACAGCCGTCACGATGTACGTCGGTTCAACAAATGCTGCACCACATGCTCATCTGATCGAGTTTGGAACTGAGCCGCGATATCACAAGAGCGGCAAATATGTTGGCGCGGTTGCTCCGGACCCCAGCCTTGGACCGGCTTGGGACGCCCATAAGGATCAAATCTTGAGTGGGATTGCCGAAGAAATCGGCAAGGAAATTGAAGCCACCTTGAACCGTCGCAGCGCGCGGGGTCGATGATGGAAGGTTACCTCCTGCAACTCCTCCAATCGGCTCTGAGTGTTCCGGTTGAATGGGGGAATTTTCGCGATGGGCAGGGCCTGCCGCGCGTGTCATTGACGCGGGTTGGCGGGCGACGTGATCAACATTTGGCCAGCAACGGACCTATGCGGGGGTCTGTCCAGATCGACTGCTGGGGCCGCGATGTAAATGAGAGTATCCCAGTTGAAAAGGATGTGCGGGCAGCGCTTGAGGGCCATTTAGGCGGTCCCCTCCTGAATGTTCAGCTGACTTCAATTCGTGACGGGTTCAGCAATGATCCCGCAGCTGCTGCACGGGTTTCTCTGACGTTTGCGCTGACCTGGCGCGAATAGAACGCCGGTCATCCGGCACTCACAACACTGCAAAAGGACTGTTCCTATGGACACAAAATCAACCGCTCTGGCGGACAGATCAGATATGGCAGAAGAAAAGGCCCCGCCTTCCAAGCCGTCGCGCGCCACACTTGGCACCAAACCGGAGACACCTGTCACCGTGGTGGAGGGGGTCACGCTGGGCCGCAGCCCGATGCGGGCAAACGAAACCTCGCACCCTGTCGCTAAGTTCAAGGGAACAGAGATTCCTGAACGCGGTGGCGTTTTGGAATTCAGTCTCGCAAATGGCGTCACTTATCGGGGCATCGTTGCCGATGCAACGCATGTGGACGGTGAAGTCCTCGTTGAGTTCTCAGAGGCTCTTCAACCGAAGCCAGAGTAAGAGGCGCACAGCCTCAACAGGCGTCTAAGACGCAAGTTCCCATACATCAGAAGGAATCAATCACATGGGTTTTCAAACCGGGTCAGGAGTGATCGTTGGCATCTCAAAGACGAAGCCTGCCACTCACGATGCAGCGGGCTTCGATGCTGTTAGCTTCGACGTATTGGGCGAGGTCACCAATGTTGGCGAGTTCGGAAAAGAGTGGGAGACCGTTACGCATAATCCGCTCGCGTTACGCGGCACGAAGAAAGGCAAGGGGACTTACAACAACGGTACGCTGAACCCCACCATCGCTCTCGACAATTCTGATGCCGGTCAGGCCCTGATGAAAGAAGCCTTGGCCAGCGATGATGATTACTACTTCACGATCACGCTTCAGGACGGCTCTGTCTATTACATGGTCGGCCTGGTCATGAAGTTTCGGCCCAATGTGGGTGCGGGTGGTGAGGTCGTCACTGCGCCCACCACGATCGAATTGCAACCCGATAAGATCGTCGAAAGCAATGTCTGATCCGTTCTCGCGAACGGTTGGGCCGGGTGGAAAAGTGGTTCATTCCCCCGGCCCTTTTGAACCACCGAACCAACAAGGAAAATACACATGGATTTCACGAAATTTGACAGCGTTGCAGCTTCAGAGCAGGGCGCGGACTATCATCTCAAATGCGCAGCTACAGGAAAACCGCTCTTTGACAATGACAAAGATCCCTATGCGGATAATGGCAAGCCTTGCCTGATTACCGTGAAGGGCCAGGAGGCCGCGTCGGTACGTGAGCAATCCCGAATGCGTCAAAAAGCCAAGGCACAAGAAAAACCGTCGACAGGCGATGGCGAGGATGATTTTGTCACATTCGATGATCTCCATAACGAGGCGGTAAAGATCATCATCCCCCGGATTATCGGTTTCAAGAATATCCGCAAGGGCAAGAAAGAGATCGGTCTTGAGGATGCGGAATGGCTCCTGAACCTGAACCGGTTGAACGCGCACCCCAATGAGGAAGCCTTTGTCAAACAGCTGAGCGACTTCAGCGCCTCGCGTGCAGGATACCTGGGAAACGCCTCGACCGCCTAAGGCTCTATTCCAGACATCTGGGATTCCTTGCCGCGCGTCCTGAAGAGTGGCAGTCAAATCGTTTCAAGATTTGGCAAAAACATGAACTTGACTTCGGGTTTCCAGACGTAAGCGGGGTGGAGTACCTGTTGGATTTCATGGCACCGGAGATGCTCGGTTGGTGCATCTTCGATCCGATGGGCGGTGCTAGGCCCATTGCATGGTCAGAAATCCGAGCTTTCTCATCGGCGGCGGGGCTGGATCTCGAGCCTTGGGAAGCCCAACAATTGCGCGCTATGAGCGCCGATTATGTGAGCGGGCTTCACCTTGGCAGCGACCCCTTTGTGGTCTCTCCAGCCTATGAGGCCTGTCCGGAAAAAGACCCCGGTATCAAGTACGAGCGCCAGCTCATCAACGACACACTCAAGGCCGGTTTTTCGGCTCTCAAAAGCGCCTCCTGATTGGGGGCGTTTTTTAGTTTCAATGAATGGCATCCAAGGGAGTGATGGCTTTGGCTTACGAAATCGGCGCAGTTCGCGCCTCTGCCTCCTTTGATGCTTCTGGGTTCCACTCAGGCGTTCAATCAACCCGGTCCTCTCTTCGCTCTTTGAGGGGGAGCTTCGATGAAACCTCGCGCGATGCCCTGCGATCGATGAGCGCGATGGAACGTGGTTGGGACACCAATGTCAGTAAGACCAAGGCATCGGTCAAAGATCACACTCTGGCAGTCATGGGATTGGTCCAGGCAAACAGCCGCGGTTCCGCGTCAGCGCGTGCGTGGGCTGCTGACCTTGATCGAAATGCACGTTCCTTTGACAACCTGCGCGCGTCACTTGATCCGGTCTATGCTCAATCCAAGCAATATGAGGCGGTTGTTGAAAAGGTCAAAACTGCTGTCAGTAGTGGTGTGGCCAGTCAGGCCGATGCAAATCGCGTCATGGATCTGGCGGCAACCAAGTATCTAGGTCTGACTTCTGCAGCGGAACGTATGGCTGAGGCCAAAAAGAAGGAAGCTGCCATCACAGCGGCTGCAGCACAGAGCTATCAGCGGCTGCGGTCCAGCATAGACCCGGTTTATGCAAGGAAAAAACAGCTTGAAGCCGCCGTTGAGACGCTGACCGCTGCCCAAAAAGCGGGCGTGATATCTGATCGTGAGCGCGTTGAAACGCTGCAGCTGCTGAAGCAAAATCTGGCGGCTGTCAGCCCTGCATCATCCGGCGCGCAGAAAGGTGTGAACAAGTTCGGGTACATCGCAAATCAGGTGGGTTTTCAGATTCAGGACGTGTTTGTCTCTGGCCCGATGATCGGCTGGTTTCGGGCGGTTGCGCAGCAGGCTCCTCAAGCTGCCGGTGCTTTCTCAATGCTGGGTGGCAGTATCGGCACTATTGTGCCTTGGCTTGGGACGGCTTTGGCAATTGGTGCCGCGCTGGCACCTACGCTGCTGAATATGGGTGACGCCTCAGAAAAGATGTCTGAGCAGGCAAGATTGAATGCCTCAGCTGTTGATGCGGTAGTGGGCGCGCTTGATGACTACAGCAGATATTCAGAGATCGCCCGCCGTAGCACCGTCGATTTGATCGAGGAGTTTGGTGTCTTCGCTGAAGATGTTCGCCGAACATATGAATATCTGTCCGGTGTATCGGTAAAACGGGCCATGGACGCCCTGAAAACAGATAACTTTGATCTGTTTGCCAACCTCAGTGATGCGGCCTCTGTCATTACCCAGATGGATGATGCGCTGAGCGCGCTTGAGCGCAACAAGGCACTTGGTGCGACCTCTGAACAGGTGCAGATATTCCAAGAGAATTTCGAAGCTTTGGAAGATGAGGCGTATATTGCGGCTCAGGCGATTGGCCTTTTGCCGGAGCAGGTGATGGCCATCAAATCCGGTTTCGATGAGCTGAAAAATGCGCAAGGGTTGGAGGATATCCGACGACAGGCGCAAAACGCACTCGATGTGATCCAGAAAATATACCCTGAAGGTGCCAAGATTCCTTCGGCGTTTACGGCGGCTGCTACTCAGCTGAAAGGTGTCATTCACTCCGCTTCGGCGGCGGTCGCGGAAACCCAGAAGGCGAGTGGGGAGACTTTTAACTGGGCTGCGGCTCTATCGGGTGTGAATGCAGAGGTGAGCGCAATCAAGAGATTGCTGTCTGCCATCGGCGGCGGGATCTTGAGCAATGCAGCAAAGCAGACCGAAATTGATGCTCTGCGGGCTGGTCAATCGATCAAAAGCGCAGCCGTTGAAGCCGAGCGCTTTCGCAAAGAGCTGGAGTTTGATGCGCGTCGTGAAAACGCTCAGACTTGGCTGGATAAAATGGTCGTTGATGCGGAAGCCGCTCAGTATGCGCATGGTCTCGCACTTGATGCGACCCTCGATAAAGAGCGCACGGTTGCGCGCGAGAGAGATCGCAATCTCAAGAAGGTTTCGAGCGCCAGTGCCAAGTCGACCAAACAGCTGAAAAAAGAAGCTGCGGCTGTTCGTGCCAGCCTCAGCCCTATTGCGCGATACAATGATGAGTTGGCCGAACTTGCTAAGCTCAAGGGGCTGCTCTCTGATGATGAGATGGCCAAGGCAGTGGCCAACATGAACGTAGAATTGGCAGATTCTCTGCCGCTGGTGGGCGATCTAACCGATACTCTCACAGAAGGTTTGTTCAATGGGTTCAAGGGCACATTGAATAGCATGGGTGATATCTTCAAGCGTTGGCTGATCCAATTGATCAGCACGGCAGCCAAAAACCGGATCATGCTTTCACTTGGCTTCGGCGGCTCGCTTGCTGGAACCGCCGCCTCAGCCGCAGGCGGGCTTGGTGGCGGCGGTGGCATTCTCGGTGGGGGTGGCGGGGGCCTGATCAACATTGGCGCAAATCTGCTCGGGGGCGGTCAGATCGCCCAAGGCATTATGTCTGGACTTGGTGGCGTCTTCACTGGTGGTGGTCTCACATCCAGCTTCGCCAATCTCGGCGGGCTGGTCAGCGGGGCTTCCAGTGGTCTCGGCGCATTTGGTGCAGCGCTACCTGCCCTCGGCATTATCGCAGGCGGTATCGCCATTCTATCCAAAGGCCTCTCGCGTGAATATGACGGGCGCGCCGTGCGCGGTTCGCTTGGTCCCGAAGGGTTTGACGGTTTTGAATTTGACTTCTGGGACGGTGGCTTTCTGAGAGGAGACAAACAGGTCAACCACGCCGCGCGGCCTGAAATCCAAAGTATGCTGGATGACGGTGCGTTGGCAGTTCGCAGCAGCGTTGAGGAAATGGCGGCAGCGCTAGGGTTGGCCTCGACAGCTATCGATGACTTCACAGCAGATGGTTTCACGATCTGGCTGACCGGCCCGAATGCAGGGAGTGAAGAACAGATTGCGAAGGCCTTCGAGGACCAGCTGACCCGTCTGGGCGACGGTATGGCGGATCTGGTTTTGGAAACAGAGGATTACGCAAAGGCAGGCGAAGGCGCGTATGACACACTGACACGACTTGGCGGTTCACTGATCACGGCCAATGAGGGCTTTGGCCTGCTGAACCAATCACTGTTCGAGGGCAGTCTCAAGGCGGCTGAAAGCGCTTCAGCACTCATGGACGCCTTTGGCGGTGTTGAGCAGTTCACAACCGGCCTCGGTTCCTACTTCGATCTGATGTTTACCGATGTGGAAAGGCAGGCCAAGCGGCAGGAATATGCGCAGAAAGCCCTTGGTGAGGCGGCAGGAGAATTGAACCTGACCTTGCCGACCACACATGCGGAATTCCGCAACCTGGTCGGTGGCCTTGACCGGACAACCGAAGAGGGGCGTACCGCCTATGTGACGTTGATTGGTCTCGCGGATGAATTCGCCGTTGTGCATGGAAATGCACAAGAGGCGGCGGACGCCCTGGAAGGGGCGGGCGATAGCCTGTCGCAGTTGGAGGCTGAAGCGCAGAAACTCAAAGAGCAAAATATCAGATCTGCTTTGTCTGACCTGAATGCCGCGATCAAGGCTGCAACAGATGATTTGCAAAGCCAGCTCGGTATTGTTGAAGATCGGTTGCGTTTGCGCTTCAAGCGCCTGCAGGTTTCTGTCGGTGTCGAGCGTGAAGCGATCACATCCGCACATGAGCAGCTTATTGGCTCTTTGTCCGGACGTCTGGAGACGCTCGAAGCAGCAGCAGAGGCATCGCGCGCTCTGTTTGAAACTCTGGATGAGGCGGCTCAATCACGTCGGCGTGTAGATACAGAAGGGGCTGAATGGGAGCGCCGTCGCGCCTTGATGTATGTCCAGGGTGGCGGGTCTGATCCCGAAAAACTATCCAAGGCTCTTGGTGTGTTAGGGGAAGATAACTCCGCCAGTTTCTCCAGCTATGCGGACTATCTGTCTGACTATTACCGCACGTCTAACATCATTTCAGGTCGTGCCGGAGAAGCACGATCCGAGATGTCAGCTGATGAGGCTGCTGTTGATGCGCTGCAGCAGCAAATCGACCTTGCAACGCTGCATCATCAGGAAGAGATGCAGCGCCTCGATCAGATCTTGGAGGACGCCCGCCAAACCTTGGATATGGCTTTGGGGCAGTATGTCGCTGCCATCAAGGTTGAAAATGCAGTTGCGCAATTGACCCATACTGCGGATCGACATGCTCTGGTTTCCGAGCGGGTTGAGGTCCGGATGGCGGAACTTGAAACGATCCGTCTCAGTATGGAGCAACTGGTCGAGGGCGTGCTTGGGGCGGAGAACGGGCTGCCCAGTATCAATCAGGGTGTCCAGAATGTTGTTGGTGCCGTGAACGCCCTGGGCGGTGCTATCGGTCAAATGACAGCTGGGATTGCTGCCGCCACCCGCGCGCAGGCGGAAGCAAACCGTATAGCCCAGACCAAAGCCTTGGAGCGAAAGCATATCGTCACAGAACCTCGCTCAGCCGGTGTTGGCAGTGCGCGAGACGATGGCACCGTGTCGGAATTGCGTGAATTGCGCAAAGAAGTGGTGCGCCTGCGGGAAGGAAATGAAGGCTATCTCGGCCCGATTTCCAAGGCGACCGGAGCGACAGAACGAACCCTGAAGCGAGCAGAACGGGATCGTCAGACCACGAAAGGGGCGGCATGATCATCATCGAGCCTATTGATGTCACAGAGGCAAACATGACCACGGATGTCCCGCTGTCCGAGATCGAATGGACGGCGGGCACCACGCCAGAGGGTGAAGATCGCCGCATCGGCAATGACCTCTATCGCGCGGTGATCGAGACCGCTGATGATCCCGTCACGGGCGTTAATGCGGATCCGCCAACATGGATCCGCATTGGCGTGGTCAATCGGTTTCAGATGTTTGATGAGTTCTACCACTCGCAGACGGTGGCAACTGAGCGGATTGAAGTCACTGTGCAGCCCTCAGAGGTCGTGAACTCTGTCACACTGCTCAATCTCGATGCCCTAGAGGTTCGGGTTCAAATTGAGGATGGGCAGGGCGGCACCCTCTACGACGAAACCAAGAGCCTGCTGGATAACAGCCAGGTGGTCGACTACTGGGAATACTTCTTCTCGCCTATTCTGAGACGGCGGGATGTGACCTTCATTGATCTGCCTGCCTATTCGCAGCCGGTGCGCATTTCTGTGATTGGGCCGACCGGCGGTGAGGTCAGGATAGGCGGGGCATTTATTGGCCGTCAGCGGATCATCGGGGAGGCAGTCTATGGCACCCGTCGCGACCTGCTCAACTTCTCGACCAAAGAGCGCGACCAGTTTGGCCGCTTCCAGATCGTGTCACGACACAAGGCCAAGCTGGTCAGCTATGACGTCGCTGTGGAGACACGCAACAACGATTATGTTGCGGATTTTCTTGAGGATGTGGCTGACGTGCCCTGCATCTACATTGGCGATCCGGAACGCGGTGGCACGATAACCTACGGCTATCCGCGCGACTTTGGCTTTCCCTATGAAACCCCATCGATTTCCAAGCTGTCACTAGAAGTGGAGAGCGTGACCTAATGGCCATTAAAACA
The DNA here is from genome assembly GCF_047372505.1 of Phaeobacter cretensis. Classification (NCBI taxonomy): domain Bacteria; kingdom Pseudomonadati; phylum Pseudomonadota; class Alphaproteobacteria; order Rhodobacterales; family Roseobacteraceae; genus Phaeobacter; species Phaeobacter cretensis. Next base: position 27,392 of record NZ_JBKBEU010000005.1, read on the forward strand.
ATTCCAAGTTTTACCAAGGTGCCAAATCGCAGCCAAGCGCCAAGCACCTTTTCAGACGATGTGGACACCTATCACAGCGAGATCCCTGCATTCATCGATGCCAACAATCAGCAGGCGCAGGAGGTCGCCGCAGCGGCAGAGCAGGTGGCCACACAGGCCGCAGCCGTGGCAGAGGCCAGCGCCGCGTTTGAAAGCGGTGTGAACGCGGATCGCTGGGCCGCTGGCGATTACAGCGACGGCGATGCGGTCTGGTCACCCTCGGATGGGCTGACTTACCGCGCCAAGGCCGATTTCACCTCGGCCATCGATCCCGCCGCAGATCCCGCCAACTGGCACAACCTGAACCCGGTCGCACAGGCCAAGGACGAAATGGCCCGCCTCGCGCTGGTCTTCGCCGCGAATTTCTAAGGAGAACCCGATGTCGCAATTTCCTGTGTCCAAACGTCTCGCGCTTGATGCGATGGCGACGGTCTACACCGTGCCTGCTGGTCGCTATGCGATGGTCTCGCACCTTCAGATTACACCGGTCGATCCCGACAATGAGGTGGACGTAACAGTCCAGTGGCTGGACGCGTCGGACAGCGATGCGGTCACGCAGCTTTGTCAGGGCGAGACGATCAAGCCCAACGGTACCGGACCGATCTACCCGATGGGCGGCACCCTGATCCTGAGTGCGGGCGATCAGGTGCAGGCCGAAGCCTCAACCGCAGGTGACGCGGTGCTGAGCTTCAGCGCCCTGGAGTATGTTCTCTGATGGGCGGTATGATTGGCACCATGCGCGGGGATCGCATGTTGCGGGCCCGTGGGGGTGGAAAAACTCCGGTTGGACCGTTCCAGTTTGGGGTGTCGCCTGGCGCGACCTTCAGCATTGGTAGCAAGATTTCAGCGCTGACGGGTTTGACCGTTTCGCGCGATGGGCTGAACGCCTATGTTTCTGACATTGCTGACGACACTATTCATCGGTTCGCCCTCGCGACTGGCTGGGATGTCTCAAGTGCATCTGACCCAAACGATAGCCTCGCAATGTCTAGCCGCATCGGCAATCTTGTTGGGGTTGAGATTTCTCAGGATGGTTCGAAACTCTACGCCATGGACAGCGGCGTGAATGTGGAACAGTGGAGTCTGGCGGTCCCCTTTGACCTGTCGACCGCATCCTATGATGGATCTGGCGCGATTTCGGGAAACACGGCGTTACGCATCAGCGGGGATGGCTACTGGGCCTATGCAGTATCGCAAGGCGCTAGCATAATCCGGCAATACAGTCTGGGCACCCAATGGGACATGACTACCGCGACGGCTGCGGGAACCTTGCTGACCAGTACGGACCCACTCGTTGATGGGCAGCCATACGACATTCAGTTCTTTGATGAAGGTGCCCGCGCCCTTGTTCTGATTGGCACTGAATTCGCTCTCTATGAATACGTGATTGCCACGCCCTATGACCTGCGTACGGCGATTGCGACCGGCTATCGGCTTCCGGGTATCCGTGAAATCGTCAGCAGCAGTACATTCGTGATGAACCCTGCCAGCAAGGCCACAATTTGGGTCGGCGGATCCAGTGAAACTCTCTATCAATTCAATTTCTGAGGTGACGCAATGACCCTTTACACCAAGGGCGGCAGCTATCCTGCGCCGCTCCCTTTCCGCATTCGTCTGAGCGACGGTCGCAGCCGCACCGATCCGGCCAGCTTTACCGCTGAGGAAATCGCGGAAGCGGGCTATATCGCAGCGCCTTCGCAGCCGGATCATGATCCAGCATCCCAGCGCCTAACGTGGGACGCGGCCGCTTGGGGCGTTGAGGATATTCCGGTGCCAGATCCGGTCTATCAGCCGCTGACCAAAATCGGGTTCATGCGGCTGTGCATGTTTCTTGGCGGCATGACCCCCGACATGCTGGTGGCGGCGCGGGAAGCGCCTGAGCTGAAAGCGATGTGGATCATGCTGGATATGGCCGAACAGGTGCAACGGGATGATCCTGAGGTCGCGCCGGGGCTGGCGCTGCTTGCTGGATTGGGTCATCTGCCCAATGGGGCGCAGGCCGTTCTGGATGGCTGGCCAGCCGCCTGATTGGTGCGCCCGCAGCGGGTCGGGCTATCACACCACCAAAGCAATTTCATGGGAGATCGGAGCCAAGGGGTCCGGTCTCTTTTTGTACGTGCCGCAGGGGTTTCCCTTTGATGTCTCAATCCCCCGCTGGGCCGGATGGATCTTTGACCGGCACGATCCCCGCTATCTGAAAGCCGCCGCGCTGCATGACTACGCAATTCACGTCCTCGGTTGGGGCCGGGTCAGCGCGGCGGCACCGTTTTCCGAAGCAATGCGCGCCGATGGCGTGGGGCGCATCCGCAGGCTGGCAATGGTGCTGGCCGTCACCATCCACAAATGGAGCTGAAGGGCAATTTTATGAAACTGGAGCTGTTTCAATCCGCGCTCGCTGGCGCGCTTGGTGTGATGTCAGCCATCCTGACCAGCTATGGAACGTCATGGCCGGTTGTGGTTGTCGTCTGTCTGGGCGTTGCAGCGGCGTTGCTGGAGATCGAAAACCTGCGTTGGCGGCCAGCATTGGTCCTCAGCGTCTTTAACCTGATGATCGGCGCGTTGGGCGGGCCGATGGTCGCGGCGTTTCTGGGGGCTAAGTTCGACCTGCAGTTTCCAGCCTTGACGCTGATCATTGCCTTTCTGGTGGCCTATGTGGCGCATGACGCCTTCAGCAAGGCGCGCGGGCCGATCATGGCGCTGATGGTGAAGGTGATCGGCTTGGCCGGAGGGTCGAGCCGATGAATGCCCTCATCCGTCTTGCCACCACGATCGCGGGGCCGGTGCTACGGCACCGAGCCCGCTGTGTCGTCTGTTTCGTCAGGTCGCGCACCTGGGGCCGGGTGCGCCTGGTGCTGTCAGTCGTGCTTTGGGCGGCACTGTGTTTCGCCGCGATCGCGATGCAACCAATCCAACATCAGAAAGGGCATCCTTATGAAACTCACCGCCCGTGATATTCAGGCCCGCTGCGCCGCTCTGGGCTTTCACCCTGGGCCGATAGACGGACGCAGGGGGCCGCGCACCTCTGCGGCCATTCGGGCCTCTCTTGCGGCGCACAATGGCAGCACGGTCACTGACCTGTTCCACAAGAGTGGTTTGCACCGGGTGCATATGCACTGGACCGCCGGAGCCAAGGGCGTGATCGAGGTGGAGCGCCGCGCCTATAACTCGCTGGTCACGCATGACGGTCAGCGGGTGCAGGGCGTGTTTAAGCCTGAGGCGCAGGCAACCTATGCTGTCGGGCGCGCGGCATCCCACACTCGCATGTTCAATCCCGGTGCGATCGGGCATGCTATGGACGCCATGGCGAGTGCAAACGAGCGCCCGTTTGAACGTGGATCCGCACCAATCACACCGCGCCAGCTTGATACGTTCTGCCGATGGGCTGCGGAATACAGCGTCAAGCATTGGATTCCGGTCAATGTCTACGGCATGCCGACCCATGCCGAGATCCAGCCGATATTTGGTGTGCGCCAGCGCTGGAAATGGGACATCACCTGGTTGCCGGGAATGCCTGCCCCCGGTGATCCCTTGGTGGTTGGCGAGCGCCTGCGCGACATGATCCGCGAACGCCTTCATGATGTGAGGGTTGCAGCATGATGCGCTGGGTCGCGATCGGGGCGCTCTGTCTGTCGCTATTGTTTGCGGGAGTGTCCTCATACCTGGTCTGGCGCAATGATGCGCTTCAGGAACAGTTGACTGCCGCAAAATTTCGCCTGTCTGTGATGACACGCCAGCTCGAAAACGCTCAGGAGGACAAGGCTGTTCTCAAAGCACATATTGAGCGCCTGCAGGGGGGTCAATATGGGGTCGAAGTTCAACTACGAAACCTTCGGGGAAAGGAGGGATACAATGCGCCTTTGTCTGATTTTCTTGGCGATGTTTTTGACGGGCTGTAGCTGGTTATCCCCTGATCCCCAGCCAATCTATATAGAACGGGAAGTGCCTGGTTATCTGGTAACGCCCTGCGATGAGCCGACGAAAGGGTCACGATCAGAGGGGGGGCTTGCTGAACTTGCGATCCGCTGGAAATTCACCGCCGGGTGCAACGCTGACAAGCTCCGAAGCGTGGGCGAGTTGGTTGGGCCTCAGTAGGGGGCAGGCCATTTTTTCAACACGCAACCGACTGAGATCTAGCAATCGGATTGAAACTAAGATAGAGGTCTCTCCGCTTTATCGGGCGGGGGGATCGGGTGCTACCAACACCCTCTCCCATGCGGCCATAAGATTGCAATCAAACCGCACCGACTTATCGTCCAGAAAAAGCCGCCCGTCTCTCGCGAGAGCGGGCGTTTTCTATTCTGGAATCTCCAATGAATACAATGGAAAAAGTGCGGCCTGCCGCACCCGTCGCCCCGTGGCTTGGCGGAAAGAAGGCGCTCCACGGCAAGATTATCGAGCGAATTGAAGCGGTAGACCACAAAACCTACGCCGAACCTTTTGTCGGGATGGGCGGCGTTTTTCTGCGTCGCGGCTGGAAGCCGCAGTTGGAAGTCGCGAATGATTTCAACGGTGAGGTCACCAATCTGTTCCGCATACTTCAGCAGCATTATCCGCAGTTGATGGACGTAATGCGGTTTCAGATTTCCTCGCGCCGTGAATTTGAACGACTTCGGCAAGTCGATCCCAGCACCCTTACAGATCTCCAGCGCGCGGCCCGGTTTCTCTATCTTCAGCGGCAGGCGTTCGGAGGTCAGGTTAGGGGGGTATTTGGTGTCGCAGCGGACAGGCCCCCTCGATTCAGCCTGAGCCGCCTGGAACCTATCCTTGAAGCCGCACATGAACGGCTAGAAAATGTGGTTTTTGAGAACCTGGACTGGGCAGATCTGATCCGCCGTTACGATGGGCCGGAAACCCTGTTCTACCTTGATCCGCCCTATTGGGGTGGCGAGGACGATTACGGCAAGGGTCTATTTGATCGTTCGCAATTTGAAAAGATTGCGACCATTCTGGGTGGTATCAAAGGAAAATTCTTGCTGTCGATCAATGACCGGCCAGAGATCAGGGAGCTGTTCTCTGCATTCCGTTTCGAAGAGGTCTCGCTAAAATATACCGTTGCCAGCGGCCGTGCGACGGATGCCGCAGAGTTGTTCATATCAAACTATGAGCCACGGCTTTCTTTGCTATGATTTTGTTGTTTCTTCTATCAGAAATAGTCTTGCATATAGGGGCATTTGCCCCTATATTAAATCTTGCAACAGGGGCACAGCGCCCCGCCAGATTTAGGATGCGAACATGACCGATAATGTAGAAAAAACACCTTCCACTACAAACGAATGCTGGGGATTTTGGGGGACGATGAGCCACCGGGTTCATGAATTCCACCTGCCCCACTTTTGGTCGCAAGCGTTTCAGCAAATCGGAGCGGCAACTGGTCAGCAGAACAGCGAAGCAGTTGTTGCATTTCTTGATGGTGTACAGGGTCGCCACTTTGCGGATAGCGTTGCTGACGGCCTCTTTGATGGCCTCACAACAGAGCGGGCGATAGCCCAGGCGATAAAACTTTGGCAGGGCTGGACGATTGGTCAGCGCACTTCCAGAGACTACGATATTCCACAAGGTCTGCCATACCTGACTGGCTGGGTACTATGGCATGAAGTTCAATTGGATTTGGTAGTTTAAATTACTTGACATTAGGGGCGCTTGCCCCTAATTTTACCTTGTAACAGGGGCACAGCGCCCCGCTCAGGCCAAGGAGAAACAAGATGGCAGCAACAGCGACTTTCAGCATCAATATGTATAGCGCTCCAACTGCGAGGGCATTCAGTCCTTGTGAGATTGAAAGCCGAATGGATTCAGAGGCTGGGGTAAAGGCAAGGGTATTTAAAGATAGCGCTTATCTGACCATTCAAGTACCGGCGGCATTCTCTGTTGACACCGCAAACTGGCTGTCTGCCGAAGGATTGATCTAACAACTTGTTGTCAGCTCTGACCCAGGTCGGAGCTGATAACCACAAGAGGTAAAACACCAACATGCCCAGACTATTTTCACCTCAGCAAATCAAAGAGGCGCGCCAGCAGTTAGGTTTGACTGGTGCTGATATGGGGCGAATGCTGGATATCAATGATCCTAAGACGTATCGCTGCTATGAAATGGATCCGACCAAGGGTAGCCATCGCAAGCTACCGCCTAGGGCGGCGCGTTTGCTGGATGCTTATTTGGGGGGGTATAGGCCAGCCGACTGGCCCTCTTCGAGTTGAATGCGGGGATTGTTGCAGTCTGGACTGATATTCAGATTATTGGCCGTAGGCTGTTGCCATAGCAAAAGGCCCCGGTGTTTCCGGGGCCTTATTTTATGCGGCATTATGCTCTTGCTGTATCTCTTTCTTTGCGGCCATCGCCAACCAAGCTGATCGGTTTTTGAGGCCCGTAAGTTCAACAGATTGATCAATCGCTTCAAGTAGGCTGCGATCAAAAGTTACATTCACACGCTCGACTTTAGTCGGGCGGGGAATGTGCGGAACCATCATGAGATATGCTCCTTCCTTCAGATCGTCCTCTGCCTCCTTGCGGATTGCTTCAATGTCGCGGCCTTCTGGCACCTCATGACCATCTGCAAAGAAGTCATCAAGGGCCATTATTGCGTGTTTTAAGATATCTCCGGGATTATCCGCAGCTGCATAGCAGCCGGGCACATCCGGAAAGTGAACGCCATAAGCGCTTTCTTCTTCGTGGTGTACCACTGCGATGAATTGCATAGTCGACTCCTGGCTCTCTGTGTATTTCTATTGCTGAGTTTCAAGAGAGCGTTGTTTGTGTGTGTGTATGGTTCTAGAGTATGGTCTTACTGAGCGGGTTAGCTTTTGGGGGTTGGCGCGGGCCGGATTAAATCCAGCCCGCATCCTTTGCTATGGCGCGGGCTGTACCAGTTGGTAGATCCCGCTTTGGGTGTGGAACGATCACTGTCCTGCCGTCTTTTCGAAGTTTCACATGGGATCCATTCTGGGAAACTTTCGTGAAGCCTTCGCTTTCTAGCCGTTTTATGATCTTTTTGCTGCTGCGCTCAATCATGTGTAATTATATACACACGTAGAAATTCATTGTCAATATGATGTGTAGATAAATACACATGTATAAAATCGTGAACTAGGAGTTACGTTTCCTATTTGTTCTCTTTATACTGGTGGCATGCCCGCATCTACACCACCAGTCAGAGCGCACCCCGCAAAGCCGTTCCGCAATCTCCGCGATGCTGCCCGTGATGGTCAGCTGGTGGTTCTGCGCTGCACGCTCTGCCGTCGTTGTGTTCACTATCTCGCCAATGACCTGGCTGAGGTTGTTGGCGATAAGCACCCGGTCCACATCCCGCCATTCCCTTGCTCTAAATGCCGTACAGCGGAACACGTGACGATCACGTGCCGTTCTCCGCATCCTGGCGATCTTGGCCAGATTATGGTTCGTCGGCCTGCTGGTTGGAAACGGATATGGAAAACCGTACCTTTGGGCGATGTGTAGCGATATTTAACATAACCGTGGTTATAGTGCCTTTTGCATCAGCAGTTTCCAGCCGTCGTTTGCCTGCTCGATGCGTTGCAAGAGGTCTCGCAAATATGCTGCTGGAACGTTGATCCGTTCTATTCTCTGCAAGATGTAACCTAGCAGCATGAATGCAACGGCTGGGCCTTTGGCCTTCGCTGCTGCCCAGGTTGATCCTAGGTGTAGTTCAGAGGCGATCTGATCCATTCTATCGTGGCAATCCCCCGTCGATCGGGCTGTGCGGATCTCGGCGCAGAGCCTTGGGAATGTTTCCTCAATCTCGCTATCTTTTACAGACGGAATAGATTTAGTCTCTTTGTGCCCCTCAAAATGCGTGTCGCTGTCCTTCAAAATGCTGGTCAGCTCTTTATACAGGGTGTTCAAGGTTTCCTCATCCGCGCGTCGGCGGAGGATGTTTCTTGCGCGCTGTAGCAGCCCCTCAGAGCCGCTTAGGCGGGCCAAGAGCAGTTTGCAGCGGTCGCGGATCACATCTAGGCGCAACAGGCGCTCTGCGTGATCCTTGGCGATCTGCACCAGCTCTGCGTATTTCTCAAACAGAGGTGCAAGGGAGAGGCCGGAAACGGTGACCACCCTGCCCTGCCCGTCGCGCCTCGCCCAGCGTTTGCCGTTCATCGTGGTTGCGCGTTTGATCAGACCTGCGTTGACCAGTATTGAAACGTGCCGCTCGATAGTCGGAACGCTGACATGTGCCCGCGCTGCCAGCGTCTGGTTTGACGCAAAGCAGATATGTTGGTCCGGTGACGCGCCCAGGCTATCGCCCGGAATCAGGGCAATCATCGACCGCAACAGGTTGAGAGATGTCGCCTTCAGCCCGAGCGGTTCGCGGGCATCCTCAGCTGCGCGCAGCAGCTTCCATTTGCTAAATTGTGTCATGTGTAAATTTGACAAGAATCTGCCGTTCACCCACGGGCGTTTTTGTATTGTGCGATTTAAGGGGGGCTGCTACGGTCCTAGGTGCTTAATCATGGACAGCAGCACTTCTTGTGTTGTCTTATCCCCCCTCATCAGCTCCGCTGGTGAGGGTTTTCCTTTGCCTATTCCTCCGTTTTGCTCGTTGCCTTGAATTCTTCATGTGCGCGGGTCAGCAGATCGTCCAGGTGATCGTTCAGCCAATCTGCAAAGGCGCCTTTCGCAACCTTCATCGACACCCCCTGCCCCGCTTTTATTGAAACGCCCTTTATTGGTTCGCGCGATGCACTCTGAGGCTTGGCCTTCTCGGTCAGTTCAGAGATTAGCGCGTCTAGCCTTTCGTCCGAACTCAGTTTGCCAACGCCCTCCAGAAAGGCCGTAGCCCGCTGTTTTGTTGCGCCGCCATTCGTGAATGCATCCACAAGCTGGAACCACTGTCGACGCCCCCTGTTCGGTGCTGGGCCGATCAGATATCCGACCTCTTTCGGCACGGATGATGTGACTTTCTTCAGGTGCTGCACGGTATGGCGTGAAACCCCGATAGCGTCGCCAATCTCATTCGCTGTGCTGTATTGCTTTGCGATGCCATCGGCAAAAAGGGCTTTCTCATAGAAACTCAAATCGCGCCGGTTGGCGTTTTCAACGGCCTTTGCGAGTAGTGCGGTTTGATCGTCAAGCGCTTGAACGTTGGCCTTTACCGAGATGCCAAGTTCGCGACACGCTCGCAATCGTCTGCGACCAAAGATGATCTCGAATCGTTCCTGGCTCTTTGCGCTGGGTCGCACAAGGACTGGAACTTGTTGGCCAATGGCGGCAATGTTGTCTTTCAGTCTTTCAAAGGTGTTGTCACCCGCTGCGGGTGAGACCGCGGTCTCACCTTCGTCCATGCGGTCGGTTGGCCCCCATTCGTCAATGAGTCTCGGATCAATATCGCGGATTGCTGATAGAGAACTTTCCAACACATCAAGAACCGGAAAATGTGTCTGGGACTTAGCCCCCTGCCCCGCTGCAAGCGCGTCATATGCATTAAGTCGGTTGCGGGCCATTTACCCTCTCCCCCACGCGGTTTCGATCATGCTGCGCAGCTCTGCGCCGACGGCATCCATGCTGCTGCGCGCTCGATCGTAAGTGTCTCGGTAGATATCAGAGCGGTTCAGCTCATAGATGCTTTGCTTCAGCATCGTAGCGTCAGAGACTGCTGTGGATTTGTAGCTTGTCGCGGTCATTACCCGGTCGCCAAAAAGCGTTCTCAGGAAACCGACCAGTTGTTGCGCAGGGCCATCGTTCGGTTCGTCGCGTGTGACAAGAAAACGGATGTAGTCATAGTCCAGATTTATTCCAGCGTCTGCCAGGCTGGTCATATATGAACTGGTCATTTCAAGAAAAAGCGCAGTCGATGCCATGTCCATCATTGATGGGGTCATCGGGATCAGCAAGGATGTTGCCGCAGCCATGCCGGTCAGGGTCAGAATATCCAGTTCAGGCGGGCTATCGATAAGAACAATATCGAAATCATCCTGGACCTCGGAAATTGCACTTTGAAGCCGGGTCACAAATTGCTGGCCCCGCCGCGCCTCCATCTTGAATTCGCTTAGCATCAGATTGGCGGGTGCAATGCTAAGACCTGCAAGAAAGGTCGGCTGCACCACCTCCGACATGTGAAGGTGGTCTTGTTCGCTGGTCAGAGCATTGTAAATTGTCCGCCCGTTGAATTCGGTCTGCGGGTCAATGCCACACATCCCGGTCAAAGAACCCTGCGGGTCCATATCAATCAGCAGAACGCGAAAGCCATGTAACGCCAGATAGTGCGCGGCGTGGATTGTAGCCGTGGTCTTTGAGCACCCGCCCTTGAAGTTCATCATCTGCCAGACTTGCAGGGCCTCCCCCTCCCTGCGCCATGGCAGGTATCGGCCTTTGGAGTTGGATTTGTTTTCCAGCGGGCGGCGGTAACCCCAAATCTCTGCTGCGCTATAGTAACGTCGGGTGCCTCTGACCTGTTGAGGGTCTGGCAAAGTCCCGTCCAAATGGCATTTGCGCAAAAACTGAGGGCTATTCCCTAAAAGGGTGGCCGCCTCTGGGGCAGAGAACAAACGCATATCTTTTGTGTTGTCTGGCGCGTACGCTTGCAGCAAGTGCCCATGCATAGCGGTCTTCAGGCGTTCAGACATTTGAAGGGTCAGGTCTTCGGGCCTGCCTTCTTCAATCGGGGTCATTAGATCCATTGGTGTCCATTCCTGCTCTGGTTTTGGTTATTTTCGACACTGCTATCATCTATTGAGATTCTTAATCCACTGTCAACAGTTTGTATTAGGGCCTGTTCGGGATCTAGTAGAGTGAGACCGCGGTCTCACCCCTGACCTGATGCTAGCTCGACGCGGCACCAAGCAGCTGGCGCAAATCGTACTGCATGGATTTGCGACCGCTGCCGAACCCGGCATTCATGGCGCGCTGCTGCTGCTTTGTCAGATACTCCAACAGCTCTACAGCCAATTCCGGTTCTTGAGCGAACTTCTTTGGAACGCTGTATTCATCCCATTCCATTTCGCTATCGAGAATACGCCAGTGAGCGCCGGTGTCTGGGATGTGGGCGTAGCGGTCATTGATTTTTACCGTCTGCATATCGATCTCCGAGAGATTTATGGATTGACGCGGATCGCATAGACCTCGACCGGATCGGGGCCAAAATGCGGATGCGTGATTGTGGTCTTGCGATAGCCGCGCCATGGGCGCGTGATCCGGCGGCTGGTGTCGCCTTTCGGCGGGTATCCCTTGGCGAGTTCGATCCCGTCATATTCGCGGCCTTCGATCCGCTTGGCCCAGAAGGGCTTAGCCAGCCGGTATTCCTCGACCTTTTCGCC
>NZ_JBKBEU010000001.1:0-940000 GCF_047372505.1 Phaeobacter cretensis
TGATGTCTTTTCGCAAAACCTTGAGCTGCCAGCGCAATAAATCCGCGCCGCGAGCTGCCAAATTGAGTGCACAGACAGCGTGACACACACGCTCAACCTCAAAAGGAGAAGACAAATGCAAAAGACAATGATTACAACTGCTACAGTGGCCGCACTTGTTTTGAGTACTGGAACCTCCATGGCCGGCCCGTTGGGGGGCAACGGCAACCGTGCGTTTACACAGGATGTTCGTTCATCTGTATCACAAACACTCAGCCAGTTTGATCAGAGTACCCTGGCCCATCAAACCACTACAGTGACTGGTTCGAACCCGAGCACGGAGTTGCCCAATGTTGTCTTTATCCCCGTTGACGGCGATGGCAAGCAATCTTGGGTTATTGGTAAGACGCCGAGTAATGTTGATCCAATCTGGTTCTACGGTTGTCCGGTTCAAGCGTTCTGTTGATCCCGACACGTCTTCGATGAGACGGCGCGGAGCACTGCCATTCACCGCCGGGCCCTGGCTGCAAATGCCGGGACCCGGCTTCTGAACGGAAACAGGTCAGCATATTTTCCCTACGGCCAGTGTACGCCTAACCCCATGTTGCCCCAAGCCAGATGATCAGCGCGGTGGCCGCCAAGCCGATGTTGATCTGACAGAGACGGCCCCACCGCAAATACGCTTGAGCCCGTTCAATTGAAGTTTTTTCGCAAAACCCTGAGCCGCCAGCACAATAAATCCGCGCCGTAAGCTGCCAAATTGAGTGCACAGACAGCGTGACACACACGCTCAACCTCAAAAGGATAAGACAGATGCAAAAGACAATGATTACAGCCGCCACAGTATTCGCACTGGTCATGAGCGCCGGAGCGTCCATGGCCGGACCTTTGAATGGCCACAGCTTCGGCGGGAAAGCACATGATGTGCGCGCCGCCGCATCGCAAGCGCTCAACAACGCGGACCGTGGGGCCCATACCCACCAAACCGACCCTGGCTTCAATCAGGATCAAGAAGACTCGTCCTCAACCCCGCTCCAGGGTTCTGAAGAAAACAAAGTTATTCCTGTGGATTACTAGACCCTAAAATGATCATCCTGTGCTATCTCGCGAACCTTGGTTGACCCGCTACTTGCATGGTGTTGAGCCAGACAAGACGGCGCTGAGAAATCGCGAAGTACCACCACCTGTTGCCGGCCCCCGGATACCAACTCCGGGGGCCGGCAGCATCCTGTTCGACATTGATAAAGAAGCCGCCGTCGACATGTTGGACGATATCCATGGACTGGATCCGGCTCTATTGCGCCAACGGCCAGACAGCCCAAATGTGCAATCCGCACCTGAGATTATGATAAAGGAGACGCTAGGCGGTGACCTCAAAGCTGAACTAAACGAGGCCACCCTGCCCCGTGTCCCGACAGACAATGTGCTGTTTTCCAAAACAATGGCGACCGAAACTGACCGACTTTCGCACGCCTATTATCTGGATTACCATCGAAGTGCGACCAATATGGTTCGCGCGATGCAAAAGCGGGCGAACACTCTTCTGGCGACCGGTAGCTCAATCGCAAAGCAGCAGGAAAAGTACATTCAAACCGGCCGTGATCGCGACCATCAACCACCTACAATCGAACAGCTTGCCAGCCATATCGGTGTGAACAAGAGCACGATAACCCGCACGTTCAAATCATGCAGCATCATGACAGATCGCGGAACGTTCCACGCACATGATTTTCTGGCACGCGCGCTCACCAAGGATGGTCAGCACAACAAAACACGTGACCAGGCACTTCGACGGCTTGCGTTGTTGATCGAAACAGAAGATCCCAAACGGCCCGGATCTGATGAGCAACTGGCTCAACAGCTTTATTAACTGAATTTCACAGTATCTCGCAGAACTGTCGCCAAGTATCGAAACATACTGCGCATACCTGGCGGCCACCACAGACGGAAACCCTGATCAGTTCAGATCAAGCGTCCTATGTTCGTCTGCCCTTGGCCATCGCGGATCCCGGTGACAACGTAGGTCTGCCCATAAACAAAAACAGAGTATGCTGTGGCAGATAGAAACCTCGGTCTTGATGATCAGCTGCGAGTATCAAGCCAACAAGGACTTAATGTCTACAGCGAGGTTTTCGCTTTCTACAATTGAGCCGTGACAGGGCAATATGGTGTTGGGCGGCTTGGTCGCTAGCATCCCTTCAACCCAGATCGAATAGGTATCCTTGTCTTTGATCCCAAAGGTCGGGAACGCTTTCAATAATTCAATCCGCCTTGCAACGTCATCCGCCTTATTCGAAGATCCCTTGAATGCATCGCAGACGATCCAGCCACATGCTGTGGACGTCTGGTAAGTGAGCCAGACTTCACCGGTCTTTAACCCCTCTGGTTCAACGATCTGGTAGACGTCGGGCAGCAATTTTGCCAAACGCGTCAGATTCCCAAACGAGAGGCCGGTCTGCTTTTCAAGCCGCGGGCGCGCATAATTAGAGCAAATCAGTTCAGCATCAGGGAAGGCCGTAGCGTATTGGGCCAGACCCTTATGGTGGTAATGGTTCGGCGCAAGAAGGACGGACACATCACCAAGAGATGCCAGGCTTTCGCGTGCCAGATCACCTAATCCAAGAACCGGACTATAAAGACAAAGTGACCCATCGCGAAGTCTAAGTGCGGTGCATCGCAAGTCGCGTTTTCGCGCCGACCAAAGGTTCGATCGATCTGGGGCTAGCATGAACTCTGATAGGGTTTTGCTCATATTTCCTCCACCGCATTTCTGGAGGCGAACCACCAGACAATCACAGACGCGACGATCAGTTCTAGCCATGCCAACGGCAGTGCCACCATTAGCATTTGTGGAGTGGCAAGGTTCATATTGTAGAGCCCTAGCCACAGTATGACGAAAACCGCCAGCCATACCGCGCTTCCATAAACAACGGCATGCAACAGTGAAGACCCGTAGACCTTCATGGCTGTCCACGGCAACAACGTAGCCGTGACAACGATGATCGTATCCCAAACGCCCCAGATCAGAAATATAGACACATTCATCGGGGCAACGTCAGGCAGGGCTGGAAAGGCCTCGCGCATCATTGGCATCACGAAGGTGAAATAGCGAAAAACCTCAGATGCGTTGATCCAAAGACAGTTGACGAGGAATGCCATGGCCAGAGGCGACATACGACGCTTGGCTTTTGGAACCTGAGTTATCGTGCTCATATTTTGTCTTCCGATAAAAGGCTTATAAAATTTCGAACCGTCCGACGTAACGCGTCGGCGTCGGTCGTATTACGCGACATGGTCCATAGACCATTGGTGAAAATCACCATCACATCGGCCAGATCACTGGCCTTTCTCTCGCTGATGTCTGGTATGCTTGTCTCCAACGCAGCGGCAAACCCGATCTTCAAACGATCATTGTGTCGTTGAACCTCTGTCATCACAGCAGGATCGTCCGGTGCCACTTCGGTTGCGGAGTTCGCAACAAAACAACCTGGCCCGGGCAGGCCTGCCGCCTCGCCACTGGTGATTTGTTTTTCAAAATACGCCGCAACGCTGTCCAGACCTGCACCAGGTGTTTCGACAACGGCAAACGCTGGCGTAACAACAATCTGCTGGTAGCGTTCAAAACAGGCCAGAAAGAGCGCTTTCTTACCCCCAAACGTTGTGTAGATTCCGTGACGACTGACACCGGTCGCTTTAACAAGTTCATCCATGGATGACGCATGAAATCCATGCACCCAGAACCTGTGCAATGCCCGGTCGGCTAACTGTTCTGTCGTAAAGGATGTCTGGCGTGGCATCTCTTTAATTTAACAGAATGATCATTCTGATACAAGAGAGCCTTTGTACAATCACACTCACGGCAGACTTACCAGAATGCAGCACAGTGAGGACAACAGGCTTGATCCCGTTCAACAATCATCGATGAAAACAACTGCGTCAAAGTGACCAACTGAATTTGTCGAATAAAGGTTACCCCTGCTGTGTTTCCTTTGTGTACCAACATCGACAAAGGAAAAAATGATGAAATCTACACCTACTCTGCTGAGTGCATTTGGCTTTTTGGGCGTCATTGGATTGAGCTCTCAGGTGGCACTTGCTGGCGGGCATGCAGCGGCTGCAACAGCTGAGTTGAAAAATATCGAGGGCGCAATCATCGGTGCCGCCGACCTCACTCAAAGCCCGCATGGCCTGCTCGTTCACATCAAAGTAAATGACCTGCCGCGGGGCCCCAAAGCGGTCCATTTTCACAGCAAAGCGCATTGCGCCGAACAAACGGGATTTAAATCCTCCCACGGCCACCACGGAGAAGGCAAAGGTGAACATGGTCTCCTGAATGCTGCAGGCCCAGGGATGGGTGATCTCGGGAACATTTATGTCGGTGAGAACGGCGTGGGTGAAATGCAGTTTTTCAAGACTGGCGTCTTCTTGGATAGTGGTGACTTGCCGCTAATGGATGAAGACGGAACGGCGATCGTAATCCACGCTGAAGCAGATGATCAGGTGACACAGCCGATCGGTGGCGCAGGCGCTCGCATCGTCTGTGGTTTGCTTCAGGCAAGCTAGGCTTACGACCTGCGCGCGGCCGTTGTTTGGGGCGCGCGCGGAACAGGTCGCCCCATGATCAGCAGGTCATATCTTTGTGTGCAGATCTGTTGCAATCTCTGATACGCGGGCTGCATCTGATCCGCCAATCAGCACATAACCAACCCCATTTTTGCTCCAGGTCGTCGCCGAGAGGTCATGTGACTGAATGTGTTCAGTGATCTGATCTGGACCGCCGATGCGCATAATGCACAGCGCGAATGGTGTTCCGTCGTCTGCCAGATAAGCAATTTGCGCCAGTGGGGCATCATCAATCGCGAGCATCTGAGCGCGTTTAAATGTCATCCCATCCAGCTCAGGAATCGCCTTTAAGTCGATCCCAATCTTCTGCTGCATTTGCCCAAGGACAGCCTGAGTAAGTGCTGGATCCTGCAGACCGCCCGCCAGCGTTTCTTTCACATATAGGGCTTGATAGGATGCAACCTGGTCAACCCAATTCGATTTGGGTTGCAGAATAGTCATCGCAACCATCCCCAGCGCAAATGACGCAGCAACAGCAAGCGGGACAGCATATCTTCTGGGCTTTGGCGCGGCCTCGAGTAGGTGTTCGGGCATTGGGGGAGCGCCAAGTAGATCTAAATCTAAGGCGCTTTGCACGTCAGCAACCTGCGTTTGAAGAGCACCCACCCGTCTCGCCAGTATTGCATCAGTTTGCATCGCTATCGTTAGCTTCTCAGCCAGCTCAGCACTGGCCTCACCGTCAGCAAACATCATCAGATCGCCATCAGAAAACGAAGAGCTGGGCGTATTCAATTCTCCATCCTCTCTTCTCCTACATGATCCGAAATCGCTCGGCGCGCTGTCGACAATCTACTCATCACTGTTCCAATGGGAATACCCAGCATGTCCGCCGCTTCTCTATAAGAATAGCCTTCAACATAAACCAGAAGAACGCACAATCTCTGCCCTTCCGGAAGCGCCTGTATTCTCTCTAACACCTGATGCGCAAAAATATTCGTTTCAACAGGTGGCGAGTTATCCTCCAGATCGGTGTCTTCTACAGACACAAGCCCCCGACCAGAGCGCACCTTTGCGCTGCGTATGTCATTCAGCCATATACGTCGCGCGATTGTAAAAAGCCAACGATCCAGGTCTGTGCCTATTTCGAATTTATCCGCTTGCGAGATAGCACGTTCAGACGTTGCCTGTGCCAGGTCATCCGCTGCCGGTCGGCTTTTGGTCAGGACTAAACAAAACCGCCACAGACGTGGATAGATCGAGGTCAGGCCATCCGTCACAGCCTTTCTTCGGGTTTTGTTATTTAACCAACGAATAATTCCGCTCCCCAAGGTGTTTACTCAGTGGCCGCTACAAAAACATGCGGCGGAAAGTAACTTTTAAGGCAGGGAAATCTGATGCGCAAATTTAATATCTATGCCGCGGCGGTACTCGTTTCGATATGGGCTGGGGCAAGCTACGCTGGGGATAAGGCCGCGGTTTGGACGCTCGATCCATCACTCTCGAACATCTCATTTGGGTCTATCAAGAACGACTACACAGGGGAAAACCACACATTCAGTGACATGAGCGGATCCGTGGATGTGCACGGCAAAGTCTCAATCACAGTGGGTTTGGCATCGCTGGAAACCATGATCGATATCCGCAACGAACGTATGGCGGAGTTTGTATTCCAAAATGCACCCTCAGCGACAATTGCCGCTGAAGTGGACATGGCTGAACTTGGCAACCTTTCTGTGAACCAAGCTACCGTTATTGACACCAGCGGCGCTCTCAGCCTGCTGGGCACGGACACCGAATTGGATGCGTCCATCTTTGTGATGCGTCTGAGCGAGGACAAAGTTCTAGTCACGACCAATGGTATGATCATGCTCAGCACGGAAGATACTGCGTTCAACGAAGGGATCGACAAACTGCAAGAACTGGCAAGTCTCGATTCCATCACGCGTGTTAGCCCGGTAACTATGCGCTTGGTGTTTGACGCAAATAGCTAGTCCTTCGCTATAAAATTGTACAGGTGGCGGAGATGGGCTCAAATCTCTGCCACTTGAACCGATCCCAAGCCGCCGTTTGGGAGAACATCAAGAACAGCGGAATTATCCGCGATCCAGACTTCGAACACCAAGAAACCGTCGCGACATCACCGCAAGGCAGCTTCGTGCCCAAGGTGCCTAATGCTGCATTTTTCTCGAATGCACTATATCAATACTATGCCAAGGGAATGAGCCGCGCCCCGGCTTATGCCAAGACGCGACAGTAGACTTCAATCAGCGATAAAATGGCGATTGCATCTGACGGCTTGCTTCTGCCGTGGTCGTCGCGTCAAAAACCCTTGTATAGAAGGCAGCCCCCAAGCTTTCGGCAACTTCAGGGAATTGGTGAATCGCATAGTCGAGCGCCAGATCCAAAGTGTCGAAAGCATCAAAGCCACCGAGCGTATTGGTCGAAACACCGCTGAGCCAAATTTTACTTTGAAGGCCAGGCACCTGTTTGAGTTTCCTGTTGCGAGCGTGCCAATCAAAGGTTTCGAAGGGCTGCGAAAGCTGCAATTCGGTGTAAACAAAGGCCCCGGGTGCCTTTGCAGGCGACGCCCCGTAGTGCACCGCGCCAAGATCCTCGCTTGCCTCTTTAACAATCTCGGCATCAAACACCCGCGTATTATGCGCAACGCCAAAAGCGCGGGGCTCTGTCGGGAAATATCCCGTTACGAAATCGCGAGCGTTCTCACGACTGTCGAACGCATAAAAGCCCCCAACCGAGCTTGTTCCATGGCCGTGCAGCCACGTCTTGTTTAGAAATCCCGGTTGTTTTTTGATTTCTTCGTTGATGGTTGGCCATGGCGCCTGGTCAAATGGAATCGAAATTGCGACTTCAGTGTAAACGAAGGCTTTTGTTGTCATAGGGTATTCCTTTGCTTGAATGATCGAAGGGACCAAGGCGGCTCCGGCCGTTGCCATAAGCAACTCGCGACGGGAGAGCCTGGAATCCAGATTGGATTTTGGCGGGTTCATCGTAACGCTCCTAACAACTTGCATTATGCAAGTAGACACATCTTTGATCTGTGTGGTTGCAAATTGCAAGTTGATATTTTAGGATTACAAAATGAGTGCAAAATCCAAACGCCCCCTGTCAGGATGCCCCATCGACTACGCTCTCAGCGTTTTCGGGGATCGTTGGTCACTGTTGATCATCCGCGACCTCGCGATAAAGGGCGTAAAAACCTATGCAGAACTGCTGGAGGGTTGGGAGGGAATATCAACGAACATTCTTGCCCAACGCATGAAGCATCTGGAAGACAAAGGTATCGTTGAAAAGCGGAAAAACCCCACCAACTGGCGAAGCTCCCTCTACGAGTTGACGCCAAAAGGGCGTGACCTTGCACCACTTCTGTCAGAGATCATTTTGTGGGGTGGCACCTACAATGAAGCTGATGAGCCTATGAACGAAGCCTACAACACTGTTCGGTCTGACCGTGTCGGGTTTGAAGATGAGATTCGCTCAAATGACCAAAATGCGCGTTGACAGCACGCAAAAATCTGATTTTTGTTCAATTGGGAACGCGTTGCGTGTTATATCCGAGCAGCGCTGTGGTACGGTCCTAGCGGCCATTCAGCATTGTAGCTTCAAAGCCTGGATTGTCCGCATAGCCACCGGTCGAAGCCACTAGAGGCCTGCAGCATAGAGATTGTCTCGCGCAGTGCAAATATACGCTTTAAACACAAAATTCTCTGTGCGGCACTTTGCACCGTTGTTAGTTCTTGGATTGCGCAGCTATTGCCGTGATCTCGATCAGTGACACTTCATCGCCCAAGTCTGCACCAACACATGCTCTTTGGGGCCAGTTTCTTTCCGGTCCAATCCAATTGCACCAGACCTCATCCATGGCTGGTTTCATCGTCATGTCGCTTAGAAACACTGTAACCTGGAGAAGTGCATGTTTTCCGCTGCTGACCTCGGACAGCTTGGTATCCAGAAAGCGTAGGCAATTGCGCGTTTGTGCTTCAATTCCATTTGCTGCGTCGGGATCGTAAGCGACTAGAAATGCCATGCCATTAAATGCGACAGCATCGCTTCGTCCCCGCGCGCTGCTTAGAACACGTTTGATATCCATTTTTCGCACTCCAACCGATGGTTCGTATGATTCATAGTTGACGTTCGTCGCATAGGAACGAATGTCAACTCTGCACGCACAGCAATACTCTAACCCGAAAAATATACTTTACGGCTCGCGGATCGTCATACAGCATCAAAACGTCTCCGGGCCGTACTCCGATGGCGGATGCGAACCGATGAAAAGGTTGCAATCTGTATCTGACGGCTAAGTTGCGACCTGAAGATCCACACGTCTGGCTCTAGCCATTGACGAGTTTGTACTTACGAATTTCAGCCCCAGTCATCACGTGCATTCCATCGGCAGGGGCAGCGTAGATGGTGAACCAATAGAATGCATCGTCGTCTAGCATCCGCTCGATATACAGTCGGTTCTGTTCATGCGCAGGGGAATCACGCGGGTAGTCTTTTGCATCTCTAGAGCCATCGGACCACGAATGAACCCCGATAGTTGCACCCGGTTCCATCGAGCGTTTGACCCCTGCCAGATAAAGATCAACGCCACCGGAATAGATTTCACTGTTGGCAGTCAAATGCGTATTCAGACCCAGTTCTCGAACGCGGTATGACAACGCGATCATCGTGTCGTCGTCGACAGAGCCGGGAACATCCAACTCTACCAAAGTGGTAATATTGGGGTTCTCCGCGATGATGTCTTCGAACTGAGCCAGTGTTTTTGAGTTAATCACTCCACGCATCAAGAGAGAGTTATCTTGTATTTCGAAATGCGTCGTTTTGATCTGGTTCATGGCTACAATCGTCACCATGCCACAACCGGTTAGGACCTTTGTAGCGACCAAAAATACGAGAACTGCTAAGCCGCCCTTAAACCAATGACGGCGCTGGATGTTGTTTTTATCTGACATTTTTTTACCTACTTACCTGTATGAAACTGAAACAAATTAGTTTCTGACGTCGACGATACCGACGATTTTGCGTCAGAAACCTCACTTGCCAGATCACCAATGACAGCACCGGAATTGCGACCGGCTATCGACTTCAGTGTCATTGCGCCTCCTCACATGCCAGACTGGGTTTGCATGGCAGCGACTATTGATGTTCCGTGGCTATTTAGGGTGCGCTGTTGCCTTTAACAACAATATTTTTATGTTTTACTTAAATTATGTTATGTATGGTGCAGCATAGAACTCTGCTTTACATGCGTCCAAAACAATCCGGGACTACACGATGAACCTTATAGCCAAGACCGCGATGACGCTCAGCTTAGCCTACTATGCATCTATGCTCGGGTATCTTTGGATTGGTCAGTTGTTCGGCCTTCACAATGAGGTCTGGGAGGCCTTTGATTTCCCTACTCAATCCACAACACCACCTACATGGACCGTGATTGTAGGATTGCTGATTACTGTCTTCGGTCTTGTATCGCTGGCCAGTGCATATCGTGGCGGCTGGGTCATTCTTAGTGGAGGGCCTAATCAGGATTTTCGGGATTTGGGGAAGAACCTGCGCCGTATCGCCTGGGGGTTGTTAGGGTTTTGGCTGGGCTACAACCTGCTCTCAGGCGGCATGCAATATCTTATCGTTATCGGGTTGCCCAATCTCGAGGGGTTCCAATTTGGCTGGGATCCGCTCGATCTCGATATTGTCTTTGCAATCATTGGTATTGTCTTGCTGGCGATCTCCCAAACGCTGGAACGTGCTTGGCTGGCCGAAGACGAAACCAAGCATTTTTTGTGAGGGCGATGTCATGACCATCCAAGTGAACCTCGACCTGATGCTGGTGAAACGAAAAACCTCTTCCCGCGAACTGGCCGCGGCGATTGGGTTGTCGGAAACAAACTTGTCGCTGATCAAATCGGGCAAGATAAAGGGTGTCCGGTTCTCAACGCTTAACGCAATTTGCACCTATCTTGATTGCCAGCCCGGCGATCTATTGAGTTTTGAACCGGATTGACCGAGCCCACTTTACAGGTCCAGCATCTGAAAATTTAGCTCACAGCTGAGTTTCGGTGGCAGGTTGAGTTGTTAGGAACCATTCGGTGGCGTCCATAGGTGACTGACATCTTTCAATTCTGCAATCGTTGTGACACCCAGTTGAGCCATCGTGAGGCTAATTTCCTGGCTTAGAACGGACCAGAGGGTTCGCAGACCTTCGATGCCTCCTGCTGCTATGGCGAACAGTAATATCCTACCAAGGAAAACAAAATCAGCCCCCATGACATAGGCTTTGACGATATCTTCGCCTGAGCGAATGCCTGAATCAAAGAAAAGTGGAAATTCCGAACCTAGAGCTTCGCGTATTTCACGTAAGGTCAAGATGGCGGGCGGAGCGCTGTCCAGCTGACGGCATCCGTGACTGGACACCTGGATAGCGTCGGCACCGGCATCGCGAAGGCGCAGCGCATCGTCGGCACTCAAGACACCTTTGACAACGAGCTTTCCCGGCCAAGCCATACGCAAGGTATCAAAATACCCCCAGTCTGCTGCGGCACGGCTTTCGGTTCGATCAAAGACGTAATCCTTGCCATCAAAGTTGGCCAGTTTGGGGCTGCCTTTTGCCAGCGATGCGAGAGACCAGCCCGGGTGCATCGCGAAATCCAGAAATTGCCTGGGACCGATGCGAAACGGCATCTTGAAACCATGGCGCAGCTCGCGCGGACGTCGCCCAACCTCAGGAACATCCAGGGTCAACACCAGTGTGTCGTACCCAGCCTCTCTGGCGCGGTCCAATAGTTTTAGCGTGCCGCTGCCATCCCCACTGAAATACAACTGAAACCAAGCAGTGCCACCGGACGCTTTGTAAAGCGTTTCGAGGTCAGTGGATGCGACAGTCGACACCCCGTGCGGGACCCGATGTTCTCGGGCGATCTTTGCCAGCATCAGATCGGCTTCTGGGGCTGCGAGGTTGCACATTCCCATCGGACTGATGCCAAAGGGTCGCAACGCCAGCTTGCCAAATTGGGTAACCGACAAGTCCCGTTTCCCTACATTTCTGAGAACACGCGGCGTCAGCCTAATGTCCTGCATCGCTCGCAGGCTCAGAGCAGCACCATGTTCCTGGCCTGCCGCCCCATCGATGTAATCAAATACCATCCAAGGCAGGCGCCTACGCGCCAAACGACGCGCATCCGCAGAGCTGTGGATGCCAGTCTCAAAAAGCATGGATAGCCCTATGCCTGCACTGTTTTCATAAACCGGTCCCGGATAACAACCGGGTCCATGGTAATGACTGGCACAGGGATATTGCCGCTTTCGCATTTAGACACAATGATAGTCATCTGATCTGCGTCTATCGCGTGCCGAAGGGCTGCTGCGGTCTCTTCGGCGGCAACCTCGACGACGTTCTCGCAACCGCAAGCACGGGCTACCGCTGCCAGCGATGTCTTTTTCCCCGCATATGTCGGCTGATCGCCGGTTGATCCGTAACTGCCGTTGTCAATGATCAGGAGAATATAGTTATCAGCGGGATTGTTGGCGATCGTTGGAAGCGTGCCAAAGTTGGTCAGGACGGAGCCGTCCCCATCAATGGAAATCACCTTTTTGTCCTGCGCCAATGCCAGACCGAAGCCGATAGAGGACGATAGCCCCATGGTACCAAGCATGTAGAAGGTGCTTGGCTGGTCGTCGATCATATGCAGTTCCTGACTGGGCAGGCCGATGTTGCAGACCACCAGTTGATCCCGCAGAATGGGAGCGATGTCTTTTAGAATGTCAGAACGGATCATTGGTCGCCGTAGCCTCCCCAGAAGTTGGCATCGGTCAGAATGGCGACCGGCTTGTTGCACATGAAGGTATATTTCAGGATGTTATCCAGCTCGTCAGCATCCGATTGCCTGTGAAAATGATAGGTCGGGATATTCATCTGAGCGAGCAGCGCCTTGGTGTGAACGGCCATCTCGACCTGACAGGCGACTGGTTCTCGCAGCTCACCCCGATATGAGATCAGCATGGGCAGTGGCATCCGGTAGTACTGAATCAAGGTAGCCAGCGTGTTGATAGTTACGCCTATGGCGGTGTTTTGCATAATGATGGCTGGGCGTTTGCCCCCCATCCATGCGCCTGCACACAGCCCCATGCCCTCGTCTTCTTTGTTTGACGGGATGTGAAGAACACCCGGTCGGGCATCAATTTCATCGATGACGCCTGCCAATTGCTTGCAGGGAACAGTGGTGACGAAGCTGATGTCATTTGCCACCAGATCATCAACGATTTTTGTGTTGATAGACAAAAAGGCCTCCTTTTGAGAAGAAAATTCAACGCAGTACAATAACAGCGCACGACGCTTGGCGAACGATCCGGGCTGCAGTGGTGCCGAGGAAGTAATCCCGCAAGCCGGGCTTGTGGGAGCCGACAATGATCGCATCAGCTCCAATCTTAGTGGCGTATTCGGTGATGGTACGGCTGGAATGCCCTTTAAGGATCACGGGCGTCACGTTCGCGACTCCATTGACACGCGCTGTCAGCATACGTTTGGCGTCATTGTAGGCCTTCTGCACGAGATCATCGTCCAGATAGGCGCTGACAGATCCACTGGGTGGTTCATAGACATGCACGGCAATAACTTCTGCGCTCTTGCTCCCTAGGCGTTGTGCTGTCTCTATCGCCTGTTCGGCAAACCCGTGCTCCAACGACAGGGCGAGGATGATCTTTTCATACATGGCTCAGTTCCTTTCTGGAGCGGCTGTTGGGACAAGCAGAATTTTCGGCTCGGCTACGGCACCATTGCGAATATCCTCAAAGGCCCCCCCGCCATCTGCGAGGGACCGATGGTCGGTCCAGTCCAATGCACCAAGTCGCTGCTCAAAAATGGCATGCGCCGTCTGCCGAAAATCTTCTGCGGTATAGGTATAGGTACCGACGAAAGTCACTTCCTGAAGCGTCATTCGGCGGATATCCAGACCGCCTTGATCCTCGCCCAAACCGATATGGCCAATCACGCCTCCAGGCCGGACGCAGGCCGAGGCAGCGGCACGCGTTGATGTATATCCAACCCCGTCTATGACAAGATCAAACAGCCCATTCTCCGGCGCAGTCTCCAGCACAGTCTGACTACAGACGTCTATTAGATAGGTTCGCCGTGCCGGGTTGGGCTCTACGATTGTAACATCATCTATGCCCTGTGCCTTCAGGCTGAGTGCAGCCCCCAGACCGATGGCTCCGCCGCCCAAGACCAACGCCCTGTTGTGTGCACCGTAGAGAACAGCCAGAGATCGCCGCACCGTATGCCAACCGCAGGCGATGGGTTCAGCCAAGGCGGCTTGGGATAGTGACACAGTATCTGGCACCTTGACTAGATTTGTACCGGGTATCGCCAGGAACTCTGCAAATCCTCCCTCACGCGGCGGCATCGAAATGATCTGGCGCTTCGGGCACAAGTTGTCGTACCCCTCCCTGCAGGCTGGACAGGTACCGCAGGTGACCAAAGGATTGACCGTCACCCGCTCACCATCGCGTGGACCGCCCTCAATAACACCCGCAACTTCGTGACCAAGGATCAAGGGTGCAGGACGTCGATCGTCATGCCCAAGGTAGGCGTGCATGTCTGAACCGCAAATCCCGACACAACAAACCCGAACCAAATGGTCACCCTCCCCTACAGTTGGAGGTGGCACATCAAGATAACTTAGCTGCTCGGGACCAGTATATACTAACGCCTTCATTTTGCTGTAAAACCTCCGTCGACCATCAGCACCTGACCGGTCACATAGGCTGAAGCATCAGAACACAAGAACAACAACGGGCCATCAAGGTCCTGCAACTCACCATTACGCCCTATGCAGGTTTGAGCAGCATTGGCTGCCGCACGGGCGGGATCATCAAAGACGGCTGCCGTCAGTTCCGTTTCAAAGAAACCAGGCCCGATTGCATTTGCCGTGATACCATGTGGCGACCAAGCTTCCGCCATGGCGCGGGTGAGTTGGGCAATCCCCGCTTTGCTTGCGCCGTAGGCGATGCCTCCAGGAAAGGCCCGCGAGGTTTGTAGCGACGCAAAGTTGACGATCCGGCCCCATCCCCTGCCCTTCATCGACGGTGCTAGATATTGGCTAAGGAAAAATGGGGTTGATAGGTTCAAACTCAAAGTAACGTCCCACCCGTCGGGGGTAACGTCATCGGCGGCCTGACGTGTGTTGATACCTGCAGCGTGGATCAGGATATCCGGCGCTCCGAATGGTTTGCTGACCTCCTGCGCCAAATCTCCCAACCCATCACGGTTTGAGACGTCACATGTTACTGCGCTGGTCTCGCCGCCTGCCTCAGCCTGCCATTCGGCCAAAGCATCACTGCGGCGGGCCACACCGACTACTCTCGCGCCTGCCTGTGCCAGAACCGTAGCCGCGTGGCGACCGAGTCCAGAGCTCGCACCAGTCACGCAAGCGACTTTACCGCGCACTGAAAACTGCTCTCGACGCTCACCCATTTGCTGTTAGGTCGAAAGTTTCATCCGGAAAGTATTTCGCCAAACGAACGTCTGCGGCACGGGCATGTCCTTCCATGCCTTCCAGTCGGGAAATGCGCGCGGTGGCTTCGGCGACCGGTTTGGAGCCTTCGCGTGTGGCCCGCTGCCAAGTAACGATTTTCATATACTTGTGGACGGACAACCCCCCTGTGTAATTGGCCGCACCAGAGGTGGGCAATACATGGTTTGTCCCTGCTGCCTTATCGCCATAAGATACAGTGGTTTCTTCACCAAGAAACAATGAGCCGTAACATGTCAGTCGCTCCAGCCACCAATCCAGATCCTCAGCCTGAACAGTCAGATGTTCGGGCGCATAATCATCTGAAGTTGCCGCCATTTCTTCGCGATCTGCACAGACAATGACCTCGGCATAGTCTCGCCACGCAGCTGTTGCATTTTCACGGTTCACCTCGGGCAAGTCATCGATCAACGCAGGCACACGAGACATAACATCCAGGGCCAAGGCCCGGTCACCCGTGACCAGCCAGACCGGCGAATTGTAGCCGTGTTCTGCCTGACTAACGAGGTCAGTGGCAACGATATGCGGATCTGCGGTCTTGTCAGCCAGTATCAGACTATCTGTCGGCCCTGCGATCATGTCGATACCAACGCGGCCAAAGAGGATGCGTTTTGCTTCCGCAACAAACTGGTTGCCCGGACCAACCAATATGTTGGCCTTGGGTAAGCCAAACAGACCAAAAGTCATTGCTGCAATGCCCTGCACCCCTCCCATGGCCATGATTTTATCCGCGCCACAGATATGCGCGGCATAGACAATCGCGGGGGCAATCCCAATACCCGGACGCGGCGGGGAACAGCAGGTGATATGCTTGCAACCCGCAACTTTAGCTGTTGTCACTGTCATAATCGCGCTGGCCACGTGGCTGTAACGCCCGCCCGGCGCGTAACAGCCAGCAGCATCTACCGGTATCGCTTTTTGGCCTGCGATAAGCCCCGGAACAATTTCGTATTCAACATCTGCCACAGTAGATTTCTGCTTCTCGGCAAATCGTTTGACATTGTCGTGGGCAAACTGGATGTCAGCCTTCAATTTCTCCGGCACCGATCGGCATGCGGCCTCGATCTCTTCGGCGCTCAACAGAACACTGCCATCGTATTTGTCGAACTTGGCCGCATAGTCCAAGGCTGCGGCATCACCGCCGGCCTCGATGTCAGACAGGATTTTTACCACCGTGTCATGCACATCTGACGCATTCGATCTGGACGTCAAAGATGCTTTCTTAAGGTAGTCACGAGCCATTTTATGGATCCTATTTGTAGATATCGGGAAGCAAGGATGTCGAGATTGCGGGCACATAGGCGATCAGCAGGACGACAAGCAGCATGAAGAACACAAAAGGCACAGCGCGGGCCGCAATCTTGAGAATGGATTCACCGGTTATGCCTGACACCACAAAAAGGTTGAGCCCGAGCGGTGGGGTGATAAAGCCGACGCCCAGTGCAGTGATCATCATGATACAGAATTGGATCTCGTTCATGCCGATGTTGTCAGCCAGAGGCTTCAGGATCGGCGCGAGGATCACAATATTCGGAGTGGTTTCCATAACGCAGCCGGCAGCGATCAGGATGCCAATCATCAACAGGATCAGAACGTAAGGATCCTCAGTCAACGAGGTCACAGCGGTGACAAATCCCTGAGGCACCCCCATGATGGCAAGCGCTTCGGCCAAGGGGGCAGAAAATGCGATGATCGGTAAAATAATGCCGTTCACCTTTGCAGAGCTTACCAGCATCGCCGGGAAATCCGCCAATTTCAGTGTGCCGAGGATAAAACCCATTATGATGGTAACGACTACAGCAGTTGCGCCGGCTTCTGTTGGGGTAAGGCGGCCGGAAAAGATGCCGTAAAAGATAATTCCGGGAACAATGAACGCATACCAGTCGGAAGCGAGGGCGCGGCGCAGGTTCGTGAACCACTCGCCGACACTCATATTGCCGCCGCCCTCATAGCCGTAGACCCGGTTCACCACGATATTCGTAACGAGGATCGCGATTAGGATCGCAAGGCCAGGGATTAGGGCCGCCAGAAATAGGGTCGATGCCGATATGCCCAGTACAAGGCCAATAATAATATATGCAATGGACGGCGGGATCAGGATGCCAGTACAGGCACCTGCGGCCACCAGCGCACAGGCATAGGGGCGTGGGTAGCCGCTTTCGACCAATCGCGCGATGGTCATCCGACCAACGGCTGCAGCACCAGCCGCGTCAGAACCAGATATGGCAGCAAACATTCCGCAGACCAGAACCGTCGCCGACCCAAAGCCTCCCTTCGCCCAGCAGGTCAGCGCCTCTGCCACATTCAAAAATTTGCGGCTTAGACCAGTGCGAACCAGCACGTCTCCGGTCAGGATGAACAGCGGTACAGCCGTCAGCGCAAAGGCGTCTATGCCTGTAAACAGGCTCTCACCGACCAGGCTGAGCGGCAGATCTCCGGACATGACCAGCATAAGAATAGCCGCCGACCCGATAGAGGCCCAAACAGGCACGGCCATTGCAATGAGCCCGACAAAAAGAATGACAGGCAGATAGAAATCCCAACCAAGTTCAACCGTTTGCTGAAGATTATTCCAGAGCATGATGTTATCCCTCAATCAAACAGTTTGTCGCCTTCGTAGACGGCGGTGCCATCACGAAGCGATCGGAGATCCCGCAGGAGCGATTGGGTGAGCCGGAAAATCATCAATCCGAAACCCACAGGGACTGCAGCAAGAAACCAAACTTTTGATATGCGAAGACCGTCCGTCACCGACCCAAATTTGGCAGACACCAGAACGGTTTCGAACGACCAATAAAGGGCCACTATGGCTACGACGAACATCACCAAATCACCGAAGATGTAGACGGCCGCCTTTGGTCGGTTCCCAAGGTAGTGCAATAAGACATCAATGCGGATATGAGCCCGCTCCTTCACTGCCGCGGCAGCGCCAATCCAGGCAAGATAGATAAACGAGTATCGAACGATCTCTTCACCCCAGATCGATGAGTACGAAAAAACTTCCCGGCGAAGCACTTCGATTGCCATTGTGGCGACAAGCATCACGTAAAAGACCAACAGGAGCCAACGCTCGGCATTCTGATCTATGTTTCTGAGAAACTTCATCACGGGCCTCGACGGCTAATGGTGAGGGGACCGACGTGGAGACAAACGTCGGTTCATGCAGAAATGTGGGAGCCCCCAACGGGCCCCCAACGTGCGTTATTTATGCGTCGTGGACGAAGTACTTGCCTTGCGTCCCAGCGGCCTCTTCCAGCTTGGCAAACGAATCCATGGACCCAGCGAGCTCTTTCTTGAACTCATCCCACTCCGGCCGCTGATAGCCACCTGCTGCCTGCCATTCCGACAATTGGTCATCGCTCAGCGAATGAAATTCCACACCGGATTTTGCCAGCTCGGACATCGCATAGGCCCGCGCCGACGGCACTTTGGAGAGGTTCTGATGCGCGGTCATCTCAGAACCCCACATGACCCCTTCTTGCACATCTGCAGGCAAGCTGTTGAACCATTCCAGATTGCACGAATAGACTTGGCTGTCTGGCACGGCTTGGGTGAAGGTGACATGGCTAAGGATATCCTTGAAGCCAAAGACATAGAGTGCGCCCACCGAAGGATCGAGCGCATCAGCGACGCCCTGCTTGATCGCCGATGGTGTCTCGCCCCAGGCGACCGGCGTGGGGTTTGCCCCAACGAGACGGTAGTATTGCTGCAGCATCTTAGAGCCGGGAACGCGAAATTTGACGCCGTTGAGATCCGCCGGAGAAAGCACCGCTCCGGCGCCACCTTTGCGGACAGCAACAACGCGAGGATCAATATTCACATAGAACAATGCCTTAAAGCCAGCGGCTTCGACTTTGGGATGAACTTCAGTTTTCCAATGATCGGAGTTCACCAGATTGGTGAAACGTTGATTGGAACCGCAGAGGTACGGCATATTGATCAAATCGACGGTAGAGGCGAAAGGGGCAAAATTTGACAGCGAATGCTGTGCTGCCTGAATGGTTCCACCCTGAACCTTTTGCACCAATGCGCCGCCGGCCCCCAATTGCCCGCCAGGTGCAAGTTTCACATAAACCTTACCGTTCGTGGCGTTCTGAATGTTCTCTTTGAGGTCCAGCTGCATGATTGGATAGCTGCGCGACGCTCCCAAAACATAGGCTGTGGCCAATGTCATGATATGTGCGGCAGCCTGTTCGCGCTCACGCTCTTCTTTGTTTGTTTGGGCAACGGCCTCTGTGGACCAAAGCGTGCCTGCGGCACCAGCCACCAACGCAGCTGTGAAACTGCCCGTACCGGCCAGTTTTAAAAAGTTACGGCGCGACGCCGAAGCGAGTTCTTTGTTGTTCCGGTCCATGTTTTCCTCCCGATGGACAGTTCAGCGCTGTTGCTCTTTGGCTTTTTTTTCAGCAGCTTCCCTTTGCAAAATTGCCGCCACAAAAATTACCGAAGCAGCGAGCAAAAACAGCATTTCGGACACGTCCCCCAGGAACCCTCCTAATCCCATGGATCCCAAAGCCACATTCGTACCGAACAAAGCGAAAAGAATAAGGGCTAGGATCAAAAGCATCGATTTCTCCGGGAAAACAGTGAAAAGCTTGATTCGCAGGACTAATGTAAGCGCTTACACCGACGCCGTGCAAGCGCTTACATCAATGATCGAAGACAAGACCAACTAGATTTCAGAGATGGGGTGTGAAAAACTAACAAACACGTTACAGAGCCAGAATGATGAGCAATGACGAGAACAACGGCCGAACCCCTACCCTAGCCGACGTCGCACGGCTTGCCGGTGTGTCCACGGCTACGGTGTCGCGCTATCTGAACTCACCGGACCGGGTCATTGAGGAAACACGCAAAAAAGTCGGGAATGCTGTGCTAGAACTTGGCTACGCGCCAAATTTTAATGCCCGTGCGCTAGCTGCGAAACGGACCAACACAATTGGCGCGATCATCCCGACGATGGAAAACGCCATTTTTGCCCGCGGATTGCAAGCATTTCAAGAAGAGCTGGGACGCAGTGGGATCACCCTGCTGGTTGCATCCTCTTCCTACCAAACGGAGCTTGAAGAAGAGCAGATCCGTACTTTGGTGTCGCGCGGCGCCGACGGAATTTTGCTTATCGGATTCCACCGCGACCCCAAGATTTATGAGTTCCTCAAGCGCCAGAATGTCCCGGTTGTTGTGGCCTGGGTTTTTGATCAGAATGCCAAAGTCTCGACCGTCGGCTTTGATAATTACGAAGCGATGAAAGCCTTGGCCGATAAGGTAATCAGTATGGGGCATCGCCGCATTGCAACGATTACTGCCAGCCCCGAGGGTAATGATAGAGCCAGTGAGCGCCTAAGAGGCATTCGTGCCTCGATGACTGGGGCAGGCATTCCCGAAACGGAGCTGTCGATTGTTGAAGCTGAATATGGAATTGACGAAGGTGGTGCGGCGCTAGAAGAGCTCTTGCGCCAGTCTGTCCGGCCCTCTGTAGTTATTTGCGGCAACGATGTTTTGGCTGTTGGAGCAATCGCCAAGGCGCAGGAATTAGGCTTGCGCGTTCCCGAGGATATTTCGGTGACTGGTTTTGACGACATAGAGATTGCGAAAATTTCATCGCCAGCACTAACCACTGTCCACGTCCCACACCGGCGCATGGGCAAGGAGGCCGCAAATATTCTTATTGGCCTCGTCAACGCTACTCAGACCCAGAGTAGTGTGTTGATTGAAACATCTTTGGTCATGCGGACCTCACTGGGCAAAGCCTGATCTAAGACGTGGGATCGACGAAGTCGCGCGGTTGAATCGCTAACTTGGCTATTTACATCCACCTGTGACAGCTCATTCAACCGTTAAGGCTCGTGATCAGGGTGCCGCACTGCCTCCTCAAAGCGGCGCCGAGCCCAAGCCTCTGAATTGAGATATCGCAGCAAACGTTCACTGAGAGAACAGTCGCTGTCCTGAAACCAGACGACCTGCGATGTGACAAACAAGGACCGTGTTAGATTTCGGGACCATTGATCGCCAACGAGACATGATCTGATGGTGGGAGCACTGAACTAGAGTGTGAACGTCTGAGCAAAACCTTCTGGTGGTACGTGTTCTAATGCCGCTAAATTGCTCAATAGCATCGAAGCTTCCGCGGTTCCAATAAGAACGGATGCAGACTGTGGGTGGCATTTTGCGAATTGAAGTGCTGCCGTTGAAAGAGGTACTGACAGGCTTTCTGCCTTTGCCTGAAGCTCTGTCACGGCTGCCAGAACGTCGCCCGACGCCGGCCCATAGTCATATGTCGCGCCTTCAATTGGCCCTGTTGCGAGGACGCCTGAGTTGAACACACCGCCTAGTACCAGCGAAGTGCCAGCCGCGTGGCACATGGGCACCAGTGTTTCTTCGGCAGAGCGATCAAGCAATGTCAGACGCCCTGCGAGCAAGATCACGTCCAAAGGGTGGTCTTTCATAATCTCTATGCAGATCTCGTTCTCGTTCACGCCCAAGCCGATAGCTCCGATCGCGCCCTTTTCTTTCAGCCGAACAAGACGTTCATATCCGTCGCCCAAGAACGCATCCATGTGCGCGGCGTTATCGGTCCCGTGCGTATATGTGCCGATGTCATGCACATAGACGATATCGATGTAGGTGCTGCCAAGGCGTGACCGACTGCCCTCAAGGGCGGATTCAATCCCGTCGCCAGAGTAGTCGTAGCGCATATCGTTGGGCAGCGGATTGATATAACTATCCGCTTCAGCCCGCTGCGCGCCTGCCGACAAAACCCGGCCGACCTTTGTCGAAAGTGCGTAGTCATCGCGAGGTTTATTGACCAGAAACCGCCCCAACCGTTGTTCTGAACGCCCGCGCCCATAGTGGGGAGCGGTGTCAAAATAACGTATGTCACTCCTCCACGCGCTGTCTAGCACGGCTTGGGCTTCAGCCTCCGTGGCCTCGCGGTAGAGATTCCCGATCGACGCGCAGCCGAATGCCACAGATGTGACGCTGACTTTGGTTTGTCCGATTTGACGAAGCTCAAACATCACTCAGCGGCAATCTTGGGTCGAAACGTATAATCCGCAATAGATTGCGGTTTCATCTCGATAGAAAATCCGGGCAAGGATGGGGCCGTATAAGCGCCGTTCTGCACCACGCAAGGATCAACGAAGTGCTCGTGCAAATGATCCACAAACTCGATCCGCTTGCTGTCTTTTTCGCCAGTGATAGTAATGTAGTCAATCATCGACATATGTTGCACATATTCGCATAGGCCCACGCCGCCCGCGTGTGGCCAAACCGGCAAATCGTATTTCGCAGCCATCAGCATCACTGCCAGAACTTCGTTCAATCCGCCCATCCGACAGCTGTCGATTTGGACGATATCAATAGCGCCTTCCTTAATGAACTGCTTGAACATGATCCGGTTTTGGCACATCTCGCCTGTAGCCACTTTGATGGGTGCGATCGCCTCGCGGATCGTTCTATGCCCGGACACGTCGTCGGGCGAGGTCGGTTCCTCCATGAAGAATGGCTTGGCAAACGCCAATTCCTTGATCCAGTCTATCGCTTGATCAACCTCCCACACCTGATTGGCATCGATCATGATATTCATGTCCCAGCCAAGTTCTTCGCGGGCAATCGTCAGGCGGCGAATGTCGTCCTCCAGGTCACGGCCCACTTTGAACTTTGTATGGGTAAAGCCCGCGTCTTTGGCCTCTCGGCACAGGCGGCGTAGCTTGTCGTCGGGGTAGCCAAGCCAGCCTGCCGAGGTGGTGTAGCACGGATAGCCTTCGGCCTTGAGTTTGGTGACGCGATCCGCCTTGCCCGCCTCGGCGCGCTTCAGAATTTCGAGCGCCTCTTCGGGGGTCAAAGCATCGGTCATATACCGAAAATCGACCAGCTGAACGATCTCTTCAGGCGACATTTCGGACACCAGCTCCCAGACTGGTTTACAAGCTTCTTTAGCCCACAAATCCCAGGCGGCATTGACCACCGCACCCGTTGCCAAATGGATCGCGCCCTTGTCGGGACCAATCCAGCGCAGTTGACTGTCAGATGTCACATGCCGCCAGAACCGGCCCATGTCCTCTTTAATCCAATCCAGATCAAGCCCCACAAGACGGTCCCGCAGAGCATGAATTGCTGCGACACAAATCTCATTCCCGCGCCCGATGGTAAAGGTCAGCCCGTGACCCTCGTGCGGGCCGTCGGTTTCCAGAACCACATAGGCCGCCGAATAATCAGGGTCAGGGTTCATCGCATCCGAGCCATCAAGGCTTTCAGACGTCGGAAAGCGCAGGTCGTGGGTGCGTAGATTGGTGATCGTAGTCATGCAGAGGCCTGTACGTTCTGGCGTTGGATGCCGAGACCTTCGATGCCCAATTCCATCTTATCGCCCGGCTTTAGGTAGGTTTCTGGATTCTGCCCCATGCCCACGCCCGGAGGCGTGCCGGTCGAGATCACATCGCCCGCCTGCAACGACATGAACTGCGACAAATGCGAAATTACGGTAGCGACGCTAAAGTGCATCGTCTTGGTGCTGCCGTCCTGATAGCGATGACCATTGACCTCAAGGTACATTGGCAGGTTCTGAGG
The DNA here is from genome assembly GCF_047372505.1 of Phaeobacter cretensis. NCBI lineage: Bacteria > Pseudomonadati > Pseudomonadota > Alphaproteobacteria > Rhodobacterales > Roseobacteraceae > Phaeobacter > Phaeobacter cretensis. Next base: position 23,655 of record NZ_JBKBEU010000001.1, read on the forward strand.
GTCAGAAACCTCATCTCGGGTGACGAGCCAAGGCCCGATTGGCCCAAAGGTATCAGCTGATTTGCCCTTCACCCATTGACCGGACCGATGGATTTGAAAGTCACGTTCGGACAGATCATTCACGACACAATAGCCCGCGACATGATCCAGTGCATCGGCCTCGGTCACGTATTTCGTTTGCTTGCCAATAACCACGCCCAGCTCGACCTCCCAATCGGTTTTGACTGAGCCCCGAGGGATATCAACGGTGTCGTTTGATCCGATGATCGAAGACGTGGCCTTAAAGAAGATCACAGGTTCTTGCGGCAATTCCATGCCAGCTTCAGCAGCGTGATCGGCATAGTTTAAACCGATGCAAATGAACTTGCCCACGTTGCCGACGCAAGGCCCGATGCGAGGGTCCCCACCCACCAAAGGCAAGGTGGTTGGATCAAGATTACGCAGTTTTGCAAGGCTTGCATCATCCAGAACCGGCCCTGCGAGATCAGATATCACCCCTGAAAGGTCGCGGATCTGTTCGTTCGCATCCAAGAGGCCGGGTTTTTCGTGGCCAGCAGGCCCATAGCGTAGTAGTTTCATAAGTCTCTCCGATAAATCTCAAATTGCCCAGCCGCCGTCGATGACGTGGCATTGTCCCGTTGTGAACGCCGCGTCGTCGCTGGCCAGGTAAAGTGCGAGGGCGGCTATTTCTACGGCCGTGCCAATGCGCCCCATGGGCTGGCGTTCGATAAATGCTTTGAGTGCTGAGTCATAATCGCCTGTGTCGCGCAGTCGTTGGTGCATTGATGGGCTATCGACCGTGCCGGGACAGATTGCATTGCAGCGAATGTTCTGCGTGACGTAGTCCGCCGCCACCGCCTTGGTTAACCCAATGACCGCCGCTTTGGACGCACAATATGCAAGCCGGTTTGGCACGCCTTTTATAGATGATGCCACGGAGGACATGTTGATGATCGACCCACCGTCCCGTGCAATCATACCGGGCAAAACCAGTTTGATTAGCCGGTACTGCGCCTTTACATTCAGGTCGAAGCTGAAATCCCAATCATCCTCGGCACAGTTCAAAATCGTCCCATTAGCCACATAGCCTGCGCAGTTGAAGAGAGTGTCCAGCTTGCCGATATTGGCAATGAACGCGGTGACGGCGGCGCCATCCAACACGTCCAGCACATGCGTCTCGATCCCATCAGTCGGACCAATCTTTGACAGGCTTGCGACGTTGATATCCGTCGCAATCACCCGTGCGCCTTGCTGCGCGAACATCTCAGCCGTAGCCCGACCAATGCCTTGACCTGCTGCCGTAATCAGCGCTGTTTTTCCATCTAATCGTCCCATCAGGCCGCTCCTTTTATTCTATAGATACGTGCTGCGTTTCCGCCTAATATCGCGTCCCTGTCGGTCTCATTCAGATCTTTCAAGATTTGATCTGTGGCGGCGCACCAGTCGTCATATGCGCAGGCCAGAGTGCAGACAGGCCAATCGCTGCCCCAGATCATCCGGGTAGGACCAAAGTGATCCAGCAGGTGCTCGACATATGGTCTTAACTGCGAAACGGTCCAATCCTTGGCGGCCTCTGTGACCAAACCCGAGAGTTTCACGGCAACGGATGTATTTTGGGCCAATGACACCATATTGGCCGCCCATTCGTTGAACTGACCAGCGGCAATTTCCGGCTTTGCGGCGTGGTCGATCACGATGCTCAGATCCGGGTGGTCTCGCACTAATTCTTGCAAGTTAGGCAGGTGTTTGGGCAAGACAAGCGCGTCAAAGGCAAGCTCTGAGGTGGCCATTGCCCGAAAGATGGGCGTGTGCGTTTTCGACAGCATCCAATCGACATCCGAGATGTCTTGGATCATTGGACGCAGGCCAACAAATTTTGGGTGGGTGGCAAGCCGGGTTATTTGCCCGATAGCGTCTGGTGCTTCAAAATCTACCCATCCGACAACGCCAAGGATGAAGGGATTGTCATCAGCCAGCCCAAGCATAAATTCGGTTTCTGCAATTGTTGGTGCAGCCTGCACCAAAACCGTGCCCTCAACACCATTGACGCGTAATACTGGTGCAAGATCGGCGGGTAAAAAGTCGCGGTAAAGGGGTGGCAACTCTGGCGTCAGCCATCCATAGTCCCCACGCGCAAGGGCCCAAAAATGCTGATGCGCGTCGATCTTCATTCTATCACGCCTTTGGTGAGAATGATATTGCCGTAAAGCCGACGTTCTCCAGTCTGGACCACAGCAAAAGCGGATTTAGCTAGTTCATAAAACGCAAACCGTTCTATCGACTGGATCGGCTGTGGTGCGTCAGCTACGTTGTCAATAATGCGTTGGAAATCCTCGACAGTCTCTGGCACAGCGTCCGCATCGCTTACGACCTGCATACATCTGACCGGATCATCTGTATAAGTATCCAGTGGCATAACAGACAGGACCGCGTTCAGCATCATCGACGCATCCGACCCGTCCGCCCGGATGCAACGGGGGCCAATCCTCTCAGCCGGAAAATTTGCGTCTGCCAGAACGATAAAGTCCCCGTGCCCCATTGCGCGCAGGGCATGCAGCAAATCGGGCGAGAGAAGAGGATTGATATTTCGAAGCATGGCAGCGTGCGCTTTCAAAAGTGTTCATATTGACGTCTTACGCTGAGCAGGTTCGCGGGGCGCAAGTGTCGCGTTTCAATGAATGAGCGCAGCCCGAATTGACCGGGCTGCGATGCAAATTATTATTTAGTCGTATAACACCGCCGCGACCTTTGGATCGTCGATATTGCTGGCGTCGTAGTAGTAAAAACCAGTGTCGATCAGCGGGGCAACAGCTTCACCGTTGGCGGCCATTAAAGCGGCTTTCACCGTTTCATATCCAATGCCAACCGGGTTTTGTGTAATTGCGCCCGTCATCAGACCAGATCGGATTGCGTTCTTCTGAGCAGCGCCGGAATCGTAACCGATCACGACCACGCCCTCAGCGCCGTTTTCGCTTACACCATTCACAACGCCGATTGCAGAGCCTTCGTTGGTGCCAAAGATACCTTTCAGGTCAGGGTTGGCTGTCAGGATCGACTTTGTGATCTCTGTCGATTGCAACTGATCACCGGCACCGTACTGGACAGTGACGACTTCGATGCCGGGGTGTTTCGCGATTTCGTTCAAGAAACCATCGCGGCGGTCAATGCCCGTACGGCTCGTTTGGTCATGTGCCACGACAGCAACTTTGCCTTCACCACCAATGAATTCGGCCATTTTGGCAGCGGCCATGCCAGCCGCAGCCGCATTATCTGTGGTGCAGGTGCTGACCGGAATGTCGCTGTCGACACCGCTGTCAAATGCGACAATCGGAATGCCTGCGTCCTGGGCTTGGCGCAAAAGCGGAATGGCCGCTTGGCTGTCCAATGCTGCGAAACCAATCGCTGCAGGTGATTTGGCCAAGGCAGCAGCCAGCATGTCGATCTGGCGATCAACCTGAGCTTCGGAATCTGGACCTTCAAATGTCATCTCAACACCGAATTCGGCAGCAGCTTGATCTGCGCCGGCCTTAACAGCCTGCCAGAATTGGTGCTGAAAACCCTTGGAAATCAGCGGAATAAGTTTGGTTTCCTGACCAATAGCGACCGTGGCTTGCGCCATGACGAGACCGGCACCCATTGTGCCCATTACTTGTCTTCTATTCATCATTTTCTAGTTCCTCCCATTTGAAATTATGCTTAATTCTCGGCCGGTTTAGTTGGCCTTTTGTCGTCTCATGATATCTGCGTAGACAGCGAGAATAATGATCGCGCCCGTGACAACGGTTTGCCATTCTTGTGGAACAGACAATATGCGCAAACCATTCAACAAAACGGCCATTATCAACGCCCCGATGAGTGTCCCAAGGATTGTGCCGCGCCCCCCCGACAAGGACGTGCCGCCAATCACAACGGCGGCAATAGCCTCCAGTTCATAGCCAAGTCCAAGGGCTGGTTGCGCGGAGTTCAGGCGCGAGGCAATCAAAAGGCCAGCAATGCCAACAATTGCGCCAGACAAGCTGTAGATGGCGATTTTCCAACGATCCGTGTTCACGCCAGACAAGCGCACAGCTTCTTCGTTGCTGCCCAATGCAAAGCAATAGCGCCCCAAAACCGTGCGGCTAAGAATATAGGAGACGGCACCGGCGACCAGAAACAAGATCAAGACGCCATTGGGGATCGGAACAGCTGGGAAAATTTCACCTATCAGCGAGCCGCGGGAAATCTTGTCAAAACCCGGCGTGTCATTGAAATAGATCGGACGCGTGCCAGACACCACCAGTGACAATCCCTTGAGAATGAGCATCAAACCCAAAGTCGCAATGAAAGGCGGGATTTTCATCTTGGCAACCAGCGTTCCCGAGATAAAGCCAGCCAATGTCCCCGTCGCAATCGCGGCAGCAACGCCAAGCGGCAAAGGCAGTCCAAGATTGGTCAACACCACACCCGTCATCACGGCTGTAAATGTCATCAAAGTGCCGACAGATAGATCGATACCGCCTGTAATGATCACAAGGGTTGCAGCAATTGCCAACACGCCATTGACCGACGTGGCCTGCAAAATCGCGATCATATTCGAGGTCTGCATGAAGTTGGGCGAGGCAATGCTGAACGCGATCAAAAGCAACACGAGACTGGCGAAGGCGAGCAATTTTTGAAAGGCACCGCTTGCGGTCAGCTTCCGCAAAGCACTGGCGGGCGCATCCTGGCTCATCACTGTCATTGGATGGGTTCCTTAGTTTTGTCGGTCTGGGTCGCGAGTTCCATGATGTTTTCTTGTGTCGCGCCATCGCGTGGCAGGATGCCGGTCAGGCGGCCTTCGCACATGACTGCGATACGATGGGACAGTCGTAAAACTTCGGGAAGCTCAGATGAGATAACGATGATCGCCCGCCCTTGTGCGGCGAGGTCTTCCAACAGATCATAAATTTCGGATTTTGCGCCCACGTCGATGCCACGTGTTGGCTCATCAAAGATCAGCACATCGCAATCGCGCAATAGCCATTTCGCGATGACGACCTTTTGTTGGTTTCCACCTGAAAGCAGCCGGACATCCTGCATATCTGAAGGTGTCCGAATGCCGAGTTGATCAATGTACTTAAGCGCGGTTTCCTTCATTGCTGCCTCGTTCAACACGCCCATAGAGTTTGTAAACCAGGACATATTTGCCATCGCGATATTCGCGCGAACCGTCATATCCACAGCAAGACCAAAGTGCTTGCGATCCTCTGACAGATATCCAATGCCCGCCTGAACCGCCTCATTCGGAGAGCGAATGTTCACGGGCTGACCTTGAACCAATATGTCGCCAGCCTCGCGGGGATCAGCCCCGAAGATAATACGAGCCACCTCGGTGCGACCTGCGCCCATTAGGCCTGCAAACCCCAGGATTTCCCCCTTGCGCACATCAAAGCTGACATCCTTTACAACGGAACCACGCGATAGGTTGCGCACCTCAAGGGCAATGGGGCTCTGCGAAAGATCGGAGATGTTTGACTCGTCGTGTGTTACTTCGCGGCCAACCATCAATTGAATGATCTTAGACAATGGCGTCTCGGCGGCTTGCACCGTGTCGATATACGCCCCATCCCGAAGAATCGTGACGCGATCTGCGATGCGCTTTATTTCGTCCATCCGGTGGCTGATATAGACAATCCCCACACCATCAGCTTTCAGCTTTGCAATTACTTTGAATAGCTCATTGATCTCTGTGTCATTCAGCGCCGCCGTCGGTTCGTCCATGATCAGGCAGCGTGGGTTGTATGACAGCGTCTTCGCGATTTCTATCAACTGCTGGCGGGCTACTGTCTGAGTTCCGACCAGTGTGCGCGGATCCATACTCAGGTTGAGCGATTTGAAAATCTCCGAAGCCTGCGCATTCAGCGCGGCCTCATCCAGTCGACCAAAGCGAAGGCGTGGTTCACGCCCGATAAGAACGTTTTGTGCTGCTGTAAGATCGTTCATCAGACTCAATTCCTGGTGAATGATCCCGATACCCAGATCTTGTGCAGCCCGCGGCCCTTTGGGGGCAATGGGTTTGCCATCAACGTACATTTCGCCTTCGTCGCGAGCATAGATGCCGGACATGATTTTCATCAAAGTCGACTTGCCCGCGCCATTCTCCCCCATCAATGCGTGGACTTCGCCGGGGCGCAGGTCGAACTGAACATCCTTTAGGGCATGGACGCCTGGGAACCGTTTTTGGATTCCCCTCATCTCCACCAAGTTTGTCATGCGTACAGCCCTCCCAAGCCGATCGCTTTTGTACGCGCAGAAGAACCAGCAGCCGTCTTGTGGGCGCCGTAGTCACATCAGACAGTGGTCAACGAGGACCTCTGGATGTCGACTTCTGTCTCCGGTATCTTTGACTAGGTTGACTCGCGCCATATGTCAACTAACATGTCAGTTATGGGAATTCAAATGCAACGAACACCGGTTGAGTTGGGCATAGATGGGCTTGATGGCACTCTGGGCCACCGAGTCTATACGGTTTTGCGTGACCAGATCCTGAATATGTCACTTGAGCCAGGTTTTGTTCTGCGCAAAGGCGCGCTGTGTGAACAGCTTGGTGTTTCAAGGTCACCGGTCGCCGAAGCGCTCGGCAAACTCTCCTCAGAAGGGCTTGTGGACATTGTCCCACAATCAGCCACCCGTGTTTCACGCTTATCCCTGACTGCGATTCAGGAAGAGAGCTTTTTGCGCGAAGCGATTGAGGTAGCGGCAGTCGCCAAAATTGCGAATGAACGAAGTGAGGAACAACTCTGCAAATTGTCTCGAAACCTCCGCCTGCAGACTTTGCTAATTGAAGACGGCGATCACGCAGGGTTCTTTGAGGCCGATGTCGAATTTCATAATCTGATCTTGCAGTTTACCGGGTTTCCAAAAGTGATCGCTGCAGCAGATCATCTCTCGCTTCAGTTACTGCGCGCACGGATGCTCTTGCTCCCGACTAAGGGGCGGCCGAAAGAGGCAGTAGAGGAACATCAAGCAATCCTTGATGCGATCAAAGCCAAAGACAGCAAGGCGGCACGAGCAAGTATGGCCATCCATTTGCGTCAACTCATCGACCGTCTTACGCCGCTGGAGACAACACACCCAGAGTTCTTCCGAAAAGCGTAGCTATGATAGCGCTTTAGATCGAACGGCGTGCTTGTGAACATTTGAACTGAGACTAAAGAGCCACATCAATCAGACCTGCCAATTCTGATAGAGAACCGCTCTCGAAAAACCAATAATTGCATCCCTGAACTGAACTAAAATGTTCGCGCTATAGCGTAAGCCAGTTATGCCCTCTGGCTCAAGTGCGGCATTGCGCAAGCATGTGGCTGAGGATCTGGGTGTTGGAATGTCGACGCTGAGCAAGTGGATCACGGCGCATCGGGAAACAGATGTGGTGTCGAAAGAGGATTTGGAACTCGCCAAAGAAAACGACCGGCTTCGGCGTGAGACACCATTGCCTGACAGCACATGCTTGCATGTGTGAGAGGGCACATTCTCAAGGAGGAAAGGGAAATATTAAAAAGGCCACGGTGTTCTTTGCGCGCTTTCCGCAATTGTCCCGCCGGTCGCAAGACAGCGGTCTGACCTGGTGACACTGGCGTACATTATAGAACAATCGCGCCTGAGCCTGGGCGGCTTCAAGGTGTCCGCTCTCATGCATGTAAACATGCACCGCCGGGCAGTGGATGTATGGGAAAGGTAATTGTTATGACAATGCTGCCGTCGAGACCTTCTTCAAATACATCAATGGCTTCTACAATCCGCATCGAAGGCATTCAGCATTGGCTTGGAAAGCCCTGTCGTCTTCGAACGGAAACTGGCCTAAACAAGCACTTGGAGCGGCACAAAAGCGCGACAGCTCCAAAGTGTGCATACAAAGCCGATCTCCAGTTCGCGGAAAAATCGATGCGGTTTTCCCGCTACCGGGGCTACTCTCTCAGGTAAACTGCCCGAACGGAGGCCGAAATGGCAAAACCTTTGACGTCTGCTCCAGTCCTTGAAACAGAGCGACTAACTCTACGCGGGCCCTTACAAAGTGATTTACCCGAATTTACCCGCTACATGACGCGTTCGCCGAGGCTGCAATCCCAAGGCGAAACGGTCAGCGATGAACAGTGTTGGTTCGGGTTCTTGATCGGGGTTGGCCATTGGCAATGGCACGGGTTTGGATTCTTTACAATAACGAAGCTGAGGGGGAGCCATCCACTAGGTCGTGTCGGGTTGCTTAAGCATTCAAATTGGCCGGACGTTGAGTTGGCGTGGCATCTTTTTGATGAGGCCGAAGGTAAAGGATATGCCACCGAGGCTGGCCTAGCTGTTCGCAAGTGGGCGTATCAAGCTCATGGTATTGAGCAATTGGTTAGCTATATCGATTTCGAGAACCATCGTTCACAAGCGGTTGCAAAACGGCTCGGAGCGGAGACCGATGGCACGCGCGCTGATCACGAACCAAATGCAGAAGTTTGGACACACCGACCTGAACCAGAATGATCATGTCGGGCTCGAAGCCGCCTTGCCGGGTCGTGCTTCGGTTTTGGCGCCGAGGCTACATCGCCCTCCTCCGCGATTTCCTCAGGGATGAGGCCGCCGGATCAGTACACATCGACCGTCGCTCACGCTTATCCACGTAGGTTACCATCTCCTCTGTTCGGGGTATGATAACTGATTGATTTGTCACCTGCCTGTTTCGCAAGCTAGCAAAGGCTTGCCGGTCAGAACCGTTAACATAGACGTTGCCTGCCTGCCCCACTACTATTGGAGAATCCCGAGGAATCCGGGGCGGGAGAGAGCGGTCTGCGTCCATGAGGAATGGTTTTACCCGTAGGCCGCTCGTTTGAACTTACCTTTATTCAATCAAGTCTCTGGGATGGGTCCGCAACTGCTGATCTTTGGCTGCACCTATTGTTCTAGGCCTACAAAAAAAGGCCAGACCGGCGGCCTGACCTCACTATTGTTAGAAGGGCAGCGATTAGGCGCGGCGGCGGCGTCCACCAGAACGGCCACCTCGGCCACGACCCTCTTCGCCCTCTTTTGCAGGTTCTTTGTTGGCTCGGATCCAATCACCACCATGCGGGTCGTTGTTGGTCAGCAAATTGGCGGCGCGAATGGCTTCCATTTCCTTACCGGGACGCGCCTTGGTTGAGCCCAGACCAAACATCTGAACAAACGCCTCGTCTTCCATACCCTCGGGCAGGACAATACCGGCGGCTTCAACTTCGGCTTTTTTCTCAGCAATCTTCTTCTGAGTGATCGGAAGTGCGACCGGGTTCATGATTGCAGAGGTCATGCCGGCCCCCATCGCCATCGGCAGGAACGCGTTGTTGATGCCGTGACGGTTTGGCAAGCCAAAGGACACATTGGAAGCGCCACAGGTCGTGTTTACACCCAGCTCTTCGCGCAGGCGACGGACCAGAGCGAAGACCTGCAGGCCTGCTGTTGCCATTGCACCGATGGGCATAACCAGAGGATCAACCACGATGTCATGTGCTGGAATGCCGAAGTCGGCGGCACGTTCAACGATTTTCTTCGCAACAGCGAAGCGCACATCAGGATCTTCGGAGATGCCGGTATCATCGTTGGAAATCGCCACAACCGGGACATTGTATTTCTTTACCAGCGGCAGCACGTGCTCCAGACGTTCTTCCTCACCGGTGACAGAGTTCAGCAGTGGGCGCCCTTCTGCGGCCTGCAGACCAGCCTCAAGCGCGCCGGGAACAGACGAGTCGATGCAGAGCGGCGTATCGGTCAACCCTTGAACCAGCTCGACGATCTTGGTCATCAGCGGTGGCTCGGTCTCGTTAGGGTTCGGGTTGGAGTTGTAGACAACGCCTGCATTGATATCGAGGATGTTTGCGCCGGCCATAACCTGCGCAAGCGCGTCTTTCTCAACAGTGGAAAAATCGCCCGCTTCCAGCTCAGCGGCCAGTTTCTTACGGCCCGTCGGGTTGATCCGCTCGCCGATCACACAGAACGGTTCATCAAACCCCAAAGTTGCAGTTTTTGTCTTAGATTCTACGACAGTACGGGTCATTGTTTATCCTTGGGAATTGACCGGCTGCGCTGCTGCGCCACCGTTGTTGATGGCCCAGGTGGCATTGGTCTTGATGCCACCTAGCGGGAAGAAATGCACATTGGTGATGTTGAAATCTGGGTTGGCGGCCTTGTGAGCTGCCAGCTCGCTGATCACGTCGTTGGGCTCATACGGCAGCAACAGCTTGGAGACATCCATTGCGCGTTTCTGCAGGACTTTAAGCGATGGGCCGACGCCACAAGCAATAGCGAATTTGATCAATGTCTGTAGCTTGGCCGGACCTGCGATACCAATGTGGATTGGCAGATCGACACCGGCTGCCTTGATACTATCCGCCCATTCGATGATCGGTTTTGCCTCAAAGGCAAACTGCGTTGCGAGAGCCATATCCGCATCCGTGCGCTCGGAAAATTTTTGTTTCCAAAGAAGCGCATCCGAGACATTCTTCATGCTGCCATCGGGGTCAATATCCTTGTTGCCTTCGGGGTGCCCGGCAACATGTAGATTGCTGAACCCGGCTTTGTCGAACAGCCCGGTCTCCAACAGTTGCATTGAGCTATCGAATGCGCCGTGAGGTTTGCTCACGCCGCCAGCCAACAGCAACGCCTGTTTGACGTCTGCCTCGCCTTGGTAGCGTGCGATCCAATCCGCCAGCGTGGTCTCATCCTGAATGATGCGAGCAGGGAAATGCGGCATCACCGGGAATCCTTCGGCATTTACCCGTTTGGCGGTCTCGACCATTTCCTCTATCGGGGTGCCTTCAATATGCGCGATATAGACGCGAGTTCCTGCAGGCAGCAGATCAGCAAAGCTGTCGATTTTCGCCGCGGTGCGTGGCATCACCTCGATGGAGTAGTTTTCCAGAAAGGCCTCGACCTCTGGGCTGCTGGGCTTGGCCGCACCCGCGTCGCGTTTTTTGAAGTTCAACAAAGCCATCGTGGCCTCCCATAAAGATGTCAGGCTCATGCCCATCCGTCGTTAGCGATCAGCGTCTTGAGCCGATCCTGATCATAATCCGTTTCCAGACGCAGGGCTTCGGCCTCGGCAATGTCTGCCGGGTCACCATCTACTGCGTAAGGCGCAGCTTTGCGCCATTCTGCTAGATAAGCGTCGGCATCCTTGGCGTTCACCTTCATGGCGGCGCGATCGATGGCTTGTTCAAACCGCTCTTCCAATTGGCGTTTGGCCCCACGACGGCCTTTGCCGACGATGATTTGTGCGGGTATGTCGCGCCAATATACGATGGTGACGTCGGGCATTGCCTTGGCTTCCTTTGCGTCTGTGTAAATGCGTTTCTAGTGTGGCAGCGCCGGGCGCGTTCGTCGGATTTCGACCTGACATTGGTTCTGAGCGACCTTTTGCGGGTCGCTCTTGGATAACAATGGGACCCTGTGCTGGCTACCGTGCGGCTTCCTCATAATATTCAACAGCTTTATGAATTTGACCAGCAATGCGATACGAACCACTCAAAAAACGTCAATTCGACGCTGTTCAAATAGTCGTTGCCACCCTCAGGCCACCTTGCACGTGACGATCAGCACACATATGCTTGGATCAACACGATTATCGGAGGGCGTGAATCATGGCGCCCAGGCGTTCCAAAGGTGCGGGCGCATTTCCCCGAGCGGTAGAGAGCCCTGCACCGGCCCGCCCAGATCCTGATGCGCTATATGCGGCGCTTGATCTGGGAACTAATAGCTGCCGGATGCTGATTGCCCAACCCAAGGGCAGCGGCTTTCATGTGGTAGACAGCTTCTCAAAGTCGGTGCAACTGGGCGCCGGTTTGGAGCGTACCGGGCGCTTATCGCGCGCGTCTATGGCGCGCACCATTCAGGCGTTGCGGATTTGTCAGCAAAAACTGAAACGAAACCGGGTCAAGCGTATGCGGCTGGTTGCGACAGAGGCTTGTCGCCGTGCTAAGAATGCGCGTGAATTTATCCGCCAGGTGCGTCGCGAAACGGGTTTGACGCTTGAGATTATCCAACCCGAAGAAGAAGCCCGTCTCGCGGTTATTTCCTGCGCCCCGTTGGTGTCGACCAAAACCGACCAGCTGCTGGTTGTTGATATTGGTGGCGGGTCAACCGAATTGGTCTGGATCGACATCTCATCCATCGCGCGCCGGGACCGCCCATCTGCCATCATGCGGCTGCACGCAGGGTTTCACCCCGCCGAAAGCCCCTTCCCTGCGGCGAAGGTTGTGGACTGGATTTCTGTTCCATTGGGCGTGGCGACCTTGCGTGACCAGTTTCACGATGTGGAGGATGACGCGGCGCGCTTCGCCCTGATGAGCTGGTTCTTTGAGGAAAACCTCGCCGACTTTGCCCCTTACAAGGATGAGCAGACCCGGCAAGGGTTTCAGATCGTCGGAACCTCGGGGACTGTCACAACAGTTGCGGCCTCGCATTTGGGGCTAAAACGCTATGACCGCACAAAAGTGGACGGATTGCGCATGACCAGCGATCAGATTGACAAGGTCATCCGGTCTTATCTAGAACTCGGCCCTCAGGGACGCCGCAGCGACCCGCGCATTGGCGAGGATCGGCAAGCGCTGATTATGTCAGGTGCGGCAATCCTGCAGGCCCTCTTGCGCTGCTGGCCAACGGACCGGCTGTCAGTGGCGGACCGTGGGCTGCGCGAAGGCTTGCTCTATGCACAGATGAGCGCCGATGGCGTATTGGAAGACGGGCCGTTTTAACGGCCACACACAGGATATGAGCGTCCGATGATTGGCCCAGATGTGGCAACGGGCGACAAGGAACAGCGGATATGGCAAAGACACCCACGGGAAAAACACCCACTGGCAAAAACACCTCGGGGCGCGGTCAGCGTGACCTGAAGGTCAAGGTCAAGACTGCCCGCGGGCGCAAGCTGAGCTCTACCCGCTGGTTGCAGCGGCAGTTAAATGACCCGTATGTCAAGCGGGCGCAGGCCGAAGGTTATCGTGGTCGTGCGGCCTATAAGATTATGGAAGTCGACGATAAATTCCGTTTCCTGGTGCCAGGCGCGCGTGTTGTCGATCTCGGCTGTGCCCCTGGTGGCTGGGCGCAGGTCGCGGTTAAGCGGATCAACTCACTAGGGGAGCGATCGGGCAAGTCGGTTGGCCGTATCATTGGTGTCGACCTGCAAGAGGTTGAGCCCCTTGCAGGTGCCGAGTTTCATCAACTGGATTTCATGGATGATGGCGCTGACGATCAGGTCAAGGTTTGGCTGGGCGGCAAGGCAGATGTTGTGATGTCGGACATGGCGGCCGCGAGTTCCGGGCACAAGCAGACCGATCACCTGCGGATCATCTCGCTTTGTGAAACTGCCGCATACTTCTCCTTTGACGTTCTGGAAGTTGGCGGCACCTTTGTCGCTAAGGTACTGGCTGGCGGCGCTGAGGGCGAGCTGCAAAAACTACTCAAGCAGAAGTTCACCAAGGTTTTCCACGTCAAACCGCCCTCTTCACGGTCGGACAGCTCCGAAAAATTTGTTGTGGCAACCGGGTTTCGCGGCGACGCGCCCGAAGAATCTGAAGTTTGAAATTCAGAACCTCACCATTCTTGAAGAGGCAACGGCCCTATTCTTGGCACACTTCGGGCCAAGATCGACTGAACTGAGGCGTTACGCGGTACCAGTGAAAGATCGCAACGCGGTATCCTGCAAAGCCACGGTTTCGCTTGACGTGCCCTCGCTACGCAGAAAGATACGCGGGCATTCAGTATGTTGCGTGCCGCTGTCGGCTTCCGAGCGCTTCAGTAGGCGTTGCACCAACTGGTTGGTTGGAAATTTGTTGTGCAAAACGCGCATGAGAAAGACCCTTGTACCGTAGTCAACCGGTTTGCCCGGTGTCTTTCTTAGAGTAGTCGGCCACTGGGCCGTATTCGTGACACAATTGTGGCAAACCTGCCTTATTGTTTCAATTGACGAAACAATAACGGTCTATGCCGGATCATTCGTGCCGGTAGGTGTGTTTTCGGAAACTGGATGCAGCAAAACACCATTCAGCTCGGCGCCCAAGATCAGAATAGCTGAATTGAGATAGAGAAAGATCAGCGCTGCCATTGCCCCGGCCAACCCAGCATAGGTTGTTGAGTAGGAAGCAAAACTGCTGATGTAAATGGCGAAGGCCAGGCCAGCGGCCCACCACAATACCACTGTGAGCAGAACACCGGGCAGCACCTGAATGAAGCGATGCCGCGTGGATGGAAGCAACATGTGAAAAGCGAATACCGCGATCAGTGGGATCAACGCCACCAGGATACCGTTTAGGCCCCCCTCCCAATTGCTTGGGATAGGAGCCTGAGGGAAGAAATCGGACACATAGCGAGCATAGAGCGGCAAGATCAATTCAAACACCGCAGCCGCCATAATCCCGGCACCGCCAAGGATCACGAGGCCGATGCACAGACCACGGGTTTTCCAAAACGGCCGCGTGTCGCGTTCATGATAGGCTTGAACCATCGCAAGGCGCACCGCATCCACACCGTTGGAGGCAAAGTAAATCGCGACAATACCCCCAAGAGTAACTACCCCTGTGGAGGAGGTTTCCAAAACTGAATAGACCTCGCGTACAATCGGGTTTGCTACGCTTTCGGGCCAGGTACCAAAAACCAGATCGACCAGATTTTCCAGATTGATCTGATCTGATAACGACCCCGCCACTGTACCAGTCAACGCTACCGTGAAAAGCACAAATGGAAACAGCGCGAGCATCAATGACATGGCAATATGGCTGCTGAGCACCCAACAGTTCTTCTCGTTGAACCGTTTGGCGGCCAGATACAACGCATAGGCACCGGACTTCGCATAGGATTGGATATTCATTCCGGAACGGTCTCATAGCTAGGGGCAAAAAACCAGCCCTTTCAGAGAGATATGGGATCAGGCGCCGCGGCCGCGTCAATCATGACGATATTCAACTAACCGGCAATCCTTGGCATTGTAGAGGCATACTACGCCTTGCGGGCCGGGCGCTCCTCCAGCAGGAAAACCTCACGCAGTGCCGCTACCAAAAACGCCGTGCTGATGCCGAACGCGAACAATCCTGTCACCGCTCCAAACGCGGCAAAGATCCGCATGCCTTCGCCCAGCACAACGTCCCCGTAGCCAAGTGTCGTATATGTAACGAGCGAAAAGTATATCGCTGTATTCCAATCAACGATGGCTCCGGAAAAGAACAATGCTGTTGCCCAAATCCACACCTGAATCGTATGCGCAAACACAATCAGGCCAATCGCAATGGCCATGACAACTGTCGTTTGTAAGAACTGTCGTGTCCGTTGCTGACCCCCAAGCCGTTTGCGCAGCAGATGGATACAGAAGACAAGCAACCCAGCCTCGATTGCCAGGCAGATGCCTAGGTACAGGCTGCCTAGCAGCAGCTGTTGAATAAGCGTCATATACCCTGCCCCTTCGAGATGCCCTGTTTGCGAGTCACCGGCTCAATTTCAGTTCTCTAATCATTAAAGTGTCGACATCGTTCATTTAAGCTTAGTTTGCTAAATCACGGTTGAGACATGCAATGACGATAATGCTGTTTTACCAATCGTTTGCGTCGCGCATCTGGCGTGTTGAAATAGTCATCTCGGTCACCGGGTTCTGATCTGTTGCGCGTGCCTGCGCTACTGACCTTGCCGTCCCGTACGCTAATGCCAATGCGTGCTGTACCGGAAAAGGTGATCCCGACACGATCAGTCCCCAACCGCAGCCCGCTTGGACTATCGTTTCTAGGGGCACCCGCATAGGCCTCAGCCCTGTTACGGCAGATTTCTTCACGGTTTGCGCTGGTCCCCTGCGCGGCTACGCTGCTGGCCATCGATATGACAATCATACCAGCAAGTGCGACAATTCCACCAAGCGGGCGGTATGGAAGTAGAAACAGAGACATGGCACAACCTGTGATAAGCGTTCCCACAAATGTAGCATGGGTAACGTCCAAATGGGGGCTACATCGTATCGCGTCAATGATGTCTACAAGTTTGGGCATGTTTTCATCTAATAGTCACGACGCTCAACAACGGATTTGCGCAGGCCAGAGCTTGGAAAAAAGGTTATAACGAAAGAGGTTATAGTGCGATGCTCACAATAGAGAACGTCTACAAGTCCTATGCAGGCCCATCCGGACCAGTCCCTGTTCTGGATGGTGTATCGTTGCACTTGTCCCCAGGCAGCAGCCTAGCGTTGACCGGGGACAGCGGCTCCGGCAAAAGTACGCTATTGCATCTGGCAGCCGCACTGGATCAGGTCGATAGTGGTGAAGTCATCGTGAACGACATTTCCCTTGCAGATCTTGATGATAGTGGACGTGCTTGGCTGCGCCGTCATCATGTCTCTTTGGTCTTTCAGCAATTTAATCTCATACCGGCGCTGAGCGTCGCGCAGAACATCAGCCTGCATGCCCGCCTTGCAGGCAATGCTGACCACGATTGGATCGATGCGCTCACCGAGCGTCTTGGTCTACGCGAGCTGGAAAACAGATATCCGGAGCAGCTGTCAGGTGGGCAACAACAACGCGTGGCCATTGCCCGCGCGCTTGCACTACGGCCAAAGCTGTTGCTCGCGGATGAGCCAACCGGAAACCTTGATGAAACATCAAGCGCTTCTGTGATGAGTCTCATGCTCGAACTTGTCCGTGAGACCGGAGCAGCATTGCTGCTAGTTACCCATTCTAGCGCGATCGCTGCCAGGCTCGATCAGCAAGTCCATCTGACCTCCGGCCGCCTCTTTAAGGATAGCGCATGATCCCTGTCGCGCTTTCTGCATTGCTCTCTCATTGGCGACAACATCCCCTGCAACTGGCAATGCTGGTCACCGGACTCGCCCTCGCAACCGCGCTGTGGTCCGCCGTTCAGGCGATCAACGGAGAGGCGCGCGCCAGCTACGCCGAGGCAGCCGCGCAGATCTCACCCTCCGGGAAGAGCTACCTAGCCGCAAAAGAGGGGGAAATAGAATTAAGCCAATATGTTACACTGCGACGTGCAGGTTGGCTTGTATCCCCTGTGTTGACGGGTGTTCTGGACCGGGAGGATGTGGAAACTGATGTACCACCTCTTGAGTTGATTGGCATTGATATCCTGTCCAATCCGATGATGGCGCAGCTGAGTACGGGTGCAGATAGCCAGAAATCCACTGCCTCGAACAGGGATGATCATCCGTTGTCACCAGCGGACCTGTTGTTACCGCCCGGACGGGTGTTTGTTCACCCCGAAACTGATCTGGCTGCTGACAAAGAAATGCTGCCACCCACCACGCGGACAACCGTTGTACCGCGTGGTGTGGCCATTGGCGATATTTCGACTATTGCACGGCTGCTAAAAAAACCTGATTTTATAAGTCGCTTACTGGTGCTTCCTAACCAGAGAAACGACCTCCAACCGTTGAAAGAGCTCGCGCCGAACTTGCGTCTACTGACACCATCAACCGGTGCTGATACCGCCCAGCTCACTCGCAGCTTTCACCTCAATCTAACCGCCTTTGGCCTGCTGTCCTTTGCAGTAGGTCTTTTCATCGTTCAGGGGACGATCGCCCTGGGGATAGAGCAAAGGCGCGGAATGTTTCGGACGCTCCGCAGCTTAGGTTTACCTCTCAAGACATTGGCATGGCTAATTTTTGGGGAGCTACTCGCCATAACATGCCTGGCAGCAATACTAGGGCTTGTCCTTGGCTACCTTGTAGCCGCTGCATTGCTTCCAGGCGTTGGCGCTACCTTGTCAGGCCTCTATGGTGCCTCGCTGGAAGGCAGCCTTCAACTGCGCCCGGATTGGGTGTTGTCTGGTTTCGCGATGGCACTGGCTGGCATGATGCTCGCTGGCGCGCAAAGCTGGTTTAGCTTGTCTCGCTTACCCATTCTGGCCGCACCAGCCACCGCCGCACGCGGGCAGCGGGCTCTGCGCGGACATAAGATCTCAGCAATCTCCGGGGCCGCGTTACTTCTGGGAGCAGCCGGAGTTCCCATGCTATTCGACGGGCTTCTGGCGGGGTTTGTATTCCTGGGTGGATTGATGCTGGGCGCAGCTCTGTTGCTACCTTTGACATTATCGCGCTTGGCGACACTTGGTACGCAGATGGCCCGCAAACCGGTTACGCTCTGGCTTTGGGGGGATATGCGCGCGCAGTTGCCCGGACTTTCGCTCGCGCTGATGGCGCTATTGTTGGCACTGGCAACGAATATTGGTGTAGGCACAATGGTTTCCAGCTTCAGGCTTACCTTTCTCGGTTGGTTGGATCAGCGGCTCGCATCGGAGCTATATATGACATTGCCAAGGGATGAGATGGCTGATGACGTCACACTCTGGCTGGATCAGCGTGATATCCGTGCCTTGCCCATAAGACGTAGCGAAGAACGCTATTCCGGACCCAATGTGGCTGGTGCTCCGATGGAAGTCTACGGCGTGATTGACGATGCCACCTATCGAGAGAACTGGCCGCTATTACAAGCTGAACCAACAGTCTGGCAACAGGTCGCCAAAGGAACCGGTGCTTTGATCAACGAACAATTGGCCCGACGCGCCAATCTTGGTCCGGGCGATACGCTGGTGGTTGCGCCAGATTGGCAGATGCGGATCGCCGGCGTCTATTCCGATTATGGCAATCCAAATCCCCAAAGCATTGTTGGTCTCGACACACTGCTGTTTCATCGGCCTTTGACTGAAAACCGCCGGTTTGGCCTGCGGATGCCACCCGAGGATGTGCCAAAGATACAGAACGCGCTACAGGAGCGATTTAACTTGCCCGATAGCGCCTTCATAAATCAGAGCAATCTGAAGGCACGCTCATTGGCCATTTTCGACAGGACATTTGTTGTGACCGGGGCGCTCAATCTCCTGACTTTTGGCGTGGCTGGGTTTGCGATGCTCACCAGTCTGCTGACACTCTGGAGCCAGCGCCTGCCACAACTGGCCCCAATCTGGGCGATGGGGCTAACAAGGCGGCAACTGGCCCGTTACGAGATTTTGCGCAGTGTGATCTTGGCGGCATTGACGGCACTGCTGGCACTGCCTTTGGGGCTGTTGCTTGGCTGGGCCCTCTTGGCTGTTGTCAACGTCGAGGCCTTTGGCTGGCGCCTTCCGATGTCTCTGTTTCCGCTCGATTGGATACGGCTGTTCTTGATGGCATTGGCGGCGGCAGCCCTGGCAGCAGCCCTGCCCGCCCGTAGGCTGGCGACCCTGAAACCGGCCGATCTGTTGAGGGTTTTTGCAAATGAACGTTAATTACGCCTGCAGAAAAAAACGGACGCCAATGCTTTGCGGTATTGCAGCGGCTCTTCTATGGCAGGTGTTGCACTATGCAAGCCCAGCTGCCTCACAGGGGTATGCCGGATTGGGGAGTGCGGCGGACGGCTTCTCTGTACCCCAAAAAGGTACGGAACTGCTGTTCCCGCAGGATCATGCGGCCCACCCCAACTATCGGATCGAATGGTGGTATCTTACAGCCAACCTGATAGGCGAAGATGGACTCAGTTACGGCGTTCAGTGGACTTTGTTCCGGTCCGCCTTGCGGCCAGACGACGGAACGACAGGGGACATCACCCTGCCCTGGGCTGATCCACAGATTTGGATGGGCCACGCGGGGCTCACGACACCCGACGCCCACTACCATGCTGAGCGGCTCGCCCGTGGCGGCATTGGGCAAGCCGGTGTAGCTGCCACCCCGTTTGAGGCCTATGTCGATGACTGGCATATGCGCAGCAGCGATGAAAGTTTACAGGCGTTAACTGTACGCGCAACTGGTCAAGATTTTCGCTACAAGCTGATGCTGGAGGCGGACGGGCCATTGGTGCTGCAGGGCGATGCAGGCTATTCGGTAAAATCAGCCAACGGCCAGTCCAGCTATTATTATTCGCAACCGCATTACAATGTCAGCGGTGTCTTGCAGTTACCGGATGGGCCAGTGGCAGTGACGGGGCAAGGCTGGCTTGATCGTGAATGGTCCAGCCAACCGCTGGCCGAGGACCAGCACGGCTGGGACTGGTTTTCGCTTCGTTTTGAAAGCGGTGAAAAACTGATGGGGTTCCAGTTGCGCGGCAGCAACCTCTTCACCTCAGGCACCTGGATTGCAGCAGACGGCACACCAACCGCGCTGGAGCCCGGCAGCCTGCAGGCAACACCTCTGTCGGTGACGCAAGTGGCCGACCGCCAGGTTCCGACAGATTGGCAACTACGCCTGCCTGCACGTAATCTGGATGTGCAGATTACCGCCCTGAACCCGCAGGCATGGATGGGAACATCTTTCCCCTATTGGGAGGGCCCCGTGCGCGTTAAGGGCAGTCATCGTGGTCAAGGCTATCTTGAGATGACAGGTTATGGATCGCCCGCAGATCAAGACTAGGCGAAACTTTCCCACGGCCTTGACCAAGGAAAAGGGGCGCCCAGTCGGACGCCCCTTTTATTCATGCGAATGTAAACCATATTTGGATGATCAGCGCACAACATAGACTGAGCAGATCGAGTGGCGAATGACCCGCGCCGCATTGGGACCAAGTAGATAATCCGACAACTCCGGCTTGTGCGCGCCAATCACAATCAGATCGGTTCCTGCCTTGGCAGCAACGTTGAGAATCTCCTGATAGGCTTTGCCGGTGGCAACGACATGGCGAACCTTGGCATTGCGATCCTCTCCTAGGATCTTTTCGCATAGCTCACTAAGATGGCCTGCAGTCTCCTTTACCGCACGCTCGTGGTGATGCGCTTCAAAGAACCCCGAAACCCAGCTTTCGCCGAAATCAGGAAGCACATTGACCACGTCCAGCTGTGCCTGATCCAGATCTGCCAGACGGGCCGCTTCGCGCAACACTTTGGCATCAACGGTTTTGTCGCTCAGCTCCAGCGCACAAAGTACAGATTTGCTCATGCAGGGACTCCTTCTTTGCTGATCCGCGCGCGCTGCAAAAAGGCGATCATCGCCAGAAGCAACAGCGCAGGGATAAAGATCAACTCCTTAGGCATCTGATCTGCCGGAGCCTGCACGCTGAGCAGGCGAACCGGTTCGTCCGCATAGAAGTCGAAGCTGTCCATTCCAGATTGCGCAGGCGTGCCAAACATCGGCTCGTCTAGTTTGACGACACCGTCTTCGGGTAGCAGCATCAGGCCAAAGCCATCAACCTGTGCCTGACCATCGCCGCCTTCTGCCACTGGCAAAATCAACGTGGTGGCTTTCTGCTCACCTGTGTCAAAGTCAGGACCTTCCACAGTGATCCGCAGCTCACTACCAGCTGGTGCCGCAGCAACGGTTTCCACCAAGGCTGCCGGATCGGTGCTGGCAAATGGAGGCATCAAGCGGTTCATGAAGAAGTCTGGACGGAACAAGGCAAAGGCGACAAGAACCAGAAGTACGCTTTCATAGATACGATTACGGGTCAGAAAATAGTTCATTGTTCCAGCGGTGAACACCAGGATCGCAATTGTCGCAGAGATGGCTACGAGAATACCCTGCATCCATGTTACATCTATCAACAACAGATCGGTATTGAAGATAAACACAAATGGCAGCGCCACTGTCCGCAAGCTATAGAAAAACGCTACGAAACCGGTGCGAATGGCGTCGCCTCCCGACACCGCTGCGGCGGCAAAACTGGCGAGCCCGACCGGTGGCGTCACATCAGCCATGATACCGAAGTAGAACACGAAGAGGTGTACCGCAATCAGAGGCACAACCAGTCCGGATTGCGCCCCTAGTTCCACCACAACACCAGCCATCAGCGAGCTGACAACAATGTAGTTGGCGGTCGTCGGCAGCCCCATTCCCAGCACCAGCGATAGTAAGCCGACCATAATCAGCATCAGGATCAGGTTGCCACCTGACATCAGCTCGACCAGTTCGGACATCACCTGCCCCACACCTGTCAGTGTTACGGTACCAACGATAACCCCTGCAGTCGCCGTTGCGAGCGCAATGCCAATCATATTGCGCGCACCGTCAATCAGCCCGTTCCACAGATCATGCACCCCATCAAGGAAACTGTGCGCCAAAGTACTTTGCCCACGGAACAGTGCTTTTAGTGGTTTCTGCGTCAACAGGATCACAAACAGCAAGGCCGTCGCCCAAAAGGCCGAGAGACCCGGTGACTTCTGTTCGATCATCAGGAAATAGACCAAGACGATGATCGGCAGCAGGTAATGCAAACCGGCCTTGTAGATTTCACCTACAACGGGCAGTTCGACCTCGGCGGCATTTGGATCATCAGGCACCAGATCGTCAGTGCCTGCGGCCAGCCACAAAAGACCCAAATATGCCCCCAGAACCATCAGTGAGAGGACCAGACCAGAGGCCCCCGGGATCGCGGCGGTGATCGCCTTAATCGGGTATTGGATACCGTAGCAAAGCGCCGCAAACCCGACAAAGAACGCTGCCATGCCACCAATGGTACGACCCATCGATACAACGCGGTTGCCAAGGGTTGGCATATTGCGCTTTACCGCCTCTAGATGGACGATATAGACAAGCGCGATGTAGGAAATCGCCGCCGGCAGAAAGGCATGCGTGATCACCTCGACATAAGAAATGCCAACATATTCCACCATCAAAAAGGCGGCAGCCCCCATTACCGGCGGCATAATCTGTCCATTGACGGAGGATGCGACTTCAACCGAGCCGGCCTGTTCAGATGAGAAGCCAACCCGCTTCATTAGCGGAATGGTGAAGGTGCCGGTGGTGACAACATTGGCAATCGAAGAACCGGAAATCAGACCAGTTGCGGCAGAGCCGACCACGGCGGCCTTGGCCGGACCGCCACGCAGGTGACCCAGCGCGCCAAAGGCCATCTTGATGAAGTAATTGCCGGCCCCTGCCTTATCCAACAGCGCGCCAAACAGAACGAAGAGAAAGACAAATTTCGTTGAAACGCCAAGGGCAATACCAAAGACGCCTTCGGAGGTGATCCACATATGGCTCATTGCCTTTTTCAGGCTTGCGCCTTTCCAGCGGATGACTTCAGGCACCCACTCGGAAGAGCCGAAGAACACATAGGCAAGAAAAATACAGGCGATGATCGCCATCGCCGGGCCAAGCGCACGACGTGCCGCTTCAAACAACAACAGCAATCCGACAAGAGCCACCCATTTGTCGGTATCGTCCGCAAGCCCGCCTGAATTAACAACTTTTTGATAAAAGATATAACCGTAGAGCGCGATAAACGCCCCAACTACAGACATAATCCAATCCTGGATCGGAATGTAGCTACGTGGGCTGGATTTCAGCGCCGGATAAGCCGCAAACGCCAGAAACATAGCAAAAGCAAGGTGGATTTGGCGTGAGTTGTTAACCACGCTTCCGGGTAGCAGAAGGTTGGACATAGGCGAAGCCAGCACAACCTGAAAGACGGACCATATTACCGCGACAATCGCCAGAAACACGCCAATCGACCCAACTGGGTTGCGGGCGCCGGCATCTGAGGATGCGACGAGTTCCTGTAGCTCTTCTTCGGTTAGCGGTCGATTTCCTTGAACATCGGATGTCATGGAGTATCCCCCTGAGGCCGTCAGCATCTGCGGCCGGTTTTTTCTTGGGTGTCGCCCTTGGTCCTGGCGCGCCGATCACTTCGTTTCGGATTAGCGCGTCATGGCAAAGGGCAAAGCCATAATGGCAGAGAGCAAAACGGGGCACCAATTGGCGCCCCGTTTCAAGTGTCAGACTAAGTTATTCAACCCAGCCCTGTTCTTTGTAGTACTTCGCAGCGCCGGGATGCAGCGGTGCGGACAGACCAGCAGTCGCCATTTCCTCCGGCTTGAGGTTGGCGAATGCCGGGTGCAGTTTTTTGAAGTCTTCGAAGTTTTCGAAAACCGATTTAACAACAGTGTAAACCGCTTCATCAGACACCTGATCGGATGTCACGAAGGTAGCGCCTACACCGAAGGTGCCAACATCAGCATCCGAGCCACGATACATGCCACCGGGAATGGTCGCCGTCCGGTAGAATGAATTGTCAGCGATCAGCTTTTCTACAGCGTCACCATCCACGGTCACCAATACGGAATCACAGGCAGTGGTGGCTTCCTGGATAGAACCCGACGGGTGGCCAACGGTGTAGACCATTGCGTCGATCTGGTTGTCACAAAGGGCTGCAGACTGTTCTGCGGCTTTCAGCTCGGTTGCCAGCGCAAAGCTGTCCATGCCCCAGCCTTTAGCTTCCAGCAGCACTTCCATAGTCCCGCGCTGACCGGAACCGGGATTGCCGATGTTGACGCGCTTGCCTTGCAGATCATCAAAGTTGGTTACGCCAGAATCTGCACGCGCCACAACGGTGAAGGGCTCAGGGTGCACGGAGAATACCGCACGCAGGCCTTCAAAAGCGCCTTGGTCTTCAAACTTGGAGGTGCCGTTGTAGGCGTGGTACTGCCAGTCAGACTGGGCAACACCAAACTCCAGCTCGCCTTCACGGATGGTATTGATGTTGTAAACAGATCCGCCGGTGGATTCTACGGAGCAGCGGATTCCGTGCTCTTTGCGGGTCTTATTGACCAGACGGCAGATTGCTCCGCCAGTTGGGTAGTACACGCCGGTCACGCCGCCTGTACCGATTGTGATGAATTCTTCTGCCATAGCAGCAGGTGCCATAAAGGCAGTTGCCACAAGGGCGCTAACAGCCAGCTTGGTGTTGGTCATGTTCGTTGTTCTCCCACGTTTTTTGTCGTCGCAACCATATGGCCGCAAAATCTGCGGCGGGGTCGTTGAACCCTTGGGGACATGTAGACGCCAGGTGTTAATGTGTCGCGCGTTCTGGCAACAATTTCCGGCAGGTCCAGAAGCTAAAGCGTTTCAGTCGTGCCGAACCGAGTCAAGGTTAACAAGCAGACACCCAGCCAGTAGGCGCAGGGTTTCTGCTTATCTGATATCAATCTCGGAATATTCCCCCGCATCCATATCCATTGGATTCGAGGCACTGTGGCAGATTGTCACACCAAAGCGCAACCCAGCTCTGCCATTCAAATGCTTTTGATGGCAATATTTTTCATGAAAATCCGGAAACGCCGCTCGCATAAAAGAGTGGATCCGACACCACAAGGGGCAAAAGCGTAAAAGCCTCCCCGTTAGCGCCGTTCGAACGCCTGTTTGTAGCGGCCTGCCCCAATTGCTCGACATATGAACGAAGAGGTTAGAAGTCGTGATTTTCGTCGGAAATGATGCGATCGCGGGTTGCTCAAGCCGCTAGCTACACGCAAGATGACAACATAAAGATACCGTCACCGGGGCTCGATACACTCTGCATCAACTGGGCCGCACTATTTAGCGGCCAGCGCTCACGCTCAGCCCCCCCCGTTTCGTCACACCCATCAGACGCCAGCAGCAAGGCCAGCAAGAGGACAGTCTCAATGGAATATCATCGACCCACCAGTTTTGCCGAAGCGGCAAAACTGGCGGCTTCCGCAACCGGCGTTACACGTGTGCTGGCCGGCGGCACAGATGTTCTGGTGCAGATGCGCGCCGATATCGTGACACCAGATACGCTGATCGACATTAAATCTATTCAGGGTGTCCGCGACATCCGGCAAGAGGATGATGGAAGCTGGACCATTGGCGCAGCCGTAGCCGGCGCCGAGATGACCGAACATGGAGCCCTCAGCTCTGCCTGGCCCGGTGTGGTCGAGGCAATGGACCTGATCGGCTCAACGCAAGTTCAGGGCCGGGCGACCCTAGTGGGTAATCTTTGTAATGCTTCACCCGCAGCAGATAGCGTCCCGGCTATGGTAGCGGCCAATGCAACGGTCAGCATAACCGGCCCTGACGGGACGCGAAGCGCGGCGGCGCGGGACATCCCGACAGCCCCGGGCAAGACAACACTCAAGCCAGGCGAGTTGATCACGGCTGTGCATCTTCCATCGCCGAGCTCCGATCAGGGCGATGCCTATCTGCGCTTCATCCCGCGAACCGAAATGGATATCGCCGTGGTAGGCTGCGGCGTCTGGCTGCGACTAGACGGCGACCAGATCGCCGATGCAAGGGTCGCTTTGGGGGCAGTCGCCCCGACCGTGTTGCTGGTGGATGCTTGCGCCGATGCACTTATCGGCTCCACTCTTGATGATGCTGCACTTGAACAGCTGGCCGCGGCCGCCTCCGTTGCTTGCATGCCAATAACGGACAAACGCGGCACGATTGCATTTCGCACCCAAGTTGCCGGCGTCATGGCTCGTCGCGCCGCTGAGATCGCCTACACCCGCGCCAAAGGAGACACGGCATGAGTTCCAAGATCCACGTCTCGGCCACGATCAACGGTGACGCCACAGATTACCTTTGTGATCCGCGCGAAACACTGTTGGATGTGTTGCGTGACCGCCTCAACCTGACCGGCGCAAAAGAAGGCTGCGGTACTGGCGATTGTGGTGCCTGCTCGGTAACGCTCAATGGGCGGCTTGTCTGTTCCTGTCTCGTCCTCGGGGTCGAGGCCGAGGGACAAGAAATCGCGACGGTAGAAGGCATCGCACCTGGCGAAACGCTGCATCCGTTACAGCGAAAGTTCATTGAACATGCAGCACTGCAATGTGGTGTCTGTACGCCCGGTATTCTGGTTGCCGCCAAGTCGTTGTTGGAAAAGAACCCCAATCCCACTGAAACCGAAGTGCGCTACTGGCTGGCTGGCAACCTATGCCGTTGTACCGGCTACGACAAAATCATTCGCGCCGTGATGGACGCGGCAGCAGAGATGCGGGAGGCGTCATAATGGCTCTGGATCAGCGCAAAAGTGAATTTACCCAGATTGGGACACGGCCCAACCGCCCCGACGGTTTGGACAAAGTGACCGGCAAAGCCCGGTTTGGCGCTGACGTCACTGCGCCGGGCATGTTGTTTGGTGCCATTCTGCGCAGCCCTCATGCCCATGCAACGATTAAGCGTATCGACACCAGCAAGGCCGAGGCGCTGAGTGATGTTAAGGCAATTGTCACCCGGGCCGATTTTTCGGATGCAATCCAGCCAGCCCCCGGGCTGGAAGGTGAGCAGTGGAACGTCCTGGAAAATGTGATGGCTGGCGAGACGGCGCTATATGACGGCCACGCGGTGGCCGCCGTGGCTGCAACATCTGCCCTCGCCGCTCGCGATGCGCTGAAGCTGATCGAGGTCGACTATGACGTGCTGCCACATGTCACCGATGTGGACAAAGCAATGGCTCATGATGCGCCTGTGATCCGCAAGGGGGCCGCAGATTATTCTGTTCCTAAGGGGATGCATCCCAATGTCGTGCGTTATCATGAAAGCGGTCATGGCGACGTTGATGCAGGCTTTGCTACCGCAGATCTGGTGGTCGAGGAGAGTTTCGTCACTGAGGCAACCCACCAGGGGTATATTGAACCGCATGCCTGTCTGGCCCAACTCGGGCAGGATGGCAAAGGTGAATTGTGGTGCTGCACCCAAGGCCATTGGTATGCGCAGAAAAACTGCGCCGCGCTGCTGGGCATAGAGACATCACAGCTCCGCGTAACGGCATCTGAAATCGGTGGTGGCTTTGGGGGCAAGACCACGGTGTTCATCGAACCGGTCGCCCTCGCCCTCTCGCGCAAGTCGAACCGCCCGGTGAAACTCGTGATGAGCCGCCCTGAGGTCTTCCGCGCCACCGGGCCG
This sequence comes from Phaeobacter cretensis, assembly GCF_047372505.1. Classification (NCBI taxonomy): domain Bacteria; kingdom Pseudomonadati; phylum Pseudomonadota; class Alphaproteobacteria; order Rhodobacterales; family Roseobacteraceae; genus Phaeobacter; species Phaeobacter cretensis. The sequence continues at coordinate 51,211 of NZ_JBKBEU010000001.1, forward strand.
ACGGCGTCGACGTCCATGGATATCAAGATCGGCATGACGTCCGATGGAACTATTACTGCAGCGCAGGGCACTTTCCGCTTGCAAGGCGGTGCATTCCCTGGCGCGCCTGCGGATATGACCGCGATGTGTGCCTTTGCTCCTTATGATCTGCAAAATGTCCAGCAGGTCGGCTATGACATCATGAGCAACCGCCCCAAACAGGCCGCCTATCGCGCGCCTGGCTCGCCCATGGCGGCCTATGCTGTGGAATCCGTGATTGATGAGCTGTGCCGCCAGCTGGATCTTGACCCCGTTGATGTGCGCCTGAAAAACGCAGCGCGCGAAGGCACCAAAGCCTCCTACGGGCCACGGTTCGAACGTATCGGTCTGGTAGAGACGCTCGAAGCCGCGAAGGCACATCCCCACTATAGCGCACCGCTCAAGCCGGGACAGGGACGTGGCGTTTCCTGTGGGTTCTGGTTTAACCATGGCGGTGAAACCTCTGTCTCCCTGTCCTTGTCCGAAGATGGCACGTGTCAGATCTCGGTCGGCACACCGGATATCGGTGGCTCACGTGCCTCAATGGCGCTGATGGCGGCTGAGGTTCTGGGCATCCCCTACGAGAGCATCCGCGTTACCATCGCGGATACTGCCACGCTTGGGTACAATGATGTCTCGCATGGCAGCCGGGTGACCTACGCCAGTGGCCTAGCCACCATCAAGGCGGCCCAGGACGCTGTCGCAAAGCTCAGCAAACGTGCAGCCGCCAAATGGGGCATCCCCGAGGATGCTGTGAAATGGGAAGACGGCCATGCGATCCCTTCTGGTCCCAATGCGGGCAACTTCGACCCACTTCCGCTCGCTGATATCACCAGTGATATGGGCCGGACCGGTGGTCCTATCTCCGGTCATTTCGAGGCGACGCCCGAAGGGGCCGGCGTCTCATTTTCAACGCATATTGTTGACGCCGAAGTAGATCCCGAAACGGGTAAAACCGCAGTCACCCGCTACACTGTCATTCAGGATGCGGGTAAGGCGATCCACCCAACCTATGTCGAAGGTCAGTTTCAGGGCGGCGCAGCACAGGGCATCGGCTGGGCGCTGAACGAGGAGTATATCTACGGCGATGATGGTCGCCTACAGAATGCGGTGTTCCTTGACTACCGGATCCCTGTGGCCTCTGATCTGCCAATGATCGACACGGTCATTGTCGAAGTGCCCAACCCCGGTCACCCTTTTGGTGTGCGTGGCGTTGGTGAAACCTCAATTTGCCCACCCCTGGCAGCGATTGCCAATGCCGTTTCAGCGGCAGCGGGCGTCCGGTTGCATGCTTTGCCAATGTCACCGCCTCGTATTCTTGCCGCGTTGGATCAGCAGAAAACCCAAACGGGATAAAATCGCGCGATGACATCTGAACCCGAAACCAGTCCGGACACCGCCGCGCGGCGCCTGACGATACATCTGTGGTCGGGCCTGCGCCGCTTTGCCGACGGGCAGCAGGCTGTAGAAGTCGAGGCCGCCACGACCGGGGCCATGATATCGGCACTCAAAGCGGCCTACCCTGCGCTGGGCCCGGCACTGGATGCAGGCGTGTCAGTAGCCATTGATGGGCGCATCATCGCGGCCAGTCTGGATGAACCGCTTCGGCCCGAGCATGAAATCTACCTGATGCAGCGTCTGCGCGGTGGATAGCTGGGGAAGATGAATGTACGTTGCCGCCAATTGGCTAAGGCATTGAATCAAGACTGCACAATACAGGCATTGCGGCTCTACTCCCGCGATAACGGAGGACACCACGTGAAGGTCAACGGCACGCATTATCGCTCACTTTGGTGGGACATGAATCAATCGGTCCTGATGATCATCGACCAACGCTGGTTACCCCATGATTTCCGCACTCAGGCACTGCATACGCTTGATGATTTTGCCACAGCTATTATCGAAATGCGGGTGCGTGGCGCGCCACTAATCGGGGCAACCGCCGCCTATGGCATGGCTCTTGCGGCAGCGCTGGATCCTTCTGATAGCGCATTGAACGCCGCATGGGAGCAGCTCAACGCCACCCGGCCGACAGCGATCAACCTGCGCTGGGCGTTGAACCGCTGCGCGGAGACACTGCAGCCCCTGCCCGTGGATGAACGTGCCGCAGCAGCCCTGAAACTTGCACATGCCATTGCGGATGAGGATGTTGAGATCAATCGCCGTATCGGCGCTTATGGGCTGTTATTGATCCGCGACATAGCCGCGAAAAAACCTGCAGGAGAGCCTGTACGCCTGCTTACTCATTGTAATGCCGGCTGGCTTGCAACCGTTGACTGGGGCACGGCCACCAGCCCGATGTATCAGGCCCATGACGCCGGGGTGCCGATCCACGTCTGGATCGATGAAACCCGCCCTCGTAATCAAGGTGCCTTGACCGCATGGGAACTGGGCAGTCACGGTATCAGTCAGAGCTATATCACTGACAATGCCGGTGGCCATCTGATGCAGCACGGGCAAGTTGATCTGGTAATCACCGGAACCGACCGCACAACACGTCAGGGGGATGTCTGCAATAAGATCGGCACCTATCTGAAAGCCTTGGCCGCACATGACAATGATGTGCCATTCTATGTTGCTCTCCCCTCGCCCACTATTGACTGGACGGTCAGTGATGGTGTCTCACAAATCCCGATCGAAGACCGCGACAGCCGCGAGGTGAGCCACGTTCAGGGCGTGCTTGATAACGGTGAGATTGACGTATTGCGTGTCACCCCCGAGAAAACCTCCTGCAGCAACCCCGCCTTTGACGTTACACCAAACCGACTGGTAACCGGGCTGATCACAGAACGCGGCATTTGCGATGCGTCTGAGCACGGCTTGGCGGCGATGTTCCCGGATCTCATTCGCAAAGCTGCCTTGTAGCACCATGGCCCAGCCTGCCCCTGCTGACAGCCGTATGCTGCGCCAATCGATCATTGATGCCTGTCGTGAGATGAACCGGACAGGCATCAATCAAGGGACCTCTGGCAATATATCCTTACGGGTTGGTAAGGGTGAAATGCTGATCACTCCATCCGGCGTCCCGTATGAGGCGATAACACCAGACATGATTGTTCGTATGGCCTTGGACACAGCACCAGATGTTAACGATAGCCCCTGCGTTCCTTCCTCAGAGTGGCAGCTTCATCAGGCCCTTCTGACTGCAAAGCCCGATGCAATGGCTGTCGTGCATGCTCACCCCGCTAATTGCTGCGCACTGGCAGTTAACCATATGTCGATTCCACCCTGTCACTATATGGTTGCGGCATTCGGCGGCCATGACGTACCGGTGGCAGATTACGCCCTGTTCGGAACCGCTGAACTATCCGAAAATGTTGTCCGCGCGATGGCACATCGCCATGGGTGCCTGATGGCAAACCATGGCTCGATTGCTACTGGCGACACCCTGGATCACGCGATGTGGCGTATGGTGGAACTCGAAAGCCTGGCGCGCACCTACATTTTGGCACGCAGCATTGGGGATCCCAAATTGCTGAGTACGGCGCAGATCAACGACGCAATTGCCGCCTTCGCTACATATGGGCTGAAACAAGACTAAGCGTTGCCGAGTCGCCGATGCGCGATATTCGAACGTTTCTTAGGTTTGGCAGAGCAAGGCTTTGCCGCGATGAGCGATCATGTCGACCGTATCATCGCTCTTTCGGTACTTTTCAGGCATTGGCCGGTCTTATCGCGGAAACAAACGTAAATTCCCTTGCGTTAGCGCAAAAAACACGACCTCATAGCCGGGAATTAGGAAGTAATAATGACTGACCCGCTTATTTTCGACGGCCATAACGATCTTTTGCTGCGATTGCACAATCGCGACATTTCACCCGACATGGACGGTTTCCAAGGCAACGGTGGACGTCAGATAGATCTGGCAAAAGCCCGAAAGGGCGGCTTTGGCGGTGGCTTCTTTGCCATTTACGTCCCTGATCCTGTCAATACTCACGACGAAGACAAAATGATGGCGGATCATTATGATCTGCCTCTGCCGCCGGAAATAAACTGGCCCGATGCTGCCCATGTCGCGCTTTCTCAGGCTGCGATCCTGTTTCAGTTAGAACGCGAAGGCGCCTTAAAGATCTGCCGAAGCACGACAGAGATCCGGAGCTGTCTTGCAGATGGGGTGATGGCCGCCGTTTTGCACATGGAGGGAGCGGAAGCAATTGATCCGGATTTTCATATGCTTGAGGTCATGTATCAATCCGGGCTTCGTTCTCTTGGTCCGGTCTGGAGTCGTCCTAACCGCTTTGGCCATGGCGTCCCCTTTCGCTTTCCGGGATCGCCCGACATCGGCCCAGGGCTGAGCACGGATGGTAAGCGGCTGGTGGCACGCTGTAATGACTTGGGCGTGATGGTTGATCTATCGCATCTGAACGAAGCCGGGTTTTGGGATGTAGCTGAAATAAGTCAGGCGCCGTTGGTTGCGACCCATTCAAATGCCCATGCGCTGACGCCTCACAGCCGGAACCTAACGGATCGCCAACTTCATGCGATCCGCGACAGCGACGGGATGGTCGGCCTCAATTTTGCGGTGGCGTTCCTGCGTGAGGATGGCCGAATGGACGCAAACACACCGATTGATCGAATCCTCCGCCACATCGATCACTTGATAAGCCAATTGGGCGAAGAGCGCGTTGGGTTCGGGTCTGATTTCGATGGCGCCACCGTACCACAGGACATTGAAACAGTAGCCGGTTTACCGGTCTTGCGCGCCGCGCTACGCGAGCACAGCGTGAATGATGCCCTGATGAAAAAACTGTGCTACGACAATTGGCTACGCGTTCTTGATGCCACTTGGAAAACTCCAGTCGAAGGCGCAAACAGCTAATCGATACACACCCCCACTTTATTTAAAGCAACACAAAAACAAGACGCTAAGAACAGCGCAGATTTCAAAGATCAAAAAAACGATAGGGAGTTAAAAATGAAAACCATTCAAACCCTTCTTGGCACGGCTGCACTGGGACTGGCAGTCGGCCTGACACCGATGACGACCCTGGCTGAAACGCCCGCCAACATGTTGGTCATCGCCAACCGTATTGACGATATCACCACCCTGGACCCGGCGCAGAGTTTCGAATTCGCGGGCGCTGATGTTATCCGCAACATCTATGGCAAGCTGGTCAACTTTGATCCTGCTGATCTCGATGCAGGGTATCAGCCTGATCTGGCTAAAAGCTGGACCGTATCTGAAGACGGGCGCACCATCACCTTCACCATGCGTGACGGCGTGTCGTTCCAATCCGGCAATCCGGTCCGCGCCGAAGATGCCGCGTTTTCGCTCAAGCGCGCGGTTCTTCTCAATAAAACACCGTCGTTCATCATCACACAATTCGGCTTCACCCCCGAAAATATTGATGAGACCATCAAGGTGGATGGCAACTCGCTGTCGATCACCACGGACAAGCGCTATGCGACGTCCTTTGTCTTAAACTGCCTGACAGCAACCATCGGTGCCATTGTCGACAAAGAATTGGTCATGGCCAATGAAGTCGATGGAGACATGGGCAACAAGTGGCTGACAACCAATTCGGCGGGCTCCGGTGCTTACACCCTCGCCAGCTGGAAGCCAAAGGAAAGCGTCACCCTGACCGCTAATCCTAACTACTACGGTGGTGAAGCGGCCATGAAGCGCGTCATCGTGCGTCACGTGCAGGAAAGCGCCACCCAACGCTTGATGCTGGAACGCGGCGACATTGACGTGGCCCGCGACCTTACCCCGTCGGATGTGGACGGTCTTGCCGGCGTTGAAGGCGTCGAAGTCCTGCGCGAGATGCGCGGTCGCCTGATGTATGTGTCGTTCAACCAGAAACACCCTGAACTGTCCAAGCCACAGGTGCGCCAGGCTCTGAAGTATCTGATAGACTATGACGGCATGGAAAACAGCTTCCTCAAGAACTGGTATGTCGGACATCAGAACTTCCTGCCCAAAACTTATCTGGGTGCGGTCGACGAGAACCCGTTCTCGCTCGATGTAGAAAAGGCCAAGGCCCTGCTGGCAGAAGCTGGTGTCGAAAATCTGGAACTGACCGTCGGTGTGCGTGAAGCACAGGAACGGCTGGAAATCGCGCAGTCTATGCAGAATACGTTTGCTCAGGCAGGGATTACACTCAATCTAGAAGTGGGCACCGGCAAACAGATCCTCGGCAAGTACCGCGCGCGTGAGTTGGACATTTATTTGGGCGCATGGGGACCGGACTATCCCGATCCGCATACAAACGCAGGCACCTTTGCCTATAATCCAGATAACTCGGACGAAGCCAATGCAACGGGCCTGCTGGCTTGGCGCAACGGTTGGGACACCGGAGGGTTGACCGAAGATGTCTCCGCTGCCGTGATCGAAGGCGACACCGAAAAACGCGCTGTGATGTATCACGATATTCAGGCGCAATTCCGTGACACCGCACCGTTTGCGGTGATGTTCCAGCTGATCGAACAGGCAGGTATGGCCAAAAATGTCGAAGGTCTTAGCCTTGGTGGCGCGATCACCTCGGTCGCCTACTGGGATGTGACCAAGTAATATGGCGAATTTCGCAACAGAATCGGAGCGGCGGCCTTGGCTGCCCCTCCCACCCTGGGCGCGCGGCACATTGGTGACGCTCTCGTCCATCGCGGTCACAATGCTGGGCCTTTTGTTTGTGACCTTCCTGATCGGTCGGGTGATGCCCATTGATCCGGTACTGGCCATCGTCGGCGAACGTGCCACCGAAGAACAGTACAATGCCGCCTACCGCGAGCTGGGGCTTGATCGCTCGCTGGCGGTACAGTTTTTCTACTATGTCACCGATGTCCTAAGGGGCGATTTCGGAACTTCCCTGCTGACGGCGCGGGATGTGTCCTCTGATATTGCCCGCGTGTTTCCGGCGACATTTGAACTCGCCACCATTGGTATTCTTTTTGGCTGCATTCTGGGCGTGCCGCTCGGCGTGATCGCTGCGGTACGCCGCGGCAGCTGGATCGACCAGATTGCACGTGTGATCGCGCTGGTAGGCTATTCGATGCCAATCTTCTGGCTGGGCCTTATGGGGCTGCTGCTGTTTTATGGCATTCTGGGCTGGGTTGGCGGACCCGGCCGTCAGGGGATTTTCTACGAGGACATGATCCCGTCAGTTACGGGTATGATCCTTCTGGATTCCCTTATAGCAGGCGACTGGGGCGCCTTTCGTGATGCGTTTTCACATATCGTGCTGCCCGCAGCCCTGCTGGGATACTACAGCCTTGCCTATATCAGCCGGATGACCCGCTCCTTTATGCTCGAGCAGCTCTCCGCAGAATATGTTACCACCGCCCGTGTCAAAGGCATGAACGAATGGGCTGTCGTCTGGACCCATGCATTCCGCAATATCCGTGTGCAGCTAATAACCGTTATCGCGCTAAGCTATGCCAACCTTCTCGAAGGCTCTGTCCTGACCGAGATCATATTCTCGTGGCCGGGGATCGGCAGCTACATCACCACAGCGCTCCTGTCTGCTGACATGAATGCGGTACTGGGCGGCACTGTCGTCGTAGGATTGGTGTTCATCTGTCTCAATATATTCTCCGATCTTCTCTACAAAATTTTTGATCCGAGGTCGAAATGAGCACGTCACCGCAAACGTCGACACCGACCCCGCCACAAGGCCTGCGAGACTGGCTGCTGACAGACACACCGACGTCTCGTCGCCAAGCACGAATGGCAGCGCTGTATCAAGGCTGGCTGTCGCTGCGCCAGAACCACATGGCAATGGTCGGGCTTGGTATTTTGATCCTGCTGATATCCATCGCACTACTGGCACCGGTAATAGCACCACATGATCCCTATGTGCAGAACCTGGCCAATCGGCTGCAGCCACTTGGTACCGAGGGACATTTTCTGGGCACAGATTCACTTGGCCGCGACATCCTGAGCCGGTTGATCCATGGTGCTCGTATCACGCTTTACATCGTCGCCTTGGTTGCAATGATTGCACCAATCGCCGGACTGCTGGTTGGCACTGTATCCGGCTATGTCGGCGGTTGGGCCGATATCATTCTGATGCGGATCACCGATATTTTTCTGGCCTTTCCGCGGCTGGTACTGGCGCTGGCCTTTGTTGCTGCACTTGGTGCCGGGATTGAGAATGCAGTCTTGGCGATCTCTCTTACTGCGTGGCCGCCTTATGCGCGTATGGCGCGTGCGGAAACACTGACAATCCGGTCCTCAGACTACATCAGTGCCATTCGCCTGCAAGGTGCAGGACCGCTAAGGATCATTATCAAACATATCTGGCCCCTATGTGTCTCATCGCTGATCGTACGGGTCACGTTAGACATGGCCGGGATTATCCTGGCGGCTGCCGGTCTTGGGTTCCTTGGCCTTGGAGCACAACCGCCAAGTCCTGAATGGGGAGCAATGATCTCTGAAGGCCGCCGGTTTATTCTTGATCATTGGTGGGTTGCCACGATGCCCGGTCTGGCCATCTTTGCCGTATCCCTTGCGTTCAACCTGCTCGGCGATGGCTTGCGCGATGTACTGGATCCGAAGGATAGCGCCTCATGAGCCCGCTATTGGATGTAGAAAATCTTTGGGTTCGCTTCCCTACCCGCAACGGTATCTTTGATGCGGTGCGCGGCGTTTCGTTTACGCTCGGGCGAGAGCGACTTGGTATTGTTGGCGAAAGCGGGTCAGGAAAATCCATGACTGGCCGTGCGATCCTACGGCTCATCCGCAAACCAGGCATGGTCGAGGCGGATCAAATCGCGCTTCACGGCGAGAACCTGCTTGAAAAATCCGAGCGTGGTATGCGCAAAGTGCGTGGTGAGCAGATATCTATGGTGATGCAGGACCCCAAGTTTTCGCTCAACCCCGTGATGACAATCGGCGACCAACTGATAGAGGCGCACCGCCTGCATGCCAAAGCAACCAAAGCCGAGGCCCACCAGAAGGCGTTGGAGATGTTGGAATCGGTGTCGATCCGTGATCCGGAACGCGTGATGACCGCATATCCACATGAGATGTCCGGAGGCATGGGGCAGCGCATCATGATTGCCATGATGCTGATACCGAACCCCGAGATCCTGATTGCCGATGAACCGACATCGGCGCTGGACGTCTCGGTTCAGGGGCAAGTGCTGTCGATCATGGATCGACTGGTCAAGGAACGCGGCATGGGCCTGATTTTTATCAGCCATGATCTTAATCTGGTGTCGCAGTTTTGCGACCGGGTCCTGATCATGTATGCCGGCCGCATTGTCGAAGTCTGCAATGCCAACCGCCTGCACGAAGCGCAGCACCCCTATACCAAGGGGCTTTTGGGCAGCCTTCCCCGATTTGATACACCCCGCCCCCGGCTGGAAGTTCTACAACGTGATCCCGCCTGGCGGGATGCTCCAAGTGTGGAGGGGCGGTGATGACAACAGCCTTGAATATCAAAGACCTCAACGTTTATTTCGGTGAACGGCACGCCTTGGTCCATGCGGTGAAATCCGCCTCTCTTTCGGTTCGGACGGGTTCCAGCTTTGGCCTCGTCGGGGAGAGCGGTTCTGGAAAATCAACCATCCTAAAAGCGATCACCGGTCTCGCACCACAATGGAATGGAGAGATCACCGTAGAAGAAAAGCGGTTAGGCCCGACCCGAGACCGAGAGTTCTACAAAACCGTTCAGATGGTGTTTCAGGATCCATATGCTTCGCTTCATCCACGCCAATCGGTCGATCAGGTGCTTTCCGAGACGCTGCATCTACATGGGTTTCGTGATATTGATGATCGGGTTGACCAACTGCTGAAGGATGTGGGGCTTGGTCCCTCCTTCCGCTTTCGCTACCCCCACCAACTATCCGGCGGTCAACGCCAACGTGTTGCCATCGCGCGCGCCTTAGCACCCCAACCGGATATCCTACTTTTGGATGAGCCAACCTCCGCGCTCGATGTCTCGGTGCAGGCGGAAATTTTGAATCTGCTCAGTGATCTACGTGCGGCACAGGGGCTCACCTTTGTCATGGTGTCGCATGATCTCGCGGTCGTAGCCCATATGTGCGATCAGGCCGCAGTGATGCAACATGGCAAGATTGTCGAAATCCTGAGTATTGATGCCATGCGTGCAGGTCAGACTCAGCATCCCTATACGCAAACTCTGCTAGCGGCCTCTGCAAATCGCGTGGCCTGAAGCTAGATACGAACCTGAGAAAGCCTGAGGCTCGGCGCCAGACAACAAACTGACTTAAAACAAAAAAAGCAGAGAGGCGAAGAACGCACTCTCTGCTTTTCATGGTACCCAAGGCCGGACTCGAACCGGCACGCTGTCACCAGCGGGGGATTTTGAATCCCCTGCGTCTACCATTCCGCCACTTGGGCCTCTGCCCTGTTCCTACCCAAGCCCGCGGCGGAGGTCCATAGCGAAATCGTGCTCTGAAGTGGGAAAATTCACAACACAGTGTGCGTGTATTCCCTGACCTTGGTCGACGATGGCGGTTGACCTGCCCGCGCCCGCGTGGCACCGCTCAAAACAGACCGCCAAGGAGAGAGCCTCGACAATGCTGCGCGCGCTATATGACCGAACCATGGCCTTGGCCGATCACCCAAAGGCTCTATGGTGGCTGGCAGGCGTTGCCTTCATCGAAAGCTCGGTTTTTCCGATTCCACCTGATGTGCTCATGATCCCAATGATTCTGGCCCGCCCCTCGCGGGCCTGGTTGATCGCGCTGGTTGCCTTGGTTGCATCAGTAGCAGGAGGCTTGCTTGGCTATGCGATAGGAGCGTTTTTCTACGACAGCATCGGACAGCCCGTCCTTGCCGCAATGGGCAAAGGCGATGCCATGGCGGATTTCAATCAGCGTTTTAATGATTTTGGGTTTTGGGCAGTTCTGATCGCGGGCATCACGCCCTTCCCCTACAAGGTGATCACAATAATGTCAGGCTGGACAGGAATGCCCATCGCAACCTTCATCGCGACCTCTATTATGGCGCGCGCATTGCGGTTTTTCGTGGTTGCCGGGCTACTGTGGAAATTTGGCGCGCCCATCCGCGACTTTATCGAACGCCGTCTGGGCCTTGTCTTTACAATCTTTGTCGTGTTGTTGTTCGGCGGATTTTTCGCACTAAAGGTCCTATAGATATGAGCCGATTCCTCATCCTGATTGCCACTGCCGGATCAGCTGCACTATTGCTTGGTGCCTTTGGATTTCAGTACATCGGCGATATGCCACCATGTAAACTGTGTATCTGGCAGCGTTATCCGCATGGAGGCGCAATTGCGATCGGAATTTTGGCTCTGGCATTGCCGATGGCCGTCCTGCCGTACCTTGGTGCGCTGGCAGCGTCAGTGACCGCTGGTATCGGTGCATATCATACAGGAGTGGAGCATGGCTGGTGGGAAGGTCCGAACTCCTGCACTTCCGGACCGATTGGCGACCTCAGCTCCGAAGACCTTATGCAGCAGATCATGTCCGCGCCGTTGGTGCGTTGTGACGATGTTCCGTGGGAGATGTTCGGCATGTCCATGGCAAGTTGGAATGCAATCGCCTCACTCCTGTTGGCTATGATCTGGATTGCTGCGGCGAACCATATGCGCAAAAACCGGATCTAAAGTCCGCATCAACGCGGGCGCGCAACGGGACGTCACTGGTGTGCCATTGGAGGCTAGAGTTCAGCTGTCCTTCTTGGTGGCAAGCAGTAAGCTGGTTTCGCTGCTCACGACACCCTCGAATGTGCGAACCTTGGCAAGAGCGGCATCAAGAGTTTCGAGCGTTTCGGTGCCCAGCTCGACAATCAAATCCCAACGCCCGTTGGTGGTGTGAATAGCCCTGATTTCCGGCAGCCCCTGAAGCTGCCGGGTAATGCGGCTGGTGCCGCGACCTTCGATACCGATCATCATCAACCCACGCACCGGGTCGCGCAGTACGTCCTCTTTCAGTACAACTGAGAACCCCAGGATATCGCCCTTCGCCTGCAATCGTTCTATCCGGGCCCGAACCGTGGTGCGTGACAGGTTCAGCTGCAATGCCAGATCGGACAGAGAAGCACGTGCATTATGGCGCAGTGCTGCGATCAGGCGCTCATCCGTTTTGTCCAATTTACTCTCCGTCTTGAACACTCACCATGCTATATGGGCGATTTGAATGCTATATTCTACCTCAAATCGGAGATTTCTATGAGTGTACATGTTTGACAAAGGAGACGAGTGCGTGACTTCCAAGACCTGTATTCTGATTGGCGCCCCCGTAGACAGCGGAAAGCGGCGCGCTGGGTGCCTGATGGGCCCCGACGCCTATCGCACCGCCGGTCTTGGACGCGCCATCGAAAGCTTGGGTCATAAGGTTATCGACCAAGGCAACTTGCGCCCAGCAAACCACGAGGCAGATACCAACGACGGTATTGTGTTTGCCCGAAACGAGACCATTGGCTGGACCAATCGCCTGATCCGTGCTGCGGAAGAGGCCATGAAGAGTGGCTTGCCTATCTTCTTGGGGGGCGACCACTCATTATCGCTCGGCTCAGTGGCCGGGGTCGCAAATCACGCCGCCAAAGAAGGGCGCCCGCAATTCGTATTGTGGCTGGACGCACATACCGATTTCCACACGCCTGCAAGCTCTGACAGTGGCAACCTTCACGGAACCCCTGTGGCTTACTTCACCGGACGCCCGGATTTTGCAGGCTTTCCCAAGGTTCAAAACCCGGTCCCAGAAGGAAATGTCTGCATGATCGGCCTGCGCTCGGTTGATACGCCAGAACGTCTGGCATTGGAGGCCAGCAATATCCATCGCCACGATATGCGTGAAATTGACGAAAACGGCATTGCTGGCCCGCTGTCGACCTTCCTCAACCGGGTGGCTGAGGCAAATGGCATGCTGCATGTCTCGCTGGATGTGGACTTCCTTGATCCAGCTGTAGCCCCAGCCGTGGGGACCACGGTGCCCGGCGGAGCCACGGTGCGTGAGGGGCATCTGGTCTGCGAGATGCTGCATGACTCCGGTCTGATGACCTCGCTTGATCTGGTGGAATTGAACCCATTTCTGGATGAACGTGGCCGCACCGCGCATCTTATGGTCGACCTCTGTGCGTCAGCCTTGGGACGCCGGGTATTTGACCGTCCGACACGGAGCTATCAATAAGCGCTGCACAACCTTGCTGACGCATTCCATACAAACACTCGAAACCGCTGGCGGGCCGGTGCACCGCATGTTGGCAACATCCGCTGTAGCCCCAGTGAAAGGATCCACTCATGACCCAACCCTCCGATAAGGCGCTTGTGCCTTTTGTAAGCGTCGACAATATGATGCGCCTTGTTCATCATGTCGGGATCGATACCGTGATGAAAGATCTCGCTGCGTATATCGAAGATGATTTCAAACGCTGGGAGCTGTTCGACAAGACACCCCGTGTCGCCAGCCATTCCGACGTGGGCGTAATCGAATTGATGCCGACATCGGACGGTGAAGCCTATGGTTTTAAATATGTAAACGGCCATCCTAAGAACACATCCGAGGGACTTCAGACTGTCACTGCCTTTGGCCTTTTGGCCGATGTCTACACCGGCTATCCGGTGCTTCTGACGGAAATGACCATTCTGACGGCCCTGCGTACAGCCGCGACCTCAGCCATGGTTGCCAAGCATCTCGCCCCCAAAGGCGCTACTACGATGGCGATGATTGGCAATGGCGCACAGTCCGAATTTCAATCTCTGGCGATGCAGGCGATCTGCGGCCTGTCGTCGGTCCGCCTTTATGACATCGACCCTGCCGCCACCGCGAAATGCGCAGCCAACCTCGCAGCCAGCGGATTGACCGTTGTAGCCTGCAAGACACCGGAAGAGGCCATCGAAGGCGCTCAGATCCTGACAACCTGCACCGCCGACAAGCAGTGCGCCACTATCCTGACCGACAACATGGTCGGCAGCGGTGTCCACATCAATGCGATTGGCGGGGATTGCCCCGGTAAGACAGAGCTTGCACCGGGCATCCTTACACGCTCCGACGTATTTGTTGAATTCCCGCCCCAGACACGCGTCGAGGGCGAAATTCAGCAGATGCCCGAAGATTTCGAGGTCACCGAGCTGTGGCAGGTGATCCTGGGTCAGAAACCTGGGCGGCGTGATGATAAGCAGATCACTCTGTTTGACAGTGTAGGCTTCGCGATCGAGGATTTCTCAGCTCTGCGCTACATCCGCGACCAGATCAAGGGCACCGATTTCTTTCTTGAGCTGGATATGCTGGCCGATCCCGATGATCCGCGTGATCTCTTTGGCATGGTCCAACGCGCAAAGAGCTAATTCCAGCTCTGTGTAAACGAAAGAAGGCCCAGCATTTTGGTCGGGGCCTTCTTTGCAATTACCTATGTTTCTAATCGCTTAACTGTCCAGCTCACTATCCCAGTAGAGAAAATCCATCCACGTCTGGTGCAGTTCCGGTTTTGGTCGCGGTAGGCGCCGGGCAATGGCATCCAATTCGTGCGGCGTCGGAACGAAGGCTTTGCGGCGCAGTTTCAATCCGACCTCCTGAGGCGTCAGATTGCCCTTGCGCAGATTATCAGCGCTGCAGCAGGCCACGATGTTCGTCCAGGACGAAGCCCCACCCTTACTGCGCGGGATTACATGGTCAAATGTAAGATCCTTAGCTGCGAACTTCTGGCCACAATACTGGCAGCAGAACTCATCGCGCAGAAATACGTTATAGCGCGTAAAGGCCACCTTCTTACGCTTGCGGTAGCGTTTGAGCGCAACAACAGCAGGAACCTCAAAGGCTTCCGTGGCCGAATGCACCGCGACATCTTCATAGGTCTTAACCTGAATCACACGCTCCTGATGAACGGCGACAAAGGCATCTTGCCAGTTGCAGACAGACAGCGGCGCCCAGCTAAGCGGCTGCATATCTGCATTCAGAATCAACGTTCTGAGACTACCAACGGCGACGGTCATGCTGCACCTCCTCGTTCCAATGACAGTGGCCTGCGCCCGGACCGGAGCCATTGACCAGAAACCCTGAACGCGCTGAAGACACCGCGTTGAAAAGTCCCGGTATTAGAAAAAACAAAAGCGCGTGGAGCCCACGCGCTTGTCTTTGGATCAGTTATCTTGGAGCCAGAGGTCCGCGACTGGACCGACATATGGCTCGGCATTGGCCAAACACGTATTCGCAGACCGGTTCGCGGTCTCAATCGCAGCGAAACATAGCTATACTGGGTCACAGATAAGTCCGCGCCAATAGGTTCGGCAGCGCTCCACTGTGGTCTGGCTTGTTGCTGATGGATCTGCATGTTCTGCAACGACTCAATCGCCCTGTCTGTCTGCGTTTCGACACCAGAGCGGGGAGCCCGCCCCTGCTTAGAATTAACTATATATCGTGTCGGGCAACTGGCAAGCCCCCATTATCAATGATCTGTGTGGGATCTCAGCCTGTCACTGGGTCAAGCGGTAGGGTGATTCCATGACAGCCGCGTAACAACCCCGAACGGGGCACCTAAGGACAGTCTGAGACATCACCCATCCGCCCTGTTCCCCTTGTCAGCACCCTACCCTCTGCCTATTGCGGGCACATGACCAAATTGATCCGATTTAACAAACCCTACGACGTGCTGCCTCAGTTCACTGATGGCGGCAGCAAAGGCAGCCCACGTGCAACTCTCAGCGACTGGATTGACCTACCGGGTGTTTACCCCGCCGGCCGATTAGATCGCGACAGTGAGGGCCTGATGCTGCTGACCGACGAAGGTCGCTTGCAGGCCTGGATATCTGATCCTCAGCATAAAATGCCAAAGACCTACTGGGTGCAGGTCGAAGGCACGCCAGATGCTGCCGCGATACAGGCGCTTGCCGAAGGTGTGGAGCTGAAGGACGGGCTAACCCGCCCAGCAAAGGCCGCACTGATCACCGAACCAGATGGCATTTGGGCGCGCAATCCGCCAATCAGGGTACGCAAGTCCATCCCCGACAGTTGGATTGCATTGACCATCCGTGAGGGGAAAAACCGGCAAGTTCGACGGATGACAGCCGCGGTTGGCCATCCGACGCTGCGCCTGATCCGTGCCGCTATCGGGATCTGGACCCTTGATGGATTAGCGCCAGGAACCTGGGATGATCTGGAAGCGCCAGCTATTCCCGGCCCGCCAAAGCCTAAACCTGCCCCAAACCGGCAGGCGATTGCCCGGCGTCAGGCCGCAACCAACAATGGCGGATCAGTAAGGCCAACAGATGGACCGAAGCCGCCCAGAAAACCACGAAAGCCGCGTAAGCGTTGAACCGCGCGACTCTCGATTTTGAGTGGCAAGCTTGATCCAATACCGATCCTTAGTGGATCAAAGGCCGAGCTTATCCCGCATGAAGGCCAGCGCCACGCTGAGTCCATCGGGGGCGATTCCGTGGCCGGTCCCTTTCATGATGTGTGCAAAAACATCCTGAAACCCAGCTTCGCCCAGTGCGTCGGCTGCCTCGGGTAACGATTGCGGTGGCACAACATCATCAGCGTCACCATGGACCAGAAGTATGGGCATCTTGGAGACCACCTCATCCTTCAACGTCTCGGGCGACAGCAGTCGGCCTGAGAAAGCCACAACCCCGGAAATTGCGTCTTCACGGCGCGGTGCGACATGCAGGCTCATCATTGTGCCTTGGGAGAATCCAAAGAGCACAACCTGCTCTGGTAGAACGTCCTCATCTACCATCAATGCATCGAGAAACGCGTTCAGATCCTCAACCGATGCTGTCATCCCTCGCATCGATTCCTCTTCTGACGATCCATCAATCCAAGGAATTGGAAACCACTGGAGGCCAAACGGGGTGCCAGCGCAGCGCTCCGGCGCGTCGGGTGCCACAAACAGCGTGTCCGGCAGATGTTCGCCGAGCGGATCAGCCAACCCCAGAAGGTCAGCGCCATTCGCCCCGTAGCCATGCAGAAACACAACCACTGATCGGGTCTGTCCCGACAAAGGTGCTTTGCGCTCGGCTTTCAATACTCGTGTCATCGGATCCCTTCCCTGTCCTTTGCCACCCGGTAATAGGCCCAGAGCACGCGCGCCGCAACCGACCGCCAGGGAGACCAGGCCTCGGCGATGCGTCTCATCTCAGCAGGCTTTGGGCGATCAGGTAAATCGAGAAGCACCCGCGCCCCTTCTTGCAGGGCCAGATCTCCATGGGCAAACACATCCGCGCGCCCGAGCGAGAACATCGCGTAGATCTCTGCCGTCCAGGTGCCGATGCCTGAGACCTGTGTGAGGATCTTGATCACCTCGGCATCCGGTTGGCTCCGCAGAGCATCATAGTCGATCCGGGCCTGAGCCAACGCATGGGCGTAACGTATTTTCTGTCGACTAAGGCCTGCGCTGCGCAATTCGTCTTCGCTGGCAACAGCAACTGCCGATTCCGTATTGAGCCCCGCCTCAACCATCCGACCCCATATAGCATTGGCGGAGGCTACACTGACCTGTTGGCTAACGATTGCGCTCAATAACTCGGCGAAACCTTCCGGCTTACGGCGTAGTGGCAGCTGCCCACAGAGATCAATGGCCCTTGCAAAACGCGGGTCATGAGCAACGAGCCAATCCGCGCCATCCTGCACACAGGCGTCACTAGTGATGATCCGGCCTACGGTCGGATCATCAGCGCCATCCATGCTGACATCCTGCGGTTTTTGCGATTGTCTCACTTACATATCCCCTCGCGTCTTTTTCGCGCGCATTGCGCACCCATGCAGCATCAATCTTGCCCCGCCGGAATTTCGGGGATACGCATTTCGCATGACTGACAGACTCCCCCTCCCCGACGACAGCGTTGCCAAGCGCAATGTGCTCATTCTCGTGCTCGCGCAGGCCTTTTTGGGGGCGCAGATGCCGATGATCTTCACCATTGGTGGTCTCGCAGGTCAATCGCTTGCCAGCAATGCTTGTTTTGCAACGTTGCCGATTTCGCTGATTGTGGCTGGATCCATGCTGGCTGCCACGCCGATTTCAGCGATTATGCAGCGATATGGGCGCAAGGTCGGCTTCTTTGTGGGTGCGGCAGGTGGCACGCTTGGCGGTATTATCGGGGCATACGGGCTATACCTTGGATCTTTCCCTATTTTTCTGCTCGGCAGTTTCCTGACTGGTATCTATATGAGCGCGCAGGGTTTTTACCGCTTTGCCGCCACGGACACCGCGTCGGATTCCTTCCGGCCCAAGGCGATCTCCTATGTGATGGCAGGCGGATTGTTGTCCGCCATTATCGGCCCGCAAATTGTGAAAGCAACCAGCCAGGCCTTTGTGATCCCATTCCTCGGCACCTATATGGCGGTGGTTGCAGTGAATGTACTGGGCGCAATCCTGTTCCTGTTTCTCAAAATTCCCAAACCGCCAGTTCCAAGCGAAGATGCACCCAAAGGCCGCAGCAGAATGGAATTACTGCGCACGCCCACCATCGCTGTCGCCGTCATCTGTGCCATGGTCTCCTATGCGTTGATGAACCTGGTCATGACCTCCACACCGCTGGCCGTTGTTGGGTGTGGCTTTAGCGAGGGCAAAGCTGCCGACGTCGTTACCGCACATGTTCTGGCAATGTATGTGCCATCGTTCTTTACCGGTCATCTGATCGCGCGGTTTGGTGTCGAAAAAATCGTTGGTGCAGGCCTGATAGTGCTCGCAGGTGCAGGCGCTGTTGCATTGCATGGCGTGGATCTGGAAAACTTCTTTGTTGCTCTGGTATTGTTAGGCATTGGCTGGAATTTTGGGTTTATCGGTGCAACCACCATGCTGGCCGGCGCGCATGAGAGCTATGAGCGTGGCCGCATGCAGGGGCTCAATGATCTGCTGGTCTTTGGCGGCGTGACCTTTGCCTCGCTTGCCTCCGGCGGGTTGATGAACTGCTCCGGTGGCAGTGCTGTCGAGGGCTGGACTGCCGTCAACATAGCGATGGCTCCGTTCCTGGTACTGGCGGGCGGTGCACTGTTGTGGCTGATGCTACGACCGCGTCCACTCCGCGATATTTAGCCCGTACGCTTCTGTTTGGGCGGCACCGACCTGCATTTGATATCCAGTGATATCTGACGGCAAAACTAAAAAGACGCCTGACGGGAAACCGCAGGCGTCTTTTTCTATACCACTTTGGCAGGGCTACCAGCAGCCAGTTGCAACCCGGTAGATCAAGCTTGCTCGGCGGTGGAATTCACTGGTGCCCAATGCACCCTCTGCAACCCGTTGCGGAGCCGATATTGCTTGCTTCAGTATCGTACTGGCCTGCCAGCCCGGCAGCAGGGCGGGTCGCGCCGACGCCGCAATCGCCCCCCGGTTGGCGCGCACTTCTTTTAACGCGGTCAGTCCGCTCTGGGCCAGCGCGCGCACTCCTTCAGATGTGCCATCCAGTAGCGGCACTCGTTTTTCCGCAACCAACTTAGGGATCGCGCGCAACCAATTGGCCACACCAACACCATAAGCAAATCGGCGCACAGATTGCTCATCTTCCGCACCCAAAGTTGCAGCCGCCAACCACATCAATGACCCGGACGTCTTGTCGATATGATCGACCAGCGCGGCCTCATCATCGAACGGATCACGGTAGATATCCCAGCGCCGCGCCTCTGCCATTGAATCGATATGAACCCCAAGGTCGGACCGCAGCACCTGCCCTAAGGGCGTTGCAACATAGTGGCGGCGTACCGGACCGCCAGCCGCAATCTCTGCACCAACATCGCGCCACCACTGGACGCGCATCTCAGCAATCATTGCCTCGGTCGACGCCCAGGGTGCGCGTGACAGTTCCAGATTGAAGGCATAGATCGCAAATAGCGGTTTACGAACCGCGACCGGAGAGGCCATGACCGTTGCAAACCTATCAGGATCACCTTTGTGCACCAGATCGGCACAGGCGGTCATATCGTCATCAAATTCTATCATCAGGACTGGTCGCCGGCCGCACCGGTGTCACGCAAAAGCTTCCACCGGATTGCATCCAGCAAAGCCTCAAATGACGCGTCAATTATGTTGGCACTGACGCCAACCGTAGACCAACGCCGACCTTTGCCGTCTTCGCTGTCGATTATGACCCGCGTCACCGCCTCTGTGCCGCCTTGTGTGATCCGCACCTTGAAATCGACCAATCGCATGTCGTCCAGCGCCTTGCTGTAGTGGCCCAAATCTTTGGTGAGCGCCTTGGCCAATGCATTGACCGGCCCGCGGTCGTTGCCGGTTTCATCAAGGGATTCACTGACCGAAAGCAGCTTTTGACCATCTACCTTCACAACCACGACGGCCTCTGACAGCGACACCATGCGGTCATACTTGTTCTTGCGCCGCTCAACTGTGACTTTGTATCGTTTCACCTCAAAGAAACTGGGCAACTGTCGCAGCTCTTCACGGGCCAAAATCTCAAACGACGCCTGCGCCGTATCATAGGAATAGCCATCAGCCTCCCGTGTCTTGATCCGCTCCAGGATCCGCGCAAGTGCCGGGTCACCCTTATCAACACTCAATCCCGCTTCGGACAGTCGACGGCGCAGGTTCGATTGCCCCGCCTGATTGGACATCGGGATGATGCGTGTATTTCCGACCCGCGCCGGATCGATATGCTCATAGGTACTCGGATCTTTCAGGATCGCGCTAGCATGCAGCCCTGCCTTATGCGCAAAGGCTGACGCGCCTACATAAGCCGCCTGTTTCATCGGTACCCGGTTCAGAATTTCGTCCAACATCCGACTAAGAGCTGTCAGAGTGCTGAGCCCTTCCAGATCGATGCCGATATCATAGCGATCCGCATAGGGGTGTTTCAGCAGGAGCGTCGGGATCAATGTGGTCAGATTCGCGTTGCCGCAACGCTCTCCCAATCCATTCAATGTGCCCTGGATCTGCCGTGCGCCGGCATCGACTGCTGCAAGCGAACAGGCCACCGCGTTTTCGGTATCATTGTGAGTGTGGATGCCTAAGCGATCCCCCGGCAATCCTGCCGCAATCACCTCAGCAACAATACGTCCGACGTCGCCCGGCAAAGTTCCACCGTTGGTGTCACAAAGCACGACCCAGCGCGCACCAGCATCCAGCGCCGCGCGACAGGCCTCCAACGCATAGTCAGGGTTGTCATTGTAGCCATCAAAGAAATGCTCGGCGTCAAACAATGCCTCACGGCCCTTTGCAACAAGATGCGCAACCGAGGCCCGGATATTGTCGAGGTTTTCCTCAAGCGTGATCCCCAGCGCGTGTGTGACGTGGTAGTCATGGCTTTTGCCCACCAGACAGACCGCCTCCGTGCCGGCGTTCAATACGGCCGCCAGGACATCATCATTTGCGGCAGAGCGCCCTACCCGTTTGGTCATACCGAAGGCCGTCATGGTCGCACGTGTCTTTGGGCTTGCGTCGAAGAAACCACTATCGGTTGGGTTCGCGCCTGGCCAGCCACCCTCGATGTAATCCACCCCAAGATCATCCAGAGCCCTTGCAATCTGCACCTTTTCAGCGGTGGAAAACTGCACGCCTTGGGTTTGTTGCCCGTCCCGCAGCGTGGTGTCATATAGGTAAAGACGTTCTTTGGTCATGGCTGGCCTTATGGCTTGGCAAATGATAGTCGCCCCCACCCATGAGGGCCCGTGTAGTCTGGTCGTTATGCCGCGGGAGGCTAGTCACCAACCCGCAGCAATCTAAGTTCAGGCCCTAAATTGCGCTCAGTTTGTCTGCATCAAACTCAGGACCCGGAACAAGTTCAACGCTATCCTTGGACATGCGAACCTCAACCCCGGCTGCAAGATAGGCGGTTTTCAAACGATCCACCTCAGAGAAGTCCTTGGTAGCCATTGCCGCCTGACGTGCGTCGAAAAGTGCGTTTTCATAAGCGGTTAGATCGATATCTTCACCTTCCGCCCAAGCACCCATCTCTTCGCTCAACAGGCCTAGCAATTGTGCCGATGCCAACAGATCCGCGGCCTCACCGCCTGAGGCAAGCCGGTGCAACTCCGTTAATGCTCCGGCAGTGTTCAGATCATCCGACAGTGCATCAATAACAGAGGTCGTCGCGGTCGTCGCAGGTACGGCACCCTTTGTCAGAGCACGCCACTTGCGCAAAGTTGCCTCTGATTCCTTTGCCTTTTTGTCGGTCCAATCCATCGGCTTGCGATAATGGGTTTGCAAAAACACAAGCCGGATCACCTCCCCCGGATAGCCCTGATCCAAAAGGTCCCGAACGGTAAAGAAGTTGCCCAGCGACTTGGACATCTTCTTGCCCTCGACCTGCAGCATCTCATTGTGCAGCCATATTTTTGCAAATTCACCGTCGGGATGGGCGCAGCAGCTTTGCGCAATTTCATTCTCGTGATGTGGGAACATCAGATCATTGCCGCCGGCGTGAATGTCAAAACTGTCGCCAAACAGCTCATGGCTCATTGCCGAGCATTCGATATGCCAGCCCGGCCGGCCACGGCCCCAAGGACTTTCCCACCCCGGCAGCTCGTCGGTCGATGGCTTCCACAAAACAAAATCCATTGGATCGCGTTTGTTGTCTGCCACCTCGACCCGCGCGCCCGCGATCATGTCGTCAACCGACCGGCCAGACAGCGCACCATAGTCGGCATAGCTCTTGACCGAAAACAGCACGTGACCCGCCCCATCTGCATAGGCATGATCCTTAGCAATCAACTCTTCGATCATCGCGATCATCTGCGGGATGTAAGCCGTCGCACGTGGCATGTGATCCGGCTCAAGGGCACCGAGCTGCCCCATGTCATTGAGATACCAGCTGATGGTTTCTTCTGTGCGCTCCTGAACCAGCTCTTCGAGTGTTCCGGGTACACCCGCTTCCATGCGCGCAAGAGCTGTTGCATTGATCTTGTCATCTACGTCCGTGAAATTACGCGCGTACGTGACGTGATCAGCGCCATAGGCATGGCGCAGCAACCGGTAGAGCACATCAAACACCACGACCGGGCGCGCATTTCCCAAATGGGCGCGGTCATAAACCGTCGGCCCACAGAGATAGAGGCGCACATCGTCAGGGTTGATCGGATCCAGCACCTCTTTGCCTCTCGTGCGGGTGTTGTGCAGCTTGATCGTCGTCATCACTATTCCTTCGTCTGACCATAGCGCCTTAACGCCCTTGGCCGATCTCCCAACGGGTACCGCGGATAAGCGGCGCACAGCGCGGGCTTAGCAACTTGTTCAAAAGAAAGGAACGACAGATACCAGCCCGCTGAATTTTTCAGCAGGTAATGCAGCAGGTAATAATGTTGCATATCTGGTTCATGAGATTGGCATAACACAGCGAGAATGCCCCGCCAAGCCTGCAATTTGGGCATTACCCTCATGTTCTCGGCGATCGTAAATTTGCATATAAAAACAGCGCGCCCATATTGAAATGGACGCGCTGCGATACTCACAAATTAGGCTGAGGTCAGAACTGGAACGACGCCCGCAAAGCAACGGTGGTCGCATCCGCGCCAATGCCGGAGCTGCCAAGATTGTCAAAGTCATGCTCCAACACTTCGCCACCCAAGGTCCATTGATCAGTCACACGGTAAGCGACGCCGATACCGTAGAATTCACCGGTTTCATCACCGACCGACGTGTCGACCTGAGCCACGCCTCCAGTCACATAGGCAAGTACAGGACCGAAATCATAACCTGCCTTGAGCTTGCCACGCAGGACCGAGTCGACGGTAGCACCGCCGCCCAAATCCACATCAGTGGCGTCAAAATCGACTTCACCGCCAACGACAAAACGGCCAAAGTCATAGTTGTAGCCGGCATGCACACCATAAGATACATCATCCCCCGACAGACCGGTGCTGGTGTCTGCATCCAGCTGGCCGATCTGGCCGCCGACATAGGCACCAGTCCAGTCGCCACCATCATTCGCCACTACGACAGGCGGGGCTGATGGGGTCGGAACAAGAACCGGCTCTTCCAGGTTCCCAGCAAAGGTTGGGGTGCTCAGGACTGCGGCCATGGCGGCCATAGATACGATACGAGTCATCTCGACTTCTCCTTGTCTGTCTTTACGACATCTGGCTTTTCTAAGACGCGCTACTCTCGCGTCTGCTTCCCCTAAAGAAGATCGAAGACCGATTTGTTCCAGACCCTGCTGTGGTTTTCCGGATTCTTGCGCGTCAAATGGCCGAAAACCACTCCCCAAAGCAGGTTCTTGCTGACCGCTTTGACGCGGCAATACGCCGATTGGCAAAGCTGCGCGCAGCATGGATGCAACAGGCCAATTTCTGCTTGCCCAATGCAGTGCGCGTACAATCGCGTGATCATCTACCGAGCAGGTCGGCAGTCTGATGGGGGATGTAATTTGGGGATGGAAGCGGCGCTGGAGTCGGATCCGCAGCTCAATGACGGATACGTAAATCAGGAACCGGGGTCAGGATGTTTGGTTCGTCAGAACCGAAAAGACGCGCGGATCGACAGAATATCGCGTGACGGTGCCTGCAGGGCTGCACCATCATTGGCGTCCTGATGCAGATATTCACCACTCAACCGCAGAGCCCGGTTGAGAGAATAGCTGACGCCAAGGCCATAGACTGCCCCATTATCGCTATCGGTCGCGGTCTCATTGCGGGCCGAGCCAATGGTTACATACCCAAGCGTCTGGCCCATGTCGTAGCCAGCACGCAGTTTCACGCGGTGGGTATGATCTTCCTGCGGGCTAACGCTTGCACGACCGCTTCGATCAACTTCGATCTCACCGCCCAGAACCAACCGGCCAAAATCATGATCGTAGCCAAGATGTAGTCCTGATGCTGTCGTCGAACCTGTATCTGATTGGGATTGATGGCTTTGCGTAATCGACGCACCCAGAAAAACGCCACTCCAATCCTCAGCCAATACAGGAGTGCATCCAATAAACACTCCGCCCAGTCCGGCGATGAGATTACGCAGCGAGAACACATCCAATGCGGGCTTGCAACCTACCCGCCGCTGAGCGTGTGGCGAGCAGTTTTCATCTGTTCTGCAAAAGAAGGCCGGTGTCATCGGCGCTGCCCTTTCTGGCGGCTCGCCATTCAGGCGCGCATGGTTGTCCAACTACGACGAGTATCGATCCAAATGCTTAACACTCGGTTCAGCATGATCGCTTTTCCAAAGTGTCCGAAGTAGCGGGACGAAGACAGCCCCACCGTGCCACTTAATGCGTTATAATAATTACCTTTTTACGCTATTTACTACCAGTTTAACGGACGACCTCCAGCTGAGGTGATTTGAAATTTAAGTCGCAAATTTCACAAAGGTCGCAAATGAGATAGAATCGGTCGCCCTCTGTGCAACGATGTCCAGAGGTCAACGGAGCATCGAAATGGCAGAAAGACAGCCAGGGAAACAGTCAGGTGAACAATGGTTCATCATCCTGATTGGCCGAACCATCGGTGCGTCCCGTGGCCGGGCAGCTCGGGGTCGTCCGCAGGGGATCTGAGCCGATCAGCCCCCTGAACTAAGCCAAAAGAGACCTCAAATGACAGATCAATCAAACGCCCCTCGTGCGGCGCGCAGCGGTGGCCGAGCCGCACGTCGAGCTGCACGTGCAGCACCGCTTGCCGATCACCTGCGCCCAGTTCGTGCCGGGTTGGAGGGTGGACAGTATCGCCCACTCAGCAACGCGGGCGTCGAACGCATTCACCAAGCTGCGCTTGATGCGCTAGAACAAATCGGCCTTGCTGATGCCCCGCCCACCGGGGTCGCCTATCTGACGGCAGCGGGCTGCATTGAAGGCGAAGACGGTCGTATCCGCTTCCCGCGCGCACTGGTTGAAGACACCATTCGCAACGCCAATCGTAGCGTCATCCTGCATGGTCGGGATCCAAAGAACGACCTGCATCTATCTGGAGATAAAGTACATTTTGGGACTGCCGGTGCTGCTGTTCACCTGGTCGAAATCGATGGGCGCAATTACCGGGAATGCACAGTTCAGGATCTACACGATGCCGCCCGTATATGTGACCGAATGGATAATATCCATTTCCTGCAGCGCCCTATGGTGGCACGCGATATCACCGACAATCTGGAGATGGATCTAAACACGATCTATGCCTGCTGTTCCGGTACATCAAAACATGTCGGCACCTCCTTTTCCGAACCCGCTTTTGTCGGGCCGGTGATCGAGATGCTGCATATGATCGCCGGTGGAGAAGCCGCCTGGCGTGAGCGTCCGTTTGTCTCCAACTCAAACTGTTTTGTCGTACCACCTATGAAATTCGCCACAGAAAGCTGCGAAGCGATGGAGGCTGCCATATTGGCCGGCATGCCGGTGCTGCTTCTCTCCGCTGGGCAGGCCGGCGCAACTGCGCCTGCACCTATCGCTGGTGCGATTGTGCAGGCGGTGGCGGAATGCCTTGCTGGGCTGGTTTATGTAAACGCGATAAAGCCAGGTGCGCCCGCTATATTTGGCACTTGGCCCTTTGTTTCCGATTTGCGGACGGGTGCAATGTCTGGAGGGTCCGGGGAGCAGGCGCTTTTGTCTGCGGGTTGCGCGCAGATGCATTCATTCTATGGCCTGCCCGGCGGTGCTGCGGCAGGGATTGCAGATGCGAAAATGCCGGATATGCAGGCTGGATGGGAGCAGATGTGCTCTAACGTGCTTGCGGGACTGTCCGGGCTAAACATGGTTTATGAGGCCGCGGGCATGCACGCATCGCTGCTCGGTTTCTGTCTTGAGTCGCTGATCCTGGGTGACGATCTGATTGGTCAGGCACTGCGCTGCGTTCGGGGGATCGAGGTCGACGAGGACTCTGTCAGTCTGGAAACCATACGCGCCACCTGTATCGGTGGGCCCGGCCATTATCTGGGTTCGGATCAGACATTGGGACGGATGCAAACTGACTATATTTACCCCGCGCTTGCTGATCGCACGTCACCCAAGGAGTGGGTAGAGATCAATAAGCCCGACCTGATTGCAAAGGCTATTTCGCGCAAGATCGAAATCCTGTCTGAGCCATCACGGGCACAGTTTGATCCAGTGTTAGACATGGCGATACGAGAACATTTCAACATCCACTTATCTCGCTAAGATATTGAAAATGTTGGATGGGCATTTTAGCCGCCCATCCAGCGTCGCTCCCAGATACGCTCTACAACGCTTTCAAGCGCTGCCTGAAATACTCCAACCAGCCGCGCAATCTGGTGGTTTTGGCAAACTTACGGCTCATGTAACGCAATTCTCTCTGGCGCAGTGCTTTGCTAACCGAGGCGCTGACTTGCCCGTCGTGCATACGGTTTGCGATCACTGTATCCTCGACAATCGCCGGATGCCCGTATCTGTCCCACAGCCGCTTGTAGAGATCGACATCCATCAACCATATCAATTCCTCGTCGAAACTCATCAGCGACGCACGGCGCATTGCGAGCACAGAGGGGCTGGAGACGGTGTTTTTACCAAAGTGCAAGCGATCAGTCAGGCGCGGGGTCATCGGACGCATCAGAGTATGGCCATCACGCGTTACGCCAGAGCCGCAAAGGCACCAATCAGCGCCCTGCCCCATCGCATCAAAGATCGCTTTCAGACCGTTGATATCAATAATAAAATCGTCCTGAAAAAGCACTTTGACAACATCGCCCGAGGCGTGAACCATCGCGTTGTTCACATTGGCAGAAGCCTGCCTAGGTCCATCACGGTTCCACAGATGGGTGATAGATAGACGATCTTCATACGCCCGACACAGGGTCTCTACGTCCGCGTCATCTGATTGATCAGACACGACAATATCAAAATCGGTAAAACTCTGTTTGCAGAGGTGGTCAAAGGACTCTGCCAGATACCGCGCACCATCCCCGCCCATTGCATAGGCCGGTATGCAGATCGTGATCGCTGGCATATTCGTATCCTTGGCCAAGAGCGTTTGTCCCTGCCTAGTAAACCGATGCAACAAGGCCAAGCAAGACCGGACGATCAGACGCCCAGATATCTGTCTTTCAGCTCCGGTGTCAGTGTATCCATTGCACCCGCCCAGACCGATCTGCCTTTGTTCAAGATAATCGCACGGTCAGCCACGGCCGCCAACTCGCGCAGCGTCTTATCCACCACCAATATAGACAGGCCGCTATCGCGTTTCAGGCGGGAAATGGCTGCCCAAATTTCCTGCCGAACCACCGGTGCCAAGCCTTCCGTTGCTTCATCCAAGATAAGAAGCCGTGGATTGATCATCAGTGCGCGCCCAATCGCCAGCATTTGTTGCTCCCCCCCAGACAAAGAAGACGCCGTCTGATCACGGCGTTCCGCCAGGCGCGGGAACAGCTCTGCAACCATTGCAAAATCCCAAGATCCGGGGCGCGCAGCTGCAATCAGGTTTTCTTCTACAGTGAGCGGTGCAAAACACCGACGTCCCTCAGGTACAAGCCCGACTCCCAAGCGTGCTATTTTGTAAGACGGCAACTTGCGCAGGTCTTTGCTAGCAAAGGAAATATCCCCGTCAGAAACAGGCAGCATCCCGCAAATCGTCTTGATCGTGGTGGATTTCCCCATGCCATTTCGACCCATCAAGGCGACGACTTCACCTTCTGCAATATCAAGATCAATCCCGAACAACGCTTGGGACGGGCCATAGGATGCAGTGACTCCGTTTAATGATAACAATGTCATACGGCATCCTCCTCACCCAGATATGCTCGGCGCACTTCAGGATTGTTGCGGATTTCATCTGTAGTGCCAGTAGCAATCACTTGTCCGTAAACCAATACGCTGATCCGATCCGCCAGAGCAAAAACTGCATCCATGTCATGTTCAACCAAAAGGATCGGCGCCTCTTGCCGAAGCTCATTGAGGAACGCTGTTAGGGTTTGTGAGCCGCCCGCGCCCAACCCGGCCATGGGCTCATCCATCAGAAACAGTTTTGGGGCCATCGTAAGGGCAACGGCGACTTCCAGCTGGCGGCGTTGCCCATGTGACAAATCCGCGGTCCGACGCTTAGCTTCGTCAATAAGACCTACACGTTCCAGCGCATGCTCGGCCTGTGCCACCAGCAGGCTGTCCCGCATCACCTTGCCAAAGAACCGGAACACACCACCCCGTGCGCCAAGCGCTCCAAGCACAGCATTTTGCAACACTGTAAACTCCATTGCCAACGCGGATATCTGAAACGTTCGGCCAAGGCCAAGCCGAGCGCGTGCGACGCGATCTAAATTGCTGACATCTTGGCCCAACACTTCAACGGTGCCGCTATCGGGGTGAAGTTCCCCGGACACCTGTTTGATAAGTGTTGATTTTCCCGCGCCGTTTGGACCAATCAATGCATGAATTTCACCGACACGCAGGTCAAGTGTGATGTTTTTGCTGGCCTGCAACGCACCGAAGGATTTGTTCAAGCCCCGAACTTTCAGAACCTGCTCTGACACGACACCCTCAATCATGCGCAACCTCCCGCCCGCAAAGGGCACCGGTCACACCACCGCGGGCGTAAAGCACAATGATCAGCAGAAGCCCACCAAGATAGATCTGCCAGTAGTCGCTGATACCGCCTAAGAGATGCTCCAGTAGAATGAATAACGCAGCACCAATCACAGGACCAAACAGCCGACCAACACCGCCAATAATCACAAAGATCATAATCTCGCCGCTGGTGTGCCAGCTGAGCATGGTGGGGCTGACAAACCGGTTCAGATCGGCAAACAGGGCGCCGGCCAAACCTGTGATCGCGCCCGAGATTACAAAGGCCGTGAGCCGCAACTTATATGGTGTAATGCCCACTGTTTCCACACGTGCCTCACACTGGCGCGCCGCAGCCAATGCCAGACCGAAGGGCGCCCGTGCCAGCCGGGCAGAAAACCACAAGGCAAGGCATAGGAGTGCATAGCAGATTAAGAAAAAATGCATCGGTACCAATGTATTGAGGCCCGGAAACTCATTGCGGACCCAGATCGACAATCCATCCTCGCCGCCATAAGCCGACCAGCTGATCGCGAAGTAATAAAGCATTTGACCAAAGGCCAGCGTGATCATGATGAAGTAAACACCTGATGTGCGCAGAGACAACGCCCCTATTACCAGAGCCGTAAGTGCACTGACGACGCCGGCAATCAGCCAGATCAGGGGCATTTGGTTGCTGCCTTCTATTGTCACCGGCCAGGTCATCAACGGCTCATAGTTCTGCGCATGGGCCGCAAGAATACCCATGGCATAGCCTCCGATACCAAAAAACGCCGCATGCCCCAGGCTGACCAGCCCGCCTATGCCCAGTGCAATGTTCAATCCAACACCCGCCAGCGCAAGGATAGCAACCTTGGTGGCCAGAGTGATTAGAAATGGCTCATCTGCGCTCCACGCCCAAAGAGGAACAGCCAGCAGCGCGAGAATGACGCCTGCGTTCAGTATCCGTTCGCGCATCATCAGCTGTGCCCTCCATATAGGCCAGAGGGGCGCACCAGTAGGATTGCCGCCATCAGGATATAGATCAACATTGACGCCAGAGACGCTCCAACCGATGTGGCGCTCGCTGGTTCCATGAACAATCCGAAGAGCTGCGGCAGGAACACGCCGCTCAATGTATCCGTCAACCCGACCAGAAGTGCCCCCACCAGAGCCCCCTTTATCGATCCGATACCCCCGATTACGATCACAACAAAGGCGAGGATCAATACCGGCTCTCCCATGCCAACCTGTACCGACTGAATCGCCCCAACCAATGCGCCAGCCAAGCCCGCCAAAGCCGCACCCAAAGCGAAGACCACCGTGTAAAGCTTTGAAATATCAACACCAAGCGCTGCGATCATCTCGCGGTCATTTTCACCCGCACGGATCTGAATACCGATGCGGGTATGCGCGATGAGCCAGAACAAACCGGCAGCGACAAGCAGACCAATCGCGATAATAGCGAGCCGATAAAGGGGGTATTGGATCCCGCCGGGCAACGTCACAGGACCCGACAGATAACTCGGTACATCCAGAAACAGAGGAAACGAACCGAATACCCAACGTGTGCCTTCGGAGAAAATCAGGATCAGCGCAAAGGTCGCGAGAACCTGATCGAGATGATCGCGATCATAGAGTTTGCGGATCACCAGCAGCTCGACCAAAGCACCTGCTGCTGCCGCAGCAACAAGGCTCGCCACTAAGGCCAGCACAAAAGACCCTGTCCACGCCGCAACAATAGCAGCCGCAAAAGCCCCCACCATATAGAGCGCACCATGCGCGAGGTTGATAAGCCCCATGACGCCAAAGACAAGCGTCAGGCCAGCTGCCATGAGAAAGAGCATCACCCCGAACTGCAATCCGTTCAGGATCTGCTCCAGAATAAGAATGAGGGACATATTGATTTTCCGGCCTGATATGGTCCGAAATGCCGGGGTAGCACGTGCCCCCGGCTTCCAGACTCCGCGCCTTATCTTACATCTTGCACTCAACGCCGTAGGCATCGGCGTGATTTTCCAGACCCGTGGCGATGATCTTGTTGGTAAAGACATCGCCCTCCTGAATCACTTCACGCACATAGATATTCTGGATCGGGTGGTGGTTATCACCAAATGAGAAATCACCGCGAACCGAGTCAAACTCTGCGGCCTTCAAGGCGGAACGAAACGCGTCTTTGTCCGATACATCCGCCTTCTCCAAAGCGCTCAGGACCAGATTAGCCGTATCGAAGCCCTGACTGGCATAGAGAGAGGGCAAACGCTCGTATTTTTGCTGGAAGGCAGCGACAAAAGCAGTGTTTGATGGATTGTCGAGATCCTTGTTCCACTGAGATGTGTTCTTGATCCCCAATGCGGCGCCACCGACGGCTTGCAGGATCCCCTGATCAAAGCTGAATGCCGGTCCGACAACAGGCAGATCCACACCGCTATCGGCATATTGCTTCAAGAAAGAGATCCCCATGCCGCCCGGCAGGAAGAAATAGACTGAGTCCGCGCCAGATGCCCGGATCTGCGCAATTTCTGCAGCGTAGTCCGTCTGTCCCAGTTTGGTGTAAGTTTCGCCCGCCAGATCGCCCTGATACATCCGCTTGTAGCCGGTCAACGCGTCCTTGCCAGCAGGATAGTTCGGGGCAAGAACGTAGCTGTTTTTCAACCCTGCATCGCTGGCGTAAGCGCCTGCTGCCTCGTGCAAATTGTCATTCTGCCAAGCGACATTGAAGTAGTTCTCATGGCACCGCTTGCCCGCCAACGCCGATGGACCCGCATTGGGAGAAAGATAGAACACCCCCTGCGCAGTTGCGGCGGGCACCACAGCCATAGCGAGGTTTGACCAGATGATACCGGTCATAATGTCAACTTTCTCGGATTGAATCATACGGTCGGCGATTTGAACGGCGCTCTCTGGCTTGCGTTGATCGTCTTCAATCACCACCTCGATATCATCGCGATTGGCTTGCTCCATCGCCAACATGAAACCGTCGCGCACATCTACGCCCAATCCGGCGCCACCGCCCGACAGCGTTGTGATCATGCCGATCTTAGTTTCAGCCCCGGCAGCCAAAGCCAACGTAGAAACGGCTGTTGCCAGCGCCATAGTCGTCAGTGTCTTCATAGGTCCATCTCCCTGATTTGTCTGAGCATTGAAGGCCACTTCTGATGGCGGCTCTTCGCTACATACTCTTTCTGATTGGACCGCGCGGCGCCAGCTTTTTGCTGATCTGACCTCGGATTTACTCGTCTCACGCCACTTGGCCCGATGCGACCCCAATCATGAGGTCACATTGTGTTGGGTAAGCCGCGCCAGAATGACCAAGGTGCGCTGTATCCATGGGCCGTTTTATCGTGCCCTTAGGGAAGCCTAGGCTGAAGTGGATCTTTATTTCAAGATTAAAATATCTAACCTTAAAATTCCTGCATAACCAAAGTAGCTAAGTCGCGCTGAATGCTACCTTCTGAAGCAAAGGGCCGCGCTGGCTTATACGACCTTCAGCTTCCGACCATCCGTGAGCGCATCTGCAGCCTCTGTAATGGCTTGCGCATCAATGCCAAAGTGGCGGTAGAGATCACCGATGGTGCCGGTTTGACCAAAGTGTTCCACACCTAGAGGAATACTCTGGTGCCCCTGTACGCTGCCTAGCCAGGCCAAGGTGGCCGGATGTCCATCAATAACGGTAATTAGCTTGCAATGAGGGGGCAGCGTAGCCAGAAGCGTCTCGATATGGCTGCGGGCTCCGGCAACACCACGCGCACGCGCGCGTTGCGCAGCGGTCCAACCGGCATTCAAGCGATCAGCCGAGGTTACTGCCAGCACACCTACATCGCGGCGCCCCTCACCAATGGTTGCGGCAGCCTTGACCGCCTCTGGTGCGACAGCACCTTGATAGGCAATCACCACATCGCAGTTTGGCCCGGGCTTCTTCAACCAATATGCGCCATCAATAGCGCCTTGGCGGAACGCGTCATCCACCCGCTTACCCGGTTGTTCAATTGGATTGGTGGTCAGCCGCAAATAGACTGAACCACCGGTTTCATCGCGCAGCCACGTGCGTTCGTCGGGATCGCCTTCACCGTCGCGTTGCAGATAGTCAAACGCCCAGCTCATGATCACCGACAGCTCATCCACAAACGCTGGTTCAAAGGCAGCCAGCCCGTCCTGCGACATGCCGATCAGAGGCGAGCCGATAGACTGATGCGCGCCGCCCTCCGGTGCAAGCGTCACACCTGACGGTGTGCCAACAATCATAAATCGGGCATCCTGATAGCAAGCATAGTTCAACGCATCGAGACCACGCGCCACAAAGGGATCATAAACTGTTCCAATAGGGATCAACCGCTTGCCGAAGAGCGATTGTGACAAACCGGCCGCCCCCAGCAGCAGGAACAAGTTCATTTCTGCAATACCCAGTTCGATATGCTGACCTGCGGGCGTGAATTCCCACTTTGCCGTCGACGGAATCTTATGTTCGATAAACGTATCTGACTGTGGAGTCCGGGCGAACAGCTTGCGACGATTAACCCAAGGACCAAGGTTGGTGGTGCCCGTCACATCCGGTGACATGGTGACGATTCGCGCCGCCAGATCGCTATCGCCCTTAGAGAGATCATCAAGAATCTTGCCAAATCCCATCTGTGTCGACATCTCACGCTCAGCGTTGACCGCGATCTTAGGCACCGGTAGTTGCGCATCCTGATAGCGGCGGGCACCCTTGGCAAAAAACGGGACTTTATCCAGAAACGCCTGCAGCGCTGATGGGTCTTCGACGGTGGCAAATTTTTCCCATTCCGCGCCCTCTGCGACCCCCATATAGCGCTGCCATTCCGCCATCTGGGTTTTGTTCATCAGCCCACCATGGTTATCCTTGTGTCCGGCAATTGGCGTGCCCCAGCCCTTAACCGTATAAGCCAAGAAACAGACCGGGCGATCATGGTCGATGGCGGCAAAAGTCTCGGCCATCGACGCAACACAGTTGCCGCCGAGGTTCTCCATCATCGCGGCCAGCTCCTTATCAGAACGCCGTTCGATCAGGGCGCTGACATCCCCCTGATCGCCAAGATCCTCCATCAGATGCTGACGCCAGACAGAACCACCCATAAACGTCAGGGCCGAATACATCTGGTTCGGACAGCTGTCGATCCAGTCACGGAGCCGGTCGCCACCTGGCTCTGCAAAGGCAGCGCGTTGCAGCGCGCCATACTTTACCTTCACCACATCCCAGCCGAAGGCATCAAAAATCTTCTCGATGCGCTGAAACAGCCCTTCGCGCACGATCCCATCCAGTGACTGGCGATTGTAGTCGATGATCCACCATGTGTTGCGCAGATCGTTTTTCCAGCCTTCTTGCAAGCACTCGTAAACGTTGCCCTCATCCAGCTCTGCATCACCCACCAGCGCCACCATGCGCCCCTGCGGCGCATCCTGCCCCCAGGGTTTGGCCTTGATGTAATCCTGCACCATCGACGCAAAGGACGTGATCGCTACCCCAAGCCCAACCGAACCAGTTGAAAAATCGACATCATCAATATCTTTGGTGCGGCTAGGATAGCTTTGAACGCCACCAAACCCACGAAAACCCTCCATCTTATCGCGGGTCTGGTTTCCCATAAGATATTGAATTGCATGAAAAATGGGAGAGGCATGTGGCTTCACCGCCACCCGATCTTCTGGCTTGAGCGCCGAGAAATACAGCGCCGTCATGATCGACACCATCGACGCTGAGCTGGCCTGATGCCCCCCGACCTTGATCCCATCGTGCTTCGCCCGAAGGTGGTTGGCATTGTGGATCATCCAATGTGATAACCACAAAAGCCGTTGCTCAATCGTCTTGAGTGTTTCGGGCGCGGTGAGCGTTAGATCGGCTGCATTGGGGGTCATGTGCAAACTCGTGGATAAGAGACAGATGTTTGCCTTCCCACAAGGACGCGGAAAGAGCATGTCAGTTTATACTCAGGCGGCTGCGTAGGCGTTATGTGACGACAGCGCCTGCATGAGATCGTCTATGATATCATCCACACCTTCAAGCCCAACGGACATCCGCACAAGCCCCTCTGCTATACCGTGTTCGGCACGTTCTTCGGGCGTATAGGTAGAATGGGTCATGCTGGCCGGGTGTTGGATCAGCGTTTCCGCGTCGCCCAGACTCACCGCGCGCTGGATCATATCCAGGCGGTTCATCATGGCAATACCACCGGCCTTGCCGCCGACAACTTCGAACGGAATCATGCCGCCAAAGCCAGACATCTGACGGCGCGCCAGATCACCCTGCGCAAAACCATCGAGACCCGGATAGTAAACCCGTTCGACTGCAGGGTGTGATTGCAACGCCTCGGCCACTTTCTGGGCAGATCTGCAGTGCCGCTCCATGCGGATTTCCAGCGTTTTCAGCCCTCGCATCAGCAACATCGCACTAAATGGCGACATCACCGCACCGGTCATATCCTTCAGCCCCACAAGGCGGATCTGAGTGATATCCTCCTTGGATCCGACAACCAGACCCGCGATCACATCGCCATGTCCACTGATGAATTTGGTAGCTGAATGCACCACAATATCGGCACCAAATTCAATCGGGCGCGTGATAACTGGCGTGGCAAACGTGTTGTCGACAACGACCTTAGCGCCAACTTTATGGGCGATTTCGGAAATTGCGGCGATATCAATCAGGCGATTATTGGGATTGGCTGGAGTTTCAAAGTAGACCAATTTGGTATTGGTGCTGATCGCTGCCGCCAGATTTCGGGGATCTGTCATATCCACTAGGCGAACTTTGACACCGAACCGTGGAAGGCCATGGGTCATGAAAGAAAACGTGCAGCCATAAAGCGTCTTGTCGAGAATGATCTCATCCCCGGCAGCGAGAAACGACCATAGCGTCGATGTGATTGCGCCCATGCCCGACGCCGTGGCCAACCCGGCCTCGCCGCCTTCAAGATTGGCGATCCGCTGCTCGAGATGATCCAACGTCGGGTTAGAAATTCGGCTATAGAAATGCCCTTCACGTTCGCCCGTGAACATCTCTCCTCCTGCCTCGGCGGTATCGAAAGTGAAGGTCGACGTCAGATAGAGCGGCGGGTTCAACGCACCCTGCTGTGATTGTGTGTCGTAACCGTGGTGAATTGCACGCGTTGAGAAGCTGGAGCCAGTTTTTGTCATGTTGATCACCCATTGTGTTTCAAGCATGTTAGCCTGGTAAGACAGGTGATTAGTTGCTAAATTATCCCCAAACGACACAAGGATTGGCATATTATGCCAGAATCTCCCAAACTCGACGCCACTGACAGACGCATCATACGCGCTCTTCAGCGCAATGGCCGGATGACGAATCTTGATCTCGCTGAGGAGGTCAACCTATCACCTTCGCCTTGCCTGCGCCGGTTGCGTATTCTGGAAAACACCAATGTGATCCAGGGCTATAGCGTCGACGTCGATGCCAAGCAGTACGGCCTGCCCGTCACGGTCTTTGTGCGGGTCAGTCTGGAGAACCACACCGAGAGTGTAGTTGCCAATTTTGAGCGTAAGATCCGCGATACACCTGAGGTACTGGAGTGCTTTGTGATGACGGGCCTTGCAGACTATCTGCTACGTGTCGTGGTTGCCGATCTGGAGGACTACGAACGCTTTGTCCGGACACGTCTGCACCCAATCGGCGGCATCAGCTCAATCGACACCAGCTTCGTTTACGGGGTTGTAAAGAAGACGGCCGTTTACCCTGAGGTTGATCAGGCAAATAGCTGATTATCCATCAGTATTGTCATTGCTCGTCATTGTGAGTCATCAACGACGGCCCAGTCCTCTATGTTCTATGAAATCTGAGACAAATCGATATACTGCCCCACAATTGATGGCAGGATAGCATCCATGCAAGGGCCAATTCCAACCAAGGTCTCGACGCGGCTCACGGCTTTTGCCTTTGCCGATGTTGCGGACTACACTCGCCATATGGAGATCAGCGCAACCGAGACCGTGCGGCGCTGGTGTTTGCTGCGCGATACGGTTCTTTTGGATGAGCTGGTCCGATACAATGGCGTGCGCCGCTCTGACGCGGGCGACGCTTTGCTTTTGGAATTCTCCAGCGCTACGGATGCTGTCCATTGGGCGATGGCCGTCCAGACCCGCCTAGCGCATCAGCACGATGACCCCAACCCTATGCAGGTTCGCATTGGCGTCAATATCGACGATGTGATCGATGATGAAGGCACGGTACAATCCGACGGCGTGGTCATCGCCTCGCGTATCCAGCAACTGGCTGATCCGGGCACTGTGGTAATCACCAAGATGGTCCGGGACATCGTACGCGGCAAACTCTCGCTCCGCTTCCAAGACTTGGGCGCGCCGCTATTGAAGAACATTGATCGCACGGTACATGTCTATCAGGTCTTAGGTGGCAGCAACGATACAGTTCCTCTAAGGCCCCATAGCGATTGGAAAGACCGCCCAACTCTTGCAGTCTTGCCGTTTGAGGATCGTGGTGCCCAAGCGGAAGAACAGTATTTTGGCGATGGAGTAACCGAGGAAATCATCTCCGGTGTTTCCCGTAGTCGCACCATGTTTGTCATGGCACGCACATCAACGCTCAAATTCCGTGGCAGCAATGTAAACCCTTCTGAAATCGGGCGCGGCCTTGGCGTCTCTTATCTCCTGACGGGGTCGGTGGACCGGCACCGCGACCAGCTCCGTATCTTTGTCGAACTGATCGATGTCATGCGCAATCGTGCGATCTGGGCCCAGACATATCGCGGCGATCTGCAGGATCTGTTTGCCTTTCAGGAAGAAATTTCCTCCGGGGTGCTGGCGATGCTGGAACCCAAGGTTCTGTCTATTGAAGCAGAGCATATCAGCACCCGCAGTACAGATAGTCTTGACGCCTATAAATGCGTTTTACGCGCCCTGGCCCGCCTGTACCAGCTGGATGACCATAGCTATACTGAAGCCATTGCCCTGCTGCAGCGCGCGGTCTCGCTGGATCCCAACTATCCCCAGGCACATGCTTATCTG
Source organism: Phaeobacter cretensis (assembly GCF_047372505.1). Taxonomy (NCBI): domain Bacteria; kingdom Pseudomonadati; phylum Pseudomonadota; class Alphaproteobacteria; order Rhodobacterales; family Roseobacteraceae; genus Phaeobacter; species Phaeobacter cretensis. The sequence continues at coordinate 89,439 of NZ_JBKBEU010000001.1, forward strand.
GCGTGGTGCATGAATTTTTTTCTGGCTGAAGGTCATTCAAAAAACCCCCGCGACGACATTCTGATGATGATCAAACATTCTCGGCGCGCGGTCGAGCTGGACCCAGACGATGCGCTGACACTGTCAGTGCGGGCGCATGTGCTCAGCCTGCATGAAAATAGCCCTGAAGACGCCCTTGAACTGTTCGAAGACGCGCTCGCCCATAATATGAATTTGCCGCTGGCTTGGGGGCTCAGTGCGACCACATATGCCTATCTCGGCGACGGCAGCGAAGCCCGTGACCGGATGCTCAATGTATGGCGGCTCGCGCCCTATGATCCATTGAGTTTTTTCTTTCTTACGGCTGCCGGTCTGGCAGAGTTCGTTGACGGCAACCTCCCAGAGGCGATCAAACTATTGAAGAACGCCCGGCGCAATAAACCACGTTTTATGGCCAGCCTCCGGTTGCTTGCAGCCTCCTTCGCGCTTAGCGGACAGACCGATAATGCCCGCAAGGTTGCGCAGGAAATTCTGGAGTTGGACCCCCATTTTTCCGTATCCAAATTTTCGACTTGGTATCCATTGAAATCAAAAGAAGCCCTGGATCGTTTGATCAAAGGGTTGGTACACGCGGGATTGCCCGCCTAAAGCATAGATAACACAATGAATTATCGGGGTTTCCCGACAATAATAAAGACACGAGAGGCAGACCGGCACAGAGCCATATATCGGCAGTCACATAGGAGGTTTTTAACTCGTATTGAACGATTTTAGGGGGATTTATGATGACAACGAATGGCAATTCACAAGGCGCATCAAACGGGCTTGGCCTGGGTTTGGGTCTCGGCTTGGGGTTGGGCAATGGCTTGGGCCTTGGAAACGGGCTCGGCCTTGGCAATGCTCTGGGACTGGGCAACGGGCTTGGCTTGGGTAACGGACTTGGGCTTGGAAACGGGTTGGGGTTAGGTACCGGACAGGGATTGGGCCTAGGCTTGGGTCTTGGGAATGGCCTGGGGCTGGGAGCGGGTCTCGGTACCGGGCTTGGACTAGGAGGCAACGGCGCTGTTTTGGGGAACGGGGCCGATGCAGGTATCGGCACATTGCGCAGCTACTATGCCACCCCGGCAGAGTTAAGCCTGCTGCCTTGGACACTTGATTTCAGCCCCGACAATAACGGCGGCGATCCTTTCCCGCTCTCGATGATCATCAACCCCTACCAGATCCCGAAAGACAAAGGTGCACCACCGGTCTCGCAATACCCAATAGTTTTGGAATGGATCACCGAGGATTGGGACCCAGCGCTGCGGTTCTGGTCCCTGCCTTTTGATCCCAACCTTGGTGAATGGTTACGGGCTGCAGAGAGGTCCGAGCCCTCCACACTGGCGGCGCTAGAATTTGCATCGCAGGACCAACACTGGCACCCGGCTCATGTTGGTGATCGCTGGCTGGAACAAAACGACCTGCTTTGGCGTTACACGCAGGCGGGAACCGCTGACGACGCCCAAGACCAAGCGCGCGACTGCTTCGACATCATCGTGGCCGAGCTGGAAGTGCTCAAGATGTATATGGAGGACGACCGCCAGCACTATATTCACGAGTGCGATGTCCAGGCTGATGGTCTGCCTGCATATCTGATCCATTTCCTGGGGGCGAACAGCTTTGATCATCCCTTTACGCTAAAGCTGATCGATCTTGGGCTGGCGCTAGGCAATGTTGCCTATATGAGCTACAAAGCCCACTTCAAACGCGTACGGCCATCAATACTACGGCCCGGCCTGACGGTCCCGTTTGGCCCGCCTGCCCATCCCGCATTTCCCAGTGGCCATGCGTTCCTGGCTCATTTTCTCTCGCTACTTCTTCTCGAAATTCCCGGAGTGGCCCAGCGATTTGGTGTTGTGAAAGGCTATGCATCAGACGGATCCGGCACGGAGACTCAGATCCCAGCCGGTACGCTGCTGCGCAAACCAACCTACGACGATCTTCTTGGCAGCGATATCATCGCCTCACCGTTGCTGTCCATGGCCAACCGGATTGCTGTGAACCGCGAGCGGATCGGCGTGCATTACCCATCGGATTCAACCGCCGGTCGCCATATTGCTGCAGGCATTTGGTACTGCATCATGGATGCAGCCCCAAGTGACCCAAATGGAGGCGGCGCTTGGCCCCATATCAATGTTCCGACCCTGCACCGTGTCCTCGATAGGGCAAAAACCGAGTGGCCAACGCCATGGGTATCGGCGGATATCAACTGATATCCGCCTCCAACGTCTAGCCCTGCACTTTCAGGGCTAGATTGTTGTCATTGGCCACTAAATCGACAAGGGTCTGCACCGTCTCGGGCGGTGTATCCCCTGCTCCGATGGCAAGTGGCAGAGCAGCTGCAGGATCGGTATTGGCCCGATCGCCGACATCGCTCACCTCATAAAGCACAACCATTTGAACACCCGCCGGTGCTGCGCCTTGCCCATCGGCGGCCAGCTGAGTGATCTGTTGTTGATCGCTGTTGCTGATGCTCGCTGCTGCCGCCACATCCGGGTTGATGACATATGGCCCAAGGTTAAGCATCTGACCCAACCAAACCACACTGCGTTCCATGATTTGCGAGATCGGTTTGTCATTCAGAACCCAACCCACCCAGACCCGCAGTCGTGCACCATTCGCGGCTACACTTCCTCGGTTTCCGATTTCCGGTAGCGCGCTGTCCATCACCCAATCAGCATTCGCCGCCCAGTGGAGCGAAACCGGCACATAGCTACCGGGCCCAACGTCCGTAGCTCCGTCCCCGGTCGGAAAGATATCGGGGCGCCCATCACGAATGTAGATATCCACCAAAGGCGCGGCCCCGGCCTTGCTGGTGATCTTTGTGGCGTCTTCTGGAAACATGCCCATGGCTTCAAAAGCCCAGCGTATGACTTTGTGGGAGCTTGCAGGCTGCCAATCAAGGCCACCTCTGAGCAACGGCACAGCGGCAGGCGCTCCCCATCCGGCAGCTTCCATCGCAATCTCCAGCATTTCTGCCCGCGATGGCGACTGGGCCAGTCCTGCTATACCCTGCATCAACAAATAGAGGGTCATGTCTGACGCGCGGCCGCGTAGCTCCCAATTTGCTTGTGCCCCGTCCAAAGTATCTCCGCCCAGGGCGCGATACAGCAGGAAGATCGAAGACGACAAGATCTGTTCGGTAAGATATGCCTTGTGGTCGGTACCCGGTTTAGGCGGATCCTCAATCACCGACCGGTTCAGCAGACCATACCATCCCCATCCCATAGCGGGGGTTCGGTCGTGCCGTCGTGGCGCAAAAATATAGGGGAAGGTCCAGCCACGCATCCGTGGATCCCCGGCATAACTCGGGTTGGACAGCTCCGACAGTGGGTCGAAGAACACCGCCGCCAGCGCGTCACCGGGGCTATGGGCAAAGTCGAACTCCAACTGGCCAATGCGCGCGGCCAGCAGATAATGCCCAAATTCATGCATCATCCAGCGACCACACGTGGCTATGCTGAGCGGCTCCAGTCGGCTGTCCGCCGTTCCGGGCTTCACCCTTGCCCATCGATTGAGGTTGGCAAGCGCCAAATGCATATCGATGCTTGGCTTGCTTTGAACTACGGCGTCGGAGGCCACCTCGTAACGTACCTGTGCATTGATGGTACGGCCACTCCCTCCCGGCCCTGGCGTGATACCAGACCGGTAGTGCACTGACAGTGGCCCATCCGAAGTCGCCACATAGGTCTCTGGTGGCAAACCGAGCCCGCGCATACTGTCAAAGAAGGTCTTACAGTGCCAATAAGCGTTGATCGCGCTGGATAGATCTCTGCGCGGCGGCACAGCTGAGACGTCAATCGGCGGTAGCTCTTTTGGCAGTTTGCCATCACCATCACCCCTTACGATGCGGGGGCAATTGCGAACAACATACGCTGCCTGTTTCATCTTTCTGTCTGGGTCCAACGGTATCGTCACGTTCTCTCGGAACAGGTCCAGCAAGCTATCGGAGCGCGCAGGGCGGCGCCAAGCCAGCGGCGGCGATGGCTGAGGCGGCACCTGCCCCGCCGCGGCGCGCCAATCCAGCGGTGGCGCCGGGAAAACTCTGACAACGGGTTCAATCACTGCCCCACCGGGGCCATCTCCATGGCTAACGAGCGGCACCCGGGTTACAGAAACCAGTTCAACTCGGTTCTGGGTCAAATCTTTCAGCCGGACGCGTACGGTCAAACGATAGCTGAGCGAAGCAGAGCGCGGGGTTTCCTCACCGCGTGCCAATAGCGTCAGTGTCATGTTCCATGCGCCATCAGCAGCATTTTCTTGATCCGCAGAAAACTGGACGTCCTGAAGCAGTAACGAGTTGACCTCAACCCCGGCGCGTTTGGCAATGTTTTCTTCGAGAATGGAAACGATGCGGCTTTTCGTTGACTTTGCTGTCTTCGGCTTGGCCGTTTCGCTTTTGGTGTAGTCGTCCGCTCCTGAACTCATCGGAAAATCATCAACTTCCGGTACCGGTTCCTGTTCGATACCCACACCGCTGTCACCGGATTGGTAGCCCAAAGGAACACCGGATAAGGACCGAGCTAATCCGCTCAGAACATTCAGCCTTTCGTCATCAGTGCTGCCCGCCAGGATCGAAGAGAGCGTGTCGTATCCGCCGCCCGGAAACTCCGCTGTGAGGCCTCGAATGATCAGATCGAACCCGCTAGCTGTTTCACGCACCTCAATCGGCACTCGGAAACCGGCGGATGGAAGGCGCATCGGAGCAGAAGATCCCAACGGATTAGGAATGGTCTCGGTCGCCACCAGGATCACCGTTCCCGGCATGGCGCTCTTGGGGTTGCGAGACATATTCCAACTGGCCATCTGGCCTTGCAGGCGTTTCGGCGGCGCGTCAATTTCCGGCCAGATATCGCACCAATCCAGCAAACTGCCCGTAGAAGACACACTCGCAAGCAGTTCCAACATCGGATCGCTCTCACCTAGTGGTGGCGGCGTCTTTGCGTTCACATAAGTCTCAAGTTGCTGCAAATAGTGCTCAGCAACATTGCCGAGCGCGGTAAGATCAATGTCACCATCGCTACCACCTATCTGTGCCTGTGCGACATAGGGTGCAGATGGATGTGAGATCAGCCGCGACGGGCGGTCTGATCCGGGGTATTGACGTTCATATCGCAGCCAAGATCTCGATGTGCCGCTTGCGATATTTGCCGCTGGCGGCCAGCTTCCCGGAAGTGTCACTTTTGCCATTCAATCCCCCTTTGCCCGCGCAATCTGCGCAGCAATGTCTATGCAATATAGCTTGCTCGACATCCTCAGGATGTGTCCCCATCGGGAAGCAGGCCAATAATATTCAGCCGTTTTCCCGCGGTCGTTCAGATGGCTCTTCCGGCCTCATTCTTTCGAGACACAATTGAGGCCACGCGGTTGGTTACTGGGTGATCTCAATCGATCACGAAACCGCGTCCCTACCCCTAACTCTCTGTTGCTGAGGTGTCTCCAGTCGGCCAAGCCTAACACAGTTCATCGCCAAAAAGTAGGCAGGCCTCCAACCTGGCCACACCAAGTCGTAGCCGCTCTTGATACGAAAGCTGCACCGCTTCGTTCTTGAGGCGTTTGGACATACCACGGCTGTACATATAGCAGCCCTTCGCATGGCTAAAAAATTGCACCAAAGGTCATTTTTTCTCTGGACGCGCCAGAACTCACACCATATATCAGCCCCACATTCCGGCGTAGCTCAGCGGTAGAGCAGTTGACTGTTAATCAATTGGTCGTAGGTTCGATCCCTACCGCCGGAGCCAAATATTTCAAGGACTTAGCGCTCACCCGCTAAGTCCTTATTTGGTTTTACCTTGCGTACTCGCGAAATAGATGTGCGGTAATTTCACACCGTATTTCAGGGCGAACCGCGGCCCACTCGAGCCTGGCGCTACGATCTAAAATCAGTTGTCACAATTTAGAACTGGTGAAAGAAACCCGCGATAGCGACAGGCAAACCCAATCACGACAACAGCTGTGTTTTCAGCAACTGCAATCCCTTCACATGGCTCATCTGAGTAGCGCCCAACGGCAACAAACAGGCCTGCAGGGAATGGTAGATATCTGGCTTTCCGTCAAAAATGCTGCGCGTTACCTGCCCGCCTGGGCCAATCTCCGGATACCAGCCACCGCGGTCTTCATCGATGAAGTGATCCAGAGCAAAACCCCAGAGTCGGCGATACCACTGTTCGTCCTCTGGCCGCCCGTCAAGCTTGATCAAGGTTGCAACTGCACCGATAGCCTCGGTGACCGGCCACCAGAACCGATTTCCCATCGCAACTTTGCCATCAAAGCCAAGTGTATAGGCGATACCACCGTCTGGCATCCAAGCGTCTCTCAGCGCCTGTTCGATCAGTCGCCGGGCGCGGTCAGCTGCGCCATCGTCGGGTCGACCAACCAGATCCCAGTGTTGTAGTAATAACCGGCCCAACTCAAAAGAATGGCCCGGCGTCGTGCCCGCCGGCCGGAACATCGGATCCCCTGCATATGAGCGATCAATACTCCAATCTTCGGTATAATGTTCTGGCAGACGCCACCCCTCAGCCGGAGCAATCTGCCCTGTGAAAAAATCAAGGATATCACCTGCACGGGCCAGAAAGACGCTATCCTGTGTGGCTTCGTAGGCGGTTAATAGCGCCTCCACACCGTGCATATTGGCGTTCATGCCGCGATAGTTTGAAAACGGCGTCCAGTCGCGGTTCCACTCATCGGCAAAGCGTTTCGGCCCACTTTCCCATACCCTTTGATCCAGAACCTCTGCTGCATCCTCCAGCAGCTCATCCGCCCCCGGATGACCGGCGAGTTTGGCAGTAGAAGCCGCCAGCAAAACAAAGACCTGACCGTAAGCCAGTTTACGATCATCAGCGACCGCATCGCCGCTCAACGCCCAAAAATAACCGCCATGGGCCGGATCACGATGATAGGTGTTAAGATAGGTAATGCCATGGTCAATTATGCGATCGGAACCGCTATAGCCGCAGATATGCGCCAGTGCATAAGAATGTACCAAGCGCGTGGTCGTGTGCAGTTCTTGGGTATCATCTGGCAATGGTTGCCCTGCCCCATCCAGGGTGTAAAACCCCGGCCCATCACGCAGGCTTCCGGCGAAAAACCTCAATTGTCGTTTTGCATCGGCCACCAGAAATGCCCGGTGATCACTATGGTCTAGCCAGTGCCCCGGCGCGTTGAAATCACCGACAGGTGGATGTGCGCTCATCGGTCATACTCCGTGATTACCGTGGCTTAGGCCGCTGGCCTGATGGCCATGCCCGTAGCATCAAAGATATGTGCATTCTGTGCCTGCACACGCAAGCCCAGACGCTCGCCACTGCGGACCGGGACATTGCCGTGCTTGCGCACCATTAGCGGCCCCAAACCGTCGACATTGGCATAAATATTGGTGTCCGATCCCAAACGTTCCACCACATCCGCCACCGCCGTCAGGTCCCCTTCGTCCGGGTTCACCACATCAAGATGTTCCGGACGAATGCCCAATTCAACCGCTGAAGATGTGTCATCTACATGATCCAGTGTCAGCATCATCCCATTGGAGGCCATCACCCCGGACGTGGCACCGGAGACTGGCAATATGTTCATCGTGGGTGAGCCGATGAATTGCGCCACAAATTTATTGGCCGGACGTTCATAGAGATCCAGCGGTGAGCCAACCTGTTGAATGTCGCCGCCATTCAACACCACAATACGATCAGCAAGGGTCAGTGCTTCGACCTGATCGTGTGTGACATAAATCATCGTTGCGCCCAATTGCTTGTGTAGACGTGCGATCTCCAATCGCATCTCCACGCGCAATGCGGCATCCAGATTTGACAAGGGTTCATCAAACAGAAACGCGCGCGGGTCGCGAATAATTGCCCGCCCCATAGCAACACGCTGTCGCTGTCCGCCTGACAGGGCTTTGGGCAAACGGTCGACCAATGCAGACAGCCCTAAGGTGTCTGCAGCCGCTGCCACACGAGATTTGCGTTCCTCGGCCGGATCCTTTCGGATCTCCATCGAGAACCCCATATTCCGCGCCACATCCATATGGGGATAAAGCGCGTACGACTGAAACACCATTGCGATGTCGCGATCACGTGGGCGCACGTCATTCATACGTTGCCCATCAATTTCAAACTCCCCTGCGGTGATCGGTTCAAGTCCCGCAATCATCCGCAAGAGGGTCGATTTTCCGCAGCCAGAAGGCCCTACAAGAACGATGAATTCCCCGTCCTGAATATCCAGATTGATGTCACGCAGAACCTCAATGGCCCCGTAGCGTTTCACCACATCTCTAAGTTCGATCCGCGCCATGATATCCGGCCCCCTATCCTTTGACCGCGCCGGACGTGAGGCCCTGCACGAGGTAGCGTTGTATGAAGATGAAAAACAAGCAACTCGGGATGAGTGCGAGCACACCGGCAGCCATCATCTGCCCCCAGTCCACCGAGAACTTCGACACGAAAGTGAGCAGCCCAACCGGGAATGTCATCGCGTCGTTTTTTGAGATCAGCATCAGTGCAAACAGCAGTTCAGACCATGCCGCGGTAAAGACAAACCCAAGCGTCGCCCCTAACCCCGGTAGCGTCAGCGGAAACACGACCGCGCGCAGCGCCTGAAACCGCGAGCAGCCATCCATCATCGCCGCCTCTTCCAGATCTTTCGGGATCCCGTCAAAAAACGACTGCATCAAAAAGGTGGCAAAGGGAATGTTGAAGGCGGTGTAGACCACGATCAGGGAGGTGAGTGAGTTCAGCAATCCAAGCTCAGCAACGATTTTGTAGATCGGGGCAATGATCATCAACAGCGGAAACATCTGAGTGATCAGCATCACCGCAATAATGATCCGCTTGCCTGCAAAGACAAACCGCGAGAACGCATAGCCCGCACCTGCAGCAATCAGCGTAGTGAAAAACGCAGTGCCCAGCGACACAATCAGCGAATTGCGGAAATAGGCCAGAAAATCTGTCTCGAACAGCACTGTGGCGAAATTCTCGAAGGTGATCGCGCTGGGAAACATACGCGTTCCGTCAGAAAAGATCTGCGCATCAGGCGTCACTGCGATTTTCATCAGCCAGTACAGCGGGAACAGTGCAAAACCGAGGTAAAAGATAATGGCGGCAATCTTACCAACCGCCAACATCGGATGACGCCCGTCCTTAGGAGCAACAGTAGCCATGGGTGACCTCAGATCTTGACCAGCCGTTTGCGTATCCAAAGCAGGATAACAGCATAGGCCAGAAGGATGATCAGCAAAGCAACCGCGATGGTGGAGGCATAGCCAAAATCCAGTTTGCGGAACGCAGTGGTGAAAATATAGGTGGACAGGATCTGTGTAGAATTGGCCGGCCCGCCGCCTGTCATAACAAAGATCAGATCAGCAAAATTCGCGATCCAGATGGTGCGCAGCATCACAGTGATGGCAATCATCGGTGCAAGAAACGGTAGGGTGATCTTGGTAAAGCTCTGCCATGGGCTGGCACCGTCAATCTCGGCAGCCTCGTACAGCTCGCCCGGAATGGACTGAAGTGCCGCCAGCAGAGTGATCGCAAAGAATGGCACGCCAAACCAGATATTGGCAGTAATCGGCCCCCAGATCGCCAGATCAGGATCGCCAAGAATGTTGTATGGCTCCGACAAGACGCCCAAGGCCGTCAGCCAATGCGGAATTGGTCCAATCACCGGGTTGAACAGCCATGCCCAGGTCAACGCTGACAGGAATGTGGGCACGGCCCAAGGAAGGAACACCAAAGCCTGAAACAGTTTCTTTCCAAAAAACTGCGTATTGAGCAGCATCGCCAACCCAAGCCCTAGGAAAAATTGGAAGAATATCGACCAGAAGGTCCAGAAAAACGTATTCTCCAATGCGATCCAGAATTTTCGGTCCGACCATAGTTTTTGATAGTTTTCAAACCCCACCCAACCGGTGGCAAAGGGGTTGAGCAGTTCAATCGACTGAAAGGAATACGATATTCCAACAATCAACGGGATCAGCATGACACAGCCAATCAACAGGTTCATCGGCGACAGATAGAGAAACGGCTCTACCATATACTGCCAGTAAAGAGAGCGTCGTGCCCCGGTTCCCCCGGGCACGACGTTTTTTTGGGCGCGGGCAATCACTGCTTCGCCTGCCATTTAGCATATTCTTCAGTCAGCAGATCTGCCCATTCGTCCGCCAGATCCTGCGCACTGCGCTGCCCCAGCAAGGCCTCTTGACTGGTTTCCAGGACGACAGTGCTACCGAAATAGCCCCATTTTTCCAGATATGTTGGCATGGTGGTCGGTTCATACTGCTCGCCATTCAGCTCTTTAAACCAGCCCGCAAATTGCTCGGTCTGGAAGTAAGGGTCCTGATCAGCGCCTTTGTGAACAGGGATCACGCCAACGCGCTTGGCCCAGGTACCGTTGGCCTCGGGTGCAGACAGTGCCGCAACCAGATCAAATGCTTCGTCTTCATGCTCGGTTGAACTAAAAATTGACCAACCCGCAAAGCCGATGGTGGGGAATGCCTTGCCAGATGGGCCAACCGGCATCGGGATTACTGCAAAATCCTCGGCAGGCATACGTTCTGAGATCGCTATGAGCGCATCTGGATCCTGATCAAGGAAAGCACAGGTCCCGGAGTAGAACCCGGCAACGATTTCATTGAACCCCCAGCTGACCGCATCCTTGGGCGCATAGCCCTTCTGATACATGTCGATCATGAACTGGATACCCTCAACGGAACCAGGTTCGTTCATGCGGCTTTTTCCGTCCTCGGTGAAGAATTCATTGGTGCCATTCATGGCAGCCGCCATCATCACCCAGCCATTAGTGCCGCCCGGACCACCACGAAGGCAATAACCGGATTTGCCATCCAATTCCGATACCGCCGCAGATGCAGCCATAAAGTCAGCCATGGTCTCCGGTGGCTCAACCCCGGCGTCGGCTAAGAGCTTTTTGTTGTAGAACATCGCTCTCAGATAGAACCCATATGGGATCATATAGAGATCGCCTGCCTGGCTGCCCATCGCGACGGTTTTGTCGGTCAGGGTCGCGCCATGTTCCCAATCCGCGACATGGTCGGCGAGACTGGCCAGCTGCCCGGAGCCCGCATAGAGCGCCTGCCACGTATCGGGCATTTCTACGACATCGGGTATATCGCCACCGGCAACCATTGTCGCCAGTTTTTCAAACGCCTGCCCCCAGGGCAAGCTGATGATTTCAACGGATACATCCGGGTTCGCGGCCTCATACCCATCAACAATACCCTGCAGCACCTTGGTGCGCTCCGGGCTGGTGATGACTTCGACCAGCTTCAGCGTGGTTTCCGCATGTGCGGCAGACCCCATGAGCATGGCCGCCGTGGTAATCCCTGTCAGAAGTTTTTTCATTTTGTCCTTCCCCTTGTCGTGTGACGTTGCACACAGCGCTGTCAGATCAAGCCTGTCAGACCGTGCTTGTCGTGAGGGCAGATGTGATATCCGCCCACAGGTCCTCGGCCTCCTCCAGCCCGAGGTTCAGCCGAACGAGATTCGGCGAAACTCCAAAACGTTGCATCGAGTTCTCTTCGCCAATCTGCGCAATCCCCACACGGGCCGGCAGGATCAGGCTCTCAAATCCGCCCCAACTGACCCCCAGCCGAAAGTGCGTTAGCGCGTTGGAAAATTCAGGAATATCAACGCTGTCATCAAATTCTACCGACAAAAGCCCGGAACGGCCGGTCAGGCCCGGAACATCGTTTGGCCCCGGCGAATGCACATGGCGCACCTGTGGCAAGGCCGATAAGCGATCAATGAACAGGTTTGCCGTGGCCTCATGCTGGCGCATCCGCGCAGACAATGTGCGCAATCCACGGGTGAGCAGAAACGCCTCAAACGGGGCCAGTTTTGCTCCAAGCAATGGCAAAGTGAGATCGCGGATCCGGTCAATATACTTCTGCGAGGCCACCACCACGCCAGCAACGGTATCAGAATGGCCGGAGATATATTTCGACGCGGAATGCAGGACGATATCTACGCCCTGCGCCAAAGGTTTCTGAAACACAGGGCTGGCCCAAGAGTTATCTATCATCGTCAGCACGCCATGCCGTTTGGCATGAGCTGTAACCTTTTTGAGGTTAAGCGGCTGAAATACGACAGAGCTGGGGCTTTCCAGATAGGCAAGCTGCACGTCTTTGAGCAAATCTGCATCGTCTTCGAACTGCTTGGGTGAATAATAGTCGATCTGAACGCCAAATGGGCGCAGTAGCCGCTCCATGAAACGATAGCTGTCTGGATAGACATGCTCGACACAGGCAATACGGTCACCCGGTTTCACAAAGGCCAGAATTGTTGATGAAATTGCAGCCATGCCAGATGCGAAACCAACCGCAGCTTCTCCCCGTTCGGCCTTGGCCATCAGCGCCTCAAACGCCGCCACTGTCGGATTCTGCACGCGGGTATAGATCGCCTTATTGCTGCGCCCCGCCATACGATTCTCAAACGCCTCATAGCTGTCAAAAGTGAACAGCGACGTCTGAACAATCGGCGGAGTGACCGCTCCATTGCCATCGTCCATAACGGTGGCCATCAACGTTGCAAGATCCAAGCCATCAGTCATTGCGACCCTCCATCATGGCACTCATCGACTCTCGGATCTCTGCCTCAACCATGTCTAGGATAGTCTCCATGACACGCACCGCCTCGGCCTCATCCCCGGCAACCACTGCTGCGGCGAGTTTCATGTGCAGCGGTATTGATGACTGCCCCAAATGCGGTTTGCCGAACGGCGCTTCGTAGACTTCGTTGAAACCGTGCTGAATCTGCTGGATCAATTGACCAAAAAGCGGGTTCCCGCAGGCCTCTTGCAGGGCCTCATGAAAACGGTAGTCCGCGGCACGCCAGTCCTGACCCGCCTCAAGGATCGCGATCAGTTCGCTCGCCCGTCCCATGATGATACGGCCACTATGTGCTGTGATATTGCGGGTCGCCAGACGCACGGTTTCCAACTCCAGCGGTCGGCGCACAGCATGCGTTCGCAACAGGCTTTCAGCCTCCAATTTCACCATAACCGGCAGGTGAATCGCGTTAGAAACCACCCCTGTGGCCAGTCGCGTTCCGGCTTTCTTGTTACGGGTCACGATGCCCATATTCTGCCAGGCGGTCAGTGCCTCGCGCACCTTGGCTCGGCCAACGCCGAGTTGGCGCGCAATATCCACTTCGGTCGGCAGCCGATCCCCAATACCCAAGCCTTCGGCATCGATCATTCGTGTCAACGCCTCCAACACGTCCCGGCTGCTGCTACGCGGCGGAAGCGGCGACATGCTGTCATTGATTTGTTTCGGATCGCGCCCTGCCATTCTCTGCCTTTCGTATGGTCCAGCGCTTTGCCAGACCATGTCTCGAAAAGCATGCCAGTAATGTCCTACATTATCAATCTTATTGTAGGACATTATATTTCTCTTTATTTACAGAGCACTAAATACTTTAAAGCCGCGAAATCCTACATTTCGCATCACCAAGATGCACTATCCGGATGATGAGCCTCTTGAGAAAATCGGAGAGATTCGCCGTAAATTTGTCGCCAGCATTTTGATGCTACGAGTAAGCGTGGATGGTTTAAATCGCCCTGCAAAAGACGCTGAACGCGGGTTGCCACCGACAAGTTTTAGGACCAACCTCCCGCACAAATCCACTCGCAGAGTTTATCCCCATTGGAAGGAGCCCACGTGCCTGCAATCAGCCCTCAGCCACCTCGCCCCCGGTTTCGGCTGCGTACACCATGGCGTGCGGTTTCGGCTATGTTTGCCCTTAACGGAGCGCTATTTGGCATCTGGGCCTCGCGGATTCCGGCTGTGGCTGAGATCCATGAACTTACGCCGGGAGGTCTTGGCCTGCTTCTGCTACTGATGGCTGCCGGTGCTATCTTGTCGTTTCCGATAGCGGGCCGCGCGGCTGACCGGATGGGCGCGGCTTTTATCACCCGCCGGGTCGCACTTGCCTACATGCTTGGTCTCGTCCTGTTGGCTGTGGCACCCAACCTGCCCCTATTGGCAGCAGCACTGTTTGTCTTTGGTGCGGCTCACGGCAGTATGGATGTGACAATGAACGCCTGGGCCAGCGCAGTTGAGACTCGTTCAAGTCGGCCAATGATGTCGTCGTTTCATGCGATGTTCAGCCTCGGCGCAGGCTTAGGTGCACTGTCTGGCTATGCGGCCGCCTCAATCGGGGCGGATATTCCGCTGCATTTCCTTCTGGCCGGTGCTGTCGCTGCCGCGCTCACGCTTTATGTGGCGCAGATCCCCTGGATTGATGATCCGCGCCCCGATACCAGCACAACAAAGCCTTCCCTACTGCCACGCGGGGCCTTGGTTGCAGTTGGATTCGTTGCCTTTTGTGGCTCGGTTGGCGAAGGTGCTATGGCCGATTGGAGCGCGATTTTTCTGGTACTGACCACCGGCGCAAGCGAGGCTGACGCCGCACTGGGATTTGCTGTTTTCTCTGTAGCCATGGTTGCTGTGCGCCTGATTGGAGATCTTATCGTCGCGCGGATCGGTGCCGTGTCAGCGGGCCGCTTTGCAGGTGTCAGCGCCAGCCTCGGCGCAGTGATCGCAGTAGGATTTGGCAACTATGGTGCGGCCATGGTTGGGTTCGCTCTCATGGGTATTGGCTACGCGCTGGTCATGCCACTGGCGTTCAGTCGCGCGGCAAGTGATCCGAACCTGCCTGCTGGAGCCGCCATCGCAAGTGTCGCCACATTCGGCTACGGTGGAATCCTAATAGGCCCACCAATGATCGGCATCACGGCTGAGCTGCTATCGCTGCAATCGGCCTTTTTAATCCTTGCCGCCCTTGCTGGGTTTATCGTTATTTTCTCAAGTGTTCTAAAGCGAAGCTAACTAAAAATTCTAATGACAAGAAAAAGGGAGGCACGGTGGCCTCCCCCCTCAAGGTGCACGGATCAGGTGTTTTTTGTTACCGCCCGAGGTCTTTGCCTGTGTCCGATCCGTGTCGGGATGAGCGCACCCATCCCGGGTTCCTGACTGTTGCGACAAAGCTTTCGCAACAGTCATATTTCACTTTATATCTACTGTTCAGCTACAGCCCGAGGTGCCACCACAGGTGTTGCATTTCATGCATGTCCCATTGCGCACCAATGTATAGTTTCCGCAGTCCCCGCAGGCCTCGCCCTCGTAGCCCTGCATCTTGGCTTTGGTCCGGGCATCCATCCCACCGGATATAACCGGAGCCACGGCCACTGAGGTTTCGGGCACCAGTGACTGAAGTGCCGACACCGGATCGCTGCCATCTGCCAGTAGATCCGTTTGCCCCCCTTGCAGAACGACCAACTCCTGCGGCAAACGCTTGCGCAGATAGCCCGTTGAGGAAATCTGTTTCAACACTTCGAGCGACCGTGTCGCAGCGGTTTCGCTGAGTTCGGAGACGTTGGACACGCCCTCCTCCTCACCACGGCCGAGATCATCAAAGCTGGCGCCTTCGGGTTTGACATGGGCCAAATCAGTGCGATCCAGATAGCTTACAGCGAGTTCCCGGAACACATAGTCGAGGATCGACGTCGCATTCTTGATGCTGTCATTGCCCTGTACCATGCCCGCAGGTTCAAACTTGGTGAAGGTGAAGGCATCCACAAACTCTTCCAGTGGCACACCATATTGCAGACCAACTGAGACCGCGATCGCGAAATTGTTCATCATCGCCCGGAAGCCTGCACCTTCCTTGTGCATGTCGATGAAGATCTCGCCCAAGTTGCCGTCTTCATATTCGCCAGTACGCAAATAGACTTTGTGCCCGCCGACAACCGCCTTCTGAGTATACCCCTTACGGCGCTGCGGCATCTTGGTGCGATGGGACTTCACAATCTCTTTGACAACCACCTTCTCGACGATCTTCTCGGCGAGGGTGATCGCTTTTTCGTGCTGCGATCCGTGTTCAAGAATATCGGCCGCGTCATCATCATCCTCGACCAAGGCGGCCGCCAGCGGCTGGCTCAGTTTGGAGCCATCACGATACAGCGCATTGGCTTTCACCCCCAGCGACCAGCTGAGCTCATAAGCTTTCTGGCAGTCCTCGATGGTCGCATCGTTTGGCATGTTGATGGTCTTGGAAATCGCACCTGAGATAAAGCTCTGCGCGGCGGCCATCATTAGGATATGGCTATCAACCCCCAAATAACGCTTACCTTTTTTGCCGCATGGGTTTGCACAATCAAAGATGTGGTAGTGCTCTTCCTTCAGATGTGGTGCACCTTCCAGAGTCATTGACCCGCAGACGTGATCATTAGCAGCCTCGATCTCCACTTTGCTGAAGCCCAGATGACGCAGCAAATCAAATGTAGGATCGTTCAGCTTGGTCGCGGGAATGCCCAGAACGCCGGTGCAGAAATCCTCACCAAGGGTCCATTGATTGAACACAAAGCGGACGTCAAAAGCGCTTTCAAGTGCTGCATCAACCTTGGCCAGTTCGTTTGGTCCGAATCCGTGACCTGCCAATGAGGTATGGTTGATACCCGGTGCATTGCCGATGGTGCCATGGCCAACAGCGTATGAAACGATCTCCTCGATCTGGGAGGATGAATAACCCAGCCCTTCCAAGGCGGCGGGAACCGACCGATTGATGATCTTGAAGTATCCACCACCGGCCAGCTTTTTAAACTTCACCAGTGCGAAGTCAGGCTCAATACCCGTGGTATCACAGTCCATTACCAAACCAATGGTACCGGTGGGTGCGACAACCGTAGCCTGCGCATTGCGGAAACCGTGCCGTTCACCCAATTCCAGTGCTTCGTCCCAGCTGCTCATTGCCAGCTCAGCCAGACGCGGGTCCGGGCAATTGGCGCTATCCAAGGGCACAGGCTTCACCGCCAACCCTTCGTAGCCATCAATTGCTCCATGGGCTGCAGCGCGGTGATTGCGGATCACGCGCAACATGTCGCTGGAATTCTGCTCGTAACGGGCAAACGGTCCCAGTTCCGACGCCATCTCAGCCGAGGTTGCATACGAGACACCGGTCATGATCGCAGTAAGCGAACCGCAAAGGGCACGGCCCTCAGCGCTATCGTAACCGTAGCCCATGGTCATCAGCAGGCCGCCAATATTGGCATAACCCAGACCCAGCGTGCGGAAGTCATACGACCGTTGCGCGATCTCTTTGGATGGGAACTGCGCCATCATCACCGACACTTCCAGTGTCACCGTCCACAGGCGGCAGGCATGCATATAATCATCCGCCTGAAACACGCCGTCCTTGAGGAAGGTCAGCAAGTTCAGAGACGCGAGGTTACAGGCTGTGTCATCCAGGAACATATATTCCGAACAAGGATTTGAGCCGCGAATCTCACCGTCCGATGGGCATGTGTGCCACTCATTCACGGTGTCATGGAACTGAATACCCGGATCGGCACAGGCCCATGCCGCATGGCCGACCTTCTCCCACAGATCACGCGCCTTAACGGTCTTGGAAACTTTGCCGTCCACACGGTTGATCAACTGCCAATCAGCGTCTTTCTTTACGGCATGCAAGAAGGCATTCGTCACACGGATTGAGTTGTTGGAGTTCTGGCCAGAGACAGAGCTATAGGCGTCACTATCCCAATCGGTGTCATAAGTAGGGAATTCGATCGAGGTGTGACCCTGCTTGGCGTAGTCCAATACGCGTTTCACATAAGTCTCAGGGATTGCGACCTTTTTCGCCTCGCGGATCGCGCTTTTCAGCCCGTCGTTGACCGCAGGATCATAGGTATCGGCCTCAGCACCATCCCAGCTGCGAATAGCCTCAAACAGACCATTCAGCATCTTTTCGTGCATTTTGGAGCCAGCAACGATAGACGCAACTTTCTGCTCTTCGATCACCTTCCACTCGATGAACTTCTCAATATCGGGGTGATCGGCGTCCACGATCACCATTTTTGCAGCGCGGCGGGTGGTTCCGCCTGATTTGATCGCACCAGCAGCGCGGTCACCAATCTTGAGGAACCCCATCAGGCCAGAGGATTTACCGCCGCCGGACAGCGGTTCACCCTCGCCTCGCAGATGGCTAAAGTTGGTGCCAGTCCCAGAACCATATTTAAACAGGCGCGCCTCACGCACCCAAAGATCCATGATGCCGCCGTCCTGAACGAGATCATCGGATACCGACTGGATAAAGCAGGCATGAGGCTGGGGGTGCTCATATGCACTGTCAGATTTAGTCAGCTTGCCGGTTTTGTAGTCTACGTAGTGGTGACCCTGCGCCGGACCATCGATCCCATAGGCCCAGTGCAAACCGGTGTTGAACCATTGCGGGCTGTTGGGAGCCGCGCGCTGTGTCGCCAGCATGTACCGCATTTCATCGAAATATGCGCGGGCATCTTCCTCTGTCGAGAAATAGCCGCCTTTCCAGCCCCAGTAGCACCAGGCACCAGCCAGACGGTCAAAAACCTGCTTAGACGAGGTCTCGCCACCAAATTCCACTTCATCGCCAGCCGGAGCCGAACGCCAGAGAAACTCAGGCACACCCTTTTCACGGAGCTTTTTAAGTTTTTTGGGAACACCGGCTTTACGGAAATACTTCTGCGCAATGATATCACTGGCGACCTGGCTCCAGCCTGCTGGAACCTCAACGCCTTCCAGCCGGAACACAATGGTCCCATCCGGATTGCGGATTTCCGACGTTGCGGGAACGAACTCCAGATCGGCATATGCGTCCTGCCCAGATTTTGTAAATTTCCGTTCAATCTTCATGCCATCTGCCTCTTTTTTTGCAGTCTCACTGTCACAAACCACGCCTTATTCCGACGTGCCCCTCGTCGTTTCACAAAACAAAAACACCATGCTGCGCACCTCATAAAAGATGCGAGTCAGGGCTGACACCCCATTTCCGCTAGCGACTGATGCTTTGTATGATGTGGTGCAGCACCGGCAGTGGATCTACCATATTTTGTGCTGCATCATCCGACGTACACAATTTGACGTATTGTAGTATATCGGGTCAACGCCATTTTTAGACTTTCCTAACCATCTTTTTCGTTGACGATAGCTTATTGGTATGACGGCGATCACGAAGCTGCGATTCAGAGTTGATCGCTTGGCCCCGAGACAGCAATGACAGCCCAGACTGCTGATACGAAAATTTCCCTTATTGAGAGGGGGTTGTCGCCGTTCTTTCAGTAATCAGAACTGACCGAATAATTATCTTACTTCCAATCACTCAACCTTACCGCGGGTTGATAAATCACAATTCCCCCAGAAAAATTCATCGGTGCGCGCATGAGGTTTTTTTCATCGTTTGCACGAAGCATAAAACCAAATCGACGCCAATGCGCAACAGATGGTTAAGGGACCCTTAACAGGCCTGCCAAAGTCGTCGATTTGGAAAGGATTTGGAAACCACTTCGAATCTCCACGACCGACACGCATCGATTGAAAGCACGTTACGGCGCAATCAGAATGAGAGCATTCATGCCTTGCTGCAGATGACCACTTTGATGAAGGGTACGTGAAACGCGAAACGCCGACAGCCTCATAAAGGCATGTCGGCGTCTACGTTACATCCAATCGGATGAAATGGTCGGGGCGGCGAGATTCGAACTCACGACCCCCTGTACCCAAAACAGGTGCGCTACCAGACTGCGCCACGCCCCGGACCGTGCGCCTTCCTAGCGCTGCCGATCTGATTTGAAAAGCCCTAACAGGACCAAATTGCGCCAGTATTTGAAAAAACTTCGTGGCGCAGCTGAGTACCAGTGGAAATCCCATAAAGCGCAGCCAAGCCGCCGTTGATTTCCAGGACCGCAAAGACGTTATCGCCGCCCGGAATCGGAGTCAGATCGCCGGGAATCGCTCGATGATGAATGTGTTGGACGATGCCGGTAGAATCAATGAACAGGATATCCAATGGGATCAGCGTGTTCTTCATCCAAAAACTGGCGGGCTGCGGGGTCTCATAGACGAACAGCATACCATTGCTGCGCGCCAACTGCTGCCGATGCATCAGCCCCTGCGCACGTTCTTCAACAGAATCAGCGATTTCGACGGTAAACTGCGTCTGCCCCCATGGGCCACGCAGGTTGACCTGATCTGGACGACACGCCGTATTGGCCTGTGTTTCACCTGCCGCCACAGTTGTGACAGCACAGATCATGCCTAGCACGGCGGCTCTGGTTCCTGACGTCACATGGTCTGACAGTCGGTTCCAGAGGCTGTGCATCATTTCTAGTCCTGATTTTCCAGAAGCGCAGCTTCCCACGCCAGCACCTCGACCGCCATGCGGCCGCGTTTGCCATCTATCACGCGCATCCCAAGCGCCTCGCCCGGTTGCAGCTCTGACAGGCCTGACCGGCGCAAGACCTCAACATGCAGGAACACATCCTCGTCGCGACCAAAAACATTGGCGAAACCAAAACCTTTGCCTTTGTCGAACCATTTAACCCGCGCAGGCACCAATGGCTCCGAATACAGTGTATCGGAGTCCATTTCTGCAAAATCACTCAGGACAGGGGTGTCATCACGCAAGGGAGGAGTGATCGATACAATCTCGACCGCTTGAACACCGCGATCAGTACGATGGGTCACCAACTCAACGTCAGCGCCATCTGCGATCGAGTTTTGACCGAAGTTGCGTAACACATTTACGTGCAGCAAGATATCCGGTCCGCCGTCGTCGGAGACAACAAAACCGAATCCTTTGGTCGGATCGAACCATTTCACCAGTCCGCGTATCTGTTGCAAACTGCTTAAGTCTTCTGCCACTTTCGTAGTCCACCGTATTCTTCAAGTTTTGTCTGTAGGTGATGCGCCATTCTCGGCGCAAAGTTCAAGCCAAAAACAGACCAAAATATCGCAAATCTACTATTTCACTAAATGACCTAGGGGCACAACCGATCTACCGTCCAAAGCGCTTCGGGATTCTCTCTGCGCCAAACAAAGCGATCATGCAGGCGAAACGCCCCGTCCGCCCAAAACTCAATCTCCAGGGGCGTCAGCCGGTAGCCTCCCCAAAAAGGCGGCCGCTCAGGGTTGGACCCCTTGGTCGCTGTCACTTTAGCAACCTCTGCCATCAATGCCCCGCGACTGGAGAGCGGACGTGACTGCGCCGACGCCCAAGCGCCAAGGCGGCTCTTCAGCGAGCGTGACTTATAATAGGCATCGGCCTGGGGCCCCTCTTCCCGAGTGACGATGCCACGGGCGCGCACCTGACGACGCAGCGATTTCCAATGCATGACAAAAGCCGCATTGCCCGCGCTATCCAACTCCTGAGATTTTGTGCTCTCGTAGTTGGTGTAGAAGACAAAGGCCGCGTCCTCAATTTCCTTCAACAGCACCATACGGCAATTTGGCATGCCGTCCGCATCTACTGTCGACAGGGCAATTGCATTCGGATCGTTGGCTTCACTCTCTTCAGCCTCGCTTAGCCAACTGCGCGCGATTGCAAAGGGGTCCTCTCCGGCAAAGATACCGTTGCGATCGGACATAATGCACCTCATGATCTATTTTTTTATTTGAATTGGCTTTGGCGTTTTACGCTTCGCTATTGGTAATCTAGGTCGCAAAGGTGCCGACGACAAGAGACAGTGCCCTTGAAGCGCCCCGCATGAAAGACTAAACGTCGTCTAATTCGAATATCACAGGCGGAGAACCTGCATGTCTAGTCAACTGATGGCCGGCAAACGTGGCCTCATCATGGGCCTTGCCAATGACAAATCCATCGCGTGGGGCATTGCCAGAGCCTGCGCTGACGCCGGCGCTGAGCTTGCGTTTTCCTATCAGGGTGATGCGCTGAAAAAACGCGTCGACCCATTGGCGGCGCAGTTGGGCAGCGACATTGTTCTGCCTTGCGATGTGGCTGACGGCGGATCCGTCAATGCGCTGTTCGCCGCATTGGAAGAAAAATGGGGTAAGCTGGACTTTTTGGTTCACGCCATTGGTTTTTCCGACAAGAACGAGCTGCGTGGCCGCTATGTCGACACCAGCCGCGATAATTTCCAGATGACAATGGATATATCTGTCTACTCTTTCACCTCGGTGATGCAGCGAGCAGAGAAGATGATGTCCGAAGGTGGCAGTGCCGTAACACTGACCTACTATGGCGCCGAACAGGTGATGCCACATTATAATGTAATGGGTGTTGCCAAGGCTGCGCTGGAAGCCTCGGTGAAATACCTCGCTGAAGATCTGGGTAAAGATGGCATTCGTGTCAACGCTATCTCAGCTGGTCCGATCAAGACATTGGCGGCCTCGGGCATCGGCGATTTCCGCTACATAATGAAGTGGAACGAGTATAACTCTCCACTGCGCCGCAATGTGACCATTGATGATGTTGGCAAATCTGCGCTCTATTTGCTGTCAGATCTCTCTTCGGGTGTAACCGGAGAAAACCTGCACGTGGACGCCGGGTATCATGTCGTCGGAATGAAAGCCGTCGATGCTCCAGACATTGATGCAGCCACCGGGCGCAAGTAGCCCTTTCTGCAGCTAACCAACTGATGCTAGGCTTGCCTCGTTGGTGCAATATATAGACACATGATATATGCGAGCGCGCGGCTCACACGCGCCTCTTCAGATACCAAGAGCCCAGATTATGACACTTGCCGCCTTTATTGCCTCAGTTTTTCTGTGCCTGATGGCTGCCATCAGCCCTGGCCCAGCAGTATTGATGGCGGCGCGCGTTGGGCTGGCTCATGGTTGGCGCAGCGGTCTTGCACTAGCCATTGGTATCGGTGCCGGTGCAGTATTCTGGGCATCGACAGCACTGTTTGGACTTAACTTGCTGTTTGGCTATGCGCCCTTCCTGCTGACGCTGCTCAAGATGGGTGGTGCGATCTATCTGATATGGCTGGCCTGGAACATGTGGCGCAATGCCTGTGAACCGATATCACAGCAAAGCGACACGCAATTGCCGCAGAGTGCTTTTGCAGCCTTCCGATTGGGTATTTTAACTCAGTTGGCCAACCCTAAACCGGCAGCCTTCTTTGGCGCTGTTTTTGTCGGCACCGTGCCGCAAGACAGCAGCACCATAGCCGTTGTAGCGCTACTGCTATGTATCTTTCTGGGTGAGGTCACCTGGAACACACTCGTGGCCCGTATCTTCTCCTTTGAGAAAACCCGCCGCGGGTATATCAACCTTAAACATGTGATCGACCGGATCTTTGGTGGCCTGTTGGCTGCCCTCGGTGTCAAAATTGCCGCCCTCTGACGGCCCCCACCACAGATCCTAACAGGAGCATCAAAACATGACCGATCGTCTGCCTCATGAAAAAGGCTTTCACATTTCCTGGGACCAGCTGCACCGCGACAGCCGTGCGCTGGCATGGCGCCTGGATGGCCAAGGCCCGGACAATGGTGGCTGGCGCGCCGTGGTTGCCATCACACGTGGCGGAATGGCCCCGGCCATGATCGTCAGCCGCGAGCTGGACATCCGCGTGGTCGACACGATTGGCGTCAAATCTTATCACCACCAAGATCAGGGCCAAGCCGAAGTGCTGAAAGCCCCCAACGCTGAGCTGATGGGCGACGGTGAAGGGGTGCTGATCATTGACGATCTTGTTGATAGCGGCAAAACTTTGGAACTGGTGCGCCAGATGTATCCCAAAGCGCATTTTGCCACGGTCTACGCCAAACCAAAAGGCCGCCCGATGGTCGATACGTTCATCACCGAGGTCAGCCAGGATACCTGGATCTTTTTCCCTTGGGACATGGCGTTGCAATATGTCGAACCCTATCGCGGCACCGACTGACCGCAGTCCAGGTCAAAACACAAAACAACGACGCGCCCTAGGGCGCGTTTTTTTGTCTGGACCCTCGCGTTTTTGACAACGATTGCCCAAAGTCTCTTGCAAAACCTCAGGACTTGCGGCGGAGTGAGCCGGGCACATTTAAGAGGCCACGGCCCAATCATACGCCGACGCAAGACAGGACGAGCTATGCCACAGGCACCAGCACAACAACGCAATCCCCAAGCTCGGACAAAAGACACTTTTGTCTCGCCCATCGTCGAATCCAGGCGCTGGCTGGACGGGCTGACGTTGCCGCCTGACATGCCGCTCCTGAACCTGAGCCAGGCCGCCCCCGCTGATCCCCCGCCAGATGGATTGCGCCGGGCGATCTCAAATGCTGCGCTAAGTGATGATAGCAGTCATCTTTATGGTGCGGTGCTTGGACGGGATGATCTACGCGCAGCGCTCGCCGACAAAATGAGCCGCCACTACGCCGCTGATCTCTCTGCAGCAGATGTTGCGATCACCTCCGGCTGCAACCAGGCCTTTGCCGCGACAATTGCAGCCCTGTGCGGTGAAGGCGATCAGGTGATACTGCCAACGCCATGGTACTTTAACCACAAAATGTGGCTGGATATGCAAGGGGTGGAAACTTGTCCCTTGCAGGTTGGAGAGGGCATGCTGCCCTGCCCCGATGCCGCAGCCGAACTGATCACCGCGCGCACCCGTGCCATCGTCTTGGTCACCCCGAACAACCCTTGTGGCGTTGAATATCCAGGTGGTCTGGTACAACGGTTCCATGATCTGGCCCGTTCCCATGGGCTTACGTTGATTGTGGATGAAACCTACCGCGATTTTGACAGCAGAACCGGCCCACCGCACAGCATGTTTCAAAATCCAAAATGGTCTGACACATTGGTGCATCTTTATTCATTTTCTAAGGCCTACCGCCTGACCGGTCATCGTCTCGGTGCGATTGCAGCCCATCCGGATCACTTGTTGGAGATCGAGAAGTTCCTCGACACCGTAACCATTTGCCCAGCACAGCTGGGTCAGACCGGCGCGCTCTGGGGGTTGCAAAACCTTGACGACTGGCTTGCTGGTGAACGGCAGGAACTGCTGACACGCCGGGCCGCTATTGAGGCCGGATTTGAGTCGCTGGCCAAGCAGGGCTGGCGACTGTTGGGATGTGGTGCGTATTTTGCCTATGTCGCCCATCCGTTTGCAAAGCGATCCGAGACGCTGGCCAAGCGCATGGTGAAAGAAGCAGGCATTCTGATGTTGCCGGGCAGTATGTTCACACCAGACGACGACCCGGCTGGTGCACGCCAATTCCGCATCGCTTTTGCCAATGTCGACACCGATGGTATCAAAACTCTGTTCGATCGGCTGAAAAACTGGGCCGCTTGAACAGACCTCACTCCATTTCAAACACATCCACCCCGTCTGAATAACGGTCCAGATCAGTCGTCCCTTGCCCCTTAATGGGTGGCAGCGTATTCAGAGCCACAACACACCAGCATTTCCGACTGCCACCGCGCAGTTCGGCGACCGACAATACGAGGGCATCATGGCTACAGGCATGAAAAAAATATCAAATACATTTGTCTGGATCCTGATGGGGATGCTGATTATCGGATTGGCCGGTTTCGGCGCCGTCAACTTCACAGGCTCGATGACATCCGTGGCTGAGGTGGGTGATCAGGAAGTGACTGTAGATGACTACGCCCGTGAATTGCAGCGCGAGCAACGCGCGCTGGAGGCTCAGACTGGCCAGCGTATGCCCATTGCTCAGATGACAGCCCTCGGCCTCGACCGTGTAGTGCTGGGCCGTTTGATTGCGATTGCCGCACTTGATCAAGAAAGCGCTGATCTTGGCCTTTCCATCGGTGACGAGAACCTGTTCGACGAAATCAGTCAGATCCCGGCCTTTCAGGATGGAAGTGGCGCATTCGATCGCGATACCTATCAATATGCGCTGGAAAATATCGGCCTGACCGAAGCTGCGTTTGAGGCAGATCTACGCCGCGAATCCGCTCGTACCATGGTGCAGGGCGCTATCATGGCAGGCACTGTAATGCCTGACACCCTACGCAATACGCTGACTGACTATGTTGGTGCGCGCCGCAGCTTTGACTGGCTGACAGTCGGCGAAGACAGCGTCGCTCTCACAGCCGTTGAGCCGACCGAAACCGAGCTGCGCACCTACTACGAAGAGAACATCGATCAATTCACTCTCCCGCGCACAAAGGTCATCACCTATGCCGCCCTGCGTCCCGACGCATTGCTGGACGAGATCGAGATCGACGCAGCCGCCCTGGAACAGCTGTTTACAGATCGGAGCGATGAGTATCAGGTGCCGGAACGCCGCCTCGTAGAGCGTCTGGTCTTTGCCAATACCGAATCCGCTGAGAGTGCTAAGGCACAGCTGGACATTAACGGCACCACATTTGAGGCACTGGTTGCCGATCGTGGCCTTAGCCTGCCGGATGTCGATCTGGGTGATGTGACCATCGGTGATCTTGGTTCTGCCGGTCTGGACGTTTTCTCGGCAGAGGTCGGTACCGTCGTTGGACCGCTGGATAGTGACCTAGGCCCTGCCCTGTTCCGCATCAATGGGCGCCTTGAGGCCCGCGTTACCATTCTGGACGACGTCCGGGACGAGCTGCGCGCCGAACTGGCCAGCGACCGTGCCCGCCGGCTGATCGAAACCCGCGCCGAGGAAATCAACGATATGCTCGCCGGTGGTGCCACTCTGGAAGAGCTGCTGGATGAACCCGGCATGGAGCTTGGCAAGATCGATTGGCACAATGGCAGCACAGATGGCATCGCCGCGTATGATGGATTCCGTACTGCGGCATCTGCGGTGACCGCCGAAGACTTCCCGGAGGTCGCCTTCCTAGAAGATGGCAGCCTCTTTGCCATCCGCCTGGACGAAGAGCTTGAGCCTCGCCCCGAGCCTTTTGCGGATGCAACCGACAAGCTGCGTGCCGCATGGAAGACACAACGCCTGCAAAACGCGCTGAAAGCCGAGGCCGAGCGACTGGCGGAAATCCTGCGCGGCGGCCAGACACTGCCCGAAGGCAGCGAAATGACATCAGAAACTGGTTTAACACGTGGCGCTTATATCGACGCAGCCCCGCAACAGCTGATGGCCCGCGTCTTTGATCTGACAGAGGGTGAGATCGCTGTAGTCACGGATGGCACTTCGGCTGTTGTTGTACGCCTGAACGAAACACTGCCAGTGGACGACAGCCCCGAAATGTCCGCGCTGTCCGATGCCATGGCTACACAGCTCGATCAGGCATTGGCGCAAGCGCTGTTCGAGGCGTTCGTGCAAGACGCCCAGACCCGTGCTGCGCCGCGCATCGACCCGCAGGCGCTCAACGCCGTGCAGGCCAACTTCCAATAACCAAGGCATACTCAGATGGCCCTGACCCCCGATTTCGACACTTTCGCCAAAGCCTATGAGGCCGGTGAAAACCAGGTCGTCTACGCCCGTCTTGCTGCAGACCTCGACACTCCGGTGTCTTTGATGCTGAAGCTGACCGGAGCACAAAAAGACGCTTTCATACTGGAGTCTGTGACCGGCGGCGAAGTCCGCGGACGCTATTCGATCATTGGTATGAAACCGGATCTGGTCTGGCGTTGCCATGGAGAGACGGCGGCGCTCAATCGTTCGGCACGGTTCGACGCAGATGCCTTTGAACCGCTGGAGGGCAATCCCCTGGATTGCCTTCGCGACATCATTGCCGAAAGCCGGATCAATCTGCCCGATGATTTACCCCAAGCCGCGGCGGGTCTTTTTGGGTATCTCGGCTATGACATGGTTCGGCTTGTGGAACATTTGCCAGATGTGAACCCTGATCCGCTCGGCCTGCCCGATGCAGTGATGTTGCGCCCATCGGTCGTCGCTGTACTGGATGGTGTCAAAGGCGAAGTGACAGTGGTCTCCCCGGCGTGGGTCAGCGATGGGCAATCCGCCCGCGCCGCCTATGCGCAGGCCGCAGAGCGTGTGATGGACGCCGTGCGTGATCTGGAACGTGCGATGCCCGCCGAAACCCGCGATCTGGGCGACGCCCATGAAGTTGCCCCGCCAGTCAGCAACTTCACCAAGAGCGGCTATATGGAAGCTGTTGAAAAGGCCAAGGACTACATTCGCGCTGGCGATATTTTTCAGGTGGTCCCTGCACAGCGCTGGACGCAGGCATTTCCCTTGCCACCCTTTGCTCTCTACCGCTCGCTCAGACGTACAAACCCGTCTCCGTTCATGTTCTACTTCAATTTCGGCGGCTTTCAGGTGATAGGCGCAAGCCCGGAAATCCTTGTTCGCGTCTTCGGAGATGAGGTCACAATCCGCCCCATCGCAGGCACCCGTCCACGTGGAGCGACGCCTGAGGAAGACAAGGCGCTGGAACTGGACTTGCTCGCTGACAAGAAAGAACTGGCAGAACATCTGATGCTGTTGGATCTCGGACGCAACGACACTGGCCGTGTGGCCAAGATCGGCACTGTGCGCCCGACCGAGCAATTTATCATCGAACGCTATAGCCACGTCATGCACATTGTCTCCAACGTCGTCGGAGAGTTGGCAGAAGACAAAGACGCGCTGGATGCGTTCTTTGCCGGTATGCCTGCAGGCACAGTTTCCGGTGCGCCAAAAGTACGCGCGATGGAAATCATTGATGAACTGGAGCCAGAAAAACGAGGTATCTACGGCGGTGGTGTCGGCTATTTCTCCGCCGGTGGCGACATGGATATGTGCATCGCCCTGCGTACCGCTATTGTAAAGGACCAGAACCTATACATTCAGGCCGGCGGCGGTGTGGTTTACGACAGTGAGCCCGAGGCGGAATATATGGAAACCGTTCATAAATCCAACGCCATTCGTCGCGCGGCTGCTGATGCCGCCCGGTTCACTGGCAACGGCAATAGCTAAGGCACTAAGGATCTGGAGCTACACTCCGGCACTTTCATAATCGTCAAAATACCTACACCAATGACATAAGGCGACCCTCACGATATGGGATGCCTTTTTGATATTGTGTTTGAAATGGCCAAACATCACTCGGCGTCAAGCTTGGCCCGTAAGGATGCAGAGACCGGCGCCAGCGACACCCTGTTTGCACGGTCCTGCAGACCCCAAATGAGCAGCGCCGAAATCGTATCCGGCTGCACACGCCCAAGCATAATGACTGCCCCCTCCTGGCCTGCACGAAATGCTGCCTGATCAAGAAAGCGACGAATAGCACGTGGATCTTGGCCAGCACCATCGAAATCGCGGAACACGACACCTGCAGGCACGCCCTCTCGCAGCGCCAGTTTCTGCACAGTATTAAGCCCAGCATCCTGCGTGACCATGCCGAACCCCATCGCACCAAGAGCGGTGGCCATCTGGTCTGCTAAAGGGCGATTTCCCTGAAATCCGGTCGAAACCCCTTCCAATACGCCAACCGTTTCCGGCAGGGTTTCCATCCAAACCTGCAAGGCGGTTTCTGCATCTTGTGGGCCAGCGTCCCGTGGCAGGTCAGCGATCATCATTACCTCAAACCCGGCCTTGCGATGGCGGGTCATTTTGGCTGCGGCGTCAGGGTCGGCTGGATCCAATGCGAAGGTCAGAGGATAGGGAAAGTCCTGAAGTGCTTCGGCCCCAATAGCCTCCGCATCATCAATCAAGACGATCGACATCAACGCTCGCTCATCATCCGGTGCGAAGGATTCGGCGTTGGCCTCAAATGGCGGACCATCAGCGCTCGCGGTGCTCTGACTGCCCGGTTGAGGACGTGCGGCCTGATCACGGTCTGTCAAAGGCACGACCGGGGTACCAATGCGTGGGCGGCTGTCACTCTCAGGTTCTACGGTCGAATTGGTAGTCGGCAGCTCCGTCAGCCGACGCGTCTCTGCCGTTTCTGTATCTTCTGTCTCAGAAACAGCGCTCTCTGCCTCAGTGACATCACCGGCTGGCTGAGTCCCGACGCGCGCAGGCCCTGCGCTGCCGAGGCTAGGAACCAGCGGAGTAGCCGAAGGATCAGGCGCGGCGCCCAGAGTAGGCCCAGCACTGCCATCTGCATCTTCGCCCGTCAGCGCCGGACCTCCACTTGCAACATCCGGCACCGGCAAGCTGTAAGCTGTCGGCGCGCCATCGTCGGTGCTGTCGACAGCAGCCTGCGAGCCTTCGCCCTGAGCCTCAGCTGGTTCGGAGGTGCTATCCGGCTGCGGTGCCAATCGTGTCGGCGCTGCACTGTCGGTTGCAGGTTGTAGCGGTTGCGCCGGCTCAGAGGCAACGACAAGCCGCTGTTCCTGGCTCGGTGCATTCGGCGCAGGCAAGGCCTCGATCGGAGTGACAGGCGCATCCCGCGCCACATCAATGGCGGGCGCGCCAACACCACCTGGGGCATCGCGGTCGCCACCGCCCACTTCGGTGCCGACCTCAGGCCGACTTGCTGGGCCCGTATCAGCATCGGCCAAAGCTGCCAGATCATCGCCAACAACCTGTTGATCCAACGCCGCAGGCGGGGCTTCTACCAAATCAGCATCAGCCCCCGTGCCGTCCACCGGCGTCTCATCAGCCGCGGCCTGCACTTCGCTGCGGGCTGGGTTCGCAACACTCACCTCGACCGATTTTGGCAATGGCACCGACAGCGACCACACCACGGCGCCGCCTGCGGCCACCAAGGCCCCGAAACTCACGCCTCCAAGAAACCCTCGCATCTCTGTCCTGCCTCTCGTTGCCTTCTGGAACGGGTCGCATTCTGTTGGTCATGCCTCACCAAAAGCCCTCTGGGTCCTTTGGATCCTCAAGCTGTAGATGATGTGCTCTTGACGCTGCCGCGCAACCCTGAACATGTATGTTGCGACCACTATACTGCGGCGTGGCCCCGGCCCGCCAGCCCTTAAACGAGCCCGCGAACATGCTGCTGCTGATCGACAACTACGACTCCTTTACCTACAACCTCGTTCACTACCTCGGCGAGCTGGGCGCAGATGTCGCCGTGCACCGTAACGATGCGCTCAACGTGCAAGATGCGATGGCCATGAACCCTGCCGGTATTCTGTTGTCTCCGGGACCCTGTGATCCGGATCAGGCCGGCATATGCCTTGCCCTGACCGAAGCCGCGGCTGAAACCCGCACCCCGCTGATGGGCGTCTGCCTCGGGCATCAGACTATCGGCCAAGTCTTTGGTGGCAAAGTTATCCGTTGCAAGGACATTGTCCACGGTAAGATGGGCACAATGCATCATACCGATAGTGGCCTCTTTGCAGGTCTCGCCTCGCCGTTTGAGGCAACGCGCTATCACTCGCTGATCGTGGAACGCGAAAGCTTGCCGGATTGCTTAGAGATCACTGCCGAGCTGGAAGATGGCACCATTATGGGCCTGCATCACAAGGAGCTGCCGATCCACGGGGTGCAATTTCATCCCGAATCCATCGCCTCGGAACACGGACACGCTCTGTTGAAAAACTTCCTCAACGTGATGGAGCCTTCGGCATGAGCAATGAAATGAAACCGCTTATCGACGCGGCCGCCGACCGCGCCCTGTCGCGGACCGAGGCAGAAGCGGCCTTTACCCATCTGTTTGAAGGCAATGCGACGCCCAGCCAGATAGGTGGCCTTTTGATGGCGCTGCGGACACGCGGTGAAACTGTTGACGAATACGCGGCTGCCGCTGCCGTAATGCGGGCCAAATGCAACCCTGTCATCGCCCCCGACGGCGCGATGGATATCGTCGGAACCGGTGGCGACGGCAAGGGCACGCTTAATATATCGACCGCGACAGCCTTTGTGGTCGCGGGAGCAGGCACCATTGTTGCAAAACATGGCAACCGTAACCTGTCGTCAAAATCCGGCGCGGCCGACGCGCTGGGGCAAATGGGCATCAACGTCATGGTTGGTCCTCAGGTGGCAGAGCAAGCCCTGCGGGAAGCCGGGATTTGCTTTATGATGGCACCGATGCATCATCCTGCGATTGCCCATGTTATGCCAACACGGCAGGAACTTGGCACGCGTACGGTTTTCAATATCCTCGGCCCGCTAACCAACCCCGCAGGCGTGAAACGTCAGTTGACCGGCGCGTTCTCGCGCGACTTGATCCGTCCGATGGCCGAAACTCTGGGGCAGCTGGGGGCAGAGCAAGCCTGGCTGGTGCACGGCTCCGATGGCACCGATGAGCTGACGATAACCGGCGTGAGCTGGGTCGCGGCCCTTACCCCCACCGGTACGGTTGAAGAGATGGAAATCCATCCGGAAGATGCCGGCCTCCCCGTGCACCCGTTTGAAGACATCGTGGGCGGCACTCCCGAGGCAAATGCGAAGGCATTTGAGGCGCTGTTGTCAGGCACAGAATCTGCCTATCGCGATGCGGTGCTCTTGAATTCCGCTGCGGCACTAGTTGTGGCAAGCGCCGCAAGCGATCTAAAAACCGGGGTTGAAATGGCGCGTGCCAGCATCGACAGCGGAGCGGCTCGCAGCAAGATCGATGCCGTCGCGCGTATCACGACCGCAGCTGCTGACAGCAAATGACATCGGATCTGCCGGATCTTGGCGCTTGGGGGGATTTGCCGTTTTTTCGCGACAAATATCAGGCCATCGCACAGGCGATGGCTGACGACCAGCGCGAGATTCTACCCCCAGCCGCCCAGCGGTTAAACGCACTGTGCCTGGCAAGACCCGAGGATACTCGCGTCGTTATCCTGGGTCAGGATCCCTATCCTACGCCAGGTCATGCGCA
Organism: Phaeobacter cretensis; assembly: GCF_047372505.1. Taxonomy (NCBI): domain Bacteria; kingdom Pseudomonadati; phylum Pseudomonadota; class Alphaproteobacteria; order Rhodobacterales; family Roseobacteraceae; genus Phaeobacter; species Phaeobacter cretensis. The sequence goes on from NZ_JBKBEU010000001.1 coordinate 121,835, forward strand.
TGGACTAGCATTTTCGGTGGAACCAGAGGTTCGACCCCTGCCCCGTTCTTTGAAAAATATGTTCAAAGAGTTACGGTCCGATATTAATGTCGAAAAGACAAATGGGGACCTACGCGGTTGGGCACAACAAGGCGTATTGTTGCTGAACACGGTGCTGTCAGTGCCCGCCGGTGAGGCCAATGGCCACAAACATCTTGGGTGGCAGGCTCTGGCAAACCAAGTACTGGCCTATAGCAGCCAACGCCCCACCGCCTACATATTGTGGGGCAAACAGGCGCAAGGGCTTGAAAAACATATCCAACCGGGCGATCACCTTATTCTGAGGACAGCCCACCCTTCACCGCTTTCGGCACGCCGCGGCTTTTTTGGCTCGCGACCTTTCTCGACGGTGAATAACTGGCTAGCCAAACGCGGGCAGCCGCAGATTGATTGGAACGCGTGACCGGAGGCGTCAAGATGACTGAAACAGTGCTGGATAAGATCAAGGCCTATAAACTGGACGAGATCGCCGCCGACAAAGCCGCAAAACCAATCGAGGCCGTCGAGGCCGAAGCCCGCGAAGCCGATCCTGTTCGTGGCTTTGCCAAGGCCGTAATGACCGCAAGTCGGCAGGGCTATGGGCTGATCGCAGAAATAAAGAAAGCCAGCCCTTCCAAAGGGTTGATCCGCGAAGATTTCGATCCTGAAATGCTTGCAATAGCTTATGAAACGGGTGGTGCAACCTGTCTGTCGGTGTTGACCGATACTCCCAGTTTCCAGGGGGCCAAACCCTTCCTGCCAACTGCGCGTGCTGCTTGCTCTCTGCCCGTTCTGCGCAAGGATTTCATGTATGATTCCTACCAGGTGGCCGAAGCCCGTGCGATGGGGGCCGATTGCATACTGATCATCCTCGCTTCGGTCTCTGATACGCAGGCGGCTGAGCTTGAGGCGGCAGCAACTGAATGGAATATGGACGTGCTATTGGAAGTTCATGACGAGGATGAGTTGAACCGTGCCTGCGCGTTGAAGTCCCCGCTCCTCGGCATCAACAACCGAAATCTTAAGACATTTGACACCACACTGGACACAACACGCACACTGTCGCGTTTGGTGCCGGCGGATCGCACCATCGTCTGCGAAAGCGGCCTCTCTACGGCGCAGGATCTCTCTGACATGGCGCGTTACGGTGCGCGTAGCTTCCTGATTGGCGAAAGCCTGATGCGCAAAGATGATGTCACCGCGGCCACCCGTGCAATCTTGGCATCCCCACTGATGCCGGGGGCGATGTAATGGCGTTGACCCATTTTGATGGCAAGGGCGATGCCCATATGGTTGATGTCTCGAATAAACCCGTGACATCCCGCGTAGCTACCGCCGAGGGCCACATTATCATGGCACGCGAAACCTTTGATATCATTTCAGAAGGTCGTGCGAAAAAAGGTGATGTACTAAGCGTGGCGCGGCTTGCAGGCATCATGGGCGCCAAGAAAACACCAGACCTGATCCCACTCTGCCACCCGCTGCCGGTGACCAAGGTATCTGTTGACCTAACGCTTGATCCGGATCTACCCGGCGTGCGCATCGACGCTACTGTGAAAACAACCGGACAGACCGGTGTCGAAATGGAAGCTCTCACCGCCGTATCAACGGCTGCGCTTACTGTCTATGATATGGCCAAGGCCGTCGATAAGGCCATGCAAATAGGCGGGATCCGCGTAACACTCAAAGACGGTGGAAAATCAGGCCGTTACGAGGCATAGATGATATCCGTATCCGAAGCACTCGATACGCTACTCTCCCTGGTTTCACCTGTAGCTATTGAAATGGTACCGCTGCGCATCGCCGCCGGTCGCGTGCTGGCAGAGCCCGTTACAGCCCAGCGGGATCAACCGCCATTTGCGGCCTCAGCCATGGATGGCTACGCGCTAAAATCCGCTGAAGTTGAGCGTGACGCCATGTTCAAGGTCATTGGTAAGAGTGCAGCTGGCCACGGTTTTCAGGGCCGCGTAGGCGCGGGCCAGGCCGTTCGTATTTTCACCGGCGCACCAGTTCCAGAAGGAGCTGATTTTGTTGTTATTCAAGAGGATACAAGCAGAACCGCATCTTTGATCACGATCTCGGATCATCCCGGTTCGGGCAATAATATTCGCCCCAAAGGCAGCGACTTCCAGATTGGCACCACGGTTGACGCCCCACGCGTTTTGTCCGCCGCCGATATTGCTTTGCTGGCAGCGATGAACATTGCCGAGGTACCGGTGCGCATAAAACCAACCGTGGCGCTTATATCGACCGGTGATGAGCTGGTCTTGCCCGGCGACACCCCCGGCCCCGATCAAATCATAGCCTCAAATACATTTGGCCTTGACGCTATGCTGACAGCTGCTGGCGCTCGTTCGCGTATCTTGCCCATTGCCCACGACACTGTGGGCAGCCTGCGCATGGCTCTCGACCTTGCCGCAGACGCAGATCTGATTGTGACCATTGGCGGGGCCTCAGTTGGTGATCACGATCTGGTTGCTCAGGTAACCGAAGACCTCGGGATGTCGCGCGCATTCTACAAAGTTGCCATGCGCCCTGGCAAACCGCTTATGGCTGGTAAGATTGGACAATCTGCGATGGTAGGTCTACCAGGAAACCCTGTCTCTGCAATGGTTTGCGGACACATCTTTCTGTTGCCAATGCTACGTGCGATGCAGGCACTCCCATCCGAGGCACAACGTCCGGCCACGGCGATGTTATCCCATGATCTACCCGAAAACGGGCCGCGCACACACTATATGCGGGCACGTTTGACTGGTACTGACCTGAGCGTTTTTGACGATCAAGACAGCGCCAGATTGACGTTATTAGCCGACGCTAACGCACTCGCCATCCGGCCCCCCAATGATCCCCCAAAAACCAAAGGCGAACACCTGTCATATATTGTGCTGTGAGCGCGTGTTCAAATTGCACTTTGCCAACAATTTTCCATCAATACCGCTGATTTTGAAAGGTTTTACGGAACGACCCGTTGACACAAAACGGGAACATGCGTAGAACAAAGAGAAACTTACACCGGTTGAAAGGGATGTCATGCTGACGAAGAAGCAATTGGATTTGCTGGATTTCATCCACATACGCCTGCAAGAGGACGGTGTACCTCCCAGCTTTGATGAGATGAAGGTGGCACTGGATCTACGATCCAAATCCGGCATTCACCGACTGATCACCGCGTTAGAAGAACGCGGATTTATTCGCCGCCTTGCACACCGCGCCCGTGCTATTGAAATCATTCGCTTGCCAGAAAGCCTTGGCGGCAAGACATCAAAGGCTGCGGAGCCTGTAGCGCGCGCACTGGAACCCGCCAACCATGTAACCGCACCAGCAATGATTGCTGCGGTAGAGCTTCCGGTGATGGGTCGTATCGCCGCCGGTGTTCCGATTGAGGCAATCAATCAAGTATCTCATCAGGTGGCAGTCCCGGCCTCTATGCTGTCTGCCCAGGGGCAGCACTTTGCACTGGAGGTTCGTGGTGATTCGATGATCGAAGCCGGGATCAATGATGGTGACATCGTTGTCGTGCGCGAGACCGCAGTGGCTGACAACGGTGATGTTGTTGTTGCGCTGGTCGAAGGTCAGGAAGCCACCCTGAAACGCATCTATCGCAATGGCACCACCATCGCGCTGGAGGCAGCGAACCCAGCTTACGAAACACGTCGCTATCCTCAGGATCAGGTCAAAGTTCAGGGCCGTCTTGTTGGGCTTATTCGTAGCTATTGATTGAATAAAGCGGGTCCGGGTCACAGCCGCGAGCATATAGCCCTAGCTGCGCATTTGCCGAATTCTCTGGTAGAAGTAGGTGCTGTTCCTGTCATATGTTATGAACCCGACAGCGGCAGCCGATGGCGTTATGTACATCGGAGCGACCGCTCTCTGTGACCGGTTTTCGCAGGCTTGGTATTTGTTGATGGCGACCTGAAACGACATTTGAAATAGTCAAACAGCCAATGCATTCAACTAGGAGTACGCCTCGGCCTGATCCCGACAAAGCCACTGTGATTATCTACGTCTATATGGTTCTCATCTGACAGGCCCATCATTGCGGCTCCAGAACCGATCGCCGACAACATCCCTTGCAGAGACCCAACGACCATCCGCCTGCATTTGCACGCTTCCGATAGCTCGCAGGATATCAAGATCGAAGACCTGACAGCCACCCTCTGGATTGATCGATTTGGCGCTTACGATCACGTCTCCGGCAGCACAATCTGTCATGGCCTCGGCAGACGCTTTACCAATAAGATGGATCAACAACTGATCGCTTTTACCGATCTGCGCGGTCACCGATTTGCCTCCCTCAGGATATGCATCATCCGTCTCGACCTTTTGCCACAGTGACGCACTGTCCGCTTGGCTTCTCAGACTGCCGTCGTTCTCGGCCCATCGCTCTGCCGCATAGCCATGCCCCTTGGCACGTGACAATGCCCGTCCCTCCGGTGTCATTACGCCAACAATACCGCCATTCGGCGCGATCAGTACCTCTGGTCGTTCATGTGCATTCCATAGCCACCCCGCCATCACGATTACCGGTAGGCCACACCACCGCAATCGCCCCCTCCAAAGCGCCAATAGTGCACCACCAAGGGTGATCAGTGGCAATATGGTAGCCGGAGGCATCGAAACAGCTCCCTGAGCACCCTCCAACGAGGCGACCCAATTTGCGACAAAGAGGATCCAGCGTATCCCGAGATCCATCAAACTCAAACCCAGCACCTCCGCACCAAATGGTACGAGACAAAGCGCCAGAACCGCGGCAGGCACCACGACCAGTCCCATAACGGGCACCGCCAGAACATTGGCCAGTAAGCCATAGTGCGACAGCATGTTGAAATGCGCTGCACCAAATGGCGCGGTGGCGACACCCGCGACCAGCGATGACAGCACGACTCCCGTGACCAGTCTTAGCCAACGCGGACCATAGGGCGAAATATTGTACCGCAGGCTGCCAAACACCACGACCAGCGCTGTCGTCGCGGCAAAGCTCATCTGGAAACCGGGGCCAAGCAGACTTTCTGGACGCAGTATCAGGATAACCATGGCCGCCAATGCGACCGCCCGCAAAGACAGCGCACGACGGTCTACCAATACTGCCCCCAGCATCATCGCCACCATGATGTAGGCCCGCGTGCTGGCCACCTGCATCCCCGACAGCAAGAGGTAGCCACTAGCCGCGAGCAATGCGCCCACAGCCGCCAGTTTCTTGGCTTCACATCGCTGCGCCAACGCCGGGGCAAATGCTATGAGTAGTCGCAACCCACCAAACACTACGCTCGCTAAAAGTCCCATATGAAGACCAGATATCGCCAATAGATGTGCGAGGTTACTCGCTCTCAGGGCCGTCAGAGCTGTCTGCGGGATACCAGATCTGTCCCCAGTCGTAATCGCCGCCGCAAAACCACCAGTCGTATCAGGCATACGCACACGAATACCGGAGGACAGCATCTGGCGTAACTGCTCGACAGGGAGTTCAGTTGCATTTGGCCGAATAGTCAGCACTGGCACTCGGGTATAGCCAACAGCGCCCAACCTCTGGAACCAAGCATGGCGACGGAAATCAAATCCATACGGCTCAACCGGCCCTTGCGGCGGCATCAGATGCGCGGTTGTCATCACCCGATCACCAATGTCAGGCACCGGTTCATCATCGGGCAGTGACAATCTCACATGCCTGGGGACCTGATCCGGATCAAAACGGGCTAGACGTAGCCGATCCAATGTGATGCGCAATCGATCACGGGCAGAGCGATCGACGGCAACCACGCGCCCTTCAACAGGGCCATAGTAACGAAATTGCAGTACCGGGGCGGCTACAGAATTGGCCCGCCATCCCGCCGCTGCAAACCCAAGAACAATCAACAAGATTGCCCAGCCTAGAAACACCACCCCATCCTGCCGGTCGCCGCGCCATAGCAACAGCAGGGAAACTACAGCTATACTGGTTAGCCCAAAATATTGGATAGCCTCCGGCTCAAATCGCAGTGCAAAGAACATACCGATGCCTGTCCCAAACAGCACCGGCACCCAGGGAAAGAGATCCCCGCGCTGAGATTGCAACAACCGGTCAATAACGCCCAGGGTGCGCATGCTTGCTCCTTGCCTTCTGGCTCGGTAGACAGACGACAAAACTAGCCCTTCCATGGTTTCCAAAAGGTAAATCACGCTCATGTCTAAACAGGTCGTCACCCGTTTCGCCCCCTCGCCTACAGGCTATCTGCACATTGGCGGCGCCCGTACAGCGCTTTTCAACTGGCTTTATGCCCGCGGTCGCGGCGGAAAATTCCTGCTGAGGATTGAAGACACAGACCGTGAACGTTCCAACCCGGAGGCCACCGCCGCGATTTTGCAAGGTATGGCCTGGCTTGGGCTGGATCACGACGGTGAGGTGGTCAGCCAGTTCGAAGGTGCCGAGCGCCATGCAGAAGTTGCACGTGAGCTTCTTGACGCCGGTAAGGCTTATAAATGCTTCGCCACTCAGGACGAAATCGCCGAATTCCGTGATCAGGCCAAGGCGAGCGGTAAATCAACGCTCTACCGCTCGCCGTGGCGCAACGCCGATGCAGGCAGCCACCCCGACGCGCCATATGTGATCCGCATCAAAGCACCACAGGACGGCGCAACCGTGATCCGCGACGAGGTTCAGGGCGATGTCACCATTCAGAACAGTGAGCTCGACGATATGATCCTGGTGCGTTCTGATGGCACACCGGTTTATATGCTGGCCGTTGTCGTAGACGATCACGACATGGGCGTCACCCATGTGATCCGGGGCGACGATCACCTGAACAACGCTGCGCGCCAAATGATGATCTATGAAGCAATGGGCTGGGACGTGCCTGTCTGGGCGCATATTCCGTTGATCCACGGACCAGATGGCAAAAAGCTGTCGAAACGTCATGGAGCCCTAGGCGCTCAGGAATATCAGGCGATGGGCTATCCTGCCGCCGGGATGCGCAACTACCTGGCGCGCTTGGGCTGGAGCCACGGTGACGATGAATTCTTCACCGACGGCGATGCCCGCGATTGGTTTGATCTGGATGGCATCGGCAAAAGCCCCGCCCGTTTTGACACCAAGAAACTGGAAAATCTCTGCGGCCAGCATATTGCCATCGGTGACGATGCTGCATTGCGGAAAGAACTTCAGGCCTATCTGACAGCCGCTGACAAGCCCCAGATAAGTGACGCTCAGTCAAACGATCTTGAACGTGCGATGTATTGCCTCAAAGACCGGGCTAAGACATTCCCAGAGTTGATTGAAAAAGCTCATTTTATTCTAGCTTCACGACCCATCAAGCCGGACCAGAAAGCGGAGAAAGCTCTGGCATCTGTATCCGAAGGTATACTGAGTGAATTGACGCCGCAGCTGCAAAATGCTAGCTGGACCAGAGACGATCTGGAGGCGCTTCTAAATACATTTGCAGAAGCCCAGGATACTAAGTTCGGCAAACTGGCGGGTCCATTGCGGGCGGCGCTGGCTGGTCGCGCGGTAACTCCTTCAGTTTTCGATATGATGCTTATTCTGGGCCGTGAAGAAACAATGGCCCGGCTCGCCGACGTTGCAGGCTGATCCCTTCGTTAACGGTTGGGTAAACCTGTATCGCTATGACCTCACCTGCACGATTGCCGTGCAGGTGCTGCCTGCTCGAAACAGGGGGCAACCCTGCTTTCGTGCCTGTATCAGGAAGGGACATCTATGACCGATACAAAGAAAACCGCCCAGCTCAGCCTGAATGGCGAAACTTACGAGCTTCCCATTTTTTCGCCGACAACCGGGCCCGATGTTCTGGATATCCGTAAGCTATACGGCCAGGCGGGTGTGTTTACCTACGATCCTGGCTTTACTTCGACGGCCAGCTGCGACAGCACCATCACCTATATCGACGGAGGCAAGGGTGAGCTGCTGCACCGTGGCTATCCGATTGACCAGCTTGCCTCCAAATCGCACCACCTCGAAGTCTGCTATCTGATGCTTTACGGCGAACTGCCGACTGCTGCACAGCTGGAAGATTTTGAAACCCGTGTGACCCGGCACACCATGGTGCACGAGCAGATGCACAACTTCTTCCGTGGCTTCCGCCGCGATGCACACCCAATGGCCACGCTTGTTGGTGTTGTTGGCGCAATGTCGGCGTTTTATCACGACTCCACGGACATCAACGACCCCTGGCAGCGTGAAGTGGCGGCGATCCGTCTTATCGCAAAGCTACCGACAATTGCCGCGATGGCGTATAAATACTCCATCGGCCAGCCGTTTGTATATCCGCGCAACGATCTGGATTACGCTGCCAACTTCCTTCACATGTGCTTCTCGGTCCCGGCCGAAGAATATCACGTGGACCCGATCCTGGCCCGCGCGATGGACCGGATCTTCATCCTGCATGCGGACCACGAACAGAACGCCTCCACTTCGACCGTGCGCCTGGCGTCGTCCTCCGGCGCGAACCCCTTCGCCTGCATCGCTGCTGGTATCGCCTGTCTCTGGGGCCCAGCACATGGTGGCGCAAATCAGGCGTGCCTAGAAATGCTCAAGGAAATCGGCTCGGTCGATCGTATCCCTGAGTTCATTGAACGCGCCAAAGACAAGAACGATCCGTTCCGTCTGATGGGCTTCGGCCACCGGGTTTATAAAAACACAGATCCGCGCGCCAAAGTGCTGAAGCAGTCCGCCGATGAGGTTCTGGAGCTACTGGGTGTCGAAAACAACCCACTCCTTCAGGTTGCAAAGGAACTGGAGCGCACAGCGCTGAACGATGAGTATTTCATCGAGAAGAAACTGTTCCCGAACGTGGATTTCTACTCCGGCATCATTCTGGAAGCGATGGGCTTCCCGACCTCGATGTTCACGCCGATTTTTGCACTGTCGCGTACCGTCGGTTGGATCTCACAGTGGAAAGAAATGATTGCAGACCCACAGAACAAGATCGGCCGTCCGCGTCAGCTGTACCTTGGCGAAACCGAACGCAACTATGTGGATATCGAAAGCCGCTAAACGGCCATAGATCTGCAGTTGCGTTGTAACCGCTAGACAAACTAGGCCCTGCCTTCCACTGCGAAGGCAGGGTTTTTCTTTGCGCACGACCTTTCGACCATCGTCGTTGTACACTTCGTCTGCCGCCAGCTTCAGACCATCGAGAGTCGGCAACCGAATGCACACCTTTAAATTGCAAGACTGCATCTTTCGTATAGTTGGACAATCAAAAGGTTAGGGAGTTGATGTTTCCAAATTGGAAACTTGGTTAACCTGTTTCATAGCATTCTACTCAATTACAGCGGGTTTCGATTGACGGACTTCCACCTCCTTAATAAGCATCATCTCAATTTCTAATTAAACTTTAACGGGAGACGCACCTTGCTAATGTTCATGACGATGATAGGGGTTGGCTTGCTGGCTGGCGTAATTATTAACGACACAGACGATTCCGACAGCTCCGATGCCGCATCGGGTGAAAGCGGCGACGGCAACGACAGCAACAACGGCCGGGTGATTGAAGGCGGCGAGACCAACGACCTTCTGCTGGGCACGATAGGTACCGAAACCATTCTTGGTGGCGCCGGTAACGACAATATCGATGCGCGCGGTGGTGAAGACACCGTTGAAGGCGGAGCTGGTAATGATACCCTCGATGGTGGCTCCGCAGATGACAATATCTTTGGCGGAGACGGCGAGGATATCTTGGTCGGCGGCAACGGCGATGATTTCATGCGCGGCAATGCAGATGACGACACCCTTATTGATACCCGTGGCGCGGATCATATTGTCGGCGGTCAGGGTGACGACCTAATTGTTGCGGCCGGTATTCTGGATGAAGGCGCATATGAAGACATTGTTCAGGGCCGCATTACACCGCCCTCAGTGGATGCAGTAAACGCATTACTGAATTTTGACTACACCACCGATCAGGATGGCGAAGGTGATACAATTAACGCCGGTGCAGGCGATGACGGGATCCTCTTTGGTCTTAATGACACTGTAACCGGTGGCGCTGGCAATGACAGCTTTGAGACCGGCGCATGGCTGACTGAAGATGAACAAGCCACCATCACTGACTTTACTGCCGATGATGACCGGGTCATCTACTATTATGACGACAGTGCAGACGAGCCGGAACTGGACGTGGTCACCCGTGACAACGAGGACGGCGGCACCGATGCCTTCCTTGTGGCCGACGGCGAAGAAGTGCTGCGCCTGATCAACGCTGGGGCGAGCTTTAGTATCGCTGAGCACGTCGCCTTGGTTGCTCGCTGAAACCTGGCAGGCACAGTCTATGGGATCTGGTCAATTGGTCTGGCTCGACCCAATAACCTTCTAAATACCTATAAAACAACAAAAAACCCGCCCTCTGCGCATCAGACGGGCGGGTCATTTATGTCTGGTTGGCCTTGGAGCCGGGCTATAATCCCGGTGATCAGCGGCCTTCGAATTTTGCCGGGCGTTTTTCCATGAAGGCGGTGACGCCCTCCATGAAATCACGAGTCTTGCCGCATTCACCCTGCAGATGCGCCTCTTCCGACAATTGGTCAGGCAGAGAATTGCCATATCCGTCGCGGATCGCAGTCTTAATCGCGCCAAACGCTCGGGTCGGGCCACTTGCCAGATAGGCCGCGCGGGCACGCCAATGCGCGTCAAAACCAGTGTCCGGAATGGCCTCCCAGATCATACCCCAATCGCTGGCCTGATTGGCCGTAATCTTATCCGCAAACAGCGCTGCACCCATTGCCTTGGCCATACCCATCTGGCGCGGCATGAACCACGTGCCGCCTGCATCAGGCATCAGGCCAATCCGGGCAAAGGCCTGCATGAAATACGCGCTCTCTGTGGCGATCACCACATCTGCCGCAAGCGCCAGATTGGCACCCGCCCCCGCAGCCGGACCGTTGACGGCCGCAATGGTCGGCACCGGGCAATTGTAAATTGCCTCCAGCATCGGGGTGTATTCATCTCGCAGCGTGCGCTCTAGATCCAGCTTGCCCTGGCTTGCTGCGTCAGACAGATCCTGCCCGGAACAGAACGACGCGCCGGAACCGGTTAGCACCACGGCACGTGCCTCTTTGCCGGCCCTTTGCATCGCGTGCGTTATCTCTGCCCGCGTCAGACCTGTCAGCGCGTTCATCTTAGAAGGGCGGTTCAGCGTCACAATAGCCAAGCCGTCGTCCAGCGAGAACAGAATTTCCTTGTAATCCATCAAAGGGCCTCGTGGTTAAAGGTTTTTCGCAGACTTGACTATGCAAGCCCGCAGGAAAAGGCAAACGCCGCGTAACCTTTGGTCGCAAAACCACCGAAAGAGATATCGTCTAGTGCGACATATCGGAAGGGTTGTATCATCCGCACCCGCGAGTTCATTAAATGAACAGATCCAGGATCAGTCTTTCAGGATACGGTCGAGTTGTTCGCGCTCCTGTGTGCTGAGGCTTCCGGCTGCAGGATCCTCATCGCTTGGCGTGCGGCTGCGTGCGCGGATGTAAGCACCGGCGAGTATCAGTGCCAGAACGAGCATCAAAGGTCCAGCTGCGTATAGCAACCAATTGGCACCGGTCGCACGCGGGCTAAGCAGAACATATTCACCGTAGCGCTCAACGATGAAGTCCATCGCCTCATCGTTACTGTCGCCAGCCACCAACCGCTCGCGCACCAACAGCCGCAGATCACGCGCCAGGTCCGCGTTGCTTTCATCGATGTTCTCGTTCCGGCACACCAGACACCGCAAACCTTTGGACAGCTCACGCGCCCGGCTCTCCAATGCAGCATCTTCCAGTATCTCATCCGGCTGCACCGCCATTGCAGAATTACCAGAACCGATCAATGGCATGACCAGCATTGCAGACAACAGCACCCGACCAAGGATCATACGTATCATTCCGCCGGAACTCCTGCCCGTGGGCTACGCCGTGCACCGGCGGCGACACGGAACCGCCGGTCAGTCAGGCTCAGCAGACCACCAAGCGCCATCAACAGGCAGCCGCCCCAGATCCAATTGGCCAGAGGTTTGATATAGGTTCGCACCGTCCAGCCGCCACTGGTCTGTTGGTCGCCGATCACTATGTAGAGATCGCGCAAGAACCGATAGTCGATTGCTGCCTCGGTCGTGGGCATCCGGGACACCGGATAGTCGCGTTTTTCCGGGTTCAACAACGCCACAAAACGCCCCGCTTTGGTCACTTCGATGTCGGCCATAGTGCTGAGATAATTCGGCCCTTGGACACGGCGCACGTCTTGCAACTCCAGCGTATAGGCCCCAACGTCAAACGGCTTGTTCACCTCAGCAACGCGGATATCTTCATCCTGCCAGGCCGTAAGGCCCGCGATAGCAAAGATAGTGACACCGATCCCCGCATGAGCAAACGTCTTGCCCCAATCCGCGCGTGGCAAACGCAGCAACCGCTGCATACGGCCCGTGGGTCCCCCCCGCAGCCATAGATCGGCAAATGCGCCAACGACAATCCAAACCCCAAGGAACAAACCAACGGGACCCAAGGCTGTCCGCCCGGTCTGCATCGCCCAGGCCAACACGCCAAACGCCACCGCCAGTGCAAAAACAAAGCGCAACCGCCATGCCGTACGCCCAAGCAAGCCCCGTTTCCACGGCAGCATAGCACCAACCGGCAGGATTGCACCAAGCACCACCATAAACGGCGTGAAGGCCGCGTTGAAGAACGGAGGGCCTACGCTCAACTTACGATCAAAGGCCATTTCAGCCACCACTGGCCACAGCGTTCCAAAGAAGACAACAAAGCAACTCACAGCGAGTAAGATATTATTGGCCACAAGCGCTGTTTCGCGGCTGACAAGGCCAAAGACACCTTTGGCCTGCATCGCCTGTGCCCGCAGGGCAAACAGCAACAGTGCACCACCAGTGAAAAACGCCAGTATGTAGAGGATGAACACACCACGTTCCGGATCACTGGCAAACGCGTGAACCGAGGTCAACAGGCCAGATCGCACAATAAAGGTACCAATCAGCGAGAAGCCAAAGGCCAAGATCGCCAGCAATATGGTCCAGCTTTTCAGGCTTTCGCGTTTTTCAACAACAATGGCCGAATGCAACAGCGCCACCGCAAGAAGCCAAGGCATGAAAGACGCGTTCTCAACCGGATCCCAGAACCAGAAACCGCCCCAACCCAACTCATAGTAGGCCCACCATGATCCCAGTGCGATGCCGATGGTCAGGAAGATCCACGCCGCAAGCGTCCATGGCCTCACCCAGCGCCCCCAGGCCGCATCCACGCGCCCCTCGATCAGGGCAGCAACTGCAAAGGAGAACGCCATGCTGAGACCGACATAGCCGAGGTAAAGAAACGGCGGGTGAAAGGCCAGACCGGGGTCTTGCAACAGAGGGTTCAATCCCTGTCCATCAAACGGTGGCACGGCAAGGCGCAGGAAAGGGTTGGACGTAAAGAGGATAAACGCAAAAAACGCCACCCCGATCGACGCCTGAACCGACAACACGCGGGCCTTTAAAGTGGGTGGGAGACCATTTCCAAACGCCGATGCCAAGGCGCCAAACAGACTGACGATCAGCACCCAAAGCAGCATTGAACCTTCGTGATTGCCCCAGGTGCCGGAAATTTTGTACAGCATCGGTTTGGCCGAATGACTGTTGAGAGCCACCAGACGCAGAGAAAAATCCGACGTGATAAAGGCCCAGGTCAGCGCCCCAAATGAAAAGGCTGTAAAGAAGAACTGAGCCTGCGCGGCAGGTTCTGCGACCGACATCCAGCCGGGCCATCGAAAATGGGCCCCGATCAACGGAACCACCATCTGAACGATAGCAATCATAAAAGCGAGGATAAGGGCGAAATGACCGAGTTCTGTAACCATATCCTATCTATACGGCGATCCAGCTAGGCCGCCAATCGCAATCGACGCGTCGTCACGCCGCAGTGTCCTCGGTCTGGTGTCAGCCTGCGCCCATGATCGAGTTTCAAATATCGTCGATGCTCATCCTCCTTGCTCAGACCTCCTCAACCAATCTGCGAGAGCTGGGTTTTCTGATTGGTAGTCAGCCACACCACCGCCATCCTCACTGCGGTCACCTGCGGTCGACAGATCTGGTTCAACGGGGTCTGCCGCCCGCAAAGCAGTGATCTGCGCGATATTCGCCGCGACGGCGGGGACACGGGCGAGACTTGCCGCGATCTCACGCTGAAACCCCTGGTTTTTCAACTGCTGTCGCGCCCCAAAGTAGAAAGAGACAACAACCCCCAGCAGCCACCACAGCGGCTCTGGCACCAGCGCCAACCCCTGCATACGTGCGGCAAACCACAACGGATCGACCATTGCGGACCCAAGTAATGCAAGCGTCGACAAAGCGAGAAGCGGCCGGGGCAAACGGTTCACCCCATCCATCCAGCGATCAAACCGGCTCTCGGATGTGTCCGGTGTTGGTGACCGGGCGAATTCAGCTGCAAACTGAGCCAATGCGTCAGCGTGACGGACATGATCGCGTGCCGCGCCCGCCTCGGTGTTTTCGCGGAACACTTCGAGCGTCTCGGCAACTACGTTCCGCTCTCGGCTGAATAATAAGGCAAGTACATCCGCAATCAGCCCCATGTGGCCACCCTCTGCTGAAATTCTGCGTCACTCAGGTGGTATTGAGGCGAGACAAAACTCTCGGCGCGCAAAATCCAGCCGCCCTTGCCGCCTTTGCGGGTGCGGGCGTATTTGCGGCTGGCAGGGCGGCGATCCGCGATGCCAAAGTAGTAGTTCCGGCGGGCAACGCCGTAGGCGTCACGCAAGGAAATCCGCCCGATCTTGGCTGCGGCACCGGCCGCAGCGGCGGTTTTCCGGCCGATCCGACCATCCACCGTCAAGTCATATCCCATCTGCACCAACAAGCGCTGCAGGATCCGAACCGCATTGGCCCCCGCGTTGACATACATGTCAAACACCGATGGATGCAGTACTTCCGGCAAAGCTGCGATGCGCGGCTGGTCAAAGTAATGACGAATGTAGAGATCTACGGCTTGTGTCCGACTGACGGCAGCAACATCGGCCTTGTCGATGCGATCGTCGCCGGTCAGGTCCATAGCGAGGCGTTGCAGGGTGTCCAATGTCACGCCGTATTTGGTTGCCCCACCCGGATCATCCGGGTCATCCACATAACCGCCTTCGCGGGCAACGATGTCCTGAGCGATGGCTTTGATGTCTTGCATGGGTCAGTCCCTTCAATGGAATTGGGACTTCAGCATCACAAATAAAAATGAGCGCACCCGGACCTCGGCGTGCGCTCAGATAGCAACGGGATTTGTATGGAAGTTGACTCTATCATCCTAAGCCGCCGGAAATAACCCGAGAATATCAGCCTTCAGGCGCTTGATAGACACCCTGTTCCTTAAGCGCATCCACGACTTCTTTCGGCATATAAGTCTCGTCATGTTTAGCAAGAATTTCAGAAGCTTCGAAGGTTCCGTTGATGTAGCGACCGGTCCCAACCATGCCCTGATTTTCAGAAAAGAGATCAGGCAGAACACCGGAGTAAGCGACAGGAACCGACGCACCACCATCTGTCACAACAAAACGAACAACTTCGCCCTGTCCCCGTACGATACTGCCCTCTTCAACCAACCCGCCGATACGAAACACCTCGCTTGCCTCAGGTGGTTGTTCCATCACCTGACTTGGGGAGCGAAAGAAGTTGATGCCATCGCGCATAGCATATCCGATGAGCCCAGTCGCCACCACAAGCGCCACGGTAGTCATCGCGATGATCTGGATCCGGCGTTGTTTTTTCAGTGACTTCATCGGGGCCTCATGGCTGTGGATCTGGCACTGTTGCGTACCAGATCCCAAAGTGTCAGGGGAACAGCGGGGCCATCATCAGCCCTGTGGTCTCTTCTTCACCTAACATCAGGTTGGCATTCTGCAAGGCCTGACCACTGCTACCTTTTGTCAGGTTATCGAGCGCGGCGACCACGATCGTGCGCCCCTCGATGCGGTCAGTTGTCACCCCGATATGACAGAAGTTAGAGCCCCGGACATGGCGGGTTGATGGCGCCTCTCCAATCGGCAGAAGCTCGATAAACGGCTCTTCCGCATAGGCATTTGCAAGCGTTTCATGGATCACGTCTGCATCGCCTTTGACATAGACGGTGGCCAAGATCCCGCGATTGCTTGGCACCAGATGCGGGGTAAACTGTACCTTGACCGGACGGCCTGCAACCTTGCTGAATTCCTGATCAAATTCGCCCAGATGCCGGTGAGCACCACCCACGGCATAGGCGTGATACCCTTCACTCAGCTCAGCATGCAGCAGGTTTTCCTTAAGACTGCGTCCAGCACCAGATACCGCGCATTTCAGATCCAGAATGATCTCGTCCAGATCTATCACACCTGCAGCAACCAAGGGGCGCAGGGCAAACAGACCTGTGGCGGCATTACAGCCCGTGCCGGCCACCAAACGTGCGGATTTGATCTCTTCACGGTAGAATTCGCTCAGGCCATAGACAGCCTCTTTCTGCAGCTCGACCGCGGAATGCGGATTGCCATACCATTTTTCATATTCCTCAGGATCGCGAAGCCGGAAATCAGCCGAAAGATCAACAATTTTCAAATCCTTAGGGAGGCCAGAGATCACCTCCTGGCTGGTCTTATGCGGCAAGGCACAGAAACACAGGTCGATACCAGAGAAGTCGATCTCATTGATCTTGCACAGCCGGGGGAGATCCATATGGCGCAGATGCTGGAACACTTCGGCCATGGTCATACCCGCCTTACGCTCTGCCGATAGGGCCGCAATATCGATGTTCGGATGCTGGGCAATCAACCGCACGAGTTCGGCACCGGTGTAACCAGATGCGCCAAGAATAGCTACTTTATGGGTCATCAGGGACCTCTTTGTGAATTGGGTAGAAACGAGACGCCGCGTCATTGATGCGGCAGCGATAGCTGAAAAGGCTGGGCCATGAGCCTTGCAGATCAAACATATGTCGAAAAGACTGCAAAAGTGAGCCGGTCAAGCCGCCTGAAAGATCATCTCTCGTCGCAGGAACTGCGTGGCGCGGTCACTTACGCGGGTTGGAACACCAGTGGTGAAATAGCCACCCTGGCCCTGTCCCAGCATCTGTGGATGACGGTCCAGATAATCCGCAAGACTGTCGGCGACCAGTTTGCCTTGGCTGAAAACCTGCACATCATCGCCCAGAGCCGCCTGAAAGATCTCTTCCATCAGCGGGTAATGCGTGCAGCCCAGGATCGCAGCTTGCGGTTGGGGCATCTTTCGGTTCAGCGCATCGACATGGCTTCGCACCAGCGCCTCGGCCAGAATCATGTCGCCGTCTTCAATCGCGTCAACAACACCACCGCAAGCCTGTGCTTCGACATCAACACCAATGGCGCGAAACGCTAACTCGCGCTGAAAGGCACGGCTGGCCACAGTTGCAGGCGTCGCAAAGAGCGCAACATGCTTGACGGCAACTTCGCGCGGCGGGGAATTGTCGCCCCACTGACGTTCGGTCAGAGCTTCGATCAGGGGGACAAATACGCCCAAAACCCGCTTGCCCTCGGGCAGGCCGCCCTCTTGCATGCGCCGCAGCGCTGCCGCTGACGCTGTATTGCAGGCCAAAACCACCAGATCACAGCCTTTGGACCACATGTCCTCAACCGCGGCTCTAGTCAGCTGATAGATATCTTCGGCATCTCGCACACCATAGGGCGCGTGGGCACTGTCCGCATAGTAGAGGAACTCCACATCGGGCAACCGCTTTTGCGCGGCATTCAGAACCGTCAGCCCACCAAGGCCGGAATCAAAGATACCTACAGCCATCTCTCTCTCTCGCTGCGCGCTCAGGCGCGGTGTTTCTCCTCAAACTCAAATCCATAGTCGTAGGATTTAAGTGGCGTTGGAGACAGCTCATACGTGGCTTTGCGCAGGAAATCCATCATTGCTTTTGCGTCACTTGCAAGGGGGTCCAGAACATCGCGCCCGATGGCTGAACCGATGGCGACCCGCACCGGTGTATCAATTCGTTTTCGAAACTCTTTGATGAGCAAACCCATACGCAATGTCGGATGCAGGTGGCTGGCCATTTGAAAGAGCCGAGAGGTATGCCCATCAAAGTAGATCGGCACAACAACTGCGCGGGATTTGGCGATCATCCTTGCGGTAAACCCGCGCCACATCGGATCCATCGGTGGAATCATTGGCCGCAGGAAGGGGCGCGCAGCGGTCGAAACTGTTCCACCGGGAAAGATGCCGATCGCACCACCCTGCCCAAGATATTCGAGCGCCGTTTTGCGCGTCTCAAGGTTGGTTTTCAGCGCCTCTTTGGTTTCGGCGAAATCGATTGGCAGGATAACCTTCGAGAGGTCATCTGCCTTGCGAAACACCTGATGGGCCAAAATGCGGAAATCGCCACGGGCCTCAGAAAGGATATTCCCCAACATCAACCCATCAAGAATGCCATAGGGGTGATTGGCGATCACCACGATCGGTCGCTCCTTGGGGATATTGGCCAGAGCACCACCGACGACCTCAAGCTGCAGGCCGTAGCGTTCACGCATCACGCTCCAAAAGCTTTGACCAGCAGCGACATCCGCCTCGTAACCCTCAGCGCGTTTGATCAGCTGCAGCCGACCCGTCGCATTTTCCATAGCCCGGATTATTGCGCGGCCGGGCCGTGTCTGAGCAGAATGGGCATATGACAAATCACGCGCTGTCCGCATAGCGTCGCGCCGAGACAACGTACGTGACGGAAAACTGTTCAAATTGTCGGGCGTATTGCGGGTGAAAGACATGGGAATGGCCTCGTGATCTCAGTCGCTATCTAACCTAGGGCAGCGTTGGTGCCAGATCCGGCGATAGTGCCGGTCTCATACAATGCACAATGGAGGTAACATTCATACGACAACCGGTCAGTAATTCTGCGTGTTGCGGATCCTATGGCATCGCTCAACAAAAAGAACGCCCCGAAACATCCGGAGCGTTCTTTACTTTTTGATCTGTTGCCCTCGCACGCAAAGCAGTCGGTTATTCCGCAGCTGTCTTCAACGCGCTGCCACCTTGGCGCAGCGCTGCCAACAGCTCCTCCCGGCGCTTGGCAGCCTTCTGCTCATTCGCTTGTTTCACCGGGCCGAACCCCCGGATTTCAAGCGGCAGTTCTGCCAGCGCAATCAACGGCGCCATGATGTCGGCGGACGCCTTAGGCAGCCATTCCTTCATGTCGGCCTGATACTGCGCAATCAGCGCACGCTCCATCTTGCGCTCTGCGGTGTAGCCAAAAACATCCAGTGGTGTGCCGCGCAAGGATTTGAACTTGGCCAGCAACCGCAACCCACGTTCCAGACCGGGGCCAAACTTGCGTTTCTTGGGACGTCCGTCCGGGTCGTTGCCTGTCATCATGGGCGGCGCAAGATTGTAGGAAATCTTCAGATCCCCCTCAAACTCCGCTTCCGCTTTCTCGCGGCTGGACAACAGCAAGCGCGCGACCTCGTATTCATCCTTATATGCCAGCAGCTTGTGATAGCCTTTAGCGACCGCTTCTTTCAGCGCCTTATCGGCAATACCATCCAGCATTTTGTCATAGCGCCTGGCCAGACGCGGCCCCTGATAGTCAACCAGTTGGGCTGTGCGGACAGCAATTTTTTCATCTAGAGACTTTGGCAGCTCCACCACGTTTGGTGCAATCAGTTTATCGACCTCTTGCGGATACAGAACCGCCCAACGACCGATGTCAAAAGCGCGCAAGTTGCGGTCTACCGCCGCACCATTGAGCCTGATCGCGTCTTGAATGGCCTCAAGGCTAATCGGCAATAGCCCGCGCTGCCACGCCGCACCAAAGATCATCATATTGGAGAAGATCGAGTCTCCCATGCTGACACGTGCCAGATCAGACGCATCAAACAAATCAAGACGATCTTGAAGCCGTGCCTCAAGCGCGACCTGGAGCCGGTCACTTGGGATCTGGAAATCGGTGTCACGGGTGAAGTCGCCAGTGATGATCTCATGACTATTGACGACTGCACCACTCTTGCCGGTCTTCATCAGGCCTATGGTCTTGGCCCCGGCCGAAACCACCAGATCCCCGCCAATAAGCGCATCACATTCGCCAGTAGCGACACGAATGGCACTGATATCCTCAGGGACGTTGGCGATCCGGCAATGGATATGCACCGCACCGCCTTTCTGAGCGAGACCGGCCATTTCCATCATGCCGGCCCCTTTGCCATCGATCTGTGCCGCCTGTGCCAGTACTGCACCAATCGTAACGACGCCTGTACCACCAACACCAGTGATCACCACATTGTGCGTCCCATCGATCTGCGGCAGGTCCGGTTTGGGCAGGTCCGGCAGATCCAGCGCGGCTGTCGGCTCCTTACGGATCTTCGCCCCTTCGATCGTCAGGAAAGACGGGCAGAAGCCTTTTACACAGCTGAAATCCTTATTGCAGGAGGACTGATCAATGGCACGCTTGCGGCCCAGTTCGGTTTCCTTGGGAACGATGGACACGCAATTGGATTGAACGCCACAGTCGCCGCAGCCTTCGCAAACATCGGAGTTGATGAACACTCGTTGATCGGGATCGGGGAACAGACCTTTTTTGCGGCGGCGTCGCTTCTCAGCCGCGCAGGTCTGGATATATATGATCGCCGAAACGCCCTCGACCGTTTCCATGTCCTTCTGGACCGACATCAATTCGGCCCGCTCATGCATCCGCATGCCCGCCGGGAACATCTTCTTATCGACGTCTTCTTTTTCATCGTAAACCACGGCGATGGTTTTCATCCCCATGGCCTTCAGCTCATGTGCGATCTGATGCGCGGTCAACCCGCCTTCGGCCTCCTGCCCGCCGGTCATGGCTACCGCGTCATTGTAGAGGATCTTGAAGGTGATATTGGTGCCTTCAGCGAGCGCCGCCCGGATCGCCTGCACGCCTGAGTGATTGTACGTGCCGTCGCCCAGGTTCTGGAACACATGTTTGCGGTTCGAAAACGGTGCCTCACCAACCCAATTCACACCCTCGCCGCCCATATGGGTAAAACCGGTGGTCTCGCGATCCATCCATTGCACCATAAAATGGCAACCGATACCGGCATAAGCACGGCTGCCATCTGGCAGTTTGGTAGAGGAGTTATGCGGACAACCCGAGCAGAAATACGGCAGACGAGCGGCAATTTCTTCAGCGTTGTCAGCACGTTTGGCGTCATCCAGCGCGGTTAAACCGGCACGAATGGCCTCCGTTTCGCGCCCTTCCTCAATCAGGATCTGGCCAAGCTTTTCTGCAATCATGATCGGGTCTAGCGCAAATTTTGTCGGGAACAGCTCTTCGCGGTGCAGTGCCCCTGCACCACCTTTGTACCAACCATAAACACGGCGGCCACGACGATCGTCAAAGATCGCTTCCTTGATCTGGATCTCAATCAGCTTCCGCTTTTCTTCGACCACAACGATCAGGTCCAGACCCTCAGCCCACTCATTAAAACTGGTCATATCAAGAGGCCAGGTCTGCCCTACCTTATAGGTGGTGATCCCCAGTCGCTCCGCCATGTTTTCATCGATGTTCAGCAGAGACATGGCGTGGACCAGATCCAGCCAATTTTTACCTGCCGCGACAAAACCGATCTTGGCACCAGGTTTACCCCACACGCGCTTGTCCATCTTATTGGCACGGCTGAACGCCTCTGCCGCAAAGCGCTTGTAGTCGATAATGCGGTTTTCCTGGCGAAACCGGTCATCATCCAGGCGGATGTTCAAGCCATCAGCAGGCATATCGAAATCCGGGGTGACCAATTGCATCCGATCAGGGCTGCCATCCACCACCGATGTGACCTCGATAGTGTCTTTCATGGTCTTCAAGCCCACCCAAAGACCGGAGAACCGGCTCAGCGCCAGACCATATGCGCCATAGTCAAGGATCTCCTGCACGCCAGCCGGGCTGACGATGGGCAGATAGCTATCCATCAATGACCATTCTGATTGGTGCAGCACGGTCGAACTTTCGCCGGTATGGTCATCGCCCATCGCTACCAATACGCCACCGTATTTCGATGAGCCTGCCATATTGGCGTGACGGATCGCATCACCGGATCGATCTACGCCCGGCCCCTTGCCGTACCAGAGGCCAAAGACACCGTCGTACTTACCTTCACCGCGCACCTCAGCTTGCTGAGCGCCCCATAGAGCAGTCACAGCGAGATCTTCGTTCAGACCATATTGAAAGGTCACGTCGCTGGCAGTCAGGTGCTTTTCAGCACGTTTCATCTGCATGTCGACAGCGCCAAGCGGCGAGCCGCGATACCCGGTGACCAAACCGGCGGTATTCAGGCCAGCTGCTTTGTCACGGTGTTTCTGCATCAGCATCAGTCGCACCAACGCCTGCGTGCCATTCAGCATCACCTGTGATTTTGTCAGATCAAATTTGTCATTCAGAGAAATTTTCTGCGTGCTCATCCTGGGCCTCCCCAACCTCGACTAGCTTGCACTTCTTAGCGTCATATTAGGTCACAATTACTGACCTGTATACAGTTTTCTGGCCAAATTCCGGCCGAATATGTTTCAGACGGCCCTATCAAATTGAAAGTTTCGATACATTTCATATAGGCTGTAACCGAGGCATCGAAAGTGACGGATATGGATTGGGATAAGCTTAGAATATTTCACGCAGTGGCGGACGCAGGCAGTCTGACCCATGCGGGCGACAAGCTAAACTTGTCGCAATCGGCAGTCAGCCGACAGATTCGGGCACTGGAAGAGAGCCTTAGCTCGACGCTCTTTCATCGCCACGCGCGCGGATTGATTCTCACCGAACAGGGTGAACTGCTGTTTGACGCCACAAAATCGATGTCCAAACGGTTGGAGGCCGCGTCGGCCCGCATCCGCGATAGCGAAGAAGAGGTGTTCGGTGAATTGCGCGTCACCACGACCTTTGGTTTTGGCACGCTATGGCTGGCACCGCGCCTCACCAAGCTTTACGAACAATACCCCGACCTCAAGATCGACCTGATGCTCGAAGAACGTGTGCTGGACCTGCCGATGCGTGAGGCCGACGTAGCGATCCGCATGAAGGAACCAAGCCAGGCCGATCTGATCCGCAAGCGACTGATGACGGTCCAGATGAAACTTTATGCCTCGCGTGTCTATGTCGAGCGTAACGGCGCGCCGGAACAGGCCGAAGATATGGTTGACCATCGGCTGATATGTCAGAACCCTCGTTCGGCTCAGGTCGGCTCTGCGGCGGTCTTGGTTCAAAAGCTGATGACTCATAACCCCTCTTCCCTGCTGACGGTAAACAATTACTTCGGCGTGTTGCAGGGGGTCATACATGACCTCGGGATTGGGGTTCTACCGGACTACGTGACCGAGGATTTCCCGGATTTGGTGCCTGTGCTTAAGGAGGAGGATACCAGCGATGTGCCGGTCTACCTCGCGTACCCGGAAGAATTGCGCCACTCCCGGCGGATTTCCGCATTCCGGGATTTTGTCCAGAACGAGATTATTGCACATCGCAAGCATATGAAAGAACTGGGCAAAATCTAGACGTGCGAGAGCCATGCAAAAAATGCATGGCGGCCTTGCTGTTGTCTAGGTCTGATTGCTCTTGATCGGGACGCACGCCACCCCTAAATCAATCATCGAAGGCAGCGACACTGTCGCCCTTCATACCTCCCTGTTGGACTTCGGCCGAGCTTAGTGCTCGGCCTTTTTTTTGGCCAATCGCTAGATCGGCAGCAGCGCCCTAAAGCGCCATTTCCGACATACTCCCCGTCGCCCAATATTGATCACGCTCTCGGAATGAACTGTGATCATATGAGAGATACCGTCACGATGATTGTGACGCCCGTCAACACTATGCGCTACAGACGTCAGCGCCGTTCATCTCCCATCCATCAGATCGCCACAAATTTGATCACAACTGCTGAACATACGGTCACTCTATGCATGGCGCGGTGTGCCCCGTCATTCGCCATCAAAGCCAATAGCAGCGTCGAAAGCGGCTCCCCGCTTGACTGGCTGAGCTTGCACTACCGCGTAAAATCTTGGTTTTTTCTGCCGCCTGTAACGCATGAGAATTCTATCAAGCCCGCGCTATTATAGCTCTGGTCATTTTATCATGCAGGCCACACATTCCGACATCGTTCAGGCAGCGCTACTTGGCGATAGATAAGAGACGCCATCATGCATGGATGCCTCACCCTCTGCGGCATTGCTCTTTTTCCTTCCCCCTTGGGCCTCGTTGCCCTAAAAGGCGCGCAATCGCAGCCATTGGGGACGTTACACGGATGCAAGAACCCGCCATCACGCCTGAACTGATTGCCAACCACGGGCTGAAGCCCGAGGAATACGATCTGATCCTCGAAATCATCGGGCGGGAGCCAACCTTCACCGAGCTGGGCATCTTCTCAGCCATGTGGAATGAGCACTGTTCTTACAAATCCTCCAAGAAATGGCTCCGCACACTGCCGACCGAAGGCCCGCAAGTTATCTGTGGCCCGGGCGAAAACGCAGGTATCGTGGATATCGGTGACGGCGATGCGGTCGTCTTCAAAATGGAAAGCCACAACCACCCCTCTTATATCGAACCCTATCAAGGCGCTGCGACCGGGGTTGGCGGCATCCTGCGTGATGTCTTTACAATGGGCGCGCGTCCCATCGCATCGATGAATGCGCTTTCCTTTGGCGAGCCGTCCCATCACAAAACCCGCCAGCTGGTGAACGGCGTGGTTGAAGGCATAGGCGGTTACGGCAACTGTTTTGGCGTGCCTTGCGTCGGCGGTGAAGTCCGCTTCCATCCCGCCTACAACGGGAATTGCCTCGTCAACGCGTTCGCCGCAGGCCTCGCCAAGACTGATGGCATCTTCTACTCGGCGGCGTCTGGGGTCGGCATGCCTGTTGTTTACCTTGGCGCGAAGACCGGCCGTGACGGCGTAGGTGGCGCAACTATGGCGTCCGCCGAATTCGACGACACCATTGAGGAAAAACGCCCCACTGTTCAGGTTGGTGACCCTTTCACCGAAAAACGCCTGATGGAAGCAACGCTCGAGCTGATGCAGACCGGTGCCGTGATTTCCATTCAGGACATGGGGGCCGCTGGCCTGACCTGTTCTGCCGTCGAGATGGGCGACAAAGGCAAGCTGGGCGTTAAGCTTAACCTCGAAGACGTGCCACAGCGCGAAGAGAACATGACAGCCTATGAGATGATGCTGTCGGAATCTCAGGAACGCATGCTGATGGTGCTGAAACCGTCGTTGGAAGCAGAAGCCCGCGCTGTATTCGAAAAATGGGATCTGGATTTCGCCATCGTCGGTGAAACCATCGCCGAAGATCGCTTCCTGATCCTGCATAGCGGCGAGGTGAAAGCCGATCTGGTCCTGTCCAAACTGGCCTCGACAGCGCCGGAATACGACCGCCCGTGGGTCGCAACGCCTGCCGCAGAGCCGCTGACCGACGCCGATGTCCCCACCATCGATCCGATTGACGGGCTGAAGGCGCTGCTGACCTCGCCCAACTACGCAGGCAAACAATGGGTCTATGAGCAATATGACACCACTGTGATGGGCGATACAGCCCGTCGTCCCGGCGTGGGATCTGGCATTGTGCGCGTGCACGGGACTGACAAACAGCTGGCCTTCACATCCGACGTTACGCCCCGCTACGTCAAAGCCAACCCCTATGAAGGCGGCAAGCAGGCCGTGGCAGAGGCTTATCGCAACCTGACAGCTGTCGGCGCTACGCCTCTGGCAACCACCGACAATCTGAACTTCGGCAACCCCGAAAAGCCTGAGATCATGGGGCAATTTGTCGGCGCCATTAAAGGCATCGGTGAAGCAGTCGCTGCGCTGGATATGCCCATCGTTTCGGGCAATGTCTCACTTTATAATGAGACTGATGGCCAAGGCATTCTGCCAACCCCAACCATCGGTGCAGTCGGTCTGATCGCAGCAGGCGAAGAGGCCATCACCGGGGAAGTCCGCGATGGGCACATCGCCCTTCTGATTGGTGAGACCATTGGCCACCTCGGCCAGTCGGCGTTGCTGGCAGAAGTGTTCAACCGTGAGGACGGCGATGCCCCCGCTGTGGATCTGGACGCTGAAAAGCGCAATGGTGAGTTTATTCGCACCAACCGCGAGCTGATCAAAGCCTGCACCGACCTCAGCGATGGTGGTCTGGCGCTTGCAGCCTTTGAATTGGCCGAAGGTGCTGGCGTCGGCGTACAGATCGACGCGGGCGACACCCCGACCGTATTCGGCGAAGATCAGGCACGCTATCTGGTGGCCTGCAACTTTGACCAGGCCGAAGCGTTGATGATGGCCGCAGGGCAATCCGGGGTCACAGTCACGACAGTCGGCAAATTTGGTGGGGACAGCGTCAAGATCGGCGGTTCCGAAGCACCACTGGCTGAGCTAGCTCATGTCTTCCGCAACAGCTTTGCGGAAGCGGTGGCCTGATCTGAGGCGCATCTTTCACAATTGTGAACAAGGTACATACGGGTGGGATGGCGTTGTCATCTCACCCGTTTTGCCACCGGCCCGCTCTCAACCAAGGTAATTGTTTCTGTGACGTCGTCTCCCCAGTCAATCACACCAACCCTGCCGCAGCTGGACGCCGATTGTGATCGCTGTGCAGCGTTGTGTTGTGTCGCCTACCCATTTGACGCGTCAGAAGATTTTGCCATCATCAAGGAAACAGAGGATCCCTGCCCGAACCTGTCAGGTAGCTGTTTTGGCTGCACCATACACGATCATCTCAGCAATCGAGGTTTTGGAGGCTGCGTGGCCTATTCCTGTGCCGGTGCCGGTCAGCGTGTAACGCAAGATCTGTTCCATGGGGAAACCTGGCGCGACGACCCTGATCTTATATCACACATGAGCCACGCCCTGCGCGTCCTGCGTCCGATCCACGAAGCCTTGTTGATCCTGAAAGAGGCCGCAGCTCTGCCGCTTCCTACGGAGGTACAAAACCGCTGTCAGCTCCTGATCGCGGAACTTTGTCCGGCTGCTCCGACCTCGGTTTGGGATTTTGAAGAGGACAGCGTCCAGAGCGCACTTGCGTCGGTGCCCGAATTTATCGAAGGGCTTATCGCCTTTGTGCCCCCACGCGGCTAATCCTCCTTGCAGAGCCTCCAGCCGCGACCTACATTTTCACTAAGCTAGAAATAAGGACATCCCCCTAATGCCGATGCAAGCCCAAGAAATCGAAGACCTACTGCGAGAGAGCTTCCCTAATGCGGAAATTCAGGTCGGTGGACATGATGGTGTCCATATGTCTGCCATGGTCGTCGACGAGAGCTTTCGTGGTAAGAACCGCGTCCAGCAACAGCGCGCGGTTTATGCGGCTCTCAAAGGCAAAATGGACGGCGCGAACGGGGAACTGCACGCGCTGGCCCTGACCACAAAGGCACCTGAGTAACGCAGATGTCATCGGGGTCGGTCATTACTATTGGGCTGGTTGCGCTCGGTTATAGGATCTATCTGCTGGATAGATTTCTAGCTAGGCGCCGTAGGCACCGCCCGCTCTCAGACAGCCAGCCCAAGATAGTTTATCACCACCTAAACCGAGGCCAAGAGCTCGGTATGGAAGCCACCGATCTTGATGAGGTTGATAAGGTCAACCGTCAGAACGAAGCAATTGAACGGCGCCACGCCGATCAATCAAGGAGGCAACGATGACTGACGTACTCGCTTATCTCTTAAATGATGGGTTCATTCCAATACTGGTCGTCGCAATCGTTGTGATGGTCGCCATCGTGGCCCGGGTCAGCCAGACGCGCAGCGCTTTTGTTGAGGAAGAAGACGACCCCAACTATCACACCCTACGCTCGGACTATCAGTCCGGCATGGGTGGCGGCTCCATGACAACGTGGAAGGTTCCCAAGGACCCGGAGGAGTACGCTCGCTTTTTCGTCCCAAGAGGGAAAAAGTAACAGCGCGCGTCTTACCAATCAGATGCACCGGCCCGGATTGGCAATTCGCGAGTTTATGCCTATATCAGGGTCAACAGAACAACGGCACATCAGCCGAAAGGACACGACCAAATGACCGACGTAAAAAACCGCATCGACGAAACCGTCAAAGCCAGCGACGTTGTGCTCTTCATGAAAGGCACCAAGGACATGCCGCAATGTGGCTTTTCCTCTCGCGTGGCCGGCGTGCTGAACTATATCGGCGTAGATTATACCGATGTGAATGTACTGGCGGACGAGGAAATCCGCGCAGGTATCAAGGATTATTCCGACTGGCCCACAATTCCCCAGCTCTACGTGAAGGGTGAATTTGTAGGCGGTTGCGACATCATCACTGAAATGACCCTTTCGGGTGAGCTGGACGGCATGTTTGCTGAAAACGGCGTCACCTTTGACAAGGATGCCGCCGACAAGATCCGTGAAGCCAACGGCTGATCCTGTATCGGGACACGTCTCTGACGCTAATTAACAAAACACCTCCGGCGCAGGCCGGGGGTGTTTTTCGTAGGTGCATAGGCCACAAAGAAAAACCGCCGCAAGGGTCAGACCCCTGCGGCGGTTTTTGCTATGCTATGTATAGTGGCCAATCAGCCAGCCGCGCCCTGCTCTTCCAGCTCCTGCGCCAGCGCTTCGCTACGCGCGGCCAATTCAGCGAGGGTTTCTGTAACCAGTGGCGGGACCACTGGCACCTCGATCCGTTCGGGTTCAGGGGCGGGCGCCGCACGCAGATCAGCCAGTTCAGCCTCGCGCTCGGCCAGTTCGGCCTCCACTTCCTTGATGCGATCTTCAACAGCTGCGGTCTTATCCGCAAGCATCAGGCCAGCCATCAACAACATCCGTGCCTCGGGCATTCGGCCGATCTGATCAGATAGTACCTGTGCCTCATCGTCCAGCATTTTCGCGGCAGATTGCAGGTAGCTTTCTTCGCCCTCCTGGCAGGAGACTTCAAAACCGCGTCCACCGATATGGATTGTGACTTCGGGCATCATACATCCTCCCCTTCGGGCATGGGCTGGGCGGTCAGCGGCGGTGATGCAACGGGGGCAGCAGCGGCCGGAGCTGCACCCAGAGAAGCTTCAGTAACCGCTGGATCAATCGATGTAGCACCTGCTTGTTGGCTCGCATCCGATGCAGCCAGCAACGGCTCCAGCTTAGCCAGCACGGCATTGACCTCGGCCTGATCACTGGCACGGGCAGCATTCAACGCATCAATTTCGGTTTGAAGAGCGCTATTTATCAGCGTTGCATCACCGACACCGGCTGCATTGGCCTCTCGCAGCGCGGAATTGGAGGCGCGCAGCTGTTCGTTGCCATGACGGAGCTCCTGCAAGGTTGCGTCCAGCCGCAGCAGGGTTTGGTTTTGCTGAGCAATATCTTCAGCACTTGGGCCCGCAGGACGCGCCGCAAGAGCAGCGGTTGCGGCGGCCGCTTCCGACTGTGCCGTCTCTAACTGACCACGGAGCGCTGCCAACTCTGTTTCCATGGCCGCAGTATCAACCGCTGCGCCCAGCTCTTCGCCCAGCCGTGCGGCTTCGGCCCGTGCCTCGTCCAGCTCATCTTGCATGGCTTCTCGGGCAGTTGCCGCCTCATTGCCCTGCACTTCCACTTCCTGCTTCAGCCGCGAGACTTCTGCCTTCAATGCATCTTTCTCGCTGGTGTTGCTCAGCTCATTGCGCAGCAGCTCCAACTCAGCCTCAAGTGCAGCCACCTTGCCGATATCATCGGTTGCGGGCGCAACTTTGGCTTCTGCCTCTTCTAGCTTTGCGCGCAAGACCTTAAGGCGCTCTTCCAGCTGGGCGTTGGCAGTCCGCTCTTCCTCTAGCTCTCGGCTGAGGTCATTCTGTGCGGCATCCGTCTTTGACTGCGCATCGGCCTGCGCCTGAACATGCGCTTCGGCAGATGACCGCGCGCTTTCTTGCAATGCGGCGGCACCGCTGCCGATCCGGTCCATGGCGGCCAATATCCGACCCTGCAATTCTTCGATTTGCTCCATGCCTGTCCCTTTGCGACCCCGTGATTATGTGCCGGTATTTTCTGCCGGTCCCTGTGCAGCGCTAACATCGTTCTTTTTCATCGCCAAATACGCGAATCAAAGCCGATAGTACGCTATGGAACCAGCTTAGTTCATGAAGGGATAAATTACCCCCTGTTTGCTTTCAACCACTTGCAGCGTCATCTTCGCGCAAGAAGCCGCGCAAACGCTTGATCTTTGCCATATCACTGCTATTGAGCGATTATTCTGCCGAAAACCCAGAGGAAAAATCCAGTGGATCTGACAGCCCTGCGAAATGCAAACCCCGAACATTGGATCAAGGCTGCGGCCATTCGCGCCCTGACCCTTGATGCCGTTGCTGCGGCAAATTCGGGCCATTCCGGCATGCCGATTGGCATGGCCGATGTCGCGACCGTCCTGTTTGAAAAGCACATGAAGTTTGATGTGGCCAACCCACAGTGGCCTGACCGCGACCGGTTTATCCTGTCCGCAGGTCACGGCTCCATGCTGATCTATTCGCTGCTCTATCTTATGGGGGATGCGCAGGTGACCTTGGATCAGGTTAAGAACTTCCGCCAAATGGGCGCGCTGACTGCAGGCCACCCGGAAAACTTCCTGATCGACGCCGTCGAAACCACCACTGGTCCGCTAGGTCAGGGCATCGCCAACGCTGTGGGTTTTGCCATGGCCGAGGAAATGCAGCGTGCACAGTATGGCCGCAAACTAGTGGATCACCATACGTATGTGATCGCAGGCGACGGCTGCCTGATGGAAGGCATCAGCCAGGAGGCCATTGGCCTTGCCGGCCGCCATTCTCTGGGCAAGCTTATCGTTCTTTGGGACAACAACAACATCACCATCGATGGCACTGTTGAGCTTTCTGATCGCACCAACCAAGTACAGCGTTTCAAGGCTTCGGGCTGGCAGGTATTGGAAATCGACGGCCACGATCCCAAGGCCATCGACGACGCCATCGAAGCTGCGAAGAAGTCCAAGAAACCATCGATGATTGCTTGCAAAACGCACATCGCATTGGGCCACGCGGCACAGGACACATCCAAAGGTCACGGCGCATTGACGGACGCAGACCAGATGAAGGCTGCCAAAGCCGCATATGGCTGGACAACCGGCCCGTTTGAAGTGCCCGCAGACGTCAAATCCCAATGGGAAGCCATTGGCCAACGTGGCGCGGAAGAACGCGCCGCTTGGGAGGCCCGGTTCGCCGAAACTTCACAGCAGAAACAGGATCGCTTCAACCGCGCCTATACGTTGGACGCCCCCAAAAAACTGTCTGCCACCATCAAGGCTCTGAAAAAACAGATCAGCGACGACCAGCCAAAGGTCGCCACCCGTAAGGCATCTGAAATGGCGCTGGACGTGATCAACCCGATCATGCCGGAAACTGTAGGTGGCTCTGCCGATCTCACAGGGTCCAACAACACCAAAACCGGTGACTTGGGTATCTTTGATACCGACAACC
The DNA here is from genome assembly GCF_047372505.1 of Phaeobacter cretensis. Lineage (NCBI taxonomy): Bacteria > Pseudomonadati > Pseudomonadota > Alphaproteobacteria > Rhodobacterales > Roseobacteraceae > Phaeobacter > Phaeobacter cretensis. The sequence goes on from NZ_JBKBEU010000001.1 coordinate 153,214, forward strand.
GCAAGGGACGTTACATCTACTGGGGCATCCGTGAGCACGGTATGGCCTCGGCGATGAACGGCATGGCGCTGCACGGCGGCATGCGCCCCTATGGCGGCACCTTCTTCTGCTTCACCGACTACGCTCGCCCAGCGATGCGTCTCGCGGCTCTGATGAAGATCCCAACAGTGTTTGTCATGACCCATGATTCCATCGGTGTTGGCGAAGACGGCCCGACCCACCAGCCGGTTGAGCATCTGGCGATCTGTCGTGCAACACCAAACACCTATGTGTTCCGTCCTGCAGACACCGTCGAAACAGCAGAGGCCTGGGAAATTGCTCTGACCTCTAAAGACACTCCATCGGTAATGGCGCTCACCCGTCAGAACCTGCCAACCGTTCGGACCGAGCATAAGCTGAACAACCTGACGGCCAAGGGCGGCTATGTGCTGGCCGAAGCCGAGGGCAAGCGTCAGGTGATCCTGATCGCAACCGGTTCCGAAGTGTCGCTCGCGATGGATGCGAAGGCCAAGCTGGAAGCCGAAGGCATCGGCACCCGTGTTGTCTCCATGCCCTGCATGGAGCTGTTCGCCGAGCAAGACGAAGCCTACCGCCGCAAGGTCCTGCCCGCAGGCCCCGTACGCGTTGGGATCGAAGCTGCTATGCGTGCCGGTGGCTGGGATCGCCTGTTGATGGGTGAACGCGGCCAGGAAAAGAAATCCGCATTTGTCGGCATGGACAGCTTTGGCGCGTCCGCGCCCGCGGGTGAGCTGTTCGAGAAGTTCGGCATCACCGCAGACAACACTGTTGCTAAGGCGAAAGAGCTGCTGGGCTAAGCAGCGTCTCGATATAGCAAAAGTACAAAGGGCACCCCAATGGGTGCCCTTTTCAATTGTTACATGGCCAATACCTAGGAAAGGCCGAGCCTTCTCTGAGGGAAGCCGAACCAGCTGCGCTGTGCCAGCTAGGTCGGCAGTGCAGCCTGTGCTTCGAAGCGAATACGCCAGTCTTTGTTGGTTTTATCCGAGAGTTTTGCCGTCTGTTGTGGAATGCCGTGACTGATTGATCCATCCAGACCCAGTCCGTTCAGGATCTCACCCAAAACCGCTTTCGGCTCTTTCGACAATCTCTCGTAAGAAACCTCAAGTGGGGTGATCGCTTGCACTTCGAACCATCGTCTCCAAGCATCATTGACGCGCGTGAACTCATCTACGAGGTCTTTGATGGCTTTATACTCATATCCATCTGAGCGTTTGGGTTCTAGCTGCTCGAGAGCAGTCCCGTCTGCATGGCGATGCCACAGGCCAGTCTGCTCCGCGCGCAAATATGATATCGCCTGATCAAGCCTGTCATCGCGCGTCAGGAAGATAAAAAGAGTCGGTCCAAAAGCCGCCTCAACACGATCAAGATCGCTGGTTTCATTCGGGTGCAGCAAATCAAGCTGTTCCATAAAGAAATCGAAACTCCCACGTTGCAGACGCAGGCCAAAGACATCGCTGTCGCCTCTGCCCTTCGCTTTGGCAGCTCCAAAAATTGCTTCGAGAGCCTGCTCTTTCGACCCATACGCATCAGGTCTCAGTCCGTAATACTCGAGCCAAGATCCAATCGATGGCGTGTGAAAGAGCGACCCCGGATTGCCGGCGACCTTTGTGGCAGCCAGCAGCTTGCAAAGCATCGTGCTACCGCTGCGCGGCGATGTGCAGATGACATATGACTTATACTCCGCCATGGGGCCTCTCTTTAGTTGTCTCAGAACGTGTTAGGGCGATTGACCGACCCATGCCTGAATTTGTCTATCTTTTGCTTTGCGTAGGTCAGCCGAGAGGTTTGTTCTGTGTCCAATCGAAGGTCCCAGTGTCGCGTTCATGGACAGCCTGTTTCCAACCGACGTGCTCCACGCGGACCTTGAAGTTCAGTCCCTCAGGAGAATGGCGCGAGATGCCGTCGAACACAGTGGCCAGCCGCTGTGTCTGGTTGATCTTTTCTTCGACCGCAGCGTTGATCACCATCTTCTGCATCGCAAGTTGGTTGATCGGTACCGAACCCATACGCGTGGCAAGCGCTTCGACCTCTGCGTCCAGCTGATTGTCAGGCACCGACTTGAGCACCAGCCCCATCTCAGCCGCCTCCACACCAGTTATCTTGTCGCCGGTGAACATCATACGCTTGGCCTTTTCCGGCCCCAGCCTATGCACCCACATTGCTGTGGTCGGACAACCCCAGACTCGGGTGGGCATATAACCGATCTGCGCAGTATCACCCATGATCGTAAGATCGGCGCAAAGCGCGATGTCTGATCCACCCGCGACCGCAAAGCCATGAACCTTGCAGATCACCGGTTTCATCGCACGAAAGAGGGACATGAAAGCTTGGGTGTTGGCCCACATGAACTGAAAATCCTGCATCGGATCCCAGGGCATGTCCTGAACAGCTTGGTTTGGTCCGCTGCCCTCCGCGTAGTGCGCCAAATCATAGCCCGCACAGAACGCCTTTCCAGCGCCAGATAGGACCATCACATGCACACCCGGATCGGCATCCGCCCGAGCCACTGCTTCAGCAAGCTCCCGCGGCAAAACATCGTCAATCGCGTTCATCACCTCGGGGCGGTTCAAGGTGATCCGCCCGATCCGGCCATCTCTTTCGTAGAGTACCTTTGCCATACTATCTCCCTATCGTAGGTAGCATTGGTTTCAAGAAACACTGAACTGCTACGCTTCCGTCAATGAGCCTAGATTTTAACGACTACTGGTCTCGACGGCCACTTTAAGAGCATCATATGCTTTTTGAACATAGTCCACTCGCTATTCATGAGCACCACTGGCGACAACAAGCCCCGGCGGTTCTATCCCCGCAGCCAGAAAGGATTGCCGTACTTGGGTTCCGGACAGCGGTATGTAGTCCCGAGCCGTCCCGCTAAATCTGTTGTAAATCCAACCACCAAACCACCTACGGCGTGCTTGCGCCTTTTGCGCCGCGTCTAATCGAAAATGAAGAAACCCATATAGTTGCTCTGCATCCATAGGCGCCAGGTCTGCTGCTTTGCTCATTGTCGAAAGCAAAGAGGATGCTCCGGCTCCCGACATCTCATTGACGGCCGCTTGAGTGGGTGTCGGACCCGATAGAATTTTTAGGATCGGTTTCGACACATATGAACCCTCGGCCTTCACTCTGGTTCCCTACTCTAGTGATCTGCTGATTTCGCAGAGAACATGCGCATCGCTGGTGCAACAACCTTGGTCGCCAGCGGGATCAAGACCAATCCCCAAGCCACGCCGAATACGCCGTCCATGGTTGCCTTGGCCGTCCATTCCGCAAATCCGGTCCAGGCGGTGGGCACAGCATGGCCAACGGCATAGGCCCAATCATGAATGTGATGTCCCAACCACCCAAAGCCCAGCACCTCAAGCCCGTGGATGATGATCGAGCCGCCGACCCACAGCATCGCAGCCGTGCCGACCACCGATAGAATCCACATCAATACCGGCATGAATTTCACCAGCCCACGCCCCAGGCCACGCCCGACGGGCGTTGGCGCGTTCTGGGCCAGAAACAATCCGACGTCGTCCATCTTCACAATCAATGCAACCGAACCATAAACGGCAAGTGTCACACCGATGGCTACAACCGCCAAAGTCGCCGCCTGCATCCAGACATTCGGCACCTCAATAGCGGCTAGTGCAATGGTCATAATCTCTGCCGACAGGATGAAATCGGTCTTAATCGCACCCTTGATCTTCTGTTCTTCCAAGTGACCAGGGTCTTTGACCGACATATCCTGATCGATCTCGTGGCTGGCATGGGGGAACAAGACGTGAAAGACCTTTTCTGCCCCCTCAAAACACAGATAGGAACCGCCGAGCATTAGCAGAGGCGTGATCAGCCAAGGCGCAAAGTTAGCCAACAGCATCGCCACTGGCATCAGCAGGATCAACTTGTTGAACAGGGATCCGCGCGTGATGCGCCAGACAATTGGCAACTCCCGTGCAGGCGCAAAACCTTGCAAATATTTGGGCGTCACTGCCGCGTCATCAATGATGACACCAGCGGTTTTGGCTCCGGCCTTGCCCGCCGCCGCTGCCACATCATCCACCGAGGCCGCAGCAACCTTTACAATGCCTGCCACATCATCGAGTAAAGCCAACAAACCGCTCATACCCGGCTCCCTTTTCCATTCGCGCGTATTTTTGCCCACCCTATCCTATCGCCTATCAGGCACAAGCCGTTGCTGGGCCACTTTGTTCCAGCCTGTGAGCAATCCACCAAGCATAAGCGAACGGGCAGTCCGAAAAACCGTTATCGCAATCAGTCAATTCTGTTACCGCAATCAGTCAAGTTTTGCGCTAACAGTCTGGAATAATGCCTTTTTTGAGCTTTTGACCCGAGGAAATGGCCGCTATAGCGAGGGCAATTATTGCTCGCTTGGAGATACGCATATGACCATCAAAGTCGGGATCAACGGGTTTGGCCGCATCGGCCGCTGCACCCTGGCGCATATTGCGGCTTCGGGCCGGGACGATATCGAAGTGGTCAAGGTCAATGCCACCGGCCCGCTGGAAACCGCCGCGCATCTGCTAAAGTACGACAGCATTCACGGCCGCTTCCCCGGCGAGGTCACACTGGGCGAAAACACCATGAACCTTGGCCGCGGAGACATGCAGATGTTCTCCACCTACAAGATGGATGAGTTGGACTGGTCGGACTGTGACGTTGTGCTGGAATGCACCGGCAAGTTCAACGATGGTGAGAAGGCCAAGGCGCATTTGGAGCGCGGCGCAAAGAAAGTGCTGCTGTCTGCTCCAGGCACCAATGTCGACAAAACCGTGGTGTTTGGCGTCAACGATAACACGCTGCTGGCAAGCGACCGGATGGTCTCCAATGGCTCCTGCACCACCAACTGCCTGGCTCCATTGGCCAAAGTTCTTGATGAAACCGTCGGCATCGAGAGCGGCATCATGACCACGATACACGCCTACACCGGCGACCAGCCAACGCTGGACCGCCGCCATGACGATCTGTACCGTGCGCGTGCTGCTGCCATGGCGATGATCCCCACCACCACAGGGGCCGCCAAAGCATTGGGAGAGGTTCTGCCAAACCTCAAAGGCCGTCTTGACGGTTCAGCCATCCGCGTGCCCACGCCGAATGTCTCTGCAGTGGATCTGACATTTCGCACTGGCAAGCAGACAAGCGTTACCGAGATCAACTCAATCATGAGCGAAGCCGCCAAAGGCCATATGTCCCGCGTGATCGGATATGAGCCGGCTCCGCTGGTCTCAATTGATTTCAACCACACTGAACAGAGTTCTATCTTTGCACCGGATCAGACCCGCGTCGTAGAAAACAGCCTGGTTCGCGTTTTGGCTTGGTACGATAATGAATGGGCGTTCTCGGTGCGTATGGCAGATGTCGCCGTTGCCATGGGTCGACTGTCCTGATCAGCACATCGATCCACGGCTGACTTGCCTGGCTGAAAGCAAGTGCACCTGCACTGTTAGCTCTATGTTGCTTGTAAGACATCGCCCGGTCAGGCATATCTGACCGGGCGTATTTTTTTGAACGAGCCCAATGACCAATCGCATTGCACTTTCTCTTGGACTGTTGATCCTGTGCAGTATCTCTGTAGACCTCTGGCTATTCGGTCCCGAGCATATGGTTTTTCTGGGCAAACGCCTGTTTGATCTGATCGACTGGATTGCTTTCTGGCGTTGACCCCAACCGCGAATGCAAAAAACATCAGACGTTGGTGATAGGCGAACAGGGTATAATCCTTCTACGCCAGAGACTTCACTATAAAAAACGGCCCGAAACCGGACCGCCTTTCATTGCTGCGTTGCTTTCGGTGTCGGCTTACTTCGCGAGCTGACGACGCAGTTCGCTCTCGACCAGTGGTGTGACAAACTTCGACACGTCTCCGCCCAGCCGTGCGATTTCCTTGACCAGCTTTGATGCTATGGCCTGATGCCGCGCTTCTGCCATCAAAAACACTGTCTCGATAGAGCTGTCGAGCGCACGATTCATGCCGACCATTTGGAATTCATACTCAAAATCCGCCACGGCGCGCAGGCCCCGCACGATGATCTGCGCCCCAACATCACGGGCGCAGTCAATCAGCAGATTCTCAAATGGATGGGCAACAATCTCGGTCCCGGTCTGATCGCTCAACTTGGCGCATTCAGCCTCGATCATGGCAACGCGTTCTTCCAACGTGAACAGCGGCCCTTTGTCGCGATTGATCGCAACGCCGATGACCAGCTTGTCCACCAATGCGCTCGCACGACGAATAATATCTATATGCCCCAATGTGATGGGGTCGAATGTGCCGGGATACAAGCCTATGCGCATGGAGCCTCTCCTGCATGCTGATTGATTGCGCGCAAGCAAACATTTTTGCTATTCGGACGCAAGAGCGTGAAAATACCGAACTTTGTCTTGGCCGTGACGTCAGCCGCCCGACGCGGTTGCGACCACATCATGCGGCTAAAAGAGGCTCTGAATTCACTGCACTGCTCAGGGATCTATGCCCCGAATTCAATGCCCCATAATCATGCCTGCCAGAGCGTCTTTCTCCATCGCGACCTCAGCCAGCTGAGCTTTCACAACATCGCCAAGAGACACAAGGCCGATCAATTTGCCGTCTTCAATCACCGGCATATGGCGAAAACGGCCTCCCGTCATCTGTTTCAGCACATCTTCGACATTGGATTGGCTCGTGCAGGTGACCAGCTTGCGCGTCATATATTCGCCGGTAGTCTTATCCAGACAAGCTGAACCGCTGCGTGCCAACTCGCGGACGATATCGCGCTCGGACAGAATGCCCTCCGCGGTCTCGCCGTCGCTTGAAACCACCACCGTGCCGATCTTGTTGTCGCCCAATAGTTTGGCCGCCTCAGAAATCGATGCCTCGGGAGCTATGGTGACCACTCCAGAGCTTGCCTTGGACTTCAGAATCAGTTGAACCAGCATAGGCGCTCCTTTTTGTAATTTTATTGCGTACTACCAAGGGTTGCTCTATCGCGGCATCAAGTCAAGCCTTCCAGCCTGACCACTTCGTCGCGTATGCCTTTTGACAACGCCTGTGCAAAGCGATTGAGCCGATCGCTACGCTGATCCCCTTGATGTCGCACCAGATAAAAACTCCGCGAAAGACTGACTTTGTCGGTCAAAACCTTTCGAAGGGCCCGATGAGCAGGCAACGTGAAATCATGCGCCACACATAGCGCAGTGCCCTCAGCCGCCAGTTTAATCTGCACAGAGACTGAATTGGACGCCAGCGCCACCCGCTCCATACCAAGGTTGGCGAGGTAGTCCAATTCACGGTCAAATATCATATCAGGAATATACCCGATCATCTTATGATTCTTCAGATCCTCCAGCTTTTCGATCGGCGGATGGTCGCGCAGATAATGACGCGATCCTACCAGATGTAGTTTGTAGTCCGTGATTTTCTGGACCAACAACTGACCGGCGGTAGGCGCGCTGACGGTAATAGCCATATCCGCTTCACGTCGGCTCAGATTGATCACACGCGGTAGCGCAACGATCTGGATGTCTAGATCCGGGTTTTCCTCACCGATACGTGCACAGACCTGGGGCAATAGATAGTTCGCACTGCCATCCGGCGCGCCGATGCGAATCTGCCCCGATAGCGTGTCACTGGGACCAACCAAGGCCTCCCGCCCTGCCCGCATCGCCTGTTCTGCTGCTTCAGCATGCCCCAGCAAACGATCTCCGGCTGCGCTAAGTGCATAGCCCTGCGGGGATTTTACAAACAACGGTGTGTCCAGCGCTTCTTCAAAGCGCGATATCCGCCGCCCCACAGTGGCGGGGTCCATTTTCAGGATACGCCCAGCCCCCGATAAGCTGCTTTCCCGTGCCACTGCGAGGAACACCCGCATGTCATCCCATTGTGGATCCAAGAGCTTTTCTCCTGCTGCCGTCAACATTCTGTTAACCTTTGCGTTCTTGCAAAGCCTCTTTGAAATCTTTCCTCTTTTCCAGTGTTTTTTGCAAGCCTAAGATGCCCACAACATGAACAGAGGAGGATCCGATGGAAGAGCTCGGCCACTTTATCAACGGCAAACGCGTATCCGGCACATCCGGGCGCTTTGACGATGTCTTTAACCCGGCGACTGGCGAGGTGCAGTATCAATGCCCAATGGCCAGCGCGTCTGAGACCACCGATATCATCGAAAAAGCAGCTGCTGCTCAGCCTGCTTGGGGTGCTACCAACCCTCAGAAACGCGCCCGCGTTATGATGGCTATGGTCAGCCTGATGAACCGCGATATGGACAAGCTGGCAGAGGCCCTGAGCCGCGAGCACGGTAAGACCATTCCCGACGCCAAAGGCGATTTGCAGCGCGGTTTGGAAGTTATCGAATATTGCGTCGGCGCACCGCAGATGCTGAAAGGTGAATTCACCGACAGCGCGGGCCCCGGCATTGATATGTACTCCATGCGCCAGCCGCTGGGCGTTGTTGGCTCCATCATGCCCTTCAACTTCCCCGCAATGATGCCTCTTTGGCACGTTGGTCCTGCACTTGCATGCGGCAACGCGGTGGTTCTGAAACCTTCCGAGCGTGACCCCTCCGTGCCACTGATGCTAGCCGAGCTGTTTGTCGAAGCGGGCTTGCCCGAGGGCGTTTTCCAGGTGGTAAACGGTGACAAAGAAGCCGTAGACACAATTCTGGACAGCGAAATCATCCAGGGTGTTTCCTTCGTTGGCTCCACTCCGATCGCGCAGTACATCTACTCCCGTGCCACTGCTAACGGTAAACGCGCACAGTGCTTTGGTGGCGCTAAAAACCACATGATCGTGATGCCCGATGCAAACCTGGATCAAGCAGCTGACGCTCTGATTGGTGCTGGTTTCGGTGCGGCCGGCGAACGCTGCATGGCCATTTCTGTCGCCGTGCCCGTCGGCAAAGAAACCGCCGACAAACTGATCGAGAAACTTATCCCGCGTATCGAAAAACTGAAAGTCGGCCCCTATACCGCTGGCAATGATGTGGATCTCGGCCCGGTTGTCACCGCCGCCGCGAAGGACCGTATTTTGGGCTTGATCCAGTCCGGTGTTGATCAAGGCGCTGAACTGGTCGTCGACAATCGCGACTTTAAACTGCAGGGTTACGAAGACGGCTTCTTTGTTGGCGCGCACCTGTTCGACCATGTCACCACCGACATGGACATCTACAAGCAGGAAATCTTTGGTCCGGTTCTGTCAACCGTCCGCGCAGATACCTATGAAGAAGCGCTGAAATTGGCGATGGATCATGAGTACGGCAACGGCACTGCGATCTTCACGCGTGACGGCGATACCGCACGTGATTTTGCCAGCCGTGTTAACATCGGCATGGTCGGCATCAACGTGCCTATCCCAGTGCCGCTGGCCTACCATACCTTTGGCGGCTGGAAGAAATCCGTGTTCGGCGACTTGAACCAGCATGGCCCTGACAGCTTCAAATTCTACACCCGCACCAAAACGGTGACCTCCCGCTGGCCCTCGGGCATCAAGGAAGGTGGAGAATTCAACTTTAAAGCGATGGACTGATCTTTCAGACACCTCCACAACAGATCAGGGCTCCGGTATGACCGGGGCCCTTTTTTTGTCCGCTCCGGACCTAAACCTGATGTAGCATCGTCTCAGTTACGAGTTTTCTCTGCAATTAAGCGTGATTTCGTTGCTTTTGATCCTGATTTTACTTGCTCAATACCACTGGTAGTCTATCCGGTCTGCCAGAGGCAGATAAACGGCAGGCATATGAGCAATTCCCCAGAGTCCACAGAGCCGCAGTCGGCAACAAAGTCAGCACGTGAATGGGTCAAGATCCTCGCCCACTACCGCGAACCGAACATGCTGCGCAGCCTGTTCGAGCTGGCCGTCACTGTCATCCCATTTCTGGGCTTGTGGGTACTGGCCTGGTGGTCTCTCTCTGTCAGCTACTGGCTGACGCTGGGCGTATCGGTCCTGATTGCCGCGTTTTTGCTGCGTCTCTTCACAATTCAGCATGATTGCGGCCACGGTTCGTTTTTCAGCAACCGCCAGCTAAGCGACTGGACTGGCCGCATTATTGGCGTTCTGACTCTTACACCTTACGACGTATGGCGACGGACACATTCCATCCATCACAGCACCCACGGCAACCTGGGAAAGCGTGGCATGGGCGACATCCATACCATGACTGTTGCGGAATACCGCGCCGAAAGCCGCTGGGGTCGCCTGATGTACCGGCTCTATCGTCATCCTGTCACGCTATTTGGCATTGGTCCCGGATATCTCTTCTTTCTTCAGAACCGGATCCCTTTTGGTTTGATGGGGCAGGCACGCTACTGGATCAGTGCCATGGGCACGAATGTAACCATCGTAGTTGCACTTGGTGTTATTTGGTATTTTGGCGGGCTAATGCCGCTCCTGTTGATTTTCGTCCCCGCAACTCTGATTGCTGCCACTGCCGGGTTGTGGCTGTTCTATGTCCAGCACCAGTTTGAGACGACCCAATGGGAACAGGAAGACGACTGGCACCTGCATGACGCCGCCCTGCACGGCAGCTCGCATTATGTATTGCCCCCCGTTCTGCAATGGATCAGCGCCAATATCGGCATCCACCATGTGCATCACCTCTACAGCCGCATTCCCTTCTACAGGCTTCCGCAAGTCTTGCGCGACCATGCAGAGCTGGCCGAAGGAAACCGCATGACCATTCGTGAAAGCCTTGCAAATGCGCGCTTGCACCTTTGGGATGAAGACAGCAAACGGCTGCTTTCATTTGCACAAGCACGCCAGCTCTACGGATAAGATTCAGCCTCTGAGACGAGGACAAGGGGATGCTACGCACCGGCTGTAGGCGTCCCATTTTTCATGATGACGGGCCTACACAACCCTGTGAGGCAGGCCAATTCCTAGTCCAAACCACTATTAAATTCTGAGCGCACCACTATTCTACCTTTAAATTTGGATAGATTGTCGAGGGACAGCATGACCAAGCTCCGTATGACCCGCCGCGCCGCCCTGTCAGGGTTGGGCGCTACATTGGCCACGCCGGCCCTTCTGCGCGCACAGTCAAGCGATGCCTTCCCGGTGGTTGAACCTAAGATCGAAACCGAAGTCCCCGTAAAACGGAATATTTCGTCCTTCCAGCAGCAAGCCTGGCAAGATCACTTTGATGAGCTGGGCGTTGGCTGCTTGCTGGCTGATATCTCCTCGCGCGCGCTGCATTACTGGGGCAGCGATGGGGTGACCTACCGTTTGTTCCCCTCCTCTGTGCCAATGACTGAAGAGCTAACCAAGCGCGGTTACACCAAGGTCGTGCGCAAGGCCAAGAACCCGTCTTGGACTCCAACCGCGTCGATGCGTGAACGTGACCCGTCCCTCCCCCTGCGCATGAATGGTGGCCCGGGAAATCCGCTTGGCACTCGCGCGATGTACCTCAGCTGGCCTGCGTATCTTGTTCACGGCACCCATGACACCCGCAAGATCGGCCGCCAGAGCAGCTCTGGCTGTATCGGCCTTTATAACCAACACGCTGAAGCGCTCTATGAGATGGTCAAGGTCGGCACACAAGTGCGCTTGCTCTGACATGCGGGCCGACTGCTATCTCCAGCCGTTCATGCGATCCACCGCCGCAAACCTGTGCTGCGTCAGGTGAACCAATAGAATAGGCAGTAGAAACGCGCCATCCGATCTATGCGGGGCGCGTTTTATTTTGTCCTACATCCGTCGCAAGCACTTTAGGCCCGACAACACAGCAAGGAGTTTGTGCAAGGTGCCGGTTGGAGCAGATCTTCTGACTAGACCTTTCCCTCCGTAAGCCCCAAATGGTCTGGCTTCAGACCGTCATCGTAGCGCTGGATCGCCTTCGCCATCAGGGCCTCGAAATCACGGACATATTGCTCGGTATCATAAAGCGGCGTCGTTCGGATGTTTACCATTAGCTTTTCGCGCAGCGCCTGGCGTTCTTCCGGGGTGGTAGCCAACCGCAGAGCAAGGTTGCGATAGTCCTCAGTTGTCTCTACCGCCAGCTCTGGGCAACCCGCGGCGGTAACGATGCTCGCGGCGACCCGGGCGGCAAATTGCTGTCCAGGCATCGTAACTACCGGCACCCCAGACCAGAGCACCTCACTCGCGGTCGTGTGAGCGTTACAGATAAAGGTATCAAGAAAGATATCGGCGAGCGGTAGACGCGCCAGGTGTTCATCTGTGGTGCATCGGTCAGCGAAAACGATCCGATTGGCAGGCACCCCACGCGTCTCTGCCTCCTTACGGATATTGGTCTTAACCTGTTCACTAGGCGCCAAGAACCAGAGCACGCTCTCATCAACCTCTTTCAGCAGGTCCATCCAGATATCAAATTCTACCGGAGTGACCTTGTTCGGGTTGTTAAAGCTAGAGAACACCACTGCATTCTCCGGCAATCCAACCTCGGCACGCGTCGGCCTAAGAACAGGATGTTCGCGGGTATTATCGTTCACCTGGTAACAGTTTGGCATATAAAGGATCTTCTCAGAAAAATGCCGTCGGAGATCCTTAGGAACAGTTATCGGATCCGCGAGAAAGTAGTCCATTGTCCGCATGCCTGTGGTACTTGGGTAGCCCAGATAGGAAACCTGCACGGGCGCTGCACGAAAGGCAAAGAGCGGCAGCCTCCCTCCATTTGTAAATCCCTTCATATCAATGGCAATATCAATACCATCTTCACGGGCAAGCGCAGCGATGTCAGCATCCTTCATGTCTGTTACAGACCGATAGCAATCAACGGCATCCATCACCCTTTGGCGCGTCTCATCGGCAGGTTTGACGCTATAATCATAGATGAAGATTTCAAAGTTGTCGCAATCGTGGAGCTCGAAGTGGCGCACCATCAGGAACATGGTCGCGTGGTGGTAGAAGTCACTGGAGAAATAACCAATGCGAATTTTGCGATCCTTCGCAGGCGTGCGATTGAACGTGTTTTCCGCTCGGATGAGGGAGGCATCATTTTTCGCCTTCGCAACCGCGCGCTTCTTTTGAAATCCCGCATCGTCCACATAAAGAAGCGTTGGAAATCTGTCACCTAAGGCCGGCGCGTTGTCCATAATACGCAACTTGTTCTTACGATCCTGATGTGCAACCCAATTGCATTCATCCATCTGTGTGTGCAGCATCCGCACGACATTCAACGTGTTCTCGGGGTCCAACTGATAGACAGCCTCAAAGAAACCAACCGCATCACTGGGGCGGCCTGCCTGCAGCAGCAAAGTACCGATGGAAGTAAACCATTTCGGGTTACCGGGTTCCAGCTTCAGCGCTTGCATCAAGCTTAACAGAGCCTTGTCATATTCTTCTTCTTCAATGAGCAGAGCTGCCATCTGACCATGCAAATACGAGTCGTTTGGGTTTATGATAATTGCGTTGGAGAGGTGGCCACGCGCGCTTTCCGTATCGCCCTCAGCAATGGCCTGAACCGAAGCCCGCAGGAGAATCTCGAGCGGTGACACCGCTTTCTTCTGCTCTCCACGTCTTGATGTCTTTGAAAGGTTCTTTTTGCGCAATGGCTTATTCATCGACGTTCTGCCCTCAACTGATCAGGCCATGGCTGGGAATGCGCCATGGTTTTTACAAATTTCGTCTAGTTTGAACGAAAATGCCTAAGAAACGGTTCACTGCGACGCCGTAGTTTCGCTCTTGCAGCAATGCCTCAACACGCCCTTCCTGAACAGTCATGAACCTATAATTATGCACAGCAGCTTTGCATCGCTGCGGCTTGTTCTGCTGCCATTTGGTCGTTAGATAACTAAACAACCGTTCAATTCATGACGACCTGGCAGGTCAGATCCGGGCCGGGCTGCGTTCACACGAGGGAGGACACGCTGTGGATTTCGCATTGACCGAGGAACAGACCGCCATTTTCGATATGGCACATGCCTTTGGACAGGAGCATATCGCCCCCTTCGCCCGCGAATGGGAGGCTGAAGGCACCATCCCAAAATCGCTCTGGCCGCAAATCGGCAAACTGGGTTTTGGATCCCTATATGTATCGGAAGAAACCGGCGGCGCGGGGCTCTCACGGCTCGATGCAACATTGGTGTTTGAAGCGCTGTCGATGGCGTGCCCTTCGGTTGCGGCCTTCCTGTCGATCCACAATATGTGCGCAAAAATGCTCGATAGCTTTGCAAGTGACGACATGAAAGCCCGCATCATGCCCAATGTGCTCTCCATGAAAACCGTACTCAGTTACTGTCTGACTGAACCCGGCTCCGGTTCTGATGCCGCGGCTCTTAAGACCCGCGCTGCCAAAACAAATGAAGGCTACACGCTGAACGGCACCAAAGCTTTCATTTCCGGGGGCGGCTACTCCGATGCCTACGTTTGCATGGTGCGCACTGGTGAAGATGGCCCCAAAGGCGTTTCAACTGTCTACGTCGAGGATGGCACTGTCGGCCTCAGCTTTGGCGGTCTGGAAGAAAAGATGGGCTGGAAAAGCCAACCCACCGCTCAGGTCCAGTTTGATGATTGTAAAATACCGGCAGGCAATTTGGTCGGAGAAGAGGGCAGCGGTTTCAAATACGCCATGAAAGGGCTGGATGGCGGGCGGCTCAATATCGCGTCTTGCTCACTTGGTGCAGCACAGCAAGCGCTAACAATGACCTTGCAATACATGTCCGAGCGTCAGGCATTCGGCAAATCCATCGATCAGTTCCAGGGGCTGCAATTCCGCATCGCCGATATGGAGATCGAACTGCAAGCAGCGCGGGTCTTTCTGCGTCAGGCAGCGTGGAAACTGGATCAAGGCGCGCCTGATGCCTCCAAGCATTGTGCCATGGCTAAAAAATTCGTCACGGAGGCAGGCTCAAAAGTGGTTGACCAATGCCTCCAGCTGCACGGCGGTTATGGGTATTTGGCGGACTATGGCATCGAAAAACTGGTCCGTGACCTGCGGGTTCATCAGATCCTCGAAGGCACGAATGAGATCATGCGCGTGATCACCGCACGGCATCTGCTGGCAGAAAACCACTGACATTGACAGGATTGGGACGGACATGAGCGATATCAATATTCGCATTTCTGGTCGCGCGGGACGGATCACTCTGACGCGCGCCAAGGCACTGAACGCGCTTAGTTATGAGATGTGTCTTGCCATAGATACGGCGCTCAAAGCATGGGCGACTGACGATGCCGTGGATCTGGTCGTGCTAGATGCAGAGGGCGAAAAAGCCTTCTGCGCCGGGGGCGATATTGCCGAACTATATCGGACCGGTACAAACGGTGACTACGACTATGGCCGCCGGTTCTGGCGCGATGAATACCAGATGAATGCGCGGTTGTTTGAATATCCCAAACCCGTAGTCAGTTTTCTGCAAGGGTTTATCATGGGCGGCGGCGTCGGCATCGGCTGTCACGGAACCCATCGCATCGTAGGCGACAGCAGCCGAATTTCCATGCCCGAGGTGGGCATCGGCCTTATCCCTGATGTGGGTGGCACGCTAATGCTCGCACTAGCACCGGGACGCTTGGGAGAGTACCTCGGCTTGACTGGAGCTCGAATGACGGCCGCGGATGCGATCCACGCAGGGTTCGCCGATCACTTCATCCCCGAAAACCGCTGGCCTGACCTTATCGCGCAACTGCAGGAAACAGGCCGCACTGATCTTCTGGAGAACGCCGCAGAGACAGCCCCCGCAGGTACACTGGAAGCCATGAGCCCCGAAATTGACCGCAATTTCGGTGGTGAAACGCTGGGTGACATCCTGAACGTTCTGGAACACGATGACAGCGATTTTGCCGCTGTAACCCTGAAAACCATGGGGTACAATTCACCACTGTCCATGGCCTGCACAGTTGAGATGTTGCACCGTTTGCGCACCAGCACCATGAGCATTCGCAAGGCGTTGGAACTGGAGTACCGTTTCACCCATCGCTCGATGGAGCACAGCGACTTTCTTGAAGGCGTACGTGCCCAGATCATCGACAAGGATCGCGAGCCGAAATGGCAACATGCAGATCGTGATGTCCCGGCCACCGCCGTCAGCCAGTTGTTGATACCATTGGGCGCTGACACCCTGCAGTTTGAGGAGAGCAAGACATGAAGATCGGATTTATCGGCCTCGGCAATATGGGTGGCCCTATGGCCGCCAATCTGGCCAAAGCAGGTCATAGCGTCATTGGCTTTGATATGGCCGATGTTGCGATTGACGGCGTCACAATGACGGCCTCCGCGGCAGAGGCCGCCGCGGAGGCCGAGGTTGTCATCACCATGCTGCCCAATGGCGAGATCCTGCGTGCCGTTGCCAACCAGCTGATCCCAGCCATGCAGAACGGGGCGACACTGGTGGATTGCTCTACCGTTGATGTCGACAGCGCGCGCAGCGTCGCACAACAGGCAGGTGCCGCAGATCTTATGTTCGTTGATGCACCAGTGTCAGGCGGAATTGGCGGTGCCTCCGGCGGTACGCTCACCTTCATGGCTGGCGGGTCTGTCGAGGCATTCGCCGCTGCGGAACCTTTGTTTGAGGTTATGGGCCAGAAGGCTGTACATTGCGGAGACGCGGGCGCGGGTCAGGCGGCCAAGATATGCAATAATATGATCCTCGGCATTACCATGATCGGCACCTGCGAAGCCTTTGCATTAGCTGATAAACTGGGACTAGACCGCCAGAAGATGTTCGACGTCGTCTCCACTTCCTCAGGTTACAGCTGGTCGATGAACGCATATTGCCCTGCCCCCGGTGTTGGCCCGCAATCCCCTGCCGATAACGACTATACACCCGGCTTTGCAGCGGAACTGATGCTGAAGGACCTGCGTCTGGCGCAACAGGCGGCCCACAGTGCCGATGCCGACACGCCAATGGGTGCGCTGGCACAGGCCCTCTATTCCATGTTTGTTGAAGAAGAGGGCGGCAGCGGAAAAGATTTCAGCGCCATGCTGCCCCGGTTTGAGGCACGTAGTCGCCACGACTGAGTGGACCGGCCAATCCGATAATACCGCTCCATGTATCAGCTGGTTTCAACTTAGATCAAAACGCCGCGCCTTATTAAAAGGGCGCGGCGTTTTGTATTCCTTGAGCGAAGACAAGGAGTATTTATTGTGCTCTGGTTCTTCCGACCCGCCGTTCATCGGTCTAAAACGCTGCGAAAATTTATTGAAAGAGCAACTAACCCGGCAGAGAGATACATTAATAAATATTAAATTTTAGATTTAACACGTTTTCAAATATTAACATTTTCCTAGACGAATAATGGACCACATGGCAATATCATATTAATCAACGCCACAACTAATCCGACAAGGTTACATGCCTCATATCGCTCGCTTTTCTTATGAAATTTGGGCTACAGCATAGTAGCATCACGTTCAGCACCTCATTAACAACGCCACCAACACCCAAGACAACAAAAAAAGGAAATACGATAAAAAAGATGTCCACTTCAAATACGCAACAAACGAAATCGGCCCTCATCCGGTATCTGTAATTGTTATTGACCACACGGTTTTGTTTAACCTTCCAAAAACGGATTCCACGCCCATTGGATTAAGCCACTTTGGTTTGCGGCTATTGTCGCCTGCTTATCCTCGTATGCAGGCAATTATTCCCTCCCGTAGGGATCCGAATGGTCCCCAATCCAGCTCTCTGTGGAACGCGCCGCTGACAGAATGTCGGCGGCGCCGCGTTGTTATAGGGATACTCGCCAAGAAGGTATTCGTAGTGGTGCGTGCGGTGCCTATTTAGTCTTGCAGATCACTCTGCAGCCAGGCTCCGCGCGTCTAGCATTTCCTTGAGATAGCGGCCTGTATGGCTACCCTCGGTTGCCGCGACCTTTTCCGGCGTACCCGCAGCCACGATTTGTCCGCCACCGTCGCCCCCTTCCGGACCGATATCGATGATCCAGTCAGCGGTTTTGATTACATCGAGATTATGCTCAATCACCACGACGGAATTGCCCTGATCCACCAGCTCATGTAGCACTTCCAACAGCTTACGCACATCTTCAAAGTGCAAACCCGTGGTTGGCTCATCAAGGATATACAATGTGCGCCCGGTTGAGCGTTTGGACAGCTCCTTCGAGAGCTTGACCCGCTGTGCTTCGCCGCCCGACAGGGTCGTGGCCTGCTGTCCTACCTTGATATAGCCAAGGCCCACCCGCATCAGCGCATCCATCTTGTCACGGATCGTGGGCACCGCCTGGAAAAACTGCTGAGCATCCTCGACCGTCATATCCAGCACATCGGCAATGCTCTTACCTTTGAACTGGATTTCCAGCGTCTCGCGGTTGTATCGCGCGCCTTTGCAGGTTTCACACTCAACATAGACATCCGGCAGGAAGTGCATCTCAATCTTGATAACACCATCGCCCTGACAGGCCTCGCAGCGCCCGCCCTTCACATTGAACGAAAACCGCCCTGGCTTATACCCTCGTGTCTTTGCCTCCGGCAGACCCGCAAACCATTCACGGATCGGAGTAAACGCGCCGGTATAAGTGGCCGGGTTGGACCGTGGCGTCCTGCCAATCGGGCGCTGGTCAATGTCGATGACCTTGTCCAGAAATTCCAGCCCCTTGATCGTTTCGCAGGGCGCAGGCGTCTGGCGCGCCCCATTCAGCCGCATCGAGGCGGTCTTGAACAGAGTTTCAATTGTCAGCGTGGATTTGCCACCGCCAGACACCCCAGATACGCAGACAAACTTACCCAGCGGGAATTCCGCGGTCACATTCTTGAGGTTGTTGCCGGTCGCCTTGACCACCTTCAAAGATTTGCCATTGCCCTTGCGTCGTGTCGACGGGATAGCGATCTCGCGGGTTCCGGACAGATACTGCCCGGTGATCGATCCTTCATCAGCGGCGACCACATCCGGTGTTCCATGACTGACCACCTGCCCACCGTGCACCCCAGCCCCCGGACCAATATCAAAGACATAATCCGCCTCGCGGATTGCATCTTCGTCGTGTTCCACCACGATCACTGTATTGCCCTGATCTCGCAGGTTTTTCAGCGTTTCCAGCAGGCGATCGTTGTCGCGCTGGTGCAGCCCGATGGAGGGTTCGTCCAGAACATACAGGACGCCTGTAAGCCCGGAACCAATCTGTGACGCGAGACGGATCCGCTGACTTTCACCGCCGGACAATGTGCCCGCATTTCGGCTCAGGGTTAGATACTCCAGACCAACGTTGTTGAGGAAGCCGAGGCGCTCGCGAATTTCTTTTACAATCGCGCGGGCAATTTCCTGTTTCTGCCGCGACAGTTGGTTCGGCACGTCCTCAATCCAGGCCAGAGCTTCACGGATCGACATCTGAACAACCTGCCCCACATGCAACAGCTGGTCTGGTGAGCCTCCGGCAGGGCCAATTTTGACCGCCAGCGCCTCTTCGCGCAGACGATAGCCGTCACAAGCACCGCACGAGCGGTTGTTCTGATACCGCTCGAATTCTTCACGGATCCAGTTGGAATCGGTCTCCCGGTAGCGCCGCTCCATATTCGGAATGACCCCTTCAAAAACGCGGGTCACCTCATAGACGCGGCCGCCTTCATCATAGCGGAACTTGATTTCCTCTTCACCTGAGCCATGCAGGAAGACCTGCTGTACGGTCTTCGGCAGATCTTTCCACTTGGTGTTTTTGTCGAACTGATAGTGTTTCGCGATCGCTTCGATGGTCTGCAGAAAATAGGGCGATTTTCCTTTCCGCCATGGCGCCAGTGCACCGTCATAGATCTTCAGGTTTTGATCCGGCACCACAAGCCGTTCATCGAAAAACAGCTCAACCCCCAACCCGTCACATTCCGGGCAGGCTCCAAACGGCGCGTTAAAGGAAAACAGCCGTGGTTCAATCTCGGGAATGGTGAACCCACTGACCGGGCAGGCAAAATTCTCTGAGAACGTGATCCGTTCCGGTTCCGGTGCCTCTTCGCCCTCGGCGGCACGAGGCGCTGTTTCCAGAATAGCGATGCCGTCTGCCAAATCCAGTGCGGTTCGCAGGCTGTCAGCCAATCGGGTTTCCAGCCCCTCGCGCACAACAAGGCGGTCCACCACCACATCAATGTCATGACGAAATTTCTTATCCAGCGTCGGTGGCTCGTCCAGTTCGTAGAACTCTCCGTCAACCTTCACGCGTTGGAAACCTTGCTTGCGCAGTTCCAGGAATTCCTTGCGGTACTCCCCCTTACGATCACGCACGATGGGCGCCAGCAGATAGCCGCGAACGCCCTCTTCCAGGGTCATCACCCGGTCGACCATATCCTGCACCTGTTGCGCCTCAATCGGCATGCCGGTCGCAGGAGAATAGGGCGTACCTGCCCGTGCAAACAGCAGACGCAGATAATCGTAGATCTCTGTGACGGTACCAACGGTGGATCGTGGGTTTTTCGAGGTGGTTTTCTGTTCAATCGAAATTGCAGGCGACAGACCACTGATGTGATCTACATCCGGTTTTTCCATCATATCGAGGAACTGCCGGGCATAGGCCGACAGGCTTTCGACATAGCGGCGCTGACCTTCGGCATAGATGGTGTCAAAGGCAAGGCTCGATTTACCAGAACCGGACAGGCCGGTAATCACGACCAGCTGATCGCGCGGGATGTCCACGTCGATGTTTTTCAGATTATGCTCGCGCGCGCCGCGCACTTCGATCGATTTCAACTCAGCCATACTGCCCCCAGATTCAACGCCGCCCACGCCTATAGGGGGTGTCCGACCCTACAGATAGGGATTGCTCAGTGAGTCTCCAATAGAAAAATGAGAACAGACGGCGAACAAGATCAGATTGCGTCAGTTTGCACCCGCCGCCGTGCCAGGATCATGTGAACAGCAAAGCCGCCCAGGAACAATATCAATGCGACAAGCATCATACCGACGTATCCGGCAAGGGTGACCGCCAGCACCATCAGCGGTGTCCCGATAGCATTCCCCATGTTGCCGGCCTGGCTCATTGCGCCATTGGATTGCGCCTGTTCAGACGCTTCGGCGTTCAGCTGAGGCACAGAAGCAAAGCTGGCCCCTTGCACCAGACCAAAAGCCACTGCCAGCGCCAAACAGGCCAGTGGCAAGCCGGACATCAGCAACATCCAGACAGCTGCAGCAGCCGCCAGAAGGAACCCTGCCTGCACAACCACGACCGCTGGCATTCTGCGCAGTAGCCAGACGCCCAATGTCATCGAAATGACGATGCTGACCAAAGGCATTGCGCTAATTACGCTGACTCGTACCGCAGGATCCAGATGCGGTGGTAATACCGTCAGAATCGCAACAAAACAGGTGGTATAAAACAGCCAGCCCGCCGCTGGCGCCACTTTCTGCGGTGAGCGATAGATCGCCATATGCAAGGCAGGCAACTCCGCAAGGCGCGGCAATGGCAACCGTGGCGGAACATCAACCGATTTGAGAACCCACCCCAACGCCAGTGCCAACACTGCCATGAACACAGCATGGGCTGCAAACAATGACAGCAGACCAAACCCCGCGACCAGTGGCAGGCCAAACCAGACCAGTAATGCAAAGGACACGCCGAAGAACGTACTCCAAATAGACATCGCGGTGCCACGATGGCGCGGACTACAGATTTGCGGGATCAACGTTGGCGCAGCAACCACAATGCCCAGATGCGACAGCCCTTCCACCAGCCTGGTCGCCAGAAATACTGCGTAGGGCAGATGCAGCGCCTGCAGCGCTGACATCGCCGCGCCAATCCATAACGCCCAGACCAAACTACGGCGATACCCGAATGACGCCACAAACCCGCCCGCAACCACGCCCAGCAGAATACCCAGCACTCCAACCATCGTCACCGTCAGGCTAAGTGAGGCCCCTGCACCGGGATAGAGCAGCCCCAGCTGATCAAAGATAACGCTGATCTTACCGTATTGTGCAGCGGCCCCAAGACCAGCAGCCCAGATGATCATGACCACACTCCAACGTGTCTGCGGTGCACGGATAGCGGATGTGCTCATGGGGCTGTCCTCGATTTTCGATGCGCATCGCGCAAGGGATCCGCCGATACTGGCCGAAATATTGGGCATACAGCGTAGCGCTCAAAAGCACCAGATAGAGGCCAAACACAAAACGTAAAAACGCCCGAAGCTTTGCCTCGGGCATTAAATCTCACTATGGCTTCGTTGGTCTAAGGACCAGCTTACATATGTATGACCCGATCAAAGGCGTCGAGCACCGATTCATGCATCATTTCTGACAATGTCGGATGCGGGAAGACAGTATTCATCAGATCTTCTTCGGTGGTTTCCAGCTGACGCCCGACCACATAGCCTTGGATCATCTCAGTCACCTCCGCACCCACCATATGCGCCCCCAGCAACTCGCCGGTTTTGGCGTCGAATATGGTTTTCACCATGCCCTCAGCCTCTCCCAGCGCAATCGCCTTGCCGTTGCCAATGAAAGGGAAGCGACCGACCTTGATATCATAGCCCAGCTCTTTGGCCTTGGCCTCGGAATAGCCAACAGAAGCAACCTGCGGATGGCAATAGGTGCAGCCTGCAATGCTTTCGGGCTTTACCGGATGAGCATGTTTGCCCGCGATCAGCTCGGCAACCATCACGCCTTCATGTGATGCTTTATGTGCCAGCCAGGGTGCGCCAGCGATATCGCCAATCGCATACAACCCGTCAACGCCTGTGCGACAGTATTCATCCGTCACAACATGAGTGCGATCAACCTTGACGCCGAGCCCCTCAAGACCAAGCCCCTCAACATTGCCCACAATCCCAACAGCAGAGATCACGGTGTCGAACTCTTGCTTTTCTACTTTGCCACCGGTTTCAATATGCGCCGTCACTTTGCCATTGCCGCGATCCAGCTGCTTGACCATGGCTTTTTCCATGATCTTCATGCCTTGTTTGACAAAAGCTTTCTTGGCGAAGGCCGAAATCTCAGCATCTTCCACTGGCAACACCCGGTCCATCACCTCGACCACAGTCGTATCGGCGCCCAGTGTGTTGTAAAAGCTGGCAAATTCAATGCCGATTGCACCTGATCCAATAACCAGCAATTTCTTCGGCATCCGTACAGGATCCAGCGCGTGCTTATATGTCCACACCAGATCGCCATCCGCCTCCAAGCCCGGCAGCTCACGGGCACGTGCGCCAGTGGCCAACACGATGTTCTTACCCAGCAGCTCTTGGGTGCCTTTGTCGGTTTTGACAGAGACCTTGCCCTTGGCAGGGATCGTCGCCGCGCCCATGACCACGGCAATCTTGTTCTTCTTCATCAGATGGCCGATGCCCGAGGACAGCTGTTTCGCCACCCCGCGCGAGCGTTTCACCACAGCATCCAGATCATAGCCGATATTGTCCGCTTTCAGACCAAAATCTTTGGCTCGCTCCATCAGATGGAACACTTCAGAGGACCGCAGCAACGCCTTCGTCGGGATGCAGCCCCAGTTCAGACAAATGCCACCCATGTGCTCGCGTTCGACAATGCAGGTTTTCAGCCCCAGCTGTGCGGCGCGGATTGCGGCAACATAGCCCCCCGGCCCTGCTCCGATTACAATAACGTCATAGGTTTCTGCGGCCATGGTGGTTCCTCGCCAAACTGGATCAAAAACTAGTTTAGCGGTAAACTATTTCTGATTGCACTGCAATCATACAGTGCATCCGCATATCTGCCATGCAAAAACCGGCCCAACCCCAAAAACAGCCCTCCTCGGTGTGACAGACCGTTTGCGCCGTGTCGGCACACCAGAAAAAGACAACACCGCGCCCGATCAAATGACCGGGCGCGGAGCTGTTATCTTTACTTCAGAAGCCAATACGAAGCCGCAGAGGAACTCAGACCGCTGGTCTTAACCAGCAGTCTGCAAGCTGCGCATGGTGCTGCCATAGCCACCAGCCATGACATAGTCCATCTCCGGCGCCGTACTGCTGCGCGACAGCGCCTCATTGCGATAGGGGAAGCGTCCAAACTGCCGGATCACCTCGCGATGTGCACGTGCGTGCAACAGGTTAGAGGCACCGTTCACCGGCATCCGCTCCAACATCAGCCGAACACAGCGCTCCTGATCACACAGGTTTTCGGAGTGCATTAGCGGCAGGTAGAAAAACTGCCGCTGCGGCTCGTCGATCTTCATATCCCAGGATTTGCTGATCGCACATTTCGCAGCCGCCAGCGCTAGCGCATCCGACGAAAACGCCTGCGCCCGCCCTCGGAACATATTGCGCGGGAACTGGTCGGTCAGAATGATATAGGCCAATACCCCACGCGGTCCGCTGCGCCACCTGTCACAGTCGCCGGCGCAAGCCGCCTCCCAGGTTGCTTCGAACCGGCGCCGGATCTCCTGATCCAACGCGTCATCCTGCATATACCACCCCTTCTCGCCCGTGGTCTCGAGCCAAAAGTATAGGATCTCCTCAGGACCTGTCATAGGTCTGCCTCCACATAGATACCGTTCTGAAATTCAGACGCTTTTGCAGAAGTTTTACAAGGGGAAGCGCGTCACGATTTGCGTCATACACGACAGTTTCGTGAAAATTTCACCACAACGCCCGATAGTTAGCGCAATCATCCAGCTTCAACGGCAGATTCCTGCTCCTCAATATCCGTTTCGATGGCGTATTCTTGGGCAAACTCAACCGCAACGGGTGATGCGGTTGGTGACATTGCAGACATGATCCCGGTCTCGTCGGTCGGAATGGCAGGGCGCTGAGTCGTCCGATAGCCGGCGTAAACTGCCAACACCAACAACAACACCGCCATAAACAAGAAAAAGCCCGGTGCTCCAAAGACGCTATCACTCATTAGCCAACCGGTGATCAGCGGGCCCGCAACGGCTCCCAAACCGTTGATGAAAACAAGTCCACCAGAAGCGGCCGGCATATCATCATAGTCCAGATAGTCGTTGGTATGCGCTATCAGCAACGAATAGAGCGGGTTGGTCATGCCACCAATCAGGAAAGCCGCGACCAAAAGGAAGTTGAAATCAGTGCCATATTTCATAGCCCCGATCGCTGCTGCACCAGCAACAGCTGCCCCGAACAAAATCAGAATACGGCGATCCATCCGGTCTGACATCCATCCCAGCGGATATTGCATCAACACAGCACCCACATAGAATGTCGCGATGAAGATTGAGATCTGGGCGAGGCTAAGCCCTGCAGATGCCGCATAAACCGCGCTCATACCGAATTGAGCCGAGAACACACCGCCCAGCAGGAACATACCCACGCAGCCCAACGGTGAGGCATCCATCAGCCGACGCAATGACATCGGCTTGGTCCGATCAAACGCAGGCGTTGGCGAAATCGACAGCAGAATAGGCGCAAAGGAAACCGAAACCACGACCGAGGCAATAACGAAGGTCTCATAGCCTGAGGGATCGCCGACCAGCATCAACGCCTGTGCGCTCACAATACCGATCATCTGCACGATCATATAAAGAGACAGCGCTTTGCCCCGGTTGGCATTGTCAGAGGCATTGTTCAACCAGCTTTCAGCGGTGACATACACCCCGGAAAAGCAGAATCCGATGACCGCACGACCCAACATCCAGGCGACAGGGTTTGTCACTGCGGGATAGAGGATCATCACGGCCGAGATAAACGACGCCAGCGCCGCAAAGACCCGCACATGGCCGACCCGGCGGATCATCTCCGGTGCCAGTCTCGAGCCCCCCAGAAAGCCTACAAAATAGGCCGACATAACGAAGGACATCTGCAAAGTCGAAAACCCTTCGATGTCGCCCCGGACCCCCAAGAGCGTCCCCTGCAGGCCATTGCCGACCATCAGCATTCCCATGCCCAAAAGCAGCGCCCATGCGCTCGACAGCACCTGCCACATCGCCCGTTTCTCCTAATCTCGGTTTATTCCAGAGCATGTCCCTCAAGCTCTGGCCCCTAGCCGGGGTCTTGATGAATTGGTCGCCAGCACGGCTATTACCGCGCGTCCTTATGAATGGATTCTCGTGGCAGTTTCATGACCGCAAGAACCCGCAGCCGTGTGTGCAAATAGCAGCACCGGTAACAACAGAACCCGTCAAGACCGTAGGTCTAACCGGTTAAGACTGCTTCTCGCTGAAATCGCGTCTCAGGTCTGCGACGTCTCCGCCACCGGCGGGATCAAAAGCGACGCATCGCCGTAGGAAAAGAACCGATATTTCTCAGCCAACGCATGATCATAGATGGCGTGGATCCGGTCCTGCCCCATCAACGCCGAGACCAGCATCAAAAGTGTCGACTTGGGCAGATGAAAATTAGTCATCAACGCATCTGCCACGTGGAAGGTAAAACCGGGGTAAATAAAGATATCGGTATCGCCCTCCCAGGGTTCGATCTCACCACTGCGGCCAGCACTCTCAATCAGACGCAGCGCAGTCGTTCCGACCGGGATCACCCGCCCGCCTGCCGCTTTGGTCGCAGCGATTTCTACCGCAGCTTCGGCACTGACGCGACCCCATTCCGCATGCATCCGATGAGTGGTGACGTCCTCAACCTTCACCGGCAAGAATGTGCCCGCCCCAACATGCAGAGTGACATAGCTAATCTCAACACCGATGCCCTGCAATTCTGCCAACAATGCAGCATCGAAATGCAAGGATGCTGTGGGGGCTGCAACTGCGCCGGAATTGCTCGCCCAGACAGTTTGATAGTCCGTTTTATCCTGCTCATCTGCTGGACGTTTGGCAGCAATATAAGGGGGCAGAGGCATTGCACCGGCCTCTGCAAGAGCTGCGTCAAAATCCGTACCGCTGAGATTAAAGGTCAGATAGCCCTGACCGTCCTCTACACGCTCCAACTTGGCACTAAGCGCATCAGAGAAGACGATCTCTTCGCCCGGTTTGACCTTTTTCAAAGGCTTCAACAACGCGGCCCAGCTGCCATCGGCACCCGGGTCAAGCAAGGTCACCTCGACCTTGGCCGCCATAGGCCCCTGTGCAGTCTCACGATGACGACGGCCACTCAACCGTGCCGGAATCACTTTGGTATCGTTCAGAACAAGCCGATCACCGGGGCGCAGCCATTGTCTCAGATTCGCGACACGGGCATCACTGATATGGTCGCCTTCCGCCACCAGCAACCGCGCAGAGCTGCGCGGCACAGCCGGGCGGGTGGCAATGCGGTCATCGGGAAGGTCAAAGTCAAAATCACTGAGTTTCATAAATCGCGATATAGGCTGTTGCGCGGCCCTTGGCCAATAGCTTTTGCGCGGCTGCTTGTTACGGCAAGCACACTCTTACATGCGAGTCAGGCGCCCAATGACGGCCGGTTAGCGATCCTCACCAGGTGAGACCGAATAGGCCGGTTTCTTGCGTTTTGATCGTGGCACTACGGTTTCTTGCGGCTCTTCTCCCGGCAGGCTTGGGGCCGGGCCACGGAACAGCTCCCGGAACACGCCCGGTGCCAGGCCGGATAGTGGATTCACCTGCACCTGTGGGTCATCCGTCGTCCCCTTCAAGGTAAAGGCAAACCCGATAAGCCCCTCTCCCTTGCGCGTGAACACCCGTCCAATGGCATTGAGCAGATAAATCGGAGAGATTACCCCCCGCATGTTCAATACGCTACGCTCGAGATCATAATTCCCATCCATGGATAGCCCAATCGACGGCCCCACCGCACTGCTCTCGTGTACAATCAGATGGGTCGCCCCCAGCCGAAATTTGGCCTCTACTGCGGTAAACAGAATACCTTGCCCCGCCAGCGCATCGATCAACCCAACAACGCTGACCGCATTCAGCAGCGCCGCCATGGAGGGAGCATCTTTTATACGGGTATTCTTGACCTCAATCTGACCGTCGTATTCGCCGGGGGCACTGGGCGCAGGCACCAAAGACATATCAAATGTACCGCCGCTTCCATGCCGCAGAACCCCAGCGGAGCGGAACACACCGCCGGCGTCTTGCGACTGGATCCGCGTGGCAAATCGACCATCCTTGGGCACCACGACGCCGGTTACTCCGGTTTGGCCATTCAGCGCGGCAGTGAAATTGCCATTCAGCCCGCCAGTAGTGGAAAACCGTCCACGGAAACCGGTCAACGCGATGCTGTCTGTCACCTGCATCCGGTCCAACTGCAGATCAATTGGACCGGTCCCGCCGGACCGATTACCGCCATTGCCGTTGCCATTACCGTCAGATCCGTCGGGCATCTGCCGCAGATCAAGAACCCCGTTCAGCACATTGATAGCCGGCACACGTCCGCTCCGCCCAACCAGCTCAACAGCGCCCTGGAACCAGTTGCCCAGCACGACCTGACCCAAACGCGCCCGGTCAAGACCTCCGCCCGGCTCCAGTGTCACGCTGCCAGACGCGCGCAATCCCGGTCCTTCCAGCGATATCGAGTCGACGCGCGGTGTTTCTCCCAGCGTCGCCTGCAGCTTCAGTTGACCTTTGGCAGCTTCGCTTAGCCGCCAGCTCAGCGCCGGGATCCGCAGGCCAAGCCCGGCCAAATTACTCTCCAGCGTCAGCAACGGCGCTGTGCCTTTATCGATTACAACGTCGTAGCGCCCCCGCCCTGCACCGGTGACCGACCCTTTGGGAAGCCCGATTTGGAGATTGTCTACAGTGTTCTGTGACAGCTCAATTGTTCCGGTGACACGCACCGCAGACGAACGACCAGACGCAACACTTACGCGTTCTGCAGCGGGTCCAACCGCGTGCCGCCACAACAAACTGCCCGGAATACCAGACAGTGCGCCTGCCCCCTCGATCTGTACATGATCCTGATCACCGCTCAGCCTCAAAACACGCGCCGACACGCTTTCTCCAGGCACAAGCCTGTCGCTGGCGGCATCGCGAATAACGCCCTCATAGTGATAGGTGATGTCCTCAGGCTTAACGCGGTTACGCAGGGGCAAAGACAACGTACCGCTCAGCGAAACCTGCCCGTCCGCAAGATCCACGGGCAAGCTTGCCTTGTCCATTACCGACAATGGAGGGCGATTCAGCAGCGACAGAGCGGCAGTCACCGGACCGGAGGCCTCGATCCGGGCGATGCCCGGCCCCCCATCCTTGACTGACGTATCAGGTATAATGAAAGACGTGCCAGCCGCATCCACGCGCCCACCGTCATCTGCTGCAACCCAGCCCTTGGTCGCCATCACCACCAGTCGCTTACCATATAGGCTAAATTGCCCAGCCCCATCTTGCAGAGGCGGCAGTGACTTCTGGAATTTCACCGCTGCATCCTCAAATGCAAGATCCAGATAGATAAAGGGTTCAGAAACGCCACTGCCGCGCATGGCAAAATTCACATCACGCGCATAACCATCCAGCAGATTCTCCCGCACCCATTCCCGTGGCTTGGGAGGTGCGGCGGCGGGCCAGACCTCTTTCAGGCGCTGCGCCGACATTTGGTTGGCACGCCCGTTCAGCGCATAATCCCAACCCGTGTCTCCTGCCGAAATGTGACCGTCCAGCAAGATCCGCGTCTCGCCATCGCGCACAAGCATTTCCCCCAAACGCAGGCGAAACGGATTCATCTCAAGCTTGAAATCGGCGGTCACCCCGGCAAGATCCAGCGGCGTGTCATACAGTTTTACAGGGTTAAGGCTCAGATTTCGGAACCGCAATTGACCAACCAGATCAGTCAACCGGCCATTTTCAACCCCGATCAGATGCGCCCGCCCTTCCATTGAGCCAGAGCCCCAGCCGCTGTTCACCGACAGCTCGTTAAATCGCAATTCCTGCCGATCAGGCAAATAGGTAAAGTAGCTTTCCGCGCTGGTGATCGGCACCGGACGGGTAGCGGCGGTTGGCTGGATCACCCCTTCGCCGATTTGCAGGCTGGCCGACACCGGCAGCAAGGCACCATCTGTGCTTATAGCTCCACGCAACGACCCTGAAATCGGCGCATCCAGCACATCGAGCCAGCCCAATGCGGCACTCTGGGCGGCAATATCTTCACTGGCGACTGAATTTACCAATACGCCAAATTCCGCAGCCTTGTTCCCGATGGCTGAACTGTAGTTGGCCTCAATTGTGCCGACATAATCCCGCCCGCTTAATAGCGAAAAACCTGCAGCCAGTTCAATATTCTGCCCGGCACGGTTCATGCGGATACTGCCACCGTCCAACGTCCAGACGCGCCCCAGACGGGCGTCTTCGTATCGCAGCGTCAGGGCTTCTGTCTCTACCTCGGTTAATGCCGACAATACCGGCAGTTCCAGTTGCCGATCCCACTGTTCTATCAACGCGGGCAGATTTGCGGCCTGACGTAACGGAGCTTCGCCTTCCGCGAGGCTTAGCGCCAGCCCACCACTGTCGTCGCGGCGCAGAGTTCCGTATAACCCGCTCAGCGCAATGGCCTTGGGGCGGATCTGACCGGCCAATAGCGGCCGCATCGCCAGCGACGCCTGTGCATCGGCCAACCTTGCAACTCTCGCTCCATTTTGGTCGCGCAGGGTAACATCTCGCAGGCTGACGCGAGGCCGCCAGCCACGATTCACCACAAGATGAATTGCGCCAAATTCTATACTTAACCCGCCGAGATGCCGCTCAATCCGCCGCTCTACGCGGTCACGCAACCAATCCGGTGCATCAAACTGTGTGCCAAGGCCAAGGAAAACAACGGTACTCACCAACAATGCCAGTAAAACCATGGTGATGGTTGCACTGCGCAGCATTCGCGCCAGAAGACCACGTTTGGGCTTAGCGCCGTTTTCAGGTGCGATCTCATTTTTCTCTGCGCCACCATCCGCGCCGCTACCACAACTACCTATGACGGGCGCGAACTCAGCGCGCTCACTCTCCTTCACCAGATCACCGGCGGAGATCCCATCTGCGGCAGTGGGTACTGGAACCGGCTTTGGCTCGACATCCACGACAACCGGCGCGTCCTCGGCACCGCTCAAAACTTCAGGCATATTCTCGTCAGGGCCCACAAATCCGGGACCATCCGGCGGTGGCACCGCGCGGGCAACGGCAGTTTCCTCCGCGCCCATATCTTCCTCGGGCGCACCCTCGGTGGAGGCGACATCCTGCGTGACATCCGCCAACGCAGCGGAAGATGGTTCCTCTACAGGACCCACCGCTTTGGTTGAGGCCGGTTTAATCCTTGCTTTCCCTTTGCCCGTAGTGGCCTAACTATGGCACGCAAACACTGCGAAACCGTTTTGGAGACCTCAATTTATGCTCGCCCCCTCAGACACCGCACCCTCCTTTAACCTCCCCCGTGATGGCGGTGGCACCGTGACGCTGGAGGAGCTGCGCGGCAAGGCCGTCGTACTGTTCTTTTATCCACGGGATGATACCCCGGGCTGCACCAAGGAATCCATCGGATTTTCCGAGCACCTGCAAGCCTTTGCCGATGCAGATACCGCTGTCTTCGGGATCTCCAAGGATCCGGTTGCCAAACACGACAAATTTGTCGCGAAACACAGCCTGACAACGCCGCTCTTGTCAGATGCTGATGGCAGCACATGCGAAGACTACGGTGTGTGGAAGGAAAAGAACATGTACGGCAAGAAACACTGGGGCATTGAACGCTCGACTTTCCTGATCAACGCCGACGGCAACATCGCCCAAGTCTGGCGCAAGGTGAAGGTCGATGGCCATGTCGCCGAGGTCCTGGAGGCCGCTAAGGCGCTCTGACTCCGATAGAAAATAGCGCCAGCCTGCGGCCTGCTACGTCATGCGACGGGCCGCTAGCGGGTTGCAGGTCAGGCTGGCCGATGGCAGGGATGTCATCAACTTGCAAACCCTTCGCCGAATTGGACCGGATACAGATGACCAGCCCAGCCGATCAAAGCCGGTACGACAGGCCGCTCACCCTTGCTCAAATGGCGCATCAGGTGCTGACCACGGCGGACGGACGTGAAAAGACAGCGCTGTCGCACCGCTATGCTGCGGCTTGGGTTGCGTCTCGCGCCGGGGATGGTGAGGCCATCGAGATTGGGATCGCCAATCCGCCACTGCACCCCGCGCGCCCCGCAAAACCTGAACTCCTAAATCCACGTGATGTTCCCCGTCGCAAACCGGGATCAGAGGCCGGGCGCAAAGCGTTGTTACACGCCGTCGCCCATATCGAACTGAACGCGGTCGATCTGCACTGGGATATCATCGCGCGATTTTCCCACGTGCCAATGCCACTTGGTTTCTTTGATGACTGGGTCAAAGCCGCTGATGAAGAATCCAAACATTTCAATCTGATGTGCGATTGTCTTGAGGCTCTTGGCAGCCACTACGGTGAGTTGCCCGCCCACTCGGGCATGTGGCGCGCTGCCGAGGACACCGCCGAAGACCTGATGGGCCGACTTGCTGTTGTCCCGATGGTGCTCGAGGCTCGAGGCCTGGATGTGACGCCCGGCATGATCAAGATTTTCCGCAACGCCAAACTGACCCAAGCCGTGGAGGCCCTTGAGGTGATCTACGCAGAAGAGGTCAGCCATGTAGCCTATGGCTCCAAATGGTTTCACTTTCTTTGCGGCCGCGAGAATCTCGATCCAAAGGAAGTTTTTCACGGGCTAGTGCAGACCTATTTCCACAGCACTCTGAAGCCACCCTTCAACGAGGAAAAACGCGCAGAGGCCGGGATCCCGCCAGATTTCTATTGGCCGCTGGCCGATGACCTCCCCGTCAAGCCCCCGGCGTTGCGATAACATCACCACCGGGTGGGTGTTATTGACCGTGAGCGCGTCGACCTGGGCCCTGTGGTCTGGATCGACGGCACTCCATAACTGTTCTGGATGACGGCGAAAATCAGCCTGCCGATCACCTGCAGGTGCCTCACATCTGTCATCGGTCCTTACACTCTCGACTGCGCAAGTGAGGCAGGTATAGGCGATTTTTCGCTCATTCTTCGGCCAATCCCTGCAGCCAATGGACCGTTTCCGCGCAGTCCCGCCGAACATTGGGTCAACAGGCTTGCCCAAATCCAAACGGCTGGCTATTCACTTTCGCCAAGGTGCGCTGATGCGCTGCCTGGCGACGCAACACAGGCGATCCGGTTGGGACCGGTACAGCCTACCACCGGCAAGAGGAGTGCCGGTATCGGCGTGGTCACGACGGGGGCAGGACAAGGATCAAAGCGTGCGGACACGTCTGGCGATCAAAATACATTCGTTTCTAGAGCGCCGTTTCCCGGAACGGCGCGTGTTTTTGAAATCCGATTCTGACACCCGTTTCATAAGGCTACGATCTGAAACTCAGCTCTTTGCCGCTGCGGGCATGGCGCTATTGGTGGCCTGGTCTATTGTCGCAACGGCCATCGTGCTGATGGACAGCATCGGGTCCGGCAATTTTCGCGAACAGGCAAAGCGCGATCAGATGACTTACCGCGCACGTCTGAATGCGCTTTCAGGCGAACGGAATGATCGCGCCGCCGAGGCATTGGCCGCCCAGGAACGGTTTAACGCCGCCCTCACCCAGATTTCTTCTATGCAGTCCGAACTTTTGGCGTCGGAAACCCGCCGCCGCGAACTGGAAACCGGCATCGAAGTGATCCAGACCACCCTGCGCCAAACCATGAAAGACCGCGAAACAGCACGCGGTGCGCTGACAGCACTGGAACAGGAAACCGCTGCTGACAGCCCTGCCCAGATGATGGCCGTCAGCGTGCCCGTACAGATGGAATTCATGGCAGACGCCCTCGCCGAAACCGCCGCACAGCGAGACGAGATCGAAGCCAATGCCCAGTTCGCGCTGGAACAGCGCGACGCATTGGAACTGGAATTGAAGCTGATGGATGAGCGTAACGACCAGATCTTCCGCCAGCTTGAGGAGGCCATGGAGGTCTCTGTTGCGCCACTTGATAAGATGTTCCGCAGCGCCGGAATGCCCACAGACCGTATTCTGGAACAGGTGCGGCGCGGATACAGCGGTCAGGGCGGTCCGCTCAGCCCTTTAGCCCTGTCCACTCGCGGTGAGGAACCCTCCCGCGAGGAGCTGCGGGCCAATGACCTGCTGCATCAAATGAATCAGTTGAACCTCTATCGGCTGGCCGCTCAAAAAGCGCCGTTCGCTGCACCGGTTAACCTCAACATCGTGCGCCGCAGTTCTGGATTCGGCTACCGCCGTGACCCCAAAACAGGGGGACGCCGCTTGCACAAAGGGTCCGATTTCGCCGGGCGCACCGGCACGGATATCTTTGCCACGGCCGATGGTGTTGTAACCCATGCAGGCTGGCAATCCGGCTACGGAAAACTTGTGTCAATTCAACATGCCTTTGGCATTGAGACGAAATACGCCCATAACTCCAACATCCGCGTTAAGGTCGGTCAAAGGGTCTCGCGCGGGGATCACATTGCTGATATGGGTAACACCGGACGGTCCACCGGGACCCACCTCCACTATGAGGTTCGGGTCAATGGCAACCCCGTAAACCCGATGATCTATATCAAGGCTGCGAGAAATGTTTTCTAAGAGCAAAATCAACGAGCCCGGCCAAAAAGTGGCCGAAGCAACCCCTGCGGCGCCTGCGCCGTCTTCCGCTCCGGTACCGCCCGCCAGCGATTTTAAGGCAACAGCCCCAAAGGCCAAGCCTCCGGCGTCCGTGCTCAGCTCGGATTTGCACATCACAGGCAACCTCAAGACCACCGGTGATATCCAGGTTGAAGGCACAGTCGAAGGCGACATTCGCGCCCATCTGCTGACCATCGGCGAGAGCGCCACCATTAAAGGCGAAGTGACAGCAGATGACGTTGTCATCAATGGGCGCATCGTTGGCCGCGTGCGCGGCCTGAAAGTACGCCTAACCTCCACCGCACGCGTCGAGGGTGACATCATCCACAAGACCATCGCGATCGAAAGCGGCGCCCATTTCGAAGGCTCCGTACAGCGTCAGGATGATCCGCTGAACCCCGGCAAAGCCGCAGCGCCCCGCGCCGCAGCTCCGGCGCCAGCGCCCTCAGCCGCTGTTTCTGCAGCGACAGCTGCACATAAAGCCGAAAGTTGATCTTTTAAGGCGGCCCCAAACGGCTGCCTTGACCAATAAAATCCAAACGCCGTAGGTGCCGCCTGCGGCGTTTTTCTTTTCAAGTAGAAGGCCTGCCAGATAGGTTGCACAGCTATCGTGCCATCCGATGACAGACGATGCATTTCGTCGAGACACCAGCCACCCTGGCGGCCCAACGTTGCATTTAGAAGTTGCTGCATGCAGTAAGCGACTAGATTTTTAGCTGTTGCTTCAGCAATGCCACGATCAAGACTTATTCTACTGATGGCTAGTTTTACGGGAAACAATCCAACCGGAACTATGACCCTGTCAGATGTGGCGAAACCCGACTTCGACGGTCTCACTCTAAACAGCCGCATAATCAATCAGATGTTTTTCAGCACTCCCGCGGGCACCGCCATTGCACTGACCGGAAATTTCATATCTTCGACGCCCTATATTTGGACAATCGGCTCTATGTCAGTCAGCACGGGTGGAACTCTGGTCTAGTCTATGATCGGATTTTCCCTCAGTTTCTCACGTTTTGCGACCGGTAGTGACGCAGCCCCGGAATCCGCTATTCCAACTGGCGACGATACCATCACATCCAATATCGCTGAAGGTGGTCGCTGGCTGGCTTATGGAAGCGATGATGTTATCAGCCTAGGGATCAGCGATGACTATCTGAACGGCGACACCGACACAGACTGGCCAATCGCACATGACAACTATGGTAGGGCCTCTATCTCGTCTAACTATGGAATTGTAACACCCATCTCCGCTGACGGCCGGGACATGCTGATTGGCCAAGAGGGCAATGACAGGCTGACTGGCGGCGCCCATGCGGGAATAATTGTATTCCACCGCGGCTATACCAGTGACACCATTACCGATTTTACCACCGGTGAAGACCACATCCAAATCGTCCGCGGCGCAGATGGGATGGATGGCCTGACCTTCACCAGCAAAAGTGATGACATAGAGATCGCCTTTTCCAATGTCGCTGTTCTGATGGAGAACACGACATTGGAGCAGCTCGCGAATGCCGGCAACTTCTTGTTCTAGAATAAAAACATCAGACACATTGAAAGGCCCATCATCTCTGGTGTGCCTTTTCCATTTTCAGCTATCCCGCAATGGCAACCAATTGCGGCGCAGCAAATTCAAGGTGAAGAGTTTGCGCAACAGGCCTAACAAAGGTTAATTAATCGTTAACAAGGTGCTTTCCAGATTGGCATCCGCCGCCTAGCCTCTCGTCAAAAGCGCCAAAAGGTGCAGCAGGCAATCAGGCAGTAGGTCATATCATGGCAGAGGTTCTCGTCGCGTCAGCGGCCAATTTCGCGCCCCCATTTAACTTTGGTAGTTTCGACTTTACCAAGGTTGAGATTCTGAGCGCATCCGACAGCGAGATCGCGCTGAAATACGGCGCATTTGTGCTGGTGTTTCAGGGTGCCTTCACCTTCGATGAGCTTGGCAATCTAACTCCAAACAGCATCGTCAATAACTTTGGCTACTTCCATAATGGCGCATTGGTGATGTCGGTGACGGGGTTTCAAATCTCCTCGCAACTGATCGGCCAAGGCAATCTTTTCGATTTGCTTGCTGCCGCTCTGGTCGATGATGACAGCTTTACTTCCGCCTGGGCATCAGGTGAACAGATCAACACTTTTGGTGGCGACGACACCATTCGGGCCGGTACAGGCGATGATACCATTATCGGTGGTGCCGGCCAGGACGAGCTGGTGTTGGGAGATGGGATCAACAGCTACAGCTTCGCCTTTGACGCAAGCTCCGGCGCCATACTGACAACGGTCGAAGGCCGGGATCAGCTTTATGGCATCGAAACTGTAAGGCTCGCCAATCAAACCCTGCATATTCAGGAAGGCAGCAGCGAAAGTGAGACCTTCGCCAGCACCAATACATCTGACCCCACTCTCTCAGAGATGATCCACGGTCGTGGCGGAAACGACAATATTTCGGGCGGTGCGGGCAAGGATTTCCTGCTGGGCGGCGACGGCAACGATCACATCTCCGGCGGCGGTAATGATGATTTTCTAGATGGCGAGTTCGGCGACGATCATCTCTCCGGCAATGCCGGGAACGACAATCTTCGCGGCAATCTTGGCAATGACACGCTGATCGGCGGTGCCGGCAATGACACCTTGCGCGGTGACAATGATGTGGCCCCGGATGACAATTCGGATGACCTGCTGATCGGTGGCAGCGGCCGCGACAGTCTGGTCGGCAGCTCGGGAGACGACACGCTCAAGGCCGGCAGTGGTGCCGATACGCTAGATGGCGGCAGCGGCAACGATGGTCTGACAGGTGGTCGCGGGCGTGACCTGTTGGCTGGCGGCGACGGCAACGACAGTCTCACCGGCGGACGTGCCAATGACACGCTGACCGGCGGCGCAGATAACGACCGGCTGAGCGGTGGATCAGGCCGCGATGTCATACGCGGCGATGCCGGCAATGACCTTCTGTTGGGCGGACGTGGTCGCGATACATTGTTTGGTAGCGACGGCGCTGACAGGCTCATAGGGCAGACCGGAAACGATCGCCTGACTGGCGGCAGCGACATCGACACCTTTGTGTTTGCGCGCGGTTTCGGTCATGACACAATCACCGACTTCAAGCTTGGCGAGGATCTGCTTCAGATCCTGCGAGGCGCTAGTGCGATAAGCGATCTGGGCTTTGCCCAGCTGGGCGACGATACCCGCGTCACCTTCGCCAATGTCTCGATACTGGTCGAGGGTGTGACCGTTGATCAACTGATGGATACCGACAACTTCCTGTTCTGATTTGTTACCGCTCTCAGAATAAGGCTCTGGGCGCACTCCTTGTGGGTGCGCCTTTTTTATATCGACCTACTTTATATCGACCTACCTTTCCCCCCCATTACTTCAGCATCCAGCGCCCATTGGGCCAGAACGCGTGATAGGCAAATGCAAACATCACATCATGGGGCAAATCTACGCCATCACGATTCTGTACCCGGACCGAGCCAACATCGCGCCCCTTGCCGATTGCACCTGCATCCAACGCCGAGGCCTGACCTGCCCGCCAGCTAAGAGTCACTCCCGCCTGTCGTATTTCACCTGTTTCGGCAAGACGCTCCAAAGGCCAGGCGCGATCCCCAACGCGGACCACGCGCGCCAATGGCGCAATGCCATGAGGCGGCGTGCTTCCATCGTAGAGAAACGGCCAATTTGACCGGTCATAGCCTTGATAGGGGTTGCGCCCATAGCTTCGGTTGTGGCGCGGTTCAGCCATAACTACCCCATCTGGATAGGCCTCACGAAACCCCTGCCAACTGTCCAGCCAGCTTGGCAGCTGACGCAGATCACGCCCGGTCATCTGGCCCACGATCCCGGTGCCTGTGGCCTGCTGCCACCAACTCTCTGTTTCGCGGTCGTACATCACCATATCGGATTGGCGCAGTTTGCCAGTAACCCCAAAGCTCAAGGTACGGCCGTTAACACGCCGGTCAAAACTTATAGCCGAGTTGCACAAAGGACAGTAAGTGACCGCAACCGGCGTCCTCCCGACCTGGTCGTTCACAATTTCATGCCAGATCAGATAGCGCAGCGGATAGGCCCGTGCCGCCTGCCCCGGCAGGTCCAGAACAACCACGGGTTCTGCCGCGCTCAGCCCACGACCCTGCCGCGCGGGCAGAAACCCCGGATCACTCAGCGCTGGAATACCATCTTTGGGCGGCCCACCAGATTTGATGTCACTCCAGTCTTTGACGGTCGAGCGACTAAAATCGGTCGTCGGCCACTCTCGGGTCCATTGCGCCGGATCCGCTTGGACCGGGCCCATCTGCGCTATCGAAACTCCCAACAATGCCAGCGCCACCAAGATCGGCAGCCACGCCGTCCTCAAAAGAGGGACAGAGCTCGCATCCGGCAATCTATTGCTAAGCACTGCACGACACTCTTCCATTACATCTACATCTTCTGACATCTGCAGCCTCCTGTTCGCGCACCAATAGGCCTCCACAATACGCCGCCAATGGGTATCCGAGAAAAGTTGGAAATCAGCTTGCCCTAAAATGCTCTCACATGCACCGCACAAGCCCGTGACAGGCGCTCAACAGAAAACGGCCCGCACCACCGGGGTACGGGCCGATCAACATCAATCACATTCATCCGGTACGCCGGATGACAGCATCACTCAGTAACAGTGACCGTTTTCATTGCATCAGGTTGTCCGACAACGGCACCGTTCTGACCGCCACCGCGTTTGATGGTGTCTACGACATCCATGCCTTCGATGACTTTGCCCACGATAGTGTATTGCCCGTTCAGGAAATGACCCGGTGCAAACATGATGAAGAACTGCGAGTTGGCACTGTTCGGATTCTGAGAACGCGCCATACCAACGACACCGCGATCAAATGCCAGCTCAGAAAATTCAGCCGGCAGGTCTGCGCGTTCGGAACCACCGGTGCCCGCACGGCGCATATCGCCACCCTGCTTGCCAAACTGTACATCGCCGGTCTGCGCCATAAAGCCCTCGATAACGCGGTGGAACACCACGCCATCGTATTTGCCTTCAGCCGCCAGCGCGGTAATCTGTTCAACATGCTTGGGGGCAACGTCTTCGAACAGGTCGATCTTGATCGTGCCATTGGCCCCCTCGCCTTCGACCGCGATCTCCAGACCGCTGGCCAAGGCAGGCCCCGCCATCAGCGCAAATACCGCTGCCAGCTTATACATCTGCGGCCACCTTGACGCTGATCATACGGTCGGGCTCCGCAGGCGGCTCGCCACGGTTGATTGCGTCGACATGTTCCATGCCTTCGATCACACGGCCATAAACTGTGTATTGACCGTTCAGGAAATGGTTGTCCTTGAAGTTAACAAAAAACTGCGAATTTGCCGAATCCGGGTTCGCAGACCGTGCGGCACCCAACGTGCCACGGTCATGCGGCAGTTTCGAAAATTCCGCCGGAACATTTGGCAGATCGGATCCACCGGTGCCTGCCATACGCAGGTTAAACCCGTCTTCCATATCACCGTGCTGTACATCACCGGTCTGCGCCATAAAGCCGTCAATCACCCGGTGAAACGCCACATTGTCGTACGCGCCGCTGCGGGCCAGTTCTTTCATGCGCTCACTGTGCTGAGGCGCCACGTCAGGCAGCAGTTCGATCACCACATTGCCGTCTTTTAGCTCCATGATGATGGTGTTATCGGGATCCTTGATCTCGGCCATGTGGCCCTCCTGTTCTTTGCGTTTGCCCGATAGTTAAGGCCCGCGCCGCCAATTGCCAAGGGAGCTTTGCTCACAGAGCATTGACTGAGGGGTAAAAAGCCCCGAAACATCGCGCCAACATTGCCATATGGACGCCTCTCACCGCTGGCGCCTCTCATCACGACCAAAAAAGGATACAATCATGGGCTGGAACGCACTCGACACGATGGAAC
Source organism: Phaeobacter cretensis (assembly GCF_047372505.1). Classification (NCBI taxonomy): domain Bacteria; kingdom Pseudomonadati; phylum Pseudomonadota; class Alphaproteobacteria; order Rhodobacterales; family Roseobacteraceae; genus Phaeobacter; species Phaeobacter cretensis. The sequence continues at coordinate 193,394 of NZ_JBKBEU010000001.1, forward strand.
TGACAGGCAAGCGCGTTTTGGTACGTGTCGATATCAATGTTCCGGTAGAAGACGGACGCGTCACCGATGATACGCGCATCCAGCGCATTGCCCCCACGATCAAGGATATCCTCGCCAAAGGCGGCCAACCGATCCTGCTGGCCCATTTTGGCCGCCCCAAGGGCCAGGTGGTTGCCGAGATGTCTCTGCTCCCGCTCGTGCCATCGCTTGAGGCTGCGTTTGGTGTACCGGTCGTCTTTGCTGCTGATTGCCGTGGCCCCGCAGCCGAGGCCGCATTGGCTGGACTACCAGCAGGCGCTGTCCTGTTGTTGGAGAACACCCGGTTCCACCCCGGCGAGGAAAAGAACGACGCGGATCTGGCGGCAGACATCGCCAAGCTGGGTGATATCTACTGTAATGATGCCTTCTCTGCCGCGCACCGCGCCCATGCCTCTACCGAAGCTCTCGCCCGATTGCTACCGGCCTGCGCTGGCCGCCTGATGGAGGCCGAGCTGACCGCCTTGGAATCTGCTCTTGGGCTACCCCAGCGCCCGGTGACGGCCGTTGTTGGTGGCGCGAAAGTCTCGACTAAACTTGAACTTCTGGGCAATCTCGTTGGCAAGGTCGACAATCTGGTGATTGGTGGCGGCATGGCCAATACCTTCCTTGCCGCTCAGGGCATTGATGTCGGAAAATCGCTCTGTGAGCATGATATGGCCGATACTGCACGCGATATTCTGACCAAGGCAGAGGCCAAGAACTGTAAGATTATCCTGCCCATTGATGTTGTTGTCGCCCGTGAGTTTAAGGCCGGTGCCGATAATGAGACCGTTGCCGCAGATGCCTGCCCTGCCGATGCAATGATCCTCGATGCCGGCCCAAAGACTGTTGCCGCCATTGCGGAGACATTGGCCGTGTCCAAAACGCTGATCTGGAACGGCCCTATGGGTGCTTTTGAGATCGCCCCCTTTGATGCGGCGACCAATGCCGCAGCCCTTCAGGCCGCAAGCCTGACCAAATCGGGCGGCCTGATCAGCGTGGCGGGCGGCGGCGACACTGTTGCCGCGCTCAATCAAGCAGGTGCAGCCGCTGATTTTACCTATATTTCCACGGCAGGCGGCGCATTTCTGGAATGGATGGAAGGCAAAACCTTGCCTGGCGTTGCAGCCCTCGAAGGTTGAGAGACGCGCATACCTGTCTGAGGGTAGGCCGCTCTCACACGTAAGGTGATCGACTAGGAGTAAACGGAAAACCCGTTGGCATATCCCTAATTCATTGCACCTCAGCCACCTGGCTGAGGTGTATTTTCCTCGATAATGTTCAAAATTAACAATTTTTACGTTTCACAAACCACTTTGCCTGTGGCAGTATTGTTTCAGACGTCGGACAAACTGGCGCGAAACTTGAGCAGCAGATCATACAGGCCATCACCGTGACCCGAAACAACAGACCCTCATTGGGCGCATTCGTTTTCTCCACGATTGCATTCGCGCTTAGCGCGTATTTTACCTTCGCCGCTGTGCAGGGGGATTTTGGATTATTCAGGCGCGTCGAAATTCAGGCCGAGGCTGAAGCACTGCGTCAGGACCTTGACGAGCTGAAGCGCGAAACCGCGCAGATCGAGAACCTCACCTACCGCCTTTCGGACGACTATCTTGATCTTGATTTACTGGATGAACAGGCCCGCTCGGTTCTGGGTCTTCTGCGCGCGGATGAAATTGTCATTCGCTAAGCCAGATTCCGTTGCGAACACGGTCCACTATGGCTGACGAACTGCCCGCAGCGCCTCGCTTGCGGGCTTTTTGCTGTCACCATACAGTCGGCAACCGGGCTTCAACTACGTCAGATGCAGTTTTGTAAACGCCCGCCATACCCCCCGTCAAAGAGAGCAAACCACAGCGTTGCCCCCTCAGGTCGCCCCTAATAAAAATGCGTTCCTTTACCCGTTGGTGACCGGACGTCATAATAACACTCGCATGACGTCGTAAAATCCACTATGAACTAGTTTAGCATTAAACTATCTAGCCTTAAGGGGGAGCCCGCCACTATGGCTGCGAGAAAAAGTGTCAAGAAACCAAACGTTTCTGCCGAAGAGCTGACCGAATACTACCGCGAGATGCTTCTGATAAGGCGATTCGAGGAAAAAGCTGGCCAGCTTTATGGCATGGGTCTGATTGGCGGCTTCTGCCATCTCTACATCGGTCAGGAAGCGGTTGTTGTCGGTCTCGAAGCCGCCGCCAGCGAAGGTGACAAACGTGTGACCTCCTACCGCGACCACGGCCATATGCTGGCCTGTGGCATGGACCCCAACGGTGTGATGGCCGAGTTGACCGGCCGCGAAGGTGGCTATTCCAAAGGCAAAGGCGGGTCCATGCATATGTTCTCGAAAGAGAAACATTTCTATGGTGGCCACGGCATCGTTGGCGCGCAGGTGCCTCTGGGGGCAGGACTGGCCTTCTCCGACAAATACAAAGGCAACGATCGCGTGACCTTCGCCTATTTCGGCGATGGCGCAGCCAACCAGGGTCAGGTCTATGAGACCTACAATATGGCGCAGCTCTGGGATTTGCCGGTCGTTTTCGTGATCGAGAACAACCAATACGCCATGGGCACCTCGGTACAGCGCTCCACCAAGTCGCCTGCGTTGTGGAAACGCGGCGAAGCCTACGGCATCAAGGGTGAAGAAGTGGATGGTATGGACGTGCTGGCGGTAAAAGATGCCGGCGAACGCGCCGTCGCCCACTGCCGTGCGGGCAAAGGCCCTTATATCCTTGAGGTTAAAACCTACCGGTATCGCGGCCATTCCATGTCCGACCCCGCCAAGTACCGCACCCGTGAAGAGGTGCAGAAAATGCGCGAGGAACGAGACCCCATCGAACAGGTTCGCGACATGCTGTTGACCGGCAAACACGCGACCGAAGATGATCTCAAGGCGATCGACAAAGAGATCAAGGACATCGTCAACAAATCCGCAGACTTCTCCAAAGAGAGCCCCGAACCGGCGCTCGAGGAACTCTGGACCGATATTTATGCGGATAACCTGCCGCAAGAAACCGCCTGAGGGGACGTAACAAGATATGGCAACTGAAATCCTGATGCCCGCCCTGTCGCCGACCATGGAGGAAGGCACGCTGGCCAAATGGCTGGTCAAAGAGGGCGATACCGTAAATTCCGGCGATATCCTTGCAGAGATCGAAACCGACAAGGCAACGATGGAGTTCGAGGCCGTTGACGAAGGTGTCATCGGCGCGATCCTGATCCCCGAGGGTACCGAAAACGTGAAGGTCAACGCCGCAATCGCCGTTCTGGTCGAAGAGGGCGAGAGCTACGACGCCAGTGCGGCCCCTGCCCCGGCCAACCAAGCGTCCGCGGCAGAGGCACCTTCGGCGCCCGCCGCTCCGGTCGCTGCTGCCGCGGCCCCAGCAGCCCCTGAGGTGGATGAAACCCCTGATTGGCCTGAAGGCACCGAAGTTGTGCAGACAACCGTGCGCGAAGCGCTGCGGGATGCCATGGCAGAGGAAATGCGCGGCGACGAAGACGTCTTCCTGATGGGCGAAGAAGTCGCCGAATATCAGGGCGCTTACAAAATCTCCCAGGGTCTTCTGGATGAATTCGGCGCGAAGCGTGTGATAGATACCCCAATCACCGAACACGGCTTTGCCGGCATCGCCACCGGTGCTGCCTTTGGTGGTCTGCGCCCGATCGTTGAGTTCATGACCTTCAACTTCGCCATGCAGGCGATTGACCACATCATCAACTCCGCCGCAAAGACATTGTATATGTCTGGTGGCCAGATGGGCGCGCCCATGGTGTTCCGCGGCCCCAATGGCGCGGCTGCCCGCGTCGGTGCCCAGCACAGCCAGGATTACGCCGCCTGGTACATGCAGATCCCCGGCCTGAAGGTGGCAATGCCCTACTCTGCCTCCGACGCCAAAGGCCTGATGAAAACCGCAATCCGCGACAACAACCCGGTGATTTTCCTCGAGAACGAGATTCTCTACGGCAAGTCCTTCGAAGTGCCAAAACTGGATGATTACACCGTTCCCTTTGGCAAGGCCCGTATCTGGCGCGAAGGCTCCGACGTCACCATCGTCTCCTTTGGCATCGGCATGACCTATGCGCTGGAAGCGGCGGAGAAACTGGCCGAGGATGGCATCAACGCCGAGGTCATCGACCTGCGCACCTTGCGCCCGATGGACACCGGCTCCATCATCAAATCGGTGATGAAGACCAACCGTCTGGTCACCGTCGAGGAAGGCTGGCCGCAGGGATCCGTCGGCAGCTATATCTCCTCTGTTGTGATGCAGGAGGCGTTTGATTACCTCGACGCACCAGTGATCAACTGCACCGGCAAGGACGTCCCCATGCCCTATGCTGCCAATCTCGAAAAACACGCGCTGGTCACCACAGATGAGGTGATCGAAGCAGTGAAACAAGTGACCTACCGGTAAGGAGAGACAGCGATGCCCACAGAAATCCTGATGCCCGCGCTTTCTCCGACAATGGAGGAAGGCACGCTCGCCAAATGGCTCGTGAAGGAAGGCGACAGCGTCGCCTCCGGCGATCTCTTGGCGGAGATAGAAACCGACAAGGCGACGATGGAATTCGAAGCCGTGGATGAAGGCACCATCGGCAAGATCCTGATCCCCGAAGGTAGCGAAGGCGTGAAGGTCAACAGCCCCATCGCCGTGCTGCTGGAAGACGGTGAAAGCGCTGATGACATAGGTGCAGCCGGTGCTGCTCCTGCTACATCCGCCCCTACAGCCGAAGCCACACCGGACGTAGCCCCGACCGCTCCAGTGGTCAAAACAGATGCGGCGCAACCTGCCCCCGCCGCCCCACAAGGTGTTGATGGAAAACGCATTTTTGCCTCGCCTTTGGCACGACGTATCGCGGCCGACAAAGGCCTGGACCTGGCCCAGCTGAACGGTTCCGGCCCCCGTGGTCGCATCGTTAAGGCTGATGTGGAAAGCGCCAAACCGCAGACCGCCGCCCCGGCAGCAGTCGCTCCGGCAACCGCCGCAGCCCCAGCCGCAGCTGCCTCCACAGGTCCATCTGCAGATCAGGTCGCACGCATGTACGAAGGCCGAGACTTTGAAGAAGTCAAACTAGATGGAATGCGCAAAACCATCGCAGCACGCCTGAGCGAAGCCAAGCAAACCGTGCCGCATTTCTACCTGCGCCGCGATATCCAGCTGGATGCATTGCTGAAATTCCGCTCGCAGCTCAACAAGCAACTGGAAGCGCGCGGCGTCAAACTTTCGGTCAATGACTTCATCATCAAGGCCTGTGCCCTGGCGTTGCAGGCTGTGCCGGATGCCAATGCCGTCTGGGCTGGTGATCGGGTGCTGAAGATGTCTTCCTCAGACGTGGCCGTAGCCGTGGCAATCGAAGGTGGCTTGTTCACCCCGGTTCTGCAGGATAGTGACACGAAATCACTCTCGACCCTCTCGACCGAGATGAAAGACCTCGCCAAACGTGCACGTGATCGCAAACTAGCGCCGCATGAATACCAGGGCGGCTCTTTCGCGATTTCCAATCTTGGGATGTTCGGTATCGACAATTTCGATGCCATCGTGAACCCACCCCACGCGGGTATCCTAGCCGTCGGTGCTGGCGTCAAGAAACCCGTTGTTGGCGCAGATGGCGAGCTGGCCGTGGCCACCGTAATGTCGGTCACAATGTCGGTTGATCACCGTGTGATCGATGGTGCCCTTGGCGCAGAGCTGTTGAACGCTATCAAGGACAATCTGGAAAATCCGATGATGATGCTGGCCTAAACCAGCCGCCTACGGCAGACCAACTGATTGGGAAGGACCGGATTAACCTCCGGTCCTTTTTCTATGACAAGCCTGTGGATGGGTTTCAGCATGTTTTCCGGGCTGTGCTGCCATCCAGCAATATGCTTAGGTCCCAGCATGACAAAGCACGAAATTCAGACTGATCGGCTTCTGCTCAGAGACTGGAGGCCAGAGGATCACGCCCCGTTTGCAGCGATCTGCGCTGATCCGGATGTCATGCGTTACATTGGGAACGGTGCACCCCGTACCGAAGACGCGACCGCTCGATCTATCAGATCGTTCGAAGCCGAGTGGGCCGAACGCGGTTTTGGGCTATTCGCAGTTGAATTGCGGGAAACCCGCGAACTCATCGGCTTTACAGGTTTCTCATGGCCCGGCTTTCTGCCGGAAATCCTGCCCTCCGTTGAGATTGGTTGGAGATTTGCCAAACAAAGCTGGGGGAAAGGCTTCGCAAGCGAATCCGCCAGTGCCGCGTTGTCGTTTGGCGTTGACGAATTGGGCCTTTCAGACATTGTGAGCATTTACCAAGTCGAAAACACAGCCTCAGCCCGCATAATGCAAAAACTCGGAATGGTCTTTGACCGTAGAACTATTGACCCAACCTGCGGGCGCGAGGTCGAAATCTATCGCCTTCTACAGACGTAAGCGGAGCGGTCGCCCCAAGATTGATAACACGACTAAATATTCGTCAGAGGCTTTTCAGCCGATCCCTTAATGGATCGCTATAGGACTGACGTCGCGCGCCGTCAGGTCACGACAAGGCCGCCTAACCTTTGCACCGATTTAAGCAAAGTAACTTTAACCGGTGCAGCTATCTGTCATGTGCTCAAATGACGGTTTCTGGAAGTCCAGGATTGCCAACACAAAAATCATATAGCTCTTTGTAGGCATCCTCGTCCAAAAGCGTATTGAACCGGTAGCGACGCAACTCAATGGACTGTGCGCGGAGCGCCTGCAAGCGCCCCCCGGATGCGGCATCAAGAGCGCTCATACGCTCTCGCAGAGCATCGCTCTTTTCAGCCAGCAAGGTATCTTTCTGATCATTATAATTGCGCCGTTGCCAGTATTTGCGATCGATGGCCCGGTTGGCCTGATGCGCGCTCCCGCGATGCGATTTCAGCACGAAACTCGCAGCATCCTTCGTGAGGTAGTGGTTTATTTGTGCCAAAGCGCGCCGCCCTGGGTCTTTTGCACGGAAGTTATGGTGATCGTATGATGAACCAGGCATACCGGATCCATTGGAGAGCCTGATAGTCTCCTCCGGCACAAGAGCTTCTCTTGGTCTGTGAATCCCGCATCTGGCAAAACACTTCGGATCAAATAACGATTTGAACGGTGCAAAATGTGTGACAATCCGGTTTTCGTGTTCGGCCAATTGGAACGTCTCTACGACCAGATTATCCGAGATTTCAGTTTCCCCAGCACCGCCGAACTGCTTCCAGTTCAGCATGATCCAATTGCTATCAGGAAGGGCACGATCAAGGTCATCCAGTGTCCCAGCACCCACCTTGATAAGTAGAAACTCATCCAGATCCAGCGCCATGACCCGCTTCGCATTTCGGAACTTAGGCCGTTGAGAAGCTCTTTTATACGCACGTACTTGGTGCGCGCCACGCTTGGCCCGATTGTAGAAATACTCAATTTCACCCATGTCCCGCAGCGTCTTCAGGATCTCATGCGTGAAATCATCCGAGTCATTCTGATAGATGATAATAGTCTCGAACCCGATCATCTTGTGATAGGCAACCCATTCGAAGATAGACGGGCCTTCGTTTTTGGCCGTCGCCACAAGGGTTTAGGACAATGCAGTCTCCCGGAACGCCGATAGGGAAGCGCGCAAGCACCTCATAACACATCACAATCGGAACCTTACGCAAGTATGCGCAGCAATTCTCTCGATCTATGTCCGCCATAGCAGACGCTTACGCGAGAGATAACTCAATCATACGGAATTCGCGACCGACAATTCCACACCTCTATCTTGCTACCCAACCACCGCGAATATCTGACATTAGCCGTTTGCGCCCACAGATTGCACACCCTGCCCTCCGCACGATACCCACAGGCTCCGTGTTTGGGGACACATTCAAAGCTCAGATATGAGCAAAGCCGCGACATAGATCTATGACGTTTGGACTTTCGGACGTCACATTGGAGCCATCTGGACGGATTACGAGTACCTTAAGGTTTCAAATTGTCACCAACCATAGCGTTTCGACAGATGCGTTGTGAGATGTGCGCCTGGGCGGTTGACTGAACGTCCTCAGATGGCCGGAGGAAGCCGATTTCGTTGAACGACCGATGTTGAGGCTTGTTGTCAGCCGGTGGTTGTCACCATTGGCTTGAGTTTTGCTAGTTTCCGGAGGTTTTGGGCGATGGCGGCGCGTGTAAATTCGTCTTGGACGCCGCATGCACTGCCCGGCAGGCGATTTGCCGAGCAAATCTGTTGAGAGGGGCCTCGTAATCGTAGCCTGCCCAATCCAAGAATGCGTTTGAGATGTGCGAAGAGCATCTCAACCTTCTTGCGCCGCGCCTGAGCCTTCGGATTGAACTCTGAGGTGGTGCATTCCCGAGCGAAGTCTCTGACGATCTCGTATTTCTCGCGACGGATACGGCGGGTGTCGGTGTTGGGGCAGCATTTGGCCTTCGATGGGCAGACCTGACAATCAGATTTGAGAGCACCATAGTTTCGGGCTTTCATGCCACGCATATTTCGAGCGGGATCAGAATAATTGCGCCGGGTATGACGGAGCTCTTTGCCTTCTGGACAGATGTATCCGTCGATGTCTTCGTCCCATGTGAAGTCCGCCCGAGACCAGGTGCCGTCCTTGCGTTTAGAGTTATCAAAAACAGGAATGAAGGGGAGAATTTGCCGCTTCAGTGTCAACCAAACGAGGTTGTCAGATGACCCGTATGCGGTATCGGCAGCGATCCAATCTGGCTTGATGTCAAAGCGCTCTTCTGTGCGGTCAATCATCTTGCGCATAGCACCCACCTCTGCCTGCCGGATCGACCGCGAGCCATCCACATCCATGATGATCCCGTGATCTGTGTCGATGAGATAGTTGTCCGAATAGGCAAAGAATGCAGGCCTTTGCGGGCTGCCGTCCACTGGCCAGCTGGATCAGCATGGGCCGTAAATTTGGGAATGACCTCACTGGCTGCGCCAAAGGCCTCGTCGTCCAGAACGTCGAGATATTCGCGCACCGCGCGCGGCGCATCATTGGGGTCGATCCCGCGCGCTGCCCAGTCTTCGGGGGTGCTGGAATTCTGCTTCTGAACGTCAGCGCTGATCAAGCTGGCATCCACCGCAAAACCCTGACCGCCGACAAGCCCTTCCTGCATGCAGCGCGCAACTGTCATCTCGAACACCTGGCGCAACAGATCGCTCTCGCGGAACCGGCCATGACGGGTCTTTGAAAAAGTAGAGTGATCTGGAATGCGATCCCCTAGATCAAGACGGCAAAACCATCGATACGCTAGGTTCAGATGGACCTCCTCGCAGAGCCGCCGCTCGGACCGGATGCCGAGGCAATACCCCACCACTAACATCCGGATCAGCAGCTCAGGATCAATGGAAGGGCGACCAGTATGGCTGTAGAAATCGGCCAGATGCGATCGGATGCTGCTCAGATCGACAAACCGATCAATCGACCGCAACAAGTGATCTCGTGGCACGTGGTCTTCCAGCGAGAACTCGTAAAACAGTGCCGCCTGAGCTTCCTGCTTGGGTCCCATCATCGCCAATTCTCCCAATCAATAAGAGAATTGAATCAACAGATTATGCCTCGATCAGGTATTAGTTTTTTAACAAAATCAGCCCAAGGTCGACATTCATTCAAGGCGCAGCAAATGCTCTGCTGCGGGCGCGAATAATCTGGCCAAACTTCCCGTTAGCGGACCTTCCGGTTTGCTTCTCTTTTCAGGACAATGCTGCGCCCGGCATGGATGTCAGTGAAGCGCAGTAAGTGACCTTTGCAAAGTCCGCCTTTCGGCCTGAGAACACAGCCTAAGACCGCTGCGATGCCGCGTGAAAAGCGGTCATTGATCAGAGGTGCTGCGAAATTTTGGGGTTGGAGGGCGGCAGAGCGGACTCAGCTGCCGTTCGCTACTTCAGTCTGAACAGTACCTCGCGTTCGCCAGACATGTTGAGATCATCTGTAAAGCCGATTTCTCTGGCATCGCAGCTTTTCAGCAGGTTTCGCATGGGTATGTTGGATGCCTCGGTAGAGGTGTAAAGCCGAAGCCATTGTGCGGCCAGCCTAGCACCCTCGACTAGGTCGCGACCTATGCCCTGCCTCCGCGATGAGGGGGCCACACAGACAATCGAGAGAAGCGGCCACCCCATAAACTCGGAATGAGCGACCTTGGCGTAGCCAACTACCGCACTTTCCAGCGTCGCGACCAAGAGGCTGCCCTGCTGCATGTCGATCCGTCGATCACCCATAAACTCGTCAAAACCCTTGAGCGCGGGATAATCACTAATGTCACAAGGTCTGATTGTTGATGCGGTCACGTGCGCCCTCCGCAAGTGACTATCAGGCCTAAAAACACGCAATGCAACGACAGCTTGGGGCTCACTGCCGCCGTTGGCCGCGCCAGCGTACCAAACCGGGACTGAAACCAGAGGTCAAGGTCGGCTGAGCGGGACAAAACACCATTTCGCTGCGACTGTTCCAATGGCCGCTCTTCCAACATAGTTTCATAAGAACATAAGGCTGTTGCGAAATTGGTTCTCCTACCTAAAATGATCTCAGGAGGAATGCTTATGTTGCCAGAACAGTTCACCGGTGGATGCGCGTGTGGAGCAGTCCGATACACGTCCAAAGGTGTTGCCCGCTACATGGGGAATTGCCATTGTCGTGATTGCCAGCAGGCTACTGGAAGCGCTTATTTTCCAGCGGTTCTAGTGAAGCAGGCGGATTTCAAGGTCGAAAAAGGAGAGCCAAAATGGTTCGAGCGCCAAGCTGATAGCGGCCATGCTATGCTTCGTGGCTTCTGCTCTGAATGTGGATCACCGCTGTTTCTGATCAACAAGGCAAGTGATGGCGCGATGATCCTGTTTGCGGGTAGTTTGGATGATCCGAGCTGGTACGCACCAAGCCGTGACATTTACGTCAAGAGCGCTCAGCCTTGGGATCAAATGGATCCCAATCTCCCAAAAGCAGATGGAATGCCCACCTGATTGTCCCATGTTGGCTGCTTTTCGGTATCAGTCGTAAGCCGACATTCCCGTATGGCGCAGCATTGTTCAAAGAGGGCTCAAAGCCGGCTTGCGGCGGCGCAGCTTCCTGGGCGCGTCTGGACGGTTGGCTGAGCATTGCCAGGTGGCCGGAGGCAGCCCGAAGAAGACACTCGCACTGCTTGCGGCGATCCCTTCGTCGTTAGGCGGGACGGCCTGCTGCCCTTGACTGACAGCTTTGCCGGACTTCGCGCCAATTCACTACGGCTGAATCCACGACGGTTTTGGCACACTACAAAAGCCCGTCTTGTTGATTTTCACATCCATTTGATTGATATCTCAGCGCTTTAGTCGTTGGATCGAAATCAAAATCTGTTGGCGCTTATTTCCCTGAGTTGGATCGGGGCCGGTCCTGAGACCAGCCCCGCGAATTAATCAGCCAAACATGTCTGCGGTTATACCGGCATACCAGCCCTCGGATTCCTCGTAGGTCGCCTTTCGGACTTCGGCGCTCTCTCCGGTTTGAGAAATGAAACCGTCAACTTTTGCGATTTTTTCCTCAGTTGCCTCATAGGTTGCCCCTACTTTGACCCCATTGTCGGTGTCGATCAGCGACCAACATGTATTGGAGAATTTGGCCGGAAAGACCTTTGAACCGGTCAGAGCACCCCGAACAGCGTTTGCACAGACCTTGGCCTGGCTGTTGGCCGAAAACCCTGATTTGGGCATGTCGCCTTGTTGGCTGGAATCGCCAAGGACATAGATATCTGCGTCCACTTTGCTGCCCATGTCCGCGGCATTGACTGGCGCCCAATTCCCGTCAGTCACACCCGCTGAATGTGCAATCTGACCCGCTTTCATTGCCGGGATAACATTGCAGACGTCCACGTTCGTGACTTCGCCATCAATTGTAAGCGTCATTGCGCTGGGGTCTACCGAAACCTCTCCGCCACCAAAGTCCGATCCGATCCAGTCAATCATGCCGTCGTAGTGGTCTGCCCAACCCTCTTGAAACAAGGCCATCTTAGAGAATTTCTCTTTCGGATCAGCGATGATAATCTTTGCCGTCGGATTGTTGGCCTTTAACAGATGCGCCACCATAGAGACCCGCTCATACGGACCAGGCGGGCAGCGATATGGGTTGGGCGGCGCGACCATTGCAAAGGTGCCTCCCGCAGGCATGGCCATGATCTGAGACTTCAAAAGCTCGGTCTGTGATCCCGCCTTATACGCATGCGGCATAGCGTTCTGAGCGCTCATGTCCCACCCTTCTACCGCGCCATCAACAAAGTCGATGCCGGGACTAAGGATCAGCTTGTCATAAGGGACAGAGCCGCCGCCAGCCAGTGAAACGGTCTTGGCGTCGCGATCAACCCCAACGGCCCAGTCATGCAGGACGTTCACGCCAGTGGATGCCAAAGTGCCATAAGTGTGGCCAATGTCATCGATGTTGCGGAAACCACCGATATAGAGGTTGGAGAAAAAGCAGGTGTAATATGCCCGGCTGGGCTCGATGAGTGTGACGTTAATTTCGCCCGCGCTGTCCTTGGCTATATAACGTGCGGCTGTAGCGCCTCCCGCGCCGCCACCTACGACCACGACGTTTGGTTTTCCGTGACCAGCCGCAAATACCATTGGCGCCGACATAGTTGCAGTCGCCACAGTGGCCGTGCCCAAAAAGGTACGTCTATCTAGTTTCATTTGGTCTTCCTCCCTTAGGTTTTTTTATTCAAGTTTACTGAAATACTCCGCAAGGGCCGCGATTTCGTCGTCTGATAAGCGTCCCGCCATCATTTGCATCACTGGATGCGGGCGCAGTTTGCGTTTGTAAGCATGCATTGCGATCACAAAGTCCTCTTGGGGCCATTGGGTGATCGCCGGGATGCCATCGTTGCTACCATCAACTTGATGGCAGGTGGTGCATTCGGTCGATAGATATTCGCCGTACTGCGGGTCGCCCTGTAGCGCCAGAATTTCAGGATCAAGGCCGTGATCGATTGCCTGTGCCGTTGGCTCGGCCTCTGGAATATTGGCGGGGTCATCGGAAAAAGTTCTTAGATATGCCAAGAGATCATCGCGGTCTTCGGCGGCTGGCAAGCCTCTGAAATTCATTCGGGACCGGGACACCAGCGATTTTGGGTTCTCCAAGAACGCGTCCAGCGTTTCTCGGGTCCAAACGAGGCCGTCAGTCCCGGCACGATCCATCGATTCAGAATATCTGAAACCCTCGACTGATCCAGCCAATCGACCAAAGACACCGTTCATATGCGGGCCTATCCGATTTACCGCACCATCACCGATTTGGTGGCAGGCCGAACATTTTCGAAAGACCTTGGCACCGTTTTCAGGGTCGCCGATTTCGTCTGCCCAGGCTCCAGCAGCGGGAAATGTGAGGATCAAACCAAGGGCCATTGATCCCGCCCAATTCGAATAGGACTGTTCGTTTTCGGCTGTTGCAATCGGCACGGCTGACCTATCGGTGGTTCTTCAAATATTCATATTAGTGAATATAGATACTAAGTCAACAATCGGCTTCATTGGCGATATCATAAATAATAATCTATATATGATCGATCGCCTGCGGGCTTGGTCACTCAAAGGAAATGACGTCTCGATCATCGGCCATTCGACCGAAAATACCGTTAGGTATTTCCGCGCAAAACCCACTGTAGCACATAAGATGAATCCCAGTGCCTTTGGAGACATTGGATTTGCAGCCGACATTCATGCGCATCGCAGTATCAGTCACTCTGGCCTCAAAGCCTACTTGCGGCGGCGCAGGCGCGCGCCTGGATGGCTGACAAAGCATTACAGTTAGTCACAGCCAGCCCAAAGCAGACACTTGCACTACACGCAACAATCCCGATGCTGCAGGCCCGGACCTCTGGCGGCTTCGACCGGCGGCTGTGCAGACTTAGCCACCGTTGAGTACAGCTAATCCAAAGACTACGTCTTGACTGTCCGTTGTCAGAGTTTTTGGAACCAATGGCTGCCTAATCTAAGAGAGGGTTTGGCTCATCTGGTTGGTTTGATTATGCGGCGTGCTGGCGGTGATGCAAGCGTCGCGCTTCGAGTGTCTTTCGTTTGATCCTTTCGCGTTGCCTTAGAATGGCTTTGTTGCGTCCGAAGTAGACGTCAGCGGGTGTGACGTTGTTGATGCTCTCGTGATAGCGCTGGTGGTTGTAGTGATCGACGAAGGCTTCGATCTGAGCTTCGAGGTCACCTGGCAGGAAATAGTTTTCCAGCAAGATGCGGTTCTTTAAGGTCTGGTGCCAGCGTTCGATCTTGCCCTGTGTTTGCGGATGATATGGCGCACCGCGAGAGTGCTTCATGCCTTTGTCCAGCAACCATTCCGCCAGATCCCCTGAGACGTAACTTGAGCCGTTGTCACTGAGCAGACGTGGCTTGTGAACGACGTGAACTTGGTCGCATCCAGATGCCTGCAATGCGAGGTCCAGCGTATAGGTAACGTCTTCAGTCCGCATGTTGGTGCAGAGCTTCCAGGAGACGATGTAGCGGCTGTAATCGTCGAGGACCGTACTGAGATAGAACCAGCCCCAGCCGAGAACCTTGATGTAGGTGAAGTCGGTCTGCCAAAGTTGGTTGATCCCAGTCGTCTTGTCTTTGAACTCGTTCGCTGCCTTGAGAACGATGAACGCCGGGCTGGTGATCAGATCATGCGCCTTCAGCACACGATACACTGTAGATTCTGACACGAAGTAGCGTTCCTGATCTGTGAACGTCACCGCGAGCTCACGCGGTGACAGTTCCGTTTCCTGCAGGGCGAAGTCGACAACCTTGCGCTTCACTTCGTCAGGCACGCGGTTCCAGACGTGCTTTGGCTTAGGAGATTGATCCTGCAACCCGGCCTCGCTGCAGGTATCGATCGTACCAACGATAGAACGTGGTGCGGGGGATGCCCTGCGATATACCCTCACAACGACACAACTCAGCGATGCTGTCCTCGCCGCGCAGGCCATCCAGCACGATCCGGATCTTCTCTTCGGATGAAGAGTGCCTGCCGGTCGCCCGTTTGATATCTTTGACGATCTTCTCGCCAGGGCTCTTCGTTGCCTTTCTCTTCGTCCACTCCTCAGTGGTTACGATGAGCAACAAACACTCTCTTAGCAAATGACCCTATTTGGACCCATAAGTGCTGACGTCAGACAGTTTTCGACACCGAGGAAACACCAGAGGGCACACAGGCGCCTTACGACGTCGGCCTATTTGACGACTCGGCCAAACAGCTTGATATGCTGGATCTGATTTGATGGATAAGGTGCCCTGCCCCCCCTCTTTCGAGGCGGAACGGGTGCAGGGCGATTGCCACGAAAGGAACGAGGCCTTGACCAATTACACGGAAATCACTGCCGAGGAAAGGTTTACCGCGCTCGACCAGATGGCAACCCAACTGTTCGGAACCGCCCGCTGGAAAACTGAATTCGCCAATCGCTATGATTTGACCCGGCAGGCAGTTGGTGAATGGAGCCGCAAGGGCGCACCGGTCTGGGCGTGCGTGGCGCTGGCCGATGCTCTGGCCGCGCAAAACTGGCAGCGGGTCCGCGACGTTGTGAACGCCGAGACGGAGTAGTCACCGCCCGGAGCGGCGCCGGTTCTCCAGCCTGAAACGCTTTTGCCGCGGGCCTTGCTTTCCCCGGCTTTCGGCCACCACGCGGCGGGTGTAGGTGGGCAGGTCACGCGGCCTCAACACCAGATCAAACCCCAGTGAATTCGCCCACTCGATCAGGATCTGTGCGTTAGGCACCTTCGACAAGTTTCCTGGAGATGGGCTGATGAACACGTTCGGAACGCCAGAACAAGGGTCGCGTGATGCAACTGACGCGCTTGCAGTAGCCGTTGATATTTCAAAGTTCTTTGAAGGCTGGAAGGAAAAGCAAGCAGCTCCCGACATGAGGAACGTTGGAATCGGCGTTGGTGTTCATTCTGGCCCCGTAGTAGTTGGTGACATTGGCACCCAAGACCGATTGGAATTCGCTGTCATGGGGATGCGGTAAACATCGCGAGCGGGCCGAAATAGAGTACCCGACAGACAGAATTTAGCATCCTTATGAGCACTGCTCTGATGATCGTCGCTGAAAGTGAAAACTCTGAGGGCTTTGATACTCTCAAGTCATACTTCAAAGAGCTGGCTCCCTTGCAGCTTCGCGGCCGGATTGGAGACACACCAGTTTATGGCGCAATAAACCGGGCACAACTTAAGAAAGTAGCTTTCGCAATGGACCATAGTGGACATCGCCGACATTGGTGCAAGGTGCAGCCTATAGTAGGCTGGCCCTCAAAACTGCCTTACGGTGGCGCGGGCTACGGATCACGAGCTTGAATAGTTGGCAGGGCCTCCGCTGGTGGATGCATGACAGCCATAGCGGACCAGGTGCACTCCCCGCGACAATACCTATGCTGCAAGTGCGTACACTCAAGTCAGTTTCCCGGACGCAGCCGTACAAGAGGAAGTCACTACCCCAGCTGATGCTGCGCGGGCCATCAGCGACGGAGGTACGCAGAAAACCGACTTTGCAAAGTCATTGGACTCTTCGGCAAGGCCTTGGAACTATACCGTCGGCACAGTGATCAATGCAGTCACTCACCGCGTTGATCATCGACCAGATGATCAACGAAAGCCCTAATCCGTTGCGGCAGCAAACGCTTGCTCGGCATTACAAGATACATTGGCAAATCTGGCAGGTTAAACGTGTCATCCAGGGCCAGCAGAGCACCCGACTGCAATTCGCTCTTACAAACAGTATGTCCAAGAAGAGCAACACCGCGCGACTGCATGGCCATCGCCTTGCACAGCTCTTTGTTTGTTGTTCGCACCGCTGGGCAGAGCGTGCCATAAACGGCACTCCCAAGCGTAGCCGCCTGTTGGAGGGGGTCAAAAAGCACCAAGCCTTTTAGTTGACCTTGCAACAGGCGTTCGCGGTGTTCTGAAAAAAAATCCGGGCTCACAAACAGGCCCAGTTGCTCAGACGTGAACTTTCGACAAATCAGGTTTTCTGCGCCAGGCGCACGCCCCCGCAACGCGATATCAATGTTGTCCTCGACAAAATCCAACACGTCATCTGTCATCAGGATATCGATCGTCACGGCTGGGTGCCGATCCGTAAACCGGGTCAAAACATCGGCCAAGTACGACGTTGGGAAATCGATCGGCGCGGTGAGGCGGATGTGGCCGCTCAGCACTTCGCCGCCTACGCCCCTTGGTTCGAGGCTCGAAAGAATCTCAAAAACTTCGGTATAGACCTCGAAAAAATGCTGGCCATCGCTTGTCAACGCAACTTTCCGGGTTGTTCGGCGAAACAGTGTAGTGCCGATACGCTCCTCCATCGCCTTGATACGAGCGCTTACCGTCGAGGTAGGTAGCGACATGCGTCGGCTGGCGGCAGCAAAGCTGCCAGTGCGAGCGACCTCTAGGAATGTATCGATCTGTTGCAAATTCATATTATCCAACTTTCATGGCCAAACTGAGCAACTTAATCTTATTTAACTGCATAATTTTGATGGCTACACCGGTCTACGAGGAAGTTTCAAGCAACCTAGGAAAGGATCGGACATGGATCGTCGATCATTTATGAAACATAGCGCGGGTATCGCTGCCGTTGGCGGTCTCGCCTCTGCCGTGCATGCCACAACCACGCCGGCACACGAAGTCACACCAGCTGTCAAAGTCACTTGGCTTGGGGCCTCTAGCCTGCAGATCGAGTTCAATGGTTATACGTTGTTGGCCGATCCGTGTTTCGGAGAGGGCGAGAACGCCTTTGTCATGGGCGATCCCAACGAGATGTTTGATCTCGCAAAGGGGCCGAATATCAAAACACACGCACGCAATACGCCGTTGCGTCGAACGAAACTGCGCCCGCCGAATTCTGTCATTCTTAGCCATGCGCACGAAGACCATTTCGACCAGGCCGCCGCGCGTGAACTGGCGCATGATATCCCGATTATATTACCGCCCTTTGATGTCGCAAAGATCGCGGGTTTTGGGTTCACCGGACTTGACCCTATAGACTGGAACGAGACGCGCAAAATTGCCGCAGGCAGTGGAAACATTGAGATCACAGCGCTGCCTGCCTTTCATTCGGAAACGCCCCAAATCGCTGAAATTCTTGGCAAAGGAAACGGATATTGGATCACCTTCTCTATCGGGGACTGGTCGCGGTCGATCTATTGGACAGGCGATACATTTGGAACCCAGCAGGTGACTGACACGACTACGGCAATGGGCCGCCCGGACCTGATGATTGCGCATGTGGGCGGCGTGGGAACCACCGGCGCACTTGGCAAGATCAGCATGGACGCGGATGATCTCCTACCATTTGTGGCGACCATCCAGCCCAAGCAAATCCTTCCAGTACACCACACGACCTACGATCTCTTCCTTGAGCCCATCGCCGACCTCATGGCGCACAACACGGATGGGGCACTACCGCTGGATGTCCTCGCGAGCGGCTCCTCGTTACTATTGGACTGATCCTTCATGCACTGACAGCTGAGGTCGAAGTCGAATGGATCGACTTGGGCTCATATACCTTCACGGCACAGGACTCCAGGCAAGGTGATTTACGGGCATTCAGGCCTTTGGCTGTCAATCACAGGACAAAGGCATGAACGTATGTTTTGTCGACGGCTCATGTAAACAAGTGGATCCGGCCTCAATGTTTCGTGGGGCACGTTCTAACTCACGTTTCAGACCTCAATAATCGATCTGGTCGTCTTGCGGCCGCCTGAGGTAGTTCTGTCGACGGTCCAGGCTAGCGATCAGAGGGCCACATCGCAGCCAGGCAGCTTAGAGCCCAGAGCGACGAAGCTGCATTCTGCTTAAACGCCCGGTGTGTGAAGTTGGCAGACGCTAGTAAAAATCTGTTCGCTAGTTTGAAGTTACCTCATCGTTGCTGCGTGGCTCCCATGTCGTTTCGATATAGTCAAACATACTGAGCGTGATTTTCGCGCTTGACGTGTAACCTGTAGGTAACATATATCTCTCCGTAACCGATTGAGAAGGGTATACTGATGAATTCACCTGAATATAATGGCGACTGCGCTCTCGCGGGCGCGATCAAAAAGGGCCAGGGCGAGCTGCCCAAAGGCCGTGAGGACATCAGCGTTGTATTGGATGGTAAGACTTATCTGTTCACAAACGGAGTGGCCCGAATGATCTGGCGTTTCACCTATGCGCCCTCAGGAAAATTAGGCCGCTGGATTTTGTTGACCGTCGTGATTGGCGCTTTGATCTGGTCTGCACGACAGGTTTTGTCTTAGGTGTTGAGCTGAGACAATCTAGCGGGGCGACCGGTGACTTATCGAAATCAAGGCATTTACAGTGTTATCGCAGACCCCCACCGTCGGCAGATTATTGATATGCTCGCTAGAGGCGATAAGAGTGCAGGTGAGATTGCTCAACAATTCGAGATATCGCGTCCCGCCATTGTCAAGCATCTGCGCGTCCTGGAAGAACATGGATTGGTCGAGATTCAACAAGTTGGGCGTGAACGCAAACACCACCTGACGCCAACGCCGCTCCGTGAAGTACATGATTGGTTGAATCGCTACGAAACTTTCTGGAAGGGCCGCCTTCAAAGCCTCAAGCACATTGTTGAATCTAAGTCATCGGATCGCGAGGAATGACCCATGTCCACGAAAATATTCAAATTCATGCTGTGATTGATGATGTCTGGCCCTACTTCACCGACAGCACAAAGATCGCAGAATGGCTAATGCCGAATACTTTTCAAATGCAGGAGGGTGCGGCGTTCACGATGGATTGTCCGCCTGGCATTGGGTCCGGAGATCCAGTCGAATGTGAGATACGCGAGATATCGCCGCCAAAAAACGGCGCGGCGCGGTTGATCTATTCTTGGGTGATATCAGAGCCACGAGCGGAAACCGTGTTGGAAATTAACCTGCGTCAGGTGAATGAGACAACCCATGTGGATATCGTGCATTCCGGCTGGCCCAAGGGAGAAGACGATCTTCGGACGCGCCATGAAATGGGCTGGGCGCATTTGCTGGATGTACGCTTGCGTGGATGTTTTGAAACGCCTTCATCATAGATAGGAAAACAATGGATATTGCACTTATGAATTGGGCAGCAGTGGCCGTCGGAACAATTGCAGCGTTTGGTCTTGGCATGATTTGGTTTAGCCCGAAGATGTTTGGTACGGCTTGGGCTGCCGGTAGCCACAGTATAAAAGCACCTGCGTCTCCCCCAATATTGGCAATGATCATTCAGTTTGTCGGCACTGCCTTGTTAGCGTTAGTGGTAGGAATAACAGAAACCGACCAAGCGATCATGACAGCCATCGGCGCGATCTTTGCTGTGGCCTTGTTCGTTGCAGGAATGGATTTGTTTAGCCAAAAATCAAGCAAAGCAACCTTGATAGATGCTGGTTACATCGTGGCGGCGGGCGTCTTGATGATCCTTGCACAGGGATTGCTTTAGCACCCCGGATATGGGCAAAGCGGCTATTCAATTGGAGTGTTCTGAGGGACACTTTGTCCGCTTAGCTGCCGGTCGAACCCGACAGAGGGCTGCGCTTGCAGCATAGCGAAAGCTCCGGGCTGTACAAATGTCTGCTTTGGACTGCGATCACAACATTGTCTCGAATTTGATCCACATATCCGGTTGAAAAATTCCGTTTCGCTACGAAAAATCAGCTCTTTTGAGTTTACGCAAAATACGCGGATTGTTTAGTGATTTTGTTACTCAAATCAGATAACGTATCGACATGTTAGAAGATCAACAGGACAGCATTGCCGCAGTCTCCGCCCGTCTTAAGCATGTCCGCGAGTCGCTGGGTTTCGACAAACGAGGATTTGCTGAAGGTGCAAACATGTCCGAACAAGCCTACGGAGCATTTGAAAACGGCAAGCGTGAGCTTTCTCTGCAAGCCGCAAAAAAGCTCCGCAAGCGGTACCGTTTATCGCTGGAATTTCTATATTACGGAATAACTGACGACTTGCCGACACGGATATCTAAGTATCTGTAACGGCGATCATGTGGGCTCTCGATGTTAAGATTACGAGAGTTCGGTGGTCTAAGCCCTCAGTAAATTCATCCCAGAAATCAAGGGGGCGCCCAGAGATTCGTTGCGCCTCCTCCAAAAAAGATTGTCGACGATTCTCGCAGCTTGACACCATATCGTCCCACGCTTCGCGCGCCTCGGTGTTATCTCGTAGTTTCAATCTCGAGTCAGCCTTTTGGTCGAACAATCACACGCCCTGATTGTTGACCTCAATGCGAACATATGTCAACTAATGAACTAAATATACACATATGTATATTTTTAGGGAGAAGGTCACATGCTCGGGCAGCGTATCAAGGAGGCTTGCAAACTATCCGGCATGAAACTCAAACAGGCCTGCGACAGGTCGGGCATCAGCTATGGCACGCTCTACAATCAGATAAAGAACGAGCGTGAGATCCCGTTTTCGTCGATCTCCAAGCTTGCAGCTACACTGGGCCTGCCCCTCTCATTCTTTGAAGAATCCCGCCCCATAGCTCAGGAAATTCAGCCAGGTGCAGATCGCTGGCAGATTGCTGAGCACGTCAACGTCGATCGAGCCGCTTGTTCACGCGCGGGGTTTTCGGTAACGACGGATCACGTTCTTGACTGGTACCAGAAAGAGGGAGCGCAGCTTAAGAACTGGGAGTGGCTGGGAGATCAAATTGATCTCTATAAACCGCTTGAGGCCACCGACAGCATCATGCACCCCCTTCAAATAGGGAAGCGCAGCACGACGGCAGAACGATTGATGCTAGGTGGAAACAGAGATTTCTACCACGTGGTTGGGTCTTTCGACAAACGTGTGATTGATAGGGCGATGCAATCGCACAAGGCTCTCCAAGATGTGCCTTACATCGTCACTGATGAAGAGCTTGATGTCACAGTAAAGGGTCAAAAGGTCCTTGGCGGCTACCGTAAAGTATCAATGAGGTTGACCGACCCCGATAGAGGGCCGGTCACAGCTATTTTCTCAAAGCTCACCTGGCTTCACGCTACCTAACACATGAAAGAAATGCGCCGGATTAGTGGCTAAGACCATGTGATCGTTAGCCAAGCCTTCGGGCACAGGATCTGACCAGTGAATAGCATTCCTCAAGCGCCAGTGAAAACCATAGTCATCAGCAAGCCTGCGATGCCTGTATGCAATGATGGTGTACATCCAATCAAACTCCCATCTCAAAGCAGATGTGAGCTTTGCATATTGAGCAAAATCACCCAGTAGCCTGACACTGCCCTTTTGATCTGCTGCGAACTCGATCCCACCAAAATAGATCATCCTTCCACTCATCTCATCAATTAAAGGTTGCGCCACATTGGACACAACTTTTGACGCCCGTTCATACCGAGAACTCGCCAGGCCAGACATGTAGCTTCCAAAATCACCGCGTCCCAATTCAATGAGTTTCGCAGAAATACACGCGATGCTCCTTCCCTCCTTTTGAAGGAACAACCAGAACGCCTTACCATCTCCCAGCTCCTTTTCACTCACACTTGACATCGGATGGACCTTCTCCTTTCCAACCTGTTCAAACAGTGGTGAGAGCGCCGAATGATCTGTTTCGATGTAAGGATATAGGCCTTTTTCCCTCATGCGCGCCCCAATCGCACTCAAATGCGCCGTGATGTTTGCGTTTTGCATCGTTCTCTCCTTAGGTTGAATTGACGCCGCTGCCGAAAGCTGCGGTCGCCTCTAAGGATTCTCTCTTTTTGGTTGTTAAGTCACATCCCGGCCGTATCCGGTAACCTCTGGCAATCTGATGCTACTCATATTGAAGAGTAGTTTTTTATGATTACTCATATTGAGTACCATCAAGCATTCTGAATGCGAAAGTTAGGTCAACATTGGTGAGACAATCCGCCAAGCTACGAGAGCTAGGATCACAGTAAACTGTCGTTGTCGTACCCCCGCACATTTATTGCGATGCCTTTCACAACTGGATCGGTACCAGATCGCGGCTATGCATGTGGCTCAGGCACCGACAGCTAACTATTTTCAGATCGGGCTGAAGACCTTGCAGTACAACACGCCGCCCAAATTCCTGATCCAAGTCAATAAGAGTTCAATTCAGCAACCCGTGGTAACATCCGCAATGCAAGTCGTGCGGCTCTTGCCTATTTATGGATATTACAAGATTTGTTCATCTTCTTAGATTGCCTTTGTGGAAGCCAAACCTATGCCCGCTATGCGCTTGTGGATATAAGTTCGGCCACCGGGTCTATTGCCCGAAGGTGGCCAAAGGCAGCGAATGTACATGTGTTTGGTTGTACCGTACTTTGAACATTTGTGGCGATATATGCACCGAATACTTCCCACCAACGACCTATACAATGCCACCGTCAAGGTCGTTAACACAGCGGCGACAGCGCGCAGCACATCGCAGCGCAACCATTTGACTACCGCGGGCCGCGTCTAACAGGTTGTGGAACAGCTTTCCTGGGTACGCTCTAACTTTTGGCGTAAATGCGGGCATGACGCAATTCGCCACAGGAACAAATGACGAACAATCTGAAGATAGACCACATGCCGTAAAGCACATCTTCTTGCTTGTGAATATGCACTAATTCACATTTTCACTGCATCGACATGGATCAAGTTCGCGCCAATCAATTCGGAGGGGAACCTTTGAGCTAAAAACCTGTCATCCCCACAGATGGCAAAAACCTTCTTCTATTTCGTTATCCGTTTAGGAAATCAATATTTTGACCTTACCAAAGAGGTCGCCGTGACAGATGATGCTATCACAAGTTTGGATCCCGGCTCCGCCTACCAAGCCTTCGCCTACCCAAAAAACGCTGTTAATAATGCCAAACCGATCTTTCTACTAACCCACAATTTCGAATTCTTGAAACTACTTCGGAACTGATTTTAGTATACTCAAAGTCCAAAAAAATGGAAATCCTACTTACTGGTATCTGCATTGCTCGATGACGCATAGAGCGCTCAGATAGACTGAAGCCGGGCCTCTTGATAAAAATTCCGCAAAACAATAACCAGTTTGCTTACCTTTTGACGGCACTTATGAAGTTTGAGTTATATGAGGGTATTCAGGCGGCTAGCCCGGTCTCAAACATAATCAGGAAGGTACTTGAAACGTTCCCAGTATGACATTCAACGAGTTTAAATTTTATATTAATCTTAAAATCTCGTCTCGAAGTGTATAAAATACAGCGCTCTATAAATTTTCAAACGATCTGTCGCATCCTACATTTTCAGGGAATACCCCTGCCCCTTCCGGGAAAACCCAGACAGATTAAATACCTGCTAGAAATGAAAAGGAAGGTAATGCGAGTTCGTTTCAAAGCGCTGACCGAAAATATAGTTTCTCTAGAAAACGCATGATTGCCGCTTCGGAAACAAAATGATGATTGACACGGTACCGTCATATATTTGCGAAATATCTATTACCGAGGCGAAGACAAGCCCAAGATAAAAATCCAGTGTCGAAAGATTGATAGTGAAATTTAGTTAACCGAGCAACTAGCTGGCCCAATACTGTCTGACTCCAGGCGGCTTTCAATGCTGAGCCGTCCAAACAAGAGGCGCAAGCTATAACTTCACAGAGACGGCGAATTTCTCGTACAACGAGCCGTTCTGCGGACTGGCGAATGACTGGTTAATCGAGGGTATGGGCCACCTTATCTAGCAAAAGGTGGCGGCAAGCCTGCTTCGGCCAATGCCACGTAGCTAACGAACCTCTGCTTCCGAAAAACTCAACACGGCAAAAGGACTGCGATGAGTTTTACTTGAAAACAAACGCGAGATTGGTCAGACATTTCAATAGACCTTAAGCTAGAACTCATTGCCCCTGATCCTATTTACAAGGAACCATACTCATGTTGCGAATTGCGACCTACAATCTTGAAAATCTCGACGAGGACCGATTCAATGATAACGGCGAGTTAATCCGCCCGGGCTTTGCCGAACGTGCCCCGGTTCTTCGCGCCGCTTTGGAGCGTCTTCGCGCAGACATCATCTGTTTACAGGAGGTTCACGGCCAGGAAACCGAAGGAGAGCCGCGCCAACTGCTCACCCTTCAACAGCTAGTCGCACCGACCCGCTACGCAGACTATAAAACTGTATCAACAATGCTCAAAGACGGTAGCGAGGTGTATGATAAGCGCAATCTAGTCGTGCTGGTCCGCCCGGATATCGAAGTCATCGACCAACGCCAAATTAACGGGGAGGTCGTAGGGCACCCCCATTACAAACGCCAGATCGCGGGCGACGAGACTCCCAAACCCCAGACTTGGGAACGGCCTCTCCAGCATGTAACGCTTCGACTACCCACGGGCCAGACGCTACACGTGCTTAACGCGCATTTTAAGTCCAAGCTGGCTGTTCGCCACGGCCCCTCGATGGAGGATCGCTTCACCTGGAAAAGTGCCGCTGCCTGGGCCGAGGGCTTCTTCGTGTCTTCGCTTAAACGGGTTGGGGCCGCGCTCGAAGCCCGCGCCGTTGTCGATCAGATATTCGATAATGATGCCGATGCCGCCGTCATTCTCGCCGGAGATTTCAACGCTCTCCCAGACGAGGTTCCTGTGATGGCTCTGCGCGGCAGGGTTGAGGAAACCGGAAACGCTGACTTAACCAACCGGGTACTACTTCCACTCGAAAACAATATCCCTGAAGACAAACGTTTTACCCTCATCCACCACGGTAAGGGCGAGATGATCGACCACATTCTCGGCTCACGTCGGATGGTAGAGTGCTTTATGCATTCCGAAGTGCACAACGAGGGGCTCCAAGACGAAAGCATCGCTTTTGCCACGGATCGAAAGTTCCCTGCCTCTGATCATGCCCCGATGGTTGTTCAGTTCGACGATCATTTAATGCCGCCAGTTGGCTAACATCGGATATGCGGCTCTTTTTGGCGATCCACTAGATGGCGAGCAATTAATCGTTGCCTTCGCGTAGAGTTTCGACTTCTGCCTCGCGTCCACTCCGGGCGCGACCGGTCAAACTCCTCAATGACGATGACGACCGTTGCCTCGCCTATTACCTTTTTCAGGACATCCATCAGAATGGCACGAGGCGGGTACTCGGTTGTCCCGGCGTCGGCATTCACCTTATCTGACCTACAACCTTGGACATTATCGTCCAATTGATAAAAAGATGAGGCGGTAGGCCTCAATGTTCTAATCGCTCGGATACCCCGAACTGGCAGCGCTCTTGGCTTTGGTTGATCTGGATAAAAAACCCGCGCCCTTAAAATAGCAGCAAATTGAGCTAAAGATAACGTCTCTAATATCGACCGAATTCTCTTCAGCCCAACTTTGGGCATCGGCAAAAATAATATTGGAATCGGTATATTTATTGATATTATATTTCGTCTCCCCCCGCGGCTCTTTCAGAACTTCCCCGTTCTGATCCGCAAAAACATCGTCATCGTGTTCGGGTTTCCTTGTAATAATCTCTCGAACCAGATTCATGAGCGCGATCTTGCCTCCGCGCCACGGCGAGTTGATCCCGATGATTTGTCAATAGAATTGTTTGCCCGAACTTAATGTCGGCAATTCATCGGGCAAGATACGATAGCGCGCCCTGAACTCGTAAGGATACAGATCTTCTAGAATGACTAAACTCGTATCAAATTGCTGCGCGGCGAAAACCATCCATTCTATTGCCAGCAGTTGAGACTGTCCTGTGCGTCTTGCTTAAGGTCGTCGCTAAAACTAGGCTCGGTCTCGCTGGGTATTGCTTCGGACCAGCAATATCTCGAGCCTAGCAGGCCAAAAGTCTCGAAGCGTATCGGCCAACGTGAGGCTGCGTATGTCTGAAGCTCGTCCATCGTTATTCGCCGCAACGTTTTCGCTGTTGATGTGTCTCTATGGCTCGTCCGTCTGGGGACAATCCATGGAAGAAAAACTCAGTGCTGCAATCCACGCCAACGAGATTGCCGGGCTTCATGCGACCGTTGTCATGCTGGATGGTGGGCGCATTTCCGAGGCCTATTTTGCAGGCGAAGATGAACGTTGGGGCATGCCAATCGGGATCGTTGATCATGGCCCGGAGACATTGCACGATGTCAGATCAGTCACCAAGTCAGTCGTAGGCCTGCTCTATGGTATTGCACTCGCCGATGGTCTGGTCCCACCGCTCGACACTCCATTGTTGGATCTGTTCCCCGAATACTCCGATTTGCGTGATGGCACGGCCCGTGAAGCCATCACAGTGCAGGACGCGCTTACAATGCAGATGGGGACGCAGTGGGATGAGAGTCTGCCCTACTCAAACCCGCGGAACAGTGAAATTGCGATGGAGATGGCATCTGACCGATATCGTTTCGTGCTGGATCGGCCAATGGTCTCTGAACCCGGAAAAATCTGGACATACAACGGTGGTGCTGTGGCCTTAATCGGTAAGCTCATCGCTGATGGTACCAAAATGGAGATAGACCAATTTGCTGAGGCGCGGCTTTTTCATACATTGGGCATCACCAACTATGAATGGGTTAGAGGCGGCGATGGGGTTCCGTCTGCGGCCTCCGGGCTGCGGCTAACCGCTCGTGACCTCGCCGCCATTGGAGTGATGGTGTCCCAAGACGGCAAGTATGACGGGCGCCAGATCGTACCGGCCGCATGGCTGGAGGCCTCCTTTCGGCCGGAAGCGAACATCATAGACGGATTCAACTATGGCCTACTCTGGTATGTCGCGAGCGGCCCAAGTGGCGATCCGATCCTCATAGCACAGGGCAATGGCGGGCAGCGCCTCACGATCCAGCCAAAAGCGCGCTTTGTCGTGGCCACATTCGCAGGAAACTACAACCAACCGGGCGCTTGGGAAATGCCGCTCCAGGTGTTGCTAGACTATGCTGTGCCAGAAGCAGGCAGGCACCAGTCCGAGTAGACAGTACTCTGCCAGCGTCCACTCAATATCTGTGCCATCGCACGATGTTCTGGGTTCGGAATGCGGGAAAACCCTGACGTGCTTTGCTTTTTGGGTTTTGCCCTTGCAGCATCATAGATGCCAATCGTGCGCATCCCATGGGGCAAACATCAATCCCCTAGACTACCACCCTCTAGAAGTTGCGCTTCGCCAACGCAACATTCGCTTTGCAAAAAGACCGTAACCTCCCAGAGGCGTCGATACCGCGGGATACACTGGAGTGTACGTCCGCGGCGCTCCTGAACGATGAGCCCGGCTTTGATCAGGCTATTGACGTGATGTGTCATCGAAGAGTTCGGGATGCCTAAGGGCATGTCGCTGGGGCGGTTATGGCGCTGATCATTGGCAGCGCTGGTGCAAGCCTGACCATGTCATCCTGCTGCGGTCGATCTTCAAGATGCAGATGATCGCTGCGTTTCTTGTGGTGATTATCTCCATGGCGATGCGGGCAGGCTTTGTCTACGCTCTGACACCACCGGGCGACAACGTCACAATCCAAGTGCAGGGCATGATCCCCGCTGAATAAGCTGAATAACCCGCGCAAACATAACGGGGCCATCTGACACAGGTGGCCCCTGATGCCGCCTAGATGAGGGCCGCATCGCTGCTAATCGACGTCAGTGCAAGTTTACAAATCACTTGGGCTATGCACGACCAGATTGAAGCCTTCGTCATCGGTGGGCGCTGCGAAATGTTTCGAGAACTGCCAGAACTGCTCTTCGGTCACCGAAAAAGGATGGTCTCCGGCTGCATTGCGAAGTCTAAGGCGTGCAAGGCACTCCTCGTCCGATGTATTCAGCACATGCAATTGATGCGCTGTTTTGGCTACTGTGACGATACCCCGCATCCAGACGCGTTGTTCAACTGTATTCGCAGGAAAATCCAAGACGACGGTGGTTCCGGCATTCAACAACGCCACAAGATGCGGCACCATGATGCTGCGTAACTTGCCTGCACAGCGCATGTAGTCCGCACCGTTTTTCATCTCATCCGCAAATAGTGCACCCAGCCAGTCGTCCTCAGAGATAAGAACGCCATCCTCGCGAACCAATTGCTTCGCCAGCGTGGATTTGCCAGACGCGATCTTACCGCAAAGCATATGCAGCGTCGGTTCCATTCCTGTCACTCTATCAAAACGCGATATCGCGTGAGGCCCGCCGCGCCTGCCCCGGTGTTGTGCCGAACACCCGTTTAAAGGCACGATTGAATGCAGGCTCGGATTGATAACCAAGATCAGCGGCGATGGTGGCGATAGACTGGGTGCTCTCTCGCAATGTACGCCGGGCAAGGTTCATGCGCCATTCAGCAAGATACTGCATCGCAGGGGTGCCTACGAGGTTGGTGAACCTCGCAGCAAAGGCTGAGCGGGACATGCTCGCCACCCGCGCCAGTGCCTCAACTGACCAGTCTGCCGCAGGATCGCGATGGACGGCCACAATAGCCCGCCCGATCTGTGGGTCACGCGCGGCTTTCAGCCAGCCTCGATCAGCATCGGGAGATCTGATCAGCCAGCGCCGGATCGCCTCAATCACAACGACGTCGGCAAGCCGCGTGATGACAGTTTCGCCACCAGGACGCAGCTCGCGCGCCTCTCTCGCTATGAATTGCAATGTGCCCTGTAACCAGCTTCCCGCATCCTCTTCCCACGGGTCGACCTTCAACACATCCGGCAGCAGAGCCATCAGCATCGGGCTTGAGGCATGATCAAGCCGGGCAAGACCGTACATGATGCTACAGGCCTCACCGCCACCACCGAACTCTACTGTCTCGTACAGTTCTGTCACCTTACGGATCGGCAGCTCTTCAAGCGTCAACAATGGGGCGTCCGGATCACTGTAAAGACTGATCGGCACGCCGTTGGTGATCAGCACGAGATCGCCTTTCTGTATTTCAAAAGCTGCAGTCTCTCCGGCCTTCATCCACGCCCGGCCGCCAATCACGACGGCAAAGCTCATCACTTCGGGAAACCCCGGAATGGCGATGCCCCACGGTGCGCTGAGCCGTGACTGGCAATAGAACGTACCCGTCAATTTGAGCAGATGCAGGATCTCTCCCAAGGGATCCCCGATGGGCTGTGCGAGACGTGAGGGGTTCGGAACATGTGGCTCTGTCATAAGCAGACTGTGCATCGACGAAGACAGAACGTCCAGATGATCTGGACGATCAGGCAATTTTTTCGGACGTAGAGGAATGGTTCATCTACTCATCTTGAGAGAAAACGGGGCATCGAACCAACAATCTGCCCAACTCAAGGATTTTCCCCATGACTATCCAACCTATCCTCGTCCTTGGCGCCACCGGTAAAACCGGCGCGCGTATCGCAAATCTGCTCGATGCAAAGGGCCTGCCAGTGCGTCAGGGTTCCCGCAGTGCCGCTATTCCTTTCGATTGGAACACGCCCGACACTTGGGCCCCGGTTCTTGCGGGCGTTTCTGCGGTCTATATCTCGTACTACCCGGACATTGCCGTGCCGGGGGCAGTTGAAACAGTTGCGGCCTTCACCGATCAGGCGCGCGTTGCAGGTGTTCGCAAAATTGTCCTGCTCACCGGACGCGGTGAATACCACGCACAACGCGCCGAGGAGGTGATCCGAACCTCGGGGCTGCCCTATACCATCGTCCGTGCGGCATGGTTTGCGCAGAACTTCTCCGAAGGGGCGTTACATGCGCCGGTAATGGCAGGGGTCCTCCCAATGCCAGGCGGCGATGTGCTTGAACCCATCGTAGACGTAGATGACATCGCCGATGTTGCGGTCGCCGCCCTGACTGAAACGAACCATGATAGTGAAACCTATGAAGTCACCGGACCGCGCCTTATGACGTTTGAACATATGGCTGAGGTTCTATCCGCAGCAACCGGACAGAAAATCACGCATATGCCGATTTCTTTCGAGGACTTCCACGCCGCCCTCCTCGCTTCACAGGGCGAGATGATCGCTGATGTGCTTACCGATATCGCTCGAGAGACCTTGGATGGCCGCAATGCGCGGATCGCTGATGGGGTTCAGCGCGCCCTTGGCCGCCCGCCACGCGATTTCACCACTTTTGCCACAAACGCCGTCAGCTCCGGGGCCTGGGAAACCGCAGTCTGATTTGCCCATAATCAAAAGGAAATTACGATGTCTTTCTATCAGAAATTCACCCTTAGCGCTGCGGGCCTCACGGCCTGCAGCATCGGCCTCGCCATCACTTTCGCAACTCATGGCTTCTATGCGGGCTACGGTATTGACCTAGGCGAAAACCGAGCACTCCTGAGCGAGTTACGCGCGCCCGGTGCAAACCTCGCCATCCTTGGTGCGGTTATCTTTACCGGTGTTCTGCGGCCCGGTTTGGCGCGTCTTTCGGCGGCGCTAGGCACTTTGGTCTTCTTCGCCTATGCCTCCGGCCGCATCGTCGGAATCGTACTCGACGGATGGCCGGGTGAAAGCATCCTGGTGGCACTTGCAATAGAGCTCATCGTCGGTTCGCTGTGTCTGTTCGAACTACAACGGCAGAACCGACCCTTTCGAGGCAGCAAGATTTCTGGACACGTCTCCTAAAGTTCTGAAAGCAAATCTGGTTTTGGCCAGTTGTTCCAATCAAGAGTTGGTGGCGGGTCTCGCAGCCCGTCCCTCAATACCTGCGAGCAGGGACAACTCCACGACCGTCTCTTGGGCAGACGTCTAGGATTCGCTTCGGAACGTATTGTAGGAATATCAAAACCTTATGAACGTTGTTACAGCGCAGGTCACAACATGCGCAATCTTCACACTAGCCTGAAGCGTTGTCTGGCAGCTGTCGGGTAATCTCATCATTTGCACGATCCCAGCACATCGTCAGCCCAGCAAGTGCAGGCACGCCATCGCCTTCTGAATGCTCAACCTCAAGCAACGCGGCCCTGAGATCAGCAAAACCAAGCACGGCCGCTGATCCGGCCAGGCGATGCGCCTCATCACGCAGGGGTTGGCGCAATTTTTGCTCGGCTCCCAGATCATCGAGGAGCTGTTGCATCTCAGTAAGATAGCCACGCAAGAACTGTGCCCCTCGCTCTGCTCCAAGGGCATGTAAAAACTGCGATATATCAGACACTTCCTCGTCTGCAGCCATGCCACCATCTGAGTGTTGCGCTGGTTCTGTCGCTACCAACCCACTGCGATCAGCGCGCGCGCGGCGGGCAATCACATCCGAAAGCGCAGCTTTGCTAACCGGTTTGGTCACCACCTCTGCCAATCCCGCGAGACACATTTCGGCGTGGTCGCGGGCCGCAACGTGGGCTGTGAGCGCAACGATATCGACACCCTCCGCGAGTTTCTGTTCACGGATGCGACGAGTTGCCTCCATCCCATCCACCTCCGGCATACTGATGTCCATAAAGATGAGATCAAATTGCCCCTGCCGCGCGGCCTCGACCCCTTCGGCGCCGCCAGGAGCAAGCACGACCTCATGGCCTAGGCTGATCAGCATTCGCTCAACCAAAACCTGGTTGATTTCGTTGTCTTCGACCACGAGGATCCGCGCAGCGCCAACACCTTGCGAAGGGGTTCCCGGCAACTCCCCAATCGGCCCCGTTTTGCCAATAGACTGGGTGGCTTCAGCTAGCATAGATTGCTTTGCTTGTGTCGAGACACCGGCATGAGAGGCAGGCAAAGGCAGAGCTATCGTGAATAGGCTGCCCTCACCGAGCTCGCTCTCACAGGTAATTTCACCGCCCATAGAAACGATGATGCGGCGGGTGATCGCTAGACCCAACCCGGTGCCTTCGCTGCTGCGCGCATAGCTGGAATCAAGGCGAATGAAATCTTCAAAAATCCGTTCTAAGTCGTGCTCTGCGATGCCGGCACCGGTGTCGGCGACGCAGATTTCGACCATATCGCTGTCCTTCTGCCGCATGACATCGATTGACACCGCCCCGTCAGCTGTGAATTGAAGCGCATTTTTAACAAGATTTATCAGCACCTTCTGCAAGGCGATAGGGCGTCCTAAAACCTCATCTGACGCGCCAAGGCTACAGTGTAGGCTCAATTCGTTGTGGGTCTGGCGGGCCAAGGGCTGGTGGGTTTCGACAACTTCACGCACAAGGTCAGCTAGGTGGAAAATGCGCTGCTGCTCATGATCTGTTCCGGTCTCCAGCTGCGACATCTGAAGGACATCATTGACGTGGGACATCAGTCGGTCGCTTGAGTCCCGCATGACGGAAAGGTATTCGTGCTGCTCCGTCGTCAAGGTCGTGCCATCCAGCAATTCAACCGCGCCCAGCACCCCGGTGAGAGGCGTGCGCATCTCATGGCTCATAACAGTCAGCAGATCCGCTTTAGCCCGTTCGCCGGCAAGCGCCTCATCACGCGCCTTCAATAGCTCCTCTTCGGCAGCTATCCTGTCTGAAATGTCACGCAGGTAGCTAACAAAGACGGTCTCTTCGGGTGTTTCACTGACATTGACCGATAGTTCAACTGGGAAAATCTCGCCGGATTTTCGCTGCGCCTCCAGCTGCACACGACCCTTTCCGATAACCCTGGCATCTCCGCCAGACAGGTAGTCCAACATTCCCTGAGCATGTGCTACCCTTAGGTGCTCTGGCACGATAAGCTCTGCCATCTCGGCACCGGTGGCTTCGGCGCGGGAATACCCAAAAATCGTCTCCGCCGCGCCGTTGAATTCCTGAATACGCCCATCATCGCCGACGACCAGGATCGCATCGAGGGACGAGGTGATCATGGCACGCATCCGGGCAACCGCATGGCGCGTCCGTTCGGCAAGGCGTTTGCCGCGCTGATAGAGACGCCCCATCATTAGCGCCGTCAGCCCTAACGCCACACAAAGCGCCAGAACAACCCAGGCCAAGCGCGACAGAATACCAAAGAGGTTGAGGCGTTTTCCCTCCGTCACACGCGCATGTTCGGTAAGACCTGCCAGCGCTAGTATGCGCAGATCACTTCGGTTCTCCTGTAGAATTTCGGTGACCTTCGGCAGGCCAAACAACAAGGCCTCATCCGGGCCGTCTATGTAGGTAATCAACGTATCTATGCGCTGCATCACCCGTCGCAGGGTCTCGGCATTTTCAGGGACTTCACGTACCGAAGCGAAAGCTTGGCTTTCACGGATAGTGGCCACACGGCTGTACAGAATATCAAATTCGCGCCGAACCTGTGACAGCTCTTGACCGGTGTGTGCGGACAGCACCGCGTTTTCTAATTTCAGCTGCTCAATCTCTGCCTGTGACAGTGTCCATTGCAGGCTGTCATTGGCCGCAGTGGAGAGGCCGTCCAGACGTTCCAGAACTTCACGGCCAAGCCGAACGGACTGAACCGCGAGCAAGGTAAGAACCAAGCTCACGGTGATCAGAACGCTGTGCGACAGCAGAGGGTTTTCCCTGGACCGCACCTAGAGAGGGCCTTTGTCGTGGTAGATCATTGACCTATCGTAATCTCCTCAAGCTGCCAAATACTACGAGAATAAACCGCTTCCGTTCGATAAGTCGGATCACTGTCATAGGGATAGACGATCCACAACGGCCCCTTGTCACGTACGGACATCGTCGATCCGTTGCGTTCGTAAGCGACCATCGGGCCGCCATTGGTCGCATCGGTGACAGGAATTTCCACCGCGTAGTCATTAATGGCACGTGCAACAACAACGCCGGTTTGCCGCTGCTCCACGCCGACATAGGTCAAGAGTGCCGCCAGGCTGACGCCCGTGAAGGCCTGTTCCCCAGACGTCCAGATGGTGCGTGTATCGAACTGTGCAACTGGCAGGGTCCTTAATTCTTCCATGGAGAATTCGTGGCGCTGCATATCGCTGCCATCTGTAGATTTGACCGCGACTATCAGCACAGCCTCGTCCGATTGTGCGGCCTGCGCTGCGTTAGGCGAAAGGTTGCAAATCAGTGTGACGGCTGCAACAAGTGCCGCGATGTGGAGGTGCCAGTTTTTCATAGCTTTATCCCTTTTCCGAAGCTTTGAGCATGATCAGATAAATTACCCCGCTGCCATGCTCATCAAATATTCTGCTCCCAGACTGTCACAAATCGCGTCATCGGGCAGTTGTTCCTGCGGATAGGTTGCTATTCTTTGGTATAGTATTCGTAACCAGCGTCGACTTTTTTTGCCAAAAGCCATCGATTTTACGCGCGAATACGTTATCTTAAGTACAAGATTAGGGAGAGTTTTACATAGTTTAAACAGTCAGCACCCACTCCCAGGCCCATTGATATTTCATAAACCAATTTGGGGTTATAATCCGGGTTTAGGTCGGCACTTAGTAGGAGCTTACATGCGTATTCTTTTGGCGGACGATCACGACATGGTTCGCGAAACAATCTCGGCTTATCTGAAGTCAGAGGGCGGCGCGGCGGTTACCTCAACCGTTGACCTGCCCGGTGCGCTGAGCGAACTGGAACAGAACGGTCCCTATGACCTGGTTCTATTGGACTACAATATGCCGGGCATGCAGGGGCTCGACGGCCTCAATACCGCGTTGAAAGCCAACGGTGGCAAGGGCGTTGCAATTATTTCAGGCAGTGCACCCACTCGCACCGCACAGGAAGCTTTAGACGCCGGAGCAATCGGTTTCATTCCCAAAACCATGGGCGCGCAATCGCTGTTGAATGCTGTGCGTTTCATGAGCGCGGGTGAAATCTATGTTCCCGTTGAGCTGATGCGCAAAGAGGCTGAGGCCCCGGTCCATCCACTGGCTGAAAAACTGAGCCCCCGTGAGCTTGAAGTTCTGGACGGCTTGTGCCGTGGCTTGTCAAACAAGGAAATCGCGCGCGAGCTGGAATTGCAAGAGGTGACGATCAAGTTGCATGTGCGCACGCTCTGCCGCAAACTTGAGGCCAAGAACCGAACCCAAGCAGCGCTGACGGCCAAAGAAGCCGGTCTGTTCTAAAACCGCCTGCTGATTTACATCACAATTTCGACCGCCCGCGCACCCAACATAGTTGAGTGCGCGTTTGTTTGTGGCGAACCGTTCTTGGATATTTGATCGGTTGCCCGGTTAAACCAAACAATACAGTTTAGCGTGCCGCGTAACCCCGTATCAGATAACAACCGCCCAACGAATAACATAGGCGACACAGGCCAAGACACCGACGCTGCCAATCCAGAGCGCGGCAAACCAAAGAAGCCTGACAAGGGCATGTTGAGCCCCCGCTTCAGGTTGCGGGTCATGGTCTTGGTTTGGTATTTTAGGAGGATGAGGCTGATTCAATGGTATCCCTCCTCCGGATCGACCTTGCCACGAAACACCCAATACGCGTAGGCGGTATAACCTAGGATCAGCGGCACCAGAACCACGGCTCCAACCAGTGTGAACATCAGGCTTTCATCTGGCGCTGCGGCCTCGGCTATGGTCAGCCCTGGCGGGACAATGAAGGGGTAAAAGCTGATGCCGATCCCAATGAAGCTAAGGATAAACAGGCCTAGTGCCGCCAAAAACGGCTGTGCATCCCGCTCCCCTTTCAAGCCTTGGAAAAGCGCATAGCTACAGAGTGCGACCAGCCCCGGTACAAGCAGGCTGAACAGGCTCCCAGGCAGATTGAACCAGCGTCGGAAATACTCCGGGTCCTGAAATGGTGTCAACAGGCTCACGACTGCAATACTGGCAAGTGTCGCTGCCGCAAGCCACCGGGCATAGCGACGCATCTGCTGTTGCAACTCGCCTTCGGTTTTCATGTTGAGCCAAGCCGCGCCCAGTAGCGCATAGCCGATCAGTACAGCCAGACCGGTGATCACCGAAAACGGCGTGAGCCAATCCCACCAACCGCCGGCATAGGCACGGCCTTCGATTTCGATTCCCTGCACGAGTGCGCCCAATGCGATACCTTGCATGGTTGCAGCAACAACCGATCCGCCAAAGAATGCGCTGTCCCAGACACCGCGCCAGCGTGTTGTTCGCCAGCGATATTCAAAGGCGACACCGCGAAACACCAGTGCCAGCAACATCAGGGTGATGGGCATGTACAGGGCGGGCATAATTACCGCATAGGCCAGTGGAAACACCGCAAATAACCCGCCGCCACCGAGCACCAGCCAGGTTTCATTGCCGTCCCAGACCGGAGCGATGGAATTCATCATTGTCGCGCGATCACGATCCGAGCTGGCAAAGGGAAACAGGATACCCACGCCGAGGTCGAATCCGTCAAGCACCACATAGGTCAGCACCGCAAAAGCGATAATCCCGGCCCAGATAAAGGATAAGTCAAACAACATATCAAAACCTCTGTCAGTTGCCGCGGGGATTGGGATCGTTAGTGATGGTGGGGGCGACTTGCTGCGCAGGAGTGATACCGGCTGCGCGTACCGGTCCGTCCTGCAGCCCGTCTTGCAAGTCATGGCTTCGGGTCAACGTCGCTTTGCTCATCATGCGGAGGATATAGAAGGTCCCTGCCCCAAAAATGAAGAAATAGACGATGACAAATGCAGTGAGCGAGGCAGCAACCGCCGGTGCCGAGACCGGTGCCAGACTGTCCGATGTACGCAACAGACCGTAGACAGTGAAAGGCTGGCGACCAACCTCGGTGGTGATCCACCCGGCAAGCACTGCAACAAAGCCCATCGGCCCCATCGCAATAGATGCTCGTTGCAACAACCGGTCCTCATATAGATGTCCGCGCAGGCGCCGCCACAACGACCAAGTCCCAAGACCCAGCATCGCAAAACCCAGACCAACCATGATCCGAAAAGACCAGAACACGATGGCCACCGGCGGTTCATCCTCGTCTGGGATGGTGTCCAGACCATCCAGTGGCGCGTTCAGGTCGTGTTTGAGGATCAGACTGGAAAGCTTGGGAATTTCAATGGCGTAATCGACAGTCTTCGTCTCAGAATTTGGCCAGCCAAACAGGATCAATGGCGCGCCGTCGGGATGGCTGTCGTAGTGACCTTCCATGGCCATCACCTTGATCGGCTGGTGTTCCAGTGTGTTGAGTCCGTGCATATCGCCTGCAAAGATCTGTATCGGTGCAACGAGCACAAGCATCCACATTGCCATGGAAAACATCCGCCGAGCACAGACGTCGGCTTTGTCTCGCAAAAGATGCAGCCCACCGACGCCGCCCACCACAAGCGCTGTGGTCAGGAAGGCCGCCAATACCATATGTAACAGCCGGTACGGGAAAGAAGGATTAAAGACGATCTGCCACCAGTCCTCAGGAACAAACTGCCCCACATCGTTGATGCCATAGCCTGCGGGTGTCTGCATCCAGCTGTTCACGCTGAGGATCCAGGTCGCTGACATTAATGTACCAAAGGCCACCATACCGGTTGCGAACATATGCAACCGGTCGCCAACACGCGCCCGACCAAACAGCATAATGCCCAAGAACCCTGCCTCTAGGAAAAACGCCGACAACACCTCATAGGCCATAAGAGGCCCGAGGACCGGGCCAGTCTTATCAGAGAACACGGACCAGTTGGTCCCAAACTGGTAGGACATCACGATGCCCGACACGACCCCCATGCCGAATGCGACGGCAAAGATCTTCTTCCAATATTCAAACAGGGTGTAATAGCTGTCGTCCCGCGTGCGCAGCCAAAGGGCATTTAACACCGCAAGATAGCTGGCCAGCCCGATGGAAAAGGCTGGGAAAATGATGTGAAACGAGACGGTGAACGCAAATTGAATGCGCGCCAGGGTCTCGGCTGTCAGGCCATCGAACATGTCTGGTCTCTTTCATTAAATTGCGCGCCGCCGTAATGGCTTGGGTGTTCGAACAACGGCGGCGCGATCGCTTCATGAGACAAACTAATACTGAGTAGCAAAATTGCAGGTGGCAGAAAGCCGCAGCGCGGCGACAGGTCTCAGCTTTCAAATAGTCATCCATCAATGAGATCATCTGTAAAGAGACTGCGACCCCATTTTTTCGACCGCCGACAGGCGATTTGAACCCAATTTCCCTGTGAAGGTGGCAGAATGGCGCAGGTAAAGATAGACCAACAGGTATAACCTCGGCATAGACCGCTATGGCAAATTGACTCACCAACTCAACCCGCCAGGGTAGAGTTTGCACCTCACGCGCCCTCACGGAATCAACTCTGCTGAGAGGTATCGGAGCGCAGCAATTCGTGCCCTGACAAATCATAGGCAGTAGCTAGCATCTGGCCTGGGTGCACCATCCAGTCGACCATCAGGGCCGAGTATAGAGATGGAAACATCGTAGCATTTTCACTGGATTTAACGCATCTTTGTAACGCCAGTTAAGCACAGGTCATTCGTCGAGTTTCACCAGCAAAAACGAAATAAGGCCGCAGAAAACTGCGGCCCTTTCAAATGTTCGGCGTTGAACTCTCAGACCGACATGGTCGCGGCTGACCTTAGGCAACCACCTGCAGGGTTGTCCGCTTCAGGCTTGCCGCGCTGCGAGCAGGAGCAACTTCGATCAGGCGCAGGGGACGAATACCGATGTTGTCGATCCGCTGGATCTCACCGTTGCTGGTAAGGCTTTGGTCACGCCAGACCATCCGAACACGCTCGTCTGACGAAATCATCGCAGAGCCTTCAACCACCCGCCAATGGGTGCCAAGGGTGGCAACGGAGAGCGGAACGCTTTGGCCCGGCAGCACGGTCAGATGCTTCACGATGTGATCCACACCCACATCAAGGGTTTCGCTACGACCCCAGCTGTCTGTTTTGCTTGAAATGCCGCGGATAGCGCCACCATCACTGAGTTGCTCTGCATACCGGGACGCCAACCCTGCTGTGTCGCTAATCTCAGTAACATCACGGGTGGTATCACAGTGACCGTTTGCAACTGCTTTGCGATTGTGCGGCATGGTTTTGCACCAGGATGCCTCGCCAGAAACGCTACCGGCCAACCATGCCTCCCACTCAGCGTCACTTGCGACCTCAGGCTCCACCTGCCAAGCAGCCACTTCATCCCAGCCAGCGTCCATTTCCACGACTGAAAGCTGAGCCTGAAGGCACAGGATGGCACTCTCAAAGGAGCTGCCACGGGCGCGGCGGTAGCTTGCAGCCTCAAGCGCTATGATCCCTTCGGACTGGTGACCCCGGCTGACGGCTGTCTTGCTGGGCATCAGAATTCGTGTGGCGTTTTTCTTATATGCCGCCAATAGGACATCGAGGCGAGCAAGATAGATGCCGGTGCTCCACAGTTTCGCGGCCGGCTGTTCGCGCCAGCCATCAAAGGCCGGGTTGCGCTGGTCAAAGAAGTTGCTGATCGGGGTTACGCCATCAGCATTGAGGCTGTGCGCACATTCGATATAACCGTGGCTGCGGCAGGCACGATCAGTCTGCACGCCCAGCATCACAATATCGCCCTGCTCGGCAGCTTGTACACCCTGAGCCAGAGCGTCCTGGAGCTGGTTCGCATTGTCAAAATCCTGATCCGCAGGGACGATCAACACGAGGCTGTCGGGTGCACAGTTCAGGCTGTACAAAGCTGCCATGGTACCAGCGGCAGTTTTGGTTGCCGAAGGTTCCAGTAACATTTTGCCTGCAATGTCCATCGCCGCCATCTGAGTGCCTGCAACCTCTGCAAACGCGCCACTCGTCAGCACGGTTGGGGCATGAAACTCAGGGGCGGCGATGGACGACAGGAGCGTCTGGAAGCGGCTCTGAATACCATCAGCGTCTTCGAAGTGCATAGGAACCATATCCGCGCTATTCATGATATCTGCGTCTGTGGCTCCGGCGAGAACGATGGGGTAGATCATGCTGCATTCCTTTCGGCGTTTCGTGGCGTGTCTGGATGAGACCAGAAATGATGTGTTGACTTCACACTAGGGAATTCGGCTATCGCGATCTTCTATCCAGTGGGCGTTTCTATGCGCGAAAAAGGATAGAACAGGAGCGACTTTAGCGTGGGGCCTACACACAATTCACCACAGAAGTGGTTCAAATTTCCCTAAAATACGACCGTGACACCCCCTGTGCCCCCATGTATGTTCCCGATATGTCCACACCTGTCTCATCCATCCGCAATCTTGGCCCCGCTTTTGAGACCGCTTGTACCAAGGCGGGGATCACATCTGCTGAAGATCTGCGGGCTATGGGCGCTGATGCGGCCTATACCCGGCTGCTTGAGGCGGGCCACCGGCCACATTTCATAGGGTATTATGTATTGGTCATGGCTTTGCAAGGGCGCCCCTGGAACGATTGCAAAGGCGAGGAGAAAGCCGCGCTGCGCAAACGGTTTGATTCCCTGAAGGCAGGCAGTTTTGATGCCAATCGATCCGATCTGGAGCGCGCGTTGAATGAGATCGGGGTGATCGAGCGTCGCTGAGACATATCCGGAAATCTCAACCATCTGCTATCTGCGTCGACGCTGACATGACGACCAGGAAGGCCGCGATGTTCGGGCATTGTAACATAAAAAGGCCGCACTGGTGTATCCGGTGCGGCCTCTTCTAATACTCAAGTATTGAAAACAGTGGTGGCTTAGCCGACCAGTTCCAGACCGGAGAAGAAGTAAGCGATCTCTACCGCTGCGGTTTCCGGTGCGTCGGAACCGTGGACGGAGTTTTCGCCTACGGATTCGGCGAACTCAGCGCGGATGGTGCCGGCAGCGGCGTCGGCCGGGTTGGTGGCGCCCATGATTTCGCGGTTTTTCGCGATCGCGTTTTCACCTTCCAGAACCTGTACAACAACTGGCTCGGAGGACATGAATTCACAAAGTTCGCCGTAGAAAGGGCGCTCGGAGTGGACAGCATAGAACACGCCAGCCTGCTCTTTGGTCATGTGAATACGCTTTTGTGCGACGATGCGCAGACCTGCGTCTTCGAATTTGGCGTTAATTTTGCCGGTCAGGTTGCGACGGGTTGCATCGGGTTTAACGATCGAAAATGTACGTTCCAGAGCCATTTGGCATACTCCTGCATATTTGAGCCGCGGGAGACCCCCGTGGCCGGAAACTTCGCGGGCCGCCTAACATGGCTTGCGCGTCATGGAAAGGGTGTTGTTGTGATACCTCCGCAGCGACAACCTTCGCTCAACCCGGCAACGCGCCAGCCTGAGTTGTGCCCAATAGCGCGCAACACAGTGATGCAGGGCCAATTGTTGCCCTGACGCCGATTGACAGCACCGGGTCACTGCGCCACACCGCAGATATGTTACGTATCAGCGATATATCCTACGCGGTCGAAGGCCGCCTATTGTTCGATGGCGCCAGCGCCACGATCCCCACAGGCCACAAAGTTGGTTTGGTTGGCCGCAACGGTACCGGCAAGACCACGTTGTTCCGACTGATCCGCAGTGAGTTGTCGCTAGAATCCGGCGTCATCTCACTGCCCAGCCGGTCCCGGATTGGCGGCATTGCTCAGGAAGCGCCGTCTTCGAACGTATCGCTGATTGATACGGTGCTTGCCGCCGATACTGAGCGCGCCGAACTGATGGCAGAATCTGAGACGGCTCAGGATCCCGGGCGCATCGCTGAAATTCAAACCCGCCTGTCAGATATCGATGCGTGGTCTGCCGAAGGACGCGCCGCGGCTATCCTGAAAGGGCTTGGGTTTGACTTTGCCGCCCAGCAGCGCCCCTGCTCTGACTACTCGGGCGGTTGGCGGATGCGCGTTGCCCTGGCTGCGGTTTTGTTTTCACAACCCGATCTGCTGCTGTTGGACGAACCGACCAACTATCTCGATCTTGAGGGCGCACTGTGGCTTGAGGCCTATCTGGTCAAATACCCACATACTGTGATCATCATCAGCCACGACCGTGAGCTGCTGAACCGGTCGGTGAATGGTATTCTGCATCTCGAAGAGCTGGGCCTGACCTATTATTCCGGAAACTATGACCAGTTTGCCCGTCAACGGGCGGCAAATCGCGCCAATCAGGCCGCACAGGCCAAGAAACAGGACGCCCGTCGCGCCCATTTACAGGCGTTTGTCGACCGGTTCAAAGCCAAGGCCAGCAAAGCAAAACAAGCGCAAAGCCGGGTAAAAATGCTGGAGAAGATGGAAACGATCCGCGCGCCCGAAGACGCTGCGCGCACGGTGTTCACCTTCCCTGAACCTGAGGAGCTGTCGCCACCAATCATCGCCACAGAAGGCGCTTCGGTCGGCTATGACGGCACGGCGATCCTCAACCGTCTGGATCTGCGCATTGATCAGGACGACCGTATTGCCCTGTTGGGTAAGAACGGTGAAGGCAAATCAACGCTGTCCAAGATGCTGTCGGGCCGGCTGGACGTGATGACAGGCAAGATGACCCAATCCAGCAAGCTGCGGATTGGCTTCTTTGCCCAGCATCAGGTCGATGAGTTGCACATTGATGAAACGCCGTTACAGCATTTGCAGCGTGAGCGTCCAAACGAGGGGCAGGCCCGGCTGCGTGCAAGGCTCGCGGGCTTTGGTCTGGGATCAGATCAGGCGGATACCGAAGTCGGGCGTCTGTCTGGTGGGCAAAAGGCACGTTTGTCGCTGCTGCTCGCCACCCTGCCTGCGCCACATCTTTTGATCCTCGATGAGCCGACCAACCACCTAGACATCGAAAGCCGCGAAGCCCTGGTCGAGGCGCTGACTGCCTATTCCGGCGCCGTCATTCTGGTCAGCCACGATATGCACCTGCTGAGCCTTGTTGCGGACCGGCTATGGCTGGTCTCCAACGGGACCGTGAAGCCATACGAAGGCGATCTGCCCTCCTACCGCGATCTGTTGCTGACGCGGGACAAACCCGCAGGTAAATCCAAGACCAAGTCCGAAAAAACCAAACGTCCCAGCCGCGATGCCATTCAGGCCCTACGCGCCGAGGTACGTAAAGGCGAAGCCCGACTAGAAAAAGTCGGCGAAATGCGCGACAAACTTGCCAAGAAGCTGGCTGATCCCGCGCTTTATGACGAAGATCGCAAGGACGAAGCCGTGGTCTGGCAGCGTAAATACTCCGAAGTCATGGAAGCCCAGGACCGTGCCGAGGATTTGTGGCTGAAAGCGGTGGAGAAACTGGAGAAAGCCGAAGCGCTCTGATGGATACCGCTTTTCTGATCACCTCCTTTGTGACGCTGTTTGTCATTGTCGATCCTATCGGTTTGACGCCAATTTTTCTGGCGCTGACCCAAGGCATGACGCCAGCGCAGCGCCGAGCAATTGCTCTGCGGTCCACTGTGACGGCTGCAGTCTTGCTGGCGGTGTTTGCGGCCTTTGGCGAGGCGGTGTTGGGATTTGCCGGGATCTCCATGGCGGCCTTCCGCATCGCAGGTGGCGTGCTCCTGTTCCTAACTGCGCTGGATATGCTGTTTGAACGCCGCAACAAGCGGCGCGAAGATCGTAGTGAAGAAGATGATTTCGACGACCCCTCCGTGTTCCCGCTCGCAATCCCACTCATTTCGGGTCCGGGGTCGATTGCGACAGTGATCTTGCTCACCGGTCAGCAGCCTGGGCTTGCTGGGTTCGCCATGGTGATGGGTGTGGTCTTTGCCGTATTGGGCATCCTGCTGCTGATGTGCCTGTTTTCAGGCCTCTTCGAACGGATGCTGGGCAAGACAGGGATCACGGTCGTG
This sequence comes from Phaeobacter cretensis, assembly GCF_047372505.1. Lineage (NCBI taxonomy): Bacteria > Pseudomonadati > Pseudomonadota > Alphaproteobacteria > Rhodobacterales > Roseobacteraceae > Phaeobacter > Phaeobacter cretensis. The sequence continues at coordinate 237,689 of NZ_JBKBEU010000001.1, forward strand.
ACCCGGCTTCTGGGTATGCTATTGGCAGCCCTGTCAGTGCAGTTTGTTCTGGACGGGCTGCGTGCCTTTGGGTTTGCGGGCGGCTAACCCCTCGTAACCAGACTGTATCTCCCCATATTGTGGGGTGAGGCCAAATCATCAACGCAGGAGAGGCATGTTGGATAGTATCGAGACACCGCGGTTGATTTACCTGGTCTTGTTGCTGGTGGCCGTCGGATCCTGGGTGTTTGTGCAGAACCGGCAAGGTCTGGGCAAAACGATACAACAGCTGGCGATCTGGGCCTTTATCTTTCTGGGCGTGATCGCAGGCTATGGGCTATGGGAAGACATCCGCAACACCGTTCAGCCCCAACAGGTGGTCATGCGTGATAAGGGACGCGTGGATGTCCCCCGTGCACGCGATGGGCACTACTATCTGACCGTGGATGTGAACGACGTGCCGGTGCAGTTTCTGGTCGATACCGGTGCCAGCGCTGTGGTGCTGAACGAAGAAGACGCCCGCCGCGTGGGGCTTGACCCTGACCGTCTGGCCTATCTAGGGCGTGCGCGTACCGCCAATGGCGAGGTCCGCACCGCGTTGGCACGGGTCGAGAGCATGTCTCTCGGCGGTATCACTGACCACAAAATCTCATTGTCGGTGAATGAAGGACAGATGGATCAATCGCTGCTGGGTATGGATTATCTGCAACGCTGGTCCAGCATCGAAATCCGCAATGGATCACTTATCCTGACCCGTTAAGCCTATTCTGTTTGAGCCGATCTGATTGGCCTAGTCCTATTGAGTCAGGTCCGACAAAATAGTGCTCGATGCATCAAGATTTTTTGTAGCAAAGCCTCTGACTGGCGTGCTTTCTAACTGGCGCTTTCGGCTTTCTTTTCCCAGCGCCCGCTCTCTTCGGACCAATACTGCGCCGAACATCCCGCATCTGTCAGTGATTTCCACTGCACCCGCGCACGCGCCACCGCAGTCTGGTCGGTACCGTCAAACAGAATACAGACCCGCGCCATCCCGGTGACTTCTTGCGGGGTAACCTCAGCCCCGTCCACAGTCATAAGGCAGCTGATGCCCGGCACATCTACAGCCTCATGACTCAGCAGAACAGGCTGGAAAGCATCATAGGGGCCGCCGAGAATACCATGGGGGAAAAACTGATCCTCTGCCCCCAGCCATAGTCGTTCGTCCAGACGAGTGATCCGCGGCTGGTCCACCCCGCGCACAACAATGCGCCACCCAGCGCCAAGCGCCTTATCGAGGAGGACCGGCAGCGTCTCTTCGAGCGAACGCCGGGTCAAATGGTAGAAATAGGCAGCACCCATGGTATCTGTCTCAGCCCTTGTCCCGACCGATCACTCAGTCCGCCTCAAACATGTTTTGCACCATGCGGTTCAGCGCCATAACGCCCCAACCGGTGGCACCTTTGGGCGCGTAATCCGTATCTGATTTTACCGAGGCGACGCCTGCGATATCGAGATGGATCCATGGCATATCTTCCTGCACGAACCTTTGCAGAAACTGGGCGGCTGTAATCGACCCTGCCGCCCGGCCGCCAATGTTTTTCATATCCGCGATGCGCGATTTAAGAAGCTCATCATAACCCGTGCCCAGTGGCATACGCCACGCGCCCTCGCCCTCGGCTTCGGCGGCCTTGAGGAAGCGATTGCACAGTGAGTCATCATTGGAGAAAACACCAGCGTTTTCATGACCAAGGCCGATAATAATCGCACCCGTCAAAGTCGCCAGATCAATCATACCCGCAGGTTTGAACCGCTCCTGCGCGTACCACATGACATCACACAGCACCAAACGTCCTTCGGCATCGGTGTTGATCACCTCGACAGTGTCGCCCTTCATGGATCGGATGACGTCGCCAGGACGCGTGGCATTGCCAGAGGGCATGTTTTCCACCAACCCAACAAGGCCAACAACGTTAGCCTTAGCCTTGCGTAACGCCAGTGCGCGCATGGTGCCTGCCACAACGCCTGCCCCGCCCATATCCATGGTCATGTCTTCCATGCCGGCACCGGGTTTCAGCGAGATACCGCCAGTATCAAAGACTACGCCTTTGCCGACCAGTGCCAACGGGGCAGCGTCATCATCGCCACCATTCCATTGCATGACGACAACTTTGGAGGGGCTGTCAGACCCCTGCCCGACACACAAAAGCGTCCGCATGCCCAGCTCTTCCAGCTGATCTTCTTCCAAAACCTCAACTTTGAGGCCGAGGCTCTCCATTTCCGCCAACCGGTTGGCAAACTCGGTCGTGGTCAACACATTTGCAGGCTCATTGACCAGATCTCGGGTCATATGGACGCCTTCAGCCACAGCGGCCAACGGGCCGTAAGCCGCCTCGATATCAGCAGGCGACTTATGGGCGATCACCACCTCTGCCTCGGGTTTCTCCTGAGCGGCGGTTTTATGATCATCAAAGCGATAATCGCGCAGCGCCATCCCAAGCGCCAGATCAGCGGCGCGCGGCATAGACCCGGCCATTACGGTCACAGATTTGCCGCCGCTGCGTGCGGAGAGTTTCGCTCCGGCTTTACGCGCCTCGATCACGCTGATCTTGCGCGGCGTCACTAGAACATCCAGCGCTTCGGCCTTCATTCCTGCAGGCCAAGCCAGCGAAATCACATCGCCCGCCTTCGCCTTTTCAAAGCTCTTGTCCTCAACCAGACGGGCCAATGCCCCCTTTGTCATCCGGTTTGCGGTGCGCGCCGCCTGCCCCAATGTCCCTTCAGGTGTGATTTGAACCACCACGCGGCCCTCGATATCGGAGAGGGTTTTCGGATCAAATTCAACAAAACGGGTCGGGGTCAATGGACGCATGTGTAGAGCTCCTGTCAGCTTCATTTCCTCATTGCACAACAGGTAACTTGCCTGTGCACCAATGACTAGAGGCAGATCCACCACCAGCTAGTGGGTGTTTACAAATGAAGTTACACAAGGATCAGTCCGGCTGACTATTGCCCTCGCTCAGAATGCAGTTTTCCCCGGCTAACAATTCCTCTAAGGTCACCGCAAAACAAGGGCAGGAAGATCTGGGGGGATCGCGTGTCACGATACGACAGATATGTGCTGTCCCAATACCTACTGTTTTTCGGGTTCTTTGCCTTGATTCTGGTGGCCGTATTTTGGATCAATCGCGCGGTGGTGCTGTTTGATCGCCTGATTGGCGATGGTCAGTCGGCACTGGTTTTCCTTGAATTCACTGCACTTGCACTGCCGAATCTGGTGCGCATGGTACTACCTGTTGCCGCCTTTGCCGCTTCCGTCTGGGTGACCAACCGGCTCAATAGTGAGAGTGAGCTGACGGTATTACGGGCCACGGGCACCAGCCCCTGGCAGATGGCGAAACCCGCGTTGGCGTTTGGTCTGATCACAGCGTTCATGATGACCATTCTGACCCATGTTCTGTTGCCAGCGTCGATTGCAACTTTAGAGCAGCGCGAATCCGAAGTGGCGCGGAATGTCACTGCCAAGCTCTTGAGCGAGGGAGATTTTCTTCATCCTGCGCGCGGTGTCACATTCTATATTGGCCGGATTGATCCTGATGGGACCTTGAACGATGTGTTCCTCTCGGACCGTCGAAATCCGGGGCAGAGTGTTACCTATACCGGCGGCAAGGCCTATCTGGTGCGCGACGAAGATAAGACCCATCTGGTGATGGTAGACGGCATGTCGCAGCGTATTGATGCCGAAACGCGGCGGCTCTCTTCCACAATTTTTTCTGATTTCTCCTACGATATCAGTAGCCTTGCAAACAAAGCGGAAGCGAAGAACCGCAATATTCGCGCCATTCCAAGTCTGGAAATGCTGCGCGATATGCCTAAGCTGATCGCAGACGGCCCCTATAGTGCAGGCGCATTAGCAGAGGAGATTCATTTGCGATTTGCCCGCGCATTGGTCTGTGTCGCGGTGGTCTTGATCGGCTTTGCCTCACTGATGCTGGGTGGGTTCTCCCGCTTTGGGGTGTGGCGGCAGGCACTCCTTGCGTTTGTTCTGTTGATATTTATCGAAGGCATGCGCGGCGTAGTGTCAGAACCGGTGCTGAAAGATGCCGATCTTTGGCCGTTGATCTATTTGCCAACGCTTAGCGGATTGATGGTTGGGTTTTTGTTCCTGCAACTGGCAGCGAAACCCTTGGGACCGTTATTGGCGCGCAGTCGCCATAGCCGGGGGGAGCGCACCGCATGACCCTTGATTTCTATTATGCGCGTCGGTTTTTGCAATGGTTTGCAGTGATTTGTGGCGTTCTGTTAACCCTTGTGATGCTGATCGATCTGAACGAGCAGATCCGCCGGTTTGACGCGCAGGATCTGTCGTTTGGACAGCTGTTTGGGCTGACATTGCTAAACACGCCCGCCGCGCTAAGCGAGTTTTTGCCACTCATCATGATCCTGACTACCATCGTGTTGTTCATCGGGCTTGCGCGTAGCAGCGAGTTGGTGGTCACACGCGCCATTGGTCGTTCAGGCATTCGCGCGCTTGCCGCACCGGTTTTGCTGGCAGCAGTAATCGGAGTTCTGGCCGTCAGTACGCTGAACCCGATTGTCGCCGCGACATCCAACCGCTACCGCGATCTGGCTGAGACATATCGCAATGGCGGACCCGCCGCACTGTCTCTCACCGGTGAGGGGCTGTGGCTACGCCAGGGCGGAGCGCAGGGACAATCAGTCATTCACGCAACTGGCTACAGCGGCGATACCGAAAACATCACCCTGTATGACGTGACTATGCTGTCCTACGGCGCTGAAGGCCGCCCGATCCGTCAGACTCTGGCAGAAGAAGCCACCCTCGACGGTGGGGACTGGGTGCTGACAAGGGCAAAAGTCTGGCCGTTGATCATCGGGGTGAACCCCGAAACCAACGCAGAGCGCCACGCGACCTTGCGACTGTCAACCACGCTGACCTCTGAACGGATCCGCGACACATTGGGTACGGCAACCGGGATTTCGGTTTACGATCTGCCCACTACAATTCGCGAACTGTCACAAGCCGGGTTTTCAACCAAACGCTATGAGGTCTGGCTGCAGGTTGAACTGGCTCGACCTCTGTTCCTGATTGCCATGGCGCTGGTTGGGGCAGCCTTCACCATGCGTCACGCACGTTTCGGGGGTACCGGTCTGGCCGTGTTGACGGCAGTGCTGTTGGGATTTGGGCTTTATTTCCTGCGCAATTTCGCGCAAATCCTTGGGGAGAATGGCCAGATTCCCGTAGCGCTGGCTGGTTGGGCTCCGCCCGTCGCGGCGATCCTCCTGACCATGGGGTTACTCTTACATGCCGAGGACGGATAACATGCGCCGCGCCCTGCTTCTTTCGACGGTTTTGCCACTGCTGGCGCTTGGTCAGCTGGCCCTACCCAACGCAGCCACGGCCCAAACCGCCCCCCTGGGCAGTGCCCGCGCGCAGCCGGCAGCTGCTCCGGCTATCCTGGTCGCTGACAAATTGTTCATCACCCCGGATCGAACCTTAGTGGCCGAAGGCAATGTCGAGGCATTTCAGGGCGATGTTCGACTAACCGCGCAAAGGATCACATTCGACCAAACCCAAGGTTCATTGCGGGTTGAGGGCCCAATCCGGATCGATGAAGGCGGGGATATCACCATTCTGGCTGATGCAGCCGAACTGGATCGCGATCTGCGCAATGGCTTGCTGGTTGGTGCACGCCTAGTGTTCCAGGAGCAGCTGCAGCTCGCCTCATTGCAGATGACACGGGTCGGCGGTCGCTATACGCAGCTGTACAAGACCGCCGTAACGTCCTGCCACGTCTGCAACGATGGACGGCCACCGCTCTGGCAGATCCGCGCTGAGCGGATCACCCATGATCAACAGGAACGCCAGCTCTATCTCGAAAATGCGCAGCTGCGGATTCTTGATACGCCGGTATTTTATTTTCCAGGGATCCGCCTGCCTGATCCAACGCTCGAGCGTGCCAATGGTTTCCTGATCCCATCAATACGGACCACATCGAACCTTGGTACCGGCGTAAAGGTGCCATATTTTCTGACCATCGGCCCGCACCGGGATCTAACCATTTCGCCATATCTTTCGTCACGTACCCGGACTGTGGACCTGCGCTACAGGCAGGCGTTCAGACGCGGCGAAATCGAAATCAACGGCGCCTACACCAGAGATGAATTGTACCGGGGAGAAGATCGCGGTTATGTCTTTGCCGAAGGCACGTTTGACCTCAGGAATGAATTCAAACTGCAGTTTGATATCAAGTCCGTGTCGGATGACGCCTATCTGGCTGACTATGGCTTGCGCGATCTTGACCGGTTGAGGTCCGAAATTGTGATTTCCAAGGTGGAGCGTGACAGTTTATTTCGCGCCAGCGCGATTTCATACAAAACCCTACGTGACAGTGAAAATCAGGACCTGATTCCATCCTCCATCGGCAATCTCTACTATGAACGGCGGTTCTTCCCGGTGCAGATCGGTGGCGAGTTGCGGTTGTCACTGGAAACCCATGGCCACAACCGGACATCGGACAACAAAGGCAATCTGACCGACCCCGGCGGGCGTGATGTGGGCCGAGCGACGTTGGATATTGATTGGCAGCGCAGCTGGCGCTTTGGCAGCGGTTTGGTTGCGGAATGGTCACTTGGCGCGGCAGCAGATGCCTTTGCGGTCTATGATGACAGCGTTTTTGACAGCCGTACCACGCGGCTAAGCCCGCGTAGCGCTTTGACCTTCCGACTGCCGATGACCCGTCGCGAACAATCTGGTGCCACGCAATATCTGGAACCGATCCTGCAGATTGGCTGGACCGACACCGGCGACACCGCTGTTCCCAATGACGAAAGCAACTTTGTCGAATTCGATCGCGGTAACCTACTGGAACTGTCCCGGTTCCCGGCAATAGATGCGCGCGAAGACGGCGTCACAGTGGTCTACGGCCTGAACTGGGCGCGGTTTTCGCCCAGTGGCTGGCAGGCATCCGCGACCATCGGTCAGGTGTTTCGCAACGCCGACGATGGCCGCTTCACCAAGAGTTCGGGCCTTGGCGGCACCTCGTCGGATCTGCTGCTGGCAGCACAGCTTAAGCTGAACAACGATCTGGCGATCACCACACGCGGGTTGATGAACGGGTCGTTTAACTTCTCCAAGGCAGAAGTGCGCGGCGACTGGATGACGGATCGCAGCCGCCTCACCGGCACCTATATGTGGCTGGGCACCGATCCCGCCGAAGGTCGCTCCGAAGAGGTCTCCGAACTGTGGTTCGACGGAGCCTATGAAGTGACGCCCGGCTGGACCGCCAGCGCAAATCTGCGCTACGACATATCCGGCGCACGCGCCACCCGCGCCGGGTTGGGATTGGTCTATTCCAATGAATGCGTGACGGTCGATCTTTCGGTCAACAGACGCTATACATCGACAACAAGTGTTGAGCCGACAACGGATTTCGGCTTTACCATCGCGTTAAACGGGTTTTCCGTGGACAGCGGCAGCAAGAAGTACAGGCGATCATGCAAAAACACCTGAGTTTTCGGCCCCAAGGTGCGGCCCCCTTCGTTAAGCAACTGACCCAGACAGCTATAGCGCTAGCGCTGGCGACTTCGGTGATGTTTGGCCCTGCGCCTGCAACGGCTCAGGGGTTGTTTGCCCCGGCGATTACGGTGAATGACGCCGTTGTCACCAACTATGAGCTTGAGCAGCGCACCCGTTTCCTGACCTTGTTGCGCGAACCTGGTGACCCGCTTGAAAAAGCACGCGAGGCCCTGATCCTCGATCGGTTGAAACTTGACGTTTTGGCGCAGGCGGGAATTTCGCCAACAGAGGAAGAAATCACCGAAGGCATGGCCGAACTGGCCGGGCGCGCCAACCTCAGCCTGCAAGAATTTCTGAACGTGCTGGGTCAGAACGGCGTAGCGCCTGAAACCCTGCGGGATTTCACCCGTGTGGGCATTGCATGGCGTGAATATATTGCGGCCCGTTATTTGGCCCAAGCCCGGCCCAGCGAGGAAGAAATCGACCGCGCCATGGGGCTTTCGGGATCTGGTGGGGTCGAGGTTCTATTGTCTGAGCTGATCATGCCGATCAATGCCCAGAACGCCGCTCAGGTCGAGGATATCGCCCAAGACGTTAGCAAGATCCGCACCATAGGTGCGTTCTCTCAGGCTGCCCAACAATATTCAGCGACGGCCACTCGCCAAAGCGGCGGACGCCTCCCCTGGATGCCGCTCACCAACCTGCCGCCACAGCTGCAGCAGGTTGTTCTCGGCCTACGTCCGGGTGAGGTAACCGCGCCACTTCCTCTGGATGGCGCTGTAGCCCTGTTCCAGCTGCGCGATCTTCGTGAAACCACCGGCGCTGCGCCCAGCTACGCTGCTATAGAATATGCCGCCTATTACCTCCCCGGAGGTCGCAGCCCGGAGGCTCTGGCCGCCGGCACCAAAGTGTCAAATTCCATCGACACCTGTGATGACCTCTACGGTTTAGCAAAGGATCAGGATCCCTCGGTCTTGGATCGTGAAACTCTACCCCCGTCTGATATTCCGCAGGACATCGCAATCGAGCTGGCCAAACTCGACCCCAATGAGAAATCGTTGGCGTTGACCCGTAACAACGGTCAGACCCTGATGTTGCTGATGCTCTGTGGGCGCACGGCGGAAGTGAATGCCGAAGCGAGCCGCGAGAGCGTGGGCAATGCCTTGGCTCAGCAGCGCCTCGGCGCCTTTGCAAATAGCCTGCTGGAGCAGCTGAAAGCGGATGCGCGGATCAGCGGCGAATGAGCAACCCTGCCCGCTCACTGCCCATCGCGCTGAGCTGTGGGGAACCGGCGGGCATCGGCCCTGAACTGGCCGTGAAGGCCTGGCAGAAGCTGGGCGCTACATGCCCCTTCCTTTGGCTGGGCGATCCGCGTCACCTACCATCTGGCACCAATTGGCAAGAGGTCGCCTCCGCAGCCGACGCCATTGATGTCAGTGCGACAGCATTGCCGGTGTTGCCCGTTGGTTTTGCCGCGCCCGCGGTACCGGGCCAACTGGATCCGCGCAATGCAGCAGGCGTAATATCTGCCATCGAAACAGGCGTCGCGTTGGTTCAATCGGGTCAGGCGAGCGCGCTGTGCACTGCACCCATCCACAAAAAGGCTCTGATTGACGGGGCCGGTTTCAGCTATCCCGGCCATACCGAGTTCCTGGCCAATCTGGGGGACCTAGATGACGTCGTCATGATGCTCGCCAGCCCTGAGCTGCGCGTGGTCCCTGCCACGATCCATATCGCTCTTTCAGAGGTTCCTGCGAAACTGACACCCGATGGCCTGCGCGCAACGATTGAGATCACTGCGCAGGGGCTGCGAAAGCAATTCGGCATCGCACATCCGCGTATTGCTGTGGCAGGCCTCAATCCACATGCTGGCGAAGATGGTGCCATGGGTCAGGAAGAGCTGGATTGGATCAGGGGGCTGATAGCTGATATGCAGAACAGCGCCTATACCCTAACCGGGCCTCACCCTGCCGATACCCTGTTCCACGCTGCCGCCCGCGCACGCTATGATGTTGCGGTCTGCATGTATCATGATCAGGCTCTTATCCCGATCAAAACGCTGGATTTCGACCGCGGTGTCAACGTCACGCTGGGGTTGCCCTTTATTCGCACCTCACCGGACCATGGTACCGCCTGTGATATCGCGGGCCAGGACATCGCCAACCCGTCTAGCCTGATTGAAGCGCTACTTCTGGCTCAGAGCATGAGCCGGAGTGCGGCCCCCAGCACTTGAAACTTCTTCTGGTCGGAAATATCCCCACCGGAGACATGATAATTTGAAGGTGCAGCCGCTGCGCCCCTCCCAAGGTACCAATGATATGAGCGCTATCGACTCTCTTCCCCCGCTGCGTGAGGTGATCGACACTCACCAGCTTTTGGCGCGCAAATCGCTGGGCCAGAACTTCTTGCTGGATCTGAACCTGACGGCCAAGATCGCCCGACAGGCCGGCGACCTGAGCAACTGCGACGTGCTGGAAATCGGCCCCGGCCCCGGCGGTCTGACCCGTGGTCTGTTGGCCGAAGGTGCGCGTCGCGTGCTCGCGGTGGAAAAAGACAGCCGCTGCATCCCGGCACTTGCAGAAGTCGCGGCAGCCTATCCGGACCGTCTTGAGGTAATCGAGGGTGATGCGCTGGAAGTGAACCCCCTCACCCATCTGACCCCACCGATCCGCATTGCGGCCAACCTGCCCTATAACGTCGGCACAGAGCTTCTGGTACGTTGGTTGACCCCCAAGGCTTGGCCGCCGTTCTGGCAAAGCCTGACCCTGATGTTCCAGCGTGAAGTTGCAGAACGGATCGTTGCACAGCCCGGTAGTAAGGCCTATGGCCGTCTGGCACTGCTTGCACAGTGGCGCGCGGATGCTCGGATCGTGCTGTCCCTGCCCCCTGAAGCTTTTAGCCCGCCGCCAAAGGTTCATAGTGCGGTGGTACATCTAACAGCACTGGACGCACCGCGCTACCCGGCGGATGCCGGCACATTGAACAAGGTGGTGGCAGCGGCCTTCAATCAACGCCGCAAGATGCTGCGCGCCAGCCTCAAAAGCGTCAGCCCAGATATTGAGGCCCATCTTGTCGCTGTTGGCATCCCCCCGACTGAGCGTGCAGAGCAGGTCGGATTGGAGGCATTTTGCGCATTGGCGCGAAGCCTGAAACCGCTGGATTGACAAGCAACTGCCAGCGATTGGCGAGTTCTTCTGATGAAACTCTCTAAAATGAAAAACCCCGGTCTCGATTGAGATCGGGGTTTTCTATGTCGTCGCCAGCGCTCTATCCAAGCGGCACTAGCAATATAGGTTTACTCTGCGGCCTCTGGCGCGTCCTCGGCCGAGGGTTTCGGCTTGGGCTTGCGACGGGCAGGCTTGCGCTCGGGCGCAGGTGCCGCATCTGTACCTTCGGTAACAGGCGCATCGGCTGTAGCAGGGCTGTCACCACCTTTAGGAGCGGTCTCCGCCTTTGGCGCTTCAGCCTTCGCAGGCTCAGCCTTCGTAGCGTCTGCCTGGCCGCTCTCTGGCTTGGGCTTACGGCTACGTGGTTTGCGTGTCTGAGGAGGTTTTTGCGGTTTGCTTTCACCGTCAGCTGCAGCCGGATCGCGGCTCTCTGGTGTTTCCACCAAGCCGCTATCACCACTGCTCTCGCGCGTATCAATCACCTCAGGCTGAGGTGCTGCAGACGGATCGTCGTTGCGGTTGCCCGCCTCGCGTTCCTGACGCTCAAGCCGCTCAGCGCGTTCGCGATCACGTTCCGCCTGGCGTTCGCGGTTTTGCCGCTCCTGCTCTTCACGGCGCGCGTCGATCTCGCGTTGGGCTTCGTTCAGCATTCGCAGATAGTGCTCTGCGTGCTGCTGGAAATTCTCGGTGGCAACACGATCATTACTCAACTGGGCATCGCGCGCCAACTGATTGTATTTATCAATAATCTGTTGCGGTGTACCGCGTACCTTACCCTCGGGACCGGAGCTGTCAAACACGCGGTTGACAACATTTGCCCCTGCTGGGCGGTTCCGATTTGACTTGGAACGCGAACGTGATTTGGACGATCTCATATGCCTAACGTCAGCCTTGATTGAATTTGTCGTGGATCCATACCAGCGCGCCTCTGCGCCGGATCATCGACCATTTTGGGCTTGATGTCGCCGGGAGGTATTCTAAAACCTCGCCCGAAGGCGACTTCTTTGAATAATCATGTTACGCCCTTTCAGACAAGGGGTTGCATGAGATTATCCGTGCTTTTTCTTACGAAACTGCGAATTCAGGTCGTTTTCACAGAATTAGGAGGTGTTTTCGCCACAGCCGCGGCCACAAACCACACGGTCGCGCCCGTCGAGATCAGGAATGACAGATACTTGGGTTAGCCCCGCTGAAAGCAATAGATCACTGACCGTCGCGCCCTGTGTCGGGCCGATTTCTAGAAACACCCGGCCCGTTGGCGCAAGATACTGGCCCAATTCGGCAGCAATAACACGATAAGCACTAAGACCGTCGCCGCCATCGGTCAACGCCATCTCTGGCTCGTGACCGCGCACCTCGTCAGACAGATCTTGCATTTCATCCAACGCGATGTAGGGCGGGTTCGACACAATGAGATCAAACTGACCTACCACTTTGGAAAACCAATCCGATTGCTGGATTTCTGCGCGCGGCTCCACCCTGTGCAGTACTGCATTGGCGCTCGCTTGCAGGCAAGCGGCCTCGCTAAGATCCACTCCAAGGCCGGTGGCCTCCGGCATCTCCGCTAGCAACGTAACCAAAATACAGCCAGATCCCAGACCAAGGTCCAGAACCCGCGAGAATGGTTCGGCCAGTGCCGCCTCTATCAGACATTCGGTTTCAGGACGTGGATCCAATACATCGCCCGAGACTTTGAAGCGGCGCCCGTAGAACTCCCGCTCTCCAATCAGATGCGACACTGGCACACGGATGACCCGCAGGGCAATCAGCCGCTCATAGCGCTCGGCAATCTCGGGGGCCAGATCCTCGGGCGCAATCAGGGTAACGCGGCTGGCTTCGATGCTCGCCGCATGAGCCAGTAAAATACGGGCGTCTCGTGCAGGATCAGGGACCCCGGCCGCACGCAGGCGAGCCGCCGCAGCCGCCATTGCCTGTGCTGCGGTCTGTGGCCCGTTCATTGGCCCATTGCGGCCAGCAACCGCGCCTGATCATCCGCAGTGAGCGCATCGATGATTTCTTCCAGATCGCCCTGCATGATCTGATCCAGCTTATAGAGCGTAAGGTTGATCCGGTGATCCGACATCCGCCCCTGTGGGAAATTATAGGTGCGAATGCGTTCGGAGCGATCCCCCGAGCCAACCTGACTTGCGCGGTCGGCCGAGCGTTCATTGTCAATCCGTTGGCGCTCCAGATCATAAAGCCGCGTGCGCATAACCTGCATGGCAATCTCGCGGTTGCGGTGTTGCGACTTCTCAGAGCTAACGACGATGATACCAGTCGGGATATGGGTGATCCGAACTGCTGAATCGGTTGTATTTACGTGCTGACCTCCAGCACCGGAGGCGCGCATGGTATCGATCCGCAAATCACCGGGATCAATCCGAAGATCAACATCCTCAGCCTCGGGCAGGACCGCGACCGTAGCAGCCGAAGTATGTATACGTCCCCCAGATTCCGTCACCGGCACGCGCTGAACGCGGTGCACACCGGATTCATATTTCAGCCGGGCAAACACATTTACCCCTTTGACATGAGCCACGACCTCTTTCAGTCCGCCAAGCTCAGTCGACTGTTCTTCAATGATCTCAAACCCCCAGCCCTGCGCCTCACTGTAGCGCTGGTACATGCGCAGCAAATCACCAGCAAAAAGCGCAGCCTCGTCACCGCCGGTGCCGGGTCGGATTTCCAGCATCGCCGGGCGTCTGTCGGCTTCGTCCCTTGGTAACAGGGCAAGCTGCAGAGCATGTTCCGCCTCCGGAAGGGCCGCGCGCAGCTCTGGCAACTCTTCCTCAGCCAAAGCCGCCATGTCAGGATCGGCAAGCATTTGCTCAGCTTCGTCTAGATCCGACATCAAGCGACGATAAGCGGTGATCTGCTCCGCGACCGGGCGCAGGTCAGAATACTCCTTGGCCAGCGCCGCGATATCCGCGCCAGCAGGCCCCTCCGCCATTACGGCCTCAAGATATTGAAACCGTTGTAGAATTTGATCGATTCGGTCTTCTGGGATCATGCGCGCAATGTCCGTTTGATCTGTCTTTGGCGGAAAGCTCCCCATGTGATATGCTAGGGACATGCAACATGCCAGTCTTCATATCATAAGAGAGGGTGCGGGGCAGCGACCCGCTCTCAAGCATCGCCGATCAGAGTTGACTACGGTTCTGCCGCGCCTGTCTACATCGATGCGGTTTCTGTCTATCGTAACTTTGGTTTTTGGCTCTACCGGCGTTGCCCAAGCCGACGTGACCGCGCCAAACGGGCGCACTATTGATTGCTATTGCACCGACAAATCCGGCAGCCGGATTGAGCTGGGCGAATTTATCTGCCTACAGGTCGATGGCCGCATGTTCACTGCGCAGTGTCAGATGTCGCTGAACGTGCCTATGTGGCGCGAGGTGCAAAAGGGCTGTCTTGCAGCGGATGCGAACAGCGCTCCCACATCTTCAGATGCGGCTAACCCTCTGCCACGGATCTAACGGTATCGCCTCGCTATCTCCAACGATAAGGCCGTGCCCAGCAGACCTCAGCCACCAGATATCACTATGGGGCTTGTTCCATCTGGGCCATCCAGCCGCTGATGCGGTCATTGTTGGCCCCTAGATCGGAGCGGCCAAATCGTAGTCTGGCATAGACTTTCAAAAGATCCCCATCTTGCCGCGCCGTGGTGTAATCGGGAAACCCCAAAAGCCGGGTGCGCGTTACATAAGTGACCATCTCGTCTTCAACCGAACCTGCCAAAACGCGGGTGCGTGCAGCATTGCTGGCGACGGTGTGAAACCGCTTCAACCCGTCTGCACCGCTGCGCACGACCCGGAAGACACCCCCGCGAAAAGTTTTGTCCTCAGTGAACTCCGGTTGCGTGTTCCAATCCAGCGGGTCACTTGGCGCAAGCCGAATAAACCCAAGCACCACGACAATCCCCGCGATGCTCAGCCAGACAAATACCATCACTCGACCCATATGGTCTGAACTCCCTCGTGGCGGCTGCCACCAGACAGCTGCCCTATTTAGTTGTCACGCCTGGCAATACACAGAGCAGCTCATATAGCAGGTTCGCTGCTGTGAGCGCCGTATTCCCCGACGTGTCATAAGGCGGCGATACCTCAACCATATCGCAGCCAACGATGTTCAACCCGCGCAAGGCCCGTATCAATTCCAGTGCCTGCGGTGTAGTCAGCCCACCGATTTCCGGCGTGCCTGTCCCCGGAGCGTAAGCCGGGTCCAGGCTATCAATATCATAGGAGACATAGACCGGCCTATTGCCGATATCGCGACGAATTTCCGCACCCATGCCATGCAGCGACCGATTCCACAGTTCGCTGGCCGGGAAATGTTGAAATCCCCAACGCTGTGCTTCTTTGAAATCTTCAGCGCCATACCCCGTTCCGCGCAGGCCGATCTGATAGGTTTTATCCGCGACGATCAGCCCTTCTTCATAGGCACGACGGAATACGGTGCCATGGGTTTCGCGCTCACCAAACATATCGTCATTCACATCGGCATGGGCGTCCACATGCACCAAGGCGACGGGGCCATATTTTTCGGCGACCGCGCGAAGAATAGGCAGGGTGATCGAGTGATCACCACCCATTGCAACGGGTGTCACATCACTGGACAGGATGGCGCTATAGCTCTCCTGAATGATGCGAAGGCTCTCCGGCAGCGAAAACGTGTTGATCGCCAGATCACCGATGTCGCCAATGTTCAGGCTGTCAAAAGGCGCAGCACCGCTGGCCATATTATAAGGCCGGATCATCGCGCTTTCTGCACGGATTTGCTTTGGGCCAAATCGGGTGCCGGAACGCCAGGAGGTGCCGATATCCATAGGCACGCCCAGAATCGCCACATTCAACCCCTCAAGCGAGGTTGCCTGAGGTAAGCGCATAAAAGTGTTCGGCCCGGAAAACCGCGCCAGATCATTGCCGCTGATCGGCTGATTGAAGTCAGTCATTGTCTCTCATGTTCCAGCCAAGAAGGCAGATAATTTCGGTCGCCACTTGGGCACCCGCGATAGCGGTGGCACCTGTGGTATCAAACGGAGGTGAAACCTCCACCACATCGCCGCCTTTTATGTTGATCCCTGCGATATCACGCAGAATGCGTGCAGCCTGCGCCGATGTCAGCCCTCCCCAGACCGGCGTGCCGGTGCCCGGTGCAAAGGCCGGATCCAGCGCATCGATATCAAAGGACAGGTAGGTGGGCTGATCGCCCAAGATTTCCTTAATACGTTTTGCAGTTTCGGCAGGGCCAATTTCATGCACGGTGGGCGCGTCAATAATGTTGACCCCAAGCGTATCATCATTTGTGGTTCGGATTCCAACCTGAACCGAGGTTTTGGGGTCTACGAGGCCCATTTTGACGGCTTTGTAGAACATGGTACCGTGATCAATCCGATCCATATTGTCATCCGGCCAGGTGTCCGTGTGGGCGTCGAACTGCAGCAGTGAAATGGGCCCGTATTTCTCGGCATAGGCCTTGAGAATCGGAAAGCTGATGTAGTGATCCCCGCCCAGTACGACCGCGGCCGTATCCGCCGCCAAGATGCCACGAATATGCTCGGTTAATGCTGCCGGAAACGCAGGGACATCAGCGTGATCAAAAGCGAGATCACCATAGTCCGCAATAGCCAGAGTGCTGAGCGGTTTATGCGGCCAGCCATAGGGTTCATCGGGGCTTTGCAGGCAAGACGCTTCGCGGATCGAGCGCGGGCCAAGACGTGTGCCAGGGCGGTTGGTCACAGCCTGATCAAACGGCACACCGGTAACAGCAATATCCACACCGGTCAGATCCTTGGTGTATTTTCGTCGCAGAAAGGAAGTCGCTCCGCCAAAGGTGATCTCAAAGCTGAGCCCCTTCATGTCGTCACGTGTAAACGCGTGATCGATCATGTGCTTTGCGTCTTCTAACGCCATTGTATGGCTCCTTCCGATGCTCCTGCTATTTGATCAAATAGCTGGTTCCATTCCCATTGTCACCTCTCGATGGCCGCATCGACTATGGGCTGTGCCCTCTCGACCAAACGCGCAAAAAATGACGCACCAATAGGAGCGATATCATCGTTGAAATCATACTTGGGATGGTGCAGCCCGGCTGTGTTGCCCTGACCTAGGAACAGATATGCGCCGGGACGGGCCTGAAGCATATATGAGAAGTCTTCCGCCCCCATGTCACGAGAGGAGTCAGCCTCAACATTTGCATCGCCAGAAATTTCGCCCGCGACGGCTGCAGCAAACCCCGTCTTGTCCGCATCATTGATAGTTGCAGGATAGCCCACCTCATAGTCCAGCTCAGCTGTGACTCCGTAGCTGGCCGCCTGCCCTGCAACGATTTCTTTCATCCGGCGCATTACCATATCCTGCACCTGCGCATCAAAGGTGCGCACTGTGCCGTTGATGTAGGCCGTATCCGGGATCACGTTGTCGACGGTGCCGGTGTGAATCTGCGTAACCGAGACCACCAGATCGTCCAGCGCATAGTGGTTACGGCTGACAATGGTCTGGATCGCTTGTGCTATGCCACAGGCCGCCATCACCGGATCGCGGGTTTCATGCGGCATTGCGCCGTGGCCGCCGACGCCCTGAATGTTGATATGAAAGGTGTCGACCGCCGCCATCAGCGGCCCCGGCGTGGTGGAAAAGGCACCGACCGGCAAGCCGGGCGCATTATGCAGCGCATAGACTTCGCCGACATTGAACCGCTCCATAATGCCTTCTTCGACCATGATACGGGCACCGCCGATCGCCTCTTCTGCAGGTTGAAAAATCAGGGCCACGCGGCCTTTGAAATTGCGCGTCTCTGCTAGGTATTTTGCGGCCCCCAGCAACATAGCAGTGTGACCATCGTGACCGCAGGCGTGCATGTTGCCCGCGTGGTTTGAAACATACTCCACCCCGGTTTCTTCCGGAATCGGCAAGGCATCCATATCAGCCCGCAGACCGATGGTTGGCCCCGTTTCACCATCGGCCGCCTGCCCGTTGATAATCGCCACCATGCCGGTCCGGGCAATGCCCTCGTGCAGCTCATCCACGCCAAATTCACGCAACCTGTCAGCAACAAAAGCAGCCGTTTTAGGCAGATCCAGCGCCAGTTCAGGGATCTGGTGCAAATGCTGCCGCCAGCGGGCCATGTCCTCGGCGTAATCGGCAATTCTATTCACGACGGGCATGGGGGTGGACTCCTTGGTCAGACTCGGGATTGATGCATCTGACACTGGAACAAGAGCCGCCGCAATGCCCGAAAACGATCTGATCCATAATGAATCTGCCGGCATCGAACGCCTGCTGGAAATCATGCGCCGCCTACGCGACCCCCGAACGGGCTGCCCCTGGGATATCGAACAGGATTTTGCCAGCATCGCGCCCTATACTATTGAAGAAGCTTACGAAGTTGCGGATGCAATCGAACGTGAAGCTTGGGATGAATTGAAGGGCGAGCTGGGCGATTTGCTGTTCCAGTCCGTATTTCATGCCCAGATGGCAGCGGAATCCGGCCATTTCACCTTTCAGGATGTGGTGACCACGATGTCCAACAAGATGGTCTCGCGCCATCCTCATGTATTCGGAGCTGAATCCCGCGAGAAATCTGCCGAACAACAAACTCAGGACTGGGAGACAATCAAGGCAGCCGAACGTGCAGGACAAGCCCAACAGGGCACGCTGGATGGTGTGGCCGTAGGCCTGCCAGCCTTGCTACGCGCCTACAAGCTGCAAAAACG
This sequence comes from Phaeobacter cretensis, assembly GCF_047372505.1. Lineage (NCBI taxonomy): Bacteria > Pseudomonadati > Pseudomonadota > Alphaproteobacteria > Rhodobacterales > Roseobacteraceae > Phaeobacter > Phaeobacter cretensis. The sequence continues at coordinate 256,059 of NZ_JBKBEU010000001.1, forward strand.
CGCCGCGCGCGTTGGTTTTGACTGGCCTTCTGCCGACAACGTTTTGGCCAAAATCGCAGAGGAATCCGCCGAACTGGTAGAGGCTCGCGACAATTTAACTCAGACCCAAGTCGAAGAGGAGTTTGGTGATCTGATGTTCGTGATGGCCAACCTTGGCCGCCATCTGGGTGTAGAACCGGAAGCCGCGCTACGCGCTGCCAATGCGAAATTCACCCGTCGATTTGAGGGTGTCGAGGCAAAGCTGGCCAGCCGTGGCAAACGCCCCGAGGACAGCGATCTGGCAGAAATGGATGCGCTATGGGATGAGGTCAAGGCAGAGGCGCGAGCCAAAGCGGACACCAATGAAGCCTGACGCCAAGAACATCGCCGATCCCTTGCCCCAACGCCTCAAGAGCCCCATATCCTAAACCATGTTGCGTTTGACCCCTATCCTTTTGGCTGTGATCTACGGGCTGGTAACTTACCGCCTGTCGATCTGGCGCACCCATCGTGCCCTTGATCAGCAATCGACTGAACTGGCCGATGCGCAGCTGCGCAGGCTGACGGACCGGATGGCTGCCGCGCTCGAGATCGACCATATTCCGGTCTATATCTATGAGATTGATCCGGTGAATGGGCTAGCGGCGCCTGATGGGCGGATCTTCATCACCCGCGGGTTCTATCGCAAGTACCGCGATGGTGAGGTCAGCGATGTCGAGCTGGCATCGGTCATAGCGCATGAACTGGGCCATGTGGCGCTGGGGCACGCCAAGAAACGGATGATCGATTTCTCTGGTCAGAATGCCCTGCGCACCGCTCTGATGCTCATTATCGGCCGGTTTGTGCCCTTCGTCGGGCCTTGGATTGCCAATGTGCTAACATCACTTCTGGCGGCACGGCTGTCGCGCAGCGATGAATATGAGGCTGACGAATATGCGGCGGCCCTACTGACCAAGGCCGGGATCGGCATCGCCCCCCAAAAGAGTCTGTTTCGTAAACTGGAAGACCTAACGCAGGCGCGCAGCGGCATGGCCCCGGCTTGGCTGATGAGCCACCCCAAAACCGAAGAACGCATCGCCGCGCTCGACCAGCTGGAGAAACGCTGGTCCAAGGCGTGACAACTAAGGACGACCGACACCGGCCCTAAGTGACGCAAGGTTCACCGCGCACTGCATGGATAACTCGTCAAACGTCCTTGTCAGCGGCACGCGCCAAGCCCACCTCGTAACGATCAATCGCGTTTGCGGGCGGCCATCCGAATACGCCACTTCAGACTTCGCCCCGCACATCCACATTTATGGGCCGCCGGAGAATATTCATGCGCTATTCCGTTCTTGATCTAGCCCCCGTTCCTGAAGGCCTCGATATTGTACAATCCCTGCGCAACAGTACCGATCTGGCGCAGCGCGCCGAAAGCTGGGGCTATCATCGATTTTGGTTGGCCGAGCATCACAATATGCCCGGCATTGCCAGCGCTGCGACCGCAGTTCTGATCGGGCATATCGCGGGGCAGACCCAATCGATCCGTGTCGGGGCTGGTGGCATAATGCTGCCCAACCATGCGCCCTATATGGTAGCCGAAGCGTTTGGTACACTGGTCAGCCTTTACGGTGATCGTATTGATCTTGGCCTGGGCCGAGCGCCGGGCACCGACTTACTGACAGCCCGTGCCCTGCGGCGGGGCTTACAAAGCGGCGATGGAAATCCCGACAGCTTTCCGCATGATGTGATTGAGCTGATCAACTACCTTGGCCCCGAGCGCCCCGATGCGCGCGTGCGCGCCTTCCCCGGCCTGGGCACGAAGGTGCCGATGTGGATTCTCGGATCGAGCCTCTATGGAGCGCAACTGGCGGCACAACTTGGCCTACCTTATGCATTTGCCTCGCACTTCGCTCCGGCGGCACTGGATCAGGCGCTCGATGCCTATCGCAGCAGTTTTCAGCCCTCCGAGCACCTTGCTGCCCCCCATGCAATGATTGCGATCAATGTCTTTGCTGGAGAAAGCGATGCTGAAGGTGTCAGGCTGAAAACCACGATGCAGCAGGCCTTTGCTCGCCTGCGTGAAGGCAAACCTGGAAAGCTGCCAGCACCCATAGATGACATCAGCAAACATCTGGCTCCGCCGATTTTGGCAGGTGTGAACGAGGCATTGCGGATCTCGGCCACCGGCAGCAAACCGACCGTCGCCGCTGATCTATCGGCAATTGTGGAGCACTATCAACCGGATGAGGTTATCATCACCGGGCAAATCCACGACCATGATGCGCGGCTGCGCTCATTCGAGATTGCCGCCGAGGTGCTGAGCACGATCTGAACCTACCGGTTTGATACCCTCCACAAGCGGAATTCTATGATGCGAGTGCCTTGGCAATACGAGGCAGCCGCGCCTTTTTTAGCAACGGACGCATCTCCCACCCGCCGCCGGACAGCCTGTTGGCCTCGGCCAGCACTGTAGCTGCTACCTCCGACATACCACCAGTATCCTTGAGCCAAAGATCGTAGAGCAACTGATCAGGGCCGATCCGTTCCAGCCCTTCCTCGGCCAATGTGTGGCGCGGGAAATCCTTGTTGTTGACCGTGACAATCGCATCCGCGTGCCCCACGATGGCCGAAGCCAGCACATGCAGATCCGCAACATCCGGTAGCCACAACCGCGCTTCCACTGCGGGTGTCGGCGCGACAGCGGCCTTGGGCCAGGTCGCAGATATCAGCGCGATCTCGCCACGCGCCTGCGCCTCGCCCGTGGGGCCAATCTTGCGAGCGGCCCGCGCCCATTCTTCCAGGATGCGCGGCGACCACAGCGGCGTGAAATGACCGATCCGTGCGGCCCCCAACAGCATTTCGCGCATAACCGTCGGGTAAAGAACGCAGGCATCCAGCAGCAGTTTCATCAGCGTATCAATCGAGCCGGAAGAAAACTGCCTTTAGATAGCCGCTTTCGGCCAGCTGGGGCAGCTGCGGATGATCTGGCCCGGCATAACCTGTGTGCAGCAATAGGCTGCGGCGTCCGCCACGTCCAATCCCACGCGCGGATGCATTGCGGAATCGGCTGAGATCAGCCGCATGGGAACATGAGCACAGCCCAAGATAACCGCCCGGCGCCACAAGCGGTGCCGCAAGTTTTGCAATCCGTTCATAGGCGCGCAACCCAGCTTCAAGCGCTTGTTTCGATGGGGCAAAGGCCGGCGGATCACAGATGATCACATCAAATTGCGCGCCATCATCAGCAAGCTGAGTGAGCACATCAAACGCATCGCCCTGCCGTGCAGTGAACCGGTCTTCAAAGCCGCTGACAGCGGCGCCCTGTCGTGCCAGTTCAAGCGCAGGCGCAGATCCATCAACGCAGGTTGCTTCAGCCGCTCCGGCCGCCAGCATAGCCAGACCAAAGCCACCAACATGGGAAAACACGTCCAAAACCTTCGCGCCCGGTTTCACCAGTTTGGCCGCAAAAGCGTGGTTATCGCGTTGATCGTAGAACAGCCCGGTTTTCTGCCCCCCGGTGAGGTCAGCCATATAGGTCGCCCCGTTCATCGTGACGTCTACAGCTTTCTCTGGCGCAGTGCCGCGCAACGCAGCGCTAACGTCATCCAAGCCTTCAAGGCTGCGAGCGCGCCCTGAGGCGTTTTTAAGTACGGTGGACACACCGGTCACTGCAACCAGAGCCTCGGTCAAGAGGTCCAGATGGGCATCGGCCCAAGCCGCATTGGGCTGCACCACGCAGGTGTCACCAAACCGGTCGATCACCACGCCCGGCAGGCCATCGGATTCGGCGTGTACCAGCCGGTAAAAAGGCGCGTCGTAAAGCAGTTCACGTAAGTCCAGCGCTCGACGCAGACGACTCTTGAACCAATCCACACTCAGCTCCGCTGCGGGGTCCGTATCAAGCATTCGCCCGATGATCTTGCTCTCGGGATTGACTGCAACCAGTCCCATTGGCGTCAGGCCATCGTCTTCCAGCACTGCAAGGGTGCCAGGTCCCAGTTTTCGGGTGCGCCGGTCTGTAACCAGCTCATTGGCATAGACCCAAGGAAAACCATGGCGCAAGGCACGGGCGTTGGCTTTGGGTTTCAATTTTACACGGGCGCGCTCGGGCGCGGAGGAAGAAGCTGTCATACGCCCCTCTTAACCGCAACGAGGCTATGTTGAAAGGGTGTCCTCTGCTGTGTGTTCACAGCCCCGCAACTATCGCTGTGATTTGCCCCTGCGCGGCGTATAAACCGCTACCGAGTGCGCGATCGCCAGCCGCCGCGCCTGCGCGGTTTGGCAGCGGCATCCTGCCCCTCTTGCAGCACCGACGTCATCGGATGATCTGGATAGGCAGCCCCCAGATAATCCCGTAATGTTACAATAGCCTGTCGACTATCCACCCCGTCCGGCAGGCTCAGCGCCCAGTCCAAAAAGATGCTGCGGCATTCACCCGGTTGGATGCCCTCAATGCGATAACTTTCCCGGATCAAACCCTTGGGATCCAGAGTGGCAAGCTGCGCGTCAGTTATCGCCTCAGATGTCATGGTCGGTTGCTCCTTCTCTTGCCAATGCGGCAGCAATGATATCAGCGCAGCTCTGATAGCTCTGTGTCAACGCGGCTTCCAGTTCTGCCAGATCATCATAACCGGTGCTGCGACACAGGAACTGCGCCCCCCCCTCACCCAATGTCTGGGCGTTTATGGCCTTGCCTGAAACCAGCCGCGCGGCAGTCTGTACAGACAAGAATAGCTCATATGAACGCTGTAGTTCAGCGGCATCTGCGGCATCCAACCAGCCGCAGGCGACAGTGCCCGTCAATCCGGCGGCTACATCATGTCCGGTCGCATTGCTAAGGAGCACTCCGGTCTGAGCGATCAACTCGATATCCATCATCCGACCTGCACCGGTTTTAGCATCCCATGGCCCGCTTGGCACTTTGGCGGCAGCTAGACGCGCGCGCATCTTTGCGACCTCGGGCAGGATCGCTCCCCGGCTGCGCGGCGCTCCCAGAAATGTCTCGCGAAAAGCCGTGATATCCTGAGACAGCCCCTCTGCGATCGGCGTGGGTATAGCTGCAACCACCCGCGCGCGGGTCAGCGCCAGATGTTCCCAGACCCAGGCATCATTGCGCTGATACTGGCAAAAACTCTCAAAACTGGTAGCGACCGGCCCCTGCGTGCCGGACGGCCGCAACCGCATGTCCACCTCATAAAGCTGGCCTTGCGACATACGCGCGGTCAATGCGGTAATCAGCGCTTGTGTCAGCCGGGCATAGTAAGGACGGGTTGCCAGTGGGCGTGGCCCGTTTGATGTGTCCTCATCGCCCGGATCATAGATCACAATCACGTCCAAATCCGACAGAGCATTGATCTGCCCTGCCCCCAACGAGCCCATCGCCAGAACAGCCGCACCGCGCCCCGGAACAGGTCCGTGTTTAAGGGCAAACTGATCCATCACAATTGGCGCGAGTTCAGCGATCACCACCTCTGCCAGTTCAGCGTATTGCGCTCCTGCATCACTTGCATCGATTAGGCCGCGCAGATGGTGCACACCGATACGGAAATGCCACTCCTTGCACCAGCGCCGGGTTGCATCCAGACGGGTTTCATAGTCATCCTCATGAGCCAGAACCAGCCGCAAAGATTGTCCCAAGGCCTTCCGCTCAGGCCAATCGGCAAAAAACGATCCCCCGATAACCGCATCAAAAACACTGGAATTGCGGGACAGGTAACTTGCCAACGTACCGGAGGTACCCACGATATCGATCAACAGATCGATCAGCTGAGGATTGGCCTCAAATAGCGAAAACAACTGCACACCTGCGGGGAGACCCGCGAGAAATCCATCCAGTGCGACCAGCGCCTCCGCTGGTTGAGCGGTGCGCGCCAAACGCGCCAGAAGTTCCGGTTTTAGCCGTTCAAAAATCTGCGCGCCCCGCGCTGAACGCAGCGCAGGATAGGTCGGCCAGCGTGCCAAAATGTCATCATCAAGCACCTCAGGGGCCGCGGCCTGTACGACCTCAACGGGTGTGTCAGGAGCAAAGAAACCTTCGGTTAACTCATGCACCTGTTCCAGTCGAGCCTTGACCTCCGCCATCAGCTCCGCACGGTCACGGTCCATCAGGCAGGCAACCCGCGCGATGCCATCTTCGGACTGTGGCATTCGGTGCGTTTGGGCGTCATGCACCATCTGAATGCGGTGCTCCACCTCGCGGTGCGCAACATAGTGTGCGCTAAGTTGATCACAGATATCCTGCGGCACCCACTCCTTGGATGCCAATGCCTGCAAACCTTCGAGCGTACCGCGTGAGCGCAGGCTTTCGTCGCGGCCACCGGCGATCAACTGCCGGGTTTGCGTGAAAAACTCAATCTCCCGAATGCCTCCACGGCCCAGTTTCATATCATGTCCAGGCACAGTCAGTGAGCCGCCGGTTCCCTTATTCTCCCGGATCCTCAGCCGCATATCATGAGCGTCCTGAATGGCTGCAAAATCAAGATGTCGCCGCCAGACAAAGGGGCGCAGGGTCTGGAGAAAATTGGCGCCTGCATCCAAATCGCCAGCGCAGGGGCGCGCCTTGATATAAGCTGCCCGTTCCCAAGTGCGGCCGAGGCTTTCATAGTATCGCTCCGCCGCTTCCATCGCCATGGCGACCGGGGTTACCGCGGGATCCGGGCGCAGCCGTAAATCGGTGCGGAACACATAACCATCAGCGGTCCGTTCGCTCAGAGTTGTGCACATGTTGCGCGTCGCCCGCACCATGCCTTGCCTAGCCTCATAGAAGTCGTCGGGATCAAAACGGGTCTCATCAAAGAGACAAATCATGTCGATATCAGAGCTGTAGTTCAGCTCATAGGCACCCATTTTTCCCATGGCCAGAAGCGTCAGGCCGCCCGCAGTTTCAATATCCGCATCGGTCAGGCCCGGCAGTTTCTTACGCCTAATAAGAGCGGCGATCTCGGCCTTGATGGCCACATCTGCACAGAGTTCGGCAAAATTTGTAAGCGCCGTTGTCACCTGCATCAGATCCCAAGCTCCAGCCAGATCACATAGCCCACTTAGCAATGCGAGTTGCCGCTTGGCCCGCCGTAGGCCGGGTTTCAGCTGATCCGGCGCAAGCGCACGCACATCGGCGGTAATATGCGCCAGGGCCGCCTCCGGATCTGCCAGTGCAGGTGCCACCCAATCTGCCTCACGCGTGATCAGCTCCTTAAGATACGGGCTGGAGCCTGCAGCACCTGCCACCAACGCCGCCTGATCGCCGGAAAGTTCAGGCACAAGCACCAGTGCATCTTGCCCCAAATCCGGATCAAAAGCGCGCGGAAGGCGCTGAATATCAAGAGAATGTCCCATGTGATGACATTGTGCTCAGATGCAGCTGCCGTCAATTGGCGAAAGCGTGCAGTCATGATCCCAAACCGCCCAATCTGAATTCGGTAAGGAATACCCGAATGATCGAAAGACAGCCGCTGCATCATTCCCACTGAAATCAGGACCCCATACCTGCCATCCAGAGATAAAGCGGCAGCCCCACAGTGATGTTAAACGGAAACGTCACACCCAGTGATAGAGTTAGATAGATACCAGACTCCGCCTTTGGTAGCGCGATACGCATCGCCGCCGGAACCGCAATATAGGAGGCTGAGGCGGACAAGACGATAAGCAGGAACAAGCTTCCCGTCTGCAACCCGATCACTGACCCAACCACCCAACCCAATAATGCACCGGTGATAGGCATCAGCAGGCCAAAGGAAAAGAGCCCCGGGTTCAGTAAATGACGGTTGTTCAGCAAGCTCCGGCCGGCAGAAATACCCATATCGAGCAGAAAGAGGCATAAAATACCCGTGAACGGAGTCACAACAAAGGGCGCGACCATCTCCATTCCTTTGTCCTGCGTTACGGCCCCGATTACGAAGGCGCCACAGAGCAGCACAACCGACCCGTTTGCAAACAACTCACGTGCAGGTACGCCACCAACCGCCTGATCTCCGGAGAACCGATGCGCGATCCACAAGGCTGACAGGATCGCAGGAACCTCCATCGCGGCGGCAACCGCAACCATGTAGCCGTCAAACGCAATTCCAGACAGCTCGAGCAGACTTGACGCCGCCACAAAGGTCACGATTGAGATCGACCCGTAATGTCCCGCCACAGCCGCTGCGTTCATTGCATCCAGCCGCGTCATAACACGAAGCAACCAGAAGGCCGCAAAGGGGATCACAAAAGACAGGAGCAAGCCTGCCATGATCGCCACCAGCAAATCACCGCGCAAACCATGCTCGGCCAGACTGTTCCCCCCTTTGAATCCAATGGCGAGCAGAAGGTAGAGCGACATGAACTTGGCAGCTCCCTCCGGGATCGACAGATCACTCTTTACGGCTGCGGCCACAAGTCCAAGGATAAAGAACAGGATAGTGGGTACCATGAGGTTGACAGACAAAGTGTCGAAGACGGCAGACATTCGCGAAGCTCCATTCCGTTTTGCGCTTCTTGCCATGTCGATTTTGATAGCTTAAATACTTTATATCACCATTTAACATAGCCTGAAGCTATTCATGAGACCCACACTTCGCCAATTGGAATACATCGTAATGGTGCATCAGCTCGGCGGGTTCGGGCTGGCTGCAGAGACTCTGAACGTGAGCCAACCGAGTCTGTCCAATCAGGTCGCCACTGTTGAGGCTGATCTGGGCGTCCGGCTCTTCACGCGCGGGCGTGGTGGCACCCAAGCCACTGCAAAAGGGCTTGAATTCGTGCAACGGGCGCGCCGCATATTGGCAGAGGTCGAGACCCTCCGCCGTGTCATGACCTCGGCCTTGCCATTCGGAGGGCGACTCAGGCTTGGCGTGCTGCCATCAATCGGGCCCTATCTCCTGCCCCAGGTGATGCGATCCCTGCACGACGATCAGCCTGATCTGCGCGTTGTAGTCCGTGAGGAAAACACTCTAAGCCTTGATGAGGGCATCCGAAACGGTCGGTTCGATGCAATCATCTCCACCCCTGAAGACCACCCCAACACCTGGCAGCGCCCCCTGTTCACAGAGCCGCTCTGGGTCGCAGTTTCAACCGACCACCCTATCGCGTCGCTTACCAAAGTCAGCGGAGGCGATCTGGCTGGGCAGCGCCTGCTAACACTCGATACAGGCCACCGGCTGGCACGTATCGTCTATGGTATCGCTGGTCTTAGCGGCGGCCTCGTTTCGGATGATTACGAGGGGACGAGCCTTGATTCCATTGTCTTGATGGCCGCGACCGGTGCCGGTGTCGCGGTGCTCCCCGATCTCTTTGTACGGCGGCAAGCTGTCCACCGCGATGAAATCGTGGTCAAACCTCTCGATATGGACGATGCGAACCGAGGGATCAGTCTGATGTTCCCAGCCGATCAGCCCTTTGATGAAGGTCGTGACAGGCTGACCGTTGCGATACGAGAGGCCGCGTTGTCACTCGACCTGGCTGTATCGCAAACCTGAGTGCCGGCGATTGTACGAAGGCTAAAGAAAATCCGGATCTCTAAAACTGGGTAATTGTTGAACGCCATATGACTTCGCCTTCACGTCATAAACTGACCCAGGATGGTGAGGAATTCCTTAGCGGACGATGCAGTGACGATCGCTTTGAGCCCGTTTGGACTAATGCTGCATTATATATAAATGGCTGCTTTAGCTGGTATTCGGGTATCGCAACATTGCACTAGCCCTATAAATGACTTTACAGTCACTGACTTATTAGTCAGTTATAGATCGACAGGTGTTGGACCGGTGAAGGGGTCAAATGCATCAGTCACAAGCCTCTGTTCTTTGAAGAGAAACTCACGACGGCATTGTCGCAACGCGAAGGTAGAGTCCGATGAGACCTCAAACGGGCAAGAAAAAGATTTTCAATGCTGCGATGGAGCTGTTTGAAACGCAGGGGTATTTTGCAACAACTGTGGAGCAAATCACTGTAAAGGCGGGCGTCTCTAAAGGTCTTGTGTACAACTATTTCTCCAGCAAAGAAGATTTGCTCATCGCCCTTATTGAGGACACAACGGAGAAGATGAATGTTGTTGCGGCAACATGGGAACCCCAAGAAACACTAGAAGCGTCAATGTCCGGGTTCTTAGACGTCTATTTCCAGTACCTTGAGAATGAGAGACGTTTTCTAAAGCTCCAACTGACCCTTATGTTGATGCCCGAACTAAAGAGCATTGTGTATCAGTCTCAACAAGTGCGCGCGAAACTCTTGCTGTCCAAGACGACTGGCTGGTTCACCCAATGGGGTTCTGCGGACCCAGAAAACCAAGCGCGGCTGTTTCTGGCGGTGTTGGATGGAATAGCCCTGCACTATTTGTCTGTGTATGAAAACTACCCCCTCGCTGAGGTGAAGCTAACCCTTCTAAAGACAGTCAAAGAATGGTGCCGCAGCGCCGTTCAAGCGGGGCGGCCATGACACGAGATTATTCGAAGTTCATGCTCCAACCCGGCGCGGCAAAACCGGCAGTGCACAAACCGTCCAGATTGGTGACACTTGGTTGGCAGCCGTTTTTCACACGACAAACCAGTATTGATGGTCTGGCAGAAACGCCGCCTGTACGCATGGTCGAGGTCCATCGCATCGGATTACAAACCCTTGGTGACGGCATTGATCAACTCATTCCACCGGAGCCAGAAGCCGCCGTGGCTGACTGGCTGTTGCGGAACCAGCAGTACCCGCCAGAAAGCATCGTACTTAATCGCAAAAGCCTGTTCAAAAACCGTGCCGCGAAACGGATCGCAGGTTGCAATTGATTGCCGCCAATGTGGATACGGCATTTGTCGTGACGTCCTGCAATCAGGATTTCAACGTGGCACGGCTTGAACGCTATGTGGCATTGGCGTTTGAGGCGGAGGTCACGCCAGTGATGCGGTCGACCAAACCTGACCTGTGCAAAGATGTCGGCTCTTTCGTTCAGGAAGCTTCTAACATTTCACAGCAGGTGTTGGCTCTGGCCCTGAACGCGCTTGGCGACGAGCCACAAACCAAGCTGCGTGATTGGTGCAAATCAAGGCAGACAATTGCCTTTCTGGAATCATCTGGGGTTGGAAAGTCAACGCTGGCCAATGCCCTATCGGATGAACAATCCGTGGAGACAACAGTCATTCGCGAAGACGGCGCGAAGGGAAGGCATACCACCACGCGACGGCAGCTTCACTTCTTGCAAAATGGCTGTGCGGTGCTGGACACTCCGGGCACGCGCGAGCTTCAGCTGTCAGATGCGCAAGACGGAATTGCCAAGGTGTCTGACGATATCGCAGCTTTGGCAAATCGATGCAGATTCAGCGATTGCACCCATGAAACCGAACCCGGCTGCGCGATTCAAAACGCTGTAAAACGGGGCGACATCACACCAGATCGGCTGGCCCGGTGGAACAAACTGGTCGCCGATGAGCGGTTCAACTCAGCCTCGTTGGCAGAGCGAAAATCAGATCACAAAGCCCTTCATAAGATGATCCGGGCAGTCCAGAAACAACCGAAAGTAAGACAATGATTAGAGAATACGCATCAAATGACACGGACGCGTTGATCGCCATCTGGGAGAAGGCGAACGCGCTTGCGCATCCGTTTCTCGCCACGGATTTCGTGACCTTCGTCAGGGATGCGCTGCGCAACATGTATTTGCCCAACGCAGAAACATGGGTCATCCAAGACAAGAGTGCCCCTATCGGGTTCATCGCCATGATCGGCAATGAAATCGGTGGCTTATTTCTTGATCCGGACCATCATGGCCGCGGCCGTGGTCGCGAACTGGTCGATCATGTGGTTGGCCTCAAAGGTCCACTGTGTGTTGATGTCTTCAAGGACAACAAGATCGGACGACCGTTCTACGAACGCTATGGCTTTGAGTTCGTTGACGAATACCTGCATGAGCAATCGGGCACATTGACCCTAAAAATGGCTATGCCCGGCGCAAAAATAGCATAACCCCTTTACGTTTGACAACGAAAGAAAACGCTGGCCAAAGCACAGCTAAAACTAGGTCAGCCCGATGAACTCGGGCAATTATAAGATCGGCTTTATGCTGATGCCGCACGCTTGGCGTAACGGCATCGCAACGCGGGCCTGCAAGTTTATGACAGCATTGGCGTTCGATGAACTTGGTGCTCACAAACTCACCACTGAAAGCTATGCCAGCAATCAGGGCGCAATGCGCGTGCTTGATAGGAACGGCTATGCTCACGCAGGGCTGCAAAAAGGGCTTCTTCAAAGACGTATCCGGCGTGCGTGACAAAGTTGCCTACGGAATGACCTACAAAGATTAGTCAGAACTGAAAGTCGCTACGACATAGCTGCGATATGAAATCAAACCCTTGGTATCCACAGTTACGAGTGCCTCAATCCAGCTAGAAATGCCATCCGGCATCAAGCTAAGTCTCGGTGCTTGGATTTTTGATCTATTCGAAGTGCCGCCATTACAAATCAAGTAGCGAAATGCGGATTCTCGGCGCGCGCGCACAGTTCGCCTTCTGCTGCAGCCAAGCTCTATCAGACAAAGCCAAACGACTGGAAAAGCGGTCGTAGAGAATGCTAGAGGAAAGCCTAAGCTAGCATGTCTGTCCTTCGGACAACTTAAAGCCAAGATCGATCGCACGCGCACAGCTTTCGGAATTCTCTTCGCTTGGTCGCGAAATAAACTTTCCGGCCTGCCTGCCCATCTCGTAACGTGGCGTTTCGATGGTCGTCAAACGCACCGGAAGGGCATCTAGGTAAGGCAAACCATTAAAGCCCGCCAAAGCAATATCATCGGGCATCCGAATGTCCTCTGAAAGGCAGTGCATGATGCCGCCGGTTGCCAGGTCATCATTTGAATAATAGATCGCGTCCGGTCGATCCGGTCGTGACAGGATATCAGACGTCATCCGGCGCCCTTCCATCATGGACGAAGGTTTGTCGCTGATGTCCTCGGACAAGAGCGTAGCACCAGCCTCGCGCAACGTCCTGCGGAATCCTTCAAGGCGCTTGCCGGCCCGCAGATCGCACCCGCTGTGGCTTCCGGCATAAACGAAACGCCGGTGTCCTTTATCCAGCATATGTTTGGCCGTCGCTTCGCCTGCTGCTGTTTGCGATAGGCCTATCGCGACCGAAATCGGCGCTCCGTCAATATCCATGATCTCGGCAACTCGGACATCAGCCGCAGCAATCGCTTTGCGCGTACCGTCAGAATGCTCCAAGCCGGCCAGGATTATCCCCGAAGGCCGCCAGGACAGTAGATCACGCACCAATGCGTCCTCTTTGGCCTGCAAATATTCAGTAACCCCGAAAACCGGGCGGCACCCTTCGTGGGTAAGCGCATCAGTAATCCCGCTTAGGACGTCATTAAACACGGAGTTACCCAAGGTCGGTAAAACGACCGCTATTAGTGGCGTTTTTTCAGAGCGCAGACCACGCGCCAGGCGGTTCTGGACATAGCCGATTTCTTCAGCTGCCGATTTAACGCGGTCGTGGACTTCCTTGGAAATATACCCCTTCCCGTTCATGACCCTTGAAACGGTCATCTGGCTGACGCCAGCCTTGTCCGCGACGTCGCCCATGGTAGGACGCGTAACTTTATTATTCATCGAAAGCCTGCCTCGCAATAATTGTCTCTAACGACAGAAGAGAGTCTCTTGACAGATGTTTACGTAAACATGTACCCAAGGTCTAATATGTTTACGTAAACATATGGGGGAAATAATGATCTGGGAGGATTTCAAATGAAAAAGTTGCTTTTGGGGACGGCATTTGCTGCGATGATGTCTACGGCTGCGATGGCAGAAACTTACCGCGCAGAGTGTTTTGCACCGGCACCGGGGACAAGTTTCGTTCAGGGTGTTGCCAAAGATGGCCCCTACAAAATGGCATTTGTGAATGGCTTTGCGGGCAACGATTGGCGCATTGCGGCAATCCAAGCCTCCAAGGCTTGGGCTGCGCGCCCCGAAAACGCTGTAAACATCGAAGAATTCACCGTTGTCTCGGTGGGCAATGACAGCGCTGCACAGATCGCCGCAATCGATAACTTTATCGCCGCTGGTTATGACGCGATCACCTTTATTGCGGTGAACCCAAGCGCATTTGAGCCTGTTATCCGCCGTGCGGAGCGCGCAGGAACAGTGCTGATCCCATTCGATAATGTGCTTGATACCGACAGGGTCGTGCAAATCAACGAAAGCCAACTTGAGCTAGGACGCCTCAAGGCGCAGACCGTCATGGATGAACTTGGTGGCACCGCCAGCAAAATTCTCATGGTCAACGGACTTCCCGGCAACGCCACAGATCGTGACCGTCGCCTTGGTATGATGAGTGTGCTCGCAAACGTTGAAGGCCTTGAGATCATCGAAGTTGTCGGCAACTGGGACACGGGCACCAGCCAGAAAGTTGTTGCCGATGCATTGGCAACACACGGTCAGTTCGACGCCGTCGTGTCGCAACACGGGTCCGCAGGAACGATCAATGCGATGCAAGCGGCAGGTCATCCGATTGTACCTATGGGCGTCGATGGTGAAAATGGCGTGCGCATCCTGATGGATGAACTCGACATCCCAGGCATCTCAGCGGCACAGGCGCCTGCCATGTCGTCGATTGCACTAGAAGCAGCAGTTGCGTTGTTGCAAGGGAACGAACTGCCACAGACCGTCTTTTTGCCAATCCCACAAGTTATGGCGGACGACCTTCAGCCAAGCGTGAACTATTTCCCTGATCTGCCAAAATCGTTCAACACCGGAACAGGTTTTCCCGACTGTTTTGCACCTTTCACTCCGGAAGAGCTGTTGGGTCAAAGCGCCGACGACACCTAATGCAGCCCTCAATCACCCTATAGCTCACATAAGTACACACTCACCCGGCGGCATTTCATAATGCCGCCGGGAATTGCGGCCCTCATTAGTCAGGTGGAGATTCTCTATGCCACGGTCAGACGCTGCCATCGTGCGCCTCTCAGGTGTTTCCAAAATATATGGGGCGACGAAAGCGCTGTCAGACGTGGATTTTGCGTGTTTCGGCGGAGAAATACACGCGATTCTCGGCGAAAATGGTGCTGGTAAATCGACGCTGATGAAGCTTGTATCGGGCGTAATTCAACCAACGATCGGTGAAATTCAAATCGACGGAAGCGCTGCGCAGCTTGTTTCGCCTGCTGATGCAATGTCACGCGGGCTTATTTGTATGTTTCAGGAGCTATCGCTCGTGCCAGACTTAAGTGTGCGCGAAAACCTGATGCTTGGCGTGCCCGGAACTGGGCTCGGGCGGCTAGATTCAACAGTAGTAGCGCGCGCGCAAGACATATTGTCAAAGATCGACGGCGGTGCGATCCGCATGAAGGCGCGCATTGCTGACTTGACATTAGCCGAGAGGCAGCAAGTCGAAATCGCCAAGGCTTTGTCACGCAATCCGAGGCTGCTGATCTTGGACGAAGCGACATCTGCACTGAACGCCTCCGTGGTTGAAAAAGTATTCCATCTGATCAGAGCAGAGCGCGACCGCGGCGTTGGCGTCTTGTTCATTTCCCACAGATTTCACGAGATCGAAGCCCTAGCCGACCGGATTTCGATTTTTCGCAATGGCGTGCACGTCGAAACTTTTGACTACGGTGCCTATGACTATGGTGCCATTATCAGCAAGATGGTTGGCCAGCGGATCGACGATTTATTCCCACTAAAACCTGATGCCAACGCGAATGCTGAAGAGGTCATAAAGATCAACAATTTTGGGTGGGGAGACCGTATGCGTTACGTCTCCATCACGCTGCGCAAAGGTCAAATCACAGGTCTGGGCGGGCTGGACGGTCAAGGCCAGGGCGATGTGTTGCACGGTCTGTTTGGCCTGCTTAAAGGAACGAGCGGCAACTGCCTGATGGGTGGTGAGCCAATCTCGATCACCCATCCTAAGATAGCCAAATCGCCACAACTAAGCATTGCGCTGGTTCCTGAGGATCGCAAGACTGAAGGCTTGATCATGGATCAAAGCATCGCGCGCAATCTGGAACTTGCGGCCCTTGGTGTTGATGGTATCGATGCGGGCGACCTCAACATTTATCAGCCGTTTCTTGAAGCGCTGGAACTGAAATGTAACAGCCTGGACCAAACGGTTTCTGAATTGTCAGGCGGCAACCAGCAAAAAGTGGCCCTGACGAAATGGCTCGCACTGGGACCGCGCTGCATGTTGCTGGCCGATCCGACACGCGGCATCGACGTCAAAACCAAGACGCAAATTTACGCCCTGCTGCGCAAGCTGGCTGACAGCGGTGTCGCGATCCTGTTGCTATCGACCGACTACGAAGAGCTGATCCACCTATGCGATGAGACGCATATTTTCTACGATGGCCGTATCGTTCAGCACCTGTCCGGTGACGACATCACCGCCGAAAACATCATTGCCGCATCGTTGAATATACATGGTGTGGAGGACACACATCATGCGTGATCTTTTGCGTGCCAACCCACGCGAGGCCTTCGCTATTCTGGTTTTGGCCGTGCTGGTGACAATCTACCTTGCGACCCATCCGGCGGGTCCAACGACCTATGTGACGACGATCTGGGCCAACCAATCTCTGATCCTTGCTTTGGCGGCAATAGCGCAGTTCTTTGCCGTGATCGTGCGCGGTATTGATCTGTCGGTCGGGGCTGTCATGGCGCTGACCAACTGTGTGGCGTCATATGTTGTGGTCGGGTCCAGCCTAGATATGGCTTTCGGTATTATAGCCGTCCTTTTTGTAGGTGCCGGATGTGGGCTGCTTAACGGGCTTCTTGTGGTTTATGGACGCATTCAGCCAATCGTCGTCACTCTGGCAACTGCATCACTCTTCGTTGGCGTGGCCTTGCTCTTGCGCCCTACACCGGGGGGGCAAATCGACTATGATCTCGCCGATGCAATGACGCTTGATCTGTTCGGTATTCCAACCGCCATGATTATTACCGCCGCAATCATCGCACTGATCTGGGTGCCACTGCGACGTACTGGTTTAGGGCTTGGGCTATACGCTGTTGGATCATCGGAACAAGCTGCATTCCAATCTGGTATGCCGGTGACCAAAATACGTCTCGCGTCATTTACGTTGGGTGGCCTATTTGCAGGGTTGGCAGGGCTTTACTTCAGCTTCGTAACGACGACGGGCGATGCAGGGATCGGGCCCAATTTCACACTCAATTCAATCGCAGCAGTCGTGCTGGGTGGTGTTGCGCTGCGCGGAGGCGTTGGCACGTTAACCGGAGCGATTGCGGGTGCATTCATACTCAAAACGATCGGAGCTTTGATGTTCTTCTCCGGGCTCCCGCCGCTTGCGCAACCCTTTGTAGAAGGGTTGATCCTTGCCACGGCAATTGCAATTGGCAGCGCTGATGTGCTGCGCGTCAAAAATCGGCTGGAGGTATTCGGACGATGAGTACGTTTGCACAACGCTTGCCAAGAATGGACAGTTTGATGCCCTATGTTGGGACGCTCCTGCTGATCCTCGGCGGAAGCATCGTTTACCCGCAAATCCTGGGGTTTGAGTATCTCACCCAGCAACTTCAAATCTCGGCATTCCTGGGGCTTTTGGCACTTGGGGCCACGCTGGTCATACTGCTTGGTCACATCGACCTGTCAGTGCCGTGGATACTTGGTGGGGCAGCGATCGTTTCGACATCTCTGGCAGGCACCGGCGATCCGGTTCTGACGGCAGTCGCGGTTCCTGTGGCACTGCTTTTTGGCGCACTCGTCGGCATTATCAACGGCGCAGGCGTTGCGATCTTGCGGATACCGTCAATGGTCTGGACACTGGCAGTCAATTCGATGCTGTTGGGAGTTGCGGTCCTGAATACTGGCGGCTTCAACCCCAAGGGCGAAGCCAGCGAAACCATGATCTGGCTTGCGACAGGCAAGGTTGTGGGTATTCCGGCTGCGTTTATTGTATGGATGGCGACGGCTGGGAGTATGGCGCTGCTCTTGAAGCGCTCTGGGTTTGGTCGGTATCTGTCCTCTATCGGATACAACGAAAAGGCGACGTTCCTGTCGGGCGTCTCCACGCCTTCGGTTATTTTTGCGGCCTTCGCGATTGCCGGAATATGTTCGGCCTTTGGCGGTGTATTGCTCGCGGGCTATGCAAATCAGGCCTATCAATCCATGGGTGATCCGTTTTTGCTGCCCACTATCGCAGCAGTGGTGATCGGTGGCACGTCTATCTTGGGCGGGCGTGGCAGCCTCGTCGGTACGATTGGCGGAGTGCTGTTCATCACGCTTTTGACGTCCATTCTGTCTGTCATGCAAATCTCTGACGCTTGGCGCAATATCATCTTCGGCGTGATTATACTGGCAATGCTGCTACTTCAGACTCTGCGAAAAAAGGTTGGTTGAAATGGATGTTTTCTTTGAAAGCTTCGACGCGTCTTTCGCCGATATGGTCGATATCAACCGTCCACCTGAACGGATAGCGCGCGGATGCACTTGGACTGAGGGCCCCGTCTGGTTAAACGACACGCTTTATTTCAACGACATCCCGGCCAAGCGCATGATGAAATGGCGCGCGGGTCAACAGGCACAGGTTGCGCTACCCAATAGTGAATTTGCAAATGGCAACACGTTGGATATTGGGGGTCACATGGTCTCGTGCGAACATGGTGGACGACGTGTGATCCGCAGGCGCGATCCAGAAGATGTAAAATCAGTTGAGCTCATCGCAGACAGCTATCAGGGCAAGAAGCTCAATTCGCCAAACGATGTTGTCGTCAAATCCGATGGCACTGTGTGGTTCACGGATCCGCCATATGGCATCAATTCCGACATTGAGGGATACCCTGCCGAAAGCGAGATTGGCAGTTGCTATGTTTTTTGTGTGACGCCTGACGGGGCCATCACGGCTGTCGCTACCGATTTCGACAAACCGAATGGATTGGCGTTTTCGCCAGATGAAAGCCAGCTTTACATCGCCGATTCCGGAGCAATCCGGGGGGCCAGCTTTCCGGAGATCGACTATACCTTACCGCACCATATCCGCGTCTTTGACGTGAACGGTACGTCGTTATCCGGCGGGCGTGTATTCGTAGAAATCATGCCCGGGGTTCCCGATGGCTTTCGGGTCGATCATGAAGGGCTGATCTGGACCAGTGCGCTGGACGGTATTCATTGTCTTGATACTGCTGGGCAATGTTTGGGCAAGATCAAACTCCCGGCGCAAACTTCCAATATCTGCTTTGGCGGAGCATCTGGTACGGACATGTTTATCACATCGTCTGACTCGGTCTGGTGGGTGCGTTCAAGCCGCACTGATGCAGCACAGGCCCGCACATCGTTTACGCAAACCCAATAGGAGCAAGCCAAATGAAGAAAAGTATCGCTGTGATTGGCTTGGGTTCAATGGGTTACGGCATGGCGCAATCCTTGCTTCGAGCAGGTCACACAACGTTTGGCTATGATATCAATGCAAAGACCGCGCAGCGTTTCCAAAGCGAGGGCGGGACCGCAGGTACTTTGGCTAAAGTCGCGGGCACATTGGACGCCGTGGTCGTGGTTGTCATGAATGCGGCACAGACTGAAAGCGTTTTGTTTGGCCCGGACGGCGTGGTGGGCATGTTGTCCCCCGGCGCTATCGTCATGGCATGCGCTACCGTTGCACCAGATTTTGCGCGGCAGATGTCTGAAAAATGCGATGCAAAAGGTGTTCATTATCTTGACGCGCCGATCTCGGGTGGGTCCGCCAAGGCAAGCCAGGGTGCCTTGAGCATCATGGCCTCTGGCACCAAAGATGCCTTTGCCGCCGCGCACCCTGTCTTGGACGCGACAGCCGCAACTGTGTTTGAACTTGGCGATAGCGCCGGTGCGGGGTCGGCGATGAAGGCAGTCAATCAACTTCTGGCAGGTATCCACATTGCGGCAATGGCCGAAGCAATGACATTCGGAATAACCCAAGGGATCACACCTGCGCAATTTCTTGAGGTGATCAGCAAATGTGCCGGTACATCATGGATGCTGGAGAACCGTGCACCGCATATTGTGGCCGGTGATTACACGCCGCACTCCACTGTCGACATATGGCCCAAAGATCTCGGAATTGTCCTTGATGTCGCCAAAGACGCCAAATTCGGGGCTCCCTTGACCGCTGCCGCATTGCAACAATTCCTCGCGACGTCAGGCTCGGGTCTGGGGTCCGAAGACGATGCGGCCGTTGCCAAGGTTTATGCACGCAATGCCGGCCTTACACTGCCAGGAGATATCTGATGTTGTTGGGTTGTATCGGGGATGATTTCACCGGATCGTCTGATCTGGCCAACACCTTGTCAAAACAAGGCATGCGGTGTGTGCAATATACAGGCGTGCCATCCGAACCGGCCCAGCCAGACGTTGAAGCAGGTATCATCGCCCTCAAATCAAGGTCGATCAATCCGCAAGAGGCCGTGCGCCAATCCTTGGACGCGCTGGCATGGCTGCGAGAGCAAGGGTGCGAGCAATTCTTTTTCAAATATTGTTCAACCTTTGATTCCACGCCCCAGGGCAACATCGGCCCCGTCGCCGACGCGATTGCCGACGCTTTAGATGCGCATAAAGTGATCGTCTGCCCTGCCTTTCCCGGCACCGGGCGTTCAATCTATCAGGGGCACCTCTTTGTGCATGACACGCTGTTGAACGAAAGTGGCTTGGAGAACCATCCTCTAACTCCGATGACAGACCCCGACATCCGCCGCTGGCTGGCACCACAAACGCGGCACGGCGTTGGCCATGTTGATGCAAGGACCGTTCTGGCGGGCACCGAAGCGATCAGGGACGCTTTGACCAAAGAGCATGATGCTGGCAGGCGCCTGATCGTCGTCGATGCTTTGCAGGACGAAGACCTACTACAGATTGGGGCCGCCGCCGATGGGCTTCCCTTGATTACCGGCGGGTCCGGTGTGGCACTGGGGCTGCCGCGCAATTTTGCCAAACGTGGCCAGATTGCCAATACTGGCGCAGGCTGGCGCGGCGAACGCGGTAAATGTGTCGTTCTGTCCGGATCTTGTTCAAACGCGACGCGGGCTCAGGTCGCCCTGCACCGCAAAACAAACCCGTCTTACGAAATCGTTGCCGACGATGTGATCAATGGCGCATTGCACCCACAATCGGTGGCTGATTGGCTGATGGACGCCAACGGTATCCCGCTGGCGTACAGTTCTGCTGACCCAGCAGTTGTGGCGGATATCCAGAGCCAGTTCGGACGCGAGAAGAGCGCAGAAGCCTTGGAGAACTTTTTTGCAGAGGTATCGCGCCGGCTGGTCGCTGGGGGCATCCGAAAGATATTGACTGCGGGGGGCGAAACATCCGGCGCAATCGTCGAAGCATTGCATCTGACCGCCCTTGAAATTGGCCCGGAAATTGATCCGGGCGTTCCTGCATTGCGGGCGAGTGACAGGCTGGTCATCGCGCTCAAATCCGGCAACTTCGGTGCGCCGGACTATTTTGCGAAAGCCGCAGAAATACTTGGAGCAAAAGCATGACAGAGACGGCGCTGCGTGAGTTGATCTGCATCCTAGCGAAGTCAATGTTTGATCGAGGCCTTACCGGCGGATCCACCGGTAATATCTCTGCCCGCACAGAAGACGGCGGATTGCTTGTGTCGCCCACGGGCACAAGCTTTGGCCGTCTTGATCCTGCCCGGCTTTCAAGATTTGACAGCGCGGGTATCTTGATCGACGGCGATCCACCGACCAAGGAAATGCCACTGCACGCGGCCTTTTATGACACGCGCAGCACGGCGGGCGCTGTGGTGCATCTGCATTCATGTCATGCCGTGGCCCTGTCTTTGATGCCCGATGTGGATGCGGAGAGCTTTCTGCCCCCGCTCACTCCTTACGCCATTATGAAACTTGGCAAAGTTCCGCTGCTGCCCTTCTTTCGCCCCGGTGATCCGGCCATAGGGGATGCTGTGCGTGGCCTTGCAGGCAAGCGCAGTGCCGTGATGCTGGCCAACCATGGGCCAGTAGTGGCTGGCAAGGACGTGGAAGCGGCTTGTAATGCCATCGAAGAGCTGGAGGACACCGCGCGCCTTGCGATGATGACGCAGGGTTTGCGCGCTCGCCAACTGACGCCTGCGCAGATCACTGATCTGGTGACGCATTTCAATGTGGAGTGGGAGGAATGACCAAATTCTCGGCCAATCTTGGGTTTCTTTGGGCTGACTTGCCGCTGACTGACGCGATCCATGCTGCCAAAGCCGCCGGATTTGACGCGGTTGAATGCCACTGGCCTTATGAGACGCTTGCGGAAGATGTAAAAGCCGCGCTGGATGCCAGTGGACTGGTTATGCTGGGCTTAAACACCCGACGTGGTAATGTGGACAACGGCGAAAACGGCCTCTCCGCGCTGCCAGATCGCATCACAGATGCGCGCGCCGCAATCGACGAGGCACTGCATTATGCCGTTGCCATCAATGCACACGCGATCCACGTCATGGCCGGTTTTGCGCAAGGCGCGGCAGCCCACGCTACCTTTGTCGCCAATTTGCGCTTTGCCTGCGACGCAGCAGCGCCGCATGGGATTAAAATCCTGATTGAACCACTCAATCGCTACGACGCTGCGGGCTATTTCCTTCAGACAACGGATCAGGCAAAGGACATCATCGCCGAGGTCGCAAAGCCCAATATCGCGCTCATGTTCGACTGCTACCATGTGCAACTGATGGAAGGCGATCTGACCCATCGGCTTACTGCGTTGCTGCCGATTATTGGACATATTCAATTTGCATCCGTTCCTGACCGCGGTGCACCGGATTGGGGTGAGACCAACTATTCCTATTTATTCGAAATCATTGCCAGGCTGGGCTATCGCGCACCGCTGGGTGCGGAGTATAAACCTAAAGGACCGACAGAGCAGACTCTGGCGTGGCTGCGAAATCATCCGCAATAATGCTTGCTTTGGCATTCCAATTTCTTGTGATCGGCTAGAAAGGCAGTTGCGAACAAAATAGATGGTAGTTGTATCGTCAATTAGCGGCAGTTCCGAGGCAGCCAAAATCTCTGCGCTATGCTCGATCCTCCTACAAAGCCAGCATTTTGCGTGCTGTGGCGGATTGCGGGTCGCCGCGACAAGAGATCCCACTTTTCGCAACACGGCACGCGCTGCTCCATTTGAATCACATCTCACAAAGTGTGAAAGAGACGACTGTATAACGTTGGATAGGTCCTCACGAATGACTGCTACAGAGAAATCTGCTGGCCAAGCGAGTCAACGATATTGCACAAGCGAAGGCTTTCTGAACCAGCACTAGCCGCACCGGCAAAAGGCAGTTTCGTCCCGCACAGCCGCCGAGAAACCACGAGAGGCCTGTACCTGCAGCATAGGGACTATCGCGGTCGGCGCGAACTTCCCCATTGGGCTACCGCTGTTTCGAGGTCGACCTCCCGGTATGATCACAGGATAGCTGTGAACAAGGGAGAAAGATGACGGAGTACTTTGTTTGACGTGATGTGTCACTTCGGTCGTGCGCGCTTTGCGGTGTTGATACGAAGGCAAGGTCGTTCTCGAGCGCGAGCTGGCTTGCCAGGTCGATGACATTGCTGCGTGCCTCTCTGATTTTGAGGTCCCGATAGAACACATCGGTTTGTAAGCTGGTACGATGAGCCCGCATCTCTACTTTGGGCTGCAGGTTTTGATGTGGTTTGCATGGAGGCGCGGCAGGTGAACGCAGCCCTGTCAGCGATGAGAAACAAGACCGATAAGAATGATGCCAGGGTGGCGCTGTATCAGCAATATTTGGAGCAGATCCGGCGCATAAAGCAGGCTGCCAGTCAGGATGAGGTTTGCCTGAGGCTGATGACGGTTCCCGGAGTTGGCTCCATTTCAGCACTGACGTTGACGGCAGCCGTCGATGATCCCACACGGTTCAAAAGATCCCGTACGGTGGGCGCCCATTTTGGGCTTAGTCCCCGGCGATACCAGTCAGGAGAGCACGACGATCAAAGGCAGAGGACAGTGACGTCCGTGTTGCACTTTATGCGGCGGGCAATGCGCTGCTCATGCGAAGTATGGCGAAATCGCAAATTAAGTCTTGGGGAATGCGTTTGATGCGTACCAAAGGCCTACGCCGTGCTGCCGTTGCTGGCGGATCAGAACATCACCAGACACTGTGTCGAATGTTTCGACCTTAAGTGTATTTTAGCTGTGCTGCCCGTGCCCCTCTTCAATGGTTTCAAAAGTGATGCCCACGCAAAAGGTCTGTTTCCGGCAGGGTTGGTCGGGTGAACCTTATCTGGCCAAGTTTTGCACCGATCAGCGGGGCATCGCCAAAGGGGCGCGCCTACGCTCACTGCCGTGTTCAACCATGCATCTTTGCTCCCTTGGTGATCTTGTCGACGATCTTCTTGTCTGCGCGAAGGGCGATCCCCACCGTGTTGGGCTCGTCGGGACCATGTTCGCCAAAGACGGCGCGGTTCGCGTCATCATGTCCAGTGGCAAACATCTCTTCGATATAGGCAACGGTTTCGACGCTGCGAGTCCGAGCGCGGTTGCGGATGTTGGTCAGCACATTGGCTGCGCCCGTCAGCACAATGACCGGCTGCACTGACATCGGCAGATGGGCATTACCATCGCGGTCTTCATAAGGAATGCCGATCAGATCAGGGTTGGCGCCGGTCAGGCCACTCATCAGAAAGGCGGTCACATTGAGCTTCTGCCAGGTGGCGAGGTCATCGCGGACGATTATAGCGATTTTCGTGTCGAACATGTCGAGGGGTTCCTTCTTAAATCAGTGTGATCATTGACGCGGCGAGGCCAAGGCCAAGCGTCATGTTGAACAGTTGGGCGTTGGTCGGGTGTTGCAGAAGCTTCCGCATCGCCACGCCACTTGCCAGCCTGAGAAAGCAACCGATAGCGGCGGCGAGAATGAAGATCAGGCTTAGTATTGCGGACTGTTCGATCGCCGAACCTTCGACTGCCATAGAGGTCCCAACAATGGATACAGATACGATCCAGGCCTTAGGGTTGACCCATTGGAGCAACATTGCAGACACAAAGCCGAATTTCAGCGTGCCGCCTCGTTGTTCAATTTCATCGAAAACCGCGGCTGTAGCGATAGACCAAGCCAGCCAGAGGACGGCGCCCATGCCTGCAACATGCAGCACTGTCAGCATGGCTTGGCTTTCAAGGATTGTGACGCCAAGGTTAAATCCTACAATGAATAGAATTAGCACCGTTCCCAAAGCGGTTCCAATCAACGCGGGCATCCCACGCAGGACACCAACTCCGGCGCCGACAGTCGTCAGCAGGACATTGGATGGGCCCGGCGTCACCGAAGCGATGAGCGCAAAGACGAAAAATGCTGAGACTTCCATGGCCACCTCTTGATCCGGATAAACGACGTCATTTTGATCTGTTGCCCGAACTATTTTCGCAACTTATGCTTTCGCATGTGAATAACATTCGAGAAAGCCGGAATCCATCGAAGTGATTTCGCCATAGAGGTGTGTAAATGGACATTGACCGAACAGATCGGCGCATTCTGTCGCTTTTGTCGAAAGATGCTCGAATGACAAATAAAGAGCTCTCGCATGAGGTCGGTTTGGCGGCATCAAGCGTGCACGAGCGTCTCAAGCGGCTTCAACAAAGTGGTTTGATCGCGGGAACCTTTACCGACATTCGACTGGAACGGCTGGGTCTGTCTTTGAAAGCGCTCTTGTTCATCCAGATGTCGGAACACAAAAAGACCGACTTGGATCGAATTCTCAGGGAGATCCTGAAAATCCCCGAAGTGCGCGCAGGGTGGATGATCAGCGGCCGTTTTGACGCGGTGGTGGAAGTGTTAACCAAGGATACGTCGCATTTGCACCGGTTGGTTGTAGAACGGTTTTCCTCTCGCGCAGATATCAGCCGTATCGAAACCTCAATCGTTTTTGAAAGCGTATCCCAGCACAATCTCGTCGATACCCTCGATTTGATCGACGCGTCACCGAGCGCCGCAGGCTGAAAGAGCGAATGTCTACTTATTCAGTTCTTTGTTGGCGTCAATGCGTTCGCACGAAAGTCAGCTCTTCGCCCTCCCTACTTGAGCGGCGTGTTCAGCTCTTGGCAAATGGACCTGTCGCGGTTTGGTGCCGCTCCTTTGATAGCATTTACTGTAGCAAAGAAGACTGACCTTGGGACTGAAACGGACGGGCGAATTCCACCAAGATGCAGTGCGGATCGCGCTGACCAGTGGGCTGACGCGCAAGCATGTGGCTGAGGATCTGGGTGTTGGAATGTCGACGCTGAGCAAGTGGATCACGGCGCATCGGGAAACAGATGTGGTGTCGAAAGAGGATTTAAGCCTCGCCCACGAGAATGGCGGGATTCGGCGTGAGACACCATTGCCTGACAGCACATGCTTGCATGTGTGAGAGGGCACATTCTCAAGGAGGAAAGGGAAATATTAAAAAGGCCACGGTGTTCTTTGCGCGCTTTCCGCAATTGTCCCGCCGGTCGCAAGACAGCGGTCTGACCTGGTGACACTGGCGTACATTATAGAACAATCGCGCCTGAGCCTGGGCGGCTTCAAGCTGTCCGCTCTCATGCATGTAAACATGCACCGCCGGGCAGTGGATGTCTGGGAAAGGTAATTGTTATGACAATGCTGCCGTCGAGACCTTCTTCAAATACATCAATGGCTTCTACAATCCGCGTCGAAGGCTTTCAGCACTGGCTTGGAAAGCCCTGTCGCCTTCGAACGGAAACGGGCCAAACAAGCACTTGGAGCGGCACAAAAGCGCGACAGCTCCACTATCGTCGAGGCTAAGCGCTAGTTGCCGTTGCTCTAATGTGCTTCGAAGGCCCAAACACCACACTGCCTGCAGGTATTCGCTTGGGCCAACCGCAGGACCAATCGAGTCCGCTTTCCGCTGCCTCCGGCCATCTGACGATGCTCAGTCAGCCGTCCAGACGCGCGATCATGACGCCGCCGCTGCAAAGGCTGCTTTGAGCCCATTTTAACCGATGCTGCAGTCGGCATGAATGAGAGCTCTCGTGCAAATGATCCTACACAGTGCTGGTATAGCGTCACAGGTTTTCCAAGCGAGCGTATCTTCAAATGGGATGGCTACTTATTGAAAAGCCGCGAGATCGTAGGACGCAACGATATCATTCGCGCGGCTCGCAACATCTGAGGGACTGAATCCCGCCCGATATAGGGCGGAGCCAATGCCGAATCCGGTGATCCCTGCTGATAACCAATCTCTGAAGTTTTCTGGTCCTGCGCCGCCGACCGCATAGGTTCGAACGTTGGCGGGCAAGACAGCAGACATGGCTTTGAACCCACTGATGCCTAAAACTGACGATGGGAAAAACTTCAGGCCGTCCGCGCCATTGCTAAGTGCTGTAAAACAATCCGTTGGTGTCATCACCCCAGGATATGCGGCGAGGTTGGCGTCTTTTGTCGCTCGGATGACCTTCGGCGAAGTATCCGGCGATACAATGATTTGGCCACCAACATCGGCGACCCGGCGCACATCAACCTGATCTAAAACAGTACCAGCTCCTATTTGCGCATCCGCTCCGAACCGTCTGGCCAGTTTGGAGATGCTCTCAAAGGGATCAGGAGAATTCAGCGGCACTTCGATAGTAGAAATGCCGCATTCAATCAGAACTTCACCGATGCTCTCAACTTCGTTTGGTTGTACGCCCCGCAGAATTGCGATGATTTCTCTATGCATTGGCATGCAGCCCTTGCTGATGTACAGCCGCGATCCCGGCCAAGGTCATAGCGGTCACATCAACGATTGACGCAGCGCCACCAGCGAGGCCGAGCGCTTTGAAATAAGGATCACAAAGTGCGGCGGCTCCGATAAGAGTTACATGCTGGCCCTGCCAGTAATGCGGCACAGACATAAGCTCTTGTCCGATCAAAAGCCCTGACAGTGTGGCCCGCGCCTGAGCGCTGGATTGCTGTGCGACGAGCATTTCAGCCCGGATCGCAAACAGGCGGCGCGGCACGCTCAACGGATCATTGATCGCCAATCGCACTGCCGTTTCAAAGGCGTTTTCATCCCAACCACCGTCGGCCATGGAATGAGACAGCACAGAAGTCGCGGAAAAGAACGCAAATTGCTCACCTGTCATACAGGTTTCAAATGCGTTGATGGCACGATTGTTGATGCGGACCCATTTTGTATGTGTGCCCGGCAGGCAAGCAATGCCGTCGAAGTCAGGCTGCTCGCGCAAGAGCCCTGCAATCTGCGTTTCTTCACCGCGCATCACATTGGCCGGGGAGGATTGTTTAACCCCCGGCAAAATGCGGACATCGCGGGATGCGCCAGCGACTTTTACAGCACCTGCGCCAAGATCATCAAGTTGTGTGGGAGCCGACAGATAAGGCGCTTCGCACCACCCTTGCGCCGCGCCGGCCATACCGCTGATGATAACAGGAATATCCCGCGCCACATTCAGCTTTCGCAAGCTGTCTTCCAACGCGTGGTCATATTCATTGGGTTTCAGACGAGACATGCCATAAGGGCCAGAGGTCGTGGCAAGGATGTTGGCGTCTTCGTCCATCACCCAAAGCCGGAAGCTGGTTGTGCCCCAATCGACTGCGACAAAATGCGGATCAGCCATGTCTCAGCGTCCCATCAATTCAGGGGCCAGCCACGTGGGCAAGCCCAACGTGATGGCGGGGAACAGGATGATGAAGACCATCAACAAACAGAAGGAACCGAAGAACACCAACGTCCATCCCAAGCCCTTGGACAGCGGGATTTCCGCAATCGTGCAAGCCAGTAGCAGGCTGATGCCATAGGGCGGTGTAATCTTGCCGATCGCCAGCGCCATGATGACGAGGATCCCCAGTTGCAGAGGGTCGGCACCAATGGTGGCAGCAACCGATGCGAGGACAGGCACAAAGATCAACATCGCCGGTGCCGGGTCCATGAACGTCCCGAGCAACAGAAACAGCACGGTGGCGAACAGCAGGAACATCGTCGGGCTACTGGCATAGGTTTCAAACAACCCGCCTGCTACATCAAGGATTCCATAAAAGGACATCAACCAGCCAAACAGAGTGGCCGTTCCAACGCAGATCATCACAACAGCGGTGAGCATGGCGGTTTCAATCGCCACATCCATCAGCATCTTGAACGTCATCTTGCGATAAACCACGACGCCCACGGCGACGACATAGACCGACGCCACAGCCGCAGATTCCGTCGCTGTCATAACGCCGGTCAGAATGCCGCCGATAATCACACCGATGACCGACACGGGGATCAGGCCTTTGGCGAGGATTTCGAACTTTTCGCTGCGCGATTTCTTTTCGGTGCTCCGCAGGTCGATCCCGAATTTATGGGCGTAATACCACGCGATTATCAACTGGGTCAGGCCCACCAGAATGCCCGGAATGTAGCCCGCCATGAAAAGCGCGCCAATCGACACATTGGCCGAGGCACCATAGATCACCATCAGGATTGACGGAGGAATGATCGACCCGATCGACGACGACGCGGCGGTCAGCGATGCGGCGAAGCCAGGGGAATAGCCCTTTTCCTTCATCGCGGGCACCAGAATGGCCCCAATCCCTGCCACATCCGCCGTCGAAGACCCGGACACGCCGCCCATCAGCATGGAGGAGACCACGTTGATATGCGCCAGCCCACCCTTGATCCGCCCGACCAGCAGATCGGACAGTCGGACAATGTCGCGGGTGACGCCGATCTTGTTCATCATCAGGGCGGCGAACATGAAACCGGGGATCGCCAGCAGCAGGAAATTGTCGATGCCGGTATAGAGCTTTTGCGGCAGCACCACGATGCTGAGACTCGGGTCGGCCGCAATTGTGAGCACGGAAGAGAACAGCAAAGAAATCGCCAGCGGGACACCGATCGTGAACAGGATCACGAAACTGATCAAAAGAATGGACAGCGCGAGTTCGGACGTCATGTCAGGTCCTCCGCAGAGATCTCGGCCTTGTTGGCGTCAAGAATGGTATCAATGTCATCGGGTGTGTCGTCAGAGCAGGCAAACAACTGTTCCAGCGCCATCAGCGCGATCAGGCCGCCGCCGATCAAAAGCGAGGCGTAGATGTAGATCATGCGAATGCCGGTCGCGGGGCTCTTCTTGAGCAGGCCCAATTGCACGAAATCAATTGAGGACCGCGCGATGATCAACCCGCCCGCCATCACCATCAGCAACATCAAAGCGCAGTGAATGCGTTTGGCCAGACCCGACAGGCTCGTTTGCAGCAGGTCGACCTCAAAATGGGTGCCTTTGCGCACGGCGATGGCAGAGGCGAACATGACCATCCACAGAAAGCAGAACGGCACGATGTATTGAATTTCAGGGATCGACGTAAAGAACACATAGCGCGTCAGAACTTCGGTAAACAGGCAGACCAACAGCACAAGGCACATCAGTGCCGCGCTCTTTTCCAGCGCCCATTCTACCTTATCGACGATCTTGTGTAACATCGCGCCCTCCTCAAAGCGGTGTCGGGATGCGGCCCCCACCAGAAAGCAGGGACCGCACGGGAGGTAACCTATTCAGCAGCGGCAGCGATTGCAGCGGCCAGATCTTCAAGGCCGTTTTCGGCGGCAAAGTTGGTCACAACGGCGGCAGAGGCTTCGATCAGCGGGGCTTTGTCGGGCTCGGTGAAGACCACATCGTAGTCTGCCCCAAGGGCGGCCATGTTCTTCATGTCCAATTCCCCTTCAAGGGCCACATCGAAATCGGCGGCCTCGACTGCGGCTTCGCGGATCGCGGCCTGATGGTCGTCCGACAGACCAGCAAGAGCCGCAGCATTCCCCACCAGCGGGAGGACAGTGATTGAGTGCTGGGTCAGCGACACATTCTTGGCAACCTCGGCCCAGCGTGCGGTTGTAAAAGTCGTGAATTCGTTTTCTGCCCCGTCAACAACGCCAGTCTGCAGCGCGGTGTAGACTTCGGGGAAGGCCACCACAGACCCAAGCGCACCCAGACCGGACCACCAGTCCAACATTACGCTCCATTCCCATGTGCGCATTTTCAGACCTTCGAGGTCTTCAACGCCGTTGATCGTGGCATTGGTCGTGATCATGTTGCGCTGCGCGCCACCGAAGTAGCCCAGAACCTCGACACCGGTGGCGTCCTGATAATCCGCGCCCATCTGCGTGCCTACATCGCCGCGTGTGACGGCCTTCATGTGGTCGATGCTTTGGAAGACATAAGGAAGCTCAAGAATACCCATCGCAGAGGAATATTCGGCCATCACACCTGGGGTGGAGACGGTGAAGTGGATGATACCCGTCTGCACCGCATCCAAAAGCTCGGGGTTGGACCCAAGCGCGCCGTTGTCAGATACAGACACAGCGACGTCGCCGCCTGTCTTCTCTTCGACCAAACGCGCAAATTCTCGTGCCGAGATAGAGTGCGGATGATCTGTTGGTGTCACGACACCCATGCGCAGGGTGACCTCTTGCGCGAATGCAGCGCTTGACAGCGCCACTGTGCTTGCGGTGATCATGGCAATTTTGCCAAAGGACATCAGCTTCATAGTTTCCTCCTGTGGGACTGGTTGGGTGCGATCAGCATCAGCTGCTGATCGTGTAATGACGGATAAAATCGCGGTCGGGGGTGACCCCGATACCCGGACCATCTGGGATGGAAACCTGCCCACCGTTGGCAGCGACCTGGCCTTGAATATCCAAGGGTTCGGTCAGCAATTCATCGCGGAATGCATTGTGCGTCGTGTCGAACTCCAGCATCGGCTCCCACGGGAACAAACCACCGGGCAGAGGCGGCATGGCAGCCAGCAGATGCATGTTGGTGGCGACCGCCACGGCCGAGCCCCAGACATGGTTCACAACGGGCGTGAAATGCGCGTGACACAGGGCCAGCACCCGCAGGTATTCGCTGATCCCGCCCAATGCGCAGACCTCTGGCTGGGCAATGTCGAGGCCACGGCTTTCAAGCAGCGCGCGCCAGCCCCAACGGTTGAATTCAGCTTCGCCGCCCGAGATGTTCACCCGTAGACCAGAGCGCAATTCGCGGTAGCCATCGAGGTCTTCGGGGGCGACAGGTTCTTCGAACCAATAGGGGTCAAATTCCTCCATAGCGCGGCCCACATAGAACGCGTCATGGGTCGTGTAGGCGTGGTTGGCATCGATCATAAAGCGGTATTCATCGCCCACACCGCGGCGCACGGCCTCGATCAGGCGCACGTCGTCCCTGGGGCCAAGGCCGACCTTCATTTTGGCAGCTTTGAAACCCATGTCTTTGATGGCAGCGGCCTCGTCCACAAAGCGCGCAACAAGGCTGTCGGCGCTTTCAGGACGCAGCATCATGCCATAGCCGTACACCTCGATCCGGTCGCGATGTGCCCCACCGATCATCTGATATAGCGGCATCCCCGCTACTTTGCCCGCGATGTCCCACAGTGCGATGTCGACACCGGACAATGATTGCAGCGGCATCCCTTTTTGGCCGTGATCGCGCATCAGGTTATAGACCTTGTGCCAGATCACGTCGCGATCCAGCGGATCCATTCCCAGCACCATCGGCTGGATCACCTGCTCGACGATGCCCTTGTTGGCCAGCGCGATATTGCCAGCGCCAAAACACTCGCCCCAACCGGTGATGCCCTCGTCGGTTTCCACCTCGACCAAATGAGCCGTGCGTTTCGTGTAGTACTGCTGCGAATAACCCAAGGGTTCCGGCAAGTCGTAGCCCAAAACATGGCTGGTGATGCGCACGATCTTCATAGGTTTAGGCCTCCGAATGTGGTGGTTCCTTCGGCGCGCGTGATCCGCTTTTGCACAAGATAGTCGTGCAGCGCGAGCGGTGAACAATCATGCCCGATCCCCGATTGCCCGATCCCACCGTGTGGCAGATCAATGTCATATTTCACGCCGTTGATTTGAATTTCGCCATAGCGCAGATGTGCTGCGAAATATTCAGCACGCGCCAGATTTCGGGTGAAGATATAGGCAGTTAGCCCGCCCTCTTCGCAATCATTGGCCATGCGCAAGAGGTCAGTTTTCGTATCGAATGGTACGATGCTGACGATAGGTCCAAAGGTCTCTTCGCGGTAGACGGCCATTGTCTCGTTCACTTCTGTCAGGACGGTGGGGGCCAAGTAATGCCCCGCGTTCAGGCCCGCTGGCCTGTCGCCACCTGCCAAAAGCCTGGCACCCTGGGACACAGCGTCATCAACCAGCCCCTTAAGTCGGGTCCATGCCCGCCCGTCGATCACGGGGCCGGTGGTGATGTCGGTGTCTTTGTCGAACCCGACCTTGGCGGCTTTTGCACGTTCCAAGACCTTTTTCGTAAAGGCATCGCGCACCGCTTTGGCGACAAACACCCGGTTGGGGGACACGCAAATTTGCCCTGCATTGCTGAACTTCACGCCTGTGACGATGTCAGCCGCCAGATCAAGGTCGGCATCCTCAAATACCAGCACGGGCGCGTTGCCGCCCAGTTCCATCGAGTATCGTTTGATCGAGGTCGCGCCCGTGCGCATGATATGCTGGCCCGTCTTCGTTGAGCCAATCAGCGTGATCACTTGTGGAATGGTTGACGCACTCAATGCATCCGCCACCGCATAGCTCTCGGTCGCCAGGATTTGCACGACCCCTTTCGGCAGCCCGATCTTTTCGCACAACGCCCCGACAGCATAGGCCGAAATCGGTGTCGCATCCGACGGCCGAATGATAATCGGGCAACCTGCCGCCATAGCCGGTCCAATTTTGAAGGCAAGATTCAGCAGCGGGAAGTTCCATGCAAGAAATGCGACTGCCACCCCGGCCGGTTCATAGACTATGCGGTGCGTATGTGTGCCCGCGCGGTCGGTCAGACTGTAATCGTTCAACCTTGTGATTTCTTCAGCGTAAAACTCAAGTGAGGCAACCAAGCGATCCCAGTCTTCTTCGGTCTGCGCCCAAGGCTTGCCCATTTCGTGGTGGACGCAGGTGCGCAGCCAGTCTTCGCTTGCGACGACTTCATCACGCAACTTGCGCATCCATGCCTGCCGCTGAGCAATCGGCGCCGCCGCCCAGGTGGGAAAAGCTACCTTCGCTGCCTGCAAGGCACGTTCCACATCATCCATACCCGCTACGGCCACGGCGGCCACCGCTGTTTCTGTCGCAGGATTGACCACTTCGCGTGTTGCAGAACCGTCTGTCAGCGCGCCATCGATATACATCTGTGTTGGGAAATCCATCGCGCGCCTCAATCAAACAGGGTTTCAATGTTGGTCTTGATGCTGTCGCCGATATAGAGCGCCAGCGCCTGAATGGTGGAGGTCGGGTTGACCGCCCCTGCTGTCGGAAAGATCGAGCCATCCACGATGAACAGATTTTTCACGTCGTGGCTGCGACCCCAGCCGTTCACTACAGATGTCTCCGGATCGTCGCCCATCCGGCAGGTGCCCATCTGATGCCAACCTGCGCGCCACCACACGTTGTCATCGCCCTTTGAAAGGACGCGCTTTGCCCCGGCCGCGAGCAGAATTTCCTTGGCCCGTTCTTCCCCGTGCCGCAGCATCTTGCGAGTGTTTTCACCCAGCCGATAGCTGATCTTCGGCGCTGGAATGCCGTCACTGTCTTTCAAATCAGGATCCAGCGTGACGCAGTTGTGTTCCTCGGGAAGATCTTCGCTGACCACAGTCAGGCCCGCCAGGTACGGATACACATTATCCATGACCTCGCGGTGTTCAGCGCCCCATGGGACCGGATTATCGATGCCATAGCCCCCAAGCGCATAGGTCATCGGCGTCGTGGACCGCCCCGAATGCAACCCGTATCCACGCACAAAATCGCGGTTCGGATCGGTCTCATAGAATTCCTGCGACAGGATCGAGCAGGCCATAGGCCCCTCGTGCCCCAACATAGGCTCATCAAAGACTCCAGCCACGCCAGTTAGCGGGTGGAACATCAGGTTCTTTCCAACAATGCCGTTGCGATTTGACAGCCCATCAGGGAAGGTTTTTGATTTGGAATTGAGCAACAGGCGCGGCGTACCGACACCGTTGCAGGCAACAATAACCAGCTCGGCACGTTGTTCATAAACTTGCCCGTCTGGCCCGTGATACAACGCACCCGTGGCAAAGCCTGTGCTCTCATCCACAAGAATTTCGCGGACGCGGCACCCCGTTCGCAACTCAACGCCCGCGTTTTCCAGCATCGGCCAATAGGTGAAATTGGTGCCGCCCTTGGCCCCCGCCGCACAGCCCAGATCACAGGTGCCCGCATTGACGCATTTCTGCCGACCGTCATGATCCTGACTGAGGATCGACACATCCGACGGCCACCAGTGATAGCCCTTTGCATTGAACCCTTTGGCCAGCGTTTGACCCAATTTGCCGATTGGGATTGGAGGCAGTTCCGGGGCGTAGTCCGGATAAGCAGGGTTACCGCCAAGGCCGGACACACCCGTGTTGCGGTCATTCATATCGTAGAAGGGTGCGAGGGTGTCATAGTCGACGGGCCAATCTGCGCCGACGCCATCAAGGCTTTGCGTGCGGAAATCTGACGGTTTCATCCGGGGCCAGTGACCAAGGAAGTTGATCGTCGAGCCACCGACCGCATTGAAATTCACCGGTGTGATGCAACTGTCATCGACATTGATCGGATAGTCCTGCTTCAACCCACGCACATTGGGATCGCAGGAGAATTCGCCATATCGCGCAAGCTCATAGTCGCCATGGCGGCTAGGGAAATCCGTGTCGTCAAGACGTGGGCCTTGTTCCAGACACAGGATGCGCATCCGGGTCTCCAAGAGTGACCATGCGATGGCCGCACCAGAGGCACCCGCACCGATAATCAGAACGTCGACGGGTTCATTTTGCATCGCGATATGCCTTTCCTCGCGCACGCACCGGTGCAGTCAATTCATCCATCAGCGCGTCTGTTTCGCGTTCGACGGGGTAGCCTTTGGGGTGGATGGGATGCGAACCAACGCCAAAATGCGGGCGCATGTCGGGGCGGCTGTAGTAGCCCATGTAGGTCAGCCGGACGAGCGTCTCAAAGGCTTGAACGTGTGCCGCTTCGACACGCTTCAAAACCGCGACCTTTTCATCCCGCGGAAGGGCTTCAAAATCGCCCGAGACCGCGTCTATGATCGTCTGTACGGATCCGGCCGGATCTGGCGCATAGGCCTGGGCAGTCGGGAGAAACTCCGCCACACCCAACGCGCCCGCTCCGGGGATCTTACCATCATCGCTCGGTGGAATGAGCTCATCAAGGATGGCATCGAGAACGGATCTGTTGGTTTCATTCAACATGGTGGCTTACCTTTCCGATGTGCCCGAACGGGACACGGCATCAATGGCCACGGCCAGCAACAGGATCGCGCCCGAGAACATCAGTTTGTCCGCAGCACTCGCGCCAGACAGATCCAGCCCGTTACCAAGCGAACCGATGACCAGAGCCCCAAGGATCGCGTTCCAAACCGATCCACGCCCGCCAAACAATGAGGTGCCGCCAATGACAGCCGCGCCAATGGATTCCAGCAGGAGCGACCCACCGGCAAAGGCGGTGTAGCTGACGGAGCCAAACCTCGACGCACCAAAGATACCGCCGATAGCCGCCATAAGCCCGACAATGGCAAAGGCCGACACTCGGATACGTTTGACGTTCAGGCCCACGCGCCGCGCACTTTCAGGGTTGCCACCAACCGAGAATATCGAGCGCCCGTATGGCGTTGAGGTTGTGATCCACCCGACCAACGCTGTGATCGCCATGAGTAAGACAATGAGCAAAGGAACCGACCTGTAGCTGTTTAGCGTGGCCACTGTCGCCAGCATGATCGCTCCGAAAAACGCGATCTGACCCCAGACAGCTGCCGTGCTGTCCAACTCCAATCCGCGTACCTTGCGCTGCCCTTGCTTGCGCAGGCTTAGCCACGCGAAGACTGCGATACATGCCAGTGCCAGCACCCAGCCAAGCGCGTCCGGCAGAAGAATCCGCGCAAACCCGCGCACAAAGGGATCACCAACATTCAGGTTTCCCGTCGGCAGAATTTTCTGCATCAGCCCCTGAAAACCGAGCAAGCCAGCCAGTGTCACAACGAAGGACGGAATGCCCACATAAGCGACTAAGACACCCTGGACCGTGCCCATGATAATGCCGACGCCCATAACAATCAGACAGGCGATCGGGCCAGGCACGCCAGCCAGCACTAGGACGCCCAGAAGTGCTGCACAGACGCCAGCGGTTGCCGCAGCTGACAGGTCAATATCACCAAGCAGCAAAACAACCGTAATGCCGACGGCCAGCGTCGCAATCACGGCCGATTGCATGAATAGGTTGTAGATGTTGCGCGGGCTGAGAAAAATGAACCGGATGTTTTCAGCATTCGGATCACCCCAATATTCCCAAAGCGGAACGGCAAGACCGAAGTAGGCCCAGATCGCTGCAAGTGCCAATAGCACCGGCACGAAAGCACCGAACCGGGTTTCGCGCATGATCCGCAGTCGGTCGATGAAAGAAAGTTTGTGTTCAGGCTGCATTTCCGGCCTCATCATCAAGGCCGCGCGTCATCGCCGCGACAATTTCATCAGGGGTTATGTCTTCTTTTCTCCAGGTCGCGACATTGCCGCCGTGTCGCAGGACACAAATGCGGTCAGCAACCTCAAAGATGTCGCGCATATTGTGAGAGATGTAGACGACTGCGTGGTCGGTATCGCGCAGCCGTTTGACCACATCGAGAACTTGCCGCGTTTGCGCGACCCCAAGTGCCGCAGTCGGCTCATCCAGCATCACCACCGACCCGTCTGCTCCGACGGCGCGGGCAATAGCAATCGCTTGACGCTGCCCGCCGGACAAGCCGCCGACCTTGGCGCGCACAGATTGAAGGGTGCGTACTTGCAAACGATCAATCGCCTGTTGCGCCTTCACCTCCATCTCGAGGTCGTCGAGCGGACGCAGCAGACGTGGCAGGAATGACCAACCCGCTTTCACCGGCTCCGCGCCCAGAGACAGGTTCGCCGCGACATCCAAGTTTTCGCAAAGCGCAAGGTCCTGATAGACGATCTGGATGCCCAGATCACTTGCGTCATGAGGGGAATTCACACTCACAGGGGCTTCATCCATGAAGAACTGGCCTTCGTCGGCGGCATGGGCACCGGCCAGCACCTTCATCAAGGTGGACTTTCCCGCACCATTGTCGCCGACCAGCGCCATCACCTCACCGCGGGAGACCTCAAAGTCGACGCCGCGCAGGGCGTAGACGCCACCAAATCGTTTGTGAATACCGCTCACGCGCAGGTGAGGGGGTGGGGCCGCTGGCCTCACCTTACTTTCATGTTCAGACATTTTTGTTCCGATTACTGGCAGAAAGTCGTTTCTGCGGCTTCGCCTTGGCACACCATCTCTTTGGTGATCGATGCGTCGTTTGCGATCACATAGGCGACGCCATCCACACCAACAGCGGAGTATGATCCGACCGGAACGTAGGCGACGGTCGCGCCGACACCGTTTTCAACCGTTTGCGGGGCAAGGTCGGAGAAATCTTCGCCGTTCACCAAGCGTACGGTCACTTGCGCGGCTGCTGCGGCCATATCTTCAAGCGGACGCCAGCCACATTGAGTTTGCTTGCCAAGCAACATCAGTTGCTGCGCCTGTACCGTGCAGTCCAGACCGGAGACAGGAACCGTGCCCGCCATGCCTTGTTCTTCCATCGCGGCAATCGCCGCGCCGGCGTTACCATCGTTGGAGGAGACTACTCCCTGAACATTATTGTTCAACTGCGTCAAAGCCTGGTCCATGGATCGGCGTGCAATCGCCGGATCCCAGCCTTGGGTCCAGTTTTCATAGCCCATCACACGTGCGCCGCTTTCGTAGAGCGGTGTCAACGCGCGGAGCTGGCCATTGTGGATCACGGCCGCGTTGGGGTCAGTAGGAGAGCCTTTTAGCATGACCAGCGTATCGCCGTCTGCGGTGTTATTGATCACGTGCATCGCTTGGTCATAACCCATGCCTTCAAGATCAGCCTGCACCCAGAACGTCGTGTTCTCAGAGTTGATCATCCGATCATAGGCGATGGTTGGCACGCTCTCTTCTGCGGCAGTGTCTGCGATAATAGCAGAGCTTTCACCGTCAATCGGGATCACAACCAGTACTTTGGCGCCTTGTGTCAACGCTTGCTCTGCCTGACGCTGCTGCACGGACGTATCATTGTTGGCGTTGAAGACCTCAACCTTCACGTCAGGGGCAATCTCGGCCATAGTGCGCAAAAAGGCCGCTGCATCCTGCTGTTCCCAACGTGGGTTTACGTTTTCAGGCAGCAAGAGTGCCACCATGTCTTCGGCAGAAGCGGACTGGGCAACAAGCGTTGCACTGGCCAGCATGGTCGTCGCGAGAAGACCTTTCTTTAGGTTTGAAAACATCATATCCTCCTCATTGATGTTTTGACGCTTTTTTGGGCGTCTTTTCGTCTGGTGGTTTCCCCGAAATCTCGGGTTGGATCCGGTAGCGCGACGTTGATTGAATCCGGTGTTGCGCTGCCACCCACTAGCCTGCACACCACAGCAGGCTCGTGAATATCTTTGCCCAGCTGGGCGGTCAGTTTTTCAAAGCTCCTCCGGCCATATCTTTCAGTGCGCCCTCAAGACGTTGGCTCGTATCGTTCAAGTGGGCTGTCATCATCTCTTCTGCGAGCGCATGATCCCGCGCCTTGATCGCCTCAAGGACCTTGCGGTGAAACGGGATCGAATTTGCGTTTTCTCGTGGATCGCGGTTGGTCAATCGGATCGAACTGAGCAGAGCGGAAAAGATAACGCCTTCCATTGATAGCAAAATTTCATTGTTGGCAGCACGCAGTATCCCACGGTGAAACAGGGCATCCGCAACCACAAAATCTTCAATCGAATGGGAGTCTTCTTCCATGCGCACCTGCGCAGCCTCGATCTCGGCGTACTGTTCCTCAGTTCCATGCATGGCAGCCCAACCAGCGGCCTTGGGTTCCATCATACGGCGCATGTCGAGCAACTGACGCAAAAAAGCAGGCTTGGGATCAACAGACAGATGCCATGCCAACACATCATCATCCAGCAAAGCCCAACTCGCCCGACGGCGTACCCGCGTGCCGCTGCCCCGCTTAACTTCAAGCAGACCTTTGCTGACCAGTAGCTTCACACCCTCACGGATGACTGACTTACTTACCCCAAACCGTTGCGAGAGCCTTCCCTCATCCTCGATCAGGGCGTTTTCCTTGTAATGCCCTGCAACAATGCGACGGCCCAGCTCCCGCGACACCTGCGTAGCAAGCCCTGGGGCAACCCCGCTGGCATCTTTTAGATCATAGTACAACATTTCATTCATTTGATAATACTAAACATCTGATGTTTTGTATGTCCAGATCAAATCGGCGTCCTTCAACTGGGCAACATTCACAGCACACCCATCCGACAACTCATTGACAATATGAGTAAATCATAAATCGTGCCTGTGATGTGCCAGTGCGGGCATCAGCTTGGCCAATTAAGAATTCGGCGAATTGCCATCTGACAATCACGAATCAACAGACGTATTCCTGAGGTTCTTGTAGGGACAAGAGTTTTCAAGCAGCGGTCATTGGGACTTCCGCAGCGAAAGTTCGTTTGTCCGGATACTGTTGAAAAGTCCGTTGAACTGATGATCCGGATGGTGTTGCTGGGCTATTGCATGGGCATCGGGTCTGAGCGTGGGCTTTGCGAAGAGGTCCATGTCACTCTGGCCTATCGGTGGTTTTGCAGGCTCGATCTGTTGGATGCGGTGCCTGATCATTCAGGCTTTTCCAAAAACAGGCACGGCTGTTTCCGGGAAAGCGGCTTATTCCGGCATCTGTTTGAGATCGTCTTGCAGCGCGGCATTGATGAAGGACGAGTTGGAGGTCACAGCTTTGGGCTCAATGCCAGCTTGATCCCGGCGAATGCGAACCAGACGCGTGGGATCGAGAGCAAAGAAGGCTTGCCGCCGGAACT
Organism: Phaeobacter cretensis; assembly: GCF_047372505.1. Classification (NCBI taxonomy): domain Bacteria; kingdom Pseudomonadati; phylum Pseudomonadota; class Alphaproteobacteria; order Rhodobacterales; family Roseobacteraceae; genus Phaeobacter; species Phaeobacter cretensis. The sequence goes on from NZ_JBKBEU010000001.1 coordinate 296,821, forward strand.
GACGGCCCGCGTCATCGACGACTATCTGGAAACGCGGGATGATGCCGCATTCGGCGCGGCCACCAAGATCGTTCCAAAATACATCTCACCGGTTGATCCTGCTGCGCGCCGAACCGCTTCGATATGGAACCTGACACATTGCTCGGCGACAGGGGGGTACGGATCGGCGGAGATGCTGGGCTGGCTGATCGCGGAACGGGGCATTGCCCCGCATATTCCGGTCTGGGACAAATCAAAGCGGACGGACGGCACCTTCTCGCGCGAAGACCCAAAGGCGCATATGAACAGCTCCAACCCGCCGCAAGGCAGCTTTGAACCCTTTGTGATGAAGGACCAGTTCTCTCTCAGAAATAATTGATGGGAATTCGCGCCCAAGGCCTATCAGGGACGTCCGATTTGAAATGCCAATATAATTTTTCCTAAGCACCTAAAATCAGACCTTCGAGCGGGATGCAGCATTCAGTAATATAGATTCAAAGCCGACTTACGAGTTTTCCCATCTCCGTCGGTAGAACAATAGCACCGGCATCCCTCGATGCCCTGACGTCTTCGTCTCTAGGAAATATAGCCAATCCGCGCGCACTTTCCACAGTCAGCACGGCAAAACGACAAAAGCTGATGAACCAGAAAATCGAGATTTGCAAAGAACGACCGGAGCGTTCGAACATAGAACCACCTACTGTGTTGTTGCCGCAGGAGAAGAATAAACACCTTGAGCGCAAAGGAATTTGGGCGAGACCTTTGAAATGGCTCTTCAGGAAAATATCTTTTTGAGCCACCCATTATTCTTTGGCGCTGTCAGAACACTGCACTCAAGGCCAAGCTCTTGCCCGGACTATATAAATGATTGAACTGACTTGTCTTTGAGTAACGTGAAGATGTAGGAATCTTCAGGGTTTTCTATGATAGCTATTGATAGCTTGGATTTGGCCAAGATTTGAGCCGCCTTGCCTAGATATATATCTGTTAAGTATACATTTTTATCTTGTCGAATCTCTACTTCTTGGAATCTCTTGAAATTTCGGGCCAAAGCAAGTGAATTAATACTCCACGACACATCGCCAGTATCCCCTTTCCAGTCAAGGTGACACAAATATCCTTGCCGAGCGAAATAGCTTCCCCCCAACATAATTTCACACCATGATAAATGCCTACAGCCATCGAGCGTCATGTTTTCTATCAATTTACTATTTTAAGATACTCATGAGGATTATAGGCCGAAAAAATAACGTGATTCTCAATATAGTCTTCGGTGCCCTAGTCGTCTGCCCCCAGCATCTTACTGAAAGTGTAGAGAGCGTCTACATTCACATCTTCTCGCCTTACGGATGAGAGCTTTTCATCATTGGTGACGTCGTCAAATTGGTTATTGCGAGCGTGGTTTTCAACGATCTCAAATAATCGTAGCATCTCTTTTATTTCATCCGCGCCCCGCACCAGTTGCCAATATCCTTCTATCGAAGCTAGAGATGGCTGGTCTTCAAGAACCCAAGGAGACTTGGTGCTGGAGGGGGCCTCTATACGCGCGTCAACTTCACCACCGACAATGATCAAATGGTATGTAGGGTATTCTTGGCCATACCGCCCAAGTGAAATCGACTTTGGAATAAAAAACCCCTGATAGTCATCGATCGATTTATTCCGAATTTGGAGCTGCACACGAGGAGGTAAACCTGAGCTAAATCCACTTGAAGATGATTCTAGAAACCTTTTCACGCGTTCTTTACTGACAAACTTTTCGGATAATGGCGATAGGGCTTTCTTTCAATGTAATACGGCATGGCTCCGGATGTCCTACCTCAATGGTCTTTGCTATTATAGGAGGACCCGGCAGAGACCGCGCCGACAGTCTTGGGCGGGTTGCGCTCGCCAGCTTCCTTTATGGCCTTTTCTGGCCAGTCCGATCACAAAACATGATAGTCTGAGCCGTTCTACCGGGCAAGTTCACCGCATTTGCCCTCCGCCAAATGCGGTGGTGTGACGGAACTATACGTGCTCAGGTTTCAGATCGTTATCGCCCGATTGGCGGGCGCAACACTCGTTGGCCTAGGTAAGCGTTCTGCCCATCCATCTTGTCCGGGATTTTGGACCCGGAATGTCGATAAAGCCGTGATTGTGCCAGAATTGATTGGCGCGCGTGTTGTTGCTGTTTGAACCGATATGCACAGCAGTTACTCCAATCGGCGCAGCCTTGCTCAACCAATATTCAAGAAGCCGACCACCAAGCTTACGTCCCTGAGCAACTGGAAGTAAGTTCATGTGAAGATGCGCAGGATATGACCCTGCAACAGGCAATGGTGTGGTTTCGGGAACATGGATCATCTGGCGTCTGCGTTCGTCTGCCGTCCAGGCTGATCGCGTTTCCTCATTGGGTTTTGAATATTTTTGCCGAAGAGCGGGCCACCACTCACGTTCAAGCCGTGCCTCAAAATCCGATGTATCAGCTGTGCCGACGCAAAACCCGACAACTCCATCGCGGCTCTCAGCAACAAACGCCAACTCAGGGTCCAACATGAGATACGGCGCCGAATAGATATGACCCATCATCTTCGGATCGGCATAAAGACTTGAGGCATCTTCGCCAAGATGTCCCGTCTTGAGAGAGACATCATAAAGCGCTTCCAGATCGTTCGGGTTCGCGGGTCGAATGTTCAACATGGCGTAATCTCTTGCAGATAAGATTGACCGCATCATAGACGATTTAGACCATAGAAGAATTGATCGCACGGGGCCATCAGATTATCTGGCATCGTTGCCTTCGCCCGCTGGCCAACATGCCCCAGGAACAGCAGGATACTTTACCAACCAGGATCTCCACTAAGCAGGTTCCCCTCTACGAATGGCAGCTCAACAATGAGAATGAGGTGAGCCGAAACCCACCCCTCATCTTCTGGTCAGAAAACACTCACAGTATACCAGCCGCCTGAGGAAGCGCAGCCTTTCACCGCCAATCAATGTGTTAGGACCGCGGCGGTTATTCGGTTCTGCCGCCCGCCAGAACCTGATTCATGCTCACCGATGGCTGATCGCAACCGGCTTCGCCGACAATTTTGGCCGGCACACCTGCCACGGTTTTGCAGGGTGGGATTTCCTGTAGCACCACGGAACCGGCGGCTATGCGGCTGCAATGGCCCACCTTGATATTGCCCAGAACCTTCGCGCCCGCCCCGATCAACACACCGTCGCCAATCTTTGGGTGACGGTCTTCTTCTTCCTTGCCCGTGCCGCCCAATGTGACGGAGTGCAGCATGGATACGTTGTCGCCAACCACAGCCGTCTCGCCGATGACAATCGAATGGGCATGGTCGATCATGATACCACGGCCGATTTTGGCGGCCGGATGGATATCCACGCCAAAGATCTCAGAAATCCGCATCTGGAAGAAATAGGACAGGTCATAGTCGCCCTGCCGCCACAACCAATGCGCCACGCGATACGCCTGCACCGCCTGATACCCTTTGAAATAAAGGATCGGCTGCAACAGGCGATGGCAGGCCGGATCGCGCTCATAGACGGCCATCAGATCGGCACGTCCGGCAGCAAATAGATCCGGGTTCTCGGCATAGGCTCTATCGACGATCTCGCGCAGGATCACCATCGACATCTCATTGGAACACAGCTTGGCAGCGATCCGGTAGGACAGCGCCTTCTCAAGCGACGTGTGATGCAGGATGCAAGCGTGAATCAACCCGCCCATCAGAGGCTGGCGGCTCACAGCCTCCTGCGCTTCGGTGGTGATCTGATCCCAGACGGGATCAACGGAACTAACGGCGTGGCGCGTCTCAAGCATGGCTCTGCCTCCTGTGCTGGGCAAAGATTACCTATGTATCCGCAAAAAGGCCAACCGCAAATCTGTGATGGGTGTCATCGGATTCACTGATGTTTTCCTCGCGGCTATCACTATGGCGGCGGCACACCCTTGTTTACATTGCAATTCACATTGGAAAGGCGATATCTTGCGTATCCGCACATCTGTTGTGCAGACCGAAACTTAACGTCTTTGGACACCGTGAGATTAGCATATATGCGCGCAACAATCATGTAGTATCTGCCGTGATTTTCCCGCCTGGATTGCATTACATCACTCCGTATTTCTGCGAATATGACGGGCCAGCCGGGCCAGTACTAACCGTGTGCATGCTAGATATTGCGGTGCATCATAAAACGGCTCATCTGCAAGCTGGAACCGCCGCGCCGCCGCACTCAATGAACCATCCCCCCAATCGGGGCAAAGTTGCCGGTGGCGGCGCAGATGGTGCGACGCCTGCCCGGCCCCGGCAAATATCTGCTCGCACAAGGCGCGCCGTTCAGCCGGGGCCACCGCCAAAAGAGCACGGGCCGTGCTGCAGATATCACCTGGAAGGATTGGTCGGCGCATCAGCAACCCCTCATATCAACCGCTGTGCGCAGACCGCCCCGGCGCCATAGCGGGCGGAGATCTGCGCGACCTCCACCCGATCCCCCGATGCGGCACCATCCGCCGTCTGCACAGGCAAAGCATAGATCCACTCTGGGCTGTCGAGCAGCTCTTCACGCAAAATCTCGCCACCGCGCAGGACCCGCAGACGATACCGCTCGAGATCTTCCCCCAGCGGGATCTCGTCCAGATCCCAGCGATCGCCATCAATGCGGCTTCGACGGATCCACCGCAGCTCTATGGCGCCAACGCCCAGCGCGCCAGTCTGACGCAGATGCACAGGCGCATAGGGACGCAGCCCTTCGCCATCAAATGCTGCCTCGATATGCATATAGCTGGGATCATCATAGGCACGCCTCGCGGTGCCAATGCGATAATGCCGGCTTAACCCGCGCTGATTGGCCGCCAGTTCGATTTGCTGTGGTGTGCCGTCCAATGCAACCACGAACGAGCCCTTCGGCCAGGAGGACGGCATTCGTGCATCGCTGCCCTGTTGGCCTCGCAACCGGTCGCGCAGGAGATAACGGCCCGGTGCGATCAGCTCGGCTTTCGAGAACTGCATCAGCTCCCAATTTCCGGGGCTGCCATCACCGATCGCAACCAGATTGGCGCCATTCAAAACTGCCTGTCGATCCCGGCTCTGAAACTGGCCCGAGATCAGGTCCACCTCCAGATCCGCGCCCTGTTCCCAGCGGCCCGGCGCACCGGCTGGAAGCACCGTATTGGTGACTCCGATGGTTGAAGGCGCGGCGAGCACCTCCTCCAGCACATAATCCGCATCACTCTGTGCCCCATATAGTGCAACGGTTCCCGGCCAGGGATTGGCGGTAACCGCAAGATGTGGCGCGTGTGGCATCTCATCGCCACCGATCAGCGGCAGGTCCATAAATAGTGGCAGAACCGGCACCGGTGCGGCAAAGGCCGTAATACCCGGCAATTCTTCCGGCACTGGCGCAGGACGGTAGTTCTCGGGTTCGATTCGTACCGCCTCAATCAGCTGGGCCGCACCCTGTTCAACGCGGTCGATCCGATAGCGCGCCTGTGCGGTTTGGGTGCCGATACCCTCCGCCTCGCCTTCTGCAACAGGCAGGCTGATCACATCTCCCGCGCCCAGCGCCATGGCGGACGGTGGCAGTTCCAGGCGTAAGGCATCGCGCGCAATCCGCGCCTCGCTCAGCCAACGATCCACCACCTGCCGCCCTTCAGCGCGCGTGAGCGCCATCGGCAACTCATTGTCGCTTACTGCGTGGGTCGCTTCATCCGGCAAGATGGCCTCTTCTCCCCGCAGGTCATGACGCCCGCCCCACTCAACAAAGCGCAAGCGCATCCGCCCGGCCAGCTCGACCACAGGCGCTCGGGTTTGTTCCAGCACCCCGTCCAGCTCCTGCCCTTCTACCAGCTCGGCCAAATCCAGCGCTGCCTCTTGTCGACCATCACGCAGGCGGAACCGCAGCACACCGTCTCGTTCGATGGCGTCCACCCCGTGGCGTAGCAGAAGTGGCTGCAGGGCGGCGCGCGCCTCGCCCACGTCACTGATGGCATAGCCACGCACCAGCGCAGGCAAATCGCTGATATCAATTGCCCCCACACCGGAGGCTGCGCAAATCTCCTCAAGGACTGAGGCCAGCGTCCGCTGCCCTACCCGTCCGTTTAGCCAATGACCCCGCAGATAATTCTCGCCATCGCTCCAGATCTCCACAGCATTGGGAAAGCTGGGGAACGGGCGTGCATCCCAGGCCCAGACATAGGCGTTGTTCATGTCCAGCATCGGCTCACCATAGATCTCAGATACCGGGTTCACCCCCTCCTGCTTCCAATACCCCAGAAACGCACGCAGATAGGCCAGCTGCATCATGTCATCGCGCTGCCCATCGGAGAATTTCGGCAACTTCGATTCAGAGCTTTTTGGGTCGAGAAACTTATTCGGTTGATTGGTTCCCTTATCGATGGCCGCACAGCCCAGTTCGGTGAACCAGATCGGTTTGCTCTCTGGCTCCCATGCAGTGGGCAAGGCAGCCCGCTGACCGTTGATGCGCTCATGGTGCGGCTTGGACCACCAATTGCGCAGATCCTTATAGCGCCAGACCCAAGGTTCGTCATACGCCCCATCGGTGATGGGGGTACGGATCTGGGCAGCCTCCGCTTCGGGCGAATGGTAATACCAGTCATATCCCTCGCCGCCCTCGACACCCGCCCGTAGATACTCAAGATCATAGATATTCGGGACACCCGCTTTGGCATCCAGATGATCATCTCCCTCGCGCCAATCAGAGAGCGGCATGTAGTTGTCGATGCCGATGAAATCGATCTGCTCATCCGCCCACAGGGAATCTAGGTGGAAATAGCGATCCCCCTCCGGGCTTTTGTACCCCCAGTATTCTGACCAATCTGCCGCATAGCCTATCTTGGTATCCGGGCCGAGGATCTGACGCACCTCTTGCGTCAAGGCGCGCAGCTCTGACACTGCGGGAAAGCCTCCGTCATCCCGGATCTGTGTCAGGCCCCGCATCTCTGAGCTGATGCAGAATGCCTCTACCCCACCCGCAGCGGCACAGACAGCAGCGTTATGCAGGATAAAGCGCCGCAGCCCCCAATCATCGATTGAACCAGAGTAGCTGACCGTGCCGTCGCCCACGATGAAATCCGCTGCCGTAACAGACCCAAAGAATTGCTGAACCTCGATCCCCGCTGCCGCGGTACCATCCGGGCTACCGGGCTGCCCCGGTGCCCGCGACAAGGTAATCCGCCCACGCCATGGCAAATGCGGCTGGCCAGTCTCTCCGCTCCACGGGTCAGGAAGATCATTACCTGCCATCTGGTCCATCAGAATAAACGGGTAGAACATCACCCGCTTACCCATCTCCTGCATGGCGCGTATGGCTTCGATCACCGAGGCATCGGTGGGTGTGCCGCCATATATCGGCCTGTCATCCTCACGCGCGATCAGCTCTGCATCCGTGCGGGTCAGACCGGCAACGCTCCAGGGCATATTGGCCCCTTCAGCAATATGGCGCTCCACCTTGGGTTTGATGGTACAGTCACCGCAGCGCAGATCACCTCCGAACCACGACACGATCAATGAGGCGGCACCACAGGCGGGCAATTCCTCCTCCAGTGTCGTGAGAGATGTCACCAGATCCGTCTCCCCCGAAGGGCTATGCGAGTTGGCGGGTTTGGCCTGCCCCGGACCATAGTCATAATGCACCGGCGTGGTGGCCAGAGCATATTCCCCCGTGCCGGGCATCAAGGCCACCCCCTGTACCAACTGCGCCAGATCCTGATCATGGGTACTGGAGGCGGGCTGTTCGGCCCGCAGCACCTCAAACGAGAACTGCGGCACCCGGTTACCAAATCGCTCAAGCGCCAGACTCTCCATCACCACATAGGCGGTTCCACGATAGGCGGGCACCTCGCCTGCGCCCTCGACCGCCTCGATCACCGGATCTGGCAGCTGGTCCATAGTGCCGCGATAGACGGTCATGTTCAGATCTTTGGGCGCGACCTCCTCGCCATCAGCCCAGACCCGCCGGATTGAGGCAACCTCTCCGGTACAGACCGCCACGGCCAGAGAAACATCATAGCTGTAGCTGGTGACTTTCGGTTGGCGCGGGCCGCCTCCCTTGCCACCGCCACCGCTGGAGGTCGAGGTCTCGCGGAACTCAGACGCCCAGATCACCTGACCACCAACCCGCATTCGGCCATAGACCTGCGCAATCGGCTGACCGTCGCTGGCGTGGGTCAGGCGGAACCGCTCTACCCGGCCGGTCTCAACCGGCTCGCTACCGGCACCCAAGAGACGACTATCAATCGCGCGCCCAACGGTCGCTCCCAGTGCACGACCAATCGCGACCGATGACAACCCTGCCACAGCCCCACCAACAGAGCCGCCAAGAGCCGCTCCAGCCGCAGAAAGAAGAATGGTCGCCATCACGTCACCTCATAAACATCGGGAAAGGAAAACCGCGCTACGATCCGCCGCTGCCACGGTTGGCTGAGCGCACTTTCGACCACGCCGTGGCCGCTATAGGCATGAATGAACCGGGACATTGGCCCGGTTTCGGATTGCAATGCGATATGCTTGGCAACCGCCCCCTGACGCATCCGAAACAAAATCACATCGCCGCGATACGCAGGCTCCACCGGTTTTGGCTGAAGGTGGCGCAGCGCGGCCTGCCACAGCGCCTCCTCGCCCTGCGGTTCGGACCAGTCCATCGTATAGCCTGGCACCACCTCAGGCTCTGCGCCATAGATCTCACGCCACAGGCCACGGATCAGGCCAAGGCAATCACACCCCGCGCCGCGTTTGGCAGCTTGATGCACATACGGCGTGCCTAACCAGCCCCGCGCTGCACAAACCAGACCCGCAGGCGTAGGCCGCGTTGCTGCGGTGCTCATCTGCGGCTGCCTCCGGTGTTGTGACCGGTTTGACGTGGTACGCTCATCACCCAGTCTTCACCGGGAATATCTGGAAAGCCCTGATAGTTGACGCCATTGTTGAATTTTAGCCGACAGGTCTTCAGCCGCTTGTCACAGCCCGCGGTGAGATGCAGTAGATCACCGCGCTGCACTATTGCACGCAGCGGCTCCCATAGGGTTAGTTGGCGAGACTTGGCACCAGGGGTCGGTGTCTCAGTCCCCGGTCCTAATTTGCCGACCTGCTGGCGGTCTTGCTTAACCCAGCCCCACAGTCCCTTGGCCGCACCACTCAGCACCGTAATGCGTCCCGAGGTGAACCAATTTGGCTCAAACCCCGGCAGATCTTCAAATCCGAAATACTGCCCCTCGTGGATATCTTCGGCGGCCAGCTCCAGCGCGTAGCCGGGCGTCGTCACGTCAAACCGGCAAGCACTATCGCCCAGCACCGCAGTACAGGGTTTCTGGTAGATCCGGCCCATTGGCTGATTAAGCGCCTCGGTCAGGCCGCGCAGTTCGGCCTCGAATGCGCCACCTGCCCGGCGGATCTGGCCAAAGCTTCCGCGAAACTGCAACCAGCGAACCGAGACATCGGCCCAGTTCACCAGCCAGCAACGGACCTCCGCGCCATCAAACCGCCCCGCCTCAATCTCGTCCTCGCGGATAGCGGCATCACTTAAGGCGCCCAACGCCTCAGTATTGTCCACAGCTAGACCGGTTGCCTGTTGCAGGCTGCGCGCAGTCAGTCCGGTCCCTGCACGAAACAGCATATCGGCTGTGTCACCCTCATCCGGTTCTGTCCCAGAGCCAGCGAAGACCAGATCCCGATCATGGTCGGTAAATCCAAACCGCACGCCGTCGCTGCGGGTGACCGACCAGCATCGGCACAGCGTTGTGAGACCTGACGCCACATGGGATTGAAATGCCTCGCTTACCCCCACCATCAGACCCGAACCTCCACCACAGGCACATTGGGAACATCCCCCGCCTGAAACGATGCGACGCTGGTCTGGATGCGGTCAGTGTCAAAGCGCACGGGCACGTCAAACTCAAACCCCGCTTTCACCGCCAACCCTGCCTCCGGTGGATGAGTCAGAGTGATAAGGCCTTGTGCGCTATCCAACTGGTAATCAACACCTTCCTGCAGCGGATCCTGCTCGACGCCCACCCGCACACTACCCAAGACCGGTTTGGCAATCGGGCGCTGATAGTCAAAACTACCGGAGCGATAGGTCTTGGACAGCTGAAAGACCCGCTCTGCGCCATCCCCCATACCGATCACCTGATCGTCAAACGCCACCTCCTGCGTCGCACGTGCGGATTTGTAGTCGGACCAATCCTTCCAGCGGAAGCCAAACATCTGTCCTTGCCGTGCCTCAAAGAACGCGATCAGCGCTTCGATATCTTCAAGCGCCCGCAAGCCCAAACCCGCGTCATAGCGGCGACGGGAGTGTGCCCAGGGGGTGTTGCGTTCCTCATGGCCATTGGCAAGAGTTACCACATCGGTGCGCCGTTCTGGCCCGCCAATGGAGCCAAAGCTGAGCGATGCGGGAAATCTGACATCGTGAAAATTCATCTGCTGGCCTCCTGTTCAGCGGTTGCGATTGCCACGCGACAAGGCGCGGCTGAGCTGGGCCGCAATCTGGCCCTGGCTGCGTTGAAACCCCTGCACATCAGGAGTATGGATGTTCATCACCACAGATGTGGCACCCCCGCCCTGGCTGCGCACGCCAAGCGCGCCATCCGCGCCCCGGGTCAGTGGCAGGATCGCCTCGGGTCCGGCCTCGCCCATCAGCCCGGTGGCACCGCGCATCGGGAAGCTGACAGGTCCGCTGACCACGCCGCCCTTTGCAAAAGGCATCACCCGGCCTTGTGAAAACGCCGCCCCATCCGCAAACGGAAGAATGCCGCTCATCAGTTTTGACACCCCGTCGGACAGCAACCCGCCCATATGATTGGTGACGGGTTTGATGGCAGCCGAATAGGTGGTCTGGATCATCGACTGAGCCATGGTTTCAAGCGCGTCGGACAGTTTCATGCCATCAAAAGCAACTCCATCAAAGGCGCGGCGCAATCCCTTGGACATACCGCGTTCCAACGTCTGGGCATCCTTTCCTGTGGCAGCAAAGGCAGCGCGCACGCGGCGCAGTTCGGCGTCGAAACTGGCCGCCATGCCTGCCGCATCGCCAAGGCTGTCACTCAGCGCCTCGCCTTGCTGTCCCAACTCATTCAGTCCGGTGTCACTCATGGCTCATTGCTCCTGTTGTGCTAGGGGCGCGTGTCTCTGGATCCGGATTGGCCGGATCCAAGGCTGTGGAATTGCTGTCGGCCAAGTCAGGAAAAGCCTGCATCAACTGATCCAGCCCAGCCCGCCCAAGTGGTGCGACGCCGCTGTCCTGCCCCAACATCAACCGCAGCTCAGCCGGGGTGAGCCGCCAGAATTGATCCGGCTGCAGGCGCAACCCCAGCAAACCTGCCCGGATCAGGGCAGGCCAATCAAAGCCGGCCCGCTTGCCTGAGCGGGAGACGTCTGGACCGGTCATCGCGCGTTCAGTCCGGTATCTTCAGCTACGACCTCACCCGGCAGGGAAAAACTGCGCACCAAAAGCTGTGCGGCGACCCGTGCAGCCTGCATCGGACCACCTTCGATATCAGCAGCTGCGAGGTCGGTGACGGTCAGGGTCGCCCCGGCGCCCTGTAGCCCCGCCGCAAGCAGTGCCAGCACGTCTGCAGCAGAAAACCCGCCCGTTTCAAATCGGGCTACCAGATCGATCAGCGATCCGGTTTTCAACTGACTTTCCAGCGTTGCAAGCGCGCCGAGGGTGAGCTTTAGCCTCTGCGTCTCACCATTGATCCGCATGGCAACTTCGCCCGCATAGGGGTTGCCCGTCTGACAGGGCTGCGCAGTAGAGATCACGATAGCCCCCTTACACAGCGGTGAAGACCAGCGCACCGGCGCTGGCGAGCGACAATTCGTAGGTGGCTTCGCCATTGTGGCTTCCGGCATATTCCAACGCAGTCACCTGGAAGGCCCCTTCAACAGTGCCGAAATCCGGAATGATCACCTGAAATGCCGGCGTCAGCCCTTCAAAGAATAATTGGCGCGCACGCTCATCCGTGCCGACATCGCGAAAAATACCGGAGCCCGAGATATTGGCCGATCGCACGCCGGCACCTGCCAGAAGTTCGCGCCAACCGCCTTGGCTCTCCAGACTGGTGACATCGACGCTTTCGGCGTTGAAACTGATCCGTGTGGCCCGCAGCCCTGCGATGGTTTCAAACTGGCCGTCACCGGTCATATCGACCTTGACCAGTAAATCTTTGCCGTTTTGGGCACCCATGGTGATGTCTCCTCTTGATGTACGATTGAACAGCGCGCAAAGACAGTTCAGCTTCGCCCTTCAATTCATTGTTAATAAATATTAATACTGATATCGATGCATGTACTCAGCACTCAGTCGTCTTCCAGCCGCGCCGCAAAGCGCAGACGGATCTCTCGGCCACCGGAAGTAGTGCGACTGGCGCGGGCACGATCAAACCACAGCCCTACCAGCCGCCCCCGTGTCAGGACGAGCGGGGTGGCGGCAAGGCTGTCACAGATGCTGGCCGCGATTGCCTTGGCCCCGGCGAAACCAGCCGTATCGGTATGCACTGTAATCTCGACCCGGTGACGCGCTCCTGAGCCGCTGCGATCTGACCGATCGCGAACGTCTTCGGGGCCGAGTGTCACATAGGTCTGTGGTAAAGTGCCTGCGGGCAGCGCGTCATATATCGCCCCATTCAGGGCATTACTCAGCGCCGGGTCCGAGCTTAAATGTTGAAACAGGGCCTCCTGCAGAGGCAAGGCCAGAGCATAGGTCATGCCGTCGTCTCCTCGGTGGCAAAGCAGGTCAGGAACCGACCATCCGGGTCGCCCTCGGCCACGGCATCAATGCGAAAGATCCGCGCGCCGTCGCGCAGCCGCTGATCCGGTCGCGGTCGTGCCGAGCTGCCCGAGGGGTGGGCCCGCAACGTGATGCGATAGCGTTGTAATGATAGAGAGGTACCGGATTGATCCGTACTGCGCCCTGTGAGCGCACGCATCTCGCACCAATGATGACCAAGCAATTGCCAGGCTTCCAGAAACCCACCCGCGCCATCAGACGTCCGGCGCGGGTCCTCCAGCGCCAAACAGCGATTGAGGCGCGGCGTGGTAGCGGAAGCAGACCGTTTGCCTGTGCGGTACCGGTTCATGCGCCCGCTCCCGGTCCCAGTTTACGGCCAAGCCCCATACCATAACCACCACCCACGCCCAGGCTCACCCTTAGCGCGCGGTAGCGTTCGATCAGACTGGTCACACCAAAGGGCATGCAACCGCCCTGAAGCCGAGTGTCATCACGAAATTCATAGTAATGCGCCGCCAGCATCAGCACCGCTTGCGCCAGATCCCCCGGAAGCGCTGACCAACTGTTGGCCATTCCGGCACGCATCAGGATACGCGCATCTCCACCAGTTTCGATTGCAGGCAGCGCGCCCCCAACGGGGCGGAGCCGCGGTTGCTGGCTGTCGGGTTCCAAATGGTAGCGCGCGCTGTCCAGCAGATTTTCATCCCCAGATGCTGCCACAATTATTACCGATTGGATCAGTTGCACTGGTGCCAGTGGGAGCGCCTGCACTTGTGGATCGCGCCAGGCTGTGACGCTCATCAAAAAATCCCGCGCCAGCAACACCTTGCCGGTTCGCGCTTCGATTGCGGCAATGGCTGCACGCAAGAAGCTGATCAACACCGCATCCTGTAGACCCGCCTCGTCAAACCCGGTGCCCAGACGCAGATGCGCCTTGAACGCCTCTTGCGGCAGAACCGCCTCTGGCACCGGTGTCACTTCACTCAACATCATGTTTTCACTCCAACGGCTAATCTTTGGGGTCTGCTCTTGCTGGCTTTGCGGAATGGATCCGGGGCGGATGCGCGCCGGGCTGCTGCCGCATGACGGAAGGGAAGCAGCTGGACGACAGTGGCCTGTGGGCGCACATCCGCAGGCGGAACCGGGCTGCCGGTTCCGTCATCGGTCCAAACGTTAGCTCAGGCCGAATTTCAGGAGTTTGATGGCCGCAAAGTCACTGACATCCCCACCGACGCGTTTTGTGGCATAGAACAGCACATGTGGCTTGGCGCTGAAGGGATCGCGCAGCACCCGCAGATCGGGGCGTTCTGCGATGGTGTAACCGGCTGCAAAGTCACCAAAGGCAACCGCATAGCCGTTCACATCCGCGTCGGGCATGTCTTCGGCGACAACCACGCGATACCCCATAAGCCGCGCAGGCTCCGCCGCTGCCAACCCATCCGACCACAGGAACCGACCATCGCCGTCCTTTAGCTTGCGCAGCACACCGGCGGTTTTTGAGTTCATGACAAAGCTGGCATTGGCCCGATATTGCGCTCCGAGTGAATAAACAAGTTCAACAATCGCATCCCCATCGCCGATTTCACCCTCGACCCCGGTAGTGACATAGCCGATATTACCCCAGCTCCAACTCTCGTTGTCGATGACCGGATGATAGAGAATGCCGGTGGGCTTATCATTGCCGTCACCATTGATGAAAGAGGCCGCCTCCGCACGGGAAAATTTGTCGGCGATCCTGCTGGCCAGCCAACCCTCGATGTCAAAGGCGCTGTCATCCAGGAGACGTTGCGACGCTTTGGGCAGGGCGCTGAGTTCATGCAGTGGAATGGTGATCCGATCGATCACCGGAGTTGTGGTTTCGGCAACCGGTGTCACCTCATTCGCCCAGCCATGACCGATATCCCCGTGATCGATCAGCACGTCATAGGATGTGGCCTCCAACGTCACCACCGACGCCACTGCGCGGATCGAGGCAGTGCTTGTCAGTACCGATTTGACGCTCTCAGCGGTTTGTGGATCTACGAGGTAACCCCCATCACCATTGACGGTGGTTCCCATCGCCTTGGCATCGAGATCAAGCCCGCGCAGCGCGGCGTCATCACCGGAGCGCAGATAGGAATCAAAGGCTTTTTGATGGGGGGCACCGCCAGGCTCAGCAGCGGCCAGAGGGGGACGAGTGGCAAAGTGGGATTTGCGATCCAGCATGGTCATACGCTCTTCTGATTGTTTCAGTTTCAGGGAAATTTCGTCTTTGAACCCGTTGAAATTTTGCATAAATTCCGCGACAGCCTGTTTGACCTCCTGTGGTGCGGCTTGTGAGGTAACGTCCGGGTTAGCGTTGGATTGCGATTGGCTCATCTGTCTCTCCTTTGGTGTCTGATGTCGGTTGGAAAGGACGCGGGGTGGCTTAGCTCAGGCCGACATTGGCGCCGCTGAAATCAAGTATGCGGCGTCAAGCTGGCGCCACTGCGCAACAGGTCAATCACCTCTCGCCATATCTGCGCAGTCTCGCTCAGGTCGGTTTCCAGAACCTCGGAACCATCCGATTTTGTGGCACCTGCAGGCTGCGAGGCGGCCGTAACACGCGCCGATGGCAGCATCGGAAATGTCACCAAAGACACCTCCCAAAGATCCAGTTCGCAGAGCGACCGACCGCCTCCCTTGCGGGGCGTAGCCCGGCGTGTGCGATAACCAATGGACAGACCATCAAGCGCCCCTGCCGCGATCAACGCCGCAGCTTCAGCGCCTTTTTGGGTGCGGGTCAGAATGCGGCCTTTGACGTGCAGGCCGCGGGCATCTTCATGCACTGCGTCCCAGAGGCCGATGGGCTGCGCGGGGTCATGTTGCCACAACATTTTAACTGCGACCCCCGATTTAGCGAGACGACTGAGCGACGCCTGATACGCTCCCGGCTGCACCAAATCTCCGCCACCGTCGACGCACCCAAAGAGGCTGGCATAGCCGCTGATGGTGACCGTGGCGTCAGTCTCATCGCCAATGGTCAAATCTTCGCCGAAGCGCGCGAATTTATGTTCCAGATGCATATCGGATTGCATTAGCCTCTCCCCTTATCACGTTGAATTAATTGCCTTACTGAACTACTATAAATGACTGAAATGCCTGAGCTAAAATCACGGCAGCCACACCGTACACAGTGAGCCAGAGGCGTTTTTCCATCCGCTCCATCATCATCTCCAAACGGTCGAGACGCCTGTCCATTGCCTCTTTTTGTATTTCGGAGATGCGTTCATGCGCGCTGAGCCTCAGCCCTGGCGAACATTCAAACGGCGGGATCGGTATCTCAGTCATCACCCTGTGCATCCTCTTGCGGAGGGAGCCCCAGAAGGGTGCGTTTTTCAGCAGCGGTCAGGAAATCGGCGCTGGCGACACGGCGCCATTGCGCCTCACGTTCAGACGCTAGCGCGGGCACCTGATCAAGATCTGGCTTTAGGGTCACAGCCGCTCCCTGGTATCGTGACAACCACTCTGACAGAGCTGCCGTGACACGGGTCACAAGGGGTAGCACTGTTAAGCGGAAAAAGGCGCGATTGGCTTCCTGATAGTTGGCATAGGTCGCATCTCCGGGCAGGCCGAGCAGCATCGGCGGCACCCCAAAAGCCAGTGCAATTTCACGGGCGGCCGCGTCCTTGGTCTGGTGGAATTCCATATCCGACGGTGAAAACCCCATCGGTTTCCAATCCAGTCCACCTTCCAGAACCATCGGGCGACCAGCGTTTCGCGCACCTTGAAAATTCATTTCTATTTCGTCGCTTAGACGCCGAAACTGATCTTCCGCCATCAAGCCCTGACCATCGCTACCGCTCCAGACCAGTGCGCCTGATGGGCGGGCTGCATTGTCCAGCAACGCCTTGGACCAGCGCGAGGCGGACGTATGCACATCCACGGCCATGGCCGCCGCTTGCATCGGTGACAACCCGTAGTGATCATCCTGTGGGTGAAAATTACGCAGATGACAGATCGGCGCGCAGGGCATGGTGACATCAAAGCGATGCTTGCGACCCGACACACTGTAATCATAGGCGACTGGCCAGCCGTCGCTGCCAGGCACCACGGTCATCCGATCAGGCCGCAACACGTGGAGCTCAACCGGCAGCGCCGCACCCGCGTTCGCATCAACAACTGCTTCGACATAGGCGTTGCCCGACAGAAGAAGGTGGCCAAACAATGCTTCAAGCAACTCTGCCCGGCCCTGCGCCGCATTCGGGCGTGCCAGAAGCGCCAGCAGCGGATGGCTGTCATACCGCTGCTGCCCGTCCTGTAGCACCAGTGGCAGCGCCGCGGCGGCCTCGGTGATCATCTTTACAGAGCGGTAGCCCACCGGATTGCCTGCAAAACCGCTACGCGTCAGCGAGCTGCTGTCACGAGGGCTCCAGCCTGTGCCACCGGTGCTGCCATGCCAGGCCACCACACGGGCAGCGGCGCTTGCCTTGGTTTCATCGGGCTGTTGCTTGCGCCGCAGGAGGTCAAAGACCATGGGCCACTCCTTTGATTGAAGGGGGCGAACTCTGCCCCTGTTTGCTGAGATCCTTTATGACGTCTGGATTTGAATAAGATTTGAGCGAGGCGTGCGCAGGGCGTGCAACACCTCACCCAAACCATTGGCACCCAACAAGAAACGCCCGCAGAATGCGGGCGTTCCGTGATGTTCGTCGATACGTGTCGCGCGTTACAACATGCGTGCGCGAGGCCTTCGGTGGTGGCTGACGGGCGCCAGTATCAGCTCATGAATCGCCCAGACCAGTGCATCCAGCCGGTCGGGCGACCCCTGCCCCAGGTAGCCGCGCGGCGTCATCTGGCAGAGCTGGTCCTCGAGCGCGCCAAGCCCCGGCAAATGACGCACCCGACCCTGTTCATACAGTGCCGCGACCGGTTCGGCACGCGCGCCCTTCCCGCGGCTGGCGTGCAGCGCTTTAAAGGGGACCAGCGGGTCGATCTGACGCAACAGACTTTCGACCAATGCGCCCCCTTGGTTGACCTCAGCCACCACGCGATCAGCGCCGCTCCGCTCACGCGCATCAATGACAGCCTGCGCCCAGGTGAGCGGACCAACGCCCTGTAGCGTACGATCAGCCAGCACATAGGCGCACCAGTCCTGTGGAGGTCCTGACAGCGTTGCGCCGACCACAACGATACCGCAGGCGTCGGATTGTTTACCCGCGCTGACGGCTGGATCGACGGCAACAACAACCCGATCCAGTGTTGGGGCCTTGGCAATCTGCGCCGCGACAAGCCCCGCGTTGGTCCAAAGCGCACCATCGACGTCCTGCAACAAGATCCCGTCCAACTCTTGACGGCCAAGTCGGGAGCCTGCGTAGCGGCTGCGCACCTCTTGCAGAAACGACGCCGCGAGATTGGCGCGATTCGCCTCTGTTGCGGCATGGGTCTGCACCGTGGAAGGGCTGGCCAGAAGGTTACGCAACACTGCAACGTTGCGCGGTGTTGTGGTGACGCAAACGCGCGGATCCTGCCCAAGCCGCAGTGCAAATTGCAGCATATCCCAGCTATCTTGCCCGCGTTTCCATTTGGCCAATTCATCCGCCCAGGCCGCATCGAACTGCGGCCCGCGCAAACCTTCAGGATCATGGGCAGAAAACGCTTGTGCAGTGGCACCATTGGGCCAGGTCAGCCGTCTTTCACTGCTTTTCCACGTGGGCCTCCGGTCTGGAGGCGTACAGGCGAGGATACCGCTGTCACCGTTGACCATGACATCACGCACCTGATCATAGGTCTCGCCCAGCAAGGCGATGCGGCAGGCCCGGCCAGCGGACAGGGGTGTTGCCCCTTCGACCAAGTTACGCACCCATTCTGCACCGGCCCGGGTTTTTCCAGCGCCACGACCTCCCAGAATGACCCAACTGCGCCAGTCGCCTGATGGGGGCACTTGGTGCGGCAGCGCCCAAAGACCAAAGAGATAGGGCAGCGCACAGAGGTCATGGTCGCTCAGCTGGTCCAGAAACTGTCGCTGTATTAAGGCTGGCGCGCAGGCGAGCCAGTCGGTCTTCGATTTCAATCCGGGCAGCCTCTGTGTCGAGACCGGCAGCGGACTTGTGTTGTTCACTCTGTTCGACAAGGGTTTTCTCCACTTTCTGGCTGTCACGGATCAGGCTTTCCAGTTTGGCAATGCGCGGACCGGCGCCCGCGCCGTCTTCATCTGCGCTAAGGCGTTCGAGCATCTGTTCTGCCTCCTGACGGAGTCGTTCGATGGAATTGTGAAGGGAGAAGAGAAGATCGGCGGTTTTAGAACGCCGGTCTTCCGGGGTGTAGCGTGTCATAGATCGGAGCCTCAGATTGATGGGTCTCCGTCGTCGAAAAGACAGCACAACATAACGGCCACGCGCGGCATGTCAGCACGTGGCAGGTCGGGTTCTGTCTTTTTCCAGCTGCATCGTGAGACTGACACAGATCGGCGTAAAAGTCAAAGTCACCCACCTATGGAGACGTGCGCAACCTGCCGTATTTGTTAAGCAATCTCGCCACATCCCTACCAGGCAGTTAACAGGACAGTTCATGAAAAAAAGGGACGCCGAAGCGCCCCTTTCCAATAGTTTCTAGTCACCGCTTTGCGATCAGTTGCTGTTGCGCTGCGCTTCGATCTCACGCCATTTCGCAACATTGCGGTTATGTTCATCCAAGGTAACGGCAAAAGCGTGACCTCCGGTGCCATCAGCTACGAAGAACAGGTAATCGCCCTGATCCGGGTCTATAGCCGCCATAAGGCTCGCCATGCCGGGATTGGCGATAGGGGTCGGCGGCAGCCCTTCGATCACATAGGTATTCCACGGTGTTGCACGGCGCAGCTCGCTCTGGCGCAAACCTCGGCCAAGGACTCCTTCGCCCTTGGTAACGCCATAGATCACCGTCGGGTCCGTCTGCAGCCGCATACCGCGATTGAGACGATTGGTGAAAACAGAGGCGACTTGAGGCCGTTCCTCGGCCACACCGGTTTCCTTTTCGATGATCGACGCGAGGATCAGCATCTCTTCCGGGCTTGTAACAGCCGCACGATCCGAACGGCTCTCCCAGGCGGCATTGATGCGCAGCAGCTGCCGCTCTTGCATTTCGGCCAGTATCGTGGCGCGATCATCACCCGGTGTGACCTCATAGCTGTCCGGCGCAAGCATCCCCTCAGCGGGGCGCTCACCGGCATCACCGTCAAGGATATCCATCGCCTTCAGCGATTCCACCACCTGCCAGCTGGTTACACCTTCAGCAAGCGCGATCCGGTAGCGGGTATCCGCGTCGGCCCGCTTCTCTTCGTAGACCGCGGGCACCTCATCGGTACCAGGCACGAATTCCGCACGCTCGACAAAACGGTTGGTAGCAGGATCCAGCTCACGCACCTCGGCCAACACGCGGGTCACCCCAACGCGGTAGACGATTTCAGTGCCACAGCTGCTCGCGCCGCCACGGGTGATCTGATCAACGATGTCTTCCATCGAAGCACCAGCGGCCACCAGATAGCTGCCGGCCTTCAGCTGTGCTGCCTTCTCCGCGTAACGCACGCCGACACGAAAGAGCGGGCCAGAGTTGATCGCACCCTGCTCTTCCAAATTGCGACTGACCCGCGACATATTCGACCCCGAGGGCACACGCAGACAAATCGCACTCTCCAACGGGCCTTCAGTGGTGTATTGCGACTGCCCCCATAGGATCACGCCGCCCAGAAGGAACAGCAGCACCACAAGGACGGTCAGCATATTAGAAGCGAGGCTTCGCCACATCAGTCAGGCTTTCCAAACAGGACCGACGCGTTCGTGCCGCCAAAGCCGAAGGAATTCGACAGTGCAACATTGATCTCACGCTCACGCTTTGCGTTCGGGGCCAGATCAACAGCTGTTTCCACCGCCGGATTATCAAGATTGATGGTTGGCGGTGCCACCTGATCGCGGATCGCCAGAATTGAGAAAATCGCCTCGATCGCGCCAGCCGCACCAAGCAGGTGACCGGTGGCCGATTTCGTGGACGACATCGTGACCTTGCCAGCGGCATCACCTAGCATCCGCTCAACAGCGCCCAATTCGATGGTGTCGGCCATCGTGGATGTGCCATGGGCGTTGATGTAATCGATGTCTTTGGGCTCAAGACCGGCGTTGGCCAGCGCCGCCCGCATGGAACGTTCGCCACCTTCGCCGTCTTCTGACGGTGCAGTTATGTGATAGGCATCGCCAGAGAGACCATAGCCCAGAACTTCGGCATAGATCTTCGCACCACGGGCCTTTGCGTGCTCGTAGTCTTCCAGAACCACAATGCCAGCGCCTTCGCCCATTACGAAGCCGTCACGGTCAGCGTCATAGGGGCGCGAAGCCGCCTTGGGGTCATCGGCGCGCTTTGTCGACAGCGCTTTACAGGCGTTGAAACCCGCGATCCCGATTTCACAGATCGCCGCCTCGGCACCACCTGCAACCATGACATCCGCGTCGCCGGATTTGATCAGCCGTGCCGCATCACCAATGGCATGGGCACCAGTGGAACAGGCGGTGACAACCGAATGGTTTGGGCCCTTGAAACCGAAACGGATCGAGACCTGACCGGAAATCAGGTTGATCAACGCGCCCGGAATAAAGAAGGGGGAGACCCGGCGCGGGCCTTTTTCCTTAATCATCACGGCTGTATCAGCAATCGAGCTCAGCCCGCCGATGCCAGAGCCGATCATAACGCCGGTGCGCATACGGTCCTCGTCGCTCTCAGGCGTCCAGCCTGCATCCCGCACTGCCATATCGGCGGCAGCAATGCCATAGAGGATGAAGTCGTCGATCTTTTTCTGATCTTTCTTCACCACCCAGTCATCTGCGTTGAAGGTTCCTTCGCTGCCGTCACCGCGTGGGACCTCACAAGCATAGGTCGTTGTGACACCGCTTTCGATCGTATCAAAATGCGTAATTGGGCCTGCCCCGGACTGTCCGTCCAGCAACCGCGACCAGCTTTCTTCGACGCCACTTGCCAGCGGCGTGACCAGGCCCAGTCCGGTAACTACTACTCGACGCATTTCTTGCACTCCTTTGCCTCAGCAATTTGTCCCCAAATAGCTTGGATTAGCGCATAGGCGCAAGAGCCGGAACACGGATGCGGTTTTGCGCAGATTTGATGACACTCTTAGATTGCAGTTAACTCGATCAAGGTACCTTTGAATTGTGCCTGGTTCGTACTCCTCTGCCGGTTCATATCCGACACAGGCAATTGGCTGGCACGCGGTGCCCGGTGGTAGGGCACTTGATCTAAGTTTGCGGTAGTTTGGGCATCGCATAAATGGTGCATTTTGTTCTTGTTTGAACGCCCTACGCTGTTGGATTTTGGTCTGCGAAGGGGCTTGCGGACGGCACACCGCGCCCCTTCGCGCATATATTCTATCAGCAATCCGGTTTTGGGTATTGTTAGGTTAACTCCCGGAATTCAGACCGTTTTAGAAAGCGGAAGATAGCCCGACTGGGATGTGTTCAACGACGGAAATTGCTAACAAGGTTGCCTCGGAGGGCTGGCGGTGAGTGGCGAAAACCAGCGATGTCGAGTGCGAACAAGTAGGGCAATAAATACAAATGGGCTGCGCAGTCTTGCAACCACGCAACCCAATTATCTAAGCAATGGCGGCAATGCGCTGATTTAGCGGAATTCAGCCACCGGTTCACGGTTCGGAGTCGCAGCCTCCAAGGCATCAGTCAGCGTCAGCGTCTTGCGAAACAGCGCCCGCCCGACCAGCGCACCAGAGACTGACCCGATATATTTTAGCCGCGCCACGTCATCGACAGTGCGCACTACACCGCTGGCGATCACAGGCGTGCGGGCTTTCTCGGCAAGACCCGCTATCAGGCCAAGCTGCGCTTCGACATCGGACATGTCGCTATCGATATCGGTGATGATAATCCCGGCGAAGGGACAATCGGAAAAAGCCTCAACAAAGGCATCGGGCGAGAACGATCCGGCCTGACGCCAGCCGTCTGTCATCACTTGACCTTCCCAGACATCAACCGCCAGAACGATCTGGTCAGGATAAAGGCGGGTTAGCATACGCACCAGTGCGGGATCTTGTGCAGCCAGCGTGCCGACAACAACGCGGCCTGCCCCTTTGTCGATCCAGTGCTCGACATGTTCACGGCTGCGCATCCCACCACCGAGCTGTACCGGGATACCTGCGGTGCGGATAATCTCTTCCACTAGCTCGGCATTGCGGTTGTCGCCTTCGATGGCATCGAAGTCCGTCAGATGCATCCATTCCGCACCATCAGACGCAAAACTGCTGGCGGTCGCAACCGGGTCCACGTGCCAGATCATGGCGGTATCAAGCCGCCCCTTATCCAGCGTAACGCAGCGCCCGTCTTTCAATTCCATTGTGGGGTAGATCATCATCGCAATGCCCTCCTGTCGTCGGCAGTTTCGTCAAGGCTAGCACGGAGTTTGTTCCCGTCTAAGGAGAAAAGCCGACCTCACATGGGTCGGAAACGTCCACCAAATGCAAAACGGCGCTTTCCTATAAGGAAAGCGCCGTCTGTGACCGTCACCAATTAGGTGGGATCAGGAAGCTTCGCTGATGAACTTCACCGCATCGCCAAAGGTCTGGATAGTTTCGGCCGCATCATCAGGGATCTCAATGCCGAACTCTTCTTCGAAAGCCATGACCAGCTCAACGGTATCCAGGCTGTCTGCGCCCAGATCATCGATGAACGACGCGTTCTCGGTCACTTTGTCTTCTTCAACACCCAGGTGTTCCACAACGATCTTTTTTACGCGGTCTGCGACGTCGCTCATGTCAATTCCTCATCTTGTCAGGGCATTCGCCCGGTTCTGCCCTTGCCCGCTCGGGGCGGCTTGGTTGTGCCCGATGCGGGCGATCGTGTCCCACATAGCAGGACGTGCCACTGCCGGTCCGGCATGGACCCACAGAAGGCGAATATGCGCCGCCTATAACACAGACCGACGCAGAGGCAAACGGTTTCGCAGCATCACTGCAACCACCAGCCAATGGCCTATCCCCTGAGGCTCAGGCGACAGGTTCAGCATTTGGCCACAGGCGACCTCATATGCAAGGCTTGTATATTTTATTTTTTACAGCTCGCACAGCAAGAAGGTGAATTTTTTATTATTTTTCAGCATGTTTTGACTGATCTCCAATTGGGTTTCAGGCTGAATTTAGCGCATAGAGCTGTGATGCAGACACGTGAATACGCCGAAGAATGCCCCAATTCTCAACGAACACTCCACGTAGATCATGGTGTTTCATTCGCCATACAGCCACCCGTCGAAGACATGCCGCCACCCCACGATGAGACGGCCCTCTACGAAAAACCCGGCCACCGGGGAACCGGAGCCGGGCTAGATGAATCAGCCGTGGCAAAGCCAAAAGCGGGAGCGTTCAGAGCCCCAGATCAGAGCATCGCCATGCCGCCATTCACGTGCAATGTGGTACCCGTGACATAGCCTGCTTCGCCGCTTGCCAGATACAATACGGCAGACGCAATTTCTGCGGGATTGCCCATACGACCGCTGGGGATTTGGGTCAGAATTGCGTCTTTCTGGGTGTCGTTCAGCTTCTCCGTCATCGCTGTAGCAATAAAGCCGGGAGCAACCGCATTGACCGTGATACCCCGGTTCGCAACCTCATAGGCCAGCGATTTGGACATACCAACCATGCCAGCCTTAGCGGCGGCATAGTTGCCCTGACCGGGGTTGCCGGTGGCTCCGACGATGGAGGAGATATTGATAATCCGGCCCCAACGCGCCTTCATCATGCCGCGCAGAACTCCTCGACACAGTCGCATGGTCGACGTCAGATTCACTTCCAGAACGCTGTTCCACTCATCATCTTTCATACGCATGAAGAGATTGTCGCGGGTAATGCCAGCGTTATTGACCAGAATATCCACCGACCCCATGGCTGCAATCGCCTGTTTCGGCAGCGCCTCAACCGCCTCCGCATCTGAAAGATTGCAAGGCAGTACATGCGCGCGATCGCCCAGCTCCGCCGCCAACTCTTGCAGCGGTGCCTCGCGCGTTCCGGAGAGGCCAACAGTGGCGCCAGCGGCATAGAGCGTGCGTGCGATATCACCGCCAATGCCACCGGAGGCACCAGTGATAAGGGCAGATTTGCCGGTCAGATCAAACATATGGTTTCCTTTATCTCGTCCCTGGCCTCGGGTCTGTCGTCATGTTCAGATCAAACGGGCCAGTATCTTATGAAAATTCTACGCTCAGGCCTCAGTGGCAGCGGTTACGTCCTCGGTGGTGCCAACTTGGCGGCTGCTGAGGCTACGGTCGATCTTGCGGATCATCCCTGACAACGCTTTGCCTGCACCGATCTCCCAGAACTCGGTCACGCCTTTGGCGGCCATGCACTGCACGCTTTCACGCCAGCGTACAGAACCGGTGACCTGTTCGACCAGCAGTTTGCGGATCTCATCAGGGTCAGTAACGGCATCCGCGCGCACATTGGCGATCAGCGGCACGGCAGGGGATGTGATCTCAACCCCGGCCAGCGCCTCGGCCATGACATCGGCGGCAGGCTGCATCAATGCACAATGGAAAGGGGCAGAGACCGGCAGCATCACAGCCCGTTTAGCGCCTTTTGCCTTGGCAATTTCTGCTGCGCGCTCGACCGCGGCCTTCGCTCCGGAGACAACAACCTGCGTGGGATCATTGTCGTTGGCAGCCTGGCAGACCTCACCCTGTGCGGCCTCCTCTGCAACGGTTCTCACCGCATTCAGATCTAGCCCAAGAATGGCGGCCATCGCGCCCTCACCCACTGGCACTGCACTTTGCATTGCCTTGCCGCGGATGCGCAGCAAGCGTGCGGTATCAGCCACTGAAATCGTACCTGCTGCTGCCAAAGCGGAGTATTCACCCAGACTGTGACCCGCCACAAATGCGGCCTTATCGATGCTGATACCTTCAGCTTCCAGCGCGCGCATAGCCGCGAGCGAGGTCGCCATCAGCGCAGGCTGGGCGTTCTGAGTCAGTGTCAGGGTTTCAATATCACCTTCCCAAATCAGCTGGCTCAGCGCTTCTCCCAGTGCGGCGTCAACCTCGTCGAAGACGGCTTTGGCGGCCGGATAGGCCTCTGCCAAAGCCTTGCCCATACCGATTGTCTGCGCGCCCTGCCCCGGAAACACGAATGCAATTGTCATCTGAGACCTCATCTTGTCTGCATATCTGCGTTGCACCGGGTTTAGACGCAGGTGACGCTACGTACAAGCAAAGGCTTGCGCCGATGCACCAAAGCTGTGCATCAGGTGACAGAGTTGCGTATTGTCACAAATTGCTCACGGGATAGACTATTCCCATCACTCCCAACGAGAAAGTGCTGCTTGTCGTGTCCTCTCCTGTGTCCTCGCCCGCGCCCGTCGTTTCCCGCCAGAACACCACCCTGCACTATGGCAGCGTTGCCAAGGTGTTTCATTGGCTGACCGCCCTGTTGATGCTGGCCGTCTTCCCTCTGGGGTATTTCGCCACTGATCTGGCGCATTACATCCAAAGCGCCGACTTTGATGGCGCGCAAGCAACGCTAAACCGCGCTGCGCGGCTGTTTTCGCTGCATAAAACGCTGGGGTTGACCCTATTCTTGACCGCACTGCTGCGCATCCTCTGGGCGCTGAGCCAACCAAAACCGGTTCCGCTGCACCCCGAACGACGACTGGAGACATTACTGGCCGAAGTCGTCCATTGGCTGCTCTATGGGTCGCTTGTTGCGGCACCGTTAACTGGCTGGATCCACCATGCTGCGACCACTGGTTTTGCGCCAATCTGGTGGCCCTTTGGTCAGAGTTTGCCGTTTGTCGCCAAATCTGAAGGTGTTGCTGCGGCCTTTGGCGGGCTGCATTGGCTGTTTGTCTGGACCCTTGCAGTCTCTCTGGCACTTCACATCGCGGGGGCGCTGAAGCATCAAATCATCGACCGCGACGCCACTCTGCGACGGATGTTGCCCGGGTCAGCACCGGCTGTGGAACAGCAGACAGATGTCACCCACGGCGTCGCGCCGATGATGGTGGCGTTGGCAATATGGGTTATGGTGCTGGCGGGTGGCGGGGCCTTAGGGCTTTACGCGCCGCATAGCCATGGTCCTGCCGATCATGCAGATGCCTCAGATACGTCCACAACACCTCCGGCGCCGTCGGGCAATTGGGTTGTTGCAGACGGCACCCTAGCCCTGACTATTGTGCAGATGGGCAGCGAGGTACGTGGCCAGTTCGACCAATGGCAGGCGACCATTGATTTTGAAGAGCCAGAAGCCCCCGGCCCTGCGGGCACCGTCACCGTCACCATTGCAATCCCATCTCTGATGCTGGCCTCGGTCACCGATCAGGCCATGGGTCCCGACTATTTCGACAGCTCCACCTATCCTACCGCAGTATTCAGTGCAGAAATTTTAAAACTAGCGGACGGATACGTCGCTGATGGCACCCTGAGAATTCGTGACCAGGAGGTGCCTCTGCGCCTGCCTTTCTCCTTGGATTTGCAGGGCGACGCTGCCGTCATGACAGGCAGCGTTGAGGTGAACCGTCTGGATTTCAACGTGGGTCGTGGCGTCATGGATGAAGGTTCGCTCGCTTTTGCTGTGGGCATTGCCGTGGATCTGACTGCCAATCGCGCGCGTTAGAGGCTGAATTGGCAAGGATTGAGTTGGCATGGGCCGGCTTGGCTCCGGCTCTTGTCAAAACAACCAGTTATCTATCCCCAAAGCCCCGGCCCGAGCTGATCGCTTGGGCCGGGGCTTCAACGCAAAGCGGCTACAGATCGAAAGGCAATCGCGCAACGCTGATTTGACGCGCATCCCCATCCATTTGGACCACGAGGTCTGACGCATCACTGTCAACATCTGTTGCGATCATTCCAACGCCAATGTTCTTTCCAAACCGTTGGGAATAAATAAATTCACTCAAGATACCAACGGTCTGTCCGCTTGTTGTTTGCACGTCCAGTGAATGCTGACACGCAAGAATTCGTGGGCCGGAGATAACAAAGCCAACACGCCTTCGCTTTGGACCTTCGGCCTTGATTTTAAGAAGCGCCGCCCGTCCGACGAAGTCATCCGATTTTTCGAAGTCAACCAGCTTGCCCAGCGAGATTTCAAAAGGGTTGCAGGGGTTTGTTTGTAATCGCCCATCCGCCCCATAAGAGACCAACCCGCTTTCGAGGCGCTCCACATCATTTGGTGCACCTGGTCGGATACCATAAGCTGCACCTGCTGCTTTCACGATATTCCACAGTTCGATACCACGCGATCCGTCCTGCAAATATAGTTCAAACCCACCTTGTTTTGACCAACCCGAACGTGCCAGCAAAAGCGGAACTCCTTGCAACTCAGTCTGTGCAAAGCCGAAGTATTTCAGGTCTTTGACCCAGTCGCCAAACAGATCCGCTGCAAGCGCCTCCGCCAATGGGCCTTGGATGGCGAGCGGCGACACATCAGGCTCAAACACCCGCACATTCAACCCACGTTCGGCCGCGATTGCACTTGCCCAAAGCTCAATGTCACTGTCCGCTATCGAGAGCCAAAACCGATCCGCGGCGAGCATCAACAATACCGGATCATTGATAAGGCTGCCTTGGTGGTTGCAAATCGGCACATAGCGGCCTTGGCCAATCTTGGTTTTGCTCATATCCCGCGTGGTCAGATATTGAATAAGCTGCGCGGCGTCTGATCCAGAAATCTCGATCTGGCGCTGAGCCGCGACATCCCACATTGCCACACCGGTCATCAGGCTATCGTATTCTGCCTGTGGGTTACCAAAATTCGATGGAATAAGCATATGATTATAAACTGAAAAACACGAAACCCCATCCGCTACTGTTGCATCGAAATAGACAGATTTCCTGATGTTGGGGCCGACACCTATGTTGAACGTCACGTGGTCTCTCCTGTTTGGCGGATGTGTTGAAACTTACATGGGTGCTATAGATTTTTGATGCAGGGTGTGATCAATATTTCCCAAAAAATGGCATAATATTGCAGGCCCTTTATGGACACACTCAACATCCGAATTATCGAAGCTCTGCAAAAGCGTGGCGATATGACAAATGCGGAATTGGCTGAGATCGTGAACTCAACTCCATCCACATGTTTGAGGCGGGTTCGTGACCTTCAGAAATCTGGTTTTCTGGCCAAGAACATCTTCCTCGCGGATGCAGCCAAACTCGGGCGCGGCTTGAAGGCAATCATTGCGACAACGACAAGAGATCATACGCGCGCAGACAGAGAAGCCTTTGCTCGGCGCGTCGAGGCAGAGCCCTCCATTGCATATGCTTACGGTGTCACCGGTGAGGTAGATGCGATACTTATCGGGAATTTCCAGAATATGGTTGAATATCAGGACGTCTGCGACCGGCTTTTTGACGATGATGACAACATCGTCCGATACACGACGCATTTCATTTCAGAGATCTACAAAACCGAACCTGCCATCCCCTGTGATGTTCTCCGGCAAACCAGTGCAGAAGGCGAGTATTGACCCTCGCTTTCATTGTATCGCGGAGCTTCGCCCCTATGGGTGTTGTTCGCCTCAGGCCCCAAGTGATAAACATTCAAAAAGAGCTACAGGCAGGTAGATAGATCATGGGAATGCTGATTGATGGAAAGTGGGACGCCTCTGCTGACCGCACGATGGTGTCTGGCACATATCGACGTGAGCAAAGCGCCCTTCCGACGTCTGTTGATGATCAAATACTGGCGGAGTTGAGCAACACTCAAAACCGGTTCTTTCTGATCGCGTCAGCGAGCTGCCCGTGGTCCCATGGTGCTGTTATCGCATTGGTTCTCGCGGGTTTGAAGCACACCGTGGGCATCCAATGGGCCGGTGGTCCAAGGCGAGAAGGATATGGACTGCTACCCGGCGGACCAATTCCCAATCGTTCGGACTATCAACACCTGCATCAGTTCTACACCGCAACAGATGCCAACTACACAGGACGGTCGACAGTTCCGGTGCTGTGGGATGCGCACCACTGCAGAATAGTGTCCAATTCTTCCGCCGATATCATATCTGCATTCGACGCCACTAGCTCAACGATCGACCTCCGACCCGCTGGCCTGCTCGACAAGGTAGACGCTCTGACACAACACATATTTGATGGCTTATCCAATGCTGTCTATCGTGCTGGAAAATCTCAGAAACAAGCTGAATATGAGGATGCCGTCGATACTGTTTTTCGCACTCTAGACGAGCTGGAAGATCGCCTGAACGGCCAAACGTTCCTATTCGGAGACAGCCTTACGCAGGCAGATGTGAGATTGTTCGCAACCCTGGTGCGGTTCGATACGGTCTACGCCACGCATTTTCGCTGTACCCGCAAAAGACTGGTCGACTATCCAAGATTATGGCGTTTTACCCGTCGCATTTTTCAGATACCCGATATTCGGCAAACCGTTGATTTCGATGAAATCCGGTATGGGTATTATATCAATGACGGCGACCATAATCCGCACGGCATCATCGGCCAACAACCGCAGATCGATTGGGACAGCCGCGAAGGTTTGTCGGACTAGCGACCAAGCACGGACTATGCGGCCACCTTTGAAATCGCAACTGGCTCAGCCCGGCGTTAGCATCAACATTTTAGGCTCAGTTTTGATAAAACGGTTTGCGGGCTGGACACAGAAAAACCGCCACCCGGATTGGATGGCGGTTCAACAATTTAGCGGCGGCCGATTTTATCGCGCCACCCTATGCCAAAGGCGTTACTCGGCTTTCATCGCTTCGACAGAGATCTTGACTTCGACCTCATCGCTGACGAAGGGCGCGAATTTGCCAAGTTCGTAATCAGAACGCAGCAAGGTTGTGGTTGCATCGAAACCAGCCCAAGGCTTGCCCGCCATCGGGTGCTGGCCAACCTGGTTC
The DNA here is from genome assembly GCF_047372505.1 of Phaeobacter cretensis. Taxonomy (NCBI): domain Bacteria; kingdom Pseudomonadati; phylum Pseudomonadota; class Alphaproteobacteria; order Rhodobacterales; family Roseobacteraceae; genus Phaeobacter; species Phaeobacter cretensis. The sequence continues at coordinate 327,375 of NZ_JBKBEU010000001.1, forward strand.
AGGGCCGCGTCCAGAACCACAGTTTTGGTAACACCGTTCAGTGTCAGGTCGCCGGTAATCTCAGCAGCGTTTTCGCCGGTGACTTTGATACCGGTGGATTTGAAGGTGATCATCTCTGCATCATCAGCGCCAAAGAAATCCTTGGACATGAAGTGATCAAAGCGCCCTTCCCAACCGGTCAGCATGGACGTTGCAGGCATGGAGACCGACACGCTGGAAGCTTCGGGGTTTTCCTGATCAAAGGAAATCTCGCCCTCAAAACCAGAGAACATGCCGTATGTAGTGGAGAAGCCCAGGTGGTTATAGCTAAACACAACCTGGCTGTGGCTGGCATCCAGCGTATAGGCTTCGGGTGCGGCATAAGCCGAAGTGGCAGCGGCACCCATCAGGGCAGCAGCAATAAGAGTGTTTTTCATAGTTTTTGGCTCCATTGGACCGAATAACATCACTTCCCAGATGACGGTTTTGGCATAGCAAAGGGAAGTCGGCAATTCCCAACACTATCTGTGTTCACATGAACAACCAAAGCGGCTTCTGCGCCCAGCAGCGGGTTCTCGCGCAGTTGTGATGCTGGTGGTCGAATGGCGATGTCTGAAGGCCATCCCGGCTGAGCGGTCGGCTCAGCTGACGATAGGCAATGCACCGCTCAGCTGGTCGCGCAGGCGCATCCGTGTGTCGTTGCTCTCGATCGGCAGCTCCATCAGGATCGTGCCGTCGGTGTCCAGAACCGAAATCGCATCTGCGGATAGGCGCACACCGCCAAGGCTGCTGTAGCTGCGACGCAGGACAATCCGTGGCGCTCCATTGCGGGTCTTACGCAGAATACGCAGCTCTCGCCGGATCGGGTCAAAACAAGCTTCTGGTTGGCTGTCAGGGTGGTGAGTGGTCAACAGGATCAGACCAACAAAAAGAAAAGCAATAGAGATGCCGATCCGGATCAGAGACATCTGCGGGTCGATGCCCGCGTCCGGCAAAAGCCACAGCCCCATGGAACCGAGCACCATACCGCCGCCAAGGATCCGCAACAGAATAGACCGCACCTGCCAGTTGGCTTGCACTTGCAAGTTCAGCGGCGCAGACCGTGCCAGATCTGCCAAACGACGGGCCGCACGGGACTGCGAACTAGCACCCTGACCAGCATGATAAGATCGCCCGTGTTGTACCGGCTGGAAACCCATCTCGGATGGTTCGATGATGCTCATCTCTGATCCCTTTCACAGTTCACGCGGTTGTGGTTTGCTGCCTGCCTTGCCTCTCGCGCTTGCTTTGCGCGGTTGATTTGGTCTGGCCACCCTCGTTAACGCTTCATTAACCAAGGTTGACGCCAGCATTGGGGCCGAATTGGGGCGGACTTGCGGTAAATACGGGTCCGACCAATCGTTCTGCGGCGTAAGCTGAACCGCCCTAGGTTAGACGCTCTGCTTCATGCCTGTGTCCTGCCTGTGTCGCGCATGGTTCCGCGATCCGCCGTCCTGGCATCTGCTTTCCGTATTGAACTCCCGAACACGCCGACCGATCTCCGACCCTGTGCCTTGCGTTCAAATTTTCACAATTTTGCTAAAATTAGGTTCACACGGTGTGCTATTATGCAGGAACAATTGCATTTTACTGTACTTTAACATCCCAAACGGGCTCGCTACAGCACCGAGTGGCAGACCAAACGTCACGTGTATATCTGGTGCATATGTGTCGGCGCAGTATATGTCGGCCAAGAGACCCCTGCCCCACGCCTACACACCGTTCGTGGATGACCGTAGGCAAACGGGTCTTGCCCTTTCTCCAGCAGGCTGTATATGGGAGCTTCCTTCCGCGACGTTTCGATCCGCGCAGACTCTCGTGACAGGGCAGCGGAAGGATCAACCGCCCTGTCTATGAAATGCGCCTAGACAAAAACTGGAGTTCACATGCCACTCTATGAGCATGTCATGATTGCGCGTCAGGACCTGTCCAACTCGCAAGCTGAAGGCCTCATCGAACATTTCGGTGCTGTTCTGTCCGACAACGGCGGTAAGCTGGTCGATCAGGAGTACTGGGGCGTCAAAACGATGGCCTACAAGATCAACAAAAATCGTAAGGGCCACTACTCCTTCCTGAAGACCGATGCATCCGCAGCGGCGATCCAGGAAATGGAGCGTTTGATGCGCCTGCATGATGACGTGATGCGCGTTTTGACCATCAAGGTTGACGCACATGAAGACGGCCCCTCGGTTCAGATGCAGAAGCGCGATGAGCGCGACTCGCGTCGTGAGCGCCGCTGATCAACGCTTGAGAAAAGGACGCTAAACCATGGCAGCCAAACCGTTTTTCCGTCGTCGTAAAGTATGCCCGTTCTCGGGCGACAATGCGCCGAAAATCGACTACAAAGACACTCGTCTTCTGCAGCGCTACATTTCCGAACGTGGTAAGATTGTGCCTTCGCGCATCACCGCTGTTTCGGCAAAAAAGCAGCGTGAACTAGCCCGTGCTATCAAGCGCGCCCGCTTTCTCGCCCTGCTGCCCTACGCCGTGAAGTAAGGAGATAAGCACATGCAAGTTATCCTTCTGGAACGTGTGGCCAAACTGGGCCAGATGGGCCAAGTCGTGGACGTAAAGCCCGGCTATGCTCGCAACTTTCTGCTGCCGCAAGGCAAGGCGCTGACCGCGTCGCAGAACAACATCGCTCGTTTTGAGGACCAGAAAGCGCAGCTTGAAGCACGCAACCTGGAAACCAAAAAAGAAGCAGAAGCTCTGGCTGAGAAGCTCGACGGACAGCAGTTCATCGTGATTCGCTCCGCTTCCGACGCTGGTGCGCTCTACGGTTCCGTCACTCCCCGTGACGCCGCAGACGCAGCCACCGAAGAAGGCTTCTCGGTCGACAAGAAGCAGATCGCTCTGCTCTCGCCGATCAAGGACCTGGGCCTGCACAGCGTTGTTGTGAAGCTGCACCCTGAAGTCGAAGTTCAGATCAAACTGAACGTCGCACGTTCGGCTGAAGAAGCCGAGCTGCAGGCAACAGGCAAATCGATTCAAGAGCTCGCTGCCGAAGAGGAAGCTGCTGCTGAATTCGAAATCTCCGAATTGTTCGACGATATCGGCTCTGCCGCGTCGGATGACGACGACGATGCCGCTCCGGCTGCAAGCGACGAAGAGACCAACGCCTAATCGGCATTGATCTATCAGACATTGAGATTGGCCGTCCCTTGGGGCGGCCTTTTTCATGGCCGGATGTTAAATTTTGTCGCAGCCCCTTCAGCCGCACCTGTGGCTGAGAGCGTCAACGGATCAAAATCATCTTAAACTCTCAGCAGAAACCGTAGGATGTGGTAACCTCACATTCGGTCGTTTCTGCAATTCTTGTTCCGATATTGAGCAAGGTGTTGTTGGAAGCCTGTCATCTGGGGGTGACTATGGAAGAGAATATGATCCAAGAGGAGACGGTGCTACGCCGTCGCCTGCTGCTGCGTCTGTTACGTGGTTTCAATTTTGAAAACCCGAGATATCGGGGCGAGGTAATCAGCAATCTGGTTCCTCCCGAACTGATTACCTCCGAACTGACGCGGCACAATCCTAACCGGGTGATTGAGCCCTAGTAAGCGCAATCGTTGCAATGTGTTTGGTCCAACCAGCAGATGGGCCAAGCGCAAACGATCACCGATATGTCGTGATATCGGCAGTATTTACTCACTTGTCGAAGACATTGGCCGGGCGGGACCGCAAAGGCTCCCCCCTGCGGCCCCTGTGCATGTACATCCCAGGCGGGCCGCAGGCACGGGAGCCGTGTTGGGACCAGGGCAGAGCCCTGCTCATGCGCGCGAAGATCTTGGGACAGTCAGGGTTCGCACACAAATCCTTAGCAGCTAAAATTCAAATGATAGGCACAGATATTTATTTCTTGGTTTCTTGCTCAACCAAAGGCGGGGATATCCGCCGATACGGAAAACGGTTATTTGCTCAACCTCCACGGCCCGCCTAATCTGCCGGTGACCCGCTGGTATCGGGTTGCAATCAGGTCAAACACCAATGATCAAACGCAGAACGCTACTGGCCCTTGCCCTTAGCCCACTGGCCCTGGCCGCCTGTGGCGAAGCACCGGCCGAACCGAAAAAACCGACCGCCCCACCGCTCTACCCGAATGAGACGCCAGAGTTGCGGCAGAAAATCAATTTCTGGGCGGATCATTATGAGGTGCCACGTCCTCTGGTGCATCGGCTTGCAGTGCGCGAAAGCACTCACCGGCCCTGGGCAATCAACCGACCGTACTACGGCTTGCTGCAAATCCTGCCCGCCACAGCCCGCTCCATGGGATTTAGAGGTAAGCCCAAAGATCTTTTAGATGCCGATACCAATTTGGAATTCGCGGTGAAGTATCTGCGCGGTGCATGGCTCTTGTCAGACGGCAGCTATGATCAAGCGGTAAAGCACTATTCGCGTGGCTACTACTACGCTGCGAAACGTCGGGGTATGCTGCGCGAAACTGGGCTTCGCCCCTAATCAAAGTCGCTTAACAGATTAATATATATTGAAAATTACGCATGGACCGATAGCAGCCTCGACAAAAAGTTAGCGCAAAACTGTCACATGACGCCGGATATTTTTCTGCTAGGATGAATGTCTATTAAAAAGACGTCGGAGTGACAAATGCCTATCCAACTCGATCGCCGGTCCTTTCTTGCTGGCAGCGCCGGCCTGATTGCGCTGCACCCATTTTCTGTTCAGGCCGCCGCCAATCAGGTGCATTTACGCCTGATGGAAACCACTGACCTGCATGTGCATGTGTTTCCCTATGATTATTACGCAGATAAGCCCCGTGACACTGTCGGACTCGCGCGTACGGCTTCGTTGATTGGGGACATCCGCGCCGAAGCGACCAACTCCCTACTATTAGACAACGGTGATTTCCTTCAGGGCAACCCGATGGGCGACTACATCGCCTATGAACGTGGCATGAAGGAAGGCGACTCCCACCCTGTCATTCAGGCCATGAACGCCGTTGGCTTTGACGCCTCAACGCTCGGCAATCACGAATTCAACTACGGGCTGGATTTCCTGATGAAATCTTTGGCCGGGGCCGATTTCCCGGTGGTCTGTGCCAACGTCGCAAAAACAACCGGAGCCTCGCCACGAGACGACAAGACACTGTTGCCACCTTATGTGATCATAGAGCGTGAGCTGACCGATGGTGCGGGAAATACCCATCCGATCAAGATCGGCCTGATTGGGTTTGTGCCACCGCAAGTGATGAACTGGGATCGTCGCCATCTGGAAGGCAACGTGCAGGCCCGCGATATTCTGCAAACTGCTCGCGCTTATGTGCCGGAGATGAAAGAAAAAGGCGCTGATATCATTATCGCCCTGTCCCACTCTGGCATTGGCAGCGCCCAGGAAAGTGACGGCATGGAGAATGCCTCGGTACCTCTGGCGGCGGTTGAGGGCATTGACGCCATTCTAACCGGCCATTCGCATCTTGTATTCCCCTCCTCCACCTACGCCGATTTCGCCGGCGTTGATGCCGACAACGGTACCATCCATGGTACGCCTGCGACCATGGGCGGATTCTGGGGCAGCCATATGGGCCTGATCGATCTGATGCTGGAGCGAGACGGCGCGGGCTGGCGCGTGGTCGGTCATGCCTCCGAAGCACGGCCCATTTCCAAGCGCAACGAGGACCGCTCGATCACCGCGCTGGTCGACAGCGCCCCCGCAGTGCTGGCGGCAGCTCAGACGGAGCATGACGAGACCCTGCAATATGTGCGCCGCGCCGTAGGCAAGACAGACGCGCCACTGCACAGCTATTTTGCTCTGGTCGCAGATGATCCATCGGTGCAGATCGTATCGATTGCGCAGACCTGGTATATTGAACAGATGCTGAAGGGCACCGAGCATGAAGGCCTTCCAATCCTGTCCGCCGCCGCCCCCTTCAAGGCCGGTGGCCGCGGTGGTGCAGACTACTACACCGACGTGCCTAAAGGCGATGTGGCGATCAAGAACGTCGCAGATCTCTACCTATATCCAAACACGGCCCGCGCGGTACGTGTGACAGGTGCACAGGTGAAAGACTGGCTTGAGCGCTCTGCCGGTATGTTCAATCAGGTCACCCCGGGTCAAAACGACCAGATCCTGCTCAATCCGGCCTTCCCCAGCTACAACTTTGACGTGATCGACGGTGTGACATATCAGATTGATCTGTCTCAGCCGTCGAAGTTCGGCCCTAAGGGTGAGCTGGAAAATCCGGGGGCAAGCCGTGTGGTGAATTTGGAGTACAACGGTACTCCAATTGACCTCGCGCAGGAGTTTATTATCGCCACTAATAACTACCGCGCCGGCGGCGGCGGAGCCTTCCCGGGGGCCAAGGGCGATACTGTGGTCTTTGAAGGTCCGGACACCAACCGCGATGTCATCGTGCGCTATATTGTTGAGAAAGGCACCATCAGCCCGCGTGCAGATGCCAACTGGCGCTTTGCACCACTGGCCGACACCTCTGTGCTGTTCGACACCGGACCAAAAGCGGCCGACTATATCGACAGTGTTGAGAGCATCGCAATTGAACCTGCGGGTGAAGGGCCAGACGGCTTTGCACGCTACAGAATTTCGCTGTGAACAAACTGTTTCCGTTTTGAGTGAAATTAACTAATTTCTGCCGCCTGGTGTAATCTTATCGGGCGGCAGATCTAGGCACACAGGCCGCAGTTGAACACCATCTATAGATGAACGCCCTAAGAGTTAATTTTTACAAAATTCAAGCAAAACTGCGCCCAACCCCTCCTTTTTTAGGCATTTATTTGCCAAATTTCCGCCTCCTTCTTGCGACAAAGTTAACCGGCATGCCAGGTATCGGACAGCGCTGCACGACAGCGGTCCGCACCAAGACGGTTGATGAGCTAGAGGAGCAGTTACGATGACAAACGGCAGTTTCAATGACTTTCGCAATGCGCTTCTGGCCTTTGAATCCGGTTGGGATCGGGATCGCTACGATGCAGGACAGATCAGCGATGCGCAGTTGACGCAATGGGTGGGTGCGCCAATCGCCAGCTTCTACCCAGAACTCAGCAGCTGGGGCCAGCTGAGTGACACCCAATGGCGTGATATGGCGTATCACTCCACCAATTCTCTGGGCTTTGTCGGCTATCAATTCGGCGAAGCCTTGCTGATTGACCTCGGCTATTATCAGGATGATTTTTACTACCTAGGCGGTGATAGCATCAATCGCTGGGACGGCACCTGGACGGGTAAGAACGGCGTCAATAGTCTGGACGATTTCAAGAGCCACGCCGCGCAGGACACTGCGATCAACGAGGCTTTTGGCTATAATTTTGAAATACTCTCGCACTACCTTGGCCAACAGGGCCGCAGCATAAGTGACTATGTTGATCAGACCGTTTCCTATCGCGATGTAAACGGTGCGATGGTCGATGTGACGCTTTCGCTGACCGGCCTGATGGCCGCTGCCCACCTGCGTGGCGCATCAGGGCTCGCCACTCTTCTGCTGAGCGATATCGCGTCGACAGATGAATACGGCACCTCCATCCTGAAATACGTGCAGGATTTTGGCGGCTACGACAGCCCAACAGCGGAAGCTCTTATTGCCTTTTGGCAGGATCGCAAAGCTGGCGGCACTGCGCCGCTGGATACCGGCGAGCAGGAGACCGGAGAGACCCAGATTGGCACCGTCAACCGTGATGTGTTGGATGGAACCGATGCAGACGACCTGCTGTCAGGGCGTGGCGGCAACGACCGGCTGGTAGGACGCGCCGGCGATGATGATCTGCGTGGTGGCAGCGGACGCGATCGCTTGCTCGGCCAGCAAGGCGACGATGTGCTGAATGGCTCCCATGGGGCCGATACCCTCCGCGGCGGTGCTGGCAATGACACCTTGATTGGTGGTAACGGCAACGACAAGCTGTTCGGCCAACAAGGCAATGATCTGCTGATCGGCGGTGCCGGTAACGACACATTTGCCTTTGCAAGCAACCATGGACGCGGGCGAATCCGGGACTTTGAACTGGGTGAGGATCAAATCGATATCCTCAGCGGCACGCAGAGCATTGATGAAATCGACTTTACAGCAAAGGGGGATCACGTTGTGATGGCTTTTAACAATGTTGTTGTCACAGTCGAGAACGTTTCAGTCACCGAGCTAACAAACACCGATAACTTTCTGTTCTGAATAAGAAAATCAGTATCGCCTGCGGCACGATCCAGCGATCAATACAACCGCTTTGGGCAGCGCCATGGTGGTTGTTTTTTTGTCTTAAACAGGCGGTAGACGTGCCATCAATGCAGAAAGGCCGCCCCATTACGTACGGGCGGCCTTTTGCAATTTCGAACTCTGGATCTGCGCGCGGCAGATCCGAAGTGTAGTTATTCGTCTTCCAGTGCTTCGACTGCGGTTTGCAGTTCTTCTTTGGAGACTTCTTTTTCGTCAACTTTGGCCTGCGCAGCGATGTGATCGATGACTTTGTCTTCGAAGATCGGCGCACGCAGCTGCTGCTGCATCTGGGCATTCTGCTGGATGAATTCAAAGAACTGACGTTCCTGACCGGGATACTGGCGTGCCTGCTGCATGATCGCCTGTGTCATCTCCGCATCGGTCACTTCAACCTCAGCTTTCTGGCCCAGCTCTGCGAGCAAGAGGCCCAGACGTACACGGCGCTCAGCAAGCTTGTTGTGCTCGTCGGTAGCTTCGACCTCAGCGTGATCATGACCTTCAACTTCAGGGTTTTCTTCGTGCCACAGCTGATGTGCGATTTGCTTGGCTTCTGCTTCAACCAGCGTGGGAGGCAGGTCGAAAGAAACCAGGTCGTCCAGCTTGTCCAGCAGGCCACGCTTCATAACAGCACGGGCTGCACCGGCATATTCTGCTTCCAGACGCTCAGAGATCTGACTTTTCAGGCCAGCAAGATCTTCAGCGCCGAATTTCTTCGCCAACTCGTCGTTGATCTCCGCCGCTTTAGGGGCTTTGACCTCTTTCACGGTACAGGAGAATACAGCTTCTTTACCAGCCAGGTGCTCGGCTTGGTACTCTTCCGGGAAGGTGACGGTCACGTCTTTTTCTTCGCTCGATTTGGAGCCAACCAGCTGCTCTTCGAAACCGGGGATGAAGGAGTTCGAACCGAGCGTCAGCGGGTAGTCGTCGCCTGCACCGCCTTCAAAGGCTTCGCCGTCAACCTTGCCAACAAAATCGATGACGACCTGGTCGCCATCTTCCGCTGCTGCGCCGTCTTCGCGTGCCTCGAATTCCTGAGCAGTCTCTGCCAGATTGGCCAGAGCTTCTTCGACCGCGTCATCACCAGCTTTTACAACCAGCTTCTGCAGCTCAACACCGGACAGATCGACTTCAGGGATCTCAGGCAGAGCTTCATAGGACATCTCAACATTGACGTCGTCGCCCTCTTTCCAGTCTTCGTTGGTCATTTTGACGTCAGGCTGCATCGCCGGGCGGTCACCGCTGTCTTCAAAGTGCTTGTTCATAGCACCGTCAATGGTTTCCTGCATAGCTTCGCCGACAAGACGCTGGCCGAACTGCTTCTTCAGCAGAGCCATGGGAACCTTGCCTTTACGGAACCCTTTCATCTCAACTTCGGGCTGCGCCTCGACCAGTTTCTCATTGACCTTCGCGTCCAGCTCGGCGGCGGTGACGGTGATCGCGTAACCGCGTTTCAGACCTTCGTTCAGCGTCTCGGTGACCTGCATCATATTCCCCATAGAGATTCGGGGCGCGCGCGCAGGCGCTCCCCCAGACAATTTGAGGCCTTCTATTTGGACAAGAGCGGCGGCGCAAGAGGGATTGCCATCCAAGGTCCCCTGTCCGGCAGTGTTGGTGCGGTTTTTGGGCCGTAAAATGGAAAAACACGCCCCTCGGGGCGTGTTTCAAGTGGTTCAGGCCTGGGTCAAGGTCAAAACAGACCGAGCTGCCCAGCTGATCAGAACTTCCAGCGTGCGCCTGCCATAATGGAGGAGCTGTCCTGAAAGCTGGTCCCGCTGGTGTCTGAATAGGAATAGTCGCGGTAGGCAACATAAGTTTCCAGGTTCAGATTATCAAAGTTCTGAACTGCAGCGACACCCCAGGATTCCGCATTATCACCGCTGGTGACCATGTCCGAGCCATCATAGTAATCAACGGCGAAGGAGGTCGCGCCTACAGACAGGAAGTTGGCGGTGTAGCCCAGTTTAGCAAAGCCATAGTCACCTCCGGTATCGCGATCCCCTGCTGCTACCGCAAGGGATACGCCTGTTGGTTCGTGTAATGCGGCAAAGGATGCAACGATATCACGGGTTTTGGTACCTGGGCCGTTTTCGTTCCAAACCGCACCCAGCGCGCCATTAACGGTGAAATCACCAAGATCGTCATTGGTGTAGCGCACAGCAATATCATAGGCCTCGCGATCAGAATTTGATCGCAGGATTTCCTCGCCATAAGACGCCGACACAGTAAACCCGCTGAACTCAGGTGTGTCATAGCGCACCCGGCCCAAACGACCGCCATCTAAGCTGCGGAATGCGGATCCAATGCTGACCGTCGACAACGCACCCGTGCTGCTACGGAACAGAAAACCACCAGCCGAGTCTGCGACGGCTGAGGTTTGGATCACGCCAGTACCGGAGAGATCGGACTCTGCAATCCCATCCGACGCAAGCGACCCCTGACCAAAGGAGAAGGTACCGTAATGCGGCGTTACGTATTGAACATCGACCTTACGGATCCGTGTGCGATCCCAGCTGATATTCTGTGGGCGACCGTTTTGATCAACCCCATCCGAGGACCGCAGGCCAAAGGCGGTTTCAAAGTTGAAACGCAAGGTGTTTTCGCCAAACGACTGTTCCAACCAGAACCCAATGCGGGAGTTGGAGTTGGCATTGTCGACAACGGTGCTGAAATCTTCACTGCCATCGTCAAACGACTGGAAGGACGGGTTGAATTGTCCATAGTAACGGAAAGTTCCGCCCGAGCCATTCTCATACGTAGGCCCGGCGATGGCTGGTGCTGCGATACCCGCAACGAGGCCGGAAACCAAAGCCGCAACCCCAAAATGTGGGGCAAGTTTGGTAGTCATGAGGAGATACTCCAATATTGTTCGGGGCGGCGCCCTCTCCATCCCTAAGGGGCCGTCCTAAATCTGGCGCTATCACGCGAAATTTCGCCGAAGTACTCTTGAAATATGCAGCCCTACTTCCTTCGCGACGTTTTGAGCCAATTCTCGCTTACTTGTGATCAGCACGGGGAAGTCATGGCCCGGCATACACCCGTCTGACGCCCGTGGTTTGCCATCGAAACATTGGAAACGGAGTGCCACCTGCATTGCACCGATGTGTCTGAATCACGAATGCGCATGAGCGCCCGATAGTTCCAAAAATGCAATTTCTAGAGGAAAGCTTCGAATAAAGGCTAGAATTAATAGATTCTATATCAATATTTCACAATCTCCTGGGGAGCTAACATGGCGCGACTATTCCACCTCGCCTACGTCGAATGGTGACTATTCCCGGATCACCACAAGGCGTGAATCTGGTGGGTTGAGTACAACGGCCTGCGTGAACAGACGGTCGAGAGAACAGTGTTTAGGATCCTGCCGCGCCTATTTGTTCTTTTTTGTTTAGGAGGCTGGCGAAGCCCTGCAGAGCGCTTCGCCATTTTTCAGACTTCTATTTCGACCTTACCGATCGGGTTCGAACAACAGGCAAGGATATATCCGGCCTCAATGTCATCGTCCGAGATCCCACCGTTATGTACCATGTGGACATCTCCCGTGGTCTTTTTGACCTTGCAGGTTCCGCAGACACCAAAGGTGCAGCCCGACGGGATATTCAACCCAACCGAGCGTGCAGCAGCCAGAACGGTGTCAGTCTCTGCCACTTTGGCGATAACCCCTGAGGTTGCGAAGAGGATTTCGGCAGAGGTTGTGTCATCAGGAACGACATCGTACAGTTCAGGTTGATCTGCCTCTTTCTGAACCGGCGCACCAAAGCTCTCTTGATAGTAATGATCCATGTCGAAGCCGAGCCCCGACAATGCATCACGCACCGCCTGCATGAAGGCTTCCGGGCCACAACAGTAAACCTCACGCTCCAGATAATCTGGCGCCATAAGACCCAGCATCAGCTGATTGAACTGCCCCTGATAGCCAGTCCATGGACGATAGATATCAGGTTCATCCACAACAAACTTCAGATCCAAATGGGGGGCACGGCTCGCCATCTGTTCCAAGCGCTGCTGAAAGATGATCTCAGACGGGCGTTTGGCGCAATTGATAAAGACGATATCCAGATCACGGCCTTCATCCCACATACAGGTGGTCATCGACATCATCGGCGTGATGCCCGAACCAGCCGAGATCAGCAGGAATTTGCGTGCCGAACTGTTCGCATTGGTAAAGAGACCAGCCGGCCCCATGGCCTTGATTTGCATACCTGGCTTTAGGTGATCCAGCATCCAGCGGGTGCCTATACTGTCTGCCTGCGCCTTGGCGGTGACCGTGATCGACCGAGGTCGCGACGGGGAGGATGAAATCGTATATGTGCGATGCACAACGCCCCCCGGCTGGCCTGACGCCGGGATTTCCAGTGTCAGAAACTGCCCAGGTTGATAGGCAAAGAGCGCCCCCGACGGGGCACGGAATGTGAAGCTTGCCGTATGCGGGGTTTCTGGCACGACTGATACGCATTCCAACAGTTCGTCGTCTTGCCAGATCGCCGATGTGATGCGGTTGAGGCTATTCATTCCGTTCACTCCGCAGCAATGGCTTTGTCAGCCCATTGCTTGGACAGGGTTGCGCAGTACCAATCAACAAATTGGCTCACACCGGCTTCCTGGGTAGGGGAATATGGCCCCGGCTGATATGCAGGTGAATTGATGCCCATTTGGTTGGCTTCCACCACCACACGATCTTCCTCATTTGTGGCCACCCAGACTTCGGTCAGTCGCTTGATGTCGTAGTCCACACCTTCCACCGCATCTTTGTGAACCAACCATTTTGTTGTCACCTCGGTTTCCGTTGCGGAGATCGGCGTCACCCGAAACACAAGGGTATGATCTGACATGAAATGGTTCCAGGTGGATGGGTAGTGGTACTTCAGCAGTGCGCCTGCGTCCTTGAACGGAAAGGACGAATTTGGTTTGTGCACTGCGACTTTGCCATCCATCGTGTAGCTTTCGGTGCTACCTAGCAACGGCATGCGAACCAGTCGCCATTCGGAATCCTCCGAAATTGTGAATTGAGACGGGGCACCAACCGCCTCGCACTTCTCCACATGGGCGCTCAGGATGGAGGCCGTGCCCTCATTGTCATTCCCGATTGCCGCCGGATCATCGGGAAACGTCCGGCACAGCGACGGGTGATTGCCGCCACAGTGATAACATTCTCGGTTGTTTTCCCAGACCAGCTTCCAATTGCCTTTCTCAACGATTGAACTTTCATAGGCGACCTTTGAGTTGGCCAGATCATGTGGCGAAAGATAGCTCTCGACCGTGGCAGAAAATGCTTCAAAATCCGGCGCCTCATCTGCCAAGCAGATATAGACCAAACCGGCGAGCTCGCGGCAGTGAACTGTTTTTAATCCATGCTGTTTGGGATCAAAATTCGGCCCCATGTCGCGTGCCCACAGCAACGATCCATCCAGTTCGTATGTCCATTGATGATAAGGGCAAACCAGCTTGGGAGCGTGACCCTTGGCAGCGGTGCAGATAACCGATCCGCGATGACGACAGCTGTTGTGAAAAGCCCGGATTTGATTGTCAGCTCCCTTAACAATTGCGATGCGGTAAGCGCCGATAGTATACGTGACATAGCTGCCCGACTTCTCCAACTCACAGGCCGGAACCGCAAACAGCCACGCCTGATAATGAATGGCTTCCAAATCGTTCTGAAACACATCCGGATCAGTATAGAACGCTTGTTCCAATGCGTATCCGGGACTCCGTCGGGCCAATAAGGCCTGGATATTGTTCACTTCTTGCTCTCCTGCCGCGCCCCGCGGCTTTGCTGGAGCAGATGAGGCATGAACACAGCGTATCGGTGCCTGAGGATGCGACCGTCTCCTGTGCCCGAACCGCCACCCGCAGTTTGAATTTTGCAAGGCTGGTTTCCGGACTCAGAAGGGGTATCTACCCGAGATAGGCACCTTCCCGAGATCCTCATCTCAGTGGTCGCTTGCCGTCTCTGACCTTCATTACCGTTGCGGGGGCAGTGCTGGAGTCAAACCAGCTTCCCAATTCTCCGTGACAACTTAACGAAGCCGCGGCACCTCACACGGCAGTGATATTGCAGACAAAACAACACGCGCTGCAAAGCTTGCGACATCTTCGGCATCAAAACAGACGCGTCTATTTTTTCTTGAGGAAATGGAGTTTGACCGAGGTGTGCACGGATCCATCGCCAAAGGTGGCTCAGTGTCGGGTACCGCCGATGAGTTCACCCTAGAGACTGGCGAAGTACGTCATTGTGATAGGCAGCTTGCTACCCCATCACAGGTTGTTGCGCGAAACTGCAGCAACAAACGCGCCGTTTCATCAGTCGCGCCAAGCGGCGCGTTTTCTGAGCAGAGATAGCCTTTGTGGCTCTCCAATTGGATCAGAAACGTTTCATCCCAGCCATCGCTCACAGCAAGCATCTGCTCAGCTGAATAGAGCAAATGATCAACAAAAGCGGCATAAGCTCCACCCTGGTTGGAAGCGATCAATTGGCATCCATCCATCGGACGCGAAAATTGCGGGCTTGCTACGGCAAGTACAAGATGGCCGCGATACGCCTCCCGCGCAGATTGCTCCCTTTGCAGCCGGTCGGCTTCATCCAGCTGGATGGTGACACCAATCAGCGCACCAACCGCTACGACTGCCGTTATACAGGCGGCGATGGCCTCGATGGGCGAGGCATTGCGCGACAGCCACGTCACGTGGCTGGCATCTGCTGCGTTGCGCAATGAATACCGCCGCCCATTTCGCCCAGCGGATCGACATTCAACGTCACAATCTCACGGCCCGGATAGTGACGTGTCAGCGCCTCAGCCGCTATTTGATCGGCTTTGGGGTCGCCAAACTGCGCAGCGATCACGCCGTCGTTGCAAACGTAGTAGTTGGCATAAGATGCGACAAAATCGATGCTGCGCACGCGGCGCCGATTTGGTTCTGGGATAACCTCAACCTCCAGCCCTTCCGCTACCAAACGATCATGGGTGTTGAGCGCAGCAAAGTGGAACGGATCGGTCATGTCAGGTCTGTCTGGCAGGTTAATCAATACGCGGCCCGGCCCTGTGAAACGGGCAAGACTGTCAATGTGGTAGTCGGTGATGTCTTCCCCCCAGACACCTTCTGACCAAATCAGCCGGTCGGCACCATAGGCTGCGAGCAGCCGCGTTTCGACCTCGCTACGGGACAAACCCGGATTGCGGTTCTCGTTGACCCAGCTGCTCTCGTGCGCAAGCAGTAAGCCATGGCCGTCTTGTTCGACGCCCCCCGCCTCACCGGTCAACCCTGTTGGCAACAGCTCTAGCTCAAGCCGATCAGCCACACGTGCCGCAATTTGACTGTCACGGCGGTTGACTTGTTTTTCGCCCCAACCATTGAACTGAATATGGCTCACGGCAAGGTCACCCGCCGCGTTCACAGCAAAAATCGGGCCGGCATCACGGCACCAGAGATCCTCGGTCGGAATATCCCACAGCTCCACTGCGCCGGACAGTTTACGTCTTGCCCCGGCGTGATCCTCATTTGCCGCCAACATCGTCACCGGCTCAAACGCTGAAATCGCGTTTGCAACATCGGCAACTGTCTGCTGCACCATATCCAGAAAAACCGGATCAGGATGCACGCCACGATTGACGGGCCATTGCATGAATGTGCGCTGGTGCGGAGCTTCTTCCGGCGGGACAGAATATCCGAACCCACTACCAATGCCAGTGCCAGCCCTTCCTCTAGCGGATAGACCCATCAAACCCAAAGCCCCCCCTGTCAGTAGAACGTCACGTCGATGCATAATACAAAATCTTTCGCAATTTCCTGAGGCTACGCACCCTAACTACACCACCCGCAAACGATCGAAAACCTGTCTCGTCCTCTTCGAAGAGAATTGCAGTCAACACGAACATACCGCGTTCGAACCGCCTAATAACGGCTTGAGCGCACCATCAATCGCAGGCATCAGATTGCAAATCAGCGGGTCGATTGGATGTCGCCGGAGCTGTGCCGAAAACCTGCACAGCATTTGGCTGACCTTCAGCCAGCTTGTACGCGAGAGCAAAGCTGGAAAACCGCGCCCTCGCCATAGCAGGCGTCAGCTTTCGGGACGCCCCAGCGGCTCCAGACTGCTAAAGGGTTTGCCGGTGGCCTGTTCATATTCCTGTTCGTCCCAGAACCCGATCAGAATTCCGCCCTCCGCGGCGATTTTTTGACGCGCAAGTACAGCCGGTGTCGCTGTGATACGCGTATGATGACGCCGTGCCCAATCCAGCAACGCCGCCTCCATCCGGGCTCGTACCTCTACGTGCTCGGGCTGATCAGAGGCCCCAAGATCGCTTAGCTCCTGTGGGTCGGTTTTCTGGTCAAAAAGCACCGGGCGGAAGCCCTCGCAGCGAACGTATTTCCAACGACCGTCAAAGATCATCACCGTGTGGGCATGTTCTTGTGCTACCCCCAGCTCGCGGGCCATATCGGACCAGTGGTAGTCGTGCTCGCTGATCGCATAACGCCTGGAAAATCCGTCAGTTCCATTCAGGATCGGGGTTAAATCGCGCCCCTCAATGATATGTGGTTTGGCCTCGCAACCAAGCGCGTTCATAAATGTTGGCGCCAGATCAATCATCTCGATCAGCTCTTCGCAGGTAGACCCGCGCGAGGCGTTTGCGTCCGGACGGGGATCTGCGATGATCAGTGGCACCTTGGCGGCGACATCGTGATAGAAATCCTTGTCGCCCATCCAGTGATCACCCATGTAGTCGCCGTGATCTGACGTGAACGCAATGATGGTATTGTCACTCAGGCCTGCCTCATCCATCCAGGCAAACAAACGGCCAAGGTTATCATCCAGCTGCTTAATCAACCCCATATAGGCCGGGATCACATGTTCACGAACGTGATCACGTGCAAAGCTGCGACATACGCGGGCATTCAGATAGGCCCCCAACAGGGGATGGTCAGTGTTGCGCTCAGCGTCTGAGCGGATGGGATCAACGACGTGTTCCGCACCATACATATCGTGATAGGGTTCAGGTACGATATAGGGCCAATGCGGTTTGATGTAGGACAGATGGCACATCCAAGGCCGCCCATCTGCCGTGGCCTCGGTCATGAAATAAATGGCACGATCCGTCATATAGGCAGTCTCAGAGTGCTCTTCCGGCACATCAGCAGGCAAACGTGAATTTTTAAGAAGCCAGGCCGAGAGCCGTTCGCCATTCTCGTCTAAGCCCGAGTTGGCAAAATCGCCCCAGGGATTATCCGATTTGAAGCCGTTTTTCACCAGATAGTCGTCATACGCAGACCAGTTTTGTCGCGCACTGTCCGGGTGTAGCCCATCGTCGCGCTCATAGGGTTCAAAACCACATTCAGACCGGCTGACACCAATTGTGCTATCGGGGTCGATACCAAGCCAGGCCATACCCTCCTTGTCGGCTACCATATGGGTT
Source organism: Phaeobacter cretensis (assembly GCF_047372505.1). Classification (NCBI taxonomy): domain Bacteria; kingdom Pseudomonadati; phylum Pseudomonadota; class Alphaproteobacteria; order Rhodobacterales; family Roseobacteraceae; genus Phaeobacter; species Phaeobacter cretensis. The sequence continues at coordinate 344,967 of NZ_JBKBEU010000001.1, forward strand.
TTTCCAACCAATACGGCCCGCGCACCTGCCTCTCGCAGATGGTCGCCCAGTGTCGGCTCCCCTACCCGCAGTGGCATGCCATTCCATGTTGACCCGTGGCTGCGCACATAACGGCCCGTATAGGCAGACATCCGCGACGGCCCACATACCGGCGATTGGATATAAGCCTTGTTGAACTGCACCCCACGCTTGGCCAGCGCATCAATGTGCGGTGTGTGCAAATGCGGATGACCGTAGCAGCTCAGATAGTCAAACCGCAGCTGGTCGGCCATTATCCACAAAACATTCGGGCGTTTGGTCATTGGTCTTTCTCCTCTTCCAGCAGCTCATCAACAGGGAGCCGAAGAAAATCTTCGAACCGATCAATGAAGGCTGCAAATTGCTGGAGTTCTTCTGCGGTAAAGGCGCGCCTTAGTCCTTCCCGTCGCTGTTTCATAATAGGGGCCGTCTGCGCATAGGCAGCCTGCCCCGCATCCGTCAATGTCACGTTCATCTGGCGGCCGTCGATCTCATCTCGCTCCATGGTTACAAATCCCTTTTGCCGCATCCCCGGAAGAGCCCGGCTCAATTGGGAGTGATCAACACGCTGTATGGAGGCCATCTCTCGGATCGACAAAGGACCGGCCTCGGTGAGATCCCAAAGCACCCGCCATTCCACCACAGAAAGCCCACCAGCCCGTTGCAGAAACTTCGCGGCCTGGCTGCGGGATGCCGCATAGGCAGCAGGCATCCGGGAAAAGATATTCACATCTTCCCGAGCACGCCGCGCCTTGATCCTTTCGGACTTTGAAATGGGTGGTTTGATCATTCTCTCCTCCGAGTTCTGATAAAGCCTCAAAAGATTATACGTGACAAGTCATATACTTTTTGCAACCGTTCAGGCGCGACCGAAACAATTGGGGGGTGCATTCGTGGAGAGATGTACCATTTCGGGGAGGAAACGCATGATCAGATCTACAGTTCTCGGAGCCGCTTTGCTGCTGGTCCGGTTGCCGCATTCGCACAGCAAACACTTACAGCAGAGACAACCAGCGTTGGCTCAACCCCGCATTACATCGACACAACTTTTGCCGCTGCGTTGGAAAGTGCAGGCGTTGCAACCTTGCAGATTACCGAAGGCGCGACGCTGACCAATTCAGTCAAAGCCGTCGCCGAAGGACAGCTGGATATCGCACCTGCTCCGCTGATTCTTCCCTTCCTTTTGTCACGTGGCATCGGCCCGTATAGCGGCGTTGGCGCAGAAAAAGGCAAAGAACTGGCAGAGAATATCCGGGTGATTTTCTTTCATGCCGGATCGCATCAGATCTTTGCCTACTACAACAACAACCCTGTAGACGATATCACCAAGCTAAGCGGAAAACGCATCTGGAACGGCCCTCCGCGTGGCGCGGCGCTGACGTCGGGACGCGCCACTGTGCAATTGCTCTCAGGTCTGAAAGAAGGCGAAGGCTATGAAGGCGTGCAAACGCCCTGGCCCGATGCAATCTCGACCATTACCGGCGGTAGCGTTGATGCCTGGACTGCACCAGACGGCCTGCCCTCTGGCCGTCAAATTCGTGTTGCAGCGGCCGGTGCCACAACAATCCACGACATACCTTCTGCGCTGTACAACAGCGAACTTGGCAAGCAGATCACGGCTGCTCCTGGTCATGCACCGTTTTCGATGCCCGTCTAAGACTATCGCGCAACCTACGCAGGCAATGACATCACCATAGTCACCGATGATAACACCTTTGACAGCTACTCCACAGCCTTTGGCGAAATTGTTCCGGCAGGCATGGATGAACAGCTGGTGTTTGACATTGTCACGGCCTTCCTCGGATCGCAGGAACGATTTGAAAAAGGCGCCCCTATCGGCCCAAACCTGAACCTGACCTTTGGTGATATCGATGGCACAAGTCAGGGCGCTTGCGGTGCTGTTCAGATAAAAATGCACCCCGGTGCCATTCGGGCCTATGAAGCCGCGGGTCACTCCGTCGCTGACTGTCTGCGTCCCTAAACGTATGCGGCCCGCGCCGCAAAGCCGGGTCCCGCAGCACTTTCTCTCTTTCCCTCAATACAGGACTGGCTCCTGCCGGACCTGCCACAGATGGCGCGTTCTCATGACTGGCACGATACTCAAAACCAGACCTTTGGGTCAAAAAATTGCATTTGTATTGTCGCTGGCACTGGTGCTTGTTGGTATGGTCAACACGATGCCGGAGATTGCGGGCCTTCAGGATTGGGCCAGAGACATCACAGGTCGACCGTTCTTTCGGGTATCGGGTTTTGCGCCTGAGTATCTGTATCCTCCAGTCTTTTTGGTCATGATGGTGATTGTTGCTCTCAACGCCAGTGTGTACCGGCAGTGGAAGGAACACAGGCCACGTCTGGCTTGGCTCGGGCTGCTGCTGGGCCTTGTCCTGGGTGCATTTCTTGGCGCGCTCGGATATCTAGTCGAGATCGATAGCGTCTGTTTGTTTGACCAGATCACAGGCCAACGTGCCCGTCTTATTCAGGACGCTTCGGAACGCGCGGCCGGAGTTATTCCCGGCATGTCATTCGATGCGGAAGTCCCCGAATGTCAGGCCAGGTTTGGAGTTTGGATCCTGCCCCTTTTGATGACAATCATCGGCTTGTTCTTCACATATAATGTACGTGTCTGGGGCGCACCTTTGGTCATCGTGGCCAGCATCGTTGTGGCCTATACGATTGGCACGGCACTGATCTGGGTTTTTGATCTCTCCCAGAACAGTTTCCTTGTTACCAAGCTGGGGGCCGATGGCGGCGACGCCATGGCTGCCGCGGTACAAAAGGCCACCAATGTCTTCATCTCCTCCGATGGCATCATGGGTCGTTTCATGGATATCGTCGTTAATCAGGTCTTTCCCTACGTGATCCTTGGCGCACTTTTTGGCACCTCAGCGGGTGGAACCTCGCTGATCAAACTGGCCGTCAAACTCACACGTCGGCTGCGCGGCGGGCCTGCGCATGCGGCGATTGTATCTTCGGCCTTGTTTGGGACAATCACTGGCGGCCCTGTGACCAACGTGCTTTCTACCGGGCGCTTGACCATCCCGATGATGATCCGCAATGGGTTCAATCCACGTTTCGCCGGCGGGGTTGAGGCCGCTGCCTCATCCGGTGGGCAAATCATGCCACCGGTCATGGGGGTTGCAGCCTTTGTGTTGGTGGCGCTTACGGCCGTCCCTTACACCAAGGTTGTTATCGCAGCATTTCTGCCAGCTATGGCCTTCTTCTTCTCGATATTCCTGACGGTGATGTTTCAGGCCCGCCGGGATGGTGTCGAAGCGATGGAGGAAATTCCCGAAGATCTCATTATGGAGCCGCAGGACCGGCTCAACGTGGTCATGATCTTCGCTCCGATCCTGGTTATTTTGTTTTTGTTGCTAGGCAACAAAGATGCCGTGGCAAATGGGCCGCTCAGCTGGATCCTTTGGGATGGGGCACTTAAGACGATCATCAACGCCACCGGCGATGCCATATCAGCAGGCTGGTGGGCGGTAATTGTTCTACTCCCCCTGCTGTTGCTGGATCCAAAGACGCGCGCCAATCCCCGCAAAATCCTGCACTCTCTGGCAGAAGGCGGCATTTTGTTGTCCCGGCTGTTCCTGTTGCTCTTTGCGGTATCTATCATTTCGTCGTTTCTGAACGAAAGCGGGTTGACCGGAGAACTGACACGCGCCGTAACCGCATGGCTGGAACATGCAAAAATGCTCCATTTGTTTGGGTTCGAGATCCCGATAGTCGGTGGCATCTACCTGATGCTGGCCCTGATATGTGCAATGTTTTGTGCAATCCTTCTTGGCATGGGCATGCCCACCGTACCGGCCTACGTAAACGTCGCGCTGCTGCTTGGCCCCCTGCTCAGCAATCTTGGCGTAAGCTTTTTCACAGCACATATGTTTGTGTTCTACTTTGCCGTTGCCTCGGCCATCACCCCACCAGTTGCCATCGCAGCATTTGCTGCCGCCTCAATCGCCAATACCGAACCAATGCGCACAGGGTTCTCAGCAGTACGTGTCGGGATTGTCATGTTCGCCATCCCGTTCATTTTCGCCTGGTACCCAGAGTTACTGTTGATCGAAGAAGCCGTGACGATCACAAATGATGCCGGTCAAAACGTTCTGATCGAAGGCTATAGCGGCCAAACCGACTGGGCATGGATGGCCTTTCTCGGCGCGCGTCTCATTTTGGCCCTCTATCTCCTGGCCTCAGCCTTAACGCGCTATGACCATGCTCCGATGGGTGGACTAGAAGTAGGTGCGCGGCTCCTTGTCGTTGTTCTCATACTTTGGAAAACGGCCCTGGTGATGTGGATTGGGATCACCGCAGCCATCGTTATTTTGTGCCTTCACTATTTTTGGACGAACAGATTGCGTGAAAGCCACGCACTTCGTCCGTAACGACCCACAACCGAGGGCTCCGGAAAATAGTTAGGCCTCGCAAGAGGCCCTTTGGCACACGAGAGTGATCCAAACGACCTCTAGCCCACGTCAAAGTGATCGCTGTGACCTTGCATATAAGAACTGGCCATCCGAGATCCATCGCGAAAAAGAGGAGCGTTTCAAATGTCCAAGGCCATAGTTTATCGCATGGATTTGCCCAACTACACCTGCGGGTACGGAACGGCAGCTCTCGATCTGCTTCGTCGCGAAAAGTTCGATATTGAAGAGCATGTTCTGCGAACACGTCATGAAACGGATGCGTTCAAAGACAAGCATCACATCACGACAACACCTCTTGTATTCATCGATGGCGTGAAAATTGGCGGTTATACGGACCTTAAGAAGCACCTCAAAGCACTAAAACCGAAGCGAAAGCGTTTCTGGCAACGCTGATTGATCTAGTCTCAGGCAGCCCGACTATGCGATGGCAGGTACGCCCTAGCAATGGCCACCTGAGGATGCTCCATCAACCCTTCAGTCGCGATCATGACGCCGAACTGCCGCAAGGCAGCTTTGATCCCACTTTGACCGGTGCTGCAAAACACTCCGATGACCGCTTCGATTTTTTGCTATTGGCCGATAAAAAGTGTCGCCAGTCCCTTCATACCCTTCAATATCGGGTATTGGAGAAGTCATTGAAGATTTGTGTTGTTTATAAAATTAATAAGCGCTAATTAATTTACATGTCATCCAAACAAATATCAAAACGTGGCCGACCGCCTTTGTCCGGTAAGAAGGCAACGCCTGATCGCATTCTTGACGCTGCTCTCGAAGTGTTCTCGGAACGGGGGTTTGAAGGGGCGACGGTCCGCCAAATTGCCGCAAAGGTGGGCGTTACGGATCCAGCGCTTTACGCCCACTTCAAAGGTAAGAAAGAGATTTTTGAAGCTCTCATGCGCGAGGCAGGCCCAGGCGTTTTGATCTCTATTGCTGGGGAAGACACATTAAGACAGTTGCCACCGCAAACCGCGATCCCCGAAACGTTTGGCGCAGTCGTCGACGCGTGGACTACTCCGCGCGCCAGAGCTTTCACATCGCTGATCTTGCGCATGGGGCCCAGTGGAATAGGCACTGCCCTAAAAGAGGTGACGTTGCGTTTAAAGCCCGTTTTTACCGCGTGGCAAGCGCGCGGAGCGACGCGCCCCGACATTTCGGTTGATGTCGCTATTTGGCAAGTGATCGGGCCTCTCTCATCGCTCCGACTGACATACATGCATGGCGACGCCTCAGAACAGGACATTGCACTGGCCACCACACTTGCACGGCAACATCTTGAAGAGATGGCCCGCAGGCTGACTGCTGTTGGAGATAGTGAAAAATGAAACCGAAGAACAACGACTTAAAGATTGTCGGCCCAAAGGATCAGTTCCCCGAAGTAACCCTTATGGAGCCGGTCCAATCCGGTTACCTGATGCTGGCGCTTGAAGTGGATCGCCGTCCCCCCCTCGGATTTTTCATCCAGAGCCGTCACAAAACACGCGTGTTAAAGGGCCTCAAAGCCTTGACGCAAATGCTGCGCAGTCAAAACGACGTCCTTGATGCCACGGTCTTCAAAGCGGTGGTCGTACCCCCGGGGCGCGGCGCGTTTTTGAACAAGCGCCCGAACGTTCCGGTCGCACGGTTTGATGTCGTGATGCTTGTTGAGTTTGTGGACATTGAGGCAGCTCAACGTTTTCAGAACACAGCGCGATGGAAGGAAACCTTGGCCACAACTAGCCAGAATGCAAGGCATTCTTTTACCATTTCGGCCTCAAACACACGCCACATTGGTCCTGTCGATCATACCCGTGATGGCGTCTTTCTTTTCAACTATTTCTATGCGGACAGCTTGGAGCTTAACTTAAAAGTTTGGAACTACACCGCAGGTTGGTTCCAGGATCAAACAGGCCTCGATAACTCTACGGTCCTCTTGCCAATCGATGCGTCCGCTATTCCCTACACAATCATCAATCATTGCCGTTGGGACAGGCTACGAGACATCCTGCCCGCTATTTTGTTCAATAAAACGTTTAAGCCATTTGTCTTGGACAATTTTGAGCAGAACAACACAGCCGCGATCCCAATTCTGTATAAACGCGCATGAAAAACCGATCCCTCCCTGAACCTGTCGGCCAATCCAATTTCGCAACTGTCCTTACGATTTTGGCCTGCGCGCTTACGCTGCTTGCTGCCACATTGGTTCTAGTTGGGCGCGGCCCCGCTATACTTTTAGCTATGATCTGCGTTGTTTCCTTTGCGGCATGGCGCGTGACATTTAACACGGCCGAAAGTCAGAATTCAGGAATTCTACCCCTGTACCTGCTTGTCCCTCCCGTTTTATTGGCGTTGCATTCCGTGCGATACGCCGGAGGTTGGCCGGACATGCTCGGGCATCATCATGCGGGATGGTTCAATGCCACATTTGCCTTTACCGGCGCAAATTGGTTCGTGCTACTGGTCTGCGCGCCCGTAACGTTCATCCTGTTTGGCGGCTACTTGATCAGCACGTATAAACCCGCCGGGCAGTTTGTAGCCTGGTGGGTGGCCCTGTACGCGGTGGTAGAAGGAGTAATCCAACTCGCGCTGGGGCATTCCCACTCAAACTCAACAGTCGGGATATTGGCGGCATTATTGGGATTGGCTTTGATCAGCCTCGGGGTTCTCATGGTGCAGAAACTTCTTGCTGGAAAAGCACGAACTATGCCGAATCCGTCCCCGATGACAAACCGCGAGCGCCTGTTATGGGCCGCTGCTTTTGTTATCGCAACTGCAGTTTATGGCGTGATATTGTTCAGCCAAGCAGGCCTGTTGCCTGTGGGCATCATCGTCGGCTCTATGGTGGGTGGTTTGATTGGTTGGTGGAAAACAACATCGCGCGTCCCTGCAGACCCGTCATGGTCTGTGCCGCTAATGCTGCTCTTGCTGACGCTCTTTTACATCCATGTCGGTGAAGAGGCCCTAACGGATTTCAACGGCATGATCTCGGATATCTCAGGCGTGCCATGGTCCGATTTTGAATTCATGCTTTTGATTGGGCTTGTTGGTCCAATTGTTTGGTTCTTTGCTGCGTGGAGTCTGTGGAACAAACACCCCATCGGCAATTTCATCTTTTGGTTCTTGATCATAGGCATGATTTTAGGTGAACCCACCCATTTGCTGGTTTTCCCGGTGCTGCGCATGCAAATGCTGGGCATAGGCTACGAATATGCGTCCGGTATGTATACGGCCCTGTTCCCGATGATCCCAGCTATCCTCGCTCTCGCCAAAATTGTCGGCGACCATAGAGGGCGCAAAGCTATTGGATGAAGCGGCCAGTATTGCTTGGACAAGTGGAGGAGGAGAAGGCATTTGTCGCGCCACTGAACACGCTTCTCGAAATCTAAGCAGACGTTGACTGATTGCTGTCGAATGGCTCCTTTGCCCCGCACTGCCGCCGCTGCAAAGCCGCGAGATCTGGCGGCATGACTGAGGGTCGATGCCGCATGCGCTCAGGGAAAAGCCGCCCTTCGCCGCAAGAGCAGCCTCAAATCAGGGTCGAACGGTCCAGACGCGGACGAAGGGTGAATTCGCTGCGACCGCACGAACGACCGCCTTACTCATTCGCACATTGCGCTGCCCTTTGCCTGAGCCACGATGCCCAGGTGGCGAAACCCAAGCCCAAGCCGGATGCAGCAAGCATCAATGCAAGCAGCGTTTGCGCGCCATTGATTTCGGTCACAGCTGTGCCTGTCGCCGCAGTCAAAATGGCCCCTCCAGCAACGATCAACGCGCCACTTAGCCCTGCGGCACTGCCGGCAAGTTCCGGTCGCACGGACATCGCACCAGCATTGCTACCGGGCATTGTGATCCCATTTCCGAGGCCCACGAATATCGTGCTCGCAAAGAAGGTTTGTGGCGATGTGATGCCCAAAGCCAAGACGAGCAGACCTCCAACAAGCCCGATACAGGCTATGACCCGGCCCGCAATCATCATGGTTGTCGGCTCAAAGCCTTTGCCAAAACGCCCGGCAATGAAGCCACCTAACATGAACCCGACCGTTATTGTTCCTATGTAGAATCCAAGCTCGGCCGTCGAAATTTCAAAGACGGTTTGGGCCACAAGCGGAGCACCCGTCAGGAAGATGTAGAACGCACCAACCGAGAAAGTGCCGCAGAGTGCGTAAGCCCAGAACAGCGGTTCGCGCAAAAGGGATGTCGTGCCTGGCACTGGCGTGCCGGGATCACTGTCCCGGTCCCGCTTGGTTTCGCCCAAGTCCAACCAACACAAAATAAGCAGGCCAAATCCTGAAGCGGCATAGAAAGCGAAGATGGATCGCCATCCCAGAAATGTGTCCAGCACACCTCCTAACATCGGACCAACCATCGGGGCGATTGCCATGATCATTCCGACGTAACCGATCAGGCTCACAGCCTCTCGCTCTGATCTCGTGTCCCGGACGATGGCGAGAGACAGGGCGTATCCGCCGATTATTCCGCCTTGAAGCATCCGGGACAACAAAAACACCTCAACGCTTTGAGCAAGAGCGCAGCCCACCGACGCAAATGCAAAGACCAGCAATGCCCCCAACAGGACTGGCCGTCTGCCGATCCGGTCCGACATGGGGCCGATGATCAGTTGAATGATGGCCGTAATGGCCAGATACCCCGAGACCGCCAAACTCACCGTTCCATAGTCTATTTCAAGATCGACAGCGATGTTCGCCAGTGAAGGCAAAAACATATTGAGAGACATAGGCGAGAACCCAGTCAGGAGTATCAGCGTGAGCAAATGCGGTGGTGTTTTTGCACGGTACATTTTGAAGTTCTCAGGTCTAGAAACAAAAAAAGCCCCCGAAGATTTCGGGGGCGCATGGAAACGGATATGGAAACCCTTATCGGACCATGCACCTCTTGCTGACTACGACGACGAATTTAAACGACATGGCGTTTCTCCTCTGATGATGAGCTTAGTCAGACAGTTCTGCCTTGGCAATCTGAAAAGCCGCCGTTCTTGAAACATGCAGCATTCGGAACTTTGGGCTCAAAGTCGACTTGCGGCAGTTCGGCAGCAGGTCAGCTGCGCGATCGTATTTAGTTTTACATGCCTGAGGGCCGCAGGCAGCCCAAACAAGACCTTCGTACCCGGCGTAGCGCGCACTCCGCTGCAAGCGCGAAGCATGTGCGCCATTTTTCCCGAAAGCTGCCATTCAGCAGGCGGTGGCGGCCCTGGCTGATGCCGCGGTCAGCACCAAGTGCAGCAATGCGCAGATAGCGACCTTTGCAAAGTCGTGAAATCTGCCAGCCGGACGGCGGTCCCATGCTGCACGAGCAACGGATGGAGCAGACCTTCGCCGCAAGTGCAGCCACCAACCATCATCGAACGGACGGGACGCGGGACAGAGTTAGCTTTCGCTGCTGCTGCACTAATGACTGCTTCCTTTGATTTGGGCCAATGTCCTCAAAGGATCGGTAATCGACTTCAAATACGTGGTTCGACCACTTAGGTTGATAACAACGAGGCCAAGGAACCATCGAATTGCCAGATACACCTACTACGGGCGAACGGCTAAGCAGTTTAGATCAACTTGCTGCGATGGTCGAAAATCGATCCCTAACTGACTATGAGTTCAAGCGAGCGACAGGATCGCTGGCCCAAGACTTGAAATTTGTTTCTGATGCCATGCGCCGCGACCCTGACGTCTGGCGAATGAACCGGGCATTTCATGCAGTTCACATACCAAGTTTGCTGGCGATTATGTCGATGCTGGACGATATCGATGACATGAAGTCGATCAGCGAAGACGAACGGCATCAGCTTTACAGTTCAATCCATCGCGCCACACAGCTTGCCTCCTCTGCGCGGGAACAGATTGAAAAATCTGTGCTTACGGAGGCCAAGGTCGAACTCAGCGTGCTTGCCAATTATGCACCAACCAGCCCTCTGGAATTTAAGAAAGCGTCGTTGTTCGAGCGAACACGCGACGGTGTTTTGTCGGCCTGCAACACTACCTTGCAAAGGGCTAAGAGCAGTGTTGAAACCGCACCAAATGTGATTGGGGCGCTAAAAGATGGAGTTTTGACATCTCTCGATCGCGCACACGCGGTCCAGACGCTCGCATCCAATTTGCAGCAGACACTGGCTGGAATGGTGTCAGACAGTGTTACCAAACCTATCGGCATGCGACTTCAGGCAAGCGGCAAGGCGCTAACTCATGGGGCTGGTGCCGGAGTCGGGCTTGGGGTAATGGCAGCCGTCTTGTTTCCCCCGTTGGTTCCGGTCAGTGCCGGAGCGGGAATTCTGGTGGCGATGCGGTCTTGGCGAACAGAAATGCAAAAAGCGCGAGCCCTTCATGGGCAAGAGCGTGAAGAACGTATTGCTGAGCTTCAGGCAGAAAGGTCAGCGGCTCTTCTTCAACTGACTATGGGCGCCTCTTCAGTACAGATGGAAACAGAAGAGCTGAGCCTGACTCTGGATGCCGAAACAGGAGAAGCAGACGCGCTTATTTTGAAAGGAGAGCATGCCGGGCGAACATGGTCCGATCTGTCTCCGCTTGAGAGAGCCGAAACCGTTTCATTGTTTGCTCAAGGAGCCGATGCCCTCCTAAAAATTCTCGAAATTGGGAACGAAGGCCTCTAGCTTTTACAAGAAGCCGCCGTTCATGCGTCTCGCAGCATTGGTGGATATGGGCTCATTGCTGCCTTGCGGCGATGCACCAGCAGGCTTGCAGCGCGCGCGCACATGTTCCCGGTCCTCAGAGGACGCCAGCCAGCCCAAGGTCGACATTCATTCAAGGCGCAGCAAATGCTCTGCTGCGGGCGCGAATAATCAGGCCAAACTTCCCATTAGCTGACCTTCAGGTTTGCTTCTCTTTTCAGGACAATGCTGCGGTCAGCACCAAGGGCAGCAATGCGCAGATAGCACCCTTTGCAAAGTCGCGAGATCAGGCGGCTTGACTGAGGGTCTATGCCGCATGCGCGCCGGGAAAAGCCGCCCTTCGCCGCAAGAGCAGCCTCAAATCAGGGTCGAACGGTCCAGACACGGACTAACTGTCGTTTCGCTGCAACTGGGCCAATGGCTGGTTTCGTCAATTGCCTGTCAATCGACAATAACGACTTTCCCTGTCAAAGCACCCTCGACGCACTTCGCATAGGCCAACCCAACATGATGCGACAACACAGGTTTATGCCCTTGAAACCACGCACCATAGCGCGAGGCTGACACGTCCAGCATTCCGGGGCTGACGACGTTGACCCTCTGGCTACGCGGCATCTCTATTGCAGCGCTTTTGACAAACCCCGCCAGCGCCCCATTCGCGGTCGCTGCATTCGCGCCCATGCGAATCGGGTCGCGATCCAGGACGCCGCTGGTCAGGGTAAACGATCCACCATCGGCAATAACGTCCAACCCAGCGAGGACCAGATTCACCTGTCCCATGACTTTTTGGCGAAGACCGACCATGAAGGTTTCCTGATCCATCTCGGCCAAGGGCGCGAATGTTGCATCCCCTGCACAGGACACAACGGCCTCGAAGTCGCCTACCGCCGCATAGAGTGATTTCACCGCGTTCAGATCGCCCACATCGACTTGGTAATCCCCGCCGGAGCGACCAACGGTGATGATTTCGTGTCTTTGCTCAAGCTCCTTACGGGCGGCTTGTCCGATATCGCCTGTCGCACCAACTAAGACTATTCGCATGTCTGATCCTTCATTATCTCATCGTATCTTTGCAATTTCTGTTTCAGAATTGCGTGGCACTGGTCCAATTCTTCTTGTCGGTCTACAAGGCTTTGCCTGTGTGCCAATAGTGCCGCTTTGCGCTCGGGAATTGTTTCGTCGCCCGATGCGTAAAGCTCCGCAAAAGCGCGCATTTCCTCCATGGGCATCCCTGTTGCGCGCAATGATGCCAGCAATGCTAGCCAATCAGCATTCGTTTTAGAAAATACGCGCTTTCCATCAGGGCCGCGCTCGATGAACGGACACAGTCTAGATTTCTCATAGAAACGTATTGTGGAAATGCTGAGCCCCGTGCTTTCAGCAACTTCTGATATTTTCATGTGATCCGCTTTCTGTTCACTCTCATACGGACCTAAAGCTACTTTAGGTCAAGCGGGATTATCAGGCATGATCGCATGAACAGCCATTCGTTCATATCGCAGCATCAGGTAAAGTGGGCTCAAAGCGGACTTGCGGCAGTTCGGCAGCAGGTCAGCAGCGCGATCGCATTTAGTTTTACAGGCCTGAGGGCCGCAGGGCAGCCCAAGGTCGACATTCATCCAAGGCGCAGAAAATGCTCTGCTGCGGGCGCGAATAATCTGGCCAAACTTCCCGTTAGCGGACCTTCAGGTTTGCTTCTCTTTTCAGGACAAGGCTGCGCCTGGCATGGATGTCAGTGACGCGCAGAAAGCACCCTTTGCAAAGTCGCGAGATCTGGCGGCATGACTGAGGGTCGATGCCGCATGCGTACAGGGAAAGCCGCCCTTCGCCGCAAGAGCAGCCTCAAATCAGGGTCGAACGGCCCAGACGCGGGACGAACCGGTCATCGGGAAGAAACAGCCGAATGTCTGTTTGTCTTTCTCAACAGCGCTAGGATTTTATCCGCGTGGCGACAATATCGAGAAATAGGCGTGCCAGTTTTGACAGTAACCCATCTCCGGAGTGAACGGCATAAAGCTTGATTTCAGGAAAACGCCAGTCTGGCATGACCTCGACCAACTGCCCGGCTTGCAGCGCACCCTGGCACAACGGTTTTGGCAATTCACCGATACCCTGACCGGCAAGAACAGCCGCTTTGATTGCAGCGTAGTCATTGATCGCAAGTTCGGGCTGGAAACTGATCTCTTCGGTTTTCGTGCCTTTCGACAAGGACCAAGTGACTTTCCGCCTTGTACTGAACCCAAACCCTATGCGCCTGTGATCGGCAAGGTTTTCTGGCTCCATCGGCAGTGCATTGATAGCCGCGTAATCGGGCGTTGCAACCAGCCGATGGCGATGCCGCATGATTGTGCGGGATACCAAATCCGGTTGGGTTGGAGGCGCGACCCGAAACGAAATGTCAACATTGTCATCAACAAGGTCTAACATACGCTCCGACACCAGCACCCGCAAATGTGCCTTCGGATAACGGAGTTGGAAGGTCTCGATTGCAGTCAGAAAAACGCACTCGCACAGGTTTGGCGGCATCGTGACCGTAACGGTCCCGGCTGTGTCGGTGCGCCGATCATTCATGACTCTGTTTGCATGAGCCAGCGTTTCCAGCCCCTTGCGGCAGAGGTTGTAGTAGGTTTCGCCCGCATCCGTCAGCCTGATCTGTCGTTTGCTGCGATCAATCAAGCGAGTGCCCAGACTGGCTTCAAGTTCAGATACCTTGCGGCTAACGGTGGACAGCGGAGCATTTAGGGCGCGTCCAGCCTCAGTAAAGCTCATTAAACGGGCGACTTCTGCAAAAACAGTAATGGCATCCAGCTGCATCATGTCACTTCCAAATTTGGGATTATAGTTTCAGTCTTATCCATTTCTTCTGTAAACGGAAGTGTTAGCTTGGTGTGAATTACAAACACACGAGGACAGCCTGATGCCCCACGAGGACAAAACGATAAACTATGTCGAGTTTCCGCTAACCGACCCTGCTGCGACAAAACGGTTCTACGAAACCGTTTTCGGATGGGAATTTCAGGAATGGGGCCCGAAATACCTGAGCTTCAGCGGCGCGGGTCTTGATGGAGGGTTCAACGGCGAAGACGGAACGCCTGTGCAAAGCCCTGGTGTGTTGGTCATTCTGTTCTCGGAAGATCTGGAAACAGCTCTTGGGGAAGTCAAAGCCGCCGGAGGAAAGATACTCCGAGATGTTTACAGCTTCCCGGGAGGGCGTCGGTTCCACTTCGCCGACCCCAACGGTAACGAGCTTGCCATTTGGGCCGAGGTGGCGGAATGACGTTTCTGGTAACGGGTGCCACGGGCACCATTGGGTCGGAGGTTCTGCGCCTCTTTGCTGAGCGCGGGGTGTCCGATATCCGCGCTTTGGTACACAACTCTGACAAGGTCGGACAAGTTGAAGCGAAAGGCATGTCCGCGGTGGTCGGTGCGTTTGAGGATGAGATAGCTGTGGCCACTGCGATGGCGGATGTCGAAACCGTCATCTTGATTACGCCCGCCGATCCCTCGGCTGAAATCCATGCCTCCAATGTGAAAAAGGCCGCCCGCGCTGCGGGTGTGCAACGGATCGTCAGGGTGTCTGCAATCAAGGCTGATCCAAATGGGCCGACAAACAACACGCGAGCGCATGGAAAAACCGAGGCAGAGCTGATCGAAAGCGGTATGGGATATGTCATGCTGCGACCCAATTTGTTTATGCAAAACCTCTTCATGGCCGCGGATCAGATTAGTCAACAAGGGCAGTTCTCTTTCGCAATGGGCAATGGCCGCATGGGGATGATTGACACCCGCGACATCGCGGCATGTGCCGTGGCCTGTACTGTTTCGGATCAGTGGGATGGCGAGACCTATGAGCTGACAGGGCCAGCAACAATCAGCTATTTCGACGTGGCTGATGTCTTGAGCGAATTACGTGGCAAGCCAACGGCCTATCAACCGGTTTCACCAGAAAACATCTATGCGATGATCGAAGGTGCTGGTTGGGGCGAATGGATGGCTGCTTTGGCCAGAGACTATGGACAAGCCTACGCATCGGGCTGGGGTGACTTCACAACCGACAACGTGAAGAAAATCACCGGAACGTCGCCACGCTCAATCCGAGCCTTTGCATCAGAGGTGTTTTTGCCTGCGTTAACTGGATAGAATCTCTGGCACGATTGATTTAATGCCCACACACAGATGTCGGTTGTTGCATAGGCAAGGCTATGAGCCATCTGGAAAGCCATTGCGCCACAGCTAGACGATCCGTTGTTCAAGTTCAGCAGGATCGTCTACATCGACGTGCCAAAAAGCGACGGCGTCGTCGGGCAATTGCGTCAACACACGCTCGAAGTCTTTCTTGTTGGTATAGCGACGGATGGCCCAAGCGGTTGCTTCAATCGCATTGTTGGGTGTCAAATTGTGGTTCACCCGGACTCGCTTTACCTCGTCAATCAGTGCGTTTCGCGAAGGAAAAGGCACCGCAGGTTTCGTAACGTCCCACCCGCTTACAAAGATTGCACGAAGTACGCTCGGTAGCACGCTTGCGAAATCCAGGCCTTCCTGCGCGGTCAATCGACGTCGAAACACCTGCAATACCGCGTCGACGGCTGTGTAGGTCATATTGTCGGAGTCCAGCGACATGCGCTCTTTGGCATCCGCAAGAAAGGCACGCCATTCTTTGGATGCGTGCCGATATGTCCACGGCATGGGCATTGGCAATCCTGTCTCCATTTCATTTCAGTTACCAATTAGCCTATTGGGATTGTTCACAAAGTGTCGAGCTACAATCAATAGGTTGAACCGGCCGTGGCAGCAGTTGCGCCAATCACGTTTTTGCGGATTTATTGCCTAACAACATAGTCCAACAATTTTTTGATCGTGTCTGGCGCTCGAAGCTTCGGAGTGCAGAAAACTGGCCACTGCCGCGCGGGAGATTGAATTCCCCCCTCTGGCCCTACGACCTTCGGCGAATTGGTAGACGTCGGTGGGATTTGAGTTCAGGAACCCAACGCGGGCGATACACCAGTTCAAATCGGACACGCGAATAGTCTCCTCCATCGCCTTGGCCTCACGTGCATTATTGCCTGCAATAGTCCCTAAAACTCGATCGAACAAGCCGCGCGGTGGGAACAGCAAAGCCGTTGAGATCACAAGCAGCCGGTTCACCTCGCTGCGTTCCATCGCCGCAATGATGGACGTGGCGGATTGAGAGTAGATTTTGCAAGCCGCCTTTCGCGGGGAACGTGGCCCAAGCGTTGAGATCACGACATCATGTGAAGGGAGGAGCGCGGCCACAGTCTTGGGGTCGCAAACGTCGCCTGCGTGAACCGTCAGGTTATCGTCTTGAATATCAACAAGCTTGCTCACGTCGCGCACCAACGCCGTTACTTTATCCCCTGCCGCGAGCGCGAGTTTCAACACTTCGCGCCCTGTTCGTCCATTTGCACCTAGTAAAACGATCTTCATGTTGTGCCCTTTGTGAAATATCTTGCGCCACTATTTCAGTGCAACTGAAACACCTGCCCCTAAAAAGACAGTGCCTGTGACCTGGTGAAGCCGCTTCTGCAACTTTGGGGTCGCAAAGAACTGGCGGGAACGCGCGATGAGCCACATGTAAGTGCAATAAACCGCAAAAGAGACAGCAACAATGATCGCGCATATCGCCAGAAATTCCGAAAACCCGATAAGGGAGATGTCGAAAAAAGTTGGTAGAAATGCGCCGTAAAACAAGATCGCCTTGGGATTCCCCAGCGTAACTGCCGCCCCAAGGCCAACATCTCGAAGATCGGAGCGAGCGCCCTGACGTTCAACCGAAATTACCTGGCCCGCTTGTTTGATGGTGTTGTAACCCAGCCAAAGCAGATAGATCGCAGCCGCATATTTGACGATTTGAAACAACGGCCCCAATGCTGTGGCAATCGCGGACAGCCCTACGATCGCCAACCCCAGAAACAGAAAATCGACAAGCACCAGACCCACAACAACCATAGCCCCTGCCTTTGCCCCGGACACGATGGATCTCGACAACACAGCCGCAAGGCCGGGACCGGGGGACATCGCCAGAAGGCACATCCCCGTTGCGAAAGCAAAGTAAGCGCTGAAACTCATGTTTTTTTGCTCCGTGATTTAGAGTAGGCCGACGCAATCGCGCGCCCGCATTTGAATGGGCTTAGTTGGCGTCATGGACATCAAAGACCTCTTCAAGCGGCTTGTCGAACACGCGGGAAATCAGGATTGCCAGCTCAAGCGTTGGTGAATATTTGGCCTTTTCTATCGCCACTATGGTCTGTCGCGTGACCCCCACTTTTTCGGCAAGGTCTTTCTGTGTCATTTCGTCGGCATCAAATCGCAGCCGCCGGATTGAATTGGTGATCTTGAGCTTTCCCATGCCTCAATACCCACGACGATAGCTGGCGAACTTGACGAAATCCGCAGCCAAAGCCCCCAAGGCCATACCAAAGTAGACGATGTTGAACCCGACTAAGGCTGAAGCGCCGAGTGCCAAGGCGATTACGGCACTGACAAAACCCGCCCCTGCGAAAGTGATTATGGCGAGACTGCCGCGACGTTCAAAAAGCTTGTCACGCTCGTCAACGACGAAACTCGGTTTGGACTCATTTGTGATGATCGCAAAACCAATGTTGAACAGGACGGTACCGATGATCGTGCCAACAACGCCCAAAGGGATCAACCAGATCACCAAACGAGCCCAGTTGTTTACGGCATCGGGGCCATCAAACAATCCCGACGCATTCATTTCCAAAAGTCGCAGGATTACGAAAGCACTGACAGCAAGATTCACTAAGATCGAGACAACGGTATTGCGATCTTGATATGCCATCCTGATGCTCCTTGATGCGCGACGCCTGTGTAGTGCATTGTCCATTCCGTGTATGCCTCACCATACTAGGTGTAAAGTATTTTTTACACAAATTTGGACAGACCGGGCGTAGAAACGAGGCAAATATCGCCATTTTCTGCGTCAAAACGCACTGCCAAGCACTTGGATTGATTGCTTGAAATTACCCCTCCGACAACCATCCGATGGTTTAGATATCGCGTCCATATCTGAGGCGCACGGTATACTCATGCAAAAAGAGGACTCATGATTAGCTACATCACTATCGGGTCAAATGACCTTCCTGCTGGCTTTGTTGCACAAGTCGCCGGCCTCAACCGCTACACCTCTCTTGGCATACCTGTAACAGAGGTCGTAGGATAAATCCGTCCGGGAAAGGGGAAGTGCGCTCACACCCCGATTTGTGCAACAAAGCCGGTCTGGAAGCTCGACAGGCTGGGCCGAACCCTGATGGGCATACTTGGCTCGATGCCATCTTCGAGGTCAACAACGTCACACTGGTGAGCCTGACAGAGCGTTTTGACCTCGCAAGCCCGATGGGCAAGGGCATGTTTCACATCATGGCCTCTCTTGCGCAGATGGAGCGCGACCTGATCAGAGAGCGCACCATAGCAGGCCTCAAAGCGGCCCGTGAGCGCGGCGCGCGTCACGGCAGGCCGCAGACAATGACACCCGAACGGATGGAGAAAGCGGCAGAACTTGCCCTGGCGGGCGTCTCGACAACCAAGATCATCCCCGTCATGAAGGTAATGGCCGCTCATAGCATCTTGCGCAAAGCCGTGGAATCTAGAAAGTCACTTTGGGTATACCCAAAATAATCCACAGCCCAGACACCACAAAGCTGATTTCCCTTGTCCATTTTGGGTGGTTCGTGAGAAACTGGACAGAAATGAGCATAGGCACCCCCAAAATGAACACCCCGCCCGCATAGGCTATGCGCGCACCTCGATGGTAGAGCAAAACCTCGATGCGCAGATCGCAGCGCTTGAGGCTGCGGGCTGTACCATGGTCCGCACCGAGCAGAAATCAGGCGCGAGCCTCAAAGACCGGCGCGAGCTGTCCACGATTCTCGACTTCATCCGCAACGGCGAAACTTTGGTCGTGACCCGCATTGACCGCTTGGCCCGGTCCATGCGCGATCTCCAGATCATCGTGGACCGGCTCAAGCAGAAAGGCGCACACCTTGTGGCCACGGAACAGCCTGTCGATACCTCGACAGCGGCAGGTAAGGCTTTCTTCGACATGCTGGGTGTGTTCGCTGAATTTGAAACCAGCCTGCGCCGGGAACGCCAAGCCGAAGGTATCGCCGCCGCTAAAACCAAAGGCATCTACAAGGGCCGCCCACCCAAGATCGACATGGACGATATCAAGCCACGCCTGTCAGACGGCGAACGCCCAGTAAACATAGCCCACGATATGGGCGTCGCGCGAAGCTCCGTCTACAAAGCAAAGGCGGAGACAGTTGTTGATGGCGGAGTGAGCCAATGACCAACGACACGGCCATGGAGAAGGTGCACTTTAATCTCGGTCCCGGCGAATGGCACAGCTACGAAACGGAAAGTGTGTGGGCCAGCGATCTGGGAGGCGGGGTGTTCCGATTAGAAAACACACCCTTTTTTGCTAAAGGCGCGAACTTCGAAGACAGCTTCACGACCGAATTGATTGGCGCACAACGGTTGGCCAAACAAGCAATCACACGCTCTGGCCGATCCACCTACCGCATCTCGCTTATCCAGAATGAGCATCAAGTGTCGCGGTTCGAGGATTACTGGAGCCCCATGGAAAAGCTAGGGTGCCGATACGAACATGGAGACTTCGGCTTCCAACTATTCGCCGTAGATGTTCCCGCTTCCACAGATGTGAAAGCTGCATACGCTTTGCTCGAACGCGGGGAACAAAATGGCATCTGGGATTTTGAAGAAGGCCATTGCGCACACGGCAACTAGCCTTCCGTTTCCACACAGTCTGCATGAATTACGCACCGTGCGGAAAATATGCGTAAACGAATACACATTTCTGCACACCATGGGTAGTCACTCAGGTCACCAAAATCCGTAACCATATTGTTTTGTAAGAATAAATATTCAAACACGTTCAGTTCTGTTTGAATGATGGTGCGGGTGAAGGGACTCGAACCCCCACGCCTTGCGGCGCCAGAACCTAAATCTGGTGCGTCTACCAATTCCGCCACACCCGCATCCTATCAGTGGGCATTCCCACCTTGCCGCGCTCAATAGCAAAGCTTTTCAGCGGATGCAAAAGGGAAAGCGCAGGTTTCTGACAAGTTTTTTCATTTGTGGATGTCTACGCAGAGAGCTTACAACGTCAACTTATGAAAAACCGCCGGGATTTGCTCCGGCAAATCCTCAGCAATCAGGCCGGGGCCAAATTCAAGCGCACAATCCACATGCAGATAGGCCGCAGTTTCGGCTGCTTGCCTAGGGCCGAAGCCACGTGCCAGCAATCCGGTGATGAACCCTGCCAACACATCTCCTGACCCGGCCGTCGCAAGCCACGGAGAAGACCGGTCGTATTGAGCCGAACAGATTGAGCAAAGCCCATCCGGCGTGGCAATTACCGTATCCGGCCCCTTGAACAGAACCACGCACCCCGCACGTTTTGCTGCATCACGCGTGGCATCGATCTTGGAATAGGCTGGGCCTTTGATTGCAGGCATAGTCAGCCTTCCGGTCAGATCACGGAACAGCCTTGCAAATTCACCAGCATGGGGCGTCAATACGCAATGTTCGTGTAGGGCTACAAACAAGACCTCTGGATCCGGCTCGAACTGTGTCAGCGCATCCGCGTCCAGAACGGTGGCGCGCCGCTCTTTCAGCGCCGCCATCACCAACGCTTGCGTCTCCTTCCCCAGTCCGAGCCCAGGGCCAAGGCAGAGAGCGTTAATCCGGGTATCCTTCAGCAGCTCTTCCAATCCAATTGCGCCCTCAATCTGGCGCAACATGATCGCGGTAAGCTGGCAAGCGTTTTCCATCATTGCCGAGGGCGGTGACCCAACTGTGACCAACCCCGCCCCGATCCGCAAAGCCCCTCTTGCTGCAAGACGGGCAGCGCCAGTTCGACCAATACCTCCAGAAAGCACAAGCCCATGACCGTGGGTGAACTTGTGTTCGTCTCTTTCTTTGGCAAGATAAGGCGATAGGTTATTTGCGTCGACGAGGTCCACTAACTGCCTACCCAGACCTTTGCCATCGTTTAGACCATGGAAAGCGTTCAGCGCCGCTCGAGCCGCTCCGCCCCATTCAAAACCTCCTAGCCCGATGTCTATAACCCGAACTTTCCCGCAATAGCTTTGCGCGTCACCAATGAAATGGCCGACGCGGGGCCGATGGAACGTGACGGTAAGCCAACTCCATACAGCTCCGTAATGGCTGCAAAATGCGCGACCGCTGTCCATACAAAGGCCCGTAGGCGCATCAATTGCGACCATGCGATTGAACGTTCTCCCTTCACAATAGAGCGTCGTCAGCGGTTCCAGAACCTCACTGGCAGGGCGGCGTGTCAAACCTGCACCAAATACCGCGTCGACAAACAACTCAGCCGTTTCCCTTGCTATTTGTTCTGCTATCCATGGACGAACCAGGTCAGCCACATGGTCGTGGTTTACCTTTGCATCCGGCGGTAGCTTGTTCGGGTCTCCATAGAGGTAGACGACAACCTCCCACTTCTGCTCATGCAGGAGCCGTGCCACAACAAAACCGTCACCGCCGTTGTTACCCGGCCCACACAAAACGACGGCCCGTGGCCCGTCATCTTTCTCCAAATACTCCGGGGAGCGCGCGGGGTTGACCCCTCGCTGGTCTGCAACGGGCGCATTCGCCAGCTCTGGCCATTCTTCAAAAATAGCCCCAACCACCCCCTGCCCGGCCCGTTCCATCAGCTCTAAGCCCGTCACTTTACCGGAGCTAATAGCCGTCTGTTCAATGGCGCGCATCTGGGCAGCGGTCAGCAATTCGGTCATCTCTCGGGCCCTCTTCACACGCACAGATTCACAAATGCGCATAAATCAGGCATTGCGCCTATTTTTTAAGCAAGCGCGATGAAATCATGCGCAGTTTCACTACAGGAATTGCGGCTTTTATTGTCGTCCCTGAGTAGAAGTGATCTGACCTCTCTCGACAAGGTTGCGAGGAGCCCCGTGATGAAAAAAATCGAAGCCATCATTAAGCCGTTCAAACTGGACGAGGTAAAGGAAGCCTTGCAAGACGTTGGAGTGCAGGGCCTGTCAGTGATTGAGGTCAAAGGCTTTGGCCGTCAGAAGGGCCATACCGAGCTTTATCGTGGTGCCGAATATGTCGTCGACTTTCTGCCCAAGGTAAAGATCGAGGTGGTTCTGGACGACGATCAGGTTGATGCCGCGATTGAAGCAATCGTCGCCGCGGCCAAAACCGACAAAATCGGCGATGGCAAAATCTTTGTCTCCCCCGTCGAGCAGGCTATCCGTATCCGAACCGGCGAAACCGGCTCCGAGGCTCTTTAAGAGTCTGACCAAAAGTACGCTGGTTTTCCCCTGCTGCTGGTAGGCGGGACAAACCAAACACAATCAAGATTACAAGATCAGAAGGACCATTGGAAATGAGCGCAGACGCAGTTCTGAAGATGATCAAAGACGAAGATGCGGCCTATGTCGACATCCGTTTTACCGACGTGCGGGGCAAGCTCCAGCACGTGACCGTTGACGTCGACCTCGTGGACGAAGATTTCATCGAAGAAGGTTTCATGTTCGATGGTTCTTCCATCGCAGGTTGGAAGTCGATCGAAAACTCCGACATGAAGCTGATCCTCGACACATCCTCGGCCTATGTAGACCCCTTCTATGCCGAGAAGACTATCTGCATTCATTGCTCCGTTGTTGAACCCGACACCGGCGAAGCCTACCCCCGTGACCCGCGCGGTACCGCTCAGAAAGCAGAAGCTTTTCTGAAGGCGTCTGGCATTGGTGACGTGGCATATATGGGCCCCGAAGCAGAATTCTTCCTGTTTGATGATGTGCGCTTCTCCAACACCATTAACAAAGTGTCCTTTGAGGTTGATGCAACCGACGCCTCCTGGAACACCGATACAGAATACGAAATGGGCAACATGGGCCACCGTCCGGGCGTTAAGGGCGGCTACTTCCCAGTGAACCCGATCGACGAATCCCAGGACCTGCGTTCCGAAATGCTGTCGACCATGAAGCGTCTTGGCATGAAGGTGGACAAGCACCACCACGAGGTTGCGTCCTGCCAGCACGAGCTTGGTCTGATCTTTGACAGCCTGACCAAACAGGCCGATGAGCTGCAGAAGTACAAATATGTGATCCACAATGTGGCACACGCCTACGGCAAATCGGCAACCTTCATGCCCAAGCCGATCTACGGTGACAACGGCACCGGCATGCACGTTAACATGTCGATCTGGAAAGACGGCAAACCGCTCTTTGCCGGTGACAAGTACGCAGATCTGTCCAACGAGGCTCTGTATTTCATCGGTGGCATCCTGAAGCACGCCAAAACGCTGAACGCGTTCACCAACCCGGCGACCAACTCCTACAAGCGTCTGATCCCCGGGTTTGAAGCTCCAGTTCTGCGTGCCTACTCTGCCCGCAACCGCTCTGGCTGTGTGCGGATCCCATGGACCGAGAGCCCGAAGGCAAAGCGCGTCGAAGCTCGCTTCCCCGATCCGGCGGCCAACCCTTACCTCTGCTTTGCAGCACTTCTGATGGCTGGCCTTGACGGCATCAAGAACAAGATCGATCCGGGCGAAGCCATGGATAAGAACCTCTACGATCTGCCTGCAGAAGAGCTGGCTGATATCCCAACCGTCTGCGGCAGCCTGCGTGAAGCGCTGGAAGCGCTGGCTGGAGATCATGACTTCCTGCTGCAAGGCGACGTGTTCACCAAAGACCAGATTGAAGGCTATATCGCCCTCAAGATGGAAGAGGTGGAAACTTACGAACATACGCCGCACCCCGTTGAATATGGCATGTACTACAGCTGCTGATCCCTGATCTACAGGCTGACTGGGCGTCCCCTTCTTTGGGGGCGCCCTTTTCGTTTGGCAACCATCGCTCTTGTCACAACCTCAAAGGTAGCGCTGGACCTGTCTCGTACCAGGTCGTCACACGCGCCTCACGGATAGCATGATGCACGCGACTGCGGATCTGCTCGCTGAATGCATGCTCGTTTTTCAACTTTGACTGATGTTCGAAACCGCCTGGGCGAAGTCCTCAGGGAAGATACGGTTAGTATTGCTACCATCATCCATGCGGAAACATTGCCTCCGATATACGCCGATTTGTAATAGCTGCGGCATCAATATGGCCGTCCCCCGCCGCTATTTCGCCCAAATCCAAGTGAGATAGATGCCTAACAGAATTTTTATGTTATTGTTTTCAAAGCCTTAAAGGCAATGCAAAACAATCGTTAAAATAGAAAGGATTTTTTTACGCTTCGGCTCCTATCGCCTCACTTTTCTCTATTTCAAATTTTAACTTGATTACTGAAGCACCTGAGCGGAGGACCCTGACGGTGACACAGGTAGATCAGTACAAAGGCAAGCTTGGCTTTGAGGCCCGGCACCCGGATGCATTATCCAGCGGCTCTGCCGCAGTAGTCAGCACATTGGAAGAATACGGCCACTGCGTGCGCCGATTTCAGTCTCGAAGTTCCAACCTGGTCCATCTTGACTGTGACCACTACAGGATCGACTTGCGCTATCGCCGCCACCCGATAAAGCCGACAGAGGCGACCACAGCTGACGCAGATGCTACCGAAGCCCCTCTGCGTAGCTCGCTCAGCGTGACGTTGGTCCCAAATTACCCCGATCATTGTGACGTGGAACTGAGCGAACTATTGCTGGCAGTAATTCTGCATCGGTTGGTCGAAGATCTAGAGGTCGCGACTGTGGATTGGATGCACGTACCTTTCACCCTGACACGCGCAGCCTTTCTGGGTGCCTTTGAAGAGGCGGGAAATCCTGTAGCGGAAGCCACAGAAATTGCCGAAACCGCAGAGCAGGAAACAGAAGTAGAAGCGATGCTGAATATAGGCTTCGATATGGCCGACCTCGAAGCCGACCCCTTTCAGCAGATAGATAGTCAGACCGAAAGCGTGATTGAACCCCGAGCTGAGGGACAAGCACAGCCTGCACCGCCTCGTTACGCACCAATTGATGCCGCACTTGACACGCCTCCCACACGGGTGCCGGACACCCCCAAGGACCCGGTCCAGTCATTGGTCGGCGATGCCAGACCAACGCATCCTGCACGAATGCGAGGGAAAGCCTGCTTTGAACCGGTGGACGTTACCGCCGAGCAGCTCTCAGAACATTGCACCGCCATGCTGCAACCCTCTGAGGCACCCGCCATTGGACGCCATGCTGTTGATGCCCGGAAACGCGCCCGTGCCCGTGCCACAGCGGTTCTAAATCACAGGCGAGGCTATCATGCCAGTGTTGCGGGTCTTGGCAGCTTGCTGGCGGCAATGCCACAACGGATAATTGCAGCGACCTCACATGCTCTAAGCAATCCGCAACGACGGGGGAATCTACGCAGCCACTTGCATATCATCTGCGGCTCTGTCGCCCTGCTCGCTCTACAAAGCTCGGCCGCCATCGCCTTCTGATCGCTTTGATAGCGGCTGCCGATTGCTAAGACGATCCAACTGGTGCCCCCCATTGGTTGAGAACATCTTCTCGTGCCAAGACACTGGTATGGATGCTGAAAACAACGGCGCGACTGTGCGGCAATCGAAGGATCGTCTGCCGCTCGGTTCGGATAAATGGAGCGGTATCCGCTCCCGGTCGTGGCCGGTCACCACTTGGACGGCGCGGCTGATGCAAGCTGGCATCGGCGTACCATAGCGTATTAAACCGCCACATTGGACGCCCAACCTGCACTCCGTCAAAAAGCCGCTGCACCCGCGCGGCAATACCCGCATCGTAACTGTCGACGGGCGCATGAATGGCAATCAGCGGGCGCATGTATTTTTGGGCCAGGCTCCAGTTCGCCGGAAAGCAGACGACGGCTCCCGTCAGCACGTGTTCATCCGCGCCTTCGGGTTTCTCCAGAATACAAAAATCCTGCTGAGCAATCAGTCCGAGCGTACCCAGCGGGTCGCGCCAGTCCAGCGCTACCTCTACGCCGTCTGGCCGTATTACAGTGCCAGAATCTGCCGCATCAGGATAAAGCTGCGCGACCACCACCCCCAACAGTTCTTCTGCCGCTGGCACCGCTTCAGGCGCGCATTGCAGCACCTCTGTGCGGTGCCGCCCCAACAAGCGCGCACGCTCCGCCATCTGCGCAGCAAATGCATCGTCAAAATAGAGCCAATCCGCAGGCTCAAGCGGCTGAATACCCGGAAGCTTGCGGCTCTCCAGCGGATTATAGGACAGGCGGGTCTGCAGAATCTCAGTCATGTCACTTTGTAGCAAGCAAATCGCGCCGCACCACCCCTGCGCGCATGCGTAAGCAACCGTCTGTGCCGCCCCCTCGCCTGCAGCAGCCGGTCTGAAAACGACCGCCCGCTCCGTCGCAATTGGGGGCGACGCGGTCAAAACCTCCGCGCCACATTGGACATAGCTGTCCAGAGACGGAGCCGCAAATGAACGAATACTACCGCGACACCCGCAAGATCGATCCGACATGTGGGGCCACGCTTGGAGACAATACCCCAAATGATCAGAACCGGGTTGAAATCGGTCCGACCCAGCTTGCCTATCGCGAATGGGCCGCTGCCGGACTGCAGCTCCCCGATCTTCAGGCGATGCGCCTCTATCGCTGGGAGCGATTGACTAAGTTCATCAATGATCGCGGCTATGCCGGACTGCTGGTATTTGATCCAATGAACATTCGCTACGCGACGGATTCCACTAACATGCAGCTTTGGAACACTCACAATCCATTTCGCGCACTGTTGATCTGTGCCGATGGCTACATGGTGATGTGGGACTACAAGCAGGCTCCGTTTCTAAGCGAATTCAACCCCTTGGTACGTGAACAGAGGGCGGGTGCAGACCTGTTTTACTTTGATCGCGGCGACAAAGTTGATGTGGCTGCCGACAATTTCGCCGACGAGGTTCACGAGCTTCTACGAGCCCATAGCGGCGGCAATACCCGGATCGCCGTGGACAAGATTATGCTGCATGGCCTGCGCGCGCTGGAGGCACAAGGACTAGAAGTCTTCCCCGGCGAAGAGCTGACCGAGAAATGCCGCGCCGTCAAAGGCCCTGATGAAATCCTCGCAATGCGCTGTGCCAATCACGCCTGCGAGACCGCGGTTGCCGAAATGGAACATTATGCCCGCACCGCCATCCCCGGCGGGAACATCAGCGAAGATGACGTCTGGGCCGTACTCCATGCCGAAAACATCCGACGTGGCGGTGAATGGATCGAAACACGCCTGCTGACCTCTGGGCCGCGCACAAACCCTTGGTTTCAGGAATGTGGTGGGCGCATCATCCAGAACAATGAAATCGTCAGTTTCGACACCGATCTTGTCGGCTCATACGGGATCTGTATCGACATCTCTCGCAGCTGGTGGATCGGCGATCGTCCTCCGCCTGCGGACATGGTCTATGCGATGCAGCATGCAGTCGAACATATCCAAACAAATATGGAGATGCTCAAGCCCGGCGTGAACCTGCAAGACCTGTCGCGCAATTGCCATCCGCTGGACAAACAGTTCCAGAAACAGAAATACGGCTGCATGATGCACGGCGTAGGCCTGTGCGATGAATGGCCATTGGTGGCCTACCCCGATGCGATGGTAGAGGGCGCGTTTGACTACGAACTAGAGCCCGGCATGGTACTCTGTGTCGAAGCGCTGGTCGGCGCAGAGGGCGGGGATTTCTCCATCAAGCTGGAAGATCAGGTGCTGATTACTGAGACCGGCTATGAAAACCTCACCACTTACCCCTTTGACCCGGCCCTGATGGATACAACAAGCCGGGGGTGAGGCAGCAAACAACTGGCGCCTCACCCTACTCCTATACAATAGCTGGTGCAGGTTCCGGCGGTTGGGCTCTGACCGCAATGATCGCTCTAAGCCCACACCCACAGCGCCAAACACGTCCCTGACGTCTGCTGTTGTGCATTTGGCAGAATAATGCTCTCCATATGAGGGCTGATAGCACAAGAACTGAGCGCAAATATACGCAATGGTTACTTCAGGATTTCGAGGACACTCGGAAATTGGCTGATGCGCTTGATCAACTTGAAATCCCGTACACATGGCACAAAGTTGTCCCATTCGTCGGAGACCTTACACCGGAACCCACTATCAATGACACAAACGCTGCGGTGATGTTCGGTTCTTATACCCTTTGGCGATACGCAAAGGCGAAGAACCTCAAACCCGGCGTTTTCATGATCAGGCCATTTGTGCATGAGACACCTCGGCATCCGTTTCTTCTGAATGGCGCTGACGCACTTTTCCGGACACTGCGAGACGTTCCCGAACAACGACCTGATGACGGGAAACTCTGGTTTCTGCCCCCGTAGTCGACAGCAAAGAAAAACCAATAAATGTCAGGCCTACTTGTGAAATCAATGACCTGACCAACAGGGTACTCGCGCTCGAAGAACGCGGGTACCAAACAGCTCACTGCGTCACGATACTGAACTGATGTTCACCAAACCGGCACGCATCCTTAAAGAGTGGCGCCATTTGGTCGTTGGAGACGAGGTTATCTCACCTTCTCCCTCAATAAAGAGGTTACCCGCGTGGCTTACCGGGATGAAATTGATGAGGATGCTTTGAAATTCGCCAAGCAGCTGGTGGAAGCAAACCCAAAATATGCGCCCACCTATGTCATCGATATATGTCGGAGCAACGATGGGTTGAAGATGCTTGAAACGAATTGCATCAATGCGGCGGGTTTCTATGAAGCCGACTTATTGAAGCCGATGTCATCAATCAACGGGTGCGTGGCTGGTTTAAGTGAGAGGTCGACGTTTTTACATGTGGAACTGCATGTCGCTTCGTTTGTTCGCGTGAGCTTTTTTGGGGGCCGCTCCCAAAGATCTCCCGGGGCAATCTATCGCTTTTGGCCTTCCCAGGATACAATCCTGGGCCCGCGCTACACCATTTGCTGCAAAGGGTTGAAAGAGTTTCCCCGCTTGTTGGGCCATTGCACCTCTGGCGCGATCAAGCGGTTTTGCATTCGAACCGATCAATTTTGTCCTGCAGAACCAGAACACTATCTGCAGAACTGTACTTCGACAGCTCTACCAGAGGGACCCATGCCAAGGCTTTTGATTCCGCACTCGCACGGATTTCACCGGCCTCGGCACGAAACAAGTAGCGCACATCGTAGTGCAGATGCGCGTCCTCGCGGGTATTAGCCGGGATCTCGTGGATATCAATATCAAACACCTTATCCGACAGCAGGCTGATCCGTATTAGCCCGCTTTCCTCATAGGCTTCTTTCCAGGCGGTAAAGCAGGCATCCGCGATACCGTCACAATGTCCCCCTAGCTGCAGCCAGCGATCAAGCTTGGCATGATGGGTGAGCAACACAGACTTCAGATCTGGAGACAGGACAAATGCCGATCCGGTCACATGGCCGGTTGCGGGATCACGCTCAAATGCTTTGGCCTCCGCTGCGCAGAACGCCGTCAAGCGCTGCCACATCTGGTGGTCGCGGGCAGTCTGAGGCGCAAACTCTCCGATACCGGCACATCGCTCGATTATTCGTAATGTTGTCAATATCCCTCACCTTCGCGTGACGTTGCAGACAGATACCTTGTGCCTGCCCTCTCATAGCCGCACCTTAGGGCCACCTCCAGACAAAGGCTAATCATATGCCCATTGAACGCATTTCATTTCCCGGCCACTCCGGTGGCCAACTGGCTGCGCGTCTGGACCTGCCCGAAGGTCCGATCCTGTCCACCGCATTGTTTGCTCATTGTTTCACCTGTTCCAAAGATATTCCCGCTGCGCGCCGCATCTCGGCCCGTCTTGCAGCTATGGGGATTGCGGTGTTGCGGTTTGACTTTACCGGGCTTGGTCATTCCGACGGCGAATTTTCCAACACCAACTTCACGTCTAATGTCGCTGATCTCGTTGCAGCCGGGCAGTATCTGGCAGGGCGCGGATTAGCACCTTCGCTGCTGGTCGGTCATTCGCTGGGCGGGGCTGCCGTGCTGCGCGCCCGTGCAGGGCTGCCGTCGGTTCGCGGTGTGGTGACGCTTGGCGCGCCATCTGATCCCGGCCATGTTGCGCATCAATTCGGGGAAGCGCTGGACAAGATCGAAACCGAAGGCTCTGCCGAAGTCTGCCTCGCCGACCGCCCTTTTGTTATCCGCAAGCAATTTGTCGACGACATTCGCAATGAGGCTCTGCTCAGCGCCATCAAGGATCTGGATGCGGCCCTATTGGTAATGCACGCGCCAATGGATGCCACCGTCAGCATCGACAATGCTGCCGATATTTTTATCGCGGCAAAACACCCCAAGAGCTTTGTCACGCTCGATGATGCAGATCACCTGATCACGCGTGCCCGCGACGCCGAATACGCAGCCGATCTCATCGCCGCATGGGCCGGACGCTATATTGATCTGTCACCGCCCGCACCTCCGCCCGGCGCCCCCGAAGGCGTGTTGCGCGTAAGTGAAGCTGATCCCAATGGGTTCCTTCAGGATGTGCAATCCGGGCCACGCCACCACACCTATGCCGACGAACCCTTGGCTTATGGTGGCAGCAATAAAGGCATGACACCTTATGGGTTCATTGCAGCGGGTCTTGGGGCTTGCACCTCCATGACCATACGTATGTATGCCCGCCGCAAAGGCCTGCCGCTTGAGAGCGTCAGCGTCGATGTCTGCCACGACAAGGTACATGCACAGGACACCCTGCCCTCCGGCCCCGCGCAGATCGACCAGTTCACCCGTGTGATCTACCTCAGTGGTGAACTGACCGAAGAGCAACGCGCCAAACTGCTGGATATTGCAGATCGTTGCCCAGTTCACCGGACGCTGGAACATGGTGCCAAGGTCACCACCCGGCTGGATCAGGTGGACGCCGAAACCGAGGTCGATCCGGCGCATCTTCCTTTCTGAACCGCGCCTGAATACGCCGCTTAGCCACCATTTCTGACACCCACGACCTGCCACAAGGGATCAAATCTCAGGTCTTTTGGCATAACGCACCCGAATTTAGGGCTTTCTGTCGCTGCCTTTCGCGGTGCCCTTGCCCTGTGGGGCGCGCTGCTCTAAGACGCGCGGCATCATCCGCTTCCCTTCTGCCCTGTTACAAAAAGGTGCTGCTGCCCATGATCCCTCGCTATTCCCGTCCTGAAATGGTTGCCATCTGGTCGCCGGAAACCAAATTCAAGATCTGGTACGAGATCGAGGCCCATGCCTGCGAAGCCATGGCCGACCTCGGCGTGATCCCGCGCCAGAATGCCGATGCCGTGTGGAAAGCCAAGGATGTGGAATTCGACGTCGCCCGTATTGATGAAATCGAAGCGGTCACCAAACATGACGTCATCGCGTTTTTGACCCATCTGGCCGAGCATGTGGGCTCCGAAGAAGCACGTTTCGTGCATCAGGGTATGACGTCGTCCGACGTTCTGGATACTTGCCTAAACGTCCAGCTGGTCCGCGCCGCAGACATCCTTCTGGATGGCATGGACAAGGTACTGGCGGCCTTGAAAAAACGCGCGCTTGAGCACAAAGACACCGTACGCGTTGGTCGTTCGCACGGCATTCACGCCGAGCCAACCACCATGGGCCTGACCTTTGCCCGGTTCTATGCCGAAATGGATCGCAACAAGCAGCGCCTGCAGAGCGCCCGCAGCGAAGTTGCCACGGGTGCGATTTCAGGTGCGGTGGGCACCTTCGCCAATATCGACCCCCGCGTCGAAGAGCATGTTTGCGAACAGCTGGGCCTCAGCCCAGAGCCGATCAGCACTCAGGTGATCCCGCGCGATCGTCACGCGATGTTCTTTGCCACGCTTGGTGTCATCGCCTCTTCAATCGAGAATATCGCGGTAGAAATTCGCCACATGCAGCGCACAGAGGTGCTGGAAGGTGCGGAATTCTTCTCAATGGGCCAAAAAGGCTCCTCTGCGATGCCGCATAAGAAAAACCCTGTCCTGACCGAAAACCTGACCGGTCTGGCGCGTCTGGTGCGGATGACCGTTATACCCGCAATGGAAAACGTCGCCCTGTGGCACGAGCGGGATATCTCGCATTCTTCCGTTGAGCGCGGCATCGGCCCTGACGCCACCGTGACGCTGGATTTTGCCTTGAACCGCCTGGCCGGTGTCATCGATAAAATGTTGATTTTTCCAGATAACATGCTGGATAACATGAATAAATTCCCAGGCCTGGTGATGTCGCAGCGTGTTCTTTTGGCGCTGACCCAAGCGGGCGTGAACCGCGAAGACGCCTATGCTATGGTGCAGCGTAACGCATTGAAAGTCTGGGAAGACCGTGTTGATTTCCGGGAACTGCTTCTGGCGGATGCAGACGTGGTTGCCGCCCTTGGCCAAGACGCCATCAACGAGAAATTCGACATGGGCTACCATACC
This sequence comes from Phaeobacter cretensis, assembly GCF_047372505.1. NCBI lineage: Bacteria > Pseudomonadati > Pseudomonadota > Alphaproteobacteria > Rhodobacterales > Roseobacteraceae > Phaeobacter > Phaeobacter cretensis. The sequence goes on from NZ_JBKBEU010000001.1 coordinate 377,398, forward strand.
AAACATGTCGACACGATCTTTGCACGGGTGTTCGGTGCCTAAGCCATCACGGGTGTTCGGTGCTTAAGCCATCATTGGGCATCGACAATTGATCTGACTCTAGAGCCGCTCTGTCTCATGCAGGGCGGCTCATTTCGTAGCTGCCGGTCCTCACTACCTTGTTATCCCGTCTTTGCGATCAACCATCTATGGTAGGTACATAAGGCCGCAAATCCGCGGCGCGCGCGACACAAGGACAGACTGATGCCTGCAACGCCGACACTATCGCCCACCCTCGCCCGTTCCTTATCTCACTCGACGACGCGCGCAACCGGGACCGCCTTGTTGCTGGCCTTGCCTGCATTTGCCCTATCTTTGGCCTTTGCCACCGGAGCAAGTGCCGCAGGTGGTGAGGATAGCGCAGCACCCAAGCCAACCAATACCACCAAGGCATGCAAAGGCGCGAAGGTCTGGGACGATCAGAAACAGCGCTGTGTCGCGCCAGAACAATCCTCACTCGACCCTGATGAGTTGTACGACGCCATCCGCGAACTGGCCTATGCCGAACGCTATGATGATGCGCAGGCTGTACTGGCTGCCATGCCTGACCAGACGGATAGCCGGGTGCTGACCTATTGGGGTTTTACCCATCGTAAGCAGGGCTATCGCGATCTGGCGATGTCCTACTACAATCGAGCCATCGCTCAGGATCCGGGCAATCATCTTGCGCGCTCCTACATGGGGCAAGGATTTGTTACCGAAGGGAAATACGGCCAGGCACTGGAACAGTGGAAGATCATTCGTGCCAATGGTGGTACTGACAGTTGGGCCGAGGTCTCTCTGCGCGAGGCTCTTTTGTCGGGGCAGACGCAAAGCTACTGATTTTCAGCATTTCTTTACGGCTTCCGCCCTAGATTGAAGTAACAGAAAGAGAATCTTTTTGGCTAGGGCTCATAAATGCAGAATGAAAATGCTTTGGCGCTTCCCATGGCGGCCTCCTCAGATGACTTGGGTGATTTTTCCGCCCCGGCTCCGCTTGGCGGAATTGATCTAGGGGGCGATTTTGGCGGCGGCGACATGGGAATGGGTGGCATGGGCGGCGGCGCATTGGATATGCCCGCCATGGGTGGTGGTTTGCCCTCCACCAAATCAAAGCTCAGTGGCAAGGCCAAAGCAGCCATCGTGGTGCGTCTCCTGCTGAATGAAGGCGCGGACATCCCACTGGAATCCCTGCCAGACGACCTTCAAATCGAGTTAACTCAGCAAATGGGCCGCATGGGGCTGATTGACCGTGATACCCTGCATGAGGTGGCCGACGAGTTTGCAGAAATGCTGGACAATATCGGCCTGTCGTTCCCAAATGGCCTGGCCGGCGCGCTTTCCGCGATGGAAGGTAAAATCAGCCGTCAGACCGCCAGTCGCCTACGTAAAGAGGCCGGCGTGCGCCAGTTTGGCGATCCATGGGAACGCCTGCGCGCCCTACCGCCCGAAGAGCTGGCGGAGTTGGCAGAGGCCGAAAGCACCGAGGTCGCCGCCGTACTGTTGTCAAAACTCGACACCGCCAAGGCCGCACAGATGCTGATCCACCTGCCCGGCCCCGTTGCACGGCGCATCACCTATGCCGTTAGTCAGACCGCCGCTGTAACGCCCGACACTGTTGATCGTATTGGCCTGTCTCTTGCCGCCCAGATCGAAGCGCGCCCCGAAGTTGCCTTTGACGAAACGCCGGGTCAGCGCATGGGCGCGATCCTCACCCAGGCCGCAGCAGGAAAACGCGACGAAGTGCTCACCGCATTGGATGAAGAAGACGAGGAATTTGCAGGCGATGTGCGCAAGTCGATCTTTACCTACGCCTTGATCGCACAACGTGTCAGCCCAGTTGATGTCCCCAAGATCACCCGTGTTTTGGCACAGCAGGATCTGGTCACCGCTATTGCCTTCTCCACCGGCGAGGACGATGTCGAAACGAGCGAATTTATGCTAGCCAATATGTCCAGCCGGATGGCCAACAATATCCGCGAAGAAGTCACCGAACGCGGCAAGGTCAAGCGCAGCATTGGCGAAGGCGCGATGAGTACCATCGTCAACTCACTGCGCGAGCTGGTGAACTCCGGCGAAATCGAACTGCGCTCCGTGGAAGAGGAAGAAGAAGAGTAAAGCTACAGCAGGTCAGTAAAACGGCGTCCGAGACGCCCGTGTCTGCGCTTCACCGGGGTTAAGAGGCAGAACAGTTCCCCGCCCGCGACTCGCGCAATCTAATGAACCTCGGTGACACACGATCCTGCAGGTTTACAAACCTGTCAGAAAATTGAACAGGGCACTGCTCTCTCCCGCCACGATTATTACTCCGCAAGCGGCTTTGCGCTGCCAGCCTTGCTTGTACCCAATGGCGCTGACGTTTAGGGTCGCGGGTGATATTATTGCCCCTAAACGCAGGCCCTCCGGACATGCCCGTCGATCCCTCCACCCTGTCCTCAGGCCGTCGCGCCAGTTACTATGCCAGTAACGTGGCCCTGCGCGGCCTCATCGGTGCGCTTGGGCTTATTCCTTACAGAAAACGTATCCCCGCAATGGGATGGATCATACGTAAAGCAGCCCCATTGGTGGGGTTTGACAAACGTGTCCGTGACAATCTCGCGCTGACCTGCCCTGAGTTGCAGGAAGTTGATATCGCCCGGCTTTGTCATGAGGTCAGCGACAATGTGGGCCGTGTGGTGGCAGAGCTTTATGCCGGACAGCCATTTCTGGAACGCGCCTGGGCCGCACCCGTGTCAGGCCCAGGCCTGCCTGATCTGGAACGCGCCCGCGCAGAAGGACGGCCGGTCATTCTGGTGACCGGGCATTTTGGCAACTACGACGCCGCCCGCGCGAACTTGATAAAACGCGGCTTCGCCATGGGCGCGCTCTACCGCCGAATGGCAAACCCATATTTCAACGATCACTATGTGCGCGCGATAGAAAAAACCGGTAAACCCATGTTTGAACAGGGAAAACGCGGCATGATAGAGATGGTCCGCCATCTGAAACAAAACGGCATTATCGCAATTGTTGCCGATCTCCATGCCCATGGCGGCGTCAATATTGATTTCTTTGGCAAACCGGCTGTGACCTCAATCGTACCGGCGGAACTGGCGCTGAGATACAAGGCCGCGATGATCCCGGTCTATGCTATTCGGCAGCCGAACGGTCTGGATTTTGAAATCATCCTGCAGGAGGAAATTGCCCCCTCCGATCCGATCACAATGACCACCACGGTCTGCAAGCGTCTGGAAGATCTCGTGCGTGAGAATATGGGGCAATGGTTCTGGATCCATCGACGCTGGAAACCCTACAATCCAGTTCCGAAACCGGCACCGGCACCGGCACAAAAACCCGCTGACGGCAGCTGACTGGCCATCACGGAGTTGGTTAGTTCAGTTTAGCTGCTGCCAAAATGGCTCCGTATGGGGCCTGCTGAACCAGCAAGGCTGCTTCGCGTGGATCCGTCAATGCCACTGTAAACTGCAATGTGCCCTGCCCGTCCCACTCTGCGACGCGGTCGATCTGCTCGACCACATTGGCGTAGTCCAGCCGATGGCCTGCGAGTTCTCCGCGAGCAATATCAACTGTTTTTAGCGGCGCATATCGCACCAACTGTACTGTAATTGGCTGCGAAAGCGCCGGTGCAGTCTCGGCCCGATGCAGTGTCACAGAAACACCGGTCGTGTCGCTTTGGCTCTCATCGATGGTAATCGCGACCTGGCTCGACCGATCTCTATGCGCAGATATAGCATCCGCCAGCTTCATCGCGTTGGCTCCAACCACATCGTCCTGACCGTTAATGATCATCTGCGGTGTATAGACCATCTGCCGCCCGCTGACATGGGCATATCCCTTTTGGCGTCGGGTATAGGCGGGGTCTGCGAACTGGTCTTTCCAGCCGATATAGTCCCAATAGTCCACATGCAGCGCCAAAGGCAGAACATCGTCCCGTGTTGTCAGCTGCCGCAACAGCGCATCGGCGGGCGGACAGGATGAACACCCCTGCGAAGTGAACAGTTCTACGACCACCAGATCCGCAACCTGTTCACCGCTTTGCGCGGTGGCCACCGTCGGCAAGGCCATCCATGTGGCGAAAAGAAGAGATGTAACAAATCTCATGCATCGAACCCTTTCTACTCTTGCCTTTTGATCTAGCTGCCCCGGCTTGTAATGACCAATCAATCATTCTTGAGACGCCCGTGCGCGGGTCTTTTTTGGGCAAATTACGGTGTTGCTGCAAATTTTGTGTACTATTGCATACAAAAATACCATCTGCGGCGTTTCAGCTATTGAATGAGCGCCCGACCTGTTGCAAACAGCCCTTAGCGAATTCCCTGTTTTCACATCCCAGAGGGAGGCCAAACATGCCTATCACCGTCGGACAGGACAATGCCAAAACGCGCCGTAAGCTAAGCGCAGGTGGCAAGTCGATCTCTTATTACTCGATCCCCGCAGCGACCGAAGCCGGTCTTGGCGATTTCGCCAAACTGCCCGCCGCACTGAAAGTGGTGCTGGAAAACATGCTGCGGTTCGAAGACGGCGGTTTCTCCGTCTCCACCGATGACATCAAAGCATTTGCCGAATGGGGCGCCAACGGTGGTAAGAACCCGCGCGAAATCGCCTATCGCCCGGCCCGTGTTCTGATGCAGGACTTCACCGGCGTTCCGGCTGTGGTTGATCTGGCCGCAATGCGCGATGGTATCAAGAACCTCGGCGGTGACGCCAACAAGATCAACCCGCTGGTGCCTGTCGATCTTGTGATCGACCACTCGGTAATGATCGACGAGTTCGGCAACCCTCGCGCTTTCCAGATGAACGTGGACCGCGAGTATGAGCGCAACATGGAGCGCTACACTTTCCTCAAATGGGGTCAGACCGCATTTGACAACTTCCGCGTTGTTCCCCCCGGCACCGGTATCTGCCACCAGGTGAACCTTGAGTATCTGGCGCAGACCGTCTGGACCGATACAGACCAGGATGGCAACGAAGTCGCCTACCCCGACACGCTGGTCGGCACCGACAGCCACACCACTATGGTCAACGGCGCGGCGGTTCTGGGCTGGGGCGTTGGCGGCATTGAGGCCGAAGCCGCAATGCTTGGTCAGCCGATCTCCATGCTCATACCCGAAGTCATCGGCTTTGAGCTGACCGGCGAGATGATGGAAGGTACCACCGGCACCGACCTCGTGCTGAAGGTTGTGGAAATGCTGCGCGAACTGGGCGTGGTTGGCAAATTCGTTGAATTCTACGGTGCGGGCCTCGACAAGCTGCCGCTGGCAGACCGGGCGACGATCGCCAACATGGCACCCGAATACGGCGCGACATGTGGCTTCTTCCCGATTGACGCAGAGACCATCCGCTACCTGAAGAACACCGGTCGCGACGAAGACCGCATCGCTTTGGTCGAAGCCTACGCCAAAGAAAACGGTTTCTGGCGCGATGAGACCTACGCGCCGATCTACACAGACACCCTGTCGCTCGACATGGGCAGCATCGTGCCTGCGATCTCCGGTCCCAAGCGTCCTCAGGACTATGTTGCCCTGACCGGTGCCAAAGACGCCTTCCACAAAGAAATGGAAGACACGTTTAAGCGTCCCATGAACAAAGAAATCGCCGTATCCGGCGAGGACTACACCATGGAATCCGGCAAGGTCGTGATCGCGTCGATCACCTCCTGTACCAACACATCGAACCCCTATGTGATGATCGGGGCTGGTCTTGTGGCCCGCAAAGCCGCCGCTCTTGGCCTGAACCGCAAACCTTGGGTAAAGACGTCTCTTGCGCCCGGTTCTCAGGTGGTGTCTGCCTATCTTGAGGCGGCGAACCTGCAGGAAGATCTCGATAAAATCGGCTTTAACCTCGTAGGCTATGGCTGCACCACCTGTATCGGCAACTCCGGCCCGATCCAGAAAGAACTCTCTGATGCCATCGCCGAAGGTGATCTGGTTGCAACCGCCGTTCTGTCGGGCAACCGCAACTTTGAGGGCCGGATTTCACCGGATGTGCGCGCCAACTACCTCGCGTCTCCGCCTCTGGTCGTCGCCTATGCGCTGGCGGGCACCATGGATATCAATCTGGCAAGCGATCCGCTGGGTCAGGACAAGGACGGCAACGACGTCTTCCTGAAAGACATCTGGCCGACCACACAAGAAGTCGCTGATCTGGTCCAGGAGACCGTGACCCGCGAAGCCTTCCTGACCAAATATGCCGACGTCTTCAAAGGCGACGAAAAATGGCAGGGCGTGGATGTTCCGGACCAAGAGACCTACGATTGGCCTGCGACCTCCACCTATATCCAGAACCCTCCTTATTTCCAGGGCATGGGTCAGGAACCGGGCACCATCTCCAACATCGAAGGCGCGAAAGTGCTGCTGATGCTGGGCGATATGATCACCACGGACCACATCTCTCCGGCGGGTTCCTTTGCGACCACCACACCGGCGGGCCAATATCTTCTGGACCGTCAGGTGCAACCGCGTGAGTTCAACTCATATGGCTCGCGTCGTGGCAACCATGAGATCATGATGCGCGGCACCTTTGCCAATATCCGCGTCAAGAACGAGATGCTCGATGGTGTCGAAGGCGGTTATACCAAGGGCCCCGACGGCGCGCAGACCTCTGTCTTTGAAGCGTCCATGGCGCATCAGGAAAACGGCACGCCGCTGGTTGTCTTCGGTGGCGAACAATACGGTGCGGGCTCGTCGCGTGACTGGGCAGCCAAGGGTACAGCGCTCTTGGGTGTGAAGGCCGTGATCGCCGAGAGCTTTGAGCGTATTCACCGCTCCAACCTGGTGGGCATGGGGGTTATCCCGTTTGAGTTCACAAATGGGGATACCCGGAAGTCTCTGGAACTGACCGGCGACGAAACCGTGGATATCGCAGGCCTTGAAAGCGTTACACCGCTGCAAGAGGTCAACTGCGACATCACCTATGCGGATGGCAGCAAGAAAACCATCACGCTGAAATGCCGTATCGATACCGCGCCCGAGATCGAATACATCGAAAACGGCGGCGTGCTGCACTACGTTCTGCGGAACCTCGCCAAATCGTAAATCTGACGCAGCTATCTGTGTCTTAGATATTCTGAGTGGGCGCCCTTCGGGGCGCCCGTTTCAGTTTCAGCCGACCATAAGTACGACCGGCTAAACCACAGGCACCACATTCCAAAGCAGCGGCAAATTGCCCTAGCGTTACCTTTCTACTGGACGCCCCTTCTCGCAACAGTCTAGGCTTCAGAACGACCGCTCGGTAAAGATCGTTGCCCTTTTGGCTCCACACTCAATCGATCTCGTCTGCCGGTTCCGGCGGCGTTACTCACCAATACGGACTACATGTGAAATACACTTCCGAGAAAGAAGCCGTCATTGTCACCATCACGGCGATCCCCGGCACCTTTGACGAACTGACTGCTGTCATACAGAAGATGATGCCTGAGACCCGTGACTATTCGGGTTGCATAGAAGCACATCTCCTACTGTCGCCAGAACGGCATGAAATGGTAATTTTCCAAATCTGGGAAAGCAGCGAAGCGCAAAACGCCTATCTGACATGGCGTGCAGAACGCGGTGATTTTGAACGTTGTTCCGAGTACATCGAAGAAGAGCAAATTTTCCGCACCTATTCGCTGGGCTGATAGGCATCGATTGGTGGAACTAACCCCGTCTCAACGGCGCTAACCAGCTCTACTGCAACGCTTACTTTTTGGCAGCCTGCTCCAGCGCCGGACGCAGTGTCGTATCAATCACCCGCTGCGTAATCGGGCCGGCAAAGCGCAGGATAATGGTCCCCTCGCCGTCAATCACATAGGTTTCCGGTACGCCGTAAACGCCCCAATCCAATGCCATACGCCCAGCTTTGTCCTGACCAATCGCCTCATAGGGATTGCCCAACTCTTCAAGGAACCCAGTCGCGTTGTCTTCCTGATCCTTGTAGTTGACGCCATAGATCGCCAGCCCTTCTTTGGACAACGCGTCAAGGCTGGGGTGTTCAACACGGCAGGGTCCGCACCAGCTGGCCCAGAAGTTCACCAACTTCACCGTGCCATCGCGCAACGTCGCATCATCAAATCCGGGATCGTCGGCAAAACCGCTCAGAACAACCGGCGGCGCGGGCTGACCCTCACGTGCCGATGGCAGGCCTTCGGGATCATCACGGAACATTCCCGCCAGAAACAGCGCGACAAGGCCGCCGAACACAAAAACCGGCAGCGCCATCACGGGGGAGACTTTAGCCACGACGCTCTTCCTCTCGGCTTTGCATCTTCTGTTCCAGTTCCTGCATCTCACCCCGCACCTTGCGGCCACGGGCAAATGTCACCACCAACAGCCCCAGCAGCAGGACCAGAGAGACTCCGTAAGAGGACAGCACCTCAGTGGCGTATTTTCCAAGATCGGGCATTACGCTTCCATCCTTTCACGCAGCATCAACGCGCGGATCCGGCGAGCGCGGATTTCCGTTCCAGTGCGATACAACACCAGCGCCAAAAATATCAGCCCAAAGCCGATCATGCAGACATACAACGGATTGGAAAATGCATCTGCCACGTTTTCTTCCTTATCTAGCGACAGTGACGCGCCCTGATGCAAGCCTTGGTTCCAGAAGTTCACGGCATACCGGCTGAGCACGGCAAAAACGGATCCAACCAGACAGAGTATCGATGTCAGATCAGCCGCAGTATCTGGGTCCTCAATAGCCTCCCACAAGGCGATATAGCCAAGATAGAACAGGAACAGCACCAAAAATGATGTCAGCCGTGGATCCCACTCCCACCAGGTGCCCCACATCGGTTGCCCCCACAGCGCGCCAGTGATCAACGCGATCAGCGTCATCACCACACCAACAGGTGCTGCCGCTTTTGCAGCCAGTGCGCTGACGTGATGACGTCGTACCACCCAGATGAGCGACGCAACCAACATCATGAACCAAGCGTTGATCGCAATTAACGCAGCAGGGACATGCAGGAAAATGATCTTGACCGTAGATCCCTGACGGTAATCATCGGGAGTAAAGAAGAACCCCCAGATCAAGCCAACGACGATAAGCACCGCGGCACTCACCCAGAGCACAGGTTGAACCCGCTCCGAGGTGTTCAGGAACTTCTTTGGATTGGCATATTCCCAGATCGACATAGTGGCTTATCTAGCTCTTGCTTGAAGGGATCTCAATTCATTCATCCTAGCGCAAATTGACGCGCAGGACGGCGGCGCTGGCAAAGGGCAATAGGGCCAGCGTCGCCGCCGAAATACCTGCCAGCATCAAAAGCGGTGTTTCAACGGCCATACCTGCCGCGCCAGCTCTTGCGGCTTCGGCGCCAAAAATCAACGTCGGTACATACAGCGGCAGCACCAGCAGTGACATCAGCAATCCACCGCGTTTCAGCCCCACCGTAAGCGCTGCTCCAAAAGTGCCGATCACGGACAGCGCTGGCGTGCCAAGCAGCAGTGATACAACCAGCCACAGGAACCCCTCGGTTGGCAGGTTCAGGAGTATACCAAGCACCGGAGCTGCCAGCACCAAGGGCAAGCTGGTGGTGATCCAATGGGCCAGCGCCTTGATTGTCACCACGGCCTCCAGCGGCAGCGGAGCCGTGGCCATCAAATCCAACGTTCCATCCTCCCAATCCAGCGCCAAGAGCCGGTCCAGTGACAGCAGGCAAGCCAGCAACGCGCCCAGCCATAAAATACCCGGAGCAATTCGCCCCAGAAGGTCTGACTGCGGCCCAACTGAGAACGGCACCAGAACCGTAACGATAAGGAAAAACGCCAGGCCAAGACCAAAGCCACCGCCCGCACGAAGTGCAAGTTTCAGATCCCGCAGCAGGAGCGCCTTCACAGAAACGCTCCGTCAAAATCGTCCAGCTCTGGCAGTTTGGCCCGAAACCGGCTGACATCCAGCGTGTCGCCATCCAGTCCCAGATCAATATGGGTCGCGATCAGTGCCGCACCGCCTTCGGCCAAATGCCCCTGCACCACGCCAGCGAACTGCTGGACCGATGCGCGGTCCAGACTGACGGTCGGTTCATCCAAGATCCAGTAACGACGCCCGGTCACCATCAGGCGCGCCAGACCAAGACGACGTTTCTGTCCCGCCGATAGGGCGCCAGACTGCCGATCCCGCAAGCTGTGCAGGTCAAAGGCATCAACCGCGCGATCAATATCGCCAGTGGCAAAGATAGACGCCCAGAACTGCAGGTTTTCGGCCACTGTCAGGGTCAGTTTGATCCCGTCTGCATGACCGGCATAGGCAAACTCGTCCTCGCCTCCAGCGGCCTCAAAGATGATCTCGCCCGCCCGTGCTGGTTGCAGGCCCGCAATGGTCCGCAGCAGCGTGGTCTTGCCGCAGCCATTTGGCCCACGCAGGATCAGCGCCCGGCCCGGTGTCAGCGTAAAGCTCACCCCGTCCAGCACCGGAACACCGCCGCGCGCGATGCTCAGACCTGCGATGGTCACCGTCATGAAATCCACCTACCTCTTTGGCTTTGTGTCGAAAACGCGATCTAGCACTTCCTGCTATCATCTCAGATCAAGGCCGCGTGCTACCACCTGTGATGATCAAACAGCAAGTGCTGCAAGCGCGACCCTGCGCCCTTCGGACAAAAGCACATTGTATGTACGGCAAGCGGCGGGAGAGTTCATCGTCTCGACCCCGATGCCCGCAGTTTCCAGCTGCCGACGCAGCGCAGTCGGGATATGTGCAACCTCAGCACCGGTGCCAATAAACAGCACATCGACCTCCCCCGCGAGTGCGATCAGGGATGCGCTGTCCTCATAACTGCCCCAATCGGTCGTGCCTGTGGGCCCGGTCAGAATATTGCCCTGATGTACCTCGCCCCCGACCCGGAAAAACCCAGGCCCATAGCCGTCAATTGGCAGCGCGTCAGTATAAGCAACTTCGTTCATGCGCATCGGGCATCCTTTCGTACTGTGCCAGATCCTAAGGTGTCATTCGGCGAGAAAGCCTGCGGGATTTGTCTACTGACTATCTCTCTGGTGCGCTGCATAACACGTCGGTCCCGTTGACAAAATACCGCCACATAAAAAGAGGCCGCAGCGTTCCGGCTGCGACCTCTCGTAACATGCGCCTTCCGTGCAGAAGGCTCAGGCGTCGATATTGGCGAACTGGTTGCCCGCCGTGTTTGATGGCTTGGTCCAGTCCCGTTTTACGCCCAGCCACAACAGGATGGTGGAAGCGACGAAGATCGATGAATAGGTGCCGATAATGACGCCCCAGATCATGGCAAAGACAAACCCCCGGATCACATCCCCGCCGAGCACATAAAGCGAGATCAGTGCCAGAAGCGTGGTCACCGAGGTCATCACCGTCCGGCTCAGGGTTTCATTTATCGAGATGTTCAGCACCTCGGCCAGCGGCTTTTTCTTGTAGCGGCGCAGGTTTTCCCGCACCCGGTCAAAAACCACCACGGTATCATTGAGCGAGTAGCCGACAATGGTCAGCAGCGCCGCAATGATCGCCAGATCAAACTTAATCTGGAGTTCCGAGAACACGCCGATGGTCAACACCACATCATGCACCAGCGCCGCGACGGCCCCCAGCGCAAACTGCCATTCAAAGCGCAGCCAGATGTAGATCAGAACCGCCCCAATCGCGAGCGCGACCGCCAATACCGCCGTCTGCACCAGCTCGCCGGAGACCTTGGGGCCAACGGATTCGACCGATACAAACTTGATGCCGGGTGCCACATTATCAAGTGCCGCGTTAACGCTGGCAATCACATCACCAGAGACAGACTCGCCATCGGCCTGCGCCTGAATACGCACCATAGCGACATGCTGATCCTCGGCGAATGTCGGATCGAAGACTTCGCTGATCGTGATGTCACCCAGCTCAAGAGGCTCCAGCGCAGAACGGTAGGTGCCTACGTCAATCTCGGTGGTGCTTTCGGTACGGATGGTCGTCCCGCCCCGGAAATCGATACCAAAGTTCAGCCCCTGCAGTGCAAAGGAGGCAAATCCTACAACAATCATCAGGGCAGAGATGCCCAGCCACAGCTTCCAACGCTTGAAGAAATCAAACAAGGTATTTTCGGGAATAAGTTTCAGCCGCATCTCAGACCTCGATCGTTTTCGGACGACGCCGTTCAAACCACATCACTATGATCACCCGCGTCACAAAGATAGCGGTGAAGACCGATGTCATGATCCCCAGACCCAGCGTAATCGCAAAGCCGCGCACAGGGCCAGAGCCCATGGCAAACAGGATCACCGCAGTGATGAAAGTGGTTATATTGGCGTCAAGAATGGCGCTCAGCGCCTTTGAATACCCCTCATCAATGGCCCTTGCAGGCCCCCGACCGGCTTTCAGCTCTTCGCGGATCCGTTCAAAGATCAGCACGTTGGCGTCCACGGCCATACCCACTGTCAGAACAATGCCCGCGATCCCCGGCAGGGTCAGTGTCGCACCAATCAGGCTCAGCCCGCCAAAGATCAGGCCAATATTGAGGATCAGCGCGATATTGGCAAATAGACCGAACAAACCATAGCTCAGCGCCATGAACACCAGCACCGCGACAAAGGCCACGATAGTTGCAACCTTACCCGCGTCGATGCTGTCCTGCCCCAGTTCGGGGCCGATAGTGCGCTCTTCGAGGAACTCCAACCCGGCAGGCAATGCGCCCGCCCGCAGCAGGATCGCCATATTGGTGCTTTCCTCAATGTCGAAATTACCGGTGATGATACCGGACCCACCCGGAATATGTGACTGGATTACCGGGGCGGAGACCACCTCATCATCCAGTACGATGGCAAAGGGCGACCCGATGTTTTCGGCGGTGTAGTCACCGAACTTGCGTGCGCCAGTTGTGTTAAAACGGAAGCTGACTGCCGGGCGGCCGTTCTGATCAAACGATGGCTGCGCATCAACCAGCTCTTCGCCGGTCACGACGGGGGCGGCTTCTACGGTATAATAAACCCCTTCTTCGTCCAAAGAGGGGACCAGCTTGTTGCCGACACCGGCATTGGCATCCGCATCGCCACCACGCCCGACAACCGGGTTAAAGGTCAGCTGCGCGGTAGTGCCAATAATCTCTTTCAACTCAGACGCAGAGCCAATGCCCGGCACCTGAATCAGGATACGATCACTGCCCTGTCGCTGAATGGTCGGCTCACGGGTGCCCACTTCGTCAATCCGGCGGCGGATGATTTCCAGTGACTGACGCACAGTACGATCATCAGAGGCCACTTGCTCGGCTTCGCTCAGCTCGACCGTGATGATATCGCCGCTACCAGACACCGTGATATCCGTAGCCCCTGCCCCGGTCAGACTGGTAATCGGATTGGCCAGCCCTCGCACAACCTCCAGCGCGCGGGCCATGCCATCCGGCTTTGTAATCTTCAGGCGAATCTGCCCGTCGGGAGCCTGCTGACGCCGGAACGTGCCAACCTCAGCGCGTTCAGGGCGCAGCGCGTCGCGCACTTCAGGCCACAGCGCATCCATACGGGCAGCATAAACGTCGCCTACCTTCACCTCTGCCAGAAGATGCGCGCCACCGCGCAGGTCCAGACCAAGGTTAACAAGCGACGATGGCATGAACGACGGCCACTGACCCGCCACTTCCAGCCGCTCGGAGGTTTCCCCCCGCAGCGTAATTTCGGCGGCGGCATCATTGGCCTGCTCGACGCGCGTGTAAAATGCATTTGGCAGGGCAAGCAAAAGGCCGGTCACACAGACCAGCCAGATGAGAACCCGCTTCCAGAGATCAATTTGCAGCATTGCCCTGCCTTTTCAATTGGTTAAGCGGGGCTACTTACGCTGCCGGCTCGGTCTTGTTCAGAACCTGTGCGATGGTGGATTTGATCACGCGGATTTTGACACCATCGGAGATTTCCACTTCGATTTCGCCATCTTCCTTGACCTTGGCCACCTTGCCGATGATGCCGCCCTGGGTCACCACCTGATCGCCTCGGCGCAGCGCTTCGACCATCGCCTGATGTGTCTTCAGCTTTTTCTGCTGCGGACGGATCAACAGGAAATACATGATCGCAAAGATCAGAATGAGCGGGAGAAATTGGGCGAGTGCGCCACCATCCATGGGATATTCCTTCTGTGTGACGGGCGCTTGTGACGCCCTTAATTTTGCAGGGGAACCTATGCGTTGCCCCGAGGGTTTGCAAGGCTAAGGCGGCCTTAGCTGATACCGCAAACGCAGTTGACCACCGGCAGAGGCGGTGAGAGGGTGAAAGCGCATTTTTCAGCAAGGTTATTTTCGTGTTCAACACCTATTTGGCGATTGTCAGCCAGCCGCTGTTTTTCACGTTTCTTGCGCTTTGTGGCGGGGTCTATGCGCTGCTCTGGGCGATCAGCCTTAAGCCCGCCACACTCCCGCAACCATTGGCTTGGCTGCGCCAGCACTACGTCAAGGCGCTGCTGATCGTGGTTGGTGTGCTCTTTGTCCTCGCGATGACCTTCTATTTGGTCGAAATCGGGCTGAGCGTGCGTCGCCTTGTCGATCTTCTGGGGAACGAACTTGCCAGGCCAGAACCAAAGGCTGAGGAGCTACGCTTACTCGCTCACAGCATAGGCATCCTCGTCGCCATACTTGCAGGCTCCGCCACCGTATTCTTCGCCTCGATCCGGGTGTGGACAAATGAACGGAACACCACGGCAACCGAACAGGGTTTGATCACGGATCGCATTAACAAAGCTGTTGAGGGGCTAGGCGCCGAAAAAACCGTGAAGCGGCAGCGCCGCGACAGTGAAGGGAACCTGACCTACGAGAGAAACTCTGTTGGCCAACAAGACTTTGCAAAGCCAGTTTTTGCCGAAACAACAGAACCCAATCTGGAAATGAGAATTGGGGCGATCTTTGCTCTCGAACGCATAGCCCGTGAAAGTTTGGACTTTCATGTTCAAGCCATGGGTCTCCTATGCACTTACATTCGATTAAATTCGCCGCTTCAAAGTGCTGCCGAATTTCCACGTAATATGGATCGGCACTCCGTTGCAAAGAGATGGGATGACTGTCCTATCCTACGCATCGATATCCAAACAGCTCTTGATGCGCTGGGACGACGGTCCGATGCCAGCATCAGAAAGCGAGAAGCCATCGCAGATTTTGTTTTGGGCTTAAATGGTTGCAACCTTCAAGGCGCTCAAATCAGTGGCAACTGGAATCGAGCCGATCTGTCAGATTGTGCGTTAGAACAGGCCAGTTTTTCTGATGCGAGCTTTGTCGAAACAGATTTTCGAAGAAGCCGCCTCTCAAAGCTCGCGATGGCTGAGTGTAGTTTCGAGAACGCGAAAATTGAGCGAGCTGAGCTGCGCTTCACGCATTTCGAAGCGGAGCAGATCGAGTGCTTTCTAACGCCCAGCGACTATGGCCATTGGGGGCCGAGGATCGAGAACTGCGAGTTGAATGTCGATGGGGTGCCAATCCCCGACGCACTAAGAGTGGTCCGGAGCTCAAAAATCAGAGGGATGATATTTCGATCAACTCAACAATTCGAAGCTCTCAACGACGATTCAAGATATCCGTACGGGTCCTCTACAGGAAATACACTTTGCAAATGTGCGCTTCAGCAACTCCGCCTGTCAGACAAGGCGCGCGACAATGGTTGCTTCAACGAATTGCTCGCTGATACCTCGGTCACCAACTGGCCGACATCCGCACCCGACCACTGGATCGAAGAAACACTTTCGGATGACGAGTTCGAAGAAAAGTTCTTTATATGGAGAAATTCTTAGCCCGCGCCCTAACGTGCCATCCCACAACACCCCGGCGGCAAACGTGCGCGCCCCCTTCCCCTTCCCGTCCCCATCCGGCATATGCTTGCGGCACTGATTCAACGCTTTAGGAGCACCTCCCATGCATGACATCCGCGCTATCCGCGAAAACCCTGCCGCTTTTGACGCCGCTTTGGCGCGGCGTGGGGATGCGGCGATGTCGTCTGACATCTTGGCGCTGGACGAATCCCGCCGCAGCAAAATCCTGGCGGCGGAAACCGCGCAAGCCGACCAGAACAAGGCGGCCAAAGCCATCGGCGCGGCCAAGGCCAAGGGCGACGACGCTGAATTCGAACGCCTGCGCGCGGAAGTGGCCGGCAAGAAAGCCGAAGTTGCCGCCCTGCAAACCGAAGCCAAAGAGCTGGACGCCAAACTGACCGACGTTCTGGCGCGTATCCCCAATCTGCCCGCCGCCGACGTGCCGACGGGCGCGGATGAGGACGACAACGTAGAGGTCAGCAAATGGGGCGCGATTCCAAATTTCGCATTTGATCCCAAGGAGCATTTTGACATCAAAGGCGTCACAGCTGCGATGGATTTCGAAACCGCAGCGAAGATCTCCGGCGCGCGCTTTGTGCTGTTGAAGGGTGCCGTGGCGCGCGTTCACCGGGCGCTGGCCCAGTTCATGATCGATACCCATGTCGACGAAAACGACCTGACCGAGGTGAACAGCCCGGTTCTGGTGCGTGACGAGGCGATGTATGGCACGGATAAGCTGCCCAAATTCGGCGAAGACAGCTATCAGACCACTAATGGCTGGTGGCTGGTGCCCACCTCCGAGGTGCCGCTGACCTACTCCGTGGCCGGCGAGACACTAGATGAAAGCGCGCTGCCGATCCGGATGACCGCGCATACCCTGTGCTTCCGCTCCGAGGCGGGCAGCGCCGGCAAAGACACTTCCGGCATGCTGCGCCAACACCAATTCGAGAAAGTCGAGATGGTATCGGTGGTGCACCCGACCAAATCTGACGACGAGCAGAAACGCATGTTGCGCTGCGCCGAGGGGCTGCTGGAAAAACTGGGCATCCCCTATCGCACTGTGGTGCTCTGCACCGGTGACATGGGTTTTGGCGCGCGCCGCACCTTTGATATCGAAGCCTGGGTGCCCGGTCAGAATACTTACCGCGAGATCTCCTCTGTCTCCACCACCGGCGATTTTCAGGCCCGCCGCATGAACGCGCGGTTCAAGCCTGCTGATGGTGGCAAACCGGAGTATCTGCACACCCTGAATGGCTCTGGCCTGGCGGTCGGCCGCTGCCTGATCGCGGTGCTGGAAAACGGCCAGCAGGAAGATGGGTCTGTCAAACTGCCCGAGGTTTTAGCCCCCTATCTGGGGGGGCGCCTGACCCTGACAGCCGAGGGCGCGCTGGTTTAGCAGACCTCCGCAACCTCTTAATAAAAATTAAAAAAACCGGCGCATCATAGCGCCGGCTTTCTTTTATTCTGATCTCATCACCTGAACGGCTGCTATTTCTTCTTCTTAACCTTTGGCGTTGGCGCCCTCTGTTTTTTGGAGGATGGCTTCTTAGACGCATCCTTTTTGCTGGCGTCAGTCTTACCGGACGCTGCATTGGCAGATGTCGGCTTGCCGGAGGCTTTCTTCACCGGGTCCTTCTTGGCACCGTCTTTCTTGCCGCCGCCGGACTTAGCACTGTCTTTCTTGGCGTTGTCCTTGGCTTCCAGTATCGCCTTGGCCTTGGCCTTTTCCTTCTCAATCGCCCGTTTGGCCTTGGCCTTGACCCGTTTGGCCTTGGCTTTGGCCTTTATCTTTGCCTCTGCAAATTCTTCTGCGAGAGCGACCGCCTGTTTGGCTGATTTCTTGGCTTTTGAAACTGCTTTCTCCGCCTTTGCCTCCGCCGCTCGGCGGGCAGCTTCTGCAGCTGCCAGTGCAGAGCTGAGCTGTACAGTATCAGCCTGCCCCGAGCTCTTACCATTGCCTATAATCGTAGGCCCGGTTTTCGATGCACTCTTAGCCCCGCGCGTAGGCATGGATTTTGATGCGGCAGGAGCGCTTGCCGTGGTCTCCGGAGTTGCCCCGGTTTGCAGCTTGCTTGCCTCCGCCGCGAGTTTCGCGGCCCTTAGTTTGCCGATCCTCGGGATCTCGCTCAATTCGCTAAGCGTTTTCTGCGCAAGGGCTTCGATCGTGGTGCAGCCGTTTTCTGTCAGCACCCGCGCCAATGCGGGTCCGACACCGGGTAGTTTTGTGATAGATGTCATCAAGAAGGCTCCTGCGTGTTGCAATACCCTGCGGTTCCAGCCAGATCCGTCGACGCTGGATTATGCCTCGGAAAGGGCACAAGTCGCTGTTGATCCTCATCCCAGAGTTTCAGCCCCATGGCGCGGATAGCCTCCCCGAACTTAATCCGGCGCAGCGCAATTTCCGGCGGCAGATTGTGATGGCAGCGGCGCAAACGATAGCTCGGAATGCGGGCATTGAAGTGATGAATGTCATGAAGCGTGATATTGGCAACTGCGAAGTCAAAAAGCCAGCCGAAATCGAGACATGAGGAGCCCTGAAGCGCCGCAACTTGCGGATTGAGGTCAGGGCGCCGATCCCAATAGGTGTCTTCGAAGTTATGCTGCAGGTAGACCAGGAACACCCCGATCATACCGCCGAGGAAGGAAAACCCCAGCCAGACCATCACACCTGTCAGCCCCGCAACGACAAAAAGCAGCCCCAGCAACGCAATAATAGCAACATTGTGAAGGACCACTCCCAAAACGCCAAACCGCAGCGTATTCTTAGGCCAGCGGTAGCGAATAAAGTAAGTGAATGCCGCCCCCAATGGCACCAGAACAAACGGGTTACGATAGAGCCGATAGGCCAGACGCCGACCCCAATTTGCCGCGTGCCATTCGCGCAGGGTCATAGTGTGGATCTCACCCGACTCGCGATGTTCAAGGTTGCCGACAAAGGCATGATGTTCGTTGTGGTTTTGTTTCATCACCTCAAACGGAGCAAAGGTGAAAGGAGACAGAAAATGGCCTGCAATCTCGTTCTGCAGACGGGTTTCAAACAGCGAATGGTGCCCGGTGTCGTGCTGAAGAACATAAAGCCGGACCGCGGCGAAGGCAAAAACAACGCCAGCAGGCAGCATCAAAAACCACATCCCGGCGAAGTGAATAGCAATCGTCAATGACAGGAAATAGACGGCAAAGGTTCCGAAATAGCTGAGCGCGGCCAGCCGGTTATCCTTGTCACAATAGGTCCGTGTATATGCTCTCAGATCCATAAATGTTCCCTAGAGGCACAGTGTAACGCCGCAATGACGCTCATCTCAGGCACAATTGCCAGAAGGTCCGCGAACAGCCCCAACACGCCACCGTAGCTAGCTCCGACACAGCCCCCCGACAGAACCACCACTGTTTCAAAGGTGATTGTCTGGCCTCACTCTCTACACGGGGACATTTCCGATACTTGCTTGACTTATCGTTAACCCTAGCAAAGCCAACAGCTTGCGGTCAAATCAAGCCAGATTCATTGCGCAGATATACGCTCGTGGGACAAAACGCTCACACATGGATACAACGCCAAAGAAAAAGGGCCGCCCAAAAATAAGGAAGCTGCCTTTTGTCTCGTCCCGGATCAAGCGTGTCTGCAATCAGTTGCGACGACCTTCAAGGTGTTTGCGCAACTTCGAAGGTGGCGCTTTTTTCTTGCCCTTGTAGGGGTTTTTGTCCGACTGCGAGCGCAGCGTCAAACGAATGGGAGTGCCCGGCATATCGAAATCCTGCCGCAGCCCGTTGACCAGATAGCGATTATAGCTTTCTGGCATTTTGTCGGGATGCGAACACATAACCACAAAGCCCGGCGGACGGGTCTTGGCCTGTGTCATATAGCGCAGCTTGATCCGTTTGCCCTGCGGTGCGGGCGGTGGGTGCTGTTCCAACATACCAATCAACCAACGGTTCAGCGCAGCTGTTGGGATACGGCGGTTCCAGACGTCATAGGCACGCATGATAGCCGCGTGAAGACGGTCCAGACCTTTGCCGGTTTTGGCTGAAACTGTGATCAACGGCGCGCCACGCAGCTGTGGCAACAAACGATCAAAGGCCTCTTTCAGGTTGCGTAGTTTTTCCTGCTTTTCGTCTTCGATATCCCATTTGTTCACCGCAACAACCACCGCGCGGCCTTCACGTTCGGCAAGGTCGGCGATGCGCAGATCTTGTTGCTCAAATGGGATCGCCGCATCCAGCAGAACCACCACCACTTCGGCAAATTTGACCGCGCGCAGACCATCGGAAACCGACAGTTTTTCCAGCTTTTCCTGAACCTTGGCCTTTTTGCGCATACCAGCTGTATCAAAGATACGCATCGGCACATCTTGCCAGTCGATCTGCAGCGATATCGCATCGCGGGTAATTCCGGCCTCGGGACCGGTCAGCAAGCGATCTTCGCCAAGAATCTTGTTGATCAGAGTGGATTTTCCCGCATTTGGGCGGCCCACTACGGCCACCTGCAACGGTTTGTTCCGGGTTGGCATAGGCACCGAGAGGTCTTCCTCGTCGGCATCCTCATCCAGAACGACATCGACATCCGGGCTGCTGTCATCACCACGTTTTTCAAACTCGTCTGACAGCGGCATCAGCTGTGAATAGAGATCGTTCAGACCTTCGCCATGCTCACCAGATAGCCGGATCGGCTCTCCCAACCCAAGACCCCAGGCATCCAGAACACCCGCATCCGCGGCATTGCCCTCAGCCTTGTTCGCAGCCAGGATCACATGGGCAGATTTTTTGCGTAGGATTTCCGCGAACATCTGGTCGATCGGTGTCACACCAACACGCGCATCAATCATGAACAGGCAGATATCAGCCATATCAACAGCGCGCTCGGTCAGACGGCGCATGCGTCCCTCGAGCGAGTTGTCGGTGGCATCTTCAAGACCAGCCGTATCAACCACGGTAAAGCGCAAATCGCCAAGACGTGCTTCGCCCTCGCGCAGATCGCGCGTAACGCCGGGCTGGTCATCCACCAGCGCCAGCCGCTTGCCTACGAGACGATTGAACAATGTGGATTTGCCCACATTCGGGCGGCCCACAATAGCGAGGGTAAAAGACATCAGACCAACTTTCTGCGATTCAGACGCGCCCCATAGCGCATCTGCGCGTGCCCTGCCAGAGCACATCGCTGCGTAAATCTCTCCTACCGCATCAAAACGCTATCGGAAAGCGTGCAATTGCCCCTTGGTAGACACAACATAAAGCGTCCCACCCGCCACGACAGGTGCTGTGCTGGCACCATCGGGGATTTCGACAGTACGCACCAATGTGCCGTCCTGAGGGCTAAAGAACCGCAGCAAACCATCGTTAGAGGCCACCACCACCTGCCCACCAGCCACAACGGGGCCATGATGGGCTACAACGGCACCGCGCTTACGCGGCTTATCCTTCAGATACCCAGGCAAATCAGCGGCCCAAACCGCCTCACCACTTTCGGCGTCCAACCGCACAAGCTGGCCCTGGTCGCTGATCAAGAAGATATTGCCAGCAACAGGCCAAACCGGATCCACCGCACCATGACGCACAGTCCACAGGCGATCACCGGTACCAAGGTCAAAGGCCGCCGTTCGACCGGATTGATTGCCAACATACATCCTATTGCCCGACACAACCGGCGCACCGGTCACATCGCCAATCCGTGAAATCGTGCGGCCAATCCGCTTGCCCGAAACCGATGCGTTCCAGCGCCGCAATCCGCCCTTGCGGAAGGTCGCGGTAAGATCACCCGATCCAAACGCAAAGATCGCGAGATCCGAGGTCACTGCAGGCGCAGGCGCGCCCAGAATATTCGATGGGCTCGGGGTTGCCTCGATCTGCCAGGCAATGCGGCCATCCTTGGTATGAATGGCCCAACCCGTGTCATCTCCGGCAACCAAATAGAGCAAGCCATCACGCACAGTCGGCTGACCAGACCCGGTGGCCTCCAATTCTTGGCGCCAGATGGTCACGCCAGTGGATGCATCCAATGCGGTCACCGCACCATAGCCGGATGAAACATAAAGCACGCCCGCATCATAGGCCAAACCGCCACCAGTCGCCTGTCCGGAACTGTCCGAGGTCGGAAGCAGCTCACTTTGCCACTGCAAAGTGCCACTCGGGCTGACGGCTGAAACCTTGGCACCGCTGTCCAGAGTGTAGATACGGCCATCGCCTATCACCGGCGTTGCGATGATGCGTTGACGGCGGCTATCGCCATCGCCGATGGATGTGGACCAGATCGCAGTTGGCGCTGCTGAAAGGGCGGGATGTGTCGGACGCGATCCTTCGATGCCCGGCCCCTGTGGCCAGCTGACATTGTTGCGGGTCGCTGGCAGCGCTATCGCGCGGGAATTGTTGGTCACAATGGTGAGACTGTCTTCACGCAAGTCCAGACGTTCACCGCGCAGGATGACCTCAGGCTCGGCACAGGCGGACAGGATCAACGCCAATGCGCTCCCTGTCAGTATACCCTTTGCGCCCCAATAGCTTGTTACTACCGTCATTGCCATGCCCCGTTACTGCACTATTCTTTATGTGCCCGAGGGGCACAGATCTGTTCTTTAACCTTCTGGTGCCGCCTGCGGATCCAGAACGCCCCCAAGCGCTACAATCACTTGCGAAGCACGGTCTTTCAAGTCCGTGGTGACACCAGCAGACGCAATAATGTCGCGCAACCGCGTGATAGCGGCCTCAGAATTGTCCAGTTCAATATCAATCAACGCCAGCTGCTCCTGCGCCAGCAAGGACAATGGTGCGCCCGGTTGGCCAAGTGCTTCGAACTGGATACGGCGATCAGCGGCAGGAAGACTGTCCTTTTGTAGCCCCAGCGCCTTGAAAGCCGCGATGTGGCGATAAATCAGCGGCATGTCACCATTGCTTGCGACAGCATTCAGCCGTTGCACAGCGGTCTCACGTTCACCTGCATCAGCCAGTGCACCAGCCTGAAGCAGCTTTAGAATTGTATCGCCACCATCAGTCCCGGCGGTGATCGCATCCAGAGCCGTAGCGCGTTCCGCATTGTCATCGCTATCCAAGGCGGCGATCACCTGATCACCTAGGGCCTGCGATGCGGCTTCGGTCTGGGCATTGTTGTACTCGCGCAGTGCGGCCCCGCCGACGATCAGAACCACGGCCACGCCGCCAATCCAGCCATAACGTTTGATCATCGTGAACAAACGTTCACGGCGGACTTCTTCTGTCACCTCATCGATAAAGCTGTCGGTGTCGCTCATGAAAATGTCCCTAGCAAATCCCGCAACCGCCCCCGCAGTTACCGGACAGTTTCCTTTGTTCTGCTTCTCTTACAGTGCAACCGATGCCAAGCCAAGTGGCCCTGACACACAGGATCGCGCACAAACTGCTCCAAAAAGGCAAAAAATGTGAACTGAACTACAGAGTTTAGTATGGACAATACCTATATCCGCCATATCACTTGGCGCTAGTTCGCCTAAACATGCCCATTAATGGTATGATTGTTCAGTGGCTCTATATGTCCCGATTGGGATGACTATGAATTAGGAAGGCCCCCAGATGCGTGTAATTCCCTTGTTGACTGCTGCCGTTGTAACCGCAGGATTGTACTATGCCGTAATCGAACGGGACTCGCTTCTGGCCTTTGCCCGTGGTGAGCAGATCAGTGATGATGCGACCATGGGGGCATCAGATGGTGCCAAAGACACTGCCACAGCAGAATCCGAAGACGGCTCAGAGGCGGCGGAGACCGATATGACGGCTGGCACAGCTGCTGATCCGCAAACGACAGATGTCAGTGAGGTGGGTAATTCGGGTGTCGGCGTTGTCGCCCTGCGCAGCACAGCCCGAGGCATCGACAGCGCAGTCGTCCTGCGCGGCCAAACCCAGGCCATTCGTCAGGTTGAGGTGCGTTCGGAAACCACGTCCACCGTCTTGTCAGAGCCGCTACGCAAAGGGGCCCAGGTAAAGGCAGGTGATCTTCTGTGCAAATTGGATCCGGGGACCCGCCCCTCCACCTTGCTAGAGGCCAAGGCACGCCTAAGCGAAGCCAAGATTCGCGTTCCCGAAGCGAAGGCCCGTCTGGAAGAAGCGCGCGCACGCTTAAAAGAGGCGCAAATAAACCTGACCGCCGCTGCCAAACTCTCCGAGGGCGGCTTTGCCTCCGAGACACGGTTGGCCGCTGCCCAGGCCGCGGAACGTTCCGCCGTCGCCGGGGTTGCCACCGCAGAAACCGGTCTGGAAACCACCAGCGCCGGGATCGAAGCCGCCTCCGCGCAGGTTGCGGCCTCGGAAAAGGAACTCTCCCGCCTCGATATTCTCGCACCTTTCGATGGGCTACTGGAAAGCGACACCGCAGAGCTTGGCAGCCTGATGCAGCCCGGCAGCCTTTGTGCGACCGTGATCCAGCTGGAAACCATCAAATTAGTGGGCTACGTGCCGGAGACCGAAGTGAACCGTGTCACCGTGGGAGCCGGTGCACGGGCTGAACTGGCGAATGGCCGTGAGGTGGCGGGTAAAGTCACCTTTATCAGCCGGTCCGCCGACCCCACCACCCGGACCTTTGAGGTGGAAATCACCGTACCCAACCCCGATCTGTCGATCCGGGATGGCCAGACCGCCGATATCGTGATCTCCGCCGAAGGCTCCAAGGCGCATTACCTGCCGCAATCTGCACTGACATTGAACAATGATGGTCAGTTGGGCGTTCGCGTGGTGAAGGCAGATCAGACTGTCGGGTTTTTCCCGATCGAGCTGCAGCGCGATGAAGCCAGCGGCGTCTGGGTCGGTGGTCTTCCGGAACAGGCCGATGTGATCGTTGTTGGCCAGGATTTTGTTGTTGCGGGCGTTGCTGTCGCGCCCACTTATGAAGAGGTTTCCCAATGACCGGCGTCGTCAGTTGGGCCGCAGAACGGGCCCGTATGATCCTGGCGTTTATCGCCATCTCGCTCCTGGTTGGTGGCTTTGCCTATGCCAGCCTTCCCAAAGAGGGTGAACCGGATATTGAAATCCCGGCTCTGTTCATCTCCGTGCCTTTCCCCGGCATCTCCGCCGAGGACGCCGAGACATTGCTCGTCAAGGTTATGGAAACGGAGCTGGCCGATCTTGATGGGTTGGACAAGATGTCTGCGACCGCAGCCGAAGGCTATGGCGGCGTGGCATTGGAGTTCGATTTCGGTTGGGACAAGACCGCTATCATGGCCGATGTCCGTGATGCGATGGATGCCGCCGAGGCCGACTTCCCTGAAGGCGCTGAAAAATACACGATCAACGAAATCAACTTCTCTGAATTTCCGATTGTGATCGTCAACCTGACCGGCGCCGTGCCCGAACGCACGATGGCGCGTATCGCTAAGGACTTGCAGGACGATCTGGAAGCTCTGGAGCCAGTACTTGAGGCCGGGATCGCGGGCAACCGCGACGAGATGGTCGAGGTCTTGATCGACCCCCTGCGCCTTGAGGCCTATAATGTTACGGCGCTTGAGCTGATCACCGTTGTACAGAACAACAACCAGCTGATCGCCGCAGGTGAGGTGGAAACCAATCAGGGCACCTTCTCCGTGAAGATCCCCTCCTCCTTTGACGATGTCCGCGATATCTACCAGCTGCCGATCAAAACAAATGGTGACCGTGTTGTCACATTGGGTGAATTGGCGACCATCAACTTCACCTTCGAGGATCGTCGCGGCACAGCCCGGTTTAACGGCGAAGACACCGTGGCCCTCCAGGTGGTCAAACGCAAAGGTTACAACCTGATCGACACGGTCGATGTCGTGAAGGAGGCTATCGCCAAGGCCAAGAACAAATGGCCGACAGAGCTACAGGCCGCTGTGTCCGTCGGCACGTCAAACGACCAAAGCCGCGTGGTGGGCTCCATGGTCGGACAGCTGGAAGGTTCAGTACTGACAGCCGTCGCGCTGGTGATGATTGTTGTGCTGTCCGCCCTTGGAAGCCGTGCCGCACTGCTGGTTGGCTTTGCTATTCCCACCTCTTTCCTGCTGTGTTTTGCGTTTCTGGCCGTAATGGGCATCAGTATCTCCAACATTGTGATGTTCGGTCTGATCCTCGCAGTGGGGATGCTTGTGGATGGCGCCATCGTGGTCGTGGAGTATGCGGATAAACGGATCAAGAACGGCGTCGGCCCGATGCACGCCTATGTAGAGGCCGCACAACGCATGTTCTGGCCTGTGGTCTCTTCTACAGCGACCACGCTTTGCGCCTTTTTGCCCATGCTGTTCTGGCCCGGTGTGCCGGGCGAATTCATGGGCATGCTGCCGGTAACACTGATCTTCGTTCTGTCGGCATCGCTGGTTGTGGCGCTGATCTATCTGCCTGTTATGGGCGGTGTAACGGGCCGCATGAGCCGCCTGTTTGAAAGCCTGTCCGACGGGTTACGCGCCGTAGCGCCATGGTGGCTGCGGGCGGCATTGGTGCCGGTCACGCTCTGGGGCATGTTTGCAGGCGCTATGCAGATGCTCAATGGCGACTACCTGCTACCACCTGCGGTGCCAGATATGGCTGCCTTGATCTTTGGCGCCTTGATCTTTGTCCTCTCGGCGTTTGGTGCTTCGGTCACTCTGGGGGCGGCCAGCCTGCAAAGAGCTGAAAAGAGCGTTGATGCCGGTTATAGAAACACGCCATTTGGTCACTTCATCAAGTTCATTGTTGGCAATCCAGTGATGCCGCTCGTCACCATCGCCGCCGTCGGCTTTGCGATCATGTCGGTCTTCGCCATGTTCGGTGAAAACAATTACGGGGTGGAATTCTTCGTCGAATCTGAACCGGAACAGGCAACGGCCTATGTGCGTGCGCGCGGCAATACCTCCCTGTTGGAAGAGGATGAAATGGTGCGCAAGACCGAACAGGTCATCCTGCAGCACCCCGCCGTTGTAAACGTCTTTGCCTTTGCCGGAGAAGGTGGCCTGAACACCGATGCCTCCGGGGCACAAACACCGCCCGATACCATCGGCCAGGTTCAGTTTGAGATCATCCCATGGGAAGATCGTCCAACTCAGACCGAAAGCTGGTTCAACGGCTGGTTCACCCGGCAGGTCACCGCAACCGATTTCGACGGTGATACCGTGATTGAGGAGATCAACGCGGAGCTGGCAAAATTGCCCGGGTTCGAAGCTGAAATCCGTGCGCTCGCACAGGGTCCTGCTTCTGGTAAACCTGTGCACCTGCGCATCAAGGGCGACCGGTGGGACACGTTGACCACGGCCACGCAACAGGCCCGCGCTCATTTTGACGACACCCCCGGTCTGGATCTGATCGAAGATAGCCTGCCCCTGCCCGGTATCGACTGGCAGATCGACGTCGATGTTGAAAAGGCCGGCCGCTATGGTGCCGATGTCGCAACCGTTGGGGCCATGGTGCAACTGGTCACACGTGGTATTCTTCTGGACACGATGCGAGTAGACAGCTCCGACGAGGAGATCGAAATCCGCGTTCGCTTACCGGAAGAGGACCGTGTCCTGTCCACACTGGATGTGCTGAAGCTGCGCACAGAGGATGGCTTAGTGCCGTTGTCGAACTTCATCAGCCGTCAGCCCGTGCCCAAACTGGACAAAATCAGCCGTGTGCAACAGCAGCGCTACTACGATGTGAAAGCGGATATCGAACCGGGTCTGTCGAAGGTAATCACTACCAATGCAGATAACGGCGAAGATGAAACACTCGCCTATGTCAAAACCTTTGCTGACGGCACCGACACCAGCAGCAGCAATCTGACTGGCCCATCCGGTGCACCACTGAAACTGCGTAGCCTTGAAACCGCGAGCAGCATTGACGCGGTGCAAGCCGCACTTGATGATGACGCCCGCGTTCTTGCGCTGAATGCCAATGAACGCATCGAAGCCCTAACAAAATGGTTGGACACCAACCCGCTGCCTGCCGATGTGACTTGGGAGTGGACAGGAGATCAGGAAGAACAAGCCGAATCCGGTGCGTTCCTGATGAAAGCCTTTGCCGGTGCGCTGGCTCTGATGTTCGTGATCCTGCTGGCGCAGTTCAACAGCTTCTACAACTCGGTGCTGGTGCTGTTGGCGGTGGTGCTCTCCACCACTGGTGTACTGATTGGCATGATGGTGATGCAGCAGCCTTTCTCGATCATCATGACCGGGACTGGCATCGTGGCGCTGGCGGGGATTGTGGTGAACAACAATATCGTTCTGATCGACACCTATCAGGAATACGCCCAGAAGATGCCACGGATTGAGGCGATCATTCGGACCGCTGAGGCGCGCATCCGTCCGGTTCTTCTGACCACAATCACCACGATGGCCGGTCTTGCCCCGATGATGTTCGGGCTCAGCCTCGACTTCATCAATGGCGGCTATTCCATCGATAGCCCGACATCGTTGTGGTGGAAACAGCTGGCGACCGCCGTTGTCTTTGGTCTGGGCATTGCCACGATTCTGACCCTGCTGGTCACGCCATCGCTGTTGGCCATCCGGGTTTGGCTGAGGATCTATATTGGTGCCCTCGGGCGTTTGCTGGCACGGATCACCCGTGGCCGTTCAAGCCGGATCGCGCGCGACATGCGACTGGCGACCAAGGCCCGTACCCTGCCAACAACGGAAATCCTGTGGGAAACCGAGACCCGTACAGAACCGAATGCGCCGAAGAAGGCCGAAGCCAAACCCAATAACGTTTGGGACAACGACAAACCACCCTCCCCGCCATTGCGCGCCGCTGAATAGACTGCCAACGCCCCGCAAACGCGGGGCGTTGTTCGTTTGGGCCCAGATCAGATGCTGCAACGGCGGGATCAGCGACCAATCCGCCGCATCAACATATTTCGGTGGCAATAACTTGGGAACTGCGTCAGCTTGGTATGGCCCATCACAGCCCGCTACAGCCACGCATCCCCCATCACGCGGGGTGCACACAGCTGTCGCCAGCACAGAGGACACGACCCATGCCCGATTTCAACGATATGTTCGAATTGACCATCGCCGATGTTGATCTGATTGAGGCTGCCTTACAGAGAACACGTGACAGCCTTGCTGATGCCAGCCAGCCCGCTCAGGGGATCGCTGGTCGCAGCCGTGACGACACCCTGCGCCAAATTCATGAGTTACTGGGGCGGCTGCACAATCAAAAGATATTCTACAAACCCAAGGACGGGGTCTACGTCAGCGGCTAACCACGTAGACCCGACCCTAACCTGGTGTCTCTGAGATCGCCGTCACGCGGCGTCCTGATCCGATTGCTGGCGTTGCCACAGATGTGCATAGCGCCCATCCGTTGCCAACAGCTCATCATGGGTGCCGTGTTCAGCGATCTCACCCTGTTCCAGAACGATGATCTGATCTGCCTCCGCGACCGTGCTTAAACGGTGCGCGATCGTAATCACTGTGCGCCCCAGGCCGGCCCGCGCCAACGCGCCTTTGATCTCCTGCTCGGTATCGCTGTCCAACGCCGATGTGGCCTCATCCAGCAACAGAATCGGTGGGTTCTTCAACAGAGTACGCGCAATGCCAACCCGCTGCTTCTCACCACCAGACAGCTTCAGCCCACGTTCACCGACCTGCGTCTCATATCCCTCTGGCAGCTGCATTATAAAGTCGTGGATCTGCGCATCCCGCGCGGCTTGCTCCACATCATCCTGTGTCGACCCATCGCGCCCATAGGCGATATTGTAGCGGATGGTATCGTTGAACAGCACAGTGTCCTGCGGCACCACGCCAATCGCCGCGTGCAGGCTTTTTTGGGTCACATCGCGCACATCCTGTCCATCAATACGCAAGGACCCGCGCGTGACATCGTAGAACCGGAACAACAGCCGTCCGATAGTCGATTTTCCAGACCCGGTTGAGCCAACGATAGCTACCGTTTGTCCCGCTGCCACCTCAAAGCTGACACCTTTTAGGATCTGCCGGTCACTGTCATAGCCGAACTCAACCTCGTCCAGTGTGATCGCCCCGCCAGTCACCGTCAGCTGCTTGGCATCCTTTTGGTCACTTACATCGGGGGCCTGTTCGATAAGATCAAACATTTCCCCCATATCAACAAGGCTTTGACGGATTTCGCGATAGACTGTGCCAAGGAAATTCAACGGTACGGTGATCTGGATCATATAGGCGTTGACCATGACAAAGTCGCCAACCGTCAAAGTCCCCTGCTGCACCCCAATCGCCGCCATCACCATCACCGCAACCAGACCGCTGGTTATCACCAGGCTCTGGCCAAAGTTCAAAAATGCCAGCGAATAGGCCGTTTTCAATGCAGCCTTTGCATAGGCGCGCATAGCAACATCATACCGTGCGGTCTCACGCTCTTCTGCCCCGAAATATTTCACGGTTTCATAGTTCAGCAGACTGTCGATCGCCTTTTGATTGGCATCGGTGTCCTGCTTGTTCATCTCACGGCGTAGCGTCACGCGCCATTCGGTTACAGCAAATGTAAACCAAATATATAGCCCCACAGTCCCGGCCACCACGACCAGATACCAGATGTCGAACAACACCGCGAGGATCACGGCAACCAGCGCCAGCTCCAATATCAACGGCCCGATTGAGAACACCAAAAAGCGCAAGAGAAACTCGACGCCTTTTACTCCCCGCTCAATAATCCGGCTCAGCCCACCGGTTTTACGGGTGATGTGATAGCGCATTGACAGGCGATGAATATGGCGAAAGGTCTCCAGCGCCAGACGCCGCAACGCCCGCTGTCCAACCGGTGCAAACACCGTGTCACGCAGCTGCTGAAATCCAATTGTGAGGATGCGCGCCATGCCATAGGCCACAGTCAGGCCAACCGCGCCCAGTGCCAGCGGCGGCACGCCCTCACCGGCCAGGTTGTCCACCGCGCCTTTGTAGAGCACAGGTGTCGTGACGGCGACCAGCTTGGCCAGCACCAGCACCGCCAGCGCAACCACCACACGGTATTTGACCCACGCCTGCCCCTTTGGCCAGAGGTAGGGGCCAACACGTCGCAAAGTGCGCAGACCAGATCGGCGTTCCTCCTGCGCAGTCGTCATATCGATGTCTGTCATCACATGTCCTTGTTGCAAGACCTATGACATAGGGGCAGCCCGGCTGTTTGACCAGCACATGAGCGCCGGACACCCCGACCTTGATCCGCGTATTTTCGTTACTGTACCGGTACCGTGAAGACCTGCCCGGGATAGATCAGATCCGGGTTACGGATCGACGCACGGTTCGCATCGAATACCCGCACATAAAGGAACCCGTCGCCGTAGCGTTCTCGCGAAATTGCCCAGAGCGTATCGCCTTCCTGTACGGTGACCAGACGCACCAAGGGTTGCGCGCCTATGGGGGCTGCATCAGGTGTCGTTGCGGGTTCCGCGGCTGGCTGTTGCAGGACCTCCGGCGCCTCACGCTTAAACGGAGTTTCAAGGCGGCTCAGCACCTTGCCATCCGTATCCACCGCATCAAGTCGCAACGCATATATTCCCGGTGCGACATCCGGCAGGATGCCGGACCAACGCCCGTCCTCATCCACTGGTAAATCCGCAACGGCGGAGTTGTCCAGATAAGCACGTACCACCGTGTCGGAGCGAACACGCCCGCTCAGCACCACCGCGCCCTCGTCATCATAAGAGATGGTATCAAGCGCCACACTATCGGGTACTTCGGCCAGAGTCGGTGTCGCTGGCTGCACCAGTGTCACACCGCTGGCATCAGCGCGCAGCACTGCCACCTGCTGTGGCGCTGTTTGTTCTGATGTGGTTGGTTGTGGCGCGACCTCGGTATCAGGTTGTGGTTCGGGTTGTGGATCTGGCGACGCACCAGCCACAGCCGCAATCCTGGCTTCTGCTGGCTCCGGATTAGCCGCTGTAGCAACACCTGTTGGTTCCGGTTCAGGGGTAACTTCAGCTTCGTTCGCCGTATTGTCCGCTACGGTCACGTCGCTGTTCGGCGCAGCCGTATCAGTCGTGCTGCTGCCGTTATTGTCCACATCACTGCCCGTATCAGCTGCACCGGGGTCCTTACCCACCGCATCAGCGGCATTCAGACTGGCCGTGATTTCAGGCAGGTTCGGCGCAGCCTCTGCAGAACTTGAAGCAACGTCAGCGCTGTCAACATCATTGGTTGGGCTCTCACTTGCAACAACCGCAACATCATTCTTTACTGATGTAACTGCAATGTCGGTATCTGTACCTGCTGTCTCTACGTTGGACGTGTCTATAGTTGGTGTATCTACGCTGGCAATCGCCGGATCAGTGGCATCGGTTTGTGGTTCTACAAGCGGTGCCTGAACCTCCGTTTCAGTCGTTGCCTCTGCCACCTGAACCGGCGTGACAGGTGCCAAAATAAACTGAGCATCAGAGGCCATGGCCTCATCGCCGAGCACCGCCTCAAGCGAGATCACCTGTGGCTGCGCCGATGGTGCGATATTGGTGAATACGACAAAACTGCCATCCGACGGTACGGTGAGTTGTTCGATCACTGCCCCGTCCAGCATGAGTGAGACCACCGATCCCGGCATTGCACGCCCCGCGACCATTCCGCTACCATCCATCTCAAACCGCGCGAGATCCATCTGCGGTGCGCTAAGCCCTGTCACCTCGGGACTCTCAGCTGCACCTATATCTGTCGCCGCCTCCGGCGTACTGTCCAAGGTCTCGGCCTCTGTCTCTTGAACCGCTTCAGCCAGCGCAGCCGCCGCAGCGATTTCTTCGGCGGCTATCTCTGCAGTAGGTTCGCTGGTCGCGGCCTCTTCAACTACGCTCTCCGCGGCGACCGTCTCAGCTTCCGAACTATCTGTCGCCACATCTTCGGCCACCGGTGCAGTGGCTGTTTCCTCAGCAGGCGCATCATTTGCCGCGTCTGTCATCACGTTAGGCGAAGC
Organism: Phaeobacter cretensis; assembly: GCF_047372505.1. Taxonomy (NCBI): domain Bacteria; kingdom Pseudomonadati; phylum Pseudomonadota; class Alphaproteobacteria; order Rhodobacterales; family Roseobacteraceae; genus Phaeobacter; species Phaeobacter cretensis. The sequence goes on from NZ_JBKBEU010000001.1 coordinate 409,906, forward strand.
AAGCTTACCGTCCGCGGGTGCGCTGGGTGAAATCACCAGACGATCACCGTCGGCCGTTTTGACGCCCGGCGTTCTGGTCTCGTCAGAGCCTCCCCACTGCAGGAAAACAACCCCGCCAAGAACCACGACCACTGCCGCGACACCGCCAATAGCCGTCGTGGACAATCCGCCTTTGCCCGTTACATCCGTCATTCCGTTCCTTCCCTTCCGACAGCCAAAATACCACTTCGGATATCTTTAAATGTCGATCCTACGGGATGTGCCCCCCGCTTGCTTGAGCCAGCCGTTCAATGCGGCTATCAGGGTCCAAAGGACGACCTATTTCCCCGCAGAACACAACAAAAAAGGTGATCACAATGCGTATTCATTCCGTCTGTGTGTATTGTGGATCGCGCGATGGGGGCAGTCCGACCTATGCCACGGCCGCCGAAGCCCTTGGTACCGGTCTCGCAACGCAAGGTCAGCGACTGGTTTACGGTGCGGGCGATGTGGGTCTGATGGGCAGAGTCGCGCGCGCCGCTCAGGCGGCGGGCGGCACCACCTTCGGCGTCGTTCCTGAACATCTGGTCCGTCGCGAAGTCGCCAAGACCGATCTGAGCACCTATGTGGTCACCGAAACCATGCATGAGCGTAAAAAGGTCATGCTTTATAATGCCGATGCAGTGGTCGTGCTGCCAGGCGGCGCCGGATCGCTGGATGAATTGTTTGAGGCCCTGACCTGGCGACAGCTTGACTTGCACCAGAAACCTATTTTGATCCTCAACATCGACGGCTACTGGGATCCGCTGAAGGCACTGGTAGAGCATATCGTCGCAGAAGGGTTTGCCGGGGTCGAAACTGCGGCAGCTCTCACTTGGATTGACAGCGTCGAAGATGCGTTGACCATGTTGCGCAACTGACCGACAACACCCAAAATGCTGATCCGCCTATTCAGCCTACCAATCCTCTTACATAAAAAAGGCCCCGTCCGATCCCGGACGAGGCCTAAAGCCGCGTGCTGATAATCAGCTATCACATGCGAGATGCAACGTTTTCCCAGTTGACCAGGTTATCCAGGAAGTTGGTCAGATAGACGGGACGCTTGTTGCGGAAATCGATGTAGTAGGAGTGCTCCCACACGTCGCAACCAAGCAGAGCAGTCTGACCAAAGCAAACAGGGTTCACGCCGTTTTCAGTCTTGGTCACCTTCAGACCACCGTCAGTGTCCTTAACCAGCCACGCCCAGCCGGAGCCGAACTGACCAGCACCCGCAGCAGAGAACTCTGCCTTGAATTTATCAACAGAGCCAAAGCTGTCGTTGATGGCCTTTTCTAGGTCTCCCGGCATCTTGCTCTCGCCCGGACCCATCATTTCCCAGAACTGATTGTGGTTCCACAGCTGGGAGATGTTGTTGAAGATACCATTTTGAGCGACAGAGTTCGCATCATAGGTGCCCTTGATGATGTCTTCCATCGACTTGCCGTCCCATTCGGTACCGGCGATCAGCTTGTTGCCATTGTCGACATAGGCTTTGTGGTGCAGGTCGTGGTGGTATTCCAGCGTTTCGGCGGACATGCCTTTGGATGCCAGCGCATCGTGAGCATAAGGAAGATCGGGAAGTTCAAAAGCCATCTGGGCCCCCTGTTTTATCAGTTGCGTTCCTAGGCAGATACATGCGGCGGGTCTCCCCTCTGGTCAAGACCATGCCGGAGAAACACCCAAAAATAACCGATGATTTTATAGCAGGCCAAAGCGACAAGCCCCCATGAGCGATATACTGCAAGGTACCACCGCGCCGATAAGGCGCGCTTGCCAAGCCTACTTGGTCAACTTGATATTGCTGCGTTTGCAGGGGCCGCTGCCAGCCGGCCGGTTGTCCCAGCCGTGAACACGAGCTGAGATTGAGAGCTTCATACGGCGTTCGTCTAAAGTAGCTGAATAGCTGGCCTTCGCTGATCCACTACGGGCGTCAATATTGTTCACTGTCCATGTCAGCCTCATCCGCTGCTTGGATCGCACATCATAGGGGACAATCATCGGCGTATTCTGCGTACTGGCAATCACACTGTCCATAACGCCAGCAACCTCTTGATCATGGTCTACAAAGACAAGAATACGAGGAGAGATCCAGCCGTGTTTTTCATAAGATTGAATAGCACAGTCATAGGTCATCGGCGCGGCCAAAACAGGAAACGCTGCGAACACGACGCTAGCTGAAATGACGGCTTTAATCAGGGTTTTCATACGTAATATCCATATCTTAGAAATAGGAATAGGTGTGTTACAGCTCTGTTGGATCTCCTACCAGCTGTGAGCCGCCCTATCACTGTCTTTTTGGATGGCGGGGCGCCGATACAGTCAGCTAACCAGTCACCAGCGTACATTGACCGATGCCACGAGGGGATCGTGGTTCGGTATCCGCAGAAATCACCTGCACCGATAGCTTCTTATTTTGAGTATTGAACACCGCGCGATAATGGGTTTCTACCGCGTCGGATCTATTACCGACAGATATGCTGGAAATCGTCCAGCTCACCCGATAAGAAATATCGCTGATACGAAAAAAACCGGCCTTTAGTGACCGACCTGACAGGGCGCTGACATTGCCGGAATGCACGACCTCAGCAGACCATTCATCATTGAAACGCAATGTAATCTGAGGCGGAATCCAGCCATGACCGGACAGGGATTTGATCTTGCAGGTAAACAGGCCCTCCAGTGCCGCGACCGGGGTTGCCAAGCCCGCAGCAACTGCGAGGCCTGCCACGAGGCTCAACGATCTGGCAATCGGCAACAGCAGATCAGTGAAATCAGGCATAGAGTAATCCCACCGGCAAAAAAACGTGGCAGGACCACGACGCGTAAAAAAACTCCTGATTTGGCTGTATTTAGTAGTCAAAGTTGGAAAACGACCAACAAATAAAAACAAAAAAGTGCCCCCGGAGATCCAAGGACACTTTATCTGGGCGTAAAAATCACCACAAGGCTAAATTGCCTTAACCAGTTAACGCCCCTACCTTAGATTGTGGATGTGCGGCTGTGCATAGCAAGTTATAGACATATGCCGCAACCGAACGGAAGCACACAATGTGGAAGTCACCGGCGTCATCCAGCCAAAACGCCGCAGCAACCTGCGCCATCCGCGTGCGGCGGAATTGGCCCGATTTAAAGGCTTCTGCCGACATATCAACCGGGCAAATCTTGGCCAGAACCTCACGTGCGCCCGCTCCGGACAGGCGGAACACACCGCGCGCATCGGACACATTGGCCGCCAGCGCGTGCTCACCCTTCAAGGCTTCGTCCAGGTCCGCAACGCGGGCGTCCACTTCCCCGTAAGGCACCAACAACAGCAGCTCATCCGGGGACATCCAAGCCACGCCACCGGTTTTCGCCATAGAGACGAAACCACTGGCTGGTACATCGGCCCCAGTGGCCGACTTTACGGCGGCCTTCAGGGCTTTGGAGGTAAGATCACCGCGCAGCGTGATCATCCCCTGCAATCCGCTGTCTTCCACCTGGGCCAAACCGGAAAATTTAGCACCATTCATTGCGCTGACAGGATCAGACATTCTGCTTTTCCCCTTCTTTATCGTAAAACACTTGGTCGACGATTTTGGCTTTGTAGATGGTGCCATCAGTTCCCGGGAACTCGATCACCTCACCCATCCGTTTGGTGCCGTGCTTAACCAGACCCATGGCAATGCCACGGCTCATGTTGGCGGAGTAATAGGTCGAAGTTACGCGGCCAATGGTGTTCTTCTGGCCATTGGCATTGACGCCATTGCCCACAGCATAGGCTCCGTCCGGCAGAACCGATCCGTCCGTGGTTTCCAGGCCGACCAGCTGCCACCGATCGGGATCCGCCATATGGCTGCGGGTATGTGCCCGTTTGCCCAGAAAGTCCTCTTTCTTCTTGGACAGAGCCCAATGCAGCCCAAGGTCTTGCGGAATAACGGTCCCGTCGGTCTCGTCGCCGATCATAATGAAGCCTTTCTCGGCCCGCAGGATGTGCAGACATTCGGTGCCATAGGGCATCACACCGAATTCTTTGCCTGCGTCCATCAGCGCGTTCCAGAAAGCGAGACCGTCAGAAGCAGCAACCGCGATTTCATAAGACAGCTCTCCCGAGAACGAAATCCGGTAAGCCCTTGCCTTGAAGCCGCCGATCTCGCCGTCACGCCATTCCATGAAGGGCAGCGTCTCCTTGGAGACATCCATTCCGCCCAGCTTTTCCAGAACCTTGCGCGCACTAGGGCCCACAACAGCGACCTGCGCCAATTGTTCGGTCACATTCGCAACGTAGACTTTCCAGTCCCACCACTCGGTCTGCAGCCATTCTTCCATATGGCCGTGGATGCGCTCGGCACCGCCTGTGGTGGTGTGGCAAAGCCATGTGTCTTCGTCGACGCGGGCAACCACACCATCGTCTATCAGAAACCCATTCTCCGAACACATCAGGCCATAGCGACATTTGCCAATCTTCAGCGTCGACATCATGTTGGTGTACATCATGTCGAGGAACTTGCCCGCATCGGGCCCTTTGACGACCAGTTTACCCAGCGTCGATGCATCAAGCAGGCCGAGATTATCGCGAGTGTTTTTTACCTCGCGGTTCACCGCATCATGCAAGCTCTCGCCAGAACGGACATAGGCATAGGGACGGCGCCACTGGCCAACCGGTTCCCAATCCGCACCATTGCTTTCGTGCCAGTCGTGCATCGGGGTTTTGCGCAGCGGTTGAAAGATCTCTCCGCGAGCCTCGCCGCCAATCGCGCCCATGGAAATCGGGTGGTATGGCGGGCGGAACGTGGTGGTCCCGACCTGCGGAATTTCCGATCCCAGCGCATCAGCAAGGATCGCCAATCCGTTGATGTTACTCAACTTACCCTGATCGGTTGCCATACCCAACGTGGTGTAACGCTTGGTATGCTCGACGCTTTCGTAGCCTTCGCGCGCAGCCAGCTGCACATCCGACACCTTCACGTCGTTCTGATAGTCCAGCCAGGTTTTCATACGCAGCTTGATGTCAGCCTTGGCAGGCATCAGCCAGACTGGTTCCATCGCGGTTTCTGTTGGCGCATCGCCAACCGGAGCCGCACCAGATTTCGTTTTGAAGCCAGCAGCCTTGGCTGCAGCAACGCCCGCGGCCTGCGCATCTGTCAGCGCCTCGCCCAGACCAGCGGCACCATTGGCAGCACCAGCAGCGATCACAAAACCATTTCCATCCGCGCCAAGCGGCGGACGCGTGGCATCAGGTCGGAAATTCGCATGGGCCTGATCCCAGACCAGCTTGCCACCGCAATGGGACCACAGGTGCACAACCGGCGACCAGCCACCGGACATCGCAACAGCATCCGCTGCCACGTCTTCCTGTGCGCCGCCTTCGCCATTCTGGGCGCAAATCGCCACGGAGGTAACCCGCTTGCCCCCCTTCACCTTGGCGATACCACGTCCACATTCAACGCGTATACCCAGCTGACGGACTTCTTCCATCAATGCGCCGCCGCCGCTGTCACGGGCATCCAATACGCGGACAACCTCAACACCAGCACCATGCAACGCAATTGCAGTGCGATAGGCATCATCGTTGTTGGTGGCGACAACCACTTTCTGCCCAGGGGTTACACCCCAATTCACAGCATAGTCCCGCATGGACGCCGCAAGCATTACACCCGGTACATCGTTCCCAGCAAAGGACAATGGCCGCTCAATCGCACCGGTCGCGGTGACAATCTGGCTGGCTCGGATCCGCCACAGGCGGTGGCGTGGACCGCCTTGCCCCGGCGCGTGATCCGTCAGGCGCTCGTATCCCAACGCATAGCCGTGGTCATAAACACCAGCGCCCATGCAGCGATCCCGCAGCACCACATTGTCCATGTCACGCAGCTCGGCGAGAGTTTTCTCAACCCAGGCATCAGGCTCCATCCCGTCAATGGTGCCGCCATCAACCGGCGCACGGCCGCCCCAGTGGTTGTTCTGCTCCAGCAGCAACACTTTGGCACCGGACGTCGCCGCCGCCTTCGCCGCCTGCAGGCCTGCAACACCGCCACCAATCACCAGTACATCGGCGAAGTAGTAGAAATGCTCGTAGGTGTCGGCATCCTTCAGCTCTTTATCAGGGGCTTTGCCCAGACCAGCCGAATGACGGATGATCGGCTCATAGACATGTTTCCACAAGGGCCGCGGATGGATGAACATCTTGTAGTAAAAGCCTGCAGGCAGGAAACGCGCCAACGCGTTATTGGCCACACCAACGTCGAACTCAAGGCTCGGCCAATGGTTCTGAGACTGCGCCGACAGGCCCGAGAACAGCTCGGTCGTGGTGGCGCGTTGGTTGGGTTCAAACCGATCCCCCGTGCCCAGCCCGACAAGAGCATTGGGTTCTTCGGGGCCAGCCGCAACCAGACCGCGCGGGCGGTGGTATTTGAATGAACGACCAACCATCATCTGGTCATTCGCCAAAAGAGCCGACGCCAGCGTATCGCCTGCATAGCCCTTCATCTGCGTGCCGTTGAAGGTGAATTCGATCGGTTTGGAGCGGTCGATCAACCGGCCGTTTTTGGCAAGGCGCGTGCTCATGTAGCGGACCTTTCGCAAGAGAGGGCGACGAAAAGGGAGGAAACGTTCATGCACGTGATCATTTCAGATCCCGCCATGTCCAATCAGGGCGCTTGGCCGTAACCGCGTTCAGAATATCCTGCGGTGGCTCAGTGGTCTGCGCCGAATAGGTGCCAAACACCTCCAGCGTCATGGTGCAGCGTGCAGCATGGAACCACTTGCCACAGCCATTGGCATGGCGCCAGCGCTCGAAATGCACCCCCTTGGGATTTTCGCGCATGAACAGGTAGTCGTGGAACTCTTCATCCGACGAACCGGGGCCAAAACGCTTAAGATGCGCCTCGCCGCCAGCCTGCAGTTCAGTTTCTTCGGCTTTGACGCCGCAATATGGGCATTCAAGGATCAGCATTGTGCGTGCTCCATTGTATTGAATTTTGCAGCGTTAGTGCGCCACACCGGCAGCGACGCTCTCATCGATGAACTTGCCTTCTTTGAAACGCATCATCGAAAACTCCTCGGCCAGCGGTGAATGGCCTGTGGCCATCAGTTCCGCCATCGCCCAGCCAGAGCCCGGGATCGCTTTGAACCCGCCCGTGCCCCAGCCTGCGTTGACAAAGATATTGCCAACCGGCGTCTTGGAAATCAGCGGCGAGCGGTCGCCTGTCACGTCTACGATACCGCCCCACTGGCGTAGCATCTTCAGCCGACTGACCATCGGGAAGGTCTCGTTGAGCGCACGTACGGTTTCCTCGATATGGTGGAAAGATCCACGCTGCGTGTAGTTGTTAAACCCGTCGGTGCCGCCGCCGATAACCATCTCGCCCTTATCGGACTGTGACATGTAGCCGTGCACGGTATTGGCCATCACAACCACATCCATGCAGGGCTTGATCGGCTCAGACACCAGTGCCTGCAGCGCAACGCTTTCGACCGGCAGACGGAAACCCGCCATTTCCGACAGATGCGAACAATTGCCCGCAACCACCATGCCCAGCTTGTCACAATCGATGGAGCCCTTGTTGGTGTCCACACCAACAACGCGACCGTTTTCGTTACGCACACCGGTGACTTCGCATTGCTGGATGATGTCCATCCCCATCGCAGAACAGGCGCGCGCATAGCCCCAGGCCACAGCATCGTGGCGCGCGGTTCCCCCGCGTTCCTGCCACAGACCACCCAGAACCGGATAGCGCGGCCCCTCAAGATTGATGATCGGCACCAGTTCTTTGACCCGTTTCGGGTCGATCCATTCAGTCGGCACACCCTGCAGAGCATTGGCATGGGCGGTCCGCTTATAGCCGCGCACTTCGTGCTCGGTCTGCGCCAGCATGATTACGCCACGCGGGCTGAACATCACGTTGTAGTTGATGTCCTGGCTCATCGTCTCATACAGCGAACGCGATTTCTCGTAGATCGCAGCCGACGGATCCTGCAAATAGTTGGACCGGATAATCGTGGTGTTACGCCCGGTGTTACCGCCGCCCAACCAGCCTTTTTCCAACACCGCAACATTGGTAATGCCAAAATTCTTGCCAAGGAAATAGGCAGTGGCAAGACCATGGCCACCCGCACCAACAATAATGACGTCGTAATGACGTTTTGGAGCAGGAGAGCGCCAGGCGCGGCCCCATCCAGTGTGATAGCGCAGGGCCTCACGTGCGACAGCAAAGGCAGAATAACGTTTCATGGGCGAATCCGTGGTTCGAGACTGTTAACGGGTATGCACGAAGCGCAGGACAGACCTGCGCCGTTTATCGTCGCAATCTTGTATGATTGCGACACTGCCTTGCAAAGACGACACCCGTGAATATAGCCGTTGATACTACGCTAGCCCGTACCAATGTGGGAGACGAGACAGCGCGCCGCAGCAGATAGGCCTTTTTTCCGCCCCGGTGGCCCTATAGATGAGAATGAAACCACGGGAGCCGTCATGACCTTCTGGATCGTCATTAGCCTTATCACGCTGGCCACCGCCGCGCTGTTGTCCCTCGTGTTGCTGCGTGGGCGCGATAGCGGCGAGCCGGCCGCTGCCTATGACCTGCAGGTCTATCGCCAGCAACTGCGCGACGTTGATAAGGATCTGGCGCGCGGGGTCCTGCAGGAGGCCGACGCTGATCGCACCCGCACCGAAATCTCCCGCCGTATCTTAACTGCCGATACCCAGGCGCAGGCCGCCGCAACAGGGCGCAGCCAACCGCGCGCTTTCACAGGCGCAATCGCGATTGTTCTGACCGGACTGGTTTGCGGCGGAACCTATTTGCTCTATGCCAACCTTGGCGCACCGGGCTACAGCGACCTTGGTCTGCAACTGCGTATCAACGCCGCGGCCGAACGCGCCGCAAATCGCCCCTCGCAAGCAGAGGGGGAGGCCAGCGCCCCCGCCAGTCCGGAACGCGTGGTAGAACCGGGCTACGCAACGTTGGTGGATCAGCTGCGCAAAACCGCAGGTGAACGGACCGATGATGCAGAAGGTCAGGCGCTGCTCGCGCAACACGAAGCAAACCTTGGAAACTTTGCTGCCGCTGCCGAAGCAAAGGCAAATTATATCCGCATTATGTCGGGCGATGTTGAAGCCCGGGATTTTGGCGAATTGGCAGAACTGCAGATCATGGCAACCGGTGGTTATGTCTCTCCCGAGGCCGAGGACGCGCTGCGAACCACACTGACGCTTAATCGTTTCGATGGCGGGGCGCGGTACTACTGGGGCTTGATGATGGCGCAGATCGGCCGTCCAGATGTGGCCTATGAAATCTGGAGCGAAACGCTCGCCATGGGACCAGAAGGCGCGCCCTGGGTAAATGCCATCTCCTCCCAGATTGAAGACATCGCATTTCGCGCAGGTGTCGAATACACCCCAATTGAACCTGGCAGTATGGCAATGCCCGGCCGTGGCCCGGCCGTCCCCGGCCCCAGCGAAGACGACATCGCCGCCGCACAGGAGATGAGCGTCGAGGACCGCCAGCATATGATCCGCGGCATGGTTGAAGGCCTCTCCGACCGGCTCGCAACAGCAGGCGGCACACCGCAGGAATGGGCGCGGCTGATCGGCGCCCTCGGTGTTTTGCAAGACACCGAGCGCGCACAGGCCATATACGCCGAGGCGCAGCAGGTCTTCGCCGATGTGCCGGATGCGCTTGAAACCATCACGGCGGCGGCAGAAAGTGCAGGATTGACCCAATGATATATGATGAGTTCGAAGCCTTCGCAGAGGCGACCCCCGGCTTCACGCCGATTGCTGGGCTCGACTTTGGCGACAAGACAGTGGGCGTTGCCATCTCGGACCGGATGGGCACTGTTGCGACGCCGCTGGAGACTATTCGTCGGAAGAAATTCACTCTCGACGCCGAGCGGCTTTTCGAAATTGTGAAAACCCGCGAAGTTGGTGCACTGCTCCTAGGCTTGCCTCGCAATATGGATGGGAGCGAAGGCCCCCGCTGCCAGAAAACCCGTGCCTTTGCGCGTAACCTTGCAAAGCTGACAGACTTGCCAATCGGCTTCTGGGACGAGCGATTGAGCACAGTTGCCGCAGAAAGAGCGCTTTTGGAGGCGGATACGAGCAGAAAACGTCGCGCAGAGGTGATCGATCACGTCGCCGCTTCGTATATCCTACAAGGGGCGCTCGACCGGATGCGCCATATCAAGGCAGGATAATGAGAATGAGCGAAGAGCTTTGGAAACGTGATGAGGTGCAATCGCCCTGCATTCAAATCTGTGTTGTCCACCCGGAGGCACGGATATGCACCGGCTGCTACCGCTCCATTGATGAAATCACCCGTTGGTCGCAAATGAGCAACGCCGAACGGGCCGAACTGCTGGCTGCCCTGCCCGACCGCGCCAAAGACCTGACCAAGCGCCGCGGCGGCCGCAGTGCCCGCCTAAAACGCAGCTAACGCGGCGCGCGGCAAACGATGCACTGCAACGGCTAACATCTTAGTGGCGAATAAGAACAAGACCCGCACTCGATCGGGCACCTCGTTAACAGGTTGAAAATCATGCGGAACACCACCTGAACCATTGTTTCGCACGCGAAACAAACAGGCAGGTTGGCTGACCTAAAACGGAAGCCCCTGTCCCCACGCTATAAGCAGCTACTCCTGCGCCAACCAACTATTGGTCCAATTCTCCAACTCAGGGCGGAAATAGGCGATCATACGTCCCTCTTCAGGCGCGCTGGCATCCGCACCCCATGGCGCAACGCCATGCAAACAGAGGCGGTGCATCAAATAGGCCTCGCCGGGCCTGGCAGAGACCACAACCCGCGGGCAGGTCTCGAAGACCTCAGCACGACCGGCAGTATAGGCGTCAGTTACATCAACCTCGCTCCACTCCCTTGCAGGGATGCCATCAAAGGTGGAAGCAAAGACGCGGCGCATGATCACATGGCTGCCTTCCCATATCACCAATGGCGACGCATCCAGGCTGCTGGCATTCAGCGGCAGGCCAAGCACCCAGGCATGCGGTTCCTCCACCTTGCGGCGCCGCTTTTCACCAAAGATCTTCACCCCATCAACATGAGCGGCATCGCGTTTGATCCGGTAGCGCAGAGCCGCTTCACCCTCGCCCGGCCGTGGTCGTGGGTAGCCAGGAAACACTGAAGAGACCTGACCGCGATGAAGATTAGGTATGCCACCCAGATGGGTCTTGATGAAATCTATCGCAGGGCCAGCCAACTCTGGGCCTCCCGGCAAGCGTCCATCAGGATCATTCGGCAGGGCATCCACACCAATAAACCAGGTTCCGTCACATTGCAGCCACTCGGCATTGGCCGGATCATACAGGGCCTTAGTCCCTGCTATGCGAGCATGCTCTGCCCAGGCCAATGTTGCCGCATTCATCGGAAATTGGCACCAGCCCGAATTTGATAAACGCTGCCAGCTCATTGTAAAACCTTGTTAAATGGAGAGATCAAAAGCCCAGAGATTTGCGAAGCATATTCAGCGCCACAAGGATCAGGAACACGGCAAATACCCGTTTCAGGGGTTTGGGATCCATCGCATGGGCCAGCTTCACCCCCCAAGGAGCCGTGACCAGCGTCATTGCAATCACCACGACAAAGGCTGCGAGGTTGACCGCCCCGACCGTGAACGGCGGACGTACTGCCGTATCAATCGGGACGAACAAAAACCCTATGACAGAAGGCACCGCGATTATCACACCAAAGCCAGCGGCAGTGGCGACCGCGCGATGGATCGGGGTTGCGTGCAGGCTCATCAAAGGGACACCGAAACTGCCTCCGCCGATGCCCATCAAAACAGACAGGAGGCCGACCATAGGCGATGCAACAGCGCGGCGCAGACCTTTGGGCATCGCATCACCCAAACGCCACTCCGCTCGTCCCAGCGCCATATAAAGCCCGATCACCAGTGCAAGAATGCCAAACAGTGCCTGCAACGTGGTGGAGCGCAGTGAGGCCGCAACTGTGACGCCGATGATGGCACCAATTGCGATCCCAGGTCCCCAGCCGCGTAGGATTTCCCAATCAACCGCGCCCTTTTTGTTGTGGCTAAATACAGAGCGCAGGGAGGTTACGATAATCGTTGCGAGTGAGGTTGCCAGGCACATCTGCATCAGCTGATCGCCGCCGTAGCCTAGTGTCTGAAACACATAGAAAAATGCAGGCACCAAAACTATTCCGCCCCCGACCCCCAATAGTCCGGCCAAAACTCCGGCCACGGCCCCCGTCACGATCAGCAACCCGGCCATCTGCGCAAGCACCCCGGTGTCTGGCAGCAGCGTCGCAGTGGTGACCAGGCTGGTTGTCATGGTCGACATGGGGGCTCTCCTATCTGGCGGACCAAGTGAGCAGCCCGATGCATATCGATGGTGGATATAGGCGGGATTTCTGCTCGGGCACATCAATCCCCTACACGCGGCGGGGGAAATTGTCTCAGGGTTTCTTATACCTTAGTCGATTATGGCGGCGACCCGTGGTCGCAGGGCTCGGAAAATCGTGGCCCATGTCAGGCAGCGATACCCGTGACTTTTTCCAGCGCCGTTGCGACCAACTGCGTGTCGGCCCCAGGCCGGCTTGCCCCCTCCGACAAGACCCGCCGCCAATTGCGTGCACCGGGGCGGCCAGCAAATAGACCTAACATGTGCCGGGTGATCTGATGCAGGCGCGCACCTTTCACCATTTGATCATCGATATAGGACAGCATCTGCCCAACCACGACAACTGGATCCGCCGCCGTGCCAGTGCCATAGATCAAGGGATCCGCGTTTGACAGGATATCGCTGGGTTGGTGATAGGCCGCGCGCCCAATCATAATGCCATCAAGACCACGCTCCAGATGTGGCAGCGCCTCATCCAGCGAAGCCACCCCGCCATTGAGCGAAATATGCAATTGCGGAAATGCAGCCTTCATCTGATGCACGATATCATAGTCCAGTGGCGGAATATCGCGATTTTCCTTTGGGCTCAGACCCTTGAGCCAGGCCTTGCGCGCATGGATTGTAACCCGCTCGCAGCCTGCCTCCGCGATCCGGTCCAGAAACACTGGCAGCACCGCCTGCGGGTCCTGATCATCAACACCGATCCGGCATTTCACCGTCACCTCGACATCCACTGCCGCGCACATTGCCGCAACGCAATCGGCCACAAGGTCCGGCGATTTCATCAGAACGGCTCCAAACGCCCCGGATTGCACACGATCACTCGGGCAGCCGCAATTCAGGTTAATTTCGTCATAGCCCGCCGCTGCACCAAGACGGGCCGCCTTCGCCAGCTCTGCAGGATCTGACCCGCCCAGCTGCAACGCAACGGGATGTTCGCTTTGATCGTGGTCCAACAAATGCAAAGCGCCGCCACGCACCAGCGCCGGGGATGTGACCATCTCGGTGTATAACAACGCCTCATTGCTCAGCAGCCGGTGCAGATAACGACAGTGGCGGTCGGTCCAATCCATCATCGGAGCCACGGACAATCTGCTACTTACGCCAATCTGCGATTTTACCGCTTTTTCCAATACTTAGCTCCGAGTATTCAAGTCCGTCTATGTTCGATATCTTGCCATTTAGGCCAATTACCTGCTGCATTTACAACACGTGTTATAAAATGAAAGGCCATGTTGTAAATCATGTGAACCATCATAAAGCGTCGTCGCAAGAATGGCACCATAGCTTGGCTCGCACAAATCTCAGTGATGCGGCAAGGTAAAGTCTTACTTCGCGAAAGTCAGACATTCGAGCGCAGATCAACCGCTGCCGCGTGGATTGAAAACTGCGAAGAACGTCTTGCACGACCCGGTGCTGTTTTCTCCATCGCGAGACCCGCCTGGGGCTTCCCATTACACGCGCGGGCTATGGAAGACGCCCGGAAAGTCGCTGACTAACTAGGTATCACTGGCAAGAGTCGCGAACGTGGTAGGCGCCCCACGCTCGCTGAACTAGATCAACTCATGCAGCACTTCCTCGACCGCTCGCGACGTCGCCCCAGGTCAATCCCCATGCATAGGATCATTGCCTTCGCCATCTTTTCCACCCGACGACAGGAAGAGATCGTCCGCATTCGCTGGAAAGAACTCGACGTGGAAGGCAAACGCATATTGGTCCGGGACATGAAGAACCCGGGCGAGAAGATTGGCGACGATGTCTGGTGTGATCTGCAGGAACAGGCTCTAGCGATCATCGAGGCCATGCCATTGATAGAAGACGAGATATTCCCTTACTCAACGGATGCTATCAGCGCAGCGTTCACGCGCGCCTGCAAACTTCTGGAAATAGAGGGACTGCACTTTCACGATCTCCGGCATGATGGGGTCTCACGCCTGTTCGAACCTGGCCTCAATATTCCGTACGTTGCCGCCAATTCAGGCCATCGGTCTTGGACGTCACTAAAGCGCTATACTCATCTGAGTCGAACTGGCGACAAGTACGCTGATTGGACTTGGCTGGCAGAAGTCACGAAGCGAGACAACTCGCTCAAGTTGGTTCGAAATGGCCAGTTTCCACGGAAACGTCGCTCAGACAGAGGCGTCCAGCCGAAGTAAGGTTCTGGGTGCAAGTGACAGCGCTGGGATGAATCCATGTAAGGCATACTGATTATTGCGTGATAAGTCAGTAAATATGACCTATTCGCAAGTGTAAGCCAGTTTCGTTATGCCCCTGCCCTGTCACTCACGACCCTTATCGGACATTCACCGTACTATGCCTCCGCTGCGGTGCGGCCCGTTGAACCAGCCGTTCGCCGCGAATGCAAAGTCGGATAGTGTGCGAACTCACAGTCCTTGATGGATGTTCCCCATAAAAGTCAACTGCTGGACGAGGCGACTTGAGCGCTGAGAATAACGTGCTGTATCCGAACTATGGAGGTCTCTTAGATATTTTGATGATGCCATTTCATAGGGAAAAATTGGGGCTGACTGGGGAAAAGGGGCTTTTGACTACCCAGAGGCGGTACGCTTACGTGCCGCCGAAATCTGCATCATCAAATCCAGCTCATTGAACAGCTGCCATTCCTGAGCAACCTGTCCCTGTTCCACCCGCCATTGGGTAATGCCCCATATTTGGCAGTACGCGCCCGACGGATCGCGGTAGACCGCTCCACCAGTGTGGGTCCCCGTGGCACTCCACCGTGTTGAGATGAGCCAACCGTCGGTCTCATTTCCCATCCAGTAGACTTCATCCACCTGCAGACTAAGATCCGGAAAGGCCTCGCGCAAGCCGGATACATAAGCAGCATGGGCTGCGTGGCCTTCAAACGCCCGGTTGGTTGTGCCCTCAAAAGCAAAGCCTTTCTTGTATGATTGCGCCGCAATGCTACCGTCGCCATTCCAAATATTGTCGTGCAGATCTCGCGCAAAACGGTCAGGATCGAATCCCTCCACTGGCTCAGCGCTCGATAGAGGAGCCCGGGGCGCCGTTGCTGCGCGGAGGTCATCCCACAATGCATTGTCACGCGGCCATCCGGCTGGCGGATCGCCAACAAGGCGCTCTGCTTCTTCCCACAGATCAATGCCAAGCTGTTCAAGCATGGCGGAGGTATTGTAGAGCACATGTTCAAGAAAGATATCGTTCCCCAATGCCACGCAATTGGCGATGACCATGACGCTAATGTCTTTACCAGTTGCCTCACCATAACGGCTGGGCCCGGTGTTCTTGCCCTGAATGCGCGTCAAATGAGAGGTGTGAAAGCCGATTTGGTCATTTCCGGCCCAGATCACCTCTTCGGCGTCCAGAATAATGCCCGGATAGGCACCGGTGGTATGATGGGTGTCCGCAACAATTTTTTTGCTGCCGGTTTGAAGTCCATAGTCGTCATAGACCAAACTGTCCGGTGCATAACAATCAGCGATGTATTCCACACCACTTTCATCGGTTTCCCAGATGCGGTGGGTGATACGCACGATATAATCCACAATGTTGCGGTACTCCGGGTCAAAGCCGCTCAGACTTTGTGCGGGACCGAAATCATCTGGAATACGGACACCACGACCGCGCGTGTAGCCATCCAAAGAGATCGCAAAATCCGTTGGCATATGTGCGCGGGACAAAGGTGCTGCAGGATGGAAGGTTTGCCGCGTCCGGTTGTTTTCAAAGCCGCTCATCTCAGGTTCCTTTCTGAATACTGACCAGCACATCGATCCCTTGACCTAGGAGGTAGTGCAGCATGTCGATGAAAATCCAGTTCTCAGCCAGTTTGTCGCCGTCACGGCGGTACATATCCACGACCCGCATCTCGGCCAGCGCATCATTGGCAGGCACGCCCATGTAGTTGCCGGTGTTGCGCATGCGCAGGCAAGGCCACCACATCACACCGCTAAAATTGCCCTCAGCGGCCGTGATCTCTTCGGTGAGGATATCAACCGTATCGAGTTTGTGCTCAAAAGGCCCTGTATGGCCGCGCCGATAGCCCGGAAAGCCAAGACTCGCACCTATGCCAGTGGGGCCAAACCAGTTCATGTCGGGGTGCCAGAACTGCGCCATGTGATCGGTGGGCGAGGTGTAGGATTTGGCCAAATCGGCCAACATGTCGTAGGTCAGATCAAATGTCTTCTTGGTTTCGCCTGCATCCTGGGGGCTTTGCATTACACCATCATGGGTTATTGGCCCCGGAGACATGATGAACCCGCCGGAATGCTCAGCGAGCCATGGGTTCAGACCAGCCTGTGAAATGACGGCAAAGATGTCGAGGAATTCGACCACCTCGGCGATCTTGTTGCCCTCAATGCGATAGAAGGAGACATATGGTACGTAAGTCGTCTTTTGCGTTGGTGGGATGGCCAGCCAGCTTTCGTTGAAATCACCCAGAAAGTTACCCATTTGCACAACCCAAAGACCGGATTGGCCAGGCAGGTTGTTGTGGCCACCCAGGAAGATATCAGGGCGTCGCTGCAGCATTGGCATCGCCGCCTTCAGCGGCGACCAGACCTGATCAGCCACAGCTTGCGGGCCCTGCAACTCATTGAAGGGATGCACTCCGCGATACTTCAGGTTCTCCGCACAGGCCGCCTCAAACACGGCCCGCGTTTCACTATCAGTTGCTGCTTGATCCAGCTTGTCGATAAACCTTGCGATCAGGGCCTTGGCGGTCGAGATATCACTCATGGCTGAGCGTCCTTTGTTGTGCGGGCGAGGATATCCACTCCCTGTTGGTTCCAGAAATGCAATAGGTCGATGAAGATCCAATTCTCGGTCAGCTTGTCGCCGTCACGCCGGTACATATCGATCACCCGCATGTCGGAATATTTGCCCGTCGCGGGCATGCCCATGAAACCGCCCTCTGGCAGTATGGTCAGGTTGGGCCACCCAAAAAAGCCGCCAAACTCACCCTCGGCGAGGCGGCATAGATGACCGTTAAAAGTCATATCGCCCAGGCCATCGCGGAACGGGCCTGAGTGCCCCCGGATGTAGCCGTCAATTGTATAAGACGCGCCAATGCCGGCAGGCCCCCACCATATCATGTCGTCATTCCAACTGCGTGGCAGTTCGATTTCGAGGCCCTCTGGCTCTCGGTCTTTCCAGTCGCGGATGTCACCGATCATGAAGTTGATCGCAGCAAGCGTTTTCTCACCCTCCAAAGGGTCTTGCGGATCAAAGCACAAGCCCGTGTGCGTCATTGGGCCAGGTTGCACCATGTGGGTGCCGGTTTGGGGCGGAAACGGCTGCAAACCGGCCTGCATCATCACCATCGGGATATCAAAGAACATCGCGGTCTCGGTGATCTTGCCATCTTCAAGTTTGTTGAATTCGCAATACCGCATAATCCCGATCTTGCCGGTGGGAGGGATGCCCAGCCATGGCTTTTTGAAGATCCCCATCAGATGTCCCATGGAGATCACCCAGGTGGATTGAAATCCGTCCATTTCATTCTTGCCGGCAATAAAGATATCCATGCGCCGCTGCATGCGGGTGAACGCCTGACGGAACGGCTGCCAGAACACGCGGGCCACGTCCTGTCCGCTGGTTTGCTCGTGAAACGGATGATAGCCGCGCCAGATGTAATCATCCGCGACGAAACGCGTCATGACATCCTCGATCATGGGCCCTTCGGCGCTATCCAGGGCGGCATAATAGTCGCGCACAAGGCGCTTTTCAGATTGGAAATCCATGGTTTTACCCTTTGACGGCACCAGCTGTCAGGCCGCTAACGATCTGGCGTTGGAAGAAAAGAACAAGGAAGAACAGCGGCACAATGGCGCTGACAACGGCTGAGACGGCAAACATCACATTGCCCTGTTCGCGCACGGTGCCAAGGAAGCTGGCTATACGGGGCACCATAGTTTGGTTCTCGGAGCTCAGCAGCATCGAGGTTACGGTGAAGTCATTGTATGCAAGCAGGAAGGAAAACAGACCCGTGGTGATCACGCCCGGCCACATCACCGGAATGATCACATGGCGGAAGGCCTGAAAGCGTGTGCATCCATCGATCAGCGCGCTTTCGTCCAGATCCTTTGGGACGTTCAAAAAGAACGAATGCAACATCCAAAGCGTAAAGGGCTGGTTGATCGCGACCAATACCACAATGGTCGTGCTGAGACGCCCCCAAAGGTTCCACTCAAAGAACGGCAGCAAATAGCCCGAAACCAGAGTAACGTGTGGCATGGCGCGGAATACAAGAGCTGCAATCAGGATAAAGAAAGCATATCGAAAGCCCGAACGCGCCAAGGCATAGCCACCCAGCGTGCCCATAGTCAGCGAAACAATGACGGTGAAGAACACCACAATAGAAGTGTTCATGACGTTGCGCCAGAATTCCTCTTGTATCCACGCCCCGCGATAGCCATTGCCTGAAAAGGCATCGCCGGTCTCGACGGTCGTCATCACCCCGTAGATGGCATTGCGCCAGTCGGCTTTAGAAAAGAAGTCCCCCTGGACCTTGAAAGACCCCCAGACGGTCCAAATAAATGGGCCGATGGCGATCAGCAACCAGAACACCACCATGCTG
Organism: Phaeobacter cretensis; assembly: GCF_047372505.1. NCBI lineage: Bacteria > Pseudomonadati > Pseudomonadota > Alphaproteobacteria > Rhodobacterales > Roseobacteraceae > Phaeobacter > Phaeobacter cretensis. Next base: position 428,828 of record NZ_JBKBEU010000001.1, read on the forward strand.
GTAGCGAACCATCCAAACAGGCCGAACTTGCCTTTTGATGTCGAGCTCATGTCAGCCTCCTCAGGTCGGCTTGCGGTTGAAGTCGCGCCATGTTCGGATCAATACTGGCGTCAACAGAATGCAGACCGCGACAATGGTAATCACGGACGTGGCGGCAGCCGAAGCATACAGCTTGGTGTCTCCAAAGAGGTCTGTGTAGATTGCAACACTCAGAGAGCTGGCCTTGGCCTGTGCAGAAAAACCGATGATAGGTTCAAAGACGCGCAGGCCATCCATCAATTGCATCAAGGTGATGAAGACCACCAGCGGCATCATGAAAGGCACAATCACATAACGAACCTGCTGCCAGCGCGAAGCACCGTCGACCTTGGCGGCCTCAAGGGTTTCATGAGGCACAGCCTGAAGGCCGGCATAAAAGACTACAAAGGCAAAAGGCGCGTTGTGCCATATGCCGTAGACCATCAACATGATCCACGTCAGCGGGGCGGATGCCTTGAGCGATAAATCATCATCGTCAAAGATCAGTTGAAGCGTGGCCCCCAAAATGCCATCTGCGTCTACCATCCAGAACAAGATCAAAGAGCCTATTAGTGGTGTGACAATCATCGGCAACAGGGAGGCAAAGATCGTCGGACCCTTGGTAATCGCCGGCAGGCGGTTGACGCCCAGTGCAATAAACAATCCAAGGACCAGCACCAGCGGCGTAACCACAAATGTATAGACCAGTGTAAAACTGAAGGCCTTGTAGAGCGGCAGATTGTAGACGCCCTTGATGAAGTCTCCGGCCGTATCCGTCTTGCCCCAAATCTCTGATATTTCTCCAAAGGCCAAATGACTGCGGTTGGTATAGGTGCCCAGACCATTGAACCGTCCCAAAGGTGCTTCTTCTCGCAGGGCGTCCGTGGCCTCATTATCGATTTGCAGGACTTTGGTGCAGTTGAATGGACCGCAGTTTTCGACCTCCTTCATGACCTGCTCGTGCTCTACAAAAAGCGATTGGATCGCGACCGAAACAATCGGCAGAGCGATAAACAACAGCATCGCGGCCAGTGAGGGCAGGATGAACCAAAAGAAGAATCTATGTGGCATGGGGCGTCCGACAGGATGATGTAGCGGCGCAAAACGCGCCGCCACAGGTGACTTATTTCAGGAAACCTTGCTCGGTCGCGGCAGTGATGTACGCCGCTTCGATGTCGGCCAGCGTCTGCTCAGCGCTCTCATTGCCCTGCAAGAAGTCTGGAAGTTCCTGGAAGAATGCCTGATGCATCAAGCCCATGAAGGGCAACATCGGATAGGGCTCTGCACCCATCCCGGCTGTTGCTGCAATGCCTTTGGCGGCAGCACCGGGCACGTAGGCATCACTCAGCCAGACGGCCTTATCGTTGTTGGCCTTGACCATATCATCAGAGATACCATGCACCAGCGCAATGAAAGTGGCTTCCGCGTCTTCATCGCTGATGTTCTTGGCGATCGTAAATCCGTCCCACCAAAGGGTAGAGGCAGGCGTGCTGCCACCACCAACCGTTGGTGCTGCAACCGGCATTGTGGCAGAAACGATTTCGGCCGTGGAGCCTTCATCATCCAAAAGCTGCCCCCCAGTAGAGCCCCAAAGCTGAGCCATGGCAATGTTGCCTGCTTCCCAGATCGGTGCGACAGTTGACGTGTTGTAGGTCAGGAAGTCGGGGTTGGTGTACCCCGCCAGTTCTTTCAACATGTTCAGCGTTGCGATGCCGGTTTCATTGTTTACAGCAGGCTTGGCGGTGCCTTCTTCAAAGAACGTGCCACCATGGCCGAGATACATGTTCACGAACTCTTCGCCCAGATTCCAGTCGGACTTGAACAAAGCGGCAAAAGGGTACTCCATGATCCCCGCTTCGCGGATGGCTTTGGCCACGTCTAGTACTTCTTCATATGAGGTCGGGGCGTCTTTGCCGACTTGCTCAAGAATGTCGCTGCGCACAAACAAATGCTGTGCATTGGCCATAAAGGCCACGGCCATGACCTTACCATCGATCTTGATCAGTTGGTTGGGCTTGAGGCTTTGGCCATGTTTGGCGACAAGATCATCCAAGGGGCGGATCAGACCATCATTCAGCAGTGGCACGATGGAGGAGTTAGCGACGATCTTGGATGTGTATTCAGAGGGGTTCGCGCTCATCGCGGCAACTGAGATCTCGTTGTGCTGAGCGGTGTGGTTCTTGTTAAAACCAATACCGTCCGTTGCGCAGGTTTCGGCCGTTGATACCACGACTTGGAGCGCGGGGAAATCATTGGCCAGAATGCTGATGTTGCCGCTGGCAATACCGCAGCCCGCAAAAGCGACCCCTGCGTTTAGCGCAATCGCGGCTACCGTAGCTGTTCCTAATTTTTGAATATTCATTTGGCTTATCTCCCTAGGTCTTTGGCACTTTGTTTGTTCCGAACTGTCGCTTTCAGTTTTGCATGCGTAGTCAAAATAATTCACCAGTTTTGATCTTGCCTCAACAAGAATTTTTTTCATTGGATTTTTTTGACGTTGCAGCAGGGATCACGGCCGGGCAGGCAAAAAATTTGATAATATTTGAGTTTCATATATAGTTAAAAATCAAATAGTTAAGTTGAAATCTGTCTGTGTGCCGCGATCCAATCGACCCGGTTACTATGGAGCGAAAGATATTTGACGACTTAGATCTTGAGTTCAAATATTGACTGCGCATTCAAAAAGTAGTGAATTTTATGCAAGAATCAGAATCAACACGCTATACCCCTCCAAAAGGTCGGCACTGGGTTTTGGTGGATGGGTTTCGGCATAAGAGGATCTCCAAGTGGGCGAAAAAGTAACTTCCTACATGGTCGCTGAGCGGGCTGGTGTCAGTCAATCGGCAGTCAGTCGGGCCTTCCAGCCCGGGGCGTCGGTTTCCGAAAAGACGGCGCGCAAAGTGCGCAAGGCCGCGGCAGAGCTGGGGTATCGACCAAATACGCTCGCCCGCGCGATGGCCTCAGGCAAAAGTCGAATTGTCGGCCTTGTGGTCGCTTATTTCGAAAACCAGTTTTACCCCGAAGCCATTGAAAAGCTCGCCAACACACTTCAGGAAAACAACTATCACGTGCTGATGTTTATGTCCTGGGACGAAACCGAAGCCCCTGAAACCGTCATCAATGATTTGCTGGGCTATCAGGTCGATGGCATTATCGCTGCCTCGGTGGGTATGACAGATGTACTGACCCGGCGTTGCGAGGCCGCTGGCATCCCTGTCTTGTTATTCAATCGTCATCAGGGGGATGACAAATTGTCCGCCGTTACCTCAGATAACTTTTCTGGCGGGCGCAAACTTGCGGAATTTCTGGTGCAAGCAGGTCATAAGCGCATTGCACATGTCGCCGGTTGGGACGGCGCCTCAACCCAACGAGATCGGGAGGCAGGATTTCTGTCAGGGCTTGCGGCTCACGGCGTGACGTTGTTTGCGCGCAGTTGTGGGAACTACCACTATGATCAGGCCCAGGAAGCCGCGCGCGTCCTAATGCGCGCACCGGTGCGCCCGGATGCTATTTTTGTTTCGAACGACCATATGGCCTTTGCCGTCATGGATGTGATCCGGTCCGAGTACAATTTGCGCATCCCGGAGGATATCTCAATTGTTGGGTTTGACGATGTCGCCATGTCGGCTTGGCCTTGTTTCGATCTTACCACAGTTCGCCAGCCCACAAACCGGATGGCAGAAGAGACCGTGCGGATATTATTGCAGATGATTGAAAACAAGGACATGGTACCGTGTCGAACTGCACTGGATGGCCCCTTGATCATTCGCGGCTCATCGCGGATTCCTGTGACCACCAGCGCAAACGACGTCGGGTAGCAATAATTGCGATAACTCAGACCGGAACCAAGGAGTGCTGCAATCGCGAGCTGCAACGATTTTGAAAGCCAGTTTTCGCGGTAAAGCAAGCCCGGCCTCTGAACCAGTTTTTTACAACCCTTTTTACGCTTCAAAGTGGTCTTCCATAAACTTCAATTGGATGCCGATTGATCAACGACGTAAAGCAGCGGCAGCCAAATTCGACTCTATCGACCGGCTCGCACCCCCATTGCATCGGAATCTTCCAATCAAGACTGCGCAATGAAATTTATGATCAGAAACTGGCTGTTGGAATGGGCCAAATTCGAATCAGAGTCTCAAGTCCGGAAAGGTAAAGGGTATTTGAATGGCCGTTTTGATCTTTCAGATGAGACGCTCTCGCAGGTGCAGCGAATTCACACTTCCCGCCCTGGTGTCGATCGGTGCCCTGCAATTGGGAAGTGAGCCGCCTGCCCTAAAAAGCCCATAATCTGGGCCCTAGATCTGTTCGTTGAGCAAGTGACTTTAGCGGCTAGGTCCAGCATAGTTTTGCAACTGATATATGCACCATCTCACTTGCCTTGTTATTATGGCCAACTCAGGTTGTTGCAAATATCGTGAATTTCCATCCAAAGCGCCCTTCAACCCGGTCGGCGTTGTGTTGAGCCTTCTCTCCTAATCAGCAACCCGTTCTATCACGGTACCGAATGGCGGCGCCTGTCCGAAGATCATGCCCGACATCGCGCGGTAGTCTCGGCGCAGGTCATCGAGCATCTTTCCAACGAGACTGATGGAAAATGTCGGTGCAACTGCTGTTGCGAGATCAAAGGCCGGGCGGTTGAAAAACATGCGCGCGTGGGCAACGCGGTCTGCACCAAGCGCGCGATCAGCCAGTGCCCGTTCGCTCAGATCCGATCCGAGAAGTTGATAGGTGTCGTATTAGTGCCGCTACACGCGTTGACCGCTGCCCTTCAGTTCCCCACAGATGTCGAACCAACGTCGCTGGCCGTGCAGGATGACAATCTTGTCCCAAAATGTTCGCTCGACATCGACGACAGTGACGTTACCGACCGTCAGATCAATATCCGGCACATCCTCTTGGAGATAGGGACCGATGCTGCGCACTGAATTGGGATCAAGCGCTGATTTGGCCCCGGACTCGATTTTCACAGCTTTGGCAATGTAGGCATCAAGCGGTGTCGCGGTCGGATACCGCAGATACAGTGCCTGGAGGTCGAGAGAGAGGCTCCTGAGCGTCCGTCGCGAAGGTTTCCCACTGAATACCGAGATTATCGATACCGAGCGTAACGCCAGTGGCCGCTACAAGGTTGAGGTGTCACGCGGTGAAAACGTGGATAGCGTGTCATCGGAGTGGCTCTCGCGCCCCGATGACGAGCCGCATCTGTCGCTCGTCGATCCGTTCGCCCCGGTCGAGGACCGGGCAGACCGGAGCCGCACCTGCACGGTGCAAAATACCGCGATCCGGGTCGAGGCGCATCGCGACAACTCGGAGAAGCTCGGGCTTGTCCTGCCCGATGCGGATGAACCCATCGCGCCGGCGCATTGGTCCTTCGGCCAGCTCTCGAGCCTCGTTGGCGCACCCGCGGCCTATCTGCGCCAGCTGTCCGCCCCTCTGCTGGGGATCAACCTGCAATACGGCCTGACCAGCCATCGCGCCGAGCAAATCAAGACCATAGAAGTCGCGGATGGGCGCACGGAACTGCGCGCGGTGACCGGCCCCGACTACGGGCGCATCTACGACCACGAACCGGTTTCCGCCGTTCAGCGCATTGCAGGCTACGGCACGGCTGACACCCGCTGGAAGGTCCCCGGCGTGCTGGACTGGTCCACCGGCATCTACAACCCGCGCATGGACGTGACGAAGGAGACGATGACGCTCTATGCTTCGGACCGCGACGTGTTCCTGTTCCTTGTCGACGACCTCAACCCGATCGAGACGGGGTGGCTGCCAGAACCGCAACCTCTGGGGCGCTGTGGATTTTCAGAGATCACGATCCGACACTCGAAATACGCTGCCTCCCGCTTCGCCGAGTCCTCGCCCGCGCCCTTCATCGACGGCATCCGCGCGGCGCGCGAGAAGATTGTCACGCGGCCGGACGACAACCGTGAGGACTTTCTGCGCAAGCGCGGGTTCTCGGAAGCGGAGACAGGGCGGATAGTCAAGACAGTGCTGGCCGAAGAAGACCGCCCGCCCGAGAGTGTCTTCGACTTCGTTCAGGGGATCACGGCCGTGGCTCGGTCAAAGCCGCAGCAGGATGCGCGGTTGGTGATGGAGGAGAAGGCGAAGGGGCTGTTGGAGAAGGTCAGTTGAGAAGCCTTTAGCGACGGCTTGCTGATAAGCCGTCGCTATATATTGAAGAATGCAAAGGGGACCGGCCCACGGCGCTTTGACTGAAGCGCTTTCAGTGCTTTCGACCGTGCTTAAGCGTTGCCGGCTCGGAGGACACCGGCCTTTCCAGGATACTGTGCTTTCGGGTTTTGGCGCCAGACGAACTCCACAGTAACGGGAATGCGATGCTGATTGGCAAGTCGATCGACCTCTTTCCATGCATCCGCGGCTGACTGACCCTGAATCGAGATCCCGAGCTCCGTATAGTACCGGTAGCCCTCTTCCTCATAGCTGGAAGCCTTTGCCGGAATACCCAGTTCCCGAACCAGCTTCTCACCCTCGAACCCTTTGGACTTCAATCCTACAATCATCGAGTTCAGGATTGAGGCCCATTTCGGATTCTGGATCAGTTCTCCGTCGATGGATGCTTTCATCGGCTTCGTGAATGTAAGGCTTGGTGCAGTGTCAAATGTCAGTACGCCACCATCCGAAGTCTCGGATGTTTCCAGCACTTCATAATCACGTTCCATACCAAGCTGTTCCATCGCCTCTTGGACGATGCGATCGATCGTTTCACTTGGCGACTTGGTTCCGAACCAGACTTTGAGCGTGCTGATATCGGCAAACGTTGCGTCATTAATCCTAACTACGGGCATCATGGCCATCTCGCTTGGTTTTGGTATATGGAATATGTAACATGGATTCTGCCGTGCAGTCAAGAAAATATGTTACATATTTCCAGAAGGGCGATTGAGAGTGAGAGAGGTGCCGGGTTTTCCGTGACGGGTTTGGAGGTCGGGAGAGAGGCTCCCGGTTGGCCTGTCACGGAGATATCCCAATGACCAAGCAACAGAAAATCACCCTCAGCGCCTCGCGCGACATCCCCTTCAACAAGCTGATGCTCAGCCAGTCAAACGTGCGCCACGTCAAGGCGGGCGTAGCGATCGAGGAACTGGTCAAGGACATCGCGCGGCGGACGCTGCTCAGTTCCATCACCGTGCGGCCGATGCTGGACGACAACGGCGCCGAGACCGACAGCGCCGGCGCGGCGGGGGGCTGCAGGACCGGGTCAACTACCACTGGGGCCGCGTCTTCCTCGCTGCATGGTTCGCAACGATCCTCAACCTCGGGCTTGAGAGCGGTGGTGAGAGCGAGGACGATGTCGCAACCGCCATCCGCGAGGCTGCACAGGACACCATAGGGCGCACAGGCAACGAGATCGTCCGCCAACAAATCGCGGTTCCCCCAACATTCACCATCCGCCCTGGATTTCCCGCCCATGTCATGGTCACCCGCGATCTGATCCTCGAGCCATTGGGAGAAGTAAGATGACGAAATTGAAGCTGAGTGCCACCCCCGACGAAAAACCCGTCAAGGCCACCGTGGAATTGCCCGCAGATGTTCATCGGGATCTGATCGACCATGCACGCGTTCTGGGCAAGCAGACCGGCCGAGAGCTTGCCCCACCACGACTGATCGCCCCCATGTCAGCGCGTTTCATGGCCACCGATCGCGGGATTGCGAAAGCGCGCAAGACTGTGGATGCAGCATCGCGTCAGAAGGTGTCCGGAAAGACGACCGAACCGCCCTCAGACACTTGAATCTGGCCACCCGCGGCCTTCTAACAGAAGGGCATCCGCTACGATTACACACAGCTTGCACAGGCCCGCCACCTAACCCGTTGATCTGTTAGCGGTCTCGCTCCACTCCTCCATAGGAGAGACGGACAAGCACGCTGCATCAAGAGCGGCAATGTCGGGCATTCTGAGCTCTTCAATGGCCCGCGATCAGGGTTTTACATCCAGATTGCACATTTACTGCACAGGAATTGGGGCAGTCTAGCCCCTCGAGAACGAGGGCATGCGATCGATGTTGATTGCTTGGGGAGTTGAACCCGGTTCCCAACGGTAACATCACCCTCATGGATGTTCGCCGTTTTGACTGCCGAGTTGGCCGTGATTGCAAACGACCAGCCATTCGCTGGCTCAATACTGGACATACATTCTATCAATTTTATTAAACATTGCTGACCAATTATACCATGACTGCCTCCGCGGTTGATGGTCAGGTGGACGCCCTACAGGTCGTCTACCGCTATTCAATACTTGCGGCGGCATGAGTGATCGGGAGGAGATCCATATGAAACTTACAACCGTGGCCAGCGCGGCGCTAATGCTGTGCGCGTCTATGACGTTTGCACAAGAGAACCCACAAGGTGGCCGACCACCGGGTGGTCCAGGTGGACCACCACCTCCGGGTATTCTAGGCACGATCAACATGGCGCGTGCTGGCCTGCTTGCACCGTACTTTTCGGATGCGCAGTACGGGATTCAGCAGGGACGTCTTGGTGCATCGCGTGTGCGGATTGGCCAAGTTCTGTCGGGCAACGTGCCTGCCAATGGCATCAAAGAGGGGGGTCGCTCTTTGATCCTTGGGTTTGGGGCATCAACGATGTTGCCAGACCAAAGTTCTTTTTTGACGTTTTCATTGCCCGTTGCAATCGTAGATGAAGCGCCAAACCAGATCGCGGCAAGCACCGAATATCCGGCATTTCGACTGGCGTATCAGAAGTTTACTGGTCCAAACACGATGTTTGGTGCGTCTTTGACTTATGTTGACTTTGATGTTCGGACCTTCCGGCCGAACGGTGATCGGATTGGACGCGTTCAAAGGCCAGCCCTCGACTTCCGCTTGGACTACCTGACCAAGCTGAATGACAATTGGGGTGTTGCTGGTCGTGCGACCTATTCAATCGGCGAGTCGACCACTAATGTTTTCGGCCCCGGGCTTGAACAGACGCAGCGTGATGATCGGCTCTATCTGCAGGCCGATCTGGTCGGCAACTTTCGCCACAGCGACCTGTCGTTTGTTCCTGAAGACTGGGTCCTGCATCCAAGGGTTGGAGCTTCATTTTTGCGCTCAACGCTTGAGGAAACTCAAAACAACTTCGGCGGAACACGCAGCGGCGTTTTTGGCTCCACGGAAGAATCCGGTTCAATCTGGGCGATGGCTGACCTCGTCAAAGAAGTACGCCCCGGTGGCGGTTGGGCCCCCAGCTTCAGGCTTGGCGTCGAACATGTCTACCAGGACGATTTAGACAACTTTATTGACGAAAATACCTACCTGATAGGGGGCATTGGCGCTTCTCTCACTTCAAAAGATGGGAATAGGTTTCAGGTTGGCTATGAACGGCGGCAAGGTCTGAATGGAAACCGAACACAGGATACTTTGGTCGTCGCATACGGGATCACATTCTGAATACGACCACGCTTCGGTGAAACAGCAAAGGTCCGCTATTTTGGCGGGCCTTTATTACGTTAGTCACGACAGAATTAGACCACTTAGTTCGGTGCGCTTGTAATCTATATCTTTGCGCGCTACCCCTTAAAATCAAGGAGATGATGCACATGATAGACGCCGACAGCCCAATTTTAATGTTGCGACTTTTGCGGTCTGCATATTGGTTTGACGAAGGTCTACGCCGTGCTACCAAAGCTGAAGGCGGGGCAAATTTTCCGCGGGCTCAGGCCTTGGTGGTTTTGAATGTCACGCTTGGTATGCGAAAGCCGCAGGAACTTTCTGACGCAATGGGAATTTCCCGTCAGGCCATCGGTCGTTTGATCGGAGATCTCGTCGAGGCAGGCGCTTTGGTGGTCAAACCAGATCCCGACGATGGGCGCGCGACCATTGTCGAAATTGACCCAAGTGCAGAAGATCAGATGCGCAATACACTTCGTCACGCACAACGCTTGGAGAAAAAACTTGGCGATATCATCGGCGCTGATCGTCTGGCCGTTCTGCGCGCGGCTCTTGCCGAAGATTGGGGCGAACCTGACCTTCCTTGACCCATAGAAAAGCGGCGCCGCTTGGACGCCATCATTTCTTTTTAGAAACGAAGTTGCAGCTGCTAGCCTAGCAGTTGTTCTTTGTGATCGGCGAGCCAATTTCGCAGAGAATTCGGTTTGCGGCCGATAGTACGTTCGACAAAGTCGTTGAGGGCCCAGACCTCCTCATTTGCGCCCTCATACGACAGGAACGCCCAAAGAGCGGGGGCGAATGGCCCCATCATGGGGGAGTATTGCGCCATGAAGTCTTCACGGCTGCCGTGGTACGTGATCTCTTCACCAAACACTTCGGACATGATCGGCGCGACTTCGCTATAGCGATAGAGGTCTTGCCCGTTGTTGAGCGTATGGAACTGGCCGATGTGTTTGGCATTGTCGGATAGCAACAAGCGTCCAGCCGTTTCAGCGATATCGAGCGGGTCGATATAGGGTACTTTGCGATTGTTCCAGATCAGCTTGCGATCATTGCGAATGCCTGGCGCCATCATCGTCAGGAAGTTGTCCATGAAAGTCGCACCAAAATTCATAATGGTTACCGGTAGTCCGCTTGCGTAGAGCAAGTTCTTTGCATGGTGATGCTGCACGAACGGGTCGCCGGGGATTTCCCGCAACGCTTGTGGGACACGGTGAATGTTGGCTTCGGGCATTAGGCCTGTGGTGCGCAGCAGGTGCACGATGGTGCCGGATTTCTTGACGGCCGAAATCAAGTTTTCCGTCACAACAGTTTCGTCCAATCCGGGCGGGGCGTTTACGAACATCCCTTCGATCCCGTCGACGGCCGCATCCATGGAAGCCGCATCAAAGTAGTTCGCAACAATGACTTCGGCGTTTGGGAATTTTTCCTGAAGCGCAGGGACTTTGTCTGCTTTGCTGGACACCAGTCGCAGCTTAACCTGAGGCGCTTCTTTGGTGAGGAATGCGGCGAGTGGCGAACCGATGTGATTGGCCGCGCCAAAGATCAGCACGCTTTCGGGTATTTTCTTGATGGTCATTTGGTCATCTCCGGTATTCAAGTACGCCGAAGCGGCGTCGGCCGCCTCAGGCTGAGATCTGTTTAGTCTTTGCGCGCGACAGCAGCTGTCTTCGCGGCCCCTTTGGTACCGGATTTGAGAACGAAGTTCACAAATGGACGCGTCTTGTCTGAGAACAGGATCTTGCGGATGAAGGGCATCATATTCCCGCCCGGCAAAGCCTTTGGTGGGATGTAGAAACTTGCATCTGCGTTCCAATTTGGATCGATGCTGTTCTTGATCCGGCGCATCCAGACGCCTTCTTTCGATTTGGTTTGGAACAGATCAACGATTGGGCCACCGATAAGCGCACGCATGCCAAGATGGCGTTCATCCATCCGGTGCAGGTGGCGCAGGAACGATCCAATCGCCATGCCGGTGCCTTCTGGCTTTTTGTGGCCAGGCATCATCACGTGTTCCGTCCACAGCTGGCGGTTTTCGTGGACCCAAGCCCAATGACTTTCAACATCAGCGGTACACATCAAATCACTGCTCTTGTCGGCTTCGACAAGCTCTTCTGCCAATTCAAGTGCTTTGGGCCAGAGGTTCCACGAGTCGTTGATGCCAAAGCTGGTGGCACCCCCGCCACCCTGACGGGATACGCGTGCCACGTATTGCGAGGTGACAAGCCCGCGCATCAATTGCTTTTCGTGATCTGGGTCGAGCTCCAAGAACCGACCCCCGGTTTCTTCGACCACCTTTTTAACGAGTTTTTCCTGATAGGCCGCTTGAGCTGCAGAATGCGCCTGCGTCATGATCTGCGTGCCGTGGCGGTTTTCGTCATGTGCGATTTCGGGCAACGTGCCTGCTTCTTTCTGTTCAACGAAGTCTTCATTCGTTGGTGTCAGAACAAGGCCGTAAGCTGTCGCGGACAGGCGCAGGAAGGCGAAAAGCTGACCAGACCGGCTGAGGCGTTGGGCACATTCCGCGACCTTTTCAGGCGCGTCCCAAACAGGGGCGTAGAAGCGTGCGTAGTTTGACGGTTCAATCCCGGCTTGTGGGAAGACACCTGTCAGCTTCATTTCTTTGTCGCCGGCCCATGGGTGCAATTTGTACCCGATGCGGGTGAAGATACCCAATGCCCCATGCGCGCCCATATAGCCGCGGATCATGCCGCGGAACCCGATGCCGGGGCCCTCTTCTGAGAACCAGTTGTCTTCGCCGGTTGTACCGATGCGCACGATCTCACCCTCTGGCGTGACCCACTCAAGCCCAAGGATGTTGCGGGCATTCGTTCCGGTGGATGCACCGGAGCTGCCGATGCCCAGCATCGATGTTGCGGACGCCAAAGGGGAGTGCCCTGCTCCGGCCCCGACGACGTGGCAGGTCAGGCCGACTTTCATCGCCTCTGCCATCAAACGACCGGCAGTCGCATAGGGTTGGATGACCGCCATAGAGTTCTTGCGGTCGATCTTTTCGATCTTATCCATGCGGACAAGGTCGATCATGACAGCGCCTTGCATCTGCGGAAGGTGCATTGCCCCGTTGCCAGAACTAAGCGGCCGGAACTTGAGCCCATGTGCGTTACAGGCCCGCACGATTGCGGCTACTTCTTCCGTGCTACCGGGAAGCACGACCGCAGCGGGCCAGAATTTCAGCTTTGGCCCGGGCATGCCCCCGACCCCACCGTTCCAGGCATAGCTGGCTAGGGTCGCAAGATCGGTGGCGACGTTTTCTGCACCGACGGCCTTTTGAAGCGTCTCTAAGGCATCTGATTTGATCTTCATGATCTTACTCCCCCGGCGCCTGAGTGAATTCCAGAAGGCTGGACACTTTGATGTCCATGCCTTCTTTGTCCGCGACGTCTTGAAGGTGGCAGGCGCAGTCCGCACAGCTGGTGACCATGGTCTTGGCCCCTGTCGATAGCGCCTCGGTCAAGCGGTCCTTTGCGGCTGAGGCTGCGAAGTCCGGATTGAAATCCTTGGCCCCAGCGTTCAAACCGCAGCAATAGCTGGTCTCACGGAGGCGTGGCATTTCAACGATCTTTGCCCCTGTGGCTTCGACCACCTTGCGCGGCGCGTCATAGACGCCATCATTGCCAAACCTGTGCTTCACATCGCGCTGTTCGCGCACCCAGATGCTGCCCATGACAGTTTCATGTTCGCCATTCCATGGCACATAGGGCTCGCTAAGGCGCCCCAATTTGCAGGTATCGTGGTAGGTTACGGTCTCAGTGCTTTTGGCCTTTGGCTTTGCGTTTTCGGCCATCCATTCGGACGCGTGGATCACCTCAATCCCAGCTAGGTCGACGCCTAGGCGCGGGGCGTAATTGCGCAGGGCCATAAAGACCGCGTCGCTTTGCGTCAGGACCCGGCGCGCGCCGCTGGCTTTGATCCGGCCCACCAAATCAGTCGCGAGCGCTTTGGCCTGCGCAACATCACCAAGCTCATAGGCAAGACCTCCGCAGTCAACCTCGTTCGCACCAAGGATCGCGTAGTCTGCTTTCGCAGCGTCCAACAACCCAACCAAACTGGTCAGCTGGGGCCATTGGGACTGTTCAAACGCGGCCTCCCCGACGACCAATATCATATCCCCCGTTGATGGCTCTGCGCTCAATCCTGTCGCCCATACACCGCGATCCTGAGTGCTGCCCTGCGGGTTTCCAGTTGATTTGAGGTTGTCTAAAAGCGCCGATAACGCAGCCGGTAACTTACCATCCTTGAAGATACGCGCGCGCAGCTCGTAGATCGTCTCCATCGGTTCGACCAGATCAGACAGGTTTGCGGAACACCCGGTGCCGCATCCACCACAGGCAGAACAGGCATAGACAGTGTCCAGCATCTTGTCATCGTATTCGACAACATCATGCATCAAACCAAAAGCGGTGATGACCTTGCCGCCGCCAGAATATGAATGGAATTTGCCATAGCGGATGCTTGGACAGATATGGCCAAATTCTTCGGTGTTCATGCTCGGCACCCATTTGCAAAATGAGCAGCGCATGCAGTTTTTCATCGAAAGTTCGCGATCTTGCAGAGTCATATCTGCCCTCCCAAGTTCTTAGGTTTTGTTCAGAGACCAAGCCGACCGGGATGCAAAATCCCGTCGGGGTCGAACATTGATTTACAGTGGCGCAGATAGGGTACGAGCTCTGGGTTTTTCTCGTAGGCCATGTCTGTCCAATCGCCATAAGGGCGGCTGTAAAATCCACCGGCGTCGCATGTGGCCTGCGCCAGTTCAACAACGAAAGCGTCGGCTTTGCCGGCGTTGCCCGCATCGGTCAGCAGCATGATTTCAATGCTGCAATTCCGGCCCTGCAACCTTGGCTGAATGTAGGTGGCCAGATCGTTGGGGTTCACGCCGTGCTTGCCCGCCAGGTCCCTTGCGATTTTGACGAAACCCGGCGTGCGATCCGCCTGCGTCAGGAACACGACGGAACGGTGACCGCCTGTTGGGCCATCGCGATAATCGCCTGTCGGTAGATTGGCATGGGCGGCGATCACATCACTGGCGGCGAAGCCTGAAAGCTCTACCACTGGTTTGACGCCTGCATTGTTGGTGATGTCATTCAGGTCGCTGACTTCGAATGCCACGCGGTCTTCTGACAGGTCACAATTGGCGCTGAAGTTCGCGAAGAGAACCCATTCTGGCAAGGCCGCAGCATCAATGGATTTGCCACAAGCCTTTGCGACGGTTGCCAAATGCGTCTTGTTCGACAGGAATATTTCGCTTCCGATCCGGCGGTAGTTCAGTTCTGCCATGACAGAGATCAGTTTGTCTTGATCATTGTCGGCGATGAAAAAGCTTTGTTCTGCCACTGGAATGCGGTCACAGAAGATCGCGGACCAGGTGAGAACGCCCAGCGTTCCTTGCGACCCTTGCATTACGCGTAGGAAGTCGGTGCCGACGGGGCCCGTCGCGGTCATATAGCGCAGGCCGGATTTCCAGTGCTCTTCCATGGACCCTTGGTTTGCGGCGTTCCCGGTATAAAACCGCTCGCCCGAACCAAAGATGATCTGTGCGGAGCCCATTGGGTCAAGCACGTCCCATTGTTCTCGTGTGATTGTGAGAGGTTCGCGTTCGATATAGCTGGCAAGAACCGATTTCCCGGCTGCTGGGAGAAGCGGTTTCATGGCGCGCAAGCCTTGCGGGGCCAGGACCTTGTCGACGTCCGCGAAGGTGACGCCCGCTTCGATGATGGCAACACCGTCGTCTGGGTCAACATGGAACACTTTGTTCATGTCGCTAAGATCCATCAGGACGTCGATTGTCCCCAGATCGGCCAGAGGTGCGTTGGACTGAGCGGAAGAGCTGGATGTGCCCAGTTTCACACTTTTGCCACGCGCCCAGTTCACCATGACTTCGATGTCTTCTGGTGTCTTTGGATTAACGACGGCTTGTCCGACACGAGCAACGGATACCGCCAATGGCACATCGGATAGCTCGGCCATTGAAAGGCGGTCTTGTTCTATTGCTTTGAGCAACTGATTCTCCTCCCAGATGTTCAAATTTGATAATCGTTTATATCCACTCAACCCACTTTTAGTCAACATTGTTGCCTATTATTTACCAAGATTCAGTGTTTATATCAAGTTTTATGAAAAAATGTTGCGTAACAAGAAGAAACGCGGGCCACTTAGGTGACCCGCGCATAACATTCGTAGCCCGAAGGCATAGATCGGTTGCCCTTACTTGAAGGCCTCAACCTGCATGATCATTTCGTCGATCAGCGGCTTACCACCTGGGAATGCTTGCTCAAAGCTTTCGCGAATATCACCGCCTACGCCTGCGATAATTCCGTCGATTTCGTCTTGTGACATTTCATGGAAGGTGTGCCCTTCTAGGCCCCTTGCCATCTCCATGGCACCGTTTGACCACTCATCCATAAAGACACCGAATTCACGCGTGTCTTCGCATGTGGAATGCGCGTCCAATGCTGCCCGTGCCTCATCTGACAATGCTTCGTAGTCAGATTTCGCCATAAAGACCGCACCAAGCATACCACCCAGCGGGGCGGCATAGTGGTGGTTCAGCACGTCACCCAACTGGAAAGCCGGGAAAGCAGAGAACGGGATAATCATGCCATCTGCCGCGCCACGCTGCAGTGACTCGTACGCTTCGGTCACATTTACAGAGATTGGCGTGGCTTCGTTGCCTAAGGTGATCTCAACCGCAGACGACGATGGCGCGATGATGGTCAGGTCCTTCATGCCGGCCAAACCGTCAGTGAGTTCACGGTCTACCGTGTGAAGCGCTGAGTTCCCGAAGAACCCAAAGAGCAGCGGGTGCAGGTCTTCGTAGTCTGCGCCGAACGCGCCATTTTCATGCATCGCGCAGGCAGCTTGCGCGCCCTGCTCAGATGTTTGGATAAAGAATGGAATTGAGAACGCGAGCGAGTTGGTGAACTTGCCCGGGTTAAAGACGCTACCGCTCCACGCGATATCGACAACGCCGTCGATGACGCGGTCATAAGCGTTAACCTGGTTGGCAAGGGTTGGCCCGTGGCGCAGTTGGATTTCGACCGCCCCGTTTGCAGTTGCGTTTACTTTTTCAACCCACTGCTCAAAGAAGCGGTTGATTGGCACTGGCGCTGGATTTGTGCTGGCAAAAACCAGTGTTTCGGCGTGTGCTGGTGCCAGCGAAGCCGTTAGTGCAAGCGCAGCTGCGCCAAGGGTCCTAAGCGATTTCATACGAGTCCTCCCAAACTTCGAAATACCTCTAGAGCTATCTCATAAAGTGCAAAAAGGAATTCAGAAAATTGATCTTATCAACCACCAACATTGATCCCGTGAATTCATGACACCCACCAGCGCCTCGGCCAGCCAGCTCCAGGCATTCATCTAATCAATGCATCAGATTTCAGAAAGAAATTTTTCAAATACATTGCCGCGGTCTAAAACCCGGCCACCGGGGGCACTCCCCAAAATAACAACCCTGCGGAGCCGCACATATGTTCAGATATTTTCCGACAAATTACGTCTGGGACCTTTCCGTCAATCTGGCGATCGAAATGGGTGCCAAGATGGGCGAGATCGAAGAAATGTGCGCCCCGCTGGCGGAGGCTGCAACGAAGAAAGATGCAGAGGGCACCGCTGCGTTTCGTCAAACCTGGGTGACAATGGCCGACAAGCTGTGCGGTCTGGCAAGAGACGATGAGGCTTTGGGCCGCATGATCTCGGCGGGTGACAAGTACCTGCGCGCCGCCGTTTACATGGGCACCGCCGAACGTCTGCTGGCACACGGTTCCGATGGCCGGGTCGCTTTGTATGAGCGGATGCAGGAAACGTTTTATTCCGGCCTGAAGCTCAGCGGATCGAAAGCGACCCGCGTTGAAATTCCCTATGGCGACAGCTTTCTGAGTGGCATCTTTTACCCTGCCGACAATATCGAAGGGCCGCAGCCCGTTTTGGTCCAGGTCAACGGCCTCGATAGCATCAAAGAGATGGTTTACATGGTCGGCGGCCCCCGCTGGCTGGCCGCGCGCGGCGTTGCGTCCTTGGTCATTGACCAGCCCGGCACCGGTGATGCGCTGCGCCTCCGAAATCTGACCGCGCGCTACGACAGCGAGCATTGGGCCTCGGCCGTCGTGGATTACCTTGAAACGCGCGACGATGTGGATGCCAAGCGTATCGGCCTGCACGGCGTCAGCCTTGGTGGATACTACTGCCCGCGCGCCGTCGCCTTTGAACCCCGCTTTGCATGCGGTGTCATCTGGGGTGCAAACCACGACTGGCGCGACGTACAAAAGCGCCGCAAAGAAGCCGAGGGCGATTTCCCAGTGCCGCATTATTGGAGCCATGTTCGCTGGGTCTTTGGCGCGGAAACGGACGAAGAGTTTATGGAGATGTCCGAAAACATGCATCTGCACGGAGTGCTGGATCGCATCAAAGTGCCGTTCCTTGTTACACACGGCGAAAAAGACAGCCAAATCCCACTGAAATGGGCCCATGCGACCTATGATCAGTTGGTCAACAGCCCCAACCGCGAGCTTAAGATCTTCGATGCGCGTACGGGAGGCGTACAACACTCAAGTTTCGATAACTCTGCAAACGCCGGGGCGTATATCGCCGACTGGGTTGCAGAACAACTTGGGGGACGTGTGGAGGCGTAACTTCACATTTGCCGTGTCTTTGGGAGGAGCACAGATGCTGTCACATCTTGGAAATGCCATGTCGGTCGCCGCTGAGAAGTTTGGCGAAAAGGAAGCTTTGGTTTTTGAAGGCCAAAGTCTCAGCTTTAACCGTCTAAACGATCTGGTCGAACGCATGGCTGCGGGGCTTGCAGCGCAAGGGGTCGCCAAGGGCGATGTCGTCACGCTCTATAGCTCAAATTGCTGGGAATGGATCGTCAGCTATTACGCCATTGCGCGCTGTGGTGGCATCATCAACCCCGTCAACACAATGCTGACCGCGCCCGAGCTGGGATATGTGGTCAAAGACTGCGGCGTGCAGGTTGTGATTTGTTCATCCGACAAGATCGACGTGATCAAACCCTTGCTCGGCGAAATCAAAGCCGCGATCTGTTTCGGCGATGGCGCGTTCGAAGGCGTCACAAGGTTCGATGATCTGTTGAACACAGACCACCCTAAGCTGCCCGCAATCGATATTGACCCAGAGGCCTGTTCCACCATTTGCTACACCTCTGGCACGACCGGTCACCCGAAAGGCGCCAAGCAATCGCACAAAGCGGTTATCCTGAACGGGGCGATGACATCGCAAATGCAAATGCGCGGCAGCGATGACGTGATCCTAAGCGCCCTGCCCTGCCCGCATGTCTATGCCAATGCCGTGATGTCGGGCATGACCATGTTTGGTGCCAAGCTGGTGCTGCACAAGACCTTTGATCCCGATGTGTTCCTGTCCGATGTCGCGAAACACGGCGTGACCATCATCGACGGCGTGCCAACCATGTATATGTACATGCTGACGGCGCAATCGCTGGCCAGCACGGATCTCAGCAGCCTCCGGCGTTGCTATGTTGGCGGGCAGACCATGCCCGTCACGACCATGAAAGCGGTGGAAGAAAAATTCGGCGTTCCCCTGATAGAGCTTTGGGGGATGACCGAAATCGCCGGTCTGGGCTCGACCCATCCGCTTTATGGGAAGAACAAGCATGGCTCTATCGGCTGCGCGATGCCTTATTGCGAATTGCGGATTGCGGATGCCGAAGATCCGTCAATCACGATGCCACGCGGCGAGGTTGGCGAGCTGATGGTGCGCGGACCGATCACGATGATTGGGTATTACGGCGACGACCAGAAGACGGCAGAGACGCTCGAAGCGGATGGATGGCTGCATTCCGGCGATCTGGCCAGCATGGACGAAGACGGCTGCGTTTGGATTGTGGACCGCAAGAAGGACATGATCCTGACCGGCGGGTACAACGTTTACCCAGCGGAAATTGAGCGCGTTTTGGCAGGACATCCCGACGTCGCCCTATCTGCCGTTGGCAGGCTCGCTGACGAGGTAAAAGGCGAGATCGCGAAAGCCTATGTGGTGCTGAAAGATGGCGCCACCGGCGATGCAGATGCGATGATCGCGTTCTGCAAAGAAAACCTGTCGGCCTACAAATGCCCACGCGCCATTCAGTTCGTGGACGACCTGCCCAAGACCAGCACCGGCAAGATCATGCGTCGCGAGCTTCATAGATTGGACAAACCATGAGCAATCCGCTGATCGGCTTCCAAATCGATCCATCTGACTTGAAATACGTCGGTCACGATCTCGCCCGGCCCGAGTGCATCTTGGCCGAGCGGGACGGTACCCTGTGGTCCGCGGATGCGCGCGGCGGTGTGATGCGAATTGATCCGGATGGCACGCAAGAACTGATCTTGCAAAAAGGCATAGAGACCGACACGACAACGCCGCTGGCTGAGCGGGTCATCAAGGGTATCGGCACCCTGCCCAACGGTCTGGCATTTGACGAGAACGGCGATTTCTACATCGCGAATTTCGGTACTGACCGGGTCGAGCATATGACCCGTGCCGGCGACACCAAAATCTTGATCGACAACATTGATGGTCAACCTTTTGGCAAAGCCAACTTTGTCACCCGCGACAGCAAGGGCCGGCTTTGGCTGACAGTCACAACCACAATGAATCCTTGGACAGATCACGTGAAAACCATGTCGCGCGACGGCTATATCGCCCTGATCGACGACAAGGGCGTGCGCATCGTGGCCGACAATCTATGTGGAACGAACGAGCTACGTTTCGATCCCAAGGAAGAGTTCCTCTATGTCGCCGAGACCTCGGCCCGCAACGTCACTCGGTTCCGGGTGGACGGCGACACTCTGGTCGATCGCGAGATCTATGGGCCGACGAATATCGGCGGTTTCTGTGACGGCATCGCCTTTGACGCTTTTGGCAATCTGTGGAGCACGCTGATCACCGCTGACCGTCTGGTCGCAATCACCCCGGATGGTGATCTGCTGACCATTCTGGATGCGGGCGGCGACAAGGATGCCCTGGCGATTATGGATGCCGCCTGGGCCGATAAAACGCTGACGCCCGATATGATGGTTGCCGCTGGCGGGTCGATCTGTCCTTGGATGGCATCGGTCACCTTTGGCGGACCCGATCTGAAGACCGTCTATCTTGGCTCGCTGCGCGGCGACACCATTCCGTATTTTCAAAGCCCCATTGCTGGGCAGCCGCTTCTTGGCTGGTAGGAGGATCCCATGATTATCGAAGTCGCCCATGTGAAGATCAAAGACGGTCACAACGCAGATTTTGAGGCTGCCGTCGAACAGGCCGTCGAGGTATTCAAGCGCGTGCCAGAATGTCGGGGTCTGCATCTGCAGCACTGCATTGAAGCACCAGATGAATACCAAGTCGTGATCCGCTGGGACACGCTGGAAGCCCATACCGTGACCTTCCGCGAAGGCCCCCTGTTTCAGGAATGGCGCGCCCTGGTGGGCCCATTCTTCGACGGAGCCCCACAAGTCCAGCACTTTGAAATCGCTATGCCGCTGGTGGAACTCTAGGAGCCTTTGAACATGAAGATCGCACTGATTGGCTCCGGCGGATTTGTCGGACAACGTATCGTTGACCGGCTGGAACAACGCGACGATGTGGCCGAGGTCACTGCAATTGACGTGGTACCGACCAAAGGCGGCCCAAAGACCACTGTTTTACAAGGCGACTTTGCAGATCCCAATCTGCGCGATCCTTTGCTGGATGGAGCGGACGCGGTGATCTTTCTGGCTGCCATACTTGGTGGTGCGGCAGAGGTGGATTATGATCTGGC
The DNA here is from genome assembly GCF_047372505.1 of Phaeobacter cretensis. Taxonomy (NCBI): domain Bacteria; kingdom Pseudomonadati; phylum Pseudomonadota; class Alphaproteobacteria; order Rhodobacterales; family Roseobacteraceae; genus Phaeobacter; species Phaeobacter cretensis. The sequence goes on from NZ_JBKBEU010000001.1 coordinate 450,036, forward strand.
GCGCCGCGTGAACCTTGATACGTCGATGGATTTGATCGACCACCTCAAGGCCACGGCGCCTACGACCCGGTTCGCGTTTGCCTCGACCATCGGTGTCTATGCAACGCCCATGGCGCCACTGGTGGATGACACCACGCCCCATGGGCCAACGATGGTGTATGGCGCACAAAAGGCGATGATGGAGGTCGCGCTGAACAATTTTGCCCTGCGCGGCTGGCTGGATGCGGTGTCCTTGCGCCCTTCTGGCATCATGGCGCGGGATGGCGCCGATGCGCGGCTTAAATCCGCCTTTATGTCGCGGCTGTTTTATTGCGTGCAGCGCGGCGAAGACATCGTTCTGCCCGTCGGTCCAGAGGACACGATCTGGCTGTCTTCGGTCGAAAATGTGGCGCAAAACTTTATCCATGCGGCCATCCTGCCAGAGGTTGGCGACACCCGCGCCTTTACCCTGCCCGCCTTGCGCCTGACATATGGCGAGCTGCTTGCAGCCCTGCGTCGCCGTTTCCCCGAAAGCCAAGCCAACGTGACCTTCGCGCCAGATCCCGACACCGTCACGCTGTTCGGCAGCTTTCCTGAACTGAAAACTCAAACCGCCGACCGCCTTGGGTTCAGCCGCGATGCTGATGCCGATGCTTTGGTCTTGGCTTCTATGTCCTAGTACGGAGAATTTTAATGCGCTTTGCCACATTACCTAACGGCACACCCGATGGTCGGCTCTACATTGTCAGCCGCGACAACGCCCGCTGCACAGCGTCCACAACCGCCGAAACCCTACAAGCGGCGTTGGAAGACTGGGACGCGCTGACACCAAAGCTTCAGGCCGAGTATGATGCGCTGAATGCAGGCGGTGGTGAGCCCTTTGAAGGCGCCAAAGCGCTCGCCCCTCTTCCACGTGCATGGCAGTGGCTTGATGGGTCAGCCTATGAAAACCACGCTGACCTGATGCAGACCGCATTCAATCTGCCACCGCTCGATAGCGGCGGCTACCCTCTGATGTATCAAGGCATTTCCAACCAGTTTCTGGCCAATGCCGAAGACGTTCTGATGCGCGATGAGGCCGATGGCATCGATTTCGAGGGCGAATTTGGTGTGATCACCAAAGCCGTACCGATGGGCAAAACTGACACTGCCGACAGCATCGCATTGGTCATCCAGATCAACGATTGGTCCCTGCGCGTTGTCGGTCCACGCGAAATGAAAACGGGCTTCGGATGGATCCATGCCAAACCTGCCTGCTCCGTGGCCCCCGTTGCGGTGACACCCGATGAACTGGGCGCAAGCTGGCGCGATTGCCGCGTTGACCTGCCGCTGAACCTGCATTGGAACGGCGAGTGGTTCGGCTCGCCCAACGCCTACCCGATGGCCTTTGGATTGGACGAGCTGGTCGCACATGGGGCCTATTCACGCGCGCTTCCGGCAGGCACGATTGTGGGTACGGGAACCGTTTCCAACACCAACTATGACGAAGTCGGATCGGCCTGCATTGCCGAGCGCCGCGCCATCGAGCTTGTTGCGACCGGCGAAGCCACGACCCCGTTCATGTCGTTTAATGACACCGTCCGGCTTGAATGCACCGCCGCAGATGGCAGCCCCTTGTTCGGGGTAATCGAGCAAAAGGTCGTCAAGGCAGACGCCTAGTTCGCCACGCACGACCGTCACAAGTTTGGGAGGAACCAATGACAAACTCAGCAGACAAGAAGCCAGAAGACACCAAGATACTGGTTGTCGGCGGCGGCTTTGCCGGAATGTGTTCGGCCATCACGCTCAGCAAGCAAGGCTATCAGGTGGACCTGATCGACCTTGACCCGGAATGGCGCGTTTATGGGGCCGGTATCACGATCAACGGCACCACTCTGCGCGCCTATCGCCATCTTGGGATGTATGACGAGATTGCCGAAAAGGGCGCGATCGTCCGCTCCTCCCTGCTGTACCGCGCTGACGGTGTTGTTCTGCGTGAGATGGCCGTGCCCGAAACCGTTGGCGAAGAGCCTGCAACAGCCGGCATTATGCGCCCGATCCTGCACGAGATGATGTCATCGCGCGTGCGCGCGGCCGAGGTCTCGGTCAAGCTGGGGGTTAAGGTTGAAAACCTGACACAACAAGATACATCGGTGACTGTCACCCTCAGCGACGGCACCTCGGGCACCTATGACCTGCTGATCGGTAGCGACGGCATTGCCTCCGAAATTCGCCAGATGGTGTTCCCTGAGACAACCGGTGCAAAGCCCATGGGCCAAGGCTGTTGGCGCATCGCGACCAACCGCCCTGAAGGCATGGACAAGGGCGAAATCTACTTTGGCCACAAGTTCCCTGCAGGCATCACCCTGTGCGGGCCCGATGCGATGTACATGTGGATGCTGACGCCCGACGACGGTTCACTTTGGGTCGATGACAAGGAAGGCGTCGGCATGTTGCACGACCGCCTGGAAGGGTTTGGCGGCAATATAGGTTGGATCCGCGACAACATGAACGAAAGCCATTGGGTCAACTACCGCCCGCTAGAGGCTTTGATTCAGCCAAAAGATCAGTGGGTTAAAGGTCGCGTGGTTCTAGTGGGTGACAGTGCGCATGCAACGACACCGCATTTGGCGTCGGGTGCAGGCATGGCCGTCGAAGGCGCTGTGGTCTTGGCCCAAGAGCTGTCGAAAGAGGGCCAGTCGATTGAAGACGCTTTGGCCGCCTATGTGAGTCGTCGTCATGATCGGTGCCGCGATGTGGTGGAGTCCGGCGTCGAGATCGGCAAGGCGCAAATGGCGAACATGCCCCCAGAAGAGCTTGGGCAACTGATGGGCGGCGCACTGCACCGATTGGCGCAGCCGTTCTGAACTAACCAACTGGATCAGGCTTGAAACAATCCCTAACTAGAGACATAATACCCCTAGTTAGGGATTATAAATGCCGTCGCTTGAAGAAAATCTCATCGTCACATTGTCGCGCACCGTTGGCGCGATCCTGAAACCGCTGTTTCGCCACATCTCGGATGCCGGCTTCACGCCCGGACAGTTCAGCGTTCTCGAGGTTCTGCATCACAAGGGCCCGCGCACGGTGACGCAGCTGACGGAAGACGTCCTGTCGACCAGTGGAAACATCACCGTGGTGATCGACAATTTGCTGAAGGCAGGATGGATCGAAAAACAGCAGGGCAAAGACGATGCCAGAAAACGGGTGGTGACCCTATCCCCGACCGGCGAAGAGAAAATCGCCGCCTATTACCCAGCCCATAAAGCCGAACTGAAACGCTTGCTGGGCACAACCAGTACATCTGAAAAACGCGCGCTCATTACCGCTTTGGGCTCTCTCAAAGGCAATGTGGACGCCCTAAATTCTAAAGACAAAGAAACCTGAAATGTCCCAATCAAAACCAATGAAATACGCGACCTACGGCGCTATAGCGCTGGCCACATTTGCCTTTGGCGGTGCAGGCATTGCCAAGCTACTGGGGGTAGAGGCCGTACATGCCATGATGGCCGCAGCCGGTTGGCCCGCCATCATCACCTACATTATCGGCGCGCTGGAAGTCGCGGGTGTCGTTGGGCTATTCGTCAAGCCTGTACGCGTATGGGCCGCCCTTGGCTTAGGAGCCACCTCGTTTGGCGCATTCCTGTTCCACGCCATCTATACGCCCATTGGCGAGGGTGTCCCTGCCCTTGTGCTGCTTGCGATCACAGCCTTCATTTTCATGTCATTCCGCAAATCGAGCGATGCTGCGGGAATGGCGTAAGCTACCCATAAAGGCCCGGCGCTACGCGCCGGGCCTTTATGCGCCGATAAGACAAAACGGGAGGCGCTCAAGCGCGCGGGCCAGCACGGTCCCGCTTGACCTACACCGTCACACTCTTTTCTAATAATGCATCTAACGTGCTGTTAAGATGTACGATTCCATCTTGGATCTTCAGTGGAACAGGCGCTAGCCGTTGCCCAAGACAGGGGCCAATTTCGCACAGCCCATCGGCAATGCCAAACAATGCGCCATGGGCAGCGCACATGATATGCGTACGCGCGCTGTTCAGAAATTCATCTGTTTTCCAGCCCAAGGGCGCGCGGTCATAATGCGGACAGTTGTTGATATACCCGTAGACGCGGCGGCCCTGCCGCACGAGAAAAACGCGGTCGCGACCGCGTTTTCCCGGGAGCACCCCTTTGGATGCGCCATCGGGGATGTCATCTATCGCGCAAAGCGCAATCATTCGTCACCGGGGGGCGGCCCACCGGGCGCCCATTTTTCCACATTCTCGAAGAGGAAAATTTGGGATGCTTCTTTTGACATTGGCACTTCGCGGTGGATCCAGTCGCCGTCGTGCTTGTCCATGTCTGCATCATATTCAATGTGCGCGCCCATCGGGGAATTGAAGTACCAGAACCAATTGGACCCAAATTTGTGACGTCCCGGCCCCCAAAAACTCTCATACCCCTTTTTGACCATGCGCGAGCCAGCCAGCATCAATTCCGTTGGCCCCTGCATGTGAAAGGCCACGTGTTCGAGCCCTTGCATGTATTCAGGCGTCTGGATGACAAACAGAACGTGGTGATCATCGTTGGCCTGGGGGCGCAAAAATGGGCCGGTGTTGGTGAATTTGTCAGTGACGACAAAGCCCAATCGCTCAATATAGAAATTCGCGCATATATCCATGTCAGGCACGAAGTAGACCACATGGCTCAGGGTGCGCGGCTTGGCGTCGACCGATTCGTCAGCGCCGATAACATTTGCAGGGCGGCCGGGTTCGGCGCCGGGCGAATTGATCAACTCTGCAGGCAAATCAAGCTTGGTGCGGGTCGAAATCCGGAAGGCGATCTGGAACCCTGAATCGTCTACGCAAGACAAAGTGCCGTCAGCGGCCTTGTCAACCGTCCGATCTTTGGACAGCTCCGTTTCGATTTCGTCCAGCGTCCCTTGATCTTCAACACCCCAGATCGTTTGGCGCAGCATAGTGGCCGTTGGGAGGGGAGGCGGAAGGCTAGCGTCATCTTTTTCCCGCACCGTCAGTGCGGTGCCGTCCAAAGCCTCGAACTTGCCATTGTCCTTTTCGGCCAAACCATAGTCTCGTAAAAAATCTTTGCAGGCGTTGAGATTATCCACCCCAAAGACCAGTTCGTCCGGTCCGATTATGCGCATGACTGCCTCCGATTTAGAAGTCTTGACGATTTGCTACCAAGCTCCATACCATTTATAAAATCATTAAATTGGATGCGTAGCATTCACGATGTAAATGAATACTGATTGGGAGGGGACCTAGATGAGATTCAAAAAACTGGACCTGAATTTGCTGGTGGCGCTAGATCATATGCTGACGCTTCAGTCTGTGAGTGCCGCGGCGGACAAGATGTTCATGAGCCAATCTGCGATGTCCAATGCACTGACCCGGCTGCGCGATTACTTTGGTGATCCACTGCTTGTTCAGATGGGCAAACGCATGGTTCTGACACCACAAGCCGAAGCAATGAAGGACCCGCTACGCGATATCCTTGTCCGGGTTGAGGCCACGATTGAAACCCAGCCCGAGTTTGATCCGACCGTATCAAACCGGAGTTTCAACGTGCTTGTTTCGGACTACACGCTACGTGTTTTGATGCCACTTGTCGTTGCCGAGATGGAGCGCCAAGGCGCACGCTGCAGCCTGAACATGGTTGCCCAAAAAGAGTCCCCCTATCTGATGCTGGAACGCGGTGATGCCGATCTGTTGATCACCCCGGACCTGTTCATCTCTAGCGACCACCCTTCTCACTTCTTGTTTGAAGACGAGTACGTTGTTGTCGCCTGGTCAGACGGCCCCCATGGCAACGTGGACATGGACCTCACGCGGTATCAGGAAACACCCCATGCGATCATGGTGCCGCCCGGATCGACGTCAAACCCGGCCGAAACGCAATTGCTTGCTGCGGCCGGAATCACGCGTAACGTCGATCTGACCACATTTTCTTTTTCCGCCCTGCCCCATCTCATCGTCGGCACCAGCAGGATCGCAACCGTGCATGGCCACTTGGCCAAGGCTGTTATGCGGCACGCACCTTTGGTGTCCTATCCGCTGCCATTCGAAACCGGGCCGTTTCGGCAAATGGTGCAATGGCACAGCTATCGGGACCGCGATCCCGGCATTATCTGGCTGCGGAACGTCTTTGCAAACGCATCCGACGCGCTGTTATTAAATTGATGGCATGAATACATAAGATCAAACCTTTCAATTTTTCAAATACCCCGGAGTTTTCTAGCGTCTGCCCAATCAGGGGAGGAGCATCCTGTGAATTGGGAAACGATCTTAATCGTCGGTGGCGGAATCGGCGGTCTGACTGCGGCCATTGCCATGCGCCGTCAGGGTTTTGCGGTCGACATCATCGAACGGGATCCTGATTGGTCGGTTTACGGCGTCGGGATCACGCAGCAGATGAATGTGATCCGGGCAATGAACGACATCGGGGTGCTGGACGACTATCTGACAATGGCAACCGGATATGACAGTACAACGATCTTTGTCGGACCCGAGGGAATCGAGAAAACCAAGTTTGAAACACCAAAGCTTGCCGGGCCGAACTACCCGTCCAATGCAGGTATCCGGCGCCCCCATCTGCAAAAAGTCCTTGGTGACAAAGCCCTTTCCTTGGGCACAAATGTGCGCCTTGGCCTGACTGTGACCGCGTTGAATGATGATGGAGCAGGCGTTGATGTTACCTTTTCGGACGGCAGCTCTGCCCGCTATGGTGCCGTTGTCGGTGCTGATGGTGTCTTCTCTCAGATGCGGGAAACCCTTTTTCCGGATGCACCGCAGCCGCGCTACACCGGACAATGGGTCTGGCGTTATAACCTGCCGCGACCTGCCGATCTAGATGGGATGAAAGTCTTCGCCGGCCCCTGCAATGCTGGATTGGTCCCGATGACTGATGAGCTGATGTACATCTTTCTGGTCACAGAAGAACCAGACGGCATGTTCCTGGAACAAGAAGGATCGGCCGCGGCCATGCGTGCTCGCGCCAGTAAGATGCCACCGCCGCAACTCATTCCATGGATCGCACAGATCAAAGACGATTCTGAAGTCGTCGCGCGCCCGCTGAAGGTCGTGTATTTGCAGGATCAAGATTGGCACAAAGGACGTGTTGTTCTTCTTGGGGATGCCGTGCACACCACAACGCCGCATCTGGCCCAAGGCGCGGGCATAGCGATTGAAGACGCCCTTGTTCTAGCGCAAGAGATGGCCTGTTCTGACGCTCCTGAGATTGCTTTTAAAGCGTATCGCGACCGCAGACTGGAACGCGTTGACCATATTACCCTGAATTCGATTCGCATCGGCGAAGCCCAAATGGGCATAGGTGAACCTGCTGATATCGAGACGCTCAATGCGCAGACAATCCAACTGATGTCTCAGCCCATATGACCTCCAAAAAGGAAACATCCATGTACACACTTTATGCCTCTCCGGGGGCATGTTCTCGCGTGCCGATGATCACTTTGGAAGAAGCGGGCGCAGAATTTGATGTGGAGCTGGTCCGTTTTATGCGCGCCGCCCACAAACAACCCAGTTATCTGGCATTGAACCCAAAAGGGAAAGTGCCTTGCTTGATCACGCAGGACGGACCACTCACGGAAAATCCGGCCATTGCGCTTTACTTGGCGGACCAGTTTAGCGGCTTGCTTCCGAAAGCGGTACACGCGATTGACCAGGCAAAAATAACGGCCGATCTCGTGTTTTGCTCAGCCACACTCCACCCCATTGTGTCACGCATGCGGGTGCCGATGCTCATGGCTGACGGACCAGAGGCGATCAAGTCCGTGAAGGAAAAAGCAGTCGAGGCGATGATACCAATGGCCAAGCTGATCGACGACCACCTCGGCGACGGGCTTTGGTGGTATGGCGATGAGTGGTCGATCATGGACGCGTATATTTTCTGGGTGTGGTTCCGTATTGTCGGAGGCAACTTCCCGACCAAACCCTATCCAAATTGGTCGGCACATGCATCTCGTATGAATGCCCGGCCCGCTGTCAAACGCGCGTTAGCGCGCGAGGCGGAAATGCAATCTACGCTTGAGGCGGAAGGTCTACTTCCGAAAATGGGTTAACAATGACCACGATTATCGATCTTTCAGTCACCTTAGATGACACGATCATTGCCGACCCTCCGGGTCTTGGGCCGCAGATCACATACAAGGCACATGATGAGGGCGCCGTTGAATTTGAAAAAATCTTCGGCATGCCCGTAGACAAGCAGGTCGACGGCAAAGGCGCCGCAGCAGAGCGCGTGTCGATGACAACTCATAATGGGACCCACATGGATGCGCCCTGGCATTACCACCCGACGATGAACGGCGGCGAACGATCTTTGACCATCGATGAAATCCCGCTGGACTGGTGCATGGGACCAGGTGTGAAGCTTGATTTCCGCGCCCTGCCCGATGGCCACGTCGTCACTGCAGGCGAGATGCAGGACGAGCTGACCCGCATAGGCCACACGCTCAGCGCGGGCGATATCGTTGTCGTCAACACGCGCGCGGGCAGCCGGTATGGTAAGGACGACTACGTTAGCGCCGGGTGCGGCATGGGACGCGACGCAACGCTTTGGATGACAGCACAAGGGGTGCGCGTGTGCGGCACAGACGCGTGGAGCTGGGATCCGCCGCTGGCGAGCCAGATGGAACGGATCGCAGAAACCGGCGACTATAGCCTGTTTTGGGAAGGCCATAAGGCAGGCGCGGATTGCGTCTATTGCCATATGGAGAAACTTAGCAATCTCGACAGCTTGCCAGACACCGGATTCACGGTAATGGCCTTTCCAGTAAAGGTCGCGCGTGCCTCTGCGGGCTGGTGCCGGCCGGTGGCGGTGATCCAATGACTGATATCTCACAAATCACCAACACGGTCGTTCTTGATCGCCTTGAGGCATTCACCGACCGGCTGACTGGTTTCATCTCGGGCCTCGCTGTTCTTGGTCTTCTGGCTGGCGCGCTCGTCGTTGTGACCGATGTATTGTGGCGCTGGACGCTGGGCGGCGGCATTGCTGCGCTCAATGAGATCATGGGGCAGATGTTTGCCATGGCGGTTGCCGCAACATTGCCCGCTGGCGCGTCACGCCGTGTGAATCTGAAGGTTGATTTGATGGCAACGGCCTTTGGGCCAAAGCTGACGCGCCTTTCGAATGTGACAGGTTCGATCTTGTTGGCGGTCTTTTTTGGGGCGCTTTGCTATTACATTTGGGCGCTTGGCTTGCGCTTTTTGGCGCAAGGGCGCGAGACACTGATCCTGCAATGGCCGCTTGGCCCGACCTATATATTCGTCAGTGGCGCTGTCGCACTGACCTTTCTGGTGCAGCTCGTCAAAATCTGGCGCGACATTGTCAACCCTGTGCAAACCAAATCTGAAAAATCTTCGGTGGCTGGCGTTATCTTGGCATGCATTTTGTTTGGCGTCATCGGCGGCGTTGTGGTCTGGGGTTTGCTCGATTTCGCATCGCTGCAAAGCACGGCAGGCAATCGCCCCGGGCTGTTCGTGGCGCTGACCTTTGCCCTGCTTTGGGTGGCCGTGCTGTGTCAAATTCCGCTTGGCCCTGCGACAGGCCTTTTGGGCCTCGCCGGTACCGCGATCATCCTGTCGCTGCCCTCCACAGGCCGGGTGTTTGCGACCGATGCAATGGAATTCCTGACCAACTGGCAGGTGGCCACCTTGCCGCTTTTCCTGATGATGGGTAGCTTTTCAGTTGCGGCTGGAATCTCGGATGACATCTATCGTCTGGCTAACGCTGCGCTTGGGCGCATCAAAGGCGGCCTGGCTTATGCCACGGTTGCAGGCTGTGCCGGTTTTGGAGCAGTCAGCGGATCGTCCGTGGCAACGGCGGCGACCTTTGGACGAATTGCTTTGCCCGAGATGGCACGGCGCAAATATGATCCGACACTGGCGTCAGGCGTCGTCGCCGCTGGCGGCACCTTGGGCGCACTTGTCCCGCCCTCTGGGGCGATCATCCTCTTCGCGCTTCTGACAGAGAAATCCATCGGCGTATTGTTCATTGCAGCGATGGGCCCTGCCATACTGGCTTTACTGCTCTACTTTGCAACAATTTGGATTGTCCTCAAGCTGCAACCTCAAAAAGCGCCTGTCGCAGATGACGTAGGTGAACCATTCCTGCCCGCCCTTATCGGCGCGGCACCTGTTGCGGTTTTGTTCGGTGTGGTCATTGGCGGGCTTTATGGCGGCGTCTTTACGGCCACTGAAAGCGCGGCGGTAGGTGCCGTAGGCGCATTTATCCTGGCGTTGCTCCGCGGCAAACTGAGCAAAGACCGACTGCTGGAAGTCATGTCTGAGACCACCGCCACTACAGCGTTGATTTACGCGCTGATTTTTGGCGCGCTCATCTTTTCTTTCTACGTCAACCTCGGTCAGGCCCCTGAACTCATCGCCCGTGCGATTGGTGGGATGGACGCCGCCCCCGTGGTGATCCTGTTGATCTTGTTGATGTTCTACCTTCTGCTCGGCGCCGTGATGGACAGTTTCGCGGTCATGGTCATTACGGTCCCTGTCGTCACACCGATTGTACTGGGGCTGGGCTTTGACATCTTTCACTGGGGCATTCTTATGCTGGTGGTGGTCGAGATCGGGCTGATCACCCCGCCCTTCGGCATCAACCTGTTCGTCCTGAAAAGCCTGCAGCCAGACCAGCCGATCAGCGGCGTGATGAAAGGCGTCGTGCCCTTCGTGCTTGCCGACATTATTAAGATCGTCCTTCTTGTTGCGTTTCCTGCCATCGCGCTGTGGCTGCCGTCGACAATGAATTAACCCAAAACTTGAGGAGGCCTGCCAATGCGACCTATCAAGACTCTCATAAGCCTGGTCATATTAGGGACAGCCCTCGCGGCAAGCCCCCTTCTCGCGGATGGCCACAGGTGACACATCCGCAAAGCCATGGCTGATCTCGAATGGGTCGACACTCCCGGTGGCATCAGGATCGCCCCGCTTTGGGTGGACCCTGAGATTGAGCGGCATGGACAGATGGTTAAGTTGGCGCGCAGCTCGCCCGGCGCCGTGCGCAAGCACACCCATGCCTATCGCGCGGTGATCATCAGCGGCGCGTCAAAGCACTGGGTCCAAGGCCAGACAGCGGACGATGTCGCCCTGCAAGGCCCTGGTGATTTCTGGTATCAGGCCGGTGGGCAGAATTATCAGGATCAATTCCCAACGGATGGGCCAACAGTTCTGTACGTGGCCTGGGATGGCCAACCAGACACGCAAATGCTTGGGGAATAAGGCCGCAGCCTTTTAGACATCTTTGGCAGCCGCCGGTTCTTTCAGGCGGCTGCCAGCTTTCCAAATCTCCTCAGCCCGTTGATTTGGAATATCTGCTACTGGTGCCCAATGAAGGTCATCCAGATCGCGCAGTTCTACGTTCAGATGCAACGCGCTGTGGGTGAACAGATGCCTGAGCGCCGGAATGGGCAAAGTAGCCGTGTAAGGCACATCAACCTCGAAATTTGTTTCTTCGTCCGATAGCGCTTCACGATGGGATTTGACCCAAAGCGCAGTTTTGCGCGCCCAAAGGCTCACCTCGGCTATGATCATGCGTCGCTGCGGGGTTCGCGCAATGTCGTCATCGCTCAGATCCGCCAGCACGCGTGCGAAAAAGGCCGTGCCGCGCCGCATGTGCAGCAGGTCGTCATGCGGCGCTCCGGGCGCGTCGTGGCGGGCCGGCATGCCTAGCCCTCTACGTATGTGCGCATGAAGTCCAACCGTTCGATGATGGGGGCGTCTGAAAACCGGAACAGATCGAACTGGCTCTCTGCCTCAAGCGACCAGGACACCCAGGACGGCGCAACAAACATGTCGCCCTTTTCAAGGGTGGTGCGTTCACCGCCGAGGACAACCGCACCTTGGCCGTCAAAGACCTGAAACACGCTTGAGCCCACTTCATTGCGGGCGACCGTTTGAGCACCTTCCCGCAAGCGGTGGAATTCGCAGCGGATGGTGGGCATCACGTCGCCCCCCGTCGTGGGGTTGGTATAGCGGATCGCGGCATGGCCAGGTGCTACGGTGGCTGGATGTCCTTCGTCCTCTAGGGCAAGCTGCTCGGTGAGGGCTTGGTCTGTGTGCACCCAGCGAAAAGCGGCCAAAGGCGATGACACAGTGTTTTGCAAACCCGATAGGGGCCGCAATCCGGGATGCGCCCAAAGCCGCTCCCCCCGAGAAAATTCCGGAGTGGCATAATCTGTCACCCGATCTGCCCCGAACTCGAAAAAACCTACATCCATCTGCTGGCTGAACGGGATATCAAGCCCATCAAGCCAAGCCATCGGATTGTCGGTGTCGTTGTGGTGGCCGTGAAAGTGCCAGCCCGGCGTCAAAAGAAGATCACCGCGCGACATGCGCACCGGATCGCCGTTGACCACGGTCCACACGCCCTCGCCTTCAACAACAAAGCGAAAAGCGTTCTGTGCGTGTCGGTGTTCAGGCGCGGTTTCCTTAGGGCCAAGGTATTGAATGGCCGCCCAAAGCGTCGGACTAATATAGGCGTTTGGCGCAAGCCCCGGATTGGCGAGACCAATCGCGCGACGCTCGCCGCCCCGGCCCACTGGCACCAGATCACCAGACGCCTTGGCCAATGGCAACAGCCGGTTCCATTTCCACACATATGGCACCGCTTTGGGTTTGGGATGCATGGGCATCAAGTCCCCAAGTTGGGTCCACAGCGGGATCAGGCTTTCTTTTTCGAACCCTTCGTAAAGTGCGCGCAGCTCTGGCGTGTCTTCGGGCTGCATGCCGTGAACAACAGTGTCGTGTGTCTTTGCATTGCGCATATCTTGCCCTCCTTAGGCGGCATCCGGTTGTCTTGGTGGGGCAGCCTTGGCAAAGGCCTCGATGTTTTCCAAGTTTTCGGCGACCCCCGCGATCCGCGGCCACGCGGTGATGTCCACATCAAAACGCTTGTTGTTCCAAACCTGCGCGTAAAGGCAGACATCCGCGAGGGTTGGCGTGCTGCCATAGCAAAACGCCGCACCCTCGGGCAGCATGGCCTCTAGCGCGTCAAAAGTCGTCGACACCCAATGCGAAAACCACGCTTTTTGCGCATCGTCATCGGCCCCGAATTCATCACGGATACGAAATAGAACCCGCAGGTTGTTCAGCGGATGAATTTCGCAAGCGATCATCTGCGCCATTGCGCGGACGCGAGCCCGCCCCAAAGTATCGGATGGCAAAAGCGCAGGCTCCGGGTAGGTTTCTTCCAGCCATTCGATGATCGCCAGGGATTGGGTCAGATAGGTGTCTTCATCAACCTCAAGCGTTGGCACCAGACCCTGCGTGTTCTTGCTCAGATACTGGGGCGTGCGCGTCTCCCCATCGCGGAGCACATAGGGCACGTAGTCATATGTAAGCCCCTTAAGGTTTAACGCGACGCGTAATCTTGTCGACGTCGATGAGCGGAAGAAATTGTGCAAACGCAAGGTCACAAGCGCGCCCCGATCTTGGTTTCAATCTCGCCCAAACCTTCGATCGCGACAACGCATGTATCGCCTTCGACCAGTGGGCCAACGCCTGCTGGTGTGCCTGTCATGATCACATCACCCGGCGCAATTTCCATTGAATGAGACAGGATCGAAACGATCTCGGGCACGGACCAGATAAGCTCGTTCAGATCGGCGTCTTGCTTGGTTTCCCCGTTTACCGTCAGCTTAATGGAGCCAGAAGACGGGTGCCCGGCTTTGCCAACCGGGTGCACTGGCCCGATGATCGCGGATTTATCAAAGGCCTTGCCCCAATCCCAAGGGCGGCCTTTTTCGCGCGCCTCAAGCTGCAGGTCACGACGGGTCAGATCATTGCCAACGGCATAGCCCCAAATGTGATCAAGGCTGTCCTCTTCTGCGATATTGCGTCCGCCCTTGCCGATCACAACGATCAACTCGGCTTCGTAGTGAAAGTTCTCGGTCAGCGGTGGGTAAGGAATGGTTTGACCGGTTTCGACAACGGCATCTGCAGGTTTGGTAAAGAAGAACGGCGGATCGCGATCCGGATCTTTGCCCATTTCGCGCGCATGCGCGGCATAGTTCCGACCAACGCAAAAAATGCGCCGTACCGGAATTCTGTTTTCGCTGTCGGCTATCGCCATACTTGCCTGTGGGGCTGGTTCAAACGCGTAGTTCATTGCTCGGGCCTTCTCATTGCTTAGGTGTTTGGATGTGCTGCGATCAACGCCTGACGGTCGATTTTGCCCGTCCCGGTTTTTGGCAACGTGTCGATGTATTCAAATTGGCGCGGCGCTTTGTATGGGGTCAGTTCGGACTTGACGAAATCGCGCAGCGCGCTTGTCATCGGGTCGCCCGGTGCACTGCCCCGCACGAGGCTGACATAAGCCCGAAGCCCCATGCGCTTGTCATCAAGCTGATGGGCCAAAACCGCGCATTCGTTGACGTCCTTATGTTCGTTCAAGCAGCGTTCGACTTCCATCGGCCAAACCCATTGGCCCGAGACCTTGATCAGCTCGTCCGCGCGCCCATGAAAGTAGTAGTAACCGTTCTTTTCGACGAACAGATCACCGGTATAAATCCAGTCGCCCCGCATGGTTTCGGTCGTTTTGTCGGGCCTTTTCCAGTAGGTCGGAGACGATGAATCTCCGCGCACAAACATCACCCCTTCGCGGCCCGGCGCGACTGGTTCTCCCTCGGTTGTTTCAAGCTTAACTTCATAGCCCGGCACAACAGCACCCGCCGCACCCAGGCGGTGATCGCCAAGCGCGTTGGATAGATAAATGTGCAGCATTTCGGTGGAGCCCAACCCTTCTGTCGGGCCATGGCCGACCTTGTCAGCCCAGGCATCATAAACGTCTTTAGATAGTATCTCGGCGGCGGACATGGACTGTCTGAGAGACGAAAGATCGCGGGTCTCAATGCTCTCATGACGCGCCAGGGCGGTGTAAAGCGTTGGCAACCCGAACAAAACGCTGGGCCGGTAGGTCTCGATCGCGCCAAGCACCACATCAGGGCGCGGCTGCCCGCTCAGCAAAAGCGTGGTGGCGCCGATCGAAAATGGGAAGATGAAAGAATTTCCAAACCCATAGGCAAAGTACCCTTTGGGAACCGAATAACAGACGTCATCACCCCGGAGTTTCAAGACAAACGTCCCGTAGGATTGTTGGACATAGAACATGTCGTGGTGCAGATGCACGATGCCCTTTGGCCGCCCGGTCGAGCCCGATGAATACATCCAAAACGCCATATCATCGGGGCCAGTATCCGCCACATCCAGCGTTGTTGCATGTCCACAAAGGAAGGCATCGGCCTCTTCGGCGATGACGACTTTCTCGAGCCCGCTGTCTTCAAAAAGATGCGCAGCCTCAGCGTCGCACAAAGCCAATCGCGCGCCGCTGTCTTTCAGGAAATAGGACAACAGGTCAGGCTTGGTTTGGATGTTCAGCAGCACTGGCACAAATCCGGCGCGCACTGCGCCAAAAAAGGCAGCAGGCAAGACCGGTGTATCATCAAGGAAGAACGCGATCCGCGCACCGCGCTGCAGCCCCATCGCGCCAAACGCATGCCCCCATTGACTGGCTTTAGCGACAAGCTCAGCATAGCTGACTTCATCAAACGGGCCGATCAACGCGGTCTTGTCAGGATTGCGGCTTAGGTTCTGCCAAAGAAGTTCCGAGCAATTGGGATGGGTTGATTTCTCAAACCCGATCTGCTGTGCACAGGGTAATCCAGCGGGCACAGGATCCACGATCTTGCCTTCAACTTCGGCCTCAAACCTTTTGACAAATTCGGGCGCAATGCCACGCATACGATCCCGGCTTAACCGCCCCGACCGCGCCAAATAACCATAGGCAAATTCGAGCGGTGGCTGGGTCATCTTCTCGCCAAAGCTGTCATACCAGATCGCCGACGTATTGGCCGCGTCGACGATCTTTTTGGCAATTGGCATGCGCTGGGTTTGGTAAGTCTGCAAAGCCTGATCAACGTTATCCTCTGTCTTCAGCGCATCCACTAAGGCGATCGCATCCTCCAAGGCCAACCTTGTTCCTGAGCCGATAGAAAAATGCGCGGTATGCGCTGCATCACCCAAAAGGACATAACGATCCGCTACCCAGTTCTCACACCAAAGACGAGGGAATTGACGCCAGTTTGACTTGTTGGTGACAAGCTGCGTGCCCTTCAGCACATCCGCAAAAATATTGCTGCAGACCCGTGCGCTTTTAGCTTCACCCATCGTCTCAAAGCCGAAGGCGCGAAACGTGTCTTCTTCGCATTCCACTATGAACGTGCTGCGGTCTTTGCTGAACCGATAATGATGGGCATTCATCGGGCCGTTCTCGGTCTGGACGAACGTCTGCGTCAGCGTATCGAACGGCACTTCGGCCCCGAACCACGCAAAGTGGGTTTTGAAGTGATCCATCTTGGGTGCGAACCGCTCGGCCATAGTCTGGCGCAGGACAGAATTCAGACCATCTGCGCCAATGACCAGATCCGCCTGCAGTTCATCAATCGCGGCTATATGGGTGTCAAAACGAATGTCGACCCCAAGCGCACGGGCGCGGTCCTTGAGGACCTCAATCAACTCAAGTCGCCCGATGGCCGCAAAACCCACACCATCCAGAATGACCTGATCATCCGGGTGATTGATGGTCATGTTTTGCCACGTCTCCATATGGGGCGTGATCAAGTCGTAAGTGTCTGGATCAGAGGCTTTCAGAAAGCTCAGCGCCTGATCCGAGAACACAACGCCGAAGCCAAATGTGGCGCCTTCCGGGTTCTGTTCGGTGACACGGACCTGTGCAGTTGGGAAATGGCGCCGGAGCAGGATGGCCGTGTAAAGCCCGGCTGGGCCTGCGCCCAAAATATCAACTTTATTCAACATTGTCCTCCTCCTCCCCAAATGTTCCTCGACGCCGCAGATTCGCTCGTGTAATTTACTATTGTGAAACTCATTCAACAATATGGAAATTATACTTGGCTAAAATCTTCACCCACCTCGTCTCTTTCGGAGACTGCGATCCTGCAGGAATTGCCTACTACCCCAATATGTTTTCATGGATGGATAAAGCGTTTCACCTCAGCCTGGCCCCGCATGGAGGGCACCCAAAGATCTGCAGCGATCTTGGAACTGTCGGGTTTGGGTTGGCCTCAGCCAGTGCGGAATTTTCGCGACCCATCGGCGACATGGACGCGCTGGACATCCACATAGATGACATGGCATGGACCAGCAAAACGCTGACATTGGAATATTCGGGTCGCATCAAGGATGAGGTCCATTTCACCGGGAAAGAGGTGCGCTGCATGTTTGTTGCCAGCGAAAATGGCATTTCGGCGGGTCCGATTGGCCTGCTGAAAGAGATGCTCGAATGACGGACGATCAATCTAGCGGCCAGGGGCTGAAGTCACTGGACACCGCGCTTGGCGTCCTGGCCTTAGTCGCCCGTTACAACGCCCCACAAACGCTATCAACCATTGCCAGCGACTGCGGCATGAGTCCAAGCAAAGCGCACCGCTATCTGGCATCTTTTGTGCAGGCGGGTCTGATCAAACAAGAAGGTCGCTCGGGTAGATACGGCATCGGGCCTGAAGCGCTGCAACTTGGTGTCACGGCGATTGCCCAGCATGACTTTGTCGATGACGCCGCTGACGGGCTGGCGGACCTGGTTGATGAAACAGGAATGACCGCCCTTGTGACGGTTTGGGCAAATGAAGGCGCCACAGTCGTGCGCTGGAAACGCGGGCCGACGCCGACAGACACCGCGATTGGGTTGGGCACGACGATGCCGTTGCTGAACTCGGCGACTGGGCATGTGTTTTTGGCATGGGCACCAAAAGCTGCCATGTTGGATGTCGCCAAACGGCAAATGCGGCTGCTGGCGCGAAATCCGCTGGGGCGGGACAGCGCGCCGACATCCAAGGCGGAGCTGGACACGTTGATCAAAAAAACGCGCGCCCGCGGCTTTGCGGCCGTCACCGGATACTACATCCCCGGCTTGGTCGCCGTCGCGGCACCCATTCTTGACTGGCAAGGTGAAGCGCAGGCGGCTGTCACATTGGTCGG
Organism: Phaeobacter cretensis; assembly: GCF_047372505.1. NCBI lineage: Bacteria > Pseudomonadati > Pseudomonadota > Alphaproteobacteria > Rhodobacterales > Roseobacteraceae > Phaeobacter > Phaeobacter cretensis. The sequence goes on from NZ_JBKBEU010000001.1 coordinate 468,026, forward strand.
GATTGATCCGGAGGCGACGCGCGCAGACAGTCAAGCTGTCTCGCAAATCCTAGCATTCTGCGAAAAGCGGTCCCTCGCGACTTAGCAGGTTAGCCGCGCGTCTAATCGACCTTGGGCCAGTCACCAAATGCTTCGCAGCAGGCCTCCGCTCAGTCATCTCAGAGCGGAGGCCCTGCCGAGAGTTTCATCAGGATCGTTCAACGCAGCGCAAGGCTCTGAAGGGCCGTGTCGATCAAGACCGGCCGGTTGCCGGATCAGTCTGTTGTCAAAACGTTCCCCTGAAACCGGTAAGCAAGTGCCGCCGTTGCCCCCTGCCCTTAGCCAAGGTTCAATGGTGTGACTGTTGGGTCAATGCGCTGCGGGGTAAATGACTTCGTCCCTTTGCAGGGTTAGCGAAATCCCTAGTTCGCTCCGGTTCCGACGCGCTGCAATCCAACCAACTTTGCACGATCGCCAAGCACCCGACGCGGCACGCCAGAAGGTGATTTCACGTTGCACACACAGCGCACACGACGCCACCTAACCGATTGAATTTAGGTATTAATCCGTCCAACCCATCATTGGCCCAACACTGAGCCGAGCAGATTAATCAATTTTTTAAATCAGAGACATAACAGGAAGTCCGTGGTTTCGTTACTTTGACGCATTTCCTGTGGTTCACCTCGATTTGCGGCGGTTTCCGTGGGTTTCCAGAGAACGCTTGCTACCAAACGGCAGCTTTATACGCGGCCTGCATCCCCAAGTAAGGGACCCTGCTGGTACGGTCGCCGTTAACTTCCGACCCGGACTTCACAAGACTCTCTCATGCAATTTCCAGCTGGAACAAGACAGCACCAACTCCTCATAGCCGACTAAGGAAGAAGGTCATATCTCAGTCCACTCAACACAGTTCCGCAAGCCATTTGAAGGAATCTCGCGCAATCAATCTGCGGGTTCACCCTTCACGTCCCAGTCACTGGCGTTCACCGGGGCATCACCAAGACGTTTGAAACCCCAAAAATCCGAAACGTCCACCAAACGTTCAATTGCCAAAAGCAAAAGGGAAGCGCCAAGGCCGACGAGGAACTCTCGCGAGCCGACAGATTGGTCTTCAGAACCATTCTACGAGATCACCTAACGGCACAGCTCCGTGATGCTGTCTTCGCCTTTCAGACCGTCCAACATGATCCTGATCTTCTCTTCCGCTGAATACTGTTTGCGTGCCGAACGACGAATGTCTTCGACGCCTTTTCGCCGTGGCTCCGCTTCGTGCCGGGTTTCTGTCTCATCTTTACTCCCTGGTGGTTGCGATGCGCCAGAAACTCTCTCTTATCAAATCACCCTAAACTGTCACATCCGCGCTGACGTCAAACATACCAGGCAAGAGGGTATCATCCGGTCTGGTCGATACTGACACGGTTTCAACGAATTATCCTAGTGTCAAACAAGATCCAAGCATACGTGTAGAGCGCGTCCCGGTCGGCGATGTCGGCGCGTCGCGGCCCCTTTGGCTCGCCCAACATCATCGTCACCAAAGTGTTTCTCCCAACCTTGGCCCATGGGTGGGGGATGAATGCTTCTGGAAATTCATCGAAGACTTACTGATCGCCGCAGCCGTCGATGGATTGCTCTTCGCGGTCAATCAAGACGAAAAACCGATCGGATTTGTTAGCGCCGCGATATACCGTGCGGATGAGATGGAAGGATACTCCGACGCTTGGGCCAGAGGTGCAAGAATTGCCGAAACAAAATTCCCGGTGGTTGATGAATGTTCCCGCGGACAGGGCATTGGATCTGCCATACCTGCTGCAATTGAACGTAAAGTATCCATGCCGGGGCAAATGATCATCTTATCGGTGCGCTGGCACAAAACCTTGATACCGTCAGCTTCTATGAATCAAAGGGGTTTCAACCCGCCTGGTTAGAATTGATAAGAACTTAAGTTCAGGGCCACCATCAATCGAGTTGGATGTCTGACTTGCCGCAAATCCAAGTTGGTTTTGCACAGCTCAAGCCGGATGGCATCAAGTGCCTTTTTGTAGGCACAAGTTATGTCGGGCTCAGGGTTGCTTCCAATCATATGGAACAGCACTGCAACGAGCACTTTTAGAGAGAAATTTCGTATTATCTCTATAATATCAGCTCACATCGTGGCTAAGATTCTTCGCGCGACACCCAAAATCATGTTTCACAATCCCCCTACTACAGCTGCGGCAACAGGGGTCATTGCATGCTGTGTGGCTATTTGTGCTGCCCGCGACTTGACCACTTATCAATTTGGCGTCTTTCCCAGTTTACATCATAGAAAGACAATATTTCAAACGCCGCCAGGCCATGGGACGCTACGCCAAGTCCCCAACCGACCGATGGCCAAATAAACCAGAGATTGTCAGACTGAAAGTACATGTTGCCCGCAGCCATGACCACGACCGAAACGATATATAGGACCAAATGGCTGTAAAAGCCTTTGATGTCGCGCGCATATTCTACCGCCTTGCGCTCGTTATCTGGCAACTCATTTTCTGTGTACACGCTTTTCTCCTTTGCAATGGTGGCCACATCCACCTCAAACACCGAAGCCAAAGCACAAAGCGTCTCAAGACTTGCATTCCCTCCGCGCTCAACCCGCTGAATTGTTCGGACACTGAGTTCACTGACCTCGGCCAGAGTTTCCTGGGACCATCCTCTTTTAATGCGCAATTTACGGATTAGCATTTGATCACTCCTCGGGCATTTGAGTATCGGCAAAGCAAATATTGAACATGCACCAACCTAAACACCACGACAGCAACCTGTCAGTATATGTCACGACCACGACTCGACAGTCGCCAGTGCTGACAGCTGCGATTGGTCCTTTTACAAAAGTCAGCCTAGTCCACGCTGCTTAGAGCCTTGCTGAAATCTCTCTAGATCTCGCACCAATAACCGGTGTTTGTATTGCAACGCAGTCTTTCCCAGCTGTGTTCCTAAGGCGCAGACCTGACTGTATATTGCTGCGGAATGGACGGTGAGTTTCCCCACTGAACCCCTACCGTTTGCAAGGATGGGCCGTTAGCGATTTTGCAGCAAGTTCTGCATTTCTCAAAGGCGGCCTCCGCTACTCCATCAACATTGCGACATTTACCCTCTCTTCCATTCTTCATCCGCCACTGGACCCCCGCCCCCGGCTTCCCTATATAAATGGTCAGGAAACGAACTGAGGCACTTATGACCAACGCACCCGAGCCGCTGGAAGGCACACCGCTGATCGCACCCTCCTCTGTCAGCCACGCGCTGTACGAGCCGGTGGTTGAGGCTTGCCGGTCAGTCTATGACCCCGAAATTCCTGTGAACATCTATGAGCTGGGCCTGATCTACACGATTGATATCTCATCCGAAAATGACGTCAAAATTATCATGACACTGACAGCGCCCGGCTGCCCGGTGGCTGGTGAAATGCCGGGATGGATTGTTGATGCGGTCTCACCGGTGGCCGGCGTCAAAAGCTGCGATGTCGAACTGACTTGGGAGCCACCCTGGGGTATGGATATGATGTCAGATGAGGCCCGGCTCGAACTCGGCTTTATGTGACCGGCGCCGCGGCCCCGCCCTCCCGGATGGGCGCGCGTGGGAGCAGCGTTGATTTTGAAAGCGCGGCATGGCATTTCCCCTGCCGCGTTTTCTATGTGTGATTGCCTGATGTGGCGCACCTGATACCAGACATGAGTGACAACAGACGATCACAAGACCTCTTGCACCTTCAGGCCAAGCACTTTTAACATCCTCCAATAATCCGCTGTGCCTCTCAGCCGCAGCCGTTCTGTGTCAGGTCTTACCATTGGGCATCAGACCACAGAGCGACCTTATTATTTGGAGTTCCTCATTTTGCACCGCATCCCCGCCGTCTGCGCCCGCGCTTTTGCGCTTACGATTGCTGCTTCATCGCTGCTCAACCCAGCCTTAGCCGAAACACCCGAGGCCAAGACTGCCCTCAGCTACGGTCCCCGCCCGGCCCATCTGATTGCAGCCCTTCCCGACGGCGCATTGAAATCTAGATTGCAGTCCTGCGCCGGACAGACACCACAGACCACAGAATTTTCCATCGGCCACCGAGGCGCGCCTCTGATGTTTCCCGAGCACACGGTCGAGGGCAACCGTGCGGCGGCTGCCATGGGCGCGGGGATTCTGGAGTGCGACGTGACCTTTACCAAGGATCTGGAGCTGGTCTGCCGGCACTCCCAGAATGACCTGCACACCACCACCGATATCCTCACCAGTGATCTGGCGGGCCGCTGTACCCAACCCTTCACGGCCACCACCGCAGATGCGCCAGCCTTGGCAGAGTGCCGTACCAGTGATCTGACGCTGGCTGAACTGAAAACGCTGCACCCCAAAATGGACAGCCGCGATCCCAAAGCCAGCACCGCCAAGGCTTATCAGGGCGGTCTCTCTCCCTGGCGCAGCACGCTTTATCAGAGCGGGACAACCCTGCTCACCCACGCCGAAAGCATTTCTCTCTTTGCAGATCTCGGTGCGCGTTTCATGCCTGAGCTGAAAGCCCCCGTCGTCGTCATGCCTTTCAACGAAATGACTCAAGAAGACTACGCCCAAAAGCTGGTCGATGCCTATGTGGATGCTGGCATTCCTGCAGCTGATGTCTGGGCCCAGAGCTTCAATCTCAGTGATATCAAATATTGGCTGGCTCATACGCCAGAGTTTGGACGCCAAGCTGTCTATCTTGATGACCGTTTTGCACGCCATGATGAAGACGAGGGTCAGGTCGACCCGATGGATCCGGCAACCTTCCGCCCTTCGATGCAGGAGCTGAAGGATATGGGCCTTAACTACATCGCGCCGCCCATCTGGATGCTGCTTACCCTGGAAAACGGCCAAATGGTCCCGTCCCCCTATGCCAAAGCCGCCAACGCGGCCGATCTGAAGATAATCACCTGGACCCTCGAACGTTCCGGTCCGCTGAAAAACGGTGGAGGCTGGTACTTCCAGTCAGTGGCTGACGCCGTGACCTCAGATGGGGCCACCTATCAAGTTCTGGATGCCCTTGCCCAAGATGTCGGTGTGGTTGGTGTCTTTTCAGACTGGCCCGCAACAGTCACCTATTATGCCAATTGCATGGGCTTGTGACATCAGCCCCCTTGAGCCTGAACCGCAGCCCCCCTAGATTAGGGGTAACGCGCGACATTGGAGACAGACATGTTCGGTATTCCCGGCAAACAAGCGGTGACCATCACCGAAAAGGCAGCAGCGCAGATCGCTAAGCTGATGAACACGGGCGGACATTCCGGCCTGCGCATCGGCGTTAAAAAGGGCGGCTGCGCCGGCATGGAATATACCATGGAATATGTCGATCAACCTGATCCAAATGACGAAGTAGTCGAACAGGACGGCGCACGGGTCCTGATTGCGCCAATGGCACAGATGTTCCTGTTCGGAACCGAAATAGACTATGAGGTCTCGTTGCTGGAGGCTGGGTTCAAATTCAACAACCCCAATGTCTCAGAGGCCTGTGGCTGCGGAGAATCGATCAGCTTCAAGGACATGCCCGCAGGCTGATTGCGCCAGCCCTCAGACCAGGGCCTGAACCCAATCTCGTACAGTCGACCGTCGGGCCCAACATGACGCCCAGACAACACAGTTCAGAAAGAGGCAGCACCCCTGCCTCTTTTTTTGTGATCGTTTTCCGAACGCCATAGGTATTGTTCGACATATGTTGGTTGCAGTTACAGTGCTAAGACACGAATTGTTCCCCATTCCGAACAATGCTAGGACGGGCCGAACACTGTCATAACAGGTGCGGCAGTAAGCTGACTTGCAGACGAAGGCAGCGCAGGCCGCAACAAGACTTTGAGGAGATACGCAGATGCGTCAGAAACTGGTCGCAGGCAACTGGAAGATGAATGGCACCGCAAGCGCGCTGACCGAGCTGGGCAATCTCGCATATAGCTGCAAATCAGCAAAATCCGAGGTGCTGATCTGCCCGCCCTCAACGCTGATATACCGCGCCTCCAATGTCTGCGTGGACAGCAAGGTGGAAATCGGTGCGCAGGATTGTCACAGCGCCACATACGGTGCCCATACCGGCGATCTGAGCGCCGAAATGCTTCATGATGCAGGCGCTACAGCAGTCATTCTCGGTCATTCCGAGCGTCGTGCCGATCACGCAGAGACGGATAAACTCGTCCGGGCCAAAGCCACAACCGCTATCGCAGCCGGTCTCACCGCGATTATCTGCGTCGGTGAAACACTGGTCGAACGCGAAGCAGGCAGGACAATGGATGTGGTGCGGGCGCAGCTCGAAGGCTCCCTCCCCGATGACAGCAGCGGCTCCAAAGTGGTTGTGGCCTATGAACCTGTCTGGGCAATCGGTACCGGCAAAGTGCCAACAGTTGAACAGATTGCTGAGGTCCACAGCGGCCTGCGCGCAAGTCTGGTCAAACGGTTTGGCGGCGAAACTGCAAAAGCCATCCGCCTGCTCTATGGCGGCTCTGTGAAATCCAGCAACGCCAAGGAAATTTTTGCCGTGGCAGAGGTCGACGGCGCTCTGGTTGGCGGCGCTAGCCTCAAGGCTGCCGACTTCGCCCCGATTGTATCGGCCCTCGACGCCAGCGCATAAAACGCCTGCCATATTGACAAAAGCAAAGGCCCGGGAAAGCTCCCGGGCCTTTTTCTTTTCAGATCCCTGATTTCGGGATCTATTTGGTTATTATCTCAGGTCCCATCACCGCATTTGGCAACACGGTTGAGATCCAGGGAATGTAGGTGATCATAATCAGGAACACGAAGAGTACCGCAAGGAAAGGCAGTGCCGCACGGACCACCGCCATCATTGGCATGCCCGCAACCCCAGAGGTCACAAAGAGGTTTAGACCTACCGGCGGGGTAATCATGCCGATTTCCATGTTCACAACCATGATAATGCCCAGATGGATAGGATCAATGCCAAGTTCGATGGCAATCGGGAACACCAGCGGTGCCACGATGACCAGCAAGCCTGATGGCTCCATAAACTGACCGCCGATCAGCAGGATCACGTTGACCACGATCAAGAACATGACCGGACCAAACCCTGCCGAAAGCATCGCCGTTGCGATCTGTTGCGGGACTTGCTCATCGGTCAACACATGCTTCAGGATCAACGCATTCGCGATCACGAACAACAGCGTCACCGTCAACTTGCCAGCCTCAAACAACGCGTGGCGTGTATCGGCATGAAAGAAGGACGGAACGAAATAAACCACCGTCTGCCCCAGCATCTTGGGTAACATGGTCAGGAACTGCGCCATGTCCTTAGGCTTGGGGGCTGATTTCAATGGCCCCATGTCGCGGTAGATAAATGTCGCCACAAAAAACGCATAGATCGACGCCACAGCCGCAGCTTCTGTCGGGGTAAAGATCCCGCCATAGATACCGCCCAGAATGATCCCAATCAGCAACAAGCCGACTGAAGCATTGCCCGCTGAGGCGGCAACTTCGCCCCAACCCAGCCATTCACCTTTGGGCAGGTTCTTGATCTTGGCCATCACGTAGATAGTCACCATCAGCATCAGACCAGCCATCAGGCCCGGAATGACACCAGCAAGGAACATACGCCCGACGGAGACCTCAACCGCAGCGGCATAGACAACCATCACGATTGAGGGCGGGATCAGGATACCCAATGTACCCGCATTACAGATCACACCGGCTGCAAACTCCTTGGAGTAACCAACCTGACGCATACCTGCGATCACGATGGACCCGATGGCAACAACAGTCGCCGGCGACGAGCCAGAGAGCGCTGCGAACAACATGCAGGCAAACACGCCTGCAATCGCCAGCCCGCCCGGCAGGTGGCCCACACAAGCAATAGAGAAGCGGATAATCCGCCGCGCAACACCGCCAGTGGTCATGAAAGACGACGCCAGAATGAAGAACGGGATCGCCAATAAAGTGAAATGACCTTCAAAGGCTTCAAACAGTGTGCCCGCCACCGAAGCCAGAGAGCTGTCGGAGTAGATCAGTAGAAACAACGTCGAGCTGAGGCCAAGCGCCACTGCAATCGGAACACCGATCAGCAGAAGGCCAATGACCATGGAAAATAATAGAACGACGTCCATTAGTCGTACTCCTCGCGCTTCGCCTGCACTTCGGCAATTTCATCCTCAACCTCATGGCTGGCAACCAGTCGATCCGCATCGCCTCGTAGGATCTGCAGGCCAGCCTGCACAAACCGCAGCAGCATCAGCAGCATCGACAGCGGCAGCACCACATAGGGCACCACTTTGGGCAGTTTTTCATAGGAGTCGCCGTAGTTGATCAGCTCTTCCAGAAAGCCAAAGATCGCAACCATCGGCACATCCTGCACCTCGTAAAAACTCTGGCTGCGGGCCTTCATGTCAAACCCGGTGGGAAACCAGCGGCCTGAGGTCGGCGGCAGGTCTGCAAAGACCGCCCAATAGTCATAAGCACCCTTCAGCAGCAGCAGTGAAAACACGACACAGCATCCGACTGAGACCAGCCCCACCAGTCGGCGTGCAGGCGGCGAGAGCATATTGAGGATCGCATCAACCCCCAGATGTGCGTGAACTTTGACTGCATAGGATGCCCCCAGCAGTACTAGCCATGCAAATAGGAACACAGTCAGTTCCAGCGCCCACAGAATATTGGAATTAAAAACAAATCGCGCGACCACATTGGCAAATGTAATCAGGGCCATGAGCCCCAGAAGCAGCGCAATCAACGTTTCTTCGAGTGTATTGATAAGCCCGGTCGGGCCAGGTTTTGCCCCCGCCATATCGCTCTCCCTCGATGTTTGGATAATTAGAGATCGGCGCGGATGGCGCCCGTGCAAAATGGGGCGGGCGCGCTGGCGCGCCTGCCCCCGGATCGTAGGGCCGCAGCCCGTATATAGCGATCCTTACATACCAGCGTTGATCGCCTGTGCTGCGTCGATCATGTCCTGCCCCACATCACCCGCGAATTTTTCCCATACAGGCTTCATCGCTTCAACCCAGGCTTCACGCTGTTCAGGCGTCAGTTCGCGTACAACACCGCCTGCATCAACGATAGACTGGCGTGCCTCTGCGTTCACCTTGGTAGACTCGGAGTTCCGTGTCCCGGTGACTTCGCCAAGGATAGTCAAAAACTGGTCACGAACTGCCGGATCCAGGCTGTCGAGCCAGTCTACGCTGGTCACAACCAGATAGTCCAACGCACCATGGTTGGTCTCGGTGACACCGTCCTGCACCTCAAAGAACTTCTTGCCATAGATGTTGGACCAGGTGTTTTCCTGACCATCTACAACACCTTGCTGCAGCGCGCCGTAGACTTCAGAGAACGCCATTTTCTGCGGGCTACCGCCGATGGCTTCCATCTGTGCAACAAGAACGTCCGAGGATTGGACGCGGAATTTCAGGCCATTGGCATCCGACGGTTCGATCAGCGGCTTGTTTGCCGACATCTGCTTCATGCCATTGTGCCAATACGCCAGACCCTGCAGGCCGCGGCGCTGCATGCTATCCAGCATGTTTTGACCGTTCTCAGAGCCTTGGAAGGCATCAACTGCATCGATGTTTTTGAACATGAACGGCAGATCAAACAGACGGAACTGCTTGGTGAACTTTTCAAACTTCGACAGGCTGGGGGCTGCCAGTTGCACGTCGCCCTGCAACATCGCTTCCAGCACTTTGTTGTCGTTGTAGAGCGTGGAGTTCGGATAGACCTCCAGGCACATGGTGCCGTTCATCTCTTCGTTGATACGCTTTTCCAACAGCGAGGCAGCAATGCCCTTTGGGTGCTTGTCGGTATTGGTCACATGGCTGAACTTAACGACGATTTCACCATCGTCACAGGCGGCCATCGCGGTGCCAGCAGTCATGGTCAGTGCCACAGCAGTGGCAGCAGCAGTTACAAATTTCATGTCTTTCCTCCCGGATTCTCTCCATAGCCTCCGCTTAAGCGAAGACCCCGTAGCTAGCATCACGACCCAACGCGCACGGCTCAAGCTTTCGTAGCTATGTAAAAAATTATAGAATTTATCATTTTTTAACAAATGCTTGATTGACGAAATTAATGTTATACCTTCGTGCGTCTTTGAACACTGTGCGAAATTCCGCACATGGGTTCCTAGAGATTGTGCGAAAACCCGCACATCTGTTAGCGCCCAACAATTAGGCGTTGGAATCATCATCTGCTGTTATTTTGTACCAAGCCTGCCAGACAGATCCCCGTCTCCCCGTCGCGACACAATTCCAACAGTGACACAGATCCAATTTGACACAGGCCAACTACCCGGACGCACTCAGGATCCCTCTCAGAACACACCCTATGCCGCTAGCGACGATAGTCCTCAGGCCGGATGCCATAGCGCGTCAGCTTGTCATAGAAGGTTTTGCGCGGCAGCTTCAGCGCTTTGGCGGCGGCAGAGGCATTGCCGTTCTGCCGCCCCAACCCCGCGATCAGCAACGACCGTTCGACCTGTGCCAATTGCTCCGCCAGCCCCAGATCTGCCGCTGCCTGGCTATCCTCGGGCATCCCCAAAACAAATCGCATCGCCGCTGACATGAGCGAGCGCGCATTACCGGGCCAGTCCTGTGCCATCAGTGCTGCCAAATGCTCCTGCGGAACATCGGGCACCGCGACACCTGACTGCTCTGCCGCCTGCGCAACATAATGGCGAAACAATACCGGTATATCCTCCGGGCGTTCCGAGAGCGCCGGGATCCGCACTCGCATAACGTCCAGCCTGTAGAACAGATCTGCCAGAAAGCCGCCGTGCTCCGACGACTCGGCCAGGTCAGTGACTGCGCCAACCAGAATTCGCAGATCTAGTCCCTGCTCTAGGACCTCCAAAATGGCGTATTGCGTCTCCAACGGCAGAGCTGAGACTTCATCTAAATACAGCGATCCTCCGGCTGCCCGTTCGCAGAGCTCCTGAAACCCTTCAGGAGTTAGCCCCGCTGCCGGGCGTTTGACAAACGGCCCCTGGCCGGCGTCCGACATCAGATGAATGATTTCCGCGACTTTAGATATACCGCTGCCTGGTGCACCGGTCACCAGCACCTCTGCCCCGGTGGCTGCCACTGCCCGCACGCGGGCGCGCAGCTCTTCCATTTGTGGCGACGTCCCAAAGATCATCCGTGCCGCGGGGTCGCCGCTCTCTAGCCGTGATTTCAGCGCGCGGTTCTCCCGGACCAATGCCCGGGTACGCAGAGCACGGCGCACCACAGCGACCAGTTCACTCCCGGCACATGGCTTTTCCAGAAAATCAAAAGCTCCTTCCCCCATGGCTTGCACTGCCATCGGAATGTCACCTTCGCCGGTCAGCAGGATGACCGGTAGATCGGCATCCACCTCGCGCACGTAGCGCAGAAGATGAAAACCATCGCGACCCGGCATCCGCATGTCTGACAAGATCACCCCGTCGAAATCGGGGCGGATCAGATCTTTGGCCGCAACAAACGACCCAACCGTTGTGACCTCGCAGTCTGCCAACTCCAGCGTCTGCCCAAGCGCCGCACGCACTGCGGCATCATCATCCACCACCAAAACCTGATTGGTCATGCCACGTCATCCTCTTCTGGGGCACTCGCCTCCGTCTTCTCACTCCACTTCTGACGAGTCTGCTGCCACGGCTCGGCCCAGCGGTCCAGCTCCACGGTAAATTCGGCCCCGTTACCAGTGTTGATGCCGCGAATATTGCCGCCAAAGCTCTGCACCAACCCGTAAGAGATCGACAACCCCAACCCCATGCCTTCGGAACTGCCAACAGCCTTGGTCGAATAGAAGGGATCAAAGATCTTTTCCGGCTCTTTCAGACCTGGGCCGATGTCGGCAACGGTAACCAGCAGCCGATCACCCTCCTCGGCCCGCCCCTGTCGGATCGCGATACGGATTTCCCGGTGTTCCTGTTCCAGCATTGCATCAGCGGCATTGTTGATCAGATTCACAAAAACCTGCGACAAGCGGACCTCGCCCCCCCAGGCAAAAACTGGTTCCGCTGGTGGTTCCCACTTCAATGTTACACCGTCTTGATGCAGCCGCTGCTCGGTCAGCTCTGCTGCGGTACCGATCACCTGCACCAGATCCACTTGCCCCATCGGTTCGCTTTCATTGCGGGCAAAGGCGCGGAGATTCTTGATGATGCGCGCCATCCGCCCGGCCATCTGCGCAATCCGGCCAAGGTTTTCACCGGCCCGATCCGGCTTGCCCCGCGCGACAAATGCCTCGCCGTTTTCGGCATACTGCTGGATCGCCATCAGCGGCTGGTTCAGTTCATGACTGATCCCTGCAGACATCTGCCCCAGTGCGGACAACTTACCCGCCTGCACCAGATCTTCTTGCGCCTGCTTCAGTGCGGCCTCTGCCTCTAGTCGTTCCTGCACCTCACGCGTCAACCGTGTATTGGTCGCGGACAGCGCCCGCGTGCGTGCAGCAACCCTGCTCTCCAGCACCGCATTGGCCTTTGCCAGAATGCGCCGCCGGTCGAGTGCGAGTACCAACATCGCCCCCAGCGCCAACACGATAGCCGCGACCGCAGCAGCCTGCAGCGCTGCAAGCCGCTGCGCCGGTGTCACATCCACCAGAATCTCGCCCACCATGCCGATCTGCGGAAGGTTCACCGCCTGATGCAGGGCCCGTTCCGGCAGATAAGGCGACCAACGCAGATCCCAAATCTCATGGGATCCCTCCCGCCACGCGCGCAGCGCTACGGGTCGGCCATCCGGCGGGGATAGGCCAGGCCCTTCAACGCTACGTTGCCAGAACAACAGCTCACGCCGGTTTGCGATGAACACCTCGCCGCCGCGATTGGTGAAAAACACCGCCGGCAGTGACCCGCGCCACGTCTGCTCCACATCCTCCACATCGGCGACCACCACCAACGCACCTCGCACTCGACCATTGGTGTCAAAATCCGGTGCCGCATAGATGTAGGCGCGGCGCTCACGAGGGTTCAGCACGTCGTAACCTGTCCCCAATGCCCCTTGCATGGCACGATGAAAGTAGCCCTCCTGGGTCACGTCTCGACCCATCACGCCTGCGGCGGCCACCACAACGCGCCCTGCGCGGTCCACAAAAAACACATCCAGCGCTGCCGTCTTATCCGCCACCTCGCGCAGCAGGACCTTGGCCGCGCGGCGCGAGGGCTCGCTGTCCAATGTCTTCAGGGCCGGGTGATCGGCCATCAACACCGCCAGCTCTTGATAGACCTGCAACTGCGTGGTCACCCGGTCCGAGGCCAGAGCCAAATCCGCCGCACTGCGTTCTGCAAGCGAATCAAGCGCTTGACGATAGCCCAGCCGGTATACGCCGCCGGCAACAGCTGTCACAGCGCCCAACAGGAGCGCCAGAATGATCCATCGATGTCCGAGAAATTGCGTCATTGTCCGCACAGTAGCAAAGCCCCCCTTGCATTGACCAGCCACCTTGGCAAAAGCTTCGTGCATGAAGACATTGATTCAATCCCCCACCGATCCTGATTTTGTCCAATCACCCTATGGATTTTACGCCGCTGCCCGCCGCGATGGACATCTGCACATCTGGCAGGACTACGACATGGTCGCAGCCTTTTCCCATCCGGCCGTCCATATGTTGCTGCGCGACCGGCGTTTTGGCCGCGAAATCCCACCGGAGATGGCCCGCGAAAGCCCCGTGCACCTCGCGCCCTTCTTGCAGGTCGAGGCACATTCGCTGTTGGACGCCGAACCACCCCGGCACACGCGGTTGCGCCGCCTTATCATGCGCGCCTTTACCAGCCGCGAAATCAAAGCATTGGCGCCGGGTCTCAACACCCTTTGCCATGAGCTGATCGATGCCTTCCCGCAGGATGCGCCCTTTGATCTGCTATCCACATACTGTACCCAAGTACCGGTGATCGCGATCTGCCGTCTGCTCGGCGTGCCGGAAGGCATGGCACCCAAGCTTCTGGATTGGTCGCACAAGATGGTAGCGATGTATCAGGCCTCCAAAACCACCGAGACAGAACACGATGCCGCGCGCGCCAGTCAGGAGTTCATCGGTTTCCTTACGACCTATGTCGAGGAACGCCGCAAGACACCCGGTGAGGATCTGATCACCCGTCTTATCCAGGCCGAAGAAGACGGCGAAAGCCTGTCTACAGATGAACTGATCGGCACCTGCATTCTGCTACTGAATGCCGGGCATGAGGCCACGGTGCATTCGCTCGGAAACGGTGTTAAAACCATGCTCCAACAGGGCTGGGAGACATCCTGGCTCGCACCCGATGGCATCGATGGTCTGGTTGAGGAGATCCTGCGCTACGACCCGCCTTTGCACATGTTCACCCGTTATGCCTATGAGAAAATCGAGGTCTTTGGCCATACTTTCCAGCGCGGCGACGAGGTGGCGTTGCTCTTAGCGGCCGCCAACCGTGATCCTGAAATGCTCGATAGCCCCGAGAGTTTTGACCCAACACGCCCGGCGAAAGTGAATACGTCATTTGGCGCAGGACTGCATTTCTGCGTTGGCGCGCCGTTGGCACGGATGGAGATGCAGATCGCCCTGCCGATCCTGTTTGAGCGATGTCCGAATCTGAAACTGGTCGGCGCGCCGGAATATAACAACACCTACCATTTCCACGGGTTAAGCGCCCTGATGGTTCAAGCCTGAGCCGCTCGGCAGACGGTGGCGGGCCCACACTCTTGGCCCCGCCACAACATATCCTAAAATTCAGGCAGTTACTTGCCCTTTGGGACGTCCGGCGATCAGTACGCCTGCTGCAACAATTGCCACCACAGAGGCACTGCGGATCACGGTCTGGAAATCATAGATCTGCGCAATCACCCCCACTGCAGGCCCTGCCAGAACCCCGCTCACCATCAACGTATTCCAATAGATTGCTGTTGCACGGGCGGGGGTGTCCGGAGCAAAGGACTGCACATAGCTGATACCAAGGCTGGCGTAGAAGCCGTAGTACATCCCCTCCAGCGCAGCCCCTGCCAGCATTTGTGGAAAGCTCTGCACAGCGGCCAAGAGCTGAATGGTGACGATGGCCAGCCCCGTTACTACAACCAATGCCCGCCACATGCCAAACCGTGCAATCACCCAAGGCGTACTAAAGATCGCAATGACCTCGACAGAGGTCTTGATCGTAAACGCAAAACCCGGCGCATATCCCGGCAGCCCCACCTCCTGCACGTAAAAGAGCGGTAGCGATGAAAAGGTCAGAGAATGCGCGGTCGACAGGCAAAACACAAACCCAGCCGCCAGCCACACCCCCCGTGGTGCCACGGATGGCGCACCCATATCTGTCTTGGACGTCGTTGTCTTGGGCGTCGCTGTGCGTGCCATGGCAGTGATATCGCGGGGCAACGTAAACCACCACAGGGCAAGCCAGACCAGCGAGAGGCAAAGCGCCGTGGCAAACACAGCCTGCAAACCGATCCGGTCAGCAATCAGGAAGGTCACCGCCGGTCCAACCATCCAGGCCGTCGAGGTGGTGGCCCGCATATGCGAGTTGAACCGTACCCGTTCCACCTGATGACGCTCGGCCAGACTGCCGCCCAAACTGAACATGGTGGAAACCGCACTGGAGCTGGTTCCGAACCCCAATACACCCGCTGTCAGCACGACCCACAGGTTGGGCGCAAACGTCAATGATCCGGCGGCGAAGATAAACCCGGTCGCCGCAAATCCAACCAACGGAAACACCCGTGCGCCCGCATCAATGCGGCGGGCAAATTGCCGATTGGCAACCAATGTCAGGCCAATCGCCATCCCGGCATAAATGCTGATGATCCACGGCTCATACCCCAGCCCCTCAACCAGGAAATAGCCCATGAACGGTATAATCATTGAGGAACAAATGGTGCCACAGAACAGCAACATCAAAAACAACAGGCGCGCGGTTAGTGCGCCGGCAGGCGCTGCGGGAGTCGGGGAAACAGGCATAGTGAAAAAACTCATCCGGGAATACGCCAGCTTTTCCAGATAAGGGCCTTGCATGCAAGCTCTGCACTGGTGTTAGGCAGTCAAAAGGACGCCACATCAGTGTAAATACTCCGGGACAGCAAATAGGCAGGGCCTATGCGCCGCTGGTACCGCACATCGGGCCCACTATAAAAAAGGGAGCAGCGCCCACATCCCAGTAGATGATCCCAAGCTGGCGGTACGGCCTTACTCTTCGTCGACGGCATCCAATGGCAGCAATGTGGTGGATTTGATCTCCTCCATCGACAAAAGCGCGGTGACATTATGCACCCTGACCTCAGAGATCAGCGCCTGATAGAATTTGTCATACGCACGGGCATTTTTCACCCGCACCTTCAGGATATAGTCGATATCCCCCGCAAGCCGGTGCGCTTCCTGCACCTCCGGACGATCCCGCAGAGCTTTTAGAAACTTGGCCTGCCACTCAGCCTCATGGGCAGATGTGCGGATCAGTACAAAGAAACATGCCTCAAATCCCAGCGCCTCGGCGTCCAGTACCATGGTCTGACGGCCGATGACGCCACCCTCGCGTAATTTGCGAATGCGATTCCAAACCGGGGTCTTAGAACTACCCACACGGCGGGCGATTTCATCCAGAGACTGGCCTGCATCGCGCTGCAGCTCTGCCAGAATTTTCCTATCCGTGCTGTCGATCCGCACTGTCATTCCTGTTTTCTCCTTGTTTGGGGATCAACCCGCCTGCATCTGCTGCCAGCTGGAACAATCTTCCTTATTTGCCGCAGCATATAGCGGATAAGGGGGAATATTTCCTATATCTAAGGGTAAGTCAAACAATCGAGATGAGGCCTAAAATGACCGGAACGGACACCAGCCCCACCCTTGCGCCCCTGTCGATGTTGGGCAACGCTTGTGGTTCTGTTGCCGCCTCGCTGGTCGCGGGGGAGGTCGCATTTGCCGGCTCTGGCCCCGGTGATCCCGATCTGCTGACACTCAAGGTAGCTCGCGCACTCTTGCAGGCGGATGTGATCCTGTTCGACCGCCTTGTCAGTTACGAAATCATGGCACTGGCCGGCCCCCAAGCACAGCTGGAAGACGTCGGCAAAGAGGGCTTTGGCCCGCAGATGAGCCAGGAAGAGATCTGCGCCCGCATGGTTGCCCATGCACATGAGGGCAAAAAGGTTCTGCGCCTGAAATCAGGTGACCCTACAGTCTATGGCCGTCTTGATGAGGAGCTCAGTGCCTGCGAAACCGCCGGTATCGCCTATCAAATCCTGCCCGGCATCACAGCCGCCTCTGCAGCCGTGGCCTCTATTGGCCAGAGCCTGACACAGCGCGGGCGGAATGCATCTGTGCGGTTCCTCACCGGCCACGACATGAAAGGCTTTGCTGATCACGATTGGTCCGCACTTGCCCGCCCGGGTGAGGTCGCCGCCATCTACATGGGTAAAAAATCCGCCCGCTTTGTGCAGGGCCGCCTGATCATGCATGGCGCGGATCGTGCCACGCCGATGACCATTGTTGAGAACGCCTCGCGCGCCAACCAGCGTATCGTTGAGACCACGCTGGAGCGTCTGCCCACCGATATTGCCGCCGCGAACCTAACTGGCCCGGCGCTGACATTCCTTGGCCTTGCCCCGCGCGCCAGCGCCCAGGCCCTGACAGATTTGAAAATGGAGCTTGCCTGATGCCTCGTCCGTTTACCCCGAAAATCATCACCGCCAATGACCTGCTAGAAGGTGATGTGATCTATTTCACCGACACCAACGGCTGGAGCCGTCAGCTGCAAGAGGCCGAGCTGATCGAAGATGAGGCCGAAGCACAGCTGCGCATGCTGGATGCCGAAAAGGATGCTCTGAGTGTGGTGGGGATCTACCTCGCCGACGCCAAACCGGGCGATCACGGCCCTGAACCCACCCATTTCCGCGAGGAGTTCCGCCGCACCGGACCCTCAAACTATGACCACGGCAAGCAAGAGGCCAGCGCAAATGTATAAGTACACCGCCTTTGACACAGCCTTTTTGGCTGAACGCAACGCACAGTTCCGTGCCCAGGTTGAGCGCCGCATTGACGGCTCTCTCACCGAGGATGAGTTCAAGCCCCTGCGCCTGATGAACGGGCTCTATCTTCAACTGCACGCCTATATGCTGCGGGTCGCCATCCCCTATGGCACGCTCAATTCCGCGCAAATGCGCACCCTCGCGCTCTTGGCGGAGAAATGGGACAAGGGCTACGGCCATTTTACCACGCGCCAGAACATCCAGTACAACTGGCCCAAGCTGCGTGATGTGCCCGATATGCTGGACGCACTGGGTGAGGTCGGCCTGCATGCGATCCAAACCTCCGGTAACACAATCCGCAATGTCACATCAGACCATTTTGCCGCCGCTGCCAAGGATGAGCTAACAGACCCCCGCCCCTACGCCGAACTGATCCGCCAGTGGTCAACCGATCACCCAGAATTCCAGTTCCTGGGTCGCAAGTTCAAGATCGCCATCACCGGCAGTGCCAATGACCGTGCAGTGACCAAAGCGCATGACATCGGCCTGCGCATGGTTGAACGTGACGGTGTGCCGGGGTTTGAGGTCATCGTGGGCGGTGGGCTTGGTCGTACGCCGTTGATTGGCAAGGTGATCCGCGATTACCTGCCACAAGCCGACCTGCTCCCCTATCTGGAATCTGTTCTGGCGGTCTACAACCTGCTCGGTCGCCGCGACAATAAATACAAAGCACGGATCAAGATCACCGTGCAGGAGAATGGCATCGATACCATCCGTGAGATGGTTGAGGAACGGTTTATTGAGCGTCGCGTGACCTTTGATGGCACAGACCAATTGCTGCTGGCGGACATCAAAGCAGATTTCGCCCCGCCCAAGCTGCGTGGCGGCAATATTGCGACCTATATGGCCGCCTACGATGCTGATCCGGTGTTCCGCTCCTGGGCAGACACAAACTTGGCAGCGCACCGTGATGACAACCACAGCATCGTTACCATCTCTATCAAGGCGCACGGCCAGACACCAGGTGATGCCACTGCAGAGCAGATGCGGGTGATGGCGGATCTGGCGGAAAAATTTGGCTATGATGAACTGCGCATCAGCCACGAGCAGAATGTGATCCTGCCTCATGTCCACAAGTCGGATCTGCCCGCGCTGCACGACACACTCAAGGCGTGTGGTCTGGCCACTGCCAATATTGGCCTGATCTCCGATATCATCGCCTGCCCGGGCATGGATTACTGCGCGCTGGCGACAGCGCGGTCCATCCCTGTGGCACAGGAAATTGCGACCCGATTTGACGAATTGAAGCTGGAGCACGACGTCGGCCACCTCCAGATTAAGATCTCGGGCTGTATCAATGCCTGCGGTCACCACCATGTGGGGCATATCGGCATTCTTGGTCTCGACCGAGCCGGAGTGGAAAACTACCAGATCACCCTGGGTGGAGATGCCACCGAGACCGCGGCGATTGGCACGCGCACCGGTCCTGGTTTTGCCTATGATGAAATCGTGCCTGCGGTGGAACGTCTGATCACCGCCTATCTCTCTCTGCGCGACAGCGCCGAGGAAACCTTCCTCCAGACTTATCGTCGCGTCGGCATGGATCCGTTCAAAGCCGCGCTTTATCCCGAGGCCCAGAAAAAGGTTGCTTAGCACCATGGTCAATGCAGCGGCACAACCGCCTGACACACGCCAAGGCCCAAGCAGTGCCCACCAACAGGCACTGGCAACAAAGGTGGATGCGCTCAATGCGCGCTTCCGCCACCATTCTGCCACCGCCGTGATCGAGGGCGCGCTGAACGACGCGGGCCATATCGCACTTGTCTCCAGCTTTGGCGCGGAATCTGTCGTGCTGTTGCATATGGCGGCGGTGATCGATCCCATGACGCCGGTGGTGTTTGTCGATACCGAATTGTTGTTCACCGAAACACTGGTCTACCAGCAAGAGGTCAGCGAGCGACTGGGCCTGCGCAATGTGCAAGTGATCCGGGCAGCCGACATCGCCGAGAAAGACCCCTTTGGTGCGCTGCGGTTTTCTGACACCGATGCGTGCTGCGCTCTGCGCAAGACCGCTCCGCTGCAAAAGGCCCTCGAGGGTTTCGACGGCTGGATCACCGGACGCAAACGGTTTCAGGCAGGGTCTCGCGCCGCGCTGAACTTCTTTGAGGTGGAAGAAACCGCAAACGGTCCTACCGGCCGAATGAAGATCAACCCCCTTGCCCATTGGGCACCGCAGGATGTCCGCGTCTATATGGACGAGAACAGATTGCCCCGCCACCCGTTGGTGGCCAAGGGATACCCCTCAATCGGCTGCGCCCCCTGCACCTCACCCGTCAAGGACGGGGAAGATCCGCGGGCCGGACGCTGGCGTAACCAAGACAAGGAAGAATGCGGCATCCACGTGGTGGATGGCAAATTCATTCGCACGGGAGCTTAAGAGATGAGCGTGATTGTGACCGATACGGGCTTTAGCCCTGACAGCTGGACGGCTGGTTTTGACAGTGAAACTGCCCTCGAACTTCAGCCAGACGGCGATCCTGCGGCGTTGTCCAACCAACTGCCGGGGCTGAAGATGATCCGCATTCACTTCCCCAGCTTTGCCGATGGGCGCGGCTTTACCCTCGCCAGCCGTTTGCGTTTGGCTGGCTACAAAGGGCGCCTGCGCGCCTATGGCCATGTTCTGGCAGATCAATATGCGATGGCACGGCGCTCGGGTTTTGATGAGGTAGAGATCAGCGATGATCTGGCCACCCGCCAGCCGCAGGAACAATGGCTTGCTCGTGCCAACTGGCAGGCGCATGACTACCAGGCCCGCCTGCGTGGAACTGCCGCGCGCTAAGCCAGCCATCTTCCGTTTCTTGGGAAAACTCCTGGCAGACCCGGTTCCTTTGCGCCCTGCGCGGATCCGCTTTTGCAAAACAGGGGGTTTTCCTGACCTGTATCAAAGATTAATCAGAGGTGCCGGCTATTCCTCCGGCAATGGATCCGATGAACGAGATGACCCCCGTGAGCGAAACTGTGACAGATACTGCGACCGAACCGAAACCGGCCAAGGCCGTGCCCGCCCTGCCCGACGCTCAGACCGTCACCGAGGTGAAGCACTGGACCGACCGGCTGTTCTCCTTCAAGGTGACCCGCCCGGCCTCCCTGCGCTTCCGCTCGGGTGAGTTTGTGATGATCGGCCTGATGAATGACCCTGACCCCAAGACCGGCAAGGTCAAACCCCTGCTGCGCGCCTATTCCATCGCCTCCCCCAGCTGGGATGAGGAAATGGAGTTCTACTCGATCAAGGTGCAAGACGGCCCGCTGACCTCGCGTTTGCAGCACATCAACGTGGGTGACGAGATTATCCTGCGTCCCAAGCCCGTCGGCACGCTGGTGCATGACGCGTTGGTTCCCGGCAAACGTATCTGGTTCTTTGCCACCGGCACCGGCTTTGCGCCTTTTGCCTCGCTCCTACGCGAGCCCGAAACTTATGAGAAATTTGATGAGGTGATCATCACCCACACCTGCCGCGAAGCAGGCGAGCTGACCTACGGCGCAGAGCTGATTGAGAGCCTCAAGGAAGACGAACTGCTCAATGAGGTGATTGGTGAAGGCTTCTGGAAGAAGATTAAATACTACCCCACCACCACTCGTGAAGAGAGCGAAAAAATGGGCCGTATCACTGACCTGATGCGCTCCGGAGAAGCGTTCGCCGATCTCGGCGTGCCACCACTGAACCCAGAACGCGACCGCGCGATGATCTGCGGCAACCTTGCGTTCAATCTCGAACTGAAAGACCTGTTCGAGAACACCTACGGTCTTGAAGAAGGTGCAAATTCCAAACCCGCGCATTTCGTGGTGGAAAAAGCGTTCCTCGACTGACCCGAAGACCAGCAACTGGTTGGAAGCCCCAGTGGCAATGGAATTATTGAACAAAATGAGACAGCAGCGCAGGCTATCACCGCGCTGCTGTTCGCATGTTTAAGTGTTGAAACTATAACGGCCAGGACGACCTTCATCCATATGACAGGTCGGTACAACGGCAATCCTCTACAGTCGTCCACCTATCACTCGCGGGCCGAAGCGAATGACGGCGGTACGGAAAAGCGTCCGTCCGACAGCAAAATTAAATGTTCCCCTACGCTTTCTCTGGATGACCGTCGTTCTGGGGGGCGTCGTCGCAGATGCTATACCAAGATGGTTTTTCACCGACGAATTCATGGGATTGGTTCTTAAGGCCGATATCACCATCAAGTGCGTTTGCTGCGATCGGAACGCTGTCGTCGGCGGATAATATTTCGCCGAGTGATGTGCCGCAGATTTTGCAAAAACAGCGCCCATAGATATAGGGGGCGGACGGCTCAAAAACGTGAACGAATTCCTTACCTGAAACCCATCTGAGGTCTTCCTTTTTCACAAATGCAATAGTGCTTGCACCAACTTTGCGACACCTTGAGCAGTGACAGGTACCAACAAACGAAGGTTCGTTCATCAACTCAAATTGGACAGCTTTGCAACAGCAACTTCCCTTTATCATGTTCGCCTCTCTTTTGATTGCGTGGTCTTAATCACACGTTTGCCTGGCGACATAAATCTGGCATGCTGACAGCATCATGGCAGCATTCAACATGAGGATCCACTTTTGCGCAAAGCGGAGCGACTGTTTGAAATTATTCAGCTTCTTCGCCTAGCGAGAGAGCCGCTTTCGGCACAGCATATTGCTTCCGAATTGGGATCGTCCAAACGGTCTGTTTATCGCGACATCGCCGCACTGAAGTCACAAGACGTTCCCATCCGAGGCGAAGCTGGCGTCGGATACGTCCTCGAAAAGGGGTTTGATATGCCTCCTTTGATGTTGACCTCAGATGAACTTGATGCCGCAGTTTTGGGTGCGCATTGGGTTGCAAGCAGAGGCGAACCAGATTTGGCAAAAGCTGCTCTTAATTTTCTTGCCAAGATCGAGGTGGTCGTTCCAGAACGTCTGCGAGGACATGTGTTGCAGCCAGCTATGAGTATTGCTCCAGTTGTTCCGGCATTTGAGGCCGTCGATTCCTCATTTCTTAGGAATGCCATCCGTACCCATCGAAAAATAGCGTTGATATATCAAAGTGGCTCCGGAGTACGTTCAGAGCGCGTGGTCTGGCCTATTCTGCTTGGCTATCGGGACGAAGGCCGAATTCTCGCGGCGTGGTGTGAGCTGCGCAACAGCTTTCGCTATTTTCGTACAGATCGTATGATTTCGACGGATGTTCTGGAGCAAAGGATCCCAGAAAATGCATTGGCTCTTCGTGCACGGTGGCGCTCCGCGATGGATCAAGAACGAGCCAGCTACGCGAACCAACTTAGCAGCGCGGGATGACGGGCCCCTGCGTCCTTGCGCCCGAATGGTGTCATGATCGCGTGCCTGGGCGACTGGTCGATATTCATCAGATGATCCTGCTACTTAGCGATCATCTTCGACCCAAAAAGTTCAATATGGCTTTCGCCTGCCGGATGTCTTTTCCATGCACTAGTGGAAATTGCTCGAACAGGTATGGAATTTGTTGAGGTCGAGTGGCGCTGTTTGGCAAATAGCGAGCTAATCTCAGAGATTGCCCAACAAGAAAGGCCCCCGCCAGAGTTTGACGAGAGCCTCAATCGTTTGGTGTATTACCAGAACCGGCTTACAGCGACAGCGCGTCCTTGATCCGCTTTAGCACCGTTTCCAACAGCGCCGGGTTGTCGCGTGCCTGACCCAACGTCGTGGCCAGCAGCGCTTTCTGTGTGGTGTCGATTGAGGACTTCTCGATCATGGCAATCACCTTGTCGTAGTTGAAGCCTTCAGGCGTCAGCAGCGCACCCATGGCCGCGTCTTTACCCCCATCAACGACGGCAGCCGCATCAGCGGCAGTATCCGCAACACTGTCGGTGACGGCTTCAGCCGTATCGGATACAGCAGCTGCCGCGTCGGCCGTGGTATCAGCAACGGTGTCAGTCACCGCTTCGGCGGTATCTGACACAGCTTCTGCCGCATCGCCTGCAGTTTCAGCTGCATCATTTACAACATCTGCCGCGGCATCACCCGCAGCAGCGGCGGTATCAGCTACTGCGTCGCTGGCTGCTTCTGCAGTGGCAGCAGCCTCATCGGTCAAAGCTGCGGCACCCTCGGTCGCTCCTTCAACAACGTCAGTCACGTTCTCCTGAACCTGATCAACAGTATCGGTTACACCTTCAGCAATTTCGTTTGCAGTCTCTTCCGCCGCATCAGTCACGGCGGTGGCCGCATCGCTGACGGCATCTGTAGCTGCATCAACGGTGCTTTCGGCCTCTTCAGCGGCAGCTGCGACATCGCTTTCGACCTCAGCCGCAATTTCTGCAGCAGTCTCACTTTCGGGCGTGACGACGACAGTTTCCGGCGCAGGTTCGCTTGTCTCCATGGAGGAGACATAGAAATATCCGCCCAATGCGACGGCTCCTACACCCAGGCCAATGACGATCGGTTTCATGATAGGTCTCCTTAACTCTTCAATTGCCCAGCAAAACGGTTGGGCTTGCGGCTTAGCATTTGGGCCTATGCACCTGAAACTACAAGGGGAATAATCTATAGTCGTCGCCATAGGCCAAACGCCGCCATTCTGGCTCGGCACCGTTTGCCAAGATCAGCGCACATCAGAATTAACCATTTGCTGACCTTCTCAGGTGCAAACAAACCTTGAAAACCATGATATGCGCGGTCATACCCGCAATTGACTTGAATCGCAGGCCCGGGATCGTTATTTTCCGGGCACTTTTCCGAAGTGACAGAAGGATAGACGTCATAGCCCGCAGACCCCATAATGCGCCGCCGCAACGCGACACCGGCCCGCGCACAAACGAAAAAATCCGTGCTCCTGAGATTCGCCTGATTGGCGCCGAGGGGGAAAACGTTGGTGTGGTTCACCCCGCCAAGGCGATGCAGATGGCAGAAGAGGCCGGTCTCGATCTGGTCGAGATTTCGCCCAACGCCACCCCGCCCGTGTGCAAGATCATGGATTATGGCAAGTTCAAGTATGAACAGCAAAAGCGGGAAAGCGAAGCACGCAAGAAGCAGAAGATCATCGAAGTCAAAGAGGTGAAGTTCCGTCCCAACACGGATATCCATGACTACGAAGTCAAGATGCGCAATGTGTACAAGTTCCTTGAGAACGGCGACAAAGTGAAGATCACCCTGCGTTTCCGTGGCCGCGAGATGGCGCACCAGAACCTGGGACGTGAGCTGCTTTTGCGTGTCGCAGAAGATATCAAAGAACAGGGCAAGGTCGAGAACATGCCCAAGATGGAAGGCCGTCAGATGATCATGATGATCGGGCCACTGCCGCAGAAGTAAGCAACTGCTGTACCATCCATCCAGAGTTAGCAACCCCGTTCCATCTGGAGCGGGGTTTTTTCGTGCCCTGTCACATCAACCGACATCAGACAGCACCATTTCGAGCATTGCATAGACTTTTTCGAGCACGATGAAGCTTAATGCCCCCTATGGTGACGTTTTATTTACGCCCTCGCGTTAATTCCTAGTGGGAGTTCGCTCTCGCCTCCGACAAGAATAATCACCGCAAATATGGAGCCTCTCTTGAAGCCTCTCAGCGACGTCCAAAACAGCGCCTTTATGGCCATCGCCCCCTGCCGCGCCGCTTCGCTTGCGCTAGTTGTTCTGGCCAACGAAGACACCCAGCACGCGCCCGACACCATGAAAGAACTGCTCGATCAGTCTGTTTCTCGGATTAAGGTCGCCTATGCGATGCTGACCAAGAAACTGGATAAGCTCCTCGCCGAGAGCGAGTATGAGCTACCGGCCGAACTACGGATACAACACAAGAAATCCGTCGACGCATTGACCCCCTTTGCCGAGGTTGTCGAGGAAAAATCCGATTCCGAGTTGCTGAAGCGTGTGCGCGAGATGCCCTCACTTACGGCCCAGGCCCTCTACAAGGTCGAGCCGGAAGTTTCTGCCTTTTTGATTGATATGACCAAGAACATGTTCGACGCGCAGAAATCTCGCGATAGTGCGCGCGATGACGGGATGCGCGAGGCGATTGAAAATGCCGAAACCGTGGGGCGGCACATCCAGTTGATCGCCTTCAACGCGTCGATTGAAGCCGCGCGTATCGGGGATCAGGGTAAAGGTTTTGCGGTGATTGCCTCGGAAATCCGTAACCTCTCTGGGCGCACCCAGACGCTGCTCGATACGATGTCCGGCTACCTGCGCGCCTGATCCACGAACAGATCAAACTACTGCAAGAAAACAACGAACGGCCCCGGCTATCCGCCAGGGCCGTCAATCGTTGCGCTCAGCGGGACTAGCTGGCGGCAGCCACGGCCCGCTTGGTGATCACCCCGACGAGATGTGCACGGTAGGCCTTGCTGCCATGCAGATCGCCAATCATGCCATCTTCTGCCACGCTTAGCCCGTCAATCACATCGGGGGAAAAATTCGCGGCCAAAGCGTTTTCCGCCGCTCCCCAGCGGAACACACCGTCTTCGGACGCGCCGGTGACTGCCACCCGCACACCATCTGCAAACCGCGTCACAAACACGCCAACAAGGGCAAAGCGCGAGGCAGGCTGGACAAATTTCTCGTAGTGCGCCCCTTCTGGGACTGGCATCCGAACCGAGGTGATGATCTCGCCCTCTTCCAGCGCTGTGGTGAACAATCCCTGAAAATAATCATCCGCTGCGATTTCACGCGTGTTGGTGATGATCGTCGCCGCGCTGGCCAGCGCGGCTGCCGGATAACATGCCGACGGATCATTATTGGCCAGAGATCCACCAATTGTGCCACGATTACGCACAGCCGGATCGCCGATATGGCCCGCCAGCGCTGACAGTGCCGGATATGTTGCCGCCACCGCTGCTTCTACTTCGACGTGGGTCGTAGCACCACCGACCACCAAAGCATCGCCATCCGCGCAGACGCCCCGCATATCAGGGATCCCACTCAGGCTGACCAACGTACCGGGCATCGCCAACCGTTGCTTCAACGTTGGAATAAGGGTCTGCCCACCGCCCAGGGCCTGGGCCTCTTCTTTCGCCAGAGCCGCCACCGCATCGGCGATGGTCGTTGGCTTTTCGAATTCGAATTCATACATTTTCGTATCCTTTCCGAAAACCGGCTAACCGGCCTTCATCTTTCCGAAAATACTCCGGGGGTGCGGGAGCTGGCCCCCGCCTCCGCCGTTGTAAGTCGCACATCAACCCTGCATTGCGGCCCAGACCCGCGCCGGGCTTAGTGGCATATCGATATGGGTCACGGAACTGCCTGCAGATTGCAATGCATCAACCACCGCGTTTACCACCGCAGGCGGGGTGCCAATGGCACCAGCCTCACCACAGCCTTTCACCCCCAATGGGTTGTGGGTGCAGGGCGTCTGGCAAGAGTGATCCACCTGATAGAATGGCACGTCATCCGCGCGGGGCATGGCATAGTCCATGAAGGACGCAGAGAGCAGCTGACCGTCGTCGTCATAGACACACCCCTCCATCAACGCCTGGCCGATACCCTGACCAATGCCTCCATGCACCTGACCATCCACGATCATCGGGTTGACGATATTGCCAAAATCATCTGCGGCAGCAAAGCTCTCGATAGTCACCTTTCCGGTGTCGGGGTCCAGCTCTACTTCGCAAGCATAGGCGCCCGAGGGATAGGTAAAGTTCGCCGGATCATAAAACGCGGTTTCCTCCAACCCAGGCTCGATATCCTCCAGCGGGTAGTTATGCGGCACATAAGCCGCAAGGGTCACATCCCCCCAAGCCAATGACTTGTCCGTGCCGGCGACGCTGAACTGGCCATCCTTCAGCTCGATATCCGCATCAGAGGCTTCAAGGATGTGGGCCGCGATTTTCTTGGCCTTGGCGATGATTTTCTCAGTCGCCCGCACCATGGCAGAACCGCCAACCGCCAGCGAACGCGAGCCATATGTGCCCATGCCCATCGGAGCCTTATCGGTATCCCCATGTTCGATCTCGACCATGCTTTCGTCGATGCCGATCATATCCGCGATCACCTGCGGGAACGATGTCTCATGCCCCTGCCCGTGACTGTGGCTGCCCGTCATCACCACAATGCCACCTGTGGCATTGACCCGTACTGTCGCACTTTCATAAAGGCCGGCACGGGCTCCCAATTGACCGACAAGATTGCTGGGCGCGATGCCGCAGGCTTCAATATAGCAGTTAACCCCAAGCCCACGCAGCTTGCCATTCTTGCGACTTTCTGCACGGCGGGCCTCAAAACCGGCGAGATCAGCGATCTCTTCCAGCTTATCCATCGTGGCCACGTAGTCCCCTGTGTCATACTCAACCGCAACAGGGGTGGCATAGGGGAAGTCCGTGATAAAGTTTTGACGCCGCAGGGCTATCGGATCAACGCCCAGCTCACGGGCGGCTTTATCAATCACACGCTCGAGCTGGAACGTAGCCTCAGGCCGACCTGCTCCGCGATAGGCATCCACCGCAACAGTATTCGTGAATACGGCCTTCACATTCACATAGATCAACGGCGTTTTGTAATTGCCCGCCATCAGCGTGCCATGAAGCCAGGTTGGTACCGAAGGCGCGAAAGTGGACAGATAAGCCCCCATATTCGCATAAGTTTCAGTGCGCAGCGCCGTGAAGTTGTTGTCAGCATCCAGCGCCAGTTCGATCTTGGTAACATGATCGCGACCATGCGCATCCGACATAAAGGCCTCGGACCGGGACGAGGTCCATTTAACCGCGCGGTTCAGGGCTTTGGCGGCAAAGGTGCAGAACGCTTCCTCTGCATAGTGGAAAATCTTGGTGCCAAAACCGCCACCCACATCCGGGGCCACGACGCGCAGTTTGTGCTCTGGAATGCCGAGCACAAAAGCCCCCATCAAAAGGCGAATAACATGGGGGTTTTGCGAGGTTGTATAGAGCGTACTGTCGCCGGTTGCGCGGTTGAAATCACCAACTGCAACCCGAGGTTCCATCGGGTTGGCAACCAAACGATTGTTGACCAGTTCTAACGTGGTGACATGGGCGGCAGCCTTGATTGCCTGATCCACGGCATCGCGGTTCTCTTCAACAAACCCCCAATCGTAACAGAGGTTTGAGGTCAGATCGTCATGCACCTTGGTGCTGCCATCCTTCACGGCCTCTTTCATATTGACGACAGCGGGTAGATCCTCAATCTGCAGATCTATCGCCTCAGCCGCATCACGCGCCTGTTCCGGCGTCTCGGCCACAATGGCCGCGATCGGATCACCAACATGGCGCACCTTTCCCTGGGCCAACACCGGATGGGCGGGTTCCTGCATCACCTCACCGAAGCGGTCAGTCACCTGCCAGCCGCATGGCAGCCCACCAACGCCTTCGAAATCAGCGCCGGTAAAGATGCGCACAACGCCGGGCATGGCAGCGGCATCCGAGGTATCGACTGAGGTTAGACGCCCGTGAGCCACGTCCGAGCGCAAGAAATGCACATAGGCTTGGCCACGTAGATTAATGTCGTCGGTGTAATTTCCGGTTCCGGTCAGGAACCTTACATCTTCGCGCCGCTTTGGGCTGGCGCCTATGCCGCTATCCTTTGGCATTCTCCAAATCTCCTCCCTGGATGGTCTGCACTGGGGCAAACTTCTTGGTCATACTTTGGTTCTGAATCTGGTCTCGTCGCAGGTCCTGTTCCCTCCGTCCCGTACCACCGTATTCGGTGATCTTCTTCGGAGATCGAGTGGCCGCCGCGTAATTACTCTGCCGCGATAGCAGAGACATCCTGACCAGAAGCTGCCATGATCGCCTTCACGATGTTATGGTAGCCGGTACAGCGGCACAGGTTGCCTTCGAGATAGTCACGAATTTCCTGTTCGCTCGGTTTTGGGTTGTCTTTCAGCAAGGCGGCTGCAGACATCACCATTCCCGGCGTGCAAAAGCCGCATTGCAGACCATGGTGGTCCTGAAAAGCCTGCTGAATGGTATTGAGCGTGCCATCCGGGGCCGCCTGCCCTTCGATGGTCGCGATATCCGCGCCTTCGGCTTCGGCAGCCAGCATGGTGCAGGATTTCACCGCCTTGCCGTCGACATGCACGACACAAGCGCCGCATTGGCTGGTGTCACAGCCGACATGGGTACCCGTCAACCCCAGTTCTTCTCTCAGAAAACCGGACAGAAGCGTTCGCCCCTCGACCTCTCCGCTCGCAGTCCGACCGTTTACGGTCATTGTGACTTTCACCATCAGCGCCTCCCTTGGCTCGTGTTAACTCGCTTGCAGAAGTTAAACACGGGCCTGTTGCCTGCGCGAAGCACTAATCGCACCAGCCGCGACTAAAGTCGCAGTTGCAGTTGCACTCTGCAAACGAAGTCAGAGGTTGCTGCGACGCGGACGCGGGCGTGTCGGGATTTCCTTCAGCAGGCCCCCGACGCCCATTCCAGCGATATCGGCGCTGCTGACCTCCAAGCCGCATATCAATCGCTCCAGTACCCAATCCGCGCCGTTGAGCGCAGGCGAGCGCGCGCAACCCGGCAGCCCTAACACTGGACGACCAGCCAGATGTCCCAGGAACAGCAGGTTACCGGGATCGACCGGCATGCCAAACCGCAGCACCCCGCCGCCTGCGCGACGCAGGGCTTCGGGGGCCACATCCAACGGGTCAGATGTAGCCGATCCGGTGAGCACCATAAGGAGATCGCTATCTGCACTGGCAGCTTTTAGGGCGCCGGCCAGTTCGGCCTCGCGGTGGGGCACCACCTGCCGGGGGCTCATGACCATGTCAAAACGGTCCAAGCGCCCGATCATGGACGCACGCCCCTTGTCCGATGGAATGTCATCACTGGTGCGGGTTTCAATCAATGTCGCACGACGCAGCTGAGGAGGGATCAGGCTGATTGCGCCTGCCACATCACGGGTAGCAGCTTCCAGAGCGATATTCGGCACGGCATAGGAAATTATCTTCACCGTAGCGACCATGCTGCCAGGATCTGCGCGATGATAGTCAGGCACAGTTGCCAGCGTGATCATCGGATCAACCGCGTTCAGCGCATTTATCCGCGCCGCATCGACTCTGATCAAACCGGGGCCAAGCGCATGGAGGTTCACCCGCCCCGCTCCGGCACCTGAAATACGCAGGCCACGCGCCTGCGGGTCGGGCAACAGTGCCTCGGCAAGGTGTTCAGCGGCGCGGTCCTCATGAATGTCGCCAGGTTCAAGCTGCGCCACAATCAGCGCGCTATGGCCAGCTGCGGCAAGGTCGGCCAGATCGGGCGCAGCCAATCGGGTGCCCTTGGCGATACGGCGATCCGCTCCTTGGAGCGAATGGGCCAGATAGCAGCCCGAAGCCTGAGAAAGCGGCACCTCACCAAAAATCATATCTTGCGACCGCGCAGCACCGCCGTCATCTCGGAAATAATGGACACTGCGATCTCTGCGGGGCCAGCTGCACCGATATTGAGGCCAATAGGCCCGTTAATACGCTCAATGGTGCTGGCATCAAATCCTGCATCCTGCATGCGCGCGACCCGTTTGGCATGGGTGCGGGATGATCCTAACGCCCCGATATAGAAACATGGCCCGCGCAGGGCAGCCTCCAGTGCAGGATCGTCAATCTTGGGATCATGGGTTAGCAAGACAACGGCGCTGCGGGCATCAGGAGCAAGGCGCGCCATCGCCTCATCCGGCCAATCCTCCACCAGTGTCTCACCGGGAAAGCGTTCAGGGGAGGCAAAGGCAGCGCGCGGATCAATGATAACCGGATCATATCCCGCGATCCGCGCCATCGGGACCAGCGCCTGCGCGATATGCACAGCGCCCACCACAATGAGCCGCAGTGGAGGATTGTGAATGGCGACAAATGTCGTGCCATCCTCTTCCACCCCGGAGCGATCCATGCGCATCCGTTCGACGTGGGTGTCGCTCTCCAACCGGCCTAGGCCTGTCTCGAGATCGACCACATAAGCCACGGCGCGACGTTCAGCGCGGGCCACGACAAGATCAGCCAGCACCGTTTCAGGCAATGTGCCGCCAATAGGTTCGACCAGAATGCGAATAGTGCCACCGCAGGCCAGCCCCACAGCAAACGCATCCTCGTCGCTGACACCAAACTCCAGAACCTGATGGTGGCCAGTATTGATTGCCTCCTGAGCGGCAACGATCACCGCGCCTTCAACACAGCCACCCGAGACAGAGCCTTCGATACGTCCATCGCTGGCAACCACCAGCTGCGACCCCGTGCGACGAGGAGCTGACCCCCATGTTTCCACCACTGTTGCCAGCGCAGCGCCCTGCCCCGCCGCCTTACCGGCGCAATGCCAGTCAAGCGCAGTTTCAGGAATGTTATCAAAACGCTGCAAGCTCGGCGTAGTCATTTGGATCCTTCGGGGTTGGGTCGCAATCGTCACGTAGTACACGAAAAGAAATACCAGGCGGTCGGAACACCGGATGGAGGCCTGGCCAATCTAGCTTAACTCTGGAGCGCCCCGAACGGGATCACAAATACGGTGCAAGCCCTGAGACTTTGGTCGCAAAATTTGAGCATGACCCTAGTGATGGACCCGACTTGCGGATCCAAGCCGCCCATCATCTGACTGCGATCACTTCAATTTGGAGAGCTTGTCCTGCAATTCTGCAAGTTGACGCTTGATATCGTCCAGCCCATCGCCGCCCTTGTCGCTATCAGCCTCGCTTGGTGCTGTACCACCTGTGGGCCAGCTCCCAGAAAAGCCACCAGTCATTGCCTTCAGAAATGCTTCCTGCTGTGCTTTGATCGCCTCAAACCCCGGCATCTGGGCCATCGGATTCATCGCGCTCATGTTCTCAACCATCTTGCTTTGGTTCTCGCGCAACATGTCGAATGAGCTTTGCAGGAACTGAGGCATAACACCGCCACCGGGAACCATGTAGCTGCGCACCAGATCGTTGAGCACATTGACCGGCAGGATATTTTCACCACGGCTTTCGTGTTCGGCGATGATTTGTAGTAGATACTGACGTGTCAGGTCATCGCCCGTCTTCAGATCGACAATCTGGACTTCGCGGCCCTCTCGGATGAACCCGGCAATATCCTCAAGCGTAACGTAGTCGCTGGTCTCGGTATTATAGAGCCGACGGCTGGCATATCGTTTGATCAACAAGGGTTTATCCTTATCCGACATGTCACTTCTCCCCAGACATGATGCATTGCAGCAAAGCCTATGCGAGCGCAGAACAAAAGGGAAGCGTTACGCCAAACCGCGCAACAATTGATCGTCGGATCCAATATCATCTGACAAAACGACCGCATCCACATGAGGCAATCACCCCGGTCATGCAGATACGAAAAAGGGGCAGGTCATGTGACCTGCCCCTTTCGGTACAAAGAGATGCCATCGGGAGGAGTGCGAAATCTCTTTGCGAGTTCTAATAGCGCTTACTTAGCAGCTGCTTTTTTCGCAGCGGAAGTCACATCATCAGTGGCCTTCTTGACAGCGGCAGACGCCTCTTCGGAGATGTCTTTGCCAGCCGACATCAGCAGCTCAACCGTGTCCATCTGAACTTTTTTGGCAACTTCAGCGAAGGCAGCCATGTTTTCAGCAGCCACTTCAGCGGAAGCGGAGGCGAAATCAGTTGCGGCCTTTGCGTAGTCAGCAGGCTCTGCCTGAGCTTTGGAAACGCTGCCCAGCTTGGTCAGGGTTTCTTTGGCCCAGCTGTTGGAAATCTCAGCGGATTTCTCAGCGGCCTGCAGGGCAACAGTGGACAGTTTTTCGTTCAGAGCTGCAGTGCTCTTGAACGCGTCTTCCATCGCGCTTGTGTCAACTGGGAATGCACCCATCATGTCTTTCATCATCGCGGTAAAATCTTGGGTCTTAGCCATAGTACTAGTTCCTCTTGGTTACGCGGCCAGATCCTGATGCCGCCTTCGCATGAGATCAATATTATTTCTGCGTCGCAGCATTTCAAGATATTTATTGCTGCGGCGCAGAAAATTTTCCAAAGTCATTACAAATCAGCCGCTTACTGCCTGTCTCGCCTTAACGCGCACATAGTCGCCCGGCGCTGAGGTCAACGGAGGATGCTGCGAATCGCCGGGATCGCGCGCCGGAATCTGCTTGCCAGAACGCTTGGAGAGCCAGGTTTCCCAGCGCGGCCACCAGGAACCTTCGTGGAAGCTAGCCCCCTCCATCCACGCATCGGGAACGCCTTTAAGGCTGGTATTGGTGTAGTGGCCATATTTGTTGCGGGTCGGCGGGTTAACGATGCCCGCGATATGCCCTGACTGCGCCACCACAAAGGTTTTAGAGCGGGACCCCATCTGTTGCACACCGCGATAGCAATCTTTCCAACGAGCGATGTGGTCGGTCTCGCAAGTAATGGCCATCACGGGCACGGTCACGTCACGCACATGCAGCGTGTGGCCCATCAACTCAAAGCCATCGTTGACAAATTCATTGCGCTGACACAGGCCACGCAGATACTCCATCGCCATCCGCCCCGGCAGGTTTGCGCCATCCCCGTTCCAATACAGGAGATCAAAGGCAGGTGGAGTTTCCCCCATCATGTAACTGCGGATTGCCGGGCCATAGACCAAGTCATTTGACCGTAGATAGGAGAAAGTCCGCGCCATGATGTAAGACCGCAGCAACCCGTTGGCGTTGACCTCCTCCTCAATGCCATCGATGAAATCGTTTTGGAGAAAGGGCGTGAACTCTCCTTGGTCAGAGAAATCGGTCAGTGCGGTAAAGAAGGTCGCAGACTTCACCGAAGTGTCGCCGCGTTGTTTCATCAAAGACAGCGTCAGGCTGAGCGTGGTGCCCGCGATGCAATAGCCAACCGCATTAACCTGTTTCACATTGCAGATCGACCTGACGGTTTCAATTGCGGTCAAGAACCCCTTATCGACATAATCGTCTAAACCCAGGTCGGCGTGTTCTGGGCCGGGGTTCAGCCAGGAGACAACAAAGAGCGTATAGCCCTGCTCGGTGACCCATTTGATCAGGCTGTTCTGAGCCTTGAGATCAAGGATGTAGAATTTGTTGATCCAGGGCGGGAATAGTATGATCGGAATGTCATGCACGGTTTCGGTTGTGGGGTGATATTGGATCAGCTCCATCATCTCATTGCGAAACACAACCTCACCGGGCGTCGTGGCGACATTTCGCCCTATTTCAAACGCGCTCTCGTCGGCCAGCCGCACCACCAATTCGCCATCATTGGCTTCCAGATCAGCAACAAGATTTTCCAGCCCGTCGATCAGCGACTGGCCTTCGGTCTCCACCGCTTTTTCCAGCGCGTCGGGGTTCGTCGCCAGAAAATTCGTGGGGGCCATCATCTGCACAATCTGATCGGCAAAATAGCCAAGTCGACGTTTGTCGATATCTTCCAGATCCTCGACCTCAGCCACTGCGGCCTGGATCATCTCAGCATTGGTCAGATACTGTTGTTTGACATAGTGAAAATATGGGTTGGTCTGCCACATCGGATTGGCAAAGCGACGGTCAGCGGGTTTTGGCTTTTCCGCGATACCCGTGCAGCCGCTCTCCATCGATTTCGTCATCAATGAATGGGCTTCTGCGAAATTCACCACCGCCTGCCCCCAATAAGACACTTGTTTTTCCAACAGCTTACCTGGGTTCTGGGCCATCTCCGACCAATACGCAGTTGCTGCACGTGCGAATAACTCCTGATTCGGACCATCCAATGACTTGGGGTGAGATTTTTTCTGAGCCAGAACATCCATCAGGCGTTTCGATAGTTGCTCAACTTGCTCCATATTTTTCTTAATTCGTTCAATATGTTCCGGCGAGACCGCTGGGTCCGCGCTGTCACTTGTTGTCATCTTAACAAATCCCCCGTAATCTTTCTGCTATGCAGAATACCGTCCGCCCATCATACGACAAAGCCGTGAAACCTCCGATGGGCTGTGACACAACCGCACGTGGATTCAGATCGGATCTGGGCGGCCAACGCAATGGAGATATAACATGCGTTACATGATGTCGTACGATCTGATGGAAACGATGCGCAACACAAACCAGTGGCTTGGCGCAACGGCCCTATCGATGGCGTCCAACCCCGCCTTTGCCGCAATCCCCAATCCCGCACTAAGCTGGATGGCCGCCTGGGGTGAGGTAACAGAGCGCAGTTATCAGCGTATGGTGACCAAACCAGACTGGGGCATCTATACCCAGACCTGTGCTGATGGCCGCGATCACGTGGTCGAAATCGACACCGTCGTCGAACGCCCATTTGGCGACTTGATCCATTTCCGCGTGGCAGGCCGAGCCGAACAGCCGCGCAAGGTTTTGTTGGTGGCTCCGATGTCTGGTCACTATGCAACTCTGCTGCGGTCGACCGTAAAAAGCCTGATTGAAAATTGCGAAGTCTATGTCACCGACTGGCACAACGCACGCGACATTCCGGTGTCGGCCGGCAAGTTCGATATCGAAGACTACACACTATACCTGGTTGATTTCATGCGTGAAATGGGTCCGGACACCCATGTCATAGCTGTCTGCCAACCAGCACCGCTGACACTGGCGGCGACGGCCTATCTGGCGGAGCAGGATCCCGACGCGCAGCCTTGCTCGCTAACGCTGATCGGCGGGCCAGTGGATCCCGATGCAACCCCAACGGATGTCACTGATTTTGGTCGCCGTGTGACCATGGGCCAGCTTGAAGAGACAATGATCCAGCGCGTCGGTTTCAAATACAAAGGCGTCGGCCGCAAGGTCTATCCCGGGCTGCTGCAGTTATCGTCCTTCATGTCGATGAACGGCGAACGGCATTCCAAGGCCTTTATGGATCAGATCCAACGGGTCAGCCGCGGCGAAGCCTCTGACCATGATGCCCACAACCGCTTCTACGATGAATACCTCGCAGTTATGGATATGACAGCGGAATTCTACCTCTCGACGGTGGAACGTGTGTTCAAGGGGGGCGAGATTGCAAGCAACGACTTTGTCGTCGCAGGCCACAAGGTCGATATTGGCAAAATCACCAATGTGGCGGTGAAAACCGTAGAAGGCGCCAACGACGATATCTCAGCCCCCGGTCAGTGTATTGCGGCATTAGATCTCTGCACCGGCCTGCCCGAGGAGAAAAAGGCCAGCCATGTCGAACCCGGGGCGGGACATTATGGCATATTTGCCGGGCGCAGCTGGCGCGATAACATCCGCCCGTTGGTTATCGAATTCATGAACGCCAACGCTCGCAAACCGCGCACCCCCGCGGCCAAACGCGCCAAGATTTCCGCCTGAGACGCATTGCTGCGCCCAGCTGGAAGTTGGGCGCAAATCACAAAGTGAGGGACACCCTGAATGGCTGGTCCGCTGAATTTCGCCTGCGATTGTGGACAGATCCGAGGTGAGCTGTCGCAAGATGCCCAAAAGGCCGGTACGCGCATTGTTTGCTTCTGTCCTGATTGCCGCGCAAACGAGATCTATCATAAGCAACCCGACCCGGCCCCCGGCCCGGTTGACCTGTTCCAGGTCAACCCTGATGGGCTCAAGTTCCATCAAGGGCAGGGATTACTGCGTGTGATGCGGCTGAGTCCTAAGGGGCTGCATCGCTGGTATGCTGGCTGTTGCGGCACCCCGATGGCCAACACACTGGCGAAACCCACGCTGCCTTTCGCCGGGATGCGGTCGGACCGGTTTGCCGACAAGGACGCACTTGGCAAGATCCGCACCCGCGCCTTTGTGAAAAAAACCGGAAAACAGCCCCGGACCGAGGGGGCTATTCGGATGGTGATTTCGCTGCTCAGCCGGATGATTTCCGCCCGCCTGTCTGGTCGCTGGAAAGAGACACCATTCTTTAACGTCGAAAACGGCACGCCGACATCAACGCCAATGGTAATCAGCAAAGAAGAACGTGCGGCGCTCTATCGCTGAGCACGGCAACTTGCTGTTTTCCATGTTCTGGCATAGCTATCGGCTGGAGTAACCTACAGGCGGAAGCCGTTGAGTTAATTTGATTTCAACGGATTCGTCAGAGTGAGCGGCGGTAAGCCGTTTGATGTCGCGGGTGGCGTGCCGCCAACCTCAGATATGGTCCGTGTATGTGTCTGCCCCTGAACCGGAGCCGTTGATACGCTGCTTTCCACATCCGACTGGCGCGGATCAACCTCTGCAAGCCATTCCGCGATGGCACTGGTCGCCAGATCCGGCTGTTCCAGGGTTGGAAGGTGACCTGCCTCTTCAATCACATGCAGGCGCGCGTTGGGCATCAGCGCCGCCATGAATTCATGTCGTTTCAGCGGCGTCAGCCGGTCCTGCGCCCCGCATAAAATCAGCGTCGGCGCTTTGCAGCGGCGCAGCGCTGCTTGCTGATCCGTGCGCCGTTGCAAGGCGCGCGCCTGTGCCACAAAGAGATCCGGCCCCAGCGCGCACCCCTGCTGATACACTGCATTCAGAACATCAAGCCGCTGTTGTGAGGGCGCAAGGCACTCCACCGGCAGACAATGCCGCAATACATCCTCCATTCGACCGCTGCGCGCCGCGATGATCAGTGGCTCCCACTCGGCTGCCTGTGCTGGTGTATCTGGCAACGGGCTGGTTGAGATCAAACACAGCCTTGTCACCCGATCTGGCGCACGGCGTAAGATCTCCATCGCGACGATGCCGCCCATCGACAAGCCAGCCAGCGCAAACCGGGGCGGCAATTGTGTCAACAGATGATCTGCTATTGTCTCTATCCGCGCACCGCCTACAAGCGGAGCAA
The DNA here is from genome assembly GCF_047372505.1 of Phaeobacter cretensis. Classification (NCBI taxonomy): domain Bacteria; kingdom Pseudomonadati; phylum Pseudomonadota; class Alphaproteobacteria; order Rhodobacterales; family Roseobacteraceae; genus Phaeobacter; species Phaeobacter cretensis. Next base: position 506,534 of record NZ_JBKBEU010000001.1, read on the forward strand.
CCATGGTGGGCAAGACACCTGAGAGCGCGCGCAGCTGCGGCAAGAATACCTCAGCCGTGCCCATCAATCCCGGTAGCATCACCAAAGGCTCGAACCCGGAGGTCCCTGGAGTTGCTTCATGGTTATCGCAACCGCCCTGTACTGCGCCGCCTTGCTGATCTGTCACGTGCGTTCTACCTCTTTGATATGGCACAAGTAGATTTGGCAAGCACCCCAAGTCAGGATATCGGGGCCATAGCACTCCAATTCATGCCTACGACCCATACCCGTTCCAACGAAAGGCCCCTTCGTCAGACAGAGGCGAAAACGGGTTATGGGCAATCTCCCAGATATGATTGTCAGGTGCGCGAAAATACCCGATGGTACCGCCCCAAAACACCTCGCCGGCCGGGCGAAGCACCTTAGCTCCAGCAGCCTCAGCTTTTGCCAACAGCTCTGCGACCTCCTCCGCACTACGGGTATTATGGCTCAACGTCATCGCGCCAGTTCCCAACGCCTCCAACGGCAGCCCGATATCCTCAGCCAGCGCCGCCAGCGGATAAAGCCCGAGTGTCTGGGATATGAGATCAAAGGCAATGACTCCATCAGGGCTGTCAGCGCGTTTCCAGCCAAGCGCCTCATAGAAGGCAGCGGCTTGCCCCATATCATGCACACCGAGGGTGATCAGGCTGATGCGTTGTTCCATCGGTACTCTCCTGTTCGGGCTACGTCACATCCCATCGCCATTTCGTCAGACACAGGCCAATCCAATGTGGCAGGCCTCATAATAATCCAAAGCAGTGGCCAGAGGTTACATCGGAATTAGGCGAGTCTGCTTTGATCACTAGCCTAGCCGATCTTAGCCGCGCCAGATAGTCCCAGAACCTCGGCAACGGCCGTTTCGATCAACCTCAGACAAGTCGCGTCAGAGAACCGATGATCGGCGTCTTTTACCAACTCCAGACGCATGTCACTGCAAGTCGCGTGATCAAGAAGACGCAGTGCTGTTTCTGTACTGACAGCGGTGTCAGCAGTCCCTTGCAGGCAGCGTACCGGCATCGCCAAAACCAGCGGATCTCGCAGCACCAAATGAACACGCCCGTCTTCGATCATGTGTTTGGTGATCACATAAGGCTCCATGTAGTCGCTCGGCAGCTCTACCTGCCCGCGCAACTCCAGTTCTGCCTTTTGATCTTCGGTAAAATTGGCCCAATAGCCATCTTCGGTAAAGTCCGGTGCGGCAGCAATTGTGACCATGCCTACCACCCGCTCCGGCAGCGCGCGGGCCAACAGCAACGCCTGCCAGCCCCCCATGGACGAGCCAACCGGCAGGATCGGGCTGTTGGTCAATGCCTGTACCGCGGCCAGCGTATCCTGATGCCAGTCACCAATGCAGCCCTCCTCAAAACGGCCAGAACTCTCGCCGTGACCGGAATAGTCAAACCGCAGAAAACCAATGCCTCGCGCCTTGGCCCAAGCTTCCAGATGCACCGCTTTGGTACCCTCCATGTCAGATTTCAGCCCGCCTAGAAACACCACTGTTGGTACATCGGTAGCGCCTGTCGCGGCGGTAAGGTGATAGGCCAGACGGCGGCCCATCTTGGTGTCCAGAAATTGGGTCGTCCCCATGATATCCCCCTGCGGCGGCGCCATCAGTCAAATTGCGTTGCAGTCAGATTTGCCACGACGACAAGGCCACCGCAATGGATGTGTGTACCGGTTACCAAAGGTCTAGCAAGTACAGCCGCCATCTACATGCGCCAGATGCAGCCGCGCAACGCTGCGCAGCCTTATCCTAGTCATAGGGAGCCACCTCTTGCGACCGGCGGCCCTGCTGCCTACGGTCCGCGCGACTTAGGCGCCACCAACCGTAGAAAGCGGTCGGCGTCGCTGAGACACTGCCCAATTTGGACCAGGAGCCATCCCCTTGACCCGCGCCCTTCGCCTCTTCTGCCTTGGTCTACTGTGCCTGTTAATCCTTCTGGCCACCATCTGGGGCACGATGGCGCTGTGGTATCGCTTGCCAGTTGACAGTCTGTGGCGCACAGCTGCGGCGTCGGGATTTGCTGGATTGGGTCTGGCCACGCTGTGGGCGCTGATCCGTGGACGCGCGCTGCGCGGGCTTGCTACCTTTTGTCTGGCGCTGGCCGCCGTGATCTGGTGGTGGGGCAGCCTGACCCCGCCAGCCGATGCCAATTGGTCACCTGATGTCGCCCGGCAGGTTACCGGCACCCGCGATGGTGATATCCTGACTTTAACCAATGTGCGTAACTTTGACTGGCGCACCCCCACTGATTTCACAGCTCGCTGGGACAACCGCAGCTATGATCTGAGCCAACTGCAGAGCATCGATCTTTTTATGTCCTATTGGGCTGGACCGGAGATGGCCCATATGGTGGTCAGCTTTGGTTTTGCAGATGGCGAGCATATCGCTTGGTCGGTTGAGGTACGGCGACAGGTCGGCGGCGAGTTCTCACCGATTGCAGATTTGTTCAAAACCAATACCTTGGTGCTGATCGCAGCTGATGAGCGCGACGTGATTGGAACCCGCACCAATGCCCGAGGCGAAGATGTACAGTTGTTTCGCATCAAGGCCGATCCCGAAACTGCCCGCACCTTGCTGATGCAATATGTCGACGCCGCCAATGGGCTGGCCCAACGGCCCCAATGGTACAATTCGCTGACCAAAAACTGTACCACTGTTGTGATGACGATGATCCGCACCATTGTTCAGGACGTGCCGCTGGATTGGCGGCTGCTGGCCAATGGCTACCTGCCCGAATACGCCCATGATCAGGGCGTTCTGGCCCAATCATTCAGCACCGAGGAGCTGCGCAAACTGGGTAGCATCACGGCAATGGCGCAAGCGATGGGCATCACAGATCAATACTCCGCAGTGATCCGCGAAGGCGTTCCAGTTCCGGCGCCCTGATCAACCTGTCTATATCTATCGGTGTCGTCTGGCAGAAAATATTTGGGTCAGCCTGAGGGGTTAGCCCCTCGCCCGCTTGACAGCCTCGCCGACCCCTGCCAAACGGACCAAACACCATAACCCGCAACCGGGCGTTCTGTGGGCGCCAAACCGACGAGGAGCAGCCAATATGGCCCAGATCTCACTCACCTTCCCCGATGGCAATGCACGATCCTACGACGCAGGCATAACCGCCGCCGAGGTCGCTTCTTCCATCTCCACGTCTCTGGCCAAAAAGGCGATCTCTGCCACCGTGAACGGTGCGCATTGGGATCTGCAATGGCCCATTGATGCTGACGCCTCCATCGCGATTCACACCATGAAGGACGAAGAACAGGCCAATGAACTGATCCGTCACGACCTGGCGCATATCATGGCCCGCGCGGTGCAGGAAATCTGGCCCGACACCAAGGTCACCATTGGCCCGGTCATTGATAATGGCTGGTACTACGACTTTGATCGCGTCGCCCCCTTCACCCCCGAAGATCTCGGCGCGATCGAGAAAAAAATGAAAGAGATCATCAACAAGCGTGATGCCGTACGTACCGAGGTGTGGGACCGCGACCGCGCGATCCAGCACTACGCCGACAATGATGAACCCTATAAGGTCGAGCTGATCGAAAGCATCCCCGGCGATGAACCACTTCGGATGTATTGGCATGGTGACTGGCAGGATCTCTGCCGCGGACCACACCTGCAGCACACCGGCCAACTGCCGGGTGACGCGTTCAAGCTGATGTCCGTGGCTGGGGCCTACTGGCGTGGCGACAGCGACCGCGCTATGTTACAACGGATCTATGGCGTGGCCTTCACCGGCAAAGAGAAGCTGAAAGCCCACCTGACTATGCTGGAAGAGGCCGCCAAACGCGACCACCGCAAGCTGGGCCGCGAGATGGACCTGTTCCACTTCGAAGAAGTCGCACCGGGATCTGTCTTCTGGCACCCCGGCGGTTGGCGCGTATTCCAGACGCTGATTGCTTACATGCGTCGCCGTCAGGAAAAAGCTGGCTACGTTGAGGTAAACACACCCGATATCATGGACCGCGCCCTTTGGGAGACCTCGGGCCATTGGTTCAACTACATGGAAAACATGTTTTTGGCCAAAACCCATGACGAGCGGGACTATGCGCTCAAGCCGATGAACTGCCCCGGTCATATGATGGTTTATAACCATGCGCTGCGCAGCTATCGCGAACTGCCGATGAAGATAGCGGAGTTTGGCAAGGTGCACCGCTATGAGCCCTCGGGGGCGCTGCACGGGCTTTTGCGCGTCCGAAGCTTTACCCAGGACGACGCGCACATCTATTGCACCCCCGAGCAGCTGACTGACGAATGCCTCAAGGTCAACGACCTGATCCTGTCGATCTACAAGGACTTCGGCTTTGAGGATGTGCACGTCAAACTGTCAACCCGACCTGAAAACCGTATCGGCAGTGATGAAAGCTGGGATCTGTCAGAGGGCGCGCTGAAAACCGCCCTTGATCGGGCCGAAATGAGCTACACGATCTTCGAAGGCGAAGGTGCGTTCTACGGACCCAAGCTGGAATATGTTCTGCGTGACGCAATTGGCCGTGATTGGCAGTGCGGCACCCTGCAGGTGGACTACAACCTGCCGGAACGCTTTGGTTCGACCTATGTCAGCCCAGCAGGTGAAAAACTGGCCCCCGTCATGTTGCACCGTGCGCTCTTTGGGTCGCTTGAACGCTTTATCGGTATTCTGATCGAAAACTGGGAAGGCAAACTGCCCTTCTGGCTTGCCCCGCGCCAAGTCGTCGTAGCCTCGATCACATCAGAGGCCGACGATTACGTGAACGAAGTGGTTGAAACCCTACGCGCCGTTGGCGTGCAGGCCGAGGCGGATATCCGCAACGAGAAGATCAACTACAAGGTTCGGGAACATTCGCTGAGCAAAGTGCCTGTTATCCTGGCCGTTGGTCACCGAGAAGTAGAAGAGCGCACCGTCTCAGTGCGCCGGCTTGGTGAAAAACAGACCAAGGTGGAAACACTGGATGCTGTAACAAAAACCCTGTCGGTTGACGCAACTCCGCCGGACCTTCTGTAACATTTCCGCGGTCTTTTGCTGATCCTCTACCGATTTACCGGCCCCCACTTGCGGGGCCGGTTTCTTTTTGCGCATGGTTTTAAGGGTTCGGCAGCCAATCGACTGTAATAAACAGTCACGGATGCTGACGCCCGCGTGAGACACAGGCTCGTGAATTCAAACACTTCTCGGGCTGAGCTAATGTCTCGTTAGTAACACCGCCCTCGCAATTAAATTCAAAGAAGGAAGACACACATGTCAAACACTGCAAAATCCCTCGCCGTCGCTGGTGCCGTTGCTGCCGCACTGACCTCTGCAATGGTCACACCGGCTGCCGCCCAGTCGAAAGAGAAGTGCTATGGCGTCTCCCTGGCGGGTCAGAATGATTGCGCCGCCGGCCCCGGCACCACCTGCGCAGGCACCTCCACCGTTGACTATCAGGGTAACGCCTGGACCCTGGTTGACGCGGGTAGCTGCGAAGGTATGGATCTGCCCGAGATGGCGGATGGTTCCGACCGCAACGGCTCACTCGAGCCGCTGGAGCGTGACCTGCCTGCATAAGTCAGGTTAGAGTATCAGGGCGGGAGGATATCTCCCGCCCTTTTTGTAGCTGATCATAGGTCTCACCATGCTGGATGCCGCCCTCTCCCTGCCCGCAGCAGCGGGTGTTGGTTACAAGCCGCAGCATTTTGCCGATATCCTTGCGGATGCCGGCCCGGTGAAATGGCTGGAGATCCACGCCGAGAACTACATGGGGGACGGTGGTCGCCCCATCGCGCAGCTGCGCCATCTGACGGAACAATTCGCCATGTCCGTCCATGGCGTTGGCCTGTCCATTGGCAGCGAAGGCCCGCTGGACAGTGATCATCTTGCACGGCTGAAACATCTGGTCGGCTGGCTCAATCCAGCCAGCTTCTCCGAGCATCTTGCCTGGTCCACACATGACAGCCATTTCTACAACGACCTGCTGCCCCTGCCCTATACTGATGCGACGTTGGCAAGGATCTGCGGCCATATCAATCTGGTCCAGGATACAATCGGACGTCGGATGCTGCTTGAGAACCCCTCAAGCTATCTCGCCTTCGCTGAGAGCACCTGGTCAGAACCCGAATTTCTGGCCGAGATTACCCGCCGCACCGGTTGCGGGCTGCTGCTTGATGTAAACAACGTCTTTGTCTCCGCCACCAATCTCGATTTCTCTCCTCAGGGCTACATTGATGCCTTCGCCCTGGATCACGTCGGCGAAATCCACCTTGGCGGCCATGACGAGGATGAGGATGACCATGGTCATCCCCTGCTGATCGACAGCCACGGGGCCGAGGTCGTGGACCCGGTCTGGGCGCTGTTGGATTACACGCTCGCGAAATCCGGCCCGAAACCTGTGCTTGTGGAATGGGATACCGATGTTCCCGAATGGCAAGTTCTGGCAGCAGAGGCAACCCGTGCGGCAACCGCGCTGGAGCATGTCCCGGCATGAGCGTCAGTCAGACAGAGTTTACCCGCGCGATGATGGACGCAGGACAACCGGTGCCACAAGATCTACAAGACCATCTGAATCAACCTGCTGGGCGGCGCTTCAGTGTCTATCGCAACAACATCGCGGTCTCCCTGACCGAGGCAATGCATACTGGTTTTCCAATCATCACCAAGCTGCTGGGCAAGCAGAACATCGATGGTCTGGCCGGGATGTACTTGCGTGCGCATCCGCCAACATCACCGCTCATGATGCACTATGGATCAGAGTTTCCTGCCTTTCTGGCCAATATGGAACAGCTCAGCCACTTGGGGTATCTCCCCGATATGGCGCGGTTAGAGCTTGCACGGCGCCGCGCCTATCATGCCGCCGATGCAACCACACTGGATCCTGCTCAGCTGGGCGCGTTGGCACCCGAGGAACTGATGGCCACCGGCCTGCACCTTGCCCCTGCTGTGATGGTGCTACGCTCGCGCTGGCCGATCTATGACATCTGGCGTTTCAACACAGAAGACAGCGCGCCAAAACCGCGACATATGGCACAAGATGTGCTGATTACACGTCCAGAGTTCGATCCACTAATCCAGGAGCTGCCACCGGGCGGCGCTGATTGGATATCCGCCATCACGGATGGCGCTTCGCTTGAAGCAGCGCTTGCAGATGTGCAGGCAGACCATCCCGACTTCGACCTTTCCACACCACTCGCCCTGTTGCTGCAAGGCGGTGCAATCATTGACCTAAATCGCAAAGGATAATCGATGCAGGCGCTTGTTTCCTCTTATACTTCCATCATTGGCAAGGCTGACAAGATGTCGGACTTCGTTGTCCCGACCCTGGCTCGCCTCGTTTTTGTGGCGGTGCTACTGGTCTATTATTGGAATTCCGCGGGGTTAAAGACCGACGGATCTATCTTCTCCCCCTCTGCCGGGGCGTTTGGCCAGATTTTCCCTCATGCCGCTGAAGCGGTGCTTTATGATGTGTCACAGCTCAACATCTTTCAGCGGCTGGTGATCTTTGCCGGGACCGTAGCAGAATATGTGCTGCCCGCATTAATCCTATTGGGGCTGCTGACACGCTTGGCAGCGCTTGGCACCATCGGCTTCATCTGGGTGCAGACGATTGTTGATGTCACCGGCCATGGCGTCAAACTAGGCAGCCTTTTTGACAATGCCATCGGTCTTGTTGATCAGCGGGTGATGTGGACTTTCCTATTGCTAGTGCTGGTATTCAAAGGTGCAGGCCCGCTGTCGCTTGACGCATTGGCGCGACGTGTAACCGCTCCGGCTGCGGCCTGACACCAGCCCGCAATATTTCAACAACAAAAGGCGCCCTGCATCAGCAGCGGCGCCTTTTTAGATCGCGTTCGACAGTCTCTAGAAATGCGCCTTAGGCTCATCGGGTTTGCCAGCCGCCAACGCCAACAGTCCAGCTAAGAACGCCATTGAGATCGGGAATATGGTAAAAACATTGAAGCCGAACCCGGCGTAAAATCCCGCCGCGGCAGCCAACAGCAACACTCCGCCCCAAAGCGCACGCGACACTGCCATAGCGCCCCCGGCTAGTGCCAGTATCGGCGAAGCGACCGCCAACAGGCGCAATTGGTCGACATTGTCGACCTGCTGGGCAATACCATCGATTTCACCAAAGTAATCTACGGCAGCCGTATAGCCATACCCCGCAAACCCTACGATCAGACCAAGCAACCCGGCCAGTACGCCAAGTATCAGAGCTGCATTGCGCATTCCGGCTCTCCTTAACTTCTTCCCAGATTACATGGGGCCGTTATCCATCAACGCCAAGGGCTGCCTTGGTTTTAGCATCCCATCCGAGATGCAGATCCTCGCCGGATTTGATCAGCGGGCGCTTCATCAGGGTAGGGTTTGCCGCCAACAGCGCCAACGGCTCGCCCGCGCGCTCGTCTTCGCTCATCCCGCGCCAGGTCGTGGAGCGTGTATTGACCAACCGGTCACCGAACTGTGCCAAGGCGGACTCAAGAATCGGCGTTGGCACGCCGTCAGCACGCACATCAACAAACTCCGCCTGCGGCAGCTGTTTCAATGCTTTGCGGCAGGTATCACAGGTCTTCAATCCGAAGATTTGCACGTTATTTCCTTTCCAGAGGAGGCGGCTCAACACAATTTATGGTAGAGTCACACTGTTTTTCTTGATTTTTACATGGTCCGTGCAAAAGTTAAAACCGGGTTGGGAAGACTTCCTCGACCTGTTCTGTCAGCAAGCTGCGTCAGGACCGATCATACCGCGCTGCATCGTGAAATTATCGTTGTTTAGCACGGCTCAATAACAAGAAGGAGACACGGGAACATGGCGAGTGGCACCGTGAAATGGTTTAACACAACCAAAGGTTATGGCTTTATCGAGCCTGAAGGCGGCGGCAAGGATGTATTTGTACACATCTCACAGGTTGAGCGATCAGGACTAACCGGTCTCGCGGATAATCAAAGAGTCGATTTCGAAATGACTGAAGGGCGCGACGGCCGCCAGATGGCCAGCGACATTCGACCCCAATGATACAATCAGGCTGCGCTAAGGCTGACCCTTAGGCGCAGCCAGCCTGCGACGTCTGTTGAAAATCCCAACAATCTGACAAGATCCAGCCGCTGGTATCGCAAGGTCTGGATGCAATCCGTTGTGCGCCTACCATTGCCCCCTGTGGACTAGAGCAGCGATTACGGTAGTAATCAGCGCATGACAAATGGTTCCGGGATCGGATCATCGCTGGTGCGTAGCCAAACCGTCTTAACCTTGGTGTAGTCCAATGCGGCCTCCAGACCACCCTCGCGCCCATGACCAGATAGCCCATGCCCACCAAATGGCGCTATCGGGCTAACCGCACGATAGGTGTTAACCCAGACGATGCCCGCGCGAATACCCCGGATCATCCGGTGCGCCCGTGTCAGATCGCGGGTAAAAACACCTGAGGCAAGGCCATGTGCAGTGTCGTTTGCGATCGCCAGTGCCTCGGCCTCCGTATCAAACCCACGCACGGATAGAACCGGGCCAAAAAATTCCTCGCTCAGGCAAGGCGCATCGGGTGCCTTGGAGCAATCAAGGATCGTTGGCGGAAAGAAATTACCCTCACGATCCAGCGGCGCCCCACCGGTTACGATCTGTGCACCTGCGGCCACCGACGCGGCCACCAGATCCACCGCGCGGTTCAACTGCGCCTTGGTGCAGAGCGGCCCGATCTCGGTCGTGCGCTTATCCGGCACGCCAATTTGCGCGCTCTCGGCCTTTTCCTTTAGCCGCTGCAGGAAGACGTCTTTGATCTGGTTGGAGACGATCAACCGTGAGCCGGCAACACAACTTTGGCCCGTGGCGGCAAAGATGCCGGAAACCTGCGCGTTCACAGCGCTATCGATATCGGCATCCTCAAACACGATGAAGGGCGACTTCCCCCCCAATTCCAACGAGGTCGATGCGAGATTTTCTGCCGAATTGCGCACCACATGGCGCGCCGTCTCAGGCCCGCCGGTAAAGGCCACGTGGTCAATTCCAGAATGTGCAGTCAGCACCGCTCCGCAATCCGCACCAAAGCCGGTGATGATGTTCAGAACACCTGGCGGGAAACCCACCTGATCAAAGATACGGGCAAATTCAAGCATTGGCGCAGGACCGTCCTCTGATGCTTTCAGCACCACAGTACAACCTGCCGCAAGCGCCGGGCCGATCTTGACAGCCGCCAGAAACAGTTGCGAATTCCATGGCACCACTGCCGCCACCACCCCAAGTGGTTCGCGGCGCAACCAAACCTCCATATCGGGTTTGTCGATGGGCAGATGCGCACCTTCGATCTTATCCGCGAGGCCAGCATAATATCTGTAATATTCGGCGACATAAGCAATCTGCGCAGAGGTTTCGCGGATAATCTTGCCTGTGTCGCGGGTTTCCAACTGGGCCAGTGTCTCTGCGTTTTCGGAAATCAGATCCGCCAGCCGGTACAGCAGTTTGCCGCGCGCGGTGGCCGTCATATCCGCCCAATCGGGGGACTGGAACGCCGCACGCGCCGCTGCAACAGCAGCCTCCACATCTACGGTGCGCGCCTCAGGCATCATAGCCCAAGCGGTTCCTATCGCGGGATCATGGCTCTCAAACCGGGCGGAGCCATCAGAGAACACCCCGCCGATGTACTGTTGAAACTGCTGCATGATATGTCCCTCTTCAGGCAAATGCCGGCATGACATCGCGGATAAACCGCTCGAGCGAGGCTTTCTTGCGCTCAAAGCTCATCCCGCTGTCGATCCAGAAACTGTATTCATCGTACCCAAGCGCCTTATAGCCTCGGATCCGCTCAATCGCACCTTCGGCGGTGGCAATGACATTGTCACGCAACATGGCCTCAGGCGAATAGAACGGATGTGCGGCGATGTCAGCGTCGCTCAGCGGGTCGATCAAGCCCTGCGATACGGAACGTTCGTTTTTGAACCAAGCACCGAAATAGCAATAGAACTGGTTGATCTCCTCTGCTGCCTGCTGCGCATCGGCTGCATCGGCTGCAATATAGGTATGGTTCAACAGCATGATCTGTGGGCGCGGCACATCGGGAAACTTGGCGCAGGCCGCGTCAAAGGTCTCGATAAGCCGGGTGATCTCCTCATCCCCCTGCCATAGCGGTGTCACCTGCACATGGCAGCCATTGGCAACCGCAAATTCATGGCTATTGGGATCACGCGCCGCAACCCAGATGGGCGGGCCGTTTTTCTGCTGTGGCTTGGGAGACGACGTGGTCGCGGGAAAGGAATGATAGGTGCCCTCCTGGGCATAATCGCCCTGCCACAACCCCTGCAAAGCCGGGATCAGCTCTCGCATCCGCAGGCCTGCGTCCCAGGCATCCATACCCGGCACCATCCGTTCGTATTCGTAAGAGTAGGCCCCACGCGCAATGCCCAGATCCAGACGCCCGTCAGTGATCATATCCGTCATAGCGGCTTCGCCAGCAAGGCGGATAGGGTGCCAGAACGGCGCGATAATGGTGCCAGTTCCCAACCGCACATGTTTGGTCTGGCGCGCCAGATCGATCAGGTTCAGGAATGGATTTGGCGCAATGGTGAAATCCATTCCATGGTGTTCGCCGGTCCAAACAGCATGCATGCCACCGGCATCCGCAATCTTGGCCAAGGCGACAAAGTCGTCATAAAGCTTCTTTTGATCCTGCTCCGCAGAGGTGCGTTCCATATGGACAAAAAGTGAAAAGCGCATTGTGTCACCTGCCGTTATGCGATTTGGCGGACTTCGCCGCTGCGTTGATCGCCTGAATAAATTCCGAAATCTCCCAATGCCGCCTCGCGGATGTACCGGTCCAACATGGTTAGGATAGCCGTGTCACCGACATCCTCGAGCGCGCTTCTGTCCAATGGGACAAAGGCGCCGCGCGAGGGCGTGCCGGTCGCGGCATGACACAAGAACGCGACATGCTGCCGTTTGCGCGCGACATCCTCAAAGATCGAATAGACAAACCCCGGCTCTGCGTTCAGGCCCGTCTCGTCAATCAATTGACGCAGCGCAGCAGAGGCACCATCAGTTCCTGCTATCGCTTCAGGCAGGGTCGCGCCGCCTTGGCCATCATCGACCAACAGCACCTCTCCAGCGCGTTCGATCAGCGCCGAGACCACCAAATCGGGGCCAGTCACTGCGCTCTCTGCCGTCATGGCGGGCGTCACATAGGCCCCGCGTGCATAGCCAAGGCCCGGATGCGGGCTGGCATCAAACGCTTTGACCTCGCCGATCAGGATCACATGGTCTCCGGCCTCCACCGTTTTGTGCAGGCTGCAGTCGAACCAGGCAGACACGCCTTCAATCAAGGGGGAGCCCTCTGGTCCCTTTTGCCAGTTGATCCCGGCAAAACGATCCTCGACCGGGCGGGCAAAGGTATTTGAGATGTCGATCTGCGTCTCCGCCAGTATGTTCACTGCAAACCCTTCACTGGTGACCACTGCATCATAATTACGCGAGCTATTGGCAAGACAAACCAACAACATGGGCGGATCCAGCGAGACTGAGGTAAAGGAATTGGCGGTAAAGCCGATGGGTTCACCAGCCTGATCATGGGCCGTCACCACCGTCACCCCCGTCATGAAGGTGCCAAACGCGTGGCGCAGCGCGCGCGGATCAAGAGATGTCATGACAGGGCCTCCAGTTGGGTCGGTGAGTTCAGCCAGTCGCGTAGATGGCTGGTAACGAGGTCTGGTGCAGTCAGGTTTACCATATGACGGTGACCGGTGATGGTTACTGCACGACCATCCTGTACCTGTGCGGCCATCGCCTGCGACATAGCCGGCGTTGAATTTGGATCGCCATCGCCCGTAATGGCCAGGAAAGAGCAAGCAATCTCGGAAAACCGGTCAGCATAGGTCGCATCCCCCCGCGCAAAAGCAGAGTAAGCCGTGGCATAGCCCGATGGATCAACCTCCCGAAGCCAGCCTGCCACGAGGTTGCGGGCGCTGATATCCGTCGCGCTATCGCCAAACCAGCGCGCCAGGGGCGTTTCCAGATCACCTTTGCCTGCGCGAATATCCGCAGCTCGGGCAACCACCCCAGCGCGGGCTGCGGCATCACGGCAAAACACACCGTTCAAAAGGGCAGCGCGGGCGGTCATTTCCGGATGACTTATGGCAAAACCAGCGGTGATCAGCGCCCCCATGGAATGCCCGGCTATACTAACCGGGCCAATCTTCAGTGTGCGGATCACATCGTGTAGCCAGCTTACAAAATCCGGCAGCTCACTGCCCGCAGGCACCGGCGCGCTACCGCCATGTCCGGGCAAGTCCAGGGCGATTACCCGGTACGTATGGCTCAGTTCCTCGGCTTGTGGATCCCAAGCCGCGGATTGCATGCCAACGCCATGCAAAAGCAATACAGGCGCGCCTTGCCCCCGTTCGCGAAACGCGAAGGCCTGGCCTGTTTCAGACAGCTGCAGGATTGTCGACGTCATGGCCAAGCTCTTTCAGATCCTGATAGCGGTCACCAATACGGTGGTGCGGACGTCCGCCGATTGAAGCCCCAAGTGCAATCAGGATCTCATCTGCGGCCGGTGCATCGGCAACGGATGTCTGGATGGTCAGGTAATGGGACCGTTTGCCCGCATCGTTTTTATCCATCAACGGGATCATCAACGGCGCATTGGCCGGGCCGCGAGTGTTGCAGAACGACAGATAGGACTTCGCCCCGACCGCGTTACGATAGTGATTGCCAAATTGCAGTGTGTGGATCAGCGCGGAGGCATGTTCGACCTCTCCGTTCAGACCAACGATCGCGGATTTCCCGTAACCTTCGACCCGATCACCGCCTCCTGCAGCTTCCAGTATCATCTCAGTCAACAGCGCGCCCAGCCCCGGTGCGCAGTCCCGGATCTGCGGGCCCAGTTCCTCGACGAACCCCTGCCCGGCCCATGGGTTGCGTATAACCGCCATGGCCGCAATCAGCGTCAGCGGCGTTGCAGCAGTTTTGCCGCCTTCGATCAGTGTCTTTTCGACATGAAGCAGCGTTTTACGGATTTCAGCGGGCATTGAGACTCTCCTGATCTGCATCTTAATCATCTTATGGTATACCATTATACTGTATGTCAATACTACTTGATACGCCCGTCGGACACTGCTAGTGAGATCGCCATGGATAGCCCTCAGACTACGCTCCGAAAAATCGAAAAAGCCCCGCAAACCCTGCGTGATATCGTGCAGGATCGGATGCGAGAGGCGATTATCGATGGCCATTTCGCCCCCGGAGAACGGCTGGTTGAGCGCCCGCTCTGCGACCAGCTCGGTGTCAGCCGGACCGTTGTGCGCGAGACGATTCGCTATCTGGAGGCCGAAGGGTTGGTCGAGATCATCCCAAATCGCGGCCCAGTAGTGGCACGTCTATCCTGGGATCAGGCGCAGCAGATCTATGAGGTACGCCGTCAATTGGAAGGTTCTGCCGCTGCTGCCTGCGCAGAGATCCAGAAACCCGAATTTGCACCAGGCCTCAGCCGCGCCTTGGCAGCTGTTGAGGCATCAATGAGCGACACCGAATGGAGCAGCCTTCTGCAGGCCACCACCGAATTCTATCAGCTGATCTTCCTTCAGGCCGGCCATTCCATCGCCTGGGAAATCGTACAGCGTCTGAATGGCAGAATAAGCCGGTTACGTGCGCTGACCATCGCCGCCAAAGACCGCGAGATCTCCGGGATGAGCCATATGGCAGCCATCCACGACGCCATCCTCAGCCGCAATCCCGAGGCCGCTCGACGGTCGATAGAAGCACATATTACCGACGCCGCCGCCACGGCGGAACGTTTCCTGAAAGAGCCCAAGAAAGATCCAAACGACACCTATTTGCTAGAACGGGACATACATCATGGCTAAGGGCTACTGGATCGCTTTTGTGACTGTTACAGACCCGGCCCGCTACGCTGGCTATCAGGAACACGCACCGGCGGCTTTTGCCAAATACGGTGCGCGGTTCTTGGCGCGCGGCGGCGCTGCAGAAACACTGGAAGGCAATGGGTATCAACGCCACGTAGTCATTGAGTTTGCAAGCATGGACACCGCATTGGCCTGCTACCACTCGCCGGAATATCAATCTGCCCGCGCCCATCGAATGGCAGCCTGCACCGCAGAAATCGCCATCGTCGAAGGCCTCGCCCCATGAAGGACAAAACTCAATGAGCAGCACACCCGCGCCGACCACCGCCCAAACGAGCACCTTTGACGAAGATCTGTTTCTGAAAGGTCTGGAGCAGCGCAAATCCACACTTGGGGCGGAATATGTGGAAAAGAACCTCGCCGCAGCCGATGATTTCACTCGCCCGTTTCAGGAAGCCATGACCGCGTGGTGCTGGGGCTTCGGCTGGGGTGACGACACAATTGACGCCAAAACGCGCTCGATGATGAACCTCGCCATGATTGGCGCGCTTGGCAAGATGCATGAATGGGAATTGCACTGCCGAGGTGCGTTGAACAATGGCGTTACCCCAGAGGAAATCCGCGCGATTATCCACGCGGTTGCAATCTACTGTGGTGTCCCGCAGGGGCTGGAGTGTTTTCGTGCGGCCAAAGCGGTACTGAGCCAACACGAACCGGCCTGATCGATAATATATCGGGCAGCTATTGGCCACTCACACATTAAGCTACGCGGCTGCCCAGCTCCAAGGATATCAAGCGACGCTTTGACGACCTTCATCACATCCGTCGGCATGAATCGCCCGACTTTGGACCTGCCAATAGTTACTCCTGCCATGCGGTGATGAATTTTCTCGCGACAGTCAGAAATGGCTCCCTATTTGATCACCATTTACAGAGTTTTCGATACGCCACATCCTGTCAGCTGCGCAATTATCCCCTAGCGCGATAACACAAAAGGTCGGCGGCTGGTCAAGCTAACACACATGTTGCAAGCTATTGACCGCCACCGCCCGGTCACAGGATACCGAACCTAAGGCGGAATCTGCACAATGCTTACACCAAAGGGATGGGCAGAACTGGCGCACCATCCAAAATACACAAACAAGGGTCGTCTCTGATGTTCCAATCCGGTCAAATCGTTCAGTCGAAACCCCGCTCGCCGCTGATGGGCAAGGGCACAGCGCATCGCGCAAGTCTCGGGTTTATCCTGATGTCCACCGATCTGGCCTGCGAAGCGGATATTTTTGCTATGGCTCCAGTCGGTGTTGGCGTCCATGTCACCCGGCTCAAAACAGACGACTACACCACCAACGAAACACTGGCCCGCCACATTGACCACATGGCCGATGCTGCCGGACGTCTGCAACCGGATATGAAGCCCGAAGTCGTTGCTTATTGCTGCACCTCCGGATCAATTGTATGCCGAGAGGAAAACGTCTTTCGCGAGATCAGTAAGGGCGCGCCATACACGCAGCCGATGTGTATCGTCACCGGCGTCATCGACGCCCTGCACGAAATCGGCGCAAAACAGATTGTTGTTGGCACGCCTTATCTTGACGATATCAACACCTCCGAGGCGGAGTATTTGCTGGCTGCTGGCTTTGACATTCTCGACATTCAGGGACTGCAGCTGGAAACCGGTGCGGAGTTCGGCCAGGTGGAACCTTCCTATTGGAAAGAATTCGCATTGGAGATTGATCAACCAGAGGCCGATGCGATTTTCCTTTCCTGCAGTGGCATCCGTTCACTGGAAGTGGTGGATGAGATCGAACAGGCCGCAGGCAAACCGGTTATAACCTCCAATCAGGCGCTGATGTGGTCCTGCCTGCGCCGCGCCGGGATCATGGATGAGCTGGAGGGGTTTGGGCAGATTTTCAAACATGCTGGTCAGGATCTGAAGCCAACAGCCAGAATTTGATCTTTTTGCGGTTTTCGCCCGCACGTCACGCCATGCCACGTTTGGTGCCGGTCGCCGTATTCGTCGCTGCCGCCATCTCAGCAAACACCCATTCACCTACACGCCCAAAGTCACAGAGGTCCCTATGACAGATTCGCCGACCACACGCGGATTTCCCGATGTAGAATACGCCGCCAGAACAAAGCTTGCCCAGGATCGTATGGCCGAGGCCGGGATGGACGGGATGCTGCTGATGAGCGAACCCGAGGTGCAGTACTTTACCGGGTTTCAAACGTTGTTCTGGCAAAGCCCGACGCGGCCGTGGTTTGTGCTGGTCCCTGCCAATGGCAAACCCATCGCAATCATACCCGAAATCGGCGTGAGCCTGATGCGCCAATGCTGGCTGGACGATATTCGCAGCTGGTCCGCACCCAACCCGCAGGACGACGGAATCAGCCTGTTGATTGAGGCATTGTCGCCGCTCAAGACAGTTGGCGTGATGAAGGGCCATGAAACCCATCTGCGGATGCCCTTGGGGGATTGGGAACGGCTGATGACGGCCCTGCCCGCCTTGCGCATCCGTGATGCAACCGGTTTGGTGCACGGACTTCGGATGGTGAAATCTCCTGCCGAAATTGACAAACTTTCGCGGATATGCGCTATCGGCTCCGCTACATTTGACGCGGTCCCGCAATTTGCCCGCGAAGGCGTCCCGCTGGAGGAGGTCTTCCGCGCCTTTCGCCGCGAAGCGCTGGCACAGGGAGCCGATGGAGCGCCCTATGTGGTCGGGGCCAGCGCGCCGGGTGGCTACGCCGACGTGATCTCGCCGCCCGATGCGACCCCGCTGGCCACTGGCGATATCCTGATGTTGGACAGCGGCATGGTTCTGGATGGGTATTATTGCGATTTTGATCGCAACTGGGCCATCGGCCACGCAGACACAACCGCGCAGCGTGCCTATGATGTCCTGTGGCGCGCAACCGATGCCGGATTGGCCGCCGCACGCCCCGGCAACAGCTGCCGCGATCTGTTCCAGGCCATGTCATCTGTGATCGCAGAAATGGACGATAGCGGTGGCGACATCGGCCGTCTGGGGCATGGATTGGGCCTGCAACTGACCGAGCAACCTTCGCACGCCGCCTTTGACACAACGGAACTTCAGGAAAACATGGTCCTGACGCTGGAGCCATCACTATCCTATGGCGCAGGGCTGATGATGGTGCATGAGGAAAACATTGTGGTGACACCGCAGGGCGGTCGCCTGCTTAGCACGCGCGCTGCACCAGACCTACCGGTTATCTAAGTTCAAATGAAATTCACCCCACCGCAAGGTGATCCAGCGGGGCGAATGGCCTTATGCCCAAAATCTCCCGGCTCAACGGCGGAGATATTCTATTACGGTACAGGCCGGTGCCTCGCTGCGAAGCCGCGTTTGACCGGCAATGCGCCAATCCCCAGCCTGAAACTCTGGGAAATAGGTATCAGCATCCGCGACCTCGGTGCAGACCTCGGTAATCAGCATTCGATCCGCGATATCCATCATCCCCTGATAGATGCCTGCACCGCCAATGCCGTAGATCCGATGATAGCCCTGTGCACCTGCTTCTTCCACCGCAGCCTCAATAGAGGGGCAGACCAGATCAGCAGCATCCGGATTTGAGGACACCACAAGGTTCAGCCGGTTTTTCAATGGCTTCACCGGCAGGCTATCCCAGGTATTACGCCCCATAACCAAAGCCCCACCCAGGGTTTCGCGTTGAAAGCACTTCAGATCCTCAGGTGCATGCCAAGGAATTGTATTGTCCTTGCCGATGGCCCCATTTTGGTCTCGCGCAACAATAAGAGTAATCATTTCAGGTCTTCCTCAAACCGCTACAGGAGCTTTGATGCCCGGATCCGGGGTGTAATTCAGAACCTCGAAGTCATCGTAGTTGAAATCGAAAAGCGAAGGTACATCGCGGGTGATGCGCAGTTCCGGCAACGCTTGCGGATTACGCGACAATTGCAATTTCACCTGATCCATATGGTTGGAATAGATATGCGCATCGCCAATGGTATGGATGAAATCACCCGCCTCATAGCCGGTCACATGCGCCAGCATCTTTAGCAGCAACGCATAGGAGGCAATGTTAAACGGCACCCCGAGAAACATATCCGCCGAGCGTTGATAGAGCTGCAGATGCACCCGTCGCCCCTGCACCCGCACCTGCCACAGCGTATGGCATGGCGGCAGCGCCATATCGGGCACATCTGCGGGATTCCAGGCCGATACAATCAGGCGACGGCTATCCGGGCTGGTACGGATCATCTCAACCAGATTTGCGATCTGATCCACGCTGCCTGCACGGTATAATGGTTCATCCCCGGTGGTGCCCGGTGCAAGCTCCAGTCGCGGAAAATGCCGCCACTGATGGCCATAAACCGGTCCCAGATCTCCGTTTTCATCCGCCCATTCATCCCAGATCGAGACCCCGTTTTCCTTCAGATAGCTGATATTGGTATCACCAGAGAGAAACCACAGCAGTTCATGAATGATGGAACGCAGGTGTAGTTTCTTGGTGGTCACCAAAGGAAACCCATCCGCGAGCGCATAGCGCGTCTGCATACCAAAATAGGAAATCGTACCAGTCCCGGTTCGGTCGCTGCTTGCTTCTCCGTGGTCCAGAATATGCTGCAAAGCATCGTGGTATTGGCGCATGTCGCTCTCCCCGGCGGGTTCCAAAGCGGCGCATATAGATTTGCCCGCCGATCCTGCACTTATGTCTGTCGTGTGTCAGTTCTGGTGTTTAATGTGTCTAGCCTGCTCTGGCCTCGGATCTCAAGCGTTTGCATGCAAATTACAGACCAACACGCCCCTTCCTTTTGGCTTCTGTGAACGCGACAGCCCTTGCAAATTGTAAGTCAGATAGACCTCCACTTGAAAAGGGTCACCGAAGCGCCACGATCCCCAGCAGACCACCGAACAGACGCGCCAATTCAATTGACTTTCCGCAACCGCGACAAGACACTACCGGAAACAAAGAAATTTTGAGGTCAATTCAGATGAAGCGGGCAATGCTTGGACTTGCAGCAGTGTTACTGTTGTCGGCATGTGGTGGGGGCACCAATCCCTTTGCCACCGATGATACCACTGATGGCGACACCACCACCGATCCAATTGTTCCCGAAGTCCTAGCCTCCGATGTTGATAGCGTCGCCTACGACGCCGACGCAGGCACCTTGGTGATCACCGGCCTCAGCCTGGATGACACACCATTTTCCGCCAGCTATCGCCGTCGTCCGGCACTCGATCGCGACGGCTATCTGGCCTATACGGCACAGGACAGCTCGCTTGACCGTCACGTCACAGCCTATGTTCGCGAAATCGAAGATGGCGCTTTTGCAGTTGCGGTCGGCACCGGGGGTCAGTTCTCCTACTACTTTGCGGGCACAAACTACGGCCGCCGTGGTGACTATTCAGCGCCAACCGAGGACGTCGCTTCGGGTGGTCTGGTCAGCTACGCTGGCACCTATGTCGGTCTGTTGAATGTTGCAGGTGATGGTGGTGATTTGCTGCCGGTGACACCCGGCACGCCCGGCGACATTCGCCCAGCCCAAACTGCCGAAGTGACCGGCGATGCTTTCATCAATGCCGATTTTGGCGATAACGTGGTCAACGGCACCATCTACAATCGACAGATTGAACCCACGTCAGCTGGCGCCGTTCCCGAAACACTTCTGGCGCTTGATCTCGCCCCAACGGCGATTGCAGACAACGGCACCTTTACAGGGATCGCGTCACAAGTCGCCAACGGCACCCGTACTGATGTCGGCACCTACGGTGGCATTTTTGCTGGCACCGATGCCACATCGGTTGGTGGGTCGATCTTCGCGGCCGAACATATTGAAACCATTCAGGGTGTCGAGGAATACGGAATTTTTGTTCTGGGCCAGTGCGGTACCGCTGAAAGTTCCGACGTCTGCGACCAACCGGTACCTTGATCCCATGCGGCGGAGCCTGGCCGCAGCCTTCACACTGGCGATGCTTGTTGCACCACCTTTGGCTGCAGCAGAGCCGATACCCGAACAGCATCTAAGCCTTGAGCAGGGCCGACTTCTGGCGGTCCATTCTCTTGGCACCGGCAAGCCTGAGCTGACTTTGGATCTGACCCGCGCCTTGTTGCGGGCAGATCGGCGAGATCACCTGGCCTGGTATCTGCGAGCAGCGGCTCAGGCTCGACTCAAAACTCCCGGCGCTGGACGTAGATCTGCCGCACGAGCCTACCGATTTTCACCTGACAGTGCTGGAAAATTTCGCGCCGCCCAGCTTGCCGCGCGCCTCTCGGTACAGGACGAACGACCAACGCTCGCGCAGATCTGGCTGCGCCGCACTGCCATTCATGCCCCGGATGATGTCAGCGAGAAACGCATCGCTGCAGACTACAAGATCCTGCGGCGTATCAACCCGTGGTCCTTTCAGTTGCGCGGGGAACTTAAGCCATCAAACAATGTCAACAACGGTGCTGATAGCACTCTGGAGGTCATCGACGGCGTGCCAACGCTCGGGCGGTTTGGTCCCCGGTCCGTCGCACTTGAAGGGACGGTCGGAGTTCTGGACATGTCGCTCAGCCGCCGCCTTCACGAAAGCCGCTACAGCCTGACGACGCTGAGTTTGCGCGGATATGTGCAACGCGTGGCGCTGTCGTCAGATGCTAAGGCAAAGGCGGCCACCCTTGCCCAGCAGTCCCGCACCAGCGTGCCGCGCAACAGCGAGTTCGGCTCCACCTATGCGGAGCTGAACCTGACCCATGCCTTTGCTATCGGCGCCCCCGAACGAAAAAGTTCGGCCGCCATTGGGATCAGCTTCGGCAGTGCGTGGTATGGTGGCGACAAAAGCTATGACCTGATCAAACTAACGGCCCGGCGCAGCTGGCAGCTGTCGGCGCGCACAGGCTTAACCGTACATGGTATGGCCGAACAGCGGCTCGATCCCCGAGGGCCCTCACAAGATGGCGAAGTATTCGGGCTGGGGGCACGGGTGAACCGCAAATTGCAGAACGGCGATCAGATCGACGTCAGCGTCGCCCTGCGCGATATCCGTTCTGGCCATGTAAACACCTCCAACCGCACTGCGACGCTTCGGCTGGGCTATCAGTTTGCCAAGCCGCTCGGCCCGGCTAAGGTCAGCACCGGGTTGATCCTGGGTCGGTCGGATTATCCACAGTTTATCGCCGGGTTTCCTGCTCGGCACCTGCCCGACGGGCGCGAGGATACCTCGCTCTACGCGGATGTTAATCTGTTCTTCGAGGATTATGATTATGCAGGGTTTGCCCCGACGCTGCGCCTGCGCGCGGGTAAAAAGGACAGCAATCACAGCCGTTTTCAATCGCGTGAGCTGTCACTATCACTGGGAATTCAGTCCAAATTCTAACAAGAACCCGCAATCGCTCTGGTCACCAGTGGCTGGCGCATTATGGTCTTGGCCTGAGATATCCGACACGTCGTCGCGCCCGCTGCGCCAGACGTCCTGACACGAGGAATACACTGATGCCACTAAAATACCTGCACACTATGGTTCGCGTCAAAGACTTGGAAAAATCCATGGCCTTCTTTGCGCTCTTAGGCCTGAAAGAGACCAAACGTTACGATAGCGAAAAAGGTCGCTTCACGCTGATTTTCATGGCCGCAGAAGGTCAGGAAGACACGCCGCTTGAGCTGACATATAATTGGGATGGCGACGACGCGCTGCCCAGCGACAGCCGCCACTTTGGCCATCTCGCCTATGGGGTTGATGACATCTACGCCACTTGCCAGCACTTGATGGACAATGGCGTTACAGTCAATCGCCCTCCACGCGACGGTCATATGGCGTTTGTCCGCTCCCCCGACAACATCTCGATCGAGCTGCTGCAAAACGGTGAGTCACAGGCCCCGGCTGAGCCTTGGGCCAGCATGGAAAACACCGGCAGCTGGTAAACTGCCGGATGCACTCCGGGGCAGGATGGTTTCAATCACCTGCCTCGGAACGTCGGCGATACCATCATCCCTACAACTTAGAACACGATCATCGGCCGCGGATATCGTCGTACAACCCGAGCATACACGATTCCGGACTGCACCTAGATCGAACTACCGTGTAAGATTGCTGGCCGATGCCTTATCTAGGCCAAAGATCACTCAACCGGCATCAGGCTACACCAAAACGCACCAGCCGGTATCCCGGTGGTGTAGCAATCGCACTGTGATTTAAGAGCTTCCAAGCCTGCTGGACCTTCTGGTCTCCGTATCCGATCACGTTCCGGCCTTCTGCACGGTCAGCGTCGGTTTAGCTTGGTCAGATCAGCTGGCGTGCAGCAGATCAAAGGGATCTATCATATCAAAAATATACGGCGTTCTGCCTGTAAGAAATATGCGTTGCGATCTATAGGGCGCGTCAAAATAGACGTGCATAATCCGGCTTAGTAAATGTAGCGGATCTGGTCAGACCAGTAACGTTCCACCCGCTTCAGCGAGGTTGTGATATCTGCAATGCCTTCACCGCTGATCACCCCCTTGCCTTCCAAACCCTCGGCATGGCGCGAAAACAGGGCTGAGACGATATCGCGGATCTCGCGACCACGCTCCGTCAGGCGCACCCGAACCGAGCGACGATCAATCTCGCAACGCTGGTGGTGCATATAGCCCATTTCGACCAATTTCTTCAGGTTGTAGCTAACATTGCTGCCTTGGTAGTAGCCGCGCGATTTCAATTCGCCCGCCGTAACCTCGTTGTTGCCGATATTGAACAACAGCAGGGCTTGGACCGCATTGATCTCGAGCACGCCGACGCGCTCAAACTCATCCTTGATCACATCCAGCAGCAGCCGGTGAAGCCGCTCGACCATAGCGAGCGCTTCAAGGTAGCCAGTCATGAACCCTTTGGTGTCCTGCTGGCCGATTTGCATTTCCATACTCATCCGCATCTCCGACTCGATGGTGTCTGACGGCCA
This sequence comes from Phaeobacter cretensis, assembly GCF_047372505.1. Lineage (NCBI taxonomy): Bacteria > Pseudomonadati > Pseudomonadota > Alphaproteobacteria > Rhodobacterales > Roseobacteraceae > Phaeobacter > Phaeobacter cretensis. Next base: position 530,260 of record NZ_JBKBEU010000001.1, read on the forward strand.
CAATGCGGAAAATTCCCGAAAAATCCGTTAAGCTGAAATTTTATTCTTTTTGATGCGTTTGCGCTATGTCGTTAACCAGCGCGGTAAACTGTGTAGGTGCGGCCACTTGGCCTGTCACCCACTGGTAGAGATCTTGGTCATTTTCTTCGAGCAGCAGATCATAGAGATCCAACTCAGCCGTTTCCATACCCGCCAGCGTCCGCTCGGCATAGGCCGAGAGGAGAATGTCCATCTCCTTGATTCCGCGGCGCATGGATCGCATTTGCAGCCGCTTCAGACGATGAGCAGGCAGTTCGCTCATTGCACGCTGCCTTCCATCACCAGGCGTAGGCGTTTTTCCAAACGCGCAGCCCGGTCGGCATTGCCGCGCAGTTCTTCGCGCAGTTGACGCAGTTCGGTCATCACGGCTGCCAGATCCTGTGGCACCTGTTCACCTGCCGGAGCTTCCATGCCCTCGCCTTCGCCGGTCAACAACCAGCGCATAGACACATTCAACAGGCCTGCCATCATCGACAGCTTATTGGCGCGCGGCTCAGATAGATCCTGCTCCCAACCGGCCAATGTTGTCTTCTTGATTCCCAAACGACGCGCCAGCTCCGCCTGCGTCATACCGGCGGCCTCACGCGCAGCAGCCACCCGATCCCCAAATGTAGCGGCCTCAGGGCCATACCAATTCATGTCGTCGTTGCTCATTTGCCTGCTCCTGTTAGCCTGTTCAGCGATGTCGCTTGATCGCATGTTAGCGGCACCCTATGACAGTTCTACATGAACTTCAAACAGAGGTCTTTCCATTGCAACTCCTGTCCGACAGCCTCTCCCGCGTCAAACCGTCACCCTCAATCGCCGTGACCACTCTGGCCGGGGAACTGCGCGCCGCTGGTCGCGATGTGATAGGGTTGAGCGCTGGCGAGCCGGATTTTGACACGCCCGACAATATCAAAGAAGCCGCGATCCGCGCCATTCAGGCGGGCAAGACGAAATACACCGCCCCCGACGGCATCACCGAGTTGAAACAGGCGATCTGCGATAAGTTCGCACGCGACAATGGGCTGGACTACACGGCGGCACAGGTATCGGTTGGCACCGGTGGCAAGCAGATCCTGTACAACGCGTTAATGGCAACACTGAACCCCGGCGATGAGGTGGTTATCCCTGCCCCGTATTGGGTATCCTATCCTGATATGGTCCGCTTGGCAGGCGGCACGCCCGTCTGCGTGGAATCCTCGCTCGAGACAGGTTTCAAGATCACTGCAGACCAGCTGGAAGCCGCGATTACGCCGAATACCAAATGGTTCATCTTCAACTCTCCCTCGAACCCGACCGGTGCTGGCTATCACCCCGAGGAGCTGAAAGCGCTGACTGACGTGTTGCTGCGGCACCCGCATGTTTGGGTGATGACCGATGACATGTACGAGCATCTGGTGTTCGACGATTTTACTTTCTGCACCCCGGCCCAGGTCGAGCCCAAACTCTATGATCGCACCCTCACCTGCAATGGCGTCTCAAAGGTCTATGCAATGACCGGTTGGCGGATTGGTTACGCGGCCGGCCCCAAAATCCTGATTGATGCGATGCGCAAGATCCAGTCGCAATCGACATCCAATCCCAGCACGATCAGCCAATGGGCTGCAGTGGAGGCCCTGAACGGCCCCCAAGATTACATCGCTCCCAACAACGCGCTATTCCATCGCCGCCGCGATCTGGTGGTTTCGATGTTGAATGATATCGACGGCCTCGCCTGTCCGGTTCCCGATGGGGCCTTCTATGTCTACCCATCGATTGCCGGGTTGATCGGGCGCACCTCCGCCGCGGGCGTAAAGATTGTCGATGATGAAACCTTTGCCACGGCACTGCTGGAGGAAGCAAATGTCGCCGTTGTACATGGCGCAGCCTATGGGCTATCACCAAACTTCCGTATCAGTTATGCCGCATCAGATGAGACCCTGACCGAAGCCTGTCGCCGCATTCAGACATTCTGCGCCGCGCTGCGCTGACCGGAGATCTCCCACATGGCTGCATCACTGCCTGACTATTACTTTCGCGTGCGTGACAACGGTGCGTTTGTGTTTCGCGTTGATAGCGAGAATCGACAGCGGCGGTTGGAGTTGGATCACATTGCAGTGGTCAAACTACGCAGTGGCCAGATCCGCCCGCATGGCGATCGCAGCCTCAGCCCCGAGGATCTAAGGGCTATTCAGGATTGGATTGATCAACGTCAAGCCACTCTGGCGGCACGGGATATCGACGATATTCATCGCGCTATTGATCACCTCAACCTCACGACCCATTGGGCGCAGAGCGGGGCCAGCGACGCACAGCTGGAAGAGATCACCGATCAGATTCTGCTAGCCATGCATGATCTACGTTCTGTACTGGTCCGTAAAAAAGCCGACCGGTTGATCAAGAATGGTGATGACAGCAAGGATGACAACGCCTCCTGATTTGGTTTAACCTGATAATCAGTATAATCAGTATAATCAGTCTCCTACCGGGCCATATGGTTTCTTTGGTCTATCTATATATCGAGCCGCAAATGGCCGTATTTCATAACGTCACCGCAAATAACGGTGACGCAATTCATCAAAAAGACCTTGACAAAACTGTGAGGCCAAAATGCGATGATTGCAACTGCAGGTCGATTAATATAATTGTCACACAATCGACCTAAAAAACAGAAGCGACAGTGAGGATTGTGACGTGATCCCCCCGGCCCCACCTCAAGGTCCCGTACAAATTCACCACTGTCGCCACCATTCCCAATGAAAATCAATTAAGACAGGACTCATTATGACGTCATATCTCTCGGTTATTGCCGCCGTTGCCACGCTGCCTCTTGCCTCCGTTACCTTCGCGTCCACAGATAGCGCCGGTCCCGTAAATGACGGTGTTGTTGCCGAACAACGTGCCGCCTTGGCAAAATCAACTATTGGGGCGGGTTTCGGCCCACAATCACCCCGTGACATCGATCTGGCCGAAGGCCAAAACCCCCGTATTTTTGAAACTGCGCCGCCTGCAGCAGAAATGAACCTCTGCAATATCCACTTTCATGAGAATGCAGAACATCGCGGTGGTGAATTTACCCGCTATGCGGGCAATGGCGATGGCAAGGGCTATGGCAGTGGCTATCAATACGACGGCACTCTGACAGAGGCTGAACTGGCGCCGCTGGACAGCCCCATCGGCGCTGGTGGTCACGGCGATCTGGAACCCGGCGACACGATTGAGGTTCACTACGTTCATACCACTGCCAAAGTCACCCCAGGCCCAACACTGGGCGCTTGCCTCAGTGATGCGATTAAAAACCCACAGCTGCGTGTCGAAGCGCAAGTCTATGTGTTGGTCAACGACAAATCCGCCGCAGACTTCACAGAACTGACAGATCTGACAGTAAAAAACGATCTGCACCAGGTACAGAACATCCCCAGCAACACTGGCACGCCCGTAACGTATGCAGGCTCGACCACCGGCCCAGGCTACAACACTACGGGTTCCCCATTTCAGGTGACATGGAGCGTCCGGCCCGAGGTGGTTCGCGTCAATATTCACAGCGTTGCCACTTGGTTGGCGAACAATAGCTTCGATGAAACCCACGCCCATGGGGTGCGCAATCTGGTGACCAACCAGGATCTGTTGTCACCGATCAGCAACTGACACTGCCACGCCTACATTGGCGGGAAGTAGCTGGCAGGGCACACAGGCGGTAGCTCAGCCTGCTGAATAGAAACAACGAATGGAGGGGCGTGCTGTCCCTCCGTCTTTCATTGGAGCTGAGGGCTCTGGGCGAAATTTTCAGAGATCTTGCTGCCACTCAGGACCACGGTCATCGATACGCCTCTGCTTACGACTCAGCCGACTGACCAACCAGGTTGATCGACCGGCGCCAGAAACGGATCATCAGGAACATGCCTGCAACCGACAACCCCATGACCAACCCAAGCCAGACACCAAGCCCGCCCATATCGAAGGTAAATCCCAGGAGATATGACGCGGGAATACCAACTGCCCAATAGCTGAGAGCCGCAATCACCATTGGCACGCCGGTATCTTGCACGCCCCTTAATAGGCCCAGCGCTATAACCTGCATTCCGTCCATCAGTTGAAATAATGCAGCCGCTGCCAGCAGCACAACTCCGATAATGACAATCTCGGCCCGATCCGGATCATTGGGTGAGAGGAACAGCGAAATCAGCGTCTCCGGTATTGCCAGAAACAGAGCCATGCCCAGCACAGACAGGCCCAAAGACATCGCCGTCACCACCCGCGCACCGCGTGCCATGTGATCCCGGTCCCCACGACCAAAGGCATTGCCAGCCCGGATCGTCGCAGCATTGGACAGCCCCAAATGCATCATGAAGGTCAGTCCGCCAAGCGACAGCGCAATCCCATGCGCGCCCAGCGCCACTGTTCCAAGCCAACCCATCATCATCGCCGAAGCGGCAAACAGGCTGGTCTCGCTCAGATTGGTCAGACCGATCGGTATACCCATACGCAGCACCCGGCCCAGCATCTCCCAGTCGGGGCGGCTGAAATTCCTTAGCAGTTCATATTCCGGCAGGGCCTTCAGCGCATAGAACAGGACAATCAGACAGGCAAAGATATTGGTCACAAGCGAGGCCAGCGCCGCCCCGGTGACGCCCAGCTCTGGAGCGCCCCAATTGCCAAAAATCAAGGCATAGTTAATTGCAGCATTCAGCACCGCCGCCAACACTGATACCCAAAGCACGATCTGCGTACGTTCCAGCGCTGCAAGGTAGCTTTTCAACACCATGTAAAGCAGCGACGGAAACAGAGCCCAACCGGCAATCTTCAGGTATTGTGCCGCCGCATGGGCGACCTCCACCTTTTGACCCAGCAGCAGCAATATCGTTTCCGACCACCACAGCAACGGCATGACCATGACGCCATAAGCCAGCGACAGCCATAGCCCCATCCGGGTGCTGCGCCGGATCTGGCGGTCTTCACCGGCGCCTGCCGCCGCTGCAACCATCGGCATCACCGCAAATGCAAAACCTGAACCCAGAAGGAAAATCGTAAAAAAATAGGTCGAGCCCAGCGTCACCGCAGCCAGGGCCTCCACTCCGTACCAACCCAACATGACCGTATCCGTCAAACCAATAGCAAACTGCGCAACATGGCCGCCGATCAATGGCACCCCAAGCAGCGCAATCGCGCGGCTGTGGCCAAGGAGCGTGTTCGGGGCGGGTGGCGGCAATCTTTGTGTCATGCCCAAGCCTTAGGCACCGGGCAACGTAACGGCAAGCATGATTTCTACTCTGGGTTCATTGGAGGCATTGTCCTTCGCCACCGTATTTGCTCAACCTGTGCTAGGCTCGCCGGTAGAGGTCAGTTGTCACGAGGAAGAGCCAGCATGAGCAACACCACAGGCCAGTTGATTCCGGATGCGCAAGCCTTCCTTGCGGAGCTTGCAAAAAACAATTCGCGTGACTGGTTCAAAACCCAAAAAAGTCGATATGACCTACAGGTGCGTGATCCCGCACAAACCCTGCTGAGCGAAGTTGCTGACTATCTGCGTCCCCATCATCCCGGCATTCAGGGCAAACTGTTTCGCCCCCAACGTGATCTGCGGTTTTCAAAGAACAAAACGCCCTATCACACTCATGTACACATGCTCTGGCAGCTGCCCGGCCTGCCCGGGGCCGGGTTGTTCTTTGGCATCGAAGCAAACCGCCTGCGGGTAGGTGGTGGTGTCATGACATTGAAGGGCGCGGCTCTCACCCGGTGGCGTAGTGCTGTCGCGGGCCAACCGTTCACGCGAGACTACCCCACCGCCGGGTTGGATCATGTGGCAGGCCACGATGCCTCACCTGACAGCGGTTTTGCCGATGAGCTCGCTGCCCTGACAGATATCCTCACTCTCAAGCGGTTTATGGCCAATGCTGCCGAACTGACCCGCGTACCTGCGCCTTTTGGGAAGACCCATCCCCATGCGGATCTGTTGCGCCGCAAATCGCTGACCCTTTGGTGTGATCTGGACCCTAAGGCGCAAATTGTACCGATGGGCACAATCTGCAGCGCGGCTCTCATGCTGGAACCACTGTTTATCCTGTTACGCCCAATCCTGACAGATATTGACACGGCCTAGCGTCTTCGACAGCCCAGCGCATAGATCCCAAGGCCTATCAGGAAGCCACTCAGCTGTGGCCCCAATCGTCCGGATTTTCACTGTTGTTAGGGCTCAGGCCCAGCACATCACCCTTGGTCGAGCACCCCAAACCCAGGACCGTGCGATTGGCATAAGAAAAATAGGCCGTGACCTGATTGATCTCCAGGATCTGGCCGTCATCCAGACCGGCGGCGCGCAGCGCATTGACATCCGCCTCAATCACTGCGGCTGGCGCTTCTGTCAGCTTACGTGCATAGGCCAAGCCTGCGCGTTGCGCTGCATCCAAGGGAGCCTGCTCAAGATTGCGAGCCTCAATCGCGGCGCGAATGGCCTCCCCTCGCGTGGCATCCCGTAACAGGCGCTGCAGCCCGGAGAAATGATGCTCCACGCAGTATCCGCAATCATTCAAAGACGACACCCAAACACCCAGCACCTCAAGATACCACTTGGGTAGGCTGTTACCGCTGTGGTGCAGCACTGCCTTGTAGATCGCCATATGCCCTTCCATCGAATGCGGCCTGAGAGAATGCACCAACATGATATTGTCGACATTCCCTCCGGGGCCAGTCACCCGCTCATAGAGCTTTTTCAGCTTACCGGCTGCTTCTTCAAACGGAACTGTCCTGATCCAGGCCATGCGCCCCTCCCTGATCATTTGCCCGGAGACTAGCGGCTGTTCAGCTCAATGGAAGTAGAAACGGAACGCAGATAGTCTGGCCTTAAGTCGGGACACTCCGCATGCTCTAGGCCCATCTAAGGATGGGGTACCCTACAAGGCACTCCGAATACGTCACCGCCTCTATGTCACTGCCTCCCGCGCCACGGCCGCGATCGCCGCACGTACATCCTCTGCACGGCTGCGGTGGTTGGCAATCGCAGCGCGCAACATAACCCGGCCGTCGGCTCGTGTGGTGGAAAATACAGCATCACCGCACTCCTGCAGGGACTGGACAACCCGTGCGTTCACTTCAGATTGCCCCTGCGCATCCAGATCGCTGCGGGCGGTGAACACACAGACATTTGACACCACCGGTGCCCCCAACGCCATAAGGGGCTGTGCCTCAACCTCTGCCGCCATAAACGCTGCCAGCTTGCAATTGTCAGTGATTGCCTGCGCAAATGCTGTTTCGCCATAGGTTTCCAGCGCTGTCCAGACCTTCAGCGCCCGGTTCCCACGGCTAAGATCAATACCATAGTCACAGAACCATGGCTCGCCACCGGCCAGTCCGCGCTCGGCGCCTTCCAAATAAGACGGGCGCGCTGCAAAGGCAGCCCGGTGCTCGTGCTCGTGGCGCAGCAACGCCATGCCGCAATCGTATCCGACATACATCCATTTGTGGAAATCCAGCGCAATGCTGTCTGCCCGTCCAATCCCGTCTGACAGCGATCTCCAAGGCTCCTCCGCTATCCGTGTCCAGGCACCAAAGGCTCCGTCTACATGCAGCCACAGCCCCAGATCCGCCGCCGCATCCGCTAGCGCATGCAGATCATCGAACAAGCCCAGATCCACAGACCCTGCCGTGCCAACCACCAGAAACGGCAAAGCTCCCGCAGCCCGGTCGGCAGCGACCATCTCAGCCAATGCTGAACAGTCCATTTGCCCTGCCACCAATGGCACCCGCCGCAAATTATCTGAGCCGATGCCAAGCAGCTCAACCGCCTTCATCGTTGCATTATGCACCCCGTCGCCCGCGTAGACCATCAGTCGCGCGTTCCCCTGCCCGGTCTTGCGCAGGCTTTTCAGCACCCGCAACCGCGCAGCCTGAAACGCGATCACCGTCGCCTGTGACGTCCCCGTAACCAGCAGGCCATTGGCGCTTTCAGGCATTCCCATCTTAGCGCGTGTCCACTCCACCACGGCGCGTTCCATGTAGTTGGCCCCGTGATCACGCCCACCCATATTAGCATTTAGGGCAGCCGCCGCGACCGAAGCGATCAGATCCGATGCCAGCCCGCTCCCCTGCACCCAGCCCCAGAACCGCGGATGGGTGTTCCCACCATGATAGGGTAGTACATCCTGAATAATCCGCTCGACTGCCGCCTGCGGCCCGCCCGCCTCAGGTCTCACCGCATAACGTGCATCAATATCATCGGGCACAGGTTGCCAGGGACGATCTGCGGCCTGTTGCACTTGATCCAGTGCGGCCTCCAGCATCCGATGCGCCTCTGCCCGTGTTTCGGCCCAATCCTCTGGGTCCAGTCCCTTATCGGCCATCTGCGTGCCCTCCTCATTGTCTGCTCAGGCATCGGTCTAGCCTGCGAGCGTGCGCATCGCACGGATTATTCACCAAACCCCACAGTCAATTGAACGATATTGTCCACAGAGGCCCGCCTTCTGTTCACAAACCCTCCACAGGTTGCCCACAACAGATCCGGCAGTGGTCCACAGGTTACCCACAAGCCACCGGCCCACACCGCAGTCACACGCCGCGGTTCCAAAACAGACAGCCGTTTCCCCCTCTTTCGCAGCACCGTCACTCCTGCCATAATGGACTTAACCAAAACCAAAGAAGAGCAGCCCCCACATATGGCCGACGACCTCCTCAGCACGCCGAATACCGACACCTATGACGCCTCCTCAATCGAGGTTCTGGAAGGACTGGAGCCGGTCCGCCAGCGCCCCGGCATGTATATCGGCGGCACCGATGAGCGCGCGCTGCACCACATGGTGGCAGAGATCCTCGACAACTCCATGGATGAGGCTGTCGCGGGCCATGCTAACCGTATCGAGGTCATCCTGAACGCGGATTATTCCGTCACCATCACCGACAACGGCCGTGGCATCCCAATCGATCCACACCCCAAATTCCCCGACAAATCCGCGCTTGAGGTCATTCTTTGTACCCTACACGCAGGCGGCAAATTCTCCGGCAAAGCCTATCAGACATCGGGCGGCCTGCACGGTGTTGGCTCATCGGTGGTAAACGCGCTGTCGGATTCCTTGGTTGTGCAAGTGGCCAAGAACAAGGAGCTGTTCGAACAGCGCTTCTCTCGCGGCCTGCCATTGGGGCCGGTGGAAAAGATTGGCGCCGCCCCGAACAAGCGCGGCACCTTTGTGACCTTTCACGCAGATGAGCAGATCTTCGGCTCGCACCGGTTCAAACCCAAGCGCCTGTTTACACTGGTGCGCTCCAAGGCCTATCTGTTCTCCGGCGTTGAAATCCGCTGGAAGAGCCATATTGACGATGGTGAAACACCAAACGAAGCCACCTTCCACTTCCCCGGCGGTCTCAAGGACTATCTGACAGAAGTGCTTGGCAAATCCTCGGTCTACGCGGATGCGCCCTTCGCGGGTAAAGTGGAGTTCCGCGAGAAATTCAACGCACCGGGCTATGTCGAATGGGCGATCAACTGGACCCCCTCCCGCGACGGCTTCACCCAATCCTACTGTAACACCGTCCCCACGCCCGAGGGCGGCACCCATGTCGCAGGGTTCTGGGCCGCGATCCTCAAGGGGATCAAGGCCTATGGAGAGCTGGTCGGCAACAAGAAAGCCGCGCAGATCACCCGTGATGATCTGATGGCGGGCGGCTGTGCGCTGGTTTCCTGCTTTATCGCGGATCCCGCCTTTGTGGGCCAGACCAAGGATCGCCTCTCGACCGAGGCCGCTACCAAGATGGTGGAAAACTCCGTCCGCGACCACTTCGACAACTGGCTGGCCGCTGATACCAAATCGGCAGGTGCTATCCTCGACTTCCTTGTTCTGCGGGCCGAGGAACGCCTGCGCCGCAAACAGGAAAAAGAGACACAACGTAAATCCGCCACCAAGAAACTGCGCCTGCCCGGTAAGCTGACCGACTGCACCTCCAAGGACCGGGCCGGCACCGAACTCTTCATCGTGGAGGGCGATAGCGCTGGCGGCTCTGGTAAGGGCGCGCGCAACCGGACCAATCAGGCGCTATTGCCGCTCAAGGGCAAGATCCTCAACGTATTGGGGGCCGCCTCCAACAAGATCGGCACCAACGCCGAAATCCGCGATCTGTGCGAGGCGCTTGGCGTCGGCACCGGAACCAAATTCAACCTCGACGATCTGCGCTATGACAAGATCATCATCATGACCGATGCGGACGTCGACGGCGCCCATATCGCCTCCCTGCTGATGACCTTCTTCTTCACCCAGATGCGCCCGCTCATTGACGGCGGCCACCTCTACCTCGCCTGCCCGCCCCTGTTCCGCCTGACCCAGGGCGCCAAGCGCGTCTACTGCCTAGACGAAGCCGAGCGCGACACCTGGATGGAAAAAGGCCTGGGCGGCAAAGGCAAGATCGACGTGAGCCGCTTCAAGGGTCTTGGCGAAATGGACGCCAAGGATCTGAAAGAGACCACAATGGACCCCACGACCCGCAAGCTGATCCGCGTCACTATCGACGAGGACGAACCGGGTGAGACCGGTGAGCTGGTCGAACAGCTGATGGGCAAAAAACCCGAGCTCCGCTACCAGTATATTCAGGAGAACGCGAAGTTCGTGGAGGAGCTGGATGTTTGAGGAGTGCTGCTAATGAAGCAAAAACCCAAACCCTTCATCTTTGCTAGCTGAACTCAGTTCCCCCAAGATTGCACGCAGCCCATTTTCATCAATGGGCTGTGCTATGTTCATCCCCTCGAATTTGAGTACCCTTAGGACTTTGGACTGCTTTGCTCTACCGTTCAAAAATCGCGTAGCAACTTGAACGACAATCTCCGTGTTTTCTGCAAAACTGAACTCTTTTCGGTGTAACCGATCCCAGAATTCTCGATCTTCGACAGTAAACAACGCCTTTTTCTCGTTGGCAGTCTTGCCCTTCCATTGCCTAGCTTGTTGGTCCTCTTCCTCAAGGTTTGGAGAGGTAACAATAAGGGTTTCCAAACTCACCCTCCATTCTTCGTTTTCATCTAGTTCAGGATCAGGCCTCTTAGGCCGAATTGCCCTTCGCGGAAATTCATTTCTGGGAATAGGGGGGAGATCTTTATTTTCAATCTCAACCGATGAGATCGCAGGATCCGCAATGCACCCTTCGAACATTTCGGCTTGAGCATCGGACAATTCGAAAACTGTCTTCTCCGATACCGGCAGTGCTTCCAGCTTTTCACGCGGCGCGGCCAGTACAGACGACGAAGCCTGTGACATTACTTCTGCAATTTCTTTGCATGCTTGTTCTGTCGCAGCTCTCTCAAGCTCTTCTCTTTCTTTTTCAGTATTCGCCAGTTCGATACGTTCTTTGAAATCACCTACTGCCTCCGCCGCGATTTGTGCAGGAAGCTTACCTGTCAGCTCTTTAACAACTTCCTTTGCGATATCCGTTTCTAGGCCTTGTACAATGGTCCAGAGTAACGTGTAGCCACCAGCCATTGTCCATGCAGTAGTTTTCGCACCTTTCACCACTACTTTAAGGATCTGGCGAACGCTACCAGGCTCGGGAGCAAAGACAACTAACTCCAGATCCAATTGGTCTTCGAAGAGTTCTCTATTTAGGGCCTTCAGTGCTCGTTGAGCCGAACTCGCAGATGCCACAAAGGCGTTAACGCTAATGTAGTGGTTCGGAACTTCGAACCGGATTTGTATTTGGCTCAAGACACTTACCCTTGCTAATCACCACTCAACTTTCACAAGAAATAAATCCACGTCAATCAGCAAAACCGCTCCCGCTTCTTCTTGGTTCAAAATACTCCCGCCGGAGGCATCCCAACACAAGGTCCGCGCCTGAACTAGGGGAGGCGCGAATGCGCCTTCGCCCTGCTGAGAGCATGCCTCCGGCATGACGGGAAGGTCAGGCGCGGGCCTGGCGGCCCAAGCGAACACCTCGCAACTGACCTTCCAAAGCTGCGGACACCAGCGAGGGGCTCCGCCCGTGCAGCGCTCCAATTAGGTGTTGCCCCCCGGCTCTCTGGCTGCCTTGGTGATCCTTCAATTGATACAGCCCAGACACCCACAGTGATCACGTTTCCTTCACCCCTGTTGCATGATCCCCTTCAGGCTTCCTACTGTTGCGACAGATGCCCTGCCCCAAGGAGCCGCCATGATTTTTATCGCCGACAACCAGTTCTTTTTGATCCTGGCCTGCTTTTGCATTGGCTTGGTCGGGACGGGTTTCCTGCTGCGCAAACCGGCGGGGCACAGGGTCTGGCGGCTTGCTGATCTGGGCTGGGTGGTTCTCGGCGGCATAGGCGCGCTGATTGCCGTGCTGGCGGGAATTTACAAGGCCGACACGGGGCGGTTGGAGCGCCAGATCGACATCGCCTATGCGGCCACCTCGGCCTTTGACCGCGATGCCGCGCGCTTCCGCCTCAGGTTCTGCGAACCCGCCTATGACAGCGATATCGCGGTCCTCTGCGACAAGATCGAATTCCTCTCCGCCTCCACCGCAGGCAACGCCGATCTGCCGCTGTTCATCGCGGTGACCGATCAGGTGGCCCCGTTGCAGGGGCTACAAGCCCTCTTTGGCCGGTCGGAAAACACCAGCGAAATGAAAGAGATGGCCGCTAGGGCAGATTCGTTTGATCCGGCGGCCTTCACCGTCTTCACCGCGCTGGACACCTCAACGCAGACTTCCGTCAATACGCTGCGGCGCAAGGTGCCTGCGATTGCGGGTGATTTTCTGATCCTAGCCCGCGCCTATGATGCGCTGATCGACCAGATCACCCAGCTGAAACGAGAATGGGAATACCTGCAGGCCAATGCCCATATTCTGGTGTTGCAGATCCTCGCACTCTGCATGGTGGCCTTTGCCGCGCCCTTTCGGTTGGGCAAATCCGTGGTGGATCTGCGTTAGGACAACCACAGAGTTTTGGCCTTATCAAATTGTCCAAATCTGGCCATTTCGACAAGGTCAAAATTCCCGCTACACTGCTCGCGATTACCTCCTCCTGATTTGCGAGCCCAGCCATGCGCGATACCGCCAGCCCAGCCCCCTCGTCGCCCGATCCCTCAGTCAAGCAGCACCCCAGCGTCTGCCCACTGGACTGTCCTGACACCTGCAGCCTGACCGTCGGCGTCGCGGATGACCAGATTACATCTGTGCGCGGCTCCCGTGCCAATCCGCTGACCGACGCGGTGGTCTGTAACAAAGTGATGCGCAGCTTTGCAGGCTTTGTGCACGGCCCCAATCGCCTGACCCACCCCCTACGTCGCACCGGCCCACGTGGCAGCGGCACCTATGAACCGTTCAGCTGGGACGAGGCACTGGATCTGATCCATGCAGGTTTCACACGCGCGATCACAGCCCACGGCCCGCAATCGGTGCTGCCTTTCAACTACGCGGGTCCACATGGCGAGCTGGCAGGCGGATCGATGGACCGGCGGTTCTTCTACAAAATGGGTGCGACCCGGCTGAACCGCGGCCCCCTGTGTGGTGCGGTGCGTGGCGGCGCCTATGAGAGCCTCTTTGGACCGGCCCCCGGGATGCCACCGCAACAGGTGTTGCAATCGGATCTGGTGCTGGTCTGGGGCAACAATGTCACCGTCTCCAACCTGCACATGGCCCCACTTCTGAAACAGATCCGTGCCAAAGGCGCGCGGCTGGTGGTGATCGACCCCAAACGCACCAAAATTGCTGAACACTGCGACCTGCATCTGCAATTGATACCGGGCACAGATGTCGTCTTGGCCATGGCGCTGGCCGCTGAGCTGGAACGCCGTGATGCGTTGGACCAGGCCTTTATTGACCAATGGATCAAGGGGGCAGATCAGTATCTTCACGCCGCCCGCGCCTATACTCCTGATCAGGTCGTCGAGGTTTGTGGTCTGTCACTGGCGGAGTTCCACCAGCTCGCTGACTGGATAACCCAGGCAAGCTGCATGTCCACCTCGCTTGGCAACGGGATCGAGCGCGGCCGCTCTGGCGGTTCTGGACTGCGCGCGGCAATGGCGTTGCAGGCACTGACGGGGCATCACGGTCGCCTGGGCGCTGGCGTTCTCGCCAAACCCGGCCTTGCGGTGCCCAAAACAACGGACAGATTACAAGGCGCGCGTCTGATCGACCCGGACAGCCGCGTGTTCAACATTCTCGATGTAGCGCGCAAACTGCTGGATCAAAACATGCGCATCCCGGTCAAAGCCGTAATGATCTACAACCACAACCCCGTTGCGACCCACCCCGACCAGGCCCGCCTGATCAAGGCGCTCAGTCAGGAAGACATCTTTATTGCTGGCAGTGATGTTGCGATGACAGATTCAATGCGCATGTGCGATGTAATCCTGCCTGCCGCCAGCCATTTTGAATATGACGACGTCTATGGCGCATATGGCCAGAACTACCTCCAACGGGCAGCACCTGTGATCCCACTGGTGGGTGAAAGCCTGCCCAACACCGAGATTTTCCGCCGCCTTGCCGCGCGCTTTGGCTATGACGATCCGCTGTTTCAGACCAGCGATGCAGAGCTGATGGATCAGGCATTGGACAACGATCACCCGCAGCTAGCAGGGCTTCGCCCGAGCGAAATCCCCTTGGATCAGGCACTGGAAATCACTGCACCAGATGGGGCTGCACCGATCCTATGTGATACAATCGCGCCAGCTACCGCCTCGGGCAAGATCGAACTGTTCAGCGACGGCTACGAAGCCCGCTATGGTTTTGGACTGCCGCGCTATGATCCTGTTCCCCGCAGTGCGCCTTTTGTGCTGATCACGCCCTCCTCGGCCAAGCGCACAAATGCCACCTTTGGCGACCAGCCGCCCTCTGACGGGGCAGAGGTGGTGGAAATGCACCCTCAGGACGCAGCCAGCGAGAACCTTTGCGACGGAGATATTCTGGAGATCTTCAACGCCCAAGGGGTCGTGACCCTGCGCCTCAAAATAAGTGATACCACCCGCCCCGGCGTTCTCTACAGCCCCAAAGGCACTTGGCGCGCCAGCAGTGCCACCGGTCTGACAGTGAATGCACTGATCCCTGCAGATATCCGCACCGATACTGAGGATGGTGCCTGCTATAACGAGACCTTTGTGGACGTGCGCCGCGCCGCGAGCTAGCAGCCGCCGCTGCGCTCTTCTCAAACCGCGTAAAACCAGTTCCCACCCCGGCACGACTTGCACTAGTGTGGGTGCTATGATCACCGGTTCCCGCCTTCCCGTCGGCTGTCTATTGCTGGGCTGTCTTGTCCTGCTATCCTGTGGCAGGCCGCTGTCGGATGGCGAACAGCACTTCCTGACCCGCATCCATGGGACTGAACTTGATATGAACCGGATGCGCATCGTCAAAGGCGCCCCGCTGTCGCAAATCACCTTTCGCCGTAAGCCACGCCCGCGCGTGACCTGCCGCGAACGCGTTTTGCCGCCGGCCAAGGACGAAATCGTCACCACCTCTCCCGCAGCATTGGCGCTATTCAACCGCATCCTTTTTGTGCGCGACTGGTATATCGACGACTATATGCCCGCCTATCCCGAACGGCTCTATCTGGTAGAGGCGATGTTGCTGGCTCATGAAGCCACACATGTCTGGCAATGGCAGCAGCGTGCCAAAACCGGCTATCATCCGCTACGCGCAGCCGCTGAGCACCGGGCTACGGATGACCCTTATCTGTTTGAGCTGAAAGGCAAGGAGCGCTTCCTCGATTACGCCTATGAACAACAGGGCGCAATTGTAGAGGAATATGTATGCTGCCGGGCGCTGGACCCGACCGGCGGGCGCACCAAACGGCTGCACGATATGCTCAAGGCCGCAATGCCCGTCTCCGATCTGCCGCAGAACCGCGAAAGCGATGTCTACCTGCCGTGGAAAGACGCTGAGCTGACCGGCATCTGCACCTGAACAAAACCATCACAGCCCAGCGTGTAATTTACCGCCATCCAACCGCACCACCCGGTCCATACGTTGCGCCAGTTCAAAGTTGTGAGTGGCAATCAACGCCGCCATGCCGGTGGCGGCAACCAGTTCCATCAGCGCCTCAAAGACCTGATCGGCAGTGCCCGGATCCAGATTGCCTGTCGGCTCATCCGCCAGCAGAAGGCGCGGACCATTCGCCAAGGCCCGGCAAAATGCAACGCGTTGTTGCTCGCCACCGGACATGGCCGCAGGCCGGTGCCCCGCGCGATCCTTCAGGCCGACGCGTGCCAAAAGTTCCTGCGCTCGGTGTTCAGCCTGTGCTGGGCTGGTGCCATTGGCCAGCTGCGGCAACATGATGTTTTCCAAGGCCGTAAACTCTGCCAGCAAATGGTGGAACTGATAGACAAACCCCACGTCCTGACGCCGCACCGCGGTGCGGCGGCGCTCTGATTTATCGGTCAGAGCCTGCCCGTTGATCTGCACCGTGCCGCGATCTGGGGTGTCCAACAGCCCGGCAGTATGCAGCAGTGTTGATTTGCCGGCCCCGGAGGGAGCGACCAATGCCACGATCTCACCCGGGGCTACGGTCAGATCGATATCGCTCAGCACATCTACCTGCGTCGGCAGGCCGTGGTTGTAAGATTTACCAACCTGGCTCAACTCTAATACCGCCACGCTTGTCGATTGGCGCATATCTTTCGTCACGTCTTTCTGCATCTCGGAATCACTCATAACGTAGCGCCTCCACCGGGTTCATGCGTGCAGCCCGGCGGGCCGGAAAGATCGTAATAAAAAACGACAGCGTCAACGATAACGACACTGCAGACAGGACATCCGCCAATCGCAATTCAGCGGGCAGCGCGTAAATGCCACGGATCGCGGGATCCCAGACGCCACCACCCATCACAAAGTTCACAAAGGAAAAAATCGGATCGATGTAGATCGCAAAGAGACAGCCGAGAACAACCCCCAATGCCGTGCCCACCACACCGGTACAGGCCCCGCATAAGAAAAACACCCGCATCACTGATCCTTCGCTGAGCCCTATGGTTCGCAGGATGCCAATATCGCGACCCTTATTTTTCACCAGCATGATCAGACCTGAGACAATATTCATCGTCGCAATCAACACCAGGATCGACAGGATGATAAACATCACATTGTCCTCAACCTCCAGTGCGCGCAGGAACCCACCCGATGCATCGCGCCAGGTCCAGACGCCGATGCCCGAAACCACCTGATCTCCGGCCTGCAGCAGCGGCAGCACCATACGATCAACGGCTTCCGGATCTTCCACCATCACCTCGATCTCATCCGCAAAACCTTCGCGATTGAAATAGCTCTGCGCCTCGGCAAATGGCATGTAGAGCCGGGTGCGGTCGATGTCATATCGCCCGGCCGTGAAAACATAGACCACCTCATAGGCATTGACGCGCGGGCTGGTGCCAAAGGCGGTCTTTACTCCGTTGGGCGAAATCAGCTTGATCCGGTCGCCAACCTGCAGGCCCAACTCACGCGCGACGCCCGAGCCCAGCGCCACACCTTCGTCAAAACGCGACAGATCGCCAATAGCAGTCTCACTCTCGGCAACGCCCGGGAGGGTGGCAATATTAGCCGCCGAAATACCAAACACCTCGACTCCGGCACTGCGCTGGCGCAGGCTGGCCATCACCTGACCCTTGATCAGCGGCGCAGCACGGATCACCCCCGGAACCGTTGTTACCTGCGCTGCCAGCGCATCATAATCTGTCAACTTGCGGTCCAGCTGGCCTTGCTCCGTGACTTGCCCGTGCGAATACAGCGTCACATGAGCATTTGCGCCAAGGATCGTTCCCACGAACTCCGAGCGAAAGCCCGTGCGCACCGCCAATGTTGCAATCAGGGCAAAAACAGCCAGCGCAATCCCAACGAGACTGATCCAGGTCATCACGCTGACACCCCCTTCGGCGCGGCGCGCCCTGAGGTAACGCCAGGCGATCAGCCATTCAAAACGCGAAAACGGTAGTGGTGTGGCCATAATTGTCCTGCCCCGGAAATTTCAGCGCAACCTGTGCCGACTAGGGCCTCGGGTCAAGATCTGGTTTCGCCCCCGGCAGTATTCCCCGCCCGGCCGCGTGGTATCTCAGCCCTCAGTTTCAGGACACGCTGGAATATTTTACATAAGAAAACGGGCCGAATTCCTCAAAACAATGCGGCACAAGAACATAACGGCCCGCGTCCACCGGAATGATACGCAGGCCGTCTAATTGTCTAACAGGCGTCAGCTCGCCTTCAGAACCCGCGACCGGTCTGATGGTTCGCATAGATCTCGATGATCTTTCTCACTGCGGCCTCGGGTGAGAGCTCTTCGCTTTCGCCAGTGCGGCGGGAGGTCAGCTCAACAACGCCATTCTTCAGACCACGTGGGCCGACAGTGATACGCCAAGGCAAACCGATCAGGTCCATGGAGGCAAATTTACCGCCAGCTCGTTCCTTACGGTCGTCATAGAGCGGCTCCAGCCCTGCGATGGTCAATGCTTTATACAGGCTTTCGCACGCCGCATCCGCCTCATCGTCGCCCTGCTTCAGGTTAACGATCCCGCAGTGGAAGGGGGTCACACCTTCGGGCCAGATAATGCCCTTGTCATCATGGCTGGCCTCGATGATGGCCCCTAGCAGGCGGGAGACGCCAATACCGTGGCTGCCCATGTGGACAGGTGATTGCTTGCCATCCGGCCCCTGGACATTTGCGCCCAATGCTTCGGAGTATTTCGTACCAAAATAGAAAATCTGACCAACTTCGATACCGCGGGCCACCCGGCGGCGATCCTCGGGCACCTCGTTGAACAGCGCCTCCTCATGGGTCTCATCCGTGCGGGCATATTTGGAAGTAAACTCCTCCAGAACGCCCTGACACTGCTCAACGCTATCATAGTCGATCTCGCGATCACCAAACGTCAGATCGGTGACAGCACTGTCATAGAAGACTTCGCTTTCGCCCGTGTCCGCCAGAACCAGGAATTCATGGGTGTAGTCGCCACCGATCGGACCACCATCCGCGCGCATCGGGATCGCCTGCAGCCCCATGCGCTCGTATGAGCGCAGGTAGCTGACCAGATGGCGGTTGTAGGCATGCAGCGCATCCTCTTTGGTCAGGTCAAAGTTATAACCGTCCTTCATGTAGAATTCGCGGCCGCGCATGACCCCGAAACGAGGCCGGATCTCGTCGCGGAACTTCCATTGGATCTGATACATGGTCAGTGGCAGATCTTTGTAGCTGCCGACATGGCTGCGGAAGATGTCGGTGATCAACTCTTCAGCCGTCGGGGTGAACAGCATATCGCGATCGTGCCGATCCTTGATCCGCAGCATTTCCTGGCCATAGGCTTCATAGCGGCCAGATTCTTTCCACAAATCCGCTGATTGCAGCGTCGGCATCAGCATCGGAATATGGCCCGCACGCATCTGCTCGTCGTGGATGATCGTTTCGATCTTCTTCAGCACTTTGAAGCCCAAGGGCAGCCAGGAATAGATCCCGGCGGCTGATTGCTTGATCATACCGGCCCGCAACATATAGCGGTGGCTGACGATCTGGGCCTCGGAGGGGTTCTCTTTGAGAACAGGCAGGAAATAGCGGGACAGGCGCATGGCGGTCTCATTCATCAATCTGGGTTCTCAAGCGGTCTAAGCCATCGGCGCGCCTCAGGCAATCGCACTTTGCCAGCTGTCACCATCTGCAATCACCTCTCATCGCTTTGATCGCCCCTGTAGATACGAAACGGTAGATACGACAAGAAACATGGGTCACACGGCAAACGCACAGCATTTCGCAATGAATCACCTGCGCATCATCTGTTGCATCATCGGGGCGCATCGGCGAAGACTTGAGCCAAACACGCGCCACAGGCTCGGGCTGACAGCAAGGACACACCCATGGCTCTTCCCGCACAGAAACAGATGAAATACTGGGGGATCGTCGCTCTGGTAATTGCCGTGGTGCTCTGGGCACTCGGCCATGTGCTGCTGCCCTTTGTGCTGGGCGCCGCAATTGCTTATCTGATCGATCCGATTGCCGACCGGCTTGAGGCACTTGGCCTCAGCAGGACCACGGCAACCGCCACGATCACTGTCTGCGCTGTGCTGGTGTTTGTGATCATGCTGCTGGTGGTGGTGCCAACGCTGATCTACCAAATGCTGGATCTGGCCAAAGTGCTGCCCGAAGCCTTCCAGAACCTTCGGGAATTTGCACAGAAACATGCCCCGTCGCTGTTTGACGAAGGCAGCCGTGCGCAACAAACCATCGCGTCCATTGCCGAGACCCTGCAAACCAAAGCCATCGGCATGCTGCAAAGCCTCGTCGGCTCCGCAGTGTCCCTGGTCAATGTGCTGGTTCTGTTTGTGATCGTACCGGTCGTAGCGGTGTACCTACTGTTGGATTGGGATCGCATGGTAGAACGCATTGACGAGCTGCTGCCTCGCGATCACGCCCCAACCATTCGTGAGCTGGCATCTCGGATCGACAAAGTACTTGCGTCATTCATTCGCGGCATGGGCACCGTCTGCCTGATCCTTGGCACTTATTACGCAGTCGCGTTGATGCTGGTCGGGCTGAACTTTGGCCTGGCAGTGGGCTTCATTGCCGGTCTTGTAACCTTCATCCCCTATTTGGGGGCTCTCATCGGCGGGGCGCTGGCCATTGGTCTTGCGCTTTTCCAGTTCTGGGGCGATTGGTGGTCCATTGGGATGGTTGCAGGGATCTTTGCAATTGGTCAGGTGATCGAGGGCAATTTCCTTACCCCCAAACTGGTCGGCAGCTCGGTTGGCCTGCATCCGGTCTGGCTGCTCCTGGCGCTGTCGGTTTTTGGCGCATTGTTTGGCTTTGTCGGCATGTTGATCGCGGTTCCTGTTGCTGCCGCACTTGGAGTGATTGCACGTTTCTTCGTTGAGCAGTATCTGGACAGTCGGCTCTATCAGGGCAAAGCCCATCACGACGCGGACTGACCTTCACTCATGGCACAACAGCTGAGCTTTGATCTCCCTGCGAAACCAGCACTTGGGCGGGATGACTTTTTTGTAGCCCCCTCCAATGCAATGGCTGTGGCTATGTTAGACCCCTCTTTTGCATGGCCCGGTGGAAAGCTGGTGCTGAGCGGGCCAAAACGGTCCGGCAAAACCCATCTGGTGCATGTCTGGGCTAGCCATTCAGGCGCGCGGATCCTGCCCGCCCGCGCCTTGACCACGGCCGATGTGCCGCAATTGGCCGATGGTCCCATCGCGATCGAAGATGTGCCCGATATCGCCGCATCAGCCGAGGCACAGGATGCCTTGTTTCACCTCCATAATCTGGTCCTTGCCAACGGTCATGCCTTGATGCTGACGGGGCGGGCCGCGCCCCATCTATGGGGCATGTCACTGCCTGATCTGCAAAGCCGGATCGACGGCGCACACCATGCCCAGCTGCAACCCGCCGATGATGCATTGTTATCCGTGGTGCTGGCCAAACTGTTCAACGACCGTCAGATCACCCCAAAACCAGATGTAATCCCCTATCTGGTGGCGCATATGGACCGTTCCTTTGCCGCCGCCTCGCAAATCGTCGAAGAACTGGACCGTCTGTCGCTGACCGAAGGCCGGATGGTCTCTCGTTTGCTCGCGGTGGAACTTATGTCTGACCGCTCCGAGCTGCCGTCGTGTGGCATAGATGACGTACAGCCTGTAGATCCGCAGCTTTTCAGCCCTGTCTCCACAGGCCCAGCCGCAGCCGACGATTGACCCGTTGATCCCAATCCCCCATCCTGACGAATATGTAACGGAGCCAATATGCACGTGACACCGGAGCCTGCCACTGCTGATTGGGAGCCATTTGGCCGCCCCCTGTTTGACGATCCCGGCGCGCGCGCGCTATCGCGGGTGGGCGTCGTTGACGTCGGCTCCAACTCGGTCCGGATGGTGATTTTTGACGGCGCCGCCCGTAGCCCTGCCTATTTCTACAATGAAAAGATCATGTGCGCATTGGGGGCTGGCCTGTCGGAAACCCGCCGCCTGAACCCCGAGGGGCGCGTCCGTGCATTGGCGGCCCTGCGCCGGTTCCAGCATCTGGCCAAAGGCATGGACATGCCGCCGCTATCGGTGGTGGCCACAGCCGCGGTGCGGGATGCCAGCGACGGGCAAGAGTTCTGCGATGAGGTTCTGCGGGAAACTGGCCTCAAGATCTGGATTATTGACGGCCAGGAAGAGGCCCGCCTATCGGCGCAGGGCGTCTTGTTGGGCTGGCCCGGCTCTTATGGGTTAGTCTGCGATATTGGCGGCTCCTCCATGGAACTGGCCGAGATGCACGACGGCGAAATCGGCAAGCGCGTGACCTCCTCACTGGGTCCGTTGAAGCTGCGCGACATTCCCGGCGGCAAACGCGGCCGCAAGGCACATATCACCGAGGTGATGGAGAAACTGCGTGCCGAAATGGGCCAGCAAAACGACCGACTGTTTCTGGTTGGTGGCAGCTGGCGGGCGATTGCGCGTATCGATATGGCGCGACAGGGTTACCCCCTGCGCGTGCTGCATGAATACCGCATGAATGCGCAGGCAGTCCGCGAAACCCTGCGATACATCGAGAGCCGGGATCTGGAGGAGTTGCGCGTCGAATGTGATATCTCCAGCGCACGTATGTCTCTGGTGCCATATGCGGTTGATGTGCTGTCTCGCCTGGTCAAGACCTTCAAACCCAAGGATATAGCCGTCTCAAGCTATGGGATCCGCGAAGGTCTGCTCTATGAGCAGATGCCGCAGCGACTGCGCAACCGGGATCCATTGATTGAGGCCAGCCGCTTTGCCGAGATGAAGGATGCCCGCATCCCCGGTTTTGGCCGCACGCTTTATGAGTTTGTCACACCGCTGTTTAAGTCATCTGACCACGCCAAAACCCGGTTGGTGAAGGCCGCCTGCCTGCTGCATGACGTCAGTTGGCGTGCCCACCCGGACTATCGTGCGGAGGTCTGTTTCGATAATGCCACCCGCGCCAATCTTGGCGGGCTTAAACACTCCGAACGGGTGTTTCTGGGGTTGGCTCTGTTGCATCGCTATCGAAACAAGCGGCAAGGCACGCCGTTCGAATACCTCTATGATCTGCTGGATGATCGCGGCAAAAAAGAAGCCGAAATCCTGGGTAAGGCGATGCGGTTTGGCGCCATGCTGATGGTCAGTAAGGATGGCAATATCGGCAAACTAGTCTGGCAGCCGCGCAAGAAACATCTGCTGCTGGAGCTACCCCGAGAGGCGGAACCTCTGTTCAGCGAAGTCGCTGAGGTGCGGCTGGCCTCTCTCGCTCGATCTCTCGAAGCGGAGGTGCGGGTAAAGATCTCCAAATAATCCTCCCACAATACTCCGCAGATCGACCGTCCGGATCAGATCACGGGATGTCTATTCAAATGTCCGTGGGGCCTTCGGGCAGATCTGGCGCTGGAGTGTCTTCAGGGGAGGCCTCTGGCGCGACCTCAGGCTTGCGCCGGATGATGATATCGCCATTGGGCAGGATTTCGGGGCGTTCATACACGCTCCAGTCTTCAACTTTATCAGCGATATCCGCAAGCGCGGGGCCCATCTCGGACATAAACCCACGGAAACTAGGTCCGAATTCATCTGCAAGCGACTGCAGATCGTCAAGGGCAGGCGCTATTTCCTCACGCAGACCTTCCCAGAACAGCTCTGCTCCGCGCTGCATCAGGCTGCCGCCTTCGTTATTCTGCGAGGGCCCGCTTTCGGCTTGCAGCGGTGCACTTAGCGGCAGCATCAGCGCTCCACCAAGGACCAAGACAGGGGTCAGTTGCGGTGTTATTCGAAACCAAGGCATCATCTGATTGCCCCCTTTGCTTTGTACAGGGATCGGCTGCAGTCAATATAGGTGAAACATGTCAGGATTGAAGCTGATACAAGCTTGCCAAAGCACGGGAACAGCGGAAATCCACCCGCGTGACACTCATTCCAGATCCAGATCCAGACTGACCGGGAAGTGATCAGACGCCATCAACAAAGCCTCGCGCAGGTCAGTGTTCTCATAGCAAATAGCATCCTCGAACGGGTGCCAGATCCGCCAGTTTTGTGACGGTTGCCGCAGTCTCGATGACACCATGATATAGTCCAGCAAGGCACTGAAATACCGCTTGGATTCGCTGCTATAGAAGCGCGCGGAACTGGGCATCACACGCAGCCTAGGCTGCAGCAGACTGTGCGCGTTGGGATCATAAAGATCCTGTTCCATCACGATCTCCACCGACGAGCGGTTGAACAATTGTTCGTATTGATCCAGCCCCGGTCCGTCGTTGAGATCCCCCATGACAATGACATCCCTGCCATCGGCCAAAAGCTGCTCAACCCGGCGACGCAACCAGATTGCTTGCGCCAGCTGCTTACGCCGGTTGGCGATTGACAGGCTGACGGCGTGGTCATCAGACTTTGCACCATGCGGTGCTTTGGATTTCAGATGCGCACCTATCAGAGAAACCTCCCTGCCCGACCGCGTCGTTACGGTAAGTTCTAAAGGAGGTTTAGAGAACCGCACCGCATCCTTTTTTGCATCGATGTCCAGATCGATGTGAAAGACATTGTCGAACCGGGGGGCTTCGGCGCTTTCGATCGGGGCATGCACCGCTGTCAGAACCTTCGGATCATAGAGAAACGCGATCTCCTGCTGGGTGTCATTTGCGTAACCGATCTCGGCTTTGTTGGTGCGCAGCCCGGCCTCTGTTGCGAACAGTTGCAACGCCTGCACCGTCTTGCGGTGACGGTTGGTATCCGGTGCCTCAATGATCATGATGCCGTCGGCATCCAGTTGCTGAAACACCTGCGCAAGTGCGCGCACCTGTGTCTCGCGGTTTACCCCGTGGCGACCGGATCTGCCACCGTCCAGCAGCAATTGATCCTCGTCGTCGAACAACGAGGCAAACCATTCAACGTTATAGGTTACGAGCCGCATAGCCACTGCATCCATTGATCTCGTCCCAAGCACGGTTGATATCGATCATCCGTTTTTCGGCCAGTCGAACGGCCTCTTCCGGAACACCGCGGGCCATCATTGCATCGGGATGGGTTTCACGCACCAGCTTGCGCCAGTGACTGCGGATTTCGTCTCGCGGCATATCGGGCGAGATGCCCAGCACCGCAAAGGGATCACGGGGCGCATCCGCTACGAACCGCGCGCGCAGCGCCATGAACTGTTGCTCACTCTGTCCAAAGATACGACTTACCTCGGACAGAAATTCATTCTCGCCCGGATGGTAGAATCCGTCAGCCATGGCAATATGGAACAGCCCTTCCATCAGATCACAAAGCGTCTGTGGATCATTGGCAAACATTTTCTGGATGCGCGCCGCATAGTCCTGATAGCCGGCAACATCTGTCCGGGCGAGATCAAACACCCGTGCGGCACCCGCCTCATCTTCCCGCGCGATCTGGAATACTTCGCGAAAGGCCGCAACCTCATCGCGGGTGACCTGCCCATCTGCTTTGGCCATTTTGGCACCAAGTGCGATCACCGCGATGGCAAAGGCAACGGTGCGTTCGGGCGGGGCGCGCAGACTGTCAAAAACCTCGCTCAGGCTCTGGCCAGAGGCCAGTGCAGAGAGCGCTTCGGTGATGCGGGTCCAGAGTGACATGGGTTGAGACTACCGCGCTTTGGTCGGACTGTCAGGGGCAGGAATACCCGGCGTCAGAATTTTCTGCATGAAAACAGTGTCCAACCAGAGGCCATTCTTGCAGCCAAGTTCAGGCATCCGTGCCGTCTCGCTGTATCCAAGAGCTGCATGAAAGGCGATGGCAATAGGATTGGCACTGCTGACGCTGGCGATCAAAACATGTATCCCTGCATCTTTTGCTGTCTCCTCCAGCGCCTGCATCAGGCTGCGCCCCGCCCCCTGACCCTGTGCATCCCGCAGCAGGTGGATCGTATGCTCCGCGGTGAAACGATAACCGGGGCCTGAGCGAAACGGGAAGTAATACGCATGACCCAGTATCACACCGTCCTGTTCCGCCACCAGATATGTGCCCTGAGCCTCGCTGATCTGCGCTCGCACCTGATCCAGCGTCTTTTCAACGGTGTTAAAGGTCGCCAGGGTGTCACGGATCACCCAATTGGCGATGGCGCAAACCTCCTCGGCATCCGTAGCGTTTGCTGGGCGGATGATCATCGCAACACGCGTTGACCATGGGGCGTGTCAAATTCCGCCTCAAATCCAGCAGGGCCGACATGGATGGTTACCCGCGGATCAGTCAGTGGTAATGCATCGGCCAACGCCGCCCCCTCGGGATGCGACAGATGCAAGTGGCGCAGAGTGCAACCTTGCTGGATCAGCGCTGAGGCCGGGTGCGGGCTATGCCATTGCATGAGCGCCGGGAAAAGATTGTCAAACGGCAAGCATCCACTCTGCGGCACCGCCATCTGCCACCGCAACGCGCCCCGCTGCAGATCAACAATCTCGCCTGTGCCTTCGGGTGCCTTAGCCAGCGCGGCCGCCAGATCCTCACAACGACATATCCAATTGGTCAGTCGTGCAGGGCCGCGACGACCGTCTAGATCAAACCAACGCGGGCTGCGCTGCGGTTCAGCGCTTGGGTCAATCGCAATGGCTTCGAGGTAAAGACCATCAGCCAGACCAAGCAGGTGATTATGGGTGGCAAACACCGGATGCACCCCACCGGGCTGCATCTTCACACCAAGGCTCTCCTCCACATGGGCGATCGCCTCTTCCAGCGTATCGGCCGCAACAGCCAAGTGATCCAGTTTCATAACATGCTCTCCGTTATCGGCGGTGAGACTAGCCACAAGACGCCTGGGTGCAAGCGAGAAAGAAAAACCACCCGCTGCACGCACTGCCGCGGGTGGTTCAATGCGCAAAACCCGCGCAGGTTTCTAATCACACACCCAATACATTGTGATCAGGACTGGGTAATCAAGACTGGCGGATCAGTTTCAAAATGTCCTGCGCTGCCTCGGGGATATTGGTTCCAGGACCAAAGATCGCTTTGACGCCATTGTCATAGAGGAACTGGTAGTCCTGCTGCGGGATCACTCCGCCGCAGATTACGATGATATCCTCTGCGCCTTGCGCCTTCAGTTCTTTGACCAGCTGTGGGGCCAGAGTTTTGTGCCCGGCGGCCTGACTAGATATCCCAATGACATGAACGTCATTGTCGATGGCGTCCTGCGCTGCCTCTTCCGGGGTCTGGAACAGAGGGCCAACATCGACGTCAAAACCGATGTCAGCAAAGGCGGTCGCAATCACCTTCGCGCCCCGGTCGTGACCATCCTGTCCCATCTTGACCACCAACAGACGTGGGCGACGGCCCTCGGCTTCTGCAAAATCCTCAATGGATTTTTGAATGGCCGCAAAACCTTCGTCACCTTCATAAGCGGCACCGTAAACACCGGCGAGGGTTTTCACCTCGGCGCTGTGACGGCCGAATTCCTTTTCCATCGCCATGCTGATCTCTCCGACTGAGGCCCGGGCGCGGGCGGCTTCGACTGCGGCTGCCAGAAGATTGCCGCCTTCCTTGGCAGTACGGGTCACCTCGTCCAGTGCCGCGGTGCAGGCTGCGCTATCGCGACTGGCACGGATCTGTTCCAGACGGGCGATCTGGCTGTCGCGCACCTTGACGTTATCGACATCCAGAATATCGATCGGGTCTTCCTTCTCCTTGCGGTATTTATTGACGCCGACGATGACCTCTTCGCCGCGATCGATCATCGCTTGACGGCGTGCCGCGCTCTCTTCGATGCGCAGTTTCGGCATGCCGGATGCAACCGCCTTGGTCATGCCGCCCATTTCCTCGACCTCTTCCATCAGGGCCCAGGCTTTTTCGATCAACTCGTTGGTGAGACTTTCGACATAGTAGGAGCCGGCCAGAGGATCGACCACATTGGTGACGCCGGTTTCCTCCTGCAGCACCAACTGGGTGTTGCGTGCAATGCGGGCGGAGAAGTCAGTGGGCAATGCGATGGCTTCGTCGAGAGCATTGGTGTGCAGGGACTGGGTACCGCCGAGAACCGCTGACATCGCCTCATAGGCGGTACGGATCACGTTGTTATAGGGATCCTGCTCCTGCAAGGACACGCCCGAGGTCTGGCAATGAGTGCGCAGCATTTTGGAGCGGTCGCTTTTGGCATCAAAATCAGTCATCACCCGATGCCACAACGTACGGGCGGCGCGCAACTTTGCGATTTCCATAAAGAAATTCATGCCGATCGCAAAGAAGAACGACAGACGGCCGGCGAATTTATCGACATCCATGCCTGCGTCCATTGCAGCGCGTACATATTCTCGACCGTCCGCCAGCGTATAGGCCAACTCTTGCACGAGGTTCGCGCCGGCCTCCTGCATGTGGTAGCCGGAGATCGAGATTGAATTGAATTTCGGCATCTCGTTCGAGGTATATTCAATGATATCCGAAATGATCCGCATCGAGGGATCCGGCGGATAGATATAGGTGTTGCGGACCATGAATTCCTTCAGAATGTCGTTCTGAATGGTGCCCGCAAGCAGGGCTTTGTCATGGCCCTGCTCCTCACCCGCGACAATGAAACTGGCGAGGATCGGGATCACTGCACCGTTCATGGTCATCGAGACCGAAACCTGATCCAGTGGGATACCGTCGAACAGGATTTTCATGTCCTCAACCGAGTCGATGGCCACGCCGGCCTTACCGACATCGCCCATCACACGGGGGTGGTCGCTGTCATAGCCGCGGTGGGTGGCAAGATCGAACGCAACCGAGACACCTTGCTGACCTGCCGCGAGATTGCGACGGTAGAATGCGTTGGATTCTTCGGCCGTGGAGAAACCCGCATATTGGCGGATGGTCCAGGGGCGACCTGCGTACATTGTCGCCTTTACACCACGGGTAAAGGGGCCAAAGCCCGGCATGGTGCCCATATGAGGCAGATCCTGAGTATCGACCTCGGTATATAGCGGTTTTACATCAATACCTTCCAAGGTATTCCAGGTCAGCCCGTCCAGCGGGCGGCCACGCAGTTCTTTTTCAGCCAGTGTCCGCCAATCGTCGGTTTTGGTCGTCATCGGGAGTTCCTCTTGTCAGGTCATATGGGGGCGGGTTCGAGCCCGCCGCGTGTTTGTCAGGGTCGCACATCAGCTCTGCCAGACCATCGGCACCGCTGTGCAACCACATCAGATCATCGGCATAGCGCTCGCGCAGCGCCGCAGATTGAATGTCGGTAAATGGGCTCCACCGCCCCTGACCACGTGGCAGATCGCGGGCCACGTTAGGGGCCAAGCGATGGCGCAGCGTCGGGAGCCCGTCGGAGCAGTTGATCCGGTCAGAAAGCGGGCGTCTCGGCAACCGGGTGCCGATCAACAGCGACAGCTGTACTTCGGGGCGATCGCCATAGGTTTCATAGGGCATCACCCGGATTCGGGCATTCGGCATGCCGCAGGCGATATCCGTGATTACATCGCGCCAACTGCGTGGATGGGCAGCAATCCGGCCCAAGAGATCAGCAGAAGGCAGGGGATGGCCATTGGCCACCATCTTGGTCATCAACGACGTCCAGAACCGATCCGGGCTGCGCAGGTTCAGCATCACATCGCACACCTGACCATCAAAAGCTGCATCGAACCGCGCCATGCGCAAACCCGCGTCTGCATATAGCTGGCGTTGCCGGATAAGATCATGAGGTGAGCCCATCAGGTTGGCATCACTGATAAAAAGGCGTTTGCTGCCGCTGGTCCGTTCGGACGCCAGGCGCAACCGCAGACGACCGCGCGCACGGGTAACCAGATCGCGCCCCACCGCAGATACTGGCCCCGGCTGAATGCCGTGCAATAGCCCGTCGCCGGTCTGCTCCTCGCCCCAGAAGGCTGTGCCATCGCGACGTAACGCTTCCTCGTTATGGGCAAGAAAGCCCTGAAAATACCCGGTAGCACAGCGGTGCGCGCCGACATGCAGCATGATTTCCATGGTCAGTCCTATCCCGATCGTGGCGCCACGCGATACGGGCAGCCCGGTTTGCAGAGGCCAAGAGGTTGCCACGGGTGGGTTGACAATAGAGTTAATACGACGGGTACATCTTCTGTGCGGGGTGTGTTTTTTTGTGTGCCTAGTGGGATTGCCCATCGCAATTACCGTGAACGGGCATATATTCATCGCTACAGGAGAGCTGATGAAACACTTGTTTGTCTTTGCAAAAACCGGATTTGGGTCATGGGCCTGGCCTTGTGAGCGACGCCCTGGCACAGCGTGTGCTTTGGGAGCGGCAGTTCTACTGGCTGCTGGTCTGCCCTTGGCTACTATTGCCCAAGAAGCCATACCTGCAGCGGCTGACGACGCAGCGACACTCACTACGCCACTTGAGATCGGCGCGGCAGACGATGCGGATGCCGAGCGGGTTGACGTGACCGAGCAGGCCGAGGATCCCGTCACCCGGTTGATCCGCGCTGGTGACAGCGTTGATCTGGACAGTTTGTTGTGGCTGCAACGGCCAATTGTTGTTTTTGCCGACAGCCCTGCCGATCCGCAGTACCATGAGCAGATGGAACGTCTGACCGAAGGAGCCGCTGCCCTGCTTGAGCGAGACGTGATCGTGCTGACGGACACAGACCCGAGCATAAAATCCGCTCTTCGTAAAAAGCTGCGACCGCGTG
The DNA here is from genome assembly GCF_047372505.1 of Phaeobacter cretensis. Lineage (NCBI taxonomy): Bacteria > Pseudomonadati > Pseudomonadota > Alphaproteobacteria > Rhodobacterales > Roseobacteraceae > Phaeobacter > Phaeobacter cretensis. The sequence goes on from NZ_JBKBEU010000001.1 coordinate 560,745, forward strand.
GGTTCATGATGGTGCTAATGGGCAAAGATGGTGGTGTCAAACTGCGCAAACCGCAGCCCTGGACCGTGCGAGAGTTGAGCCGGACCATCGATAAATTTCCCGACCGGCTGCGCGAAGTTGAGGAACGGCGCGGCAGCTGAACCGATATCGACCAGCTGCGACCAGAGCATTCACCCAGCCTGCCGCCGGAGCAAACCCGTCTTTGGTTCGAAGTAACACCGCGGCGCATCACGGCCCCCCGCCCTGCGCGTAGAACAGGCGCCTGTTGGCACGGTCAACAACGGCTACAAACTTTGAGCGAGGTTCGTAGATCAGCACCGAGGTCGGATCGAGCAGCGCTAGGAGATACGCCTGGCTCACCTCTTCCAGCATACAATCCTTGCCAACGATACCTGCGGCAAAGATACGATTGCCACGTCCCTGATCCAGCGTCATCACCTGCACAGACACCATATTCGGTGACAAACCTTCCACTTCAAATGCGACGGGATTGTTATCGTCCAGCTGGCGCAGCCCGGCCGGGATCGACCGGGCCTTGGTCAACACGGATGAAATGCGGGTGGCCTTGATCTCAAACACGCCAGCCGCGCAGTTGTTGCGAGAGAAGTAGTACTGTGTCTCCCCCAGCTGCACCCAATCGCGGACGGCGGCGCGGGCCGCCGCCTCATCTTGCAAGGCACAGCCCGCCAGCCCCGAAAGGACCAGCGCCAGACAGGCGACACGCGCCAATTTGCGATATGGCTGCACCAACATCATTAGGTGTTATTCGAATTCCATGATCACTTCGTCAACGGCGAGACTATCGCCCGCTGCCGCATTGATGGCGCTGACCACACCTTTGCGTTCGGCGCGCAAGATGTTTTCCATCTTCATCGCCTCAATCGTGCAAAGCGACTGGCCTTCCTGGACCTCGTCACCAACTTCGACTTCCAGCTTCACGACCAGACCCGGCATCGGGCAGAGCAGCAGCTTGGAAGTATCAGGGGCAACTTTTTCCGGCATCAGTTTTGCCAGCTCGGCCTGACGCTGGGTGCGGACATGGACCTTCAGATCGGCGCCACGCGAGCGGATGCGGAAACCGCCGGAGATCTTCCCTACTTTCAGCATCAGACTGTCATCACCCACGGAGAGCCGCGCCAGTTGATCACCGGGTGTCCAGTCCGAGGCGATGCGCAAATCGCTACCATCATCGAACCGTACGGTCGCGCCATCCCGGTCTGCATCTACAGTGACGTTGAAGTCCTCGCCCTGAAGAGTGACGACCCAGTCGCTGCCAACCTTCCGTTCGTGATTGTCCATCCGGCCGGACACTCGGGTCCGGCGGATTTCAGCAACCCGGTGCATGGCTGCAGAGGCCGCTGCGATCTTGCGAAGATCCTCTGTCGGCAGTTCGACCCCAACGAAGCCTTCGGGATATTGCTCCTCAATAAAGGCGGTGGTCATGGTACCTGCGATAAAGATCGGATGATCCATCACCGCGCTGAGGAACGGCAGGTTATGACCGATGCCTTCGACCTCAAACCCATCAAGCGCGTCGCGCATCGCAGCAATTGCCGCATCGCGAGTGGGCCCCCAGGTGCAGAGCTTGGCGATCATCGGGTCATAATACATAGAGATCTCGCCGCCCTCAAAGACGCCGGTATCATTGCGCACGGCCAGATTACCAGCAGGCGCATCTCCCTGCCATTTTCCACTGTCGTGCAGCGGGCCTGCGGCAACTTCGGCAGGCGGACGATAGCGGGTCAGACGCCCGATGGAGGGCAGGAAACCGCGATAGGGGTCTTCGGCATAGAGACGATTTTCAATGGCCCAGCCGTTCAGTTTGACATCATTTTGGTTGATCGACAGTGGCTCTCCGCCTGCGATGCGGATCATCTGCTCTACCAGATCAACGCCGGTGATCAGCTCGGTCACCGGATGTTCCACCTGCAGACGGGTGTTCATTTCCAGAAAGTAGAAATTCTTGTTGCCATCAACGATGAATTCCACGGTTCCGGCAGAGGCGTAGCCGACAGCCTTGGCCAGCGCGACGGCCTGCTCGCCCATGGCCCGGCGGGTCGATTCATCAAGGAAAGGCGATGGCGCCTCTTCCACAACTTTCTGGTTCCGGCGCTGGATCGAGCATTCTCGCTCTCCAAGATAAATGCCGTTACCATGTGCATCACATAGCACCTGAATTTCGATGTGACGTGGTTGGGTCACAAATTTCTCAATAAAGATCCGGTCATCCCCAAAGGAATTCGCGGCCTCATTCTTGGAGGACTGAAAACCTTCGCGGGCCTCTTCGTCACTCCAGGCAATCCGCATCCCCTTGCCACCGCCACCGGCCGAGGCTTTGATCATCACCGGGTAGCCGATCTCATTGGAGATTTTCACCGCTTCATCAGCATCGGCAATCAGGCCCATGTAGCCCGGAACGGTGCTGACACCGGCTTCCTGCGCGATTTTCTTCGAGGTGATCTTGTCACCCATGCTTTCGATCGCATTGACTGGCGGGCCAACAAAGGCAACACCTTTGGCCGACAAGGCCTCGGCGAATTTGGCGTTTTCAGACAGGAAGCCATAGCCGGGGTGCACCGCTTGCGCGCCAGTGGCACGGATCGCCTCCATCACCTTGTCGATGACGATATAGGACTGGTTGGCAGGTGGCGGGCCGATGTGGACAGCCTCATCGGACATTTTCACATGCAGGGACTGTTTGTCCGCGTCCGAGTAAATGGCGACGGTCTTGATGCCCATCTTACGGGCGGTCTTGATGACTCGGCAGGCGATCTCGCCCCGGTTGGCAATCAGGATCTTCTCAAACATTGGCTGTCCCTTGTCTTCGGTGTCTTCGGAGAGTGACGAGGCCCTGCCCCGCCGCCCCTTTGGCGTTGTCGAAACACAAAAAAGACCGCGCCGGAGAAAACTCCGGGCGCAGCCTTTGTGCGGTGGATATGCGACGTTGGCCGTTGCCACATATGGGCAGACGGTCAGGCGCCGGGCATGTCTGGCGATACGCTGTCGTACGTTGTACGGCGCCGGTCGTCAGGCCCGCAGATCTAGCACTTGCGCGGGTTTTCCTTGCAATAGATGACATTGGCGGCTGCCCCGACAGCAGCACCTGCAACCAGATTGCCATTGAGAAGCGCCGAGCCAACCGCGCCGGCACCCGCACCATAGACGACCTGTTCGCCCGTGGTGTCGCCACAGGCGGCGAGTGTGGTGCAAAGACCGAAAGCCGCGAGAATGAATTTTGCCTGCATAGGGGTGATCCTTCGTTGTGTGATCCAAGCTCTGCGCAACTGATTGCAAGAGCCCCGACATGAGACAAGGACATCCATTGTGACGCGATGGAATGCGCAGAAGCCTGCCAAACACTGGGGGGCAATTGGCAAGCTTCCGCCTTTGCATCCAAGGAAAAAATGGGCAGGCCGCGATTGGGGGGGCAAGCCTGCCCTTCCAGGCGAAGGGGCTGGATCAGATGCACGACAGGCTGACCTGTCACGGCGAGATTGCACGCCTTACGTCTTAGAAACATCCCCCGAGTTGCAAAACACACCAATTTGGCGAGAAGTTGCGCAAACCAACAACTGCTCTGCAGGATTATGCCGAAATCACTCTGAAATGGCCCAATCCTCGACCAGATCGTATCACGCCCTCGCATCTCAACCCGCCACCGCAGGGTCTGAGATCTTGGCGTCTCATTGCGGTGCAAAGGCAAGAGATGCGTCGAGGTTCGAGCCTCACAGACTTGCTGTAGCGACCCCATGCCGGGGCCATTGCGAACAAGGTGATGATCGGACCTGACGCACATCCCTAGCGCGCGCTTCCGTCGAAGACTTCAGGAAAGGACAGCTGCGCGGCATCAACGTCGATGACAAGCAGTGCTTCGTAGCTGTCGGGATCAAACGGGTCTTCAGCCGCGATCACTTCGCGGCCAAACAGCCAGCTGAGACGACCGGCATCAAGATTGCCGCGTTCAAACGGCTGGTCGCCAAAACAATCCCAAAGCGCCTGCATAAACCCGGCATCCGCGCGCCGGTCGGCAGGGCGGCGATCACGAAAGCGTTCGCGCCGGGTAATGGGCGTCACCCCTTTGGGGTTAGGACGTCGGATGATGAATTGGAAATCGGTGCCCGGCAAACGGCCGGGAAAGCCGCGGTGTTTTAGCATATTGGTGCCTCCAGTCCGGCACCCCGCGGGACGGTGGGGTCCGGCCGCAGGGCCGGACCCCTGTAGTGATTACTTGTATTTGCCGGTGTAAACTGGCTCAGCCGAAATCGGCTCGGGCTCAACAACGACGTATTCTTCTTCCTGCTGTGCACAGGCTGTGACGGCAGCAAGCAGGCCCGCCAGGGCAACGAGTTTGATACTCTTGGACATTTCTGTCTCCCAATTGTGTCTTTGAAACTTGCGCGGGCCATGGCCGGCGCCTGCCTCATCCTCAAATAACAGATCACACGGATGTGACCCGCCGCGAGAGTAACCGAGAAGTATGTGGTTTCACATCCCAAAGCTGCGCGCCCAGCCAGTTCCGGTGGCAAAGCTGCAAAAAAGCGCCAGTCTTCAGCTGGCATAGGCGTCTTTGCGTCGCCAAATGACACCGAAATTGACGGCGTCACTCTCGCATTCATGGCTGGAACGTCGGATGGTAGGCATGAAATCATCAGAATGCCTCCCAGATGCAGCTGTCACCGTCGGGACGATAGCTTTCAAAGAACTGAGTTGCAGACGCATCGGCCTGGCCAAATTCCACCGCACGATCGGAGAGCGAGATCACGATACGGCTGGGTGTCAACGCATGTTCGCGCAGATAGGCAAGCGCAAGAGACTGACACAGATGATCCATATCCGGGGCAGCCTGTTCGTAACTGATCTTGGCTGCACCCCGAGCAATTTGCGGCGCAAGAAAGCGAAACCTCACCCACAGCTCGCCAGTTTGGTCGTCCAAAAGCACCTCTTGCAGATCAACCGTCTGCCCTGATGGCAGTTCGATGGCCAGCGACCCAGCTCGTGCAGGCTGAGCCCATCCGCAGATACAGATCCCGAAAGCGAGAACGCCGACGCTTACAAAAGAACGAATAGCAAGCTCAATACCGCAGCCCCGACCCCAAAAACGATGGGCTCCTCCTGTCGGGGCTGCAGGCGCTGCACACGCGGTGCGCGCTGTTCGATATGAGCTGGCGCGGATCATGGGGCAGATTCGGTTCCGGTGTCAAACAAAGACGCATTTCTAGGCGCAAACATTTGAGATCGCTCAAATTGATCGCATTTTGCGAACAATCTGCACGATTCAGGTGTCATTGGTTCCAGTCCGCTGATTTTCAACAGGCTTTCCCTACAAACGCGGCGACAAATCCAGGCACATCCATGGGTGGTCATCTGCGTTGCATCCTAATTAATCCGCACAGCCAAGGCGATATTCACCTTTGAGCGCAAGGGTCTGGGGCGAGGAAATTCGGAACAGGTCCGGATTTCAAAGAGGGATATTGTCGTGTTTCTTCCACGGGTTTTTCAGCTGCTTGCCTCGCAAAGATGCAAATGCGCGACTGACACGTTTGCGTGTGGACTGCGGCATGATCACCTCGTCGATGAAGCCCCTTTCCGCCGCCACAAAGGGATTGGCAAAGCGTTCTTCATAATCCTTGGTGTGCTCAGCGATCTTGTCGGCATCCGCCAGATCAGCGCGGTGGATAATCTCGGTCGCGCCCTTGGCTCCCATCACCGCGATTTCCGCAGTTGGCCACGCGTAGTTGAAATCGCCACGCAAATGCTTGGACGCCATCACATCATATGCGCCGCCGTAGGCTTTGCGGGTGATAACCGTGACCTTGGGTACCGTTGCCTCGCCGTAGGCAAACAACAGTTTGGCACCGTGTTTGATCACACCGCCGTATTCCTGACTGGTTCCCGGCAGGAACCCCGGCACGTCAACCAGCGTCAGGATAGGGATTTCGAAACAGTCACAGAAGCGCACAAACCGGGCGGCTTTGCGGGAGCTGTCGATATCAAGGCAGCCCGCCAGCACCATCGGCTGGTTGGCTACGATCCCGACTGTCTGCCCCTCAAGGCGGATAAATCCGGTGATGATGTTTTGGGCGAAATCTTCCTGAATTTCGTAGAAGTCTCCCTCGTCCGCCACTTTGTGGATCAGCTCCTTCATATCGTAGGGCGTGTTGGGATTCTCTGGAATCAGCGTGTCGAGCGAGGCCTCAACACGGCCCGGCTCATCAAAGAACGGACGAACCGGCGGCTTTTCGCGATTGTTCAACGGCAGGAAGTCGACCAGTCGGCGGACCTCTGCCAAGGCCTCAACGTCGTTTTCGAAGGCTCCATCGGCGACCGACGACTTCTTCGTATGGGTCGACGCGCCGCCCAGTTCTTCGGCGGTGACAACCTCATTGGTGACGGTTTTTACAACGTCAGGGCCGGTAACGAACATGTAAGAGGTATCTTTCACCATGAAGATGAAATCGGTCATCGCGGGCGAGTAGACCGCACCACCGGCGCAGGGTCCCATGATGACAGAAATCTGCGGCACCACACCAGAGGCCATAATGTTGCGCTGGAACACCTCGGCGTAGCCCGCAAGCGAGGCGACACCCTCCTGAATACGGGCGCCGCCGGAATCATTGATCCCTATAACCGGCGCGCCGTTCTGAACCGCCATATCCATGATTTTGCAAATCTTTTGCGCGTGGGTTTCGGACAGGGAACCACCGAAGACCGTGAAATCCTGACTGAAGACATAGACCATCCGACCATTGATGGTGCCCCAACCGGTGATCACACCATCGCCTGCCGGACGTTGATTTTCCATACCGAAATCAGTGCAGCGATGCGCCACGAACATATCGAATTCTTCGAAACTACCCTCATCCAACAGCAGCTCGATCCGCTCGCGCGCCGTCAATTTTCCGCGCCCGTGCTGGGCGTCGACCCGCTTTTGTCCGCCACCCAGTCGCGCTGCGTTGCGACGGTCTTCCAGCTCGGAAAGGATATCTTTCATGGCCATGCCCCCTGTTGAATTTCAGGCGACCATAGACGCTGAGCAAGAGAACCCAAAGCCAATAATGGCAAATTTGCAAAGTGTTTGCGTATGCGGTTCGCAAATTTGCAAATCAGCGCATAACCGCGCAGAAACCGCAAGCGAGGCGGGTATTCTTGATGTGTTGACCGATGTGCTCGTATCACCGGGGCCGAGCAACGGAAACGGAACAGCCCCCATGTTACAACCTTCCCAAATCATCCAGGCCATGCAGTTCGACGGCTTCTACACCCGCAACCCCGTAAACACCGATGACGAACCGCGCCTGACTATCACATATCAGTTTGCAGGAAACTCCGCTCCGGGCGACCTGCCAACCAACAACAACTATGGTGGATGGCGAAACTTTACGGCTGCTGAGGAGGCCTCTTTCGCCGAAGCCTTTACCCATATTGAAACGTTCCTGAATGTGGATTTTGTAGAGGTAAGCGGTAACGCGGATCCGGATCTGAATATCGGCTCTGTCACGATCCCTGGCAACACGGTTGGAGTCGGCGGTTATAGTATCAGCTATCGCGGCAATGACATTTCCAACTGGGAAGGATATGTGGTTTTCGACAATACGCTGGACATGTCGCAGGACAACCGCGAAAGCCTGATCCTGCATGAGTTGGGGCATGCCCTTGGGCTGGAACATCCCTTTTCCGCCGATCCGCCCCTGCCCGATGAATATGAAAACAACCTCTATTCGGTGATGTCCTACACTGAGAACCCGATAAATGGCCAGGACAGCGATGCCATGATGTTGTTTGATGTGCTGGCCCTGCAGGACATCTGGGGTGCTGCCGGTTACAACACCGGCAATACAATCTACCGCGGGTCACGGACCGATACCGTAGACGTGGTTTGGGACACCGGCGGCAGAGACACTTTCAACGCCAGCGACCGAACCAACGCCGTGGCACTGGATCTGCGTGAAGCGCATTTCTCAAGCTTCGATGCAGAGAGCGACGTGACCATAGCCTATGGCTCCACCATAGAGAATGCAATTGGCGGGCGTGGTCGGGACCGGATCGTCGGCAATGACGCCAACAATCGGTTGGTCGGAGGTGGCGGGCGCGACACCCTGCGCGGTGATGGCGGAAACGACGCGCTGAATGGTAACAGCGGTGTTGACCTGCTGGTCGGCGGCGGCGGCAATGATCGCCTGAACGGTGCCGGCGGCAATGACCGGCTGGTTGGCAATAGCGGCGCAGATATCTTCGTCTTTGCGCGCAATGGCGGCAATGATACTGTTCGCGATTTCCAAGACGATATCGACACCCTGCGCATTGTTGGTCACGGCAACCGCGCCGAGGTTCTAGCGAGGGCCAGCGAGATTGATGGAGATCTATTTTTCGACCTTGATGGCAATCACAGCGTCACGCTGCGCAATATGACATTGGATCAGATCAACGACGATTTGCTGGTCTAGGCCCCCAACGATATGGACAATCGTCGCGGTCTGACCTAATTCGTTCACATGCGAACCATTCCGCGGCGATTTCTGGACCGTCGGTCCAACCCCAACATCGGCACGCTGATCCTGCTCTCTGGACTGTCGGCTCTGGCGATGAATATATTTCTGCCTTCCCTTCCCGGGATGGCACGCTATTTCAACGCCGACTACAGCCTGATGCAGTTGTCGGTAGCACTTTATCTGGCCGTCAGTGCTGCGGTGCAGATCTTTATCGGCCCGATATCTGACAAATTGGGGCGCCGCCCGGTGATTTTATGGGGCGTGGCACTGTTTCTTCTGGCAACTCTGGGCTGCCTTTATGCCCCTTCAGCCGAGGTCTTCCTACTGTTTCGGATGTTTCAGGCCATTGTCGCCTCCGCTATGGTTCTAAGCCGGGCCGCCGTTCGCGACATCTACGACAATGATCATGCAGCGAGCATGATTGGCTATGTCACGATGGGCATGGCGGTCGTTCCCATGATTGGGCCAATGATTGGCGGCGCGCTAGAGGAAACGATCGGTTGGAAGGCCAATTTCTGGCTGCTGATGGCGCTTGGCGCGGGTACATTTGCCATCGCGTATCTGGATCTGGGAGAAACCGCCTGCAAAAGCGGCAAGACCTTAATGGCGCAGTTTCGCGAATACCCAGAGCTGCTGCGATCCCCCCGGTTCTGGGGATATTCGCTGGCCTCCGGCCTGTCCGCGGGCGCGTTTTTTGCCTATCTCGGCGGCGCGCCATTTATGGGCACACAGGTTTACGGTCTATCAGCCGCACAGCTCGGCGTTTTCTTCGCCTCTCCGGCTGTTGGCTACTTCATCGGGAACTTCTTGTCCGGGCGCTACTCGACGCGCATCGGACTGAATCAGATGGTGCTTTGGGGCTGCCTGATCAACGGCATCGGCGTCGCACTTTCACTGGCATTCGCGCTGGTCGGCGCGGACACGGTCTATTCGTTCTTTGGCTTCATGACCTTTGTCGGGCTGGGCAATGGTATGGCCATTCCCAATGCGACCGCTGGCGCGATTTCCGTACGCCCACATCTGGCAGGCACCGCATCAGGTCTGGCAGGCGCAATCATGATTGGCGTGGGCGCTGCGCTCAGTGCTTATGCCGGCTACCTGCTCGTGCCCGGATCAACGCCGGTTCCGCTGCTGTTGATTATGCTGGGCACGGCAGTCGCAGGATTTGTATCAATCAGGGTGGTTATGCGCCGCGAGAAAACACTCGGGCTTTAGGCCGCCTGCGCCGAATCCCTTACCAAATTCGCCGTGTTTGAGAAAATCGGCCCGATGCCCGCTATTGCACCGAAGAGTTTGCAATTCTACAATTGCATGGTTCGAGGTTTGCAAAGGTACATCAGGTGGCGCAACAAAAACTCTATGCCGGGGCCAAGTTACGCGAAATGCGACTGCGTTTATCACTGACGCAGAAGGAGTTTGCGGCTAAACTGGGCGTTTCGCTCCCCTATCTCAATCAGATGGAAAACAATAACCGCCCGGTCTCCACGACTGTGGTGCTTGCACTGGCGCAAGAATTCGGACTGGATGTTACGGAACTGTCTACCGGCGACAGCGAGCGTCTTGTGAGCGACATGCGCGAGGTTATGGCGGACCCGGTATTTGCGGATACAGCGCCACCGATCGCGGATCTGAGATTAACAGCCTCCAATGCGCCAGCACTGGCGCGGGCATTGCTGACCCTGCACCGCGCCTATCGCCAAACGCATGAACGGTTGGCCTCACTGGATGAGGCGTTGGGCCGGGAGGATGCACGCATACAAGCCTCCCCCTGGGAAGAGGTGCGCGACTTCTTCCATTATTGCGACAATTACATAGATGCTGTTGACCGCGCCGCTGAGAATTTCTGCGGACGACTTGATGCGCGCAGTGCGGCCATCACAGCTCTGGATCAGGCCGGTATCAGCGTGACCTTTGGCGATATCGACGGGCTGCGAAGCTATGATCCATCAGGCAAACGACTGCGGCTGTCAAACCGCGCCTCCCCCCAGACGCAGCTTTTTCAATTGCTGTTACAGGTGGCTCTGTTGCGGCAAAACGATCTGCTGGAAGCAACGCTGGATTTTGCAAAATTCCACAGCGAGGCCGCGCGGTCGATTGCGAAAATCGGACTGGCCAACTACTTTGCTGGGGCCGCCATGATGCCCTATCGCAAGTTTCTGGATGCAGCCGTTGACTGTCGTCATGATCTGGAGCTGCTCTCCACCCGTTTTGGCGCGTCGATTGAGCAGGTCGCACATCGGTTATCAACGCTTCAACGCCCCGGAGCCAAAGGCGTGCCGTTCTTCTTTGTGCGGGTTGATCAGGCCGGTACCATCACCAAGCGCCACTCGGCCACAAGGCTACAATTTGCACGATTCGGCGGTGCCTGCCCACTGTGGAATGTGCATCGGGCGTTCGAAACACCGGGCCGTTTTTTACGGCAGCTGGCAGAGACGCCCGACGGGGTTCGCTATATCTCGCTTGCCCGCGATGTGTCGAAACCCGGCGGGTCCTTTGGCTCTCCGGTCAGACGCTATGCCATTGCGCTCGGGTGCGAAGTACGCCACGCTGACGCGCTGGTCTATGCGGATACGCTGGATGTGAGCCAGGACAGCGCCTATGAGCCAATCGGCATCTCTTGCCGCATCTGCGAACGGCCTGATTGTCATCAGCGATCTGTACCACCACTCGAGCGGCGACTGACCATCAACACCGACCAACGCGGCATCCTGCCCTACGAGGTGAACTGAAATACTAAGGCGGGCGGGAACCGCTCTATTCCATAAGAAAAATAGCGAGGTTTTCCTCAGGCCTCAGCAATGGATGCAAGCAGGGTGAAGGCCGACAGGGACGGCTCGTGATTTTCGAGACCCATTCTGTACAGGACAGTCATATCCGCAGCATTCAAGAAACCTGCACAATTAGTAAGCCTGACAATCAAGTTATTAGGCGTTGAAGTAATTGACTAGCCACTCAAAATACAAATAGCCTTACTACCGCCGCGTACTAGCGAAAAAAATTACCCGTAAGCCGTTGTTAAATATCATTTTCACCTGCCAGCCATCACATCTCAGCTCTCAACAAGGCTCTGAAATACTTCTAAATCTGACGATTTCGAGACAGCAGGAATACGCAAGAGATCGCCCCAACGATTCACGATATCCCCATACTTTTCCAGTATATTTATTGGCCAATCTGCTGTTACTGTATGGAGCTACCTCGAATGGTCCAATTGATCTATGTTGGCAATTACAACTTGCTCACAGAGGATACCTTCAACGTATTCGCACTAGATGGAAACCATGCGTTTGATGCGACCGACCCGAGCTGTTTTGTAGATGTCACACTATTGGACAACGACTCGAATAACGCCCTGAATACATCAACAGGGGGAGACGGGCTTTCCTATGATCTGGGCGCTGGCCAAGTTACCAGTTTGATGTCGAGTGGTGCGAGATATGACATTGTTCTCCGTTACCAGGATGGCAGTACCGGCACTCAAACGGAACGCGTCGACGTGATGCAAACCCTTAACGGTGATGTATTCATTGTCGATGAACAGGGGGGCGCAAAGGATGGAGTTAGAGACAACAGCATCTGGGAATCCGGAAAGATAGTATCATATGATCTGACCTTCTCCACCCGAAGTTACGGTGGAGATCTGCTCTCTAGCGTCAATAGCTTCGATGCCGTTGTCTGCTTTGCAAAGGGCACTCTGATCGAGACCTCTTCAGGGCATAAAGAAATAGAGACCCTGCAAATCGGCGATCGGGTGAAAACGGCTGACAACGGCTATCAAGCTATTCGCTGGGCCGGCTCATACAAGGCGAACGAGAGTGTCCTTGCAGCACATGTAAAACAAAGACCAATACGGATCATGTCCGGCGCTCTCGGTGGGGGGCTCCCGAAACGTGACCTATTGGTTTCGCGTCAACATAGAGTGTTGGTACGATCAAAGATTGCCAAGCGCATGTGTGGTGAAACCGAGGTTCTGATACCAGCAATCAAGCTGTCGCAGCTTCCTGGCGTTTTCGTTGACGAAGACATCGAACGCGTCGAGTATTTTCATCTGCTGTTCGATCAACATGAGATTATCTATGCCGAGGGTGCAGCATCTGAAAGCCTGTTCACGGGTCCGGAAGCCTTAAAGTCCGTAGCTCCCGAGGCGCGTGATGAGATCCTGAGCATGTTCCCGGAACTGACAGCGCTCGACTATTCGTCAGGTTTCGCGCGCTATGTTCCGTGCAAAGACATGCAAAAACAACTTGTCGCCAAGCACGTCGAAAAAAGTCGACCGGTAGTCGAAAACGCCTGAGTGTAGGTACCGGCAATATTCGATTGTCAGATCAGGTAGCTGACATAATACGTGTACCATTCGCACAATGCCTGGAGCGTTAGTGGAATACACGATACCGGCACAGCACTTGATCGCTGCTCTGCAGCTTCTTAGAAGTCTGTAAACAGCCCGTAAGCCTGAGCCCATCGACCCGCATTTAGATCATCGCCGACATTCCAAAACGTAAGTAATGGGTTATGATGACCGTCCCAGTTTAACCCATGTTCCTCATCACGAGCCAAACGCGGCAACATAGCATGATCTGCCACCTTGGGGTCGCGCCCAGCGGCCCCTTCCAAGATCAGAAGGCAGCTTTCCAAGTGCTTGATGCCAAGCCCCGATATTGCGCGGATCATATCCCACCAGATCCATTTTACGCAGTTTCGCTACATCCTGGATCGCCCGTTCACCGCACGTATCGAGTGGATGAAATTCGAGACTTGTTTGTGGCAGCTGGCCCGACATATCCATTTCGAAGCTCGGTTTGCCAAATAGATATGACCACATCCCCTTGCCAATGGTTTTTGCGGCTCAGGTGACGCCAGTGTTTCTTGGGTCTCTGGGCGGCACTGCGAACGAAGCGGCACACTGGCCTCTCCTCACAGTCCACGAAACTGCCCATGTCCAAAAAGAATTGGAGAACACCGTGGTTCGGAAGTGGGTTAGTCGGAAGCGAACGGTGAATGTCCTCGCAGCTGAGCTGTGCAACCAAATGCAATGGTTCGTTTGGCATCTCTGGGTTGGTCGGCCAGTCCTTCTCCCCTTTGGTCGGGGTTCCGCCGATAAAAGATAAGCCAGCAGTATCTTGATGCGCATGCGGCACAGAGTTTTCCGCTCTGTAGCTATTCATACATCTGCTTCACAAGGCCGATTTTTGACATATTGCCCTGGCCCAAACTCAAGCCCAAGCAACGGGCTGCTACCCAAATCTATAGATTGGGAGAGGGCATTCCATCAATCCGAGTCAACCGCAATATTGGCCTGTATCCGGCTATCTAAGCTAACATAAAAACGGGCGCCGTTGACGTCCCTTTGCTCTGACAACCCATTCAAGCTTCACGCTTTTGACAAAATTTGCCAGATCATATCCTTAAGCGCGGCACGTTGTTTACGCAGGTCTGCTTCGGCGGTGTCGGACATCGGCTCCACGTTGGTCTCAGCGCGGTGAACAGCCCGGTTCACCTCGTGGTAGCTGTCCGCAAGTTTGGAGAAATGGGCATCGGACTGTTTCAGCGCGTGGATCTTCGATAGTTTATCCGGAAACTCTGCAGCCAGTTCATGAGGGGTATTGGACATCTGTTCGCTCCTTTTTCTTGGTGTCAAACAGACCCTACCGCGTACCAGACCACGCCACATTGACCCGGATCAAATCACAACCTCATTTGTGCCGACTTCGCGATCCGAATGAAAATCGCCCGCACACGCGATGCGGCGGGCGATGGTAGTGACCTGTAAAGGAGGGCTCAGCGTTGCGAGGTTTCCCAAGCCGGATTAAACCACGGTTCTGCATTGGACGACGGCAGGCGGCGGCCAAGGATGTGGTCAGACGCTTTCTCACCCGTCATAATCGATGGGCCATTGAGATTGCCGTTGGTGATGCGCGGGAAAATAGAGCTGTCCGCCACACGCAGACCTTCGACACCGATGACGCGGCAATCTGGATCGACCACCGCCATCGGGTCTTCCACCGCGCCCATCTTGCAGGTGCCGCAAGGATGATAGGCGCTTTCGACATGTTCGCGGATAAATCCGTTAAGTTCTTCGTCGCTTTGCAGCGCATCTCCGGGTTGGATTTCGTGTTTGACGAAAGGCTCCATTGCATCCTGAGCGAAGACCTCGCGCGTCAGACGAATACATTTGCGGAAATCTTCCCAGTCTTTTTCGGTCGACATGTAGTTAAACAGGATCTTCGGCGCATCTTTAGGATCGCTGGACGCCAAAGTGACTTCGCCGCGTGAATCCGAGCGCATCGGGCCAACATGCGCCTGAAATCCGTGACCCTCCGCTGCAGCTTGACCATCGTAACGCACCGCAATGGGCAAGAAGTGATACTGGATATCCGGGTAGTCAACACCCTTGTCGGAGCGGATGAAGGCCGAGCTTTCAAACTGGTTGGACGCCCCAAGACCGGTTTTGGTAAACAGCCACTGCGCCCCGACCCAGGCCTTGCCAAAGAGGTTCCAGTATTTGAACAGGGTGATCGGCTGTTTGGAGGCAAACTGGAAATAGAATTCCAAGTGGTCCTGCAGGTTTTGGCCAACGCCTGGACGATCAACAACCACGTCAATGCCGTGCTCTGCCAGATGTTTGGCGGGTCCAATACCCGACAACATCAGTAGTTTGGGTGAGTTTAGCGATGAGGCGGCCAGAATGACCTCTGCTTCGGCCCGGATCACTTCGATCCTGCCACCACGCTCGACCTCCACGCCGATTGCACAGCCGTCTTCGATGACCACTTTGCGGGCAAATGCACGGATCATCTCGCAATTGTCGCGTTTCAGCGCTGGCTTGAGATAGGCGTTGGCTGCGGACCAGCGTTGCCCTTTGTAAACAGTCATTTCCATCGGGCCAAAGCCCTCTTGCTGTTGGCCGTTGTAGTCCTTGCTCACGGGGTAGCCAGCCTGCTCCCCCGCCTTTACAAAAGCCGCATGCAAAGGATTGTCGCGAGGGCCGCGCGTTACGTGCAACGGGCCGTCCTTGCCGCGCCAGTCAGGATCACCGCCATGGCCACGATCATCCCAGGTTTCCATACGTTTGAAGTAAGGCAACACATCTGCATAGGACCAGCCCGCGGCTCCGGATTCAGCCCAGTGATTGTAGTCGCCCGCATGGCCCCGCACGTAGACCATACCGTTGATCGAAGACGACCCACCGACCACTTTGCCGCGCGGGCAAACCAGCTCACGCCCATCCAGATGCGGTTCGGGCTGGGATTTGTAGCCCCAATCATACATCGACATATTCATCGGATAGCTGAGCGCGCCCGGCATCTGAATGAAGGGGCCTGCGTCGGTGCCACCGTGCTCAATGATCAGCACCGATTTGCCAGCCTCCGACAAACGGTAGGCCATAGCACAACCCGCCGAGCCAGCACCGACAATCACATAATCCGCATTCATATCTTTCTCCATCCGGCAGCCGACACATCCCGAGCGCTGCCGTTCTCTTTAGATTGGACGGGCGCAAGAGGCACCCTGCCCTTTAGCTCGTTTCCGGCCTGTTGTTGGCGTCTGGCAGATGCCAATCAGAACGCGGCTTCGACGTCGCCCATGCGAACGTAAACGGATTTCACTTGGCTGAAATGCTTGATGGCCTCTTTCGAGTTTTCGCGGCCGACACCTGATGCTTTGACACCGCCAAACGGCGCTTCAACAGGCGCGTCGTTGTAGGAGTTGATAAAGCAGCTACCAGCCTCCAGATTTCCGATCACACGATGCGCGCGGGTAAAATCCTTGGTGAAAACGCCAGCCGACAGACCGAATTCAGTATCATTGGCGCGGGCCACGACCTCTTCTTCGGTGTCGAAATCTAGAACAGACATAACCGGGCCAAAAATCTCTTCGCGCGCGATGGTCATATCATCGGTGACGTCGGCAAAAACGGTGGGCGTGATGAAATAGCCATCCATGTCTGCGCGGTTGCCGCCGCAGATCAGCCTCGCCCCTTCGGTTTTCCCCTTCTCGATATAGCCGAGCACAATATTCATCTGGTTCTCGGTGACCATCGGACCAAAGCTGGTGGCCTCATCCATCGGATCGCCCAGGATAGCATTACCAATGCGCTCAGCGAGGCGAGCAAGGAACTTATCCTTGATGCGTTTTTGGACGAACACACGTGTGCCGTTGGAACAGACCTGTCCGGAGGAGTAGAAGTTGCCATTGATGGCACCGCCGACAGCGTTGTCGATATCTGCATCATCAAAGATGATAAGCGGTGACTTCCCACCGAGCTCCATGGTGACGTGCTTCATACCTTCGGCGGCGGCGGCGTAGACTTTCTTGCCGGTCGGAACCGACCCCGTGAGCGATACCTTGTCAACGCGCGGATCAGTGACCAGCGCGCCACCGACGTCGCCCATGCCCTGAACAACGTTGTAGACACCAGCGGGGAGGCCTGCCTCGTGTAGAATTTCGGCTACTTTCAGAGCGCAGAGCGGTGTTGTCTCAGAGGGTTTGAACACCATCGAATTGCCACAAGCCAAGGCAGGCGCACCTTTCCAGCAGGCGATCTGCGTTGGATAGTTCCATGCCCCGATCCCTACGCAGAGGCCCAACGGTTCGCGTTTGGTATAGACCCAATCCTCACCCAGCGGAATATGTTCACCAGTGAGACTGGCGGCCAAACCACCGAAGTATTCCAGCGCATCCGCACCAGACGTGGCGTCAGCCACAAGGGTTTCCTGCAGCGGCTTGCCGGTGTCGTAGGTTTCCAGAACCGACAGGTCATGGTTCCGGTCGCGCATAATGTCGGCGGCGCGCCGCAGGACGCGGCCACGTTCGGTGCCTGTCATTTTGGCCCAGACCTTCTGGCCTTCCTTGGCGGAGGAGAGCGCCTGCTCCACGATTGCTGGCGTTGCCGCGTGTACTGTGGCGATCTGCTCGCCGGAGGCGGCGTAGATCACCGGGATCGGTGTTCCTGCGGTGTCTTCGACATATGCGCCATTGATAAAGTGGCTGGCTTTGGGCTGTGCGGGTTGTGTCATGATATTTTGCCTTCGGCGGGGATATTGAGGGCCAGGAAACTGACCTAGGAGTGTGTGAGTGTTATTCGCCGCGAGGAAAGCGGTTGCCGTCCTCGACGTCATTGAGATCCATGTGGTTGCGCATGTAGCGTTCCGAGGCCTTTTGCAGTGGCTGGTAGTCCCATGGGTAGTAACCGCCCTGACGCAGCGCCTCGTAAACAACCCAGCGGCGGGCCTGACTGGCGCGGACATCCGCGTCAAACTTGTCCAGATCCCAGCGGGCTTCTGATTTGGCGCGCAAGGTTTGCAGCGTGCCCGCGTGGGCCGGATCATCGGCGAGGTTGGTCAGCTCCTGCGGGTCTGCATCCAGATCAAACAGCTGATCGGGGTCCAGCGCGCAGCGGTTGTATTTCCACTTGCCATAGCGCAGCGATACCAGTGGCGCATAAGATGCCTCGGCTGCGTATTCGATCGTAACCGGTTCAGCGCGTTCTGTGCCAATGGCCAGTGGCAACAGGTTTTGACCATCTGTCCAAGGTTCAATCTCTGCCATATCCACACCCGCGAGCGCGCCCAGCGTTGGCGTGACATCCAATGTGGATACAGGTGTTTCAATCAACCCGGCTGGCAGATCCGGTGAAGAGATCATCAAAGGGACGCGCGAAGAGCCTTCGAAAAAGCTCATCTTGAACCAGAGGCCACGCTCTCCCAGCATGTCGCCATGGTCAGAGACAAATAGAATAATTGCCTCTTGCCTTGTGGTTTCCAGCACCTCCAGTATCTCACCGATTTTGTCATCGAGATAGGAGATATTGGCGAAATAGGCACGACGGGAGCGTTTGATATCCTCTTCGGAAATATCAAAGCTGCGCCAGTCGTTGGCATCAAATATCCGCTTAGAGTGGCTGTCGTGATCCTCATAGCCCATCGCCGGGGTTTGCGGCAACAGATGCTCGCAATCCTCGTAAAGATCCCAGTATTTGCGGCGTGCCACATAGGGGTCATGCGGGTGGGTAAAGCTGACAGTCAGCGCCCATGGGCGGTCATCCTTGCCGCGCGCCAGATCATAGAGCTTAGCCTTGGCGTGATAGGCAACCTCGTCGTCGTATTCCATCTGGTTGGAAATCTCGGCGACGCCGGCTCCGGTGACCGAGCCCATATTGTGATACCACCAGTCAATGCGTTCCCCCGGTTTGCGGTAATCCGGCGTCCACCCAAAGTCGGCCGGGTAGATATCTGTGGTCAACCGATCTTCGAAGCCGTGCATTTGGTCTGGACCGACGAAATGCATCTTGCCCGAGAGGCAGGTGTAGTAGCCTGCGCGACGCAGGTGGTGGGCATATGTGGGAATGTCGCTGCGGAACTCTGCCGCATTGTCATAAACGCCGGTGCGTGATGGCAGCTGACCGGACATGAACGAGGCACGGCCCGGCGCACAAAGAGGGCTCGCGGTATAGGCATTGGCAAATCGGGTAGAGCGCGCGGCCAGTTTTTTGAGATTGGGAGCATGTAGGAAATCAGCCGGACCATCCGGGAACAGTGTACCGTTCAACTGGTCCACCATCACGATCAAGATATTCGGGGCAGTCATATTTCAAACATCTCCTACAGGTATCGCAATTTGGCCGTTCGGCGGTGGCGTGCGTGAGGGCGGGTATTGCAGCGAGTGAAAAACCCACGGCGTGGTGCGACGGCCCAATCCTGACGGCAGATATACGATTGCGGCAGAGCCGCGTGTGGCCCCGGCCCTGCCAGTGGCGGGCCGGGGCGCCCGGATTTAGTGGGCTGCTTTGATACGCTCGAAATCGAGGGTATTTTCTTCAGGTGAGGTTGTGATCGCCGCTACTTCACTGCGTTTATTGGCGAAGATATAGACCAAGCAGGCGATGTAGATGCCAATCACCACGGTACCGACCCACTGGATCTGCAACCACTGGCTTTGGAACGCCAGAGTAAGCGCAAACAGAGCCACCGCATTGCCCAGAACGTAAGGCAGCTTGCCCAGGCGTTCCGCGCTCAGGTTCATGTTATCGGTGTATAGGCGGATCAGCGAGTCAAACGAGTTGATCACGAAGAGGATACCAACGACGGTCATGGACCAGTTGATGAGACCTGCGGTTGGGATGGCGTTGAGGTGATAGAAGTAAAGCACCGAGAACCACAAACCGAGCGGGATGGACGGGATCACCAGCAAGGCGGCGAGCAGTTGCCATGTGGTCAGACCACCAACAAAACGGGAGGTGAACTGGCCAATCATGATGGACCATGCAAACCACCAGAACAGGTAGAATTCATGATACTCTGTCAGCGGTATGATGAATTTGTGGATGTTGGCGAAGTAGCCGCCGATATTGCCAGCGGTTGACAAGAACTCGCCCAATCCCATGCCGGCATAGGCCCACATGCCCAAGATCAGCGCCAGGAACAAGATGCTGGAACCGACAGAGAGGATACGCACATATTTGATGTCCGTGGAGGAATAGGCCGCCGCCAGAATAACCAGGAAGCAGATCACGTAGAAGGCCGGAATGACCGTCTCGCCGTCGCCAACTTCGGCGATGTAATACGGCATGTAGATCAGGAACAATGCGCCGGTGAAGGCACAGGTGGTGATGATCACCAGATTGTTTAGCAGCTTCACAAGCTTGATCTCGAAGAACTTCACCCGTGGCTCGATGGCGCAGAAGTAAAAGGAGGTCAGGAAATAGAAGGCCCAAATCAGGAAGCCCCAAAAGCCAAACTCAAGCGCCAGTGGATTGGTGAAAGCATAGGCCGGCTCTGCTGCCGTGTCGGCATAGAGCGGAAAGTCAAAGGCCAGAGGGAACATGATCAGCCCCACATCCAGACCCGAGGTGAACAGAATTGCGACGAAGGTGAACAGCGGCACCGGGGTCACCCCGATGATGCGCATGTTCCACCACTTGATCACGCAGAAAATCACCAGCGCAAAGGCCAGCAAGATCCCGGCTGAGATGATAGTTGTCATACGTCCCTCCCTTTGGATAGGCGTTGATCGCCCTTTTGACGTGTGGGGGAGGCATAGCAGAAAAAGGTGCGTCTCTAAACATTTTTTTAAATGATCATTTAAGATCCAAAATGCACATAACAGGAGTTGAAACAGGCGGCGACCTGACGCAAGACTGAATAATGGGAAGAAAAAGAATTCGAGACATCCGTAACGAAGAGCTTATCGAAGCCACCATAATCGCGGTCCATCTTCGCGGCTATGGCGTTGTTACAATGGCAGAAATAGCGCGGGAAGCTAGCGCTTCGGCTGCCTCAATCAACTACTATTTCGGCTCAAAAGAGGGTCTGATGGAGGCCACGATGCGTCATCTTCTGCACAAGTTGCGTCAGGCGATGATCAGAGGCTATGCCACTGCGAGCACCCCAAAAGACCGTTTATATGCGGTGATGGACGCCAATTTTGACGATGATTTATTCCAAGTCGCCCCGTGCAGTCTGTGGATGCAATTCTGGGCCAGCGCCCCCTATTCAACGCGTCTGTCGCGTCTGCACAGAATCAACCGCAGCCGCGTGCGCAGCCATTTTCTGGCCGAGCTGAACCGTCTGTTGCCACAAGACCGGGTCGAGACCGCGCGCCACGCGTTACAGTGCTATATGGATGGCGTCTGGTTGCAAGCCGCCCAATCCGAAACACCGCTGGATCCAGCCGAAGCACGCCGCGCCGCCCACCGCGTGGTGGATCTGGTGATTGGCTAATTTAGACCAAGGTGGCCCGGCCATATGGCGCCGGTTCAATTCAATGGCAGATCGGACCGCTGGTACCTCAACTCGGTCCCATGCGGAAGATAGGTCAAAACAAGGTCATTCTCTGTCAGCGAAGTGATCTTATAACAGTGATCCGGGCCGCCATCCTCAGCCTGTGACACCAAATACGGCCCATCCTCTGGACTATCGCCGCAGGCATTCTGAACAGACAGAAGCTCGGTCATGGTTTCAACCACACCGTAGTAGTTGCGCCGCGTCGCGCCCTCTACCACAAAGTGGTCATAGCCATCAGCCTGCGACACCCATTCACCGGAGAGTTGTTGCAGCATATGATCGTAGCGGGTTTCATCGCGCTCGGTCAGGGTACTCAGGCTTACATGGGTGATCCTGTCATCCGTCGCCAGACTGTTGCCGGAAACCCGCACCGGCGTGCCGGGTTCTAATTGTTGCAAGCGGTCGATAATGGCCTGTTCGGTTCGGCCGTCATCCATCACGCAAAGCTGGCCGTCATTAGCAACCATTTTACAGATCACCCGACCGTCACCGCGCCGTCGTTGGCATCCTTGAAAAGTAACATCCCGCACGAAAGGAGCTCCAACCTCGAATATTGACCCGGAAGCAACGGCCCCAGTATCGGTCCCGCTATTCTGAGATCTCGAGTGATCGCCCAGCGCAGCGACATATGCAAGCGGTGCTACACCCTCCAATTCGCTGGCAACAGTCGTGTCGATCTTGGCAAAAAATGCGTTTTCATATCCGCGTGTTACGCAATTTTTGTCGCCAGAGATGCTGAATTCACCTGGCGCTGTACAAAAGGAAATCCGTTCATCCAGAAACTGCCAGCCCTGCGCCTGACTGTGGAAGTAGTAGAAACGGTTCTGCAAGGGACTGTCGATAATGCTCTCACAGGTTTCGGGCGGAAGATGCCACCACCCATGAGAGGTCCACTGACCATCCTCGCGGTAAGCCACGCTGACGGATTGCGGTACCGGCGTGTCATTGCAGATCTCTAAACCAACATAAGCCTGATCTGCCTGCGCAGGCTGCACCACGAGCAGTGGTGCAAGCAAAAGCGCCAGGATCAATCGGGCGTACATCTCTCTCACCTCTGTTCCCAGATCTGCCTGTTACAAGATCCGCTCATAACAACTATCAGTATTAAGTAACGATTTTGCAAACTTAGACCTTCGTAGCAAGGCTGACAGGCGTTAGTGCACGCCGTTTCGGCACGGCCTCCCGCCAAGTGATGAAACTGACAGCAGCGAGGATCAAGCAGCCCCCCGCGACGACCCAGACATCCACCGCCTCACCAAAGACCAATGCGCCAAGCAGAGTTGCCCAAACCAATTGCAAAAACGTTACCGGTTGCGTCACCGTGACCGGGGCTGACGCAAAGGCAAGTGTCATCGCGATGTGTCCCGCAGTGGCAAAACAGGCGACCGCAAACAGGATCGACAGTTCCCAAAGGGTTGGCGTCACCCAGACAACGGCGGCAAAAGGCGCCAGGAACGCAGTGACCCAGATCGACAACATCGCCACAACAACCACCGGGTTGGTGCCGTCAACGGTGGTCTTTGCCAACAAATAGGACGCGCCAAATCCAAGAGCGGTGACGAGCATCGCCATGTGACCTGCCTCCACCTCGCGGAACCCGGGACGCAGAATGATCAACGCCCCCACAAGAGCAATCAGAATTGCCCCCACCCGCCGCAGTGCCATGCGCTCACCCAGAAACAGCGCAGCTCCGATAGAGACATAGATCGGCGAGAGGTAATTCATTGCCGTAACCTCAGCGAGTGGGATCTGGGTCATCGCAAAGAACCACAGGATTACTGCCAGTGTATGGACAAAGCCCCGGAGAGCAAAAAGTCCCCAGAGCCGAGTGGTGATCCGAGTGCGACGCAGCGTGCCGATCATCGGCACCAGAAACACCAACCCAAGAAGGTAGCGCAAAAAGGCGGATTCGGCTGGCGGAATACGATCACCAAGATATTTGACAAGCGCCGTCACCGCGACGAAACAAAAACCCGTCATCAACATCCAGAATACGCCTTTTAATGGCTGACTGGAGGCTGCTGACGACGGGTCTGTGGCTGGCTCAAGCGCGAGGCGATCTTGGGGTGTTTGGGTCATGGTGCGCATGAGAGCACCCGGACCACCGCAGGACAACCCTTCACATATGAAATACTTCTGATCCTCAGAAGATGCCGCCCATCGTTTGACTGGTCAAACCGGCCAGATAGACCATTTGGGACACCAGACAGATCATTCAGGACAACCGACAGGCTCACATCATCAGCAGTTTGATGGCGATGGCCCACATGGTGAGACCGACCAGCAGATCCAACACCTGCCACGCGCGGGGGCGAGCAAAGACCGGTGCCAGAAGGCTGGCGCCATAGCCAAGAGTAAAAAAGAACACAAAGCTGGAGACCGCAGCACCCAGGCCAAACAACAGCGGCTGCGGATACTGCGCCGAGATCGAGCCAAGCAGCACGACAGTATCAAGATACACATGCGGATTCAGCCAAGTCAGTGCAAGCACCGTCGCAAGCATCGGCCATAGCCTCACCGGTGCGCCCTGCCCGGCCTCACTGTCCAGATGCGCGCCACCGAGCCAGGCAGCCTTTAGGCTGCGCGCGCCGTACCACAGTAGAAATGCCGCACCTCCCAGACGCATCGCCAATTCGAACCATGGCACGGCCAGTGCCAACGAGCCAAAGCCCAAGACCCCTGCTGTGATCAGCAGCGCATCGGAGCTTGCACAGGTCAGGCAGATCCAGAACACATGTTGCCGGCGCAACCCCTGCCGCAGCACAAAGGCGTTTTGCGCGCCGATGGCCAGGATTAGGCTCAGGCCAAGAAAAAATCCGGCGATCAGGCTCGGGGGCATTGCGGTATCCTTTGTTGATCGATGCGCAGACCGATGTTTGTCCAGACCGATGTTAGCAGGCTCTGTCGATGGCTAAGGTTTTGACTACGCCGCCTGCTAGATGTAAGCAAATTAAACAGAGTAACGCTAATTAAGAAATGCTAATGCAGTTTGACCCCAATCAGCTCGCTGCGCTATCAGCGGTTCTGCGGCTTGGCTCCTTTGATGCGGCGGCGCAGACGTTATTGGTGACACCCTCGGCTATTTCACAACGGATCAAGGCGTTGGAGGATCGGATTGGTACAAGTCTGGTCAAACGCGGCCCTCCTTGCATGGGCACTGAGGCAGGCCTGCGGATCGCAAAACATGCCGAGGATGTGGCACTGTTGGAGGCGGCCGTATCCGATGATCTGCGGCTGGAACGAACGCCGGGCGCATCACGCCTGCGGGTGGCGATCAATGCTGACAGTCTTGCAACTTGGTTCATTCCGGTGATGGCAGCTACTGACGGGTTGCTGTTCGATCTGGTGATCGACGATCAGGACCACAGCGCCGATTGGCTGCGCCGTGGTGAGGTTTCTGCAGCTGTCACGGCGCATGCAAAGCCGGTGACAGGCTGTGATGCCTATCCGCTGGGTGCGTTGCGCTATATCGCGACGGTCGCGCCAGTCTTCAGGGATCGGTGGTTTGCTCAGGGCGTTACAAAAGCAGCCGCAACCACCGCGCCCTGTTTGATTTTCAACGCCAAAGATCAGCTGCAAGCACGCTGGCTGTCTGCCCATGTCGGACGGGGAATTGCCCCGCCTGCGCATTTCCTTCCGTCCAGCCATGGATTTGTCGATGCAGCGTTGGCGGGGGTCGGCTGGGGCATGAACCCGGAGCAGCTGGTTGCACCCTATCTGGCGACGGAAAGCTTGCGTCCGATGATCGACCACACACCATTGGATGTACCGTTGACATGGCAGGTGAGCCGCGTTCTGGCCCCGGCCCTTGCCGATGTGACCCGTGCCGTGCTCAAATCAGCTAGGCGACATTTGATGCCAGTGTAAACAGCGGAGGCACAGCAAAGTGCCAGAGGACCACGACAGCAAGACCGAAAGCACCAAACTGTTAAACATCAGAAAAGACGTGGCTCGCAGCTCACCAAAGCGACTGCGCATTCTGACGCTGGGGCGCAGCTTCCTGTGGCAACTCGTCCTGCCGAGGGTGACGGTGTTGCTGACATGGTCGTTGCTGAATGCAGTCGTCGCTCTCCCGGTGCGCCTGCTCTATGCTTTGGTGCTGATTGATGGGCTGTTGCTGCTCTGGCAGGCACAGTGTTTTCTGCGCAGCGCGGATATGCATATCCGCGACACGGGTCATCTGGCGCCGGTCTGGGGGGGCTATCTTGCCATTCTCTTTTCTGGGTTTGCCACGGTTACGCTGTGGTGGGACGCTGTCCTGATCGCCACCACCCCTGCCGAACCAGCCTATGCAGAGCAGGAAAAGCTGGCCCGTGAAGCGCTATATGATTTGTCGGTGTCACCGGATGGGCAGCGGCTGGTCTTTGCCGGGGAAATCCCACATGGGCTGACGCGACGCATGGAAGCCCTGATGGAGGATACCCCTGCCTTGCGCGAGGTCGCGCTGAGTGGTCCTGGCGGCCTCATTTATGAAGCACGTGGCGTTGCCCAGCTAATACGGGAGCGGTCGTTGGACACTGTTGTCGAGGGCCTATGCGCCTCGGCTTGCACGTTGGTCTTTGTGGCTGGGCGGGATCGCAGGTTGGCCGAAGGCGGCGCGCTAGGCTTCCACTCTTATATGCTGGCCTATCCTGGCGGCCTACCACAGGTGGACCTGAAGAAAGAACAGCAGCGGGACCGGGCGTTTCTGGTGCAACAGGGCATCAGTGCGGGCTTTACCGACCGGCTGTTTGCCACCGCTAACAGCGATCTCTGGATCCCGGATGCAGCGGAGCTGCACCGTGCCGGGGTGTTGACCCTGCCCTGAGCCTCAGATCAGCGTTTTAGTCATGCGATAGTTATGCATTGGCACGCCCCGACGTTCGAAATCGCGTCGACCTTCGTCAATAAAACTCTGCCGTATGAAAAACCGCTTCGCAGCCTCACTGGCCTCCACAAACAAAAGCGTCAGACCAAGATCCCACGCGCAGGTCTCCAATTGTTGATAGAGAGCAAGGCCAACGCCTATGCCGGCCACATCAGGATGGCAATAAAAACAGTCGATATGTCCGTCCTGCTCCAGCTCGATAAACCCCCAGGCCTGATCATTGGCATCGACCGCCACAAAGACCTCGCGCCCGTCGGTGGCACGGCGATGCCAGTGGTCCGATGGGGCTGGTTCCGGGCTCCATGCTGCGAGTTGTGCCGCGCTGTAATCGCGCGCGCCGACGCCGTGCACCGCTGCATGAAAAATTTGCGCCAAGGCCGCTGCATCTTCGGAACGAAAGTGTCTGATATTCATCAATATACCTTTTCAGAACCGAGGAACCGTCCGGAAGGCAGAGACCCTGAGCCGGACTAGAGACCAAAAAGGCCCGCCATAGCAGCGGGCCTTTGGGCCGAGACCATCATTACTTGCAGGGCAGCTATTAGAGCTGCTCCATCACCTCATCCGAGGCTTCGAAATTTGTAGTCACACGCTGGACATCGTCGTCATCTTCAAGCGCGTCCACCAGCTTCATCAACTTTTGCATGCCTTCGAGATCCAGCTCAGTTGTGGTGGTGGGTTTCCACACCAGTTTGGTCGAATCCGACTCGCCCAGCTCACCTTCGAGCGCGTTTGACACCTCATTGAGGTCGGTGTCAGCACAGTAAACCGTATGACCGTCTTCCGAGCTTTCCACGTCTTCTGCACCGGCTTCAATCGCCGCCATCATAACAGTGTCCGCATCCCCGACCGTGGCCGGGTATGTCACCTCGCCCTTGCGGTCGAACATGAAGCCAACCGAACCGGTTTCGCCGAGATTGCCGCCATTCTTGGAAAACGTGGAGCGCACAGTGGAGGCGGTACGGTTGCGGTTGTCTGTCATTGCCTCGACGATAACCGCAACGCCATTAGGGCCGTAACCTTCATAGCGGATTTCTTCGTAATCATCGCCGTCGCCTGCGGTGGATTTCTTGATTGCGCGGTCAATCACATCCTTCGGAACGGACTGGCTCTTGGCTTCTTTGACAGCCAGACGCAGACGCGGGTTTTTTTCGGGATCGGGGTCGCCCATTTTGGCGGCGACGGTGATCTCCTTAGAGAGTTTCGAGAACAATTTCGACCGCGCGGCGTCCTGACGGCCCTTGCGGTGCTGGATATTCGCCCATTTGGAATGGCCTGCCATGGTGCATCCTTGCTGCTTCAATTTGGATCTGGCGCCCATATAGCCCCGACACCGGGGGGCTTTCAAGCGCCCCATCTGTCAAGCACGTGTTATGGCCCCCAATCCCACCACTACCGGCTGATCGGGCGCTTTCATCTTGGGTCTACTTGCGCATTCAAGCGGTTGTGCCGCGCGTCTTAGAAGCTAGAGTGACATCATGACATTTGACCAGACCATTCTATTCGCCCTATTCGCCGCTGTCTTTGGCCTGCTGCTATGGGGAAAGTACCGCTATGATATTGTAGCATTTTCAGCGCTCATGGTGGCGGTCGTGCTCGGTGTCGTGCCTGCAAATGACGCCTTCGCGGGATTTGGCCATCCGGCAACGCTGGTGGTGGCGCTTGTACTCGTCGTATCCGCTGGGCTGGTGCGGTCCGGGGCGGTGTTCCTGATAACACGCACGTTGGTCGACAGCAGTCGCAATCTGGGCTCACATATTACGCTGATGGGTGGAATTGGCGCGGTTCTGTCTGCCTTCATGAACAATGTGGCGGCGCTGGCGCTGCTGATGCCCGTGGATATCCAGACCGCGCGCAAGGCTGGACGCACCCCAGGCATGAGCCTTATGCCGCTGTCCTTTGCCACAATACTAGGCGGTATGGCCACGCTGATTGGCACCCCGCCCAATATCATCATTGCATCAATCCGTCAGGAGACATTGGGCGAGCCGTTTGGGATGTTTGATTTCGCCCCTGTCGGTGGCATCGCGGCGCTGGCGGGCTTGCTGTTTGTGGCGCTGATCGGCTGGCGGCTGATCCCGCTGCGCCAGAATGCGGCCGGCGCATCCGAGGCGCAGCTGTCGCAGTATATCGCAGAGCTGACCGTGCCCGAAGACTCTGACATGATCGGCCAACGGCTGGGTGAGTTCGACAAGGATGCCGAGAAAGCAGATGCCGCCATCCTTGGGCTGATCCGCGACGGCAAGCGGCTCTATGGGCGTTCGGCTGGGCAATTGCTGCGCGCGGGTGATGCGCTGGTACTGGAGGCCACGCCTGAGGCCCTGGATGAATTTCGCACTGCGGCCTCGCTTGATTTTGCGGATGCGGCGCGGCAGGAAAAACTGGGTGCTGCCGGCGACGGGCTGGAATTGGTCGAGGTCGTGGTTCCGGAAACAGCGCGCATCAAGGGCCGCAGCGCACAGGCGCTTGGGCTGGCCTGGCGTCAGAATACCGTTCTGATGGGGCTGGCACGTCAGGGGCGCCGCCTGACCCGGCATATTCGGCAGGAACAGATTGAGGCGGGTGATATCCTTCTATTACTGTGCCCACGCGACCGTGGCCCGGATGTGACCGAATGGCTGGGCTGTCTTCCGCTTGCGGAGCGCGGTCTGTCAGTGACAGCAAATGACAAGACCTGGCTGGCCATCGGCTTGTTTGCCGGTGCGGTTCTGGCAGCGTCGCTGGGGATTATCTATTTGCCGATCGCGCTGGGTATGGTGGTCGTCGCCTATGTTCTAACCAAGATCCTGCCGTTGGCGGAGCTATATGATCACATCGAATGGCCCGTGGTGGTCTTGCTTGGGTCAATGATCCCACTGGGAGCTGCGCTGGACAGCGCCGGGGGGACGGCGCTGATTGCCGACAGCCTGCTGACGCTGACTGATGGCATGCCCGCCTGGGCCATTCTGACGGTTCTGATGGTGGTGACCATGACCTTGTCGGATGTGCTGAACAATACCGCCACAGCAATTGTTGCGGCCCCGGTTGGGATCCAGATGGCAAATGGGCTTGGCGTGTCACCAGATCCGTTTCTGATGGCCGTGGCCGTAGCGGCATCAGCCGCCTTTCTGACCCCGATCGGACATAAGAACAACACGCTGGTTCTCGGTCCCGGCGGCTATCAATTTGGCGACTATTGGCGCATTGGCTTGCCTTTGGAGGTTCTGATAATCGCCGTCTCCATCCCGTCTATCCTTGTGTTCTGGCCGCTCTAACTCCGCTGCGCTTTGCTGATCTGACCCGACGGCAGGGCCACCAGTGTTTGCACCAATGCTATCCGCACGCTTAGGCTGATAAAGCATCAAGGATCAGCAGCAGAGGCGCGCCATGGCAAAACCAAGCGAAAACAGTGCAGATGTGATCATTGTCGGCGCAGGATTGGCCGGGCTGGTCGCAGCGGCGGAACTGGGGGATCGGGGCAAGCGGGTGATCCTGCTCGACCAAGAACCCAAACACTTCCTTGGTGGGCAGGCACATTGGAGTCTCGGCGGGCTGTTCATGATCGATACACCAGAGCAGCGTCGCATGGGTATTCGTGACAGCACGGATCTGGCGCGACGTGACTGGTTCGGCAGCGCACAGTTTGATCGTCCAGAGGATCATTGGCCACAACGTTGGGCGCGTGCCTATCTGGACTTTGCCAGCGGCGAGATGCGGGCCTGGCTGCATGGGCTGGGTCTACGCTGGTTTCCGGCGGTTGGCTGGGCTGAACGCGGTGGCGGTGATGCCGAGGGCCATGGCAATACGGTGCCCCGGTTTCATCTGACCTGGGGCACCGGGCCGGGGGTGGTCGCCCCCTTTGCGAACCGGGTGCGTGCCCATATTGAAGCAGGATTGATCCAACCGCGATTTCGCCATCAGGTCAGCCATATCATCACCCAAGCTGGCATTGTCAAAGGCGTGTCAGGTGAGGTGCTTGCTGTAGATGACGCTCCGCAGGGTGCCCGGACCAACCGGCAGGAAATCGGCGAGTTCGAGGTCTATGCGCCTTCCGTGCTAGTTGCTTCGGGCGGGATCGGCGGCAATCTTGAGGCCGTACGAAAAAACTGGCCCGTGGAGCGTCTTGGCCCTGCCCCAGGTCGCATGGTGGCTGGTGTGCCCTTTCACGTTGATGGCCGAATGATCCCGATCACCGAGGCCGCTGGTGGCCATGTTATCAATGCAGACCGGATGTGGCACTACACAGAAGGCCTGCGTAACTGGGATCCAATCTGGCCCAATCACGGTATTCGTATTTTACCGGGGCCCTCCTCGATGTGGTTCGATGCCAATGGCGACCGCCTGCCTGCCCCCTATCTGCCGGGGTTCGATACGCTGGGCACGCTGCGCGAAATCTTGAAGACTGGACAAGACTATAGTTGGTTTATTCTGAGCCAGAAGATCATTGAGAAGGAATTTGCCTTATCGGGATCGGAGCAGAACCCGGATCTGACCTCTGGCAAATGGGGTGAAGTGCTGCGAGCGCGACTGTTGTCACGCGGCCGCGCCCCCGCCCCGGTTGAGGCCTTCAAAAAACACGGAGCAGACTTTGTGGTTGCCGACACCCTGACTGAGCTGGTGGCCGGAATGAATGAGCTGGGTGAGGTACCACTGGAAGAAAGCCATCTGCGCCGTCAGATCGAGGCGCGCGATGCACAGGCCGACAATCCCTTTGCCAAGGATGCGCAGTTGATCGCCATAAATGCCGCACGCAACTATCGCGGTGACCGGTTGATCCGCACAGCCAAGCCTCATCGCATTCTGGATCGCAAAAACGGGCCGTTGATCGCCGTACGGCTGAACATTCTGACACGCAAATCTTTGGGTGGGTTGCAGACCAATCTGGACGGTCAGTTAATCGGCGCGAATGGCTCAGCCGTATCAGGCTTGTTTGCGGTTGGAGAGGTCGCGGGTTTTGGCGGCGGTGGCTATCACGGCTACAACGCACTGGAAGGTAGCTTTTTGGGCGGCTGCCTGTTCACAGGTCGTCAGGCAGGACAGTCTCTTGCAATAGCATGACCCATGCTATTGCAGAAAACTTATGGTTAACAAAATCCTAACGTCCGATCCTAAAGTGGCCAGATGAACGGGATCAGAAGCGACGCCAACACACCGATACTGAGGTTCAGCGGAATGCCGACGCGCAGAAAATCGGTGAACTTGTACCCGCCGGGGCCATAGACCAGCATATTGGTCTGATAACCGATGGGTGTCGCAAAGGAGGCTGATGCCGCGACCATCACCGCCACCACCAGCGGACGCGGGTCAATACCCATGGCCTGTGCCAGCCCTACCGCGATCGGAGTGACCACCACAGCAACCGCGTTGTTGGAGACCAGCTCCGTCAGGATCGAAGTCAGAAGATATATGGCCCAGATCAACATGAACGGCGGCAGCACTGAGAGAGACGGCGCGACCGCATCTACGATCAAACGCACCGCACCAGAGCTGTCCAAAGCGGCACCAATGGCCAGCATGGCAAAGATCAATGTCAGCAAGCGGCCGTCCACAAAGGAAAACGCTTCATCCGCATCGATGCAGCGGGTGATTAACACAGTTGATACCGCCAAAATCGACAGCAACAAGATTGGTGCGACACCAAGCGCGGCGAGCACTACGATGCCGATGAGTACGGCAATCGCAATGGGTGCGTGGCGGCGGCGGTAGGCGCGCACAGATGGTTGTGACACCGCTGCCATGTCCATATCCGCTGCCAGTCGCTGAATGTCTTCGGCATTGCCCTCCAATAGCAAGGTATCGCCGACCCGTATCACCAGGTCCTCCAGCTGAACGCCGATGTTCTGGTTTCGGCGATGAACCGCCAGCGTGTATACACCGTAGCGACGGCGCAGACGCATGGCACCCAGCGAACGGCCAACCATTCGGCAACCCGGCGTGATCAGGACCTCAACCGTCTCGGTTTCCACCGTAGACACCTGATCGACACGCTTTAGTTCCTTGTTGCGTTGCAGGCTCAGGATTTCAGTCATTTGGGTGCGCAAAACCACACGATCCCCGACCTGCAGCGCGACGCCTTTGAGAGCATTCCGCAGAGAGATATCACCGCGAATGACGTCGATCAACCTCACGCCCTGACGCTTGAAAAGCTGCACACCGGTTACTTCGCGACCAATAAGGTTGCTGTCCGGGGGAATCACCGCCTCGGTAAAGAATTTCATGCGCGACCGGTCGCTGAGCAAGCTGGCCATGCTGCTGCGATCCGGCAGCAGGCGCGGCGCAACAAAGCGCAGATAGATCATCCCCCAGATCACCAGAACTATGCCTAGTGGCGTGACCTCAAAGATCGTGAAAGGTGCCAGCCCCTGCGCCCGTGCGACACCATCAACCAGCAGGTTTGTAGAGGTCCCGATCAGGGTAAGCGTGCCGCCAAGTATTGCCGCATAGCTGAGCGGTATCAGCATCTTAGATGCCGAGACATTCATCGTGCGGGCGATCTGAATGAATACCGGTATCATCACCACAACAACAGGCGTGTTCGACACCACCGCCGAGGCAGCAACGACGAATACCATCAGCAAGGCAATGGCCAGTTTCGGGTTCACCTCGGCCTGTTTGCGCGCCTGAGCAGTAAAGGCGTCCAGCGCCCCTGTACGGACCAGTGCCCCCATGATGATGAACATTGCCGCAATGGTCCAGGGTGCCGGATTTGCGAGCACCGGCAGTGCTGCCTGATAGGGCAGAACCCCGGTCGCAAGCATGAGAGAAACCCCGGCAAGTGCGACCACTTCGGTCGGAAACGTTTCGCGCAGAAAAGCCACGAACATTGCAGCCACGATTAGCAACGTCAGCACCGCGCCACCGGTTTCGCCAAGGGGAATAAACTGCATCAGGGGTAAAGACATCCAAGAAGTTGAAAGATCAATCATCCGCGACCTGAGAGAACTGCCAGTACCGGGTTACGCATTGTCCGGATCACTGGAGTGAACCTGATACGGCAGGTTGAGGCAAGGGGCGCGCTGTGTGACAGGTTTCTGTGGCCCTCATTTAGCGGTCTTCCGCGAATAGAGTTCGTTTTTCTGCCCTGACAACAGGCAGATATCCCACAGCAAATCCATCCACGGTGCCGAGGGAGACAACACGCGCGTATTGGCGCAAGAACTGGGCGTGCAAGAAGCCAAGTTCTTTCAGGGGATCGCCTGCTCCAGAAGTCCGCCGAACCGCACCATACGGATCGACTTGGCGGCGCCAGTACGATCATCAGTGTCGACAAAAACGCCGGACAACGTCGCCGGGCCCTCCGCAGGGGAAAAGCGGTTCTTGGGCATACCGGTCAGGAAACGCCGCATCGGTTCGGCTTTCTCCATACCAATGACGGAATTATAGTCACCACACATGCCCGCATCTGTCAGGTAGCCGGTGCCTTCGGACAGGATCTGGGCATCGCCAGTCGGTACGTGGGTATGTGTTCCCACCACAAGAGAGGCGCGACCATTGCAAAAATGGCCCATCGCCATTTTCTCAGAGGTGGCTTCGCAATGCATATCAACGATCACGGCCTGCGCCAAACCACCACGGGGGTGCGATTTCAGCACCGCCTCGACCGCACCAAAGGGATCATCATAGGCACGTTTCATGAACACCTGCCCCAGCGCCTGCACCACCAGAACCTTGCGCCCGCCAGGCGCATTAAACAGCCGAAAACCGCGACCAGGTGCGTTCTTGGCAAAGTTCAACGGCCGGATAATGCGCTGATCCTTTTCAATCGCCTGCAACATGTCCTTTTGGTCAAAGGCATGATCCCCCAAGGTCAGGCAATCAGCCCCCGCATCCAGCAGGGCTTTGGCATGTTCGCCATTAAGACCCATGCCGTTGGACGCATTCTCGCCATTGACCACGACGAAATCGAGCCGCCAGTCCTTGCGCAATTGCGGGAGGTGTTCGGAGATGGCCTTGCGTCCCGCACGGCCCATGACATCGCCAAGAAATAATAGTCGCATGGCAGCCCTCCTAGGCCGCTCCGCCTTGCAGAACAAGTCCCGCAGTGCCTCCAGAGCCAATTTCACAGTGTTTTAAGCACCAAAAATCCTGCATGACTGAAATTTAGCAGGGCTTTTACCCTTTTGCGTCGGATCAGGTGAACTGCAAAATCCGGCTTTCGGTAATCAGCATGTCCAGCGGTTGGTCAGTCGGCTCCAGCGGCAGGTCCTCCGCCTCTTGCAGGTCGAAGGCAAATCCAAGCGCAAGCGTCGGCCGTTTGGCGCGTAGTAACTCCAACGTGCGATCATAGAAGCCACCGCCATACCCCAATCGACCACCGCGCGTATCGAAGGCGACAAGCGGCACAATCAGGATTTCAGGTTCGAAATAATCATCTACCTCAGGCACTTTGGCACCAAAGGCCCCATCGCGCAGCGCGCCTTCTGGCTGCCAGCGGCTGAACTTCAGCGGTGTATCTTTCGCCTGAATAACCGGCACGCCTACTGGGCCGTGGGCTGCTGCTTCGGCCATCGCAGGGAGCGGATCAATTTCGCTGCGGATCGGCATATAGCCCGACAAGGGCACGCCGCGATATCCTGCCAGCACCTCGGAAAGATGGCCCGCCACGCCCGGCTTGTTCATATCAAAGGCAGCCTTTCGACGCTGAAACGCGGCTTTGCGGGCAACGGCCTTGATCTCGGTGAGGTCTTCCATGACTGCAATCCTGTCAGAGCAAATGAATACGGCCCGCATGGTCGCGCGCCGAAGGTGAAGAGATCAGAGCAGAACCACCCCAGCCATGCCAAGAAAGGCAAAGAAGCCAACAATGTCCGTTACCGTCGTCACAAAGGCACCAGAGGCCAAAGCCGGATCGACGCCGATCTTTTCCAGGATAATTGGCACCCCAGTGCCCGCCAGCCCGGCGACGACCAGATTGATCACCATAGCGACGGCTATCACCGCGCCCAGCATGGGCGAGCCGAACCAAAGGATACCGACAACAGCCATGATCACGGCAAAGGCCAAACCGTTCACAAGGCCGACCAGAACCTCTCGTCGGATCACCCGCCAGACGTTGGATCCGGTAAGGTCGCGGGTGGCCAGTGCACGCACCGCAACCGTCAGCGACTGGGTGCCGGCATTGCCACCCATCGAGGCCACGATGGGCATCAGGACTGCAAGTGCCACAAATTCAGCAATTGTTGCCTCGAACTGGGCAATCACCAATGAGGCCAAAATAGCGGTGGCGAGATTCACTGCGAGCCAGGGAAAGCGCTGCTTGGTGGTGGCCAGAACACGGTCGGCGAGACTGCCCTCACCTACTCCAGCGAGACGCAGAATATCCTCTTCGTGCTCTTCATCCAATACGACCATGGCGTCATCCATGGTGATGACACCAACCAGTCGCCCTTGATCGTCGACAACCGGGGCTGAGATCAGGTGATACTGATTGAATGCATAGGCCACATCTTCCTCGTCCTGATCGACGGGAATAATCTGAAACGTTTCCTCTACGATCTGGCTCAGCGGCACCTCGCGTTTGGATGCCATAATGCGCCCGAGCGTGACATTGCCCACCGGATAGAGCCGGGGATCAACCAGCACGACATGGTAGAACTGATCTGGCAGGTGATCAGATTCACGCATGAAATCAATCGCCTGACCAACGGTCCAATGGTCAGGAGCCATCACCACTTCACGCTGCATCAAACGGCCAGCGGAGTTCTCAGGATAGCTTAGAGATTGTTCAACAGCGACCCGGTCTGCATCCTCCAGCGTATTCAGAATGGCTTCTTGCTGGGGTTCTTCCAGATCCTCCAGCAGGTCAACGACATCGTCGCTTTCCAGATCCCGTACGGCCTCTGCCAGCACCTGAGGAGCTAGTATCGAAATCACTTCTTCGCGGATGGATTCATCCAATTCCGACAGGATTTCGCCGTCAAATTCTCGATCATAAAGGCGGATCAGCCGCCCACGGTCAAAGGCGTTGATCTGTTCCAGAAGGTCGGCGATGTCGGCCGCGTGTAGCGGCTCCATTAGGTCGGTCAGCTGGGCTTTGTCGTTGCAATCCACCGCATAGAGGATCTGGGCAACGCGCTTGCGATCCAATTCATAGGCATCCTCAGACGCGGGATCGACTGGCTCTTGGTGGTCATCTGCTATCATCTGAGGCCCCTTTCGCGCTTGCTTCTGGAATAAAAGAAGCAGTTACCGAAAAACAATGACAATGACGTAATTTACCGCCGATGTTGCTGCGCGTATCCTGCGTATCGTATTTTGGCAATAAAGGACCGTGTCTCATGCAGGCAGAATACATCTTACGGGGGCAGGTTCTGTCATTTGTGGGCAACCCTTTTGATGGCGATAGCCCTGAGGCGGCAGCAAAACTCCAAGAGGCAGTGGCAATCGGTGGCGGCAAGCTGCTGGCCGTTGGCCCGCTGGATAGCTTGCGCAAAGCCCACCCAGCAGCAGAGTTGGTAGATCATGGCGACCGGCTGATCCTGGCAGGGTTTGTAGATGCGCATGTACATTTCCCGCAGACCGCTATCATTGCCAGCTGGGGCAAACGACTGATTGACTGGCTGAACAGCTATACCTTTCCCGAAGAGATGCGGTTTGGCGATCGTGCCTATGCCGATGAAATTGCCGGTCGATATCTGGATCTGACACGTGCCAATGGCACCACCACTATGTGCAGCTATTGCACCATCCACCCCGAAAGCGTGGACGCGTTTTTCTCTGCGGCACGGGCGCGTGGGCAACGGGTAGTCGCAGGTAAGACCTGCATGAACCGTAACGCGCCTGATGGGCTGCGCGACACGGCGCAATCGGCTTATGACGATAGCGACGCGCTGATTGGACGTTGGCATGGGGTTGACCGACTGTCTTATGCGATCACACCGCGGTTTTCGCCTACTTCGACGCCGGAACAGCTGGAGGCGCTGGGAGCGCTTTGGGCGGTACATCCCGATTGCCTGATGCAGACTCATCTGAGCGAGCAAACGGATGAGATCGCATGGGTAAAATCCCTGTTCCCCGAGGCGCGGGATTATCTGGACACCTACGAGCGTTACGGCCTGCTGGGTGAACGCGGCTTATACGGGCATGCAATCCATCTGGAAGACCGAGAGCGCAGCCGGTTGCGAGACGTTGGGGCTGCACTGGTGCATTGCCCGACCTCAAATACCTTCATCGGATCGGGCCTGTTTGATATGGCCGGGTTGATGGTCGAGGGGCAGACGATTGGTCTGGCGACAGATACCGGTGGCGGGTCCAGTTTCTCTATGCTGCGCACCATGGCCGCCGCCTATGAGGTTGGTCAGCTGCGGGGCACAGCGCTACATGCCGCCCAGTTGCTCTGGCTCGCCACGCAAGGCTCTGCGCGGGCGCTTCATATGGAAACAAAAATCGGCAATATAGCCCCCGGCATGGAGGCCGATCTGGTGGTACTGGACCTGGCCTCAACCCCGGCGATTGCACAACGTAGCGCCGGTGCGAAGGATCTTTGGGAGGCGGCTTTTTGCACCATCATGATGGGTGATGACCGCGCTATCGCCGAAGTTTGGATCAACGGCTCTCGCGACTGAGTAGCGCTGCCAATATGATAGCTGGCAAGAGAGGCGCGCACGCGGGCCTGTCTACACCAGCTGCATAAGACGTGCCGTGGATTTCTGGTGGCGTTCGATGAGGTTTGGCAAGTCCAGTCTTGTCAGCTCGCCGTTACGAACAATCTGACGGCCTTCGACAAACAGGTGCTTCACCTGCGCGGGCCCTGCCAGCAACATGGCTGCCGGATCCCAGCTGCCGCTGGAGGCAATCCCAGATACATCCCAAACGGCGATATCAGCGCGCTTACCGACCGCTAGCTGTCCCACATCGGTGCGCCCCAGCACCTCTGCGCCACCACGGGTTGCAATCTCGAGAGCCTCATAGGCGCTCATAGCGCCAGCGCCCTTTGCGACTCGTTGCAACAACATAGCCTGACGCGCCTCGCCCATCAGGCTAGCCATATCATTGCTGGCTGATCCATCCACCCCAAGACCGACCGCTACACGTGCGTCGCGCATGGCACGCACCGGCGCAATGCCACTGCCAAGACGGCAATT
The DNA here is from genome assembly GCF_047372505.1 of Phaeobacter cretensis. Lineage (NCBI taxonomy): Bacteria > Pseudomonadati > Pseudomonadota > Alphaproteobacteria > Rhodobacterales > Roseobacteraceae > Phaeobacter > Phaeobacter cretensis. Next base: position 598,945 of record NZ_JBKBEU010000001.1, read on the forward strand.
GGAGCAGGGACAATGGGCCACGCCTGTTTTGGTTCGGGCAAAAAGGTCGATTTCCTGCGCATCCAGTTTGACACAATGAGCGTGCCAGACATCGGAACCGGTCCAGCCCAATTCCTCGGCATATTGACCGGGACGACAGCCAAACTGTGAAAGCGAATAGGCGATATCTTCTTCGTTTTCTGCCAAGTGCGTATGTAGCATCACACCTTTATCCCGCGCTAGCAATGCACTGTCACGCATCAGTTCGCGACTAACGGAAAACGGCGAGCAGGGCGCGAGAGCAACCCGGCACATCGATCCTTCGGATGCATCATGAAAACGGTCAACCACGCGGATCATATCGTCCAGTATGGCGCGTTCATCCTCCACCAGACTGTCAGGCGGCAGCCCCCCAGCGCTCTCGCCGATACTCATAGCCCCACGCGTCGGGTGAAAGCGCAGGCCGATGTCGCCAGCGGCTTCGATGGTATCCTCCAGCTTTGCGCCATTAGGATAGAGATAGAGATGATCGGACGTAAGTGTGCAGCCGGAAAACGCCAGCTCGGCTAGCCCCAACTGGGCGGAGACGTGGATATCATCAGGGTTGAAGGCCGCCCAGATCGGATAGAGCTGTTTTAGCCAGCCAAACAGCAGAGCATCCTGCGCGCCCGGCACAGCGCGGGTGAGGTTCTGATAGAGGTGATGATGGGTGTTCACGAGGCCCGGAGTTACCACACAGCCTGTCACGCTGATCCGCTCACCGGTTGTGGTCAGATCGTTGCCGATCTCGGCAATCACCCCATCGCGAATACGTAGATCCACCATAGTTAGCCTACGGCGCTGATCATCCATAGTCAGCACAATATCAATATCTTCAATCAGAATTTCGGGCACAGGTCACACTCCGTCAGGCCGCCCATTTCGGTTCAGAAGTGTGAGGGCACGCCGACAGAATAAGGGCAAAGGACTCGACGCGCGGCCGCATCATACCTGATTGCCACTGGAAGGTTCAAGACTCTCCCAGACGGTTTCAGGTTGTTTTTTGGATCAACGCAAGAGCTGCCGCATGTAAATCAGCCGTTGCAGCAGCGACGACCTGTCCGCCCTCATGGACTGGCTCACCCTGCCAATTGGTAACCACACCGCCAGCGGCCTTGATGACCGCAATAGGTGCTTGAATGTCATAGGCATTCAACCCGGCCTCGACTACAAGGTCACATTGCCCAGCCGCCAGCAATGCATACGCGTAGCAATCCATGCCATAGCGTGTGAGTTGTACCTGAGTGGCGACACGCTGAAATGCTGCCCGTTCCGCATCACTACCCACTTCAGGAAAAGTAGTGAACAGTGTTGCTTCGGACAGACTGGCGGTCTTCCGGGTTCTGAGCCCCTGCTCCCCCAGTGGACCCGTCAGGCTTGCGCCTTCGGGCGTGCCGATGAAACGTTCACCAATGTAGGGTTGGTCAATGATACCGAGGAAAGGTCCGTCCGTATCGCCCAGTGCGATCAACACACCCCAGGTTGGAGTACCACTTATGAAACCGCGCGTGCCGTCAATCGGGTCCAATACCCAGGTGCGATCGGACACGCCGTTGGTTTCACCGAACTCCTCGCCCAAGATTCCATCCTCGGGACGAAGCTCGGCAAGCACTGATCGCATCGCCAGTTCGGCAGCGCGGTCAGCAATGGTCACGGGATCGAAGCCTTCGTCCAATTTGTTGTCGGATTGCAGCCCGGCGGAACGAAAATGTGGCAGGATCGCCTCACGTGCGGCATCGGCCATCCGATGGGCAACGTCTAGATCTGAAAACGCAGCTGAAGTCATACCCGAAGGGGTGACATTCAACCGCGTAGATTTCAAGCCCCAAGCCCCCACTTGGGGCCGGAAAATCAGGCCGCGTCGCTAAGAACCCGCGCTAGGTCGAACAGACGACGGCGCTGGTTTTCAGGAATCGCGTAATAGGACCGCACCAGATCCAGTGCCTCCTTATCGCCCATCAGATCATCCGGCACTTGCGCCTTGTCTGATGCTGGCGCCTCATCGTCCTGCAGACCTTCAAAAAAGAAGCTGACCGGCACGCTAAGCGCGTCGGAGATATCCCAGAGCCGAGAGGCGCTGACCCGGTTTGCACCGGTTTCATATTTCTGAATCTGCTGGAACTTTATTCCAACCAGCTCTGCGAGCTGTTGTTGCGTCATGCCGATGAGCCACCGGCGATGCCGGATACGTTTCCCCACGTGCACGTCCACTGGATGAGCCATGCGTTTCTCCTAAGATTTACAAACTGGGCACCACCCTGACCGTCTTTCCTAACCCCCGCCCACCGTAAAAACACCGCGTGAGACCAATGTTGTCAAAAAACCCGAAAGTCCCCATCCAAACGATAAGGCGTTCCCATTGCGGTTGAGTTTACGACCTTAACGGTTGAATTCAAGCGGTCGCTCTCGCTGTATTAAGCCTCTGTACGGCAAACGCATGATTTCATGTATCATTTTTATTGCACTTTTTTGCATGTTTTACTCATGTTCCACACCTCCCCATAAATAGCGAGGTGCCATCACTGCGAATCTGGCATCGTTTCGACATCCAGAATCACCTTACCCAATGCCAAATATGGAAAAATAGTATGCGCGCCTGCTTTATTCAAAATTTCGACGTTTCACCAGCTATCGTTGAGGTTGAGAAAAGTACACCTAAGAGCGGGGAGGTTGCAGTAGAAATACACGCCTGTGGGTTGAATTTTGCGGATCTCCTTCTGCTATCTGGACGATACCAGGACACGCCTGCGTTGCCATTCATACCAGGGCTGGAATTGGCTGGAATTATCCGTGAGGTCGGGGCAGATGTGAATGGGCTTGCGATTGGGGATCGGGTGGCGGTTTTTTCAGGTCAAGGCGGGCTAGCCGAGGCCGGTGTGTTTCCAGCTGAACGCGTAACCCGCATTCCGGACGACATGTCCTTCGCCGACGCCGCGGCGTTTCAGATAACCTATGGCACCGGCTTGTTGGCGCTGGATCATTGTGCCCGGCTGCAGCCTGGTGAAACCCTGTTGGTAACAGGAGCCGCCGGGGGTGTAGGTCTGACAGCGGTCGAGATTGGCAAAAGACTAGGCGCGCGGGTAATTGCTCATGCACGCGGTGCTGAAAAGCTAGCCGTGGCCAAAGCGGCCGGAGCCGACCACCTGATCGATGCGAACGAGGATCTGCGTCAGGCGGTCAAGGATTTGGGCGGTGCAGATGTGGTCTATGAGGCCATCGGCGGAGAGGTTTGGAAAGCCGCCTTTCGCGCCACCAATCCAGGCGGGCGGTTGTTGCCCATCGGTTTTGCCGGTGGCGACGTCCCGCTGATCCCGGCCAACCATCTGCTGGTCAAAAACCTCAGCGTGATCGGCTTCTATTTCGCTGGCTACCTCAAGAGCCACCCTGCGGTGGTCCGCGGCGCGATTGGCCGTTTGCTTGGCTGGTATAGCGATGGATCCCTGCGCCCTCATATCAGCCACAAGTTACCGCTGGAACAGGTTGACGTAGGGCTGGACCTGCTGCGCAGCCGCAAGGCCACCGGCAAAGTGGTCATTATGATCCAACCAGAGGCATAGAGCCTAATCGCCACCGCTGCGACTTGCTGACCTACAGCCTATGGCCTGCAAAGGCCCTAGGCTAGCTTTGTGACATCTCAGGCCGCGGTCCAATGCGACTGTGCGGCGGCGAGCGGAGTGCTCACATTTTGAAAGGCTTTGCGCACCAGAAACGCCAGCTCTGTCACCGTGGGTGAACCTGAAGTTTCCGCACCGTACAAATTGATCAACTGGATCGGGAGATCCGGCAGGCTGCTGCTATGATCGATCTGCACCAGATGTGGTGGCTCGGTCCCCTCGATCATGGTGTGAATGGCCAGATCGGCACTGACAGTCGCCTCGATCGTGCGGTCACTATCGGTCTCGACCATCATCTCCCAAGCGATCCCGGCTGTATCAAGCGCGCCCACCACTTTGGGCCGGAAGGTGCAATAGCGGCCAAAGGCCAGTTTCAGAGGACGCTGCCGCCAAGCGGATCCATTTGGTGCGCCAACCCAGCGCAAGGGACGTTCGGCTAAGGTTTCACCATTTTCCGAAGTGCTGGTTTCCGTCGTAAGGATCAGATCACATTCCCCACGCGAGAATTGCTCCTTAAGCGAGCGCGTGAAACTGGAAATCAACTGCACCTTCACACGTGGGAACGACGCATTGAAGCGCTGAAGCACCTGTGGGATTGCCGGATAAACAATATCATGTGGCACGCCGAGGACGATCTCCCCTTCGTACGCCTGATCAGTCAACCGCCCGATCACCTCGTCATTCAGAGCCACCATACGCCGCGCATAGGCCAAAAGCTGCTCGCCCGATGCCGTCAGCGCAATAGTGCGACCCGAGCGGTCCAGCAATTGCAAACCCAACAGCTCTTCCAGACGCTTGAGCTGCATCGATACGGCAGATTGGGTCAAATGCAGAAAACCGGCCGCACGGGTAACCCCGCCATTGTCCGCGACCGCAACAAACGACCTTAGGGTGGTGATATCGAGATTCCGCATCATCACAATCCTTGATAGTTGAAATCATAAACATTCGTTTTTCATATCAATCACACTGCGCCATATACATCAACATAATTGATCACACAGCGATCCACCATCAGACATCCAGAAAAGGACACGAATTATGACCTATATGGACGACAGCTTCCGCTCCGCCGCTTGCAAGACCCCAGCACCACGTCGTTCGGTTCTGGGCGCAATCGTTCAGCGCCTCGCAATCTGGCGCGAACGTCGGATGCTTGGACAGCTCGACCAGACTGCCCTAGATGATATGGGCATCAGAAAAGACCAGGCGGAAGCAGAAGCCCGCCGCCCCATCTGGGATGCGCCGAGCAACTGGCGCCAGTAAGCGCGACACACACGCGTCCAGCCAAAGCTGAATAAAGAACACCAAAAGGTCCGCTACGCGGGCCTTCTTCTCATTGAGATACACTTAAATAGGAATTTGCGTTTGCTGGAGTATATCCAAGCCAAACCATGTAAAAACAGATCGGTATCAGGGCCAAAGTAGATCGCCAGAACATTATCGAACCAATCGGAACACTGTGAGGCGCGCCGTGGATAGCCGCAGACATCGCCGTCATCAAGAAAGCCGCTAAAAGACGCAGGGCGATCCCTTGCACGAGAGTGTTGTGGGAGAACATGACATCAGCATACGGCATTCCCTGAAAACAGTAGCAACTCAAACTCGCCGGAAAGATGCAATTGGCCTGTAAAAACCACTCTTGCTTTGCAGTTATTGCCCTTTGGACCTTAGTAAGCCGTCAGACATAGGCTTTTTGTCGATAATTGCGCCGAAACTTTGATCTACAGGCTTGAACCATGCCCGACTTCACCCGATATTTGCGGGGAAGGCCAGTTCTCTGCACGCAGCAGGGAAGCTGCGCGAGGGAGTTTAATGACGGAGACCATGATACATGGCACAGTTTGACACCATCCGGTCCGCTGCAGGCGCACGCACTGCCGAGATCGATGCGGGCCTACGCGCCCATATGAACAAGGTCTACGGCACTATGGCCGTAGGGACATTCATCACCTTTCTGGCAGCTTGGGCTGTATCCGGCCTGGCTGTCACAAGCGACCCAGCCAATGCCGCAGCTCAGCTGAGCGCGGATAAATATCTGACCAGCATCGGCTATGCGCTTTATGCCTCGCCTTTGAAGTGGGTCATCATGTTTGCGCCGCTGGCCTTTGTCTTTGGCATCGGCGCTGCTGCAAACCGCATGTCCGCGGCTGGCGTTCAGCTGCTGTTCTATGTCTTTGCAACCGTTATGGGCCTGTCGATCAGCTCGATCTTCCTCGTCTTTACTGGTGAGAGCATTGTACAGGTGTTCCTGATCACCTCCATCGCCTTTGCAGGTCTGTCACTGGTAGGCTACACCACCAAGAAAGACCTGTCCGGCATGGGTGCCTTCCTGATCATGGGCCTCATCGGCCTGATCGTGGCCTCGATCGTGAACATCTTCCTCGCCTCCTCGGCGATGGCGTTTGCAATCTCGGTGATCGGTGTGCTGATCTTTGCAGGCCTCACCGCCTATGACACCCAGCGGATCAAGAACGAATATCTGCAGATGGCCCATTCTGGTGATCAAGAATGGCTTGCCAAGTCTGCGATCATGGGCGCCCTCAGCCTTTATCTGGATTTCATCAACATGTTCATGATGCTGCTCCAGCTGCTTGGAAACCGCGAATAACGCACCTCTTTCCAATCAAAAGCACAAACGGGGCGGATCACAGCGATCCGCCCTTTTTCTTTTGCGAAACACGAATCCGAGACCCTATGCGGTCACCCCACGCACAACACCGATATAACTGATTTGAGACCACCATGGATTTGATCGACATTCACCCCAAGGAAGCCCGCCGGCTTATTCCGCTCCTGCAGGGCCTGCATGCCCTACACGTGGCCCATCAACCTGCGCGCTACCCTGCAGAGCCAAATGACGCGACATTGGCCCAATGGCTGGAAAACTGGCTAAGCAACGAGAGCCTGACAGCGCGCGCGGCTGTTAGCCCCCAAGGCAGTGTTATGGGCTATATGATCTACGGGATAGAGGAGCGGCCAGCCATCCCAGTTCGGACAGGCGAAACCCGCGCCATGCTGCATCATATTGCTGTTGCCGACTGCTGGCAAAGGATGGGCGTGGGAACCGCCCTAATCATGGATATGAAACGCGCTGTGGCTGCCAAAGGTATCAACGTGATTGCGACCACCTACGCCCCATTCAACACCGCCTCAGCGGCGCTGATGGCGCGTATGGGGTTGCTACCGGTTATGGTTACAGCGGAATTGCGCAGCTAAGGGCCCTGCGCGAGCCGTGATCCGCAAAATGGAAAGCAGGAGGCAGCCCCACCGCCGCCTCCTGCTCTGGTCGCTCCCCCGAACGACCTGTGGTGCCGTGACGTTCCGAGGCCTCGCGCTTCTGGCTTGGCAACCCGGGTCCACTCTCTCACCCACTTCCTGAAATCACTTTTCGCGGTGAAATATGGCAATTCCGGGCCAAAGCCACGGCGCTTCCGTGCTTTCGTTTACCCAATTTTAATAAAATGCGCTCGGCATCAAGTTTTGCCCCGGCGATCACCCAGGCGACTGAAAACGAAAAAGGGCCGCACCCTGGTGCGACCCTTTCTATCTACTGTCCCGAAAATCGGGTTGATACCGCGGCCAGAGGCTGCGCGATATCGTGAGGCTTATTTGATTTTGCCTTCTTTGTATTCAACGTGCTTGCGCACGACCGGATCGTACTTACGCACAACCATTTTCTCGGTCATGGTACGTGCGTTTTTCTTGGTCACGTAGAAGTGGCCCGTGCCCGCGGTCGAGTTCAGGCGGATCTTGATTGTGGTCGGCTTCGCCATGGTATTCTCCTGCGTCCGAAAAGGCAGGGGCCTCTCGGTAAATTCCTATATGAGCGTGCGCTTTTACCTGCACCACCCCTCGAGTCAATAGGATTCGAGGGGTTATTTTGCGCAGAGGGCCTGTAAGCCGGATTTTGTTCCAGAGCCAAGGCTCCTTCGACGACCATTCATCTAGGATGCGCATTACTGCGCACCTCCAGCTGCCAACCCGACCCCTCTTGGCCAAAACATGCCTAGCGGCGGTATCGGCTTGCACCGACCGGCCCGCGCGGGGGTCCTATTTGGCATTGCTCCCGGTGGGGCTTGCCATGCCGCCCCTGTTGCCAGCGGCGCGGTGGGCTCTTACCCCACCGTTTCACCCTTACCCACGCGGGACCGTCTGCTAGGCAGGCGCACGCGGGCGGTCTGTTTTCTGTGGCGCTCTCCGTCAGATCGCTCTGCCCGGGCGTTACCCGGCACCGTCGTTTTGTAGAGTCCGGACTTTCCTCGCGACACCTTGCGGCATCCCGCGGCCATCCAGCCCTCTGCGCGGTGACTGGCCTAGAAACAACCACACCCGACGTCAAGCGGATAATGCCATCGTCACAGGGTGTTGCCACTGTTGGCTAACTGCATTCAGCATTGCATGGCTAAGCGCCACAAGCCGTTACGCTTGGGCTACTGGCGGCAAAAGCGGCAGCAGATCCTTGCGCGTCAATGGTCCGCGCTGCCAGGGGCAAAACCTAAGCCTTATGGCATTCAATAGCGCTGCATCATCTACATCCGCGGTGAAACCGCGCTCACGCACAAGGCGGCGGAACAGATCCATACTCACATCGATCTCTTGCGCGTGCTGTGCAGGGCATACCGATTCGCTGAGGCCCTGTCGGGCCAAGCGCTCCCAGTCAAAGCGTGGTCCGGGGTCAAATTTGCGCCCAGGTGCCATGCAGGAGTGCCCAATGACCCCACTGGGTGAGATATCCCAACGTGACAGCACTCCGTGCAACAACTCTTCCAAACGCGCCATCTGCGGGGCCGAAAACGGGTGATTGCCACGATTGTCCAGCTCAATACCTATGGAACGGGAATTGATATCATCCTGCCCGCACCACTCTCCGGCTCCGGCATGCCAGGCGCGTTCCGCCTCGCGGACCATCTGCCAGAGTCTGCCATCAGAGCCGATCAGGTAATGGGCTGAGACTTCGTACTGCGGATCACAGAGCCGTTCCAGCGCGGCACTGGCACTGTCCATCGCGGTATAATGCAACACAACCAAATGCGGTCGCAGATCATCACGGCGCGCACCGAAATTAGGGCTTGGATGCCAGATTGCACCCTGCCCTTCTTGGGTATTCTCTGGTCGGTTATACATGTGGCCGCTCCGGGCCTTAGTTCTGCAGCGCAAGCCGATATGGCGCCGGATCCCAGCCGCACGCGTAGCCATCCCCATCGGGATCAAGCGCTTGCCGGTCACGTTTCGGGCCACCGGCCTGAAGGAAAGCAATCTGGGCAAGCTCGGGCGACGTAAAGCCCGCGCAATTGCGCGAGGATCGCGCTGCCAGATTGATACCGGAGCGCGAATAGACACGCTGCCCACGGGGGTTGGAGGTGCTCAGCGCATAGCGCACGATATTGGGGTCACGGCTGCCACTGCGCGTGGGCACAGCCGTCGGACTGACCACCTGATATTGTGCACGTTGACGGGCCAGACGGTCGGCATCACTTTCGATGCTCTGGCGTGATGACACAGCATCAAAGTCGTTCTCATCCGAAATGTTCGGATTGCCAACCAGTGCCGGAGCCGGATTAGACGGGCTTGCCTCGATCGGCGCGGTGCCGGAATTGCCGTTTGCGGCAGCCAATGCAGCAGCCGTTTCGCGCGCGATATCACTGCTGCCGCCGGACGATGCCAGCGTCCCTGCCCCCGTACTACGTGCCGCCACCCGTGGGGCTGGTTGCACATTGCGCGGTAGCGGTTCACTAGCGACGCGCACCGGCGGCACCAATGGATCACCATTGATCGTCGTTCCCGTTGCAGGCGCTCCGTCAAAGGGGCTGGAGCCGAACCCGGCCTCAGGACCGCTATCAGGCACCTGTGGCTGGCATGCGGCCAGCAGGACTAGGCTGCTGGTCGCCAGAATGGACCGGAATGCACGCATCATCACCACCTGTTGGTTCTGCTCAGATCAGAAAAAGGTTTACCACCATTGCCCAGGCTTGGCCACAAAACCCGCAGCGCTTTCCAGCGCATAGGCTGTATTCAGCAGATCGCCCTCTTCCCAAGGGCGGCCAATAAGCTGTAGCCCCAATGGCAAGCCCTGTGCATCCACGCCAGTCGGCACTGAAACACCGGGAAGACCGGCAAGATTCACCGTGACCGTAAAGACGTCATTTAGATACATCTGAACAGGATCGGCATCCGTCATCTCACCCAGACCGAAGGCTGCGGAGGGCGTTGCCGGGGTTAGAATCGCATCGATACCTTGGGAAAAGACGTCCTCAAAATCCTTCTTGATCAAAGTACGGACTTTGCGGGCACGGTTATAATATGCGTCGTAGAAACCGGCTGAAAGCACATAGGTGCCAACCATGACACGGCGTTGAACTTCGTGACCGAAGCCTGCGGCGCGGGTTTTCTCATACATCTCGGTGATGCCATCACCGGCTTCCAATGCAGCGCGCTGACCATAGCGCACACCGTCATACCGGGCGAGGTTCGACGAAGCTTCTGCTGGTGCGATCACATAATAGGCAGGCAGCGCATATTTGGTATGTGGCAGTGAGATATCAACGATCTCGGCGCCCGCAGCGCGCAGCATTTCAGCACCTTCGGACCAGAGTTTTTCGATCTCCCCCGGCATGCCGTCCATACGGTATTCGCGCGGAATACCGATTTTCTTGCCTTTGATGTCGCCGGTCAGCATCGCTTCGAAGTTTGGCACCGCCAGATCGGCGCTGGTGCTGTCCTTGGGATCGTGGCCACACATGGCTTCCAACATCATTGCCGCGTCACGCACCGATTTGGTCATCGGGCCTGCCTGATCCAGCGAGGAGGCAAAGGCCACCACACCCCAGCGCGAGCAGCGACCGTAGGTGGGTTTAATACCGGTGATACCGGTAAAGGCCGCGGGCTGGCGAATCGAGCCGCCGGTATCCGTACCTGTCGCCGCCAGACAAAGATCTGCCGCCACAGCCGCTGCCGATCCACCCGAGGATCCGCCGGGCGTCAGCGCCGCGTCATCTGCATTGCGTCGCCAAGGGCTGACAACGTCGCCATAGGCAGAGGTTTCATTTGACGAGCCCATGGCGAACTCATCCATGTTCAGCTTGCCCAGCATAACCGAGCCCGCGTCCGCCAACTGCTGCGACACCGTGGATTCATATTCAGGCTTGAACCCGTGAAGGATCTTGGAAGCGGCCTGCGAGGCGACGCCCTTGGTGCAGAAAAGATCCTTGATGCCGATGGGCAGGCCACACATTGCCGGAGCATCACCCTCCCGGATGCGTGCATCAGCTGCCTTGGCACGTTCCAGCGCAATTTCAGGCGTCTTGTGAACAAAGGCATTCAATGCCCCAGCAGCGTCGATAGCTGTCAGACAGGCCTCGGTCAGTTCTACCGATGTAGTCTCGCCTTTGCGCAGTGCATCACGTGCATCGGACAATGTGAGTTTGTTGAGTTCAGTCATGTCTTATTCAACCACCTTGGGCACTGCAAAAAAGCCTTCGCGGGCATCGGGAGCATTGGCCAGGACCTTATCCTGCTGGCTGCCATCCGTGACTTCATCGATCCGGCGCTTCAGGCGCTGGGGCGTGACGGAGGTCATTGGCTCAACGCCCTCGACATCCACCTCGTTCAGCTGCTCAATAAAGCCAAGGATTGTGTTGAACTCATCTGCCAGCGCGGGCAGAGCGTCCTCTTCGACCTTGATACGGGCCAGTTTGGCCACCTTGGCGGCGGTGCTTTGGTCAATCGACATGGAAACCCTCATCTCGTGTTAAGACGCATTTACCGCCGTGCCGCCGCCGCCGCAAGCCTATGGGAACGCTATTCGAGTTATGGACCCGTTGATCGGTGGATTTTTCCCGATGCGGCGATAGTGTGAAGAGACTCAAATCAGCAGGAGAGAAGCACAATGAAGATCATCTGGCTTGGGCATGGCAGTTTTCGTATCGAAACCGTGGGGCAGGTTCTGCTGATTGACCCTTGGCTAACCGGCAACCCGATGCTGCAGGGTGACCAGCACAACGAGGCCCTTACCGGCGCAACACATATCATTCTGACTCATGCTCATTTTGACCATGTCATCGATGTGCTCGCATTGGCGCGCCGGTTGGATGTGCCAATTGTGGGCCAATATGATCTGATGGGCCTCTGGGGAGAGACCGAGGGTGTTACCACAATCGGCTTCAACAAGGGGGGCACGGTCAATCTTGATGGTCCCAAACTGGCGATGGTGCCTGCCTCGCATAGCTCAACCTTCTCGACGCAGGACGGGCTGCGCACCGGCGGTACCGAAATTGGCTATATGCTGATGAGCGAGGGCAAGACTGTCTATATCTCCGGTGACACCGGCATCATGGCGGATATGGATTGGATGGGTGACTACTACAAACCTGACATCGGCATTCTTAGTGCAGGTGGACATTTTACCATGGATATGGCGCAGGCGGCCTATGCTGCGAAGAGATATTTCAAGTTCAAGACGTTAATTCCTTGCCACTATCGCACCTTCCCGGTGCTGGAACAAAGCGCTGCAGTACTTACAGAATCTCTTCCCGATGTGCAGGTGATCGAGCCTCAGGTTCTGGAAGCGATCGAAGTCTGAACAAATACTCCAGTCCGGACCATGATCTGCGGGACAGATTTGGTCCCGTTGGACGTGGCACCAGCCCTTCCGGGCCGGTGCTAAAGTCAGATCAAGACACTAATAGTGGCGGTCAAAAAATAAGTTCCATCAAATCGCTATCCGCAGTGCAGGTGATCTGAAATTTGCCCGCGCCTCAGTCACTTTGGCACGGCAGATGCAATATGTTGCGTGATCATTGACCAGCCCCATTGCCTGCATGAAGGCAAAACAGGTGGTGGGGCCAACAAATTTCCAGCCACGCTTCTTCAACTCTTTTGACAGCGCTATGGAATGCGGTGTGATAGAGGCCGTTTGAGGCAGCACCTGATCATCAGGTCCGGGTTCATATTGCCAGAAAAACGCAGCAAGCGAGCCTTCGGCCTCGACCATTTCCACCGCTCGCATGGCGTTGTTGATCACCGCCTCGATCTTGCCGCGATGGCGAATGATGCCTGCGTCCTGCAACAGCCGATCCACATCTGCCGGGCCAAAATGGGCGACCTTGGTCCAATCAAAATCGAGGAAAGCCACACGAAAATTTTCACGCTTGGCCAGAATGGTTCGCCAGCTAAGACCCGATTGAAAGCTCTCTAGGCAGATCTTCTCAAATAGGCGGCGGTCATCATCAACGGGGTAGCCCCACTCGTTATCGTGATAGGGTAGAAATTCAGCAACCGATCCGGCCCAACCACAACGCAACTGCCCGTCAGGTGCCAGAAATTCCTTACTCATAGGCCTTTGCCTTTCTGCTAATGCCAATCAGAAACGCTACGCTATGGGCCGCGCTATTGCTGCGTCAAGCACGGGGTTACCCTGCACCTGACCATCCCCACCCGCCGCTGATCAATCTCCGCCAGAGCGGCGCGCAGCAAAAAAATCTTTTAGCAGAGTTTCCGCGGCACTGGCGCTTATACCTTCGTAAACCTCTGGTGTGTGATGTGCCTGGGAATGCGAGAACACACAGGCCCCATGGGCGACACCGCCGGATTTAGGATCAGACGCACCGTAGTAGATACGTCCGATACGGGCTGCAGCAATTGCAGCAGCGCACATCGCGCAGGGTTCCAGTGTGACGTAGAGGTCATGATCCATCAATCGTTCGGTGCCTGCAGCAGCACAGGCCTCTCGGATCACCAGCATCTCTGCATGAGCTGTCGGATCGTTCAATTCACGGGTGCGATTACCGGCTCTCGCAACCGCCTGACCTGCCGGAGAGATGAGAACCGCCCCGACCGGCACCTCTCCGCGCGCCGCCGCAGCGCGCGCTTCCGCAAGAGCAATATCCATGTAAGAACGAAACGGCATGCCCCTCCCTGCCTCAGAATGGGAGCTTTCGCAACTGCGCGGAATGATCTATGGCCTCCATATGAGCAAAACACCATCTTCCCCCAAGGGCCAGCGCCCCGGCACGGCCAAACCGGCCCGCACCACACGTCCAGTAGCGGCGCGTACAAGTAAGGCAGCTGCCGACTCGTCCGCAACCGGCGACAGCCCTGAAGGCGACCGCATCGCCAAAGTCCTGTCCCGCTCCGGTGTCGCCTCCCGACGTGAAGCCGAACGGATGATCGCCGAAGGTCGCGTCGCGGTGAACGGTAAGGTGATCGACAGCCCGGCGCTCAACGTGGTCTTGGGTCGGGATCGGATCGTGGTGGATGGCAATCCGATGCAAGATCCCGAACCACCGCGTTTGTGGATGTATCACAAACCATCAGGTCTGGTGACAACGACAAGTGACGAGTTGGACCGCAAGACCATCTTTGACGAATTACCCGAGGACATGCCGCGCGTCATGACCGTGGGTCGGCTCGACCTCAACTCCGAAGGATTGCTGCTGCTGACCAACGACGGCGGGATCAAGCGCCAGTTGGAACTGCCCTCGACGGGGTGGCTGCGCCGTTACCGCGTTCGGATCAACGGCCGCCCGCAAGACACTGATTTTGAACCACTAAGGCAGGGGTTGGTGATCGAGGGGGAACGGTTCCAGCCGATGACCGTGGCACTGGACCGCCAGCAGGGCGCAAATGCCTGGCTGACAATTGGCCTGCGCGAAGGCAAAAACCGCGAAATCCGCCGCGCCATCGAAGATATCGGCTTCACGGTAAACCGCCTGCTCCGCCTGTCCTACGGTCCGTTTCAGCTGGGCGCTCTGAAACCCGGAGAGGTCGAAGAACTGCGTTCACGCGTTGTTCGCGATCAGCTGGGTTTAGCAGCTCCGGACACCGAAGAAGAGGAAAAGCCCAAACGGCCTGTGCGACAGCGCCCCGGCTCTGGTTCCGGTTCCGGTTCCGGTTCCGGTTCCGGCAAACCAGCGAGTAAACCGAGCGCAAGGCTAGGCGGAAAACCGGCAGGGAAACCTCTCGGTCGATCCTTTGGCACGTCAGAGCGGTCTGGTGAAAAGTCCGGCGACCGCACCGGTGCCCGTCCTTCGGGGAAGTTCTCCTCCTCGGGCAAGCCCGGCGGCAAATTCGCAGGCAAAGGCAAATCATCTGATCGGTTTGCGGATCGATCCGACGGCAAAACATCAGGCGGCAGCGCAGCCAGATCGTCTGACAGACCTGGCGGCAAGCCCGTAGGCAAATTCGGGAGCAAACCTGGTGGCAAGCCAAGCGGTAAACCTTCCGGTGGTGGTGGAAACCGCAGTACCGGGCGCGGCCCTGCACCGCGCAGCGGTGGCAAGCCACCACGCCGATAATAGCCAAGGTCGAGAAGCTGCGTCTATGGCATCAGAGTTCCCCCTAGCAAGATGGCGCTGCATATCCTAAGTTTCCAATTGGTTGGAGCGCTCATCTCGGGGGAATAGACGTGCAGAAACTCGCCTTTGTGGCCTTGCTGATCCTAATGATCGGTCTGGCAACCGGCTGGCTGGTCGGAGGCTGATCGCATGGCACAACGTTTTGGCGGCAAATACAGCCCCGATGACCGCGACCCGAAAGCGGAACAGGAGCCCGAGGCGCGCCCAGCGCCCAACGGGTATCGCAGCGCTAAGGTCGATCCCGTTGGGGTGCGCGCCAACCTGATGGTACTGCCTGCCGGGTTAATAGCACTCTTGTCAGTTTTCTCGAGCGCCGCCGGATTGGCCTTTGGCTTACTCGCAGCCGCTACATGGGCCGGGTCCGCCTATCTGTTACGCGATGGCCTACGTGCCGAAGCGGCCTATGATGAACGCACCGTTGCGCGCCGCCCTGTGCTTCCGCGCAAAATTGTAGCCGCCGGTTTATGTGGAGTTGGCACCCTGTTTGCCGTGTGGCGACAAGACCCCGGAGCGCTGTCAGCTCTGATTTATGCCACTGCAGCCTTAGGCCTGCACATCGCCGCATTTGGCCTTGACCCACTAAGCGACAAGGGCACAGAGGGCATCGACGGTTTTCAGCGTGATCGCGTTGCCCGCGTTGTCGATGAGGCCGAAAACTATCTGTCTGCCATGAAAGATGCCGCCCTGCGCGCCCGTGATCGCAAGGTCGAACAGCGCGTAGATGCATTTCAGGAAGTCGCACGCGATCTTTTCCGCACGGTTGAGGAAGATCCTCGCGACCTGACCGGAGCACGGCGCTACCTGACAGTTTATTTGATGGGCGCACGCGACGCGACAATCAAGTTTGCCGATATCTACACCCGCAGTGGCGACGCCCAATCACGCGTAGATTATCTGGCGTTGTTACAGGATCTTGAGGAAAACTTCGCCGCCCGCACCCGCAAGATGCTACGAGAAGATCGCACTGATCTGACCGTTGAAATCGACGTGCTGCGGGATCGTTTGCAGCGTGAGGGTGTCCATCTGGACACCCGCTGACATAGCCATAAGGAATTTGCACATGTCCGAGACGACTCAAAAGAAAGCCGCCCAAGAGGCAAAGGAAATTTCCGAAATCACCGCGATCGCCTTGCCGGAACCGATGGCCGAAATCCAATCTCTGGAACAAGCCGATCAAACCACCAGTACCGATATCAAGTCACGCATGGCGCAGATCGACATGTCGGACAGCAATTCGATCATCAACTTTGGCTCTGGCGCACAGGCCGAATTGCAGCAAATCAGCCAGGCCATGCTAACGGATGTTCGCAATAAGGACGTAGGCCCCGCCGGAGATTCTCTGCGCAATATCGTCACCACCATCCGAGGCTTTTCGGTGTCGGAACTTGACGTGCGTCGCAAGCGTAGCTTCTGGGAGCGGCTGTTGGGTCGGGCCGCGCCTTTCGCCAAATTCACCGCGCGGTTTGAGGACGTACAAGACCAGATCGACCGCGTTACCGACAATCTTCTCGGTCATGAACATAAGCTGCTGAAAGACATTAAGTCACTCGACCTGCTCTATGCCAAGACACTGGATTTCTATGACGAGCTGGCGCTCTATATCGCGGCCGGTGAGGCCAAACTTGCTGATCTGGATGTCACCGAGATCCCTGCACTTGAGGACGCCGTTGCTGCTGCACCTGAGGCGGATCAGGTCATGCGCGCACAGGAGCTACGCGACATGCGGGCGGCACGTGACGATCTTGAACGCCGAGTGCATGATCTGAAGCTAACACGCCAGGTGACCATGCAGTCTCTGCCATCCATACGGCTGGTGCAGGAAAATGACAAATCACTGGTCACCAAGATCAATTCCACGCTGGTGAATACCGTACCGCTCTGGGAAACCCAGCTAGCGCAGGCGGTTACCATCCAGCGCTCTGCCGAGGCGGCGGCTGCAGTGCGCGATGCCAATGATCTGACAAATGAACTGTTGACCTCTAACGCCGCTAACTTGCGGGAGACCAACAAGGTGATCCGCGAAGAAATGGAACGGGGTGTCTTCGACATCGAAGCAGTGAAACAGGCTAATGCAGATCTAATCGGTACCATTCAGGAAAGCCTGCAGATCGCTGATGATGGTAAGGCCAAGCGTGCCGCTGCAGAACAGGATCTGAAGAAGATGGAAGCCGAATTGCGCGACACATTGGCGGCTGCAAAAGCGCGTCGCGATGGTGTCGGCGACAACGCAGCCACGGCGGTCCCCGGCACGGCATGACCAAGGCTGATATCATATTGCAGGGTGGAGCGTTGCGACGGCTGTTTCCGGCGCTTGTCGGCACTGTTGCCACCGCCGCCTTGCTTATGGGGTGTGAACCGTTGGCGGAGCGGACGTCTCTGGTGCCGCCAACGCGACCAGCCAATTTGACCCCCGCGCCCAGAACACCCTCGGCCGAGAGCCAAAGGTTGGCGCGCTACTACGGTGCTTTGCAGCAGGATCTGCTGACACGGGGATTGTTGCGTACCGACGGCGGTGGCCCGGAAACGCCGTATGATGCAGATGATCTGCGCCAAAACTTCGAGTTAATCGCCTTTTATGACGAATATGGCAGTGGCAATCTGCGCACCTCGGGCGCATTGGGGCGCTGGGAGGGGCCGGTGCGGCTGCGCGCAGATTTTGGCCCTTCGGTCAGCGCGGAACAGCGGCAGAAAGACAGCCAGACCCTTGATAACTATGCCGCGCGTCTGGCGAGGGTCACAGGCCACCCGATCAGCACCACCACCAGCCGTGCCCGCGCCAATTTCAACGTGATTTTTGCCGGGGCCGACGATAGCGCGTATGTCGCCGAACGGGTGCGCGATCTCTTGCCTTCGATCAGTGATGCCGATCTTCAGGTCTTTGCCAACCCGCCGCAAAGTTACTATTGCCTCGTGCGCGCGGGCGGCCTGCAGGCAGATCCCTCCTCTTACATGCGCGGAGTGGCGCTCATACGCGCTGAACACCCAGATCTGGCACGCCGCAGCTGTATCCACGAAGAAATCGCCCAAGGCCTAGGCCTGCGCAATGACAGCCCAAGCGCGCGCCCCTCGATCTTCAACGATGACGATGAATTTGCGCTTCTGACCAGCCATGATGAGAACCTGTTACAGGTTCTCTATGACTCACGTCTGCGCCCTGGCATGTCCGCCGATGAGGCCCGGCCGATCGTAAAGACAATAGCATATGATATATTGGGGGAGCCACAGTAGCTCCCTGCGCCTGTATGCCTTACCCTTGCGAGGCTACGGCACACGCCTGACCAGATGCCGTGTGCATCACCGAAAGAGGATGAAACTATGGGTATATTCGACTTTCTCAAAGGAGAGTTCATCGACGTCATCCACTGGACCGATGACACCAACGATACGCTTGTTTGGCGGTTTGAGCGCGAAGATCACGCAATCAAATACGGGGCCAAACTAACCGTGCGTGAAGGCCAGGCCGCCGTCTTTGTCCACGAAGGTCAATTGGCGGACGTCTTCACCCCTGGTCTCTATATGCTTGAGACCAACAACATGCCGGTGATGACGACTTTGCAGCATTGGGATCACGGGTTTCAGTCACCGTTCAAATCCGAGATCTATTTCGTCGACACCACGCGTTTCAACGATCTGAAGTGGGGTACGAAAAACCCAATTATGGCGCGCGACCCTGAGTTCGGTCCGGTCCGGCTGCGCGCGTTCGGAACCTATAGCATCCGGGTTGTTGATCCTGCACGTTTCCTGACCGAAATCGTTGGCACCGATGGTGAATTCACCATGGATGAGATTTCATTCCAGATCCGCAATATCATTGTTCAACAAGTGAGCCGCGTGCTTGCAGGCTCGGGTATCCCTGTTCTCGATATGGCAGCAAATACTGCTGATCTGGGTAAGCTGGTCGCAGCCGAGATCACAGCAACAGTGGCCGAGTACGGCATTGCAATTCCGGAGCTGTATATCGAGAATATCTCGTTGCCCGCAGCCGTAGAACAGGCCTTGGACAAACGCACCCAGATGGGCATCGTCGGCGATCTTGGACGTTACACCCAGTTCTCTGCGGCCGAGGCGATGACGGCCGCCGCTCAGACCCCAAATAGCGGGATGGGTGCCGGGATGGGCATGGGAATGGGCATGGCGATGGCGCAGCAGATGGCTCAGATGGCGCAACCCGGTGCCGCCGGTCATGCAGCGGGTCACGCTTCCGGTCCTTGGAGCGCCCGGCGCGCGCCCGCTGCCACGCAAGCGCCAGCGCAAGCCGCGCCCATCGCACCGCCGCCACCGCCAGTGGAGCATGTCTGGCACATTGCCGAGAACGGTCAAACCACAGGGCCGTATTCAAAGGCACGTTTGGGCCGTATGGCGCAGGAAGGCGGATTACGCCGCGACAGTCTGGTCTGGACACCCGGCCAAGACGGCTGGAAGTCCGCTGGCGATGTATTGGAGCTGGCACAGCTCTTCACTGTCCTGCCACCGCCTCCTCCGCCACCGGCTCCGCCAGCCAACTAACAGATGCATCGCTGCAGGGCGCTGGACAAAAAGTGCCCTGCAAATGATCTACGCAGCTCTTATGTCGCTAAGATTCTCGACCAATAATCCGATGCAGTGCGCTGTCATGGCTTCACTGGACAAGCTTGATTCCGTTGCTCTAAATCGTTCTGGCCGAAGCTGGCGAAAACGACACCAAGCCCAGTTTCGCACCTGCCACAGACGCCCGCGTTGGATTGATCCATTCGCCAGTCGCGCTGATCTGGATCCTGGTCTATTTGCGCAAAGGGCTATTCGCGCCTGCAAGAGCTGGCGGAATATCAGCATGAGATCGCGTGTGATGCGTTGCGATTTGTCATTGTCCCCTGCGGGGTGTTGTTCCAGCTTTGGCATCATTTCTTGTTGAAGGACGTCGCCCACGGCATCATGGTGCCGGAACCGCTGCACTAGTATCTTTGAGGCCCATTTGTGACCCATACGCCGCCACCTCCGCCACCGTCCACTCAGTCTTCAGCTGGCAATATGTCGGCATCCAACACTGACGCACCCTTGGAAGAGCACCGTTTTCCTTGTGAGCAATGCGGGGCGGATTATCGATATGATCCGCAGAATGGCACTCTCACCTGTGATCATTGCGGCCATCAGGAGACAATCCGATCCGGCCCGTGGCGTGGTGGCAGCCTGCGCGAGTTGGATTTTGAAACTGCGCTGGCATCCGGTCTCGCCGAGGCCGATATGGAAGAAACCCGTGTATTGCGCTGTCCGAACTGCGCTGCACAGGTTGAACTGGGTCCGCAAAACCATGCCGGCGAATGCCCCTTCTGTGCGACGCCGATGGTCACAGACACCGGAACTCACCGCCATATTAAACCCAAGGGCGTTCTCCCCTTCGCCTTTGACGAACGCAGCGCTCATCAAGCGATGTCGAACTGGTTGGGACGGCTGTGGTTCGCCCCAAACGGCCTGCAGCAATATGCCCGAAAGGGGCGGCGCATGGATGGCATCTATGTGCCGTATTGGACCTTTGACGCTGACACCCGGTCACAGTATCGCGGCCAACGCGGCACGGTCTACTATGTCACTGAAACGGTGATGGTCGATGGAAAGCGCCAGTCCCGCCAAGTACCGAAAGTCCGGTGGCGACCTGTTTCAGGTCGGGTTAAACGGTTCTTTGACGATGTTCTTGTTTTGGCGTCCAAGAGCCTCCCAAAGAAGAATACCGATGCGCTTGAACCTTGGGATCTTTCAGCGCTGGAACCCTATCAGCCACAGTATCTGGCCGGTTTCCGGGCCGAAGTCTATGCGGTGGAACTGGACAAAGGCTACAGCGAGGCCAATGCGCGGATGCGCAGGGTGATTGAGCGTGACGTCCGGTTCGACATCGGCGGAGATCGTCAACGCATTGAACATATCGACAGTGAATTTGACGATATCACTTTCAAACACGTGCTGCTGCCGGTCTGGCTAGCGGCCTATAGATACCGGGGAAAAACCTACCGCTTCGTGGTGAACGGCCAATCAGGCCGGGTACAGGGGGAACGCCCCTATTCCGCGTGGAAGATCGCAGCGGCCATAGCATTGGCCATGCTGGTCGGCGGAGCAGTGGCCTACTTCGGATCGCGTTAACACTTGGGATCGCTTTGCCCCCAGGATCGCTTCAAACCGTGTGATGCATGCCCATTCTTTCTTTGCATCATATGGCACACCCACGGCACGAGGATCTCCAATGACCACCCTGCCCGCACTTGATGTTTTGTTCAGTCAGCGCCACAGCTGCCGCGCCTTTCGGCCCGACCAAGTACCCCGCGCGGTGATCGAAGATATTATTCGCTGCGCGCAGAAGATCCCATCCTGGTGTAATGCGCAGCCGTGGCAGGTGACGATGTTCGGCGGCAAAGCTACCGATATGCTGCGCGACGCGCTGAAGGAGGCGGTCGAAACGGCCTCCGCTGCACCCGATCTGCAGTTTCCCGAGCGCTACAGCGGGGACTATAAAGCGCGCCGACATGCCTGCGGTTGGGCCTTATACGAGGCAGTTGGTGTCACACGCGGCGACCGGGCAGCTTCACATCGGCAAATGATGCGGAATTTTGACCTGTTTGACGCCCCCCACTGCGCGATTCTGACCAGCCCCAAAGAGCTTGGCCCATATGGCGCGCTAGATTGCGGTGGTTTTATAGCCGGCTTCACGCTAGCCGCGACTGCCGCCGGTGTCGCCACGATTGCGCAGGCAGCTGTTGCGACATATGCCCCGATGCTTCACGCGGTTTGCGGCATACCAGAGGATCGCAATATCCTTTGTGCGCTGTCGTTTGGCTATGCTGATACGGATCATCCGGCCAATCAATTCCGAACCGAACGCGCCGAGCTTGAAGAGTTCATCAGCTGGCGCGATTGACACGGCCCATCACTACGCAGGAAACCACATGCGCGCCCTTATACAACGAGTTTCTCAAGCCTCCGTCACTGTTGAAGACGATATCATCGGTGACATTGGCCCCGGCTTGTTGGTGCTGATCTGTGCAATGGAGGGTGATGGCAAAGCCGAAGCGGATCAGATGGCCACAAAGATCAGTAAGCTTCGCATCTTTCGCGATGACAACGGCAAGATGAACCGTTCGGTCAAGGACATTGGTGGCGGCGCGTTGGTAGTGAGTCAATTCACCCTCGCCGCTGACACCCGACGTGGAAACCGTCCAGGGTTCTCCAGTGCCGCTGCGCCGGATCTTGGCCGAACGCTCTATACCCGGTTCGCCGACCAATTGGCCTCTCTGGACGTGCCGGTTACCCGCGGCTCATTTGGCGCTGATATGCAAGTCTCGCTGGTCAACTCCGGCCCGGTGACCATCTGGATGGATAGCGCTGATTGGTAATTTCGGTCAAAAAACAGATGTCGTTTATCGTCCGTTCTCACCACTGCAATCGGGCTCGGTATGAGCATATATACCAAAGCGAAAAGTCGCGAATTCCGCCGATCCAGGCAATTCGTAAAGCGACGGCTGGTATCCACAAAAACACCACCTTAATGTGAATTATCATCTTAAAAACATCCAAAAGATGAATTTCATACTGCAATAGCGATAGTATTTGGAGCCACGAAAGGGTGGTTTTTTTGCATATATTG
Organism: Phaeobacter cretensis; assembly: GCF_047372505.1. NCBI lineage: Bacteria > Pseudomonadati > Pseudomonadota > Alphaproteobacteria > Rhodobacterales > Roseobacteraceae > Phaeobacter > Phaeobacter cretensis. The sequence goes on from NZ_JBKBEU010000001.1 coordinate 621,540, forward strand.
CCCTGCCAACCATTCACTTCCAGTCAAATACGACATACCACTCGCAAAAGGCGACGGAATTACCGTCTCTTCATGACTTTGCAGCCCCGGATGGCGCCAAAAATGGCGGTAATAAGGGTTGCGAGGTTGCAGCAAATGCGCAAACCTTGAATGACAATTCAAGAAATGACGTGTTCAGCGTCTACGCACGACAGGGAGTCCGCAATGAAAGACCAACTCGATTTCATGACGCAAAGCGTCACCTCCGGGAAAATGACCCGGCGTGAATTCATGGGCAAAACCGCAGCACTGGGGATCAGCGCCGCTGTGGCTGGCAGCCTGTTCGCCCGCGCAGCTGAGGCCGCAGGCCCGGTCAAGGGTGGCACGCTAAAGCTCGGCTCCATCGGCGGTGGCAGCACCGACTCGCTGGATCCAGCAGTGGCCGCAAGCCAGGTACCATATCACAACCTTAACCAGTTTGGTGAGACGCTGGTGAATGTAACGCCCGAAGGTGGCATCGAAAACCGCATCGCTGAAAGCATCGAAGCCAGCGCGGACGCCAAGACCTGGACCTTTAAGATCCGCAAGGGCGTTGAATTCCACAACGGCAAAACTGTCACGGCCGAGGATGTGATGCGCACCATGGAGCGCCATTCCAACGACGACAGTCAATCCGGTGCGCTTGGTATCATGCGGGGGATCGAAAGCATGAAGGCTGATGGCGACGATTTCGTTGTCTCGCTGACCACTCCCAATGCCGACCTGCCCTATCTGATGGCCGACTACCACCTGATGATTCAACCCGATGGCGGCTTTGATAACCCAACGGCAGGCATCGGCTCCGGCGCCTATATGTTGGTTGCAGATGAACCAGGTGTACGTCACCTGTGGAAAAAGAACCCCAACTACTGGGATGACAGCCGCGGCCATGTTGATGAGGTCGAGATTGTCGTGATCAACGACGCAACCGCCCGTATGGCGGCGCTGCAGTCCGGTCAGGTGCACATCGCCAACCGTGTTGAGCCCAAGGTAGCAGGCCTACTGGACCGCGCGCCTAACCTCTCCGTGCGCAATGCTGCAGGGCCCGGCCACTATGTTTTCATCATGCATTGTGACACCGCGCCCTATGACAACAACGAACTGCGTCTTGCGCTGAAATATGCCATCAACCGCGAGGAAATGGTCGACAAGGTTCTGCGTGGCTACGGTTCGGTTGGCAATGATATGCCGGTCAATGGGGCCTACCCGCTGTTTGACGACAGCATCCCCCAGCGTGCATTTGATCCTGTCAAAGCCGCAGAGCACTATAAAAAATCCGGCCATGACGGCAGCCCAATCACTCTTCAGGTGTCGGATGTTGCATTCCCCGGCGCGCTGGATGCTGCTCAGCTGTTCCAACAGTCGGCAAACGCAGCAGGTATCCCACTGGAGCTGAAGCGTGAGCCCGGTGATGGGTACTGGTCGGAAGTCTGGAACGTTCAGCCGTTCTGCGCCTCCTACTGGGGTGGCCGTCCAGTACAGGACCAGATGTATTCCACCGCCTATTTGTCGACTGCAGACTGGAACGATACCCGCTTCAAGCGCGAAGATTTTGACAACCTGCTGTTTGCCGCCCGCGGCGAGTTGGACGAAACCAAGCGCAAAGCGATCTACAGCCAGATGGGCATGATGGTTCGCGATGAAGGCGGTTTGATCTGCCCGATGTTCAACGACTTCATCGAAGCGACCAGCAGCAAGGTTCAGGGTTGGGTGGTGGATTCCACTGGTGACACCATGGCCGGCAAATGGTCGCATAAGTGCTGGTTGGCCTAATAGAGGTTTATGCCATGCACCCCGTAGTGAAACTTGTGTCCCAGCGCCTAGCGCTGGGACTAATTCTCCTGATCGCCGCATCCGTGCTTATCTTCATGGGCACGCTAATCCTGCCCGGCGATGTGGCGCAGTCCATTCTGGGCCAATCGGCCACCCCCGAAGCACTCGCCAATCTGCGCGAGGAGCTGGGCCTGAATGAACCTGCCATGCTGCGCTATTTCGACTGGCTGTTTGGTGCCATGCAAGGCGACCTGGGCACGGCTTTGACCAATGGTCAGGACATTGCAACCAGCATTGGCCGCCGTCTTGGCAACACGCTGTTCCTCGCCTTCTGGGCCGCTGTCATCTCGGTTCCGCTGGCGATTTTCCTTGGACTTCTGGCGGTGCGCTACCGCGATCGCTGGCCTGACAAACTGATTTCGGCCGTGACACTGGCCTCGATCTCGATCCCGGAATTCCTTATTGGATATTTGCTGATCTATTTCGTGGCCGTGCAGATGGGCATGTTTAGCTCAGTCGCGATGATTAATGATTCCATGAGTTTGCTGGAAAAGCTTAACGCGATTGCCCTGCCCGTAGCCGTGCTGACTTTGGTTGTTCTCGCGCATATGATGCGTATGACACGAGCCGCAATCCTCAATGTCATGCAATCTGCCTATATTGAGACGGCAGAGCTGAAGGGGCTGAGCACCTTCAAGGTAATTGCACGCCATGCATTCCCCAATGCGGTAGCACCTATCGTGAATGTCGTAATGCTGAACCTTGCCTATCTGGTGGTCGGCGTTGTGGTGATCGAGGTGGTCTTTGTCTATCCCGGCATGGGCCAGTACTTGGTTGACCATGTTTCCAAGCGTGACGTGCCAGTGGTGCAGGCCTGCGGCCTGATCTTTGCCGCTGTCTACATCGTGCTGAACATGATCGCTGACATTGTCGCCATCTTGTCGAACCCGCGCTTGAGGCATCCGAAATGAAGAATATCCCTATCTCCGCAATGATCGGGCTGTTGTTCACGGCCCTCTATTTTCTAATGGCAATCTTTGCCCCGCTGCTGGCCCCCTACGGCATGGCAGAAATCGTTGGTGATGTTTGGGAGCCGCGCACAGCGGAGCATCTCCTTGGCACAGACAATATTGGTCGTGATCTCCTCAGCCGGATGATCTACGGCGGGCGCACCACGATCTTTATCGCCACCGCTGCAACGATCCTGTCCTTCACCACCGGTTCTATCCTCGGCTTTTTTGCCGCGGTTGCCGGTGGCTGGGTGGATCAGGTGATGTCACGACTGGTCGATCTGGTGATGTCTATCCCAACGCTGATCTTTGCTCTCGTGGTGCTGTCAGTGATGCCCGTAACAGTCCCGGTTCTGATCGTCGTCATGGGCCTGTTGGACTCCACCCGTGTTTATCGTCTGGCCCGTGCGGTCGCGGTGGATATCGAGGTGATGGACTACGTCGAAGCCGCCCGTCTTCGGGGTGAGAAAACCGCCTGGATCATCTTCCGTGAAATCTTGCCCAACGCCCTGTCCCCACTGGTGGCGGAAATGGGGCTTCGGTTCATCTTCATGGTGTTGTTTGTTTCAACCCTCTCGTTCCTTGGCCTTGGTGTACAACCACCCGAAGCTGACTGGGGCGGGATTGTGAAGGAAAACAAGGAAGGTATCGTCTATGGCATACCGGCGGCATTGCTGCCTGCCCTCGCCATTGCGACCCTTGCGATCTCGGTCAACCTTGTAGCGGACTGGGTTCTGAACCGCACAACCTCTCTGAAAGGAGGCCGCGGATGAGCGAACCTCTTGTGAAAGTGCTCGACCTCAAAATCGGCGCAACTGTCTACCCCCCTGGTGAGAAACCCCATGATATTGAAATCGTGCACGGGGTCAGTTTTGATCTGCAACCCGGCAAAGTGTTGGGTTTAATAGGGGAATCCGGCGCTGGTAAATCCACCATCGGTCTGGCCTCCATGGCCTATGGCCGAGGTGGCGTGAAGATCACTGGCGGAGAGGTCTGGGTTAACGGTCGCGATATTCTGCAATCCACACTGCGCGATATCCGTAGCCTGCGCGGCGGTGAGGTGACCTATGTGTCGCAATCGGCAGCGGCCTCTTTCAACCCTGCCAAAAAGATCATGGAACAGGTGATTGAAGCGGCTGTGGAGCAAGGCAAGTTCTCCAAGAAAGACGCCGAAGCCCGTGCACGCGTTCTCTTTGCCAAGTTGGGTTTACCCGACCCGGACAACATCGGCGAACGGTATCCGCATCAGGTCTCGGGTGGTCAGCTACAGCGCTGCATGACAGCGCTGGCGCTTTGCCCGGAGCCGGATCTGGTTGTCTTTGACGAGCCGACCACAGCGCTTGATGTGACCACCCAGATCGAGGTGCTGATGGCGATCAAAGAAGCCATCCGCGATACTGGTGTGGCGGCGTTGTATATCACTCACGACCTTGCAGTTGTGGCACAGGTGAGCGACGATATCATGGTGCTCCGCCACGGCAATATGGTGGAGTACGGCCCGGTTGATCAGATAATCAACGCACCTCAGGAGGAGTACACTCAGGCCTTGGTCTCAGTGCGTTCGATCAATCACGAGGAAAAAGCCCCAACCACAGAACCAGTGCTGAGTGTTCGCAATATCACTGCGCGCTACAAAGGCACCAAATTTGACGTGTTGCACAATGTGAATGTAGATTTGCACCCCGGTCAGACGCTGGCTGTCGTGGGTGAATCCGGCTCCGGTAAATCGACGCTGGCACGGGTGATTACAGGCCTACTGCCGCCGCGGGAAGGCGAGATCGAATTCGCTGGACGTACCTTGTCGTCTGATCTGGCGGGTCGGACCCGTGAGGATCTCCGCGAGCTGCAAATGATCTACCAGATGGCAGATGTGGCAATGAACCCACGTCAGACCGTTGGCACCATTATTGGCCGTCCTCTGGAGTTCTATTTCGGCATTAAAGGTGCCGAGAGACGCAAACGGACCATTGAGCTTCTGGATGAAATCGAACTGGGCGAGAGCTTCATCGATCGCTATCCTGCGGAGCTGTCGGGTGGGCAGAAACAGCGTGTCTGTATTGCCAGAGCGTTGGCAGCTAAGCCCAAAATGATCATCTGCGACGAAGTCACCTCTGCGCTGGATCCTCTTGTGGCGGACGGTATCCTAAAGCTGCTCTTGGAGCTGCAGAAAATCGAGAGTGTCGCCTTCCTATTCATCACCCATGATCTTGCCACCGTGCGAGCGATTTCAGACAATATCGCGGTGATGTATCAGGGTCGTGTGCAGCGCTATGGCGGTAAGACCGAAGTGCTGTCGCCCCCCTTTGACGACTACACTGATTTGCTGCTCAGCTCGGTGCCGGAAATGCGGCTGGGCTGGCTGGAAGAAGTCATTGCCAATCGGAAGATGGAAAGCGCCGGCAACTGACACCTTCGCCCCTCAAGATAGAAGAGAGCCCGTGCCTAATCCGTGCGGGCTCTTTTGGCTTAAACGTCCCAAACGGTGACTAGATTGCTTACAACGCTGCAATTACTCCAACCCTGTCGCTTTCGGAGCAGTCGATTAAGTTCCTGTCGCAAAAATGGGATCAAAGACACCCGCAGAACATAGGATTCGGGTCATGGACAACAAACTTCTCCTCATCATTCTGGATGGTGTGCCCTGGCGCAACTTCCGTCGTCTGTTTGGCAACCTCGAAGGCTGGGTTGATAGTGGCGAGGCGCGGGTCTGGAAGCAGCGCGCAGTGCTGCCGTCAATCTCCGCTAGCTGCTATGCGTCGATCCACACCGGCGTTGCACCCGCCGAACACGGCTGTACAGGCAACGGCAATGTCTTTCGTCTGAGTCACAAGGATGTATTCAGTCAGGTCCGTGAGGGTGGTGGTACCACCGGCGCGGTTGCCCACAGCTTCTGGTCGTCCTTCTTTAACCGCCATCCCTATGACCCGGTGCGCGACGTTGAATATGATGAGCCAAGTGGCTCCACCATCAATCACGGACGGTTTCATTCCATGATGGGTTACGGTCTGGCCAACCAGATGACCCCATCGGATGTCGATCTGTTCGGCACCTTGACCAATCTGTGCCAGCGCTTTGAACTTAACTACGGGCTGCTGCATACCTGTACGCTGGACAGCATGGGACACCGGTTTTTTCACGACTGCCAGGAAATGGACCATGCCTGTTTCGTGATGGATGAAATGCTGGCACCATTTATCTTCAAATGGCGTGGCATGGGCTATGAAATCATTGTCACCGCTGACCATGGTCAGGATGAACGCGGGCACCACGGCGGACGTAGCCCGCTGCAACAAGAAACCGCGCTTTATTACTTTGGCGAGGCAACCGGTCCTGCCGAAGATGTGGTTATCGATCAACGCCAGCTGGCTCCAACCATTTTAGGCCGCCTTGGTGCACCTATTGCCGAAACGATGAAGGCAAAATCTTTCCTCAGCTGAAAATACATGGCAGGCTTCTTAACGTGATCTGATCGCTTACATACAGGAGCCTGTCATGTCTATTCGATGCATTGCTTTCTTGCTGATGTTGCTCCCAGTGCCCGCTCTGGCGCAGGATGGCTGCGATGACCTGTGGTTCACCCGCAATCTGATCATGGACCGCGCTGGTTATTGCTTTGGCACGGCACTCGGACAGAGCGTCTTTGACAACGGAGATTGCCTGGGAAAATCCGTAGCCCTGGACCCACATAGCAATCGTCTGGTGCAGGAGATCCGTGGGCTTGAGCAATATCACCGCTGCAAAGTTGACACTGGCCGGCGACAGCTGACACTAGATGACACGCATCTACGGCGTTTTCTGGTCGACTTGCCAATACGCGATGAATTTGAAGGCGCTTGCCTTGGCTGGCTGAGCGAGCCTGTACCGCTGTATTCAGGCCATAGTTCGGGCACAGCGCGCATCGGTATGATCCGAACCGGAGATATCGTTGGCTACGCCCATCTTCAGGTTGGGAGCTGGTCTTATGTCACGACCCACAGCAGCGACTGGCGCGTGAAAAGTGGCGGCTGGTACGACCGCAGTGCTACGCCGGAAAACTGTCGGAAACACGCTGGCTGACTTGGGCGCCGGTCTTTCCGTTTGTCCTAGTCGGCTAACTGTTATTCATAGGGCCATAGCCCCTGCCCTAATGCTTCTACCGCTACGGATATCCGCTCAAAACTGTCGCGGGCGCGGCCAACACTGTGACGGGCACGTAGATAGCCATGAACCAACCCCGGCTCGTTGATCCAATGCGCTTTGCCACCGGCAGCCATGATCTTGTCGCGGTAATGGCGGGAATCGTCGCGCACCGGATCGCAATCAGCGGTCACCAGAACAGTCGCAGGCAAATTGCTAAAATCACTATCCGCGAGCGGGGCAAGCGTGGGGTCACTAACATCAAACGAGTCATCAGCGCCCTCCGGGTTCCGCAGATTGCCATAAAAGAGGATATCATCCCGGGTCAACATTGGTGCCTGAGCATGCTCCAGATAGGAACCTGCGTTGATGTCACCGCCAAAGGCTCCATATATCAGCACCTGCCCAACAAGACCGCCGATCCTCCCGCGCGCGTGCTGCGCTACAGCCGCGCAGAGATTTGCACCAGCACTATCACCTGCCAGAACCATATCCCCGTCAAAACTGTCATGGACCCACTGGCAAACCGCCCATGCGTCCTCAAAGGCCGCAGGATGCAGATGTTCGGGGGATAGACGGTAGTCCACCGCTACGACACGGTATCCGGTCTGGGCGCAGAGCTCGGCGCAGACATCGTCATGGCTGTCCAGCCCGCCCACGACAAAGCCCCCACCGTGGCAATACATCACCGTGCAACCCGGCTCCCCAGCAGTGTAGATCCGCACTGGAACCGCGCCAACAAGGAGATCTTCGCAGGTGACCACATCCGGGCGTGCGGCGCGAAAGTCAGCCGCCATGGCATCATAGACTTTGCGTTGTTCCTCAATCGATAGATCTACCGCATCATCCGGGTAGCATTCGCCGGTTCTGCGAATAAAGGCCCAGGTTTCCTCGTCGATTAGCCGCTCGTAGTTCATCTCGCCTGTTCCCATCCTCATAGCGCGTCGGAGGAGATTAGCAGCGCTGATGCCAAAAACCATGCCTCACAAACGAAAAAAGCGCCCCAATGGGGCGCTTTCTGGATCTTGGGAACATTCGCCTCAGATCACATATGTGAATTAAGGCTTCGGCATTGGCTCCCAAGGGCGCGTGAACGCACCCAGCACATCCGAAATTTCGGCTGCGCCGGCACCGTTGTCCTCAACCTGTGCGACCAGGCCCCGGCTTTTGTCATCGACAACATGTTCAACCCGCGCAGGCAGTCCCGCCTTCAGCAGCGCCTCATTGTAGATACGAGTGATAGCATTCTTGCGCAGATCTGGTTTGAAAACCTTGCCTACTGCTGTTTTGGGCAGCTCGTCCATCACCGTTACATGTTTCGGGATCGCCGCGCGTTCATGTACATGCACCTTGCAATAAGCCAACAGCTCTTCAGGCGTCACGCTAGCTCCTGCAACCAGCTCGACAAAAGCACAAGGCACTTCGCCAGCATGAGCATCGGGCTGGCCGATGGCCCCGGCAAAGGCGACGGCTTCATGTCCCAAGAGAGCCTCTTCAATCTCTGCCGGATCAATATTGTGGCCACCACGAATAATCAGATCCTTGGCGCGTCCTGTGATCCAAAGATATCCGTCACTGTCGAGTTTCCCGAGATCACCTGTACGCAGATGCGTGCCGTTGTAGAATAGGCCCTCGTTCTTTTCGGCCTCTGTATAGGTGTGGCCTGCGTAGACACCGGGACTGGAGATACAGATCTCCCCGATCTCATCCACACCCAACTCAACCGAACCGCCCTCGATGCCCTTCACGATTTTCACATCTGTATAAGGCAACGGAATACCGATGGAGCCGATCTTCTTTTCACCTGCAACCGGGTTACAGGACACAAGACAGGTCGCTTCGGTCAGGCCATAGCCTTCTACGATTTTCATCCCCGTCGCCTCTTCGAACCGTTTAAACAGCTCCACCGGCAGCGGTGCCGAACCCGAGAAAGCGGTTTTTACGCTCGACACATCAGCATCCACCGGACGCTGCATCTTGGCAGAGATCGCGGTGGGCACCGTGATGATGAAAGAAATCTTCCACCGTTCGATCAACTTCCAGAAGTTATCGAACACCCCCTCGCCGCGATAGCCTTGCGGGGTCGGGAAAACCACATGTGCGCCCGAAGCCACAGCCGCCATCAGGATCACATGGCAGGCAAACACATGGAACAGAGGCAGCGGGCACATGATATTGTCATCCGCGCTAAACAGCAGTTTGCTGCCCAACCAGCCATTGTAGTTCATACCGGCATAGGTGTGCTGGGCCACTTTGGGCATGCCCGTGGTGCCACCTGTATGGAAATAGCAGGCGACACGATCACTCTCCGAATCTGCAAAGGTCAGCTCGGTTGGATGTTTGCGCAGTTCCTTATTGAAGTTTTTGTAGTCCGCATGTGCCAGCTTATCCTTACCGTCGAGCTTGGGGCGGATCATCGGCACGATCCATGATTTTGGAGGGGTCAAATATCGGTTGAGGTCAATTTCCAGAACCGTGGTCACCTTGGGCGCATGGCGGACCGCCTCCGCGACCTTCTGCGCCACATCGGTCTTCGGGAAGGGCTTCAGCGTCACCACAACCTTGGCACCGGTTTCGCGCAGGATCGACGCGATTTGTTCTGGCTCCAGCAAAGGATTGATCGGATTTGCAATCCCTGCGACCGCGCCCCCCAAAAGGGTGACAACCGTTTCGTTGCAGTTGGGTAGTATATAAGCCACCACGTCTTTTTCGCCGATCCCCATAGAGCGGAACATATTGGCAGCCTGGGTCACTTTGTCCTTCAGTTGGCGCCATGTCAGGGTTTCGGCTTTGTCGGTCGGGCCGGAAAAGATCTGATAGCTGACCGCGTTGTTGTCAGGAAATTTACCCGCCGTACGGGACAACAATCCGTAAAGCGTCGTCGGCATATTACGTTGCTCGAAAGGCATCTCAGTTACGAGTGTCAAGCAGTCCGCGGCAGTAGCAAATCCCATTTTTCCCTCCCCTAGTCCCCTTGTGCCGGGGAATTTCAGTTACCACAAAATGAGTTGAAACGCAGCGCCGCGCAAGCGCGCCGATAGGGTCACGTCAAGGAAGTCAGTACTTTGACGCAGCGACATTTACCGATTTTCAATCATGAAACCCAAATTCTGATCGCTTAAGGCAGCTTTTGCCTATTCTGCAGCCAGACCATCAGTGAACTGCAATCGCGCCAGCCGCGCATATAGCCCCTCTTCCGCAACAAGTTGATCATGGTTGCCGGTGGCCACAATGCGCCCCTCTTCCATCACCACGATGCGATCCGCCTTCTTCACAGTTGCCAGGCGGTGCGCCACAATCAAGGTCGTGCGACTCTGGCTCAGTTCATCCACCGCGGCTTGAACCAAACGCTCACTTTCCGCGTCCAAAGCTGAGGTTGCCTCGTCTAGCAGCAGTACCGGCGCATCACGCAGGATAGCACGGGCGATGGCGATACGCTGTTTCTGTCCGCCCGACAGCATCACCCCACGTTCGCCTACCTGACTGTCATAGCCTTCGGGCAATGCAGTGATGAAATCATGGGCGGCAGCAGCACGGGCCGCGATCTCTACCTCGGCGTCGCTGGCCCCCGGACGGCCAAAGCGGATATTCTCCTGTGCAGTAGCGGCAAAGATCACAGGATCTTGTGGCACCAGCGCGATGTGCTTGCGGAACACATCCCGTTGCAGATCGCGCAGCGGGATACCGTCCAGACAAACCGCGCCAGCAGTCGGATCGTAAAACCGTTGGATCAGCTGAATAATGGTAGTCTTCCCTGCCCCGGACGGCCCGACGAAGGCCACAGTTTCGCCCGGCTGCACAGTAAGAGAAACATCGACCAAGGCCGGGATCTGCGGGCGTGCGGGGTAGCGGAATGAGACATCATCGAAACGGATCTCGCCACGCACAGGCGCTTTCATTCTACACGGAGCTACAGGATCCTGGACCTGATCTACAGCTGTTAACAACTCGACCAGACGCTCGGTCGCGCCCGCCGCCCGTTGCAGCTCGCTCCAGATTTCAGAAAGCGCTGCAACAGATCCGGCAACCAGGACAGCATAGATCACAAATTGCACCAATGTGCCTTCGGACATGGCACCGGCGCGCACATCATTTGCGCCCATCCACAACACCCCGACCACACCGGAAAACACCAGAAAGATCACGATCACTGTCAGCAATGCGCGGGTCTGAATGCGCCGCATCGAAACAGCAAAGGCGGTTTCGGTCATACGTCCAAACTCGCTCCGGCTGGCGCTCTCATGAGTGTAGGCTTGAACGGTTTGGACGGCACCCAGCGCCTCACCTGCATTGCCAGATGAGGCCGCAATCCAGTCTTGGTTTTCCTTGCTGATGGCACGCAGACGCCGACCTAAAAATAGGATTGGCACAATGACCGCGGGGACAATCAGCAGCACCAGGCTCGTCAACTTAGCCGAGGTCAGTAGCATTAGAACCAAACCACCGCTGAAAATCAGTATATTGCGCAAAGCTATCGACACAGATGAGCCCAATACCGATTGGATCAATGTCGTATCAGTGGTGATCCGGCTCAAAACTTCCCCGGTCATGACCTGTTCGAAGAATGCCGGACTCATGCCAATAACACGATCAAAAACCGCCTTGCGGATATCTGCTACCACCCGCTCCCCCAGCCGAGTCACAAGCGCATAGCGGAGGCCGGTTCCAACTGCGAGCAAGGCTGCAATAACAAGTGCAGCCCCGAAATACTGGTTCAGCAGTGCGGTCTCAGAAATTCGGAAATTATCGACCACGCGGCGTACAGCCAGTGGCAGGGTCAACGAAAGGCCGGCAGTCAGGACCAGAGCCAGCGTCGCCGTGGCCATCAAAAGACTATAGGGGCGCATAAATGGCCAAAGAGCGGACAGCACACCAACTTTGCGTGATTTCTCGCGCTCTACATCCGCAGTCGGGATGGCCTGATTGCCTGCCATGTCAACTCCTTTGACGTTCCGTGTGGCAAGGCGAGTGCCCCGCGCATCGCAAAGGTTCATGACCGCGCAGACCTTTGAGGTCAAGCGCACAGGTGCCTTATGCCCCCGGCAAACCGTCGCATGACCATGTCAAAGTAGCCGGGTTAGCGTCTTGATCTATACCAAAAGCCTGCTTGGTTAGGAAATCCTGGAGCGGGTAGCGGGAATCACACCCATTACTTAAGGCGATGTTATTAAAGTATATAACTAAAACTGTGTGGCGTTTTGTGTGGTGTTTTGTGTGGCGATCTATTTCTTGAGTTCTATACTATTGCCGCAGCACTGATCTCCCGCCAAAACCTCGGAACAGTTGGTGAATGGCGGACACGGATCTTGCGCGAAACACAGGTGATCTCAGGATGGCAGGTTCTGCTTGTCGCCCTCGCTCAATCCACTATCTTTGGTACGTTTTTCTAGCTCCCATGACGCATCATCGGTCCAGCCAAGGCGTATGTCTTCAATCTGCCCCAAGCGGCCACAGACCAAGCAGCGCGCACGGGCGCAAAGAGGTGCGTGATCCACCCTGTAGGGCACCTTTATCGTACCGACATGACCGCAGACGCACCACATATGCATGACGTTTGGCATCTGAACATCCCCCTTACAAGGTGAGAACATAAAGCGAACGTATTGCAAAATTAAAGCGTCGGCTTATCGTATTGCACTGACCCCCTTTGGCAAGAGGAGCATCGTTCATGTGCGGAAGACTGGGCAGGCCAGATCTTACGTGGCGACAGCTGTACGAGCTGGAGCGCCGTTTTCTCGGCCCACCTATACCAGTGCGCGATCCGAATGCTATTGAGCTATCTGCGAGCTGGAATGTAAAGCCCACCCAGCTGGTGGACATCGCCTATCTGAATGCAGACCAGCTGTTCAGCACGACAGCCCGCTGGTGGTTAGTGCCAAGCTGGCATCGCGGCGATGTAAAGGACTGGAAACGCACCACCTTCAACGCGAAGATTGAGACCGCGGCCAGCCTGCCAAGTTTTCGCAACGCATGGAAGTCACGGCGCTGCATCATCCCGGCAGCAGGCTACTACGAATGGACAGGACCGAGAGGCAACAAACAACCTTGGTGGATCACCACCGATAGCAACGCCCCGGCCCTGTTCTTCGCTGGGCTCTATTCACGCCTAAGCGATGATCTGCACACATGCACTATTCTGACGCGATCAGCGTTGCCGCAGATCAGCGAGATACACGCACGCTCTCCGGTGATACTTGCGGATGATCAGGTCCACCCATGGCTATCAGGCAATCTTGAGAGTGCCGAAGAGCAGCGCCTAGGAACCGTTTGGGACGGGCGCATGAGAGCGCACAAGGTTTCCCCCTTTGGACGCGACGACGATGGGCCGGAGCTGATCGAGCCACTTGGCACGCTGTTCTAGCACTACCACTAGATAGATAAAAAATGACAGAACTTACGACCGTCAATACTGTGCTTTCAGTTTTAGCAATCTTGGGGGGCAGCAAATGCCAGTTGCGGCAACTAGAACGAATGCGGGATACCTATTGGAAGATCTTACAGGAGGTCCCGGAGTAGATTGGTTAATATTGAACTATCATAGCGACTATCTCGGATTTACCCCTAGAACAGTACAATTCCACGCACAAACAGACACTTCGGTTGCGGTCACATTCCTCAACACCACGCTGCACAGCGCGTTTTTTGATGTTGACGGTTTTGAAAAATACTCAATCACTGGAACGGTCGGGCGCGACATCCTTCACGGTGGTTATCTGCAGGATGTGTTCATAGGAAAGCGAGAAGCCGATTCTCTCTTCGGATATGGTGGGAACGACCGGCTCTACGGTGGCCCAGGAGATGACAACCTTCGTGGCGGAAGCGGTAGAGATCGACTAGAAGGTGGTGATGGCGACGATCAATTGCGCGGCGGTAAGGGGCACGACCTGCTCATCGGGGGACGGGGTGACGATGTTTTTCGTGGCGGAATAGGTAATGACACTCAGCGCGGCGGTCGCGGAGACGACTCCTTCTGGACCGGCAAAAACACAGATAGGGGGCGGCACGATGGAAACGATCAATTCTGGGGAGGGAGCGGAGCAGACAATTTCATCTTCAACAATGACTTCGGACGTGACGTCATTCGCGATTTTGACGCGAATTTCGACAACCTTTTTCTGAACCGCGATCTATGGCATTTTCAGTTTCTATCGCCTGAGCAGCTGGTAGACCGGTTTGCCAGTTTCTACGATGGTCGAGTGGTGTTTGACTTTGACGATCCGCTGCGCGTTAACAACGCAGACTCCATCGAGATAATTGTCATTCTGGGCTCATTCACTACAGATGAAATCGTGGACTCGATTGTATTTTGGTAGGAATGATGCCTCCGCGCGCAGTTCTGTTCGGCCCACGCAAACGGCCAGCGTATTGGGATACCGAAGCTGATCGAACCATTCGGCACTCTGTTCTAGCAGACGTCCGGTCTCAGCCCGAAGCGGACATAGACATGGCGACAAGGATCAATGATGCTGCCGCTGCAAAATTCCATGGCCACTTTCCCGAAAGCGGACTCTCGGCAGGGCTAAGCTGTCTCAGGTGATGCTGCGGCCCGCACCAAGGGCAGCGAGGCGCAGATAGTGAACTTTGCAAAGCCGCGTCCAAGAAGCGCCAAGAGCGGTCTGACCGGCCCCTGGCTGACTTTGGCCAACGTTCGCAACGCCGCAGTGTAGCTTGCCACAACCGGATCTTCGCGAAGTGTGCCGCATTCTTTAGGATCAGACGGCGGTACTGCGGAATAAGCAGGCCGTAAAGAGAACCGTTCAATCCAAGGGCGCGCCTTCCAGCAGCGAGGCCAAGTGAGCGACATCATTGTGCGTAACTATATAGAAGCTGATGCCGAGTTCCTCCGCGATAGAATGGGCATTTTGGCGCGACATATCTTGATGTTGCCTAAGTATATCTGTGTCGTACCTGGGGCGGGAGCGAGCCGAGTCTTTAGATCTGTTTTTGGCAATGCGCTTTGGATCGGTTTCCAGATGGACCATGGCCATCACACCGAGCGCTTTGAAAACGTCGCTCGAAATCTTCGTCGGACGTTCTCCATCATCAATGACAACATGCCCATCCAGTATGATGACTTCTGCATTTGCGTCACGCGCCACCGTGAATCCCTCGATTAAAAGACGTTGGTTCTCATCAAGATCCGCATGGCGCAGGTCATCACGGGCGTCCCTAGCGACATTTTTAGCTGCAGCAATGAGGCTGCCACCAGTGACATGCTGAAATTCCATCAGTTCGGCAAACTTCCTCAGAAATGTAGTTTTTCCGACTCCGGAAATCCCCGTAAATGCAACGACACGTTGGCTCATACATCAAATTCCAATTCTGTTCGTTTTATGAGGCCATTGGTCAACTCGTGAGAGAGCCCATAGATCGATTGCTGAGGGTGCCTTGCGATGACACCCATAGTCTTCAACTCATCGATCGAAATGGCAGGTTCGATGTATGAAACGAGCAAGTAGTTGATAACCTTGACTGGTCTACCTTTTTCTTTGACTTTTTGCTCCCACTTTTCCAGCTCGACTTCGCTATATACCGACCTACCGCCGGTTAAGTGCATCAGCTCTCTCTTGGTGCCTGCAAGGGTCATACTTTCCAGTATCCCAAGCGCCGTTATAGCTTGCGAAGGTGAATCTTTTGAAACGCCCTTGTAAAAAAATAGGATTGAACCTGGAGGTCCCAAATTTGATTGCGCCTGACACAAATAGACTTTTCGGATCGTATTTCCCGGTCGGGTTATGCCTTCGGCGCGTGACGCACCTGAGAATAGATCCGGTTGGCGTGGGCGCCAAAGGTCCGGATAAAGGGTGTCGTGGTAGTCTTCCTTGATCGGGATTCCGAAGCCGAGGGTGTCGGTATCAAACACAAATCGAGGGTAGTTTTTTCTCGCCTGATCGAAATCAGTTTCACTTTCTAAGTGTGCTAGCGCGTCGGCAGAAAAGTCACGTTCGTAAATGTACTCGCCGTTGGAGTTTTTACCGGCATTTCGAAATCCGTAATATTCAAGCAACTCCATTAATGCGACCTGATCTTCGTAAGTAGTCAAGTATGCGAGGTCGTATCTGTTGCGCTGTGCATACCAAAGAACCTGTTTCAGGAGCAGCTCACCCAGCTTAACGCCGCGACTTTCGGGCCCCACTTTGAAGGTGCAAATCTTTAGGATTTTCCTGGCTTTCGTGATGGCATCGGTATCTGCCGCGTCTTCGTCTTTGCGAACAATCAGCCCGGCCAATTGCTCGCTATCATAGACCACCCAGCACGAACGATGCTGCTTGACACACTTCTCTCGCCACCAATCGTTGAACTTCGGATAACCATCACGAAGGCTATCAAAAAAAATGTCGTCTGCGTCGATTTCGTGAGCTTTCACCTTGCCGACGTGGCGGATGGGGACCTCTTTCGGCTCATAGGTCTGGATGAGCAACTCAGTTGCGTCGCTAATAAAGAGCACGCGTCGCGCCAGATCGGACGATCGTTTTTGGGCGCGTTGATGAAGGCCTTTGTCCTGAGTGACGAGAAAATCCACCACCCCTTGTTCAAGGGTATGTAGAAGTGTAGCATCCACAACATCGTTGGGCTTTTTGAGTGAGCCAAAATTAGCTTCGAGATCAGCTCTAGCCAAGCCCCGCTGCTTTTTCAACAGGCGATACTTATCAAATTTGCTGAGCGAGATTTCTCGCCGCTTTACCTTATTGTCACGAGCGAAATCATCTTTGGCAGCCTCGTGCACATAAATGTCGACTTTGTGGGTCGATGCAAGTGCGTGGAATCGCGAATAAGCCGCTTCAACTGTATGATTATCCTCGAGCCCGATCAGGATATTCGTATCAATGAGATACGATTGCTGGCTCATCTTGAAGGGCCTTTCTCAAATTATGTTTGGCGTACAAGAATGACTGGGGAGGTTCGAAACCAAATCGTTTTCGCAGGTCGGTTAAAGGCATTGGTTTATCGAACGGACGGACATTGGTAAATTCCAGCGCCATTCCATATTCGAGACCATCAAAATACTTGTCAAAATCTGGCCGATCAATAAACGCCACATTTGAGTAGCTGCGCCAAATATCGTCGACTGCCAACTTCTTGACCGCAGCAATCTCAGCTATACCAACCATAGCTCGTTCAGGTGAGGTCGAGTAGATGTAAGCTATGGTACCTTTGGGAGCGGAGACCGGAAACCGCCGCCGCAGTTCTACAGTCTTTTGACCAGTCATGATCTTGCTTGAGTATTGTGGTCGGATACTCAAGACTACGTCACGTTGATGCTTGAACTCTTCATCGGCAAAAATCGGAAAGATGAGCTGATCGTCGTGAATCGGCTCGACATCAAAGGCTTCTCGGACATGCAACGAGAGAGGGCTGTCAGCATCAAATGCTGCGCCAACTTGTAACTTTCCGCCTAATGCTTCGACATATTTTTGGATCGTCGAAACATGAACGTCTGATCGACCTTTTTCCACCTTAGATACCGAAGCTTGGCCCACATCGAGACGGCGCGCCATTTCGGCTTGGGTCAAGCCAGAGAACTTGCGCATTCGCCGCAGTGCTTCGCCGATTTTAGCCGATGCGTCCTCGTCCTGAGAGCGCCTGATCTCCACAACTTTGCCATTGATATCGCTCATGCCCGACCTGCTTTCTTTTTCCAACACGTAACAAAAGTGATTATTCCTCACAAGGAATATTCGGCCGCCTCGTCCATATTTAGTGGCAAAGAGCATTTGCGCTACACCCTGACGTGTGCAAGCACTATCCTTCAAAAGCTTGGTACTCGCCGGGAAAAGCGGTTCCAGCCTTCGTTCAGCAATACTCGTTGAGAAAGCTCCTCGTTGAATGTCCGCTTTGTCGCTCAAAGAAGTTCCAATGTGCACCTGTAGCGAATAATTGCTTCCCGCCCCGCCTGCTTGGAGGTTCTGATGCTGCGGTAGCGCAGGCCAGGTCCGCTTTGGGCTGGCTTGAGCCGATCACAACTGGCCTAGGGCAGGCTGGTGCTGGTTTCTCGGTGTTGTACCGCCGCATGGCGGCAGTGAGCCCATTTTACCGAATGCTGCACTTTGCACCAATGTCTGCCCCTTCGACCCCGGCCAAATACGTGGCAGAATCAAACTGAGTTTTACCAAGGGTTTACGGCACAAGAATTTTCAACGCTTGCGGCGACAGCAACGCCTGTGTCAAAACGACCGGCTTTGTTTAGCTGCACCCTCCACCGCTCCTTGGTGTCAATTTTTCATTGAGGAAAATTTTCTGTCATTTAACAATTAAAAGCACACTATCAACTGACCTTGGTGCGACTTACTCAGAGGTGCTCGAAATGACTACAAAGCAAGACCTGGAAACGATTGCTAGAGAACTAAATTCATACGAACAAAGCCCTGACAGCCAAATACAGACCTTGACCGAAGATGAGATGAACGAATTCATTCATCGAACAGCTGACAGCGCAGCTACAGAGAAAACCTCGATCATTAGACTCGAATTTGGGGAATGGTGTGGTTTTGCCAACTCTGGGAATATTATGTACGCTGTGAACACGAATAGAAGCCGCAGCGTAAAGGTAACTTTTACAGTAACTTCCGTTATTGGAACCACCGAAACCAAGTCTGAACGAGTGGAAACTATCCCACCCTCTGGTCGGCTAAGATTGGGGTGTACGAAAGGGGAGGGTGCAAGGTATGCTAGGTTCAGTTGGCTCGCCAAAAAGCAAGAGCTTGTTTAAAGGTTCCAATATGTACAGTCGCTTCGATTAAACTTAGAAATGATGTCGGTAAACACCACTCTTGGTCCGCCGGCGCGTTTTTTGGAAATTTCAGAGGACACTATGCTCGGACATATTACAGCCCCGAAGACGGAAGACAGATCAACAAGAATAGATGTTGATGAGTTTTCGCCATTACTGAGATATTCAGAAAAAAAATCCATCTGGCCCAACCCACCTCGATACGTCTCGTCTCCAGATTGGACACAGAACATTCCGGCGGGCGCGATTAACCAGATGATTGAAGGCTTTTTTGAAGGACGCACAATCGGTCTAGGTGGTGCTACAATCACGATACCCCACGGTGCCGCAGTACTGTCTCAGACCTTTGGTTTGGGTATTCAAGACCCACTTCTTCAGTTTGCAAAAAACATGATGAAGTTTGGGATCACAAAGACAGAACACGAATATCAAATTTCCATGGGTGGAAGGCAGATATCAGCTCATACATTAGATTCTTACGCGATCCCCTCACTTGTTCAAGTTGGACAAGAAGTACGGTTGGGAATGACTATCGACATTGTCTGGGTGCAGAACCTGAACTGGTCTTTGCCAGTAGTACAACAAGTACTTAAAGAGATTAGAGAAATTTGGGCGACACTTTCTCAACCAGTTTTGAGCTTGCCTATTGGTCTCAATTTACCAGCTGGCACAAGTTTGCTAGATCAAGCTGTCCGCCTCGAAGGAGGTGCAATTTCTACGGATGGAAACGGATTTGAGCCAGTAACAGTTGTTTTTGAAGCGAAAATTGGATGAATATGGTTGACGCGATCCCCTCTACGGCCGAGCGGGCAGCCGACCTCAGGGTTTATAACAAAAATCTGTGCACCTTGATATACCATCGAAACGTTGCATCGAGCGCACTAAGTTACATAAAACTGATCGCCAGACTTTTTGCCAGACTTTGGGCCCCCGACGCTGCGTAACCCTACCTTTTTGTCGCCCACTGTTTGCTCAGAAGAGGTTTTGGGACAGGGTTTGTGCCACCGGCAGAAACGACCGTTTTTGGCGGAACTAAAACCTCCAAAGCTGACCTTCGCGCAGCCGCGGCGAAATGGTATTTTGTTCGCCCCCCCTTCCATTCGATGATGGTTGGCGGCTGAACTCGCGGCGAAGGTCAGCTTTTCCTCGTGCGGCTGCGGCATTGATCGCTCGTCATGTCCGGCAATAGCGTCCCGAACCCGGAGAACAAGATCGGGAAATCGTTCCGCCGAAAGGTGGATATGTCCGGCAGCCGCCCGAGCGTTAGAATCTGCAAGGTGGTAACAGCTTTGATCTGGGACGGAAAAGAAAAATATTCTAGCTGGTACGCATGACAAAAGGCAGGGCATTCGCTCCGCTGATTTTCTTTTTTGTGGGGAAATAGCTCTTGCATTTATGGGTCACAACCCATATTATCTAGTTATCGGCAAGGGATAAGAGATCCCACACAATAAAGGAGAGCCCGATGCTAAAAGCCAACCAGAAAACCCCCTATACTCCTGATGAAAGAGTGGGCAGAGGAAGTCAGGCGCGACCGCCCCAGGTCTTCCGTCTTAGTCGGTGGCACAGAAAAACGCCCCCACATGATTGTCCTGACACCCCCTGACTGGCTCAAGTGAGCCAGTCACTATCCCAACAATTCAGAAATAGAAGGAACGCAATATGCCTGTTGCAATCGTAATGTCCCAAAAGGGGGCCATTCCGGCCATCATTATGCAAGATACCGCAGCTAAACTGGTAGAGGCATTAGCGGCGCTTGTAGAGGCCCCTGTGCTGAAGGATGAAGACGCAGCACGGATCTGGCTGCAGGGCATGCCTGCCCCGTCTGGCTGGTTCAAGACCGTTGAGGAAGCCCGCGCGCATGTGAAGCGCATGCACAATTCTGTGCCGACTATGTACGGCGATGTTGTCAAGGATGCTCGCAAATCTTTGGGATTGAGTTGCGCCGATTTTGCAGCCGCCCTGGGCTATAATGGAAACCACAACACTCGCGGCAAAACCATGAATGACATCGAACATGGGAAATTGAACAAGTCTAGCGGCAGGCCGCTAACCCTTAATCCACATGCAGTCGAACGCCTGAAGGCCCTAATGGCAGAGCATGGCCTAGACCTCGCCACCAAGTAACCACCCGCCAAACCCACCTGTACGTCCTTTCAGGCACGCTCTTAGCGCTGCCATCGGGGAAGGCAAGCCAAGGCGCATGGCAAAAGGCGGCCGACCCCAAACGCCCGCTACAGCGCCCGCCTCGCACTAAAGGCCCTGGGCGTCAGTGAGTAGACAAGAAAGCCCCGCCACTTGGCGGGGCTTTCTTCAATCAGTGCGGCCCAACCAACTCGCCCACGCTTCGGAGCTTGTCAGCGTTGCACCCGGCGGTGAATTTCCAGCGGATCGCAAGTTCAGCAAGCCCCCCCTCTGATCGTGGCCCTTTCGTCGGCTCATCGCAGGGCGTTACCAGATAACCAGGCACTTCCCGTTCTATATAGATTGGCTGGGGATCAGGGGATAACCAGCTACAGCCCGTCATAGACATCGCCAAGAAAATCAGACAGAGGCGCATCGTATCCCTCCTTTCCCCGAAGGTTTTGCAACTGAGTTTCGAGCCCACGCTGATCCGTCTGCATGCGATCTAGGTGAGCCCTAAGGACGGCTTTGTCATGCCGGGCATCGTCAAGCTTCCGGTTCAGCACATCTAGGCGGAGATCTGCAGCGGTCAGTTGAACCTGCAGCCTATCGTTTCGCCAATTGAGATAGACCGCCACGGACCCGCAAACGATCGCGAGAACTAAGGCCCCACTGGTGATGAACCGCATCATGCTGCAACCCTCACATCAGGCAGGCATTCGCGGATCATGTCGCGCAGGCGCTCACCAACCACCAAGGGATCACCGGGTCCAGGCATTCCCGGCAACCAGGTGACGTCCCATTTACAGCGCTGGCGCACACCGAATATCGGCTGGATTTCTGCATGGGTCGGCATGCCGTAGACATTGACCGGAATCCAATACTGGACGCTGTATTCCGCAGCCCACCGGCAGAACGTATTAAGCTGGCGTGGCGTGATCGGCGCGGATCCACGATCAAAGGGACGCTCGTTTGCGCCCGCCATTGCGTCCATTGCGTGCCCGATCGCACCGGGGTTGAACATGCGTGTATGGGATGCCGCGCGCCCGACAGCATAGGTTGCCTGCGCCTCAGGCTTAAACACGCCCTGCACCCGCTGACCGTCATGCGTGACCAGCGAGTTATAGGCGCGGCGCTCCATGTCGATGACGCCCTCGGCTCCACCGGTCCAGTGCATATGCACCCGGTGCAAACCGCTCTTGTGAAACAGATCAGTGATGGTGCTGCCGTTCTGCGCCTCAAGAGCGGCCCGAATGGCCGCAGAGGTGCGCGGCCCCTTGCGTCCGTCTATTGGCCCAGGGTGAAAGCCCAGAGCGGCGCATCGGGCCTGAATATCACGGGTGGTGAGTTTCATGGGAATGCCCCTCCTGATGTTGGATTGGTTGCATCGCGATCGCGGCGAAACACAGCGCCGCCCAAAGCACGACTGACAGCACCAGGCGCACCCGGCCCCAGGTGCGAGATCTGAGGAAACAGACGACACAGCGGGCGCGGTGCCGTAGCACCGGCCCCGCGATCGTGGTGACAAGATCAATGAGGGCATTCATCGGCTCGACCCTCCGGCCAAGCCGATCACCTTCACCATCAGCGCCATGATCGGCCCGCGCGCCTTGCTGAAGGCGTCATGCGCCACATAGGCCACCAGAAAGGCAATGATCAGCGTCAAGGCTGGAAACTGCAGGTCGAACTTAGCCCCCAGAAACGCCGCGACCATCGGCCCGCCCAACGCGCCGATCATCAGGTTAAAGACGCTGAGGACCAATGCTGGCCGCCAACGCAGGTTTTCGATCTCCAGCAACGCCGCTGCAACGCCCAGACAGACGACAACCACAACCGGCCATGACGTTCCATAGCTGGTCAGGATGGCTGACATCACACCAAGCGCGCCTGCCAGCGCGGATTGAAACAGCTCCAGTTTCATAAAATTGCCCTTCAGCTCCATTTGTGGATGGTGACGGCCAGCACCATTGCCAGCCTGCGGATGCGCCCCACGCCATCGGCGCGGAGGGCTTCGGAAAAGGGTGCCGCCGCGCTGACCCGGCCCCAACCGAGGACGTGAATTGCGTAGTCGTGCAGCGCTGCGGCTTTCAGATATCGGGGATCGTGCCGGTCAAAGATCCACCCGGCCCATCTCGGAATCGAGACGTCAAAGGGAAACCCCTGCGGCACGTACAAAAAGAGACCGGATCCCTTGGTGCCGATCTCCCAACTGATTGCTTTGGTGGTGTGATAGCCCGACCCGCTGCGGGCGCACCAATCAGGCGGCTGGCCAGCCATTCAGAACGGCCTGCGGGCCGTTTGGCAGATGACCCAATCCAGCAAGCAGCGCCAGCCCCGGCGCGACCTCAGGATCATCCCGTTGCACCTGTTCGGCCATATCCAGCATGATCCACATCGCTTTCAGCTCAGGCGCTTCCCGCGCCGCCACCAGCATGTCGGGGGTCATGCCGCCAAGAAACATGCACAGCCGCATGAACCCGATTTTGGTCAGCGGCTGATAGACCGGATCCGGCACCGGAATATCCTCAACGCCCCAAGCGGCCCCGTCCCACGTTAGGCGCTGGGTTGCTGGATCATGATCAGGCTGCGAAGGCGCTGCGATATAGCCCGCATCTGCGATTTCCTCGGCGGTAAAGCTGGCCGGATCGGTGCGGCTGCGCCCGTCGCTCAGACGAATGCGGAAAGGGAGCGGCGCAGGATAGCTGCCGCCCTTGGTGTAAAGGGTCATTGCGTCACCTCAGAAATTGAATTGATAGAGAGTTTCACTGGATCCGCCGACCCAAATTGTGGCCTTGCTGGCAGGGTTCATCACGAATGTACTGCTGCTGACGATTTCACGGATACCCGGAAGCCGATAGCCGGTCGCAATCGCCGTACGCAGGTCATAGGGCGTGGCAATCACGTATTCATAGAGAGCGAATTCAGTGCCAATCAGAACAAGGGCGCGGGCACCTTCATCAAAGAACTGAATGTCGTATGGCTGCCCATCAACGAGTGGGTCCGTACTGGTCAGCAAGGTTCCCGCAGCCGTCGCGGTAGTCATGTCACATTGGGTGCCCAGACTGTATTGCCGGATTATGCTAGCGCCTTGCGATACTGCATAGGCCCAGTAGCCATCCCCGCTGATGCGTAACGCCGTGTTTCCCGAAATCGCGCCAGATCCATCATAGGATGCGGTCGACAGGTCAAAGGGGACCGCCAGACTCCACTGTTCCACATTCACGCCGCTGTCCATGGCGTAGAGTTTCGAACCATCCTGAGAAATCTCAACCCCAACAAGATTGCCGATGCGGCTAGACATTGCGAGGCTATCGTTTGGGTCAGATACACTTGAGACATCCCAGCCAGTCGCGAGGGCGAACCGATGAATAGTGTCGTCAGCAATGTCAGAAACATAGGCGTTCAGCCCATCGCGCGAAACGGTCAAACCCGTCAGCGCTGAAATCTTGCTACCAATGCTGAAGGTCGCGCCAGGCGACACCCCAAACTGGAACGGTCCAACCGGAGTTTTTCCACCCCCACGGGCCCGCAACATGCGATCCCCGCGCATGGTGCCAATCATACCGCCCATCAGAGAACATACTCCAGGGCGCTGAAGCTCAGCACCGCGTCACCAGAAGTAGAGGCTTCGGCCTGCACCTGATCGCCTGCACTGAGGATCAGAGTGCCACCCATCGGGTAGATCGGGCCGGTACCGTTGGGCTTGATCGTCTCACCCTGACAAAGCTGCGTGACCGCATCGCCGTCCGATGCGTCCAGCCATTGCACTGAGACGTCCACCTCATTGTCGGGATCGATCGGGGTGATCTGAAGGTGTGAGACCATCGCATAGCGACCGGCAGGCACGGTGTAGACCGTCGCCATCGCATCAAGCGCGAGACGTTTGGACACAGGAAATTGCGACATCGGGTTCTCCTTAACGATGAGCGGCGAAGACCAGCGCGAGGCGGGCCATTTCGTCCTTGGCCTGCGCGACCGGGTTCAGGTTGTGCCAGTTGGCGGGATCTGCGGCGGGATCGATGGCCGAGCTGAAATCGGCCTTGGCGCGGTAAGTCAGCCCATCCGAGGGTGACCAGACCGCATCGCCGTCGCTGTAATCGCCAGCGGCCCAGCGATCCGCGTTCACACCGCTTTCAAACGCGGCGCTGGCCTCTGCCACGGCTGCGGCCTGTGTGGCCACCTGCTCTGCCGCTGCGGCGACCTCCTGCGCCTGTTGATTGCTGGCATCGATGAATGCAGGGATCTCGCTGTGGTAGGTGTCCACATCGTCTGAAAAGGTGCTTGGCGCTTGGCTGCGATTTGGCACCTTGGTAAAACTTGGAATTGTTTTAATGGCCATTAGGTCACGCTCTCCACTTCTAGTGACAGCTTGGAAATCGATGGGGTTTCATAGGGAAAGCCAAAGTCGCGCGGATAGCCGTAGGTTATCGTGCCACCGCGTTCCGGATCGCCAATGTAGATGCAGGGCACGTCAGCCACATCCTCAAGAAAATCCGCAACATAATCGTTGTTGCGTGTCTCCACAGCGACGTCATAGCTGACCAGCTTGGCCTTGTGTCGTGACACGATCTGGAAGCGGCCAAACTGGTCGCGCTCTTTGGTCGAGAAGTTGAGCAGGTCGCGACGGGTGCCATAGACTGCCTCCCCGATGATCCGCTGACGGCCAATAAATGCCCCGCCTATCCTGACCTCACCGCCGGTCGGCCCAATCACAGAAATGCGCACCGGCTGCGAATAGGCAGGCAGATCAATGAAGGTCACATCCCGCCGTCTCAGAATAGGCGAGAAGAAGTATTCCCAGTAGTCGACCACCTGGCTGTTATCCAGCAGGCTCTTGGTTTCGTCGTAGATGGTGCCGCCCTGCCCATCCTCAATTTGAACCCGAACCTCTAGGGCATCGAGATTGAGCAGTGTGACAGAGTTCACGACCTCTGAGGGCTGCACAGTGACTTCAATCCGCTCAGTTGCCACCGTCTGCGAGTGGTAGAACTCATCAAACATCTGAAACCGATTGACCACGCCAATGCGGATCCATGTTGGCGGATCCGCATTAACGCCCGTGACGGGATCATCAGCGGTCTCGATCACCGCGCGATAGAGGTCATTGCCGATGCGGCGATCTTCACCCTCTGGCGTGGTGCCCGCCGTCCATTCGATCTCGGACAGCGGGACATCCGTGGTCATGTTTGCCTCTGTGACATCAATAGGCTCGATGATGATCATGCTGCCCCTTTCGTTGTCTGACGATCCCGTTCTGCTCGCTTCAGGGTTCGTTCTGTCGCTCCGGTCGCCTTGGAAATCGGGCCGAGATAGCCTTCATTTCCTTCCCGCAGGCGCACCACTTCTTTGCGCAATTCACGCAATTCCGACACGGTGCCATCGTCTCGCGCACTGCCAACACTGGCTGAGCGAGGTTCTGTGACGATATGCTTTCGCTCCAAGGCTTTGGTCTGGGCTATACGGTTTGCTTCCGCCTGCGCGCGGGTCGCAGCAGCAATCCCAGCTGTCATTTGACCGATAGCACCGCCCAGGGCGTTCACGGCACCAACAACATTCTGGACACCCTGATTGATACTGGGCAGCCCGTTCTCCGCCCCAAGCGCGCCCTCGACCAGTTGCTCCATACTGAGACGGATCGTTTCAAGTTCCGCCATCCGGACCTCAACCCGCTCGGAAACCAGAGCATGTCGATCCGCAGTATGGGTCAATTGCGCAACTGCATTTTCAACCTTGATGGCAGCGACATACTGCCCCAAAGCCATATCCAAGGTTTGGCGGGCGTCCTCCAAGATCTGATCGAGGCGCTGCATCTCTTCCTGATGATGCAGCGTTGCAAGGTCGATTTGCTGCTGCAGCGCATCAACAGCAGCCTCATCAGCTGACATCTCGGATCGTGCTTCTCCGGCACGACCTGAAATGATGTTAGACGTGCGGTAATAGTCAGACAGATAGTCCGCATAGCTGGAGAAACTAGCGGAGTTATCTTCCCCTAACACACCAAGAGCCTTGGATAGTTTTTCGGGATCAGACCCGCCACCCTGGACATACATCAAGGCGCGACGGCGCTCCCATTCAGCCCCTTCTGTATCTACACGCCGACGTGATTGAGCCGCCTCACCCAGAGTTTCAAACAGAGCGCGCGATGCCTCTGCTGCTGCTTCGAGCGTCTCCAGACGTCCGGACAAAGAGCCAATAAGCTGCTCATGTGCGGATGTGATCGCTTCACGCTCGACACCGACAGAAACCTGCAGGCGCTTGAAGCGCAAACGCAACCGATCTTCAACAATACCGAGCTGGCTTTGCAAATCATCTGTTGCAGCCTTGATCGCGGCATTCAGGTCAGACAAAGCAGATCTGATATTTTGCTCTTTGAGTTTCTGCGCTTCAGCCTCCAACTGCGACAGGCTATCGCCCGCCCCTTCCAGGGCGTCCGACGCCTCTTGTGCATTTCCATGCACAACGGCGAATTCATCCGCGAGACCAATCAACGTCACATAGGCGGTACGCCCCTCTTCGGTTGTCCGGTCAAGGCCACCGACCAGGTTGCGGAATTCCGCATGTGTGGTCGGCAAGGTCAGGTTCAATTCTCCTGCCGCCTCACCAAGGGCTTTCTGCGCATATTCCTGCCGCTTGGCCTGCCTTTCCACATCGGTAAACATCAGATCGAAGTAGGAACCGAGGCCGGTTGTGAACTGCTCAACACCGCCAAAGGCGTCCATGAGTGCTGAAGCGCTTTCAGCCGCCTTGAGACTGCCCTCGAACAGTGATTGGTTCAGCAGGCCAAAGCCCTCATTGGCCGTGATCAGTGAACCGCCAAGTCGTGTCAGTGTGTCATACGCGCCTTCGCCTGCCTTTGCGTAATCCTCTGTTTCCAAAACCAGATCCGCCATACCGTCGCCCAGACGGGTCAGCTGGTCCTCGAAGGCCTTCGCAATCTGTTCTTCACTCCCTGCATTCGGGCCGGTCAGCCAGATCGTGAAACCATCTGCTGTGAAGTCATCGATAGCTGTCGAGGCCAACCCTAGCGCTGCCGCCATTTCCTCAACGCTGCTGCGAACTGCCAACGCACCGTCATCCAGCATACTTTGGATTTCAGGCCGCGCGGCGTGGTTGACCTGTTTGTCTCCTCTCAGAAAGCCACCGTCCCAGAAGTCAAATTCAAAACCGTCAAACCCTTCGGGACCAAGCGAACCGCGTACGGCGCGCCCGTCATATTCACGCGAGAGGCCTTTGGATAGAATGGCGATACCGCCTGCGATAATGCCGAGGGCGGGTAGCGCTGCACCAAATGCGCCGAGACCACTGGAAGCCCCGCTGACCAGCCCGCCGAGATTGGCGAAGCTGGATGTGAGACCACCACCAGTGAAGACGCCACCAAGTCCAGACATAATGCCTTGGGCGATCTGACCGCCCCCGAGCAGATTTGCGCCAATGTTGATCAGGCCCCTGCCACCCCCACCGAGAATGCCACCGCCGCCACCAAGCCCGCCTGCGGCTGAGGCGGCGGTTCCAGCAAGCGAGCCGCCGAAGCCAAGTGAAAGCATGATCCGGTTTTTGGCTGCCGTGCTGATCAATTGGATCAGCCAACGCTTGAAGATATCACCCATGCTATTCAATGTGCCCTTGAACCCATTGAACAAACCTTCTGTGAGAGTATCGGTTAGATCGCCCACCAGCGGCAGAGAATCTGCCAATTCTACGTTCATGTTGGCCACTGCCTTGGCCATCTCATCATCAGAGAGCAGCCCCTTGAGCTTAGCAAGTTCGGCCAACTCATCATTGTATCGCGCAATAGGGCTGAGGCTGGCACGAACAGCCGCAGCTTCTTTTTTCAGCTGTTTGGTCGACTTGGCACTGGCGCTCGAAACCTTCTTGAGATTGCGATCTCTCTCGCGCGCAACCGTGCGCTCTTTATCGAGGGTCGCATCAAGTGCGAGACCATGCGCATACTGAGCGGCTTCCGCATCAACGACCATTTTATCCAGCCAAGTCTGAGCGTTTTCACGACGCGCATCAAACTCCAGCTCTTTGCGAAAGCGCTCGGCTTCAACCGCTGCGCTTTTGATCGATTGACCAGCCCGCAGAGCATCAATTTCGGTCTGCTTTGCTGCATTGCTCAAGATCCCGCCGCCGATGGCAGACAGCAATCTCATGATTGCGCTCACCTCTGCATTCACACCCGATAGAGCCGCAGCCCAGTTAAAAGTCTCCCCACTCGCCTTCTGGGTTTCCGCGACCGCCGCCGAAGCGGAGTGAATGACACCTTTCAGCTGAGTAGCAGCCGCCGTAAACGCCGAAGGAATCTTAGCACCTTCAGGGTATATTTTCTGGATCACATCGAGTGCGTTTTGCGCCTGTCGTCGGATATCCTCCAACCCTTGCGCATTTTTCAGCTCATCGAAACCGGATTTGATGGCCATCACCTGCTCTGGCAAAAGGCCAATCGCCTGAGCCGCAATATACGCCTCATCTTCCAAAGCTTCGAAATTCTCTTGGAATATCTGCACCTGTTCAGAGGTCGCACCAAGTGCCTTGTTGCGCTCAAGCGCGCTCAGCGCATCATCCATCTGGGTAATGACAGAAGCCGCATCACTGAGGTTGGCAAACAGATCAAAGTTATCTGTTTTCAGGGCGTCCATGGCCCGTTTTACCGATACACCGGACAGATATTCATATGTTCGGCGAACATCTTCAGCGAAGACACCAAACTCCTCGATCAAATCGACGGTGCTACGGCGGGCGATCTCTGAATATCTGCTGTAGTCATCAAGCGCGCCCACTACCGCATCAACAGCTGAGGCATTCAATCTTGCCTGCTCAGACATCTTTTCTGAGGCGTCACCCATATTCAGCAGCGTAGGTGCCAGCGCGGCACCAATTGCCAAAGCCGTCCCAAGCCAAGGCACAATAGTGCCGATACTGCCACCCAGCATTGAGAAAGCACCGGCAGCTTGAGGAGCCTGCTGCGCAACCGCCCGAAACCAGCCGATCATCGGGCCAGAGACAAACACGTCCTGAATCTGAAAACCCACCTGATTTGCGATGTACCCGAACTTGTTCACACCTTTCTGCGCGCCGGATGATGCAGGGCTGACAGCCGCCAGATTTTGCTTCAGCAGCTGCAGCGTTTCAACGCGCTCACGATCAGAGATCACGCCCGCTTTTTGGGCAGCGGTCAGGGTCTCAACTGCGGCTTCAAGCTGTTTCTTCCTTGCATAAACCGGATCGATGCTGGACCGCAGCCGCTGATAGCTCTGTGCTGCAGCCGCTGTGATGGCAGCTTCCTTCTTTTTGGCCTCAGCCATACGTTCCGCTGCAGAAGTCAGACCAAGATACTTGGTTGCCGCCAGATCCATGACGCGATTTGCATCGGCCTGACTGGCCACACCACTACTGACAGCAGTTTTGACCTTTTCGACAACCGCCTCATATTGCTTGGATTGAGCATAGACCGGATCAAGTGACGCGCGCAGGTTGTCGAAGGAACGGGCATTTCGATCAAGGTCAGCAGCCCATGCACGCGCTGACGCAGAACCGCGGCTGTTTGCCTGGACCAATCCCATGACTGCCAGAGTGTGATCTTTGACCGATGCCTTGGTCTTACTGACATTGGTGTCCCAACCACGTTCCATTGCTCCCATCGATCGCAGGGCATCGCGAGAGGTTTCATCGAAGCTCCCCCTCAAAGAGCGAAGAGAGGACCGGGTTGATTGAACGCCTGAGTGGAACCCAGAAGCATCAAAGGAGGCAGAGGCGCGAACTGCGCCGATTTCGTAAGCCAAAGCCATCACTCCCTTGGATGCCATTCATTGAAACTAAAAAACGCCCCCAATCAGGAGGCGCTTTTGAGAGCCGAAAAACCGGCCTTGAGTGTGTCGTTGATGAGCTGGCGCTCGTACTTGATACCGGGGTCTTTTTCCGGACAGGCCTCATAGGCTGGAGAGACCACAAAGGGGTCGCTGCCAAGGTGAAGCCCGCTCACATAATCGGCGCTCATAGCGCGCAATTGTTGGGCTTCCCAAGGCTCGAGATCCAGCCCCGCCGCCGATGAGAAAGCTCGGATTTCTGACCATGCAATCGGCCTAGCACCGCCCATCGGATCGAAGATGCACCAACCGAGCATCTCCGGTGCCATGAAATCCAACAGGTACTCCACCCCGCTTACGTCTGGAAACCCGAAGTCAAGTTCATGTTTTTGCCAAATCTTGAAACGATTTGACTGCCACTCTTCAGGACGCGCGGCAAGGAATCCCAGATGTCTGGAATAGAGCCTTAGGCGGTCGAGGCGTTTCCCAGGTATCCTGCACGCGAGGCGCTGAAGTCGCTCAGCTGTTTGACAAAGGCTTCCTCATTGGGGTGCGCGTTCAACCGGTTTAGGTTCAGGAGCCATTCCGCATCCTCAAGACCGATCTCTTTCTTGCCCTTGCGGATATTCTTGAAACCGATAATCCGGGGGATGATGATCTTTACCGCCTCGTTATGGAGATCATCGAATGTGACAAAATCATCCTCGCCATCGCCTGTCGACGGTTTTTCTTGTGCCTTGGCTTTTTGACGCATTCGGGATTGCTCACGTACCGACGCGGCCTCCTGGCCCTTCACGGTGATCAGGCAAGGCTTGCCATTATCCGCATAGGGATCTTTGTCATTGTCAAAGAGCGGTTTTCTTGTAGCTGCGCATTTGAGATGATAGTCCGCGCCCTGCTCTGAAGCTGCAACGCTGTCAAATTTCGTGAAATCCATGTGTATTTTCCTTGTTGGCTCGGTGGTTCAAAGGGGCCGGGGGAATGAACCACTTTTCCACCCGGCCCAACCGTTCGCGAGAACGGATCAGACAGTGCTTTCGACGATCTTATCGGGTTGCAATTCGATCGTGGTGGGTGCTGTGACGACCTCACCACCCGCACCCACATTGGGGCGAAACTTCATGACCAGGCCGACCATGTAATAGACAGAGCCGTCCTGAAGCGTGATCGTGAAGTAGTAATCATCATCGCTGGCCAAGGCTTCTTTCATCAGGGCCTGACCGGCATCAGAATTGTCGAGAGCGATGGTGGGGTTCAGCGTACCGTTGTTGTAAGTCCCCTTGCCTTTCTTCGTGCCGCGTAACGCGAGCGGATTATGCGTAACGGTCTCCCACTCTTTTCCGAACTCGCCAACATTGGTGACCTCGCCCAATACGTCGAAGCTAACAGCATCGAAGCCCGCTGCATCGTGAGTGGCAGGCTTCGTCTTTGAGATGCCAACGATCACTCCTGACCCGGTTTGAAAACCCATGTGATTGATTCCTTCTGATGTATGGGAACTTGCGTCTTAGACGCCTGTTGAGGCTGTGCGCCTCTTACTCTGGCTTCGGTTGAAGAGCCTCTGAGAACTCAACGAGGACTTCACCGTCCACATGCGTTGCATCGGCAACGATGCCCCGATAAGTGACGCCATTTGCGAGACTGAATTCCAAAACGCCACCGCGTTCAGGAACCTCTGTTCCCTTGAACTTAGCGACAGGGTGCGAGGTTTCGTTTGCCCGCATCGGGCTGCGGCCCAGCGTGACCCCCTCCACCACGGTGACAGGTGTCTCCGGTTTGGTGCCAAGTGTGGCGCGCGACGGCTTGGAAGGCGGGGCCTTTTCTTCTGCCATAGCTGATCTGTCCGCCAGAGCGGTTGATTTTGTGTCCATAGGAACAGTCCTTTTGCAGTGTTGTGAGTGCCGGATGACCGGCGTTCTATTCGCGCCAGGTCAGCGCAAACGTCAGAGAAACCCGTGCAGCAGCTGCGGGATCATTGCTGAACCCGTCACGAATTGAAGTCAGCTGAACATTCAGGAGGGGACCGCCTAAATGGCCCTCAAGCGCTGCCCGCACATCCTTTTCAACTGGGATACTCTCATTTACATCGCGGCCCCAGCAGTCGATCTGGACAGACCCCCGCATAGGTCCGTTGCTGGCCAAATGTTGATCACGTCGCCCGCCAACCCGCGTCAATGACACGCGCGGCAGGCCCTGCCCATCGCGAAAATTCCCCCATTCAACCGGAACACTCAGAGCCGATTGGAGGAGTTGCAGGAGGTAACCTTCCATCATCGACCCCGCGCGCTGCTACGGTTCAAGGTGGCTTCAATTTCCTTGCCGATTTCTTCGGCAATCCCACTCAAGATTTGATCCTTATGGGCGTCCCAAGCCGGTCCAAGGCTGGGGGCCGGAGCAACCGCGCCAACATATTTGCCGCTCTTGTGATATCGCGGCTCAGTTCCAAACTCGATCAGATGAGCATGTGGTGCGGCATTTGTTGAACCGACGTACATCGTGACGGCTGTGTTCGATGGGCTGACCTTTGGCTGACTTTGGCGCAGCTTTTCTGACACCCCGAAGGCTTCCTGACCCGCACCAGCCCAGAGATTGTTTGCTTCCCGTGCGACCGGTTTAAGCTGTTTTTTCAACGCGCGGCGAATAACGGGCTTTCTTGCTGCGCGCGGCAGTGCGGCCAAGGAATCGTCGATTTCATCAACCCCGGCAAAATTCAAAACGGATCTCATGAGCGTTTTCCCATCGTCATAAGAGGGCACTCTCAACGATGAGATAAACCCATTTTTTGTCGGAGAGGGCATCCACTTCGCGCACGTTGTAGCGCGCGCCTGGCAGATCATCATCCGGCCCGTTTCCGTCAGGCAGTCCGGTGCCAACAGTTCGCATTCGCCAATCCGAGTTGATATCTGCTGCACTTCCCATTTTGCGAATTTTGACCTTGAACACCGCCCGCCCTTGCAGCCGTGCAGCCTCTACAGCCTCTGACCCGCGCATGTAGATCACTTCTGCCCTACATGTCCGCATTTCGGCAAAACTGGTGTCATAGCCACCATATTCACCGGGTTCGCCCCTTTCCGGCCGGTCAAACGCGACACGGATCATAGCGCAAAAGCCCTATATCGTAGAGTTAGCCGGTCAACGCCACGTTGCACTTGTTCAGGAACGCCTTTGGCTGCATCCGCAAGTGGCTGGTCATAGTAGAACTTAACCAACTCGCGCGCCGCTGCCTTAAGATCCTCCGGAACCTCAGCTACCGAAGCAAACCCAGCCGTAAACTCTAGCGACACAGCATCCGGGCGATCAGCAACCGATGGCCACGAATAACCGCCAACTGCAACCAGCTGGCGCAACCGACCTCGCCCAACCAACGCGTAGCGCTCCGCCGGAATTGTTTCAACTGAACCCGCCTCAGTTTGATAACTCAGAGCCTCAACTGAGCGGATACGCGCAAAAGGCAAACACAGGAATTGATCGTCAAAACATGCCCCCTTACGCACCCAAGTTTGTGAGACCAGAGGAAATCCCAACCCGCCGAAGCCATCCCGGTCTACATCCAGCGCCGCAGATGCGGCGGCGATGGCTCGCGAGATTTCCGCATCCAGTTCCGGGTCCTCCCCTTCTGGTGAAATAATGCGCAGTTTGTCCTTGGCATCCGCCAAAGTGATGAGGTCGACCGCGCGCCCTGTAAGCCTCTCTAGCCACATCCACCGCGCTCCCGCTAGTCTTTGGGTTTGGCTTTGCCAGCCGCCTCTGACGGTGCCAAACCATGGCTTGCATTTTGCGGCGGCGCAGTCACCTTCTGTTCCGGCACAACCTGCTGGCCCGCCCCGTCGCCGTCCGGTTCAGTCACCGCCTTAAGATCTGTTTCAACCGCTGGTTCACCTTGGCGCACAGGGGTAAGAACACCCTTAGCCACCAAGTGAGATACAGTTGCCTCTTTGGCCGAACGAACGTCGCCAGACCGATACGGCTTGTCGCCCAAGTGTGGGCGCAACACTGTAAAGTCCATGAAATGTCACTCCAATTTCGAGAGAGGGAAAGGCGACCTGCCGCCTCTCCGATTGATGAGAGAACGGGCGTTAGTCCGCCTGACGTCCAAAATCGCCATAGATGAAAGATTCATCACGATAGACCGCCAGAGCCAGACGCTCTTCCGCCAGGACAGTCACCTTGTTGCGTGTGAAATCATCATTCTGAAAGCCAGTTTCGATGCGAGACGTCCACTGATCGAAGATCTGAGCACCCATATCGAAAGCCCCAACCAACACCTTATCCAGCGCCATGGCTGGGGTTGCGACCACCGGCAAGCCCCAGAGAGTTGGCGACAACGTGCCCTGCGGGTTGCCGATGATATATCGGCCCTCACCATCCTTCAGGGTTTCGATCCACGCCCAGTCCGCAGGGTGCATAACGATACCGGTGGCGGGATATTCAGCCAGCACCGCCTGCAACGCCATATAGCGCACTTTGTCAATCGAAGTCCCAGCTGGGAAACCGGCAGGTTGCGCAAAGGCCGTGGCTTGCGGAATGATGCCATGTAGATTTTCGCCCGTACCATCGCCAAACAGCAACTGCTGCTCTTCCTTAAAGGACAGCCCGTACAGCAATCGGTTGTCGATGATCGAGCGGATCTGCGACACATCGGACAAGGTCTGTTTGGAAGCCCGGATCCAGTGCGCAATGACCTTAGTGCGTGTCTGGATCTCTTCGATCTCAAAATCCGACTGCGGCTTCAAACCGCCCTCAGCAACCACATCCGCATTGTTGGTGAACCCGGTTTCGCGATCATAGTCGATGATGGGCTGGTCCGTCTGCCCCGGCATCAGCAGGCCACGCACCGTCATTCGGCGCTGCGGCATCGGTGCAATGCCAGGCAAATGATTGGAATGCACAGCCGCGCCCATGCCACCGGCACCGCCGGTGGTGGTGGTCAGATCCGCCTTGACCATCAGCTCTGCGCTGTCGCTCTTGCGCGGGTTGTCCTTGAAGCGCTGGAACTCGTCGCTCTCGGTAAACTGGCTGCCAACAGATTTCACATCTGCCCCTGCACCGCCTCCAGAGCGATCGAGTTTTTGCTCCAGCTCTTCCAGGCTGCCCTTGAGACCGCCAAGCTCAGTCAGGGCGTCATCGGCCTTTTCCTTCATCGACTGGCTCAGGCTCTCACCCGCCTTGGCTTTGCCCAGGGCATCCTCTGCGATCTCCTTCACCGCATCGAATTTACTTTCAAACGCGGCTTTCATTTCCACTGCAAGCTCTGCAGCGGATTTGGTTTCTCCCGACATGGGGAACCTCCTCTAAATGTGGGATGTGGTTTTGGGTTTAGAACCCATGAGGGTCGTTATAAAGACCCTCGCTTCATTCTCCGCTGCAGCAGGATCCCCCTGCCCTTTCAGATGGATGCGCGCGGAACGCTCCGCCTGTGAATTCGAAAGGCCAAATCCCTTGGCCAACTTTCCGAACTCCCGCTCTGTCAGCCGGTCCCCGGCCTTGAGCTTATCAATGAGATCTGAAGGCACATCGCCCGTGCTGGCCACTCGCGCAGTCGGCAGCATGGGAAAGGTCACCAGAGACACTTCCCAGAGATCAACCTCTTGCAACACGCGATTGCCGCCGTCGTCTTTTTGCGCATTGATGGTTCGATAGCCGATCGACAATCCGTCTATCGAGCCAGCCTTTATCAAAGCAACCGCCTCTCGCCCTTTCTCGACTTCGGTCAAGATCCGACCCTTAACCCAAAGCCCACGGTCATCCTCGCGCAGGTCCTCCCAAACACCAATCGGGCGTGAGGGATCATGCTGCCATAGCATTTTCACCTTGCGATCCTGTGCCGCCAATTTGGCGAGGCTCGCGCCATAGGCCCCAGGAGCGACGATATCTCCGCCCTGATCCACTTCACCAAACAGGCTGGCATAGCCCTCAATCGCGCCATCTGTAGCCGCAGCCTTGAGGTCAAACACCATATCCTTTGTCTCGATCGACATCGCTTTCTCCTGTATCTGTGAGCGGAATATTCTGCATCTGCATGCGCACGACATCGCCACCAGACACAGGCGACTTGCCCTCCAGCTTGCGGATCTCATTGATGGTCATGCCGCCAATCTGCGCCATGGTCTGATAGAAGCTGGCGCGACTGGCGCTATCGCCCCGCAACAACCCATCCATATTGATCCGTACCGAGATCCCCGCCGCCCGGTCTGCTGGCGTCAGCAACTGCTTGCGCACCGCCTGCTCAATCCGCTTTACCCTGCGGCGCAGATAGAATTTGGTGAACATCAGAACCTGCTGATCCACGCTTGTCGGCCAGGCGGTCGAGGCCCCCGCATGCCCGATCAAAGCAGGCGGCACCTGAAAGAATCGGCAGATCTCTTCAACAGAGAATTGCCGCGTCTCCAGCATCTGCGCATCTTCCGGCGAAATGCTAATTTGCTCATATTCGAAACCACCCTCCGCAATGAAGGGTT
Source organism: Phaeobacter cretensis (assembly GCF_047372505.1). NCBI lineage: Bacteria > Pseudomonadati > Pseudomonadota > Alphaproteobacteria > Rhodobacterales > Roseobacteraceae > Phaeobacter > Phaeobacter cretensis. Next base: position 658,576 of record NZ_JBKBEU010000001.1, read on the forward strand.
TCCCTGCGTTCACTGCTCCCAGGTATTTCTCGACGATTGCATCTGCAATCGCGCGCTCTTCCGGGTTAAGCCATTCCTTGAATTTGATCAGGCCAGAAGGGCGCAAACCGTTTTTGAACATCCCTGCTGCCGCCCGCTCCGCCGCCAGCGCAGAAGAAAAAGTCTGCAGCCCAAAACGCAGGGTGGACATACCACCCAAGGGATTGCCGCCTGGACCACGAACATGGAACACATCGCGATCGAGCTTTACATAAGACGTGCCGTTGTCGCTCCAGCGATACTCTATGCGTCCAGATTCCAACCGCCTCACCGCCATCGCCTCCGGATGCACCGGATAGAGCGCAGTCACCTTCCCGTCCTTACGCACTACTGAAGCGTAGGCGTTGCCCCAAAGCTCCAGCGACAGGTTCATGAAGTCCCAAAAATCCAGCGCTGTCTGGTCAAAATTCGGACTTTCATAGATCACCCGGTGCAACGGATGAGCACTGGCCACCTCGGCAATTCCGTCCTCCGTTTGCCGGGTCGCCTCAAAGGGCAGTGAGGACAGCGTGCCGCTGATCAGATTGGCACAGCCCCAGACCGCCGAAAGCCCAAGGCTAGACTGCGCACTGACCAATTCACCGGCATTGCCCGCTGCGCCAGCCTGCCCCCGACCATCGGTCCATTTTACCGAGCTTGCGGATTTGAGCTGCAGCCCCACGGCTGACAGCGCCTTGTTGATAAGGCTCATGAGGAGGCTCCAAGTGCTGCAAAAAAGCTGCCGCGTCGTTCCGCGTCGCTTGTATCTTCGGGCACCTGGCACAAGGGCCAGATGGCATTCATGGTAGCGATCATCCCATCAATGGAATCCTCTGGCACCTGTTTGGTTGGATAGATGTAGTCACCGCCCTGCACCTGTTTCTGCAGGGTATTACCGGCCATCCAGGTCAGAACCTCATTGCCGTCATTGACCACCCGGTGATCTTCAACGCTGGCAATCAGCTTGTTGAAGGGCTCATTCAGGTTTGCGGCCCGCGATCGCAACTCAACGGCTGTGATCCCGGCGTTTTCCCAATTCGCGGCCATCTGCGCCGCAAAGGCCGCATCATAAACCACCATCTCAACATCAAGCGCCGGCACATCAGACCAGCCCCAAGTATCATCGCCCAGACCGGCAAGCTGCAGAACAAGCGCCTCAACGATATTGAGATCCAGCTCAGCCCCCGGCGTGGTGTAGATCAGGCCCTTTTTCTTCCAGCCCCAGAGGTGTTCATTGCCAGGTGAATCCACGATTTTCTGCGGCAAGAAGTGCCAACTGAACAGGCGATAGAGCTTCCCATCCGGGATCAGCGCCACAACGCTAGCCGGATCTTTCCGGGTTGCCAGATCCACCCCGATATAGGCTTTCTGCCCCCGATACTGCGCCAGTGTCATGCTGGCATCTTCGCTGGCCCGCCATGCCTCCATATCGATGGCTGCCGCGCCAACACTGGTCCAAATATCCAAGTGTTTCCGCAGGAACTCGCCCATTGCTGCCGGACTAGCCGCTGCCTTTTCCCACTCGTCTTGCATGTATTCCAGCGACTTTGCGGTATGCAGACTAGGATTGGCCTTTGCCCAGGTTGCAGGATCACTGGGTTCGTCACCTTCATCGGCTTCAAAGATTAGGCCAAAATAACGTTCGTTCTTCCGGTCGCCATCCAGCAGGCTCTGCAGATATTTACGCTGCTCGAAACAAATGCCACCAGTGTTAAAACCTGCTGTGGTAATGGCAATCAGCAGCGGTTGCTCACGCGCCCCAAGTGCCGAAGCCATAGAATCCCAGACATCACGTTTATCATGCTCGTGCAGCTCATCCACGATCGCACAATGCGGGTTCTTGCCATCCTTGGATTTCGTCTGGCTCGCAATCGGCTGGAACACCGCCGCCGGATCCTGCGTCTTTATCTTATGCTCTTCGACCGTTAGCCCCAGGACCTCATCTAGACCCACACCGTCAGCCTCGCCAGTCACCGCCATGACACGCGCCGCATCAAAGACAATCCGTGCCTGATGCGTCGATGCCGCCGCCGAATAGACCTTGGCACCCGGTTCGCCATCTGGCCCCAAAAAGTAGAGACCCACACCAGCTAACAGCGTGGACTTGCCATTCTTGCGCGGCACCTCAACATAGGCGGTCCTAAAGCGTCGCAGCCCCGTTACCATATGACGCCAGCCACCAATCTGGCTGATCATGAAGGCCTGCCAAGGCAGCAACGTCAGGCAATCACCGCGCGCCGCCCAAGCTCCCTCGATATGCGGCAGCGCCTCGATAAAGGCACACATATGCTCTGAGGCCTCGCCATCGAACACATAAGGGAACTCATCCGTTCCGGCCCGCTTCAGATCCCTTTTGAAACGCTTGCAGGCCTGCTGAATCCGGCGGCAGGACGGTACATTCCCCGCCAATACGTCTTCTGCCCAATCAAGCCCGCGCTGGGTCACCGGCGTTGAAAACGATGTATCCAGCATCAAGACGGCCCACGCTTGCGGGTCAAAGGTCGGAACGGAGTAATCACCTTGCCGCCATGCTCGCCGTCTTTCGGCACATGATCATCGAACTGATCCATAAAGCTCGTCTGAGTAGAATCGCCTACCTTCGCTCGAATGTAGGGCGTTCCAAGAAGCTCTTTCTCCAATGCCTTCAATTGGTTGATATGAGAGGATCTCTGCTGGCTAAGGCCAGAGAGGTAGTTCCCCTCTGTCGCCTCGAACCCCTCCTCGACAATCAAGACAGACAGCCGATCAAAGGCGGCACGGTGCACCGCGTAGCGCACGACCTGGCCAAAAACCGGCTCATCAATTCTCTTTTCACGCTTCAGGTAGCGAAGGATGCTTTCGCCATGCGCCCGCTCGACCTCATCAAAATGAGGGGGCCAGCCTCCGAGAAGGTCGACCAGTTTCTGAATGTCTGTGCCGGTGTGGTGCATACCCCCCCCTATAAAATTTGCGCGCGAATAAATCCGATTACCCACGCCGGTTTCAGCCTTGGAGGTTCCAGACTTTCAGAGCCCCCCTCCCTTGACAGCGCGCCTCTCAGCCCGCTGCTTCTTAATGTCGTGACAACTCTTGCAAAGTGACTGCAACGCACCGAACCAAAACAATCCATAGTCATCCCGGTGTGGGACCACGTGATCCGCGACGGTAGCCAATTGCTTTGAATGGTCAGGACAAAGACGACACAACGGCTCGGCATCAAGCTGCTTCAAACGCCTGCCATCTTTCCCGCGCCAACCAGCACTATTGTACCATTTGCGGCTCGGCCTCGCGGTTCGCTGCTTTACCTCAGAGGGCCTGTCTCGCTCTCGTTTCTCCGACCGCGCATGCGCATCACAGTAGCCGGTCCCGACCTCGACCAGGCGGAAACATCCCTGATGCGCGCAGGGCTTCTTTGGCATCCAGCGCCCCTTCGCAGATTTCAGATGATACAACGCAAAAGCGCCCGCCGGTTTCCCGAGGGCGCATTTCGTGATGATTTACTATTCATGCCTCGCAGGTGACTTAAGTGTCAACACCCTTTTTCACCCTGACAGATCATAGCCCTGCATTCTGTCCAGAGCGCCGCAGAGAGATAGGCGCAGCGCACCAACTGCCTGCCCGTTCTTTGCCCAGCCATGCGAAGCCAAGACGCCTTCTAGCGGCAAATCGCCAAGACAGACCAAATCAACAAGTCGCCGAACATAGATGGCCGACCGCTTGCGCCCGCCATTCTGCGAGGGGCGTATGCGCCGCACCTCCTTTGCCAACCCATCGCCAATCCTACGCTGCAACGCGCGCAGCCGCTGGAAGTCGCGCAAGATCGCCTCTTCACGATCACCGCCACCACCGCTGGAATTGACCGCCTCAAGGGAGGAACACTTGACACCCGATGCGCTCACTCGCTCCACCAGCGCGGCATAGTCTCGACCCGCGCTGATCTGCCCGGGCGTGAACGGCGGCACATAAGGCTGTGGATCTTTCCCCTCTTTCTCCAACCGGTGCTGAACCGCCCGATGCGCCTTACGCGCGGCGCGTTCCATCTCATCGAACACATCTGCGACCCGCGCGGCATCCTTACCTTCATGCCCTGCCTTCAGCGCCGCAAAGCCACCATTGCCCGTCGCCCGGATTTCTCGCGGAGTGAACTGGATCATAGGACCACGACCAGGGGCCAACCGAATTTCATCACCACAGGCCAGCGGAACAGCGCAGCGCGCCTTGATTGCGGCAATACGATCAGCCTCAGCCTGTAGCCGCGCAACACCATCGGACGCAACGATCACCACATGTTCAGTCATGCTGCACCCCCACTCTCGACGATCGCAACAATGCGCCGGCATTTCTCTGCTGCCTGCGCCCGCGCAGCCCGCAGCCGCTGATCTTCCTCAGATACGACACCGCCGCGCTGCTCGGCCTCAGTCATCCGAGTGATGCGCCGCTTGACCTCAACTGACCGCTCGCGGATCTGGCGAACATCGTATTCGCGCGGCCACACCCGATGGCTCCGCAGATGCGCCAACAGTTCCGGCGCGAAATCCTCCGCCATCGCAGCCTTACCGAGGGCACCACCGAACACCGCGCGGAATAAGGGCGATGCATCATCGGCGGGCGCTTGGATCTGCGCAGCCCAGCCCAGCACCTTGGCAGCAATCGGAAACCGATCCTTGCTCTTGCCGCTCGGCATCGATCGCACCTGCTCGGCCAGCGCCTGAAGGTTCAGATCCGTCATATAGGCCAGCTTGCCGCAGAGTTCGTCCTGCATCACCTTGAATTGCGCCACCGTCATTCCCGAGGGCCTCACCAACCCCAACCGGGTCAGCGGATCAATCAGGTGCTCCCGCACCCGCTTTTCGCCCGCTTGTTGCTCTCTAGCGTCCATGTCTGCTCTGCCTTTATTCTAAGCAATTCCAAGTTATCCACAGGCGTCCCGCCAGAGTTCTGCGCCAATAAGGTGTTTTGTATTTTTCTGTATTTTTTTGTTCTGTCCTGTAGGGCAATTTCACTTACAGGGTGAAATCATCCTGAAATGTAGTGAAATCATTTCAGCTGCATTTCAGGTGTATTGCAGATGAATGTCACCGCTCCCGCGCGGCGCTTATCGGGGTAACCTTGCCAGTGTAGCCCAACACCTCGATCATGGCCGTCCGCACATTATCAGGTGTTATGTAGAGGCCAGATTGCGCGAAGAATTCTGCAAGCGCTGTGACAGCGCGATCATCACTGACGATGTGTTCATCAACGCCCATGGCCCGCATCTTGTCTCGAATTCTGAACTTTTTGGTAGCAAGGTTCTGCGCCTCCCGAGCGTGATCACGCCCCTTTTTGCGCTTGTGCATATCCTGCACGATGTCTTCAATCATGCCCGGATGACCGAGCTTGGTCTCAAACTCGCCCGTGCGCGGATCCTCAACCAGGACCGGCACCCAGCCATAGAGCACGTTTTCTTTTGCCTGTTGCCACTCCTCCATGCAGTGAAAGTGGGCGAGGTCCGCCAAGTCAAGATCACCGGGTGGCAGGGTGCCAGCCGGATCTTGACGCATTGATTCAGCCCACAAAATCACCGCAGTTCCGATATCTTCGCGCCGCCCAGTGACGCGGCAACGTCGCACGAAACTTGAGCCTAGAAACCTATGAGTGAAGAAGGGGAACCAATCATGAGATGACAGAGTGTCACCCCTCTTCAGTGGCCAAATATCCTGCGGCGCATTCGGACACTCAATTAGATCATCCATTCTGACCTCCCTGCTGCTCTGATTTTTGTTGGTGACCGGCTGAAACGCGCGGCCATGCGCTTACTGCCTCAGGTACACGCGGCCCTCGCCCAGAATGATGCATGAACGCACGCCCAGCCTCGGCGACCGCTGAGAACTTGCCCGCCATATACCGTGCTTGCACTGCATCGGGGTCAAATCCCGCCATCACGCATGTGAAGCGGAAATCACGGCCACCAAACCGGAACCACTCGCACGCAGCATCGCGCGCATCGCAGGCGACCGGTGCATCCCCCTCATAGAGAGTATCCGATACAGCCAGGGCCAAGATCGCCCGCCAAAGATCCCGCTCAGCCATCAGGCACCCCCATTCAGCAAATACACAGGCCGCATCGCGCCCAACCCGGCGCAGACAGCGCGCCAAACCTCTGCCGACTGACGCCAGCCCTCGATCGGCGGCACCACGACAACCTCAGCAACGCGAGAAACCGGGCCAACCTCAGCGCTGGCCGCGCCAGCCTCAAACGCCGATAGCGCAGGCGACAAGGGCAGCAGCCCTGCCCCACTCAACAAACCCGCCCATTCCGCCGCATAATCAGCCGCCAACACCGGACCACCGGGAAAATCCGAATAGGGCGTGGCGAGGCAGGCAATCCGCCCCCGTTCACGCGCGGCAACGTCATCAAGCGTCACCCCGTCGCGCAGCAAATCTGTGACGCCCCAATACCAGCGCAACCAGACCCAATCGGGCCGGTCAGGAAACGCCAAAGCGCAGGATTGAAGGTCAAGCATGGCAACCCCCTTGGAAAAAGGAGCGCGCGGCACAAGCTGCACCAACGCGCCCAAGTTCCAACAGGGAGGATAAGGGGGCCACATGCAGGCGCGCCTGCCCCCAATCGGCGACGAAGCGAGGGTGGCGGCCCTCTGTGCCCGCTGCGTTTCTTACAGAGCTAACCAAATCCGCATAGCCAACTGAACGAGAGAACATCTGATGCTGAATTACTGCCCATAGCGTCACGCGGGACACGTACCATCGGACACAGGGTGCCACCCGAAATCCGTAAAGACAGAGTAAAATCAGCAGTCTACTACGGGAAATGCTGATTTTAATATTACGGATCGATATCTGATACTTACGGGAATGGGGTCCTCTGAAAATTACAGACTTCCACGGCTTTCCACAGCGTTTCCCAACTATTGGGGATTGAGAAACGATGGGGCCACATTTGATATTTTGTGTGCTGGGACGACGATTCGCAGTCATCGCCCCAGCTGAGGAACCCGCGCACTCACGCAAAGCGCGGAACCAAAGGATCGCAGGCACGATACCAATAGTGCCCTGTGCGGTCCGGCCAACCACGTCCCGAAAGGAAAAACCGACATGGCTGACTTGTTTGGGGAAGGACCCCCATACGAAAGACACCCAATTACGGGTGTCAAATTGAATGTCACCGCAAAGAAGCGACCTGCACTCGATTTCATCGAGGCAGTCACTGCGCACATCATGTTTTTTCAAGGTGTGTCGGTCACACTCATTGCGCAGAAACTGGGCACAAACCCAGCCCGCGTTGTTGAGGTATTCAAAGGTGAAGAACACCCGGATGCTAAAACTGAAGCCTACAGGCTTCTGAGAGCAGCTTAATCCAAGAAGCAATACCATCCAGGGGGAAACGGGGACCACATGCAGACGCTCGTGTTCCCAATATGAGCACCAATGAGGGTGGCGGCCCTCTGTGCTCGCTGCGTTTTTGAAATCGCCCTGCGCTTGTCTGCCGCGCAAGGTCATCGCTTGCCCTGCACACTGTTGCCACGAGCAATTGGCTCAATGAGGTCAATCACCTGTTGAGCGAAGGGCTGCAGGACCGCAGCTTCGCGGTGATCGACGTGACCGTCCTGTACGGCTTCAGCCAATTGGGCAGCAAACCCGGTCAAGGTACAGAGCGCGCGCATGTGTTCTGGGTCTTCAGTTGTGCCCTCTTTTGCACTCTGACCCGCCACAGACAGCAAATCGCTTGTAAAGCTAGGCCCGAGCACAGAACAAAGGGACAGCAGGTTTGCCAATGAAGGCGAAGCACCTTGCACGTAGCTCTCCAATGTTCGCGTCCTGATGCCGGTCGCATCCGCGAGGGCAGCAAAAGTATAGCGGCGTCCGCGACCTACGCGAAGGCGCAGCGCATCCTCAAGCTTCCGAACCGCAAGATCCTGCGGAATGACAGTTTCGTTTGTCATGGCAATCCTATCAACACGTGGCCAAGTTGAAGACATGGAGACATGCGATTTGCAGATGAAACCGACACACCTAGAACTGACGGATTGGTCGGATGGAAAAGCGGGTTCATTGCCTGCCCTTCATGACCTGATGCAGATAGGCGATAAGCCGTTTTTGCCTGTCGGCGTCTTTAGCCTGCCTCCGTTTGGCGCGCTCATAGAGCAGGGCATCCCCACAGGCCCGCTGGCCGATAGTGGTAACACTAAAGCCAGTTTGCTCTACGAGGTCGTCTATCGTCTTGATGATATCAATGTCTGGCATGTCGCCACTTTTTGGCATTTGCCAACTTTTGTCAATCGGCAAATGCCAAATTGCTCTTGGCAAGTGCCAAGATTAACATAGCTGCATGAGCAAGAGCGCATTTTATCAGAGACTTGAAGCCCGCATGAGAGGTCTCGGCCTAAGCATTGCGGATCTATCTCGCCTGTCGGGCATACCCTACCATCAGATACACACCTGGGGTAGACGTGAGAATGCTATTCCAAATGCTGAGGCACTCGAAAAGGTCGCATCAGCGCTCAGTGTTTCGACTGGTCATCTAATGAACGGCCTACCGATTGATGATCAAGACGATGGCCTTCGTGGTGAATTGCAAGATCTATTAAATCAACTAAGTCAGGAAGAGCTGCGTGTTTTGAAAGCTGCTGCAGAAGCAATGCGCGCCGGGGGTCGTCAGGAAGATCAATAATCCTGCGAAGTAGCCCGATCACCTCCTCTGCCTCCTCCCTAATATCTTTCACCAGAATTCCTCACAGATGTAATTTTTTGCGATTGTTTTTCGCGCTTAGATTGTTGACCCTCAATTAAACGCATGTCAACTATGGCTAAAATAGTTGTCATACGTCCACTTGGAGGGGTGCAATGGATAATCACCGCAAGCTAATCGGAGAGCGTATTAAGGCGGCCTGTGACATATCAGGCGTCAGCCTAAAGAAAGCCTGCGCCCTAGCGAAAGTGAAGTACAACACGACGTTCAACCAAATCCGGCTCGGTCGAGACGTTCCAGCCACAACAGTAGGTGAGATTTCGGCGGCGCTAGGCGTCCCGCTAAATTTCTTTTTTCCCCAAGGTGAAATTACCCAAAACGCCCCTGAAGGCAAAGACGCGCGGCTGGCGCGAAAAGTAAACTGGCAACGAGCAAAAGTAACCAGAGCCGGTTTCGAAGTGACAACCGATCACATTCTGGATTGGTATAGGGAAGAGGGTGCAAGGCTACGCAACTGGCAGTGGTTCGCCGACCAAGTAGACCTGTACAACCCCCTTGAAGTCTGCGACCGACTCATGCGGCCAATTAGCTTCGGTACCAATAGTATCACTATGGAACGCCTGCTACTTTCTTCAAAAGAAGACTATTATCAAACGGTTGGTGCCATGAGCCAATCACGGCTCGACCATGCGATGCAATCGCACAAAGCGGCTCAGTGCGTCGGGTTCGTTGTTTCTGATGAGGAAATCAACGAAGTAATCAAAGGGCAAAAAGTAGTAGCTGGTTACAGGAAAATCACGATGCGAGTGCAAGATGACAACGATCAGCCTGTAACCGCTGTTTTTTCGAAATTAACCTGGCTGAGGGGCTAGCCTATTCTCGAACTCTGATCTTCCCTCGACCAAGTAAAGCTGATCGTTGGATAGGCCGTCGGGTGGTGGCGAAGTCCAGCGTACAGCAGCCTCAAATATACTCCCAAATCTATATACTCGCGCAAGCGGGCGATGCTCTGTGTTGATGATCGTGTAGATCTTATCAAAGGACCACATACGCATGGAGATGAGCTTCGCGTACTCAATAAAAGCTCCCAGTTTGGATATGCTTCCCTGCTCAGATTTTGCAACCTGAACCCCGCCGAAGTACACAATCTTACCGTGTAGTGCGCGCTGAATATCCTCAGAAACAGACCCAACCGGACACTTCTGATTTGGATACTTCCCCGCGCAAAGTTCACGCCAATAGCACTCAAACCCCATAGGGGTCAGGTGTATAAATCTGGCGGCGATGCAGGCTATATGTAGATCACCCCTTTTCAGTGTTAACCAAAAAGCCTGCCCCTGATCTATCTGCCTCGGTTCGATCTCAGATACCGGATGAACGGCCTCCTTTCCCACACTGCACATCATAGTTTCTATTTCTGCACGTCCAGCCACCAAGCAGGCATCGAGGCCCCACCGAGAAAATTTTCCTTCAAGATCTTGAAGATGCTGAGAAACAACGTTTTTGTCCATGTTACCTTTCTCCATTTGAAATGCCAAAGCCCACGCTCTGGCTGATAGAAGATTGCACTTCTGCGCTCGCAGCTGGCTACGAGTATTGGGCGAAAAGTCGGCAAGGGATTTCTGGCAATTTGGCAAATGCCAAATTTTTCATTGCCGTTTGGCAAATGCCAAACTATGCTGTCGCTTGAGCAACAGGAGAGACAGCATGCACAATGCACATTGCCTAGCGTCTACAGATCAGGCGGCTGCAAGCCCATCCGACCTAATATCCGATGGAAATCTGCGCGATCTCGCATCACTCGACCCCAACACCTCTCTGGCCACAGTGTCAGACGAAGAGTTGGCCGCTATGGCACGCCATTTACTACCAGACATAGCTGGTGAGCTTTTGGCACATCGCCACATGGCCGCGCAGGGCTACTCAAACCGCCCCCCGGCACTGATCGCCCAAGGCGCGATCGCATGACCCGCCAGCCCTTTGCCGAGATGCTACCCGCCCAGCAGGCAGGGATCCTCTGCAATGATCCGCGCTTTCAGGAATTCGCCGCACAGCGCAGCGGCTTTCCCGGCACATCGCTGATGTCCAGCGCCGCCGCTGAATACGTCCGCATGATCTGCGGCGTGAACAGCCGTGGCCTGCTCAATAGCAACAAGGCCGCTGCCAACCGCTTCGCCGCCCTGCGCACCGAATTCGACGCCTGGACAGGCAAAATCGCGACCCCACGCTAAGAAAGGACCCACGTGTGATGACACTGACCAAGCCCCCCGCCCTGATGAAGGCTGAAACCCCCTAAGCCGGATAGAGCACCCGCAGCATAGACGCTGCGTCAGAGGCGCGGCCTCCCACTCACGGACCTACCGCCGCGCCTCATCCCGCCCCCGCGAACCGCACCCCTTTGATGGAGCCAAATATGCCCCTTCCATTGATCATTGACAGCTTCGCAGGTGGTGGCGGTGCCAGCACCGGGATTGAAATGGCCTTAGGTCGCAGCCCAGACTATGCGATCAACCACAGCGCCAAAGCCTTGGCCTTACATGAGGCCAACCACCCCGACACGATCCATCTGGATAGCAATATCTGGGATGTCGAGCCGACCTCTGTAACCAAGGGGCGTTCGGTCGGGCTGTTGTGGGCGTCACCTGATTGCAAGCACTTCAGCAAAGCCAAAGGCGGCGCACCGCGTGATCGCAACATCAGGGATCTCGCGTGGGTGATCGTAGATTGGGCTGAAAAGGTGAAGCCTGACGTGATCCTTATGGAAAACGTCGAGGAATTCAAAACTTGGGGCCCAGTAGGCGAAGACGGGCAACCTCTGAAATGGGCTGCGGGCCAAACCTTTGACCTCTGGACCAAACGCCTGAAAAAGGCCGGTTACAAGCTCAAATGGGGCGAGTTGCGCGCCTGCGACTATGGCGACCCGACCATCCGCAAACGGTTCTTCCTGATCGCGCGCCGTGACGGTCGGCCAATTGTCTGGCCAAAGCCGACACATGGCGACCCAAAGAGCAAAGATGTACTTTCTGGCAAGTTGAAGCCTTGGCGCACCGCTGCCGAGTGCATTGATTGGTCCCTGCCCTGCCCGTCTATTTTTGACTCCTCAGCCGAGATCAAAGAAAAGCACGGCCTGCGCGCGATCCGGCCTCTTGCCAAGAACACGCTGGCCAGAGTTGCACGCGGCATGCAGCGCTATGTCCTGAATGCCGACGAGCCCTTTGTGGTGGAATTGCCAGACGGTCAGCTCGCTACGCCATCAGTGCAGAGGTTCAACACTGGTGCTACCGGACAGGATTTGCGGGACCCTCTAGCTACGATCACCGCAAACAGTTGGATCAAGAAGCCAGGAGGCGCAGCGCCGTTAGGGATGATCTCGCCAGCTCTCGCAACCTTCTATGGCCACAACGGGAGTCGCGGAACACGCACGGCGGATCTTCAAGAACCACTGCGGACTGTCACCACGGCAAACCGTCATGCACTGCTTACACCAGCGCTAATGAATCTCGCCAACAGCAAGACAACAGGCAGAGGGCCCAATGTCTGGGACACTCGCGAGCCAGCCCGCACAATCACTAGCGCGAGCGGCTTGAGTGTTATCGCCCCTGTTCTGACCTACGCACAGCAAGGTGGACGTAACCGCGACGTAGCCGCCCCGCACCACACGATTACCGCCAGCACAAAAGACCAGAACGCAATGATCACCCCAATGTTGGTGCAGTCAGGTTATGGCGAGCGTAAGGGTCAAGCACCAAGAACCCTAGACGTCTCCGCACCCCTCGGCACCGTAGTGGCAGGCGGCATTAAACATGCTGCAGTTGCCCCGTTTCTGGCCCAGCACAACAAAGCTCGCAGCGGATTTAATCCGGGGCGCAACCTTGACGCACCGATTTCGACCGTCACCGCCACCGGATCCCAGCAGGGTCTTGTCGCACCGGTGGTGGTCCGTCACTTTGGGCAAAGCACCGGCCACGCGATAAATTCCCCGCTGGGCACCGTTACAGCGGGCGGCGGCGGCAAGTCCGGAATAGTTGCCCCATGGTTTGCCAAATACTACGGCACCGGCGATGGGGCCCGCTGCAGCGACCCCATGCACACGGTCACGGTCAAAGACCGAATGGGCCATATGCAAGCAGAACTTGCGGCACCTACGTTCTCAGCAGAACATGAAGCCCGCGCACGCGTAGTGGCACAGTTCCTACGCAGCCAAGGCGTTTGGCATGGTGGCGAGTTCGTCACTGTCACGATCAAGGGGCAAGAGTTCGTCGTGGTCGATATCGGCATGCGCATGCTCACTCCGCGTGAGCTGTTCAGCGCCCAAGGCTTCCCGCCAGACTACGTGATTGAAGGGGTTTGGTCGCTTGATACCAAGACCGGTGCCTGGTCGTTCCATGCCTTCACCAAGAACGTGCAGGTGAGCTGCTGCGGTAACAGCGTTTGCCCCGGCCTAGCTCGCGCCCTGGCTGCCGCTAACTGCGGGCACCTCATCGCAGCGGGACAACCCGAAATGGAAGCGGCAAATTCGTGACCTGAATTCCAACAATCCCCCCTTTGATGGAGCCATAAAATGCGAAAATTCAACACCCGAATTGATGACCGCCACTTTCAGGAAATCCATCATTCGCTGGGTTGCCCGTGGCCGGACGAGATCATGGGCGAGACGTACCGTAACTACTTCTGCACTGGCGACGACACCGAGATTGCAGAGAGTATGCGCGCATCCCCGCATTGGACCGGCGGCAAAAAAGCTCATGGCTCGACCTATTTCAGCGTGACTGATGAAGGGCGGTCGGCCTTGCGAGATTACATCCTCAAAAATTTCCACGTCCCTGCGCGGTATGCTGTGACCTACAAGGGCCAGGGTGATTACCCTCCAAGCTTGCTGCCTGCCAAAAGCCACTCTGCCGCAAGGTATGCGGCATATCTCCACTCGGAATGCGAATGGCCCTTGGTGGAATTCATGGCCGAGATCGCATCGGTCAAGATCCATTCCAGAGCGATCAACCCCCACCTTTCCACCTAACCCCGAGGCCCAAATGCTTGATCGACTTCTCAACCGTCCGATCACCTATCGATCCGCAATCTGGATCTGGGTCTTCTACTCAACGCTCAACAGCGAAATTCTGGCCGCCTTTGTCGCCGGACTGCTGTCCAACTAAGTTCCGCCAGGAGGAACACATGCCTGATCTCGCAAAAATCGAAGGCGACGAAATTGTCATCCGTATGCCCATCGCAACTATCCCCGTGGCCGTCAATGCAGGCTGGGCCGCGCATAAAGTCGATACGCCGGTGCGGGTAGATGACCCCAGAGCATTCGCAAAGGAAATGCTCCACACGCTCAACGCCGAGCAGGATGACCGGGGCGGGAATACCCTGGTCATGGACATCATGGATCAAGCCATAAACGGGGCCATCGAATTTGGCGCCGGGGAAGTGATTACTGAGGAAGAGGCCGAAAAGCTCGCGGCCAGCTTCCAAAATGAAAACCGTCCATAAAAGACCAACCCCGAAACGCACCGGAGGCAACATGCTGCACAAGCCCATCACGTTCTTTCATGTGCTGGCTCTCTACACAGCGCACACCTTGCTGAACTCACCCATCGTCGCCGCCTACGTCTACGGCTGGATGACCAACTAACCCCGGATCAACGTCCCCATGCAACCCATTGAAGATCTCCAGATGGCGTATGAGAAAGCCGCAAAGCTGGTTGAGCTTTGGGGCGAGGAATTTGTTCCAACATTCTTGCGCGCAGAGCGCATGCTCGAAGACGCCCTGAGGGGCCAAAACGCGGTAGAGAGAGCCCGGAAGGTTGCGCGCCGCTTGTCGGCCTAGTGATAACTGATCGGCGCTAAAATCTCCGCCAAAAGATGCAGGTCAGGGCCATCGCCATACCTTTCCCGCTTCACCTCATGCCCCATCAGCTCTGCAGATATTCGATCTGCGAGATTCTGCGATATCAAGCGATCCTCAAAGGAATGGCGCAAGCCGTACAGCGTGTAGCCTTCGTCGATCAGGTCATTATTCCTCAGATACTTGTTGATCAGGGCCGTCATGCTGCTGTGTTTGCCCTTATACCGCGGAAAACCTCCGGCCTTGTATCGGCGCTTCATAGCCTCCAGGGCAATGCCAACCAGCACAACTTTTCGAACTGACGCCGACGTCTTCAACTCTCGTTCCTCCTCGACCAACTCGAAGTGAGGAACGTTTGCGGTAAGATGCATGTGATGCTTCAGGACACCGCAGATCTCAGACGGTCGGCAACCAGTGTTGATGCAGATATAGAGCACATCCCTTGCCTCATCATTCAATCGATCCAACGCCTTGGGCGCCAAGATTTTGTCGATCATTTTCGGCGGGATTGCCTTTCGCCGCCCTTTGGTCTTGGATTCTTTGAGCCGCATATCGTTGAAGGGATTGGGCAACCATAGCTTCTTGTCTCGGCATATTTCTTTGAACATCGTCTGCAGCGAGCCAATCATACGGTTTGCAGTGTTTGCAACGATTTCCCCATTCTCGACTGCGGTGCGCAGGTGATCTCTAAGCTTCTGCGCTTCCTGCTGGCTTACATCTTCCATGGCCAGATCGCCGCACACCTCGACGAACAGATCGGCGGCTCGGTTAAACGGAATGCGCCAGATGCGCAGCTGTTCTTCATTTTTCGCTTTTAGACGATAGGCGCTCAGGGTCTCGTACATTTTGGGCATGCGAGAGATCGACATACCGCGTGCGGATACCGTGCCCATCAGGGACTGGCTCTGAACCTTACTGTACGGATCAAGCGCGCCCATACGCCGCATGAAGTCACCATCGCTTTGGTCTCCCACCGCTCGATAGGCAAACCCCATCGCCTGGCAGTATTTTACGATGGCATCGTAATCCGGATCCTCTCCGGCCATGCGAGCTTCCCACATCGCGACGAGTTCTTTCTCGAACTTGCGGGCCTTCGCCTCGGCGACCAGCAGGTCTGGCGTCTTTAGTGAGATATCGACCTCATTCCGCGGCTCGACCTCACGGAACATCTTCGGAACGCGCATTCTGAACCGATAGGTTCTGCCAACCAGCTTTACCCGCGTCATCACACTCTCCAAACGCCCTTTGTGTGGCGATTTGTGGGGTGATTTGTGGGGTGATTCAATACCTCATTGCAAGACAGTAAGCTAACACTATGTTTTGCAAGGATTTTAAATTCAAAAAAGGAGGTCCACTGGAGCGGGTAGCGGGAATCGAACCCGCACCTTAAGCTTGGAAGGCTCTTATGATACCATTTCACCATACCCGCTCAGGGAATTTCGTCTATAATTCGGTACTTTCGGAGCGTCAAGCGGCTCTGGTGCGAATTTATCAAATTTCGTAGAAGCAACGCGATTAAGCCGTCACGAGACCCTGCCCCCGGCTACGCATTACTTGCCTAGCATGCGCCCGATCCAGCCCTTACGTGGCGCTTCCTCTTCAGCGGCATCTGCGGTTTGAGCATCCTCAGGCTCGGCTGCGGCCTCAACCGCTTCCTCTTCTTCAACGGCCATTTGAAAGCGCTCAAAGAACTGGTCCGCCATTTTTTTGGCAAACCCGTCGATAATCCGACTACCGAGTTGAGCCAACTTTCCGCCAACCTTGGCCTCGACTTCGTAAGTCAGCAGGGTTTGACCATCGTCAGTATCGCTCAACGTTACCTGGGCGTCGCCTTTGGCGAACCCTGCAGCACCTCCCTTACCCTCGCCCCGCAGTGTCAGGCTGTTAGGCGCGTCCAGATCGGACAGGGTGACAGTGCCGCGAAACGTGGCTTTGACCGGGCCAACTTTCTGGACCACGACGGCGGAAAAACCATCTTCGGCAGAGCCTTCCATTTCCTGGCAACCGGGAACGGCGCTTTTCAATGTCTCAGCGTCCAGCAGGCCCTGCCAGACATCTGCGCGCGGTGCCGCAATGGTACGGGTATCGGCAAGTTTCATGAGTGGTCATTCCTTCTGCTGGCGGTCGGTAGAGTTGCAGGCGTCCGGTCGCCTATCATGGTGTGTGGATAACGCGAACGAGGGCAAATCCGCTATGAGACATTGGTTGCACAATATTGGCGGCCATCTCCGACCTTTCGCCTATTGGCCACAACATATCCGCCCTGTTAGCATGATTCCCATAGCAGGCCCTGCGAAATTTCGATCGCAGGGAGACCTTGCCCTTTGCAAACGACCCGCCGTCAGGAGTTTGATGTCACATTCGTCTGCCTCACCCCATGCCGCCACGCCGCGCAATTCTGCACCGGGTGATAAAACCCATTTTTCCACTGCGCTGATAGTAGAAGACCACCCACTGTTCTGCGATGCGCTGGCCATGACACTGCGCGCGACTGTCGGCATTAGCGACATTGCGACCGCTTCGACGCTGGAAGCTGCGATTGCCAAGATTGCAGATCAACCTGCCCTTGATGTTGTGGTGCTTGATCTGAACTTGCCGGACGTACAGGGGTTGGACGGGCTGGTCCGGCTGAGGAATGCCACAACCACGCCTATCCTTGTGGTGTCCTCCATGGCCGACAATCGAGTTATCAGCGCCGCCATCCATGCAGGGGCTGCCGGTTTTGTTCCTAAACACAGCCAGCGCGACATTTATCTGACGGCATTCGCGGCCATCGGCAAAGGGACACCTTATGTACCGCCCGGTTATGTTCTGCTGCCGCAGGACGCGGAAACGCAGGATGCTACGTGTCGCCTCGCTACGCTGACCAACCAGCAGGCAAGGATCCTGCAGCTGATCTGTGCAGGTAAGTTGAACAAACAAATCGCCTTTGACCTATCCATAGCCGAAACCACGGTAAAGGCGCATGTCACTGCTATTATGCGTAAGCTGGGCGTTCAAAGCCGAACCCAAGCTGTTCTGATCGCGAAGGAAACCAGTTTTGCAAACGTCTTGCAAGACCTGGGTTGAGCCGCCTAACATTCTGCATGACCCGCTCTGATTACCCTGAAGCTACCCAAAAGAAACCTGCGTCAGACCAGGTACAGCGCGCTGTGCCAAGCATTGGCAAAGCCTTGCAACAGGCGGGTCGTATCACACGGACCGGGTCTGCCAACGCACGAGATCCAAATGCGGTCGCAAAGCTTGCAGAAGCACTGGCTCCGCTTGACGAACTGGAACTGGTGATCCTCTTCGTTTCTCCGCTGGCCGATATCCACACACTTGGCGTCGATGCCGCACGTGATCTAGCGCCGACCCGTGTGGTTGGCTGCACCACTGCGGGAGAGATTGGCGAAACCGGGTATACCGATGGAGAGATCATTGCCATCGGTATACCCCGCAGCCATTTCTGTGCCCGAGTTCTGCTCATTGACGATTTAGGCAACTACAATGCCCAAGATCAGATCGACCAAATCATTCGCAATCGCAATGAAATGGCCCATGAGACGCCTGACTGGACATCAGAATTCGCCTTCTTGTTGATCGACGGCCTGTCGATCAAGGAAGACGCATTAACCGCAGATCTAGCGCCTGGGCTTGGGCCTGTACCCTTATTTGGAGGCTCTGCCGGCGATGGCACCGACTTTGGAGCAACCTATGTACTAAGTGACGGGAAAGCGAGGCAAAATACAGCGGCGCTTCTGCAAATCCGTAGCAATTGCCCGATCAAGGTGTTCAACACCGATCATCTTGTGCCCAGCGCCCAACGCATGGTGGTCACAGGTGCTGACCCTGCTCGCAGGCTGGTCCATGAGATCAACGCGGAACCCGCGGCGCGTGAATATGCCAGGCTACTGGGCAAGGATCCCGAACAACTGACAACCTTTACTTTTGCCGCCCACCCGGTGGTGGTGCGCATTGGTGGCCAACACCACGTCCGCGCCATCCAACAGGTTGTGGACACAGGTGATCTTCTGTTCTTCTCCGCAATCGACGAAGGCGTGGTGCTGACCCTTGCTGAGTCATTGGACATGGTAGACCATCTGGATCGCGCCCTTTCAGGATTGGGAGAGGCGCAAACACCCGATGTGATTCTCGCTTGTGATTGTGTTTTGCGCCGGATGGAAGCCCAGCAGAAACAGCTCACTACACAGATTTCATCGCTCTTGGCGAAGCATCGCGCAGTAGGATTCTGCACATATGGAGAGCAGGTGGACTCTATCCATGTGAACCATACACTGACTGGAGTAGCGATATATCCACCGACCACATCTGAGCCTTCAGAGCGATCATGACGCAGGGTTTAATTGATCCTCGCGACTCGCTGGAGCGGCAGAATGAAAAGCTGCTGAAAATCACCTCGACACTAATGCGGAGGGTCGAACAGGACACCGATGCCTCCGGCCTCGCCTATGCACAGTTTGAACGCGCCGTGCTGTTGGAGGAAGAGATCCGCAGCCGGACCCGCGATCTTGAACGCACGCTGGATCTTCTTAATCTGTCCAACGCCAAACTGGCCGAGGCGAATCGCGAGACCGAAGCCGCGCGCGCAAATCTCGCCAATGCCATTGAAACCGTACAGGAAGGTTTTGCCCTGTTTAACCCGCAGGATGTGCTGGTGATGTGCAACAGCCGGTTTGGCATGCATATGCCCGACATCCGCTCGTACTTGCGCCCCGGTTTGGACTTCGAGGCCTACGTGCAACTGGTCAGCAGCAGCACCGCCCTGTCCTTGCCGGCGGGCACCACAGCTGCCAACTGGGCCACGCGGAGGTTGAACCGTCACCAGGATCGCAGCGTGATGTTTAATGTCCGCATAGCAGGCAATCGGTGGCTTCAGGTCAGCGAACACCGCACACCTGATGGCGGCACCGTTATCCTGCAAACAGATGTCACCGACATCATGCGGCTACAACATCAAGAACGAGAGCGCATTCTGGATGATCAGGCTCGCCTGATCCGCGCCACCCTTGAGCATTTAAATCAGGGCGTTTGCATTTTTGATCGGCAAGCCCGTCTCGTCGGTTGGAACCGGCTCATGGGAGAGCAGCTGTCCATACCCATCGCGCGGTTTCGCATAGGCAGTCAGTTTGGATCAATTTTTGATCGGCTGCGGGCTGATTTCACCTTTGCAGACAAAGAAATGGCCAGCGAGGTGGAACGCTGGGCCAGCCCAAGACCTACCCCGGACGGCAGCGCAGCCCCTTCAGCCAACCCAATATCGACAAGTGATAATCAAGCCCATATGCCACCCGCCAGAGTCCCGCTCTCTTTTGACATCCAGCAAGGGACAGATGATATCCAGCAAGGTGGGCTACGGGTGCTGACTGTGTTTATGCAGGACATGCCCGATGGGGGCTTTGTGATCAGTTTCACGGATGTGACCGCCGAACGTCAGGCCGCCCGCGCCATGAACGCCACCCGTGATACCCTGGAACAACGTGTATTGGAGCGCACCCTAGAACTGGAGGATGCGTTGCAAGCCGCAGAACGCGCAAACGCCTCCAAGTCCCGCTTTGTTGCGGCTGCTTCACATGACCTGCTGCAACCCCTCTCCGCCGCGAAACTCTTTGTTGCAGCTCTAGAGACGGAACTGCCCCCAGACACTCCTCGCGATACACTCTCAAAGGCGACCAACGCACTGGATAGCGTGGAGACCTTACTGGCGGCACTCCTCGACATATCGCGGCTCGATTCCGGGCGAACACAGGTTCATATTGCACCAGTTGATCTGGACGACCTGCTTAGCCAATTGCAGGACGAAATGCGTCCAATTGCCGAGGCAAAAGGTCTGTCCTTTCGCCTGCGCCCAAGCCACGCCACGGTCCGAAGCGACGTCACCTATCTGAGGCGTATTATCCAAAATCTCATTTCCAACGCCTTACGTTATACCACCACTGGCGGGATACTGGTCGGAGTACGCCAACGCATGGGGGCCGTGCGGGTTGAAATCTGGGACACAGGTATCGGCATTGCCGAAGACGATCGCGCTCATATTTTTGGGGAGTTTCAGCGCCTTAACGCAACCGCCAGCGCCGCCGATGGCATCGGCCTAGGTCTCGCCATTGTCGAACGCGCTTGCGCCCTGCTTGGCCATCCGCTGACTCTACGATCCAAGGAAGGGATCGGCACTGTTTTTGCCATCAACCTGCCGCGTGAGCAGACCGTTTCGGCAGTGACCGCCTCAAACCACAATAGAAATACCAAAGGCGTTGCGCCAGACGCAGCTTCAAATCCACCAACTGCCTCCGTGCCACACTTGATAGCATTGCTGATCGTCACCGATACCGATGCCCGCCAAGCGCTGACCCTGACAATAGAACAATGGGATATCGACGTTCTGCCATGTAGCAGCGAAGCAGAGGCCCGTTCGCTATTGGCAGAAATCGACGTCGCCCCGGATGCCGTCATCTGCGATCAGCAATTGGAAGGCAACCGAGACGGCATTGGCGTGATTGAAGACCTACGCCACGATCTTGGTATGTTTCCCGCAGGTTTGATCGCCGCCACTCATACCCCAGAACTGACTGCCCTGGCAGGACAGCAAAACCTAACACTATTCACGGAACCTACGACTGGCGACGACCTGCTCCTATTTCTCAACCGCGTGCGCGCTCCTGTGATTTAGTCAAGCCCGACACAATACGTCGGCTTAGTCGCTCACTTCACTTATTCAATCGACCCATCCCGCGGAAGAATGATCTATCGCCACTGGCCTTCCGTAGAGATTTGAGATCCAATTGTCCCTGCCAGTATCCTCCGGCAGTGCAGATACACCTTGAAAGCCGCCTGACATGACGCACCCAACACCTCCGCACCCGGTCGCCGTGATTACGGCACACGGACAACCCTCTGCCCCGGAGCCTCAGGAAATCGCCTTGGCAGACCTCGCCAATTCGACTGCCGCATTGTTGCCCGGTTGGGAAATACGTTCGGCCACTCTTGCCATGCCAAATCGGCTGGAACAGGTAACCCCGCAAGGTGCTTTAATTTACCCGTTCTTTATGGCCAGGGGCTGGTTCACCAGCTCTGTTCTGCCACGCCGGCTAAGAGAGCACGAGGTGCGTCTGCTGCCTCCATTCGGACTCGATCCAGCGTTGCCACAACTGGCGTGCGATGCGCTTTCATTGGCCTGTCGCGAAAGGGGCTGGAGCCTCGACACGACCCGCATTCTATTAGCCGCGCATGGATCTGCGCGCGGTCCCAAAGCCGCCGAGGCCGCCGAAGCCTTTGCGACAGATCTGCGAAAACGCCTGCCTAGCACAGACTTAGTTACCGGCTATGTCGAGGAGGAACCACGCATTGCCACCTCTGCCCGCGCGCTAGAAACAGCGCATCCACCCCAGCCCAGCCTATGCTTGCCTTTTTTTGCACAATCCGGCGAGCACGTACGCGATGACCTACCGGAAGCGCTGAGAGAGGCTAATTTCAGCGGCGAAACAATCCCTGTGCTTGGGGCTCTCCCCGATGTTCCACAGCTGATCGCAAACGCCCTCGCTGAGGCGCTTACTAGCCCGGAGGCGGCTACCCGTTGAGAAAATCAAACCTCATCAAACCATCGGCAGAAGACATATGTCCTGGTGTCAGAGTCAGCCACAACACCGCAGCGTACGGCCAATCTCATGTCGACTACTACCACCAGACATCATGACAGCGACGCCGTGCAGCGGCCATTTCAATCGTTCATTTGTGGAAATACTGGTTCAGTTGCGAAGTGAATTTCAAAAATTGGACGAAGCCTGATCAACGACGGGCCCAAACGCGCACAGAAGCGTTCAAAGCAGCGCCGATATTCCGGCAAAACTGTCAAGCGTAGACCCACGGTCTGAAGTCCCTAGAGAGTGATGCAGTATACTGTAGAAGAGCAGCAGCTAAATTGACAAACCAGCAGTAGCTCACCGAATCGCGCGGGCCTAAGGCTAGTTTACCTCGCCTACCCCACATTTTTCCATTTAGTCTGAGTTACATAGACGATGCTGTCATTGACGCTGACCATTACGTCGCCATCCTGAATATTCACCTGCAATTTCATTGAACGGCTTGCAAGGTTAGCTAGCTCACGGGTAACCGTCTCCGAAAAATTGACAACCTGGAGGTTCTCGAACCGGGTGGTGCTGTTTTTGATTTTTTCCCACCACGCCTCAGCCGTTCGGCCGTAGCTATAGACAATGACCTTTTGGGATTTACCACAAGATTGACGAACAATCTTCTCGCTAGGAAGCCCTAGCGCCACCCACAATTCCAGCTCGCCGCTCAGGCTTTTCTGCCAGATATCTGGCTCATCATCCGTTGAAAGGCCCTTGGTCAGTTCCAATTGTTCATGGGCGTTTAGCGCAAAAGCGAGAAGACGCACCATCAGTCGTTCATCCGTCTCCGAAGGATGTTTAGCAACGGTCAGCTTGTGCGTTTCATAATAGTGGCGATCCATATCCGAAACGGTAAGCTCGGCTTTATGAATGGTGGCTTTTTGCGCCATGGTTTTTCCTGACTAGCGAAGATGGGCATGTCTAGAGCGCAGCGCAGCTTTGTGAAAGCGGAAAGCGACTGCCATCCACTCGTGATGTTCTGCCTTTTCAATCAAATGCCCATCACCATTTGAATACCGCACGTATGGGACCTCTGGACTGAGAGAAATCCTAGTGGGGTTTTCAAGGGGCCGGTGACTTGGAAGCGCTCAAGACACCGACTTAGGCACGCTAAGCGTTCAGTGCAAAACCAGCCAAGTATTTGATGTAACAATACCGCATGCAAAAATACTGGGAGGCCTATTCCTGACGTCCCAGTTGTTAGCTCCATATCGCAAAGGTGCCGCTTAGCACCTTTGCGATCTAGAGTTCAGCGTTTAGCCGCCGTGTTTTTCGATCAGGCCTTTTGCCTTAGCTATGAGCGCGCGGGCGTCTATGCCTTTGGCATCCATTTCCGCCACCCAACGATCAACAACCGGCCGGGAGCGGTCCTTAAACCGGGCGACCTCAGCCTCGGACAGCTGGATGATTGTATTGCCCGCATCTTCGGCAATTTCCCTGCCGGGCGCATCTTTCTCCCACATCACTCTGGCAGCCATCTCAGAAAGAATAAGTCCGGATTCTGCATCAATCGCGGCACGGATGTCTTCAGGCAGGCTGTTATACTTGGCTCGGTTCATAGCCAGAACAATCGTAGCGGTATAAAGAGATTCCTCTCCAACAAACTCTGTATGGTGTGTAACCAGCTCAGAGAGTTTGATCGCAGGCGTGACTTCCCATGGGATCACTGTGCCCGAAACCACCCCTTTTGACAGGGCCTCGGGAATGGCAGGCAAAGGGAGCCCGACCGGCGTTGCCCCCAGTTCCTTGAGCATGTCGTTGATGACACGCGTTGGTGCACGTATCTTTAGCCCCTCCAGGTCTTCAACCTGTTTCACAGCAGACGCTGTATGGATAACGCCCGGACCATGAACCCACGCCCCCAGAACCTTGACGTCTTTGTACTCACCGTCCTGCAGGTCCGTTTCGACCAAATCCTGAAATGCTTTTGATGTGGCCACCGGATCGGTCATCATAAAGGGCAGCTCGAAAACTTCGGTTTGTGGGAAGCGGCCAGGGGTATATCCTACAACAGTCATGATGATATCAGCCACGCCGTCAATGGCCTGGTCCATCAGCCCCGATGGTTTGCCGCCAAGGGCCATTGAGTCGAAATGTTCGATCTTTAGCTTGCCACCTGCACGCTCCTCAACGGCGGTTGCCCAGGGTTTGAGAATATGTTTCGGCACCGTTGCCGGTGCCGGCAAGAACTGGTGCAGGTTAAGTGTAACCTCCTGCGCCAGTGCGCTTGCAGGCATAAGCCCAATAGCCAACACAGCAGTCGCCGCGAATTTGAGGCTTGTAAGACGTTTCATGTGGTTCCTCCCTTTTTTATATCTCGTGCTTTATCAGTTCAGCGTAACAGGCAGGCTGAGTGGCCCGCGAAAACCAAATCCCCAAAACTTGACTGCACCGGGGTCCTGCAAACTCATCTTTGGAAACCGGTCAAACAGCATCGGAAGAACGATCTGCGCCAACATCCTTCGGGCGATATGGGTGCCCTGGCAGAAATGCGGGCCATTCCCGAATGCCTGGTGGGGTGTTTTGGGGCGAAAGATATTAAACTCTTCCGGCCTGTCATACAGATCCTCATCGTGACAGGCTGAGGCTTGCGAAGTCATCACCACTTCGCCTTTGGCAATCGCATGACCGCGGATTTCGGTGTCTTCCATCGCAAGGCGCGAACTGACCTGTATCGGGGCCACCCAGCGTATCCCCTCTTCAAAAGCAGCATTCCAAAGCGTGTCGGCCTTGCAGGCCTCAAATTGCTCAGGGTTTGTAAGCAACCCATAGAGAATGGTGAGCAGCGCATCACGCGGCTCGTTTATTCCGCCCCCAATTGCGATCTTGATATTGGCATGGATCTGGCTTTTCTCGATTGGGTGATCCGCGTTGACCATGGCCGATAACGCGGATTGATCGGGCGTGGCACTGACCCGTTTGATGCACTTGTCGAACAACGCGTCCATTGCCGTGTTGGCACGGTCCGAGACATCATAAAGTTCAGGCGCATTGCCGAAATTGCCTGCCCCGTCAATCAACGCCTGTGACCAGTGGATCATCTCTTGGTCTGACGCCTCCGGAATGCCCAGAAGATGGGTTAGGCAACGGGCTGACAGTGGTGCCGCGAGTGCGGAAAACAAATCAACCGTTTCGCCGCGTGGCAGTCGCCCGATATAGTTTTCTGCCACTTGTGTATAAATATCTTGCCAACATCCGGTGATGTTACGGGGCGCAAAGGCCGGAGCCATGGCATTGCGCTCTCGTTTATGAGCTTCACCATCCTTACGCATCAACGTGTCGGCCTGAAAGGCACGCCTCATAGGAGTGCGCGGGTCATTTGAACTGAACAGTTCCCAGTTTTCTTTGACCTGTCTCGTGTCCGCCGCTTTGGTCAGCAAAATTCTGTTGATGGAGGGAATGCGTAAGACTGGCGACTGGGCCCGCAGGCGTTTGTAGATCGAATATGGGTCTTCCGTCAGCTGAGCGATCGCGATCTGATCGTCAACAGGGATCGCCTGTAAGCTGGATAAGGGCATATTAGGTCCTAAGAATGCGGTGGTTTGAAACGGTAGGCAGCGATTTCTCATTGGGCAATCCGATGGATTTGATAGTGTGGTTCGAAAAATTCGATAGGATGCATAATGCCACCAGATCCCCTTGCTTTGGACTTCACTGCTCTGCGCACCCTGCGATTGGTCTATGCCCATGGGAGTTTCTCACGCGCAGCCGAAACGCTCGGTGTGACCCAATCGACAATCAGCTACACGATGACACGCTTACGAGACGTGTTCAGAGATCCGCTATTTGTGCGACAAGGCAGCAGTATGGTGGCAACCGAACGATGCCATGAAATCGCGGCCCAAGCCGAACAGCTGATCAATCAGTTTGAAACAATGACCGCCCAACGGAAGTTTGACCCGGGCGAAGCCTCGGTCGAAATCGGCCTCAGCTGCAACTACTACGAGCGCGTAACCATCTTGCCCCATGTCATACGGACGCTCCGACGTGAGGCCCCGGGTATCAAACTCAAGGTGATCTCATCATCTGCGCAGGGCAAACAGCAGTTGTTGCGCTCCGAAAGCGATATTCTGATTGGTCCGATCAAAATCGAGGACACCGGCTACTACAAAAGGTCGCTCTTGCAAGAAGAATATGCCTGCGTCATGGATCCATCGAACCCTCTGGCCAAGGACAGACTGAGCATTGAGCAATTTGTCAACGCGCCGCAAGTTGTCGTGAACTATGGTGGAAACTTCCGGTCCAAGTTTCTGATTGTAATGGAAGCCGCCGGACATGTGCCAAATACAGTGCTGGAAATACCTAGCCCGGCAAACCTGCCCGAGCTCCTGGCGCGCACAGATATGATTGCCACGGTCCCCTCCCGTATCAGCCAGATGTTTGGGAGCTCAGTGGCGTCGGTTCCCTGCCCTTTTCTGGCCCAGTTCGCGATCGACCTCTATTGGACTGCAAGGACCCATGTATCCGCGCCCCATATGTGGCTACGTTCCAAGATCGCCGAGGCGGCATCGCGTATCACAGTGGAAGAAACGTAAACGCGATAGCTGTTTGCCACTTTCAGTTAAACTGATCGGTTTTCCAAGAAGTCGGGAAAAGATGTGTGACAGCCCCCCTCCCACGACGAGAGTCTTCCCGCTTGTCCCAGCCAAGAGGAGCAGGTTCTCTGCGGTTGGCCGACTACAGAATTTCGGTGATGCCGTTATCCAAATCTGCCTGAACTGGTAGGGTTCACTTGGGATGTTTCTCAGCCAAACAGCGAATTTCGTCGAAAGCCTTGTGCGGCTCTTCAGGCAGCCCGGGCCACGCCCTGCTACATCACACTGTCCCACCGTCAGAAAACACCGAACTGGGGCGGTCCTATTGCAGCGTCATCGGCGCGCTGAGCCTGTTGACTGACAGGTGCGGAAATCCAAATTCGCAAATTAAACAAGATGCAGTCTCAGTGCGGCATGTAAGCTGAGTAAATGCCGAATGCTCCGACCAAAATCAAACTCGACGCCCAAACCACATCCAAGTTAAACCATGTGCGTGAAAGAAATTTGAGACCAAGCCAAAAATAGATCACCACAGCAATCACTCCGCCAGCGATCGTCATGGAGAACGTATGTACAGCGGCGACTGCAAAAGCTGTGACGATGTTGTCACCCATTAGATTTTGCGCTGCCAAGTGGCCTGTCTCAGTCGCACCAATGGCGCAGATGCCCAGATAGATCGGGACCAACATCAGCCCCGCGCCATGCGCCATAGCCGCGAGAAACGACCAAAGTGCCAAACGCGCTGGATGCACCCGCGCCAGGAATTTCGGATGCCGCCTGTTGATAAGCAGATAGATCCCCATTGCGATGACCAAAAGGCCCGCAGCAATGCGAATTTCAACCTCCCACTCGATCAGCATAATCATCAATGTAAACGGTAGCAAAATACCGACCATTGCCAGAAAATGTCCAAGGGCAAGCATCGCCAATGCCTTTGGCATGGCTTTGGGATCACGTTCCATCAGAGCTGCGGAGACAGCAAGCGGCCAGCCCATTCCAGGGTTAACACCATGATAGAAGCCCGAAAAAATGACGGCCCCCCAGAGGGCCGTCGCAGAAGCAAGTTCATCAACCATTTAGACAGATGGGTAGCAAAAACTGTCGGTGGAGCAGTCGCCACCTTCAAGCCGGATCTGGTGTGACCTTAGCCCCTTCGGGAAATCGATGTAGAAATCCTTGTTAAGCGTCAGGCCACCATTCTCGCCCACGTCGGCCATTACCATCTGCCCGCCTTCGTCATCAGGGTAAAACTGGTCGTCCCAAGTAGAGTAGAGCGAGTTTGTCCAGTATACACGTTTGCCGTCGCGACTGATTTCAACCATCTGCGGCCCGTAGGCAAAGGGTTTGCCGTTTGTGTGGTTCTCACCTTTTGCGATACCACCCAGTTCAACCTTGCCTGCAAGTACAGGATTCATCGGGTCGCTTACATCATACTGGTGCATTTCCCCCAAGCCCCAGCACGCCACATACAGGTATTTGTCATCCAAGCTAAGGTCGATGTCAGTGACCAGCGGTGGAACGGCGCTAAAACCTTGCAGGAGTGGGGGCAGGTTTGCAGGGTCTTCAGGACGCGGATCAATAGTGATGGTTTTCTTGGATTGCCACACGCCGTCGTCGTCGCGCCACCACGTAAAGATAGCCCCTTGCAGGTTGGTCGTATCCACCACGACGCCGCAGAACCCATATGACTTGGTTGGATCGTGCGCGGGACGTATTTCCAGAGCCATCTGGTAGTTGTCGCCAAAATCCATGGTCTGAATATTTTTTCGCGCACGCAGATCCCAGAAGTGAATCGAGTGCCCATATTTATTGGACAGCAAATCCTCGGGTACGACGCCGTTCTCGAACTGCGGTGGTAGCCCCCATTCGGAACTGACCATGTAGTCCTGCGGCAGGTTCCACCAGAAGTCATAGTGTTTGTCTTGCTTGCCTCGGTCCATCTCGTATTGACCGATGATCTCGAAGGTTTCGCAATCCATGATAAAGATACCCGGAGGGCCATCGGTGCCATCTTCGCCACCTCCACCCAAGCAAGAGACATAAATGCCTTCGGGGCCGCAATGGATCGTATGGGGGCGGGAATAGCCCGTCTTGGAGAACAATTCCTCAGGCTCTATCGTCTTGTGAATATGGGCTTTGAGCGGCTCTTTTACGTCGATGACATAAATGCGCGAGGAGCGAATGCCCGGCACAATCAGATATCGTCGCTCAAGGAAGGCGTGACCCGAAAGTGGAGAAAGAGAAGATGAACAAGCGTTCCAGCCGAAGTGATGAAATTCATCACCTTTGTTGGGCACAATCACCTGATGGACAATCTGACCATAGGTGTCTGAGCCAGGCTTGAGGTCAATGACGGCAATACCATCGGATTGCGAGCCATCAGGGCTTAGCATTACTGTAAAGGCGTAGTTTTCAATAGGCGCTTCCATTGCAAGTTTTGGCGATGCATGGAATGTCGGATCAGGTCTCAGATTCATATCGTTCCTCCCAGTTTGAAATGAATATCCTGTCAGGTCTGTTTTCTACGGGCTTCATTTATCTCTTATTACAAGAGCACTTGTTAGCTTAGCGACGGCTCTCATCCGAACGCTAACACCAAAGTTAATAAAACTCCGAGTTAAAATTCGACCGGTTGCAGAGTGTTCGTTCGAGAATGGTGCCTCTAACAGCAGCGTTTGGGAGAAATGAGCAAAAATACAGCCCCTGTTGTTAGGCTCCAGACTCATTGATTTACAGCCAGAATAGGACCGTTGCAGCGAGAGCGATGGCCGAGAGGAACACCTTTGGGCATCTGTCATATTGGGTGGCGACGCGCCGCCAATCCTTCAGGCATCCGAACATGATCTCAATGCGGTTGCGTCGTTTGTAGCGGCGCTTGTCGTATCGGACAGGCTTGTCGCGTGACTTTCGACCTGGGACAGGACTTTATTCCCCTGTCATTAAGGGCTTCGCGGAACCAATCTGCGTCATAGCCTCGATCTCCCAGCAGCCAGTCAGCCGGTGCCGAAGAGCTGGCCCAATTGATCACTGCCGAGCAAGGCAAACCGCTCAACGGGCTTGGCTCCCGGTTTGAAATGGGCGGTGCCCAGGCCTGGGCGAGATACACCGCAGAACTATCGCTGCCGGTCAAGGTGCTGCAGGAGGATTCCGAAGGCCGGATAGAGCTGCACCGCAAACCGCTGGGTGTGGTCGCATCAATCACCCCTTGGAACTACCCGGTAATGATTGCGGTTTGGCACATCCTGCCAGCGCTGCGGACCGGCAATACCGTGGTGATCAAACCTTCGCCGCTGACGCCGCTCAGCACATTATGGCTGGTGGGGCTGCTGAACGAGGTGCTGCCTGCAGGCGTCCTGAACTGTGTCACCGGCGATGACCAGGCTGAGAATCTGGGGGCAGCGATGTCCACCCATCCGGGCATCCGCAAGATCGTCTTCACCGGCTCCTGTGCCACGGGGCAGGAAATCATGGCCTCGGCGGCACCGACGATGAAACGGTTGACGCTGGAGATGGGCGGCAACGACGCGGGCATCGTGCTGCCCGACGCCGATCCCCAGGCGATTGCCGAAGGATTGTTCTGGGGCGCCTTTATCAACAACGGCCAGACCTGCGCCGCGCTGAAGCGTCTATATGTGCATGAGGACATCCACGATGCGGTGTGCGCCGCGCTGGTAGAATTTGCGCGCAGCATCCCGGTTGGGCCCGGCTCTGACGAAGCGTCCATTCTCGGCCCTGTCCAAAACCCTGCGCAGCACGCCAAACTATCGCGTTTGGTGGCTGCCGCCAGTCGCAACGGGCACGTCCTGCTGGGCGGCAACCCCGGTGAGGGGCTGTTCTTTGAACCGACCATCATCACAGGTCTCAGCAATGGCGATCCACTGGTAGATGAGGAACAGTTTGGCCCGGCTCTGCCGGTGATCAAATACCGCGACGTGGAAGAGGCGATAGCCGCCGCCAACGACAGCCCCAACGGGCTGGGCGGGTCGGTATGGTCCAGAGATACAGCCACGGCGCGCAGCGTCGCGGCGCGGCTGGAATGCGGGTCTGTCTGGATCAACAAGCACGGCGCCATTCAGCCGAATGCGCCCTTTGGCGGTGTGAAATCCTCTGGACTGGGCGTGGAGTTCAGCGAAGAAGGTCTAAAGGAATACACCTATATCCAAGTGATGTTCACCTGACCTAGTGGACCGAGGCTACCGTCTTGGTCCACTACCAGGTTCTAACCAGCAAGGTCGTAACGTTCTCGCGCTGACTCGATTTCCGGTTGTTTCTCCACAGCCCAAGCCGCCATGGCACCAATCGGTTCAAACAGCGATCTGCCCAGATCGGTGATTGTGTAGTCTACGCGCGGCGGAATAACTGGTGTGACCTTACGTGTTACCAGCCCGTCCCGTTCCAACTGCCTTAGCGTCTGTGTCAGCATCCGCTGAGATACATCCGGGATCGCCCGCTGAATTGCAGAGAACCGGTATTCGCCATCCCGCAACAGCAGAATGACCAGCAAGCTCCATTTACCACTGATCTGCGCCAGCACTGTGCGAATTGGACAGAGATCCAATCCCAACCTTTGTTCAATTTCTTCACGCCGTTTCATACATCCCCCTTAGTTACTAAAAAGTGCCTACTTCCAACTAAATTTTATAGTTATTATTAGTAACTGAATATATCGACTCACGCAATCACTTCGAAAGAAACCAAGATGAGCATCGCGAAAACGACGGCGGCAGCGGCAGCTGCCCTCCTAACCACC
Organism: Phaeobacter cretensis; assembly: GCF_047372505.1. Lineage (NCBI taxonomy): Bacteria > Pseudomonadati > Pseudomonadota > Alphaproteobacteria > Rhodobacterales > Roseobacteraceae > Phaeobacter > Phaeobacter cretensis. The sequence continues at coordinate 690,014 of NZ_JBKBEU010000001.1, forward strand.
TCAATTGGCAGTGTGGCAGCTGCCACTCCCGCGGACAACAAGGCGACCGCTGTTGCACTGCTAGAGCAAGGCCTGGCGAAGGGGGATCGAGCATTCATTCTCTCTCATGTCGCTGAAAACTATATCCAGCATAACCCATTGGCCGCGGATGGCCGTGAAGGTCTTTTGGGATTTGTCGATTTTCTGGAAACTCTGGAGCCGCCAGTTGAGGTAAACCCACTAAGGGTGTTTGCAGATGAGAAGTTTGTCGTAATCCATCAGGCAGCCGAGTTTATGGGCCCCAAAGTGGTGATTGATCTGTTTCGTTTCGAAAACGGCAAAGTTGTAGAGCATTGGGACGCAATCCAGGACGATGTGGCCGACACTGCAAACGGCCGTTCCATGACCGGCGGCACAACCGAAATCACTGATCTGGACAAGACCGACTCCAACAAAACGCTGGTCACGAAACTGGTCCAAGATGTTCTGATGGGTGGCAATCTTGCGGCCATCGACGACTACATCCGTGCCGATTACATGCAGCACAGCCCCTATGTGCCCGATACCCGCGATGGGCTGAAAAGCTTTATCAACGGCCTGGCGGAAAGCGACATCTCCTTTGCCTACACAGCGCTGTACAATGTCGTGGCTGAGGGCAATTTCGTGATGACTCAGGCTGAGGGGATATACGACGGCACACCCGTTGCTTTCTACGATCTGTGGCGCGTCGAGGACGGGCTAATCGCCGAACATTGGGACGCGGTTCAGGAAATCCCTACGGAATTCGCCCACACCAACGGCATGTTCTGACAGCGCTTGTTCATTAAACACACATCAAAGTTCAACACACATCCAAAAGGAAACACTATGACCAAACTCCATCTTCTTGGCGCTCTGACCATGTTCGCAATCACGGCTGGTGCCGCTACTGCGGAAACCTATCTAACTGACCCCGGCCACACAGAGGTCCGTGTCGGCTGGAGCCACGCTGGCGTTTCCATGCAGCACGGCGAATTCACAACAGTTAGCGGCACCTTGGACCTAGATCCCAAAAGCCCTGATACAGCCAGCATTACAGCCACCATTGCAGCCGACAGCTTCTTTTCTGGCGTAGAGGCCATGGATAAGCATGCAAAGAGCCCGGATTTCCTGAACACAGACACCTATCCGGAAATCACCTTTGCCAGCACCAATGTCGTACTGACTGGTGAGGATACTGCCGAAATCACCGGTGATCTGACCCTGCATGGTGTGACCAAGCCCGTGCAACTACAGGCCCGTCTCACCCATCTCGGTGCTCATCCGGTTGGCCAGTTCTTCGACTACTACAAGGGCGATTGGGTGGCTTTCTCTGCACAGGGCGCAATCGATCCAGCAGATTTCGGTGTCGGTAGCAGCATCCCGGTGGGGAATTTGACCATCCAGATCGACACCGAGCTAAAAGCGGCTGAATAGCGGCCGATCTGAGGCCATCGGATTACAGCGGTGTTAGCAGATTGAGTACCTATTCACACAATGCTCAACCGGAATAAAACAACCGATACATCTTCTGGCTGACGCGCTTTCGGTGCGTCAGTCCCCCAGCCCAGGCATGCGCAACACGTAGACAGTTGGCGTATTCACATAGACCGTCAAAGCTGTGGAAGTTAGCGATCTACTGCTGTGGAGCAACAGTCTCACAAGGCTTCTGACCTCCCCTATAGGGCCCGAGTCAGACCACAGGGGTAATCGTCATCTTGGCACTGATTGAATTCGCGACGAAACAGTAGCGATGGGCCTTTTTATGCATTTCCTCACCGGCTACCCCGGCCCGGTACATCTGGCACTGCCGGTGGATATCATGTTCTCCTCCTTCGCCGAAAATGTCGGCCTGCAGGAGCGCTCATTTGACCGCACTGCGCAACCCCTGCCGCGCGCATGGTCCGATCCAGACGCGCTAGCGCCTGTGTTGGAGGCTATCAATAACGCGGAGCGCCCCGTAGTGATCGCAGGCCATGGAGAGCTGGATTACAACCACGGGTCGGACATGCCATTGTTGTCCGATCCGGGCGCTTTTTTGGATGCTATGGGTGATCTGGACAAGACTTGGGATGCTTGGTTCGATCTACAGGTGCAGCGCCGTACCGAATGGGTGAAGGAATGGAGCGCCCATCTGGAAGAGGAAACCGCCAAGGATCAGGCCGAGGGCAGAAAAATGCACCCGTTGCAACTGGGTGTCGATGTACAGGCCGAAATCAATGATAGTGACTGGCTGGTCTTCGTTGGCGGTAACACCCATTTCTGGAACGAAATCGCAACCAACATAGCTGCCAAACGTGGCTTAAAACTAGGCGGCATCCTACATCCGGGCAACTACAGTCTGCAGGGTGTCGGAGTTTCGTTTGGCCTGTCGGCCAAGAACGTACACCCCGACAAAACCGTGGTTGTAATCTCCGGCGACGGCGCCTTTCTATCCGGTGGATTGTCGGTCGAAGCATGTTTTCGGGAAAACCCGCCGATTGTTGTGGTGATCGACAACAATGGTGGCTTGGATTGCATCAGTCGGCTGCAGGAAAAACTGTTTGGCAACGGTCAGCACTATGCCACCGATTTCCGCGATATCCCGTTTCACACCTTGTTTGAGGGCATGGGTGGCTACGGCGAAATGGTCACCAAACGCGAAGAGCTATCTGGCGCAATTCAGCGCGCTATTGCCAGCCGCAAGGCGGCCTGCGTCAACGTTAAGTGCCGCGGCGTGATCAGCCCAATCGTGGCAGCGACTGCCGGCAAACGCGACAAGGCCTCAATCGAGTAATGGCGACGGTATCCTCACACAGTTTGAACGGCGTTGATGGCAGCCATGCAGATGGCATCAACGTCTCTCTGTACCGACGCCGGTCGCCGACTGCGGGAAGACATCGACCCGGACAAGATCGATCCCAACGCGACATATGAGCTGGTCTTTGAGACAGGTCCTTATTGGGCGACAAAGAATATCGGTCCTTCGACAGTTCGGCATATCCGACAAATTGTCCTGCGGTTTGACATGCCAGATGCAGACAACCTCTACCATATGCCCATTATCCTAGGGCCAAACACCTACTCAACCTGGTCTTCCAGTTAGGACCTTCTTCGGCAGCTGAAACCAAACCGCAGTTGCCGCTTCAACCAAAGGTCCATGGTTCGGCACACCGTACTGGCCTTCCTAGGTCTCCAGGAAACTAAATGACACAGACGCCTTCACCTATGAATATCGCCATCCTGTCTGGTGTACGCACCGCTATCGGCAGCTTCGGCGGATCTCTCGCCAAGATTGCCCTCTGCGCGCTGGCCACCAAAGTCGCATCAGAAGCAATTGCCCGCGCGAGTGTTACGCCTGAACAGATTGAGACCAGCGTGTTTGGCAATGTGATACATACCGAACCCCAAGACATGTACATCAGCCGTGTCACTGCGATTGGCGCGGGAGTGCCTGTTGCCTCTCCGGCTCTGACTTTGAATCGTCTCTGCGGCAGCGGCTTGCAGGCCGTGGTGACTGCCGCTGAGCAGATCACGCTCCGCAACGCCAATATAGCATTGGCAAGTGGCGTCGAAAACATGAGCCGCGTCGGCCATCGGATGAACGCCTCCCGTTTTGGTGCAAAGATGGCTGATGTCACCGCTGTCGACATGATAACCGGCGCGTTGACCGATCCCTTTGGTAACGGGCACATGGGCGTAACTGCAGAGAACATCGCAGAGTGGATGAGCATCAGCCGTGCAACGCAGGACGCATTGGCTGTCGAAAGTCACCAGCGCGCTGCCAGCGCTATGGAGGCAGGGTATTTCAAGGATCAAATCCTACCAGTCGAACTGAGGTCTTGTAAGGGCGCAACTGTATTCGATACCGATGAACACGTGCGGAAGGACATGAAATCCGAGGATATGGCAAAGTTGCGCCCTGCGTTCAAAAAGGACGGCAGCGTGACCGCGGGCAATGCGTCAGGTATCAAGGACAGGGCTGCTGCTCTGGTTCTGGCTGCGGCAGATGCGACAGACAACGCACCATTGGCCGTTATCCGCGCGACCTCTGTCGGCGGCGTCGCGCCCGAAGTCATGGGGTTTGCCCAATCCCGGCGACCCAAAAGGCTTTGAAAATTGCTGGCCTGACCGTAGCGGATCTAGCCGTCATTGAAAGCAACGAAGCCTTTGCAGCGCAGGCTTGCGGTGTAGCAGAAGAGCTCGATTTTCCGGCGGAGATCACCAATCCCAACGGCGGTGCAATTGCGCTCGGCCATCCGATTGGTGCCTCAGGTACCGTCATTCTGATCAAGCTGATCTATGAGCTACGCCGCACCGGCGGCCGCTATGGTCTTGCAACCATGTGCATAGGCGGTGGTCAGGGCATTGCCGTAGTCGTCGAAAACCCACATGCTACATAACCATGAGAACGATTGGAGTATTGGGCGCAGGCACCATGGGCAGCGGCATTGCTCTTTCGACTGTGATGGGTGGTTTTGACACCGTGCTGTCGGACAACTCCGACGCGGCGTTGGATCGTGCACAGGCAAAACTGGTGACATATCTGGCCCGGCAGGTCGAAAAGGGTCGGATTACAGAGGAAGAGACGCGAACTGTCTCTTCCCGTCTGACAACCGTGAAGACGATGGGTGGGCTGTCCAAGGCTGGTCTGGTGATAGAGGCCATTTTTGAAGACCTGAATGTTAAGAAAGACGTCTTTTCACTACTGGAGACTATAGTGCGCCCGGACGCGGCATTGGCGACCAATACGAGCGCTCAGCAGGTGACTGATATAGCCGAAGCGCTAACGCACAAAGGCCGTTTCTGCGGTATGCATGACTTTAGCCCTACCGAGATCACCCCTGTGGTCAAAGTCATCCGGGGGCTAGAGACCTCAGACGCGACCATTGATACAGCACTACCGTTTCTGGAACAGACCCAGAAAACCGCGATCCGCTGTAAAGATCAGAGCAGCTTCGCCCTAAATCGTTTCTTCTGCCCGTATACAAACGAGGCCGTACGCTGCCTTGAAGAAGGTCTGGGCCGCACAGCACAAATAAACGCGGTGGCAAAATCGGCACTTGGTGTGGCCATCGGCCCTTTTGCAGTGATGAAATATCGTCAAACCGTCCGCCAATATCCATGTTCGTCAATTATTCGATGCGAAACCGCTTTGGACGAGCAGCGCCTTCACTCAGTTCGTCCAAAGCGCTCATATATGTAAGGCACGATGAATTCGGCCTTCCGCAAACCGGATATCCCTAGGCCCTACCCGGATTGAGAAGTGATCAATCAGGCATCCCGTTCCATGATCCATTCGACCTCGGGTGCCGCAACAAAGCGCCACTTGCGTTTCGGTCCTGCCATGACGTTCAGGTAGTACATTTCAAATCCATAGGGTGCGCCGCAAGGATGGTGACCGCGCGGTACGCAGACCACATCGCCGTCACTTACGGCCATCGTCTCGTCCAGCTGCCCATCGTCCGTATAGACCCGCTGAATACCAAAACCTGATGCGGGCTTCAGGCGGTGGTAGTAGGTCTCTTCCAGATAAGTAATGCGAGGGTAATCGTCCTCATCATGGCGATGGCTGGGGAACGACGACCAATGCCCTGCAGGTGTGAAGACTTCAGTCACCAACAGGCTGTCACAGTAGTCCTCATTCTCCATGGCGATGTTGTTAATGTAGCGCGTGTTGGTCCCTTTTCCACGTTCCGTCAAGGTGATGCCGTCCGGCCCGATCCGGCGCGCGTCATGGCCGCCGATTCCAGGGGCGGTGCAGACGGCGATGATGCAATCGGTCTGAGCCGTGGCCTCCCATTCGGTGCCATTGGGTAGGTACAAACAATGCGGTGGTGTTTTTTCGAACACGTTCATTCGCTCGCCCAGCACACCCCAATCCTGACCGGCGCCAATGATCCGCGCTTTACCTTCGACCAGAACCAAGATGACCTCACGGTCGCCCGTCATCTCCTTGGCGTTGTCTCCTGCCTTCAAGTGGTAGAGTGAGAAACCCACATAGCGCCAGCCGGCGCTTTCCGGTGTGATTTGATGTACTTTACCGCGAGCGCCGAAAGGCTTGTTGAGAAGATCAGGCATATCTGGCCTCATGTTTGGAGGGTTAGGCCGGAACGGCCGCAAATGTCGATGATGTAGTCGTAGCCCAATTTGGAGTATTCAAAGGGCGGGGCTTTGGCTGGATCTTGTTCGGCCTCCACGACGATCCACCCGGCATAGCCAAGCGACTTGAGCTTGTCCGTTATCCCTTGAAAGTCGATGCAGCCTTCGGGATCGCCCGGAACAGAATAAACGCCTGCCGCCACACCATCCAAAAAGCTGCGATCCTCAGCACGCACCCAATCCAGAACCGATTGACGCACATCCTTGAAGTGGACGTGATGGACACGATGGCCCCACTTATCCAGAACAGATACCGGATCGGCCCCTGCAAAGTGCAGATGTCCGGTGTCGTAGAGTAGCGTCAGCTCGTCAGTCGAGCCGTCCATCAGCCAATCGATGTCATCGGAGTCTTGAATGATCGCGCCCATGTGGTGATGGTAACTCAGGACAACGCCTTGATCTTCAGACCATTTCGCAAGATCTGAGAGTCTGGCACCATAAGCCATTACCTCATCCCGCGTGAGCTTGGGCCGCCGCGACACCGGCGTGCTTCTCATACCTTGGATAGTGTTGGAGCATTCCGCATAGACGATACAAGGCGCATTCAGCGCAGCAAACTGATCGACCTGCTGGTGGATCGCCTCCTTCTCTTCAGCGACAGAGGTGACCAGCAGATTGCCGGAACACCAACCGCCACAAAGCGCAACGCCATAGCGCTCAAGATAGGTTTGTAACGCCTTGGTATCCGCGGGCATCCGACGACCGCGTTCTACGCCTGTGTAGCCGATGCGGCCTGCATCCTCCATTGCGCCTTCGGTGGTGAAGGCCGCCGTTAGATCAGGCAGATCGTCATTCTGCCATGCGATGAGGGATATCCCAACTTGCACTGCCATTATTGGACCCTTTGTGACTGCTTCTGGGTTTCGTATTTTTCCCGTGCGGCGTTCACTTCAGCGCGTCCAGATACTGAGGGCACACCAACATCCCACCATGTCCCACCCCGTTCAGTGCTGGGATAGGGATCCGTGTCGATGACAATGACGTAGGGGCCTTTGATATCACCGCATTTTGTCAATGCCTCTTCCATCTCAACGATTGAGCCTACCTTGACGCTTGTCGCCCCCATTGCGGCAGCATGCGCGGGAAAGTCAATGTTCGAAGGCTTATCGTGGATCGTGTGCTTGAGAAGGTTGTTAAACCTCAGCGCCACTGGTGCCCATCTGCGACCGGTTGATGCAGCCCTAGCCGCGATTATCCGTAACCACGACAGTGAAGGAAATCCCCATACTAGCTGTGCGGTCGCCATCTCGGAGTTGGCAATCATATAGGTGCCGTCACCGGTAAAGCAGATCACGTCCCGTTCAGGACGGGCCATCTTGATACCCATAGCGCCTATGATTTCGTAACCCATACAGCTAAAGCCGTATTCCATATGGTAGGATATAGGGCGTGTGGATTTCCAAAGCTTATGCAATTCCTCTGGCATGGTCCCAGCCGCACACATCACCACAGTGTCATCGGTAGCAGCACGCTGCACCGCACCAATCACCTGCATGTCTGTTGGCAGTGCCGTAACGCCAGGTGCGTCAGCCAAGGGTATTTGACGTCAGCGCGGATGTGACAGTTTAGGGTGATTTGATAAGAGAGAGTTTCTGGCGCATCGCAACGACCAGGGAGTGGAGATGAGACAGAAACCCAGCACGAAGCGGAGCCACGGCGAAAAGGCGTCGAAGACATTCGCCGTGCGACATGCAAACAGTATTCAGCGGAAGAGAAGATCAGGATCGTGTTGGACGGTCTGAAAGGCGAAGACATGTGCCGCCGCGAAGGCATTGCACAGAGCCTGTATTAGAGCTGGTCCAAGGCGTTTCTCGAAGCTGGTAAGAAACACCTTGGCGGGCGACACAGCCCGCGCCGCGACCTAGACTGAGCTAAAGGATCTGCGTCGGGAAACCCGTGATCTGAAAGAGGTCGTCGCTGAGCAGGCCTTGGAACTTCGACGGCTCAAAAAAAGCATAATCGCGGATGGGGACGACTACGAATGAGCTACCCCGCATCCGAAAAACTCGAGATCATCCGTTTCTTCGAAGGTTCGCACCTGCCGACGAAACGAACGCTTGATAAGCTCGGCATCCCCAGAACCACTTTCTACCGTTGGTACGACCGGTATCTGGCCGGCGGCCCTTAAGCGTTTGAGGATCGCAGTCCCAAGCCGTCACGGGTCTGGAATCGCAGTCTCCAGCCGGTCCGGCCTATGTGGTTCTGTCGGCCGCAAACGAGTTCAAAGACAAGACAACGCGTCCCAACGAGCTGTAGCAGACCGGCTTTACCTATCTGAAAGTGATCGGCTGGGGCAGGTTCCATCTCAGCACGATCCTCGACGACTACAGCCGGGACATCGTCGCCGGGAAGCTTTGCACGAGGATGAAGTCTGGCGATGTGACTGATGCGCTCAACCTGGCGCTGCAGGATTCGGGTTGTGATCAGGCGACGATTCTGCATGGCCGCGCCTGCTCAGTGACAAGGGGGGCGCGTTACATATCTGGTGAATTGGCTGATTGGCTTGAAGATCAACAGATGGATCACCTCCGTGGCGCACCGTATCACCCTATCACCCGCAAACCCACCCGCAAACCCAGGGCAAGATCGCGCGCTGGCATCAGACGCTAAAACCCGCATCCTTCCGGAAAACTACGACCTGACCGGTCACCTCAGGCAACCGATCGACACCTTTGTCGATCATTACAACAACCAGCGCTACCACGAGAGCCTGAAGAACCTCACCCCGGCTGACGTCTACTTCGGACGGCGCAAAACCATTCTGAAACAACGATAAAGGATCAAACGGAAGACCATCGAAACGCGACGCTCTCTTCACCGCAAATCCGCCGCATAATCAAACCAATCAGATGCGCCAGACCCTTTCTTAGATAAGGCAGCCATCTGTCCCAAAATCCCTGACTAAGGAGAGATGAGACCCGTGCGGATTTGATCAATGGGAGCCTTAACATGGTGATTTCCCATCCAATGCAGACCTTCGCATGCGAGACGATAAGTACGCTGATCAAAGCCAAACAGGCAGGGGTCGACGCCGCGGCACAGCGGGTTGGTCTGGGCTTTGACATTTATACGCCTAAAAATGTGTAAAGCGGAACATTCCATTGCAATAAGGTAACCGCTAACTCCAATCGCGAACCTGATCCATTTTGGCTATCAAAAAACCCACGCCCCTAAACTTGCGACATCTCTGACCCCAAAGGGTTCAAGGTGGCCGCCGATAGGACAGCATTCTCGGTGAGTTTTTTTCAGCGTCACGCATAGGTATCAATCGGTACCCAATAGGCCAGGCCACAATCATATTGCTCCGGAAATTGATATCGAACCGCCAGGCGCTCTTCATTGAGGTGGATATGGGGTGGCGAGCGATCTCCGGACTGGCAAGGCAGAACCGAGCGTAAATTATCTTTGCTTTCCAGAATCTTGCGGTTCACCCATGGGCGCATAAACATAGCCTCGCGCGTGGCTTCTTTGGGGCGTTGAAATCCCCTGGACGCCGGAAACTGCATCTCGTCCTCGATGATGATCCCAAGAGAACCAAGAACATCCCGGTAGCCCTCCTTAAGCCGCTCCACCCGAATGATATGGTCGGCAACACGGACGTCATTCAGTGAAGCGACCTCGAAACCCTGAGGCCAACGCCTATCATTCACAAACCGCTTGAAACGCGGCTCAACAAGACGTTCTGGGCGTCCACTTCCTTTCCAGAAGAAATTTCCCAAGGGTTCCGCTCGGAGCATATGACGTCATAGTCGACAATGTCATCTCCATAGGAACGCAGCGCCTCGCGATATCTGGAATGGTTCTGTAGGGTGATTATTTCGCCCGAATTTATGTTTTGAAATTGTGAATTTACAGCCTCCGCAACACAACCTTCACGCCGATATTCGTCACGCGGGCGCAGTTTGGTAATCATGTCTTGCGGACCGCAGTATTCACTGACTGCAAGTTCGATTGAACTTCATGCGCACATGCCAAGCTTCACATAAACAAAGTTATGCTTGTGGCTTACAATCATTTGAATGCGCTCTGAACGTACGGTATCGTCCGCCTATGACATGCCGGGTCACGTCAATCAACGACAGCTGGCCGCTCGCGACATATAGATGCTGACGATATCAGAACGCCCTCAACCCGTCCTTGGTCACAGAGGATTTCGCATTGAAGGCAGCTGAAACCGTGCATCTTTTTGCCGCGAGTTCCGACAGCCCCTAGAGGATCAGCATTGTCCAGAAGACCGGTAAGCAGGGAACATCGATGTGCCATAGATCGAGCTTTTCAGAAAATCCGCGTACCAGGTAGCGGCAAGGGCTCAGCCATCTAAAGAACACAAATAAAAATTCGCCAACCAATAAAAGAAGCAGTGCGGAAACAAAAATGTCAGACCTACCATTAATCGCCTCACTCTGGATTGGTGGCAATCTCAGCTATCTTGAACAGACATGCCTGAAATCGTTTGCGGACCATGGTCATCGCACAATTCTCTACACCTACGAAACGGTAGAAAACTGCCCTCCCGGTGTGGAATTGATGGATGCAAACGCTATTTTTCCAGCTTCGGATTTTATTCGCCATAAAGTATCCGGATCGCCGGCGGTTCATGCGGATGCGTTCCGTTACAAAATGATCTCGATGCAGAATGTAATCTGGGTGGATGCGGATGTTCTTTGTGTGCGCCCGTGGGATTTTCAGGACCAATGGGTGTTTGGGTGGGAGAAACCGGGGCGTCTGGTCTGCAATGCCGTTTTGGGGCTACCTCGGTTCTCAAGAACACTGCAGCGGCTGAACAAATTCTGCGAAAACGAATACCCGATCCCACCGTGGGTCAAAGGAGAGGAACGCGCCCAGTTGGAGGCCGCACATGCAGCAGGCAATCCGGTCCACGTATCAGAACTAAAATGGGGCGTTTGGGGACCTTCTGCCCTCACTCATTTCCTGAATGAAACAGGTGAAATTGCACATGTGAAGCCACAGATGGCGTTTTTCCAGATTTCGTTCAAAGAACGGCGTAACCTCTTGTCCCCAGGCTATATCGTCGAGAAGAAAATCGATGACGGCTGTTATGGTGTGCACCTTTGGAACCGGCGACTTAGCCGACGGTTGATCACTCACGAAGGTGGCATCCCGCACCCAGACAGCTATCTGGGTCGCGCCTTGGTCCGTCATGACATTGATGCCGCCGCTGCGCCCATACCGGACCGCCCGCCGCAAGGAAAAGCAACCCAGGCAGAGGTCGCGAAAGCAAATGCCGGAGTTGCTCCAAAAGGTCAGGCACCGTCACCTCGCACTGCCCCGCCCTTGCCGCATAACATGCCCCTGGATTCGTTGGTACAAAGCCCGCATTATCAGCGCGCAATAGACAATCTCGAGCTGCGAACTGATACGATTTCTGATCGCCTCCCGCCGCTGACGGAACCAATCTCAAATGAAAATATACTCGTCCTAACCTCGATGAAAAACGAGGCGCCATTTATTCTGGAATGGATCGCCTATCATAAAGCGATAGGAGTTAAACATTTCCTCGTCTACACAAATGACTGTCTCGACAATACAAATGAAATTTTGGATCATCTGGCCGAAATAGGCCTTGTCACCCGTATGGCTAACCCTTGGGATCCTGCCTCGGGGAAAAAACCCCAGCATATGGCGCTGGAAGATGCGATGAAACAACCCGTATTCAAGGATGCGGATTGGGTTCTGACCATTGATGTCGATGAATTTGTAAATATACACGTCGGCGACGGAACATTATCGGATCTGTTCAAGGCGTCCGGAAACCCTAATGTCATCTCTTTCACCTGGAAGTTTTTCGGCAACGGCGGGATCTCTGATTATTCAGACCGTCCGATAATCGAGCAGTTTACCGCCTGCGCGCCAGAATTCATCCCCAAGCCCCGTCTCGGCTGGGGCTTCAAAAGCATGCTGCACAAGTCTGCGCCCTACACAAAAATTGGCGTACATCGGCCGTTGAAAATAAATGATGAAGAAAACGTCTCTCAGGTGCGCTGGGTCAACGGTTCCGGGCGTACCATGCCAGAGATGTTGTTGACCAATAACGGCTGGCGCTCCACAAAACGCTCGCTTGGGTACCGTATGGCGACGCTGAACCACTATGTTCTGCGATCGGCCGACAGTTTTTTGGTGAAACGCGATCGTGGTCGGATCAATCATACAGAGCAGGATCAAGGCATCGATTACTGGGCCCGGCGCAACTATGCTTCCGAGACAGACACGCGGATGCACAACCGACTGCCGCTGATGCACGCTGAACTGGATACTTTGATGGCCGATCCAAAATTGGCTGCCCTACATGTAGATGCGGTCCAATGGCACCAGGCAAAGATTGAAGACCTGAAGTCACAACCAGAATACGCGACCCTCTATGAAAACCTCACCGACGTTGCGCGCCCGGATGCAATCTACCTTACCAAATTAGAGGATCAGTCTGAAGCGGGAACACCGAGCGACGTCCATATCCCCGAACCTGAGGCGCTGCTGTTGTCTCCCTCTCAGATCGAGGCGAAGACGAAACTTCTCAAAGAAATGATCCAGGGCCGTATCCGGGTTTCTGATCTTAAAACCCGTGAAAAAGAACTGGGCGCATCCATTGATGTCGCAGCTTTAGCGCAACGAATGCAACGCAGCTCAGGGGGCATGAGCGCATCATCTATTCCTGTGCCTCATAACAGAGTGGCTCCGTCCTCTCCTACATCCGTCGCAGAAAAAGCCCCGGAACGCGTCCAGACACCCGCTCCAAACGCCCTCGATCACGAACCGATCTGGCTTCCCAAAGCTCCCGACACAGCGACATCTGGCAACAGCGATTCTCGGTTCACAGAGATGCGCGCGCATGCAGCGCACAGGGCCGGCTTCTTTTGGGAGGGAGAGGAGAACGCGCTGTTTTTCGAACCCTTCGGCAAGCGGTTAGTGGTCACCTTCGACAACATCCACGTGGTACAACAGAAAGACGGCCAACGCTGGCCCTGGGGCTACAAGCTCTTGTCACAAACCCTCGGATGTTCCGTACTTGGCGTACTTGGCTCGAAACGTAACTGGTTCCGCAACCCCTTCGTCCATGACAGCTTTGATCGTTTGCGCGACAGCGGATTTTTCAAGCAATTTGATGAGGTTCTGTTCTACGGCGCGTCAATGGGGGCTTTTGGAGCGCTGACATACTCTCAGTGTGCACCGGGATCCAAAGTCTTTGCTATCGCACCTCAAACCACATTGGATCGGCGCATTGTACCGAATGAGGCACGTTGGGGCTGGACCGCGCGCCTAGACTGGGATGACCGCTATGCGGATGCAGCAGCAGCAACTCATCTGGCTGATGATGTGGTCGTTTTATATGATCCCTACTTTGCCCCTGATGTAGATCAGGTGAGCCGACTTAAGGGCGACAACATACGTACAATGCGGATGCCTTTCTTTGGTCATCAGCTGCCACAAGCACTGGCTAATATGGAAATCCTCAAACCGATGCTCAGCGAAATCTGCTCAGGCGGCTTTACCAGTGAGCAGTTTTACCAACTACTCCGGGCGCGACGCGATCTACCGCGCTATCAGCATGATCTGCTCATGAAGGCCGAGGAAAGGAACCACCGGAAACTGGCGATCCAAGTCTGCGAATACACACTGAAAAAGCGCAATGCGAAAAACATACGCAACTCCCTTGAACGCTTGCGCGCCGAAGTCGCAGAGACGGACGGCTAGGTCATGGCAAGTAAACCCAAGCCCAAAGCAAACCGCCTGATCATCACCTGCATGAAAAACGAAGGGCCCTTTATCCTCGAATGGATCGCTCATCACCGTGCAATAGGCTTTGACCATGTTCTGGTCTTCACCAACGATTGCGACGACGGCACAGTTGAGTTGCTAGATGCGCTGGCCCTTCGGGGTTATGTGACCCGGATGGACAACCCATATCAGCAGGTGGGCAACGGCTATAATCCGCAAAAAGGTGCGCTGAAATTTGCAGAAAGCCTTGATCTGGTCAGAGAGGCTGAATGGGTTCTGGTTTCGGATGTGGACGAGTTCGTAAACATTCACGTCGGAGACGGCGACTTTGATAGCCTAATAGCCGCGACCAATGACCCCGACATGATCTCGATGCAGTGGCGCTTGTTTGGCAACAGTTTCCGGGATCAATACGATGATATTCTTCTGACCCAGCAGCATACCCACTGCGCGCCGAAATACTGCCCTGCCCCCATTCAGGCCTGGGGAATCAAAACCCTTTTCAAGACAAAAGGTGACTATGTTGCCGGCGCCTATGATCGCATTGGTGTCCATCGCCCGCTCAAGCGCCGCATCGACGGGTTCGCAAACTGGGTCGCGGGCACTGGAAAACCCGTGCCTGAGGATATGGCCGATCAAGGCTGGCGCTTTGGCATTCGTGATCACGGATATGACATGGTGACGCTGAACCACTACGCCGTTCGCAGCACCGAGAGCTTTCTGGTCAAACGGGATCGTGGACGGGTGAACCATGTCGAACGCGATCAGGGGCTCGCCTATTGGATGCGCATGAATTTCAATATGGAGCAAGATTTTTCCATTCAGCGCCGTGTCGCGGCAACGAAGAAGGAATTGGCGCGGCTCAAACGTCTAAAGGGCATCAAGGCATTACATGACACAGCAGTCACCGCCCATCGCTCCAAAATCGCAGAACTGATGTCACGCAGCGATATGAAATCGTTCTATGATGAAATCTCCGACGACAAACTGACACTTCTGTCGCGGCATCTGAATTTCATATCACGTGCACAGTTCAACGATGGCCCGGAAACCATTTCGCCCGCACTTATCAACCGCCTTAAGTCCGTGCCGGTTCTTTAGGTGCTACCGGTCTGCATCTTGTTGGACTAACTATTGCCCTTCAGTCGAAACCGCTGAATTTTGCCGGTTTCGGTCTTGGGCAACGCGTCGGTATAAACAATGTCACGGGGGTATTTGTATGGCGCAATGGCTGCCTTCACGTGGTCCTGCAGATCTTTGGTCAATACATCCGACGGGCTGCTCCCCTCGGCAAGTAGCACATGGGCCTGCACGATTTCACCGCGTGCCTCATCCTTAGCACCAATTACAGCGCACTCGGCAACCGCTTTATGGGACAGCAAAGCCGCCTCAACCTCTGGTCCGGCGATATTGTAGCCGGCTGAGACGATCATGTCGTCATTTCGTGCTGCAAAATGAAGATAGCCGTCTGCATCCATCACAAAACTATCCCCGGTAATATTCCAGCCATCATTGACGTAATCGCTCTGGCGTGTATCCGCCAGATACCGACACCCCGTCGGCCCCTTTACCGCAAGCCTGCCAACCTCACCCCGTGGGGCCTCGCTACCATCAGCACCCAGCACCCGGACCTGATAACCACGCACGGGTTTACCGGTGCAAGCCGGGCGGTGATCGGTGAACCGGTTAGAGATGAATATATGCAGCATCTCTGTTGCGCCGATGCCATCCAGCAGCGGTTTGCCGGTTTGGGCCATCCAATCCTCATAGACTGGCGCAGGCAGTGTTTCACCCGCCGAGACCGCAGCACGCAGAGAAGACAGATCCACCCCCTCCGCCATCGCGCGCAGCATGACACGATATGCGGTCGGCGCTGTAAAACACACGGTTGCGCGGTATTTTTCAATGATCTCAATCAAGTTGGGCGGCGAGGCATCTTCCAAAAGGGTCGCCGCTGCACCAAACCGCAGCGGAAAAATCGCCAGACCACCAAGCCCGAAAGTAAACGCCAACGGCGGCGATCCAACAAAGATATCCTCCGGCGTCACGCCCAGAACCTCCGCCGCGTAGCCATCCGCGATCATCAGCAGATCACGGTGAAAATGCATCGTTGCCTTTGGCGATCCGGTGGTGCCAGATGTGAATCCCAACAAGGCCACATCATCCCGCCCTGTCGCGACAGCATCATAGGTCACAGGTTTTTCCAACGCCAAGCGGTCTAGCTCTGCGTCATGATTGGAGGTCCCGTCAAAGCCCACAACAGATTTCAGAAATTCCGAGGTCTTCGCGCAGGAAATCAATTCATCCATCAGCCGCGTATCACACAGCGCATGGCTGATTTCCGCCTTGTCAATGATCTTGGCAAGCTCGCCTGCCCGCAACATGGGCATGGTATTCACAACCACTGCCCCGGCTTTGGTCGCCGCGAGCCAGCAGGCTACCATTGCGGGGTTATTCGCTGAGCGGATCAGCACACGGGTGCCCGGTGTCACCCCAAGATCCTCGCTCATCACATGTGCCAAGCGATTGGTCCAATCCGCCAGTTCCTTATAGGTGCGCCGTCGCCCGTTGCCGATCAATGCCGTATTATCGCCAAACCCTTTGGCAACCATGGCATCCGTCAACTCTACTGCGGCATTCAGGTGGTCAGGATACTCACCTCCCTCCAGCAGAAACTCCGGCCATTGGTCAGCTGCGGGCAGGTTGTCACGGGTAAAACTATCGATATGTGCACTAGGCCCCAACATCTCAGCTCTCCTTTTGAAACGCAGAAATGGTCTGGCGGGCAATGACGATGCGCTGCACGTCCGATGCCCCCTCATAGATCCGCAACGCCCTGATATCGCGGTACAGTTCTTCTACCTTCTGACCTTTTCGCACGCCATCGCCTCCGTGCAACTGTACCGCACGGTCAATCACCTTTTGCGCCTGATCGGTCGAAAACAGCTTCGCCATCGCGGCCTCGCGGGTAATCCGAGCGGCCCCATTATCCTTGGCCCAGGCGGCGCGATAAACCAGAAGGGCGCTTGCATCCACATCCAACGCCATATCTGCGACATGACCCTGCACCATCTGCAAATCTGCTAGTGGCGCTCCTTGCACGTGGCGCTGTGTCACCCTTACCATCGCTTCGTCCAAAGCCCGGCGCGCAAACCCTAATGCCGCCGCCGCCACGGTAGACCGGAACACATCCAACACCGACATGGCAATCTTGAAACCTGCTCCGGGCTCTCCCAGCAGCGCACTGCGAGGGATGCGGCAATCTGTAAACCGTAACGTTGCCAACGGATGCGGCGCCAGCGTCTCCAACCTCTCAACCACCTCGAAACCAGATAGGTCGGCTGGCACCACAAAGGCGGATAGACCTTTTGCACCCGGCCCCTCACCGGTGCGGGCAAACAGCGTATAGACGTCCGCGATCCCACCATTGGAGATCCAGGTCTTTTCGCCGTTCAACACATAGCTGTCGCCATCCAGCACCGCCGTCATTGTGGAATTAGCCACGTCAGACCCCGACTGTGGCTCGGTCAGAGCGAAGGCCGCAATTGCCTTCCCGCTACGGGTCAAAGGCAACCATTCCGCTTGTTGTGCAGGGCTGCCAAACAGAGAAATTGCCCCGGTACCTAGCCCCTGCATGGCAAAGGCAAAGTCAGCAAGACCATCATGACGAGCCAATGTTTCACGGATCAGGCATAGTGTACGCACATCCAGATGTTCACCCTGCATGGCGCCAGAGTGTCGCGTCCAACCAGCCTCACCCAACTGCGCGACCAAATTCCGGCAGGTCGCATCTGTATCACTGTGATCGATTTTCTTCAGCGTATCTCTGGCCCAACGCTCCAGTTCAGCTGCCAACGCACGGTGGCGATCCTCAAAGAAAGGCCAGCTGAGAAATGTTCTATCCGCCATATCGATCCTCCTATTTTCAGGGCTGGCCACCCCTTCTAGCTTTCTTCAAATATTCCCGCCGGAAGCATCCCGCCTTAATCTTAGAATTGCCATTTGCGACTCAATCGCCCTCGAATAGAGGCTTCTCTTTTTTGACAAATGCCTGATAAGCCCGCTTAAAATCCGCAGTCTGCATACAAATTGCCTGCGCCTGCGCCTCTGCCTCGATGGCCTGTTCAATAGACATGGACCATTCCTGCGCCAGCATCGTCTTGGTTATCATGTGACCAAAATTCGGTCCGGCCACGATGCGCTCCGCCCAATTGCGTGCTTCACCCATTAAGTCTTCCGCCGACACCACGCGATTGTGAAAGCCCCAGGCATGGCCTTCTTCTGCGCTCATCGACCGCCCAGTATAAAGCAGTTCCGCCGTGCGGCCCTGGCCGATGATGCGCGGCAGAATAGCACAAGCCCCCATGTCACAGCCCGCAAGCCCGACGCGGGTAAACAAAAACGCTGTCTTGGTCTCAGGCGTGGCAAGACGAATATCTGAGGCCATGGCAATGATTGCACCCGCACCAACACAGACGCCATCCAACGCTGCGATGATCGGCTTGCCGCAATTCACCATCGCCTTTACCAGATCACCAGTCATGCGGGTAAAGGCCAGCAGTTCCTTCATCGACATCTTCGTCAACGGGCCAATGATATCATGCACATCGCCACCCGAACTGAAGTTGCCGCCATTGGAGGCAAAAACCACTGCTTTTACGTCGTCATCGTAGTGCAGATCGCGAAACCAGTCGCGGAGTTCGGCATAGCTTTCAAAGCTCAGCGGGTTCTTACGCTCGGGTCGGTCCAGAGATACGGTCGCTACGCCATCGCTGACACTGCACAGGAAGTGTTTGGTATCCATCGAGATCATCCATTACGCCCTTCGTTTTCAAGTCGCCTTGCCACCTGATCCAATGCATCAGACAAGGTCTGGACTTCGGCTTCAGGAACTGTGTCAAACATCTGGTCGATCCAGATTTCATGTGCGGCGGCCTGACGGGTGAATTCCGACCCCCCTTCCTCGGTCAGTCGTACGCGGCTGGCACGCCGATCACCGGGAACCTTTTCGCGCTGCACATGGCCATCATCCACCAGCCGCTCGATGATCCCGGTGACATTGCCGTTGGACACTTTCAGCACGCCTGACAACTCGCTCATCTTCAGGCCATCAAGATGCTGGCTCAGCGCCGCCATCACGTCAAATCGCGGGAGTGTTGTGGTAAATTCCTGGCGCAGGTTTTCGCGAATTTCGCTTTCAACAGCACGGGTGGCTTTGAGAATTTTAAGCCACAGCCGCAGCCGGTCCTTTGAGCGGTCGGATTGCATCAAATCTCACCTCCGGTGATAGGCAGTGCACTGCCGTTGATGGATACTGCCGCAGGACCAGCCAGATAGAGCGCCGCCTCTGCCACCTCTTCGGGTTGGATTAAGCGACCTTGGGGATTGCCCGCAAGCAGCGAGTTTGCGGCGTCTTCCTCGCTCATCCCCGTAGAGCTGACAATAGTTTTGATCGATCGCTCCAACAGTGGCGTATCAATGAACCCCGGGCAGAGTGCATTTACCGTAATGCCACTGCGCCCCAGTTCTTGCGCTAGCGCACGGGTTAATCCGATCACTCCGTGTTTGGCTGCACAATACCCTGCCACATAGGGATACCCCTTCAATCCCGCGGTTGAAGCGATGGCAATCATCCGCCCCCAACCCAGTGTTTTCATGTCCGGCAGTGATGCCTGCCAAAGATTAAACACACCCGACAGATTAACTGACAAGGCTGATTCGAAATCTGACAGGTCCATTCTTGAAAAGGGTTTCGATGGCGCGGCCCCAGCATTGGCAATTGCCACTGCAACCGACCCTTTCTGTGCCCGAGCCTGCTCCAGCGCCGCTTGCACAGCATCGGCATCCGTCACGTCACAAGCCAACGCTGTCGCACCAGTCTCCGCTGCGATTTCCTCCAGCGGTGCGAGCCTGCGACCAAGCAATGTTAACCTGGCATCGCGCGCAGCAAAGCTCCTTGCCAGCGCGGCACCAACCCCCGAGCCACCGCCTGTGATAACCACATGTTTCCCCATGAGATTAGCTGTCACCTCATCACCAGTCATGCCCGAATGACTTCCGCATTGCGATCCGCCAATCGCCAAGCCTGATCCCGACCAGCCTTATAGGGCAACGGCCAATCCGCATGGCGATCGCCTATGCGCGTCGCCTCATGCAAGGTCCAATAGGGATCCGCCAGATGAGGCCGCCCAATGCAGACCAGATCCGCCCGCCCTGCCATCAGGATAGAATTGGCGTGGTCTGCCTCATAGATATTGCCCACTGCCATTGTCGCGATCTCCGCATCATTGCGGATGCGATCCGAAAACGGCGTCTGGAACATGCGGCCATAAACCGGCTTGGCATCGATCGAGGTTTGCCCGGCCGAGACATCAATGATATCTGCTCCTGCAGCGGTAAAGGCGCGCGCAATCTCTACCGCATCTTCGGGCGTTACCCCATCCTCTGCCAACCAATCAGTTGCAGAAATTCGCACCGACATCGGCTTTTCCTCGGGCCAGACCGCGCGCATTGCCTCAAACACTTCCAGCGGGTAGCGCAGGCGGTTTTCCAAACTGCCGCCATAGTCGTCATCGCGAATATTGGACTTGGGCGAAATGAACGAGGAGATGAGATAGCCATGAGCCGCATGAAGTTCGACCATGTCAAACCCAGCACGTTCGGCCATCTGCGTTGCGGCCACGAACTCACCCTTAATACTGCCCATTTCCTCTCGCGTGATCGCACGCGGGGCAGGATTGTTGTCTGACCACGGAATTGCGGAGGCCGAGACCGTCTGCCAGTTCCCCTCCTGCAGCGGCGCGTCCATGACTTCCCAGCCTAACTGGGTCGACCCCTTGCGCCCGGAGTGACCAATTTGGCAGCAAATCTTGGCGTCAGTCTCAACCTGGACAAAATTCGTCAACCGCCTCCATGCTTGCTCATGCTCGGCGGTATATAGCCCCGGACAACCCGGTGTGATCCGCCCTTCTGCGCTGACGCACGTCATTTCGGTATAGACCAATCCAGCCCCGCCCTTGGCACGTTCACCGTAGTGGATCAAATGCCAATCCGTAGGGCATCCATCCTTGGCCTTATACTGGGCCATCGGCGATACCACGATCCGGTTCTTCAATGTCATTTCACGCAAATGATACGGTGCGAACATCGGTGGGCGTACTGGCGCGGCCTCACTTGCTCCCGCCGAAGTCTGAAACCATTTCTCAGCCGAAGCAAGCCAAGCTGCATCCCGCAATCGCAGGTTCTCATGAGAAATTCGTTGCGATCGCGTTAGCAGAGAATAGTTGAACTGGACTGGTTCCATATCGAGGTAGCGTTCAACCTCTTCGAACCACTCCAATGAATTGCGCGCCGCTGATTGCAAGCGCAGCACATCCAACCGCCGTTCATCCTGGTAGCGAACAAACGCGTCCTCCAGCGCCTCCTCAGTCGAGATGAACTCTGCCAAGGCAATCGCGCTATCAAAGGCCAACCGTGTACCCGACCCGATAGAAAAATGCGCCGTTGCCGAGGCATCCCCCAACAATACAATATTCTGATGATACCAAGTCTCGCAGAGCACACGTGGAAAATTGATCCAAACCGCTGAGCCGCGCAAATGATCGGCATTGGAAATCAGCGAGTGACCATCAATATGTTCAGCAAAGATCCCCTCGCAGGTGCGCAGGATCTCTTCTTTACTCATGCTCTCAAAACCCCAGTTTTCCCAGGTTTCCGCAGAGCATTCTACGATCACGGTCGCCGTATCCACATCAAATTGATAGGCGTGGATCCATACCCAGCCATGCCGTGTCTTCTCAAAAATAAAGGTGAAGGCATCATCGAATTTCTGGCGGGTACCCAACCAGATAAACTTGCAAGGGCGGACATCTACGTCTGGTTTGAAATGTTCGGCGAACTCGCCGCGCACCCGCGAATTCAACCCGTCGCAGGCCACCACAAGATCGTAATCCGCCTGATAGGCCGCCGCGGATCCCACCTTGGTTTCAAACTGCAGATCAATCCCCAGCTCCCGCGCCCGTTCCTGCAAGATCACCAGCATCGCCTTGCGCCCGATACCCGCAAACCCATGCCCACCTGAAACTGTTCGCACACCACCATGCACAACGGCGATATCATCCCAATAGGCGAATTTGTCTCGGATCTGTCCGGCGCTGACAGGATCATTCGCAGTCAGGTTCTCCAACGCATCATCAGAGAGAACCACACCCCAGCCAAAGGTATCATCAGGCTTGTTTCGTTCGAAGACTGTGATCTCAGCATCTGGCTGGCGCAGCTTGGTAGAGATCGCAAAGTAAAGGCCGGCCGGACCGCCTCCCAAACAGGCAATTTTCATAAAACCTCTCCCATTGTGCTACCAGAGCTAGGGATAGGATAGGCGGATGCGAATAAACTTCAAGCTTAAAATTTTAAACATGAAGCAATTGCAGCGGACAGCCTATTTTACCTTAACGGACTGTTCAGTTCGCCAGTTTAGGCTCGCAACATCAGCACGGCAGTTTCGTTTCTCCAGCGTCGTCAATCTTGCCGCGCGACTATCAACGGCATCTGCTGCCATATTTCATATTTTTTCAGATAATTACGCATCATAGCTGATGTAGAGAACTCATCGGCTCCGCATAAGCGCGGCACTAGTATCACAACATTTTATACATTTAATCCAAGTAGTTAGGAGTCTCGCCGATACTCAACCAAGTCTGTGGATAAGTCTGGGGAAGAATTCTGAACTCTCAACCGTAGCAAGATGTCGTTGCACTACGGTAAAATCTTCAAATTTGTTGGTATAGTACAAATCCAGAAGATATTAACAAAAGCTTAAAAGATAAATTCAGGCGCAAAGTCTAAAATATTCAAGCTCATTGCACACTACCCTATGGCTAAACCTAACATCTCCCACGCCCTTCACACCAATAAAGTGCACAACTTACCTGCTTCGCAACGATGAAGGACCGCATAGCATCAGCTACACGGCCCTCAGGACAATGCACGGTTTTTCAGAGTTCCCGGAGATATTGCATCACTGCCGGGCGCACGGTTTGTTCGCCTCTATGGCGCGCGTCGGTGATGATTTTGCGAATCTCGTTCAGATCGACCCGCATCAGCAGCGACTTGACCGGACCAACGGACGCAGGGCGCATGGACAAATATCGCAACCCCATCGCGGCAAGGCAAACTGCCTCAATCGGACGGCCGGCATCTTCACCGCAAAAGCTGAGGGGCGTCTGGGAATTCTCACAGCGTTCAACTATTTGAGCGATGAAGCTCAAGAAACTAACATTCAGCGTATCATAGCGCTTGCGCACCCGTTCATTCTCGCGGTCTGCGGCAAAAAAGAACTGCTTTAGATCATTGCCACCGATCGAAAGAAACTCGACCTCATCGAAGAACTGCTGTGGCGCAAAAGCGAGCGACGGAGTTTCAAGCATCGCCCCAACTTCCAGTTTCTCTGGCAACGGATGGCCCAAACGGCGTTCACGTTCCAGCGTCTTAGCAACCTCCGCCTTCGCGCTGCGAAACTCTTCGAACTGCGCCACAAAAGGGAACATAACAGTCAGGGGGCGACCATTGGCGGCCCTTAGCAATGCCTGCAACTGCATCCGCATGACGCCGGGCTTGTCCAAGCCCACGCGGATCGCCCGCCAACCCAAAGCTGGGTTAGGCTCATCCGTTGGCTTCATATACGGCAGTACCTTGTCGGATCCGATATCAAGCGTACGAAAAACCACCCGCTTTCCACCAGCCGCATCCAGAACCCGCTGATAAAGTGCCACAAGCTCAGAGCGTTTCGGCATCTGGTTGCGAACCAGAAATTGCAGCTCAGTGCGAAATAAACCGACGCCTTCGGCCCCCGAATTTTCAAGCGATGGCAGATCAGCCATCAAACCTGCGTTCATCAGGAGGTGAACCCGCTGGCCATCCCGCGTCAGCGCCTGCTTGTCACGGATCGAGGCATAGCGCTCCTGGGCTTTGGCTTGCATCGCGATCTTATCACGAAAGGCGCCGACAACCGTATCATCAGGGCGCAGATGCACCACGCCTTGCTCTCCGTCGACCATAATATGATCGCCGTTCAGCGCCTCCGTCGTGATACGCTTGGCATGGACGACCAGCGGAATGGCAAGCGCGCGGGCAATGATTGCCGCATGCGACCCGACCGAGCCTTCTTCCAGCACGATACCACGCAAATTCCGACCGTATTCGAGCAACTCACCGGGCCCGATGTTGCGCGCAATCAGAACCGGATCCTCGGGTAACTCCGCGCCAGTTTCACTGCCCTGCCCGGTCAAAATCCGCAACAGACGATTAGACAGATCATCCAGATCGCTCAACCGCTCGCGCAGATAGGCGTCCTGCACCTGCGCCATACGCGCACGGGCTTGGGATTGCTCTTTCTCAACCGCGGCTTCCGCGCTGAGGCCACGGCCAATGTCCTCTTCCATCCGGCGCATCCAACCTTTAGAATTGGCAAACATCCGGTAGGCTTCCAGCACCTGCAGCTGTTCCTTGTCACCCGTCTGGGTCACTTCCAGCATCTTGTCGACGCCAACGCGCAGCTCTTCTACCGCTTCATGTAGACGGTCAAGCTCACGGTGGGGATCATCAGCAATTGGGTTGGTTACAACAACGCGTGGCTCATGCAGCCAAACATGGCCTTCAACCGCACCCTCTTGCGCTATTGTACCGCGCAACAGAACCGGCTGTTGGTGCAGTGGCGACAGGGCTGCGCCCTCACCAACAAAGGCACCCAATTCTGTCATCTCGGCGATGACCATGGCCACTACTTCTAGCGCGTAGACCGCATCGGAGGAAAACTCTCGCCCCTCCTTGGATTGCACAACCAAAACGCCAAGCATTTCACCCAATCGCTGGATTGGCACACCGAGGAACGACGCATAACGCTCCTCGCCGGTTTCTGGCATATAGCGAAATCCCTTGGCACTGGGGGCGTCAGGGGTGTTGACCACCTTGCCATAGCGCGCCACGCGCCCCACCAGACCTTCGCCAATGCGCATCCGCGTCTGGTGCACGGATTCGACGTTCAGACCCTGCGTCGCGCATAGCTCAAGAGTTTCGTCATCACGGAACAGATATACCGAGCACACCTCGCTGCGCATGCTGTCGGCGATCAGTTGAGTGATCTTATCCAGCCGGGCCTGACCGGCATCATCGCCGGCCATCGCCTCGCGTAAGCGCATCAATAGGTTGCGACTTTCGGATTCGGTCGTCTTTGCCATGGGGGCCGTTCACACAGATTTCGGTGTCAGGCAGCCAGGTTAAGATCAGGCAGCCTTGTCCAAGTCAAAAGCATCATGCAGTGCTTGCACAGCAAGTTCCATGTATTTCCGGTCGATCAACACCGAAATCTTGATTTCTGATGTTGTAATAACCTTGATGTTGATGCCTTCGTCCGAAAGCACCTTAAACATCTTCGCCGCAACCCCAGATTGCGATCGCATACCGATCCCAACAACAGAGACCTTGGCGACTTCGCGGTCGGCAAGCAATTCGGCGTAATTCAGTTCGCCCTTTTCCTTCGCCGCCTGCAACGCCTGTTCAGCGCGCGCGACCTGATCGGTCGGGCAGGAGAAAGTCATATCAGTACGGCCTTCATCCGAGATATCCTGCACGATCATATCGACATTCACACCAGCGTCACTCAGCGCGGTGAAGATATACGCAGCGATACCGGGACGATCGGCAACCGACTGGACGGTCAGCTTGGCTTCGTCACGGGAATAGGCCACACCGGCCACAACATTGGATTCCATGATTTCCTCCTCGTCGCAGACCAGTGTTCCGGCCTCGTCCGATTGTTCCTCGAAACTGGACAGCACGCGCAGTTTCACCTTGTAGCGCATCGCCAGCTCAACTGAGCGGGTCTGCAAAACCTTGGCCCCAAGTGAGGCCAGTTCCAGCATCTCTTCAAAAGCGATCTTGTCGAGCTTACGTGCCTTGTCGCAGATGCGCGGGTCAGTGGTGTAAACCCCATCTACATCTGTATAGATATCGCAGCGTTCGGCCTCAAATGCTGCGGCAAAGGCAACAGCCGTAGTGTCTGAGCCTCCACGGCCCAACGTAGTGATCCGACCTTCCGGGCTGATACCCTGAAAGCCTGCGACCACTGCAACCCGCATGCCTTCGCCAAATTTAGCATTGATATTCTCGGGCGGGATCTCTTCAATCCGGGCCTGGCTGTGGGCACTGGTAGTTTTCAGCGGTACCTGCCACCCCTGCCAGCTACGCGCCGGAATATCCATTTCCTGAAGCGTCAACGCCATCAGACCGGCAGTCACATTCTCTCCCGAAGAAACGACGGCATCATACTCGCGTGCGTCGAACAGCGGCGATGTCTCATTGACCCAGCCCACCAGCTCATTGGTCTTGCCCGACATCGCAGAAACGATGACGATCACGTCGTACCCCTTGGCCACTTCGACACCAACACGTTTAGCCGCGCGGCGGATACGGTCCAGATTGGCGACAGATGTGCCACCGAATTTCATCACAAGAACGGGCATTGGGCAGAGGTCTCCGTGCGCTTGCGGGTTTCAACTCCCCGCCTCTTATGCGAGCGGCCCCACGAGGGCAAGACTGCGGATTGTAGCGATACACATCTAAACATTGGGGCTGCACGCAGTATTGATGCGCAAATGTCCCGCGTTGTGGTCGTTCTGTCTAGTTACGCCAAAACCGGATAGTCAGAATAGCGTAGACGGCCATCAGCTCCAACCGCCCAATCAACATCGCCGCGCACAGGATCCACTTGGCACCGTCGTTCAGGGTCGAAAAATTACCCGCAGGTCCGATCCGATCCCCAAGACCAGGACCGATATTTGCTACAGCCGCCGCGGCCCCCGATACGGCAGTGACAAAATCCAAACCCGTCAGCGCCAGCGCCCAGGCGACAATTCCCAGTGTGACCACAAAGAACATAAAAAAGGATATGACAGAGCTGAGCACCTCGGTGTCCACTGTACGCCCCTGATAGCGCGGCACAAAAACGCCATGCGGTGAATGGATCCTCTGGATCTGCACCCGGATCGAGGCAAACAGCAGCTGATAGCGGAAAATTTTGACCGAGCAGGCAGTAGACCCAGCACACCCGCCAATCAATCCGATAAAGAAGAACAGCATGACCAGAAAGCTGCCCCATTTCATGTAATCCACGCTGGCATATCCAGTGCCGGAGATGATCGACGTAATGTTGAACAACGCCTCGCGCACCGCCTGCTCAGGATGATGCGGAAACACATAGACCAGTACACAGGCCGTGACAGTCACAAGGATCAGAATAGTCGCCAGAAATGCACGGATTTGGCTGTCGCGAAACAGTGGTTTAGACTGCCCATTAATCATCTGTACATAGCGAACAAACGGCAGAGCCGCGAGGATCATGAACACCGATGCGGCGTACTCCGGCGCGCCAGAATACGCCCCGAACGACGCATCATAGTTTGAGAAACCACCGGTAGAACAGGTCGTCAGTGCATGGACCAACGCATCAAAAGGGGACATCCCCAGGAGCATGTAGACCACCATACACGCGAAGGTCAGCCCTACGTAGATCAGCGATATCTGCTTCGCGATGGCTTGCGCGCGTGGCAGAATTTTCCCCATGGTGTCAAAGGCTTCAGAGCGAAAAATCTGCATGCCACCAACACGTAGCTCAGGTAGAAATACCATGGCGACCACAATGATGCCGATGCCACCCAGCCATTGCAGGATACCACGCCACAGCAACAGACCACGTGGCAGGTTATCAAGACCACTAATCACAGTAGACCCGGTGGTGGTCAGCCCCGACATCGCCTCAAAGAACGCATCGACAAAGCGCAGTTCGGTTGCCCCCAGCATCAGCGGAATAGCCCCGAACAATGGCAACGCCACCCAGACCAGCGTGGTCAACAAAAAGGTCTGCTGAATGGTCAGCCCCTCACGCACACCATTGGCACAGGAGAGAGCGATCAAGCCACCACCAAGGATCGTGATCACCGCGCTTTCGAGAAAAACCGGCCACTCCCCCTGCCCGTCGTAGAGATCGACGGCCAGAGGAAACACCATGGTCGCCCCAAGGATGGCCACCAAGAGGCCAATGACATATCCAACCGGACGCAGATCCAACATTTGCGCAGCGTTGGCCTCCACCGGGCGTAGTGTCAAGAGAGGGCGCGTGCTTGAGGCCTAGCCGTTATGCTTTTGCCGGCTTCTGTGCTATCGGCTCCACCTTGTTTTCTATCGGGCCTGTAGCGGTTTTTACCTGGCTTGCAGAAGTCTTCGCCGCTGTAGCGCCACCTCCTGGCCCCACCAATTGGGCCTGTGTGCTGGTCGTACCCGCCTGCTTCCTACTTACTGGTGATGCTGCTTTGGCTGGTGAGGCAGCCTTGGCCGGAGATGTCGCTGCCGCGGTCTTGGCTCTAGTCGTTGGTTTGTTGGGCATCACTTTCGGCGTAGACGGAGCACGCGTGGTTTTCCGAGTCGGCTTAGTCGGCGCAGCCACGACCGATTTCGCCTTAGCGGTCGCGGGTTCCGATGGTTTGGCAACGGCTTCCTCTGTGTTAGCGGTCGCACGTTTGCTTGCAAAGCCAGAGGCCGTTGCCGTAGCAGTCTTGGTGGCTCTCGGTTTCGCTGGCGACGAAACCTGAGCAGGCCGGGCCGGTTTGCGCGTGCCCTTACGACGAGGGGCCGGTTTTACCTTCGTAGCTGCGGGTTTAGGTTTAGCCGGTGTAGTCGGCGCGGCAGCACTAGTCTGTGATCTGCTTGCAGTGGTCGTCTTGACGCCAGACTGATTTAACCCCGCAGCAAGCGCCTGTCCGGCAAGTGTCATCTGTGTGGCAGGCATAGCCGCCATCAGGGTCATTGCCCCGCGCCAGAACCGCATCTGGCGCCCAACAAGCTTACCTGCAAGTTCCGCAGGCGTCCGGGGAAGATCAGTGAAGTCTAGTAGAGGGATCATTCAACTCTCCTGTTTGTCGGGTCGCCCCGCCGCGACACGCGCGATATGACTGGCCAGACATCAGGAATACCCGGCTGGCACAGATGACAAGAGACATCAGTCAGTCGCCCACAAACCGCAGACCATAGTACAAGACCACGTCACCGACAGCGGCACGAGCCTCCCTCCGCCTCTCGGACAGGGCACGGATAGACGCACCCCTTCAGGCTGCATGTTACCCGATTCTTGCGGCGTCGCAGCATAAAATTTGCCGCGTCGCAGAGATGTTCGATAAAATTACAAAAACCGCCGCCCAG
The DNA here is from genome assembly GCF_047372505.1 of Phaeobacter cretensis. Classification (NCBI taxonomy): domain Bacteria; kingdom Pseudomonadati; phylum Pseudomonadota; class Alphaproteobacteria; order Rhodobacterales; family Roseobacteraceae; genus Phaeobacter; species Phaeobacter cretensis. Next base: position 719,135 of record NZ_JBKBEU010000001.1, read on the forward strand.
ATGGGCAAGCGGTTTTCAATATGTTCGGATTTTTGGCAGGTTGATACCAGTACGACATCATCCCTGATGGATCAGCGTCGTAAACATCTTGGGATCGATGCTGCGTGCCGCGAATGTCGGCCCCCGCGTCAAAACGCTGATCGCGTCATGGCTGTGCAGGCTCTCCTGATGGCTGGCCACGACGCGAAAATCACCTACTCGGGGGTCAGATTGCAGCGCCTCGCAGAACAGCCGTGCCGCATCCTCAACGAAGATTGGATTGGCGGCATTCAACTCAGCGAAGGCCTGTTCGTCTTCGCGCTTTACCATCACTTGCGTTTCGGTCGGCACCGCACGGCGGCAATGGTCGATCACATCTTCGAACCACAGCAGCGCTGCACCCGGCTCTTGCACCAGTGAAATTCGGGCCACGGAACGCTGCGAATGCGGCGTCGCAAGTTGCCCGCGTGCGCTGCGGGCATGTTCGCTCAGTTCCAGCGAACAGGGGCAGGTCGACGAATAGACGTAGTCAATGTGAACAATCTTGGTCCGTTCCCCATCATGATCCACAATTTCAAGTGCGATATCATAGTATTGATAACCCGACAGGCCAGAGCGTAGGCTTTCAATCTTCACCGGAAAGGAAAACCGCATTTGCAAACGTGCATCCAGGCTTTCCAAATCGGTAAGATAGTCATCCAACGCCGCTTCCATCACCTCAAAGCTGAAGGTTCGTTCGGCATGTTTGTAGAACGAGCGCATGATCCGGGACATATTGATGCCCTTCTTATCCGCCTCCAGACTGACAGTGCCGGTGACACTGGTTTCCAGTGTCAGATCACCGTTGTCGCGAGTATGAAAGCGAATCGGCAGCCGAAAATTGGAGATCCCAACGTGCTGGATCTGCTCATGCGCGCCACGGATCAAACTGGATGGACCATTTTGCAGATCAGGCAAGGTGGCACGATAGCCGCTGTCTGCCTCAAACTCGTCGGGGTATTGCCGTGATAAATCAGGATAATTACCCATTGGTGCATCCGGCAGAAGCCGGGCAACCGCCGGGTTTAACTGGGCAATTTCAGTCTCAGTTGCCGTGCTGGCCCATTGGCGCAAAAGGTCGAGCGCATCCTCTGCATCTGCTCGATCAGGCGCCTTGGTCAAACTACGCGAGTGAGAGTTCATGAAACAGAGACCTCCGATGATGCTGCCCGGTCATCAGACAGCAGATTGGGTTTTAGTCTGTTACGCAGCAGATCGCAAAACGGATCATTCAAAAGCGTCGTCTTTTGCGCAATTGCGGCGATTGGCAGAGGATCATGCAAAATCCTGAAAAGGATCGGGGCAAAAGGGCCTTCGACCCCGCCCCTTAGCTTTCTCAGGCCTCTGCCGCGGCCAGTGCCTGCGTCAGATCCGCGATCAGATCGGATGCGTCTTCAAGCCCCACGGAAACACGGACCAATCCCGGTGTGATGCCCAGCTCGACCTTCAAATCTTCTGACAACCGCTGATGAGTGGTCGTTGCCGGATGAGTCACGATAGATTTTGCATCCCCGAGATTGTTGGAGATCACCGGGATCCTCAGTGCGTTTAGGAACCGGAAAGCGGCCTCTTTGCCACCCTTAAGATCCAGCGACAACACAGTACCGCCTTTTCCACCCAACTGGCGTTGCACCAACGCGTGTTGTGCGTGATCTTCCAGACCGGGATACATCAGGCGAGACAGAGCTGAATGGCCGCTGAGCGCCCTAGCCATTGCAAGTGCAGTCTCCGCTTGCGCATTCACCCGCAAGGAAATCGTCTCTAACCCTTTCAGCAGGGTCCAGGCATTAAACGGGCTTAGCGAGCCGCCAGTGTGTTTCATATAGGGCTCAACCGTGCCGCGGATAAAATCGCGCGTGCCCAGAATGACACCGCCCAATACCCGACCTTGGCCGTCGATATGCTTGGTGGCTGAGTAGATCACTACATCCGCGCCCTGCTCGATGGCGTTAGAGAACACCGGCGTCGAGAACACATTGTCGACGATCACGGTGGCGCCAACACGATGTGCAAGCTCAGCTACGGCAGCGATGTCGATCACTTCCAGCGTCGGATTGGACATGCTCTCAAAAAACACTGCCTTGGTCTCAGGACGCAGCGCTGCGCGCCACTGGTCAAGGTCGGTGCCATCCACGAATGTCACCTCAACCCCATATCGGGTCAAGATATTCTCCAGAATATAAAGGCAGGACCCAAACAGCGCTTTGGCAGATACCACATGATCGCCCGCCTTCAGCATGGAAACGAGCGCACCATTTACCGCCGCCATACCGGAAGCGGTGGCAAAGGCATCTTCGGCCCCTTCTAGGGCGGCGATACGGTCCTCAAACATGGCGACGGTCGGGTTGCCATAGCGGGCATAAATGAACTCATCCGGGCCTGTCTCAATAAACCGCGCCTCAGCCTGCTCCGCACTTTCATAGACAAAACCCTGCGTGAGGTAGATCGCCTCGCTGACTTCATTGTATTGGCTCCGTCGGGTGCCGCCATGAACCAGTTTGGTACGCTTGTTCCAGGTCTCGCTCATCTTCTGTCTCCTTGCGCGCAGTGCGCATTAAAAAACCCCCGTTCGGCCAAGCGAAAGGGGGTCCTTCACATCCTGACCTCTTTAGCGGGATTGTTTTACGTGGCCCGCAATCCGGCAACAAATCACACACGTCTGAGGCAGCAACCCTCGAAACCTAAAAAACCAAACAAATCAATAAATTAAATAATCTCTCTGGTTGGATCTTTGCCACGACCCTAGCGTCTTTCACCTGCTCGCCACTAACGGTATGCCCGATAGGAATACTTCAGCTTCTAGGGCATACCGTAGCAAACCGACCCGCAAAGGGCCATTTCACCACTCCCTGCGACGAGTAGGATCGGGTGGAAATACGCCAGATGAGTGCTAAAATGCAAGGCATAAGACAACCACGAATGTCAAAACACCAGCATTGCAAGGGGCGGTGTTCTCATCATAAACGTTGCAGCCACTGTTTGGATCCCAAAATAGTCCGCTCCGCGACAATCTCCAAGACAATGCAAGCTTTCGCAACAGTTGCAGTTTGAGCTGTCCCGTGCGTCCACTTTGCGCAGAAAGCACCCTTTGCAAAGTCGCGGGATCTGACAGCCGGGTGGCGAACCTGTGCTGCATGAGCACGGGGAAAAGCCGCCCTTCGCCGCAAGAGCAGCCTCAATTCAGGGTCGAACGGTCCTGACGCGGGACGAACCGGCCTTATGCACATGCCGCTATTGCTGACGCAGCATTTGCTTGCAGATGCAGAACTACCTTTGTTGCGGCGCAGTGTGCGTCGTCGATCCGGTCATTCGTTGGTCGGGATGTGGGTAGAACCGAAGCTGTCCTTTCGCTGCTCCGGTCCTCGCCCGACATTGACTATCTGTTTGTGATGCAGTGGCCCGCCACGCATGTCGGCATCGGCGGGCGGCCGCAGTCATGACCCATGTCAGTTTGCCATCTTGTGGGCGAGCAAGTCATGTGTCGCGCTTGGGACATTCTCTGCGGCGGCGGTCAGGTGCTTGGGCCAACTGACCAGAATAATAGCTTCGCTTTTGATCCCGTGGCGTTCCACCGCGCTGGATAGGTCGCGAACGGTTGTGTGGATCAGCTGTTCGTTCTTTTTCGAGATATTGGCACATAGATCAACCGGGCTGTGCCCCGGCAGGCCCTGATCCATCAGGGACCGGGCAATTCTGCCTGCTTGCCTCACGGACATATAGAAAGCCGTAGTTGTCCCCGGCCCCGACAGGCGCGCGCTTTCCGGGAACGGGTCGTCCACACAGCCGGTGCCCGTGGCAATGACCAATGTATCTGTCGCGCCACGTTCGGTCAGACTGCGGCCCAGGGCGGCCCCTGCGGCGGACGCTGCCGTGACGCCGGGAACAATGTCGATGGAGATCCTGACGTCTTGTGCAGCCCGCAGTTCTTCGGTGGCGCGCCCAAAGACGCCCGGGTCGCCGGATTTCAGACGCACGACTTTGCGTCCCCTAGCGGCCTCTGCCACGATCATCGCGTTGATCCTGTCTTGCGGCCAGGCATGTGCGCCAACTTGTTTGCCGACAAAAACCCGTTCCGCGTCGCGGCGTGCAAGCTCAAGCACGTCCGGATCGACCAACCGGTCATAGAAGACCACGTCTGCTTCTTGCAGTCGCTCAACAGCGCGCAAGGTCAGAAGGTCGCGTGCGCCCGGGCCCGCCCCAACCAGAGAGATATGCCCGCGCTGGTTTTCTTCCGGCGCCCCCCCTGCAGTGATCGCCGCTTTGATGGCGCGAGCGGCATCGCGTTCCGCACCGCGGGTCCACTGACCTCGGGCCTCCCCTTTGAAAACCCACGCCCAGAAGGCGCGACGTTTCTCGCGTGGGACTTTGCGGGACACGCTTGGGCGCAGGCGTCCCGCGAGTGCCGCCAACCCTCCGAGGTTGAGCGGCAGCATCTCTTCCAGTTTGGTCTTGATGTCTCGCGTCAGAACCGGAGAGGTTCCCGCGCTTCCGATTGCAACGACGATCGGATCGCGGTCAACGATGGCGGGCGTGGTCATGTCGCACAGTTCCGGCTGGTCGACGACATTCACCATGCAGCCCGCAGCCTTTGCCAGCCCGTGTGCTGCCGCGTCAAAGCCGGGGCAGCCGGTGCCGATGAACACCATGGCCGCGTCCATGAGCGTCTGTGCGGTCAGTTCGGTGACATGGGACGCAGGCCCTTCTTGCACCAGCCCAGCCAATTCATCCTCCAGTGCCGCCGCAATTATCACGATTTGCGCATCTGATTTGAGAAGCAACCGCGCCTTTTGTGCGGCTTGCTCGCCGCCTCCGACTACGACGACTTTGCGCCCTGTTGTGCGGATAAACATCGGAAAGGCTTTCATGGGGGCGTCTCCTCGTAAGCGGCGTTGCGGGCGATAGGGTCCGCGCCAGCAACGGTGCCGCGTGCGGCGTGTGTTGTGGTTTCGATAATGGCAACTTCGAAAGCGTCGGCGGACTGGCTGGCCCACCTTGGGCTAAGTTCGGCCCCTGATGGCTCGCTCAGGCGGCGCGTGTCGGTCATGGATGCAGGCAAAACCGCCTGCCAAGGTCGCCTCGCGCGCAAACCAAAGGCCTCGATGTCCTTGGACGGGTGGCATTCAAATTCGCCGCCACCGCCTTTGATGATCGTCAGGTTTGCCCACCCCAGCAGCGCAGCCGCATCGGCCTGCAGCAGCCGGTAAGACGGGTGAAACACACCTTGGACGCTGGCCGATGCGTAGGATGGGTTCAACATGCGGCAGACCGTGTTAACGCAAGACCGCAGGCCCAGAACATCTCGCAGGCGCAACAGTCGGAACAAGGCGGGGTGGAGGTCTTCGAGCGGCATATAGGCGATCCCGTCACGGTCCAGCAGCCGCGGGGCATCAGCTGCGGAGTGCGCAATCCCTATGCCCAGATCGTTCAGCCCCGCCCGCACTTTCGGATCCGCGCCATTCCAGCCATGCAAAAGCACCCGCTGCCCGTCATTCGCGAGTGTCTGCGCGGCCTTCAAAAACCAAGGTGCACCCCGCGTGCGGCCTGCGGCATAGCTGGGCCAATCCAGATCAGCCTGCGGCATGGCGGGCAAAGCTGCCTGAGCGGCAGCGGCAAAGCCCGCAATCTCTTGCGCCGTTTCGCCTTTCATCCTCAACAGCATCAAGATCGCGCCCACGGCTTCGGCGACTGCATCGTCGCGCAACATCAGGCTCATGGCGGCGAACGCCTCGTCTTGAGTCAGGCTGCGGGCCCGGCCGGGGCCGCGGCCCAATATGCGGACATACTCGGACAGGCTCATTCTGCGGCCTCCGTCACTTTCACCCGCGACAGCAATTGTGCCAGTTCGGGCCTGCACGACCGGCAATTTGTGCCCGCGCCAAGGGCCTCTCCGATCTGATCGACGGTGACTAAGCCCTGCGTTTCGATCGCGTCGATGATCGTGTTGAGGCCGGTTCCAAAGCACGAGCACAGCACGGGACCTGGGTTGGGTCGCGAAGCAGGCACGCGCCCGGCGAGAGGGTTTTCAGCCGCACCGCCCGGCAACGTTACAAGGTAGTCGCGCATCACAGCGACGGGGGTCCGCGACACGAACAGGGCACCGACAAGAGCATCGCCCTGCCACAGAACGACGCGTGCGGTCCCTCGTTTCACATCAATGAGCGACGACGCGGTCGCGTCTGTCACACCGAACATCCTGCGGGCCTCGGCCTCCCAGTCTACGATGGGGGTCAGACCGGCGATCTCCGCGCGGTACCCGGTGGTCGTGCGCGCGGTAGCCCAGTAGTCCGCCGTCAGAGCCATGGGACGATGACTTACGGCGAACCCATACCAAGACGCTGCAAACCGCTGCGGAGACACCACGCTGGCCTTGCTTTCAGGTTGGCCTGAAAACGGGTCTGTCTTGGGCGCAACAAGATCGTCAATGCGGGCAGACGGTGCGGTTTCCCCCGTCCAGTGGATCGGTGCAAACAGCTGCCCCGGCTGGACGTCCTCGGTGATCCGCGCGCGCAGGATCGCGCGGCCATGGCTGTTGCGGACCTCAACCAAATCTGCAGTGGCGATGTTACTTTCTTGGGCGTCAACGGGATGGATATCTAGGAAGGGTTCAGGAAAATGCCCCGTCAGTCGCGGCGACAAGGCGGTGCGTGTCATCGTGTGCCATTGGTCGCGCAACCGGCCGGTGTTGAGAACAAACGGCGTGTCTTTTGACGGCTGTGATGCGGGGGCCTTTGCGGCAACCGGGATCATCCGCGCCTTGCCATCTGGATGATAGAAAGCGCCGTCTGCAAAGAACCGTCCGCCTCGGCGTTGTGTTGTAACAGGCCAACGGATCGGGTCGAGCGCGCCGTAGCCGGTGTCGGACAAAGCGGCGAGGCCGGAAATGTCGAAATCCAGGCCAAACCGACCCGAAATATCTGACAACGAGGCGTATTCCCGGAAAATCTCGGCGGGATGGGCGAAATCAAAGGCAGCAGCAAACCCCATGCGGCGCCCGACCTCGGCCAGAATATCCCAGTCGGGGCGGGCCGAACCCGCAGCTGGTAGCACAGCGCGTTGGCGGCTGATCGTGCGATCGGAATTGGTGACAGTGCCGTCCTTCTCAGCCCAGGCTATCGCAGGCAACAGGACATCGGCCAAACGGGCGGTGTCTGTCCGGGCGGTAATGTCGCTGACGACCGTCAGGGGGCATTTCGCAATCGCCGCCCGTACGCGTGCGGCATCGGGCATGGACACGGCCGGATTCGTATGGATGATCCAAAGCGCCTTGATCTGACCGCTTTCCACCGCTTTGAACATTTCGACGGCCTTCAGCCCCGCCGTGGCGGGCAAGCGGGAGGTTTGCCAGAACTCACCCACGGCCGCCCGGTGATCGGCGTTTTCGAGATCGAGATGGCAAGCCAGCATGTTGGCCAGCCCGCCCACCTCGCGCCCGCCCATGGCATTGGGTTGACCGGTGACCGAGAACGGACCGCAGCCGAGCGTGCCAATCCGGCCCGTGGCAAGGTGGCAATTCAGAATCGCGTTAACCTTGTCGGTGCCGGAGGTGGATTGGTTCACGCCCTGCGAATAGACCGTGACGACCTTTGGGGTGTCGATCCAGAGGTCATAGAAGCTGTTGAGAAGGTCGGTTGATAGGCCTGTGATGGCAGGGTCATCCGCTTTGGCGGAGGCGATGGCCGCGTCGAGGCCATTCAGATGATCCGCAAAGCCGTGGTCAACCGCACCCTGTTCTGAAACGCGGGCAAGCAACCCGTTGAACAGCGCCACATCACTGCCCGGCGCCAACGGCAGGTGCAGATCGGCACCTTCGCAGCTGGCAGTGCGGCGCGGGTCGATCACGACAACCTTGGTGCCGCGCTTTTTCTGAGCCGCCAGTAGCCTTTGGTGCAAAACCGGGTGGCACCACGCGAGGTTCGATCCGGTCAGGACGACAAGATCGGCTTCGTCGATATCTTCGTAGGTGCCCGGCACCGTATCGGTGCCGAATGCGCGCTTGTGCCCGGCCACAGACGACGCCATGCATAGCCGCGAATTGGTGTCGATATTGGCGGAGCCTATGAAGCCCTTCATCAACTTGTTGGCGACGTAATAATCCTCGGTCAGCAATTGGCCGGATACGTAAAAGGCGACACTGTCAGGGCCGTGGTCTGCGATGGTTTTGGTAAAGGTGTCAGCGACATGGGCTAGCGCACTGTCCCAACCGGTTTGCACCCCGTTCACCATAGGCACCAGCAGCCGCTGATCCAGCCCTACAGTTTGCCCGAGGGCGGACCCCTTCGAACATAGCCGTCCCTGATTGGCAGGGTGACTTGGATCGCCCCGCACCGCCAGCCCGCCTTGCCGGTCGGGGCGCAGCAGAACACCGCAGCCCACACCGCAATACGGGCAAGTCGATTTGGTGTCCGGCATGCTTGTTCCGTCCATCAGGCCGCACTCGCCCGGCTGAGCTTGGTGCAGTCGATCAGGACGCGGTCGCCCTCGATACGCACCGGATAGGTTGCGATCTGCCCGTCCTCGCCCTGTGCTTGGCCCGTGTTGAGATCAAACACCCAGTTGTGCAGCGGGCACGTGATGGACTGGCCATGCACGATGCCTTCTGACAGTGGCCCACCTTTGTGCGGGCAGGTGTCAGAGGCGGCGAACACCTCGGCGTCCCCTGTTCGGAACAGCGCGATGCAGCCAAGCGCCGTTTTGATCTTGCGTGCCCCCCGCAGGGGGATGTCGTTGATATGTCCGATGTCGATCCAGCTCATTCCGCAGCCTCCAGTGTCAGGTCAGCAAGCGGCTGGTAGGTCTGCGCCTTCGTCGCTGCATGTTCGGCCCACGGGTCTTTGCGGTAGATCGTCTGGCTCAGCTCAAACGCGGCGATCAGGCGCGCGCGTTCGTACAGATCGGCGATGCGGTCTTGCACCCAATCGAGCCCCACCTTGGCGACCCATTTGTAGGGCCGGTCGAGGTATTTGGCGTTCTCACGATACAGCTGAACGAAGGCCACGGTGACGTCAATGGCCTCTTGTTCGGTGGCCACATCGCCGAGCCGTTCCGTTTCTTTCACGTCCATGCCCGCCGCACCTGCGACCCCCACCTGATAGCCGCTGTCGACGCAGATGATGCCCACATCCTTACAGGTGGCCTCCGCGCAATTGCGCGGGCAGCCGGACACGCCCAACTTGACCTTATGGGGCGTCCATGACCCCCACAGTGCCTGTTCCAGCTTGATCCCCAGCCCGGTGCTGTCTTGCGTGCCGAACCGGCAATGGTCCGTGCCGACACAGGTTTTGACCGTGCGCAGGCCTTTGGAATAGGCGTGGCCCGAGACCAGCCCGGCCTTGTTCAGATCAGCCCAGATCGCGGGGAGGTTTTCACCCTTCACACCCAGCAGGTCAATCCGCTGGCCGCCTGTTACCTTGACGGTCGGCACGTTGTATTTGTCCGCCGCATCCGCAATTGCACGCAGTTCCGCGGGGTTGGTGATGCCGCCCCACATGCGCGGCACGACGGAAAAGGTGCCGTCTTTCTGGATGTTGGCGTGTTTGCGTTCGTTCACGAACCGCGACTGCGGATCATCCTGATATTCCAGCGGCCAGTCGGCCAACAGGTAGAAGTTGATCGCAGGGCGACAGACATGGCAACCGTTGCGGGTTTTCCAGCCCAGTTCCTGCCATACGGCCTCCTGGCTTTTCAATTCCTGCGACTTGATCAACCGCCGGACGTCTTCGTGGGTCAGGTCGCAACAGCCGCAGATCGGCTGTGCCGTGGGGATCACAAAATCGTCTCCCAGCGAAACGCGCAACACCTGCTCGACCAGCCCGGTGCATGTCCCGCAAGAGGCGCTGGCCTTGGTCGTGGCCTTAATCGCGGCCAGGTCCGTCGCGCCACCTGCGATGGCGTCCATGATCGTGCCTTTGGAAATGCCGTTGCAGCCGCAAATCTCCGCCTCAAGCGGCAATGCTGCAACGGCTGAGAGAGGGTCCGCGGTGTCGCCCCCCTGATAGGCCGGGCCAAAGATCAGCGTCTCGCGCATCTCTTCGATGGGCGTTTCGTCTTTGATCAGCCCAAAGAACCAATTGCCGTCGGCTGTATCGCCATACATGACGGCCCCGACCAGTTTATCGCCTTCGATGACCAGCCGTTTGTAGACACCCCGGGCCGGGTCGCGAAACACGATGTCTTCGCGCCCCTCCCCATCAGTAAAATCGCCCGCGCTGAACAGATCACAGCCTGTGACTTTCAACTTGGTGGACAGCGTCTTTTGCACGAACGCCGCCTCTTCGCCTATGAGCGTCTTGGCCAGCACCTTCGCCTGATCATAGAGCGGGGCGACAAGCCCGAAGATCGCGCCGTCATGTTCCACACATTCGCCTACGGCGTAGACATTCTCGTCCGAAGTGCGCAGCTGGTCATCCACATGAATGCCCTTGCCCACAGCCAGGCCTGCCTCTTGGGCGAGCGTAACCGAGGGGCGGATACCCACGGCCATGACCAGCAAATCACAGGGCAATTCAGTGCCGTCATCCAGCATCAGGGCCTTTACACGGCCGTCTTGGCCAGTGATCTCCTTGGAGTTCGCCTGCAACTTGATCGTGATGCCCTTGGCCTCTAGCGATTTCCGCAGCAGATAGCCCGCCGCCTCATCAAGTTGGCGTTCCATCAGGTGGCCCATGATGTGCACCACTGTCACCTCGACCCCGCGCGCGGCCATACCTGCGGCGGCCTCAAGACCGAGCAGCCCGCCGCCGATGACGACGCATCTCTGCCCTGCCTCAAGGCCCATCATGCGTTCGGTGTCTTCCTGATCGCGGTAGGCGATGACGCCGTCCAGATCGTGGCCGGGCAGCGGGATCATGAACGGGTTCGAGCCGGTGCCTAAAATCAGCTTGTCATAGGACACCTTGCCGTTTTCACCCTCGACCGTTTTGGCGTCTCGATCAATTTTCATGACCTTTTCGCCGAAGCGGCAGGTGATACCGCGCTCGGCATACCAGGCGTCATCATGGGTCACGATGTCTTCGTAAGTCTGGTCGCCTGCCAGAACCGGAGACAACATGATACGGTTGTAGTTCCCACGTGGTTCGGCGTTGAACAGCGTGATCTCAAAGGTGTCGGGCGCGGCATCCGTCAGGTGTTCCAGCACCCGGCCCGATGCCATGCCTGCGCCAATAACCACGATTCGTTGTTTGGTCATCGCATTCACTCCGCTGCCACGGCCGTCGGTGCCGTCGGTTTCGGTTTAGGCTTTGCCCCGTGTTCATATTCCTCAAGGAAATCCAGAACGTCCTGGCGGTATTTGTAGTAATCGGGGTGCTCCAGCAGCGCCTTACGGGTGCGCGGGCGGGGCAAATCAACCTTGACGATTTTGCCAATCGTCGCCTGCGGTCCGTTGGTCATCATCACCACGCGGTCGGCCAGCAAGATCGCCTCGTCGACGTCGTGCGTCACGCAGATCGCCGTGACTTTCGTCCGCGACCAGACCTCCATAAGCACCTCTTGCAACTCCCACCGCGTCAGGCTGTCGAGCATCCCGAAAGGTTCATCCAAGAGCAGCAGCTTCGGCGACAGCGCAAAGGCCCGGGCGATACCGACACGCTGTTGCATGCCGTTCGACATTTCCGATGCTGGCTTGTCCATCGCGTCGGCCAAGTCGACCCGTTCAAGGTAGTATTCCACCACGTCTGTACGTTCTTCGCGGGACGCGCGCGGATAAACCTTATCGACGCCAATCGCGCAGTTCTCACGCGCGGTGAGCCACGGGAACAGGTTGGGTGATTGGAATACCACGGCGCGTTCCGGGTCGGCCCCTTCCACATGGCGGCCATCGAGTTTGATCGCGCCTTTGGAAATTTCATTCAGGCCGGCAGCCATGGTCAGCACAGTGGATTTGCCGCAGCCCGAATGGCCGATCAAAGAAATGAACTCGCCCCGGTTGATCTTAAGGTCAAAATCCTCGACCACCGTCAGTGGCCCCTTGGGCGTCGGGTAGACCTTGTGCAGCTGCGAAAAATCGAGGAAGCGATTGTCGATTATCCCCTTCTGCGCGTCGGCGACGGCCATCGGCACACCGTGGATCGGCGTGACGTCGGGCAACAGACGCGTACCTTCGACCTTGGCCTCGATCCCGACATCCATTAGATATTTGGTGGCGGCGACGCGCAACTTTTTGAAATCGTCGTTGCTGTTCATCTCCATCCGGTCGCGGGGGCGCGGAATGGACACTTCAAACTCTTCGCCCAGCGTCCCGTCCGGGTTCAGCGCGATGATACGGTCGGCCAGAATGATGGCTTCGTCCACATCGTTGGTGATAAGCACGCAGGTCTTTTTGTCGGCTTCCCAGATGCGTTCGATCTCGTCCGCCAGATTGGCGCGGGTCAACGCGTCCAGCGCCGACAGCGGCTCGTCCAGCAGCAGCATCTCAGGGTTCATGGCCAATGCACGGGCCACGTTGACCCGCTGCCGCATCCCACCCGACAACTCTGCTGGGCGGCGGGTGGCGGCGTGGCTGAGGCCCACCATACCGACATAATGCGCGACCTTTTCATCTTTTTCCTTCGACGTCAGGCCAGGGAACACCGTGTCCACCGCCAGCCGCACATTGCCGTTCACCGTCAGCCACGGCATCAGGGAATAGCTTTGGAAAATCACACCACGTTCTGGGCTCGGCTCTTTGATGGGCGCGCCCTTGAAGGTCGCGGTGCCGGTGGTCGGGCTGTCCAGCCCGGCCATCATGTTGATCAGCGTCGTCTTACCAGTGCCAGAGAACCCCAGCAGCACCAGAAATTCGCCCTCTTTCACATCAAGGGTAATGTCCTTGAGGACATCCGTACGATGCACACCGGACCCAAAGGATTTGCTGACGGTATCCAGTTTCAAAATGCTCATGTCTTTTCCTTTCGCGCTATCGCGTCGCTGCTTGAGCGCGGATCACCGGTTATTCGTGAAGGTGAAGAGCGACTGGAGGGCATACATCACCCGGTCCAGCATGAAGCCGATGATCCCGATGGTCAGAACCGCCACCATGATTTTGGCAAGCGAGGACGAGGAACCGTTCTGGAATTCATCCCAGACGAATTTGCCCAGACCGGGGTTTTGGGCCAGCATTTCAGCCGCGATCAACACCATCCAGCCAACGCCCAGCGACAAACGCAGGCCGGTGAAGATCAGGGGTAGCGCCGAGGGCAACACCAGCTTCGTGATCTTGGTATAGGTATTCATCTTCAACACCTTCGAGACGTTCACGAGGTCCTTGTCGATGCTGGAAACACCTAGCGCGGTGTTGATCAACGTCGGCCAGAGAGAGCACAAGGTTACTGTGATCGCGGAGGTCAGGAACGACTTGGCGAACCAGCCGTCTTGGGTGACGTAAACGGCGGACACCACCATAGTCACGATGGGCAGCCAAGCCAGCGGCGAGACCGGTTTGAAGATCTGAATGATCGGGTTCAGCGCGGCATTTGCCGTGGGCGACAGCCCGGCCATCATGCCAAGCGGGATGGCGACGACGCTTGCAATCAGGAAGCCAAAGAACACTGTTTTGATGGACGTCCATATCTGTGCGTAGTAGCTGGGTGCGCCGGTATAGGCCCGCTCGACCGGCTCCTGGCCTTGCTCGATCCGACGTTCGTTCAGCGTGGCCACCTGTCCCTGAAAACGGGCGCGGCTTTCGGCCTTGTTCTGCGCGTCTTCATGCAGGTTCACAGCCTCTTCCCAGACCGCAGCAGGGCCAGGGATCGCGCCGAGAGATGTCTGAACCGTCGGCGCCAAGGTGGCCCATAACAACAAGAACCCAGCGATGGCCAAGAGCGGAACGCCGAGCAGGCGCCAAATCTCGGATATTTGCGCCTTGGGGTTGTCGCCAGCGATGGCTTTGAGAATGGGTGTGATCCAGGCCAAACCCAAAACTTGAAACCATTTATCGGCCGCGTTGATGCGGGTGAAGCGACGTTCCCGGCGCGCTTCGCGCTCTGCTGCTGTATCGAAATTCGAGTCTACGGTCGTCATGAACCTGCCTCCTGGCTGAATGGCGCGGGCAGCACATCTGCCCGGGCGTTTGGCTCTTAGCCTTGGATTTCATCACCAACGACGACCTGATCGCCCTTAAGGCCGATCGGCAGGCTCTCAAGGTAGGCGTTCGGCGTGCGGCCGTCATAGGGAATGCCGTCAATGACATCGGCAGCGTGCGTCGGCTCTTTGTAGCCGTCGCTGTCCCAAGGGAAGTCTGCGGCATCAGCAAGACCATCATCGACCAGCGATTGCGCGGCTTGCAGATAGATGTCCGGGCGATAAACGTTTTCGGCGACCTCCATGAACCACTCATCGGTCTGGGGCACGGCGATCTGACCCCAGCGACGCATCTGGGTCAGGTACCAAATGGCGTCGGAATAGTAGGGATAGGTCGCGTTGTAGCGGAAGAAGACGTTGAAATCGGGAATTTCACGCACGTCGCCTTTTTCGAATTCAAAAGTACCCGTCATGGAGTTGGCGATCACTTCCTCATCCGCGCCCACATATTCCGGGCGACTGAGCATTTCGACCGCTGCTTCGCGGTTAGCGTTGTCGTTTTCGTCCAGCCACATGGCCGCGCGGATCAGCGCACGGGTTAAGGCCTGCGTGGTGTTCGGGTTTTGCTCGACAAACCCGGCCGTCAAACCGAACACCTTTTCTGGGTTGTTTTTCCAGATCTGATAGTCTGTGATGACCGGCACGCCGATGCCTTTGAACACAGCCTGCTGGTTCCAAGGCTCACCCACGCAATAGCCGTGGATTGTGCCGGCTTCCAAGGTTGCGGGCATCTGAGGCGGAGGCGTCACGGACAGGAATACATCCGCACCGATCTGGCCGGTAATGTTCTCGGGGCTGTAATAGCCCGGCTCAATGCCACCAGCCGCCAGCCAGTAGCGCAATTCGTAATTGTGGGTCGAAACCGGAAACACCATACCCATGTTGAAAGGCTCGCCGCGATCATTGAAATCCTGGATCACGGGCACCAGCGCTTCGGCTGAAATCGGGTGCTGCGGGCGGCCATCGTCCATGCTGGAGATATGCGGGCGCATCATGTCCCAGACCTCGTTCGAAACGGTGATCCCGTTTCCGTTCAGGTCCATGGAAAAGGGTGTGACGATGTGGGCTTTGGTGCCGTAGCCGATCGTGGCCGCCAGCGGCTGACCGGCCAGCATGTGCGCGCCGTCCAACTGCCCGTCGATCACGCCATCCAAAAGAACCTTCCAGTTGGCCTGCGCTTCGAGCGTGACGAACAACCCTTCATCAAGGAAATAGCCCTGCTCATACGCGACAGCGAGAGGCGCCATGTCTGTCAGCTTGATAAAGCCGAACGTCAGTTCATCTTTCTCAAGGTCCAAAAGCTCTGCGAAAGCGGGAGTTGCGAGTGCCGTTGTTGCAGCGAGCGAAAGAAGAAGTTTTTTCATGTGTTGCCCCATGATGTGTTCGGAACAGCCAAAGCACCGAACGGAAACGAAAAAAGGCCGACCACTTTCCATCAGGAAACCCTGACAGTCAGTGAGCGACCTTGCTCAGAATATCCCGGTCATCGGGACGAAATTCAGTGATGTCAGCGCCGTTGCTGACCTCGATCAATCAATGCCGCAGCGCGGAGAGAATGCAAAGCCAAGGTTTTTTGCTTTCAAGAGCGGATCGAACTCAGCCTATTTTTTGTGCAGATTTTTTGCGTACGGGTCAAAAATATGACCATCAAAGAACCGATCAGGGAGCAATGTGATCTGCCCAGCCGCTGATGCGACCGCGGTTGGTTCGAGAATCGCCCCCTCCAATTTTTCCGACGCCCCTGGCAAATCGATCCCTGCGCCGCCAAAATGCTCTCGCTGCAAATCGGGGCGCACGACCTTCGCCAGTTGGGCGTCCGTCAATTCAACGCCGCCATGAACCCGGTGCAAGCGCTGAGCAATCCATTTTGCCTGACTGCGCCATGGAAAGGTCGCCGCACCGTCATGAAATTCGAGGAACCTTTCCACTTGACGGTGGCTTCCCCAACCTGTCACCGTCAAATGGCCGGACAAAGCGCGATCGATCAGCTCTGCCGATACATCAAGATAGGCCTTGCGTGACAACAGATCACTGGCCGTCGCGCATACATCAGGGTTCGAAAGCCAACGCCCCGCCTTCCAAACGGCACGCATCAGGCGGCCTAGCAGATCTGGCTCCGTGTCGGCCCAGTCCGTTCGAACGGCCAACGTTTTTTCCGGCGAAAACCCCCATATCGCGTTGCCCGGTAGCAAAAGCGCGCCCGCACTTGCTTCGACAGCGACAGAGCCCCAGGGTTCGCCAACACAAAAGGCATCCACCTCTCCGGCAGCGAGGGCCATGGCCATCAGTGGTGGCGGCACGGTGCGGATCGCAATTCCATCGGCCCCCAGTTCCGTCGCTTCGGCCCAATAGCGCAGCAATTCCACATGCATCGAGAACGGGAACGGAACGCCAAATGTGATCGGACCTTCTCCAACCTGTGCCAACATCCGCGCCGCAGCCAACGGATCGGCAAAGTCGAACCTGTAACCCGCACTGCGCAGTTTTTGGGCCAATGCATTGCCCACGCCAATAACATTACCGTTCACCGACAGGACCGACACCGAAGAAATCGGCGTGCTGATGCCGCCCAGACCCATCGCCATCGCGATCGGCACGGGAGAGAGCATATGCGCCGCGTCCACCCGCCCAAAGGCCAGCATATCGCGAACCGATGACCAAGACGGCGCTACGATCAGATCCAGAGCGATACCCTCTGCCTGCGCAAAGCCCATCTCCTGGGCGATGATCAACGGCGCGGCATCGACTAGCGGCATATAAGCGACAGAGATCTCGACCAACTTCATTCAAGCAATCCGGCGGCTGTTACCAACGCTTCGGCGACATCCGCGACCCGCCGTCCCTGATCCATCGCCGCTTTGCGCAAAAGCGCGTAGGCGGCCTCTTCGTCGATGCCTTTCGCTTTCATCAACAGGCCCTTGGCCCGCTCTGTCACCTTGCGCTCCTCAAGCGCGCGTCGGGTCTCGGCCAATTCTTCGCGCATCTGACGAACCATCGAAAATCGCGCGATTGCCGTGTCGATCACCGCTTTCACCCGGCCCGGTGCAAGGCCATCCACCACATAGGCAGACACGCCGGCTTCGATCGCGGATTGGGCAAGCCCGTCGGTGCTGCTGGATACGAACATCGCCACCGGTCTTTCGAGCGGACCGGATGCCAACGTCAGTTCTTCCATAATGTCGCGGGTCGGATGATCAATATCGATCAAAACGATGTCCGGCTCTTGCGCAGCGATCTGGCGCGACAAGCGGCTTGGATCTGTAATGATCTGAACGGTGCACGGACCGGCCGCTGTCAACGCGTCTCGTATCGCGGCAGCCCGATCCACATCCTGTTCAACCACGACTATTCGCAACTCTGCCTTCATGGTCCTGCAGTGTCGTGATTTCCCTATGAGGGCAATACAACTGGCGCAGGCTCGGACCGACATTTCTGACCGGCGCCTTGTTCCGCGCCAGTCTGCCCATTTTTTCAACACTTCTGGAGCGGCGCACAGAACTCAACGGGACCGTTCTCTTGGCCTTCAGCATCCATAACGGGTTATGCTTTCATCCACTCGTTCGAGAACTTGAAAGGCGAGAACCCATCTGCAGAGAAAGTCCACTGATCGCACCGAAGCCGACATCCAATCGCTACACAGGAATCGCCACACTGAGCGCGATGTCGAATGAGGGATGTATCAAGGCCTAGTCTGGATTGGCGAACGGTCGGGGCTGTCCGCCCACTTCGTTCAGATGTCGATTCGTTCAGCGATGCTCAGCGCATCTTCCTGCACAACGACCAAAAGCGCACCGTGCTATTGACCTTGGTGTGGCCGAGCAGAAGTTACACGGCGCGAAGGTTGCCCGTCTTGCGGTAAATCTCCGCAGCTTTGGTGCGGCGCATCGAGTGTGTCCCGTAGCCGCCGGGTTCCAGGCCAATCGCTGTCACCCAGTAACGCACAAGGCGGCCATATTGCCGCGTTGAGATATGCGGGCGGTCATGGAAGCAACTTGTGAACATGTAGCGGCACCCGTTCATCTCAGGTGATCTCACCCAGGCAGCGACGGTATCTCGCGTGTTTTCAGTAAGTTCGAACTGAACGGGTTTCTTGGTTTTGCTCTGGACCACTGAGCCCCGTTCACGCACGCGGTCATCTTTGACCAAATCGGCCACAGCAAGTTTGACCAGATCAAAGCCGCGCAATTTGCTGTCAATCGCAAAGTTAAACAGCGCAAGGTCACGAAGGTAGCCCCAAAGTTCGAGCCGGGTACGAATGGTCCACACTTGTTTAGGAAGCAGCGGTCGTTTCTCACCGATAATGCGGCCCTTGTTCCAGGCTTTGTGTTTAGGGGTGACTGCGGGCAGTTGGACTCTTGGCATATTGCGCGCTCTAATCCCCCCTCCAAACCCAGACATCAGCACCGCGCTGACGACAGAAACATAGCATCGGTTTGAATTGCCGCTATCCGAAGTCGTTTGCAAAGCTGTATCTGTACACGCGTATCCGACCGCTTTCAGCCCAAGGTCGACATTCATTCAAGGCGCAGCGAATACTCTGCTGCGGGCGCGAATAATCAGGCCAAACTTCCCGTTAGCGGACCTTCAGGTTTGCTTCTCTTGCGAGGACAATGCTGCGCCTGGCATGGATGTCAGTGAAGCGCAGATAGCACCCTTTGCAAAGTCGCGAGATCTGGCGGCTTGACTGAGGGTCTATGCCGCATGCGTACAGGGAAGCCGCCTTTCGCTGCAAGCGCGCTGCCGACTGTAACTGACTGGCGGCCGTGCGGACTGTCCGGTCCTTCGCTGTGGCTGCGCCCAGGGCGGCTTTACCAAATCCGGTTACCCCTTTCGAATATTGAGCAATCGTCCTAGAATTGATCGCAAACCCGAGCGGGCTGAAGCCTTGGTTTGCTCGCTCTCAAAAGCCACGCGTGTTGCTGTGCTTTCGATCAGGTCCAGCAGAATCTCCGCCATGACCTGCCCTGTTTCGGGAAACACCATATCATCCGACGTCAGAAGCACCTCGATCGCATCAAGATTCCGGTTTCGATTGGCTGTGAATTTCTCGACAAGTTCGGGGCTCCGCATTGCCTCAGCTGTGATTTCGGCAGCAAGTACTGCGTTTTCGGGTTTGGAAATATAGTCAAAATACACGGCAACGAAAGCTCCCAAGCTCTCGAATCCTGAGACAGCCTTTTGCGATAAGTCGAAGATACCCGCGAGATCATCGGCTTCCAAACCGGCAATTTCGGCAATCAGATCTGTCTTGCTGTCGAAGTGGTTGTAGAGATTGCCCAGGCTCACCTGCGCCTGTTTGGCAACGTCGCGCATGCTTGATTGGTGAAAGCCCTGTTCGACAAAGCAGACAGCGGCCGCCTCGACGATGTGCTTACGTCGTTCGATTGTCGATAGCTCCCGCTTCGTCAGGGATTTCTCACCTTTTTTCATAAGCACCTCTTGAAGAAATTCCTACTTAGATCTACCTGCATGAACAATCGTTCGTTCATTTTTAAATCACTACCCACGAGAAGGAAAGAGCCATGGACCCTATCGAGGCACAATTTCAGGCATACAACACGTTGTTCAGCGTCGTTGAAATTCTGGGCCTGGCCTTTTTGTTTGCGCTGGCCTCGGAGACCGTCTGGGACGTTGTCGCAGGTCGGCGCAAAGGGTTGGGAGAGACCTTTGCCAACGTAGCAATCGCCATCGTTACAGCACTTCTGGAACGCACCTTCTACGGGCTTATTTTTGTTGTCGCGCTTCTGCTCACCGCCTCATTTGCAGTTCTTGAAATACCGCAAGGATGGTGGAGCGTGCCGCTCGCAGTTCTGGCCGCAGATTTCACATACTATTGGATGCATCGTTGCGAACATGAAGTGCGCCTGTTCTGGGCCAATCACAGCGTGCACCATTCGTCGCCCGAGTTCAATTTCACCACCGCCCTACGGATCAGCTGGATGGATGCGTTGATTGAATGGGTGTTCTTCATTCCAATGATCCTGCTTGGGTTCAGCCTTGTTCATACTGTCGTGGGATTGGTTGTTGTTGTGGCCTATCAGAGCTGGATACACACTGAGAAGGTGGGCAAATTGGGCTGGCTGGATGGGGTGTTTAACACACCCTCTGTTCACCGGGTTCATCACGGTTCGAACGCGCAGTATATCGACAAGAACTATGGCGGTATTCTGATCATATGGGACCGCTTGTTCGGCACCTATGCGTCAGAGGTCGAGCCGGTCAAATATGGCATCACAACCCCCATCGCATCGCACAATCCGCTGGTCATCAACTTCAAGGAATACACGAGCCTATGGCGTGACATTCGCCGTGCCAAAAGCTGGCCAAACGCGTTTGGCCATCTGTTTCGCTCTCCTGGTTGGTCCCCGCAAAACACAACCAAGCATGAAAAGGAGGCGCAAAAGTGAAACTCTTCCTTGTCATTTTTGGTCTGGTTTTATTGGCAGGTTGCGCAGCGTTTATCTCGTGGCCTCGTCCGCAGGACCCCAGAGACCGTCCCTACTTGGTGGAGCAAGTTCGCTTCAGCGGCGGTGACGGCGTGATCCTCGCCGGAGAGCTGACAATGCCATCGACGGGTGGACCCTTTCCAGCCGCGATTTTCCTATCTGGGTCCGGCGAGAGTGATCGTGACGAAACCATTCTGGGCCATCGCCCAGCTTTGGTGTTATCAGATCACCTCACCCGTGCCGGATATGCCGTGCTGAGGTTTGATGACCGCGGTGTCGGCAAAAGCACCGGAGATTTCGACACCGCAACGCTGCGCGATTTTGCCGAGGACGCGGTTGGCGCCTTCAACGCGCTTTATCAACGCGTGGACATTGATCGTCGCCGAATTGGTTTCATTGGCCATTCAGAAGGCGGCTACAAAGCGCCGTTGGCGGCTATGTCAGTGCCTGCTGAATTCATGGTGTTTTTGGGCGGTTCAGCCAAACCGTTGCTGCCGGACGTCATGGCCACTCAGTTCGCCGATACGCAGCGAATTGAGGGCGTAGATGAAGACGTCATCGCCAAAGCCAGACAACAATATGAAGCGGCCACGCAAATATTGGCCCGGCCTGGCCCAATAAGAGAAACCCGAGCAGAATTAGACGCTTACCTGATAACGCAAGACATCAAACCGGGCCCAAGACGCGAGACGCTGGAGTTATGGGGCACACCATGGGGTATCGAATATGCATCCTACGATCCCGAACCGGCTCTGCGCGCTTTCGATGGCCCGGTTCTCGCTCTGTTTGGCGGCACGGACCTTCAGGTTTCGGCAAAAGAAAACGCGCCACTGATGCGACGCTTGCTGCGACATCCCCAGTCCAAAGTGATTGTCCTGGACGGGCTAAATCACCTGTTTCAGCCATCTGAGACTGGCCGAATTTCAGAGTACATGTGGATCGACACAACTATTGACCCCTCAGTAATGGATCTAATGGCCAAGTGGCTGGACGACTTATGAGACTCGGGAGGACTACCGCATGGGTTCTATTGCCAAGCCAAAAAAATGTCGCGAGACTTGGCACGAAGCCCGCAGATTTTTAAACGCACCAAAATGCCGACATTCGTGCTGATCGCAGCATTGGGTAATAATGGGATGTACCGGCTGCTTCCCCCCGCAGGTTAGGCTTGGCCTATTTCTGCAGCATGGAGAAGTAGTATGGCGAAGAACGATTTTGACGAGCTGATGCCCGTAGGCGTCGGCTTTGGCAAAGATGTGTTTCACTTTGTTTGCTTTGACCGAGATGTCAGCGTGTTTTGCGTAAGAAGATCAAACGCATGGCATTGATCGCGACGTTTGAGGGACTGCCACGCTGCATTGTTGGTATGGAGGCGTGCCTGGGGCCCATGCTATTCGATTGAGCCGACCGGGAGCAACACAACAGCGTCTTTCTGGGCCAGTTCCCTGAGTTGCGGTGATCGAAGGTCGCGCCAGTGGATAGGATGATCTTTGGTCATAACTCACTCCTGTTCAGCACGGGCAATGTGTCATGTTCACTTTTTGCTCACGGCTAGAAGCACCGCCCGTGTCAACAAAAGCCGTCATTCGCGGCGTTGCCGCAACTCGGTAACTTTGGGCTCAAAGCTGCCTTGCGGCAGTGCGGCGGCAGCGCGATCGCATTTAGTTTTACATGCCTGAGGGCGGCTGTCAGCCCAATGTCGATATTCATCCAAGGCGCAGCAAATGCTCTGCTGCGGGCACGAATAATCAGGCCAAACTTCCCGTTAGCGGACCTTCCGGTTTGCTTTTCTTTTCAGGACAATGCTGCGCCTGGCATGGATGTCAGTGAAGCGCAGTAAGTGACCTTTGCAAAGTCGGGGTGATCGGGCGCACTTGTTAATCCGATCGGCCCAAAGCTGCCTTTCTCCCATCAGGCCGATGCCGAACCGCAGAGTCACCAGAGCGGCCATTCGTCCATTGCGCAGCATTTTCTGGGTAGGACGGTCGGCATCGCGGACTTTACTGCCTTTCGATCATTTAAAGCTCTAGGGTGTAGATCTATAGTTAGCCAAATGTTAGCAATTCTAAAATAAAGGTTAAAATGCGCGTGATGTAGTAAATGGTTTTGCGCGACCCTTAGCAAGGAGCGCGATAAATGATTGGCACGGATACACGTGAACGCAACGCTGTCAAAGTGATTGGAAATGGGACAAAAACGCTTGTTTTAGCCCATGGATTTGGATGCGACCAAACGATGTGGCGGCTATTG
The DNA here is from genome assembly GCF_047372505.1 of Phaeobacter cretensis. NCBI lineage: Bacteria > Pseudomonadati > Pseudomonadota > Alphaproteobacteria > Rhodobacterales > Roseobacteraceae > Phaeobacter > Phaeobacter cretensis. Next base: position 741,904 of record NZ_JBKBEU010000001.1, read on the forward strand.
ACCCCGAGCCTTCTCGATCAATTCAAAATTGTTTTGTTTGACTATGTCGGCTGCGGCCAATCGGACCCGAAGGCATTCAAAATGAAACGCTACGAAACGCTTGACGGTTATGCACAGGACATCATCGACGTATGTGAAGAACTGGGACTGCGCGACGTCACACTCGTCGGCCATTCCGTGAGCTCGATGACGGGTTTGATCGCAGCACTCAAAGCGCCCGACGTGATCACCAAACTGGCCATGGTTTGTCCATCCCCTTGCTTTTTGAACGACCCGCCGCATTATTCGGGCGGGTTTGAGCGCGAAGACTTGGAAGGGCTGATCGGATTGATGGATCAGAACTATATCGGCTGGGCGAACCATCTCGCGCCTTTGGTCATGGGGCAAAGCGGGGCTGGAATGTCCAAAGAGTTGAGCGATAGCTTCTGTTCTACGGACCCGCTCTTTGCCAAAACCTTCGCTAAGGCAACTTTCTTTTCGGATTGCCGGGACCTTTTGCCAAAAGCCGAGCAGCCGACCTTGATCTTCCAAAGCACCGAAGATGCATTGGCAGCCGTGTCTGTCGGGGAATTCATTCAGTCAAATATGCGAAACGCAGAGATGAAAGTTTTTGAGGCACATGGCCATTGCCTCCACATGACACATCCGAAAGAAATCGCGCCTTCGCTCATAGAATTTGCTCTTAAGTAACTTTGGGTTTCGCTTGTGGTGGATATTAACCATTTGCCCTGTGGGTGCCTGATCACTTCGCCGGATCAAAAAATACTGTCTATCAACCGGTACTTTTCGGAGGCCTTTGATTGGCACGTTGCAGCGCTGGCGGATCAGAAACTGAATCTCGTGTTGAACAAAGCAACGCAGTTGTTCTGTGAAAGCTATGTGATCCCAATGGTTCTGCGCGAGGGACAGTGTTTAGAAGTCCTAATCACACTCTGCTCGCCGGACGGCGCGGTTTTCCCAGCGGTTGCCAATGTTCAAAAGATGCCGGACGGCAATTTAGCCTGGGTTTTGCTTCCAGCTGAGAACCGAAACAGACTCTTTAAAGAACTGGAAGCCGCGCGGATTGCCTTACAGGAAAAAAGCGAACAACTCGAAATTTTGGCACGCACAGATGCCTTGACGGGATTGGCAAACCGACGCGACCTCGAAGTATCTGCAAAACTTTTACTTCTGAATGCAGACAGAAGTTCCGTGCCGGTGTCTCTTGTCCTTTTGGATATTGATCATTTCAAGGCCGTCAATGACGTTCATGGTCATGACATTGGCGATCAAGTGATCTGTGCGCTCGCCGATGTATTGAGATCGGTCTGCCGAGAAAGCGATATAATGGCCCGACTTGGCGGGGACGAATTTGTCTGCGTCCTCATCAACACCGATGAAGCTGAAGCTTCCGCGCTTTGCCATCGCATACACGAAGCGGTTGCTGGGATTGGGGTTAAAACTTGCCAGATCACGGTCAGCATCGGCTTTTCTGTTAAACCAAACGGTGCGCAGATGGCACTGTCAGACATGCTGAAGCTAGCTGATCAATGCCTGTACGTCGTCAAACGGAACGGCGGAAATGCCTCTCATACAAGAAGAGCGAATGCCACCTAAGAACCGGACTTTAACTGCGTGCTCCCCGATGAGGAGAGGGGCTTGTTGCGGCCGTTTTCTGCGGTTGAAAGTGCCGCGCGCCGCCAAATGTCTGCTTTCTCATTCGGTTGGCCTATATTTCGCACCCGCAGCGAAAGTCTCCTTCCCGCCCTCCTTTCAGGTGCTGCACAAGCGTAGGCCGTGCCAAGACGGGTCCGCTTTGGGCTGCCTGCGGCCCTCAGCCATGTAAAACTAAATACGATCGCGCTGCAACAGTGCTGCCGCACCGCCGCAAGGCAGCTCGGAGCCCACTTTAACCGATGCTGCGATGCAAAATCCGGTCCCTGATGACACTACTGACATATCTTGGTCGAGACGTATGCCATCTTCGAACAAAGCTGGCGTGGGAGAGCAACAATGAGCGGCATCAATAACTATGAATCCCAATCCGGAAGACTGATCCCTGTCTTTCGAATGGAAATTAATACGCGATCGGATGATGCCGAGCGCTTATTGGATGCCATTTTCAAAGTCCATCCTCTTGCTGTTGGCGCATACGAGCGAAATGCCACCGTGACCGCTCAAGGAGCTGAGACTGGAAGACCCGGAGAACAAACGGTTACGCGAATTCATAACGAAGGTTTTGAGGCCGACGGCACCGAGGTTTATCCCTCGGTCGAGCTGAAAGTTTCCTTTGAGCGCGATGTGCAGCTACTCGAAAAGATCATGGAAGCAGTTCTGCACGCCCATCAGTATGAGGAGCCAATCATTCACATCTGCGAGGGATGGGCGAGCCGCGCAAACTACACACCAAGGAACGACAATCCGAACCGTTGGTGGAACGATGGGCGCGGCACACCCGAGATGGTTTCACTAGACCAAAGTCACAAATAGCTGGCCAACCCCAACGGCAGCAAAGTCCGCATAGCTGCCGATCGACCCTGATTTGAGGCTGCTCTTGTGGCGAAGGGCGGCTTTTCCCTGTGCGCATGCGGCATCGACCCTAAGTCATGCCGCCAAATCTCGCGGCTTTGCAGCGGCGGCTGTGCGGACCAAACGGTCGTTCGCCGAGGCTGCGCAGATCACCGCTTTTATCCGTTGCACAACCATAGGTGAGGTCGCAAGTAGGAACATTTTTACCTATCCTGGAGCGGCGGCCTCTTCTACTGCTCACATTAAATCCGCCAGTATTATGTTGAACCTCAAGCGCTGTTCGGAGGTGAACGATGAAACCAGTTCTTTTTGCGTTCTAACATGATCGGTGATGGCTGCGTCGATGAGTTCTAGTCCTGATTGCGTAAGTTTTACAAAACAGCTTCTTTTGTCCTTTGGATTCGCGACTCGTATTACGAGCCCGGACTTCTGAAGCTGGTCAATCCTGTTGGTCATCGTACCAGATGTCACCATGGTGGCGTTCAGCAAGCCATTGGGCGAAAGCCCCTCGTCGCTGTTTGACCGACGCAAAGTGGCCAGGACATCGAAACTGGACGCATTCAGTCCGACAGTTTCCATGTCTTCTCCATCTCGCGCCGTAGCGCGAAGTGAAGCCTGTCGATGCGACCGACAGTTTCCATTGGTCCAGTATCAAGGTCGGAACGAACACCAGCCCATTGCGCGATGATAAGATCAACAAAGTCCATGATTTATTGCTTCACCTTAATCTCTTGACTCCAAGACAATTTGACGTATCTTGACATCAAGATAAGAGCTCTACACTTTTTCGCCTAAAAATTGAGCATGTCTTTCGGAGAAAATGATGAACATGAAGTTTGCCCTGATGGCTGCAGCCCTTGTGTCGGTGGCCCTGCCCAAAGCGACTTTAAGCGAGCCGTCCCTAAAAACGGCTCACAATCCTCCAGAACTGGTAGATTCAACCCAATACGGCTACTCACAGGCCGTCAGCGTTCCCGCGTCAGCGCGGACCATCTATGTTGCTGGTCAGGTTGGCCAAACCGTCGAAGGTCCTAACGATTTCGAAAGCCAGGTTGATCGCTCATTTGCCAATTTGATGGTCGCGTTGAAAGCAGCTGGGGGCGCACCTGAGAACATCGTGCGCATCACTTTACTGATCAAGGATTATGATCCAGAGAAGCTGGCATACATCGGCAAAAAGCGACGGGAGGTTTTCGGGGATAGCCCACCCGCGAGCGTGCTAATTCCCGTGACCCGCCTTTACATTGATGAAGTGAATTTTGAGATCAGTGCCGTCGCGGTGACGCGATAGGTCCTAATGAAACAGATACCCGGTTTGGAGTCAGCTTTACCGTAGCCCTGCCGCTATCTGGCTTATTCAATAAATCACAAAGATGAGGAACTATTGAAATGAAGTTCAACATAATCAAAGTGTTTTTTCTTCTATGCACAATAGTTTCCAGCCCGGCCAGTGCAGAAGAGGTGCAGGATGGTGCGCTTTTGAATTTCTCAGATGGTCGTGCCAGCCTGTCGAACATCGGTGAGATCAACAAAGTTTTGTTAAGTGTCGGCGTTCATCTTGCGCAAATTGATGTGCCAGCAAAGTCTGTTTCTTTACTGAGAACATCGTTGGAGAGACCACTAAAGCAGGAAGAAGCAACGCAGATTCTGTCGTATTTTTCTCTTTCTCGAGCCGAGGTGCTTGAACAGGCGGGAATTGCTGGACGTGAAGCTGTCATTGAGGGCGGGGGCAGCATGTCAACCGGCGAAGCCGGGGTAGCGTCTTACCCAAAATTGTATGATCTGAGGTCGATGGGCACACAAGACCGGTTAGGCGCTAGGAACAAATTTGCGCGGCTTCACGTGAATTCGACTGATGATGGCATGGGGGTGGACGAGGTCATGACGCTGCCATCTGGAGGTCCATGGACATGGTACTTTCAGATCGAAGACGGTGTCACGGTCGAACTTCATATGGCAAAGATTGCGCCCGGAGATAAGGCGTGGCGATTAAAGTACCCTGGATTAACTCCACATGGTGCGTACTTTCATTCTGAAGTTGGATTGTGCATTGCCTACATCACAGGTCCTGAAACGTGGACAATGCGGTATGAGGCCCCAGGATTCACCAAAGAAGCAGGACTTGGCGGAAACCCGTTCATCGATTTCTCCAAGCCGTAACGACTCTGGAACTGCTATAATAAATAGGTGAAGATGTTTTGGGGGCGGTCGCAATTCAGTTGGCGGATGTTGGCTCCAGATGTTCAATGGCGGATGTCCATCCAAACGTAAAATTGACCAATGCCGGACACAACCAGAGAGCATTTCAATGCCAAACATATAGCGCGGAACGGATGTGATAAAGCTATGCCAACTAAGGAACTGATTGGATCCTTGTCTGGGAAACCTGTCTGTTTGCCAGATGTTAACGCAGCCCCGATGCCAGCGCTTGAGGTTCAATAAAATACTGGCGGATTTTATGTGAGCAGTAGAAGAGGCCGCCGCTCCAGGATAGGTAAAAATGTTCCTACTTGCGACCTCACCTATGGTTGTGCAATGAACAAAAACGGTGATCTGCGCAGCCTCGGCGAACGACCGTTTGGTCCGCTCAACTGCTCTTCAACCTCGAAACCTTGCAGCAAGCCTCACCAATGACCGGTTCTTACGCAGCAGCGCAGCCGTCAAGAGCTGTGTCCCCAGGCCGAAAGGCGGGCTTTGCAAAGGTCGCGATTTGCGCATAGCTGCCGCTGGTGTTGCTGCAGCATTGACGATCCCGCGCGAGGGTGGTCCACAATAACCGCGTTCGGGAAATTGACCCTCAAACTTCGCAACTGCGGCACTGATGGCGTCACACTCTCTGACGACGGCCGCTTCGAGCGGCCTCCGGCCACCTGACGACGCTCAGTCAACCGTCCAGGCGCACGACCATGACGTAGCGTCGCCGCAAATCGGCTTTGAGACCATCTCTACCAATGCTGCGCTGCACACGAATGTCCGGTTTTCAAGACGAGACCAACAACGGGCGTGTGCTCTCGAAAACCTCATCCAACGATAGGGCAGAACCGATGCTTGCTTTGTAGAAAGCCAGCGCTCCAAGAGAATTCAGTGACTTTAGCGTCATCGATTTATCGATGTCATTGCCTTGTAACGGAACCGGATTAGACGATTCAAAACATGCTGACTGGCGTCGTGCGCCTGACCCGAGTTTGAAATAGACACCGAGCCAAAAGGACTGCCAAATGACTAGCGACAAAAAAGATAACGTCTCTTTCGACGACTTTGATGAAATCAACTACCCGCGCCCAGAAGACTGCGATTTTGACCAGGTTGTCGAATCTGCGATCTCCCGCCGCGGGCTCCTTGGCGGCGTCTTAGCTATGGGTAGCTTTGCCACGCTGGGCGGCGCTTTGGTTCCAGCCTCAGCGCGTGCTGCAACTGACCGCTTTGCGTTCAACGCAATTGGCATTTCCACAGCTGACGATATTATCGTGCCTGCTGGCTACAAGGCTGAGGTTATCGTGCGCTGGGGTGATCCACTGTTCGCTGACGCACCAGAGTTCGACCATGCCACACGCGGCACGGCTGAAAGCCAAGAGCGGGCCTTTGGCGACAACAACGACGGCATGGATGTGTTCTCGCATGAAGGCAAAATGCTGCTGGTGGCCAATAACGAATACACCAACCGGTCGATCTTGTCCGTAACCGGCGACAACAAGCTTCTGGACGAAGGCGAGATCACCAAGGGCATGATGGCGCATGGTGTTTCTGTCTTGGAAATCGCTGACGTTGATGGCGCTTGGCAGGTTGTCAAGGACAGCCCTTATAACCGCCGTATTACACCGCAGACAGACATGGCGCTGACCGGTCCGGCAGCTGGCCACGATCTGATGAAAACCGCAGCCGATACGACAGGCACGACCTCAAAGGGCACTTGGAACAACTGCGGCAACGGCGTGACACCATGGGGCACCTACCTGGCTTGTGAAGAAAACTTCAACGGCTACTTCTCTGCAGAAGATGAAGCACATGAAGTTGCAGCTGAGTTGCAGCGGTATGGCGTATCTTCCCGTGACTGGGGCTATAGCTGGGCCAGCATTGATGAGCGTTTCGACGTTGCTAAAAACCCGAATGAGCCAAACCGTGCCGGTTATGTTGTTGAAATCGACCCAACCGATCCAACATCCACCCCACGCAAGCTGACTGCATTGGGCCGTTTCAAGCACGAGAACGCAGAAGCTGTTGTCAACAACGACGGTCGCATAGTGGTCTACATGGGCGACGATGAGCGCGGCGAATTCATGTACCGCTTCGTGTCCGAGGGCGTTTTTGCTCCGGGTGCCGACACCAATAGCCTGCTTGAAAGTGGTACGCTGTCAGTTGCCAAGTTCTACGAAAATGGCACTGGTGAGTGGTTGGAGCTGACGCCGGAAACAACAGGCATGGCGTCTGCGGCTGAGATCTGCATCCACACACGTCAGGCCGGTTCTGCCGTTGGCGGAACCACTATGGACCGCCCGGAGTGGATCACGGCCAACCCCAACAAAGCGGAAATCTACTGCGCGTTGACAAACAACAAGAACCGCGGTGTCAAAACCAATGCGGGCGGCAATGCAACACCTGTTTCCGGCCCAAACCCACGCGAGGCCAACAACTATGGTCAAATCGTGCGCTGGTGGCCCGAGAATGCAGACCACACTGCGTCTGGCTTTACTTGGGATTTGTATGTTCTGGCCGGCAACCCGGTTGTACATGACGACGCCTACGCGGGTTCCGACAACGTGACCACGGACAACATGTTCAACTCGCCTGATGGCATCAAGTTCGACAGCAATGGTCTGCTATGGATCCAGACAGACGGCAATTACTCCAATGAAGGCGACTTCGAAGGTCAAGGCAACAACCAGATGCTGGCGGGTGACCCTGCTACTGGTGAGATTCGCCGCTTCCTGGTTGGACCGAACGAATGCGAAGTCACAGGCCTGACCTGGTCACCTGATCGCCGCACCATGTTTGTGGGCATCCAGCACCCAGGCGAAGATGGAAACAGCCACTGGCCAGAGGGTGGTACTTCGGTGCCACGTTCGGCGGTTATCGCTGTAACGCGCGAAGATGGCGGCCTTGTAGGCTAATTTGTTAGGTTAGAAGTTGATCGGTCACATGCCTGTGGTCGATCAACAATCAGCAAGGTCGACAAAGGAAAAACGCAACCGTTTTTGGCGTCTGTGATATCGGCCGGTTGCGCGCACCTCCCCTTCCCCGAAACGGCCATCGGCGCAACCGCAACGAAAGCTTGGTTTGTCCGGATACTGTTGAAAAAGTCGGTGTTTTGGCGAGCTTGATGCTAAGCGAGGAGCAGGCCTGCCTGCTTCCTCTTCACGTTGGCGATGCTTCCGGGGGCAATTTTGCCAGTTTCCGGAGGTTTTGGGCGGTTGCGGCGGGTTGGAGCTGTTCATATGCGCCTTTGGGTCCTCGCAGCCGCATGGTTGTGACGCCGATGTATCGTTTCAGATGGGCGAAGAGCATTTCGACCTTCCGCCTCTGAATGAACGCGGTCATGTAGGCATCTGTCTTGCGGATCTCGCGGGTGACATCTCGGGCGACATCTCGGGCAGCTTCGTGCACGCAGCGCATGAGGCGTCGCCCGGTGTCCTTCGGACAGCATTGAGGCTTCAGCGGGCATGCATCGCAATCGTGTTTTGAAGCACGGTATCGGATAAAGCCGTCTTTGCCACCATTTGCCTTTCGCGGCTTGGAGACGTTTCTGCGACCGGTTTGCAGGCGCTTCCCGCTTGGGCACGTGTAGCTGTCGGTTGCGGTATCTTCGATGAAGTCTTCGCGCGAGAAGGTGCCGTCCGTCCGCTTTGATTTGTCCCAGACCGGAATATGCGGGGCAATGCCCCGTTCCGCGATCAGCCAGCCCAGCATCTCCGCCGATCCGTACCCCCTGTCGCCGAGCAATGTGTCAGGTTCCATATCGAAGCGGTCCGGCGCGCAGCAGGATCAACCGGTGAGATGTATTTTGGAACGATCTTGGTGGCCGCGCCGAATGCGGCATCATCCCGCGTTTCCAGATAGTCGTCGATGACGCGGGCCGTCAGTTCCGGCGGCAAGTCTTCTTTGCTCTCGATCCCAGGCGTCTGGTTCGCATTCGCCGGGATCAAGCTGGCATTGAGCCCAAAGCTGTGACCTCCAACTCGTCCTTCATCAATGCCGCGCTGCAAGACGATCTCAAACAGATGCCGGAATAAGCCGCTTTCCCGGAAACAGCCGTGCCTGTTTTTGGCAAAGCCTGAATGATCAGGCACCGCATCCGACAGATCGAGCCTGCAAAACCACCGATAGGCCAGAGTGACATGGACCTCTTCCCAAAGCCCACGCTCAGACCCGATGCCCATGCAATAGCCCAGCAACACCATCCGGATCATCAGTTCAGGATCAATCGACGGGCGACCATGAGACCTGTAAAATGGTGCAAGCAACGGCCGCACCTCAGCCAGATCAAGGAACCGATCGATCCTGCGCATTGGATGATCCTGCCGAACAAAATCTTCGATTGAGAACTCATAGAAAAGCGCGCCTTGCGCAACCAGACTTGGAACCATCATCGCCATGTCCTCCACTCTCAAATCAAGTGAATCAAGACTGAATCATCAGATCAACGGACTTTTTCAACAGTATCTCCGCAGTACGGACTCTGATGAAAGGCGCAGCATCGGCCAAGGCCGACGCTTTTCCATGAACGTCCACTTTCGGGAAGTCCGACTTGAGCTTACATGCTCGCGGCATCGCGATTACAGCGGGCAGCACGAGTGTCTGAATTGGGCCGCAGACGGTATAGTCCGTTTGCAGTAGCTTAGCGCAGCTACCTGGCACGTGCGGCCTCAATAAGCGAAATGGCAGACCATAGCTTAAAACATTCTAGCAAAGAAGCGAAGTGAACATTCTAAGCGCGCTTGTTACGCTACGAACAACGCCGCTCGAGGAACAGCTCTAGCCTGTGGCGGCACGGTATGCGTTTCAAATTGATCGTGCCCCAGACGGTATAGGTTAGCGTCTTCCGATCTCAGGATCATTCCAAAAATACCGACAGCGCCACTTTCCTTAGATGGCTAAGATATATTCAAATGAATGCCTCAGCGTATACCTTGAAACTTCATGATATATTTTTCAACATAAAAACAAAGGCTTAAACGCAAATACAAATACATCCAGCAAAAAATCGCCACGACATGAGTATTTCGGTTAAGGTCATTTGGCCATTTGGTCAAGCCCGCGATGCCGCTCAGAGCGCTATCGCAGTTCAATATAGCATCACTCTAACATGAGCCCGCGCCGAAGACGACAGCAACGCGCGATATGCAACGATCGGAGAAAACTGCTTCAGGCCATCCCGAAGAGCTAGGTTTCCTCGACGTCGTCATCCGGCAGTGCATAGGCCTGAAATACGCGTGCCTGCGTCATGAAGAAGGCAAACATCGCCACCGACAGACCGAAAGTCTTGAAATAGACCCAAGTGTCCGTGCTCTGGGTTCGCCAAACCAGCTCATTCACAACTGCCAACGCAAAGAAAAACATGCAGAGCCTGCGGGTCAATATCATCCAGCCTGCATCTTGCAGAGGCATGATTTCCTCCATCATCACCTTGAGATAGCTTCGACCTTTCAACAGCCCCAGCCCCAGCGCGCCGCCGAGTGCAACATAGAGGATGGTCGGTTTCATCTTAAAAAACCGTTCATCATTGAACCAGACCGATAAGCCACCAAAAAGGACGACAATGACCAAGGTGCCAACCTGCATTTTGGAGATGTGCCCGGTGAGCCGCCAAAGCGCCAAACTCGACAGGATCATCAGCGGGATAAAGGCCGCCGTCACGACGATGAAGCCTTTGTACTCCTGGCCACCGATCATCAGCATCTCGTCCCGCAGGCGCATATAGCCGATGAAGAACAGAACCAGCGGGCCGAATTCCAGCACCATCTTGAGAGTTGGGTTGATCGGTTTGCCCGCCATGGTCGTTCCTGTTCCTTGCCTGTGCCTAAAGTGATCCGAAATTCGGGCAATCTGCCCGCTGGATCAGCCGCCCATCTCCACTATCACGGCGCCAAGCGCGATCAAAGCCATCAAGGCGATACGCCGCGGCCCTACCGTTTCCTTCAACACCAGCCAACCAATAAGGGCTGCAAAAACGGTGGAGGTCTCGCGCAGAACCGCCGCTTCGCCCACTTTGTCCAGTCGCGTGGCCAGCATCACCGCACCAAAGGAGCCAAAGGCAATCAAACCACCCAGCAACCCCTTGGCCATCAATGGTCCGGGGGCTGGGCGAGGCGACATCGACCGCCACCGAAGATAGGCGTAGGGCGGCATGGTCAAACCGTCGATAAAGAAGAACCAGGCAAGAAAAGTGAACGGATTCGCCGTCGCTCGAATGCCATAGGCGTCATAGGTTGTGTAAAGCGCCACAAATACCCCGGTGGCCACAGCGAGTGCCAGAGCACTGCCAAGGGTTTCGCGATTAGCAGTCAGATTGCGGTAGTTATAAAGCGCGAGGCCGAAAATCCCCGCCAGCAGCACCGCAACGCCAAGCCATTGCACTGGCGTGAATTGCTCGTCAAACAGGACCGACGCGCCCAGCACCGTGAATAGCGGCCCCGTGCCACGGACCACAGGGTAGACCACCGTATAGCTGCCCTTGCTATAGGCCAGTCCCTGCAAAATCTTGTAGAGCACATGGATCAGCCAGACGGCGGCAAAAATCGGCCACATATGCGGTTCCGGCCAAGGCACCAGAAAAAGCGCCAGTGGCATTGCCATCATTCCATAGGAAAAATCTATCGCTCCGCGTGATAGCCAGGGATCGTAGCGGCCTTTTTGCAATGCGCCAAACACTGCATGCAGAACTGCCGCCATCAGAGCCAGCACCAAGGCCATGTGGTGACCAGCTTCAGTGCCTTCGAGGGAAATCAGCCAATCGCTCAAACAGAATACCTTTGTATCAAAACGATGGGTCGGAGATTTTGCACGTCAGATGCCCGACGATATCTAGAGCCCGACGAACGCCCACTCACATCAAGGCTTGAGACGCCTCCAGACCGGTCAGCGCAGCCGCAAATTCCTCTGGATCAAAGGGGGCCAGATCATTGATCTGCTCTCCTACGCCGATGGCATGGATCGGCAGCCCAAACCGGTCTGCAAGCGCGACCAGCACGCCGCCTTTAGCGGTGCCGTCCAATTTGGTCATCACCAGTCCGGAGACATCCGCCAGTTTCTGGAAGGTGTCGACCTGATTGAGCGCGTTCTGACCTGTCGTCGCATCCAACACCAAAAGAGTATTATGCGGCGCTGTTTCATCCTTCTTGCGGATCACCCGGACGATCTTGGCTAATTCTTCCATCAAATCAGCCCGGTTCTGCAATCGCCCGGCGGTGTCGATCAATAGCAGATCTGCACCTTCTTCCTGGGCCTTTGCCATCGCATCAAATGCAAGCGACGCGGGGTCTGAGCCTTCCGGTGCTGTCAGAACCGGCACTCCGGCACGATCCCCCCAAACCTGAAGCTGTTCCACCGCAGCAGCCCGGAAAGTGTCACCAGCCGCAATCACAACCTTCTTTCCGGCCGCCTTGAACTGGCTCGCCAGCTTGCCAATGGTTGTCGTCTTACCAGACCCGTTGACACCAACCACCAACACCACCTGCGGGCGCTTTTGGTAGATTGGCATAGGGCGGGCAACGGGGTCCATGATGCGCGCGATCTCAGCCGCCAGTAACTCTTTGATTTCACGGGTTGAGAGCCGCTTGCCAAGTCGCCCCTCAGCCATATTCGCGGTGACACGCAGCGCGGTATCGACCCCCATGTCGGCGCCAACCAGAAGATCCTCCAGCTGCTCCAACATGTCATCATCCAGCACACGGCGTGGTTCATCTGCCCGACCACGGCCCATCAGGCGGCCAAGGAAACCGGGTGCAGCCGGTGCTTGTTCCGATACTATTTCGGGCTTCATGGCCGGTTTCGGCATGGGCGCGGTCGGAATGGGTGAAGGGTCAGGAGTAGCGCCGGTCGGCTCAATTGAGCTCTTCGGTGGTGTTTCGTCAGGTACATTCGCAGAGGGGGCGACAGGCGCTTCGACGGCTGGTTCTGTCGACTGAACGTTCTCCTGTTCTGGAGGCGATTCAGGGGCGGACTTTTCTACCGACGCGTCGCTTAGCCCCTCCTCGACGATGGCATCCAGCCCTTCCTCAAGCTTGTTTGACGACTTAAACAGCCGGTCCTTCAGTTTTGAGAAAAACGCCATGTCGGTCTCCGCATATTGGGTCTTTGCGTATTGTCATGCGGACACCTAATGCGGTTTTGCAGCAAGTGCAAAGCACCTCAGACCGCTGACCGCCGCAAAACCGATACAGCCCTAGAGAAAAGCCAGCAAAAATCCAACCTGTGCGCCCCAATATAGCGGCCAGACGACATAAGGCGTGATCCAGCGCATCGGGTGGTTTTCCGACAACACAAAGGTCTCAAAAGCCAGAACAATATCCGACACCATAAAGGCCACCGCCGCAGGCAACACCAGTGCAAGACCAGCAGTGGATGCCCCCAACGGCAGGGTCAACGCCGCCAGCCCCATACCAAGAATAATCGGCACATACGCGAGTACCGGCCCTTTGAGTACACCAGCCCGGGGCGCTAGCAGGCGCGCCATCGCCAAACCGGCAAGCACAAGCACCACAACGCCCAAAAGCTGGGGAACCTGCATAAGTCGGCCGAAATCACTGTTTTCCTGTCCAAGGAACAGAAAAATATAAACCAAATGCCCTGCGGCAAAGGAACCGACGCCCGCCATAAATGCGCTCTCGCCGTCGCGCGACAAGAACAAGTCACCCAATGTACAAAGGCCGAGTGCCAGGATCAGAAGCGCGGATCCGCCCCCCAACCAAGCAGCACAGGCCAGCAGCAACACCGCCAAAGTTTTGGTGGCACTGCGCAAGATACTCGGCGAGCGGGCCGTCAGTCCCAGATAGACGAGTGCAAACAGCGCTGCGAATAATACCAGCACATCCCCTATCGATGCGCCCCCCAAATCTGGCATTCTGATCTCTCCCCTGCATCGACTTAATTTGTCAACTCTGGCTGATCAGACTTAGCTGTCTTGACGCAAGCATACTTGGCTCCGTCGCAGATCTCTGTCCGATTGCTGGCGCGATGTTGCCCGTCAGAGTGGCATCGGTCAAAGGTGACGCAGCGAAACCCCAGTATCCGCCCGGCACCCCGGCAACACCCGCGAATTGATGCCAACCACTGGCAAACCAACAGAAACATTGGCCAGACGCTTACCACTCTGGCAGAGTTAGACAATGCGATCACTCTGTTCGATTCTCTCGCTCGTCCTGTGTGGCGGCGTTCTGCACGGCGAAATGGCGCAGGCCGGTGCAGCACTGTCAGCCGATCAGTTTGATCGCTATACGCAGGGCCGCACGTTATTTTATGGCTTTGACGGAGTTCCCTATGGAGTCGAGCGATATCTACCAAACAGGCGCGTGATATGGTCTTTTCTGGATGGCCAATGCCAAAACGGCGAATGGTATCCGCAGGCCAATCAGATCTGTTTTATCTACGATGAGATCGGCGCGCCGCAATGTTGGGAGTTTTCAATCAGCGACAAAGGCCTGATTGCCCAGTTTGAGGGCGACCCTGAGGCGACCGAACTCTATGAAGCCGACGAACTGGGCGAGGAAATGCTCTGTCTTGGGCCCAAGATCGGTGTCTGATCGATCTAAATATAGATAGAACGGCGTAGGCTGCCGCCTGTCACTCAGTTTTTGCTAAATGCCCCGCCTCTCAATTCGCAGCCTTTTGCTTGCCTGCAGCAAGGCCGATCATACCACTAGAACAATGACCCCTGATCGTCGGGCTCCGGCTTGTCATGCTTCGGTGGTTCGGGCTCTGCATCTGTAACTTTGGCTGATTTGATTTTGGAATGTTTAGGTTTGGCCTGCTTGGCGTTGCTATGCGACGCGCCATCCTCGTGACGTCGGCTCCCGTTTGACGCGACTTCAATCTCTGCATCAGCGAATTCGATCCACAAATTTTCCTGCGACGCAGCGTCGGCCGCACGAGTAATCACTCCTTCGCCACCGCGCACCACAGCATAGCCACGATCCAGCGTGGCCTTGTAACTCAGAATTTCCAATTGACGGCCAGTGGCCTCCAGTCTCCGCCGCTGCCGATCCAGCCGTTGGTTCTGAACCGTATCCAAGCGTTGCGCCAATTGGCCAAGACGATCCTGTTGGCGTGCAAGCTCCTGCTGAATCGGGCGCAATGTCAGCCGCGAAGAGAGGTAGCGTAGCGTATCGCGACGCCCATGTACCAACTGGCGTAGGGTGCTCGGGCGCAATGCGGCAGTGGCCTCGCTTAGCCTCAGGCGGCGGCGCTCCACCCCCCGGATCAACGCATCGGGCAGCTTGTCCGCGATGCGATCCAGCCGTTGACGCGGGTTTTCCAATAAAGTGTCTGGATTCGGAAGCGCGCGGGTCAGGTCATTCAACCGCTGTCGGCGCTGCTGCACCGCCTGCCCGGCAGTGCGCACCAGCCGCGCGCTCTGATTCTCGGTCCAGCCCATCAATTCCAACCGCACAGGCACAGCCAATTCCGCGGCAGCAGTGGGGGTTGGCGCGCGTCGGTCAGACACAAAATCGATCAGCGTCGTATCGGTTTCATGGCCCACCGCAGATATCAGCGGAATTTGCGAAGCCGCCGCCGCGCGCGCGACGACCTCCTCATTGAAGCCCCAGAGATCCTCGATCGAACCACCGCCACGGGCAACGATGATCAAATCCGGTCGTGGAAGTGCTCCCCCCGGTGTAAATTGGTTAAATCCTTCAATGGCGCGAGTCACCTCCGGGGCACAGGCTTTGCCCTGAACCGCAACAGGCCAGACCAGCACCTTGCGTGGGAAGCGTTCACGCAAGCGGTGCAGAATATCCCGGATCACCGCTCCTGAAGGTGATGTCACCACGCCAATAACCTGCGGCAGATAGGGCAATGCCTGCTTGCGCTCAGCAGCAAACAGCCCCTCTGTCTCAAGCTGTTTCTTGCGTTTTTCCAATAGCGCCATCAAAGCGCCCTGACCCGCAACTGCCACCTCATCCACGTTCATATTATACTTGGATTGGGCTCCAAACGCGGTAAGCCGCCCTGTGACGACCACTTCCAATCCTTCTTCGGGCACAACCGAAAGGCTAGAGATCTGGCCCTTCCAGGTGGTGCAGGCAAGTACGGATCGGTCGTCCTTGATATCATAGTAGAGATGGCCGGAACGTGCCTTGAATACGCGGCCAACCTCGCCCTTCACCCGGATGCGCCCAAAACTGCCTTCCAGCGTGCGCTTTACCTCACCAGAAATCTCCGAAACGGTGAATTCGGGCGCATTCTGGCCGGGATTGGTGTCCGGGGTGGGATCGTCGAACAGATCGGACATCGGGCGCGGCTCTCCTGCGGCACATGTGGTTCTTGTTTTGAAGTCGCGCGCAGCATAGAACCCGCCGCAAGCAAGGCAAGCCCCGGCAATCGCCGGCGGAGCCATTGGTGCAGGCAGATCGGAGAACACGGACATGAACATCCTTATCCTCGGCAGCGGTGGGCGTGAACACGCCCTCGCCTGGGCAGTGATGCAGAACCCCAAATGCGACAAGCTGATCATCGCGCCCGGCAATGCAGGTATTGCCCAGATCGCCGATTGCGCATCGCTGGACATTGAAAGCGGTGGCGCTGTGGTCAATTTCGCCGAGGAAAACGCCATTGATTTCGTGATCGTTGGCCCCGAAGCGCCGCTGGCGGCTGGCGTAGCTGATCGTCTCCGCGACGCGGGCGTATTGGTTTTTGGTCCTTCGGAAGCGGCAGCAAAACTGGAGGCCTCGAAGAGCTTCACCAAAGAAATCTGCGACGCTGCCAACGCCCCGACCGCGGCCTATGGCCATTTCAGCGATGCACAGGCTGCCAAGGCCCATGTGCGCAAACATGGCGCGCCCACGGTGGTCAAGGCTGACGGCCTGGCAGCGGGCAAAGGCGTCATTATCGCCATGACCGAAGATGAGGCCATTGCAGCCATCGACGACATGTTCGGAGGCGCATTTGGCGGTGCTGGCGCTGAAGTGGTGATTGAGGAGTTCATGGAAGGCGAGGAAGCCTCGCTGTTTGTTCTGGTTGATGGCGAAGACGTGCTGGCCATAGGATCCGCGCAGGACCACAAACGCGTTGGCGAGGGAGACACGGGACCCAACACGGGCGGCATGGGGGCTTACTCGCCGGCACCAGTATTAACCACCGAGATCGAAGCCCGCGCCATGGGCGAAATCGTGAAGCCCATGATGCGCGTGATGGCCGATCGCGGTATGCCCTACCAGGGTGTGCTTTATGCCGGGTTGATGATCAAAGATGGTGTGCCACGGCTGGTCGAATACAACGTTCGCTTTGGTGATCCCGAATGTCAGGTCCTGATGATGCGGCTCGGTGCGCAGGCACTGGACCTGATGCAGGCAGTCGCCGAAGGCCGCCTGTCCGAAGCCAAGGTCAACTGGGCAGATGACCACGCCATAACCGTAGTTCTGGCTGCCAATGGCTATCCTGAGGCTTATGAAAAAGGCACCGAGATCAAAGGCCTTGATACCCTGCCTGAGGACAGCAGCAATATGGTCTTTCATGCGGGCACGAAGCGTGACAGCGGCAAGGTGCTGGCAGTCGGCGGCCGTGTGTTGAACGTGACCGCACGGGGCGCAACATTGCCGGAAGCCCGAGATCGCGCTTATGAGATGGTCGACGCTATTGACTGGCCCGAAGGGTTCTATCGTCGCGACATCGGCTGGCGTGCATTTGACTAATTAAGGTCAGTTTTCAGCAAGATGCCAAGATAGCGGGCGCCGTCTCCCGCCTGTTCCTGACCCATCAAAGATGGTTCAATACAGTTGGGCATAGCCGGGCGCGACGCGCCCGGCGGGAAGCATGCAACAACGAGCACATGTGCAAACCCGCCCCTGGCAAAGAGCTGCAAAATACAGTTCGGAGACACCATGATCCGATTCCGTCATAGATAATGGCGCGACCGCTTCCAGCCCGCCGTTTCTGAACCGGAATTCCCTTTCGTAACGCACTAGGATAAATCCTGCTTGCCTTTGAACAAAGGAGCCAACAGCGATGATCCTACGAGATAAACCGGGCATGATGCAGCTGCTGTTTGCGGTGCGCGGCTCTGTGCTGCCACGCATTCTGCCACGGATCCTTGGTCTCTCGGCTCTATCAGCGTTAGTACTTTGGCTCGATACAAAAGTCATCGCCTTGCCCCATACAAATGCGGCACCTTTCGCGGTCTTTGGTATCGCGCTATCGTTGTTCTTAGGGTTTCGCAACAACGCGGCCTACGACCGCTGGTGGGAAGGGCGCAAGCTCTGGGGCCAGTTGGTAGCCGATCTACGTAGCCTCAGTCGCGAAGTGGATCTCTTCGTTACGGATATTGAGAGACGCAAGCGGATCCTGCAGCTGGCGCTCGGCTTTTTGCACCTGCATCGTATCAATCTGCGTAAGCAGGCCGACACCTCAGTGGCAATCCGCTGGGCAGGAGAAGATTTTGCATCCACTCCTCATCCGCCCTGTGCTGCACTCGACGCACTGGCCGCCGAAGCGACAGCAGGTGCCGACGATGGCTTTGCCCGCAAGGCACTGGCCGAACGCATTGCCAATATCGCCCTCGCACAGGCAGGTTGCGAGCGCATTGCCACCACACCGCTGCCATATGTCTATTCGCTGTTGGTGTTTCGGACGACATATCTCTACTGCATCTTATTGCCATTCGCATTGATCGACGGCGCTGGTTGGCTAACGCCGATCTTTGTGGGCATCGTTGCCTATGTGTTTTTCGGCCTCGCCGAAGTGACCGAGGAGCTGTCGCACCCTTTTGGCGAGACGGTGAACGGCCTGCCGCTGAACGCGATTTGCCGCACAGTGGAACGCGCGCTGGCACCCAAGTTGGGACAAGACGCGCCGCCCCCTCTTCAACCGGTGGGCTACTATCTATCCTGATCCAGACTTCGATAGATATGCCACCTTAAGTGCCTACTTCTAATGAGATATCTCTCGCTCGTAGTATTCCTCACAGATGCGCTGGCGTGGGGAATTTCTCCACAAAAAATCGGACTGGTGCATACCAGATGTCGCCAAATAAAGAACCACACACCCCACATTCTTCAGGGCAGGCTCAGCTATTTGCCAAAACTGAAAAAATCAAAGCATCAACCCGATCAGAATAGCATCAGCACCGGATCACTGAAGCCAGCTGTTGTCTGGTCGCTATTCAAACCGCTTAGCAAAAGAAACCTGTTGCGGAACTCATCCAGTTTATCCGACTCCAACAGATCAGCCGGATGAGTCGTGCCAAAAGATGCCAAAGACCGCTCTTTCATCTCAGTCACCTGACGGTCAATATTGAGTTGGCCAAAATTGGATGGCAGGCCCAATGCAGTCTCAAACACCGATTTAAGCGGCGGCGACCCGATAATACCAAACCAATGTGCATCCTCGCTTCCACCAGAATCGGCAATAGTCTGCAACTCACGCTCAAGCGCAAGCGCAAGCCGCATATTCGGATCGCTCTCTCCGATTGCGATCTCAAAATTACGATCCTTGTAAAGGTTCGCAATTTCCTGCCCAAAGCCACCAGGGTAAGTATGATCGCTTTCTCCAGAATTAAAGGCAAAAGCATTGGCCATAGCCTTGAGGTTTGGGTCGCGGTGCAGGTTCGCATATGATGTTTCTGAAGAAAGGTCTGATTCAAACGCCTTGATCATCACATCAAAGTCGAGCGCTCGGTTGCTGATATTGAACACGTCGAGGCCCGCCTCAAACGCATCAAAATCAAAAACAAATTGCTGCGGTGTGTCGTAGCCCGACAGTTTGCTTCCGACCTCATCTGCCAGCACTTTCATCCTGCTGGGGGCTGTTGGCCATTCGTTCTGGAATGCATCAGCAAAGTCATAATAGGCAAGGTTTTCCGGTTGGTTCACAAACGAATTGGGATCCGATAGATCCGATTCCAACACATCGCGAATGTACTGCTCTCCCGGATTGCTGACATTGAACTGTTCAAGCGCATCCGCAAGCAGCCCTGGCTGCGCCAAAAGCTCGTCCGGGCTGGTGAATTCATTGATATCCGATATCCCAAAGCCGAAGGCGCGTGACATCGCCACGTAGCGTGGATCCTCTCTCTGGTTTACAGGCGACTCCGGATCATGGGGATTTGATTCCAACATCCGTTTTAGGAAAATTGTGTTGGTATATTCCAGATCGAAGCTTTTGATCACCGCGTTCAGGAGCCCTTCGTCGGCCAGCAACTCATCCGCATTGGCTGGGCCGTTGCCATCGTTCATAGCACTGAATTCACCCACCAATGCTTCCATGTCGGTACTATATTCTGGCGACTGGTTGAATTTGAACGCGTTCACAAAACCTGTAAGATTGGGATCACTCAGGCGGTTTACAAACGAGGCGGGATCCGACGTGTCCGACTCCAGCACCCGCATCAAAAAGAACTCATTCCCGGCGTATTTTTGGAGACTGAAATCTTCCAGCGCCTGGGTAAGCAATGTCTGATTGGACAGCAAATCTTCCGGGCTGGCGACTGTGACATATGGTTTGTCGGCAGTGTTGCTTGGCAGTTGTGGACCATCTTCGCTGCCAAAGCCAAAGGTTTGGGCCAGCCCAAGATAACGGTTATCATTTAGACGGTTGGCAAATGACGTCGGCTCGGACAGGTCAGAATCCAGAACTTGTTTGATGAAGGCACGGTTATTGATGTCTTCTTCAAGACCAAATGCGCCCAGGGCAACCTGCAGCACATTATAGTTGTCTAGCAACTGATCCGAAGTCTTAATGCTATCGATCTTCTGCGTAAACTCCTCCACCGCACGGTCAAGTATCGGAGATTTATCAAATATTCTCTGCTGCTCAACCCGAGTTCGATCCAGAAAATTCCATCCGGCGATACCGGTTCCCAGCACATAGGGTGAAAAGGTCACACGCCTGTCTCCTGCTTGCAAACGGGTTGCGTCACGGGCCACGCCAGTGCGGTCCGGAAGATGTATTTGACAATACACTACGGTCAAAGTGGTGAACAAACCTCAAACAACGAGGCGATCATCACCAGGGATTTGTCAGAAAATAGGTGCAACTTTACCAATGGGCCAAGCCACATTGCCCCACGCGAAGCTATAGCACAGGTAGGGTGGTTGACGGGTTACTCAGGATCGTTGCACTGCAATGCAGCTGCAAGCCCGTGCGCCCGGGAAAACGCCCCAATATCGCGACTGACCAACTCGCCTGCCTCAAATGCAGTGGCCATAATACGGGCCCATCCAGCATCAACTGTGATCAGCTCGGGCTTATCGCCACATCTGCGCAAGCCCGACGTGATGAAATCTTCGCCTATCCGGTGGTTGGTCAGCCCGCCGGCCTGAGCCAACTCATGCAGCTTGCCATCTCGATAGCGCCAGACTCGCAGCGTTTTCGCAAGGTGAGGACGGTCAATATAGGCAACTTCGATATGGCCATCCCCATCCAGATCCGCCGCAGCTATTGGCGCAAGCCAGCGAAACCGAGTGCCAATGTGGGGTGTCGCCGCAATCTTGCGCACGGCCCCATCCTGCAACCCATATACCGCCAACTGCGCGCCCTTCTCCGGGTCACTTTCGACCACCACGGCCTCCGGCGCACCATCCGCGGTGACATCCCATAGCCGTGGCGACAGATCCTCAAACACTGGTCCGCGTGAGCGCAGGTCTATGCGAAACACACGTCCCTGACTGTCACGCAATGTCATGGCAGAATATTCGATACGATCCCCCAACACACCATGCGGATAGTGTGTCGTGGGAACCGCAAATCTGGCCTCCAGCAAATGCGCATCTGCCGATCGAGATGCAGTCTCTGCTGCCCCACCGGACGCAAGGCACAGTGTCACAAGACCTGTAACCATGGCAAAGGTTGCTTGGAGACGACTAGGCGCCACGCCAGGTTGCCATCCAGCTTGCAACAGGTGCAGCGGTTGGCTGGCGCGGCGCAAGGACGAGGGCAAGGCGCACCGCAGCCAACGCCGCGCCTGCGGCCCCAGCCGCATCAGATTTGTTTTTCAGGCATATGTACCACAAGACCGTTCAAGTCATCGGTCACCTTGATCTGGCAGGTCAGACGCGAGCGTGCCGGATCCGGCTCAAAGGCGAAATCAAGCATGTCCTCTTCCATGTCGTCTTTGGCAGGGATTTTCTCTACCCACGCGGCATCGACATAGACATGGCAGGTTGAACAGGCACAGGCCCCGCCGCAATCCGCCTCGATCCCAGGAATGTTGTTATCGCGCGCGCCTTCCATCACGGTCAGCCCATTGGCCACATCCACAACGTGTTCGGCACCATTGTGTTCGACATAAGTGATTTTTGCCATCGTCAGCTGCATCCTTTTTCGCGTTGCGTCCGAGGTTGTAGCCAACCACCGCGCACCGCGCCAGTCAGAAACCGCCTGCATTAGAAAACTCCTGCCCAGAAGTGCCGCAAATCCCCAAATAGCCCGGCGGCCTAGGCCCACCACCCAACAATTTTGGTCTCTGCGTATATTTGATCTTACAATAACGGCCAACCAGTCATCTCCCTCCGCACCCGTAACTGGGCTTTGCGCCAGACGCGGAACTACGGTAGTTTGATAGCGATAGCCCCATACGGACGGGCTATCGCGGCATCACGGCTGCCGATTTCAAGACACGGGGACTTTGTTCATGGCTGACCTCTCGCGCCTCATATGGGCCGGTCCATTGTGGACGTGGTTTGCGCTGGGGTCTCTGACACTGACAGTGGCCTGCGTCGAACCGCAGCCCAGAGCGGGTACCGCTCAGGTCTCGCGCAGCGCAGGCCCAACGGCCCCGCCCGGTGCGCCGGCCGGTAGCTGCTGGGGCACACATACAACCCCCGCCGTGATTGAAACCGTCACCTTTCAGGTCATGACCCGGTCTGCCAAAACCGCACCGGATGGGCGTGTTTTGCAGCCCGCCCGTTTTCGCCGCGAGACCCGCCAAGAGATCGTGCGTCCACGCCGTGAAAGCTGGTTCGAAACGCCCTGCCCGGTGGATATGACACCCCAATTCGTCGGCTCAGTTCAACGAGCGCTGGCAGCTCGCGGCCTCTACCGGGACGAGATCACCGGTCTTATGGATCGCAATACGCGTACGGCAGTACGTAAATTTCAGGAACAGGATGGATTTGCCAATGATCAGCTGTCATTGGTCAGTGCCCGCAAGTTGGGATTGGTCGCCGTTGAAAATTAGGACGCTCTCACATCCCCGCCAATTCACCTGCAAGGGTACGCTATGAGCACGCAACCGCCTGCCTCTGACACGCTACCCACGCCGGGATCTGGCAATGGCAGCGCGCGCACCACTGCTCGGCGTAAATGGTTCCTCCCTGATCGCGGTTTTCTGTCTGGCGCTTCCGACCGCCTGCTGGAGATGCTCGACAGTCAGGCAAGCGAAGTCCTGTTACAGGCTGGGGAAGAATTGTTCGAACAAGGTGACGAGGGCGATGCGCTTTATGCGATTGTCAGCGGCACTGTAGAGTTCTCAACGCTATCTTCTGCTGGGCGCAAACTGTCGCTCGATATTATGCGCCCAGGAGCTGTCTTTGGCGAAATTGCCCTGTTTGATCCCGGTCCGCGTACGGCCACTGCGACAGCACTGGAACCCAGTCGCCTGCGTCGCCTGCGCAGCGGCGATGTCCTGACAAAGCTACAGCATCACCCTGCATTGGCCGGAGACCTGCTTAGACTTGCAGGGCAACGGATGCGCTGGATGAACACGCAGTACAGCGAACAGGTTTTCCTGCCCATGCCAGTGCGACTGGCACGTAAATTGCTGTATCTCACGACAGAGGGCGGCGACGGGCGGCTGTCCCTGTCACAAAGTGAACTGGCCGAGTTTGTCGGTGCAACCCGCGAAGCGGTCTCCAAAACGCTGTCACAATGGAAACGTGGTGATGTGATTGACATCAGCCGTGGCGGACTGACTATCCGCGACCGGGCGGCATTGCGGTTATTGGCTGATCCGGATCTGGGTTGATCCAGGTGGGTGAATCTCAGCGGCGGCCGAACCACGGCCAACGCAGCAGACTAAGATCCAAACAGACGCCAAATCGCTAAATACTCTTGATTGTGAACTGGATCACAGACCAGCCCCACTGCAAGGGCCATGGTGTACGCAGGCCGCCGTTATCCGTTCCATCCCAACGGTGGCCTGTCCCATCAAGAGCCATGTGTCGCGGCACATGGCTCGACGGGACCCAGACAACCGTCGGGCGCATTCGGGGACCAGATGCGCCATCTGGGGCGGCGGATATCTGAGAACAACTCGTTGGATCGAACAGAAGGTGCCTGGAGGCGCCTGGGGTCTTTAGGCCCATGTGATGACGCCTCCCATCGGTGCGAGTCCGTGACGTGCCGGAGACCAATGGCTGGGGGCAATTTGGCCGCCCTGTACCGATCCACGCAAAATAGCCGGGCATTCTTGCCCGGCTATTTTGTATTGATTTGCCTCCCGGCCCCAAACCAGTCCCGCAAATTAGGACCCTCGACCGGTCGTAAGGCCAGTCATCAGAGCGGACCGCCGTAACCGGCGGTCCTTAGCTTAGGGAGTATGTTCGTCGACGCTTATTCGCTGAGGTTCAGCGCGACGAATCGCGGTTCGCCAGCGCGGCGCACCAAGAGTAGCAAGGATTTACGCCCAGCTTCTTTCGCCTCGTCGATACGCGCTTCCAGCTCACTGATCGAGGTCAATTTCTGCTGGCCCGCTTCAGTGATCAGATCGCCAGCACGCATACCTTTTTCCCAGGCCTCCGACGCTTCGTCGACGGAGGTGATCACCAAGCCATCCATGTCGTCCGGTATACTCAGCTCACTACGTTGATCATCGTTCAGGCGGCTGATCGTCAGGCCCAACAGCTGTTTCTCGGCGGTTTCAGGAGGAGTCTCATCATCATCCTCAGGCGTGCTCTGACGCTGTGCATCTTCACGGCGACCAAGAGTAACACGGAGGGTTTCGGTTTTGCCTTCACGGAACACTCGCACCCGCACGGCCTTGCCGACTTCGGTATTCCCGACCTGACGCACCAAACCTCGGGTATCTTTCACATCCACACCGTCAAATGACAAGATAACGTCGCCTGCCAGCAGACCTGCTGCCTTCGCTGGGCCTTCGGGCACATCAGTGACCAGCGCGCCCTTAGCACTGTCGAGACCCATCGCCTCGGCGACATCCTTGGTCACGTCCTGAATACGCACGCCAAGCCAACCGCGGCGGGTTTCACCGAATTCTTTCAGTTGGTTCACCACTTTGCTGACAACGTTCGATGCCATGGAGAAACCGATACCGATTGATCCACCATTGGGGGACAGAATCGCAGTGTTCACGCCGACAACCTGGCCGTCCATATTGAACAGCGGCCCGCCCGAGTTGCCCCGGTTGATCGCGGCATCAGTCTGAATGTAGTCGTCATAGGACCCTGAAAGTTCGCGATTGCGAGCCGAAACGATACCCGCAGACAGCGAGAACCCCTGCCCCAGAGGGTTGCCCATTGCAACGACCCAGTCACCAACGCGCGACAGATCGCTATCGCCAAATTTTACAAAGGTCAGCGGCATTGGTGCCTCAACCTTCAGCAGTGCGATATCGGTATTTGGATCTGTGCCGACCACTTTGGCAGGCAGTGGCTGCGCGGGCTGGCCCTCACCGGGGAAAAACTCGATCTCGATCTCGTCGGCTTCTTCGATCACGTGGTTGTTGGTGACAATATAGCCATCTTCCGAAATCACAAAACCCGACCCAAGGGCGGATGAACGGCGCGGACGCTCTCCGTCACCACCGCCGTTACGGTCCTGAAATTCGCGGAAGAAATCTTCGAAAGGTGATCCTTCGGGCACGATGCCTTGTGGGCCGGAGCGGCCCTCAACCACCGTTGTTGTGGTGATATTGACCACCGCGCGGCTGACCTTGTCGGCCAGTGGCGCAAGGCTTTCAGGGCGGGCCTGCGCAATAGCAACCTGCGCGAGCAGCACCAATGTGCTGATCATAGCAAGCCAGATCAGACGCATCGGTGTCACTTGCTCCGAGCGCTGGCTTGCAAGGGCGCGTGCCTTATTGTTTGTGTTCGTCTTTGCCTGTGGCTGCACGAAACTACTCCTTAGTTGTCGTCTATTCCATGTTCTGCGGCGCGGTATACGCGGTGGGCGTTATCGAGGCCGCAAAAGATCATGGGCGTAATGTAGTCTTTCTCATTCCCGTCACAATGAATGTTGCACGTATTCAAATCGAAGTGAAACCCGGTGAGGTCCTACAAGGGATCAAGCCCGTAGAAAAAAGGGGCCAGCCAACCGGCCAGCCCCCTGTTTGTTTACTCAACAGAGTATTACTCAACTCTGTGCGCAGATGATCTGCGGCATTGATCATTGCTGGGCAGCCGCCGCCGGTTTTCCATTCGAGGATTTCAGATAGTTGAAAAACTCATTGTCTGGCGACAGAACCATTGTGGAGTTCCCGGCTTGAAGCGAGTTCGAATAGGCGTTCAGCGAGCGATAGAACTCAAAGAATTCCGGGTCTGCGCCATAAGCTTCGGCAAAGATCGCGTTCCGCTCCGCATCTGATTCACCGCGAATGATCTCCGCTTCGCGCTGTGCCTCTGAAACCAATTCAACCACGGTCCGGTCAGCCTGTGCGCGGATCCGTTGCGCAGCTTCGTTACCACGGGCGCGTTCATCGGTAGCTTCACGCACACGCTCTGCTCGCATCCGCTCAAAAGTTGCATCAAGGTTTTCGGTTGGCAGATCAGTCCGCTTCAAGCGCACGTCAATAACCGTGATCCCGAGAGCAAGAGCATCAGCAATCGCGCCGTTACGGATCCGCAGCATCAGCGCGGCTCGGTCCGACGACAGGATATCGTTGGAGCTGACCGAGCCGAGGATCTCACGAGTCTGTGCCCGCAGGATTGAATCCAGACGATTTTCCGCTGTGGCAATACCACCGGCACCAACCGCCTGACGGAACCTGTTCACATCAGTGATCCGGTAACGCGCAAAAGCATCAACCACCAAGCGGCGATCATCCGACGGGGTGATTTCAAGCGGGTCAATGTCGCGGCTCAGGATACGGTCATCATAGCGAACGACTTCCTGAATCACTGGGATCTTAAACGCCAGACCCGGCTCTTCCTTAACCGAAACAACCCGGCCGAACTGCAGAACCAGCGCTTTTTCACGCTCGTCCACGATGAACACCGACGACAGCGCCGTAATGACGATAACCACCAGCGCGGGCAGCAAAAGAGTTGTCTTACGCATCAGTTGCTTCCTCCACGGCGCAGTTCATTCAGCGGCAGATATGGTACCACGCCTTGGCCCTCGCCCGATTGCTCATCAAGGATGATCTTATCGACGCGACCCAGCACCTGTTCCATTGTTTCGAGATACAGGCGTTTGCGTGTCACCTCTGGTGCTTTCTCGTATTCGGTCAAAACCGCGCTGAAACGGCTTGCTTCACCTTGGGCTTCGTTCACGACACGCGCACGATAGCCTTCGGCTTTTTCCAGCAGTTCTGCCGCCTGACCACGGGCCTCGGCCAGTGCATTGTTCGCATAGGCATCCGCTTCATTCTGGCGACGGTCGCGCTCCTGTTCTGCAGCCTGAACATCGCGGAAAGCCGCGATCACAGAAGCAGGCGGATCCGCCTTGTCGAAGTTGACACGAATGATGTTAATACCGCTGTCGTAGTCGTCCAGCGTGAACTGGATCAGGTCCTGTAACCGCGATGCAATCGCGCCACGATCCCTGTTCAGAATCGGTGCCAGTTCAGACTGAGCGATAATCTCACGCATCGCAGATTCTGAAACCGCACGGATGGTGGTCCGCGCGTCACGTAGGTTGAACAGGAATTGCGCCGGATCATTGATGTTCCAGACCACCTGGAAATCGATATCAACGATATTCTCATCCCCGGTAAGCATCAGACCCGCATCAGAGCTACGGCCACCGCCGACACCGATGTCTTCGGTCTGTTCTCGGGTCACCGGCAGGATTTCCTTGGTCACCAGTGGCCAGGGAGCAAAGTTCAGGCCCGGCTGTCCGGTCGAGGAATACTTGCCCAGGAAAAGTTCAACCGACTGTTCTTCCGGCTTTACTGTGTAAAAGCTGGCAAAGACCCAGAAACCAACCGCAGCCAATACGCCCAGCGCAATTGTGCCTTTGGTCAGCTGCGGGCCACCCCCGCCGCCGCCAGAGCCACCACGACCGCCGCCGCCAGTACCACCACCGCGACCGCCCATCAGGACGCGCAGCTGTTCCTGGCCTTTTTTCACCAGCTCGTCGATCTCGGGGATCTGACCGTCATCCGGACGGCGTCCGCCACCCCGATTGTCGTCGCCACCTTGGTTGCTGCCATTTTTGCCTGAGCCGCCAGAAGAGCCTCCGCCGCCCCAGGGGCCACCATTATTGCCCGCCATATGTGTCCAATCCCTATCTCGCCGCCCATCGCGGCTTGTTGTTCCTACCTGTGGTTTCTGCCTGAAAAATCAAGCCGTCCGCACCGGTGTCTTCATCGTGACGAGTTCTTCCGACATGGTCGGGTGCACCGCCACGGTACGATCAAAGTCTTCTTTTGTTGCGCCCATCTTAACGGCGATACCCGCGAGCTGTATCATTTCACCAGCCCCAGGAGCGACAATGTGACATCCCAGAACCTTACGCGTGGCCTTAGAGACAATCAATTTCATCAGCACACGCTGCGCACGCCCAGCAAAGGCCTGTTGCATCGGTTTGAACGAGGTCGCGTAGACCTCGATCGGTTCCTGCTCCGCTGCGGCTTCCTCGCTCAAACCCACAGTGCCCATTTCCGGCTGGGTAAAGATCGCCGTCGGGATCAATTCGTGGTCAGGTCTGGTGGGGGTGCCATTAAAGACAGTCTCGACAAAGGCCATGCCTTCACGGATCGCCACCGGCGTCAGGTTCACCCGGTTGGTCACGTCACCCACGGCATAGATCGATGGCACCCCGGTCTGGCTGTATTGGTCCACCACAATGGCACCGGCTCGGTCACGCTCAACGCCCAGCGCCTCGAGGCCAAGATTATCCGCTTTGGGGTTGCGCCCGGTTGCAAACATCACCTGATCGAACAGGTTCTCATCGCCATTGGTCGCCTTGACCCAGATCTTATCGCCCTCTTTGCGCATCTCCAGCGCATTTGTACCCAGATGCAAATCGACGCCCGATTGGCACATTTCTTCCGAAATCAGCCCGCGCGCCTCATCATCAAAGCCACGCAGGATCTGCGCACCGCGGTAATATTGCGTGGTCTTGACACCCAGGCCATTCATGATGCCCGCAAATTCACAGGCGATATAGCCGCCGCCAATGATCAGCATGGTTTCAGGCAGTTTTTCCAGGTGGAAAATCTCGTTTGAGGTGATCGCCAGCTCCGCGCCCGTGATCTCAGGCTTGACCGGCCAGCCGCCCGTCGCGATCAGGATGTGTTTGGCCGTCTTGCGCGTACCATCCGCGAGTTCAACCGTATGGGCATCTGCCAATTTGGCGCGCTGATCGTAGGTCTCGACCTCGTTGTTTTTCAGGATGTTGCGGTAAATGCCCTCTAACCGGTCCAGTTCCGCATGCAGCTTACCCTTGAAGCGGTCCCAGTTGAAATTGCCCGGCGACAGATCCCATCCATAGGCCTGCGCATCTTCGACCATACCCGCGTATTCACTGGCAAACACCATCAGCTTTTTCGGCACGCAACCGCGGATGACACAGGTGCCGCCGTAACGGTCTTCCTCGGCCAGCGCCACCTTGACGCCCTGCTGCGCTGCGACCCGTGCCGCACGCACTCCGCCGGACCCGCCACCAATAACAAAAAGATCGTAATCAAAGCTCATTTCGGTCGCCCTTCTCATATCTTGCGCGAGGTATCACATAGCGCAGAGGTAATTGCCAGTCTCGCAGGTGGGGGTGCGGTACCGAGTTTATAATGCCCTAGGGCGTTTTAGTCGCGAAAGCGTGAAGAGCCCGTGAATAACCAGACATCAAAGGCCCCGGGTCGATGTATCCCGCGAGTACACTTCAGCAACCAACCGGAGCAATTAGAGTGGCACGCAGATTCACCAACAAGAAGCCTCTTCGCCGACCATCAAAGGTCAGGGAAAGGCGCGTCTGGTTTGGTTGGCCAATTCGTGGTCATCAGCGAGACCCAGATACTGCCCATTTGGCAGGAGAACCCGCCTCAGGTATCCCACCTCAATCACTCAGATCCTTAAACAGATTATCAGTCTCGACAAAATCCAGACGGTCGGTTTCCACGGTGCCTTCGTTGATGTCGCGCACCTCGACCTTGCCATCGCCATAGCCCACCACAACGGTATCGCAAATATCAATAAACAGCCCGTTTTCCACCACACCGGGAACTTGGTTCAGCACCAACGCCATCTGCCGAACATTGCCGATGCGGTTAAGATGCAAATCCAGAATGTGATTGCCTTCACCGGTAACAAAGGCAGCATCACCATTCATCCGCAACGTTGTTTTGCGGCCCATGACCTCCATCGCCACCAGTGTTTCCTCCAGCAGCGCCTGAGTCGTCTGCCAGCCAAAGGGGATCACCTCCACAGGCAGTGGAAAAGCTCCAAGGCTCTCGACCTCCTTGGCTTTGTCCGCAATCACCACCATCCGGTCCGAGGCCGTTGCCACGATTTTTTCCTGCAACAACGCCCCACCGCCGCCTTTGACTAGGTTCAGATCCCGGTCGAATTCATCAGCGCCATCAATGGTCAGATCCAGCCATTTCGCCTCATCCAGTGTCTGAATCTCAATCCCAACTTCATGGGCCAGTTCAGCTGTGCGCGTAGAGGTCGGCACGCCCTTTATGCGCAGCCCGTCGTTTTGCACCATCTCTCCGAGACAGCGCACCAGCCAGGCGGCGGTTGATCCGGTGCCGAGCCCGACCCGCATGCCATCCTCAACCATGTCAGCTGCGCGTTTTGCTGCAACAAATTTGGCTTTGTCGATCGGGGACAATTCTCCTGTCATGACAGCGACTCCATACTCTTGTTTATGGGTGTTATAAGCAACTTACCGCACCCGCGCGAGAGGTCATGCCGGTCCTGCCGGAGATTTCGCGCGGCAGTGCCGCCGCTTACTTGCGCCCGGGCAGCCTTGCGACCACCGGCCGCCACGCAAAACGGCTAAGGTGTCTCGAGATCAAAAACGATTATTCCATCCGCACCGCCCACACATAAGTCACAAAGCCGCGCGCCCAATTCCTGATGAGCGGGGTGTTGGGCATAATGGTCCAAGGCACCACGATTGGAAAACCGGACTACGAAGCCTTCACTATAGTTCGGCGATTTCCCTTCAAAATCCCGATTTGGACCAGCATCAAAATCCAGCACGCCCGCAAGCCCGCGCGCAAATGTCGCCAGTTCACTCAGAACATCGCGACACGTCTCTGAAGGGGCGTCCTCACGAAACCGGAAAAACACACAATGTAGGATCACAGGTACGACCTCCGTTCGGGCGATGACCGGTCACTGATGAACCTGTCCCGATACTGCCCGACCCTAGCTCCGCCTGCGCTGACAGAGCAAGGTCAACCTCATGTACAGACGCGCCGACCAGCCAGGCGCAGTGTTTGCGCAAACTGCGTGTTTCCTATTGGAAACGTCGGAAACGGGCGTTACCCATGCCACTAGAAACCTTAGAACGGCTCCATGATGGATATGTACTGCCTGCATTACGCCCCCGACAACGCCTCGCTGGTTATCCGGCTGGCGCTGGAAGAGATGGGTCAGAACTATGAAACTGCTTTGGTTGACCGCCGTGCCGGGGCGCTGCATGACCCCGCCTATCGCGCGCTGAACCCTGCCGGCTTGATCCCTGTATTGGAGACCCCTGACGGGGCTATCTTCGAAACAGCCGCGATTCTTCTGTGGCTGGGCGACCGCCATCCGGACTCAGCATTGGTTCCTGCGGCAAACAGCCCCCAACGTGCAGCCTTACTGAAGTGGCTGTTTCATGCTTCCAACACATTGCATGCGGATCTGCGAATACTGTTTTACCCGGGTAAATACATCGGCGCAGACCCCGAAACTCAACAGCTACTACAGGCCACCATGCAGGAGAGGATCATGGTCCACCTACGCAATCTGGACGCGGCCGCCACTGCTACCCCTTCGCTGTTCACAGCGCCCTCTGCCCCTAACGGAGACGAAGCGTCATCGGGACAGCCCACCGTACTCACGCTGTATCTGGCCTGCATGATGCGCTGGATGGCGCTCTATCCGCGTGACAGCGATCGCAGTTGGTTCCACCTTGCCGACACACCCCAACTGGCCCGGTTGCTTTCCGGGCTTGAGAACCGCCCCAGCACAGCCGCCGCCATCAAGGCCGAAGGTTTAGGCCCCACGCCTTTTACACAGCCGCATCTCGCAAATCCGCCAGAAGGATCAGCCACCTAATGTTTCTCTCCGTCTTCGACATGTTCAAAGTGGGCATTGGCCCTTCGTCCTCGCACACTATGGGACCGATGGTGGCCGCTGCGAAGTTTCTGGATCTGATGCGCACCTCCCCGTTCGAATTCCACGGTTTGCGGGCCTCGCTCCACGGCTCTTTGGCCTTTACAGGCGTTGGCCACGCTACGGATCGCGCCACCATTCTGGGGCTCGCAGGCTATGTGCCGGAATCCTACGATGACACCAAAGCGCAGGCCACTCTGGCCGAGATCGAAGTCAGCGGCACCGTTAGCCCCGAGGGTCTTGGCACACTCGCCTTTATCCCCAAAACTGATCTGGTGTTTGATTACGATCACGCGCTTGACGGCCACGCCAATGGCATGATCCTGATGGCAACCGACGCACAGGGCGATGTAATCCTGCGCCAAGTCTACTACTCCATTGGCGGCGGCTTTGTTCTGACCGAGGAAGAACTCTCCGCCGGCAAAGACACTGACGATGGCGCGCCGGTCCCCTACCCATTTAAGTCAGCCACCGAAATGCTGGAGATGGCCAAAGCCAGCGGCAAAAACATCGCCCAGATGAAACGCAGCAACGAAGTTGCGCGCGGCTGCGCGGAAAGCCTCGCCAAAGGCACGGCCCGCATCTGGCAGGTGATGAATGACTGTATCAATCGCGGTCTCGAACGTGACGGCATCCTGCCCGGTGGCCTGAATGTACGTCGCCGCGCCAAGGGCATTCACGACGCGCTACTGGCTGAGCGCGGCATGAACCTAAAAGCCCCGCACACTATAAATGACTGGATGAGCGTCTATGCGATGGCAGTGAACGAGGAGAACGCGGCTGGCGGTCAGGTCGTGACCGCCCCCACCAATGGGGCCGCCGGAACGCTCCCAGCCGTGATACGCTATTACCTTGACCACGTGCCGGGTGCCTCCGAAAGCCATGTGGAGGATTTTCTCCTGACCGCTGCCGCTATCGCCGGCCTCGTCAAGTTCAACGCCTCTATTTCTGGTGCCGAAGCCGGCTGTCAGGCTGAGGTAGGATCAGCCGCCGCCATGTCCGCGGCAGGTCTCTGCGCCGTTATGGGCGGGACGCCGGAACAGGTGGAAAACGCCGCCGAGATCGCGTTGGAACATCATCTCGGCATGACCTGCGACCCGGTCAAAGGTCTGGTGCAGGTGCCCTGCATCGAGCGCAACGGCCTTGCCGCAATCAAGGCAGTATCCGCCGCCTCGCTCGCATTGCGCGGTGATGGCGAGCACTTCGTACCACTCGACGCTTGTATTGAAACGATGCGCCAGACAGGTGCCGACATGCATGACAAATACAAAGAAACCTCGCTCGGCGGTCTGGCTGTCAACGTTCCGAATTGCTGACGCCATAAGACCCATTACGCGGGGTGTGCGACCAACGTCGTACACCCCCAACCTTACAAATCTCAACCGCTGCTTGCATCCATCTAACGCCGCGTCTAGCGTCGCCGCATGACACACGATCGCCCCTCTCTTGGTATCCTGCTCATGTTTGGGTTTTGCGTTGTTGCCCCCCTGGGCGACGCCGTGGCCAAACTGCTGGGCGCACATATTCCACTGGGGCAATTGTTGTTTGTCCGCTTCGCCGCGCAGGTTCTGCTGTTGGTTCCATTGATCTGGGCAACCGGACGGATGTGGCAGATGCGGGGGCGCGTGCTCTGGCTGACCTTTCTGCGGACCCTTCTGCATATCGCAGGGATCGGAGCGATGTTCACCGGCCTTAAATACCTGCCGCTGGCAGATGCGGTGGCGATCGCCTTCGTCATGCCGTTCATCATGCTTCTGCTCGGCAAATATGTCCTCAAAGAAGAGGTCGGACTGGTGCGCCTTATGGCCTGCATTGTCGGCTTTGGTGGCACGTTGCTGGTCATACAACCCAGTTTTGCCGAAGTAGGCCTTCACGCGCTGTGGCCACTGATGGTTGCAGTGGTTTTTGCCCTGTTCATGCTCGTCACCCGCAAGATTGCCAAGGACACCGATCCGGTTGGCCTGCAGGCAGTCTCGGGCACCATGGCCTGCGTCATGATGATACCGGTGATGTTGCTTGGACAGGTTACGGATGTCCCGATGTTGGCGCTGGTGATGCCTACGCCCACTCAATGGGGGCTACTCGCAGCAATTGGCAGCCTTGGCACTGCAGCGCATCTTCTGATGACCTGGAGCCTTCGGTATGCACCGGCGGCCACGCTGGCTTCCATGCAATATCTGGAAATTCCGGTGGCCGCACTCTTTGGCTGGTGGATCTTTGCCGATCTGCCCAACGGTATTGCCGCGGTCGGCATTGTAGTCACTGTCGCGGCCGGGCTGTTCGTAATACTGCGCGAACGGCATATCCAGTCCCGTCAGTCAGCGGCAACCAAGAATAGCCTGCTGACTGAAGACCCACCCGTTGCCCCGGAGCAAGCGCCCGTCTGAAACAGGCTGCCGTCTGGCCTTACCCTAGTCTCGCACCGCTGGTTCAACACGCGTCAGTTCCGCATGCGCCTTTTCGACCAACGCTTGGGTAACCAGACCCAAACGCACTCGCGGCAGGATCACCAGCATCCCCGGACCATTCGCGCGCAATCGAACCGGCCCCTCCGCCCGGTTTGAAGTCCCCACCCGCGCCATCGGATCCAGGTGCAGGCCCTCGATGGGCCATTCCAGCCCCTCCGACCAACCGGTTACCTGCTGCATCGGAAACAGCGATACCACCTCGCCCGGTTCAAGCGGCAAAGCAATCTCGCCGCGCAGATGAAATACAACCTCCTGCGGCCCCAGCAGGACGCAAGGGCTCGGGTGGGGTTGCATCAGTGTATTGAAGCCAGCCAATTGATGATCAATCCGCCCACCCAGAAACCCAACACCCAGTACGACTGGCGCATCAATCATCCTCAACGCTTTGTCGAAGTCTGTAGTGGTCTGCTCTGCAACATGATGCAGCGCATCTGAGGGGAGGTCTGCCTGCACATCCGCTGACAGAGAATCTAAATCGCCAATCACAGCCACCGGCATATATCCCGCCGCTAACGCAGCCGCCGCGCCACCATCCGCAGCCACCAGTGTCGGCGCCAGCGCCAGAGCCGCCTCCAGATCACCGGGATCCAACGCCCCTGCACCAATCAGTGTCACAGGCTCAAACCGTTCAACAATAAGCTCTTTCATGCTGGAATTACTCGCAGAAAAGGAAACAGACCACAATCTGAACACAAAATGATACGATCAATTGCACGGATTCGGGCGGAATTTGACCCCCTGCGCCTTCAACGTGAACGGCAATGACTTTGGCGAGGACACCTATCCGATGGTACAGAATAACAAGGTTCTAACAGTCTCCTACGGGACTTTCTCCTGCACATTGGAAGGGTTCGATGATTCATTTGGCACCATGAAGGCGATCGCGGAGTATTTTCGTGATCTGGCGTCAGATGACCGCTATTTCGGGGCTGAGCCGCCTCAACCGGATGCGGAAATGCTTGCCCGCATCGCACAGCGAGAGGTCGCCCGTCAGGTAGAGGCGCGGACGAGCTCTGAAGGCATACATCTGCGCGCAGCCACCCTGCCCGTTCCGGCCGCCGAGACTCCACCTCAGCCAGTTGACGATGTACCCCAGCCTCAAACCGCTGAACCCGTTTTTGTAGCGGAACCCCCTGTTACGCCTAGCGCAGTACCGGCAGAACCACAGGACGCTATTTCAGAAGCTGCCGAAACTGCGGCGCCCAAACCCGTCGCATCCGTGGCAAAGGTGCAGGTAAAACCAACTGAACAAGCCCCTCCACCCGCAGCGCCATCTGCACCAGCCGCTGAGGCCGTAGCTGCTGAACCAGTGGCAGAGCCAGAGTCAACAGCAAGTGCTGATGGTTCGGCCGAGAGCATTGCCGCCAAATTGCGCCGCATCCGCGAGGTCGTCGCCAAAACGCCAACAGATGAGTTTAACGAAGACCAACATGCCGATCAGGTGCGCGAAGAAGCTGTAAAAGACATCACCAATGCTCTCTCGGCAGATCACGACGCCGATCACATTGATATCAATGAGTACGTCGAGGGCGACCTTGATGACGCAATAGAATCAGACCGCGACGAGGAAATTGCCAATGCGCTTAGTCATCTCGACCTAGGCACTGCAACAGCCGAGACTGAGGCACCGGTTGTTCCGAATGCGCCCGAAGGTGCAGTAGAATTCTTCAGCGAGAGCAACACCCAGGGTGATGAAGATGTTGCCTCCACAGATTTGGAAGACGAAGCAGATAGCGATCTGAATGATGGTGATCAAAACGATATAGCCACCGAACAGACTATAGCAGCCGCACCAGAAACGGACACCCCGCCAGCAGCGCAGCAGCCGGACACCGCCCAAACCGATACCCCAAAACGAACCAAACGTAGTCGCATTGTCCGGGTTACACGCCGCGAACTCGACGCAGCAACAGCCACCGGCGAATTGCAAGAAGTGGCCGACGCTGAAGAAAACGCGCCGGTTCCAGGAACCGATCCTGTGACATTGCAGGAACCTGAGATGCAGCAGGAAGAAGCCGCAATTCCCGCGCCGAAACCTCAGCCAGACAGCAGCCTGTCACCTGATGATGAGGCTGAATTGCTCGCTGAACTCGCGGCAGTTGAAGCAGATCTGCTTGGCACTGATCATATTGAGGACACGCCAGAAGATGCGGCTGAAGATTTGGTCGCGGATGGTGAGGATGAAGACGCCACATTAGAGGACGCGGCGATCGACACCACAGCGGTCCACGCACCTATTCAGTCTCCGGCGGAAGACATCCAGGCAAACGCCACGATCAGCACCCCGGCGGAAGCCGCAGCCGCTGTCGCAGTTCAACCGAGCGCGAAACGCGGTGCAACCAGCACCGCCGATAGTGATATTGCGCGTCTGATGGCCTCAGCCGATGAACGGTTGGAAGACCCGGAAAACACGACATCTCGCGAGACATACAGCCAGCTCCGCGCAGTCATGGCCGCTGCTTCAAGCGAACGTGGGGCCGGTGGCGCATTGGAAAACAAGGACGAGGCACAGGTTTACCGCGACGATCTAGCCAGCGTGGTACGCCCCCGTCGGCCTGAATCCCGCCCCGAAGCGCGCGACACTGACGATCAACGCCCAGCGAAACCCAGCCGCCGCCCAGCGCCACTGAAGCTGGTGCAGGAACAACGCATTGACGACAGCGCTGCGTCTCCCGCAGCACCGGTTCGTCCGCGCCGCGTCTCTGCTGCCGTTCTTACCGAAGACGCGACACGCGACATCGGCAGCGAAGGTGGCTTTGCCGCATATGCGGAAAAAACCGGCGCAGTTGAACTCGCCGAACTTCTGGAAGCCGCGGCCGCCTACATGAGCTTTGTCGAAGGTCGCGATCACTTCTCGCGCCCACAGCTGATGAACAAGGTCCGTGACGTCGATGGCACAGAATTCAACCGAGAAGACGGGCTGCGCAGCTTTGGTCAGCTCCTTCGCGACGGCAAAATCGAGCGCGCCGACAATGGTCGCTTTACTGCCTCGGGCCAGATTGGCTTCAAGCCAGGCAATCGTGCCGCTGGCTGAGCCGACGTTTCGTAACGAAAAAAGGCGGCCCCGCGAGGCCGCCTTTTTCAATTTCAATGCATATCTGCCACCGGCCTTTAAGGCAAACTCCGGGGTCGGAAAGACCCTCGGGTGAGCAACAAGCCAAGCCGAGAGGGCAATGCCCCTCTGCTCAGTTCTGATCCGGGTTATCAGGGTCCGCCTTGCCGACACCGCGAAAAACGAATTTGAACGGAACGATCCACAAGATGCCCAGCAGCACATAAACGATCAGCTCGACCAGCATCGACGGACGGTCGAGCCAGCTGATCAGATTGATCGCCAGCACGACATAGACAGGCATCCCGATCAACAAGATCACCAAAGCCCAGCGCCGCCGCGCCTTATAACTCAGCCCGCCATCATCCGACATCAGTCAGCAAAGGGATCGGTCACCAGAATGGTGTCGTCCCGCTCCGGGCTGGTGGAAAGCAATGCAACAGGGCAGTCGATCAGCTCTTCCACTCGTTTCACGTATTTGATCGCATTGGCCGGAAGGTCGTTCCAGCTGCGTGCGCCTTCGGTGGACTCGCTCCAACCCGGCATTTCTTCATAAATCGGGGTGCAGCGTGCCTGCTGATCCGCCGCAGTCGGCAGATAGTCCAGGCGTTCCCCGTCCAGATCATAGCCAACACAGATTTTCAGCGTCTCAAACCCGTCCAGCACGTCCAGCTTGGTCAGGGAAATACCGGTGATGCCGGACGTCGCACAGGTCTGACGAACAAGGCAGGCATCAAACCAACCGCACCGTCGCTGACGGCCGGTTGTGGTGCCGAACTCATGGCCACGGGTACCCAGACGGTCGCCATCGGCATCGGGCGTGCCATCTTCGTTCAGCAGCTCGGTCGGAAACGGTCCCTCACCCACGCGGGTGGTATAAGCTTTCACAATACCAAGCACATAGTCGATTGAACCGGGGCCGATACCCACACCAGTGGCGGCCTGCCCGGCAATCACATTAGATGAGGTCACAAAGGGGTATGTACCAAAATCAATATCAAGCAGAGCGCCTTGGGCCCCTTCAAACAGGATCCGCTTGCCTGCTTTGCGCTTCTCGTTCAGCACTTTCCAAACCGGTGCGGCAAAGGGCAGGATTTCGGATGCGATCTCTTTGAGCTGTGCGATCAGCCCGTCACGATCCACCGCTTCGATGCCAAGACCTTTGCGCAACGGATCATGGTGCTGCAGCGCACGATCAACACGAGCCACCAGCGTGGCTTCATCCGCCAGATCCGCCACGCGAATGCCCCGACGGCCAACCTTATCCTCATAGGCCGGACCAATGCCACGACCCGTTGTACCGATTTTGGTGCCCTTGGAAGCCGCTTCTTCGCGTGCGCGATCCAACTCGCCGTGCAGTGGCAGGATCAGCGGTGTGTTTTCCGCGATCATCAGTGTCGCAGGAGAGATATCAACCCCCTGCGCACGCACCGTTGCGATCTCTTTCATCAGGTGCCAAGGATCCAGAACCACGCCGTTGCCAATGACCGAGAGCTTGCCACCGCGCACCACACCCGAAGGCAGCGCATGCAGTTTGTAGACTTTGCTGTCGATCACCAGCGTATGCCCGGCGTTGTGGCCGCCTTGAAAACGCGCAATGACATCAGCGCGTTCGCTGAGCCAATCGACAATCTTGCCTTTACCTTCGTCACCCCATTGGGCGCCGACTACCACGACATTGGCCATCTCAGGTCCTCATGTATGCTGGTTGAAACCGACGCCCCGTATAGCGAGGCGGTGCAGACAGGGGAACCGGTTTTTCGTCGCAGGGTGCGGGAATCCACTGCAAATCCCCCTCTCAACCTTCGCCAAGCCCTGCATAAGACCTGTAAACGTGCTGACAAATCACCATTGCGACGGCGTTAACCAAAGCGTTCGATGCTGATATTGCGCCAGGACCGTGCTCTGCGTTCATTTGTTTTCCCGGTGAATCTGTCAGTCTAGCAGCGATCGATCACCTCACCTGCGATGGGTTACTTAACCCCCTCGCGCCCAAGGCCACAGGAGACCGCTCCGATCTCATCGGGGACGCGTCAGGATATCCTGCCAGTGCAGGCCCAACTGGACCTGTCCACCTCCACCAGCGGCGCCGCCTCTTAGTCTTTGGCCCGCCCGACACACGATACCAATGCAAATGATCGGATAGATTGTCAGCGACACATATGAAGGAGCAGCAGCACTGACGGCCAACACATACCGCCAACATATATTGTGCTTAGCGATCGTCGTGCAGATGCACTGGCGCGCCATGCGGTGTTGTAAGATAGGCCTCTTCCCAGCGCGCCCGTATAACCTCGGCATCGGCTGGCGCGACCTGACCTGTTTCCGCAAGAAAGGTTTCCAACGTCTCCAGCCAAGCGGCGAAATAATCTTCGCCACCGTTCAAATCCCGGTTCAGACCGTGCTGGCGCAGGGTTGTCGAAAACCTAGTTACCCAGTCCCCCCAGGAAAACGCCCCGCTTTCATTCAAGTGCACCGTCAGCGCAAAGAGCTGAGCATGCCAAGGCTGGTCAAAGGCTGGCTCCCGGCGATTAACCCTCTGTGGTACCTTGGCGTTTTCAGAAATCATGCTGGCACCAGATAGCTCTGCCAGAGATCCAGAACAACCTCGTCACACGGGTCTTCCGCATGGTTCCACAACTCACCCGCCGGGAAGCTCACCGCATACAGCGGCTCTGGTGCTTCACCCAAACCATGCGCTGCACTGTCAGGCAGTACATGGGTGCCATGCAAACGAAAAATACGCCCCGTCGCGCCGACTGCGTAGGTTGGCAAACGTGTATGCCCCCCCGCCACCAGACGGTTGCCGCCTGGGCGACGGCATCGTACCGCGTCACCAACCGCAAACACGGCCGTTATATCGCTTGGGCGATCTGCCGGACCACCCTTGGCAAGAGCTGCGGCGACATCCGGCGCTTTCAGCGCACGGGCCGCGAGCGGATGCGGGGCCACGCCATCCGTGCCCGTGCCAGCATCGACCGAGGTCAAATCCTCGCGGCTCAGCACGCCTTTCTCCACCAGCAGAACTGCCAGACCGGCCAGCCATTTCTCATAGTAGGAAAATCGCATGTAGTCCAAAGGCGCCAGCCGTTCGCGCGCATGGCGCGAGGTGTCGATATTCCACTGCCCCAGCGCCCCGCAGGCCAATGTTACTGCTAGCGCACGGGCATGCCAATCTTCGGCAAAGACCGGTGCATCGCGACCGGCGGGTTGGATATGCCCATCGCCGAATCGCCCCCCCATGTCATGTAACCGGCTCAAGCGAACACCTTTGGAATATCCATACCGATCATGCTGTCACGACTCACCAACTCGGTCAGCGCGTCTTCACTCAACCCTTCGGTGCCTTCAGGGCGCATTGGCAGTACCAAATAGCGGACCTCGGCAGTGGAATCCCAAACACGAACTGACGTGCCTTCGGGCAGGGTTACGCCAAAATCACTTAGCACTTTGCGCGGTTCTCGCACGGCGCGGGCGCGATAGGCATCCGATTTATACCAGCCCGGCGGTATCCCCAACAGCGGCCACGGATAACAGCTGCATAGGGTGCACACGACCATATTATGCTGCAAAGGCGTGTTCTCGACCACGACCATATGCTCACCCTGACGGCCATAATAATCAAGACCTGCTAGCACTGGATCGGCATCGGCTAGCAGCTGTTCCTTAAACACCGGATCGCTCCAGGCACGTGCCACCACACGGGCACCGTTTGAGGGGCCAATCCGATTCTGATATATATCGATGATCTCATCCAGCGCAGCGGGATCAATCAGCCCTTTGCGGGCCAAAACTGTCTCCAGCGTCTTAACGCGCAGGGCAGGATCAGAGGGCAACAGGGCGTGCGGGGCATCAGCGTGATCATGGGGCATAGTGCGAGACTGCCCCCAGCGGCGCAGACCTGTCCAGTCACAATCTGTCACGGATCCGATCAACATCGCTGATGCGACATGACCAGCCCTAAAACCTACGAACAACCACACGCCTGTCACTCACCGGACGCCTGCCATAGGGGCCAAAGCCTCCCCTCCCACACCGACCAGGACATAGCCATTTTAGGGGCCGCTTTTTAGTCGCTTTTGGAGTGGATTTGATGCGCCATTACGCCCGCAATCCGGTGTTCTCCGCCGTTCGGCAAACTGAGCCCTTGCCCCTCAGAGCAATCTTCCCTATTTACCGCCCGATACTCAGCCAACCGCCGTAGGATCCTATGGAAAACGTCGTACTCATCATCCATCTTCTTCTGGCCCTGGGGCTGATTGCAGTTGTTCTTTTGCAGCGCTCCGAAGGCGGAGGTCTTGGCATGGGCGGCGGTGGCGGCGGTGCCATGTCCGGTCGTGCGGCGGCCACGGCTACAAGTAAGGTGACATGGGCTCTGGCCATTGCCTTTATCTGCACGTCGATCACCCTGACCATTCTCGCGGCTCAAAAATCCGCAGGCTCATCAGTTGCTGACCGTCTCTCTGCCCCTACGGCCGAAGGTGCAGCCGATGCACCAGAAGCCCCGCTTGGCAGCGATCTGCTGCCACCCGTACAGGGTGACAACGCGCCGCTGGTTCCCAGCGCAGACTAAGTCCGGCACAAGGTCCGGGCCGTTGGATTCGGCCCGGCGCGTCTCAGACGTCCGGGAAAATCCACCAAAGACAACTGCGTGTGACGCAGGATTCGCAAGAATCTACTAGACTTAGAATAAACAAAAGCAGCCGTAACAGCATCTTGCGGCTTGCTTGCGCATTTTGCGCGAATCCTTTATATGTAAAGCCCCGTGATGCTGCGGTTTTTGCAACCGCCGGGCAGCTGAATTCTGACTTCTCACGGGGGCAGCCGAACACTCATGGCGCGTTTCATTTTCATTACTGGCGGTGTTGTATCATCACTGGGCAAAGGGTTGGCGTCCGCCGCTCTTGGGGCACTTTTGCAGGCCCGCGGTTATTCCGTCCGTCTGCGTAAACTGGACCCCTATCTGAACGTCGATCCGGGCACGATGAGCCCGTTCGAACATGGCGAGGTCTTTGTCACCGACGATGGTGCCGAAACCGATCTCGACCTTGGTCACTACGAACGCTTTACAGGCGTTGCCGCCCGCAAGACCGACTCGGTCTCCTCGGGTCGGATCTATTCCAACGTGTTGGAAAAAGAACGTCGCGGTGACTACCTTGGCAAGACCATTCAGGTCATTCCGCATGTAACAAATGAAATCAAAGACTTCATCTCCATTGGCGAAGATGAAGTTGATTTCATGCTCTGCGAAATCGGCGGCACTGTTGGCGACATCGAAGGCCTGCCCTTCTTTGAAGCCATCCGTCAGTTCGCTAATGACAAGGCGCGTGGTCAGTGTATCTTTATGCACCTGACGCTGCTGCCCTACATCAAGGCCTCGGGCGAGCTGAAGACCAAGCCGACACAGCACTCGGTAAAGGAGCTGCGCTCCATCGGTCTGGCACCGGATATTCTGGTCTGCCGTTCCGAAGGTCCGATCCCCCATAAGGAACGCGAAAAGCTGGCACTGTTCTGCAATGTTCGCGCTGATAGCGTGATTGCTGCGCAGGATCTGAAATCGATCTACGAGGCCCCACTGGCCTATCACCGCGAGGGTTTAGATCAGGCGGTTCTGGATGCCTTTGGCATCGCTCCTGCCCCCAAACCCAAACTGTCGCGTTGGGAAGATGTGGCCGATCGCATCTACAACCCGGAAGGCGAAGTCAAAATCGCCATCGTGGGTAAATACACCCAGCTGGAAGATGCATATAAATCTATCGCTGAGGCTCTGACCCACGGCGGCATGTCCAACCGGGTGAAGGTCAAAATCGAATGGGTCGACGCCGAACTGTTCGACAAGGAAGATGCCGCCCCATACCTGCAA
Organism: Phaeobacter cretensis; assembly: GCF_047372505.1. NCBI lineage: Bacteria > Pseudomonadati > Pseudomonadota > Alphaproteobacteria > Rhodobacterales > Roseobacteraceae > Phaeobacter > Phaeobacter cretensis. Next base: position 785,386 of record NZ_JBKBEU010000001.1, read on the forward strand.
GGCTATAATGCCATTCTGGTTCCCGGCGGCTTTGGCGAGCGTGGCACCGAAGGCAAGATCAAGGCTGCGCAATACGCCCGCGAACAAAAGCTGCCCTACTTGGGCATTTGCCTAGGCATGCAGATGGCGGTAATCGAAGCAGCCCGCAATGTGGCCGGCATCAGCGAAGCGGGATCTGAGGAATTCGACCACGAAGCAGGCAAGAAACGCTTCGAGCCTGTGGTCTATCACCTCAAGGAATGGGTCCAGGGCAACCACACCGTCGCGCGCAAAGTTGATGACGACAAAGGTGGCACAATGCGCCTAGGGTCCTACAACGCCACACTGGCCGAAGGCTCCAAAGTGGCCGAGGTCTATGGTACCACCAAGATTGAGGAACGCCACCGTCACCGCTATGAGGTGGACACCAAATACCGTGAGCAGCTGGAAGCCTGCGGCCTGAACTTCTCGGGCATGTCCCCCGATGGCCGCCTGCCCGAAATCGTTGAATGGTCCGATCACCCATGGTTCATTGGCGTACAGTTCCACCCCGAGCTGAAGTCGAAGCCATTTGATCCTCACCCGCTGTTCGACGATTTCGTTCGCGCGGCCAAGGAAGCCTCGCGTCTGGTCTAAGAGTTTTCGTCACAGGCGGGACACTATCTCGCCTGTTGTCTTCTCAGATCAGGTGAACGCATCTTTTCAGGCTCCGCGCCGTCAACAGATCTCAATCAATACAAAGGCGGGCACTGCAGCCCGCCTTTTTTACATTCAACCAAAGCATAGACTGTCAAATAGTTTTGGCCTCCCCGCCAAATACTGAACCTAAAGGGTCATAGCCAAACTTTTCCATGCCCACTGTCGAGCATAGGTTGCTTTTCCATACCAGTGATATGCGTGAAATATCCAACGAGCCCAAAAGGCATGCTGCTGAGGACAGCTTATCTGTCGGCTTATTCCACCCCGAATTAAATGCGCGGCTTAGGCGCTGGTTCTCGGTCTGAGTCGCCCGAGTTTGGCTCTCCTTTGGGCTCAATCAAAAGAACTTTGACTTCTTTTTCTGCTCTGGGGCGATGCACAACACCCTTGGGAACGATGAATAATTCTCCAGCCTTAACCATGCGGGATGGTTCGCCTTCGATGTCCATCACCATCTCGCCTTCCAGAACGTAAAAGAAGTCATCCGTCGTATCATGTTTATGGTACGGGTATTCGCCAATGAATTTCACCACCATGACGTCATTCTGATTGTAATCCGCAATCACATGTGGATCCCAATGGCTCGAGAATTTGGATAGTTTTTCGCTGAGGTTGACGGTCTTCATGTCGATTATTTCCCTGCATGGTGCAGAATAATTCTTCACATGGTCCGGATGATGATGCAACTACAGCGACAGCTAGCTAGATCCACATAGCAGCCGTTGATGACCGGCGCGTCATCGGCCATGGCTGAGGCTTTCCCCTGAACGGCTGCTTGTGGGAAATCCGGCCGACGTTTCCGCGCCTGCGAGCTAGCGATTGCAGCAGGCAGCACGAATGTCTACTTAGGGCTGCCTCCGGCCACCTGACGATGCTCAGTCAGCCGTCCAGACGCGCGATCATGACGCCGCCGCTGCAAAGGCTGCTTTGCGCCCCAAAACCTGCATGATGCTACAGTGTGACCCGATGCCGGCTTCGCAGTTGAAACATCTAGCTCAACTTCCTTTTTCCACGCAGTATTTGGCTTCTTAGACGTGATCGACCATCCCGCGTTTTAAGCTCTGTAACATCATCATCTAGGTCTTCCTCGGTTTCCCAGAAATCAACGCTGCCGTTCAGGCGCGCTCAGGACGCTGCGCTTCGGCAAAGCAGATCCGAACCCTCTCTGTTTAACGCGGCACCGTCCCTCAATGACGGCTGTTTCGGCGCTGTCGATGTCCAACTATTCAACCTGGCCCGAGGTCGCCGTAAGGCCAATGACGACCTGACAGAGAGCAGCCCACTGCAAATTGTGCTGCGAACCGGCGTCAGCTTAATGGAAATTCGCAAAAAACTGATCTCTTCTCATAGCAGCCCAAGCGATCGAACTCCTAGGTTTGAGATGTACGGCAACACAAGGAAATCGAAAATGAAACGCTTCAACACCATCACAAAACTGACTGCGACACCCGCTCTCATCATCACTCTGTCAGCCAGCGGCGCCATGGCGCAACCAGCTCATCACGACCGTTCAGCGGCGCCTCACAGCACGCATACGATCGCTCACGAGAAAGCAACGTCTAACACCGAGACAAAACCAGTGCCACTGGAGCGACGAAGCAAACTCATCACGGCGTACACACACAATTTCAGATCACATACATAGGTAAGGAAAACACGGGCGCGCTTCTGATATCAGCGAAAAATGTGCTTAGTATACTGGGGAATAGTGCGTTCCAAAAACAGCGGAGTTCGCTGTGGCAAGTGGTGGGGCGCTCAGCGAGAACTGGATGGGACAGCCCACATTCGCTATACTATTTGCACATATCTAAGAGATGGGTTGGGAGAACGGCATGATCCGCGCATTCCGAAATCTTGTTGAACGCCAGATATCGAAGGCACAGACCGGCGGTCAGTTGCAAGGGCTGGACGGTGCAGGCAAGCCACTCCCCGACCGCCGGGCCGAGACCTTTGAGGATGCCGGAGTGGCCGTCGGCATGCGAACGATGGCGCAGGCGGGTGTGTTGCCAGAAGAGTTTCCTCTGAAAGCGCAGCTCGCGACAGCACGTAAAGATTACCTTGCATTGAACGACCTAAGCGCGCGCAGGGCCGCCATGGCCCGGATCTCGGATTTGGAAATGCGCTACAATTATGGCACGGGATGCGCGTAGGTCCTTTCTACGCTAGTGCCCTGCGGAACGCTCCGCCTTTCCAACAAAGGATCAGACTGTGACTGCAAGACTGGGACGTTTGCTCATCTACACTAAAAAACTCGATGAGATGATCGCGTTTTACAGCGTGCATTTTGGGTATCGACCACACCGCAAAGACAACGACCGTATCGTTGAACTATCGCCCACCGGGCTAGGTCTGCCGCTTCTCCTGCACCCGGCATCCAAAGGCCAAAAGGAGGGGCAGGTCTTGGTCAAACTGGTGTTCGACGTTCGAGATGTCGACGCCTTCTGCACCGCAGCCAAGGTCAACGGCCTGGTCTTTGGCCCCATTCATCATGCCGATGGCTACAGCTTTGCAAACGCAAAAGATCCATCGAACAACGCGATCTCCGTCTCGAGCCGGGCTTTTGTCCCCTGAGGCGTGATCTGCTCTGCCAGTTATGGCCCTGTTTGGCTCTGGAAACGATGGTTTGAAGATCCCATCCGCGGCCATTCGCCCAGATGCGGGCCATTCATCCCACTGTTAGCGTCGTCGTTAGCGCAACCAACTGATGCTAATAGTTGTTTCCTGCGGCAAGCGCGGTATAGACGGTGCCAGACAGACAATCCCTTTCCGTGGAGGCCCGACACAATGGCGCAAGAAACCTCGACCCAGACCGCTCAGCTTGATCGTATCGCAAACGGCAAGGGCTTCATTGCGGCGCTCGACCAGTCCGGCGGCTCCACCCCAAAAGCGCTGGCGCTCTATGGCGTAACCGAAGAAGCCTACGGCAATGATGAGGAGATGTTTGGCGAAATCCAGAAAATGCGCGCGCGCATCATCACTGCGCCGGATTTCAACAGCGACAAGATTCTTGGTGCGATCCTGTTTGAAAAAACCATGGATGCCGCCATCGACGGAACACCTGTACCTGCCTATCTGTGGGACAACTGTGGCGTTGTTCCCTTTCTCAAAGTGGACAAAGGCCTTGCTGATGAGGCCGACGATGCCCAGACCATGAAACCAATGCCTGATCTGGATGCGCTGCTGTCGCGTGCCGCGCAGGCCGGGATCTTTGGCACCAAGATGCGCTCCGTCATCAAGGGCGCAAATGCGACGGGCATCAAGAATGTCGTCGGTCAGCAATTTGCCGTCGGCCGCCAGATTGCAGCCGCCGGCCTGCTGCCCATCATCGAGCCAGAGGTGGATATCCATTCCGCCACCAAATCCGAGGCAGAAGCCCTGTTGAAGGATGCCATTCAGGCAGAGCTGAACGCGCTGCCCACAGACACCAAAGTGGCGTTAAAACTGACCATTCCGACAGAAGCAGGCCTTTACGATGACCTCGCTGCCCACGCAAATGTGGTGCGGGTTGTTGCGCTATCCGGCGGTTACACAACCGATGACGCTTGTGAAAAACTGGCTGGAAACGCCACCATGATCGCGTCCTTCAGCCGCGCGTTGACCGAAGGCCTGAATGTCGCGATGAGCAACGATGACTATAACTCGGCGCTGGGAACCAACATCGACAAAATCTACCGCGCTTCGATCTGAGATCGGCGTCCCTGATCGATCAGGGGCATAGCTATACTAAGCTATTGGGGGGGTGAGGCGTGTTTGCGTATCGCCCCTTTTTTGTGAACGGGTCCTTTTGAGAATCAGGCCTTGTTCAATCCCCTTTTGCGGTGTCCCGTATGGCTTGACGCACCGTCTGGAAAATCTCACTCATCGCTTCAATTGGCGTGCCACCAAAGGCCAATCGCAAAGCCTGCGGCACGGCTGACGTGGTGGCAAAGGCATCCGCACCGGACACCGACAGACCTTGCGCTTGCAACCGGGCTAAAATCGGTTCTGCCCGCAGGCCAGTTGGTAGCGGCACCCAAGCAAAGCCCGCATTGCGATGCGAGAGCAGAAGGATGTCGCCAAAGGCATCGGTCAGCAACTGCTGTCGCATCGCCCCATCCGTACGTCGGGACTCCTCGGACTGGGCGAGCGTCCCATCGCTGATCCAGCCCGTGACCAGCGCGGAAATCAGCGCCGGTGCGTTCCAAGTGGTCGCACGGATTGCCTCAATTAGTCGGGGGTTATGAGCCTCACCGGACAAAACATACCCGAGCCGCAACCCCGTCGCGAGGCTCTTGGAAAAGCCGCCAATATGTACAGTGCGCTCGGGCGCAAGTGCGTGGAAGCTGGGTGGTGGATCTGTCTCAAGAAACGCATAGGCTGCGTCCTCAATGATCAGGAGATCATATGTCCGCGCAACCTCAACCAGTCGCAACCGTGTCTGCGTATCCATCACTGCACCCAATGGATTGTGGACAGTTGGCATCAGGTAAATCGCGCGGAGGGGCCGGGTTTTACATGCACCCTCCAACGCTGTCGGGTCCATAACACCGTCTGCCCCAGCCACCGGTAGCAGATCGAGCCCCTGCAGGCCCGCGACTGATTTAAAACCGGGATAGGTCAGAGGGTCCACCGCCACCAGATCACCGCGTTTTAACAGGCCCAAGGCCACAACGGCTAATCCGTGCTGGCCGCCAGAGGTCACCAGCAGCTGGTTCGGGTCAACCGGTCCTAATGTGTCGCCCTGGGCCTGACCCAACCAATCCGCTATGATCCGGCGTTCATGTATGCGCCCGCCATGGGGTTGGTAGCGTAGCATGACCTCAATGTCGCCACCCGAGGCTAGCCGCCGTAATCCGTCACGCAACATATCCGCATCGCCCGGCGCCGCAGGCATGTTGAACACCAGGTCAACCAGATCATCTGCGGCGGTCTGCTGCATTCCCAGCGCAACCGGGATCTCAAGATCGCGCACAAAAGTGCCGCGACCCGCCTCACCCACCACCACACCGCGACGTTCCAGCTCGCCATACGTTCGGGTCGCTGTCGCCAACGCCACCCCGAACTGTTCCGCAAACGCCCGATGTGTTGGCAATCGCGTGCCAGGCATCAGTTTTCCATTTTCAATGGTCGCTACGATCTGATCCGCAAGGGCAAGGTATCGAGGTTTGGGCATAAGATGACCGTATCTATGACAATATTAAAATTGTGATGACTCCTGTGTCATGGCAATTCGAACCCAAGTCAATCCAAGAGGTTCATCGATGCCCCATGCTCTCGCTACCGCACTTCTGACACTCAGCCTTTTCACCGTGACATTTGCGGTTAACCTTCAGGCCCCGCTCTATGATGTCTACGCAGCCGAAAGCGATGTTGGTGCCACTGCTGTCACCATTGCCTTTGCCGCCTATGTCGCCGGGCTAGTGCCGACGCTGATGTTTCTGGGCGGTCTTTCCGACCGGATCGGACGACGGTTGCCGATAGCGGCGGCACTGTTGCTTGGCGTAGTGGCAACGGGCATTTTAATCCTGTGGCCCAGCTGGACCAGCCTTGTCATCGCACGCGGGCTCTTGGGCGTGGGCACCGGGCTGGCGACGACGGCCGGCACCGCCTATATGGCCGAACTTCTTGGTGAAGCGCGTGCAAGAACCGCAGCTTTGATCACCGCTTCGGCGACCTCGCTCGGATTTGGTGGCGGCGCTTTGGCAACCGGCGTCAGCCTTGGGCTGCAAGGTTCGACGTTGCTGCCCGCCAGCTATATCGCACTCTTTCTGGCCGCCCCTATCCTGGCAGCACTAGCGCTGAGTTTGCCCCGTGCTGACCGCCTCCGCAAAGTCTCCCTGCTACGCTTGCCCAGCTTTCCGCAAGGTACCTGGGTCTACGGCTCGGCCATGGCTTTGGCCTGGTCCACCACCGGAATGACCATCGCCGTTGTCCCGCTTGAACTAGCCGCAAACCAACTGGGCAGTTGGACCGGGCTCGTGATTTTTCTGGCTATCTTCGTAGGGTTTCTCTGCCAACCTTTTGCAAAGCGTTTAAGCAATCCGCGGTCTCTCGCCGTTGGCTTTGTGTTGATCCCGCTCGGCTTTACCGTGCTGCTCGCCGGTGTCTGGTACAAATTCCTGCTACTGGTCCTTGTCGGCACCTGCATCACCAGTGCGGCCAGCTATGGCTTTACCTATCTCGCGTCTCTGGCTGAGGTATCGTTGCGGGCACCGGAAGATCGCGCAAGGGCCACCGCGGGGTTATTCGTGTACGCCTATTGCGGGTTCTCATTGCCAGCGATTGCGACTGGTGCTTTGGCTGACATGATCGGCTTGCCCCATGCGATGCTGGTCTTTGGCGCAGCACAGGTACTCGCGACCGCTCTTATTGTGGCACTATGGCGCAGCAAGGTGACGGCGCGCAGCTATCTCGCCCCGACCCCGCCTTAGTCATGTCCGTAGCCATCTCCGGCCCCAGACCCCACAGCACTAAACAAATGTACAACGACGCAAGGCAATGCAACAATTCAGCGGCAGCTGCGAACCAGTGTCACGCGGCCCTGAACAGCTCAGAAGGCAGAGCCTGCGATGTACGACCCAAAGGGAAACGCCAAGGACAAGGCTGCACAGCCTGTGCACTTTATCGAGGCCGAACCGCCAGCGCATCTGCGTGGCATAGTTCACAGATTTCTGGAGCTGAAGACCACCGCGGTGCTGAAAGCAGATTATCGCTTTCATGCATTGCCGGATGCCTGCGTCTATGTGGTGTTTGATCAATTGAACCGAGACATCACCGGGGTATCCAAACTGCGCGCAGTGTCTGAAGAGTTCAACCTTGGCCGTCAGTTTCATTTTGTGAATATCCGGTTCCTGCCCGGTGTCTGGCAGACAAATTGCGCTCCACTGTCTTATGGCTTGATTACAGAGCCCTACCTTGGCGAGTTGCACTTGGCGCAGCTGAACCGGGATCTCGCGGGCCTTCCATTCTCAGACCAGCAATCACTGCTAGTGGGGTTGGTGGAACAATTGGTCGAACAAAAAACTGTGCAGGCGAACCCGATTACCTCTCAGATTTTTCAACATCTCGATCAGATCAGCTCTGTTGCTGATATGGCTGAGATCTGCCAGATCTCAGCGCGGCAACTGCAACGGGTCCTGAAACGCAGCACCGGGTTCGCGCCACATGATTTCCTGAAAATCCTGCGACTGCAGCAATCTCTGAATGGCAATGACACCTGGTCCTATGCCGATCAGTCCCATTTTATCCATTCGTTTCGCAAGGCGACGGGATATACGCCGGGGCGCTACGCCCGCGAATTCGATGTCTGATATCTACAATACACATCCCTGACGACTGGCTAGGTTGATTGCATAACGACAGCCGAAGGGAATGTGATATGACCAAGATGAACGCAGTTGGATGGTTCGATATCTATGTGGACAATATGGACCGGGCCGTAGCTTTTTATGAGGCCGTGCTTGCCACCAAGCTGGAGCCGATGGGTGATCCAACCGGAGAAGCCCAGATGATGAGTTTCCCAACCGAGATGAACGCATATGGGGCCGGTGGTGCTCTGAATAAGTCACCCCATGCAGGGCCGGGAATAGGCGGCACCGTGATTTATTTCCTCGCGGAGGATTGCGGCGAAGAAGAATCTCGTGTGGCCGACGCAGGCGGAATGGTGGTGCAGCCGAAATTCTCAATCGGAGACTATGGGTTTGTCACACTGTGCAAGGATACCGAAGGCAACCTATTCGGTATCAGCTCAATGAAGTAAGATATTTGCATGCGCAGGCCGGTCTGATTGAGGACCGGCCCATCTAAGTCAGCGTTGCAGCCAAAATCTAAGTAAACACGAACCTGCAGAAAATCCGGCTCACATTAACGCCGGCTTACTTAAACACCGGCGCGCGTTTTTGCATCTGGGCTGCAACAACTTCCATCTGCTCGGGTTTGCCGATCAGGCCGACCTGCATACGGGATTCTTCCAGCAGTACCTCGTTGCGATCTGCGGATTCTGCAGTCTCGATCAGGGATTTTGCCGCGCTGATAGCAGCCGGGCTTTGGCCTGCAATCATCTCCGCCAGTTCTGCCGCGCGGGCATTCGGATCCTCGGCTAGCTCTGTAACCAGCCCCCAATCAAGCGCTTGCGGTGCCTCGATCTTTTCCGCCGTGTAGGTCAAGCGCCGCAGCACGTCAGAGCGCAGTAGACGCGGCAATAACACCATGCCGCCCATATCCGGCACGATGCCCCATTTCATCTCCATCACCGAAAACCGCGCATCCGGGGCGGCAATACGGATATCTGCCCCGAGCGCGAGCTGCAGCCCGCCGCCAAAAGCAACCCCATTGATCGATGCGATGACGGGCATCGGCAGGCGACGCCAGACCATCGCAACTTCCTGTACCTGATTGGCATCGTCATAAGCGCGGCTCATTAGCCAGTCTTCGGGGTTTTGCATCCCCATCTGAGCAAAGCTCATCAGATCAAGCCCAGCGCAAAACGCCTTGCCTTCGCCCGACAGGATCACCACCCGCGCCTTACTGTCCATCAGGCTTTGGCCTGCGGCGATGATTTCCTCAATCATCTGACTGTCTAGAGCGTTCATCTTGTCGCCGCGGGTCAGCGTGACTCGTGCGATGTGGTTCTCGATCTCTACCGATACCCGTGCCATAGCTGGCCTCCTTCTTCTCTTATGCCTTGTTTGACTATCAGACTGCCCCGGATTCTGTGGCCGTACCAGTGTAACGCCGGGGCAAAGGAGGCTGGTTGCCGCGTGGCCTGTACCAGCTCTTGCCCGAAAGCGCGTGATCACGTTATCTGCCACCATGACACAGCCACGCTACACCCCGCTTGCCAAATCCCTTCCTGCATCGGTCCCTTTTGTCGGGCCGGAAACACAGGAACGTCAGCGTGGCGCGCCGTTTGCTGCCCGTTTAGGTGCCAATGAAAACATCTTTGGCCCGTCACCAAAGGCGATTGCCGCGATGCAGGCTTCGCTGGCAGACATATGGAAATATGGCGATGCCGAGAGCTTTGATCTGCGTCAGGCGCTGGCGGCGCACCATAGGGTAGCCCCCGAGAACATCATGGTTGGCGAAGGTATCGACGGCCTACTGGGTTACCTTGTCCGGTTGCTGGTGGGGCAAGGCGACGCGGTGGTAACATCGCTTGGCGCCTATCCGACGTTTAACTACCACGTTGCCGGGTTCGGTGGCGTGCTGCACACAGTGCCCTACCGGAACGATCACGAAGACCCCGTCGCATTGTTTGCCAAAGCTAGAGAGGTGGATGCCAAACTGGTGTACCTTGCCAATCCCGACAATCCCATGGGCAGCTGGCACAGCGGGGCTGACCTATTGACGGCGATTGACAACCTGCCCGAGAGCTGTCTGTTGCTGCTGGATGAAGCCTATATCGACTGCGCGCCTGAGGGCACAGCCCTGCCCATCGATATCAATGACCCTCGCGTGATCCGCACCCGCACATTCTCCAAAGCCTATGGCATGGCCGGCGCGCGCATCGGCTACCTGCTGGCAGAAAGTGGGCTGGTCCAGTCCTTTAACAAGGTCCGCAATCATTTTGGCATGAACCGCAGCGCCCAGATTGGGGCGCTGGCCGCTTTGCAAGACCAGACATGGTTGGCGGAGGTGGTCAGCCGTATCGCCGCCGCGCGCGACAGAATTGCCCAGATCGCCCGTGACAACGGCCTGAAACCGCTGCCCTCCGCAACAAATTTCGTGGCAATCGATTGCGGTGGCAGTGGCGATTTTGCCAAGTCAGTATTGGACGGGCTGGTGGATCAGGGCGTGTTTGTCCGGATGCCTTTTGCAGCACCTCAAAACCGCTGTATCCGAGTGAGCTGCGGCCCTGAGGATGATCTGGCCGCCTTCGCCGCCGCTCTGCCTATCGCGTTGGAGCGGGCGAACAGCCGCTGAGGTCGCACGCCGTTGTTGACAGCAGACTACCCGCAAACGCTCTCCGTATCGGCCGACGCTAATGCCTGCGCCGCATCAGCACCCGCAATCACAGTTGCCGCAGCCTCCAGCGCGCCGGACCCGTGTGGGATAGCCAATGCCTTCAGCCCGGCATCTACGCCCCCCAATAGGCCCATGATCATCTGACCGTTGACGTGACCCATATGACCCAAGCGCAGAAACCCATGCCATTCCGGGCTGTTCGGTGGGGCCATGCCCAGACCAATGCCCAACGTCAGGCCAAGGTTCTGCTCTACCCAACTGCGGAGCCGGGTGGCGTGATCATTGCCCAGATGCAGCGATGTCACAGCGTTGGATCGTAAAGCCACATCCTGCACATTCATCCGCAGCGGACCATCTTGGCCCCAGCTATCACAGGCCGCCCAGATCGCCTGCGCAAGGTGGTGGTGCCGTGCCCAGACGTTTTCCATACCCTCACTGTGGACCAAATCCAGTGCCGCGCGCAGGCCGTATAAGTGGTGCGTGGGCGCTGTGCCACCAAAGTACTGGTAGAATTCTTCGGGGTTGGCACGGGGCATCCAATCCCAATAGCGGCTGACGCGCGGTAGTCGCGCGCGCGCATCGGCCGCCTTGGGGCTGAAAAAAACAAATCCCATACCTGCTGGCACCATCAGCCCTTTTTGGCAGGCCGATACCATGACATCGACACCCCAAGCATCCATCTCAAAGCGGTCACAGCCCAGCGAGGCGATGCAATCGGCCATCAACAACGCCGGGTGATCGCAAGCATCCAGTGCTGAACGCATCGCGGCCACATCGTTGCGGATAGAGCTGGATGTATCAACATGAACCGCCAGCACTGCCTTGACCTGATGCTCCGTATCCGCCGCAAGATGGCTCGCGACACGGTCCATATTCCAGGCTGCGCCGGTGCCAAAATCCAGTAATTCAACATTGATGCCCAAAGCCTCTGCCATTTCGGACCAGCCGATGGCAAAACGACCAGAAGCGGCGACCAATACGGTGTCACCGGGCTGCAGAGTGTTTTGCAATGCCGCCTCCCAAGCCCCGTGACCGTTGGAAATATAGATCGCGACATTATGTTCGGTGCGCGCGAACCGACGCAGATCCGGGATCAGCGTTGCCGTCATCTCGACCAGCTCGCCCGCGTAGATATTTGGCGAGGGGCGGTGCATGGCCTGCAACACCGCGTCCGGAATGACCGAAGGACCGGGGATGGCCAGATATCCGCGCCCAGCGGCGAGGGAAACACCCGCTGTCATGCTGCTCTCCTGTCTTGTTAGGGATCTTCTTGTCCGGACTGTGGCGCGCGGGCGCGAGCACTGCAACCCCTTGCAAAGCACCTATCGATGCAATTCTTGAAGCGACGCCGCGTTGTTGATCAGGCATGCCCTTCGGCCGCAATACACGCGCTACGCTTGCACCTTGGCCACCAGCTGCTTAAATGGCGCAGGTCTGACACAGATGTCAGCACCAGAAAAACCACATCGGTTGTGATCCTTGCCCCAGACTGACCCAAAGACAACGCCCCAATCCCAGACGCAGGACCTCCCTGCCGCCTCTGCACCGGATGACGCAGACACAGCGGCGGAATCCACGTCTGCGGCTATTGACGAGACTGAGCAGGCGCCTTTGGCAAAGCCAAAATCCAAGCCCGAACACATGTCCTCGCGGGAGTTGCTAAGCTGGTTGTGGCGCGGGTATCTGCGGCACTATATGGGCCTGTTGGGGCTGGCGGTTGTGTTCATGCTGATTGAGGGCGGCACCGTCGGTGGCCTCAGCTATATGATGCAGCCGATGTTTGATCTGGTGTTTGTCGCGGGTAATACCACCGCATTGTTCTGGGTTAGCCTGGCTTTTTTGATCATCTTCACTATGCGCGGGATTTCCAGCGTCTGCCAGAAGGTGATCCTGAGCAAGATTTCCCAAACCTCCGCCGCGCATATGCGAAAAGACATGCTCTCGCGACTGATCCGTCAGGACCCGTCGTTTCATCAGGTGAACCCACCCGGCTTTCTGATCCAACGCGTGCAAAGCGACGTGATGGCGATCAACTCGGTCTGGCAAGCGCTAATCACTGGGGCAGGACGCGATGTCACTCAGATGGTAGCGGTGCTGGCTGTCGCCATCAGCGTTGACTGGCGCTGGACCGCTATCATGCTGATCGGCCTGCCTATGCTGCTGTTGCCGCTGGCGGCAGTGCAGCGCTATGTGCGGCGCAAGGCGTCGCAGGCACGTGATCTTGGTGCATCCCTGTCGACACGGCTGGACGAGATTTTCCACGGTATCGTCCCAATCAAGCTAAACAATCTTGAAGACTATCAAACAGACCGTTTTGGCGGCCATATGGATCAGTTCGTGCGCTCCGAAGTGCGCGCATCCTTTGGCGTCGCCTCTACAACCGGAATGATCGACATCATGGCCGGATTGGGCGTGATGGGCGTTGTATTATATGGTGGTGCGGAAATCATCGAAGGTACCAAGACCGTCGGTGAATTCATGAGCTTTTTCACCGCCATCGGTCTGGCGTTTGACCCGATGCGCAGGCTGGCTTCGATCAGCGGCACATGGCAGGCTGCGGCGGCTGCGATGGAGCGCATCAAGGAGTTGATGGATTCTCCAATCAAACTGGTCTCGCCAACTAATCCCGTTGCTGCCCCGAAAGGCCTGCCCGAGGTCGCACTCAAGGATGTCACCCTGCGCTATGGCGAGTCGGACGTGTTGCGTCAGCTGTCGCTGGTGGCGGAGGCCGGGAAGACCACCGCACTGGTAGGCGCCTCTGGCGCTGGGAAATCGACGATCTTCAACCTACTGACGCGACTTGTGGATCCACAGGAGGGATCCGTTTGCGTTGGCGGAGTAGCTGTGCGGGATCTCGATCTAGACGCTCTACGCGGGTTGTTTTCCGTGGTCACACAAGAGGCGCTGCTATTCGATGAATCCTTGCGCGAGAACATCTTGCTGGGCCGGACTGACGTCAGTGACGCGCGGCTCCAGGAGGTTCTTGAAGCCTCGCATGTAGCCGACTTCCTGCCGAAACTGGCCAATGGGCTGGACACATTGGTAGGCCCGCGCGGCTCTGCCCTGTCCGGTGGTCAACGTCAGCGGGTTGTTATTGCCCGCGCGCTGCTGCGCGACACCCCAATCCTGCTGTTGGACGAAGCGACCTCGGCGTTGGATGCGCAGTCAGAAAAAGTAGTGCAGCAAGCACTCGAGAAGCTCTCCGGCGGACGTACAACGCTGGTGATCGCACACCGTTTGTCGACCATTCGCAACGCTGACAAGATCGTGGTGATGGAGCGCGGCCAGGTGATGGACCACGGCACCCATGAAGAGTTGCTGGAACGAGGCGGCATCTACGCTGATCTCTACCGCCTGCAGTTTCAGGACGGCAAAACGTTAGTGGACCGCGAAGGTGTCGCAGCACAGGCACCAAGACAGGTCCGCGATGGCGGTGATCAACCGCGTTGGTTCCAGAAACTGGCTCGCCGCATGTTCGGTTAGCACCCCGCGCGTCCTTGATCTACAATGCCCTTCGACACTTCAGGAGCCTGATTTATGACAAACCGCCGCATCCTGCGCCTCTCAGGCGCTGATACCCGGGATTTTCTTCAGGGGTTGATCACCAACGACATCTGCAAGGTCGATCAGGGCCTAGTCTATGCCGCCTTACTGACGCCACAGGGCAAGTATCTGGCGGATTTCTTTGTAACCGCCGACGGCGATGATCTGTTGGTTGACGTAGACGAGAGTCTGGCTGCCGGGCTGGCCAAACGGCTGACCATGTATCGGCTGCGTGCCAAGGTGACCATTACTGAAAGCGATATCGCCGTACGCCGCGGCACCACAGATACGCCCGAAGGCGCATTGCAGGATCCCCGACACCCGGATCTGGGTTGGCGACTGTACGGACCAGAGGCTGGAGACGATGGCAGTGACTGGGACGCGATCCGCGTTAACAACTGCATACCGCAAACCGGCGTAGAGCTAGGGCCAGACAGCTACATCTTGGAGGCCGGTTTTGAACGGTTGAACGGCGTCGATTTTCGCAAAGGCTGCTATGTCGGGCAAGAGGTCACCGCGCGGATGAAACACAAGACCACCCTGCGCAAAGGTCTGACGACCGTATCCATCGAGGGCACAGCCCCGATCAACACCGAGATTCGCCGCGCCGAAAAGCCTGTGGGAACATTGTTCACTCAGTCCGGCAATCAGGCGATCGCCTATCTGCGATTCGACCGCGCGGGAGAGGATATGTGTGCGCAGGACGCGCAAATTCAGTGGCAGGTTAACACCTGAGCCACCCCCGTGGCCGCGGCCCGAATTCTGACGTAACGTCACTCCGATCAGGGGCCGCAGCTCGGGTATCGATTTGGCACCGTTTTCAAGAGGACGAATTGATGCGATTGCTTCCTTTTCTTGCTTTTATGATGCTTCCCTTGCCTGCCCTTGCAACGGATTATTGGGAATATCAGGACTGGTCCGTGGCTGCTGAAATGCGGATCACCGAACAACATGACTGGCGAGATTGCACCGCCTGGACCGGGGGTGATGGGCTACCGCTCCTGCGCTTGTCGGTGACCCAAGGCGACGCCGGCCCACCAGAAACCTACCCGCAGCTGGAGCTATTTGAGAGCGCTCCTCGTCACTATCCCACACAGGTTCAGAATGGCCAGGCCATTGGATTTGTCATCGACCGCCAGGCGGTTTTCTATGGGATCGCCAATGGAGAGATTAACGACGAAGGTCTGGCCGAAGCCAGCGCTCGGGTCCGCTGGATGGATGCATTGCACAGCATCCGCTGGATGCAGAGCGGCCAGCGGATGGAAGTTCGGACGGTGGTTCCCTATGCAACCGGCCAGATGTTACTGGATGTCTCCTTGGCCGGATTCACTGCCGCATATGGTAAGATGATGGACGAATGCGGGTACAGTCTGGAGCTTCGCCAGCTCGAAATCGACTACAACTGAACGCGCGTCACAGCCCAATCTGAGAAGAAAAAACCCCTACAGCTAAGCTGAAGGGGTTTCATTTTAAAAGCCAGTCGGTGCTAACTACTTATGCGCGCTCAGAATACTCCATAGTCTCGGTATTGACGATGATCATTTCATCCTGACCCACGAAGGGCGGCACCATGACCTTGACCCCATTATCGAGGATCGCAGGCTTGAATGAATTTGCCGCTGTCTGGCCTTTGACGACAGGCTCTGTCTCCACGATTTTGCAAGTGACTTTCTGCGGCACCGTGGCGTTCAGCGCCTCGGCATCATGAAATTCTACGACGATGGTCATGCCGTCCTGCAGGAATGGCCGACGGTCACCCAGCAGCTCTACCGGCAGTTCGATCTGTTCATAAGTTTCGGTATCCATGAACACCAACATGCCGTCACTCTCATAGAGGAACTGCTGGTCTTTCTGCTCAAGCCGTACCTTTTCCACCTTGTCGGCGCTGCGGAAACGCTCATTCAATTTGGAGCCGTTGCGCAGGTTGCGCATCTCGACCTGAGCAAATGCACCGCCCTTTCCGGGCTTCACGTGATCGACTTTTACAGCGGCCCACAGACCGCCATTGTGCTCGAGAACATTGCCGGGGCGGATCTCGTTACCGTTGATTTTGGGCATGACAAAAATCCCTCTCGGTGGTTGATGAACTGTTAACCGCCCCTATATCTGGCAGGGAGTCGGCTGGCAAGACAACGATATGTCGTGCGGCGAACCGGAGAGCTATGCAAATTACGCATAAAAGATATGCGCTAGAAGGCTATCCGAATCGTCACAATTCCGCCATAAGGAGCGTCACGCCGAAATTGCAATAGCAAGAACAAAAAGGAAGCACGATGCGAGATTTCGTTGACGGCACCGCATATAATAATGAGCAAGGCAACCGAGCACGCAAGCTGTTTGCTGCGGTAGTGTTGGCCGCGCTTGATGACGCGATTGCCGATGACAAGAAATACGGTAACGGCCCTGAGCAGATTGCTCGGTGGGCACGGTCGCGCGACGGGCGCGAAGTGCTGAGCTGTGCGGGTATTGACCCGAATGAACGTGTGGTCGGCGGCTTGATGGATTTTGTTGGCCGAGGTGTCCGTACATCTGTCGCGCTGTCCCGCGAAGAAAGCGAACGTCGCAATGCGGCCCAGGCCGAAGCGGCCTAGTCAGACCTGCCACTCTGACAAAAGCATACGATCGAAGAAAAGCGCGTCCTGGGGGGCGCGTTTTTTTCTTTTACACATCATGTATTTTATTTTCGGACCTTGCGCCTTTTCCTGATGGCGGTTTTGCGCAGCCGATGGACGCAGCGCAGGCTTTTCAGCGGCGATAGAATCAGCCAAGGCTAGGCTTGGACAAACGCGCAGACCGATGGGGCGAGAGATGACAGCCAAGGCACTCATGATCCAAGGCACCGGCAGCAACGTCGGCAAATCAATTATTGTGGCGGGCTTGGCACGTGCATTTGTCCGCCGTGGCCTGTCAGTTGCCCCCTACAAGCCGCAAAACATGTCCAACAATGCTGCCGTAACCCCCGAAGGCGGTGAAATCGGTCGTGCGCAGGCGCTACAGGCACGTGCTGCAATGCGCGCGCCTCATACCGACATGAACCCGGTATTGTTGAAGCCCGAAAGCGAAACAGGCGCGCAAGTGATTGTACAGGGCAAGCGCCGAGGCACTCAGGCGGCGGCTTCCTTTATGCGTGACAAATCCGGCTTGCTGGAGGCGGCATTGGAGAGCTTCCACAAATTGGCGGAGGGCGTGGATCTGGTGCTGATTGAGGGGGCCGGATCTCCTGCCGAAACCAACCTGCGCAAGGGCGATATCGCGAATATGGGTTTTGCCTGCGCTGCGGATGTTCCGGTTGTATTGATCGGCGACATTCATCGTGGCGGCGTCATTGCACAGATCGTTGGCACCCATACCGTGTTGGAACCGCAGGATCTGGCACGGATCAAAGGCTTTGCCGTCAATCGGTTTCGCGGCGACCGCAGCCTGTTTGATGCTGGGCGAGATGATATCGCTGCGCGTACCGGTTGGCCGTCCATGGGCGTGATACCCTGGTTCTGGGATGCCTGGAAACTACCGGCAGAAGACATGATGGATATCGCCTCCCGCCCCGGCGGCGCATGTAAAATCGCCGTCCCGCAGTTGGAACGGATGGCGAATTTTGATGATCTTGATCCCTTGGCGGCCGAGCCAAATGTCACTGTAGAGATCGTTCCCGCAGGGCGCGCCCTGCCCGGTGACGCGGATCTTGTGTTGATCCCCGGCAGCAAATCCACCATCGGCGATCTGGCTTACTTGCGCGCGCAGGGCTGGGACATCGATATTCTGGCCCACCATCGGCGCGGCGGCCATGTTATGGGGCTATGCGGAGGCTATCAGATGCTCGGGCAGACCATAGACGACCCAGAAGGCGTTGATGGTCATCCTGGCAAGGTGTCCGGGCTGGGCCTGCTGGATGTCCATACGGTCATGGCCGGTGAAAAACGCGTTACCCTGACCGAGGCCGTGGCTCGAGATGGCAACCTGCCGGTGAGTGGTTATGAAATTCACATGGGCCGCACAGACGGTGCAGACTGTGACCGTGCTTGGCTCAATATTGATGGTCGTCCGGAGGGCGCTGTCTCAGCGGATGGCCGCGTCCGAGGGTCCTATCTGCATGGGTTGTTCAGTTCTGATGCGTTCCGGGCCGCGGTCCTGTCTCGCCTCGGGCATGAAAGCGTTGCAGGCTATGACGACGGGGTCGAGGCAACGCTGGATGCATTGGCCGAGCACCTAGAAGATTGCATGGATCTGGATGCGCTTCTTGTGCTGGCCGAGCCGGTCAGCGGTGCATAACTGGAAGACCTGCGATGTTAGCCAGTGGCATTGGCCACCAGCGAAAACCAGGCGTTGCCAGTCTCTCGGCCGCTCAGCTAGATGGCGTTACAATTCACCTACAAGCGTACAGAGGCTATCGAAATCAGAGCAAATTCTGCGCCGAAAGAGCGCGATGGATTTCTCGACGGACCAGTTTACGAACGTTGCGGGTGATCCGCTCTCCCAGTGGCCCTTGCAATTCTTCGCGAACGATTTCCGAAACGAGCTCCCGCAGGGCGTGTTCGTCCAAAAAGCTCTCTTCGGCGACCAGTGTATCTAGCGTATCCAGCGCTGTGTCAGTGATCGCAGCCTCGGTGAGCGTATCACTGTGATCAAAGGAGGCTGCCGTCTCAGTCTGAGACGCCTCAATCTGGTCGATCCGGCCCTCCGTCGACTGTGACATTGCTCCCTCGTCTGGTCGCGCCGCGATTGGAACGCCGTTTGCACTCTCCGCAAGCGGTCCACTCAGCGTTTCATCTGGCGCAGTCGCAGACTGAGTTTCTACCTTCTCCGGCTCGTCCGCCGGGTCCTTCAATGCAGCCTTGTCCTGATCAGGCCGCCCAATCGCACCATTGGTATCACCGTTATCTGGCTCAATGCTGTCTTGGTCTTCCCAAGGAAGGGACTCGAGATCGACACCAGCGTAGGGCGTATCGCGTGTTCCGTCAGGTTCCCAAAGCACTGGGCTTGCAGTATTTGCCGCTTCCATCTCCGCCAGTTTCTGCACCACTGCCCCCACCTTTGGGTTCAACTGTGATGTAGACTTTGTTGTTGTGACGGTCTCTATTAGCTGTTTCCCGGGTTCGACTGTATGGCCCGTGCCCGCCGCAGCCTGATAAAGCGTTGCATCAGGGTCGCTCCAAGGAGCTTCTCTATTTATTGACGGTTGGGCCTCGGCATCTGCCACGCATTCACTCGATTGGGCATCGTCAGAAGCCTCATCCCCAGTCGTAGTCGTGACCGCAGCGAGACCCTTGAAAAACGCCAGATCCTCATTTTCGGGGTCATCGTCGTGCAGCGCAACACCTTGCGCGACGCGATCCTCCGGCTCCTCCCAAAATTCAATGGCGCCAGCTTGATCAAGCCCCACCTTGTCGTCAGTCTGGTCGGCGGCGTTAGTCGGTTCGTGAGCGGGATCAGTGATATCGTCACCCCCGCTGGAAGCCAAGTCTGCGGATGTCGATGATGTGGTCGAGGAATCAACTGGGGCAAGTTTGTTTTCCGGCACGCGCAGCGCAGGTGTCAGGACAAGACGTGTTACCGACTGGCCGCCGGACGGCGCACCCTTTGCAGTGCCATTGCCGGGGGCTCCAGCATAGGACTGGCCGATTTGCGCCGCCAAAGCAGTCTGCACTCCCTTGCCCGGTTGTGCACCAACTGTCCGGCTATCCTCGCTCACCAGACGGCGGATCGATGACAGGACGTCTTCTATTTCAGCTTGGGTAACCGGTTCAGACATTTTTGATTATCACTCTCGCCTCTTAGGTTTGAGTGTAGCGAGCTGTCTCGGTCCAGACAACCGTATGAATCAAGTGGATTTGAAGGAGGCTCGCAACTGCGGGCCTCCCACCTAGGTTCTTGTAAGGCCTTAGTTCTTGCCTAGGGCGCGCATCACCCGATCCAGATCTTTACTGCGCTGGCTGACATGTGCGGGCGCGTCCTTCACCAGATTATAGTAAAGCGTCGGATCATAAATTTCGACGGCAAGCCCGAGATGTTCTGCGGTAAGCAAGCCTTGCGATTGCAGCAAAGCATAGGCCGCAAGCGCTTGATTGGCGCGAGACTGGACACGCGCAGTCTGAGCATTCAGCAGCTCTTGTTCCGCCTCCAGAACGTCCAGAGTGGTGCGAGCACCCAAGGTTGCCTCTTCTCGAATGCCGTCAAAAGCCACCTGAGCGGCGCGAACCTGTTCGTTTGATGACACAAGGCTGGCACGGGCGGTCTCAAGGGCCACGAAAGCAGCAGAAACATCCTGCGCCACCGCTCGTTGGGTGGTGATCAATGCCCCGCGTTCAGCTTGCAAACGAGCTATGCTCGCGCGTCGAGCCGACGCCAGCGACCCACCGGAATAAAGCCGCTGCGACAGCGTAACACTTGCACCGGAGCTATCCCGTGTGCCAGGCCCGCTCGCGTCAGATGCGTGGGTCGCGTTCGCATTCAAAGTGACCGACGGACCAAGGTTGCGGGTATTGCTCTGTGAGGCATAATCAGCCGATTTTACAGCATGCTGCTGGGAAATCAGGCTAGGATGATTTCTCATTGCAATGGCTTCGGCAGATTGCAGTGACGCAACGCGCTGAGGCAGCGGCGGCTGCCCAGCAATCGGGCCAGGAGCACTACCGACTGCCTGAACATAAGTTGCCTTAGCATTGCGCAGATCGCCCTGGCTTTCGATCAGGTTGGCCTGTGCGCCGGCAACCCGGCTTTGAGCCAGCGCCACGTCTGTCCGCGTCACTTCGCCGACCTCGAACCGATCATTTGCCGCACGCAGTTCTTCACGCAGAAGACGCAGGTTGTTGCTGCGCAGAGCCACGGTATCTTGCTGCAGCAACACGTTGACATAGGCCTGAACGGCCGTGAACAATACCTGCTGCTCCACATCTAACAATGCCTGACGGGTGGCCAAAACAGTTTCCTGCGCCGCAAGCTGACTGAGCCGGGAGACCCCGTTGTCGAACAGCAGCCAAGACACATCAATCCCGGTGGAAACTGTCGAATCATGGTTCGACGTCGCAGCATTGTTGTTGCCGCTGCGCACATATTGACGCTCCGCTCGGGCAACCCAATCCACCACCGGCCGCAACCGCGCGACGGCAGCGGCGACATTTTCATCCTGCGCCCGCAGCAATGCCCGATTCTGTTCGAGAAGGCCGCTGGTTTTATAGGCACCAATCATGGCATCGGAGAGATTGTCGGCGTTGGCCTGCTTCGGCGCGCCCAGTAGCATCGCTGCGCTTCCAGCGAAGACGAAGGCCTTGAACAGGTTTGCCGTCAATTTTTTGCGCATCTTTAGCCTCATGTGGTCCGGCCCACCGACGCGGCAGTGCCGTTCTGCTCTTCGGCGCTGCGGTTCGTCAGACGCCTGCCTGCTGCAATCCGCCCCAACATGGGGTCAGCGCGGATCGCTGGTATACTCTCAGTCTATCAGAGAGCGAATTCTTCTGCCGCTTCAAATCCGGGCAGCACGGGAGCGCCCGCGTTGAAGGCCAGACGCCAGGAAATCTGACCGCTGCTTTTATAGCCGATTTTGACCTCGCCCAAGGCACCGGACATGAAAATCGCAGCCACTCGGCCGCCGTCCTTCAACTGATCCAGCAAAGAATCCGCCAGGGCTTCCACCCCGCCCTCGACGATCATAACATCATAAGGGCCATGCTCCGCGGCGCCTTCACTTAGCGCACCGGCGTGCACAATGGCATTGTCTGCCCCGACGGTCGACAGCTGATCCTGCGCCTCGGCGGCCATTGCTTCATCTTCTTCGACACCGATCACCATTTCGGCGACGCGGGCGACGACTGCGGTGGAATAGCCCAGACCGCAAGCCACATCGAGCACCAGCTCATCCGGTTGCACATCAATAGCATCGAGGATCTTCGCAAGGGTCCGCGGTTCCAGCAGGACGCGACCCGGACCGATATCCAGATTGCCATCAGCATAGGCCGCCTCTCGCTGCGCATCGGCAACAAATGCTTCGCGCGGCACCGCCAGCATGGCTTCGATAATCGGGAACTTGGTGACATCCGACGGGCGGATCTGCGTGTCGACCATCATGCGGCGACGTTCGGCAAAGTCAGTCATATGCTAAACTCATCTGTTCAGTCAGTTGGTCTCGTTGTGCCACATCCAAGACAGGGCGGCAACGGGCGCGAGCGCATTTTCACAGGAGTTGTGGCGAAGGTTCGTCTATTTCTTTTTCACAAATTTGGTGAGGATCACGATGCGCTGACCTTCGACCCGGCCTTCGATATGTTCAGGGTTGTCAGCAACCAGAGAGATATTGCGCACCGCTGTACCACGCTTAGCGGTAAAGCCTGCCCCCTTGACCGGCAGATCCTTGATCAACACGACGTTATCGCCTTGCTTCAGAGGCGCGCCATTGCTGTCACGGTGATCACTGGCGGCAGGCACAACATCAACCCATGCACGTGTCTCATCGTCCAGCCAAAGTTGCTCAGAAAGGTCACGCGCCCAATCATGATCAGAGAGCCTGGCCAACAGACGCGCAGAAAGAACCTGCACTGCCGGGTTCTCGGACCACATGGCTGACGAGAGGCAACGCATATGGTTGGGATCTGGCACTCCTGCAATCTGATCGGCACAGGTCGCGCAAATGAGGATCGATGCGTCTTGCCCGTCGGGCGCGCCGGCTACCTCATATGCGACAAGCGGTGTTTCGGCGGAACATAGGGCGCAGGACATTGGCAAAGCTCCATCAGATTTCAGAAGCCTCTGCTTTAGGCGAGCGGGTCCCTAAAGAAAACCGCTAAAGAAAAGCGCCCGCGCGAGGGGCGCGGGCGAGTTGGGCACAGCACGAGGGTGTGCTGCAGGTCCACAGGGGGAGGACCGATAAATGATAGAAGGTGGTTGCGCAGGGTAATTCGCTTCTTGGGTGTTGTAATTGGGTAAAATTACGTCTCCGATTTGGGTCATAGGCGGCGTGGTTTTAGCTGGGGCGTAATTGAGGCGACGCATCTGAGCGGGCTGCTCGGAACTGCCCTACCCTACTGGGCAGTACAATGACGCGATTATCCGGAGCAAGAGGCGCAGAATGGCGTCGCCGGATGTTCTGAAAGATGGCTGTCGGTGATGCGATCTCCGCAAATCTGGCAGTAACCATAAGAACCCTCATCCAGACGGGCGAGAGCGCAGTCAATATCGCGGCGCAGTTCCAGCCATTTGCGGGTGAGCACCGCACCCGCAGGCTGTGCCACAACAGATGTACCCAGCCGGGATGTCATGGGCACGACATTGCCGCCATGCGGAGCAGTATCAGCAGACTGTGTGTTCCCGGTCGGCAGGCCACCATCGGCGTGCAATTCACTGCGTAGATGTGTCAGTATGTCTTTTTGAGCGGCGTGGTTCATTAGAAATCCTCCCCGGATCGGTGACAGGTTTTGCTGACGAAATTCTATCGGCCCGACTCAACCTATGCGGTTTTCGCCTAACGCGAAACTCACCGGATATGGGGGATAGGGTGACGGCAAGATCCAGCGCAACACATCGTGAAACCACGACAAAGAACGCGGCGCAAACCACTGGAACGCATCCCGCCGCCTTGCTATCTGTTGGGCAAGATCGACCAAGGGAGACATAAGATGATCCGAGCCGCAGTGACCACCCTCGCCCTGTTGGGCGCATTTTTTAGCCTGACAGCCTGCGAAACCACCAAAGGCGCAGGCCGCGACATTTCCAAAGCCGGCCAAGCCATCAGCGGCGCCGCACAGGATGTGCAGAACAACCTCTGACCTTGTTACAGTTGCGGGAAAGAGAGGAACCGTTTGGCCCGAGGGGCTGGGCGGTTTTTTGTTGGGCCGCCAGGGACGCGTGCCCCCACAGAGGGCAGTGCCCGGCTTTTTACTGGTGGCGAACCTATGGTGTGGTTGAGCGGAGTATAGTCGAGCCGGTGTAACAGCCACAAAGGGGAGCGCCTGACCCTGGGTGGGTGCGAAGCGCCCTCCCGTGGGGACGGTCGGGCGCTGCCCACGGGAGGGCGGGACATTAAAAAGGACCACTACAAAAAACGGGGCCATGGCCCCGTTTGGTAACTTATTGAAGGTGTCGCGTAGTCACCGATTCACTGCTGAGGTGCGGGCACGCAATGGGCTTTGCCAACCGCGAACCAACGCCATCGCTCAAATTGACCAGCCTTAGCTGTCCATTTTAAGGGCGGAAATAAACGCCTCTTGCGGAATATCAACCTTGCCGAACTGGCGCATCTTCTTCTTGCCGGCTTTCTGCTTGTCCAGCAGCTTGCGCTTCCGCGTCGCGTCGCCGCCATAACATTTGGCGGTCACGTCCTTGCGCAGGGCAGACAGGGTCTCGCGCGCGATCACCTTGCCGCCGATGGCCGCCTGGATCGGGATCTTGAACATGTGGCGTGGGATCAGATCCTTCAGCTTTTCGCACATGGCGCGGCCACGCATCTCGGCACGGTCCCGGTGCACCATCATCGACAGCGCATCCACGGGCTCGTCGTTGACCAGCACCGACATCTTGACCAGCGCGTCCTCGCGGTAGCCGGTCATCTGGTAGTCGAAGGAGGCATAGCCCTTGGTAACCGATTTCAGGCGGTCGTAGAAGTCAAACACCACCTCATTGAGCGGCAGATCATAAACAACCATGGCACGAGAGCCGGCATAGGTCAGATCTTCCTGAATGCCGCGGCGATCCTGACACAGCTTCAACACGTCGCCCAGATACTCATCCGGCACCAGAATGGTTGCTTTGATGCGGGGTTCCTGAAGGTGATCCACCTTGGACATGTCGGGCATGTCCGCAGGGTTGTGCAGCTCGATCATCTCGCCGTCTTCGCCTTCCTTGCCTTTCATATAGACATGGTAGACCACGGAAGGTGCGGTGGTGATCAGCTCGATATTATACTCACGTTCAATCCGGTCGCGGATCACCTCCAGGTGCAACAAGCCAAGGAAGCCGCAGCGGAAGCCGAAGCCAAGAGCGGCGGAGGTTTCCATTTCAAAGGAGAAGGACGCGTCGTTCAGCGCCAGCTTATCGATGGCATCGCGCAGGTCTTCGAACTCGGATGAATCCACGGGGAAGAGCCCACAGAACACCACGGGCTGCGCAGGTTTAAAGCCCGGCAGTGCAACATCGGTGCCATTGCGATCATTGGTGATGGTGTCACCAACGCGGGTGTCGCGCACCTGTTTGATCGACGCGGTGAGAAAACCGATCTCGCCCGGCGCCAGTTCATCCACCACCTGCATGGCAGGGCGGAACACGCCGATGCGATCCACGTGGTGCAGGGTGTTGTTCGACATGAACTTGACCCGCATACCCTTTTTCAGCACGCCATCCATGATGCGCACCAGAACGATCACGCCGAGATAGGCATCATACCAGCTATCCACCAGCATCGCCTTCAGCGGTGCATCGCGTGTGCCGGTTGGCGCGGGAAGGGTCTGGACAATGGACTCTAGCGTGTCACGGATGCCCTGCCCGGTTTTGGCAGAAACCCGTATGGCCTCGGATGCATCGATGCCGATCACATCTTCGATCTGTTCGGCCACACGATCACAATCAGAGGCCGGTAGGTCGATCTTGTTCAGGACTGGCACGATTTCGTGGTCGGCGTCCAGCGCGTGATAGACATTGGCCAGCGTCTGCGCCTCGACCCCTTGCGAGCTGTCGACCACCAAGAGAGAGCCTTCAACCGCACGCATGGAGCGGGAGACCTCATAGGCGAAATCGACGTGACCGGGGGTGTCGATCAGGTTCAGCACATAGGTCTCACCGTCATCAGCCTTGTAGTCGATACGCACGGTGTTGGCCTTGATGGTGATCCCGCGCTCACGCTCGATATCCATGCTATCGAGCAGCTGCTCTTTCATATCGCGATCCTCAACCGTACCGGTCTCCTGAATAAGCCGGTCAGCAAGGGTGGATTTGCCATGGTCGATATGGGCGACGATGGAGAAATTGCGGATGTGAGCGAGGTCTGTCATGCAAGGGGATATGATTTGGTTTTGGGATTTGGTCAAGCGGGCGCATTGACCGAACAGACTATATTTCAGGGTTTATTCGACACATGACTTAGACAGACTTCGGGATCGATCCCAAATTTCGGGAGAGAATTAAGCTTGAGGCACCGCTTAAAGAGCTTCTCGACGCAATGGTTCCAACAAAACGTCAACTCATTACTACGCAAACAGCTCTGCGTTGCTTGCCAGCGGCAATGCCTGTTCTTCACCATAACGGAGACTCCACCGCCCTCGACGGTTCCGCACTACTCATGTTCTGCTTTCGCGCAACCTTAGTTTCCGCGGTTTTCGGAGCAAGCTCCAACGAAGAGAACGAGAACCTCGCTAGTGCGTTAGATCATACACACGGACGACTTTCGAACATTCTCGAAAATACCCAGAA
The DNA here is from genome assembly GCF_047372505.1 of Phaeobacter cretensis. Classification (NCBI taxonomy): domain Bacteria; kingdom Pseudomonadati; phylum Pseudomonadota; class Alphaproteobacteria; order Rhodobacterales; family Roseobacteraceae; genus Phaeobacter; species Phaeobacter cretensis. The sequence goes on from NZ_JBKBEU010000001.1 coordinate 811,939, forward strand.
TGACATCTCAATTTCACAATTTCGTAAGGCCGGAAGGATTAGCGCTGCAGCCGCTGATCCAAATCCTGAGGCTGCAGTCGCGGCCAGAGGGGTCAGCGATCTTGCCTCTGCATTGACCAGCCGTCTTCATGGCCGGTTTATGCCCTTTCAGCAGCGTCTAAACCTAGGCAATTGCGCCTACAACACGACTATGGCTGAAGCCGAGCATGAACTTAAGGGGCCTGCAGGCGAGGCTACAGTCGCAGTTACGCCGTCGTCGCTGGTCGGGTTAGGCTGGTCGGGTTAGAAGGAATAATTCCGATCTGGCTCGATTTCAAAGACTATGCCGACACCAATCCTTCGTGGTCATTTGGTAATGCCCCCATTTTTAATGGGGTCCAGCCGTAGAATTCAGGCGGCTGTTTTCAGTTTCATTGCGGGTGTCACCCCACCGATGCCCGTGTTGGGTCGCTCGTTGTTGTAAGTCCAGAGCCATTCGGTCGCTTGGTTTTCTGCCTCCTCGATGGTTTCAAAGATATACTGTCCCAGCCATTCGCCACGAACGGTGCGGTTGTAGCGCTCAATGTAGGTGTTCTGTTGGGGTTTGCCTGGCAGGATGTATTGCAGGCAGATGTTGCGCTTCTCAGCCCATTCCATCAGCTTCTCGCTGACATATTCGGGGCCGTTGTCGACACGAATAGTTTGGGGCTGGCCGCGCCATTCGATGATCTGGTTCAGACTGCGAACGACGCGCTCGGCAGGTAATGAGAAATCGACCTCAATCGCCAGGCCCTCACGATTAAAATCGTCCAGCACGTTCAATGTCCTGATCGATCCGCCATCGGCCAGTTGATCAGCCATAAAGTCCATGGACCATGTCTCATTGGGCCTATCAGGCACAGCTAATGGTTCAGGCTTGTCCCGCTTCACCCGTTTCTTAGGCTTGATCCGCAGGTTCAATTCCAGTTCGCAGTAGATCCGATAGACCCGTTTGTGGTTCCAGCCGAAGCCTTGCACTTTACGCAGATACAAAAAGCAAAGGCCGAAGCCCCAATTGCGTTTGTTCGTCGTCAGCCGTTCCAGCCAGTCCGCGATCTCCTCGTTCTCGTCGCTCAAAATAGGGCTGTAGCGATAGCATGCCTCGCTGATCTCAAACGCCCGACAGGCCAGCGCGATACTGACCCCATGTTGCGCAATCGCATTCATGGCCATCTCTCGCCTCTGAGACGGCCTTAACGCTTTTTTCCGAGGCCTCCTTCAGCAGATCGTTTTGCATGCTCATCTCAGCGTACATGCGCTTCAGACGACGGTTCTCTTCCGCCATATCCTTCATCTCAGACATCAATGAAGCATCCATGCCGCCGAATTTGGCGCGCCACTTGTAAAAACTCGCGCTGCTCATCCCGTGTTCGCGGCACAGCTCAGAAACCGGCACCCCGCCCTCTGCTTGCTTCAGGATCGCCATGATCTGCGCGTCGCTGCATCGTCCATTCTTCATCGTAAATCTCCTCAGAGATCTTGCCGAGAAAATTCTACTTTTGAACACCACTAATTTTAGGGGGGAGTACCATTTTGGCTTGATTGGTATCAAGTCTTCCTCGATGGAGAACCGCTGGATTGGGACCTCCAACGCCGGATCGCGTTGATTGATGACACAGTCTGAGGCGCTGGCCCAGAAGCCGTCGCCAAGGAAATCGAGCGAATCCGCCGCCTCTTTGAGCTTGAACAGGAAGTTGTCCACCTTAAGGCGCAACTATCACCAACAAGCCAAACACCTGCTGCAAGTCTGATGGGGGATAATGGCGGGCCACCATTAAACGATGCTACTGAGCGGGCATTGCGAACCGATCCATCGCTCATCTGGAAAGAAATTGATAAGATAGAAGTGGAGATCGCGAAACCTACGCCCTCGCCGCCAAGACTGAGAAAAATCGGTCAAACCCTCAGGGACATTTCGTTGCGCATCGCGGCATACTGCGCATCGATTGCGGATGATATGATCCGCGAGTAGGTGAAGGAACTGTACAAAACCGGAGCGAAATGGACAGTGCTTGCGGCAGCCGCGTCCTTCGCAGCACAGAAGGAGGGTGAGCAATCCATTTTGAAGGCCATTGAAGCCTTTGCCAAAATATTGCCGCCCGGCTGATCGGACATCCCCCGGATTGCACCTTGCCAAGTCCAGTCCTGCGTTATAGCGACGCAACCCATGATTTTATACACCACACCACCACTCACCCTATGCGGCAATTCAGAATCAGTTATAGTCCTGCCAGACCGCGATCCGTGTGCGTCTTTGATGCAGCACACATAAGACAAGGGAGAACACCGCAATGGATACCATCAAAACCGCCGAATATGCCCGTGCGCTTTATGCTGCACATGGAGAGAAGGCCGAGGTTGAAGTGGCGCAGAAAATGCGGCGGTGCCAGGAAACCGGCAAGATTGCCGAGGCCGCAAATTGGAAATCCGTGCGCCAGATGATCTTCTCACTGCGGGGCCCAAGCCAGTCTTGACTGCCAACCCTTGCTCGACAGCCGGTAAGAAAGGCCAAGCCTGACATACTCAGGATAGCGCATGTCTACAGGCACATAGGATCACTCGCCTTGCCCGTCCCTATTGGCGAGTTTCCGCCGAGGGTAAAGCAACTGTTTACCTAGATTGAAAGCCCCCGCCGCTTGCGCCATAGTCCCGGCAAGTTCGGGCACCAGACCCGCTAAGTTCAGAGCACTTGCAGATTTCTAGGGACGATGAAGATGAAGCTACTGCTGTCAGCCACGCTATGCGCTGCGATGATCACCGGAGTGATGCCCGCCCCAGTCAATGCCGGCGCGATCGAGAGAGCCTGCCGTCAGTCAGACCGTACCGCCGCCTCGCCTTCGTTGTGCCGTTGCATACAATCGGTTGCCAATGCGAGCCTGAATCGCAGTGAGCGCAAAACCGTCTCCAAATGGTTCAACGACCCGCATCAGGCGCAGGTTGTGCGCCAATCCAGCCGCATCTCGGACGAGCGCCTTTGGAAACGCTACAAGTCCTTTGGTGAAAACGCCTCCCGCGTTTGCAGCTGAGTGGCTGTTTCGGGGATGTCCTGAGCTGTAGGCAAAGGGCACCCCACCCATTTCAGTATCGGCCGACAAGATATTTGAGAGGTTCGGATTGGCCGCGTATCTATGAAACCGGGCAAGGCCGCCCTCCCCTACCTCCCCTTTTGACAGGCGCACAGCAGCGCCCACAACGCCACGCAGGAGCGCAGACATGTTGATGAAAGGGGTGACGCTGCGGGGACTTGAAGTCTTTGAAGCGTTGGCCAAGACCGGATCCGTGGCGCAAACCGCTGCCCTGACCGGATTGAGCCAACCCGCCGTAAGCCAGCAACTGCGCAATCTGGAAAACGCGCTGGGGGCCGAACTGGTCAATCATGGCCGTCGCCCGATGGTGCTGACACCGGCGGGGCGCAACTTTCTGGCCCGCACCGAGGCCGTGCTGGCAGAGTTGCGACTGGCGCAGAGCGAGCTGAGCGTGGTTGATCTCAACCACCTGTCGACGCTATCCATTGGGCTGATCGATGATTTTGACAATGATCTGACCCCTCGTCTGGCGACAACACTGGCTGAAAGCCTTGTCAATTGCCGCTTTAAAATGATCACCGCCTCCAGCCACGACATCCTTGAGGCATTGGACGCGCGTGAGCTGCATATCGCCGTCGCCGCGACCGCGGGCGCGCTACGCGAAGGGATCACCGAATATCCGCTGGTACAGGATCCATTCATGCTGGTTGCGCCCCGCGGGATGCTGCACAAGCCTGAGGCCGAGATGGATATCCTCAATTCGTTGCCGTTTCTGCGTTACGAAGGCAGCCAGTTGATTTCACAACAGATTGAAGCGCATCTCGCTCGGCAAAAACTGCTGTTTGAGGAGCGGTTCGAAATCGGGTCGCACCTTTCGCTGATGGCACTGGTAGCGCGGCGGATCGGTTGGGCGATCACCACCCCGTTGGGCTATATGCGGGCGGCCCGTTTTCATGATGAGATCGAAGCCTTCCCCCTGCCCTTTGGAACGTTTGCGCGGCGAATTTCACTATTCTCTAGCGCTGATTGGGCCGACCGGGTTCCGCGCGATGTTGCGCAGACGATGCGACGGCTGGTACAGGGGCATATGATTGATCCGGCGGTCTATCGCCTGCCCTGGTTGGCTGGGGAATTGAAAGTCCTAGACGAGTAGACGCGACCGCTCCTCTTAGTCACGTTTTTTTTGCAAGTCTGTCAGGCGGCTAGCGCAGTGCCTCGGACAGGCCTCTGGCTGCCTCTTCGATCAGGTCAAGGCAGCCATCAAAATCGCGGGTGTAATATGGATCCGGCACATGATCCGCTTCGCTTGCCGAAGCAAAATCAGTGAACAGGTGTACGGTAGCGGTGACCCCTGCCGGTCGCTGGGCCTCGATATCTGCAAGATTGTCATCATCCATCGCAATGATCAGATCAAAGCGGCTAAAATCCTGCGACGTGAACTGACGTGCCCGCAGATCCGACAGATCAATCCCACGAAGGCCGGCCGCCGTCTTCATAGCGCCATAAGGCGGTGATCCGATATGGTAGCCTGCCGTGCCTGCACTATCGGTGACAACATCACGGCGCAGGGTGCGAAACACACCCTCCGCGGCGGGGGACCGACAGATATTTCCAAGGCAAACAAAAAGGACTCTCTGTGTCATGATGACTGACTTTCGCTGTCTTCTCGGCCATTCGACACCACGTGGATGAAGGTTCACCCTAGCGCAATAACCGCTAAAGAAAATAGCCAACCCGTGCAGCAAAGATAAACGGATTGGCTAGAAATTACGGGATCCGTTTCCGGATCAAACCGGTGATCAGTGCGAGTGTTTCATCTCACCATGCTCAGGCTTGCGCTCGAGATCGACGGGAACAGTCACGGAGACTTCGCCGGCCTTTTCAAAGACCAGTGTAAGATCAACGTTGTCGCCATGTGCCAGCGATTTTGTCAGCCCCATCAGCATCACGTGATCGCCACCGCGCTGCAACATGTGGATTTCACCTGCCGGAATGGCAAAGCCCTCTTCGACATGCAGCATCTGCATGACGCCGTTGTCACCTTCCTTATGGGTGTGCAACTGGACCAACTTCGCGGCATCGCTGCGCGCGTCGATCAGGCGGTCGCCGTTTTCGGAGGTGTTTTCGATCATCATGAACACCGCACCGCTTTTGGCGGATTTTGAAGACACGCGGGCATAAGAGTCCATAACGGTTACATCGGCAGCGAAGCCTGCAGTGGCGAAACTGGCGGCAGCGATGACCGCTGCGAAGGTGGTTTTGAAAGTCATGAGACTACATCCTTGATACGTAAGCTTTGAAATTTGGTGAGAAAGAGGCGCGATTAGATCGCGCGGTAACTTCCAAAGTCCGGTGGCGCACGCGCCCAGGTTGCCGGTCGCAACACCGGTATTATCTCAGCACTTCGGCCCAGCTCGCGCGGCAATTGTCGCGGTAAAATGCTATGCCAAAGTTCAGGTAAGGTTAGCCCTATATCGGCAACGAAGGTTAGACACTCAGGGCAGTCCATCGGCGGCGAAACAGGTTGACCATCGCTGTCGAGATAGATCATGACCGGGCCGGTACCAGTGCAGATCACCATCTGACCCGCAGCATCACGCATACCCGCCTTGGCATTGATGCCGGTAACGGCCATCAACGCAATCAGGGCCAGTGCCAGATATCTACGCAAACTTGTCATCCTGACGCGAGATATGCGCGCAAGGCCACGCCACTACAAGGTGAAAAAGGGACGCAGTCAAAGGCCTTATATAGGACAAAAGAAAACGCCGCGCACTATGTCATGCACGGCGTTTCAAATTCTTTTCCCAGCCACTAACGGCTTAGGTTTCAGGCAATCAAGCCTCGGCGGCCTGTGCCTTGGCGATCTCTTTTTTCACCTTCAGCGCGCTGTTGGACAGCTCATCATCCTTGGCTTTCGCCAGGAACGCGTCCAGACCACCACGGTGATCAACGGTGCGCAGCGCTGCTGCGGAGATTCGCAGCTTGATGCCACGGCCCAAGGTCTCGGACTGCAGGGTTACGTCGTTCAGGTTCGGCAGAAAGCGACGCTTGGTTTTGTTGTTGGCGTGGCTGACATTGTTGCCAGTCATCGGGCCTTTTCCGGTCAATTCGCAACGGCGCGACATAGGTTCATCCTTCGTATCTGGGGCGCCCGTAGATGGAAGATCTGAGTTCGGACACCAAATTACAAGGGGCGCGGCCATTGGCTGCGCCCGAAAACTGGTTGGATGCGTTTAGGAGGAATCACGTGCAGGGTCAAGCCATATGAAACGGATTTATGTGGCAGGCCTTATCGAAACTCCGACGGATCACCCGCGCAACCAAGGTTCACGCCCTTTTAGCCTGCCAAACTAGCGAAATCCAGCGCTGATCCGGCGTTTATCCTGCCGTTTACGTGCCGTTTGTTGCCTGGCTCGGCTGCTCCCATGCCACTTCGTTGCAACACTGGAATCAACCGACACCGAGCCCTGCCAGCATATCCTTGGCTGCTGCTGCCGGGGTCATCTGGCCTGCGGCAACGTCTTCGGACAAATCGGCCATGCGAGACTGAGCCCATGGGGTTTGCAACCTGGCCAGCAGTGCCTGGCGCACCTCTTCGTCAAACCAATAGCGAGCCTGCTCACTGCGCCGCCCCTGCCAGTGGCCATTGGTCTGCCGCCAATCGGCCAGCGCCTGCATCTCATCCCAAGCCCGCCCAAGACCGTCCTTTGCCATAGCCGAGACCATCAGTGCCTTGGGATAACCTTCAGGATCCTGCGGGCGTTTGCGCAGCAATCGCAAGGCACCTGCATAATCGGCGCAAGTCCGGGTGGCGGCAGCTTTCAAATCGCCGTCGGCCTTGTTCACCAAGATGATGTCGGCCATTTCCATAATGCCACGTTTGACGCCCTGCAATTCATCACCCCCAGCAGGGGCCAGCAGCAACAGAAAGAGATCAGAAATCTCCGACACCACTGTTTCGGATTGACCGACCCCGACGGTTTCGATCAGCACCACGTCAAACCCTGCGGCCTCGCACAACGCAACTGCTTCGCGCGATCGGCGGCCGACGCCGCCCAGATGCGTCTGACTGGGAGAAGGGCGGATAAACGCATTTTTCTGACGGCTCAGATATTCCATCCGTGTCTTGTCACCCAGTATCGAGCCTCCGGAGCGCGTCGAACTAGGATCAACAGCCAGCACCGCAACCCGTAAACCTTCTGCAATCAACTTCATGCCGAAGCTTTCGATGAAAGTGGACTTCCCGACACCAGGCGTTCCCGACAGGCCGATACGTAGCGCCTGACGGTTTTCGCGCGCCAGCAGGTCCAACAAGAGGGTCGTCGCTTCGCGGTGATCAGCCCGGCCACTCTCGACCAGTGTAATAGCCCGGGCCAAGGCACGGCGTTCGCCGTTCAAAATGCGTGCAGCCAGATCATCGATATCCAGCGGAGCCTTCCGGCTTGCGGCTGTATTCTCTGATCCACCGGAATTACCTGCTGCTGCCATGGTGGCTGTCTCCCGCTCTTTGGTTTGGGCATTGATGGCGCAGCCGGGCGGCGGTTGTCCAGAGAACATCGCTTACTACCTGCGCAAGCCTGTCGTCTCGGTGCTAGACCAAACCCGCGCCATTGGCGATAAGGCGGCATGACAAGATTGCCCATAGATGACGCCCTGCCCGAGTTGATCGCAGCCCTAAGCGCCGAAAAACGTGCTGTGTTGCAGGCCCCGCCCGGTGCGGGCAAAACCACCCGCGTGCCGCTGGCCATGCTGGAGGCCGGACTGTGTTCAGGCCGCATCCTGATGCTGGAACCGCGCCGTCTGGCCGCACGTGCGGCAGCTGAACGCATGGCCGATACTTTGGGGCAGCCTGTGGGTGAAACCGTGGGCTACCGCATCCGGGGCGAGGCAAAGACCAGCGCTGCGACGCAAATTGAGGTGGTCACCGAAGGCATCCTGACACGAATGCTACAATCCGATCCTGATTTACCGGGTATTGGTGCCGTGATCTTTGACGAGTTTCACGAACGGTCTCTGAATGCCGATTTTGGTCTTGCCCTCTGTCTCGAGGTCGCAGGCGCACTGCGGGAGGATCTGATCCTGCTAGCGATGTCCGCAACGCTCGATGCAGCTCCGGTAGCCGCGCTGATGGAAGCCCCGCTGATCACATCTGAGGGGCGCAGCTATCCAGTGGAGAGGCGCTGGCTGGAGGTTCCACTGGCCATAGACAGCCGCAGCGGGCGGGCGCCCCGGCGTCTGGATGCACTGGTCGATCTAGTGCTGCGCGCCGAGGCGGAGACACGTCCTACAGGATCAAGTGGGAGAGGCGGCTCCGAGGCCAAAGGTGGCGGTATACTGGTGTTCCTTCCCGGCGAAGGCGAAATCCGCAAGGCAGCTGCGGCACTGGCAGGCCGACTGCCCGGTGATTGCGTGGTGCGCCCCTTGTTTGGTGCCCTGCCCTTTGCCGAGCAACGCGCCGCGATCCAGCCTGATCCGCAGGCGCGCAAGGTGGTGCTGGCGACTTCAATCGCTGAAACGTCACTGACCATCCAAGATATCCGCGTGGTTGTGGATATGGGGCAGGCCCGGCGCAGCAGGTTTGATCCCGGTTCCGGTATGTCGCGGCTGATCACTGAACGGGTCACTCGCGCCGAGGCCACCCAACGACAGGGCCGCGCCGGCCGGGTGGCGGCCGGTGTCAGCTACTGCTTATGGACCAAGGGTGAAGAAGGAGCTCTTGCAGCATTTCCGCCGCCCGAAATTCAAGCGGCCGATCTTACAGCACTGGCGCTGGAACTCGCTCTATGGGGGGCGCGTCCGGGTGATCTGCCCTTTTTGACACAACCGCCCGCGGGCGCGATGCAGGAAGCACAGGCATTGCTGGGACTGCTAGGTGCTCTGGACGATGACGGGCGGATCACCCCTCATGGCAAAGCACTGGCCAAACTGCCGCTGCATCCGCGCCTGGGGCATATGCTGCAACGTTTCGGTGCCGCCGCCGCACCTTTGGCAGCGCTGCTGGCAGAACGCGACCCATTGCGTGGCGCGCCGGTGGATCTTGCCCTGCGGTTGGAGGCCCTGCGTGATGCCAAAGGGTTTCAACGACGCAGAAACTATCAATTGAACATCCCCACGCTGGATCGCATCAGGGCGGAGGCCAAGCGGCTGACGCAGCAAGCCCGCAACAGATCACAAACATCAACTGCAAGCCCTGCTGTAATGGCCGCTGCCGCCTACCCCGACCGGATCGGTCAACGGCGCAAAGGTGACACACCCCGATATGTGCTGTCCGGCGGGAAGGGCGCGATCCTGCCACTCGAAGATAGTCTGGCTGCCACTCCGTTTCTGGTGGGGCTGGACAGCGACGGCAACCCGCGTGAGGCACGGCTGCGTCTGGCTGCTCCAATCACGCTGTCGGAATTACGCGACGAATTCTCCGCACAGATCGAACCGCTATTGACCTGTGCCTGGTCTAAGCGAGATCGCCGGGTGGTAGCGCGTCGCCAGCAATGCCTGGGCGCCATCGTGCTGGAGGACCACATTTGGAAAGATATCCCGGCAGAGACAGTTGCCGCGGCCATGTTGGACGGTGTGCGCGAGCTAGGTCTGCGATTGACGGGCGCAGCTGCGCGCTTCGTGGCGCGGGTACGCCTGTTGCAGGAGGCAGGCGAAGACCTACCTGATTTCAGCGAGACTGCCCTGCTTGCCACACTTGAAGACTGGCTACTCCCAATGTTGGGCGGCGTGCGCAGCCAGGAAGATTGGAAACGCTTTGATCTGTTGCCCGCCCTACGTACAGCACTGAACTGGGAGCAAACGCAGCGACTGGACCAACTGGCACCACCGCATTTCACCACACCTCTGGGCCGCACGGTACCAATTGACTATACCGAAGCGGTCCCCGAAATCTCTGTCCGACTGCAAGAGATGTTCGGCGTCACCCGGCATCCAACGGTGGGCGGTGTCGCACTAAAAGTCTCGCTTCTTTCGCCCGCACAGCGTCCCATCCAGATTACCCGTGATCTACCGGGGTTCTGGTCTGGATCTTATGCAGATGTACGTAAAGACATGCGGGCGCAATATCCCAAACATCCTTGGCCGGAGGACCCCACACAAGCCGACCCGACGTTGCGGGCGAAACCACGAAAATAGCCCAAATTGACGTCAAAACGTGTAATTTCCCCACTATTTCACGGAAAATTACAGCGAAATCAGCGAAATTCATGGGATTCACCCCCCTACTCCTCTTGAAATCTTGCCGCAACATGCCAAAATCGTTGCAAAGCAAAAATGCACCGAACTGTCACGAAAGACAGATCCGGCAGGTGCTAGAAAGCTGAGCAGCAATGAAACATATCATGTCCAGTGCCTGGGAGGAGTATCTCCGGCCTATGTTCTTTCGACCAAACCGGCTGCAAGTAGCCGCCATGTGCTATCGTAATGGTGCGCAGGGCAAGGATGTTCTGATGATTACCAGCCGGGGCACCGGCCGCTGGATTCTGCCGAAGGGCTGGCCCATCAAGGGTAAGAACGGCGCGCAATCCGCGTTGCAGGAAGCCTGGGAAGAGGCTGGGGTACGTGAAGCTCATATCGAAGGCGAGCCAATCGGCAGCTACGAATATGTGAAATCGCAGGATAATGGTGCCAAAGAAGTTTTACATACGTTGGTGTATAAAGCTGAAGTAACCAAGCTGGCGGATGACTATCCCGAGCAATCCGAACGGGTTCGTAAATGGATATCGCCAAAGGCTGCAGCGGAACTGGTTGCCGAACCGCAGTTGCGCGATTTACTGCGAAATTTGTAACAGTTTCATGACATAAATATGACGCCCCCCTTGCAAGGCAGCAGAGGGGAGGCTAGGCGCGTGCGCGGAATTTGAATCGGGATCGAGACAATGAGCGACGCACCTCAGCGACCGCAGTGGAAAACACTGGACCGGGATCTTAACCGGATCTCTCAACTTGAACTGGCCACTTCTTATGTGTCTCGACCGCTTGTTGCGCCGGGCATTGCACTGGTCTTTATCGCGTTGGCAGGTGTCGGCGCCGCAGTGTTTCTTGGGTCTGCACCTTCAAATTTTGTGGTGATCACGGCAGCTGCTTTTGGGGCCTATATGGCGCTCAACATTGGCGCAAATGACGTGGCCAACAACATGGGCCCGGCAGTGGGTGCCAATGCGCTGACCATGGGTGGAGCCATCGTTATTGCGGCCCTCGCCGAAAGCGCCGGAGCGCTGCTGGCGGGCGGTGATGTTGTCTCGACTATTTCCAAAGGCATCATTGATCCCGCTGGGGTTGCCAGCTCTGAAATGTTCATATGGGCGATGATGGCCGCTCTGATTTCCTCGGCATTGTGGGTCAACCTTGCAACCTGGATCGGCGCACCTGTGTCGACGACCCATTCCGTTGTGGGTGGCGTGATGGGGGCAGGTATTGCCGCGGCGGGGTTTGGCGCAGTGAACTGGCCCACAATGAGCAAGATCGCCGCGAGCTGGGTGATCTCGCCGCTGTTGGGCGGCTTGATTGCCGCCGGGTTCCTCGCCTTCATCAAAGCCAAGATCATATACCAAGATGATAAGATTGCCGCCGCGCGACGCTGGGTGCCGGTTCTGGTGGGCATCATGGCAGGGGCTTTTGCCTCCTATCTCGCGCTGAAAGGTCTGAAGCGGATCATCAAGATCGATCTCGAGATCGCACTGTTGATCGGGGCAGTTGTTGGTGGTCTCAGCTATGTGGTGACCGCGCCCTTGATCAAACGCCAGTCCGAGGGGCTAGAGAACCGCAACAAATCGCTGAAAGTGCTGTTTTCAATCCCGCTGGTGATATCCGCAACCCTACTGTCCTTTGCCCATGGGGCCAACGACGTGGCGAATGCAGTGGGCCCGCTTGCAGCGATTGTACACACCGCAGAGTTCGGCGACATAGCCTCCAAGGTGGCGATACCAACTTGGGTCATGGTGATCGGCGCGTTTGGCATTTCCTTTGGCCTCTTTCTCTTCGGACCCAAGCTGATCCGCATGGTTGGTAGCCAGATCACCAAGCTGAACCCAATGCGCGCCTATTGTGTGTCGCTGTCAGCTGCGATCACGGTGATCGTGGCCAGTTGGCTGGGGTTGCCGGTATCATCGACCCATATCGCAGTGGGCGCGGTCTTTGGTGTCGGATTTTTCCGCGAATGGCATATGGAGCGCCGTCTGCGTAACAGCAAAGCTGTACGGCCCGAGATCCTGCGCATAGCACCGGAAGAACGTCGCCGACGTAAGCTGGTGCGCCGCAGCCATTTTATGACGATTGCCGCCGCCTGGATCATCACTGTCCCGGCCGCTGCGTTGTTGTCGGGCTGCGTATTCCTGATGTTGACCGCAATCATCATGTGATCCACACAGGATAGCTCTCCTCGGAAACGCGAAACCCCGCCCAGAAAATTGCTGAACGGGGGCAATCAAAATAGCAATACATCGCGCGCCTTTCGGCGCGCGAGTTCGACAGATTAACCGCCTACGCAGTAGCGCATGATCGCTTTTTGCGCATGCAAACGGTTTTCGGCCTCATCAAAGATCACCGATTGCGGGCCATCCATAACGGCGGAAGTCACCTCTTCCTCCCGGTGGGCCGGTAGGCAGTGCATGAACAACGCGTCAGGTTTCGCATGCACCATCAAGGCATCGTTCACCTGATAGCCGCGCAGCATATTATGACGACGCTCCTTTGAAGACTGGCTGTCATGCATCGACACCCAGGTATCAGCCACCACCAGATCAGCGCCCTCGACAGCCTTTTGCGCATCGCGTTCGATGATCACCTGCGAGCCTGCTTTGCGCGCAAGGCCCACGAAATCCGGTTCAGGATCGAGCTGCGAGGGGCCTGCAAATGTCAAGTCAAATTCGAACTGTGCTGCAGCATGGAGGAAGGAAGCGCAGACATTGTTACCATCACCGCACCAGACAACCTTTTTACCCTTGATAGGGCCGCGATGTTCCTCGTAGGTCAGCACGTCGGCCATGATCTGACAGGGATGAGTGCGATCGGTGAGACCGTTAATGACCGGCACATCGGCATATTCCGCCATTTCCGTCAGAACGGTTTCATCAAAGGTCCGGATCATGATCATATCCACATAGCGCGACAGCACTCGGGCGGTATCGGCAATGGTTTCGCCATGACCAAGCTGCATATCATTGCCCGACAGAACCATGGTCTGCCCCCCCATCTGACGCACCCCGACATCAAAAGAGACCCGCGTCCGTGTGGATGGCTTTTCAAAGATAAGCGCGACCATGCGGTCCTTTAGTGGCAAATCATCATCCAGTGCCGCCTTGGGGCGTCCAAGACGTGCATCCTTGGTGGCTTTGGCCTGATCGATGATAGTGCGCAGATCACCTGCGTCAGTTTTATGGATATCGAGAAAATGCTTCATGTCGAACGTCGCTTTCGTTGATCTTAGGTCTTGGCGGAGACCTTAAAGTGCTGAAGAGCCATGCAGGGCCAGCCCTGCAGCCCGTGAGTATTTCTGGAAAGATACACCTAAGCGCCCGCTTTGACCTCTACTGCGGTGGCTGCCTGTTCAAGCCGCGCATAAGCTTCTGCAATGTCATCATCGGAGAGTGTCAGCGGCGGCAATAAACGGATCACATTGTCAGCGGCAGGGACCGTCACCACCTCAGCCTCATATCCGGCAGCAACCACATCAGTGTTGGCTGCCACGCATTTCAGACCCAGCATAAGACCTGATCCGCGTACTTCTTCGAAGACATGCGGATGGCCAGCAACCAGACCTTCGAGTTTTTGGCGGAGCAGGCCCGCCTTCCGGTTGACCTCCGCCAGGAACGCAGGATCGGTGACATGGTCCATTACTGCGCAGCCTACTGCGCAGCCAAGCGGGTTGCCACCATACGTCGATCCATGAGTGCCAGCAGTCATACCGGATGCGGCCTCTTCCCTTGCCAACACCGCGCCAAGCGGGAACCCCCCGCCGATGCCCTTGGCCACCATCATGATATCCGGCGTGATCCCGGCCCATTCATGCGCAAACAGCTTGCCGGTCCGGCCAACGCCGCATTGAACCTCATCGAGGATCAGCAGAATGCCATTTTCGTCACAGATCTGGCGCAGCGCCTTCATTTCTGCATCAGGAACAGGTCGAATGCCGCCCTCACCCTGCACCGGTTCGATAAGGATCGCGGCTGTCTGGTCACTGATCGCATCAGTCACCCCGTCCAAATCACCGAACATAAGATGTGTGAACCCCGGCAACATCGGGCCGAAGCCCCTGGTCATTTTCTCTGACCCCGCTGCAGAAATACCGGCAGTCGAACGGCCATGGAAAGAACCGGAAAAGGTCAGGATCTCAACCCGCTCTGGCTGGCCTTTCTCATAGAAGTACTTACGCGCCATTTTCACGGCAAGTTCGCAAGATTCCGTGCCTGAGTTGGTGAAAAAGACGGTATCGGCAAAACTATGTTCAACCAGCCGGTCCGCCAGCGCCTGTTGTTGGGGAATGTGGTAGAGATTAGAAACATGCCAGAGGTTTTCCGCCTGTTCGGTCAAAGCTTTGACCAGAGCCGGATGCGCATGGCCAAGCGCGTTCACAGCAATGCCCGCCGCCAGATCCAAAAAACGTCGCCCGTCTGCCTCGATCAGCCAGGCGCCCTCGCCCTTCACAAAGCTAAGGGGGGCACGATTGTAAGTCGGCAGAACGGACGGGATCATCGGGATCTTCCTTTTGGACAGAATGGGCCAAGCAGTGACGCAGCAAGGCCGTAGGGTCAACGATTTTGGATATCAAATGTGCCTGCATAAGACACGGGGGATCGGGGCCGATTACGCGCTGTGGCGTCGGCGTCGCAGCAAAGTGATATGTGCAGCGTTGATCATGGCAGCGTCCATAACGGAGGTTTTGAGAAAAGAAAAGACTATTTGTCAGAATCAACTATCAATTCGAGCGTCCAGACGCTCCGATCACGACTGCCCTCGCGCAACCACCAAAGAGCTTATGGTCGATGACGGCTTGCCTTTATCTGCTGAGGCGGGCAACGCTGCGCGATATGATCGGTACTCGTCAAAACCCGGCACTTGCTGCCGCCCTTGTTCTGCTCGCAACGGTCTTTATCGCCGGCACCACCCTGATTGCGAAAGCATTGGGCACAGATGCTCTTGGCACGCCGCTGCACCCGTTTCAGATCAGCTTTGGGCGGTTCATATTTGCATTTCTGGCGATCAGCATGCTGGTCGGCCTGCGACGCCCCAAGTTGACGCGCCCCAATTGGGGGCTTCATATCGGGCGCACCAGTTTCGGCTGGATGGGGGCGACCCTGATGTTTGCCTCGGTCGCCTACATCCCACTGGCGGATGCCACGGCAGTGACCTTCCTCAACCCGGTATTTGCCATGATCCTCGCCGTCCCATTGCTTGGAGAGCGAGTTGGTCCCTGGCGTTGGGCCGCCGCGGTAATTGCATTGGTGGGTGCAATGGTGCTGCTGCGACCAACGCCTGCAAGTTTTCAGCCGGCCAGCCTGCTCGCGCTGACGGCAGCGGCCGTGATGGGGCTTGAGCTGATTTTCATCAAACGGTTGGCGGGGCGCGAACGACCGCTACAGATCCTATGGCTGAACAATTTGCTTGGCAGTCTGATTGCCTGCATTGCTGTGTTCGCGTTCTGGCAGCCTCCGAGCGCAGAACAATGGGCCCTGATGGTCATGCTGGGTTGCATGATGGCCTGTGCACAGGGGTGTTTCGTCAATGGCATGGCCCGGGCGGATGCGTCCTTTGTTGCACCGTTCAGCTATGCGACGCTGATCTTCGCAGCGATCTATGATTATGCGGTGTTTTCCGCGACACCGGATGCGATCACGGTGCTGGGCGCGGTCATCATTCTGAACGGGGCGGCACTTTTGGCCTGGCGCGAGGGGCGACAACGGCCGCCTACCCTGCATCTGGATCCCGGCACAAAGGCTGATCAGGATTTGAGCCGGTAACCACTGCGCAGCATCACCCACGCCAAGGTCCCAATCCCAAGGCTGGACAGGCTGCAGATCACCAGCCCCAGCAAAGGTGAGCTGTCGGACGTGCCAATAACACCGAATCGCATGCCGTCGATTAGGTAGAAAACCGGATTGAGGTGGGACAGGGTCCGCAACACCGGCGGCAGGGCTTCGACCGAGTAAAAGGTGCCCGAGAGAAAGGCGAGTGGTGTAACGATGAAATTGGTGATCGCCGCCATCTGGTCAAATTTCTCGGCAAAAACCCCGGCAACAATGCCAAGAGCCCCCAAAAACGACGCACCAAGCACTATGAAGAGCAGTGCCACCAGTGGATATTCAGGCACCACACCCAGAAATAGCATGATGCCAACGCCGAGCCCCACTGCTACCAGTACACCACGCGCAACAGCCCCAGCCAGATAGCCAAGCAAGATCTCAAATCCCGAAAGCGGCGGCATCAGGGTATCAACAATATTACCCTGCACCTTGGTGATCACAATCGAAGACGAGGTATTGGCAAAAGCGTTCTGGATCACTGTCATCATCATGATGCCAGGTGCAAGAAACACAATAAACGGCACACCCATGACAGTGCCACGCCCCGGACCGATCGCAATATTGAAAATCATCAGGAACAAAGCGGCGGTGACCATCGGCGCAAGAAGCGTCTGGGTCCAGACCACTAAAAACCGTGTAATCTCGCGCCGGGCCAAGGTTCGCAGACCAAGCCAATTCACCCGCCCAAAGCGGCGCTCGCCCAGCGCAATGCCAGTTCCGATCTCAACCATGTGCGGTGGTGTATCCTGTGCCATATCGCGCCTCTTTAGTAATCTTCGGGCTTACGCCCGGGGCCATTTCTATGTCTATCCCCGGTCACGGCGAAATCGTCTGCTCACCGGGCCTCGTCGATCCCTACCCTGTTTCGTACTGCACCGTCTCAAACCATGGTCCCTCTTGCAGGGCAAGCGGCTTTCACCCATTTCATAGCAACGCAGCACCGTTGCAGGCTTGCAAGCGCAAGACGCTCTTGTAACTCCCCACGCAGTGATTAGAATAGAGGCTTGTTACGGAATTCGATGGCGGCCGCAGGTTCCTGGGGCCGCTTTTAGCTTGGAAAGGCAACAGATGTCCTGGACAGACGAGCGCGTCGAACTGCTCAAGAAAATGTGGGGCGAAGGGCAATCTGCAAGCCAGATCGCCAAGGAACTGGGCGGAGTGACCCGGAACGCTGTTATTGGCAAGGTGCATCGCCTGGGACTGTCCAATCGCAACAGCGGTACGGCAAAGCCCGCAGCCGAGCCCAAGGAAAAACCAGCCGCAGCGCCGAAACCGGCGCAAGCTGCAGCGCCGGCCAAGCCAAAGCCGCAGCCCAAGACCGAACCGGCCCGTCCGGTAACGCCAGAGCCTGCTGCATCGGCTGATGCAAAGCCGTCCACGCCGGCGCGCCGCCAGATCATCCCGGCGGGCCAGCCGCTTCCGCCGCAGCCCTCGGCCAATGAAATCAGCCCTGAAGCGCTGGCAAAGGTCAATGAGATCGAGAAAAAGGCCAAAAAACTGGGCCTCATGGAGCTGACCGAACGGACCTGCAAATGGCCCGTAGGCGACCCTGCGACCGAGGATTTCTGGTTCTGCGGCCTGCCTGTTCAACAGGGCAAGCCATATTGCGAAGCGCATGTCGGCGTCGCGTTCCAGCCCATGAGTGCACGCCGCGACCGCAAACGGTAAACGGCGATCCTGTTGGACACTGATCCGACATTGTCGTCTCAAAACAAAAACAGCGCCCCGGTCAGCTCCGGGGCGCTGTTTTTCTATGAGGAGAAGACAACCTACGTCGCCTCCCCCATATGATCCGGGTATGAGCGAAATCAGCCCTTTGCTGGAGCCACGGATGTAAAGTTTGGAATCACATTTTTGGAGGCATCTGCAGGTTCGATTTCGGGCCAGTTGCCTTCTGCGAGATTGATGTTTCCGGGGATGTCTTCTTCCCAGAATCCAACAACGTTCTTGGTGATATTCAAATACAGTTTGTCATCAATGATGCGCCACAGATTCGGGTTGCCCGGAACCTTGCCACCCTTGGACACCCCAAAAGCGCAGTGACCATCGTACTGAGGCGCGTAGTAGTCGGGGTTAGCTGCAAATTTGTCACGGTTCTCGGCACTGGAGAACGCAAATTTGGCACCGTTGTGCTCAGCGGTATAGGCCGCATTACCAGGAACCGCAGAAGGCTGAGCAGCCCCAACCGGATTCTGTGCCAAATCGCGATAGGCTACAACGTCATAACCGGAAACTGCAAAACCGGTGCTATCTACATACTGGTCACCGGCAAATGCAGGCAGACCGAAAGATGCGGCAGCAAGGGCGGCAAAGAGAACGCGTTTCATAAACTATCCTTTTCTAGGGTCCGGGGCGTAAACGCCCGGAAGAGGCTGAACACCGACCGGAACGGCCGGGCTGGCTCAACAATATGCGCATCTGCGAAGATGCGAAGGGGGCCTCACGGCCCTGTGTCCGATACGGAGCCACTGTGATCTGAAGCCCGGATTTGTTACAGGCACCCGTTATTTACGCGCTTCGTCAAGAAAAAGTGTTCGAGACAGACCTTCCAGTCATTGGAATTTCTCTCAGCCCGCTTATGTTCTGCAGAAGACGGTGTTGCTTCCAGACTTGGACGAGCCACCACCGATGTCAGAAAGATTTGCCTAACACATTCAAAAAAACCTTCAAAACAAGGCTAAGAGATGAGTGACACAACCTATACACCGCCAAAAGTCTGGACCTGGGAACAGGAAAGCGGCGGACGCTTCGCCTCAATCAACCGCCCCATCGCTGGCGCCACCCAAGATAAAGAACTGCCGGTGGGCGAGCATCCCTATCAGCTCTATTCGCTGGCGACGCCCAATGGGGTGAAGGTCACCGTGATGCTGGAGGAGCTACTGGCTGCAGGGCACTCCGGCGCAGAATATGACGCCTGGCTGATCAATATAGGCGAAGGTGATCAGTTTGGCTCTGGCTTTGTTGATGTGAACCCAAACTCCAAAATCCCAGCGCTGATGGATCGCAGTAGCGATGCGCCGGTGCGGGTTTTTGAATCCGGTTCGATCCTGGTGCATCTGGCTGAGAGATTCGATGCCTTCCTGCCCAAAGAAGGCGCTGCACGGGCAGAGGTGATGAACTGGTTGTTCTGGCAGATGGGCAGCGCACCCTATCTGGGCGGTGGCTTTGGTCATTTCTATGCCTATGCCCCAGAAAAATACGAATACCCAATCAACCGTTTTTCGATGGAGACCAAGCGTCAGCTGGATGTCTTGGATCGCCAATTGGCCGAGAACCGCTATATCGCGGGCGCTGATTACTCCATCGCCGATATGGCGATCTGGGCATGGTACGGTCAGTTGGTTCTGGGACGGCTATATGAAGCGGCTGAATTCCTAGACGTCGAGAGCTACACGCATATGGTTCGCTGGGCCAAGGAGATCGACGCCCGTCCGGCGGTATCACGTGGGCGTATGGTCAACCGGGCCTTCGGCGAATTGCATACCCAGCTGCGTGAACGCCATAGCGCGTCTGATTTTGACACCAAAACACAGGACAAGCTGGAACCGGCAGACGCCGAGAGCTGATGCATGCGCGGGTCCACCCCGCCTCTAACGACAAATAAACATCGCGGCCTTCTCGGGTCGCGATGTTTTCATTCTAGCCACACAGTCGGCCGACTCAGGTCAACCGTGGCGGTGTATCGGGATCACGGCCCGGCGCGGAGGGCGTCGTCGGCTCTGTCGGTTGCGGCAAATCAAACCGCAGTCCCGTCTGCGCCAGGCGGGCCGCCATCACATCGCTGCTGGCGAAAAATCCAACATCCAATGCACCGGCCTCAATACCCGAAAATGTCAGCGCTTCTCCCACAGCCTTGGCCAAGGCGGGCTGGGCGGCGTCCATGGAATCAACAAAGCCCAGCAGATGCCCTTGCCCGCCGCCTCGGTAGTGCAGCCCGACAAGATAGGCGGATTTGGCCAACCCAACTGCGGTGGCCAGTTTGGTATCCAAAGCAGTGATCAACACTTCTGGCAGGCCCTTCGGCGCACTAATCGCCTCAATCTCGGCATCCACCTCTGCCGGGGCCTGGCCGAGAGTTTCGTGCAGCCAGGCTACTGCCTCCGCCGGTATCAGGATCGCCGAGGGAGCCACATCAAGGTTAACGCCAAGACCGATATTTTGGCCTAATCCCTGAGCTGACAGCATTTGCACAACGACCCGTCCTGACAATGCAGCATAGGGCACGATACGGCCCGCAAATTCCGCCAGCCTGTCTTCGCGATCGAAAACCAGCGCAAAGGTACCATCTGATGTCTCAAACAACTCAGGAGCAATGGTGTCGCCTTCCGACTCCTTTGCAAGCATCAAAAACAATTCGCTATCGGCGAGCCGTTCGTAGAAACGTAGACGCGTGGCGTCGTCCTGTGGCGCTGCCAACATCGCGGCATGGCTGGTATCCAGAGGGGTGGCATCTATCATTCTATCAGCTCCTGAACCCGGGCGCGCAGTACCGGCAGCAGATCGGTCTTGAACCAGGGATTGCGTTTCAGCCATGCGGTATTGCGCCAGGACGGATGTGGCAAGGGAAAGTCATGTGGCGCATGGTCTCGCCAACCCTCGACGCGCGCCTGCACCGGCTCTTTTCGTCCCAGATGGTCGCTGTGTGCATAGGCACCGACCAATACGCGCAGCCCAATATTAGGCAGCATTCTCATAGCCCGGTGGTGCCATGTGGTGCGGCATACCGCTGGCGGAGGCAGATCGGTTTTTTTGCAGAATTCCCCGGAAAACAGAAGGCCATGGACACGATAGCAACCAAAGACTGATCGTAGAACTGTGCCTCGCTCAACCCTAGCCAATCCCGGAGCCGGTCGCCGGAAGGGGCTGTGAACGGCCGTCCGCTCTCATGCACTCGCGTACCAGGGGCCTGCCCCCCGATCAATATGCGAGCGGGCCGGTCGAACCAGGCAACTGGCCGCAGGCTATGTCTTGTAGCAGTCGCAGAAAACCGCTCAGCACAAAGACGACAGGCGCGAATTTCCTGCTTCGAGCCAGCCGCTGTCGTCATATTTGTCACCCTACCATCTGCCGCGCTCGCCTCGTTTTGCTACCCAAAACATCTGTCGTTATAGCCCGGTTGTTACTGCACAAGCGCACCAAGATGAGATCAAAGCTGTGTCATCTGATTAAGAGGGCGTTGGTAAAACCTACAAAAATTGGACATAATGTGGTCCAAATAGCAGCCTATATCGTTAACACATATCTGTTAGAGCAGACATAAAGCAGCCGGGATCCGCCTGGCGCTTCTAGAGGACCAGACGCCCCTGAATGGGGCCGAGAGCAGCACCGGAAACCGCGATGCTTGAGTTTGAAAATGTGAGCAAGTCCTACTGGACCGGCACCCAGCGCAAGGTGATCCTTGACCGGGTGTCCTTTCGCGTTGACCTGGGTAAATCTATGGGGGTTCTGGCCCCCAATGGGACCGGAAAGACCACATTGATCAACATGATGGCAGGGCTGGAAAAACCCGATGAGGGCGAAATTCGCCGCGGATGCCGTATCTCGTTTCCTCTGGGCTTTATGGGGGGGGTGATCAATCGCCTGTCAGCGATGGAAAATGCCCGCTATATTGCCAACCTCTATGGCCTGGACCCCGATTATGTGGAGGCGTACTGCCGCTGGCTCTGTGGGTTGGGGGAATATTTCGACCAACCTGTTGGCACCTATTCATCTGGCATGAGGGCGCGGTTCAGTTTCGCGCTGATGCTAGCGCTGGACTTCGACATCTTCCTCATTGATGAAGGGATGCCCAGCACCACCGATGTGGATTTCAACAAGAAAGCCGGCGCGATCCTTCAGGAACGGCTTGAGACCACCACCATCATCATGGTGTCACACCAGCCCAAAACGCTGGAAAAATTCGTCCGTTCGGCAGCAGTACTGGTCGATGGTAACCTGCATATGTTTGAAAC
Organism: Phaeobacter cretensis; assembly: GCF_047372505.1. Taxonomy (NCBI): domain Bacteria; kingdom Pseudomonadati; phylum Pseudomonadota; class Alphaproteobacteria; order Rhodobacterales; family Roseobacteraceae; genus Phaeobacter; species Phaeobacter cretensis. The sequence continues at coordinate 833,953 of NZ_JBKBEU010000001.1, forward strand.
CTTGGAAGAAGCGAAGCAGCTCTATGACTACCAAACCCAAGGCTAAGAAATTCCGCGTCCGTCGTACGGGCAACACTGCGGTCCAGCCTGCCGCAGCAACACCTGTGGCACCACCCGATGCAGAGATGACAATGGCGACGACTGCACAAATGGCGCATGATGCAACGACATCACAGCATGAGGCGAGAAAAGCACCAAGCGAGACCTCCGCCGCACCCGCAAGCGAAGCGACACCAGTGCGTGACACCAAAAAGGCAGCAAAGAACCATGACAAGCCGTCAACTGATCTGGATGACATCCGCAAAGAGGGGCTAACCGGGCGTCAATTGCGGATCGCCCGCCGGATCGCGCAAAAAAACAACCTGCCAGCCACATCAGATTTCGATGCAGTGCGTCAGCTACGGATGAAAGGCATCGATCCGTTCCAGCGCGCCAATATGCTGGAATTGGTTGTAGAGCGGAATACCGCACATCCAGATGGCGCACCAGAAGCACCGGAAAGCGTTCAGCTGCCTCAAACGGTACCGTCCGACCAGATTTCTCTACCAGCAACCGAGATAAGCCCGGCGGAACGCCGAAATCGTGAAATTCAGCAAATTCAACGCGATATCGCACGCCGCCGCCGTCGCAGGTTGTTGCTGCTTAGCGCGCGGTTGGCATTTTTCGTTATGGTGCCAACCTTGTTGGCCGGGTATTACTTCTACAATGTTGCCACGCCAATGTATGCCTCAAAGTCCGAATTCCTCGTTCTGAAGGCCGATAGCGCTGGTGGCGGTGGCGGCCTTGGCGGGCTGCTCAGTGGCACACAGTTTGCCACCAGTCAGGATTCCATTGCTGTACAAAGCTACCTGCAATCCAAAGAAGCGATGCTGCGTCTGGATCGCGAGATCGGGTTCAAATCGCATTTCACACAAGAGTGGATCGACCCGATCCAACGGTTGGAGACCGCCCCAACCAATGAAGATGCCTACAAAACCTATTCACGCCATGTGAAGATTGGCTACGACCCAACCGAAGGTGTGGTTCGTATGGAGGTCACTGCAGCAGATCCGCAAGTCTCAGCGGAGTTCTCACGCAAGTTGATCAGCTACGCTCAGGAAAAGGTGAACCAACTGTCGGTGCAAAAACGTTCGGACCAGGTTGGCGATGCGGAAACCGCGTTGGACATGGCAGAAGGCAAACGCCGGGACGCACAGGAAAGACTGGTGCGGCTACAACAACGCGGCACCGTGCTTGATCCCGAAGGCGTGATCATATCATTGCGCTCGCAGATCAGTACCTTTGAGTTGCAACGTCAGGAGAAAGAACTCGAGCTGGCAGCGCTGTTGGACAATACCCGCCCCAATCAAGCCAAGGTCGATGGCGCCCGTGCCGATATTGCACGGCTGAACAGCCTGATCCAACGGCTGAATGATCGCATGGTTGATGCCTCGGCAGGCGAAAACTCGCTGGCCAGCCTGACCGTACAGATCCAGATGGCGCAGGCTGATCTCGCAACCCGAGATCTGATGCTGCAATCTGCCCTACAACAGGCTGAACAGACTCGCATGGAGGCAAACCGCCAGGTGCGCTACCTCACGACGGCGGTAGAACCCGTTCCCAGCCAGGAAGCGTCCTATCCCCGCCGGTTTGAAAATACGATTTTGGCATTCCTGATCTTTTCCGGTATCTACCTGATGTGCTCGCTTACTGCGTCCATCCTCCGAGAACAGGTTTCGTCATAACGCCATGAAAAATATCCCCGTCGCCGATCTCAATATCGGCAATGACCGCCCACTGACCATTTTGGCTGGCCCCTGCCAGCTGGAGAGCGCTGATCACGCACAGATGATCGCAGGAACTTTGAAAGAAGCCTGTGACAAGGTCGGCGCGCAATATGTCTTCAAGGGCTCGTTTGACAAGGCCAACCGTACGTCAATCAACGCCAAACCGGCGCTAGGCGTTGAAAAGGGGCTGGCGGTTCTGCAATCGGTAAAGGATGCAATCGGTGTGCCCGTTCTCACCGATATACACGAAGCCTATCAGTGCGAGCCCGTGGCAGCCGTAGTCGACATCATGCAGATCCCTGCTTTTCTGTGTCGCCAGACTTCGCTGTTGCTGGCTGCTGGACGAACTGGTGCGGTGATCAATGTTAAAAAGGGGCAGTTCCTCGCGCCTTGGGACATGCCGAACGTGGTGGCCAAAATCGAAAGCACCGGCAATGAGCGCATCATGCTCACGGAACGGGGAGTTTCTTTTGGCTACAATCGTTTGGTTGTCGACATGCAAAGCCTGCCAGAAATGGCACGCACCGGGTATCCTGTGGTGATGGATGCGACCCATGCAGTCGCCCAGCCAGGTGGCCTCGGTGGCGCTTCTGGTGGGCAACGTGAATTTGCGCCTGTTCTGGCTCGTGCCGCAGTCTCCACAGGTATTGCCTCTGTCTTTATGGAAACGCATGAGGACCCGGACAATGCGCCCTGCGACGGGCCGAACATGATCTATCTGGATCAAATGCCAAAGCTGGTGGAAACCCTGATGCGCTTTGATGCGCTGGCCAAGGCCAACCCCATTAGCATCTGATTGACAAGAAAGCCTAATCCCATGACCAAACCCATCCCTGAGGTGCGTCCGAACACCTGGAGCTTTCTTCGCGATCCGATGATCGCGCCTACCGGTTTTCGCGAATATGATGCGCGATGGAAGTACCCCGAAGAGATCAATCTACCCGGCATGACCGCGCTGGGTCTGGGGCTTGGAACACAGATGCACAAACGCGGCATCCCTCCCGTTATTGCGGTGGCCAATGACTATCGTGACTATTCCGTATCCATCAAACACGCGTTGATCATCGGTCTGATGCAGGCAGGCCTTGAGGTGCGCGATATCGGCCCTGCCCTCTCACCGATGGCCTATTTTGCGCAGTTTCATCTGGATGTTCCTGCGGTAGCGATGGTAACCGCCAGCCACAATCCAAATGGCTGGACAGGGGTAAAGATGGGCTTTGAACGCCCGCTAACCCATGGTCCGGACGAAATGGGTGAACTGCGCGACATTGTACTCAATGGCGAAGGTGTCGCTCGCCCCGGCGGTTCCTATCAGTTCGTTGATGGTGTGAAAGAAGCCTATTTGGATGATCTCGTCGGCGATTTCAAAATCTCCCGCCCGCTAAAGGTGGTCTGCGCGACCGGCAACGGTACGGCATCAGCCTTTGCACCGGAACTATTTGAGCGCATGGGCGTTGAGGTTGTCGATAGCCACAATGCGCTGGACTACACATTCCCGAATTACAATCCCAACCCCGAAGCCATGGAAATGCTGCACGATATGTCGGACAGCGTGAAAGCCTCAGGAGCCGATATGGCCCTGGGCTTTGATGGCGACGGCGACCGTTGCGGTGTTGTTGATGATGAGGGTGAGGAGATCTTTGCTGATAAGGTTGGTGTCATCATCGCCCGCGATCTCAGCAAGCTTTACCCCAATTCAACCTTTGTTGCGGATGTGAAATCTACAGGCTTATTTGCCTCAGATCCCGAACTGCAAGCCAATGGTGTGACGGCGGATTATTGGAAAACCGGTCACAGCCACATGAAGCGACGGGTGAAAGAAATCGGCGCGCTGGCCGGTTTTGAGAAATCCGGTCACTACTTTTTGGCGGAACCTGTGGGCCGGGGATATGACTGTGGCATGCGTGTCGCCGTCGAAATCTGCAAGCTGATGGATCGGAACCCAGACAAGAGCATGTCTGATCTGCGCAAGGCACTGCCCAAGACATGGGCCACCCCGACAATGTCGCCCTATTGCGCCGATACCGAAAAATACATCGTGCTGGAACGGCTGGTTGAAAAGCTGGTCGCAAAGGCCGGGGCCGGTGACACGCTGGCAGGACGTCCTATCAAGGAGGTTGTTACCGTGAACGGGGCGCGTGTAATCCTTGACAACGGATCCTGGGGACTGGTGCGGGCGTCGTCCAACACGCCTAACCTCGTCGTGGTCTGTGAAAGCAGTGAGAGCGAAGCTGAGCTGCGTGAGATCTTTGCCGAAATCGACGCAGTGATCCGCACAGAACCTCTAGTGGGTAACTACGACCAGACATTTTGATTGAGATGCTAGGTCGAAGGTCTACGCCCGCCGATGGCGGGCGTTTTCTATTGTTACAGAACTTCCATCAGATGCCGCTGATCAATCGCCACCCAATAGGCGTAACAGCTGATCCTTGGCCTCTTTCTCAATCCGGTCGCGAATGGCCTCGTTGATATCCTGCTCTGGTGCTATTTCAGTATCCAGCTCCTCGGTTAACTTTTCTCGCAGGCGCTCCTTGGCTTCGTCTTCAACCACATCAATTTCCGGCTCCAGCGCGCGCTTCAGATCCGGACGGATCTTGGGATCACTCCATGGGCCTGTGACTGTGACGGGGATCGACAAGCGAGTGCTGCCATCACCACGCTGAATGCTGGGCGTAAACAGATAATCCAGATCCTGCGCCCCTAGTCCAATACGCCCCTCACCATCGACACGTAGGCCACGCAGCGTCAACAACAGATCCTTATTGGTAATATTGCCGCTCTCCATCGCGTAGCTGGCAGTCAACTGGTCAAAAACAGTGCTGCCGCCATTGCCGGTGCCGCTGCGCATCAGTTGTTCAAGGTCAAACCCGGTGAAGAAGCCCTTGCCGACCTCCAGCCAACCCTTCCCGCTGAGGGAGGACATAATAGCGGCCATCGAATTGCCGACGCCTAAATACTCCAGCTCACCCAATGCCTCGCCATTCAGCCGATCATAGCCCATCGTCTGACCCAACGCTTGTTCCAGGTGTATGTCTCGAAATTTCAGTTTGCCGCCGACAGAAAGCCCGTTGCGGTTATTGACAACCAGCTGGCCCTGCACCTGTCCGTCGAACAATGTAGCAGGCAGAAATTTCAGAACGGCGCGAGAGTTGTCCAGCGCCAGATCCAGCTTGCTGGGCCCCAGGGCAACCGAACCCGTTTCTATGCCCTGCACATCAAGGGAAATCGACGCATTCATCGCAGCCAGCCAGCCAAAGTCCATCGGCGTCGATGACCAGCCTTGGCTCACCGGGTCGGTGCTAGTACCTGCTACAGCACCAGCGGGCGCGTCATCCTCACCTGAGGGAAGAAGAGCCGATAAATCCAAATTGCCGCCATTGAGCCGCGCTGTAACCTTGGGCACATTGCCAAGCACCAGATCCGCAGCGCCGCGCAACTTGTTGCTGTCAGCTTCCAGCGCCAGATCACGCAATGCCAAGCGTCCATCGGTGGTATAGGTCATGTCTGAACCGACAATCCATGTTTTCACCGCAGGTATCTCGATACCGTCGCCCGCGCCCAGCACGGTCAAACTGCGTGCTAGGTCAGTGCTCTTGCCAGTCAAACGTCCCGTTGCGGCCCCCCTGATATCGGCTCGCCCATCAAACCGCAGAAACGTCTCATCTGCAGTAACTGTGGCTCCGACGGACGCGACTTGCCCCGCCAAGAAAGCTTCAAACGTGCCAATTTCAGCCTCGACCTGAACCGGCGCGCCCGCGGGGCGCAAGGTGATATCAGCAACAACGGTTCCTGTCGGATCAGGCCACTGAAGAGCCAGATCAATCTGTTTCAATTCAACCGGCGTCTCACCATGCGGAGCGTAGCGCAGACTCGCTCCGGTGAGGTTCAGTGCTTCGATGCTAACGGGCAAGCTCTCCATATTGCCAGATGGCGCTGACGTTCCCTCCTCACCGGCGCCACCCCCTTGAGTCGCGTCAGCCGGGTCCAATACCCAGTTGCCCGTTCCGTCATCGCGCGTGCTAAGATTTAGCTGCGGCAAGACTGCAGAAAGTTCAGTAACCCGGACATTCCCTCGCAAAAGATCAGCCGCTGCAACACCAATTGTCAGTCGCTCTGCTGTCAGCATCGGCTCAGGCCCGGCCCAGGGCGCATTTGACAGGGCCACCCGATCAGCCTTCACTCCCAAAGTCGGCCAGAGCGTATAGCCCACCCTCCCAGCAAAAGTGACCTTGCGCCCGGTCTGGGCCTCAATCTGAGTTGCAGCCAGTTGCGCCAGTTTTTCGCCGGGTAACAACAACAACGCGCCGACCAGCAACACGACCGCCACCACCAGAGCCATCCCTATCCGCATTAGCAATCGCATCTGTCGTCTCCTTGCTCGACCACTCGGTCTGTTTGGCCCGGTTTGCTCCGCACCATTGCTGTTCCCTTACGGACAGGCCTCTTTCCAAGCAGATTAACGTCCCTGAGGCCGCGCGCAATGTGCAAACGGGCTAGGCAGCAGCCTTTGCCCGTACTATATGCCCGGCCATGACACAGACACCCGGTTCAGCCAATCCGCCCAGCCTTCGCCCAGACCTAGCCCCCAAGCCACGGCTTGGCGATGCCCCGCGTGATGGGCAGCCGACCCTTGGGATGGTCTCACTGGGCTGCCCAAAGGCATTGGTGGACAGCGAGCGGATCCTGACCCGCCTGCGTGCAGAAGGCTATGGCGTATCGCCTGACTATTCGGGTGCGGATGCAGTTATCGTGAATACTTGCGGCTTTCTGGACAGCGCCAAGGCCGAGAGCCTGGAGGCCATCGGTGAAGCCCTAAAGGAAAACGGCAAGGTTATTGTCACTGGCTGTCTGGGGGCGGAACCGGACTATATCCGGGAACATCATCCGCGCATTTTGGCCGTCACCGGCCCGCATCAGTATGAACAGGTGCTGGACGCCGTCCACGCCGCCGTACCGCCCTCACCAAACCCCTATGTCGATCTGCTACCCGCAGCTGGCGTAAAGCTGACCCCGCGCCACTTCAGCTATCTGAAAATCTCGGAAGGCTGCAATCACAAGTGCAAATTCTGCATTATCCCCGATATGCGCGGAAAGCTGGCGTCGCGTCCGGCTCATGCCGTTCTTCGCGAGGCCGAGAAACTGGTCGACGCGGGCGTACGCGAACTGCTGGTGATTTCACAGGATACCTCCGCCTATGGGTTGGATCGCAAATATGACGTCAACCCTTGGAAAGATGGCGAAGTCCGCAGCCACATACAGGATCTTAGCCGCGAATTGGGCAAGCTGGGCCCTGCAGACGAACTTTGGGTGCGACTGCATTATGTCTACCCTTACCCCCATGTTCGCGAATTAATCCCGCTGATGGCGGATCCGGACAATGCTCTCCTGCCCTATCTGGACATCCCCTTCCAGCACGCACATCCGGATGTGTTGCGGCGCATGGCGCGCCCGGCCGCCGCGGCAAAGACACTGGATGAAATCCGCGCTTGGCGGGAAACCTGCCCTGACATCACCTTGCGGTCGACCTTCATCGTCGGCTTCCCCGGTGAGACGGAAACAGAGTTTCAGCACTTGCTGGACTGGATGGACGAGGCGCAGCTGGATCGAATTGGCTGCTTCAAATATGAAAACGTTGATGGCGCACGCTCAAACAATCTGCCGGACCACCTGCCCGAAGAGGTCAAGCAAGACCGCTGGGAGCGGTTCATGGAAAAGGCACAAGCCATTTCCGAAGCCAAGCTGGAGGCCAAGGTTGGTCAAACCGTTCAGGCTATTGTAGACGACATCGATGAGGACGGCATTGCCACCTGCCGCACCAAGGCCGACGCGCCGGAAATCGACGGCAACCTGTTCATAGATGAAGACACTGACGGCTTGCAGGTTGGTGAACTGGTCACCGTAGAAGTTGATGAGGCCGGGGACTATGATCTGTGGGGGCGGCTCCGCTAACGCGTTTCAGCCCAAGACATTTTTGCCATGAGAAGGCGGTTCCTGCTCAGGGCCGCCTTTTGCTTTTTGAGAGTTGCAAAAGCCACAAAAGCGGACAGGTTGATCCGGCGCCCCAGCGGCGTGCCGCCCACTAGCCTCGCCAAAGGATGATGTTCAGGTTCACCGTGCCCGATGAACCATATTCCCTGGGGGAAACCTCACTCCATGCGATGGCGGAATGGTGATCGGCCAAGTATTTCCATGGCTTATATTTTTGTTTTCAAAACAAAAAGCCAGACACGCTCTTTGTGCAGCACCACCACCTATGCAGGTCATCCACATTTGGCTACATATATTTCCGATAGGAAACCTATCATCGATTACCTGAATGACCCCACGAGATTACAGTGAAAAGACCTGCAGTTACCAAACTTCCGAACCGCTCAGTTAAACCAATCACCGATGATTTGGACGCTGGAAGAAGCTGGACGGCGCGCCGTCGATGAACACCTGGATCGAATACACCTCTGGGGACGGAGGTATCATCAGCGGCTGGTGGGACGCCACACCCGACACCTATCACGCCACCTACGCCGCATTGGAATTCGTGCATATGATCGAAGGTCGGATTGTCATCACCCCAGAAGGCAGCAGCCCGGTAGAGGTTGGCTCCGGCGATGCCTTTGTGATTGAGGCCGATTTCAACGGTGTCCGGGAAATCAAGGAGAAGGTACTGAAACACTTCGCCATTAAACCGAAGTAACAAAACTGAGGTGGTCACCAAAGGCCACCTTAACCTTCACCGCTAATCAAATCGAGTTTTGCGGTCCTGGAACTTCACTGACTGAACCGTCTTGTCGAACCTCGACTCAATCATTCAGCACCCTCTCTTTTCAGATAATAGCCACCAGCCTGCTCTTTCCAACGGCCTGTGACCATCCGCCTCTTTCGTCCTGCATATCTGAGAATATATGACATAGCAGATCATCCAAATTGGAGGCACCAAACACATCATGCCAACCTCTCAGGACGACACCACCGACATCCTCTACAATGGGGATTGCCCGGTTTGCAGTATTGAGATCCGCCACTACGCCAATCTGGCAGAACGGCGGAACTTGCCTCTCAAATTTGATGACCTGAATTCAGACGATCTAGCCCAATGGGGTATTGATGCCGACAGCGCCGTGCGGAGGCTGCATGTACGTCATCAAGGGAAAGTGCTGAGCGGCATTCCTGCATTTCTGGTGCTTTGGGCACAAATGCCGCGCTATCGCTGGGTGGCGCGCATTGTCGGCCTGCCGGGTCTGCGCCAGCTTGCCTCCGGCCTATACGACTACCTGTTGGCGCCGATGCTCTATCGCTGGCATCGCCTGCGTCAGAAGTGATAGCTCCGGCGAATCAACTGCCTCACTCCAGTCTTCTGGTGTGACGCAGTCTATACAATAGATGCCGCTTAAGCCCTGTCTTCATTAAGATAGGCCAGTAGGTCGCGGTTCCGGCAAAAGTCTGGAGCGTCAGTACCGGGCCGCTGGCCTTTGTCCAACCATTTGTGGCAGGCCCCAACGCCGCTGCACCGCGTGCAGCGCAAAACTGCCTCACTGATCTCGTCAAATCGCAAACGACCTGAGATCGCCTCGTCCTGTAGGTCCAGACCCACGGTTTCCGCCATGCAATCAAACAGGGTAGCATGGGTTTTTAGATCGGCTTGGGCTGTCATCGCGCTCTCCCCTGAAACATTCATTCAAGGAGCAGCTTAGCGGCCTATTAGGAGTTGCGATTTGATGCAGGTCAAACCTCGGCAATTCAATCGGAGCGTTGGTCCCCTGGCTCCAGATAGGCGCGGACTGCATCCTGAACCCGGCGAAACCGGTCACCGCCCAATTTTTTGCCACCATACCAGCGGGTGACGATGATGACGTGATCACGCAGCCCCTCACGTTCCATCATGCGCAGGATCACCATGCCTGCACCGCTTTCGCCATCATCGGCCTTAAGCCCACCAGTGGGCAATTGCGCAGCCCAGGTGTTATGTGTTGCCTTTGCATAGCTGCGGTCAGACTTCAGCGCTGCGAGCACCGCGTCGATCTCCTGACGGCTGGTGACCTGTGCACCGCTGACAGCATAGCGTGAGCCGCGGTCGGTCAGCACCACGCCCAACTGCCTCAATGTGGCGACGGCCTGCTCTGGATTGGTCAATTCAGATTGTATTTCTGGATGGTTTGGTTCACCACCCGCACCCGGTCCGGGTTCGCAGGATGGCTGCCCAGAAAGCGATCACCGGGATCCGGTAGCCGGTTGAAAAACTTAACGCCGACGCTGGGGCGGTACCCGGCCTTATGGGTGATAATTGTACCCAGTTCATCCGCTTCCAGTTCGAAGGTCTTGGAATAGGTGCGTGCGCCCACTGCCGCACCGAGATCCTGGGCACGCGCGACATCTGCGGCACTGGCGCCCGAAACACTGGCAAGCCCTGCCAGCAGAATTGAGCCTGCGATTGCGCTTTGCTGTTTGCGTGCCAGGTGGCCACGAATATGATGCGCAGCCTCATGCGACATCACAAAGGCCAATTCATCCCGATTGGCGATCTGGCCTAGCATCCGCTGAGTGAAGGTAATCACAGGCCGACCGGACCGGTCCTGACTTTGATAGGCATTTGGCGGCGCGTTGGGGTTGGGATCAATCCGGATCAGGAAATCACAGTTCAAGCCTTGTGTCCTCGCCCGGCATTCACGTTCAGAGACCGGCTCGACCAAACGGGTTACTGAGGCAAAGGCATTACGCCCCTCGGTCGGAGACATGCCCCGCGCCTTCGGGCCCGTTGGTTGCGATACTGGGGCCGGTCCTGGATCAACTACGACGTCACAGGCCGCAAGACCCATCGCGACCGCACATCCCATCCACAGCAACAACCGGCGCATGACATCTCCTTTGCTTTGCCAGTGCTATCCTACTGTGACAGCCAACCCGGGATCAATCGCAAGTCGCCGATAAAGCTGCAATGTATCGCAAGAATACGTGATGCGACAAAGCCTTGTCAGCGCGGGTGGCACAGTGGCAAGCTGGGAGTATGTTTACCATCGAACATGAATTTGACGCCACAGTCGTAACCCTCGTCGATGACGAGGCCGCCCAGTTGATGGAAGATGTCTCCATCAATATTTTCACCGAATGTATCACGGTTGAGCAATTGGATCCGCGCACTGACCGGGTTCAAAAGATCACCTTGTCCCACAGTCAGGTGCGTGACCTTGCCGCCGCACTGGACCTACCCGAAGGCGTCTACCGCTTCACCGAAGACGATGAGCCAGAGGCCGAAAACTGATCGGACAAAGCCATGGCCTGTCGAGATCCTATGGAGACGGCGTCAGGGATACCTGACCGAGAGATGCCTACCGGCGATCGGCAAAGACCTTGTTCCGTGCCGTTGCCCCACGTTGCAGCGCCAGATCGGACGGCGCGATCGGCATGGCACTGGCTAAAAGTACCTGAACAGCTACGTTTGCCTTACCGTTCACAGGTGCAACCGTTACCGTAATCTTTAACATCGCACCCCCGCGTGCCCCTTATCGCTTCAACGGGGCTAACAGCATACGGGTGGCTGTCGGCGTGACGCGCACAGCAATCTCCGCTCGGTCAACGGCCAGATAACTCAGATCAAGAAGGTCTTTTTGCTTTGGACTGACCATATCGAAGTGATGGCGTGAATTGTCGGCAAAATCCATAGACTTTGCCAAGCCGTACAGGATATTTCCTGCACAACACCTCGCATTTGGGTCCAGCTTCCGCCAGCCTTTTGCCAGCATTGAGCAAACAATTGTTGCTGGTGGCTCCGTTCCCCCTTGAAATCCCGCGCTGCCCTGCCGACATGGGCGATAGATGTAAAAAGGTTTCACATATGCCCCCTCGCAATGATGCTGCCCTGGAGTTTCTTTTGTCGCGCCGGTCACGGCCGGCGAAGACATTGGTGGCTCCTGCCCCGAACCGTGACGAGCTGATGCCGTTGCTCACCGCCGCTTCGCGAACACCGGATCACGGCAAGCTGGAGCCTTGGCGCTTCATCGTGGTTGAAAAACCCGCGATGGCCCGATTGGCGAGCATCACCACCAAGGCCGGTGAACGTCTGGGCAAATCACCCGAGGATATCGTCAAAGGGCGCAGCCAGTTCGAGCTGGGCCAGTTGGCCGTTGTCGTGGTTGAGGTCCAGCAATCCAGCCCCAAGATTCCTGCCATTGAGCAGACTTATTCAGCCGGAGCCGTTTGTCTGGCACTTCTAAACGCAGCCCTTGCAGCCGGTTGGGGGGCCAACTGGCTGTCGGGCTGGGTCAGCCATGATGCTACGTTCTGCGCCGAGGCCTTTGACCTGCAGCCTCATGAACGTATTGCGGGCCTGATCCATATTGCAACTGAGTCCACCCCCCCTCCTGAACGGCCCCGTCCCGACCTGGCGGCGCTGACGACCTGGGTCGACAAATGATTCTGACCGATTTTACAAAAGCCCTGAGCCAGATTGGCGACCCCCGGTTTCGCCGGGTGCTGTTCCTCGGCGTGGGATTGACCATTGCTCTTTTGGTGGTCACCTACGCGGCGTTTCTGGCTCTGATCCAATGGTTGGTTGGCCCTGATGCCACGCTACCGCTAATCGGACCTGTGACCTGGGTCGATGATCTACTGTCGATCACCTCGCTGGTGCTGATGCTGGTACTGTCGGTTTTCCTGATGGTGCCAGTAGCATCGGCGATCACATCCATGTTTCTGGATGAGGTCGCTCAGGCAGTGGAAGATCGGCACTATCCGGGTCTTTCTCCGGCCACAAAGACGCCCTTCTGGGACAGCGTCCGCGATACCATCAACTTTCTCGGCGTTCTGGTGCTCACAAACCTACTGGCGTTGGTCCTTTACCTGGTGTTTGCCCCCTTTGCGCTGTTCATATTCTGGGGCCTCAACGGGTTTCTGCTCGGCAGAGAGTATTTCACACTCGTCTCCGCACGCCGCTTAGGCTTGCCCGAAGCAAAGCGTCTGCGCCGCAAGCATTTAGGCACAATCTGGATGGCAGGTGTGCTGATGGCGATGCCACTGTCCATCCCACTTGTGAATCTGGTGATCCCAATTATCGGCGCGGCGACCTTTACCCATCTGTTTCACCGCCTGACCCGAGATCAGTAACGATCCTCTGGCCATTTTCTATCCACAGACACAAACAGGCGGGACATTTGCCCGCCTGTTCCAGATACCATCATTCACCAACTCAAGTTACTCTGGGTCCGGAAGCCGATCGAGCCAATCGAAATCATTCACAGTGATCCAGCCACTGAGGATGATCGTGGCGATAATTCCCCAGATGACAGCTGAAACAATCGTGGTAATCACCGCTTTCTGCTTCAGATAGTGATGTTCCGGCGCGCCTGCATGGGTGCCGGGGACGATCTCTCCGCGATCACCTTGGGTCTGGATGCGGATCGGGATCACGATCAGAAAGGTCATGAACCAGATCACCGCATAGAGAACCAAACCGGATGTAATGCCCATGTTAGCCGTCCTTCTTCTGCCACTGCCCCCTTGCGTAGAGACAAGGGGCAGATAGCGTTAAACTTGCTCCAGTTCCACCAGGCAGCCGTTGAAATCCTTTGGATGCAGGAAAAGAACCGGTTTTCCATGAGCCCCGATCTTTGGTTCGCCCGAACCGAGCACGCGCGCACCTTCGGCCTTCAGCCGGTCGCGGGCCGCAAGGATATCATCAACCTCGTAGCAAATGTGGTGAATGCCCCCGGCAGGGTTTTTTTCCAGAAACCCCATGATCGGAGAGTTGTCTCCTAGTGGATAGAGCAGTTCGATCTTGGTGTTGGGCAGTTCGATAAACACAACGGTAACACCGTGATCCGGTTCGTCCTGTGGCGCACCAACTTTGGCCCCAAGAGTATTGCGATACTGCGCCGACGCGGCATCAAGGTTGGGAACGGCGATTGCGACATGGTTGAGGCGGCCAATCATTTTACGGTCTCCTGAGTGATCTTTTGCTGATGACTTATCAAAGAGGCTGGCCTTACGAGCAAGTGCGCTAATCCGCGCGGAGAAAATTCCAAAAGAAAACCTCCTTTTTGCATGCATTTAACACGGATAATTCGATTCAACTTCAAGGTGTGCATGATCGTTAACCGGCTGTTAGCCCCGTTTCCATAGCGTTGAGTCGTATCCAGTAAGGAGCCTTTGTTATGGACGATTCGGAACTGTTCGCTGCCGCCCACCGTTTGCCAACCACCAAACGACCTTTGTTGGGGCTGACGATCCTAGTGGTGGAAGACAGCCGATACGCCTGTGAGGCAATGAGATTGCTGTGCTTGCGCAGCGGGGCTAGGATCCGTCGTGCCGATTGCCTGAAATCTGCCCACCGTCACCTGAAGGTCTACCGGCCTTCCGTCGTAATCGCAGATCTCGGCCTACCCGATGGTTCCGGTGCTGATCTTATCCGCGCGCTGGCCGAAGCCACTCCACGGGTTGGTGTCATCATTGGTATTTCCGGAGATGAGACCGGTGAAGCGACGGCAATGGAAGCTGGAGCGGACGGATTTCTTGCCAAACCAATCACCTCACTGGCTGAATTCCAGTCTGCGATCCTTTCTCGGCTGCCTGCTGACCGCCAACTCTCTGGCCCCAATGCGCTGACCGACGAAGTGATCCAACCGGATCTGCTGGCCTTCCGGGATGACATGTCTCACGCCGCTGAGGTGCTGAACGAAGCTGAAGAAGGACAGACACTGGACTATGTAGCGCAGTTCCTTGGCGGAGTTGCCCGTAGCGTTGGGGATTCCCATCTGGCCAAGGCTGCATCAGATCTCGCGAATGCCCGCAAGAGCGGTCAACCAGTGACAGCTGTGGCCGCACGGGTCGCCGGATTGGTGCAAGAACGTCTGAAACAAAAGGTCGCTATCTGAAATGATCGAAATTGTTCTTATCGCGTCGGCAACTTTGGGCATTGTCTTATACTTGCAAGTGCGGTTTTCGGCCCGAGAAATACGTCGTAATCGCGACCACAGCGTGGGGTCTCTGGTCATCCTTGATCCCGGCGACAGCTAACAAGAACCGGTCAATGCGGCTCACATCAGCTAGCCCTGTAGCAAACCTGGATCCGTGCCAAGTTGCACGCCGGGGAAAATCACATCCGCGATTTTCTGGGTATCGGTACCGATCATGCCGCGCATGATCCAACCCATATGCGCCCGCACATCCCCGGTAGGCATCAGATCACGACGGTCATAAAGCGCGGCCTCATCCAGGCTTGGCCATCGCCCGTGCACCCTACCTCCCCGAATTGCTCCTCCAGCCAGCACCATTGCGCCACCAGTCCCATGATCCGTCCCCCCGGTTCCGTTTTCACGTACTGTGCGGCCAAATTCCGTCATCGCCACAACCGCGGTCTTGCCCCAGATGTCAGCCGTCAGATCCGCTTTTAGTGTAAGAATGGTGTCAGACAGTCGGCGCAATGCCCGCGACAATGCGCCTGCCTGACGGTTATGAGTGTCCCAACCATTAATAGAAAAGGCCGCAATCCGGCTGTCGCCGCGCAGCTGCTGCGCCGCATAACTCGCAATCCGTTGATGCGGCTTTTTTCGACCTCGATCTTGTTTCTTCTCCCCATCGCTCTGCCCTCCGGCATAATCTCCGGCGGCACGGGCCAGATCCAGTGCCTCTGTTAGAGCCGTATGAAACATGGGATCCTGCTCCATCATCAGCCCTGCCAAACGTTCTGCCTGCGGGCTGAGTGTGATCTCGGCATCAGGTGACCAGTCGGAAACCGGAGCTGTTCCCTGCAACAGTTTCATTTCCCCTTGTCCAATGGCGAAGGCCGTACGCGCCTCTACGCCGGGTGTGACTTGCAGCAGGCGGTTCAGCCAACCATCCCGGCGTTGGTGCAACCCCGGGGTACCGGCTTCCAATAGGTCCTGCCCATCGAAATGACTGCGCTTGTTACGGTATGGAGTTGAAACCGCGTGGATAAACCCGAGTTGCTCCGCGCGCCACAAGGGCATCAACGGGGCCAGAGCCGGATGCAGGGAGAAATACCCATCAAGATCCAGCGCGCCGTTCTGCGGCCCCCCGAGCAGCCTGGGTCTGAGGTCCTCATAAGCGGGGTCACCATAAGGTTGGACCACGTCGATCGCATCCATACCCCCGCGCAGAATGATCACTACCAACCGGGTATCCCATGGCGCTGCAGCAAAACTAACGGGCGTTAGCAATGGGCTTGCGGCCAGCGAACAGCCAATCAACCCTGAGCGGGCGAGAAAGCCGCGTCTGGACAGAACACCTGCTCCGGTCGACGACGTCCTGATCATCTAGATCTCCTTCTCAAGGGTTTCAACGGCGCTGAAAAGCAGGCGAGGCAAGTATCAGCCCGACCCCCTCCCGCTCAGTTTCGGCAGCTGTCGCAACAAAACGCAGCTGTGCTGTGGTCAGACCGCCAAGCGCGCTCTTAAGTGCATTCAGCGGCGCTGGCATTTGTGGAAGTATGTGAGCAGGCACCGTCATGCACCAACGCAGCCGTTCTGCCAACGCTTGCGGGGTGATCCAGTCGCCATCCGTCTCGCTCCAACCATCAGGCCCGTTGGAAGACTCCCAGCGCTGGCCCATGCGCTGCATAGGGCGTAAGAAGAACCGGTTGACCTGGGGACGAGTGAGCTGGGTCAGAGCTTCTGGCGGCACTGCCAACGCGCGACATGCGGACGCCAGATAGGCAAAGGGCGGTTTGACATTATCCAAGTTAGGTTGCCACGCGGCCGGGTGCTCCAACAGGGCGGTGTAAACCTCAATCAGATCACCAGAACTGTCCCAGTAGCGCGCCGCAAGATGCGCGACCAGTGCAGGGTCCGGTGTGTCGCCTGTGAAATGAACGGCCAGTTTATGGGCCAGATGCTGGGCCGTAGCGGGGTGCCGCGCGAAATCACGCAGCGCTTGTGTGATCGCGTCTAACCCCGTCGTCTCGACGCCATAGTCTTGACCCAGCACGGTCTCCCCACCCGGTTCCGCCCATCCGGGGGCGAATTTGAAGCCGGTTTTGATATCATAAATCATCCCCGTGAACAGCTCCGCCAATTGGCGCACATCCGCTTGCGTATACGGTCCGTCGACCCCCAGCGTATGGAGTTCCAACACCTCGCGGGCGAGGTTTTCATTCAGCCCCACCTGACGATCCTGACGCCGTGCCACTCGTTTCGCACGGCGACTGTTTGGGCCGGTTGACCGGTGTTGATCCAAATAGTGCAACATAAGAGGGCTTATTACGGCCGCGATCAACAGATCCTCAAACCGCCCCGCAATATTTGGCCTGATAGAGGTTTCCACATAGGGGGTCGCCGCGTAGCGGAAGGCTGCAATTTTGCCCTGCGCGGTAAAATGATCCGCCCAAAACAAGGTAAGCCGCTCACGAAAACCATGGGGAGTTGTTACGCAGCGCAGCAACCGACGGGTAAACCAAAGCGCCTGATGATCTCGCATAAGGGCGCGATGCTGCTTCAGATCCTTGTCTCGCGCCTCAAAAAGCGAGGTATCGATGGCATGTTTGCGGGCACGGCGGGCCGAGGAATAGGCACGCGCATCTGCCAATGCGCCCTCAAAGCCCGGGATAGGCCAATCCCGTGCGGACACGTCTGGCGCACGTAGCCCCGCTAGGAGCATCTCTGCGTCAGAGGGAGGGACATGGAGCGGGGAGAGACCACAGCCAAAGCGGATCTCTGCCAATTCCGGATCAAAGCGCATCGCTCTCCTTCTTCGCTGTGCTGCCACCGCATCTGCAGGTTAAAGCATCGCAGCGCCGATCCACAGCGGAATTTCCCGTGATACGCAGATCTCCGCTTCCTCCCACCGTAGGCCCAACAGATTTCGCACAACCTCAATGGAGGATCAAATAAACACCAGCGTACCTGCGGATGCAAAAAAGGCCCGGACAATTGCCCGGGCCTTTTGCAAAATAGTTGCTGTGCTTATTGATCCCGCGGGATCACACGCAGGCCAAGCTCCATCAGCTGATCGCTCAGCGGCTCGGATGGGGCAGACATCATCAAATCTTCAGCGCGTTGGTTCATCGGGAACATGATAACTTCGCGGATGTTTGCTTCGTCCGCCAGCAGCATTACCATACGGTCGATACCTGCTGCGCAACCGCCATGCGGGGGGGCGCCGTATTGGAAAGCATTGACCATACCGCCAAACCGCTTTTCGACCTCATCCTTACCGTAGCCCGCGATTTCAAACGCTTTAAACATGATTTCAGGCTTGTGGTTCCGGATCGCACCCGAAACCAGTTCGTAGCCGTTGCAGGCCAAATCGTACTGGTAGCCTTTGACCGCGAGCGGATCTTCCAGAAGCGCGTCCATCCCACCCTGCGGCATCGAGAAAGGGTTGTGCTCGAAGTCGATCTTGCCGGTTTCTTCGTCTTTCTCGTAGATCGGGAAATCCACGATCCAGCAAAAGGCAAAGCGGTCATTGTCGGTCAGACCCAGCTCGTCGCCAATCACAGTGCGGGCTTTGCCTGCAACGCTTTCGAACGCCTTCGGCTTGCCGCCGAGGAAGAAGGCCGCATCGCCCACATCAAGGCCAAGTTGTTGGCGGATTGCTTCGGTGCGTTCTGGGCCGATATTTTTGGCCAGCGGACCTGCGGCTTCCAAGCCTTCGCCCTGATCACGCCAGAAAATATAACCCATGCCCGGCAGACCTTCGGCCTGAGCGAACTTATTCATCCGATCGCAGAACTTGCGACTGCCGCCTGTGGGCGCTGGGATTGCACGGATTTCGGTGCCGTCATTTTCCAACAGGTTGGCAAAGATAGCAAATCCAGAACCGCGGAAATGCTCGGAACAATCCTGCATCTTAATCGGATTTCGCAGATCCGGCTTGTCCGTGCCGTACCATTTGGCTGCATCCTTGTAGGAGATTTGCGGCCATTCGCTATCAACCTTGCGGCCACCGCCGAATTCCTCAAACACGCCCTGCATCACCGGCTGGATGGTGTCGAAAACATCCTGCTGAGTGACAAAGGACATCTCCAGGTCAAGCTGATAGAAATCGGTTGGCGAGCGGTCGGCGCGCGGGTCTTCATCGCGGAAGCACGGCGCGATCTGGAAATACTTGTCAAAGCCCGAGACCATCATCAGCTGTTTAAACTGCTGTGGAGCCTGCGGTAGCGCGTAGAATTTGCCAGGGTGCAGACGCGATGGCACCAGGAAGTCGCGCGCACCTTCGGGGCTCGACGCCGTAATGATCGGGGTTTGATATTCATTGAACCCCTTGTCCCACATGCGGCGGCGGATCGATTGAACCATGTTGGAGCGCAGCAGCATGTTCTTCTGCATCTTTTCGCGACGCAGGTCGAGGTAGCGATAGCGCAGACGGGTTTCTTCCGGGTACTCCTGCTCGCCGAATACCATCAGTGGAAGTTCTTCGGATTTGCCCAGCACTTCGATATCACGGATGAAAACTTCGATTTCACCTGTCGGGATTTTGCTGTTCACTAGGCTTTCGTCACGGGCCTTGACGTTGCCATCAATACGGATGCACCACTCAGAGCGAACTTTCTCAATATCAGCGAAAACAGGGCTATCCGGATCTGCCATGACCTGAGTAACGCCATAGTGGTCGCGCAGGTCGATAAAGAGAAGGCCGCCGTGATCGCGAACACGGTGTACCCAGCCCGACAAGCGGACGGTATCACCGACGTTGGATTTGTTCAGTTCGGCGCAGGTGTGGCTGCGATAGTCGTGCATGGGGTGACCTTTCGTTATACCGGTCTCATGTCCGGGCGGGCCGTCATTCGAGAGATGCGCCAGAACGGCGCGGAATTCGTCCGGGGTGGTACACTAGGTTGCGGCGCGGTTGTCAAGCAAACTGGGTGCTTTCCCACCTCAACTGACCGTTTCTGACCCATCCACGCGAGTTCAAGCCCCTTCTCTCTATGCCAAGCCAAATCCCTGCCGCCATAAGAGCGCCCCTGAAAGGCAAAGATAGCCTGTCTCAGACAAGCCGCGTCGGGATCAACCCACGCAGGGAGTTACCCATATAGATGGCCCGGGCTTCCCGTAGATCTTGCAGGTTTAGGACTGCCTCACTGCAATTTCCCTGATCCAGCATCACCTGCCGAAGTACACCGGGTAGCAAGCCCGAGGATAGCGGCGGCGTAACCAACTCGCCGCCAGTACGAGAAACAAATATATTCGTGATCGTTCCCTCGCACAGTTCGGCGCGTCCGTTCAGGAACAGCAGTTCATCTAGGTCAGCGGACATAGTGGCACGCGCTTGGTCATAAAGGGCTCGCCGGGTGGTTTTGTGCCTTAGCCAAACGTCTGAGGCATCCAATCTTGTATCAGCTATTCCCAGCCGCCACTCGCTTGGGTTTCCCGCCAGCGGTGTTTGTGTCAACTCCGCCTGGCCACCCACATCCAATGTTAGGCGGCAGCGAAGTGGCCTATCCCCCGCGACCTTCTCCAGAATGCGCCTTATCTGATTTGGATCAACGGCAATGCCAAACTCCGCCGCGCTGCGCTCCATTCGGGCAAGGTGCTGCTTCTGATGCCGGAACCCTTCCCCCGGATGCCAGCCCAGAGTCTCGATCAGGCGGAAAGCGGGATCGTTCTGGAGGGCGTTACCTGAGCAAATCGGGCTTTCCATAGGGCTTCCTCATATTCCGAGTCTGCGGTGCTGTCCCAGACAACACCACCGCCAACGTTGAGCGTCGCGCGGCCGTCTTCCAGCATCAAGGTGCGGATTGCGACATTGAATTCCGATGCGCCATCCGGTGCTGCCCATCCGATGGTGCCGCAATAGATATCGCGCGCCCAAGGCTCCAGATCGGCAAGGATTTCCATCGAGCGGATTTTGGGCGCACCGGTAATCGATCCGCAGGGAAACAAGGCGGCAAAGATCTCGGCCAATCCGGCATCAGGGCGCAGTTTCGCCCGGACTGTGGAAACCATTTGATGCAAGGTCGCATAGCTTTCGACCGCAAACAGGTCCGGCACATGAACCGACCCGATCTGCGCCACACGAGAGATGTCATTGCGCAATAAATCCACAATCATCAGGTTTTCGGCGCGGTTCTTCTCGTCCTGACGCAGGAAATCGCGACGGCGGGCATCCTCTACCGGGTCAGAGCTGCGGGGCTGAGTGCCTTTCATCGGGCGAGTTTCGATATCGCCGTCAGAATCGGTGCGAAAAAACAACTCGGGCGAGCGCGACAATAGGTCAGGCAGACCATCCTGTTCAACAAGAACCCCATGTCCAACGGTCTGCCTGTCCTGGAGAGCGGCGTATAATTCTTCCGCGGTACCATAGGCGTCTGCTGAAATCGGAAAGGTCAGATTGGCCTGGTAGATATCACCCTTGCCGATATTGCGGTTTACCTCTGCGAAGGCCTGAGCGTAGCGCTCATACGTCCAGCGCGGCTTAATCCCCTCAAGGCCAGCTTCGTTTTCCGCTAGCGGCCTGGTGTTCGTTTCGGCGGCTTGAGGATTCGGGCCGGCGTAAACTCCAAAGCAGATCAATGGCAGGCGACGTATGTCGGGCATCCTGCGCGCCAGCTTTGGCTCCAGCGCATAGCCCAGTTCATACGTAGCGTATCCCGCCAGCCAATGCCCTGCGGCGCGGGCAGCATCCAGCGCTACAAGCGCTGTAGGCACCTCTTCCGGCCCATCCGCGCGGATCACCCGCAATGGGTTTTCAAAATATGTGCTGGGCCCCATCGGCCCCTGATCAAAGCGAATCCGCACGTCTGCCTGCTCCGTCGTTACGACCTCTCCACATATATCCGTTCGCTATGCGAACAAAAGAGATAGATGCGGCATTTCCAATTCGGTTTCCGATCCCCCTTGAACCTTTCTGCGCGGTCCCTATAACGCAGGACAATTTGGGCGCACGGGGGTGCCCATGACTCGCGCACATCAAAGGATCCAGGCCATGCCCAAAAGAACCGATATCCAATCGATCATGATCATTGGTGCGGGGCCGATTATTATTGGCCAAGCTTGCGAATTCGACTACTCGGGCGCGCAGGCCTGTAAGGCACTTCGTGAAGAGGGTTACCGGGTCATTCTGGTGAACTCCAACCCAGCGACCATCATGACTGATCCAGGCCTGGCCGACGCGACCTATATCGAACCGATCACACCCGAAGTAGTGGCCAAGATTATCGAAAAGGAACGTCCCGATGCCCTGCTGCCTACCATGGGTGGGCAGACCGGATTGAACACGGCACTGGCCCTGGAAGAGATGGGCGTGCTGGCAAAATACGACGTCGAAATGATCGGAGCCAAGCGCGAAGCCATTGAAATGGCAGAAGACCGCAAGCTGTTCCGCGAAGCGATGGATAGGTTGGGGCTGGAAAACCCCCGCGCCACAATCATCACTGCCCCCAAGAAAGACAACGGCAACGCCGATCTGGACGCAGGTGTTCAGATGGCACTGGACGAGCTGGAAGACATCGGCTTGCCCGCGATCATCCGCCCGGCATTTACCCTTGGCGGGACCGGCGGCGGCGTCGCGTACAATCGTGAGGACTACATCCATTTCTGCCGCTCTGGTATGGACGCCTCACCGGTCAATCAGATCCTCGTCGACGAGAGCCTTCTGGGCTGGAAAGAATACGAGATGGAGGTGGTGCGCGACACCGCTGACAATGCGATTATCGTCTGCTCAATTGAGAACATTGACCCGATGGGCGTCCACACAGGCGATTCGATTACCGTGGCACCTGCGCTTACTCTGTCGGATAAAGAATACCAGATGATGCGCTCGGCCTCGATTGCTGTCCTGCGCGAAATCGGCGTGGAAACGGGCGGATCCAATGTTCAGTGGGCTGTAAACCCTGCCGACGGTCGTATGATTGTGATCGAAATGAACCCACGCGTTAGCCGGTCATCCGCTCTGGCGTCGAAGGCAACGGGCTTCCCGATTGCAAAGATCGCTGCGAAACTGGCTGTAGGCTTTACCTTGGACGAGCTAGACAACGACATTACCGGTGTCACCCCGGCGTCGTTTGAACCGACAATCGACTATGTTGTCACCAAGATCCCGCGCTTTGCTTTTGAGAAATTCGCAGGCTCCGAACCGTATCTGACCACCGCGATGAAATCTGTGGGCGAGACGATGGCCATTGGCCGCACCATCCACGAATCCTTGCAAAAGGCGCTGGCATCGATGGAAACCGGTCTTACCGGCTTTGACGAAGTAGTCATCCCCGGTGCCGAAGATGAAACCGACGGCAAGGCTGCGGTAATTAAGGCTATCAGCCAGCAGACCCCGGACCGGATGCGTACCATTGCTCAAGCGATGCGGCACGGACTTACGGATGATGAGATCCATGCGGTTACCAAATTCGACCCCTGGTTCCTGGCCCGCATCCGTGAAATTGTTGAAGCTGAAGCAAAGATCCGCGCCGAAGGTCTGCCGCAAGACGCGCATGGCCTGCGCGCAATTAAGATGCTGGGCTTTACCGACGCCCGCCTTGGCTTGCTGACCGATCGAAGCGAGAACGATGTGCGTCGCACCCGCCGCGGTCTGGGCGTCAATGCTGTGTTCAAGCGGATCGATACCTGCGCGGCCGAGTTTGAGGCGCAGACGCCTTATATGTACTCCACCTATGAGGCACCGGCCTTTGGAGATGTCGAATGCGAAGCCCGTCCAAGCGACCGTAAAAAGGTCGTCATTCTGGGCGGTGGTCCCAATCGGATCGGTCAAGGTATCGAGTTCGATTACTGCTGCTGCCACGCCTGTTTTGCTCTGACAGACGCAGGCTATGAAACCATCATGATCAACTGCAACCCAGAAACCGTGTCTACCGACTATGACACGTCTGACCGGTTGTATTTTGAGCCGCTGACCTTTGAACATGTGATGGAAATCCTAACCAAAGAGCTGGAAAACGGAACCCTGCATGGTGTTATCGTGCAATTCGGTGGTCAAACCCCGCTGAAGCTCGCCAACGCGCTGGAAGAGGAAGGTATTCCGATCCTTGGCACTTCACCTGACGCGATTGATCTTGCTGAGGACCGTGAGCGTTTTCAGGCGCTGGTCAACCAATTGGGCCTGAAACAGCCGCACAATGGCATTGCCTCCACAGACGCGCAGGCGCTTGAAATTGCAGAAGAGATCGGCTTTCCGCTGGTGATCCGCCCCTCATATGTTCTGGGCGGGCGTGCCATGGAAATCGTGCGCGATATGGATCAGCTACGCCGCTACATCGCCGAGGCTGTAGTGGTTTCCGGCGATAGCCCTGTGCTGCTGGACAGCTATCTCTCAGGCGCGGTGGAGCTGGATGTAGATGCAATCTGCGATGGCATCGAGGTGCATGTGGCAGGAATCATGCAGCACATCGAAGAAGCCGGTGTGCACTCTGGTGACAGTGCTTGTTCGCTGCCCCCTTACTCTCTGTCCAAAGAGGTGATCGCTGAGGTCAAGACGCAGACAAACGCATTGGCAAAGGCGCTAAATGTTGTTGGTTTGATGAACATCCAGTTCGCAGTCAAACCTGACGCCGATGGCAACGAAGTAATCTACTTGATCGAGGTAAACCCACGTGCCTCGCGCACAGTACCTTTTGTGGCGAAATCCACAGACTCAGCCATTGCGTCGATCGCCGCGCGCGTCATGGCCGGCGAGCCACTGTCAGCCTTCCCCAAACGAGCGCCGTATGAGCCGGACGCAGGCTATGACGTTAATGTGCCAATGGCAGATCCAATGACCTTGGCCGACCCTGACATGCCCTGGTTCTCGGTCAAAGAAGCAGTGCTGCCCTTCGCCCGCTTCCCCGGCGTCGATACATTGCTGGGCCCAGAGATGCGCTCCACCGGCGAAGTCATGGGCTGGGATCGCAGCTTTGCCCGCGCCTTCCTCAAGGCTCAGATGGGTGCTGGTATGGTACTCCCTTCCGAAGGCCGTGCGTTTATCTCGATCAAGGATGCTGACAAGGGTACGCTCATGTTGGATGCGGCAAACATCCTGATCGAACAGGGTTTCACTCTGGTCGCCACACGCGGCACCCAGACCTGGTTGGACGAGCACGACGTTCCTTGTGAGCTGGTAAATAAGGTCTATGAAGGCCGCCCGCACGTGGTGGACATGCTGAAGGACGGCAACGTTCAACTGCTGATGAACACCACCGAAGGCGCGCAGGCTGTGCAGGACAGTAAGGATATGCGCTCTGTCGCTCTTTACGATAAGATCCCGTATTTCACGACCGCAGCTGGGGCCAATGCCGCTGCCCGCGCCATAAAGGCACAAGCGGAAGGCGACGTTGAAGTGAAAAGCCTGCAGGGCTGATCAGCCTTCGTTCGCAAACAGACCGATTAACTGAAAAGGCCCCGGCGCAAGTCCGGGGCCTTTTCAGTTATCCGCTGCACTGCCTATCGGCCCCTGTTGAAGAAGCCCAACAATGACATCGTGATCCGGGCAGCGGCGGGCCCGTGGAGGCTGCGTCAGCGTCAATTGGCGTCCCGTATCCACATTCAGCTCTCTGAAAGGGCAAACCAGACTGCCCTGCTTAAGCGCATCTGCAACCAACGCCTCATGCCCCATAAGGATACCGGCACCAGACATCGCTTCCTGCAAGGCGAGACTGTAGAGCGAATAACGCGGGCCGCTAACTGGATTTTCCAGCGCAACACCAGTCTCGCTAGCCCAATGTAGCCAGTCGTCGACCCATGTTTGATCCTGTAGCAACACGCAGTCCGACAGTCGTTCTGGCAGATCCAGCGCCTCGGCAATCATTGGCGTACAAACCGGAAAGATCCGGTCCCCTTGCAAAACCTTTGCCCCTGAAGGGCAATCCCCTGGCGCAGTGAAGAACAGAGCAAAATCAAATAGCTCTCTGTTAAGATTTGGCGGCATCTCCATCGCCGTGACCGAGATTTTCAAATCTGGCAGTGCTTGACGCAGACGCTCAAGTCGGCGGGGCAACCACAGTTGTGCAATGGAGGGGAGCGCCGCAATGTGAAGTTCTCTAACCGGGTGTAGAGATCTGAGCGCTTGTGTCGCCGCCCCGAGCGCATCGAAGGCCGCCTCAAAGGTCGGCAACAGCGCCTGCCCTGCAACCGTCAGTGCCACGCCTTGCGGGTTCCGCCGAAATAGCGGCGTATCGGCCCATTCCTCGAGCGCTTTTACCTGCTGAGATACTGCGCCAGGTGTCACACCAAGCTCATCCGCAGCGGCAACAAAGCTCTGTAGACGCGCGGCAGCTTCAAACGCGCGCATTGCATTCAGCGGCGGCCCCTTGGGGCGTAGTGGTGCTACGGCCATGACAACATTTCCTAGGCTTAGTTTTACTAAGCCAAAGAATAGCAAATCTGATTTGCCCGGTCACGCACTGTTGGCGCAGGGTGATGCCCAGACATGGAGGATAAAATGACCCAAGCCTCGCGCAGCTGGCTTACTGACGTCAGCGCCACACGTATCTCAGACATCACCCAAGCCACCCCCGCCGCAAGTTCCGATACACTGCTGGCCCATATCAATGCACTGGCAGACAAGAACCGCGTCATTCATGAAGAAGAGTGCTTTAACCTCAACCCGGCCACCAATGTGATGAACCCCAAAGCCGAAGCGCTTTTGGCATCTGGGCTAGGCTCGCGTCCTTCGCTGGGTCACCCAGGGGATAAATACGAAATGGGGCTGGAAGCCATCGAAGAGATCGAGGTCATTGCAGCCCAGCTTGCTTGTGAGATCTTTAACGCGGAATTCGCAGAAATTCGGGTGCCCTCCGGCGCGCTGGCCAATCTCTACGGCTTTATGGCGACCTGCCAGCCGGGTGACACCATCATAGCGCCGCCCGCCGCTATCGGTGGGCATGTAACACATCACGGTGCGGGCTGTGCGGGGCTTTATGGCCTACGTTGCATTGATGCGCCGGTTCTGGCGGATGGCTATACCGTCGACCTGGTCGCGCTACGTCAGCTGGCGCGGAAAGAACACCCCACGTTGATCACTATTGGCGGCAGCCTCAATCTGTTTGAACATCCCGTCGCCGGGGTGCGGGCCATTGCAGATGAAATCGGTGCCAAGGTGATGTTCGACGCTGCCCATCAATGCGGCATTATTGCCGGTAAAGCCTGGTCAGACCCACTGGTCGAAGGTGCACATTTCATGACCATGAGCACCTACAAAAGCCTTGGCGGCCCCGCGGGTGGTCTGATCGTCACCAATGATGCTGATATCGCCAAAACGTTGGATAGTATTGCGTTTCCCGGCATGACAGCCAATTTTGACGTCGCGAAATCCGCCGCCCTTGCTGTCACCCTGCTGGATTGGCGTGATTTTGGTCGTGCTTATGCGGCAGACATGATTGCCCTGGCACAGGCCCTTGCAAGCGCGCTGGAGGACGAAGGTGTCCCGCTTTTCAAGACAGCAGAGGGTATTACCACATCGCACCAGTTTGCCCTGCTGGCAGCGCCTTATGGCGGCGGACAGGCGGCATCGAAACTGCTTCGGCAGAACGGGCTTCTGGCCTGTGGCATCGGCCTACCGGTGCCATCGGTTGACAGAGATATGAACGGGCTACGCATAGGAACACCCGAACTGGTACGCTGGGGAATGACAGTAGAGGACGCCCCACGGTTGGCTAAGTTGATCGCGGCAGCCCTGCGCGGTGAGCCAGTGCTGGGAGAAGTCTCAAAATGGCGTAGTAGCTTTAATAGGCTCCACTACGTGCACTGATACTATATCATACCAACTAACGAAAAACCCCGGTGCACATCCACCGGGGTTTTTCGTTGGTTGGACCCTACCCGCCCCTACACATACATTTGTGAGAAACAGAGTGGAGGCTAGGCGGGCCTGTTTCAGCCCGCGCGGCGCATGAGTGCCCGCAAGGATCTGTCAAAAGTAGTCGCCAGTGATACCCGTTTTCGCCCCATCTGAGCCTTCGCCGAAATCACAGAGACCAGCATCGGTGAATGCCCGGGGCGCATTTGCAATACAGGTGAACCCGACGCACCGTAGTCAGCTCTGCAGGATGTCACCAGCGTTTCGCTTCTGGTTGATAATATTCGACAGTCTCTTTCCCGCGCCGGGCGGCTCGCATGGTTCACGGTATAAGACAGCACATCTACGCTCTCTCCCGGAGTTGGCGCAGCCGCCAGCACAAAGGGACGGATCTGACTCCCTGAAATGGGACGGTTCAGACGCAAAACCGCAATATCGCTACCCGCTTCGCTGCGACTGGACCATTTGTGGCGGTAACCGGGATGGATCACAGCCTTGACCACCCGGCGTGAGGCTTTGGCTCGTCGACCATTTAAACCCGCTTCGAATTTGATGTTGCGCGGATTTACCGCCTGCCCAGTCTGCGGATTGTAAAGGCAGTGCGCAGCGGTCAGCACAAGGTTTGGGGCGATCAGACTGCCCGTACACATATTGCGCCCAGCGATGTTAAGGCGTCCCACCGCCTCCCATCCCTGAATAGCTCTGACTCCAGCCGATTGCGCCTCTGCAGATACGCTAAGGGTTGTACTTGCGACAAAGGCCGCGGCGATAAGCCGAATAAAGTGTCTCATGGTCCACTCCAAATTTTCCCACATCGCCATCATCGGGGTCGGCTGAGGCTGGAATGCGGCTTAGAGCTGTACGGAGCTGTCAGAAACACGGGCAGAATGTGACGTGATTAACGTTCAGTTAATGTCAGAGATTTCTACCGCCATCGATCTGCCTCAGCTCTATATTTTCCTTAACCTTTCTAAACATTTTTAGGAAAAATTCACTCAAATATCTGAAAAATTGTCATTTTTCCAGCAAGGAATTCGATGAGATTTCCCCTGTGCCTGTTGGTTTAACGCCGATGTTTGGAAACGAATCGTGGGAATTGAGGCGGGATTGGGTCCGTGAATTCGCAAATGAGGCGAATCCTATCTACGTATTCGAGCAGCCATATCTTAACTGGCGTCAGGGGTACTTTGCGTGCCTTTCAGCTGTAAATCTGGCGTGCCGAACGCGTTACTCACTAGTCTCGAAACCTTAGAATAGGCGTGAAAGACCTGCATTGAGCAGGCGTTCGAACACGCCCTATGCGGGAATACAAAACCCAGACAAAATAAAAGCCCCGGTTTCACAACCGGGGCTTTTCTAACGATATCGGGGATTGCGATCAGGCGCTCGCGGCCAGTTCTCGTTTTTCGTCACGACCAAAGAAGATCAGGTAGAACACCGGAGCCGCCACCAAAGTCAAAACGGTAGCGAAGGCCAGCCCCCCCATAATTGTGACCGCCATCGACACAAAGAACGCATCGGTCAGCAATGGCGCCATACCGAGGATAGTTGTCACTGCTGCGAGCATCACCGGGCGCAAACGTGAGACAGAAGCCTCGACGATGGCATCGCGCAAGGGCTTGCCCTCGGCACGGACCAGATCGATTTCCTCAACCAGCACGATGCCATTCTTGATCAGCATGCCAGAGAGGCTGAGCAGGCCCAGAAGCGCAGTGAAGGTAAAGGGCATGCCTGTGCCCAACAGACCGATCACAACACCATTCACAGACATTGGCACCAGAAGCCAAATGATGATTGGTTGCCGGATTGCATTGAACAGCAGCACAGAAATCAACACCATTATCAGGATGGTCACCGGCAGCTGTTTACCCAAACTGGCGTTGGCATCGGCGGAGTTTTCATGCTCGCCACCCCATTCCATCACATAGCCCGGCGGTAACTGCATCTCTTCGATACTGTCCTTGACCTGCACAAATACGCTGGCGGCGGTGAGATCCGCAGGAATATCCGCCCCGACGGTCAATGTGGGTACCCGATCGCGACGATGCACAAGCGTATTTTCCACGTTCACATCAACGCCATCGATCATCTGTTCCAGTGGGACGAATTTACCCGCTGCCTCTGAGAAGACGAGCTGATCCATCATGTTGTATTCACCCTCATCGGCGCGGCGAATAATGATAGGGATCAAGCGTTCACGATCGCGGAAGACGCCGGCCCGCAAACCATCGGTCGAGAACTGCAACGCATCCGCGATTGAGTCGCGGGTGACACCCGCCGTCTGAGCACGATCCGTCGCGTATATCGGCTTCAGCGTGACCTCTTGCTCGCGCCAGTCCTGACGTACACTCAGAATATCGGGCGTAGCGCTGTGCAGGCGCTGCATGGCTTCCTCGCCCAGTCCACGGAGCACCTTCGGATCAGGCCCCGCAAAGCGCACCTCAATCGGCGCCCCCCCCCCGGGACCAAAGACCAACCGTTTGGTACGGAATTCGCCCTCTGGGAACCGGCCTTGCCCAAAGACTTCCAGATCGGCCTGCACTGCCGGAATCTGTTCCAGGCTGGCAGCCCGGATAATCAGATGCCCATAGCTGGGATTGGGATCTTCGGAATCATATGTGAGCATAAAGCGCGTGGCGCCTTGCCCGACAAATGTCACAACTGTCTCGACCTCTTCACGCGTGGCCAACCACTCCTCAAAGACGCGCATGTGCTCTGAAGTGGTTTCAATCGATGTACCCTGCGGCAGTTTGTAATGCACAAAGAACAATGGCGTGTTGGAGTTCGGGAAGAACTGCTGCTTCACCTGACCAAAGCCGATGAAGCAAAGTACGGTCACAACCAGCAGGCCCGGAACAACGAGCCAACGCAGCTTGAGTGACAGACGAAGTATCTTCCCATAACCGCGGAACAACAATCCCGAGTAAGCATCGTGGTCGTCGCCTGATCCTTGCTTAAAGAAGTAGTGACCCAGTAGCGGCGTCGCGGTCAGCGCCAGTAACCAGCTCAGCAAAAGCGAGATACCGATCACCGCAAAGAGTGAGAACATGAACTCACCCGTAGAGTCCGGGCTAAGGCCAATACCGGCAAAGGCCATAATGCCAATCACCGTCGCCCCCAAGAGCGGTATCTGCGTCTTGGCAGCAGCCTCATGGGCGCCCTCACGCGATGTGCGCCCGCGCGCCATTGCGATCTGCATACCCTCGGCAACCACGATGGCGTTGTCGACCAGCATCCCCATCGCAATGATCAAAGCCCCGAGGGAGATCCGTTCCATCTCGATGGAGAAAAAATTCATAAACATCAGTGTGCCAACCACGGTCAGCAACAGCGTGGTGCCAACGACAACGGCCGCACGCCACCCCATGAAAATCGCAAGGACAATAACAACGATGCTGACAGACATCGCCAGATTCACGAGGAAATCGTTGGACGCCTCATCAACAACGACGTGCTGTTGGTAGATCGGCTTTAGTTCGACGCCATATGGGATCTGGCTGTCCAGCTCTGCCAGGCGTTCATCAACACGCTGACCGACCTCGACAATGTTCTCGGTCGCCAAACCCGCAATACCCATGGTGAACGCTTCGACACCGTCAAATCGGATGATCTGAGAGGGATCATCAGTACGGCCGCGAAAGACATCCGCCATGTCGATGACATTGATCACCTCGCCTTGGGAACCAATCGTGAGACCTGCAATCTCAGTGACAGAATCGGAGCCTTCTGGCGCGC
This sequence comes from Phaeobacter cretensis, assembly GCF_047372505.1. Lineage (NCBI taxonomy): Bacteria > Pseudomonadati > Pseudomonadota > Alphaproteobacteria > Rhodobacterales > Roseobacteraceae > Phaeobacter > Phaeobacter cretensis. Next base: position 865,119 of record NZ_JBKBEU010000001.1, read on the forward strand.
TAAGCCGGGTCTTTACGGGGCTGTTCTCTATGCTGCCTGCGGCGCGGACAGAGTTGGCCGTGGCCAGTGCGTTGGCTATGGCATTGAGTGGGATATTCTGATTAACCGTGATGGCCATCTTTGGCTCAACAAAGATCGCTTCCTCCGGTAGGCCCGCGATCTCGACATCTGCCACACCATCCACTGCAAGGAGTTCGCGGCGCAGAAAAGTCGCCAGTTCGTGTCGTTCAGCGTCTGTGTAGCCTTCTGCAGTCACGGCATAGAAGACACCAAAAACATCGCCAAACCCATCATTCACAATTGGCATTGTGACGCCGTCTGGAAGATTGCGTGCTGCATCCTCAACTTCGCTGCGCAGTTTGGTCCAAAGCCCTGGCAGTTCGGTTCCGTCAAAAGTGTCCTGCATCTCAACATCGATGCGCGACCGTCCCGGCTGGTTCGTAGAGGTGATCTGCTTCACCTCTCCCATCTTTTGGATTGCCGATTCCAGTGGCTCGGAGACTTCCAGCGCCACCTGTTCCGCGCTGGCGCCCGGATATTGAGTGATGACAACCGCCTGTTTGATAGTAAAGGCCGGATCTTCAAGCCGCCCGAGGTTCAAAAAACCCCAGATACCGCCAAACAGAGCAGTAAGCATGATGATCCACGTATATAGCGGTCGATTGATCGACCCGCGTGCAATATCCATGAGATCCGTCCTTAGTTGGTGAAGCCGGTGAAGCGGCGTACGGCCTCTCCATCGGTCAACGCGCTGCCACCGGTCAAGACGATCTCTTCTCCGCCCTCAAGTCCTGAAACAATCTCGATCTCACCACTGTCGGTGGTAGCAGTTTCAACCTTGGTCCAGCTAACAGCGCCTTCATCAGCGCCTTTGGCCGAAAACAGCATCACGCCGGTATCGCCACTGGAGGAAGGAACAATGGCGGTGGTCGGCACAACAATCGCCGATAATCCTGTCTCCACAGTCACCCGAACAGTGGTTGAGGCCCCAGGAAAGATCTGACGATCCTTTGGCGGGTCGAGGCGAAGGGTCACGCGGTACGTCTGACCAACACTGCTGGCTTCTGCATCGAACTCAAGAATTTCCAGTGGATACTTATTTGCGCTGCCCGGGAACTTTGCGGTGATCGTCATCGCATTGCTGTCTTCGCCCTGCTGGAACAGCACCTCGGGTACATCGACCTTAATATGCAGCTCAGACATGTCATGCAAACGTACAATCGGGGCACCAGCACTGACAGTGCTGAACAGCGCCACCTCACGGCTGGAAACCAAGGCATCGAAAGGCGCGCTCAGCGTCGCATGCTCCAGCGCATAATCCGCATCGCGCAAAGCGATTGTGGTCAGTCCGGACTGTGTCTCGGCATCATCAATGGACACTTGGCTGACGGTGCCAGTCAATTTTTCCAAACGGGCGACAGTACGGTCTGCCTGTTCTTTTTGCAGCTGGGCCTGGCCGAGCTTCAACTCGAAGGGCTCAAGATCCAGCTCCGCGATCAGGGATCCTTTGGGCACGATTGACCCTTCGGCGACCGGGAACGTCACGACCTGCCCCCCAACCTGAAATGCCAGATCAACCGTTTCCTTAGCTGCGACCTGACCGTAGAATTCACGGTGGATCGGCTTGGTCCCTGATTGGGTTTCCATCAGTTTAACCGGCTTCAGAATATCCTGCGCAAAGGTGGGCGTAGCACCCAAAACAAGCGAGGCAATTCCAGCCAGTACTTTTGAACTCAGCTGCATAAGTCACTCCTTCCGAAGCGGATTCGAGTCCGCTCGTAGTACATTGTCATGAATTTTGGCCGACAGGGTGGCAAAGTGCTGGATTTCATCTTTGCTCAGACCGGATATGCGACGGAAAAGCCCTGACATCGCTTCAACCAGTTGGTCTCTCTTAGCAGTACCTTCCGGTGTCAACGACAAGAGCCAAGCCCGTCGATCCTGCGGATCGCGACTGCGCTGGATCAATCCTTGCGCCTCCAGCCGATCTGCAGCCGTGGTCACCGACGAAGGTACGGTCTGCAACATGCGGGCCAATTCACCCATACGGCAAGGGTTTCTGAGACGTGCCAGAACATGGCATTCTATACGGCTCAGATCCGGCAAATTAACAGTATCCTCGATACAGGCATCGATGCGCCAATAGAGCGCAAAAACACCCAGCATCGCACAGACCTCAGGACGCATCCCGCTGAGATTGTCGACTTCCGCCCTACTGTCACCAATATCGGTCTCTCGAATCATAGCGCACCACCTTGGGTGCGCATATACTTCAAATTTCGAACCATTCAAGCAAGGAAAGGTTTTTTTCCTCTCTGACTCTCCAAGATTGGTTGACGTAAGGGCCGTCCTAACGCTCGAAACCGGGGCTACCCTTGACCTGACAGGGGTAAGATGCCCAGATATGCGCCACTTTGAAAACTCACCCGAAGGTTCAGGCCATGTATACACCCGCCATCACCGGTACGGGCGTCTTTACCCCGTCACAGACGATCACCAATGCCGAGTTGGTGGTGGCGTTCAACGCCTACGCTGACAAGATAAACGCTGAAAATACCGAAGCGATTGCCGCTGGAGAGATGGAGCCATTGGCCCATTCCTCGGAGGAATTCATCCTAAAAGCATCCGGGATTGAACAGCGCTATGTGATGGACAAAACCGGGGTTCTGGATCCGGCGGTAATGCACCCATTGCTGCGGCAGCGCAGCGACGACGAGCCCTCCATAATGGCGGAGATGGCACTGGATGCCGCCAAGACAGCGCTAGCCCAGGCAGGTAAGACCGCCGCCGACGTGGATGCCGTGATCTGTGCCGCCTCCAACATGGAACGTGCCTACCCTGCGCTGGCGATCGAAATTCAGGACCTGCTTGGCATCAAGGGCTTTGCTTTTGACATGAATGTCGCATGCTCCTCTGCCACCTTTGGGATTCAGGCCGCTGCGGATATGGTCCGCTCGGGCTCCATTCGCTCTGCATTGGTGGTTAACCCTGAGATTTGTTCCGGCCATCTGGAATGGCGTGATCGCGATTGCCATTTCATCTTTGGTGATGTCGCAACAGCTACACTTATTGAACGCAGTGACGATGCAGCCGGGCCTCATTTCGAAGTTTTGTCGACACGTTGCGCCACCAGCTTCTCCAATAACATCCGTAACAATAATGGCTATCTGCGCCGCTCCCGCCCCGATGGTGTCGAGGATCGCCGCGACATGCAGTTCATGCAAAATGGACGTAAAGTATTCAAAGAAGTTCTACCTATGGTCAGCCAGCACATCGCCGACCATATGGAGGCTGAGGGTATCGCCAATACTGATCTGAAAAGGCTCTGGTTGCATCAGGCAAACAAAACAATGAATGATTTCATTGGCAAAAAGGTTCTGGGGCGCACGCCCGAAACCGGAGAACAGCCCAATATTTTGCAGGACTACGCCAATACTTCTTCGGCTGGTTCCATCATCGCATTCTCAAAATACTCGATAGATCTGTCCCAGGGCGATCTTGGGCTAATCTGCTCATTCGGGGCCGGATACTCCGTGGGGTCCGTCATCCTGCGGCGCGTTTCCTGAGCGCCTCGATAGCCCAGCAACCAAGTCCAAAAATGGCCGGCCGTTCTTGGTGGGCCATTTTTACAATTTCTCCAAGAAACATCGCAGACTATTTCTGTGATACCCGCTGATGCACAGCCTCGGCGCTCTCTACTCGCTCAGAGTAACGGTCGACCAAATAGTCCTTTCGACCGCGGGTTAGCCAAGTGAATTTCACCAGTTCTTCCATCACATCCACAACGCGACGGTAGAATGGACCGTCGGGCAAACGACCATCATCCGTAAACTCCAGCCATGCCTTTGGAATCGAGGATTGGTTCGGGATGGTGATCATTCGCATCCAACGACCGAGAATGCGCAATTGATTGACCGCATTGAACGACTGTGACCCTCCGGAAACCTGCATTACGGCCAGCGTCTTTCCTTGGGTGGGTCGAATCCCGCCTTTTAGCGACAACGGCAGCCAGTCGATCTGGGTCTTCATGATACCAGTCATAGCGCCGTGGCGTTCGGGGCTGGACCAGACCATGCCTTCGCTCCAAACGACAAGATCGCGTAATTCAATCACCTTCGGGTGACTCTGGGATCCCACGTCATCTGGCAAGGGCAGTCCACTTGGATCAAAGACCCGCGTTTCGCAACCCAAGTTGCGAAGGATACGAGCCGCCTCTTCAGCCGCTTTGCGCGAATAACTGACCTCGCGTAGCGACCCATAGAGCAGCAGTATGCGCGGCGGATGCTGGGGATCCTCCGCCGCCTTCAACCCCGTCCCATCGATCTTTGGCAAAGCCTCCGCGACGAGCGCTGGCAACTTGTTAGCATTCGCTTCTTCAGGCCCGGACGGGCCAGCCGCCGATATCTCAGCCACTTTCTTCTTCCAGATGCAGCTTCATATCCAGAAGCACTTGCTGCAGCATCACGGTTTCGCGCAACAGCCGTTTGGCTTCATTGATGGTGATGATCCCATCAGCCATGGCCTCCTGATATTCGCTCATCAAGGTAGCAAAGCGTTGGCTCAAGGCGATCACATCTGCATTGACCCCGCCATTACGGGCCTCCGATGCCGCACTTGGTTCGCAGTACGACAGCGTAATGTTCTTAAGGTCTGCCAGACCCGACGTCACATGAGGAAAGGAGGCCGCAGCTTCCAGCTTGGCGACGGCGTCGACAGGCATGAAGCGATCAGTGTGCTCGGCATTATCAGAATAATACCGCCCAAGTGTTGCCTTAGATTTCCCCGTGATCTGGCAGGCTGCCTCGATCCCCACATCCTTGACCAGAGCCTCGGTGTGCTTTTTTAGATAAGTACCTATGTCTGCCATATAAAATATACCTGCATATGACCGCTGTCCCACTGGGGAAGAAACGAGTTAATTTCCCATTCACGACACTTAAAGGAAATGTGAAGCTATTTCTATCCCTAAGGTTTTAAGGGACTTACAGCGCTGAACCTAGTCGAAAGACCAGAGAATACGCTGAGGGGCGAGGGCGTGTTGCGTGTGTCTTCGCTGGAGGGCAATTTTCGTCCTGTTTGCGCCCTGCCGCAGATGTATTGTGGTTCGTTTCTCGGGTTGTTTCGTCTCGAACCCACATCGGCGTGCAGGGTGCTTCTACTGTCAGTGCAAACATACAGGCGCACCCGGTGAAAGGTTTAAAAAAAACCGTTTCCTCCGTACCAGACAGCGGCTACATCAGCGCCATGGCCAAGCTTTATTTTCATTACTCCACCATGAATGCCGGCAAATCGACGGTGCTCTTGCAAGCCTCGCACAACTACCGCGAGAACAATATGGATACCTATTTACTGACCGCTTCACTGGATGACCGAGCCGGTCAGGGACGGATCGCCTCGCGCATCGGGATCGGTGCTGAGGCTGATATGTTTCGGCCCGGTGAAGATCTGTTCGGAAAGGTGTCCGACCGTCTGGAGAAAGGCGCTGTCGCCAGCATTTTTGTCGATGAGGCGCAGTTTCTGTCACCCGACCAGGTTTGGGATCTGGCTCGAGTGGTAGATGATTTGCGGGTGCCCGTGCTGTGCTACGGTCTTCGTGTCGACTTTCAGGGTAATTTATTCCCAGGGTCGGCCACGCTGCTGGCACTGGCCGATGAAATGCGGGAGGTGCGCACCATCTGTCACTGCGGAAAGAAAGCGACAATGGTTATCAGACAAGATGAAACCGGCAGGCCAATCACCGAAGGTGAGCAGGTACAGATCGGCGGCAACGAGACATATGTATCCCTCTGCCGCCGCCATTGGCGCGAGGCCACTGGCGATCTACCGACCGGGCCTAAAGACTGATCACAACTCACCTACCGCCAATAGACTAAACGGGACAGATATCTGCCCGTTCTGTTTCCCTTAGCTCCCGTTGAAGTCAGACTGGCGAAAGTAGCGGTTTCCTCGCGAGGAAAGCCGCAACATTGTCCAACGCCAGATGTCCCATATCGCTGCGCACCTCTTCTGTGGCTGTGCCCAGATGCGGCAGCAATGTAACTTGCTCCATGCTGCTCAGCGCTTCCGGCACCTTTGGTTCGAACTCATAAACATCCAAGCCAGCGCCTGCGAGCGTGCCTGCTTCAAGTGCTGCAATCAAAGCGGCTTCATCAACCACCTCACCACGGGCGATATTGATCAGCAGAGAACTGGGACGCATGGCCTCCAAGACTGCCTTGTCAATCAGATGCCGCGTCTCAGCTCCGCCTGGAACAGCCAGAACCAGCACGTCGACCGCAGCTGCCAAAGCCATCAGCCTCTCGGCCCGTACTACCGGGAAGCCCGGGGATTTGTCACTGCGTGCAAGATAGCTGACCGACATCCCAAAACCGAAATGGCAACGCCGGGCGATAGCTTCGCCAATGCGACCAAAACCAACGATACCAACATGTTTTCCGGTCAAATGCACCCCAAGCATCTGAGTCGGATGCCATCCCTGCCACTGGCCGGAGCGCACCAGGCGCTCGCCCTCGCCCGCGCGTCGCGCTGTCATCAGCATAAGCGTCATCGCGATATCAGCGGTCGCATCGGTAACAGCCCCAGGCGTATTGCTAACCGCAATGCCTGATGCCTTCGCCGCAGTGATGTCGATATGATTGAAGCCAACACCAAAATTGGCCAACAGTTTGCAACGCGGTACCGGAACACCTGCAAAGCTGCCTGCGTCGAACTGATCCCCTAACGTGGGTACGACGATATCGAATTCACTCAGCGCACGCTGACGCTCCTCGGCCGTAAGCGGCGTCGTCTCCTGACGGATTTCAGCATCAAACTCAGCACGTGCCCGTGCTTCGACAGCCGCAGTCATCGGACGTGTAATCCAGACTTTCGCGTTCAATGCATCCGCCCCCCAATTGGAACGTCACCGTCAGGGCCGATCAAGATGATGCTGCCCGCATCATCCGGCAATCCCAATACCAGCACTTCGGACATGAATTTGCCAATTTGCCGGGCCGGGAAATTGACAACTGCCATCACCTGTTTGCCGTACAAATTTTCCGGGGTGTAATGGGCCGTGACCTGCGCGGAGGTTTTCTTAACGCCGATCTCATCGCCAAAGTCCACCCACATCTTGATCGCAGGTTTTCGCGCCTCAGGATAGTCTTCGGCGCGCACAACCACGCCGACGCGAACATCGACTTTCAGAAAATCGTCAAAACTGATTTCATCCACGAGAAAGTTCCTTTGAACGGTTGCTTGCTGCGGCAACGGCACGGCGCAAAAGGGGCGGGAAACCATCGTCCTCATCCATCAGAACTTCGAGCGCTGCCTGTGTGGTCCCATTAGGACTTGTGACATTGATGCGCAGTTGGGCTGGTGTTTCTTCTGCAGCTTCAGCCAATGCCCCTGCGCCTGCTACCGTGGCCTTGGCCAGTTGCATCGCGAGATTTGCAGGCAATCCTTCGGCCTCTCCAGCCGCGGCGAGGGTTTCGATCAGATGAAATACATAGGCCGGACCGGAGCCGCTGACCCCCGTCACGGCATCCATTTGCGCCTCGCTCTCAAGCCGGACAGTCTGGCCTATGGCCTGTAGTAGCATGTCAGCGCGCCCAATGTCGGTATCTGATGCGCAGCCATTGCCCGTAATCGCAGTGATTCCGCGACCAACAGCTGCGGGTGTGTTGGGCATCGCGCGCACAATCGGCGTTTCGGCCCCCAAAAGCTCTTCGTAAGTCGCAATCGATGTGCCTGCAGCAACGGAGATGAACAGAGTGCCCCCATTCCCCAGCTGTTTCAGCTGCGGCAGGGCTTCACCCATCATCTGCGGTTTAACCGCGATCAACACGATGCCCGGCGCGTGCTCACCCGCCTGTGGCAAGGGCGCATTGATATGCACGCCGGTCGCGCGCAACCAATCAGATGGGTTCGGATCAATCACCCAGACGGCGCTGGGAGAAACACCACGGTCAAGCCAACCAGCCAGCATCGCTGACCCCATCTTGCCGCAACCCAAAAGCGCAATACCACGCGCTGCGATCTCAGATACCTGCATCTTTCCCCTCCCCTGCTGGGTTGTCTGGCCCGCTATGGGGCCAGTTCAGGGAAAGGTTTACGCGCGCCCGTAGGCCTCTGCAATGGCGACCTGAAGCGCATCTCGTGGCGATTGCCCGCCCCAGACCATCAACTGGATTGCCGGGTAGTAGCGCTCGCAATTGGCGACCGCCGAGTTGATCATCGTGTCGATCTGCTCCGGGCTGGCAACCTGCCCACCGGTCAGCACCAACCCATAACGGTACAACATCAATTTGTGGTCGGGCCAAAAGGTAAAGCCACCAGACCAACACTGATCATTCATCTCATTGATCAGCTCATAAAGACGTGAGTGCTGCTCTTTAGGGGGCTCCATCTCAAAGCTGCATACCATCCTTAGGGTTTCCTCATAACCGGACCACGCAAGCGTTAGCGCGTAGGTTCGCCACTGCCCTTCAACTGCCATGGCGATTTGATCATCGCCTATGCGGTCAAAGTCCCAATCGTGGTCTGAGGCCAAATGTTCGACGATGTCGATAGGGTGAATTTCGTCTTCCAGAAAATGTTCGGAAAGAGCCATGTTGCCACCTCTCTGATCTCTAGCAAAAGAGCTGCGGGGCACCCACAATTGCTAGCGGACTGCTCAATAAGGAGAGAGACTTCCCTCTTCTCCTACTAGATATGGTGGCGGTAGCAACGCTGTCTGGCAACCCTTTATTTGGGGATAACTGCAATAACTTGTGGACGAATGATGATCACCCTCAAAATATCGTGACGATGCTGTGATCTTGTTCAGCAGTCAATCATCCAAATGTTGAACCCCGCGACATTGCCCAGGGCAATACAGAAAATGGCGCACAGCCTCTCATAGGCCGGTGCGCCAATGGATGTTGCAGATTGGGTATTCGAACGTCACGAGACAGGCGGAACCCGCTCATTCATCCGTTAATTAAGCTCAGGCGGATTTACCGGCTTCCAGCGCATCTAGCCGCGCTTTCAGTGCTTCGTTTTCTTCTCGGGCTTTCTGTGCCATGGCGCGTACGGCGTCGAACTCCTCACGGGTCACAAAGTCGCGATCAGCCAGCCAGCGGTCAATCAGCCCCTTCATCGCCGTCTCGGCCTCTTCCCGCGCACCGTGGGCAACCCCCATGGCGTTGGTCATCAGCTGAGAAATATCATCCATGATCTTGTTGCGCGTCTGCATTGTCTTCTCCATGTCTGCCTTACCCCCTATATGGGCATCAACACCGTCGGCGGCAAGCCGTTGACACCGCAGCCCCCACACAGGCATTGACGGCATATGCACGCACTTCTACTCCAATTCCCCGATCTCACACCCGAAATTTTCACGATTGAGCTGTTTGGCAGCCAGTTTGCGCTCCGATGGTATGCACTGGCCTACATCGTTGGCATTGTCATTGCATGGAGATTGGCCGTCGCCGCTCTGCGACGCCCTGCATTGTGGCCAGATACTCAGCCGCCGATGAAGCCTGCGCAGGTCGAGGATCTACTGACCTGGATCATTCTTGGTGTTATTTTAGGTGGGCGACTGGGCTATGTGCTGTTTTATCAACCCGGCTATTACCTCCAGAACCCACTCGAAATTCTGCGTATCTGGCAAGGTGGCATGGCGTTTCACGGCGGACTTTTGGGTGTCATCCTTGCCACGTGGGTCTATGCGTCGCGAAACAACATTCCACGACTACAGATCGCCGATTTGGTGGCCCATGCTGTGCCGCCGGGGCTCCTGTTAGGAAGGCTGGCCAACTTCAACAACGCCGAACTCTGGGGCCGTGCGACCGACCTGCCGTGGGGCGTTGCCTTCCCTGGTCAAGCTGCACAATCCTGCGGTCAGGCGCTTGGGGAAATCTGCGCCCGCCATCCATCACAGCTCTATGAAGCGCTACTTGAAGGGTTAATCCTAGGCGTCGTTCTGTTGTGGCTGGCCTATAGGCGCGGAGCCATGCGCTATCCCGGACAGACTACTGGCGTCTTTCTGGCTGGCTACGGTACAGCTCGTTTTGTTGTGGAATTTGCCCGCCAACCAGATATCCAGTTTGCAAGCTTTGACAATCCTCTAGGCCTGGCATGGCATATTGGCGGGTACGGCCTTACGATGGGACAGATTTTGTCGTTACCGATGATAGCCATCGGCCTGCTACTGGTGGTCCGTGCCCGCCGCACGATTGAGGCCGGTGCATGAGCCTAAGCGACCATATCAAATCCCGGATACGTGCCGAGGGGCCGATTTCGGTGGCCGACTTCATGGCAGATGCGCTGCTGCATCCGACCTACGGCTATTACACGACCCGAGATCCGCTGGGGGCCAAGGGTGATTTCACCACTGCGCCGGAAATCAGCCAGATGTTTGGTGAACTTATCGGTCTATCACTTGCACAATCCTGGTTGGATCAGGGCGCACCCGCTCGTTTCACGCTGGCAGAACTCGGCCCTGGACGCGGCACACTTATGGCGGATCTGCTGCGAGCAACCAAGCTGGTGCCGGGATTTCACGATGCGATGCAGATTGTCTTGTTGGAGGCCTCGCCCATCTTGCGAGCGCGTCAGGCGGATCACCTCGTCCACTATAACCCTCAGTGGCATGAGAGAATTACTGACCTAGCCAATCAACCACTGTTCTTAGTAGCCAACGAGTTCTTTGATGCCCTGCCCGTACGCCAGTTCCTACGCGATGGCGACGGTTGGCGAGAAAAATCGGTCGGCCTTCACGACGATATACTCAGCTTCGGGCTCGGCTCAGCGTCGTCGCAACCAGCCCTCATACATCGGCTGGATGACACCAAGGATGGCGATTTGGTGGAGTTATGTGAAACCGCACAGCCAATGATACAGACCATTGCGTCCCGTATTTCTGACCATGGCGGTGCGGCATTGATATTGGACTACGGCGACTGGCGATCACTTGGCGATACGCTGCAGGCCCTGCGCGCCCATGAACCCAGCGCCCCCCTCGACCATCCAGGTAAGGCTGATCTAACAACCCATGTTGATTTTGAAGCGCTAGCGCTTGCTGCTAAATCTGCAGGCTCTGCCTACAGCCGATTAACGCCGCAGGGCGTATTTCTCGAACGGCTCGGAATCACCGAAAGGGCACAGGCTTTAGCCTCGCGCTTGAAAGGCGATGCACGACAATCGCTAGTCGCTGCACATCGACGGTTGACGCACCCAGAGGAAATGGGAAACCTATTCAAAGTGCTTGGGATTTTCCCAACACAGGCCCCACCTCCACCGGGATTGAACGCATGACGTTGGAAATTCTCATCTCTGACCTGCTGAATGGCACCAAACACGGTTTTTTCACCCGACGTGGCGGCGCCTCCTCCGGTATCTTTGCCGGGTTGAATTGCGGTCTTGGCTCCTCGGATCAGCGCGAAGCCGTGAACATCAACAGAACGCGTGCCGCTGCAGCAATGGAGGCTGAGCCAGAGGCGTTAGGTCGGGTAAACCAAGTGCATTCTGCCGATGTCCTGACAGTCACGGACGCGCAGCAGGACAATCTTCAGGGCGGCACCCGCGCTGATGCGATGGTGACCAACGTACCCGGCGTGGTGCTGTCTATTCTGACCGCAGACTGTCAGCCCGTGCTATTTCACGATGCGGAGGCCAAAGTAGTGGGTGCGGCCCACGCAGGATGGCGGGGCACACTGGATGGTGTGCTGGAGGCTACATTGGACGCGATGGAGCAGATGGGTGCAAAACGGCAGAACACCCGCGCAGTCATCGGCCCTTCGATTTCGCAAAGCGCATATGAAGTCGGGCCTGAGTTTTTCGATAATTTCATGATGCAGGATCCGGAAAACGCCAGATTCTTTACCAATGGCCAAGGGGATCGCTATCTCTTTGATCTGCCCTCGCTTGGTCTGCACAGACTGCGAAGCGCCGGTGTAGAGGAAGCGATCTGGACCGGGCACTGCACCTATTCTGACCCGGATCGGTTTTATTCCTTCAGACGTGCGACCCATAAAAAAGAAGCAGACTACGGCCGCTTGATCTCCTGTATCCGCCTGTAGCCCGGATCATTTGCAGCACAATCCCCAGCATGGACACCGACTCAGTGTGATGTTGGATTAATCGGTATTGGCGGGCCTAATCACGGCAAGATTCCAGCGAATTTCACAGATCGGCCACATTGGTGGCGCATTGGCAGGCCACAAAAGACGGGACCAAAGCGTGGGCAGCAGGACGTTGCCCCGCCCCGACAGGAGACGCCATATGAAACCGAATTCGCGCTTCATCAAATCTATAGTGGCTGCCGCCAAGACAGACGAGGTCCGTCTGCCGTGGACCCGTGGCGCCACCCGCCAAGCCGCGATCGAACTTCGTCAGCGCACCGAAGCGCACCAGACAGAGGCCAAGAGCGCCTAGACGCCTGCATTTGGCTCCCATCAGAATGGCGAGCCTATCCAACACCCGCCTGACATCGTCCACCAATGTTCAGGCCTGGCGGGGCTCTCTACCCAAGAGATGCCCCGCCCTGAAATCACTGCCCCTGTTTGGCACGACATCCCGAACCGCGTGTATTGCAGTCGGGTGAGCTGACAGGACACCAAGCGATTCCGACGCGCCTTCTGCTCATTGCGCTGTCCGGGACCGATATACGTTAGTTTGAGAAAGGCTCGGTAGCCATGACCATACCTCAGTCGCTACAACGTGCTGCTGCAAATGCGGTCGAAGCCAACGCACTACTGAAAGACCCAGCTGCCCAGCGCGGCACGGTACGGCCACAGCTGCGTCGCTATGACGTCCGCTGCCTGCTGCCCAATGGTAACATCGCTGAAACCCGCCACGTCGCCCCTTCGCTGCCACTGTTTGAAGAAGCCTTTACCGCGTTCTGTCGCGGATCCCTGGTGGAGACGTCGCAGGGGCCAATCGCGATCGAAGACCTATTACCTGGAGACGAATTGATTACTGCGGAGGGTGACATCCAACCCTTGGTATGGAAAGGGTGCACAAGCCTTGTTCCGTCACGGGCAGCCCAGAACGGCCGCAGTCTGCGGCTAACCAGCTTTACCGCTGATAGTCTGGGCGAAACGAAGCCGATGTCGACAGTTGTCGCAGGCCCAGCAGCGCGGTTGCTGCAACGCGCACCACTGCCCGGCATCCGGCTCGAACATGGTGCCTCATTGGTTCCAGTCCAGCAGTACCAAGACGGGATGAGTATTGTCGAAACTGCCCCGCCGACGGCTGTCGATCTCTACCATATTTGCTTGCCACGCCATGCTGTGATCAAAGTCGGCGGGTTGCCCTTCGAGACCTACCATCCCGGCCCGGAGGCATTGAAACTGGTAAGTCAGGCGATCCGTACCTTGTACCTGAACCTGTTTTCGCATGTCGATTCGGTCACGGGCTTTGGTCCGCTGGCATTTCCTCGGATTGATCTGCAGGATTCCGATTTAGCCTGAGACGACCCGGAAAACGCAAAAAAGCGCCCGCATTGCGAGGCGCTTTTCTTATATATAGGCCGTCTATAGGTTGTGATCAGGCTTCCCGTGCAAGGCGCTGCTCGAGCACATCAAACGGCACACCGGGATCATCTTTAGCACCCCGGATCACCAGCGAGGTCTTAACGCTTGCCACATTGGGTGTGGTCAGCAAATCGCTGGTTAGAAAGCTCTGAAAGGTGCTCAGATCTGGTGATACACATTTCAGGATAAAATCCACCTCGCCATTCAGCATATGACATTCGCGTACAAGTGGCCATTCGCGGCACTTCGCCTCAAAGGCACTCAGCTCTGCTTCGGCCTGACTTTCCAGGCCCACCATCGCAAAAACCTGAACCTCAAATCCCAGCTCGCGTGCGTTGACCTCGGCATGGTAGCCCCGGATCAGCCCGGCTTCTTCGAGAGACCGCACACGGCGTAGGCACGGCGGTGCCGAAATGCCCACTCGTTTGGCAAGCTCAACATTGGTCATGCGGCCGTCGGCCTGTAATTCCGACAAAATCATGCGATCAATCGGATCAAGGCGTGTTGTGACCATCTGGTGGCTCCTGTTGAAATTTCCGTTTGTTATAACAATATCCAAGATTTGCGCAATATTATTTCACATCTGCGCAACAATATTTGTCGTTACAAAGTCCAAACCTCAGCTTCTTAGGTCAGGGAGGCGGAACGCGGGCGCTCGATTTCGCCTGATGCAGGGCTTTAAGACGCCGCCCGCTGCAGTTATATGCATTGCCTGACGGCGGCAAGTCCGCCCTTTCATCGACGGGAAAATGAGATGAGCGATACGCGCCACACCAAAGTTCTGATCATCGGGTCCGGCCCGGCAGGGTATACCGCAGGCGTCTACGCCAGCCGCGCTATGCTCGAGCCGATCCTTGTGCAAGGCATTGAGCCCGGCGGCCAACTGACCACGACCACCGAAGTTGAGAACTGGCCTGGCGACACCGAAGTTCAAGGCCCGGATCTGATGGTGCGTATGCAGGAACATGCCAAAACCATGGGCTGCGAGATTATAGGCGACATCATCACCGAGCTTGAAACCACCTCGCGTCCCTTTGTGGCCAAGGGCGATAGCGGCACTATCTACACGGCGGATGCCGTGATCCTAGCGACGGGTGCTCGCGCAAAATGGCTGGGTATGGAATCGGAAGAGAAATTCAAAGGCTTTGGCGTCTCTGCCTGTGCCACATGTGACGGGTTCTTCTACCGCGGCCAGGAAATTGTCGTAATCGGTGGCGGCAATACGGCCGTCGAGGAAGCGCTGTTCCTGACCAACTTTGCCTCCAAGGTGACGCTGATCCATCGCCGCGATGAACTGCGTGCAGAGAAAATCCTGCAGGACCGGCTGATGAAGAATCCGAAGATCGAGCCCCTTTGGTTCCACCAGCTAGAAGAAGTTGTCGGCACCGAAAATCCTCTGGGTGTTGAAGGCGTCCGTGTCAAAAACGTCAACACTGGTGAGATCACCGAAATTCCTTGCAAGGGTGTTTTTGTTGCCATTGGACATGCGCCTGCAACTGAGTTGGTGAAGGATGTTCTCGAGACGCATAACGGTGGCTACGTGAAGGTCACCCCCGGTACCACCGAAACCTCGATCCCTGGCATCTTTGCTGCCGGCGACCTAACCGACCACAAATACCGTCAGGCGGTCACTTCGGCTGGCATGGGATGCATGGCGGCGCTCGACGCCGAGCGTTTCCTTGCAGAGCAGGAGTAAGCGCATTGGCGCATGATTTCGAAACGCAAAAGGCCGAGACATTCTCGGCCTTTTCTGAGCTTCAGGCCGCAAATGATCTCCCGGCTGAGGCGGATCTTGATTTGTTCTTTAACCCGTCTACCGAAGGCGCTGAGTGGATGCCACTGGCCCAGGCTCTTGCAGATCTTGGGTTTGACACTCAATGGGCCGAAGCGGAAGGAGACGAGCGGGCAACTTTGATTGCAACCATGCCGGACCAGCTACTGTCTGCCTCGGCAATCTGGATGGTTGAAGAGGTGGCGACCCGCTCGGCTTTGGAGCACGGTTTTACTCCCGATGGCTGGGGATTTGCCGAGGTTTAAACCCCATCGGAGGCAGGCCAAGATTCGAACACACAGATTAGACCTCAATAACTGGTCATGCGCCTTCTGGCCCCTGCCCAATTCGGCATTCCGCCCGAAACGCTGTTCCGCCGGATCGTATCGCACGGCTCCGCTGTTCTATCTTCGTTGCAATTCGGGAACTGCGGTCTTTTTCGTACAGGCCTGTTTCGTTTCACCTTTGCTGAACCCGTAAAGCATGAGAAGCGTTCACGAGTGAACGCACCATGAGTCGAGCCATGACATCCGCACCCGAAACTCCCAGCCATGAGGACGAAGACCTGCTCTTTCGCATTCTCAGCCAGCTCGACAAGGCACCAGACGCCTCGCAGCGGGCAACGGCAGCAGCTGTGGGAATTTCACTGGGGCGACTCAATGCGCAGCTCCGGTCAGCCACCGAGGCCGGCCTTGTGAAGATCAGCGAACGCGCGGGCCCGGATAAACGCCAGCGCTTTGCCTATGCCCTTACCACCCGTGGTGGTGCCGAAAAGATCCGGCTCACCGATCAATTTCTCGCCCGCAAGTTCGCCGAGTATGACGCGCTTCATGCTGAACTCACGGGAACAACCAGTAGCCTTGCCCCTTTCAAGTACAGGACCAAGTTGATGCAAAACAATCTTGCCCCCATCCCGGAGCTCTATGTCTCCTATGAATCCGCTCAGAAGCTGAAGATTGAAGCTGCGGAGCTCAAAAGCCACGACCTGAGCCCGCGCCAGATCTGTGATCTGGACCTTTTGATGAACGGCGGCTTCAACCCGCTGAAGGGCTTTCTTGGTGAACAAGATTACAACAGTGTTGTCGACACCATGCGATTGGCCGATGGCGCACTCTGGCCGATGCCAATCACGCTGGATGTCTCCGACGATTTTGCAGCCTCCTTGGAAATCGGCGAAGACATCGCCCTGCGCGATCAGGAAGGTGTGATCCTAGGCACAATGACCGTGACCGACCGCTGGGAACCGAATAAGTCACACGAGGCCGAAATGGTCTTTGGTGCGGATGATGATGCGCATCCCGCGGTGAACTACCTGCACAACCAAGCAGGTAAAATCTATCTGGGCGGTCCTGTGACCGGTATCCAACAGCCCGTGCATTATGACTTCCGTGGCCGTCGCGACACTCCGAACGAACTACGCGCCTATTTCCGCAAACTGGGCTGGCGCCGCATCGTCGCCTTCCAGACCCGCAACCCGCTGCACCGTGCACATCAGGAGCTAACATTCCGCGCCGCCCGTGAAGCACAGGCCAATCTGCTGATCCACCCCGTTGTCGGCATGACCAAACCGGGTGACGTCGATCACTTTACCCGCGTGCGCTGCTATGAGGCTGTGCTGGACAAATACCCGGCCGCCACCACCTCTATGTCGCTGCTCAATTTGGCAATGCGTATGGCAGGCCCGCGTGAAGCAGTCTGGCATGGGATGATCCGGAAAAATCACGGCTGCACCCATTTCATCGTTGGTCGCGACCATGCTGGCCCCGGCAAGAACTCCGCCGGTGAAGACTTTTATGGCCCCTATGACGCGCAGGATCTGTTCCGCGAGCATCAGGAAGAAATCGGCATTGAAATGGTTGACTTCAAGCACATGGTCTATGTGCAGGAGCGCGCCCAGTATGAGCCGAATGACGAGATCGAAGATCGTGACAATGTCACCATTCTCAATATCTCCGGCACCGAACTGCGCCGCCGCCTGGCCGAAGGTCTGGAAATCCCTGAGTGGTTCTCCTTCCCTGAGGTTGTGAATGAACTGCGCAAGACCAAACCGCCACGCTCAAAACAGGGTTTCACGGTGTTCTTCACCGGTTTCTCCGGCTCAGGCAAATCCACAATCGCCAATGCCCTTATGGTAAAGCTGATGGAGATGGGCGGTCGCCCTGTCACACTGCTGGACGGTGATATCGTGCGAAAGAACCTCTCAAGCGAGTTGGGCTTCTCCAAAGAACACCGCGACCTCAACATTCGCCGTATCGGCTATGTGGCGTCTGAAATCACCAAGAACGGCGGCATCGCCATCTGCGCCCCGATTGCCCCTTATGCCACGACACGCCGCGCAGTACGCGAAGATGTCGAGCAGTTCGGTGCCTTCCTGGAAGTGCATGTCGCCACCTCGATCGAAGAATGCGAACGCCGGGATCGCAAAGGTCTCTACAAGCTGGCTCGCGAAGGCAAGATCAAGGAATTCACCGGGATTTCCGATCCCTATGATGTGCCAGTCGAGCCGGAACTTCGCGTCGAGACCGAAAATGTAGATGTCGACAACTGCGCTCATCAGGTGTTGTTGAAACTGGAGAACATGGGTCTGATCGCGGGCTGATTTACGGCCCAGCGCCTATGTCTAAAATACCGACATCAAAATAGATGGCCGCCCCACAGACGAGGGCGGCCATTTTATCTTAGCGTTTCCGATGACACCAAACCGTCACAGGCTGTCGCGCAATGCAATGGCAGCACGGAGTTCAATCTGCCCTAGGGTTGCCGCCCTCTCCTTCATCGCGCGAAGATTCGGCAAGCGTGTATCGTAGTCCTCCTGCGAGATCTGGCCGATGGCAACGCGGATATCCTCAGCCGTTTGACAAACCATCATCGCTTCAGGATCAAAGAAATCACCAACATTGGGACACCCCCAATAGATCGGCACTGTTTCGCAGAGGATCGCATCAATGAGCTTTTCGGAGAAGTAGTTTCGCTCTCGCACGTTCTCAACCACCACGCTGTAACGATAGGGGGCCAGCCCGTCTGACTTTGCCTCAAACGGTTGATATCCGCGCCCCAAAATTGCGGCCTTTGGCTGACAGGCCTGCAAATGGCTGACAATCTCATGCCGTAGTTTGTGGCCCGGATGGTCACACTTGGCAGAGGCGATAAGTGATAGATCAGCCCCCTTCTCAGGTGACAGATTCCGCCAATCCGGCACCCAAGTCGTGCCAAAAGGTAAGAATATCCCATTGCCGATGCGGCGCAGCAGCTCTTCATCGTAGCTGAATACACGGCAAAATCGCCGCCATGTCCATGGCAGCAGGCGGTGGTGCAGAGCCGACATTATCTTGGGCTCCATCACCATCATAGACACCCATGCGCGACAGGGCCGCTGCCACTGCAGATGCATTCCGGTTTTAGCCCAGACGATCAAATGATCCTGCGGGCCTAGGTTGGCCACTCGCCCACCGGCAAGATCAGCCGGGCACCCAAGTGGCCAATGCAAGGTGGAAAGCGCTCTCTCGGCAAAGTCACGGCCCAACTTGATGCCATAAGGCACCACCGCAATAGCAGATTTTCGCATTACAGCAGCGCCTCGGTCAGGTGGCGTCGGGTAGGTCTACCGTGCCCCGCATGAGCACATATCCCTTGCCCGCTACGCGAATACCGCTGGGGGCTTCCGCTGGCCCTACTCGCGTGACGACCGCTTGCCCAGGACGGCCAAGGCCGTGCCCTTGCTCGGCAATAAATTGATCCGGCTCCATCATGCCGTGGTGCCAAAGATACGCTGCCATTGCCCCAGTTGCGGAGCCGGTAAATGGATCCTCTGGTGGGCTGGGTGGTGCCATCAGCAGCCGCGAGAACGTATCGCCCTCAGCCGTGGCGCCATTTAATGTAACCAAGTAAGGCTCCATCAGATCTATGCCCTCAGCGCCCATTGCCTCTCCCAATCGCTGGAGAGCCTGAATATCCAACCGTGCGGCCTCCAGTGCTGCTCGATCCCGCAGCACAGTAATACAGAATGGCAGACCGGTAGAAACTCGTTGGGGTCGACCAACAATCGCATCAACCGGCAGAGACACCGCCGCCGCAACCAATTCGGGATTGGCAAATGCACCATACTCCGGCG
Organism: Phaeobacter cretensis; assembly: GCF_047372505.1. Taxonomy (NCBI): domain Bacteria; kingdom Pseudomonadati; phylum Pseudomonadota; class Alphaproteobacteria; order Rhodobacterales; family Roseobacteraceae; genus Phaeobacter; species Phaeobacter cretensis. Next base: position 884,497 of record NZ_JBKBEU010000001.1, read on the forward strand.
CGACCTGGGTCATCTCTATCAGATCATCCGCGACGGTCACCCGCACCAACCCAGCACTGGTTTCAAGCGTGACTGCATCCCCTGTCATCATCCCACGATCACGCAGGGCCGCAACAGTCGCAATTGTCGGATGTCCCGCGAAGGGGATTTCCCGGCTGGCGAGAAAATATCGGACTCTTAAATCGGCAACCTCAGATGGGCCGGTAAACGTACATTCCACCAGTGAGGTTTCGCGCACATATGCCAGACAGATATCATCGCTAAGCTCGGCACCGCCATGCACGACCGCGCAGCCATTGCCACCAAATGCACGCCCCGAAAACGCATCGACCCAATCAAAATCATATCGCAATGCACACTCTCCCCGCCTGTTTGCTTCCTTGTTTTAGGAAGACCACGCTGTGCCGAGCATCGCAAGAGAACATTGCTCTAAGCCACCGGGATCGCTCGGCGAAGCCCAATCCCAGCGCCACAGATATTGCAGAAAACGTTGTTGTGGCAACAAGGGCCACATAATAAAAAAGGGCACCAAAACCGTGGTGCCCAATTCGAATAACTTTCTATAGCTGGTCGCCAGAAGACCCGCCCTATGCACAGCGCCGGTGGCCATTTAGCCACTGCGTCGCGCGTGCAGTTAGTGCACGGGTACAGGCGCGTAGTCGTGCTGCCGCGCCAACACAAACGCCATCTTACGATCACTGACCAGCGCGAGCTGCTCCCCTGCTGCATCATGTACTGCGTAAAGCTGCGCACGCCCGTCGGCACTGGCCTGAACCTCGGCCGGTAAATCCGCAACATCAACCGTCTTAACGTACACAATGCGGCTATCCGTATCGTGGAACTGGTATGCTGTATGCATATGTCTTACCCCTTTTTGATGTTGATTGTCTGAACCACGGTTTCGGGTCGTGCGCGGGTCAAATCGACATGCAGCAAGCCATTTTCCATGACTGCCTCGCCAACTTCGACACCATCAGCCAGCACAAACATGCGCTGAAACTGTCGTGCCGCAATACCCCGGTGCAAAAACACCCGTCCATCACTGTCGTCGCCCTGCCGACCCCGGATGACCAATTGACGGTCCTCAACGGTGATCGCCAGATCCACTTCAGCAAACCCTGCGACTGCCAATGTGATGCGGTAAGAGTGATCCGAAGTTTGTTCAATATTGTAGGGTGGATAGCCCTCATTCCCGGACTTAGCCGAGCGTTCTAAAAGGCGTTCCAATTGCTCAAATCCCAACATATGCGGATATGAGCCAAGTGTGAGTTTCGACACAGGTTTCGTCCTTGATTCCAAAGCGACGTATGGGGCGGCCCCATTATGGCGACCGCTTCCCTAAGAATATGGGTGTTTTATGTGTTTTCACAAGCCCGAGGCACTGCAGCGCTGGTGCAAAAGCCTCTAAAAGCGTAACATTAGCCAAGTCTTAACCTGCCATCCAACGAGTCGCCAATGAACGCACCAACCGATATCTCCATGAAAACCGATGATGTTTTACAGGTGGAGCTGGAGGTATTTCGCAGGCAACATCGCGATCTGGACGAGGCGATCAGCGCCCTACAAGAGCGCGGCACCAGCGATCAGCTGACTATCCGGCGGCTAAAGAAGCAGAAGTTAACGCTCAAAGATAAAATTGCGTTGATTGAGGACCGGTTGACCCCCGACATCATCGCCTGATCCGCCAAACCAATCCAACGCGCCACATAGCTCCATTGCCGCATTGCGGGATGCACAGGGTTCTCTATAGTGCGCGCTTCCTCCACCCCAGCGGGTTCGCAGGCCCGCGGCATGACAGGATCTGAGCCTATGCCAGAGCATTCCGCCGACATAAAAGTGGGCATCATAATGGGCAGTCAATCGGACTGGCCCACCCTGAAAGAAGCTGCCATCCTTTTGGATGAACTAGGCGTCCCTTACGAAGCCAAGATCGTCTCGGCCCATCGTACGCCTGACCGCTTGTGGAGCTATGGCAAATCTGCTGCCGAACGCGGGCTGCAAGTGATCATCGCTGGTGCAGGCGGCGCTGCCCATCTTCCAGGTATGGTTGCGTCCAAAACCCGTGTGCCGGTGGTCGGCGTTCCGGTTCAAACCCGCGCGCTGTCTGGTGTTGATTCGCTCTATTCCATCGTGCAGATGCCCAAAGGATTTCCCGTTGCAACCATGGCTATTGGGTCTGCAGGGGCTGCCAATGCCGGACTGATGGCGGTAAGTATTCTCGCGCTGCAAGATGAGAGCCTAGCCCGGCGACTGGATGACTGGCGTGCGGCTCTCTCTGCCTCTATCCCCGAGGAACCCGTAGATGACTGATGCATTGAAAGCAGGCGCAACAATCGGCATCCTGGGTGGCGGGCAATTGGGTCGGATGCTGTCGGTCGCAGCATCGCGTCTTGGCTTCAAAACCCACATCTTTGAACCAAGCGCCAATCCACCTTCCGGTGATGTCGCGCATAAGGTGACAACTGCCAGCTATGAGGACGCCGAGGCCCTGGCCGCCTTCGCCGCCTCCGTCGACGTGATCACCTACGAGTTTGAGAACATCCCAACATCGGCGCTGGATCTGCTGGAACAGCACAAACCGATCCGCCCGGATCGCGAAGCACTTAGGATCAGCCAAGACCGTCTCACGGAAAAAACGTTCCTGCAGGAACTAGGCCTGAGCACAGCCCCATTTGCCGATGTTTCGGATCAAGCAAGCCTCGACGCCGCAATGAGCACCATTGGCACCCCATCTATCCTAAAGACCCGCCGCTTTGGATATGATGGCAAAGGGCAGGCGCGGATAAAAACACCCGAAGAAGCAACGACGGCGCTTAGTGAAATGGCCGGGGCTCCCTCGGTTCTGGAAGGGTTTGTAAACTTCAGCCATGAGATTTCTGTCGTTGCTGCGCGTGGCGTCAGTGGAGAGATTTCATGCTTTGACCCCGGCGAGAATGTCCACCGCGACGGCATTCTGCACACCACGACCATCCCTGCAAGGTTGAGCGCCGGACAGCGTATGGATGCCGTCCTGATGGCGGGCAAGATCATGAATACTCTAAACTATGTTGGCGTCCTTGCAGTTGAGTTGTTTGTGACACCACAGGGGTTGATCGTGAACGAAATAGCGCCGCGCGTGCATAATTCCGGCCATTGGACCCAAAACGGTTGCGCCGTGGATCAGTTCGAACAGCACATTCGTGCTGTAGCTGGGTGGGGCCTCGGTGACGGTCAGCGTCACAGCGATGTGGTGATGGAGAACCTGATTGGTGCTGATATGGATCGCGTGCCAGACCTGCTACGCGAGCGCAACTGTGCGCTCCATCTCTATGGCAAGGCCGACGCAAAACCGGGACGCAAAATGGGACATGTTAACCGCGTCGTCCCACCCGCCAAGACCTGAGGCAAACGCGTGACCTAGCGGCTGGTCAAAAGTAAATCGGCCCAGCCGGTTTACTGCGCCGCAAAGAGGGCTATCCGGCCTGATGCGCGGCGCTCCCTCCCTTAGGCTAAGGGTCTATCCTGCACTAAGGCGGCCATCCGGCGTCACCCCAGAAACCGGGCAGCCACATCACCGCTCATGTAGCTAACGCGTCCCCCGGATAGAGTTGCGGCCACACGGTCATCCGCGTCTAGAATAACCAAATCGGCCCGCTTTCCGGCCTCCAGTCTGCCGCGATCCTTCAACCCCAAAACTCTGGCCGGGCCATCAGACACCAATGCCCAAGCCTGCTCGACCGACAGCAACCCGGATTTGGCCAACATCAGCGCCGCACGACGCGGGCTGGGATAGTGGTAGTCTGAAGCCAATGCATCGCAGAGCCCCATGGCCGTGAGATCAAGCGCCGAAGCATTGCCCTTATGCGATCCACCGCGCACTACATTGGGCGAACCCAGGATAACATGATCGCCTCCACCGCGTGCGGCTTCCGCCGCTTCCAGCGTCTCAGGAAATTCTGATATCCGCGCGCCTCGAGCGCGCCAAATCTTGCGATCCTCCGCTGTCTGATCGTCGTGACTGCCCAGACGCACACCTTCAGCTGCCAAAGTGGCAGCAAGTTGATCCAACGCGGCAGGCACCTCAGACTTTGCCGCATGCATGTCTTTCAGCATCTGCCAATGTACATCCGGGTTTCGCCCTGCCTTTAGCGCCTGACCGGTCAGCCGGGGTGGCTTTTTACCCGCTGCGAGCTTGTCGTGGGGCAGGTGGTCATTGAACACCACGTATTGCACCCCCCATTCAGCAATCTGCGTCGGAAGCCTCTCATAGGCATCCAGCAAGTGAACCTCGAACCGTAGCTGCGGCACCACATCTGTGACCACTCTTGCTCGGGCAATTTTGATACTCTCAAAGACTTGCGCCGCGAATTCCGGCCCGCGCAACCCGCCTTCCCAAGATATGAACTGCGCCAGAACAGCGGTGGTGATACCATTGGCAGCCACCTCTGCCTCAGCGGCAATCACCCCCTCAACCATCTGCTTCATTGCGCCTCGGCGCGGCGCAAGATGGCGTTCAAACCCGTCGCCATGGCAATCAATAATGCCCGGCATCACGCGGTATCCCGTCAGATCAATTCGACGCCCGACTGTGCCAGACTGGATGAGCCCACCGCCAATCGCAATCTCTCCGCTGGCGTCCACCCCGCCCGGTCGCAGAACATCTGCCCCGACCAGCGTCAATTCCAGCGCACTCATTCGCTGTCCTCCACCAAACTTTGCTTGTCATCCTGTCGGCAGCGCCCCTCTGCACAGGCATTCTCAATACTGCCGGTGACGGAGTCGAGCCAAGTAATTGATGGATCAAATTGTCCGGCCTCGAGAAAATGCAGCGCCTGGGCGATAACCTGCGGGTTGTTCATCATGAATGTATGGGTGACCGGCAATATAATATGGGCCTGCATGCCAGCGACCTTTGTACTCTCGACCGAGACCTTGCCATCGTCCGGACCAGGTATGATCGCGGAAAATACCGGATTGAATGAGAGATCCCCTGCAACCACCCCAACTGGATAGCTGACCGCTGGCAGTTGGTTCGGAAGGCTGTCTTCTCCTGTACCCAGTTGCAAACCAGCCGGACCATTCAACAGACCAAAGACCTCCCAGGCGCCTAACTCATCCACCAATTCGCTACCTTGATTGGGCGGTGCCAGCATGACGATACGTCCCAATGCCTCAGGCCGGGCTTCTTGCAACCAGTATCGCAATAATATCCCGCCCATGGAATGCGTGACAAAATGCAGGCGGTCCTGCGGGTTCATCAACGTCTCACATTGAGCCACAGCATCTGGCAGTGTATCGAAGGCCAGATCCGCTACCGGCTTGTCGGTTGATGGATATCCTGGCGTCACAACATCAACCCCACGCGCTTCCAACACCTTACCCAAAACCGCGAGAGAGATCTCACTGCGGGCGAGCCCATGCAGAAGGATGGTGCAATCCGCGAAGGCCAAGCCGGGGGAAACGGCAAAGACGGCTAGCGTGACGAGGCGGCGAAGATATCGGAAAGGTCTGACTGTCATGGAACACCAGATAATGCCAAATTATGCCAGCTGGAAGCCCGGATACCACCGGATAATGTTTCAGCTCGACATCCCGCGATCCGACCCCGCCCTATCTGCTACGGGCGGCGACCTCGCTGCGTTTGGGTGTTGTAGCGCTGACCACGACAGCAATCCCGCCCAGCACCGCGACCGACCCTATCAAAAGCCGCAGACCAATCGCTTCGCCCAATAATACCGCGCCAGCAAGAATGGCGATAACTGGTACACTTAGCTGAATCGTAGCGGCAACTGATGGCGTAAGCTGTGGCAAGACGTAGTACCAAAGCGCATAGCCCAGACCGGATGTGACTGCTCCCGACAACACGGCCAGTGCAATCCCTGGGCCGGTGACAAGGCTTCCGCCACCCAGCAGAAAAACAACCGGTATCATCATGACGGTAGCAGCAGCGAAGTTCACTGCAGTGGCCGCAATCGGGGCTGTCGCACCCCGCCCCAGCAGACTGTATGCCGCCCATCCCAACCCGCCCAGCGCCATCAACAGCGAGGCATCAAGCGGCGTTGCGGCGCTGCCATCCGGCCAGACCACAATAGCCAGCCCCAGCAACGCAATAATAGCGCCACCGATTTGCCCTGCAGAGGTTGGGCTGCCTCTAAAACTGCCCCAAAGAAACATCGACACCTGTACTACGCCAAACAGGATCAACGCACCAAGACCGGCATCAAGATCCTGATAGGCCACAGAAAACCCGATCATATAGACTGTCAGTGCCCCTCCACCCCAGATGGTCTGGGAAAGACTGCGACGCAGCGAAACCCGACTCCTAAGGCACAGCGTTATCAGCGTGACCGCCCCAGCAAACAGGCGAAGCAACCCGAAGCCAGTTGCATCCATATAGCCCAAGCCAATGGCCCAGCGGCCAAGGATAGAATTTGCCGCGAAGGCGATCATGGTAAGGGAGACAAGAAAAATCAAATGCATAAGGCGCAGTTATCTTGCTCTGTACTGTCCTGCCAATGAATTTATTGTGTCAAGATTTCGGGCTATCGAAACTCAGCCGCTGTAGCCCTCTTACCCCTTGAAGACATTTTCACGGTGCCACCTGAGGTAGGCAATGTGAGGCTTATAAGCCGGTTCAACTGGTTCTACCAGGCGCCTGCTAGGCACCAGCAACCGGTCCAGTGTGCTATCGTCAACGGCCTTCTTGGCAACCAAAATTTCGTTATCGTCGCCAATCGAAATCAATCCGCGGTCAAACATCCAATGCACAGTGCCAGACAGAGCCAGACCGTTGCTAACAGTATCTGGGCCGCTTTTTGAGACAGGAACAATATGCGCGGCTTCTACTTCAGGGCGGCCACCGCCATTTCTCAGCTCCAACCCAGACATTGAACAGCGTCCCCCATAGGCATGTTTTACCTGTCTGGCAAAACTTTGATCTCGAAATTGGCGCTGCGATAAAATGAGTTCTCTTGGCTGGCCTTGCGGCAAAAACGGCGTTTGAGCCTCGGCAAAACCATCTTCCAGATGAAATTCACCAGTTCTTGGAATCGCATTTGGCTCGTCTCTTGGCTCAAGCCCTGTATTTATGATCTTTGCGAAGTCTTTATCAGAGATCACCCGGACAGAACTTGTGTTGTTGCCCCGTGACTGCGGCAGCCCTGTCTCGTACGGCCCCTGCCCCTCGATCCAGCGGGGAACAAAATTCTCGAAGGATAATTCGCTCCCTTGATCAAGAATGGCGTAAGCCATCTTGGGACCCAACGGATCATCTACAACTTGAAGAACCTTTTGAACCGCATAATAACCTCTGCCGCCGCCACGACGCCCTTCGTAGAAAATCACCCAGTCGCCTACCGTCTGTTCGACCCGGCTTAGGTACTGCCGTTTTGGAAAATGATAAGCGCTTCCCGGCTGATCATCATAGCTGGAATGGGATGATTGAATGAACACTGCCTTTGCCATGCCTGTGGTTGTAGGCAACTAAACTGAAAACGAAAAGGGGCTGCCCGAAGGCAGCCCCAAATCTTGCAGTCATTAGCGGTAAGGCTTCGCCGATTGGCCCTCAATCGCCGTTCGCCTCATCACAAATCCCGATGGGATTTATGATTACATCATGCCGCCCATGCCGCCCATGCCGCCCATGTCGGGCATGCCACCGCCTGCAGCCGCACCTTCTTTGGAAGGCTTGTCTGCAACCATTGCTTCGGTAGTGATCAGCAGGCCAGCAACCGAGGCCGCATCTTCCAGAGCGGTACGCGCCACTTTGGCCGGGTCGATCACGCCGAAGGAGAACATGTCGCCATATTCTTCGGTCTGAGCGTTGAAACCAAAGTTGTTGTCGGAGCTTTCGCGCACCTTGCCAGCAACCACAGCACCGTCGACACCAGCGTTTTCAGCGATCTGGCGCAGAGGCGCTTCGATTGCTTTACGCACGATCACGACACCAGCGTTCTGATCAGCGTTTGCGCCTTCCAGACCTTCCAGAGCTTTACCAGCCTGAACCAGAGCAACACCGCCACCGACGATCACGCCTTCCTGAACGGCAGCGCGGGTCGCATTCAGAGCATCATCAACACGGTCTTTGCGCTCTTTCACTTCGACTTCGGTCATGCCGCCGACGCGGATCACAGCAACACCGCCTGCCAGTTTGGCAACGCGTTCTTGCAGTTTTTCACGGTCATAGTCGGAGGTGGTTTCTTCGATCTGAGCGCGGATCTGAGCTACGCGTGCTTCGATCTCGGCTTTCTCGCCTGCACCGTCAACGATGGTGGTTTCGTCTTTGGTGATTTCGATCTTCTTGGCGGTGCCCAGCATGTCCATGGTAACGGACTCGAGCTTCATGCCCAGATCTTCGGAGATCACCTGACCACCAGTCAGGATTGCGATGTCCTGCAGCATAGCTTTACGACGGTCGCCGAACCCAGGTGCCTTAACAGCAGCAATTTTCAGGCCGCCGCGCAGTTTGTTAACAACCAGAGTTGCCAGCGCTTCGCCTTCAACGTCCTCAGCAATGATCAGCAGCGGCTTCTGCGACTGGATCACCTGCTCGAGCAGTGGCACCATGGCCTGCAGCGACGAGAGTTTCTTTTCGTGCAGCAAGATCATGCAGTCGTCGAGTTCTGCAATCATCTTGTCGGCGTTGGTCACGAAGTAAGGTGACAGGTAGCCACGGTCGAACTGCATGCCTTCAACAACAGTGGTCTCTGTTTCCAGGCCCTTGTTCTCTTCGACGGTGATAACACCTTCGTTGCCGACTTTCTGCATCGCGTCAGCAATCTGCTGGCCGATTTCAGCTTCGCCGTTGGCGGAAATGGTGCCAACCTGTGCTACTTCTGCAGAATCTTTGACTTCGCGGGCCATGCCTTTGATGCCTTCAACAACTTTAGCAGTTGCCAGATCGATGCCGCGCTTCAGATCCATCGGGTTCAGACCAGCAGCAACCTGCTTCAAGCCTTCTTTGACGATTGCCTGAGCCAGAACGGTGGCAGTGGTGGTGCCGTCGCCGGCTTCGTCGTTGGTGCGGGAAGCAACTTCCTTCACCATCTGGGCGCCCATGTTCTCGAACTTGTCTTCCAGTTCGATCTCTTTGGCAACCGAAACACCATCTTTGGTGATGCGCGGTGCGCCAAAGGATTTGTCCAGAACCACGTTGCGGCCTTTGGGACCCAGGGTCACTTTCACAGCGTCAGCCAGAATGTTGACGCCGTTCAGCATACGGTTGCGGGCATCGGTGTCGAATTTGACGTCCTTAGCAGCCATTGTTCACTCTCCTAGAGAAAATCTTATGTTTAGCGATGGATGGGATCAGAGCAGATATCAGGGAAAATCCTGATGTCTTACTCGATGATACCCATGATGTCGCTTTCCTTCATCATCAGCAGCTCTTCGCCGTCGACGGTGACCTCGGTGCCGGACCATTTGCCGAACAGGATCGTGTCGCCAGCCGAAACAGCCATCGCGATCAGTTCGCCACTGTCCTTACGTGCGCCTTCGCCAGTTGCGACGACAACGCCTTCGCTCGGCTTTTCCTTGGCGGAATCAGGGATGATCAGACCACCAGCGGTTTTTTCTTCGCTTTCGGTGCGACGGACCAGCACGCGGTCATGAAGCGGTTTCAATGCCATCTTTGTAGCTCCTTAAAGGCTCAAAGGTTGTTGTCTCGCCCTCTACTCCCCGCAGAGGGTGTTATCACTCATCACTATCGAGTGCTAACGATTGAATAGCTAAGCAGGCCCTGCGGCCCTGTCAACAGGTTGGTTGGGAATTTTTGCGGCAATATTTTGGCGTGAGTGCTACGCCTGATCTGGCTCCACCTTTGCAGCAGTATCGGACGCGACCGGCTCCCAGCTATGGGCCCAGTGAACCAGCCCTGCCCGACCGGATTCGGTCAACCCGTAGATTCCAGTTTCCACCCGTTCGAACCAACCATAGTGATTGCTCGCCATGATCCGTGTGGCCTGTGGAACCCCAGTAGCCTTGGCCACTACCGCACCTTTTTCTGCACCGGTTTCGGCCAGATGGGCCGCGCAACGCAATGCATCCTGACGATAGGCGGTAACAATTCCATGACGGGTCGCGCCGCCTGCGTTTGGATCCCCTTGAAGCCGCTGAAACTCTCGTAACAAACGTGCCTGTTTTTTGGCGGACTTGCGCGGCGCATAAGGTCCAGGATCACAATGCACTTCGGTACGGCCGTCTGGAAGAACGGTGATCAGCCCTATTCCCAAACGCCGGCACATCGCCAAATTGTCTTTCAGCATCCGCTGAGCTTGGCGTCCCCTTGGTCGCAGTACAGCTATATATACAAGATCACTAACGGCCAACCGCGCGATAGCCTGGTGGAAAAGCGTCAAAGAGAATTTAAGTTTCAGTTCGACTATCACTGGTGACGGATCGTCGCGGTACCCGACCACATCAGCAGCGCCCACCTCGCCCTTCACAGTATAACCCTGCCGTTCAAGAAGCGCCTTTATCGGCGGGTAAAGCTGATCTTCGCGGTCCATTGCCAAAGCATAACGCTTGTGTTGCGCGAACAAAAGCAGATCACGATCAGATGACAGGGTAACCGAACATAAGCGAAAGCCTGATGGACGACGTGGGAACGATCGCGACATCGCTTTGTTTTAGAGGTCGGACCCTGACTGCAGGGCGGACCTGCGCACAGCTCATAACACAGTCATTGGCTGGCTGAGCCGGGGTGACAAGTCAAGTCTGGCTGCCTATAAGGCGCGCAAAATGCCCCCTATACATAGGACTGCACTCATGACGACCTTCGTTTTTGGACATAAATCTCCAGACACTGATTCAACCGGATCCGCCATCATCTGGGCTTGGTATCTCTCCAACATCAAAGGTGTCGACGCGGCACCAAAACTGCTTGGCGAACCAAATACTGAAGCCGCTTTCATGCTGCAACATTGGGGTTTGGACAAACCAGAGATCATCGCGGATGTGGCAGCCGACCAACCTGTTGTCATCGTGGACACAAACAACCCAGCTGAATTGCCCGCCAACATCAATGGCGCTGATGTTCAGGCAATCATTGACCATCACAAGCTGGTTGGCGGCCTGGAAACCAAAGGCCCGATCAACATTCGCATCGAACCAGTGGCCTGCACCGCAACCATCATGTGGAAAATGATCGGCACAGATCTCGCGCAGGCTCCCCGCGAGATCAAAGGCGCGATGCTGACCTGTATTCTCAGCGATACGCTGGAGTTCCGCTCGCCCACGACAACCCAAGAAGATAGAGACGTTGCCAATAGCCTGGCCGAGGATCTAGGCGTCGATATCGCCGCCTATGCCGCCGAGATGTTCGCCGCAAAGTCCGACGTTTCCGCATTCTCCGATGCCGAATTGCTGCGGATGGATTCCAAAGAATATGCGGTTGAGGGAACCAAATTCCGCGTCTCCGTTCTGGAAACCACTGCCCCGTCTGTCGTACTGGATCGCAAGGCATCGTTGATGGACACTATGACAACCGTCGCCGCAGAAGATGGTGTCGACCAGGTTCTGCTGTTTGTCGTGGATATTCTGCGGGAAGAAGCAACTCTGCTGGTTCCCAATGACTTGGTAAAGACCCTCGCCACCAAGAGCTTCGATATGACCGTCGAAGGCGACACAGTTGTGCTACCCGGCGTGATGAGCCGGAAAAAGCAGATCATTCCCAACCTCAAGATCTGAGGCGTCAGATCGCTCATATGGTTTATAAATATGAAATGCGGAGCTCGAGCGAGCTCCGCATTTTTTCACCTATAGCGACCAGCAGTGCCAGGATTGGTTTCAATCATTTCCCCATGGCGCGAGGTAGGCACCCCGCCTTTGCCGTGGTTCAACCCTGAGAGTGAAACCAATCTGTTAGTGCTCTATAGCTTGGTGACTAAGTCGCCACCAAATGATGCAATCTGATCAATCCAGACTGAAACAAGCCAATCGTGTTATGTATCAGGCAAAATTGGCAAGATCGCTGTTGTTTTCCCAACCATCATCGTCCACATCGCCACCTGTCGATCCAGACGCTTGCTGCTCTGTTCCGTGGGTATCCCAGTCATCAATACCATCGCCTGACATAGACCCATGCGCTGATGCCTCATTGAAATCTTCCCACCGCTCTTCAGTTGGAAGGCTATCCTCGACAGGCGCAGCCGCCGCCTTTGCGGGAGGTGCTGATTGCTGGCTTACCGTCCCGTCGGAAGGGAGCAATATGAATTGGCCGACGATCTGGTTCAGTCCATAAGTTTCACCGTTCATACTCAGAATTGCCGCCCCGGATTCTTCAACCATTGCAGCATTTTGCTGGGTAACACTGTCGAGCTGCGCCACCCCGATATTGATCTCGTTCAACCCTTGAGCCTGCTCTCCGGCCTCGGTTGAGATGCCAGAAACAAGCGTCGCGATATTCACAACCTCGCCGACGACCTGCGACAGTGCTTTACCTGCGCTATCGACCTTCTCTACGCCTTCTTCGACCGTTTTCGTACTTGCGGTGATCAGGGTCTTGATTTCATTTGCCGCATCAGAAGAGCGTTGCGCCAAAGCGCGAACCTCGGAGGCAACAACAGCAAACCCGCGGCCAACTTCGCCCGCACGGGCTGCCTCTACGCCGGCATTCAGTGCCAAAAGGTTCGTCTGGAAAGCGATATCATCAATAACGCCGATGATCTGGGAAATCTGCCCGGAGGACCGCTCGATCTCATTCATCGCTTCGATAGCTCCTTCAACGACGCGACCACTGTTTTCGACGTCTTTACGTGCCGAGTCGACAGCGCTTTCTACCGCTTTTGCGTTATTTGCGGAACTGTTGACACTGACGGTCATCTCTTCAAGAGCAGCGGCCGTTTCCTCTAGGGTTGCAGCCTGACTTTCTGTGCGTGAAGACATATCTTCTGCACCGTTGCGTATTTCATCAGATTGTTTCTGAATTCCTGCGCTGGCTTTGACGACTTGAGCCATTACCTCGTTCAATTTATCAACGGTATCATTATAATTGTCCCGAAGCAGGTTATATTCCTCGCCCAGACTCTCATTGATGCGATCACTGAAGTTTCCAGAGGCAAGCGCCTGAAGCCCACGGCGCAACCGGTCAATAACCTTTTCGCTTTCTTCACGACGTTCGTTTTGTTTGGCCAATTCTTTAAGAACGCGCCCGGAAACCCGGTCAATATCATGAGCAATTTGCCCAAAATCATCGCCGCGCATCCGTTCTTCAACCTTGAGACCGAAATCGCCCTCGGCCACATCACGGAGCGCATCACGCATGCGATCAATCGGGCGTACGATGTTCAGCGTCATTTTTCGGGCGTTAAAGAACGACACAACTATCAACACTGCAGATGTCACCAACAGCGTATACAGCAGTGCGATGTCATGTGCCCGCGCGTCTTCGGCCGTTTGAATTGCAGCTTCCTCAATCCAATCGCTCAGCGGATGCAATTTTTTGTTGAGCTCGTAGTAGCTGTCCTGAAACGCATCAAGAGCGGCGTCCGCTGCAACCGGATCAACCAGGGCTAAATCAGCTAGTGCGGTTCCAAGCGAGAGAAAAGTATCAACCTCAGCGGTCATGCTTTCAACTTGGGCTAACGCTTCTGGTGGTAAAAAATCTCCCTTCAGCAATTCGAGATTCTCACGAAGCTCTTTGCCGGCCTCACCGACTCTTTGCCGTAGTTTTTCTTTCTTCGCCGCAGTTGCATGGTCACCTGCAAAGACCAAATAGACTACTTCTGCGTGCAACTCTTCATGCAGCAGATCAATTTTCAGCTCGTGACGTACAGTACGTGTAACATCAATTTGCCTTTCAAGTTCCAATTCACTTTGCCAAAGGCTATAGACTGACATTGTAGCCAGGACTAGAATTGTAAAAACTGAAACCGCACCTGAAATAACAAACCGGTTTTTTGTGGATATACTTCGAAACATTACTGCACACCTCAGGGTTGAAACAATTTCTGTTCTACGCCTCTGTTATTAAAAAAATGAAAATACCGCCGATCTGGTCAAATACCGCTTGCTCTGACATAGCTTGGGAACCAGAAATCCTATGCGAAAGACTGCTCTCATGACCCAGATCATCGCCTCCCTCGCAGAGGTCTCAAACCGTTACAAAGCCCTGTTCGTGGATCTATGGGGCTGTGTTCACAATGGTATCACCGCCTATCCAGAAGCGGTCTCGGCCCTGAAAGCCTATCGCGAAACAGGCGGCATAGTCGTGCTACTGACCAATTCGCCCAAGCCACGCGCCGGGGTGGCAGCCCAGCTGGGCGAGTTCGGTGTACCAGATGATGCCTATGACACGATCGCCACATCAGGTGATTCTGCCCGATCAGCTATGTTCAGCGGGGCGGTAGGTCGCAAGGTCTATTTCATGGGCGAATGGGAGCGTGACGCCGGTTTTTTTGAACCCCTCAAAATGCTGGATGATCCGCTGGATGTTACCCGTGTCCCACTGAAAGAGGCTGAGGGTATTGTCTGCTGCGGGCCCTTCGACACTCAGGCAGATCCAGATGTGAACAGACCCGATTTCCTGTATGCGAAGCAGATGGGGTTGAAGTTGCTCTGTGCCAATCCCGATATCGTGGTCGACCGCGGTGAAATACGTGAATGGTGCGCGGGCGCGCTGGCGCGGCTCTATACTGAAATGGGTGGCGAGAGCCTTTATTTCGGCAAACCTCATCCCCCAATCTATGATCTGGCGCGGCGCCGTCTCGCAGAACTGGGACAGGACATCGCGGACCATGACATTCTGGCGATCGGCGATGGCCCTCATACCGATGTATCAGGGGCTATGGGAGAGGGGCTGGACTCACTTTTCATCACAGGTGGACTTGCAGCAAAAGAAACGAAAACCGATCACCAACCCGATGCGGTGGCTCTAAAGCACTATCTAGAAAAAGAAAAATCTGCGCCGACCTATTCGATAGGAAAGTTACGCTGATATAGAAAACACTTGATTTTCTGCGACTGCGAAGTAATAAAGTTGCTGCGAATAGCTTAATATTTGCGCATTTGTTTCGTCGCAAACTTCAA
This sequence comes from Phaeobacter cretensis, assembly GCF_047372505.1. Classification (NCBI taxonomy): domain Bacteria; kingdom Pseudomonadati; phylum Pseudomonadota; class Alphaproteobacteria; order Rhodobacterales; family Roseobacteraceae; genus Phaeobacter; species Phaeobacter cretensis. The sequence continues at coordinate 899,500 of NZ_JBKBEU010000001.1, forward strand.
AATGCAGAGCGGCGATCATCAGTCACGGCAGATCATCGCCAACCGGGAGAGGCACATGTTGGACAATTTTCCACGCGGGACCATCTGTATCGAAGACATTGAGATGGGGATGGTTCGCTATCTACGCAAAGAGGTGACCGATAAGGACATCGAAATGTTCGCTGAGGTTTCAACCGACCACAACCCGGTGCATCTTGATGAGGGCTATGCTCAGGATACCATGTTTCAAGGGCGCATCGCTCATGGAATGCTGACCGCCGGCTTGATTTCAGCAGTCATCGGCGAACAGCTCCCCGGCCATGGCACTATCTATATGAGCCAGTCACTGAAGTTTCTGGCCCCTGTGCGCCCTGGCGATCTTGTTCTGGCCGAAGTCGAAGTGACAGGTATCGAGATCGACAAACGCCGGGTCAAACTGGATTGCCGCTGCATGGTCGATGGAAAGAAGGTCCTTGTTGGCGAAGCCATGGTTATGGCCCCCTCGCGCAAGTTCGACTGAGCTAGGGATAACAACCCGTGACAAGTCACGGCATGGCTCTTGCAAGCGCGTCCCGGCGCGGCTAGGCAGTGGCCATGCGCATTATCCGTGACTTTCAATTCGTAGATCCAAAGGATCGTGGAGCCTCTGCCGCCATCGGGAATTTCGATGGTGTCCACCGGGGCCATCAGTCTGTCATTGATCTGGCCCGCGACGCCTTACCCGATGCACCGTTGGGGGTTATGACCTTTGAACCGCATCCGCGCGAATTTTTTGGCCCTGATGCACCGCCGTTTCGTCTTATGTCTGCCGATGCACGTGCGTCACGGCTGGAAAAGCTCGGCGTCGAACGGCTCTATCAATTGAATTTCAATGCCGCGCTCTCGAGCCTGACGCCCGAGGGATTCGCCCGAAAAGTGATCGCCGATGGCTTGGGCCTGCGTCACGTGGTTGTTGGATCAGATTTCTGTTTCGGCAAGGGCCGAGCGGGAACAGCTGAGGATCTCAAACACTTTGGTGACGAGATGGGATTTGGCGTCACGGTAGCGCCATTGATGGAATATTCCGAAGACACGGTGTCCTCTACTGCGATCCGTCGTGCGTTGAGTGATGGACGCCCCCGTGATGCGGCCAACATGCTTGGCCATTGGCACCGTATCGAAGGCGAGGTGATCGGCGGCGAACAGCGCGGTCGCGAACTGGGTTACCCCACAGCCAACATGTCCATAGACGGGCTGCATCAGCCTGCCTTTGGCGTATACGCCGTGCTCGTTGACGTACTGGATGGGCCACATCAGGGAAGCTATCATGGTGCCGCCTCGGTCGGCGTGCGGCCGATGTTTGACGGCAGTCACCCCAATATCGAAACCTTCCTGTTTGATTTCACCGGCAACCTCTATGGCGCCACATTGTCTGTTGGCCTGGTCGAGTACCTGCGCCCGGAAATGACCTTCGACGGTCTTGAGGGACTACTGGAACAGATGGAGGCGGATTGCGCCACGGCCCGCCGCCTGCTGGCTGCGCTATGAGCACCGGCATTGATCGTAATGGGCTGGCAAACCGGTTTTGGGAAAAGAAACCGCTGGCCAAGCTGAACGATCGCGAGTGGGAAGCACTCTGCGACGGCTGTGGCAAGTGTTGCCTTAACAAACTGGAAGACGAGGATAGCGGAGAGGTCGCCCTGACCCGTGTCGCCTGCCGCCTTCTGGATGATGCCACCTGCCGCTGTGCCCACTACGAAAATCGACACCAATTCGTGCCAGAGTGCATCGTGCTGAAGCCCGACAATCTGGACACACACGCCTATTGGATGCCACAGACTTGCGCCTACCGGTTGCTTTGGGAAGAAAAGCCCCTACCCGATTGGCATCCCCTGATCACCGGTTATCCGACCAGCGTACATGAGGCCGGTGTTTCGGTGCGCGGTTGGACAGTATCCGAATTCGACACTCCCGAAGAAGACTGGGAAGAACACATTATCGAGGAGCCGCTCTAAATGCATTTCGCCTCTGACAACTCTGGCCCTGCCAACCCCGCAATCCTCGCGGCCATAGCAACAGCGAATGCTGGTTACGCCATGGGCTATGGCGCGGACGAAGAGATGGTGAAAGTCACTGCGCGCATCCGCGAGATTTTTGAGGCACCAGAGGCTGCGGTTTATCTCGTCGCCACCGGCACGGCAGCAAACGTACTGGCACTTTCGACGCTGGTGCAGCCATGGCAAACACTGTTTTGCACAGGCCCGGCCCATATCAATATGGATGAGTGCAACGCACCAGAGTTTTACGCGGGCGGCGCGAAACTGACACTTGTCACAGGGGCCGACAAAATGACCCCCGCTGATCTGCGAACCGCAATTGAGGGCGAGGAAAACCGTGGCGTTCACGGCCCGCAACGTGGGCCGGTATCAATCACCCAAGTGACCGAATTTGGCACGGTCTATTCACTGGACGAACTGGGCGCACTGTGTGACGTGTCCAAATCCTATGGGCTGCCCGTGCATCTGGATGGCGCCCGTTTCACCAATGCGATGGTTTCGCTCGGCTGCACCCCGGCTGAGATGACATGGAAAGCCGGGATTGATGCTGTTTCCTTTGGCGGCACCAAGAATGGCTGTTTTGGAGTTGAGGCCGTGATCTTATTTGACCCGGCCAAAGCGCAGGAGTTCGAATATCGGCGCAAACGCGGGGCACATCTCTTCTCCAAACACCGATATCTGTCGGCTCAGATGCTTGCATATCTGACCGATGATCTCTGGTTGAAAAACGCCCGTACTGCAAATGCCAAGGCCCTACGACTGGCAGAGGGGCTGCGCAGCGCTGGGGCGAAATTTAGCCATACACCTCAGGCCAATATGATCTTTGCCGCTCTGCCACGGGCCACCCATCAAAAGCTGTTTAATGCAGGCGCGGTCTATCATCTCTGGGATGGCGGTCTTGAGGGAGCGGATGAGGAAGAGGTCACAGCGCGGTTTGTCTGTGACTGGTCTATCGGCGAGGATCAGATCGACAAGTTTTTGGAGCTATTGTAACGCGGTATTGCGTCCATTGCACGGCAGTCAAACTCTCCTAAAGTGGTTTACGCCGAGATTGGGCTCGCAGCACCTAACAAAGTATCGCGTGACAGAAAATGACGGGCCATGTCACCTGCAAATCCTGTTTTGCGATAGCCAACCCCAACCATACGCGTAACGGGGTCTACACCTGCAACTTCACGCAGCACGACATCACGGTGGGCATCGCCATGAGAGATTGGCATCAGCGCTACGCCAAGCCCGGCAGCGACCAAATCCATCAACTGAGCATCATGGATGGCACTGGCAGCTACAGATAGGCCTGTAGCGCCGTCGAGCTGGGTTAGCCTGCTCATGAATAGATCCGCACCGGGACAATAGGGACGCGAAATCAGTGCTTCCCCTATGAGGTCCGCCATTGTGATCTCCGCATTCGCTACAAGCGGATGCCCCTTGTGCAAGCCCACGCCATACTTATCCTGCCAAAGCGGATAGAACCCGCACCCACGCGGCAGGCAATCATCAGCCGCAAAATGTAAATCCGCCTGCGCCGGGTCGTCGGTAAACTGAAACTGCGCCCGCGGCACTGCTCGCCTAATCCGGGCTAGCCCTGCCTCGAACGGTGCCATAAAAACATCGGGCGCGCAGCAGACTCGGACCCTTTGGATGGTATGCCCTTTCAGCCGCGCCTCCAGTTGGCTCACCTGCGCCAGCACCCCGCCTGCCTGTTGATACAGCTCATGCCCAAGCGCTGTCGGCGTCAATCCATCCCTGCTTCTTTGGAACAGCGGACCATTATACCGCCCTTCCAGCCGTGCGATCGCCGCTGACACCGATGGCTGACGGACATCGCAAGCCCGCGCCGCCGCGCTAAACGTACCTAATTCATATGCAGCCCGAAAATAACGAAGCGGTGTCAAGTCATCCATAGTTGATAACTATACTTGAGATAGTCTGTTGCGCAATTCCCTATATACCTCTCCTCTGCAATCTTGCGGACATAACCCAACAGGAGTGCATCATGTCCGCGACCAACCCAGCCACAACCAACGCTAACAGCGCGTCAAAGCAACCCATTATCGAGCAACTCCTGCGCTTGTTCGAGGCCGGTGATCCAGCGCTGATGGGGTTCATCGCCCCTGACATCGACTTTCGCATTGATCACTACCGTGACGGCGACGGAGCCGATGTCAGCTGGCAACAGGCCAGCGATATCGAAGGTTTCGGTGTAATCCTGTCGCGACTGGGCCCAGAAGTATTTCCACAAGGTACCAAAATCATCGATCTGCGCACTCAGGACCTAGGCGACGGCTGGTGCAATACGCGCTTTTGTCAGCGATACCATTATGCGGTACGGGATCGTATGGTTGAAAGCTTGACCTTCATTCTGTCGCATCAAAACAACGGCCAGATCGACTACTTCCGGGAAACGGTGACTACCGTTACCGATATCTAATGCTGCTCACATCACCTGCTTGATAACAGAGCATTGCAGACCCGAGGGGCAATTAGCACCTCGGGCCATCACTTCGAGACGATGCGATGCTGCTTGTTTGACTAGCTACCGGCGGTTTCTACTATCATCTCAGACCAAAACTCCTGCAACAGAGTGGCGGTCTCGGCAGGATGTGTGATGGGCAGCATATGCCCCGCACGGTCAATCCGGGCGCACTTTGCGTTAGGCAACCGTCCTGCCAGGGCGCGAATAACTTCGTGCATAATTGGCTGGGTTTGGCCGCCATAAATCAGAAGGCATGGCATCGTCAGCAAAGCTAGGCGCTCAGGATTCAGTACCCCTAGCATGTCCTCATAGACCTGCGTATCGCAGGCCATTACAGCTGGAAAACTACGCACCATAGCATCGCGGGCGCTCTCCGGCAGGTCCGACCACTTTGAGTTGCCAGCTCCCCAAGCACGGTTAAATAGGCGTGTCGCCTGCTCTATGTCACCACCCAGATAGGTCTCTCGAACCATCATGTGATTCCTGCGCAGCGTTTCAAGCGCTTCCGGATCTTCGGTATCTTCAGCGGTCGCGAGTGAAAACAACACCGGCTCGACCATTACCAGGGATCGCACAAGATCCGGACGCATCTGCGCCATGGCCAATGCAACCGTGGCCCCAAAAGAATGACCGACCAGATCAATAGGACCATCCTTGGCGAGGCTCTCAGCCTCAATCAACGCAAACCCCGCTTCTGCATTCCGCAATTGCAGCAAACCATCACCATCCCAATCCGGGCTACGCCCATGGGACAGCATATCAAAGCTGGCAAAGGTCACCTGATCTTCAAGTACCGTCGCCAAGCCACGCCATGCGCCGGAGTGCGCCAAGGAACAATGCACCCCCAGCACTTGCCTCGGGCCCGAACCAAAGCCGCGCGCATACACGGGTTGCGCCAGACCTGCAGAGATTTCCACCATCATTCGTGCCCCAACGATGCGGCCATGCGCGTCTCAACCCTGGCAAGTTCTACCCCAGCGCCCCTGCAACCCCAGAAAGTCATCCTTGCTCTGTCGTTCGCCACCATGGGCCTGTTCTCCCGCTTTAAATCTAGGCGCGACGGTATGCCCATGCTAAGCGGGGTTCAACATCACGAATCTGTCACACTGCCATTGCTGCCTGGGGATATCAGCCAATGCCGACCTTGAACGAACCCAAGCTTATTGCTGGGAACGCCAATCTTCCGCTTGCCGAAACCATTACCCGCCGCATGTCGATGCACCGCGGCGTCGATCAGGGCCTCGTTGATGCCCGCGTCGAACGTTTCAACGACGGCGAGATCTTTGTCGAAGTCTACGAGAACGTACGTGGCGAAGACATGTTCATCATTCAACCGACATCGAATCCGGCGAATGACAATCTGATGGAGTTGCTGATTATTGCAGACGCGCTACGCCGTTCTTCGGCTCAGCGCATCACAGCAGTGATCCCATATTTCGGGTATGCCCGACAGGATCGCCGCACCAAAGCGCGGACACCGATCTCGGCCAAACTGGTGGCAAATATGCTGACCGGTGCTGGTATCGAGCGGGTGTTGACCATGGACCTGCATGCCGCACAGATCCAGGGCTTCTTCGATATCCCAGTAGACAATCTTTACGCGTCGCCAATCTTTGCACTGGATGTGAAAAACCAGTTCAAAGACAATATGAGCGATCTGATGGTCGTCTCTCCTGATGTGGGCGGCGTAGCCCGCGCGCGTGAGCTGGCCAAGCGGATTAACGCGCCGCTTTCGATCGTAGACAAACGCCGTGAAAAGGCTGGTGAAGTGGCAGAAATGACCGTGATCGGTGATGTCACCGATAAAATCTGCCTGATCATCGATGACATGTGCGACACCGCTGGCACGCTGTGCAAGGCGGCTCAGGTGCTGCTCGACAACGGCGCCAAGGAAGTACACGCCTACATCACCCACGGCGTGATGAGCGGCCCAGCCGTAGAACGCGTCACCAACTCCGTCATGAAATCGCTGGTCCTGACTGACACCATTCAGCCAACCGAAGCGGTTCTTGGTGCGCCCAACATTCGTATTCTGCCAACCGCTCCGCTGTTTACTCAGGCCATCCTCAATATCTGGCATGGTACCTCGGTGTCTTCACTGTTTGAGGACAAAACGCTGGTACCTATCTATGAATCGTTATCGCGCAGTGGCTAGCCTCTCGCTGTATAGAGACGAAATCCGAACCTCACGCCCCGCGCGTGGGGTTTTTCTTTGGCGGTTGTAACTCCCCCTATCGGCCAATTGCAGTGAACCGCGCTAAGTTCGGCAAGAAATAAATGATGAGGTCTTACATGGAGCAATATCAAGGCGGCTGTCTTTGTGGTGCTATTCAGCTAAAGGCCGTTGGTTCGCCGCTCAGGGTTGGCATCTGCCATTGCAAAGATTGCCGAAAACACCATGGAGCACTGTTCTATGCGGCCGCAGTTTTCCCTGAGGACGCTGTCCTTATCAATGGCTCGTCACAACATTACAAAGGTCGACATTTTTGCGGCACCTGCGGCTCTTCCGTCTTTGCCCAAAGCGGAAATGAGATCGAGATTCATCTCGGTACACTTGAGACGACAAGCGGCTTGGTTCCAAGCTATGAGAGCTGGTGCCGACACCGTGAAGACTGGCTGCCAGAGTTTACGAACACAACCGGCTATATCCGTGACAGAGGCCCGACCTAGGGCACATCCCAATCGTCGGCGAAGGGTAATGTACCGATGGCCAGCCACGCCGCTCGGATCCGCGCGATGCGGCTGTCGTTCCACGTACGGAACACCACGTCGAACCCGTCCGTTGTGATGTTATCCGCCACCAATTCCGTTCGAATGGCAGCGCCGGAAGCAATATCCATCAACGAGCAGGAAAGATGAACCGCTGGCACAACAGCAAAGAGTTCGGAGAACTGAACCTTTCGACGACGTTCGCGCGGCCCGGCACCGGTCCACATATCGCCGCCGTTTTCAAACTCTGAGAAAATCTCGATATCGCCCTGATCAACCCCAATGCGGGGGCTCTGTACACGTTTCATACTGCTATTCTGCACACCTAGTGGTGTGACCCCCACCCTATCCGCATCTGGTCTTGGTGACGCCTGGCTTGCACCAGCAGATCGCGTAGAATTGCTCTGGTACTTATACTGCCAAAAAATAAAACCGGCCCGCAAGGGGCCGGCTTCAATTGCCGTAGTATTGCTCTGGAAAATCAGAGGCTCATATGGGTGCCCAGGGCTTCCATGTCAGCCAGCAGCTTGGCGGCATCTTCCACCAGGCCGTGCGGCTGAGCCGTTTCCTGCACGGACTTATAGGTCGTGCGGGCCTCTTCAATCAGCTCATCCAGATGTTCGCGTGTCATCTGGTCCATCGGGATTGCTTTCTCAGCAAGGACAGAAAGACCGTCAGTGCCAATCTCAGCAAAGCCACCCGTGACCAGATATTCCGATGTGCCTTGCGGGCTCTCCACCCGCAGGACACCCGGACGCAGTGTGGTGATGGTCGGCGCATGATTGGCCATAGCCGTCATGTCGCCTTCTGCGCCGGGGATCATTACCGCGGTCACCGGGAGCGACGCCAAACGGCGCTCCGGGCTCACGAGGTCGAATTGCATCGTATCAGCCATCAGGGCCCTCCTTAGGCCGCGTCAGCAGCCATTTTCTCGGCTTTCGCGATCACCTCATCGATGCCGCCAACCATGTAGAAGGCGCCCTCGGGCAGGTGATCGTATTCGCCAGCCACAACAGCTTTGAACGACTTGATGGTATCCTCGAGCGGAACCTGCTTGCCGTCTGCGCCGGTAAATACCTTTGCAACGTCGAATGGTTGAGACAGGAAGCGCTGGATTTTACGCGCACGGGTCACGGTCAACTTGTCCTCTTCGGACAGTTCGTCCATGCCGAGGATCGCGATGATATCCTGCAACGACTTGTAGCGCTGAAGGATCTGCTGAACGTCCGACGCCACACCGTAGTGCTCTTCACCCACGATGGACGGGTCCATCAGGCGCGAAGTGGAGTCGAGAGGGTCAACAGCCGGGTAGATGCCCAGCTCCGAGATCGAACGGTTGAGAACGGTGGTCGCGTCCAGGTGGGCAAAGGTTGTTGCCGGTGCCGGGTCGGTAAGGTCATCCGCGGGAACATAGACAGCCTGGATCGAGGTGATCGAGCCGTTTTTGGTGGAGGTAATCCGTTCCTGCATCGCACCCATGTCGGTGGCAAGCGTAGGCTGATAGCCAACCGCCGAAGGAATACGGCCAAGCAGAGCCGAAACCTCAGAACCCGCCTGTGTAAAGCGGAAGATGTTGTCCACGAAGAACAGAACGTCGGTTCCGGACTGGTCACGGAACTGTTCCGCCAGGGTCAGACCTGTCAGAGCAACACGTGCACGCGCACCCGGAGGTTCGTTCATCTGACCATAAACCAGAGCAACCTGCGATTCTTCGAGGTTGTCGGGCTTGATGACGTTGGATTCGATCATCTCGTGATAAAGGTCGTTGCCTTCACGGGTCCGCTCACCAACACCGGCGAACACGGAGAAACCCGAGTGCACTTTGGCGATGTTGTTGATCAGTTCCATGATTAGAACGGTTTTGCCAACGCCGGCGCCGCCGAACAGACCAATCTTACCACCCTTTGCGTAGGGCGCCAGAAGGTCGATCACCTTAATGCCAGTTACCAGCACTTCGGATTCTGTGGACTGGTCGCTAAACTCAGGTGCAGGCTGGTGGATAGCGCGGGTTTCCGCGGCTACCACAGGGCCCTGCTCGTCCACAGGCTCGCCCACGACGTTGAGGATGCGGCCCAGGGTCGCATTACCAACGGGGATCGAGATCGGTGAACCCGTATCGCCGACAGCCTGGCCACGAACCAGACCTTCGGTCGCGTCCATTGCGATGGTACGAACGGTGTTTTCACCCAGGTGCTGAGCAACTTCCAGAACCAGTATTTTGCCGTTGTTGTCGGTGGTCAGCGCGTTCAAGATCGCCGGCAGGTGGCCGTCGAATTGCACGTCCACAACGGCGCCGATGATCTGGGTCACCTTGCCTTTTGCATTTGCCATGTTTCGTCTCCGGTTTTCTTTTAGAGCGCCTCAGCGCCCGAAATAATTTCAATCAGCTCGTTGGTGATCACGGCCTGACGCGAGCGGTTGAACTCAATGGTCAGTTTGTCGATCATCTCACCCGCGTTGCGGGTAGCGTTGTCCATCGCGCTCATCCGGGCACCCTGTTCGGAGGCCCCATTTTCCAGCAGGGCTGCAAAGATCTGCGTTGCGACGCCGCGCGGCAGCAGGTCAGCCAAAATGGCCTCTTCGCTGGGCTCGTAGTCATAAACGGCAGCGCTTGTTGCAGCCTCATCTTCCTTCGCCTCGAACGACGCTGGGATCACCTGCTGGGCTGTAGGTATCTGGGTCACAACGTTCACGAACTTCGAATAGAAGAGCGTGGCAACGTCGAAGTCCCCGGCATCAAACCGGGCCAGCACATCCTTGGCGATATCCTGCGCGTTGGTATATCCAAGGCGCTTGACTTCGCTCAGATCCACGTGTCCGACAAAATAGTCGCCAAGGTCGCGCTTCATTGCGTCCCGGCCCTTTTTGCCAACTGTCAGGATCTTGACAGTTTTGCCCGCCTCAGTCAGCTCGCGAGCTTTCAGCCGCGCCAACTTGGCGATGTTGGAATTGAAGCCCCCGCAAAGCCCGCGTTCGGCGGTCAGCACGACCAGGAGATGAACCTGGTCGCTGCCGCTGCCTGCAAGCAGTTTGGGTGCAGAATCGCTGCCACCGACGGATGCGGCGAGCCCGGCCATGACGGCATTGAACCGTTCAGCGTAGGGACGCGCATCTTCAGCAGCCTCTTGGGCGCGGCGCAGTTTTGCAGCCGCGACCATCTGCATGGCCTTGGTGATCTTGCGGGTCGATTTGACCGACGCGATCCTATTTTTAAGGTCTTTAAGGTTAGGCAACGCCTGATCCCCCCTTAAGCGAAGTCAGCTGCGAACGCGTCCAGAGCTGCTTTGATCTTGTCGGCGGCATCGCCTTTGATCTTCGGATCTTCGTTGGTGATCCAATCGAGCAGGTCCTGGTGCTTACCGCGCAGGTGCGCGAGCAAACCAGCCTCGTAGCGGCCAACTTGCTTTACGTCGACTTTGTCGAGGTAGCCGTTGGTACCGGCAAAGATCACGCAGACGATTTCAGCGTTGGTCAGAGGTGCGTACTGAGGCTGTTTCATCAGCTCGGTCAGACGCGCACCACGGTTCAGAAGCTGCTGAGTAGCGGCATCCAGATCGGAACCGAACTGAGCAAAGGCCGCCATTTCGCGGTACTGAGCCAGCTCCAGTTTAACCGGACCAGCAACCGATTTCATCGCGTTTGTCTGAGCTGAGGAGCCCACACGAGAGACCGACAGACCGGTGTTCACAGCAGGACGGATGCCCTGATAGAACAATTCGGTTTCAAGGAAGATCTGGCCGTCGGTGATCGAGATCACGTTGGTCGGAATAAATGCCGACACGTCGCCGCCCTGAGTTTCGATAACCGGCAGAGCCGTCAACGAACCTGCACCGAATTCCTCGTTCAGCTTTGCCGAACGCTCCAGCAGACGAGAGTGGAGATAGAAAACGTCACCAGGATAAGCTTCACGGCCCGGTGGTCGACGCAGAAGCAGGGACATCTGGCGATAAGCAACAGCCTGTTTGGAAAGGTCATCATAGATGATCAGCGCGTGCTTGCCGCTGTCGCGGAAGTACTCGGCCATGGCGGTTGCAGCATAAGGTGCCAGGAACTGCATTGGGGCAGGTTCGGACGCGGTTGCAGCAACCACGATCGAGTATTCCATCGCACCGGTTTCTTCCAGCTTTTTCACAAGCTGAGCAACGGTTGAGCGTTTCTGGCCAACAGCAACGTAAACACAGTACAGTTTCTTGGATTCATCATCACCAGCAGCGTCGTTGTAGACTTTCTGGTTCAGGATAGCGTCCAGTGCAACGGCGGTCTTACCGGTCTGGCGATCACCAATGATCAGTTCCCGCTGGCCACGGCCGATTGGGATCATCGCGTCAACAGACTTAAGGCCGGTCGCCATTGGTTCGTGAACCGATTTACGCGGGATAATGCCAGGTGCTTTAACATCAGCAACCTTGCGTTCCTTTGCGTTGATCGGGCCCTTGCCATCCAGCGGGTTGCCCAGACCATCAACAACGCGACCCAGCAGCTCGGGGCCTGCAGGAACGTCCACGATGGAGTTGGTGCGCTTAACGGTGTCACCTTCTTTGATGTCACGGTCAGAGCCGAAGATAACGATACCAACATTGTCGGCTTCGAGGTTCAGCGCCATGCCCATAATGCCGCCTGGGAATTCGACCATTTCGCCGGCCTGGACATTGTCGAGACCGTAGACACGGGCGATACCATCACCAACGGACAGCACGCGGCCAATTTCAGCCACCTCTGCTTCTTGACCAAAGTTCTTAATCTGGTCTTTCAGGATCGCAGAAATCTCTGCTGCTTGGATACCCATTTATCCGACCTCTTTCATTGCGTTCTGTAGGGAGTTGAGCTTGGAGCGGATCGAGTTGTCGATCATCTTCGAGCCCACTTTAACGACAAGACCGCCAATGATGCTCTCATCGACGGTTGCATTGATCACGACCTTCTTCCCGGTGCGCTCGGCCAATGTCTTGGCCAGCTTCTCGCTCTGGGTTTTGGTCAAAGCCTTAGCCGATGTAACATCGGCAGTAATCTCACCACGGGTTTCGGCTAGACGTGCGCGCAGAGCGTCAAGCAGCGCAGGCACCACAAACAAGCGGCGCTTTTCGGCCATCAGCGTCAGCGCGTTGGCCAGAACCGGGGACAGACCCATTTTCTTGGCAATCGCAGTAATCGCTGTCCCCTGTTCCTGACGTGACACCAGAGGTGACGTGATCAGGTCGCGGAGATCCTCGCTATCCGCCAAAGCGGCAGACAGGTCATTGATACTGGTTTCAAGGCTATCAAGCGCCTTGCTCTCTTCGGCGATCTCAAAGATCGCGGTGGCATAGCGCGCGGCAATGCCTGCGGAGATCGAAGCTGGTTCGGACACGTCCACCCTTCCGATATTGGCCCCGGTTGGCTGACCTGTGCAGTCGGCGTCCGGGGGCGTGAGGTTTCCCCACAATTTCGTGGGGCGTCAAAATCAGCGTGGATGTAGCAGAGCGTTGGCAACCTATCAACTGCCTTGGACAGTAACGCGAAAAAGGAAGTATCAAGCGTTTTCAAGTGATTAGACAATAACCGGCAATGAAACGGCAGATCATGCGTCAAAAAAACCAACTTTAGAGGTCAATTTTGCGATTCCAAATCGGGAAAATTCGCTTCGAGCGCGTCAAAAAACCTTCAGACAGTCGAAAATGGGCGCTGAAAGCGCGATTTTGAACTATCTTCCGGGAATCAAGCACTCTGTGATCCCTTTCCACCTCCTGCGAGGTCGCCTATCTTACGGCAAGAGATTAAGAACGTCCGATGTAACACCCGCTGAATTTGCGCAATCAAGCCGGTTCCGGCATCGGATTTGACAGGCCCTCCAAGACACGGATCCGGCTTGGTGCCCGCAACCGTGTCATCTCTCCCCGCCGCGTATGAGCTTGCTTGCTGACCTCCACCAAAAACACACCGCCACCTAGCATCGCAGGAAGTCGATCGCCCATTCGTTCAAACAAAGCCCCCGATTTCAACCAAAACCGCCGTTGGCTCGGTGGTAAATAAAGCGCCGCAGAGTGCCTCTCGACCGTGAATTGGTGCAGACGCAACTGGTTCTCAACCTGGCTCAGCGTATAGGGACGTCCAAAACCGAAGGGGGTGACGTCCGATCGCGCCCAGAGACCTGCACGGCTCGGCACCACAAAGATCGCGCGCCCACCGGGACCAAGTACCCGTCGACACTCTTCAAGCAAATGAGAGGGTCGATCCGACGTCTCCAGCCCGTGCAAGAGCACCAGCCGGTCAACATGCCCAGTTTCAATCGGCCAGGATGTCTCTTCGCACAGAACAGAGACATTCGGCATCCCGGCGGGCCATTGCATCACCCCCTGTGGTCCGGGCATCAACGCAACAACCCGGCGGGCTTCTGCAAGGTAAGGGCGCAGCAACGGCGCGGCAAAGCCAAATCCCGCCACCGTCAGCCCGGCAGCCTCTGGCCAAAATTCAAGCAGCCGACCACGGATTGAGGCCTGCGCCGCCCGCCCCAAAGTGCTGCGATAGTAGAAATTCCTCAGATCCTGAACATCAAGATGCATTGCGGGCGTCCGTTCTTTGGGCCAATCTGAGGCCAGTCGCCGTCAGTTTACCCATCGAGAAGCGAATGACCATGCCCCTTGAGATCGTTACCCTACCCTGTCTTTCCGACAACTATGCCTTTTTGCTGCACAATGCGGAAACCGGCGGCACGGCACTGGTTGATGCACCGGACGCTGGTGCAATCAAGACCGAGCTGGATCGCCGAGGTTGGGGTTTGGACCAGATCCTGCTAACTCACCATCACTGGGATCATATCGACGGAGTTGCCGATCTGCAGGCAGCCTATGATCCGCAAATAGTCGGCGCCAGTGCAGACGCCCACCGGCTACCGGATCTGGATCTGGCGGTCAAAGAAGGTGAGACCTTCTCCTGCCTCGGCGAAGAGGTCAACGTGCTGGATGTCTCTGGCCATACCGTCGGCCATATTGCCCTTCACTTTCCGGCATTAGCTGCTGTCTTCACCGCAGATAGCTTAATGGCATTGGGCTGTGGCCGCCTGTTTGAAGGCACACCGGCACAGATGTGGCAGAGCCTGCAGAAATTGGCGGCCTTGCCAGACAACACCACGGTCTATTCCGGTCATGAATATACAGAGTCCAACGCGCGCTTTGCACTCAGCATCGAGCCTGGTAACATAGCGCTTCAAAAGCGCAGTGCTGCGGTTCACAGCGCACGCGAAAAAGATCACCCAACCGTGCCTTCACAGCTGCAAGAAGAGCTGGACACCAACCCCTTCCTGCGCGCACATCTCGACAGTGTCAAAGATGCCGTGGGCATGGCTGGAGCCCCAGCTGCCGAGGTCTTTGCCGAAATTCGAGCCCGGAAGGACCGTTTCTGACCGTTTCGGCATCCTTTCACGGCACAGTCACGATAAATGTGACAATAAAATGCAAGAAAGATCTTGAAGCCGGGCACGTATCAACCAAACTCTAATACTATCAGGACATGGTTGGACTGTGGAAGGCGAGGCATCCGTCCCGCAGCCTCACCACCAACCCAAGACCAAGAGGAGCACGCCCGTGCCTTCATTCTCGAGCACTTTGGAACAGGCCATTCACGCCGCGCTAGCGCTGGCAAACGAACGGCGTCACGAGTTCGCAACCCTGGAACACTTGCTGTTGGCCCTGCTAGATGAGCCTGAGGCGGGGCGCGTCATGCGCGCCTGCAATGTGGACCTCACAGAATTGCGCGCGACCCTTGTCGAGTTTGTCGACGAAGATCTCGCCAATCTGGTCACAGATATTGATGGCTCCGAAGCGGTCCCAACCGCTGCTTTCCAGCGCGTGATTCAACGCGCAGCCATTCACGTACAAAGTTCCGGACGGACCGAAGTCACCGGCGCCAATGTACTGGTAGCTATCTTTGCCGAACGTGAGAGCGATGCGGCCTACTTCCTGCAGGATCAGGATATGACCCGCTATGACGCGGTGAATTTCATCGCCCATGGCGTTGCCAAGGACCCCGCGTTCGGCGAGGCACGGCCCGTTTCCGGTTCCCCAGAGGTAGAGGACGAACCTCAGCCAACCACCGAAGGCGACAAGAAAGAGAGCGCGCTGGCAAAATACTGCGTCGATCTCAATGACAAATCACGCGAAGGCGATATCGATCCGCTGATTGGTCGTAGCCAGGAAGTGGAACGCTGCATTCAGGTGCTGTGCCGCCGCCGCAAGAACAATCCGCTCTTGGTGGGCGATCCCGGTGTGGGCAAAACCGCCATTGCCGAAGGGCTTGCACGCAAGATCGTCGCCGGTGAAACTCCAGAGGTCCTGTCAGAGACGACAATTTATTCTCTGGATATGGGAGCCCTGCTGGCAGGAACACGCTATCGCGGCGATTTTGAAGAGCGGTTGAAGGCCGTCGTTACTGAACTGGAAGATCACCCCGATGCGGTTCTGTTCATCGACGAAATTCATACCGTGATTGGTGCTGGCGCGACATCCGGCGGTGCAATGGACGCCTCCAACCTACTGAAGCCCGCGCTTCAGGGCGGCAAGCTGCGCACCATGGGCTCCACCACCTACAAAGAGTTCCGCCAACACTTTGAAAAAGACCGGGCTCTGTCGCGCCGGTTCCAAAAGATCGACGTGAATGAACCCTCGGTCGAAGATTCAATCGAGATCCTAAAGGGGCTGAAGCCCTATTTTGAGGAACACCACGGTATCCGCTTCACCAGTGATGCGATTAAGTCAGCAGTAGAACTCTCTGCTCGCTATATCAACGATCGCAAGCTACCCGACAAAGCCATCGACGTCATAGACGAGGCCGGTGCTGCCCAGCATCTGGTGGTTGAAAGCAAACGCCGCAAGACCATTGGCGTAAAGGAGATTGAGGCCGTTGTTGCCAAGATCGCCCGCATCCCGCCCAAGAATGTTTCCAAGGACGACGCCGAAGTGCTGAAGGATCTGGAACGTTCGTTGAAACGGGTGGTTTTTGGCCAAGACGCCGCGATCGATGCTCTGTCCAGCGCGATCAAACTGGCGCGTGCCGGACTGCGGGAACCGGAAAAACCCATTGGTAACTATCTCTTTGCCGGCCCTACCGGCGTTGGCAAAACTGAGGTCGCCAAACAGCTTGCCGATACACTCGGTGTCGAACTGCTACGCTTTGACATGTCCGAGTATATGGAGAAGCACGCGGTCTCTCGTCTGATCGGTGCCCCTCCGGGATATGTCGGTTTTGATCAGGGCGGCCTTTTGACTGACGGCGTTGACCAGCACCCGCATTGCGTGCTGCTGCTGGATGAGATCGAGAAAGCACACCCGGATGTTTTCAACATCCTGTTGCAGGTGATGGATAACGGCCAGTTGACCGATCACAATGGCCGCACCGTCAATTTCCGCAATGTGGTGCTTATCATGACCTCGAACGCTGGCGCCTCTGAGCAGGCCAAAGCCGCGATTGGTTTTGGGCGCGACCGCCGCGAGGGCGAGGACACCGCTGCGATTGAGCGCACGTTCACGCCGGAATTCCGCAATCGCCTAGATGCGGTCATCTCCTTTGCACCACTGCCGAAGGAAGTAATCTTGCAGGTTGTTGAGAAATTCGTTCTCCAGTTGGAAGCCCAGCTGATGGATCGTAATGTGTCAATCGAACTGACCCGCAAAGCTGCGGAATGGCTGGCTGACAAGGGCTATGACGACCGCATGGGTGCGCGTCCGCTGGGCCGTGTCATTCAAGAATATATCAAGAAACCGCTGGCAGAAGAGCTATTGTTTGGCAAGCTCGCCAAGGGTGGTTTGGTCAAGGTCGGCATCAAAGATGGCAAACTGGACCTGCGGATCGAGGGGCCCGCAAAGGCAAGAATCTCGGGAGACAAGCCGCCTCTTTTGACGGCTGAGTAGGCCGATGCGCATCCTGCCTCTGGCATTGATCTCCTCGCTCGCCGCGCCCGTCGCGGCGAGCGATCTTGTATTGCAATGGCCGGTCGACTGCGTTCTGGGTGAAAACTGCGAGATCCAGCAATATGTCGACCGCGCACTGGGTCCAGCAACCCAGGATTTCACCTGTAATCCACTCACATATGATGGCCACAAAGGCACCGACATTGCCTTGCCTTATCTGAGTGACATGGATGCAGGCGTCACCGTATTTGCCGCCGCGGACGGTACTGTGGCAGGCTTTCGCGACGGAATGGAAGACCGCTATTCTACCGGTCCCCTAGATCCCGCCATTGAGGGACGTGAATGCGGCAACGGGGTACTTATACGCCACGCAGACGGATGGGAAACCCAATACTGCCATCTGAAACGCGGCTCCATCCAAGTCCGTTCTGGTGACAAAGTGACGGCCGGAACCTCGCTGGGAGAGATCGGTCTATCTGGCAATACTCAATTTCCGCATCTGCATCTCTCTGTGCGCCAGAACGGCAAGATGATCGATCCCTTCGGACCACGGATGGAACAAGCCTGCGGCGGGGATATCGGCGCGCCGCTTTGGGCTGAAGACATCAGTTATCAGGCCGGAGGTTTCCTTGGCAGTGGATTTGCCGACCACGTGCCAAAATTCGCTACGATCAAGGCCGGGACCGCAGATCAGTCACCTTTGACAGCTGGATCGGATGCCATCGTTTTCTGGGCCTACGCCTTTGGGGCACGAAAAGGCGACCAACTTACCCTGCGTATAGATGGCCCATCAGGTAAGCTCATAGATCAGACAGAGCGGCTGGAAAGAACTCAGGCGCAATTGTTCCGAGCGGCTGGCAAACGAATACGAGCACAGGGTCTGCAGCCTGGCAGTTATATGGCTACAGCCACTCTCCTTAGAAAGGGGCAAGTCATTGACGATCAGAAACAAGAGATGATCGTCAAATAGGTCGTAAGGATATCTGCCTGACGATTAAACCCCTTGGCGGCAACCTGTGACGACGCTAATCTATGCTCACGGTCAGCAGACACCGAGGCGTCGCTGCTCTCTTGTGAGAGTGCTAAACCTGCTACTACTCGAACGGCTTCCATTGCGCATGGCGCCGCGTCGTCAAGACAGCGACCAACGACCGAAACGGGCGCCGATAGGATGCAATATGACCCGTACCCCCCTTCCGATGCAGGTTCATGACCTGTCACATTTTTCCCGAGCGCTATCGCGCCAACTGGGTGAGACCAGCCCACCTCATCTAACCCTGATGAACATGCTCTCTCGGGCGGCTGGTTTTCAGAACCTGCAGCATCAACGCGCCGTACAAGCCGCTGCAGATCGCCTCGGGAGAACCAAGTCTCACATACCCGCCGATCATCGCCTGATCGAACGCACCTTGACCCATTTTGACGAGGAAGGGCGTCTGCAGCGATGGCCCTCGAAGCGCGCAGTACAGACGCTTGCCCTATCTGGGCTTTGGTCGGTTTTCCCTTCTGGGACGTCCATGACCGAAGCGAAAGTGAACGCAATCCTGTTAGCAGAGCATCATTTCAAGGACCCAGCAACCTTGCGCCGAACAATGATCTCCTGTGGATTGCTTACCCGGCAACGCGATGGCAGTTGTTATGCGAGGATCGAAAAGGAACCATCAACAGAGGCTAAGACACTGATTTCACGCCTCGTAGCATGTCGCAGGTTAAGAGCAGCTGATGTACTCTCGAACCCTCCATCCCAGCCGAAACGTGCTTAGCAACAGATCCGTTCAGCGTTCAGTGAATTTCAATTCGATCCGGCGATTTTGGGCCCGTGCTACCACGGTCTGTGCCGGATCAATCGGCTGATATTGACCGAAACCATTGGCAGACAGGCGCTGGGGCGGAATGCCCAGCGCCTGCACCATATAGCGAACTACCGACAGTGCTCGCCCCTGGCTAAGTTCCCAGTTGTCAGAGAATTTCGGATGTGCACCAAGCGGCGTATCATCGGTGTGACCATCGACGCGAATGATCCAGTTGATCTCCGGCGGAATCGCTGCTGCTACGGTTTGCAGGATACCAGCCACCTTGCTAATTTCATCCCGCCCTGCGGACGACAAATCCGCGCTCCCAGGTGCAAACAAAATCTCAGAAGCAAAAACAAAACGATCACCCTCAATCCGTACGCCATCCTGATTGCCCAATACATCACGCAAACGGCCAAAGAACTCCGAGCGATACTGCTCCAGATCCTGCGCCTTCGTGCTCAGTTGCTCTGCCGTCGCTTCCAACCGCTTACGCTCACTCTCTTCGAGCAGACGGCGACGGCGTTCTTCAGCCGCCGCGCGAGCAAGGGCAGCGTTTAGATCCTGGCCAAGGTTTTGCATTTGCACCGACTGAGCAGCATCGCGGGCCGCGTAGTCATCCAAGATTGCCTGCAGTCCACCCAACTGCTCACGCAGTGCGGCAACTTGCTGGTTCAACAAGGCAGTCTGGCGGCGTGCCTCTTCGGAAATGGCTTGCTCATTTCCCAGGCTCTCGCGCGCCTGAGCCAGCAAGGCAGCGCGCTGTTCTGCAAGGCTTGCCAATTCCGCAGTTTCGGCAGCGCTGTTCTCGCCCTCGCTCAATGCGGCCAGTAGTCTTTGCTGCAGAACATCTCGGTCCGCTGCCGCTGCATTGGCCTGTTCCAACTTAGCCAGTGCGTCCAACAGGCGCTGCTCAGTTTCAGCTTGTGCAGTACTGCGGTTCTGCAGTTCTGTTTCTGTTGCGTCCCGGCTCTGGCGCACGGTCTCCAATTCGGCCTGTAGGGCATCAACCTGCGCGTCACCGCTGGTCTGAGTCTGTTCCAACTCTGCAAGAACACGGGTCAAGCGTTCGGCCAGAACATCGCGTTCTGCATTTGCCGCTTTTGCCGTATCCAATGCGTCCAATACCTCAGAAAGTTGGGCATCCAATTGGGTCTTCGCGGTTTCCGCCGCTGCAAGCAATGTCAGCGTATCTTCGGCAGCCTGTCGCTCGTCCTCCAACGCCAGCGTCATCGCCGTCAGTTCTGCGTCTGCGTTTGTAAGCCGATTGCGCAATGCCTCTGCTGCCGCGGCCTCGGCTAAGCGTTCAGCCTCGGCTGCTGTGAGATCCGCTTCCAGCTGGGCGGCCGCAGCCGAGGCATCTGAATTCTTCGTCTCCAGGTCCGCAACGAGTGCCTCCAAAGCCTCCCGCTTTGCTGCAGCGAGCCGTGCCGCCTCAACCTGAGCATCAATCTCACCCCGTGTTGCTGCAAGCGCCTGCGTGAGCGCATCACGCTCGCCTTCCAAATCGGATTGGACGGACTGCAACGCCTCACGCTGTGCTGTTAAGTCGGTGATGGTGGCTGTTGCTTCCTCTTGCCGAAGCAGCAGTTGGGCAACCTGTGCTTCAAAATCGCCGATCTCGCCCCGGGCGGCGTCCAGATCAGCCTCTGCAGCCTCCAATGCGCCCCGTGTCGTACCCAATGTGGCTGAGAGAGCACCGAGACGAGCCTGCAGCTGACTATTGGTGCGTTCTTCCAGCCCCAGCGCATCCGCCAAAGCGCCAATTTCCGTTGACAGCTCATCCAGCTGGCTTTCCTGACCGGATATGGTTTCGCGCAACACAAATTGCACCACCATAAAGATGGTCAATAAAAACATCAGGACCAGCAGCAGCCCCGTCATCGCATCGACGAACCCTGGCCAGATCGAGGCCTGAAAACGCTGACCGGTGCGACGTGACAGGGCCATCGTCTACTCCTCGGGCCCGCGCGCCGTACGGCCCAGCCCCTGCGGGCGTGCGAAAGCCTTTACAAGAAGATCAATATCCTTGCGCAACTCGGACAGGCTCTCCTGCCGGCCCGCAGAGATTTCCTCAAGAATACGCAACATCTGCACATCGATAGAGCGCAAGCGCATTCTACTCTCAGCATCTAGACCGACATCGCCATGGGCACGCATCAACTCAGTCAGGGCCTCCTGCCCCACTGCAACCCGTTCAAGCGCCCGCGAGGTGTCTTCGGATTGCCCCTGTCGCTGGTTCATATCAGTGATCGCATCCACTAGCGCTGAAAGCTTCTGATCGACACCAGAACGTGCTTCGGACGATTGTACGAACATCGCCTGCAGCGCATCCATCTGTTCGGTCATCGTGTCCAACACACCGGTCAAAGCGGCATTTTCACCACCACCAGCCTCCTCGCCGGAGGAGAAACTGACGCGAGTAAAGGAGGACAACCATTCTTCCAATTCGCGGTAAAACCGATTCTGACCATGGCCTGCAAACAGCTCAAGCAATCCAACGATCAGCGAGCCCGCCAAACCAAGAAGCGACGAGGCAAAGGCGACGCCCATACCGCCCAGCTGTGCTTCAAGCCCAGTCATCAGGCGATTGAACACCGCGATGCCCTCTTCGCCTTCTTGTGGGGCAAGGCTACGAATTGTGTCCACCACTGCAGGAACCGTGGTCGCGAGCCCATAGAAAGTACCCAAAAGACCGAGAAAAATCAATAAGTTAACGATATATCTCGTAATTTCGCGTTCTTCGTCGATCCGCGTGGCAACGGAATCCAGAATCGACCGCGTAGAGGATGAGCCCAGCTGCATTCGTGCGCCCCGTGAACGCAGTAGCGAAGCTAGCGGAGCCAGCATAGATGGCGGGCGATCATCATCGCTCGTCACTCCTGCGGCAAACCCTTCGATCCAGCGCACCGACCCGATCAGTTGCAGCACCTGCCAGAAACAGGCGACCACACCGAAGACAAAGACCAAAAATATGAACCCGTTAAGCCAAGGGTTGGCCTCAAAAACCGGCAACACTCGTGGCAGTGCAACAAAGGCGCCGAACCCCGATAACCCAAGGGCGATCAGCATCATGATGATCTGGCGTACCGGTTGGGAAAACTGCGGTCTGCTTTCGCGGTCTGGCTGCGCCATGGTCTGTGGCTCCTGACACTCTTTTTGGTATTCTTGCAGAACCGGAGACTATAGGCAAAACCTCAAAAGAGCCAAGGCTTTATGATGCAAGATCACGGACGCGCGCCGAGAGCCAATCCAGATCAGCGTCGCGCAACCCGATCTCTGCCAAATGCTCGGCGGTATTGAAGAGATATTCGGTATTTGGGCCACGCCCGCCAACAGCTCCAGCGATGATCCGGGCCTGTGTTTCCAGACTGATACCGCCGCAATATTGATTGTGATCCGGGTCGATTACATAAGTAACTGCGGTAACTTCATTGCCGTTGGCCAGCTGAACCGTCAGATCCTTTTCTACATAGGCCGAAGAAATCAACTCGCGCTCACGCAGTTCTAGCAACGTCTGTTCTTCGTGGCCCGCTTCAACGGCCAGCGCGAGCCCGGTGCAGGCTGTGCCTTCTATGGCATCCAGTGCGAGCACGAGTCCGGGTTTTTCCTCACTGCCACGATGGTGGATCGATTTCATACAAAACGAACGCGCATAGCCCGGCAATGTCGCGACCTCACGGCGTACCACCGGAAAGCCCGGGTTCCACAACAAAGATCCGTATCCAAATACCCACATGGTCATGACGCTGGCCCTTTTTCGATCGCGGTCTATAAACATCAAATCTCACGTCCAGAAAAGAGGCCGAATGATGATCCGATGGACAAAACTGGTGTTGATCGCAGCTTTGGCTTTGGGCCTGTATTGGGCCCTCACAGCCTGGGGTTTGCGTCAAGGCATTGAGGGCTGGTTTGCTGAGCAACAACGACAGGGTTGGCAAGCGGAATATGCCGAACTTTACAGCTCCGGATTCCCTCTGCGTCACGTCCACCGGATCACTGCTCCCGCTCTTGCTGATCCTGGCACCGGCGCTGCCTGGCGCGCGGATTGGCTGGAGATCCGCAGTACGGCTATATGGCCCGGTAATCTGACGCTGTTGCTACCGGACACCACGCAGCGCGTGTCATACTTCGACGATACTGCAACTATCCGGGCTAATGATTTGAGGGCCGATTTACAACTAGCCCCCGGTTTGGCGTTAGAAATGGAACAGCTGTCGCTACGGGCGCAGCACTGGAGCGCTCAGGGCAAGGATGACGTGGATTTGGAAGGCCAGTCACTCTCGCTGGAAATGCAGCAAATGGCTGATCCGAACGTCTACCAAATCAGCGGCAGTGCCGGTGGCCTCACTCCCAGCCCGCTGCTGCGCCAGCGCTTAGCTGCAGCAGAAGGCTTACCAGACAGGTTGGAGACGATTACACTCGACATGGCAGTCCGTTTCGACACCAGTTGGGATCGAAACGTAATTGAGCTGCGCCGCCCGCAACCACGCCATATCATCCTGCGCCTGGCAGAAACCCGTTGGGGCCCAATGAGGCTCAAGGCGACTGGCGAATTGACAATTGACGAAACGGGCCAACCAGATGGAAAATTGGCACTTCAGGTCGAAAACTGGCAAGATATTCTCCATATGGCGGAGGCTTCGGGAGCCCTGCATCCATCCGCTCGCTTGGGTGTTGAAAGGGTGCTGCGGGTGTTTGCCCGGCTCGGTGGCAATCACCGGGACCTTGATCTGTCGCTGACCTTCTCTTCTGGATTTGCCACGCTCGGGCCCATCCCAATAGGCCCAGCGCCCCGGTTGATCCTGCGTTAGCGGCAGTAAGGGCCGCCACGATGGCGTGCCACATCAAAGTGGAAGTGATCCCGGTGATATCGATCCGACTGAGGCCCCAGCACGGTGCCAAATGGCCCGCAGGCCCCTTTCCACACTTGGCGTAGCCCCTTTCGCGTGGCGCGCGCATTCCAGCCTTTCAATACGGTAATCACCTTGCCGCTCTCCAGCACAAAGCCCGAGATATCAATCGCCTTGCCACGGCCGTGCTCTGAAACCTTAGCGCCGGGCCTGTTGTTGCGTGTTCTGCAGGAATAATGCGCCGCGACCCTTAAGGACACGACCCGGTCGTGCCGATCAAAGGCTTTGATCACATCCCGTTCTACCCATTTCTTAAGGGTTTTTGCCGTCTCGCAGGTCATTATCGACTGCTGGCTGAGTGTGACACCTGCGACCGAGCGCACGCGCACTGCATTTTTTGCACCGCAACCTTTCAGACGTCCCGGCACCGTCCCGACCTTGCTTCCCTGAATATCGATATCACCACAGACCGATGTCTTACGGCGCTTACGCTTACCAAACAGGATCTTCTCGGCCAGATCACCGGGTCGAAGATGTGGACGCAGCGAGGTCTCCGGACCGGCGGGTACCATCGGCAAATTCAATGCAGCCACCATCGCCACGACTTGCTGTGATTGAGGACGTCCCTGCGGCCGCAGCGCTACGCTTGTGGTTGCAGTTGTGATTGCGGTTGCCGCACTGGATGCAGAGGCCGCGATCAATGTTGCATCTGGGCGCACAAGGGGCCGAAGCGAGCGCTCAGGTGCATTGGCTGCAGTTGCTCCGGCGCTGGCAGCAATCATGGCGACCAACCCACCAGCGACCGTAAATGTTCGAAGACGCGGCAATCGGAACCAAATCATGATTTTGCCTCGCGACCGAAGTTCGGCGCTGCAGTATCTTGACCAGCTTCAATAATACCGCGACGGATCGCGCGAGTGCGGGTGAAGTACTGGTGCAGATGCTCACCGTCTCCGGTCCGTATAGCCCGCTGTAGAGCAAATAATTCCTCGGTGAAGCGGCCAAGGATTTCCAAAGTCGCATCTTTGTTTGTCAGAAAGACATCTCGCCACATGGTCGGATCAGAGGCCGCGATCCGGGTAAAGTCGCGAAACCCTGCAGCCGAGTATTTGATCACTTCACTATCGGTCACCCGGCGCAGATCATCCGCAACGCCGACCATCGTATAGGCAATGAGATGCGGCGCGTGCGACGTTACGGCGAGGACAAGATCATGGTGGTCTGCATCCATTTCATCGACATTGGCCCCCATGCCCTCCCAAAGTTGCCGCAACCGGTCCACCGGGGCACGGTCACAGCCATCAACGGGCACCAGCAAACACCAACGGTTGTCATAAAGCTCGGCAAAACCTGCTTCTGGTCCCGAATGCTCGGTCCCCGCCAGCGGGTGGGCCGGAACGAAGTGTACGCCGTCAGGGATATGCGGCAACACCGCGTCGATCACATGCCGTTTAACCGACCCAACATCCGATACCGTCGCACCGGCTTTCAGTACCGGCGTGATTTCGGTCACTACGGCTTCCATCGCCCCGACCGGCACACAGAGCACGATCAGATCTGCATCTTTCGCGGCCTCGGCAGCAGTGTCACAGACGCGGTCACACAGGTTAATGCGGCGTGCGGTTTCGCGGGTTTCTTCGCTGCGAGCATAACCGGTAATCTCGGCCGCCAAACCGCCACGACGAATGGCATGCGCCATGGAAGAGGCAATCAAGCCAAGTCCGATCAGCGCGATACGGTTGTAGACTGGACCACTCATGGTTGGCCGTCCTTGAACGCCTTAACAGCAGAAACCAGCTGTTTACAGCTAGCCTCGTCGCCCACGGTGATACGCAGGGCTGAAGGAAGCTTATACCCGGTCACGCGCCGCACGATCAGCCCCTGTGACTGCAAAAAGGCATCGCAAGCGCCAGCCTCTTCCGGATCGGAAAACCGGGCCAAGATGAAATTGGCGCAGGATGTATCAGAAGGCACACCCAATTCTGCAAGGGACTCTGCCAGCCAGCCGCGCCATTTGGCATTTTCCTGACGGCATTGCTCGGTATAGGCGGTATCACGTACAGCAGCCTCAGCCCCGGCAAGCGCGGTAGAGGATAGATTGAAAGGGCCACGGACACGGTTAAGTACATTGATGATCGGTTTGGGGGCATAACCCCAGCCAACACGCGCGCCGCCTAACCCGTAAATTTTCGAGAAGGTCCGTGTCATCACCACATTGTTACGGCTCGCGACCAAAGCAGCACCGGCGTCGTAGTTTTCGACATATTCCGCATAGGCGCCATCAAGCACGAGCAGCGCGCCCTTGGGCAGGCCATCAGCAAGACGTGCCAGATCTGCAGAACCGATCATCGTGCTGGTTGGGTTATTCGGGTTGGCGATGAACACCAGCCGTGTCCGGTCGCTACACCCCGCTAAGAGC
Source organism: Phaeobacter cretensis (assembly GCF_047372505.1). Lineage (NCBI taxonomy): Bacteria > Pseudomonadati > Pseudomonadota > Alphaproteobacteria > Rhodobacterales > Roseobacteraceae > Phaeobacter > Phaeobacter cretensis. The sequence goes on from NZ_JBKBEU010000001.1 coordinate 925,646, forward strand.
GCGTCCACATCGGTTACACGTTCGCGTTCGGGCACCTCGACCGGGGTTGCCCCGGCAGCCAGTGTGCTAATGCGATACATAGCAAACCCATGTTCCGTGAACAGCACCTCATCCCCCGGCCCCGCATAGGCCTGGCAAAGGAAGGTAATAATCTCGTCGCTGCCCGCACCACAGATGATCTGCTCCGGCGGCAGGCTGTAAACCTCACCAATGGCTTGACGCAGATTTATATGGTCCGAACTGGGATATCGATGCATCTGAGAAACGGCCGCTTGCATAGCTTCAATAGCTTTCGGGCTTGGCCCCAACGGGTTTTCATTAGAGGAGAGCTTGGTCACATTGCTCATCCCCTTCACATGGGCAGCCCCACCCTCGTAGAGGGCGATGTCCAAAATGCCTGGCTGCGGCGCGATGTGGGTCATGATTGATGCTCCTTGATGCCGTTTCGTAATAACCGCCTTGGCAGCAATGGGAAAGCAGCAAGACGCCCAGCTCGACATTGCGCCGCACCGTACCATGAAGTGTGGCAACTAGAGAGTGATTGAACTCCTGTTTTGGCAAGGACTATGATAGCCCCATGACACACGAGCTAGATCACATCGACCTTGCCCTATTGCGCGCGCTGCAACGCGACGCAAGCCTGTCTCAGCGCGATTTGGCAGAACAGGTCGGCCTGTCGCAGAATGCCTGCTGGCGACGATTGAAAACACTCAATGAGAGCGGCCTTATACAGGGGACCACGGCACGGCTGGACCGCAAGCAATTGGGCTTGGATCTGGTGGTATTTGTCATGTTGCGAACCCGCCACCACTCGGCGGACTGGCTGCAGACATTTCGGCGCCATGTGCTGACAATCCCCGAGGTGGTCGATTTTCACCGCATCGGCGGGGACTATGACTACCAGCTCAAAGTCGTGACAGAGGATATGGCGAGCTATGACAAGGTCTACCAACGCCTGATCGAAGGCGTGGAGTTAGACAGTGTGACGTCATATTTCGCAATGGAAGCCATTGCAGAGGGGCGTCCGCTACCGCTGTAGATGGTAGCCACTTCCCAGTTTGGTCGCCTTTGTGTGTATACGTCATGAAGAGCGCTATCGGCCAAAAGCCTTGTTTGGCATCCAGGTCACCCGGCTGCCCTTTGGTCCCATACGCATATGCAGGCAAGACGTGTTAAGGCGCTGAAAATACAGAACCTGCAGCGGATACCAGCCCGCCTTGGGCACCTCGACCTTTTGGGCAAATGTCTCTTGGCAGGTTTGACGTCCATCGAATTTGCCAACTACCTTGCCACCGATTACAGCACGCATCCCATCATTGGTCAGAAAATCAATGGTGTAGATACCCGGCGCATCAAACCGCACATAACCGCGAATATCTGCCACGACATTCTCGGATCGCTTGGACGTCAGTGCATTCTGCCCAATGCTGGTGTCGCGGTAATCAAGCCCCTTGAGCGGCTGACCAGTCTCAGCGCCAGCTTTTAACGCCTTGGCTGCACCGCGCAGCGTCTTGACGTCATCCGGATAGGCATAACGGACCGTCAGGCCCGACTTTAGCCCTTTTGGCTGCGGATTCGCCGGGGTCAAGCGCAGCGGCGCTGACCATGCCAGTGTTGCCGAGACAGCCACCATCGCAGCCAACCCCAGAATACGGGTCATCTTCATAGTCCACCTTCCCTGTTCATCGCCTCTCAACGGGCGTCTGCGGGCAGGATAGGTCTCACAAGGGGCCGCTGACAATCTTTAATACCATTGCGTGCCGCGTCCATAAGCAGCCATCAAACCCAGATTTGAGAACGATCCACCGTGAGAACATCACATGGACCAATAGCAACGTCGACGGAACGCAGCATCATAAGAGCAAAAAAGGGCCGCCAAATGGCAGCCCTTTTCCGTCTCCCTAGGTTTGGGTAGACTTTAGTTTTTGGCGTAGAATTCGACGACCAGGTTCGGTTCCATAACAACAGGGTACGGCACATCGGACAAGCCCGGTGCGCGCACAAAAGTCGCGGTCATTTTGGAGTGGTCGGTTTCCACATAGTCAGGAACGTCACGCTCAGGCAGCTGAACAGCTTCCAGCAGAGCGGTCATTTGCTTGGATTTCTCACGTACTTCGATCACATCACCTTCCTTCACGCGGTAGGACGGGATGTTCACGCGCTTGCCGTTGACCAAGACGTGGCCGTGGTTCACGAACTGACGCGCAGCAAAGACGGTCGCAACGAATTTGGCACGGTATACAACCGCGTCCAGACGGCGCTCCAGCAGACCAATGAGGTTTTCACCGGTGTCGCCTTTTACACGCTCAGCTTCGGAATAGATGCGTCGGAACTGCTTTTCGGTCAGGTCGCCATAGTAGCCTTTAAGCTTCTGCTTGGCGCGCAGCTGAATACCGAAATCGGACAGTTTGCCCTTACGGCGCTGACCGTGCTGGCCCGGGCCATATTCACGACGATTCACCGGGGACTTCGGACGGCCCCAGATGTTTTCGCCCATACGGCGGTCAATTTTGTACTTGGCAGACGTGCGTTTGGTCACGGCTGATCTCCTTCAGTTTATGTCGCAACCCGCAGGCTGCATAGAAGGGCGTTGTCCTCTTGCTCCGTGTCACGATTGATCAACTGATCACGTCGGTCCTCGGGCATGACAGGCATTCCCTTGCGGGAGCCGCCAACACCAATGAAGCCGCGTGTATAGACGAGGTTCTGTTGGAGTCAACCGGCTTTTGCCACGCCGTTTTCTGCGTCGAAAATTAGGAATAGAAACTGTCCCGCAAGGGACTTGCACTTATTGCATGTCAGGCAGCAGCGTGTCGCAGAATTGCGGCTTCTGGCTGATTGATATTGCGGCGTGCGAAATCCCCATAACGCAAGGGATCGACGTCCAATTCCGGCAGCACCTGCAGCAATCGCACACGGTCTTCATTGCGCAGAGCACTCAACGCGGCCTGAGCGGGATGAAAGCTCTCCGTCTCAACCCCGTTGGCCCAGAGCACCTGATGATCTGACAGCAATACGTGGATATATGTGACCTCGCGCAGCTGCGTATCGACCGCAATATCCCTGCCGTTAATCAGATCGCGCGCAGCAACCAAGACTTCTGGTGTGTTGAACAGATTTTGCACATGCGGCCCCCGCAAAAGCATCCGGTGACCAGGAGATACCAACAGATCCGCATCCGGGCGCTGCATGCCAAGCGCGCCACCTCTGATACGTATAGGGCGCAGCTCCGGCGCTACAAACAGCCTCGCTCCGCTCATCCGGCGCGCACCAATCCACTGGATCTGCTGGGCACCACTGTCACGCGTCTGTATCCAATCCCCTTCCTGCAAGCGTTCTACACGCACACCTCCAGACGGGGTTCGCAATACTGTACCCGGTGTAAAACAGATCACACCACTGGTAGATTGCACGGAATCGCCAGCGCCCTCTGCCATTCGCACGTCACCCACCCAAAGATCCGTTTCGCTTGGTGGCTGAGAATCGACAAACATCAGTAACGGGCGCTGCCCCTGCCCCACCTCAATCAATGTCACTGTGTAATTTCGCAGACCATTGGTTACGATAAAGTGGCGATCTCGCAACAAAGCCTCTTCGTTGGTCCCATCGGTAACAGATTTGGGAAACTCAGCTCCATCCTTGACAGCCAGCCCAACCAAACGCCCCACCGTGCGTGCTGCACGGCGGCGTAGGTCAAGATCCTCTGTGCTGCGATCAAGCTGTAACAAATTACCGGGTCCATCCACTCGTAGTGGCTTACCGCGCCAACGCCAAGTGGAACCCGCGGATAGCGCAGACACTGGCGCGCCCAACAAACCGTCTACCTCGGTCTGCCCCCACGAAATAACGTAGGTGCCTCGAAACCCTGTTTCCATCTGCACGACTGCCTGCCTGTGGCGTTTTATTATTAAGCCAACGTTAACAGATCTGACCTCTTCGCAAAAGCCACATAGCAAAAATCCGCCCAATAACGTGCCCCAAGGACCGCCAACCACGAGTGGCATTATCAAGGCCGAACTAGCATTTGCGCACAGGACTTAAACCTACCGTAGGGGAACCTGCTGAAACAGCCATCATATGCCTCTCCGAGGTCCACACCTTAGTTACCGCCAAGGCGTCTTGTATTAGCTTGATCACGAGACCTCTGCAAATCAGCGAACCGTATTTAGCTACTAGATGATGCAAAATACATTCTGCCACCAAGCCCAATTCGACCTACTATCATGCAAACATGTAAGCTTCAAAATCACATATATTTTCTGATCTCTATATATGAGACACCTTACATATTACGAATATTAATCTGTTATCTCGATTGAGCACAAATCAAAATTCTCCAACGCGCCTGGCGTTTCCAAATTCGTCTCCCTCCCTAGCGGGCAAAACGATCGCATATCGCACCAATGATCATAACAGATTTGTGAACCGTTAATATATACTTAAGATTGTTAAATTTTTCGTATTTTATTTCCAACAAATCATTGCCTCAAATCAATTACTATCAACATATGCAACTATTGGACCTTACACCCAGGAGAAAAAAATGGGCTGCATGGAATTCGCGAGAACCGCAGAAACCAAGAAAACACTAAGGACCGTAGATTTATTTCCAAATTTGAAACCGAACCTATGTAGAACCATAGACGACATCAAAGCCTGCATGCGTCTGAGGTACCAAGAATATTGCATCAACAGATCTTGGGAGGCTTCAGAAGAATTCCCTGATGGCCTTGAGCGAGATGAATACGATGACAGAGCCGTCCACATCCTCCTAAAGGATCAAAGAACCGATCTCGCTGTTGGAACAGCCCGCATCCTTTACCAGAGCTTTGGTGCGAGAGGACAACAGCTCCCGTCTTTCGACAGATCAGATAAATTTCAGACATATATGCGCCAAACATGGACCGAAGGGAGTATTATTGAAATCTCCCGATTTACACTTTCACGGGAGCACTTGGAGACCGATTTAAGCCGCGCGAATCTCGCCGCCAGCGTGTTTCCTGCTCTGGCACTAGTTCGGGGGATCCTACAAGCGATCGCCAACGACAATGCCAACACAGTGATTATGACCGTCGCGCCGTCGTTGCAGCGTATGTTGGCGCGTTCCGGCTTTCGCTATCATGATATTGGTGAGCGGTTTGATCATCGCGGTACCAGAGCACCAATCTACCGTGATATCTCCGCGCTTTTGGCAGAATTATTCGACAAGAACACCGAAGTTTGGCGTTATGTAACTGACAATGGCCAAACCTGGCCATTGGACCGAAGCGCACTCCAAAGAGAATTCAGCTACCCGTGACCTACTCAACATTGCGCTGTGCTGTTTCTTTTCTATCTCACATAATTTTCGAACGGATCCACAATGTCGTTACAAGAAATTGATGGTAAACTAGAAAACACCCCGGAATTTTCCTATGAAGACGCTTTCTCGCGAACCCTCGGCTGGATCACACCTGAAGAACAGCAGATTTTACGAAGCAAAAAAGTTGCCATATGCGGTCTAGGCGGCGTCGGTGGCGCCCATGCGCTTACCCTTGCACGGCTTGGCATCGGCGCTTTTCATCTCGCTGATTTTGACCATTTTGACCTACCCAATTTCAACCGGCAATTCTGTGCTACCATGTCTAATTTGGGACGCCCCAAGCTAGAGGTCATTGCCGAACGGCTGAGTGACATTAACCCTGAGGCCCACATTGATAGCTGGGATCATGCTATCACGCCCGAAACGGTTTCTGCATTCTTAGACGGGGCCGACATATACGTCGACTCCATTGATTTCTTCGCCCTAGAGGTCCGCCGCGCCCTTTTTGCAGAGGCAAGACGACGCGGCATTCCCGCGATCACCGCTGCTCCGGTTGGCACCGGATGCGCCTGGTTGATCTTCACACCACAAAGCCAATCCTTTGAGGATTACTTTGGCTTCTCTGAGCACAATGACACGAGCGATTACATTCGGTTCCTTCTCGGGCTTGCTCCAAAAGCGTTACATAGGCCTTTTCTGGTTGACCCGTCTTTTATTGATTTTCGAGCTCAAAAAGCCCCATCCACACCGATGGGCATAGCCCTTTGCGCAGGCATCGCTGGTACCGAGATTTTGAAGCTTCTACTGCACCGCGGCGGAACAAAGGCTGCCCCATGGTTTCATCAATTTGATGTGTCCGCAGGTAAATGCATCACCAGCAGACCATGGTTTGGCCCCCATAGCCTTGTTCATCGCATTAAGCTGCATCTCGCTAGAAAAACTTTGGAAAATACACCCGAGGAGTAACCAAGAGACCCTAAAGTTCTTGGCGGGGCTAGATCTTTAGGGCTCGTTCACCGGGCGGTGCTTTACGCTCGAAGAGCGTTTGCACATTGATGGTTACCAGATGACGACCACACTCGCATCAAAGCTCATGTCGGCCTATCCAAATGCGAGGGCGGCAAAGACTTGCACATTCAGCGTCTCCGCAATCGTTCACCCCAAGACACACTATTTACGATTGAAATTCAATGTGAACAGATTTTGCAAGCAACGGGAGCACAGCGCGCCCCTGAGATTAGGGAAATATTATCCCAAACATGCAACCAAGCGGTGCGTCATTAGGTTCTGGACCTATTAATTTGGTTGCCGTCATCCCGCCTGCGTGATTCATGCCCTTGAGTTTCAGGGGTATAACATGAGCAATCTATTCTGGCTGACGGATGTGCAGATGGCGCGCCTTCAGCCTTACTTTCCAAAGAGCCATGGTAAGCCGAGGGTTGATGATCGACGCGTGCTGAGCGGGATTATTTTCATCAACCGCAATGGGTTACGTTGGTCCGATGCGCCGCGTGAATATGGGCCGCCAAAGACGCTGTATAATCGCTGGAAACGATGGAGCGATATGGGTGTGTTCGCTCGGATCATGAACGGGCTGGCTGCAGAGGGAACCGCTCATAAAACCATCATGATCGATGTGAGCAGGCGAACGCCATGCGTTCGAGTGAGCCTGCGCAAGTACCTCAAAGCGCACCGCACGGCTTCCAGTCTGCGGTTGAAAAAGGGGGCGTCGCAGGCTGATATGGCGCACCAAGGGTGGCATGAATACGAAACTGCACGCCGTTACTGACAGTCTGGGACGCCCCATCCGCTTCTTCATTTCCGCTGGGCAGGTGAGCGATTACACGGGCGCCAGGGCTCCGGTGAACAGTCTGCCACCGGCTGACTGGCTGCTGGGAGATCGAGGCTATGACGCAGATTGGTTCCGCGAAGCCCTTAATGACAGGGGAATAAAGTCCTGCATCCCAGGTCGAAAGTCACGCGACAAGCCTGTCCGATACGACAAGCGCCGCTACAAACGACGCAACCGCATTGAGATCATGTTCGGACGCCTGAAGGATTGGAGGCGCGTCGCCACCCAATATGACAGATGCCCAAAGGTATTCCTCTCGGCCATCGCTCTCGCTGCAACGGTCCTATTCTGGCTGTAAATCAATGAGTCTCGAGCCTAAGCGGTTTGACCAATGTTTTTTCTACTCCGGAAACCCGTCCGATCGCCGGGTTTCGAGACCAAAGCCTGATGACGAAAGTAATATCCTTGCATTTTCGGCCTGACATCGAAGCAAACCTTTTTATGAGGCTTTCTAAACCTTAGCTACATCCATTATTTTGAAGTCAAGAAGCATACGTGACCCACTTCTACCCTTCGTTACAATACTGAGGCGGGTCACATCATTTCACCCGATCCTAGTAGTTCTGCATTGCCAGTTGGAACTGTCCGCCTAACGGAAGCAATTGACGTGGACCCGGCAATAGCAAGAAGTTATTAAAGCTGTCAGCATCGAACCCGCTTCCCGCGATAGGTGCGCAAACAGATCCGTTAAGCGCAAAAAAACCATTGATGCTAGCCAGATGTAGGAAAGCTGCGCTACGATCCCACAAAAAAAACTAAAAATAGGGATGGAACAACATGAACAACCGCTTAAGGAAAATAACCATCGTAGGTGGCGGCACCGCGGGCTGGATGACCGCATTAATCCTAGAGACCGAGCTCTCCCGCACATCAGCGGCAAAGGATCGACCGAAAATCTGCCTGATCGAGAGTCCGAATATCGCCACAGTAGGTGTCGGAGAGGCGACTGTGCCACGCATGCCGAAAACGCTTCGTCAGGCGGGCATTTCGGAGCGAGCATTTTTCCGCGAAACCAATGCATCGTTCAAACTCGGCGTGAAATTCTGCAATTGGAATAAGGATGCCAAAGGCAATCGCATTGATTATGTGAACCCTTTTGCGCATGGTCAGATATTAGAGGGATTGGAAGCCGCCGAGTATTTCCTTCGCTTTGGCAATGGGGATAGAGATTTCACACGATCTATCGCGCCACATGATGATCTGGGTCGCCTTTGCAAAGGCGCGCGGCATTTGGGTCAACCAGAATTTGAGCAGCGGTTTGGCTATGCATATCATCTGGATGCCGTGAAGTTTGCGGGCATGCTCGCCAAGGTTTGCACCAAGCGCGGCGTGGAACATATTCAAGATGAAGTACAATCAGTTGAGCTGGACGAACAAGGTAATGTCAGCCATCTGATGCTGGAACGCAGCGGACGTCATGACATCGAGATGGTCATAGATTGCACCGGGTTTCGCGGGTTGATCATCAACCAGGCACTCGGCGAGCCATTTATGGACTATTCGGACTATCTGCCCAACGATCGCGCTATGGCATTGCAAATAGAGCATCCCGATCCAGAAAAGATCGAAAGCCTCACGCGGTCTACCGCACTGGGTGCAGGTTGGACATGGCGGGTGCCGCTCTATAACCGTGTGGGTACGGGCTATGTGTTCTCATCTGCGCATCGCACGGATGACCAAGCCGCAGACGAATACCTGGAATGGCTGGGGGACAGCGGCAAAGGAGCGACGCCGCGTGTAATCCCCATGCGCATCGGACGCGTACACAATGCGTGGGTCAAGAACTGCTTGGCGATTGGACTGGCCGGTGGGTTCATTGAGCCATTGGAAAGTACCGCCATCCATATGATCGACCATGCCGTGCGCTGGTTCGCAGAGCACTTGCCTACGAGAGATATCACACCCTCCTTGCGGACAAGATATAATCGACAGATGAATAAGCTCTACGACGAAGTTTTGGAGTTTATCTGTCTGCACTACAAATTGGGCAATCGCACCGATGACCCCTATTGGATTGATGCGCGCACAGAGATGAAGGTGCCGGATCGGTTAGCTCAAAACCTAGAGTTGTGGCAACACCGCTTGCCAATGGAGGCCGATATCGAGTTTGCCACGCTATTTGACTACCGGGTTTATCAAACTGTTCTTTTAGGTAAGCAAGTTTACGATACAGGCTACGGCTCCGGAATCCGAAATCGCTTGCGTCCATTAAAGAAACCAATCTGGTTCCAGTTTTCAAAGGGAGCAAAGGCAGACCTTGCTCAGATACTCAAAGCAATGCCAGATCACAAAACTCTGCTGCGCGACATCCGAGGGGAACTTGACCCACCAGCCTTTGGCATTTCGGCGACGATAAAACCAACAGTGGCGATGCCGGGCGCACCATCGGCAACCCTACCCCCACAAAACATGCCAAACCTCGCAGAAATCAGAAACGGCGAGAAAGATCTGCAACTGTTCTAGGCATTTCTTGCGCGATCTGATGAGTTACTATTTGTGACAAGCATCAATGACCGGGTGGTAGATTTCTACCGTCCGGCCAACTTTATATTGCCCCCCACACGTCACAGAACCAATCGCCATTGGATCTGTCCGAGCGGTTGGCAAGCCGAATCTGAGGTTGTGAGCTCTGCATAGGGTCCAAGTGACATGCTCCCCTGAAAAGTCCGCGATTTGAAGTTAGCCTGTTCTCCAAGCGAGGAGACAGGCGATGCGGAAAAGCCGTTTCAGCGCAGAGCAGATCATTGGCATCCTTAAGGAGCACCAAGCCGGAATGGGGGCGAAGGAACTGTGCCGGAAGCACGGCTCAGCGATGGCACTTTCTACACATGGCGTTCGAAGTATGGCGGCATGGAAGTGTCCGAGGCCAAGCGGCTGAAGGCTCTGGAGGTCGAGAACGCCAAGCTCAGGAAGATGTTGGCCGAGCAGATGCTTGATGTGGCAACGCTGAAAGAGATCCGGTGTAAGGCGGAGAGCCGTGGACTGGGCCATGACAGAGAAGAACGACAACCAGCGGCGGGCCTGTGCCCTGGCCGGGATCGATCCGCGCGTCTATCGGCGTGGATCAACCAGGCCTGCGGACGCCGAGTTGCGAGAGAGGCCGAGGGAGGTGTCCAGCGAACGGCGGCGGCGTCGGCTGCACCTGCTGCTCGGCCGCGAGGGCTGGCAGGTGAACTGGAAGAAGCCCTACCGGATCTACCACGAAGAGGGGCTGAGCCTGCGCAAGCGCGGCGGGCGAAACCGCGCCATTGGGACGCGTGCGACCATGGCGATCCCGCAAGGGCCGAACCAGAGATGGTCGCTGGACTTCGTCGCGGACAGTTTGTCTGATGGCCGCCGTTTCCGGGTGCTCTGCGTCATTGACGACTTCAGTCGGGACTGCCTGGCTGCGGTCGTGGACACCTCACTTCTCCGGCCAGCGGGTTGCCCGTGAGCTCGACAATATCGCTCGAACGCGTGGCTATCCCTGCATGGTGGTCAGCGATAATGGGACCGAACTGACGTCGAATGCCATTCTAAAATGGCAGGAAGATCGGAAGGTGGAGTGGCATTACATCGCGCCAGGCAAGCCAATGCAGAACGGCTTTGTAGAAAGCGTCAACGGCCGCCTCCGGGACGCGTGCCTCAACGAGCACTTGTTCGCCAACCTGCGCCACGCCCGAGAGCTGATCGCGGCCTGGCGTGACGATGACAATCACCATCGCCCACATACGAGCCTCGACGGGCTCACCCCGTGGGAGTATCATCAACGGTCAGTAGAGGACCAAACCCTGAACAGAGCGAACTAATAACCGAGGACGCTGCGGGGAGCACGTCATGAACTACGCAATCACGGGGACATACGAAGCTGGCAAGATACTGAGGGATTAGGGCTCAAAGCGTCCACAAGAGTGTTTAACTGAACGCCTGCTTCGAGAAGCTTTGCGTAGACCTTTAGCCTTCGCCACCGCACCAACTGTCTCGTTATGCTTCCAGAGTGCTTCCACGGGTTTAGGAGTCAAAACGCCAACAGCGATTTTTATGTCGTTAGTTTGTTGTTTTAAGGTGTTTTTGATTTTGTAAGATTGGTTGCGGGAGTAGGATTTGAACCTACGACCTTCAGGTTATGAGCCTGACGAGCTACCGGGCTGCTCCATCCCGCGACACTTTTGTTGGGCGATCGCTTACGCTACTTGAGCCCTTTTGTTTGTCCTATCGCCGATTTTGGCGGTTTAGGACTATTGCAGTATTGCTTGTAGCACGACTGCGTGTCCCCTTCAGGGTGATATGGTCTGAAGGGTATTCGTTATTAATATCGTTTAAGAGTTATGGATTTTACTAGGTTTGGCGGTGACCTACTCTCCCACGCCTTAAGACGCAGTACCATCGGCGCAACAGTGCTTAACTTCCGGGTTCGGGATGGGACCGGGTGTTTCACTTGCGCTATGACCACCAAACCGAGAAAAATCCATATATCGACGATGTTTCACAATTTTTGTGAGACGCTCGTCGAGATACAACCAACATGAAGTCCAGTTTTGTTTTGCTTTTGGTTCATTGTGTCACTGACTGTTACTGGAACAGATCAAGCCTATCGGGCGATTAGTACCGGTCAACTGAATGCATTGCTGCACTTACATCTCCGGCCTATTGACGAGGTGGTCTACCTCGGCCCTCAGGGATACCTTGTTTTGAGGGGGGCTTCCCGCTTAGATGCCTTCAGCGGTTATCCTGTCCGATCATAGCTACCCTGCACTGCTGCTGGCGCAACAACAGGTCCACCAGTGGATCGTTCACCCCGGTCCTCTCGTACTAGGGGCAACTCCTCTCAAGTATCCTACACCCACGGCAGATAGGGACCGAACTGTCTCACGACGTTCTAAACCCAGCTCACGTACCTCTTTAAACGGCGAACAGCCGTACCCTTGGGACCTGCTCCAGCCCCAGGATGAGATGAGCCGACATCGAGGTGCCAAACACTGCCGTCGATATGGACTCTTGGGCAGTATCAGCCTGTTATCCCCGGCGTACCTTTTATCCGTTGAGCGATGGCCCTCCCACTTGGGACCACCGGATCACTATGGCCGACTTTCGTCTCTGCTCGACTTGTCAGTCTCGCAGTCAGGCTGGCTTCTGCCATTGCACTCAACGAGCGATTTCCGACCGCTCTGAGCCAACCTTCGCGCGCCTCCGTTACGCTTTAGGAGGCGACCGCCCCAGTCAAACTACCCGCCACGCAGGGTCCCGGATCCGGATAACGGACCGCGGTTAGACATCAAGAGTGCGAAGGGTGGTATCTCAAGGGAGGCTCCACGTGAACTAGCGTTCACGTATCGATGCCTACCACCTATCCTGCACGTCACAATCCTGATGCCAGTGCGAAGCTGTAGTAAAGGTGCACGGGGTCTTTCCGTCTAACCGCGGGAAGCCTGCATCTTGACAGGCAATTCAATTTCGCTGAGTCGATGTTGGAGACAGCGGGGAAGTCGTTACGCCATTCGTGCAGGTCGGAACTTACCCGACAAGGAATTTCGCTACCTTAGGACCGTTATAGTTACGGCCGCCGTTTACCTGGGCTTCAATTCGGAGCTCTCACCCCTCCTTTTAACCTTCAGGCACCGGGCAGGCGTCAGACCCTATACGTCGTCTTGCGACTTCGCAGAGCCCTGTGTTTTTAATAAACAGTCGCCACCCCCTGGTTTGTGCCCCCAGCTCCAAGTTGCCTTGGAACCGGGCCTCCTTCTCGCGAACTTACGGAGGTATTTTGCCGAGTTCCTTCAACATCGTTCTCTCAAGCGCCTTGGTATTCTCTACCAGTCCACCTGTGTCGGTTTAGGGTACGGTCTCATGGAGGGCTATTTCCAGGGACTGATCAGCAGCCCATTCAATCCGATAAGGATGAACTACCTTCACAATCCGTCACATCCTCCTGGCCTAGGAATATTAACCTAGTTCCCATCGGCTACGCCTTTCGGCCTCGCCTTAGGGGCCGGCTTACCCTGCTCAGATTAGCTTTAAGCAGGAACCCTTGGACTTTCGGCGAGAGTGTCTCTCACACTCTTTGTCGCTACTCATGTCATCATTCTCGCTAGTGATCTCTCCACGGGATCGCTCACGCGCCCGCTTCATCGAAAGCCTCGTGTCTCCGGCACTCATTATAAAATGAGTAAAAGAGACATGAGACTATGTCACACTACGCTCTGCTACCATGCACTATGTGCATCCTAAGCTTCGGCTCATGGCTTGAGCCCCGTTACATCTTCGCCGCAGGACGTCTTAATTAGACCAGTGAGCTGTTACGCTATCTTTAAAGGATGGCTGCTTCTAAGCCAACCTCCTGGTTGTTTTGGACATCCCACCTGCTTTCCCACTTAGCCATGAATTAGGGGCCTTAGCTGTAGGTCAGGGTTGTTTCCCTCTCCACTACGGACGTTAGCATCCGCAGTGTGTCTGCCATCTAGTACTCCCGGGTATTCGGAGTTTGGTTAGGATCAGTAAGCCTGTGGGGCCCCATTACCCATCCAGTGCTCTACCCCCCGGGGTATTCGGATGACGCTCTACCTAAATAGATTTCGCAGAGAACCAGCTATCTCCGAGTTTGATTGGCCTTTCACCCCTAGGCACAGCTCATCCCGATCTTTTTCAACAGATGTGGGTTCGGTCCTCCAGTGCATGTTACTGCACCTTCAACCTGGCCATGCCTAGATCACTCGGTTTCGGGTCTGATCCCACAAACTCATTCGCCCTATTAAGACTCGCTTTCGCTGCGCCTACACCTAACGGCTTAAGCTTGCTTGTGAGACCAAGTCGATGACCCATTATACAAAAGGTACGCTGTCAGCCCTCAAGGGGCCTCCAACTGATTGTAGGCGTTCGGTTTCAGGTACTGTTTCACTCCCCTCGTCGGGGTGCTTTTCACCTTTCCCTCACGGTACTGGTTCGCTATCGGTCAGTAAGGAGTACTTAGCCTTCGAAGGTGGTCCTCCGATCTTCAGACAGGATTTCACGTGTCCCGCCCTACTTAATACGTCCTATCATGCTTCATATACGGGGCTATCACCCACTATGGCTGTGCTTCCCAACACATTCTATTCACACTCAAGGCTCGGCTGGTCCCCGTTCGCTCGCCGCTACTAGGGGAGTATCATATTGATGTCCTTTCCTCCGGGTACTTAGATGTTTCAGTTCCCCGGGTTTGCTCTTAAAACCCTATGTATTCAGG
>NZ_JBKBEU010000001.1:942500-1857500 GCF_047372505.1 Phaeobacter cretensis
CCTACCGCTGACGCCAACCAAGGACGGACCTCAGTCAGCACGGCTTCGAACCCGGCTAGGAACTCGAAACGAACATCAAAACTTTCTCTGTTTTTCGTGCTTGGTTTCAAAAGAAACCGAAGCCGTCCAAACAGTGAAGCTGACACTTTATTATCGCGCTACCACTTCGCTACTTGAGCGCAGGGCATCGCTAAAAGCGTTGATATGAAGAGGCTGATCCATCGAATGAACCAAACCGCCCACATATCTCTTCAGATATCATCAATGTCAAAGAGCATACACCAAGAGACAATAACCAACAGATGCGCCACTCTCATGGCACGCCCGCCAACAAAATCTCCATAATGTCACCGTCTTTCCGATGCGGCAGACCGTCTCTCCGGCCAGTCCGGCTACCGTAGCAGCCAACCCAGCAGCGTCCCCGCCGCCGGTGAAGGGGGTTCTAAGCCCACTCAACAAAACCCGCAACACCAAAATCAACAAAATTACCCATTTCAATAAACAAATCCAAAATATGCAACAAAATCAACAAACTAGACAAAAAGAAAGACAGCAAAAAAACCGGACAAGCAAAAAAACCCAACCAGATACATGCAAAAATCAATCCCAAGCCAACTTACACACAGACTCACACAACATATCCACAGACAAACACTCCTAAAACAAAACGAGTCACTCAAAAATCAAACCAAACATAAAATGAAAGACCCAGAGGTCGAAAAAGGCGAGATGCCTAGATCAGATGTCCTTCATCAAACGCAACGCGTCATAGATCGCGGCGTGAGTGTTGCGCGCCGAAACGGCATCCCCTATGCGAAACAGCTGAAAGCCCCCCTGCCCCGGCGTATCTGGCTCAGATGCCGGTCGTGGTTGACGCATCTGTGGCCTACCGGCGATCAAAGCCTCATAGTCCACCTGCCCTGCGTTCACACTATGCGGCTTCAGATCGAAGTAGAGCGCGTCCAGAGGCAGTGTACCGTAGTTGAGAATAACCTGGTCGTAATGCTTGGTGGTCTTATGATCGCTGTAGTCCGTCCCTAGCGTTGCCTGCAGCCTGTTCCCGTCCTTGCGAACGTCCAGTAAGCGCCGGGCAACGGTAAAGGTCACATCCTTTTCCTGCAGGCTGCGCATATATGGCACAAGGTTCATGGCCATAACATTCGGCGCAAAAACACGATCGGGGGTCATAACCTCTACTGTCGCACCAGCGGCGGCGGCAATCTCTGCCGCCTGCAGAGCGGGATGATCGCCACTCTCATCGTAGATAAGAACAGATCCCGCAGAGGTGACATCACCCGATATGATGTCCCAGGTCGAGATCACATGCTCTGCCTCTTGGCCGGCTTCAAACAACGTCATATTGGGCATACCGCCGGTGGCGACAATCACCACCTCTGGCTCTAGCACGATCACATCATCAGCCTCCGCCCAACTGTTGAAGCGAAACTGCACATTCAGAGCCGCACACTGGGCCATGCGCCAGTCTATAATGCCCATCATCTCACGTCGGCGTGGATTTTGCGCGGTCAGACGAATTTGGCCACCGGGATCCGGTGCGGCTTCGAACACCGTAACAGAATGGCCCCGTTCTGCCGCAACCCGCGCGGCCTCCAAGCCACCGGGACCCGCACCGACAATCACAACCTGTTTGCGCGTATCTGCAGGGGGTATCACGTGCGGCATCGACAACTCTCGACCCGTTGCCGGATTGTGAATGCAAAGCGCCTCTCCAGCCTGATAGATCCGGTCGAGACAATAGGTAGCACCAACGCATGGGCGGATATCATCTTCGCGCCCGGTGAGAATCTTTTGCATGATATGTGGATCCGCCATATGGGCACGCGTCATACCCACCATATCCAACAGGCCGCTGGAGACGGCGTGGCGCGCGGTCGCCACATCGGGAATACGGGCCGCATGGAACGTCGGCAGACCTGTGGCCTTTTTGACCTCCCCCGCAAAATCCAGATGCGGCGCGGATGCCATGCCCTGGACCGGAATGACATCGGTCATCGCCGGGTCGGTATGAATGCGGCCTCGGATCACGTTGAGAAAATCCACCATGCCGCTGTCCGCCAAGCGCTTGGAGATCGTGAGCCCCTCTTGTGCCGAAATTCCTCCCGCTTCCGCCTCATCTGCGGTATAGCGCAATCCCACGATAAACTCGGCACCGACCCTGTCGCGAACCGCCTTCAACACCGCCATCGGTAGCGCCATTCTGCTCTCAAGAGACCGCCCACCATAAGGGCCATCCAGATCATTGGTCAAAGGCGACCAGAACTGGTCAAGCAGATGCCCGTAGACCTGCAGTTCGATCCCATCCATACCGCCGTCTTTCATGCGTTCCGCCGCATCGGCAAAGTCCGCAATGATGCGGGTAAGGTCCCAGTCCTCCGCCAGTTTGGGAAAGGCGCGATGTGCGGGCTCTCGGTGACGTGAGGAGCTGACAGACGGAAGCCAATCTCCCTTATCCCATCCGGTGCGGCGGCCCAGATGGGTCAGCTGGATCATCGCAGCGCATCCGTGCTCGTGCAGCTGGTCAGTCAGATTGCGGATCCAAGGCACCACCTCGTCCTTATAGGCGAGTACATTGTTAAAGACGGGCGGGCTGTCACGCGACACTGCAGCCGATCCCGCAGTCATCGCAAGTGCAACACCCGCTTTTGCCCGCTCGGCATGATAGGCCGCGTAGCGCTCTTTCGGCATGCCATCCTCAGGATAGGCAGGTTCATGGCTGGTCGTCATGATCCGATTGCGCAAGGTCAGATGCTTTAGCTGGTAGGTTTGCAGCAAAGGGTCTTTGGACATGAATGGCTCCTGAAGGCGTGTAAAAACAGTGGCTCGGTTTGCCTCGGCTTTCACAGGGCAATTACAGCTCTAGACATATGTGTCAGGTCAATCCCCAGACCTGTCAAGCCTACAGAGCCATAGGCCCAATAGCCGACCATAACGGAAGAGCCACTGGCGTTTCACCTAGTTCTCAAAGGAAACGAAATCCGCGGTTCGGGAACGGAAAAACTGCTTCACTGCCGCCTTGAAACGGCTCACCTTGGCGGAGCGCAACAGGTCCTGATGACTGAGGACCCAGATAGGCGCATAGTCTTGCGGCATGATCCCCAGCAAAGGCACGAGATCTGGATCCTTGCGCGCCAGATAGACAGGCATCCTCACCGCACCCAGCCCGGCCCTAGCGGCCGCAATCAACGAGGTCATATCGTCAAATCGCGCCCGCACTCGGTAGTTCGGATAATGCTGCAGCGCGGCCTGCGGCGGCGCGTCGTAGCCGCTGTATATCACCCAGTCCAATTGCGCCTTGGGATCAGCTGCCGCCCTCGCCACAAGATCAAGCCGTGCCACACAGGCGGTTTTCTGATCTGCAAGATGCAGGCCTACCAGACTATCCCCCGGCGTTTTACTGATCCGGATGGCGAGGTCTGCATCCCGCCGTGTCAGGTCAAGCACATCATTGGTCGCCCGGACCGTCAATTCGACATCAGGATGATCCGCGCAGAACTCGGCTAAGAAAGGCGCAAGATGGCTTTGGATCAGCAATTGCGGTGCAGTCAGGACCAATCCTCCGGACAGGCTTTGGTCGCGCCCTGACAGATTCCGCAGCGCTGATTGTTCCGAGTGCTCCATCCGTTGCGCCGCAGCTGCCAGTTCTTCAGCCTCAACGCTGGCCAGATAGCCTTCGGGCCGACGTTCGAACAGCTGACGGCCCAGCATCGCCTCTGCCCGCTGCACCCGACGCGCCACGGTCGTGTAACTGATAGACAATGCCTGAGCAGCCCCTGCCAGGGATCCCGCACGCACCAGCGCCAAAATCGTGCGCATGTCATCCCAATTGATCTGCATACATGCATTTTCGCATGTCATCCAAGCAAATGCATCTGTTTTCTTGCGGCATTTCGATTGGCATCTGTCAGACATCAAAACTGAAAGGACCGAAAATGGCCTACGTATATGTGAACCTCATCCTGCAAGATCCGCAGAGCATGGCGGCCTATCGCGAACAAGCAGGCGCAGCCCTGCAAAAACATGGCGCTACAGTGCTGGTCTCGACCCCGAACCAAACAGTAATCGAAGGTGAGCGTGACCCAACAGGCATAGGTGTTATTCTGCAATTCGAAAGCTCCGAAACCGCACAGGCCTGGATCGACGATCCCGAATTGCAAGAGACCCACGCCCTGCGCCGAAGTGCGGGCAAAAGTGCTATTACCCTTCTGGCCTAAGCCATCCATGGCAAAACTCTTCCGCCCGTTGCCTGCGGGCCGATCCGCGAGCCGTTGACCTGCCTGTCGTTGGACCGAGCACGACGCCCAATGGGCACGAAACTCACCAAAAAGGGCGCGGAACCAAAGGTCCCGCGCCCGTTCTTCTTCATCTAGCAGAAATCGACCTATTCAGCGGCGATCTGCGCTTCAACCTTCTCGACCCGTACAGCAGAGAATTTAAACTCAGGGATCTTCCCATAGGGATCAATCGCAGGGTTGGTCAGGATGTTAGCCGCGGCCTCAACATAGGCAAAGGGTACAAACACCATATCCTCAGCGATCGCCCGATCCGCCCGTGCCATAATCTCGATCGAGCCGCGACGCGTTGACAGACGCACCATTTCACCCGGCTCAACACCCATCGCCCGTAGGGTTTTAGGATTGAGCGAACAGTTGGCCTCCGGTTCCACCGCATCAAGCACCAACGAACGCCGTGTCATCGACCCTGTGTGCCAATGCTCCAACTGGCGACCTGTGGTCATGATCATCGGATACTCCGCATCAGGAGCTTCATCCGGTGGGATGACCGAGGCCGGGGTAAAGCGGGCACGGCCCTCCGGCCGCGGAAAACCATCACCAAACACAATCGCCTGACCGGGGTCTGTTTCGTGCAGCGACGGGTACGTTATGGTCTCCGTCTCCAGTCGTTCCCAGGTGATATTGTTCAGGGATTTCATGTTCAGCTTCATCTCGTTGAAGACTTCGCTGACATCCTTGTAGTCCCACGGCAGGCCAATGCGCTGCGCCAGCTCCACTGTGACCTTCCAATCCTCGCGCGCTTCGCCTGGCGGCGTGATCGCAGGCCGCACCCGCTGAACCTGACGGTTGGTGTTCGAAACCGTTCCATTCTTTTCATAAAGAGCAGAGGCCGGCAGGATGATATCAGCAAAATTCGCCGTCTCTGTCAGGAAGATGTCCTGAACGATCATCAGATCCAGCTTGGCAAAGGCCTCTCTTGCGTGATCAGCATCCGGATCCGACATCGCCGGGTTTTCACCCTGGATATACATGCCTTTGATATTGCCAGCGTAGGCCTGATCCACGATCTCCGTCACAGTCAGCCCCTTCTCGTTCGAGAAGTCGCCGCCGCCCCAGACATCGGTGAAGCTCTTGCGGACATCATCCGACGTCACGGTCTGATAGTCAGGCAGGAACATCGGGATGAGGCCAGCATCAGACGCCCCCTGTACGTTATTTTGCCCCCGAAGCGGATGCAGGCCCGCACCCGGTTTGCCGACATTGCCAGTCATCAGAGCCAACGAGATCAGGCAACGCGAATTATCCGTGCCATGAATATGCTGGGAGATCCCCATGCCCCAGAAGATCAACCCGGCATCGGCCCCGGCAAACAAGCGCGCCACGCGGCGCAGCTGATCGGGCTCAATGCCGCAGATTTCTGACATTTTTTCAGGCGTAAACTGCTTGAGATGCTCTTTTTCCGCCGCCCAATTCTCGGTCCAGCGGTGGATATACTGGCTGTCGTACAGCTCTTCCTCGACGATCACATTCATGATCGCGTTCAGCATCGACACATCAGCGCCGGGACGGAACTGCAGCATTTCATCCGCATAGCGACGCATGCCAACCCCGCGCGGATCCATCACGATCAGCTTGCCACCGCGTTTGGTGAACTGCTTGAAGTAGGTCGCAGCTACCGGGTGGTTTTCAATCGGGTTGGAGCCGATGATGATCGCCACATCAGCATTTTCAATCTCGTTGAACGTAGCCGTCACTGCCCCAGAGCCGACGTTTTCGATCAGCGCCGCCACAGAGGATGCGTGGCACAGACGCGTACAGTGATCGACGTTGTTGTGCTTGAAGCCCTGCCGGATGAACTTCTGGAAGAGATAGGCCTCTTCGTTGGTACATTTCGCCGAGCCAAAACCTGCTACGGATTTAGGGTCTTCATCCCGCAGTTTGATCAGGTTCTTGCCGGCCAGATCCATCGCCTCTTCCCACGTTGCCTCGCGGAAGTGGGTCGACAGGTTGCCAGGATCAACGTTCAGGCCTTTTGCAGGCGCATCGTCACGGCGGATCAGCGGCTTGGTCAGCCGGTGCGGATGGTGGATATAGTCAAACCCAAACCGTCCCTTGACGCACAGACGGCCCTCGTTTGCCGGGCCATTGATGCCCTCGACATATTTGACCTTACCGTCCTTCACCTTGAGGCTAACCTTACAACCGACACCGCAGAACGGGCAGACGCTTTCGGTTTCGGAATCGTAGTCTTTGCTGTCGCCGACCTGACTGTCATCCATCACAGTAGCCGGCATCAAGGCACCGGTTGGGCAAGCCTGCACACATTCGCCGCAGGCCACACACGACGATGCGCCCATCGGATCATCGATATCAAAGACCGGATAGGCATCATGGCCACGACCTGCCATGCCGATCACGTCATTGACCTGAACTTCTCGGCAAGCACGCACACAAAGATTGCAGGAAATACATGCGTCGAGATTCACCTTCATTGCGATGTGGCTGTCATCCAGCAGCGGAATACGCTCTTTTTCCAGCTTTGGAAAACGTGAATCTGAAACCCCGTTCAGCTCGGCCATATCCCACAAATGCGAGGACTTATCGCGCGCCTCCTCCTGTTTGGGCTGGTCAGCTACCAAGAGTTCCATCACCATCTTACGGGCGCTTTCGGCGCGCGGGTTGTTGGTGGTGACAACCATGCCATCACTCGGCTCTCGGATACAGGAGGCCGCCAACGTACGCTCCCCCTCAATCTCGACCATACAGGCACGGCAATTGCCGTCAGGGCGATAGCCCGGCTGTGGTTTGTGGCACAGATGTGGGATTTTCAACCCGCGACCATTGGCAATTTCCCAGATGGTCAGACCTGCCTCGGCAGTGACCTCGGCGCCATCGAGTGTAAAAGTAACGGTATTGCTCATGGCTCAGACCTCCTCGGGGAAGTGTTTGATGGTCAGGCGGATCGGGTTCGGCGCAGCCTGGCCCAGACCGCAGATCGAGGTATCAATCATTGCCGTGCTCAACTCCTCCAGCAGGTCCTGATCCCACTTCTTTTCGCTCATCAGTTTCACTGCCTTTTCGCAGCCCACCCGGCAAGGAGTGCACTGGCCGCAGCTTTCATCTTCGAAGAAGCGCAGCATATTGAGCGCGGCATCGCGGGCCGAGTCCTGTCCAGACAGCACAACAACAGCAGCAGACCCGATGAAGGTTCCGTGCGGCTGCAGCGTGTCAAAATCGAGCGGAATGTCATTCATCGATGCAGGTAACAGACCGGAGGATGGACCGCCCGGCTGATATGCCTTGAAAACATGGCCATCCAGCATCCCGCCACTGGCATCGATCACGTCTGTGATGGTGGATCCAGCGGGCATAAGATATACGCCCGGGTTCTTCACGCGGCCTGAAACGGAATAACTGCGCATGCCTTTGCGACCGTTCTTTTCTACCGAGTTCAAGCATTCCGGCCCTTCACGGTTGATTTTGCACACCCAATACAGGGTCTCGACATTGTGCACCAATGTCGGTCGACCAAAAATACCAACCTGCGCTACAAATGGCGGACGGTGGCGCGGCTCGCCGCGCTTGCCTTCGATCGATTCAATCATCGCGGATTCTTCACCGCAAATATAAGCGCCAGCCCCACGACGCAGGTCTATAAAACCTGCTTCCACGATGCCCGCATCTTCCAGTGCTTTGATCTCAGTCGCGAGGATCTCCAGCACCGCCGGATATTCGTCGCGCATATAGATAAAGGTTTTCTCGGCCTCGACTGCCCAGGCTGCGATCAGCATCCCCTCAAGGAAAACATGCGGCGTGCGCTCTAGGTAATAGCGGTCTTTGAAAGTGCCTGGTTCGCCCTCATCGCCGTTTACGGCCAGGTAACGCGGCCCTTCGTTGGCACGTACAAAACCCCATTTGGTACCGGAGGGAAAGCCAGCCCCGCCCAAACCGCGCAGACCTGCTTCTTTTACTTTGGCCTGAACCGCTTCCCAGTCGCCGTTTGCGCGCAAATCTTTTAGCGTCGCATAGCCGCCTTCAGCCTCATAAGCCGCATAAGTCTCATACTCAGGGATATGCGCATGGGTATCCTCCGACGCGATCGCCGCCTCGACTTTCTCAACGGTGGCATGGTCGATGTGATTGTGTCCGATCTCAAGCACCGGAGCGGTATCACAACGCCCCATACAGGGCGCCCGCAATACGCGCACTTGAGAGGCATCCAGCCCATCTTCAAGCGCCTTTTGCAACTGTTCCGCACCAGCCAATTCGCACGACAGAGAGTCACAAACCCGAATCGTCAAGGCAGGCGGTGGAGTTTCTCCTTCGCGCACGACATCGAAATGGGCGTAAAAGCTGGCGACTTCGTAGATTTCCGCCTGACCCGTACGCATCTCTTCAGCCAGCGCCCGGATATGCGCGGCGCTCAGATGGCCGAACTTGTCCTGGATGAGATGCAGGAACTCAATCAACAGGTCTCGGTTGCGGGGCTTATCGCCGAGCAGGTCCAGAACCTCGCTATGCGCCTGATCATCCAACTGCCGGCCTTTGGGCGTTTTACGCCCTTTGCCTTTGCCAGATTTCCAAACGCCCTTGCTATTGTCCAAAGGTGCCACGACGCCCTCCAATTTGCGCTGCCATCAATGGCGGCATTCCATTGAAGAGGCCTATCGTCAAATCGGAATTTTCGAAGGCACGATAACGAACGCTTATTGCGTGAAATCGTCAACCACACCCTTCATTGCTTTCACGGTCGTCAATTCAGGCTGACGATCAAGCGTCACCATGCAAATCGGCCTGCTTGGCGCGGGATCAACCAGCCGTAGCACCCGTGCGCCTGACAAAGGTCCCAACGCATCCATCAGCGCCTCTGGCAGGATAGTCGCGACAGACCCGGCCCGCGCCATGACAATCGCCGCCATAAAGCCGCTGGAGTCTGACCGCACCTCCGGTCGCAACCCTTGATCGCCAAAAATTCGATCCAGTATTCGGCGGTTCTGCATCTGTGGCTCTAAAAGACTCAGCGGTAATGCAGCAGCATCGGCCCAACTAATGCTGTCAGCAGTGGCGTCCAATCGGCCTGCCACCATGGTCTCAGGTGCAACGAGCACATAGGTCTCTTCATATAGCGGCTGAATGGTCACCTGATCCGGCCCCAAGCTATCGTGATAGGTCACCCCAGCATCAATAGTCCCGTCAAACAGACGTTGCTGGATCATCAGTGAACTGAGAACCTCTATCCTGGCAAGGACCCGCGGGTGGGTCAGATGCAGCCTATCCACCATCTGGGCCGCATAGGCCGTCGCTGTCGGAACAACGCCAAGCACCAATGTGCCTGTGACTTCTCCACGCGCAGCCGCAACTTCTTGCTCCAACGCCTTAGCATCATCGAGGATTGACCGCGCCCGTCGCACGATCATCATCCCCTCTTCGGTAAGCCCTTGAAACCGATTGCCACGACGCACAATAGATACGCCGAGACGTTCCTCAAGATTGCGGATCCGCATGGAGAACGCCGGCTGTGACATACCACTATCCTGCGCCGCCTTGGCAAAATGGCGATGGCGGGCCAATGCGCTCAGCAGTCGGAGATCCTTTAGTTCGATCACGCGCAGGCTACTCTTATTGCTTCCAGTTCTTGACCATATGTAGCCATACGCCCACGTTTGGCAAAGCCACTATCAGCAATCACATAGAACTTTGGTTCGCCAATACCCCGAGCTACTATAGAGGTGCCCCGTCGATCTCATCACGTCTGCCTGATCAACTTTGTCGCTGTGCCGTAGCCGATCGCGCGATGCCATCATAGATTCCGGTCAGGATGTTCAGAACTCGCGTCGCTTCTCCAACCCTTTTTTCGACACCGGGCACCTGGTCCAAAGCCTGAAGCAACAGGTCGCGACGCTGAATGTCAAAGGCTGTCGTGATCTCAAGCCCTTTATCGGTCGCAGAATACGTTACACCACCTCGACCGGATCCGGTTTTGCGGATCAAACCCGACGACGCGAGCTTGCGCAGCGAATATTGTATATTCGGGACGTCATCACGGTTGGTGACCCGTGCCAGCTCCTTGATGGTTTTTGGCCTGTCGTTCATACGGATCACATTCAACAGTGTTATTTCCGGTCCAGAAGCCGACAGGTTGGACACAAGGCCTAGGCATTCTGATTGCCATCGTGCGAACCCCTCAAAGGTCCGCATTAGCGCAAATTCGAAATCGCTCAGATCTTCTTGAGTACCCTTTCGGGTGATCTGGCCCGCCTTAACAGCGGTATCAGTATCTGTTGATCCTGAAAAAGTTTCCAACAATCGTCTCCTTGCTTCGACGGCGAAATACGCCTCCGTTGACGGAAAAACCTGTGTCAAGGTGTTTTACGTCCATTCGTTCCCCAACCCATCATCACGCCCCTTAGTAAATATCCTGCGTTATGTTTCAACCCGTCCGTGCAACAGAAATAGGAACTGGCGCCCGTGAATTGCCCCAACAGATTGGAGAATCAGTGTAAAATAAAAATTGAGATAAACTTTAAATGGCCTGATCTCGCACATTCTATAGATAAAATATCTCCCTCAGCGTGTTTTACGGCGTATTATTCATGCATTCACCCCTTACAAAAAAAGTTATTTTGCGAATATCGATGCATAGATCGTCGAAAGTAGCAGCCCTAAAACCGTTTCTGAATCATCGGCTTGCAGGATCGGCTTCATTGTTGTTTTGCGCCAATATCCTTAGCTGGTCAGCCATCGCTTCCCTAATCTTGCAGCTCTACGGCCCATTAATCCGCCGGTAAGCACCAATAGCTATGCTACTCGCCAAATCTGTACATATGCAGGTTTTGGGAAAAGGAGCTGATCTTGGAACTACGGGCGGACCTCAGTTTGGTCATCGCGCAGATGCAGGCTGTGATTGACGAAATCACCAGCCAAAGCACTGTATGGTCGATCATCATGCCCGCGTCCAATGTTGACCACAGCATACAACAAGTATGCCAGACAAACCATGTCGGCATGCAGAAAACCGTTACCAATACCAGCAATACGGCGGACTGCATTGCTGTCTCTGGAAACCCACTCTCATTGCAAGCGCTGCAACGAGTATTTGCTTCTTTTCGAGCAATTATTTCTCTCAATTGGGGTGACGCAATACCGCGTTTGCTAGATCTCGACGTCCGACAGTGTTCTCCGGAGCGTCACAGTGTGTTCACCATGGCGCCGTCCCCAATCGGGCGTGGTTTTCCAAGTCTGCCGTTCCTGGCCGGCTTGATCGCGAAACAATACAGCCAAATTTCAAGGCTATTTATTGGGGGTTGTCGGTATTGATCCGACACAAATTCCGTCTGCGCGCCCGTCCAGCGCAACGGCGACTGAAAGGTGCTGAAATGAAATTCCGAAATCCTGCAAGCGCGGTATTGAACCGGCTCTCTGTCTTTGCAAAGTGCAGCTTGCTTATCGCTGGTTCCACGCTAGTGGTTACATTGTTCCTAACCTGGGAAAACCAGAAAATCCTTGGCGACGCGGTCGACAGCGGCGTACGCACATTGGCCGAAGGCGTCACAGTTACTGTGGCGGCTCGTAGCGGCGGTGCGATTCGTTTTGGAGACACCGAACGCCTTGAGAGTGATCTGGAATCTCTTATTGCTCTCTCTAACGGTCGTTCCACGCATGGGATTGCAATAAACACCAAAGGCAAGACGGTTGCCTCCACTGGCGTTGCTACCGAAGCAGAAATCGCCGAACTGACCCTCGTTGCGCAAAAAGCGATGGAAACAAACCAGATGGAGTTTAGCGAAAACGGCTATCTTGTCGCCGCTCCGGCAACCGCCGGTGCAGAGGGCACGGTGGTGGTTGGCGCTGTTGGTATGGTCTGGTCCCCTGACGTGGCCTTTGCCGAAGTCGCTCCAAATCAGTTACTGTCACTGCTCCTCGCAGGAGCCGCTTTTGTGATCATGCTTGGCCTTTCGGTTCTGGCTCTCAGATCCATGATGTCCCGCCCCTTGGGCAATGTTGCAACCGCGATCAATCGCCTCGCAGACGGGGATTATGCCCATGACACAGAGCATCAGTCGCGCGGCGATGAAATTGGACTAATTGCGCGCCATATCGAGGCTTTGAAATCGCAGCTGTCTGCCGCCCGCGTGGTCGAAGAGCAGCGCCATGCCGACCAGGCAGCCCAGAAAGTGGTGGTTGAGCGGTTGAACGACGGTCTTCTCAAGCTATCCGAAGGTGATCTGTCACAAACCATTAATGATCAGTTCTCAGCTGACTACGAAAGCTTGCGTCAGAATTTCAACAAGACCGTCGACAAGATGGTTGGCATCATTGACGCGGTCATCGAAAACTCCTCTCGCATCCGTGCCAGTGCCGAAGAGATCAGCCAATCCTCCGGCGACCTGTCTCAACGGACCGAATCTCAGGCCGCAACCCTTGAGGAAACCGCCGCCGCGATGGAGCAGCTCACGGTCAGTGTGAAATCCGCAGCCGATGGCGCACGCGAGGTTGAAGGCATTGTCTCCGAAGCCAAAGAGACTGCGGTCAACAGCGGTGCAGTCGTGACGCGTGCGGTTGATGCAATGTCCAAGATCGAAGAATCTTCCCAAAAGATCTCCCAGATTATCTCGGTCATTGATGATATCTCATTCCAGACCAACCTTCTCGCACTCAATGCCGGTGTCGAAGCCGCACGCGCGGGAGAAGCTGGTCGTGGGTTTGCAGTTGTGGCCTCCGAGGTGCGTGCTCTAGCGCAGCGTTCATCGGAAGCAGCACAAGAAATCAAGGCGTTGATTAGCGAAAGCACTGGCCATGTGGGTGATGGTGTCGATCTGGTCGGACGCGCCGGCGAAGAGCTGAAGCAAATCATAGAGCGCGTCTCGACAATCTCCGGCCATGTAAGCGGTATTGCGACAGGTGCACAGGAACAATCCACCACCCTGGGTGAAATCAACACCGGCGTCACCCAGTTGGACGAAGTCACCCAGCACAACGCCGCCATGGTTGAGGAATCGACCGCCGCCAGCCAGATCCTGCGCAATGATGCCAATGAGTTGGCGCGTCAGGTCTCGGTCTTCAAAACCCAAAAATCCGCTGGAAACGTGGTCCCGATGGCACCCAGTAAACCCGCTCCCGCCGCGGCTGCGCCGCCGCGCCCAGCCAGAGCGAATCCTGCGCCATCGGCCCATGGCGACGATGACTTCTTTGAAGCTGCCCCCACTCAGGCCGCGGCCGGTTGGGAGGACTTTTGATCAAAGTGTGACTAACGGTCTGGCTAAATTGAATGGCGCGCCCTATCTGGGCGCGCCATTCTTGTCTAAAAATACCCGATATTCCGCTCCCAAGGTCATAGCGATAAGCCGGAACTGTATACCGCCTGCCCGCGAAACTAGGGAAGCTATATCGGTGGCCCATGGGAAGGCTAGCAGGGCGAGCATTGAACTATCAACAGCTTCGCTTTGTCCACTGACACCCTAGGCTAGGTGTGCATTACCTACTGCCATACGAGTGTTTCATGATTGTGAGAGGTTTGGAGACCACCGCTACATCTAAAACACCTAGCAAACCGCCCCCTTGAGGCCTAACCATGTGCAGCCTTGGCTCACGCCAGTGTTCAATCGTTCGTAGTAAGCAAGGAAGGGGGCGATTCGGCAAAAGCGACCGCCCCGTTTTCTACAGCCCTATTCGCTAGTGATGCGAGTGATTGCGCGGCTCAGCGGCAACCGCCTCAGCTGGTCCCCAGATAGGGTAGTCCAGCTGCCCAAGAGTATCGGTTTCCTGCCCGCCCGATTGCAGGTTCCACCCCGGCTGCAGCCAGACTGCAGATCGCTCAGCCATTGTGTCGGCGTTGTGGACCGAAACGCTCAAGGTTGCCGCATCATGCTGGGCAGTTAACTGCAAGTAGTCCCCCGCCGTTGCCAACCGTGGCGCATCCAACAGAAATGCAGTCCGCCCCCAATGCCCGTCAGAATACAACCCGTTTGTCAGCTGAATGCCAGGTGCCAGCTCCATTTCAAAACTGACAAAAACCGCATGGACAATACCGGCATTGGTACAGCGCAACCTTTCGGTGACACGCGCTGGATTTACGTCAGGACGCGTGAAGTTAAACTGGAATAGATCAACACCCGGCCCTAGGGGCCGCAGCCCACACGCCTTGAAATCATTCGGCGTAATCTGCGCCACACGTGCAAGATGATGGAAAGCACTGAGATCAAATCCCTCTGCTTCCTGCGGGCGCCATAGGTCTAACAAGGCTTCACTTTCAACCGGTTGCGCCACCAATGTCCCGGTTTCAGGTACCGCGCGAGCACCTGGTTTGGCCAGCGCCATCATTGCGTGGCTTAAGGTGTCCAGAGCACCTTCCCCCAGCAGGACCGTATCGACAATTTCAGAGACCACCACATCGGCCTGTTCTGGCATATCAACGCCGACGACAATTTCGTGCGACCATTTGGGAATAACCGTGATGCGATCACTCAAACCATTGTCCGCAATCACACGGGTCGCAGCCTTGGCAATCAACGGCTGCTGCTCACAGGTATAGACATGTTTTGCCCCAGCACGAGCCGCCAGCATCGCCGTAAGGCCTGCGCCACAACCGATATCCAGCACGATATCACCTGGCTTTACCTTCATCGCTATCGCCTCAGCAAAAGCGCGGTTGCGTGCGCGGTCCGCCAGCATCGGGAAGTGCCAGCGCGGCACAAAAGTCTGATGCAATCGCTCCTGTAACACCTGCGCCTCATGGTGATGGGGATCGGCGCGCAGCGCCTCCGACAATAGCTGAGATGTCCGAAGCCCCCCATCGCCAAACGGCGCGGTTTTTGCACTATGTACCAGCTGTTCAGCGCTTGCGTTGCCTTTATCAGATGTCATTCGAGCGCAGCTATGTGATTGTGTTTTAAGCAATTTTTAATTTTCCCTATTTGAGGCAAATTCAACTGACTGAGACTATTCACCATGCGCATCTAAGAATTGGTAAAGGCACAGCGAGGTACTGAGACATTCGACACGATCAGCTTGGTGCGCGCTTTACCGATCTTTGCTGAAGTAAAACACTTGCCAACTCCAGTGCAGTTTTCTAGCCTGATCCAAAGGTCACATCGCACAACAGGAGGGCACCAGCTGAACATGCGTATCATCCGCCGACTTCAGCATGGCCCCCGCTTCGCCCTGTAAATCCGTTTGCAGGGCTGACCTGAGGAAAATCTCATCTACGGTCTGCCTATAGCCGCCTTTGCGGCCCTATATCTATGACCCGAGTTTCCCATGTCTATCATCAATATCAATGCCTTGGGGGTTACCCTTGGTGATCCTCTTTTCTCCGATCTCAACCTGACGATATCCAAATCCGATCGCATCGGTCTGGTTGCAGCAAACGGGCGGGGCAAATCCACATTGCTGTGCTGTCTGGCGGGCGCTTTCACTCCCACAACGGGAGAGATCACACGCGCGCGCGGTCTACGTGTCGGCCACGTCGAGCAGACCCTGTCTGCTGAGGCGCTTTCAGTTACGTTTTATGATTGGGTATTGGCCGCTTTGCCCACCGAACAGGCCGAATACGAAAGCTGGCGGGTGGATGTTTTGCTGGACGAGCTACAAGTGCCCTACGACACCCAACACACAGCTTTGAGTATGCTCAGCGGCGGGTGGCAACGCACGGCGATGCTCGCCGCCGCTTGGGTGACCACGCCTGACCTGCTCTTGCTCGATGAACCAACCAACCACCTGGATCTGAAGCGTATCGCCTTCCTTGAGACATGGCTCGCAAGACTACCCTGGGATTTGCCGGTTGTGATTACCTCGCATGATCGCGCCTTCCTTGATTCCACGACCAACCGCACGATGTTCCTGCGGGCCGAAAACTCACGCGTGTTTCAACTACCCTTTTCGGCAGCCCGCGCCGCGCTGGACAAGACCGATGCAGCAGATGCGCGCCGTCACGCCAATGAGCTGAAGAAGGCCCAGCAACTGCGGAAACAGGCTGCAAAGCTGAAAAATACTGGAATGAATTCCGGGTCCGATCTGTTGCTGACCAAAACCAAACAACTTGCTGAACGGGCCGACCGGCTAGAAGCCAGTGCTAAACCCGCGCACCGCGACCAATCCGCAGGTGACATCAAGCTCATTAACAGCGGCACACATGCAAAAGCTGTTATCACATTGGACGATCTGACTGTGTCTACGCCGGATGGGCGCGCGCTATACAAAACCGGGCAGAAATGGATTACCCCTGGTGATCGCATCATCCTGCTGGGGGCAAATGGCTCTGGTAAATCGCAGCTGGTCAGAATGATCCATGAAGCCCTGCTTGGGACACAAGATCTGATAAAATGCGCGCCATCCATTGTAGCCGCTTATTCCGATCAACACCTCAGCCAACTCGCCGAAACAGAAACCCCGCTCATACAGGTCACGTCTGTGTCTGACATTGGAGATCAATCCGCACGTAGTCTTCTAGCCGGCGCTGGGATCAATTTCTCGCTGCAGGACACCCCGGCAAATGCACTGTCCGGAGGGCAAAAAGCACGGTTGGCAATGCTGCTCCTGAGGCTCAAGAATCCTAATTTCTATCTTCTGGACGAACCAACGAACCATCTGGATATCGACGGGCAGGAAGCCCTAGAGAGCGAACTGATCACTCATGATGCCTGCTGTCTTCTGGTCAGCCATGATCGCAGTTTCCTCAAGACGGTTGGCAATCGCTTTTGGTGGATCCGGGGTCGCAGGCTGGAGGAAGTCGATACCCCAGATGCCTTCCTGACATCAGAGATGGACGCTAACTAGCAATGTTATCGGCGGCTGCCACACGTTGCTGCCGTCGATAACATATTTTTGGGCGTCATCAGGCGCGGTTACCGACAACGTGGTCGACCTTTTGGCAGAACGACTTGCACATCGGCCCGGTTTTCGCAAATCTGCCACCGTAATCACGTTGCCCATCAAATCCAGACACTTTGGCGCGAAGGAAATCACCCGATGTCAAACCCTACGTCGACAGATGTCGTCATTGCACGCGCCAGTGCAACAGAGCCAGAGGCAATTGCCATGATCAAGCGGCACTTGGAACAGATGGCATCGCAATCGCCCGAAGAGAGCTGCCACGCTCTGGATGGCAGCGGGCTTGACGCTGCGAATGTCGCATTTTTCCTACTCCGCCGTGACGGCCAAGCAATTGCTATGGGTGCGCTCAAAACCCTAAGCAACAACGCGTGCGAATTGAAGTCCATGCATACGATTTCCGAAGCACGTGGCAGTGGCGCAGGACGGCAGATGCTCGAATTTCTGCTCAGCCTTGCCAAAGACGACGGTGCGACCGCAATCTATCTTGAAACCGGCTCAACTGCAGATTTCACCCCCGCCAAGCAGCTTTACGAAAGCTACGGATTTGTCGAATGCCCGCCGTTCGAGGGCTACGCCGAAGACCCGTGGTCATTCTTTATGCGTCTTGACCTGCGCGCCGTGGCTTGACCCTTCCCAGTGTCCTGTCATAACTGGCGCCAGCGGTCCCTTAGCTCAACTGGATAGAGCAGCTGACTTCTAATCAGCAGGTTGAGGGTTCGAGTCCTTCAGGGATCGCCAATATTATCTTTGCAAGAGCCTGCCCCGCCAGCGCCATCTTATGCTGACTGCTCATTCATTCGATCTTGGGTCATTACCCCGGCAAAATATATGGCCAGAGTGAGATCTGCATGCACCATACGGCTGCCCCTCAATTACTTGACAAAAGAAGTAGGGTTAAATAACTGACAGGCGCGCCTGCAACAGGCGCAATCCAGCAAGATTCTCCGCCATCCGGATCAGGAGAGATCCAGCCAACATCGATCCGACAACGGATCAATATCTCGACACAGCTCTCTGTGTCGGTGGCTGGAGCGATACGTGATATTGGTGCAACTCTTTAAAAAGGCGAGCATAATTCGCCAGATCGTGTACCGGATAAAGCCGGTAACAGCGATTGCTGCGCTGCTCCTAATCTTCGCCCCGATAGCCGGTTCGGCAGATCCGTTTCCTACGGTGATCGAGCATATCTACGGCACAACAACAGTGCCCGCCAAACCGAAGCGAATTGTCTCTCTCAGCTTCATTGGTCACGATTTCTTGTTGGCTCTCGGAGAGCGCCCCTATGCCTTGCGCAAATGGTATGGCAGCGACCCATATGGCGTCTGGGTTTGGGGACACGACGCACTTGGCGACGCCAAGCCGATCGTCATGCAGGGCGAAATCAATATTGAGCAGATCGCCGCTATGGAACCCGATCTAATCGCGGCCCAATGGTCCGGCATCACCGGGCAGGAATACGCGCTTTTGTCGCAGATCGCGCCGACTATTCCACCCCGCACGGAATACGGAGACTACGGCTCTCCCTGGCAGGATATGCTGCGCCGACTTGGCACCGCGACCGGCAAATCCAGCATAGCTGAGGCGACAATCGCCCGGATTGAAGCCCGGTTCGCAAACCTGCGTGAGACCCACCCCGAATGGCAAGGTGCCAGTGCCCTGATGGCTTGGGCAGGCCATACCCGAGGCTACACCAAAGCAGATATTCGTGGCCAATTCCTGCAGGCTTTGGGCTTTACTGTGCAAGGTTTGCCAGAGGAAAAAAATCACCTCAATAAGTTCTACGTTGAGTTCCCCGCCGAAGACCCCTCGCTCATGGATGTGGACGCGTTGATCTGGCTGGATACCGGGCGCAACGTCGAAAAGCTCGCCTGGATGCCACTGCGCCATACCATGCGGGCCAACCGTGAAGGGCGTGAAATCTACGCTGGCAAACTGCTTTCAGCGGCGCTCTCACATTCCAGTCCCCTCAGCCTTGATTACGCTTTGGATCAACTGGTGCCGCTGCTTGAGGCGGCCATGGACGGAGACCCGAAAACAGTGGTTCCCGGTATGGCTGAAGCCGGTCTCTTGCCAGAAGAAGGGTTCTGATATGTCAGACTCCGCCCTGTTTGCCCCTTCTCATCGCAGCTTTGTCGATAAGCGGCTGGTTTGGTTGGCCGCCTCCCTGTTGGCGCTCGCTTTTTTATCCACCGCTGCACTGCGCCTTGGTGCGCGTGTCACTGATTGGACCGTAATCTGGGCGGCGCTCTCGGCCTATGACCCGATCAATGCAGATCACATCGTCATCCAGACCATGCGGCTGCCTCGTCTGCTGGGGTCGCTGTTAGCTGGTGCCGCACTCGGCATTTCTGGCGCATTGATACAAGCCATGACCCGCAACCCTTTGGCCGATCCAGGCCTGCTGGGGATCAATGGTGGTGCCGCTCTTGGGGTTGTCCTCTCCATTATTGTCTTCGAGATCACCGATACCGCAGGGTTCATCTGGGTTGCCCTAGGTGGAGGCTTAATCGCGTCAGTTCTGGTCTTCCTGCTGGGCGGCGGCAGTCAAGCCAACCCGTTGCGGCTCATCCTCGCAGGTGCTGCAGTCAGTGCGTTGTTTTTGGCCCTGACGCGTGCCCTGCTGTTGGTCAGCCGTCAGGCGCTGGATGTCTATCGTTTCTGGGTGCTGGGTGGGTTTGATGGCATTTTGACACCAACCATCTATGCGCTGATCCCGTTTCTCACACTTGGCAGCCTACTTGCGATCGCTGCAGCATTTGGACTTAACGCGCTGATGCTGGGCGAAGACAGTGCAAAGGGCCTGGGCATACGCACCGGACTGACCAGACTGACCGCCGGCGCGGCCATCGTCCTATTGTGCGGCGCGACAGTGGCCATGGCCGGGCCGATTGCCTTTGCCGGGCTGATCGTGCCGCATTTCGCCCGCTGGGTATCTGGACCGACAATTGGCTGGACCTTGGCCTTCTCCGCCGTCTTTGGCGCAATGCTCCTGACCAGCGCCGATCTACTCGGTCGGTTGCCTCTCTTTGGCGGCAATATGCAGGCAGGTGTCATGACCGCCCTGATCGGAGGGCCAGTATTGATCTGGCTCGTGCGTCGCAACGGAGTGCGAAAGCTATGATTTGGACCCTGCGCCTCTCAAAACTGTCCTTGCAGATCTCGCGCCACGCCACTGTGATTGCTGCGTTTTTGTTGATCGTTTTATTCGCCGCAACATCTCTCGCCCTGATGCTAGGCAGCTACCCCTTGAACACTGCTGCAATGCTTGAGGTGTTTAGCGGCGGCGGCACCGCAATCCAGCAGATGATCCTAATGGATCACCGACTGACGCGTATCCTCACTGCACTCGGAGCAGGCGCCGCCTTTGGTCTCTCTGGCGCAATGTTTCAGACCATGATGCGCAATCCGCTCGCTTCGCCAGATGTCATTGGCTTCAATGCCGGGGCCAGCTGCGGCGCGCTCACTGCAATGATGCTCACTGGAGGCATGGTTCTGCCGGGTGCCATCGCTGGGGCAATGCTGAGCGCCGCCGCCGTGACCCTGCTGGCGTGGAAAGATGGCCTTCCCCCCTACCGCCTGATCCTGACCGGCGTTGGCGCAAGCCTCGCGCTTACTGCGGTAGGTGACCTGCTGATCAGCCGCATGGATACGCAGACGGCTTCGGACATGGCAAAATGGTTGATAGGTACTCTGAACGCGCGCGACTGGAGCAATGTCGCGCTGATCTGGTGCGGATTGGCCCTGCTGGCGCCCATGGTTGTCTGGCTACAGTTCCCACTGAGCCGACTGGGAATGAAGGATGATATTGCAACCGGACTGGGAATGGCGCTTTCGCCTCTTAGACTTGCCATCACCAGCGTCGCTATCCTGCTGGCTGCACTTGCGGTCAGCACCGCAGGCCCGCTGCCTTTTGTGGCCTTTGCCGCCGGCCCGATCGCCCGCCGTCTGATCCCCAATGGCAAACCTGTGCTGCTCGCCTCTGCTGCCTCAGGCAGCCTGATCACGCTGCTTGCAGATACCGCTGCCCGCGCCGTGCCGCTGATTCAGCTCCCTGCCGGAGTGTTCACCGCGCTGATCGGTGCCCCGGTGTTGATCTGGCTCTTACTGGCCCAATTCAAAAAAGGAGCCTTGTGATGGCTGCCAACGCACGTCTTCGCGCCGACGATCTTTCGGTTTCATACACCCGTAAACCGGTTCTCAACGGACTGTCAGCAGGCATCCCTGACGGAGAATTGACCGTAATTGTCGGGCCGAATGCCTGTGGCAAATCCACTCTGCTGCGCGCATTGGCCAGGCTTCAAGCGGCAGGCAGCGGGCAGGTCCTTCTTGACGGGAAAGCCATCCACCGGCAGAGCAGCCGCTCAGTTGCGCAACGCCTTGCGATCCTGCCCCAGACCCCAACCGCACCCGAAGGGCTGACCGTACGCGATCTGGCAACCCGAGGCCGCACACCGCATCAGTCACCCCTGCGCCAATGGTCAAAAGAGGATGCTGCTGCTGTTACGCGCGCGCTGGATCTAACCCACATGGCCGCCAATGCAGATCGCCCGCTAGAAGCGCTATCCGGCGGACAACGGCAACGTGCATGGATTGCCATGGCAATGGCACAAGATACCGATATCCTACTGCTGGATGAGCCGACAACGTACCTTGATCTACCGCATCAGATTGAACTGCTGAGACTGGTGCAGCAACTCAACCGTGAAACCGGCCGCACCGTCGTCATGGTGCTGCATGACATCAACCTGGCTGCCCGCTTTGCCAGCCATATGATCGCATTAAAAGGGGGCCAGGTTTTCTGCGAGGGCCCTCCATCAGGCGTCATAACAGAATCAGTCATGCAATCCGTTTTTGCCCTGCCCTGCCGGATCATTCCCGATCCCGTTCACGGCACTCCGCATGTCATCCCCGAGTGAGTGAGACCGCCATGACCCTGAACCCCTCCTTCCCTCTGCAGGCAACCGCTGCCGTCACCGATCTGCCTTTTGAAATGATCCGGCAGCCCATTGTCATCATGGCGAAAGAGCATGAGCTCCTCGTTGTAGAAGACACCGCCACAGCCGTGACGGTAGAAGTACCCAGCTTTGGCCACTACCATTTCACCGCACAGGAAGTTGGCATTGAGATCCGTGTCTCTGCCGCATTGCCCGACCGGCTGCATATGCTGAAGGACGGTCTTTGTGACCATCTTGAAGATCTGCACCCCGGTATCGCTGATGTCTTGCGCTGGTCCGATATGGCTACCGTCGGGGCGCTGCCACCAAATGTCCATTTCACGACAGTGCAGTCGATCACTCCTATTGGCACTACCTTCTTGCGGGTTCAAATCAAAACCGAGGACCTCTGGAGTTTTCAGGACGATGCCATCCACTTCCGCCTGCTGCTGCCACCAGTGGATTGTACGGATCCCGACTGGCCCACGATTTCTGAGACCGGCAGCACCGTTTGGCCCAAAGGCGAGAAAGCACTGCACCGCCCGGTCTACACTACCCGGCAGATCGACCATACGGCCGGATTAATGGAGTTCGACATATTCCTGCACGACGGAGGCCGCGCAACCAACTGGGTACAACAGGCCAATCCAGGCGATCGTTTGGTCATTGCCGGTCCCGGCGGTGGCGGTATTCCTGAAACTTCGCAGATCCTAGTCTATGCCGATGAAACCGCCCTGCCTGCCGCTGCCCGCATTCTGGAATCCTTGCCTAAGAACAGCAGGGGACAGGCAGTCTTGCTCAGCGATACGGGCGTGAATTGCGGATACCCGATCAAGGCACCTGCTGGCATCACTGTCACATGGCTACAGCGAGATGCTGCTTCCAGCCTAACCGATCTTGCCCTGACTGCGCGTTCCGAATGCCCCGACCACTTTCTTTGGTTTGCTTGCGAAAAAGCCGACGTACAACGCCTGCGCGAAGCAATAAAACATGACAAACCCGCCCCCGGACAAAGCTACATTGCCGCCTATTGGAGCCAATCATGAAGCCCCTTAGACCAGCAGCGCTTGCTGCGCTGATGCTTACCCCATCTATCGTGGCAGCACAGGACACGCCGGTCGCTTCCACACCACCTGTCCCGCAGATTGCCACCGAAGCCGCACCATCCATGGAACCGCAGGCCCCTGCTACCCCCGTCACCCCATCCAGTCTGGACACACCCGCAAGCGCTTTACCAGTCGTGCCAGAAGCGTCGGCAGCGTCTCCACAGACAATCGATACAGAAACAGTAGACGCCGATCCCGAGACGGCCAAAGCCGATCCAGTGATCGATCCACAGGCTGTTGTTGCTGCGACGACGTCGATACCGATGCCCGCTGAACCTCTCTTTCGGCAGGAGGCTTTGACAAAATCCGCCAGCGACGCATCGCAGCAGGCGCTGAAATTCTTGCGCGAAGGTGGCCCGTCTATCTGGGCCATCGCGGGGCTGTCGGTGATCACACTGGCCCTGATCCTATGGAAGGTCTGGCGGTTGGCACTGATTGGTGCCTGGGCACGTGGCAAAGCAGGTCGCGCGGTTTCCACCTTTGAACGCGGTGAAGCCACCGTCGCACGCGAAATCGTCCGGGGCCGCAGAGGCATTCGTTCCAAAGTGGTTGCGACCACCCTTGCCGCAGTCGAAACTCTGCCCGAAGATCGCGCCCGCGAAGAAACCGCGCGGGTGGCAAAGCTGCATTTGGCCAGCGCCGGAAGCGGCCTTGGAGCGTTGGAATTAATCGCCACAATTGCCCCCCTATTGGGTCTTCTAGGCACCGTTTTAGGCATGATCGCGGCGTTTCAGGCGTTGCAGGCAGCCGGTTCCAAAGCCGACCCCGCTCTTCTGGCCGGTGGCATCTGGGAAGCCCTGCTGACAACCGCTGCAGGCATGGCTGTAGCGATCCCAGCCTCCGCTGCACTCACTTGGTTTGAAGCCGTAATCGGCCGCATTCGCCGCGACATCGAGGACAACGCCACTCGCATCTTTGTCGCCCATGTACCACAGCAAACGCTAACATTAGCTGCCGAATAACGTCATGGAGTTCACGCAGGCTCTGAAACCCCGGCGCAAACCCAGCCTGACACCCATGATCGACGTGGTGTTTCTGTTGCTGGTGTTTTTCATGCTGGCGTCGCGATTTGGCACCGACGCGGTACTTGACCTGCCGCTTGCCGGTCAGGGAGGGGCTTACACGGGACCGCCCAGACTGATCGGCATTGGCGCGGATAATCTAGACCTAAACGGCCAACCAGTGGCCGACAGCAACCTAGCAGAAGCGTTGGCGACTCTTATGGAAAAACCGTCTGACATGCTGGTGCTACGCGGCCGGGATCAGGCCAATTTGCAACGCATCGCCGATGTGACTGCACGTCTGCGGCAGGCCGGATTCACCAATTTCGTTCTGGTGGAATAAGGACGCAGTATGGACCTCACCGATCCACCCCGCCGCCCTCGCGGCGAATCCATTGTTCCGATGATCAATGTCGTATTCCTGCTACTGATCTTCTTCCTGATGACCTCTCGTTTGGCCCAGCCAGAACCGTTCGAAGTGATCCCGCCCGAAGCTGGGCTGGACGCCGAGGCTAAATCCGATGCGCTGCTCTACATAGATGCCGAAGGGCGGATGCATTTTGACGGCAACGAAGGCCCAGCCGCGCTAGCCGCGTTGGCCGCCGCAGCCCGTGCAGATGGCACAGCCGATGGTACTGTCCAGTTGCGCGCGGACGCCAGACTACACGCCACAAAACTGGCCAAGATCCTGCGCCAGTTGGCGGCGGCGGGTCTCAGCCACGCAGAATTGGTGGTACGCGCGCAATGAAACATACAGCGGAACTTACCGTCTTTGCCGGGATCGCCATAGTGATTCACGTGGCACTCTTCGCCACGGGTCCCAGGTCCGGTGCCCAATCCAGCGGCGCAGGCGGCGATGCCATTGTTTCGGTTCAGGCCGCCAGCGCCACGGTTGCAGACATGGTCGAGACTTGGGAGCGAACACCACAAACACAACCTGAAATCAACAGCGATCTGATCCAACCGCAAGCGGCGACCACGGCCCCTGAAGTGCCCCAGTTTGAGCTGGCACAAGCGCCGAAAGCCGCGCGTCAGATCGCCCTTGTCAAACCCGCTCCGGCTGACACGCTGGCGTTGGACACGACCACCGCGCCGCCCCCGCCGCCACCGATCACGGAACCCGACCCACAACCCGTCTCCAAACCCCGTCCACGGCCCAAACCGGATCCGAAACCGCAAAATGCCCGCAAAGCAGCGCAGACATCGGCTGGCCGCAACGAACAGCGCGCTGCAGGATCAGGCGGTGGATCGCAGTCAGGTCAGGCCAGTAGCGCAGCCGCCTCGACCGCTCAGGCCGGACAGCAGGCCAAACTAAAAACGGTGTGGGGAGCAAAAATCCGATCCCGTGTCGAACGCCGCAAACGCTACCCATCCGGCACTAACGGTCACGGTCGTGTTGTGGTACGAATTACCGTCGCCCGCAGTGGTCAATTGGTCAGCTACCGGCTTGCTAAGTCCTCGGGCAATGCTGCCTTGGATCAGGCTGCGCTCAAGGCAGTGGCACGAGCGCGTAAATTCCCTGCGGCTCCCAAGAAGCTGTCGATCAATCAGTTGACCTTTAATTTGCCAATTTACTTCTCGAAATAATCAGTCGGCACGGCACGTCTGGCACAAACAAACAACAGCGCCTCCGAAGCTCGCAGGCGCTGTTGTTTAGTTCAGGAACCTCTGAAACAGTTCAGAATTTCGAGGTTAGCGTGAGGGCAATATTGCGACCATCACCAAAATAACAGGAACCGCCCTGACAGGTGGTGACATAACGTTCATCGGTCAGGTTCTGCACATTCAGTGACACCAGCCAATTGTCCTGTCCGTAAGACACTGCCGCATCATAAAGGGTATAGGATGGTGTCAGATAGGTGCCAGCACCACCCCAAGCCTCGCCATTGTAGCGAACGCCTCCGCCGAATTTCCATCCCTGCAACGCGCCTACTTCTGGAGCATAATTCACCCAGATCGACGCCGCATTCTTAGGCACCTGGGCGATATAATCTCCGTCAGCATCTTCGCTATCGAGATAGGTATAAGCAGCATCAACCGTCAGATCACCAAAGCGGTGGAACAGTTCCAGTTCCAGTCCTTTGGCCGAAGCAGCCCCAGTCTGAACCTGAAAGCCCGGATTGTTAGGATCTGCCTGTGTCATGTTGGATTTAGTCAGATCGAACACTGCAGCGGTCAACAGTGTGTCGCTGCCAGGTGGCTGGTATTTAACACCAACTTCATACTGCTCGCCTCGGGTTGGCTCAAACGCCTTGCCGTTGACATCAGCGCCAATAGCATCCTGCCGGAAGCTTTCAGCATAGCTGAAGTAAGGCGCTACGCCGTTGCCAAAGCGATACATTACCGCCGCATTGCCAGTCCATTCGCTGTCACTGGCCGAAACACTGGTCGCACCAAAGCTGCCATTGCTGGGCCCGCTTTCAATATTGCCGTAGCGCAGACCGAAATCGATAAACAACCGGTCATCATAGGACGCACGCTGCTGCACATAGGCGCCTGTTTCAGTAATCGAGGTACCCGGCGTATCGGCAACATTGATGGTCGGATAACCGGCATAGACTAGGTTGAATGGGTCAATCGGCCCAACCTGCGCACCGTAGCCGGTATCGCTGTCGTAGTAGCCTCGGCTATAGCTCGCCCCGACAATGGTGCGCATGTCAAACCCACCAAGCACGTATTCCGCTGTACCGTAAGTATCGACTGCCCAGGTCTTCAGCGTGTTCTTTGCGCGGTAGAACGTGCGGTTGATGGTGCCATCTGCATTGTATCGACCGGACCCGAAATTGTCGAACGCCCACCAGGCATGTTTATACTCGCCCTCACCCTCGAGGTAGCGGGCACTGGCGTTCATGCTCCATACATCGTTAAAGCGATGTTTGAACATTGCGGTGATCGCGCGCTGTTCTGTGTCAAACTTGTCGAACCCCGGTTCGCCAACAAATGTGCTGTTGGGCAGATAGTCCCCGTTGCCCAGCCCCGTCGCAGGTAACAGCGTGCCATAGATTGACGCAAACTGGATAAGCGGGCTTCCGTTGTTCTTTTGGTAGTTGGCCAGAATGGTCAGCTCGGTATCTTCGCTGGGGCGCCAAGTGATCGAAGGGGCCAACGCGATGGCGTCATCACGTGAATGGTCAACTTGGGTTTCCGCATCGCGCAGAAGACCAACGAAGCGATAGCGTAGGGTGCCGCTTGGGTTCAGATCACCACTGACGTCCACGGCCGCCTGCTTGCGATCATGGGATCCAACCTGCAACTGGAACAGGTTGTCGGCGTCCTGAGCAGCGGTTTTAGAGGTCGTGTTGACCACGCCCCCGACGGCCCCGCTGCCATAGATACCGGAAGCCGGACCTTTCAACACCTCGACACTATTCAGAAGGAAGGGTTCCGGCTTGGTATCATTGTAAAACCCATAGCGCGCGGGCAGGCCATCGTGCAGCGTGTTCGCATCAAAACCACGCACAAGATACCAGTTCGAGCGATTGTCCAGCCCCCATTGGCCACCGACCACACCAGCTGAAAATTGCAGAGCTTGCTCCACATTCTGTGCGCCACGCTCAGCCAGCTGTTGTGCGGTCACCACTGTGACCGAGCGAGGCGTCTTGGCGATCGCATCGCCTGTCTTGGCCACAGTCCCGGTATCCAGCGAAACGCTTTTACCAAAAAAGGCGTCGCCACCTGGTTGGGTTACGTCGATTTGTTCAAGTTCGACAACTTGGGCCATGGCCGGCATTGAGGCCAGCAGGGCAAAAGTTGACACAGCAGTACGTCGCAGAATCATGTCCCGTCTCCGCTTGTTTTGCGGTTGATTTTCTGCCTGACTTTTCGCTGGGTCGCAGACGGGTAGCGACACCAAGCCTTGGAGGCAAGGGGGGAGGCCCTGCTTGCCGACAAAACGATCCGAGAGTCGAAAAAATGACGCTAATGTTGCCCTCCGGAACCCACTAATACCCTATAAACGTGTGAAATTCGCAACCTGCACACCCCGAAGCTATCCAGACACGTTTGTTACCAAACAACACTCAAATGGCGCCTACTGAACTGCCAATACCGCGCGGTTCGCCATTTCCATGATCGCATCACGCGTGTCCGCCACTGCGATAAAGCGGGCGTTGTGACAGAATTTCGCACCTTCGACGCCGCAGGCGTCCTCAAGTGCAGCATCTGTTAATCCAGCCCAGGATTCAGGTAAGTCGGCCCGGCTTGCAAAGCTATCACCGCTTTTGCGGATCGTTGTAAGTGTCCAGTCGCCACTACGCGGGTGCACCACAAACAGGAGGTGATCCGCGCCTGCCTTTTCGACCGCCGAGCGGAACGGCATACCCATTGGCAGCTCAAGAACCCGTTCGTTTCCTGCAGTCTCAATCGCCTGCAGAACCATGGTTTCTGCTCGGCACTTAGCGGCTCTGCCCGTAATCGCCGCCTCAACAAATGCACGCGCCACCGGCAGCGCCGCTATGAACGCCTTATCATCTGCGTCGTTGCTGCGGTTATCAAAGGCCGGTTTCAGCGTTTCTAGCAAAACCGGCAATGTCATCCCTGCCAGCGGTCCGGCAACAGAAGGCTCCAATGCACCATTGTCGAGGAGATCAACCGGCAGCACAAAGCTCTGATCAAAACCATGATGAATATCATCGATATCTGCCGTGGGCACTTCCAGAGCTTGCAGATAGTCGCGCCCGAAATGCCGCCAGATCAGACCAAAGGAGCTGTAGGGCTGGCCATTCTCCCGCAGCGGATTGGGGCGCTGATGATGGTCAAAAATCTGCGCTACAGCGTCATAGTCCCGGCCAACATCATAGATGATCCGCCCCTCCCCGGGCGTAATCCACTCCGCCTCCCGCGAGCGCAGCAGCTGTGCATCGGGAAACAAACGCGTGAGGATGA
Source organism: Phaeobacter cretensis (assembly GCF_047372505.1). Classification (NCBI taxonomy): domain Bacteria; kingdom Pseudomonadati; phylum Pseudomonadota; class Alphaproteobacteria; order Rhodobacterales; family Roseobacteraceae; genus Phaeobacter; species Phaeobacter cretensis. Next base: position 971,510 of record NZ_JBKBEU010000001.1, read on the forward strand.
CAGAAGACAACAGCTCATCCGCGTGGAACCCCCCAGAATGCGTTACAAGATGGGTGATGGTCATAGGGGAAGTGGCTCCAAGAAGCAGAATTGATTTGAGCGATCTACCAAGATCACCTAGTGAGTGCGAAAGGCAGCGGGTTTTTGCGAAACACATGGCGTGCTTTTAGAACCCCTGCCTGATAGATCTTGGGATAGCTTGAAAACACAATTGGGAACAACAGACTATTTTGACTACTCTGAAGGCGCGTCATCGTACGAGCCTATACCAATGGCTGCATCGGCGGACAGGCGGCGCACACTGTCCTTTTTTCCCATATTAGATCCAGCAAAGACACGAGCCAACCCGTCGTTACGTATGCACTGCTAGATAGATTATTCAGCGCATTTTTGCACGAGAACCCGAGACCATTTCTCACCCTGCCATAGTGCACGCACCGCCCCGACTTGAATCATGTCGGAGAGCTGGCCTTCGGCCTGCACCATCCGAAGATCCAAGATGATCGACCCATTCTCAGCAAGGCTTTGATCCCAGAACGCCGCATATGTGCTGGCAGGATAGTGGAAACCACAACTCAATAAAGACAGAGCCAAGTCTATGTCGCACAGCTTATTCGGGTCATCCTGGCTGGGGTTAATAGTTTTCACTTCAGAGTCCGGCACTCCATTACCCACCAGAAACGCCTTGGCAGTCTTAAGGCTGCTATAGGCTGCGCCTTCAGCCTTAAACCCAAAATGGGTTGTGCCATTGTCCTCAAGATCGATGAGGGTAATTGCGGACTTGTAGTCCTTTGCAATGAAGAGATCGATGAAACCATAACCACACCCAATATCCGCGACACGCCGGGGTGCAATCTTGTCGATCGTTGGCTTCAGCGCCAGATATTCGAGATAGAGCACCGCAATCGCTCGTTTTAACAACAGCGGGCCACGCGCCGCGACTTCAGCCTTCAGCGCCTCAGGATTGCCATTTGACCATTGCCGGACAGGCACGCCGGGTCGCTCCAGATCGAACAGAACTTCTGATCTTTGCAGGACAGTGTTGAGCATGTCTTTATCGCTGAACATGGAGAGGTCAAGCGTGTCTATTACGCTCGAATTCACCACCTCTGTCACACGGTCTGCGTTGAACATATTCCGGCTCCTTGTGTCTTTGACAGATCGCCTGCGTTGCGTTGTATCACATGCCATCTGATATCACGGGAAGACGTGCTGCGGTATAAAATCATATCGCTTTTACTTAGGCTTAAACCGCGGCCAATGCAGCAAGACCAGCGCACATTGAACGGGAACAGCGTGAAGATTGCCAAGTCAAATATGGGACTCCGGTTAGCACAAGCCCCAGACAACAGCAGATTGGGCCGAGGCGTCCAGCCCAATTGCAAATCATAACAACTGGATCAGCGAGGCTTAAACCACGCCAGCGTCAACGACCTGATCCGGGTGCCGTGCTGCCCAATCATGTAAGAACTCCGACACTTCACTCACACCCACCAATTCAATGGCGCGGCGCGGCAATGCGATCCCTTCGCCCAGCGCCAGATCAAGACAGCCAATATAATCGCGTTCGGATCTCTGCGGGCAGTTCTCCAATCCATGTAGGATGGTCGACAACAGCGTTCCGCCATAGTTGTTCACATGGGTCAGGTCGGGTTTGAGGCTCAAGAGGTAGGCCATCACCTCAGGCAACCCCTCCCATCCTGCAACTTGAACAGGCGTCAGCCCTTCGGTGTCCGGCAGATCATGATCCACGCCAGCAGCGACGAGACGTCGGATATGATCAAGTTTGCCTGGGATGTGCAAGATCATGCGAATAATGTTGCGGTATCCCTCCGGGATTTCCCTGGGATCCAGAACAGTTTCAACTGGCAATGACTCTGCGGCCTGGGCCAGAGTTGTCTCCACCTTCGTTAGGGCATGGTCTGCCTCTCGTTCCTCCAGTATCCGCGCTAGATCGCGATTGCCGAAAACACGGGCATAGGCATATGGGGTAGTGTCCTCAAACCGTCGGTTCAGCGAGACGCCGTTGTCCAGCAGTAGCGCAATCATATCGGGATTGGCCATCCGACGAGCAGCCTGATGCAAGGCAGGGACAACCCAAGGGGCCTCTCCGCCCACAAGCTGGTCGTCGAACTCGTCGATCTTTGCGCCATGATCAAGCAACAGCTGAACTGCTTTGGTGTCATGAAAATCCATGGCCCGCAGCAGAGCGTTGGTGCCACGTGGATCGGCACCGTGCTCGAGCAACATCCGCAACCCGTCGTGATGGCCAAGCTCGGTGGAGTGATAGAGGCTTTCGCCGTCGTTTGGATCCGCGCCTTGCTCCAACAACCACTGCCCCAACGCCATATTATTTGCATGGCCGATTGCATAATACAGCGGCGACAGTCTGTGCTCACTGCCATCGTGGATCGGTGCACCAAGATTGATGTCCGCTCCGGCGGCGACCAGCGCATTGGCGATATCCAGCATATCGTCAGCCAGCTCCGGCGCGTGGTGGATCCATTTTGATCGCGCCAAAATCGTCATAGGCGGCGCAACCCCTCCGATAAGCTCTGTTGCGCGTAACTTGGAGCTGCCCAAAGCGCTCAATGCATCGGCCTTGCGCAGCAAGCTGAGGCAAAGGCCAAAGTCACCATGTGCAAGCTTTGGACTGTTGGCTAACAATTGCTCCGCAATGCCAAACTGCCCCGTGTATAGTGCTATTTTCAGGCGCTGCCGCTTGGTAGCGATATCCATTCCAAGCATTTCAACTGCAAGCTTAAGAGCCGGCCAGGAAAGAAACCCGTTCTCTTGCGCGATCACGTGCAGATAATCGGCATGCCTAAGCGTTGCATTTTGCACGCGGGGTCGTTGGCTGGCGATACGTTGGCGAGCCAGTAGCTCGTCGGCCTGATAGGCTTTGCGCAGCGCCTTTGCATCACGGCGTAATTGATCCAGAGATTTTGTCATCGGTGTCCTCACAAATAGCTCGACGGTCCGCTGTGTACGAGCATGAGACATACCGAAGGAGGCTGTCGTATTGGTGTGATTGGGGTGCCGATGACGGCTTTCCGCGGACCTGGTGGCTAGCCCAATAGCGGTTTCACAATAGGCCGCTGATCGATCATCGGCAACCCCGATTTGCCAATCCCATCAACTGCGGACATTGCGCGATGCAAGCTAAGATCTATCAGTACATCACTGTACCGAGGGTGATGTGAACCGAACTGCCTTCTTGTAGCTTGGCACTGCCGCGTGCAATCAGCCAACCATCTGCACGTTCAAGCCGGGCCACAATTTGCTGGGTTTGCGTATCATTAAAACGCTGTTTCGGTAGATAGCTGAAGTCAATTTGCTCGGCGTTACCATCGCTGTAGAGGCTGATCTGCGCAACATCCTTGCCTGACACCTCAGGAAACCCATGGTCTGGCAATAACAACGTAATTCGACCTTTCGGGATTTTGTCCCCTCCTGCAAAAGCCACCACCCCCTGCACGCGGTTTGGCTGGGAGGCGGCCGCGTATGCCACGCCGACCTTGGCCATAACTGATAGCCCTGAGATGGCCGCACCAAGGATCAATTGTCGGCGGTTAAAACCAAAATGCATTGCGTATCCAATGAGTTGTAAATCAACGAAACAGGGAGCACATGGTGCCCCCTGTTCAATTTTATGCTTGATCAGATGATCACGAAATCATCCATCGTCAACTGCAAACCGGATTGCAGCTGCGCAAACTGAACCGCATCCTCACCACCTAGACCATCCGCATCATAAGACAGAGCGCCACTGTTGGTGTTGTAGACAATTCGATGCTCGGCATCCAACGCCATGCCCGATGCGCTACTATGGAGCACACCGAAATCCAGGACCCCGGCCTCCCCAGCTTCGGTAAAAATGGTGTTGTCCAGCAAGATGGTGTCACTAGCGGCATCGAAATCCCTGATCCGGTCAATATTGTCCGCGCCGAGTTCAGTAGAGAAGCGGAAGAAATCATCGCCTTTGCCACCGGTGAGCGTATCCGCCATCAAGCCTCCATCAAGCAGATCGTTACCGCGCCCTCCTCGAAGCACATCAGATCCTGCATCACCTGGCTTCGCAGGTGCTGCAGGGAATTCCACCGATACATTTAGCTGGTAGGTAGAGCCTTCTGGCACGCTTTCCGACCATCCGCCGGGCACGTCTGGCGACCAGCTGCCTTCGAGGATGTGGTAAGTACCGGTTTCCTCGACCACAAACACGGTGCTGGAATCGCGATTGGTCGTAGAGCCCGGATCGCCGCCGCCATCGTCATTCTGCGCAACGACATTTCCCTCATCATCCAGAAGCCGCAACCAGCTGTCATGCACATTGGGATCAGCAATTCCATCAATGTCGATAGTCAGCACGGTGCCTGCAGCCAGATCGATACTGTAGTACCCACCAGCGCCTGTACCGGTGGCATTCACCGTGGTGTGCAACACTGTGGTGGAGTCAAAGATATCCGGATCTTCAGTCAGGGAGAAATTGTTTGAGATATCAAAGGCAGTCTCAATCGACGTGTTGGTCGCATCCGGCCCCAACGTGGCATAGCCACTACCAAGACCCGGCTGCGGCAGCGCATCAGCTGCAGGGGCAAAATCCCCAAGCAGAATATCATCCCCGGCGGCACCTTTCAGGGTATCATCTCCGCCCTGCCCGGTTAGCACATTGGCGGCAGCGTCGCCCTTGATCCGGTCATTGAAGCCGGAACCCGAGAGGTTTTCGATAGAGACATATGTGTCACCCGCTGTCCTGCCGTTGGCCAGATTCAATTTCACGCCACTGGTTGCAGTCGCATAGTCTGCGGTATCACTGCCTAAGCCACCGTCGAGCAAATCGGCTCCATAACCACCTGTCAAAACGTCGTTGCCCGCACCGCCTGACAGCGCATTGTCACCATCGGTGCCAACCAGGTGATCATCGTGGTAGGAGCCTACCGCGTTTTCGATGTCGACAATAATATCGTGCCGTATGGTCGTGCCGCGACCAACAATCTGTACGGGGCCATCAGCATCGCCACCACGGGCAGTGCCATTCGCCAAATCTACGGTCACACCAACGGAGCTTGCAGTGTAGAGAACCGTATCCATGCCCTCACCACCATCAAGGTAATCCTGACCACTGCCGCCGATTAACACATCATCGCCGTCCTCACCGTAGAGCATGTCACCATCGCGCCCACCATCCAGCGTGTCATTTCCACCACCGCCGTTGAACACGTCACCGCCGCCCTGACCCCAGAAATGGTTGTTATCAGAGGTGCCAATAAACCGATCAATCCGGTCGTCGGACCCGATCAAGTTCTCGATGCTATAGAACGTGTCACCCGAGGCTGTGCCGCCGCTGGCCACATTGGTTTCCAGATTAACCAAAAGCTGAAACGGGCTTTCCTGACTGAAATCAACGGTGTCGATCCCTGCGCCACCTCGGAACACATCGACACCATCTTGCCCACGCAGCAAGTCGTCGCCATCGCCGCCGTCCAGCAGATCGTCGCCTGCACCTCCATTGATGGTATCATTGCCGTCCCCACCATAGAGAGCATCGTTTCCGTCATCGCTCTCGGTCTGATCTTCGAGATCGGCAATATCAATTGTATTGTTGATGTCGCGGCTCGCCAGCGAGTCGCGCCCGCCGGTGATCAGATCGTCGCCACCCAGCCCAAAAACGGTGTTGCCGCCAGCACCACCATCAAGTGTTTCGCTACTGTCGTTCCCGACCACTATGCTGTCGTGTGCATCCGTGGGGCCTTCATTCGGCGCCTCAGGTGTCTCTCCGCCTGGTGTTCCGGGTGTCCCACCCGCGTAGATGATAGTCTCGACATTGGCGATGTCGCCCAGATCCAACCCGTCGGCCACAACAATCACCGTGTCGTTGCCACCGTTTTCCTCCTCGCGGACGATATCATCCACGGAATCCACGAAATAGACGTCGTCCCCGGCATTACCGGCCATGCGGTCATTGCCCGCGCGCCCGTCTAGGACATTGTCACCATCATTCCCGATCAAGATATCATTGTAGCTGCTGCCGATACCCGTCTCGACGTAGTACTCCGTTTGGTCCGTATTGTGGCCAGCAAAGACCGACACGTTGTTGCTGTGGCCGTTCACGCTGGAAAACTGCCCGGCACGCAGGTCTAGAATAGTCCCCGCCGTCGAACCGGAAAAATCAATGGTATCATCACCACCAGTATCATGGATTACAAACCCGACATCATGCTGTGGGCCGTCTTCGGTCAACACGTAACCATATTCGGTGCTGTTGAACCCATAGGTGTTGTCATCAGTATTCAGATTGATGGTCTGATAGCTGCGCACGCCATCCTCATCTACAGTGGAGAAGTACCTGCGAATGATCGCTTCGATATCGCCTTGCAGTGGCGTTACAGCCGACCAGCGCGTGTCCTCCCCAACATCGATACCATCAAAATAGGACATGACGCTGTATTGCTGGCGATCATAGGTCCAGGTCGCATTGTTTAGATAGTTGATCTGCACACCGCCCGGGCCGCTGTAGTTGTACAATCCAGGATGGTTCAGGCCGAATTCATGACCGAATTCATGAACAAAGGTGTCAAAAACATACCCACCCAATTCGGTAATACTCGGCTCGGTATCGTGAAAACGCTGACCCACACTAACCAAGCGATCACTGGAAAAGGCACTGCCGTCATTTTGTTCGCCGATCTCAGGGCTGACGACCTCCATCCAATGGATGTCGGCATCAAAGGGCACATCATCGACAATCTCGAATTCCAGTGCCGTTACGGAGGACCACATCTCAAGTGCCCCTTTGGCCGCATCTTTGTAATCTGGGTGATCATTTAACCCCGTCAGGTTTATCACCAGCGGCTCAGCCGCGATTTCGGGGGTCAGGTTACGGCCAAGAGCTCCTAGATAGTTGAGGAACTCCTCATAGTCTTCGCTTTTGCCAAAGGGGTTCTCCGGCGTTTGGTCATTGGTCCACCAGTCCGTATGAGTATCCGTTGTCGCTGGCATTATTATCTCCCAATCATTCAACCCAAAGCAGCATCACAAGGTAGGCAAATTGCCCCTGAAACCCGCCACGGCGATACGTGATGGGATCAGGCACTGCTGTGCGGACTTTGGAGGTTACTGTTATCTTGCCTAGGTGAGCCGATCCTTTACGAAACAAACGAGCACGCAAGGTCATATTTTTAAGCCATTTTTGAGAAATTCTCATTTCGGCAAAACTCGGCTCATTGACGTCAGGGCATGAGCGAAGTTGTGCGAATGAATGCTACGAGAGCATCTCCACACAGTTTGGCGAATTGACATAATATTCAACTGGAAAACATCGAATCAATCAAAGGTAGAGTAAGTGACTGCCTTGCAGGGTGCATCAATCCGACTTGTGCACCGGCGTATTCGTACCCGCGGCTTCCGTTTGAAATCCTCGACACGATTTACATTCCTACAAGTTATGCTGGGCCAGCGCGGTCAGCGGTTCCGCCCGTGAGAAACCTCTGCTGCTATGCCGCCCAGCCATCGACATGTCGCAAAGCTTCTCGTCTGGGCAACCGCTATGGAGTGCGGAATAGACTACCAGTCGACAAGACCCCTCTCTCCAAATCCTGATTTTTTGTTGACAACATGGGTCAACACTACTTAGTTCGGATACAGAACGAACTAAAGGATGCGCCATGGCTGCTCAATCGAAAATCTCCCGTCGGATGTCCCAGAGCGCGATTATTCAGACCATTGCCAATTATGGTCCGATTTCGCGCGCCAGCGTGTCCAAGATGACAGGTTTATCGAAGCAGACAGTCTCAGAGATTGTCGCCAACCTTGAAGAAGACGGGTGGGTCCGCACCGTTGGTCAGACGGCGGGGCATATCGGCCGACGTGCCGTCGTGTATGAAATCTCTCCGACTGCAGCGACCATCGCCAGTGTTGACCTAGGCGGGACAAAATTGCGTGTCGCCCTGTGTGATCTGACGGGAGGTGTCATCTCCGAACTTGTTGAGCCTACCGAAAAAACTGGTGGAAGAGCTGTTTTGCACCAAATCGCACGTATGGTTCGGTCAATAGCGACCACCGAAGGAACGTCCTATCACGACCTGCATGTCGCCGTGGTTGGCGTCCCAGGAGTTCCGGACCCAAAAACCGGTGCAATCAAGCTCGCGCCGAATATTTCTGGTATCGATCAATTTGATCTTGCATCAGAGCTGCAAGCCGCTCTCGGCGTGGAGGTATTCGTCGAAAACGATGTAAACCTCGCGGCTATCGGTGAACACTGGATGGGCCATCGCGGCGAGAATGACAATCTCGCCTATGTTTCCGTTGGCACAGGTATTGGTGCCGGGCTTGTTCTCGGAGGGTCCCTGCTGCGCGGAAGCTTTGGTGCGGCAGGCGAAATTGGCTTTCTCCCTTTTGGTGCGGATCCGTTCGAAGCTGAGAGCCTGAAAATTGGCGCTCTGGAGCGAAAAGCTGCTACGGACGCCATTATTGAGGGGTATCTGATCCGGACAGGCGAACAGAAAACGGTGCCCGAAGTTTTTGAAGCCGCCGCTGCGGCAGATCAAAATGCACGAGATATACTTGACGATATTTCAAAACAGATCGCACGGGCCGTCGTGTCCATCGTTGCCGTCATCGATCCTTCAACAGTTGTTATCGGTGGCTCTATCGGGGCACGTGACGAGCTGTTGGCGCGGATCATACACCACGCAAGGCTCTGCTATCCGCGCCCGATAAAGATCGAACAATCCCAACTTGGCAATCACGCAGCACTAGCCGGTGGCGCAGCAATTGCTTTGTCACATCTCCATGTATCGTTGTTCGCCGAAGGTCAAAAGGGCGTTGTGATCTCTGTTCCTGCACCGACGATAGAAGTCTTCAAGGCTCAAATATCATGACCACTCCAGATCTTTTGAAAGAGCTCCTTACAGCTCAAAATCCTGCCGATGACATTGCTCTGCTCAAAGAGGCCTTGTCCATTGAGAGTGTGACAGGCAACGAAACCAAATTCGCGAGCTTTCTCGGCGACGAACTAAACGCGTTAGGCCTCTCTGTTGGGTCCGGTACTTTCCTAGACGATCGAAGAAACGTTTGGGCGTCCAACAATGGCGCAACTGACCGCCCATCCTTGATGATTGTTGGCCATACGGACACCGTGCATGTGCGAGGCTGGAAGGAGCATTGGAAAGATGATCCACGTTCCGATGCCTTTGCTGGTGTTGAGCAAGAGGGGCAAATTTGGGGACGCGGTGCGAGTGATCTAAAGGGCGGGATCTGCGCAGCAATCGCAGGTCTTCGCCTTCTTCAGACAGCAGGGTACGAGCCATTAGGTGACATTACCTTTGCGTTTATCGGCGATGAGGAAAGCGGCGAACCGGGAACCGGTGTCAGCGCTGGGGCAAAAGATCTGGTTTGCCGGGTGGCCAATGGGGAAATCAAAAAACCCGATTTTGCGGTCTACGTCGAGCCGACCAACGTCGACATCTATACCGCGCAAATCGGCTTCTTCATCGCGGACATAACGATAACCGGAAAATCAGCCTATTTTGGCAAGCCGGAACTCGGCATCGATGCTTTCAAAGCGACGCATGCGATCCTTTCGCAGATCTGGGCACATGAAAGCGAGCTCAACTCCGGTCCATCTCATGATCTGGTCGGCGCATCTTCAATTCTGGTGACCAGTATGGAAGGTGGCGGATACATCGCCGTACCCGGTGAATGCAAACTTTCTTTGATCAGAAAGCTCCGACCAGGTGAAGATCTATATCAGGCTGTGAAAGCGTTCGAAACGGCCCTGTCAAAGGCCGAGCTGGCCGACGGTATCTTAGTGACGATTGACTATCCCGCCGGCCGTGATCATCCCTTTGGCGGATCATCAGTCGAGATATCAGCCTCTGATCCAAACGCCTTATTGATGCAGCAATGCGTGAGGCAGGCTCTTCCCAATGCAGGCAATATCGGCGGAGCACCCTACTGGTCAGAAACGCCATTCCTAATCAATGAAATCGGCTGTCCAGCCATCTACTGCGCACCGGGCGATATCGCTGTTGCGCATACCCACGAAGAGCGGATCGAGGTCGCAGAATACCTTGCCGCAATCCGTGCCAACGCTTTGTTTGTCGCTGAATACTGCGGCGTCGAAAGCAAACCCTGACAACCAACCGGAGGAAAATCATGAACAGTCTAAAACTGAGCGTTGCTGGCGCAATATTGCTAGCAGCCACAAACACAATCGCATCTGCAGAGACCACTGGCCCAAATGGCGAAACTGCGACGCCAACATCCGTCGTTGTTGTCAGTGACGAGCACGTCGAAGCAGTCAAAGCCATGGGATATTCAGCTGCTCTGTTGTGGCACGATCAATCGGATTTCGTGAACGCGGTCACCGCTGGTGCAAGTGATGAATTTGGGCGTCTCGGCATCGAAGTCGTCGCCGTAACAAGCGCGGGTTTCGATGCAGCCAAGCAACGCAGCGACATTGAAACCGCAATGACCAAAGAGCCTGATATCATCCTGTCACTGCCACTCGATCCGGTGACGTCAGCTGCGGCATTTGAAGAAGCCAAAGAAGCAGGCGTGGCTCTCTCTTTTCTATCCAATCTTCCGTCCGGCTATGAACATCCGGCAGATTATGCCGCTATCGTAACCGATGACCTTTTCCAGATGGGCAAACAAGCTGCCGACGCTCTTGCCGCATCCATGGGCAACGAAGGCAGCGTTGGGTGGGTTTATCACGACGCGACTTACTACGTCACAAACCAACGGGACAACGCGTTCAAAACGACGATCGAGAACGACTACCCCAACATTTCAATTGTTGCTGAACAAGGCATAAGCGATCCTGCACGCGCCGAAGAAATCGCCAACGCGATGCTGCTCAAAAACCCCGATATTGGCGGGATCTATGTAACCTGGGCCGGACCTGCCGAAGGTGTGCTTGCCGCTTTGCGTGCCAATGGCAATGACACCACCAAAATCGTCACACTTGACCTCTCTGAACCAATCGCACTGGACATGGTGCGCGGCGGGAATGTAGCAGCGATTGTAGCGGATGAAGCCTACGAACTGGGCCGCGCAATGGCCGCCTCTGCTGTACTCGACCTTCTTGGGAAAGACGTACCGGCCTTTGTGGTTGCACCCGCAATTACCGTGACCGCCGACAATGTCGTCGAAGGATGGAACACGTCATTGCATATCGACGCGCCGTCGAGTCTCACCAGCAACTAAACACCCTCCCGGTGGACCGCCTTGGCGGCTCACCAATGGTCAATTCTCCAAAGGAGGCGGGCGATGTCACAGACCTTAGAAAAAATCAAAAACTTCGATCTACAGCAAAGCGTGATTTACATCGGCTTCCTTGCGATCTTTCTGTTCTTCGCAATCACACTACACGACGATGGGTTTCTAACCTCTCGCAATCTGACCAATATCGTGCTGCAAACCGCGCCAGCTTCTATCATGGCGATCGGGCTAGTGTTTGCTCTGTCAGCAGGAGAAATTGACCTTAGCTTCGGCTCCATCGTCGCCGTTTCAGCATTGTCTGCAGCCGTTGCGATGCAACACTATCCGATGATTGTTGGCGTCTTGGCCGGGCTCGGTGCTGGGATTACGATTGGCGCGTTCAACGGCTTTCTGGTCGCCTATCTTCGCCTGCCCTCATTCTTGGTAACCCTTGCCACAATGGGCCTATTTGCCGGTATTGCCCGGTCGATGACCAACCTGCGTTCTATCCCCGTCATCAGCGAGAGTTTCACCGGATTCTTTGGCTCAGGCAAACTTCTGTCGATCCCATCGCTTGTAATCTGGACCGTTGTTGCAGTCGTTATTGGGCATATCGTCTATCGAAACACAAAATTTGGCGCCCATGTTCTGGCGGTCGGCGACAACGCGCGTGCAGCTCAGGTATCCGGCATCAAAGTACCCCGCGTGCGGCTTTATGTACTCACACTCTGTGGGGCGACCGCAGGTCTGGCAGGGCTTCTATATGCCGGTCGCCTTCAAGCCGCGAAATATACGCTCGGAGAGAGCGATCTGATGATCGTGATCGCAGCTGTGATTGTCGGCGGCACGGCACTGAACGGCGGTAAAGGATCCATTATCGGCGCTCTTCTTGGATCGCTCTTGATGGGAATGCTCAACAACGGGCTAATCTTGATGGGGCTGGAAGTCTCCAATCAGATGATCGTCCGTGGCCTCATTATCCTCATCGCTGTCGCCGTATCCCTGCGTGACACGAGCCGCTAACCGGAGGAAATAAAGTGTTTTTAGAACTCTTGCAGCGGAGAAACCCGCAGTTTATCGAAGCCGCGATGCACTTGCATCAAAGTGGTGAAATCCCCGCAAACGCGTATGTGCTAGACCTCGACACCGTTGAAGAAAACGCACGTGTATTCCAAGCCGAAGCTAACAAGCATGGCCTGACAACATTTGCTATGACCAAGCAGGTCGGTCGGCACTCCGGGTTTTGCGAAGCTCTGGTAGCTGGCGGAATCGACCGCTCTGTTGCTGTGGATATGGCATGCGCCATAGCTTGCGACCGCGCTGGTTTGAAAACCGGTCACCTTGGCCACTTGGTTCAAGTCCCGTCTCGCGAAGCGGCGTTTGCTGCTGCAGAACTACGGCCTGACTATTGGACAGTTTTTTCTGATCAGAAAGCACGCGAAGCCGCTAGTGCCGCGCTTAAGGCTGGCCGCATCCAAAACATGCTGGCCCGCATCCAGACGGAAGGCGATACGTTCTATCGCGGCCATGAAGGCGGTTTTGATGCCTCGGACATTGTCGCGGTTGCTGATCGCCTCGATGCGATGGACGGTGGCGCTTTTGCCGGAATTACAACCTTCCCGGCCCTTCTATTCGACCAAAACACTCGAAAAGTCATTCCCACACACAATCTGAAGACACTCGAACGTGCAGCAGAAGCGCTCGCCAAAGCAGGTCGACGCGAGATTGAAATCAACACACCAGGCACAAACTCCGCTGTTATGTTAGCTGCGCTGGCTGAAGCCGGGGCAACCCAATGCGAACCGGGTAATGCGCTCCATGGCACGACGCCGTTACACGCTGTGGAAGATCTACCGGAAGCTCCGGCGGTTCTGTATCTTTCGGAAGTGTCGCACCATCACCAGGACAAAGCCTATTGTTTCGGCGGCGGTCTCTATGTCGATCCCGTATTCTCAAAGTATCAAGTGCAGGCCTTGGTATCGCCCACACCTACATCGGGCAATGCCTCGCGCCGCAACGTGGAAATCCCCGATTATTCAGCGATCGACTACTACGCAATGATCGACGCCCACGGGCCGGACCAACCAGCCGCAGGAGACACGGTTGTCTTCGGTTTCCGTGGTCAGGCCTTTGTAACCCGCGCCTTGGTTGTTGGCGTTCGCGGCGTGCGTACTGGCAATCCACTGGTCACGACTATTGAAAACGGTTTTGGCGATCCAGTCGCATGGTCAGGGAGCTATCCGACATGACCGAGCAATCACCCGTTCTTGCACTAACAGACATACATAAAGCCTTCGGCGGCGTTGTCGCGATTCAGGATTTTTCCCTCGATCTAAAAGCAGGCGAAATCGTCGCTTTGGTTGGCGACAACGGCGCCGGCAAATCGACACTGATCAAGATGATCTCAGGCGTCTACAAACCAACCAGTGGCAGGATCAATCTCGACGGCGATGCTGTGAATTTCTCAGATGCCAGTTCGGCCCGATCCCGTGGCATTGAAGTTGTTTATCAAGACCTCGCCTTGGTTGACGAACAACCGGTCTATATGAACATGTTCCTTGGCCGCGAATTGACCAAGAAACCATTTGGTCTGCTCGACAAAAACCGTATGCGCAAAGAGAGCCAAGAGCTCGTCGATGAACTCGACGTGCGGATTCCATCGGCCAGCTCGACTATTCGTGATCTCAGCGGAGGTCAACGCCAAGGCATCGCCATTGCGCGGGCTGCCCATTGGTCTAGTAAATTGATACTGTTAGACGAACCGACGGCCGCGCTCGGTGTCGCAGAAACGGCTCGTGTGGAAGATCTCATCGCTTCGCTAAAAGAGCGAAACCTCGCGATCCTCATTGTCAGCCACAGTCTCGATCAGGTGTTCCGTCTGGCGGACCGTATTTGCGTATTACGACGCGGCCAGCAGATCGGTGTGCGTACAACCGCCGAGACCGACAAAAACGAAATCGTCTCGATGATTACTGGGGTGAACTGACCGTGACTGCGACAAAGACATTTATGGCGCGCGAGATCGCTGAAATTCCTGCGATGTTTGAACGCCAGCTCCGCGACGGTCTCGATCAGTATTGGGACGTCGGCGCCCGACTACACACAAGCGATTTAAACGGTTTCGTCACCTGCGCACGTGGGACATCTGATCATGCAGCGACATTCTTCAAATACATGATGGAAACCCAAACAGGGCTACCCGTCGCCTCAATCGGTCCATCAGTCGCCTCTGTTTACAACTCACGCCTTAAACTCTCTGGCTTCGCCTCAGTAGCGTTTTCTCAATCCGGCGGCAGCCCAGATCTTACCAAGCTCCAAGCCGCAGCCAGTGAAGGCGGAGCGCGAACCGTCTCAATTTTGAACGTTGTTGATAGCTCACTCGGCAAGGCATCCGAAACAGTCTTGCCGATTTATGCGGGCCCCGAAACTGCTGTCGCAGCTACGAAGTCCTACGTCGGGATGCTCTTTGCAACGTTGGGCATTCTGGCCGGTTTCACCAACGATAAAGAGTTAAAGGCGGCGATGTTGGAACTACCTGATCTCGCGCGTTCAACTTTGATGGCTGATTGGAGCGCCGCTGCGCTACCTATTGCCCGTTCTGGATCCATGTTTTGCATTGGTCGCGGTCCGGGCTTCTCTATCGCGGCAGAAGCGGCTTTGAAATTCAAAGAAACATGTCGCTTGCATGCAGAGGCTTATTCGGCGGCAGAAGTGCTGCATGGTCCTGTCGCTATCGCAGGTGGTCAATTTGCGGCACTTTTGTTTTCGTCCGATGGCCCTGCATCGGAATCCGTGCAAGCTGCTCGACAGAAATTGCTCACCCAAGGGGCCTCTGTATTTTCGACAGGTGCTGAACACAAACCCGGTGTCCTGTTTGTGCCAAAGGTCGACCACAAATTCCTGACACCATTGCTTCAGGCCATCGCATTCTACGGCTTTGTTGAGGATCTCTCTCTACGCCTTGGTAACAATCCCGATGCCCCTGCCGGCCTTCTGAAAGTTACCGAAACGATCTGAGCGGTACAGTCACCACATCATATGTTTGTCTTCGGATACCGTGATGTCCACATACTCCAGACTACCGGTTTCTGGGGTTTCTTATCCGAGATGTTTTCGGCTTTTGGCTTTCGTACCTCACGTTGCCGTTCATAGTTGAATTTCGAATTGTCGCGGCCATTGCGTAAAATTTGTCGGTGTAGTTTAGCCCGCGCCTACAGTGCTCGAAGCAGGCGCGCGACCGGTATGATAAAGCCGGATGTCAACGATGGGTTGTCGATGTGGGCGGGTATGGCCGACAGGAGGATCCGTCATGTAAACATCAAACTTACCAATCATTCGCGCCCTAAGACCCGCCTGGAACAAAGGTCGGATTGTCGGCCAGAAACGCCCCCTCAAGCCGAAACATGTCTGGGCGATACGAGTTCTCTTTGTGTTAGCAGCGAAGAGCCGTGTTCTGGCGCTATTCAACCTGACGATCGACAGCAAGTTACGTGGATGCGACCTGGTTAGGATGAAAGTCATTGATGTAATGGCATCTGACCAAATCCGAGAACGCGCCTCGGTCTTGCAAAGCAAAACGCAAAAGCCAGTGCGCTTAGAAATTTCTGAAGCCATCGAAATCTGATGACATAGCGGTCGTCGCGGCGGGCGGCTCAAAGCGGTCGTTACGCCCGATGCCTGCTATGTTCCTACGCAGCTAATACGCCATGGAGCGTTCACATCTCATCAAAGGTCTAAGCGCCCACACTGCTCGCGCAGCTAAGAACTGCACGAACCGGAGCATGCAACGATTTCGAATCACCCGCTTCAAAGCCTCGATAGCTGAAGACAATAAGTTGCGGCTTCAACACTCTGCAAAATCAGACCGTTTCGCGACACTCAATCACTTCAACATGCTGATTTTTAACCGGTAATTACGACATCAGCCGAATATCATTAATAATTGACACGAGATCCGTTCATCTCTTACGATCAAATGGAAACGTTTCCACTGATTGTGGTATGCGTCTGACATATGGGAGGGGCAGATGAAATCTGCACGAATGAACCGGCTGTTCGGCCTGTCGGGGAACTGTTTTGATGTGGCGATTGACCACGGCATGTTTAGTGAACGCAGCTTTTTGGGCGGCATCGAAAACATGCATTCGGCGATCAAAACGGTAGCGGATGCAGCGCCCGACGCGATCCAACTACCTCCCGGCACCGCGCCGATTCTGCAAGCCATTCCGGGCCGCATGCGCCCGGCGCTGGTGCTGCGTACAGATATTGCGAATGTCTATGGAACCCCATTGCCCAGCAGTCTGTTTTCCGAGGTGATTGCCGATCCGGTTGAACAAGGGCTTGCCTTGGATGCGGCCTGCGTCGTGGTAAACTTGCTGATGTTGCCGGGTCAGCCGGAAATCCATCAAGCTTGCGTTCAGAATATCAATCGCTTGAAACGCGCCTGCGATCTGGCGGGGATGCCGCTGATGGTCGAACCGCTTGTGATGCAGGACAACGCAAAAGCGGGCGGTGGCTATATGGTGGATGGCGACATCGACAAAATCCTGCCGCTTGTGCGCCAGGCCGTCGAATTAGGCGCTGACATCATCAAGGCCGATCCCTGTGATGACGTATCTGAATATGGTCGCGTGATCGAGATTGCCCAGAATATTCCTGTGCTTGTCCGTGGCGGCGGCAAAGTCTCCGATGACGTGATCCTCAAGCGGACCGCTGAGCTGATGAAGCAAGGCGCGCGAGGTATCGTCTATGGCCGCAATGTGATCCATCATCGCGACCCCGCCGGCATGACCAAAGCGCTGATGGCCATCGTTCATGATGGCGTTTCCGTCGCGGATGCATTGGGGATGATCGGATGACCAAAGTCATCAAATTTGGCGTCATTGGTTGTGGGTTAATGGGGCGTGAATTTGCCTCGGCTGCTGCTCGTTGGCTCCACCTTGAAAACCCGAAGGTTCGCCCTGAAATCGTCGCCGTCTGCGACACAAACGTCGCGTTAATGGACTGGTTTTCAAGCAATATCGCCAGCGTGGCGCAGCAAACCACGAACTACAAAGAACTGCTGGAGAATGACGAGATCGATGCAATCTACTGCGCGCTTCCACATGTTTTGCATGACCAAATATATCCAGAGATCCTGGAGGCAGGAAAACACCTCTTGGGTGAAAAACCCTTCGGCATAGACCGGACTGCGAACTCGCGCATTCAGGCGGCAATTGATGCGCACCCCGAGCTTTTCGTTCGTTGTTCTTCCGAAATGCCATTCTACCCCGGTGCACAGAAGGTGATCGATCTGGTCCGTGATGGAGACATGGGTGAAATCATCGAAGTCGAAGCGGCGTTTTTGCACTCCTCCGACCTGAACCCCGACAAAGCGATCAACTGGAAACGGATGGTCGACGTCAACGGCGCCTATGGCAGTATGGGCGATCTGGGAATGCATGTTCTGCACGTCCCCCTGCGCTTGGGCTGGAAGCCTACGCGCGTCTCAGCCGCGCTGGTCAACCGTTTTCGCACGCGACCCGATGGCAAGGGCAATATAGTTCCTTGTGAAACATGGGACAATGCCACGATCACGGGCCATGTAGAAGATGCCGGCGGCGGTTTTCCACTGGTTATGAAAACCTGGCGTATTGCACCCGGCGAATCCAACACCTGGAGCTTGCGTGTTCTGGGCACAAAGAAAAGCGCCTATTTCACCACCAAAAACCCGCGCCAATGGCAGTGGATGTCCTATGATGGCGGCAAGCAGGTCTGGCAGGTGGAAGACCTCGGTTTCGATACGTTATTCCCGACGATCACCGGCAATATTTTCGAGTTTGGCTTTCCTGATGCGCTTCAGCAGATGTGGGCATCCTTTCTTGATGAAATGTCCGGCGGCGATGCAAATGGCTTTCATTGCGTCACACCAGATGAGGCTGCTGATCATCATGCAATTCTGACTGCAGCGCAGAAAGCTGGGTCCGAGCATTGCGTGGTCGAGGTCGACTATGGGGCCCCTCATGAAGCGTTCTGAGATCAACGATACCATTAAGCGGGCAAAGTTACTGCTAGAGGCCCATCGTTGGTCGCTGCCCGACTGGGCCCATTGGAGTGCCGCAGACTACGAGGCAAATAAGGACCTGGCGGTTTGGTTGAACAGGCATCAAATGGGCTGGGATGTCACTGATTTTGGCAGCGGTGATTTCACCCGGCGCGGGCTTGGATTGTTTTGCTTACGCAATGGGGTGCAGTCATCACATGACAGCCTTCCCTATGCCGAAAAGCTACTCTTTGTTGGTGAAAATCAGGAAACCCCGTTCCACACACACAAGGTTAAGCTCGAAGATATCATCAATCGCGGGGGCGGCGATCTTGTGCTGGAATTTCGCCAACCGGAGGGCGTGACCGAGCCAATCGAACTACGCTGCGATGGTGTTATGGTGTACCGCCAGCCTGATGAGCCGCTGGTTCTTACGCCGGGGCAAAGCGTGACTATTCCACGCGGCCTATTCCACCGGTTCTATGCAAAACCCGGTACAGGTATGGTTCTTGGAGGCGAAGTCAGTCAGGTCAATGACGATGGCGCGGACAATTATTTCCTCGAACCGCTTGGCCGGTTTTCAGCAATCGAAGAAGACGAAGCCAGCCTGCACCCGCTCTGGAACGAAATCGGAACGGCATCATGACAGAGAGGTCCGGCATCATATGTGCGGGCAACTGGATCGTGGATATGGTCCATGCAATTGGCTACTGGCCACGCGAAAGCGAACTTGTGCGGATCGGGGAACAGAGCTTCGATATCGGCGGCGGTGCGGCCAATGTCGTAGCCGCATTGACCAAACTCGACACTGGATTGCCGCTTTGGCCAATGGGTGCTGTGGGTGAGGATGAGCATGGCCGCTACGTCTTGCGTCGCTGCAAAGAGATGGGGCTGCCCAGCAGACATATGCAGGTGAAGGGCGATACCGCCACGGCCCATACCCATGTTATGTCAGTACCTGGACAAACCCGGACCTTCTTTTATCAAGGTGGCGCAAACGACGCGCTGACTGTCGATGACTTTCCGGAAGAGATTTTCACCAAGAACACCGCACGGATTTTCTATCTAGGCTATCCGATGCTGCTGGCTGGTCTGGATGAAATTACTCCTGATGGAACGACGGGAGCCGCCCGCGTGCTGTACCGTGCAAAGACCGCCGGGATGATCACTTGTGTTGATTTGGTGTCGACTGATGATCCGGGATTTGCAGATAGTGTCGGGCACTCACTTCCATATATCGATTATCTGGTCCTGAACGAGATCGAAGCGGCCCATGCAACCCGTCGCGTTCCTGTTGTCGAAGGGGAAATTCCATCTGACGAGGCGCTTACGACCATGGCCCGCGAGCTGATTGAAGCCGGTGTCAACAAAGCGGTTGTTCTGCACTGCCCCGATAAGGTGCTTTGGACTGACAAGGAGGGTGATCAGAAATGGGCCCCAACAAAGCGGCTGGCCGCTGACGAGATTGCAAGCCCCCTTGGTGCAGGCGACGCTTTTTGCGCCGGTCTTCTCTACGCGATCCACGAGTACTGGCCGCTGGAGAACACGCTTGCATTGGCCAATGCAACGGCGCGCGCGTCGCTCAAAGGGGTAACGGCCTGCGAAGCAATTCCCAATTTGAAAGAGTTGGAATGTGATGTGATCCGGATGGAGGAGATCCCGATATCACCATAAATAAATAACTAGAACAATGTCTTATGAGGAGGAAAGACAATGTCCAATATGATCAGAAGAACTTTCGTTGCGATGTCGGTTGCGGCGATGGCCGCGACAGCCCCAATCGGGGCTATGGCGCAAGATAATCCCGTCATCGCAAGCGTGGTCTTTCAGGGCGATCAGTTCATGCAGTTCCTGCAGACTGGGATCCGTGACAAGGCTGAAGCAGCCGGTGCAGAAGTCCTTGAAATCAACATCGACGGTGACCTGGCCCGCGAGATCCAGGCGATCGACACCTATATCGCCCGTGGCGTAGATGCGATCGTGATTGCACCTGTCTCCGCAAAAGATTCCGCGCCAGCTCTGAAGCGGGCCCGTGAAGCCGGGATCATCGTGATTGCACTGAACGGTGGGCTCGAGGACGGCTCTATCGCGAACGCGACATTCTCAACTGCAAACCGTGATCTCGGCGCATCCACAGGCGGTGCCGCAGCGGCGTTCATTTCAGAAACCCTTGGCGGTAAAGCGAATGTGGCCACCCTGGCATTCTCGTCGCTACTGCCCGAACAATCCGGGGACCGTACCGGCGGCTTCAAGGACGCCGTGGTTGAAGGTAACACAATCAACATCCAGTCCGAGCAAGATGCATGGATGCCCGAAGCCGCTGTCACGGTTGCCACGGACATCCTGACCGCGCATCCAGACGTCAACGTGATCTATGCCGCGAACGAAGGGGGCACCGTCGGCGCGATGCAAGCCGTGCTCAACGCCGGTCGTGCGGGCGAGGTCTTTGTCTTCGGCATCGACGGGTCCAAACAGCTGGGCCAAGGGCTCTTGGCCGGGAACAACGTCCTTCAGGCGGTGACAGCGCAAGCGCCGATCATGATGGGTGCAATGGGCGCGGACGCCGCACTGAAAGTCATGGCTGGCGAAGTGGTTGAGGCGCAGACGACTGTCCCTGCCCTACTTCTGAGCCGTACAGACCCTGATGGCGTTACAAACTTCCTCGAAAGCATCCAATAGGTTTCCTGATCGTCAGGTGACTGCAGCAAAGGGCCAGGCAGTGGGCCCTTTGCGATACCGGAGTGAACGACAATGACGCAGCTTTCTCTGAATAATCTCACCAAACACTATGGCGCGGTCAAAGCATTAGAAGGGTTCACCCATGTGTTTGAGGCCGGACAGGTCCACGCGCTGATTGGTAAAAATGGATCAGGCAAAAGCACATTTGTAAAAATGATGTCCGGCGCTATTCAGCCCACAGAAGGGGCGATCAGCGTTGGCCATAACGAGGCCCATTTCGCAACACCGCGCCAAGCTCAAGACGCAGGCATCGCGACGGTCTATCAAGAGCTGAGCCTCGTTCCTGAGCTGTCGGTGGCTGAAAACATATTCCTTGGCCGATTGCCGCGTAAACGGAGCGGATTGATTGACTGGCGCCAATTGCGCCGCCTGACTGAAGAGCTGTTCGTGGAGATCGGCGGTCTGGATATATCGCCCACCGCACGCATTGCAGAGCTGTCGGTCGGGCAACAGCAAATGGTCGAGATCGTCAAAGCGATGAGCTTTCGCCCGAAGGTATTGCAACTGGATGAACCCACGTCCGCGCTTGCCCAAGCCGAGGTGCAGCATCTGTTTGCATTGGTGCGACGGCTGAGGGAGCTCGGAGTGACCATTATCTATATTACCCACCGTTTGGCTGAATTGGGCATGATCGCGGATACTGTCACCGCCATTCGTGACGGGCGTTTTGTCGGCAGTGTGCCGATTGATGACGCAAGCCCACCGGTCATTCTCGATATGATGTTCGGAGATTTGCCACCACTCGAACGACCAACGACGCAAATTGATCGCAGCCAGCCGGTCCTAAGCGTTAACCAGCTGGCACTAGCGCCATTTTTCCACGACGTCAGCTTTAATCTCTACCCAGGTGAGGTACTTGGCATTGCCGGGATGCTCGGATCTGGTCGTACTGAACTTCTGCACGCGATTTTCGGCGCGCGCAGGCTGGAAGGTGGCACAGTGAGTATCCACGGCAGAACCGTCACCACACCAGATATTCCAACCATGAAATCGCTTGGGATAGGATACACATCAGAAGATAGAAAACACGCGGGCTTAGTGCAACTGCTATCGTCTCATGCCAATCTATGTCTGGCCGGCCAGGCCAAGATTGCACCAACCGGTTGGATCACCAAAAACCGCGAACGTCCGTTTGTGGATCGCCAGATCGCTGGCTTGCAGATCAAAGTCGGCGATCCGATGTTGCCTGTATCATCCCTCTCGGGGGGAAATCAGCAAAAGATCGTTGTTGGAAATTGGATCAACAACGCCCCTGACATTCTCCTATTTGACGAGCCCGCACGTGGCGTCGATGTACAAGCCAAGCGCCAAATTTATGAGCTGATCTGGGAAAAGGCGCGCGATGGCGTCAGTTCCATCGTTGTATCAACTGAATTGGAAGACCTGACCGAATGCTGTGATCGCATTCTTGTGCTGCGTGACGGTCAAATCACCGAGACGTTCCTGAACGACGTGCTCGATCCCAAAGATATCTACACCGCTTGTATGGCGGTGCCCCAGAACGCGGAAACAACAGCATGATCCAAACTGACCTGATATCGATCCTACGTCGAAACTCTATGCTACTGATTTTGCTATCACTTTATGTTTTAGTGGCGTCAACTGCTACCGGCTTCATGACCGTCAACAACCAGCTGAACATCCTACGCAACATCGCCGTCCCAGGAATGATCGCATTTGGCATGGCCCTCGTCATAATCGTGGGCGAGATCGACCTGAGCGTCGGGTCGATGGTCGCGGTCTCGGCTTGCCTGACCGCCTGGCTGGTCGACAAACTCTCAGGCGGCGCGCTGGAACCTGCGGTCTGGACCGTGATTGTCGCCTTTGGCGGAACTTTGTTGTTTGCTTCATCCATAGGCTTGATGGCGGGAACCCTGCGGCAAAAAATTAACGTACCTACCTTCATCACATCACTTGCGATGATGGCAACGCTTGCGGGACTGGCCAACCTGATCACCGGAGGCGTTCCGATCTCAAGCTTCCCAAGCTGGTACTACGTAATCGGATCCGGGCGTTTCTGGGGCGTGCCGGTGCCCGTTTACATTCTGGCCACCGCCTTCGTAATCACTTTTACAATTTCGAATTTCACGGCTCTCGGTCGCTCGATCTATGCGGTAGGTGGCAATATGGAGGCAGCGCGTCTATCGGGGATCGATGTTTGGCGCACCAAAACCATCTGCCTCATGATGACCAGCGTGTTCGCCGCTACCGGCGGGATCATCTATTCCTCGCTGGTCAACGCAGGTAACCCAACCATCGCGCGCGGGATGGAGCTTGAGGTGATCTCGGCAGTAATTATCGGGGGCATCAGCCTGTTTGGCGGCAAGGGCACGATCTGGGGAGCCTTCATTGGCGTCTTATTCCTGGGCGTGCTTTTGAACGCAATGACACTCTGGGGTTTCAATCCCTATACCCAGCAAGTGATCAAGGGCGGCTTAATCCTGGGGGCGGTGTTCATCAACTTCTTCATCGACCGAAAATGACGGTGTTTCGTTGGGATCGCGGCCAAGGACGGCTTGCCCGCCAGGGCGCGATGCTCAGCGATCTGGAGTTCTACCTGGAAGACGGGCGCGTCATACGTCCGCTTCACACAGCCCCGTGGCTTGGCAAGGATCTCCCAGCCGCAACGCCGCCAATTTTGAAGCATCTGCAAGGTGAATGGCCTTGTGTTCCCTTTGGGATGACACCAAGCAGCCCGCCGGGCAGCGAGTTGTCCCATAGCCAGGCACCGCAATGTGAATGGCCGCATGGCTATGGGGCGAACCATGGTTGGACGATCACTCAGAACCAACCAGATGGTGCAGAGGCGCAGATCTATTACCCCTTTAACGATGCCGTCAAACGGCTGTCACGCTGGGTGAAAGGCGTGCCCCTATCGCCTGGCGTCGACATAGGATTGCAAATAGAAATGCGCAAAGAGGCCAATTTACCGATTGGCCTACACCCTGTTCTGCGGCTGCCGGAGGTGCCTGGCCAGGCCCGCCTCGTTCTCGGCGCATATGATCAGGCATATAGCTACCCCGGCGATACGGGCGGCACACCTGTCTCTACAGATCCCGCACCGTTTCGGATAGCCGACAGAATGTTGCAGCTGCCCTATGAAACACCGTCCGAGACGATACTGCTCCTGTCAGGTGCAGAGGGTCATGCGACGCTCGAAAACCTAACAGAAGCATATAAAGTTCGCGTCGATTGGGATGCGGCAGTGTTTCCGTCGTTGATGCTTTGGATAAGCAACCGAGGCCGTACAGGCCCGCCTTGGAACGGCCGCCATCTCGCACTTGGGGTGGAACCGGTTTGCTCGGCCTTCGACTTTGGCTCTGCGATTTCCGCGGCGCATAATCCGCTCAACCGTGCTGGCATCAGAACCGCGACTCGCCTCGTGCCCGAGTGCAGCTTTTCGACCCGCTACCGGATTTCTGTCGAAACACTGTAAGGGGGCGCCGTGCTTGCACGCACAACCACCTGCAGGGAAAGCCTATTCAGGTCCGGCTTCTCAAATTTTTCGCCATTTATTTGGTGAAGCAGTTCTTGTGCAGCAAGCTCACCAAGCAGCACAATTGGTTGCTCCACCGTGGTAAGCGGCGGAAAGATATGCGCACTTTGCGGCAGATTATCAAAACCAATCACAGATAGCTGGTCTGGCATGCGGTAGCCCAATTCATGCCCCGCATGGATCACACCAATGGCGGCAATATCTGAAGTGCCAATCACGGCTGTTGGCTTCGTATCATTCAGAATTTGGCGCGCCAAAGCAAAAGAAGCATCAAAGCTATGTGTTTCCCCAAGTGCGATGCCGACGGGGGCGCAATTCTGCTCTGCCAACGCTTCTTCGATGCCTGCGATGCGATCCATAATAGGCGCAGAATGTGTTGGCGTCGCAACAACGGCGATGTCTTTGTGCCCGAGATCAAGCAGGTGCTTGGCCATCAAACGGCCTCCTTCCTTGTGATCGACCGAAACGAGATGACCGGGTTCACCATCAGGAGACCGGTCGACCGCAATGATCGGAATATTACGATCCGCGAAACGGTCAAAATTCTGCGTGGTCACAACCGCCGCTGCAATTACGCCATCAACCTGCTGGCCCAGCAATGTCGATACGTACCGCTGCTCATTCAGTTCATTTTCTTCGGTGTTGCAGATCAGGCTGTGATACCCATTTCGAAATAGGGCCTGCTCCAAAGACTGAGCCAAAATACCAAAAAACGGGACATCTAGACTGGGCAACAGGATCCCAATGAGGCCACTGCGCCCAGACCGCATTTGGCGTGCACCTGCATTCGGTTCGTATCCAAGGTCCAATATAGCTTGTTCAACACGCGCACGCGCATCGGCACTAACCGACGCCCCACCATTTATGACACGCGACACTGTGCCAAGCGATGTGCCGGATCGGCGCGCAACATCTTTCACGCTGACCTTTTGGAGTTTCGGCGAGCTCGTTTTCAATTCGACAGCTTTCGTTCTTCGCAGACAAATGTACCCCGAAACCATAGACTATTACCAACAAATTGGTCGGTTCTGCAGTGATCAAAACGCAGTGGTGCGCCATGACCTATTGCACCAGACGTCCAAAGCCAGGCCGAATAGTTATTGCGGTCAGGTTTCTGTTGCCAGGATCAATGTCCGCCAATCACAGCAGGCAGTATTGCGCAACCTTTAATGCCCAAGCCCGGCATGCAGCGGCCAGAAAATACCGGATATGTTCGACACTCGGTTTCCGATGACTGGAACGACGAAGAGTCCAAAAACCATATCGCTTTGAAACTATAGAAATGCGAATGCTGGACCACTGACATCGACAAACCGATGCGAAAGTTAGGTCCCTAACACGCAGGGTGCTAGGCCCGCAGCTTTGCCTTCATCCCGCAAGAAATGAAAACTCGATCAGAGGAGTGCCTGCTGCAAGTGTCTTGCCACATCGCTGGCCATCACATGCAGCGAAGGCTGAAATCTACGCTATATCAGTGTGTCCAAGGCGCGCGACGGTTGGTGGCGAAGTTTTCGCCGTAGCCACCGGCACGCAAATTGGCCTTGCGTGTCTTGGGCTCGGTCACAACTGCATCGATGCCATTGGCCTCTGCGTACTCCAGTGCCGCTTCCTTCGTATCGAACCGCAGGCGCACCTGGCTTTGGGTATCATGTGAAGATGTCCAACCCATCAGCGGGTCCACTTCACGCGCGCTGGTTGGGATAAAATCCAGAACCCATTTGCGGGTCTTCGCCATACCTGAGGTCATGGCGTTTTTGGCTGGCCGATAAATCCGCGCTCGCATGGGCTGTCTCCTCGAAACTCTCTGTTCTCTATATGCGCCGAACCCTTACCTCGGGCAAGATGGCAAATGCGGCGGATTGCATCGGTTTATCCGGAAAAACGCGCTTTTTTGCTCGGTTTGCACCTGACTTCACACAGGTAAGCAAGCATCGCGGCACAATGCCTCTTGAATAAGAACAAAAACAGATCAATCTCTGCACCTAGCAGGAGACAGCCGATATGCCATACGCCCATTCTGACAAAACCATGCCAATGATGGCCGACCGCGCGCCACAGCAGCGTCCAAAGCTGGAAGGCGGGCGGGAATTTATCATGCAAACCGAATTTGATCCGGCAGGCGATCAGCCCACCGCGATCAAGGAACTCTCCGAGGGCGTGCTGGACGGAGAGCGCAATCAGGTTCTGCTTGGAGCAACCGGCACCGGCAAAACCTTCACCATGGCCAAGGTCATTGAAGAAACCCAACGCCCTGCGATTATTCTTGCTCCGAACAAAACACTAGCTGCTCAATTATATGGCGAATTCAAAGGCTTCTTCCCTGAAAACTCGGTCGAGTACTTTGTTTCCTTTTATGACTACTACCAGCCCGAGGCCTATGTCGCGCGCAGCGATACCTATATCGAAAAAGAGAGTCAGATTAACGAGCAGATCGACCGGATGCGTCACTCGGCCACCCGCTCCCTGCTGGAACGTGACGATGTGATCATCATAGCCTCAGTCAGCTGCATTTACGGCATCGGCTCGGTTGAGACATATTCTGCGATGACCCAGGATCTGAAAGTCGGCGACGAATATGATCAACGGCAGGTGATGGCCGATCTGGTCGCTCAGCAGTATAAACGCAACGATCAGGCGTTTCAGCGCGGCTCCTTCCGTGTGCGTGGCGATTCGCTAGAGATCTTTCCCGCCCACCTGGAAGATCGCGCCTGGCGGTTGTCATTCTTTGGTGAAGAGTTGGAAGGCATTACGGAGTTCGACCCTCTCACCGGCGAAAGGACCGGCAGTTTTGATCAGATCCGCGTTTACGCGAATTCACACTATGTGACGCCCAAGCCGACACTGAAACAGGCTGTCATATCGATCAAGAACGAGTTGAAAATGCGGTTGGACCAGCTTGTTGGCGAAGGCAAGTTGCTGGAAGCGCAACGGTTGGAACAGCGCACCAATTTCGACATCGAAATGTTGGAAGCCACCGGCCATTGCAATGGTATCGAGAACTATTCACGCTATCTGACGGGGCGTGCCCCCGGCGAGCCCCCCCCCACCTTGTTTGAGTTCATTCCGGACAATGCCATTGTTTTTGCAGATGAATCTCACGTATCCGTGCCTCAAATCGGCGGCATGTACAAAGGTGACCACCGGCGCAAATTCACACTAGCAGAACACGGGTTCCGCCTGCCCTCTTGCATGGACAACCGTCCATTGAAGTTTGAGGAATGGGACGCAATGCGTCCACAGTCGGTATTTGTTTCAGCCACCCCATCGAAATGGGAAATCGAACAATCCGGTGGCGTTTTTGCAGAGCAGGTGATCCGCCCGACCGGCCTGCTGGATCCGCAGGTGGAAATCCGCCCTGTTGATATGCAGGTAGACGATCTTCTGGATGAGGTCCGCAAAGTTACCGCAGATGGCTTTCGTACACTGGTGACCACGCTGACAAAACGTATGGCTGAAGATCTCACAGAATACATGCATGAACAGGGGATCAAAGTCCGCTACATGCATTCAGACATCGACACGCTGGAGCGAATTGAAATCCTGCGTGATTTGCGGCTTGGTGCGTTTGATGTGTTGATCGGGATCAACCTGCTGCGAGAGGGGCTCGATATCCCAGAATGCGGGTTGGTGGCCATTCTTGACGCCGATAAAGAAGGTTTTTTGCGCTCAGAGACCTCATTGATCCAGACAATTGGCCGCGCTGCACGAAATGCCGAGGGCCGTGTCATCATGTATGCGGACCGCATCACCGGCTCGATGGAGCGTGCACTGGGGGAAACCAACCGCCGCCGCGACAAGCAGATCGCCTACAATGAGGAACACGGCATTACGCCCGCAACGGTCAAAAAGAACGTCGAAGACGTTTTGGCTGGCCTGTATCAGGGCGATGTGGACATGAACCGCGTTACAGCCAATATCGATACACCAATGCATGGCGCTAATCTGGAGGCCCATCTCACAGGCCTACGCGAACAGATGCGCAAAGCAGCCGAGAACCTTGAATTCGAGGAAGCCGCTCGCCTGCGTGATGAGGTGAAACGATTGGAAGCGGTAGATCTTGCGGTGTCCGACGATCCTCTTGCACGTCAGTCCGCGATCGAAGCGGCCTCAGACGCGGCCGTGAAATCACGCGGTCGATCATCCGCAGGGAAAGCCGGTACGCGGGCCTACCGTGGTAAGTCGCAGAAAAAATTCTCATAGCCGGTAGCCGCGGGCCGCGTGCGTCATCGGTCCGCAACTATCATCAACGGGCTTCTACCGGACTCTCGGACAGAGGACCTAAATGAATAGAAAACGCGGGTGAGCACTAGCTAACAAATGACCGGCTATTCTAGCCCGATTGAAATCAGCCATGTAAATGCCATCGCCAAAGATGATAATACTGCCAACTACGCCTAGAACAACCTAAACTAATGTTTTCAAGATGCGGTTTTTCCCGATGGCACTGCGTCTTCAACGATGAGACGGAAGTAATACCAACGAAACGCGTAATTGGTGCAAAAAACCGATATCGAAATCTACGGCAATACTGCCCAGTTGAAAGAACAGAATACAAGTAATGGAGAGATAAAATGGGTTACAGTCTTCTCGGTTTGCTTATTCTCATAGCTGGCCTTTACGCAATCTATCAAATCCTTACGTCCGGTGCCTCCACCGGTGCCAAGGTGATCTGGGCTTTGGTCATCATATTCCTACCTGTCGTCGGCCTGATAGCGTGGATAATTGCGGGCCCGCGAGGTGGAAGGTAAGATATAACACATAGACTTGCAGAGAGCATGCGCGACGCCAGTTCTATGGCATCGCGACGTTGTTTTCCCACAAAAGCGAGAAGCCTGGCTCTACGGCGGTCGACCACCCTATGGGTTTTGAAATCACCGTGGCGCGAGTCGACCTCGCCTATTCTAAAAATCAAATAGGTCCTCAAGAAAACCGCCACGTTTTTTCTTGTAACGTTTTTCAGAATAACGATGATCTGAATCGCGTTTCTCTGGGCGATAGCTGTCTCGTTGCGCTGGCTGCTGTTGTTGCGCTGGCTGAACGGACCGTTCGATGATCTTGTCCAACTCACCGCGATCCAGCCAAACGCCCCGACACTGCGGACAATAATCGATTTCCACCCCCGCGCGGTCAGTCATTACAAGCTGGGTGCCATCAATTGGACATTGCATCGTTTTCTCCTCACAAAACAACATTGCAATGCAAGTGGGGTCGAAACCCGTTTTGAACAACCCTAAGGGCGTAAAATTGCTGATTGGGGCAATACCAAATCGAACGGCTTATCGTACCACATGCACCGCACAGGCGGCGTGACGCACGACTTGGGTGGCGGTAGATCCCAGGAGTAAATCCTGCATTCCCGGACGATGTGACGCGATAATGATCAGGTCCGATGAATTGTCCCCTGCCCAGTCCAGGATAGCCCGTCCCGAATGGCCATCAATCAACACGCCGGTAGCATTGGGTAGCGTCTTGGCCAATCCGTCGAGCTCTGTCTGCAACGCCTTTCGTGCCGCCTCAAGGTAATCAACCGGCATATAGGAGATTGCATAGGTGGGCACCTGCTCAACGACATGCAAAAGGTTGATCTTTGCATCAGGCGTGGCAAGCAAAGCCGCCAGCTTCAGCGGTCCACTGACATCACGGTCGGGATCAAATGAAATCGGGACAAGAATATTATTGTACATTTGCGGCCTCCTCTATCGGCGCACCTCTCGATAAGGCAGTTCACATTGGGCCGCCTTGATCGAGATCAGCCGCAGCCGCTCAGGAAACGCATCACAGATCAGAAGGTTGCAGCGACCTCATACATCACCGGCTCAAAGCTGCGACATAGTTCATTTATCTCTCGATTGCGCTTACGCATTTCAGGGCTGCGTAGCATCGCCATGAAATCCTCGCGACGACGCCACTGCGAATAATTGGCAATCCGCGTCTGCGCATCGTTCACATGCAGCCCCGCCGAAATAAACCCTGGCTGATGGGAAATGAACTCGGCGTAAGCGGCGGTAAGGGCATCCAGCAGATCCTGACAAGTGCCTGGCGTCATCTCAAATGTCGTGATTACGGTTTGGGTTTCGGTATTGGTCGCTATCGTCGGCATGGCTTCCTCCGTTTTCCATCTTTAGCCTACGCCGGTTTGGCAAGTTCCGGCAGTGATTTTTGTCGTCCCCTGCCCAAAATATCACCTGCCGACGGGCACCCGATTTACATATATAAAGGGAATAGACAAAATAAAAAACAACTTTAAAGTGTTTATATGTGTCACTGGTTCACGCACCTCCTGACCCTAGCCTACTTGTGCCTGATGCCAATGCTCCCGGTATCAGCCGGGGCGTGGTTGCAACAAGAGAACCAGGGTTTCACCTCCACCAGCCTGACGCTACGACAGGATCTTGTTGCGCTGCAGGGGAACGGCGATGGCATGCGTATGCCAACTGAGCTCGGGTTTTATGGTGAGTTTGGGCTTCACCCACGCTGGACCGTTGGCGTCGACCTGAACGTCAGCAAAAGGAGTTCTGCCCATGCACTGATATTCGCCCGCCACCCTCTGTCCCAGCTGGGGCGTGCACAGACTTCGGTTGAGCTGGCGTTGGGAATGAACCAGAGCAGCGAAATCTGGGCCCCGATGCAGCGTTTGACCCTATCCTACGGTCGCAGCTTTGAAACCCAACCTAGAGACAGTCGGCTATCGGGATGGATCGCGCTGGATATAGCGCATGAATGGCGCAGCAAAGGACTGGAGCAGACCTGGAAACTGGACATGACAATTGGATTGGACCGCCCAGGAAAAATAGCGCCGTTGTTGCAGATCGAAACCAGCAAGACAGCAGGATTACCACTGTCCTTGACAACAACCTCCAGTTTGCGGGTTCCACTGGATAGGCACTTTGGGAGCAGCGCGCCTGAACTGGTGATAGGTCTCCAGCACAAGCGCGCCGATACGCAGTCACTTGGGATCAAATTAGCGCTTTGGCACAGGTTTTGACTCGCAACGAACGCAAATCATATTGCATCACTTGTCCACGCGCACAGTCACCTGAACGGTACCGCGCACAGCCTCTGGCCAGATCAGCTGCACCTGATCCCGACGGCTGCCCACGCGTAGCTTTGCGTGTGGCATAGCATGTCGATCGGCACCCCCGCTGAGCTCTACCGGGCCAACGGCGATGACACTATCAACCCCCCGCGCCTGTCCACGAAACGGCAACGCATCATCTGTATCCACGGTCCAGGTCCTGGCTGCACTGCCCTGCACATGTTCAATCCGCAACGGGTTAGCCACGGCGGTAGAAACGTTGTGATAGGTGTTCCCCTCGTAAAAGATACTTTTGGATCGGCTAAAATCGAGATTGGCAAAACTGGTATCCACCCGCTCAGCGCGATCTATGGAGCCATTGATAGAGCGGAATTTATTGCCAGATACCGTCATCCCGTTCAGAAAATGCCCAGTTCCGTATGGTTTTACCACGATATAGCTGAACCATGGCGCAACATCGCCGGACAAGAACACATTGTCAGTGATTGATAGCGCACTGAAGGAAAACCCATCGGTAAAATCTGGCCGCGCGTCACGTTCGTTGGTCCATTCAACAAAGCAGTTGTCGATATAGTTGTCGGACACAGTTGATGCGCAGTTGGTGCTGGTCAGGATAAGGCCTGCAGTCCGGCTCCCATCAGCCACAGTATCACCCTGAAAGAAGTGATTACCGGTCACTGTCTGATTTTGCCCGCCAAGGAGCGCAAAATGGCGGAACTTTGTCGCGCGGTTGTTGCGTAGTTTGGCGTCATTGGCATTGACGTTCAAAGCAATGGACTGCCGGGCAGCGACATTCAACGGCTCCTCATTTGAGAGGAACTGGCAGTTGTCAATCAGGATCCCCTGACAGCCACTGCCAATAGACGTAATGCCGCGATCCCGTGGTCGCGAAATAAAACAATGATCCAGACTGAACACCTTGCCAGCGGGTGCCAGCCGGATACCGCTACAGCGCCCTTCGCACTGAACTTCTACTTCCGTCATGCCAAACTTGCTGAGCGCGCTGAAACCGCCAAAATCCAACATGTATTTGAAATCGCGAAAGGTAAACTGTTGCGTGCCGACCGCATCATAGAGTGGTGCAGTCAGGGTCAGCTCACGTGCACCGACGTTTTTCGCCCGCACGTAGATCTCGCGCCCTACTCCACTGCCTTCGACCAACGCGCCAACAGGGATATTTGCGATATTGGCCACATTGGTCAGCTTACGTGTATCGCTGGTACTATAAGTCGCCTGCGCAGTTACCGTATCCGTCGCCCAAGCGGCGTTTGAGGCGGCCTCAAGCTGGCCGTTGCGGATCACCCTGCGGGTGGCGTAGCTGGTCTTATTTGGCACCGCTGCCTGCATATCAACCGGGCCGCGCAGGGTGACCTTGCGCCCACAAAGATCCAGAGATTCATGATCGACGTTGTTCAATAGGGCCTGAAACGCCTTTTTAAAGCCCAGCTCCTCGTTCCCGAAAGCCGCAGCGTAACTGGGAAAATCGAAATTTCGGGTCAAGAGCAACATGCGGTTGGTCGGCATTTTGACCGTACCCTCAAATTGCACCTCATGGTTCATCGACACCGTGCTTCCAAGATAATACTCTCCCGCCGGAACCAAAACCCGACGGCCAGCGGCGGCGGCATCTGCCGCCTCAAACGCGGCTGTGTTGTCGGTATTGCCGTCACCAATGGCACCGTAGTCCGTAACATCCACTAGGCTGATCATATCGCGCAGGAACACGCCGGTGACATCACGCACCTCGATATCATCGATACGTACTACGCCGCCGTTCGGTCCGATCAAATCCAGCCCCACATGCGCAAACCGCCCAGCACGGCCCCAGGCCATATCAACACCGTTGCGGCTGCCAGTACCAACGATGGCCGAAACTTCAACCACCTGACCATAGGTCGACAGGTTGGTGCCGGGACCAGCCTCCACCACGCCACCCAGATGGCTGCCGCCAGACTGTCCGGCCCAAGCGGCAATGCGAACGGTCGGCAGCGCGCCGCTGATCGCCTTCACCCGCGCTGTGATCTGCAAATAGCAACCCGGGCTCAACATGGTGCGGGTCGTATTGCGCAACTTCTGCACTGAAGTATTTTTTTGCAGTTCCAGGCAGCCGCCGAAATCTGCATCAGCGGCAACAAAGGCCGCGTTGGCTGCGCCCTGATAGGTGTCCGATCCCGGTGTTCCATTCCCACTGGACCAATTATTCAGCCCCTGCTCAAACGCCGGCGGCAGCAGCTCTACGCCATCAGTGATCGCTATGTTCATCAGTCACCCTTTCTAAAACCGCCGTTTCCGGCTGATCAGGCCGAAGCCCGGTTTAATCAAGGAAAGGGTTGTAGATCATGGGATTTAACGCCCCATCAGAGGGGCGTGCGCCGGGTACGCATCACAGCGGGCAAATCAGACAGTCAGATCACGTTGTCGGCGCGTCATCAGTTAGCAACTGAACTGCGTTGATCTTCCATCCCATTGCTGTCTCAACCATCTGATAATCCAGCAAATGTACGCGTCCTTCAGGATCGGTGATCATCACTCGTTGCCACAGGCTTCCAGCAACAGTTCGCAGCGCGAGATAACGGACTTCAACCGGTTGCCAGACCATTGGGTAACCGGACTGGACCATCTCGGCAAATCGGTCAGGGCTGCCAAACACCCCCTGGATCAAAGGAGAAGCGTAGGCAAAGGCGGCCTCGGCATCGCGCCGCAGGAAAGCTGCGATCTGATCGTCAATTACACCGGTTATCGCATCATCGCGCGCCTCAGAAGTCGCAGAAATGGGCAGCGCCATCATGGCGATACAGACACTCATCAACATCAACTTACGCATTACCATCCCCATCTGTTGCACAATTTAAGTAGACCAAAGCAGGCAACGGTCAATCTGCGTCAGGAAGGCTTGCGTAAACTGGTGATGGAAAAGCAGGTATCCGTGCAAAGAAAAACGAGCGCCACTAAGGCGCCCGTTGCTGATTGTTTCGGGAGCTATTGGTTGCTCAGAGCAGATCGCCTGCAAGGGCCTGATCGATCAATGTGATGGTCTCCTCAACACCGTAGAGCGCAATGAAACCGCCGAAACGCGGACCTTGGGATGCACCCAGAAGCACTTCGTAGATCGCAGAGAACCAAGCGCGCAGCGGCTCAAATCCATGGATTTTACCGATGGCAAAGACAACTGACTGCAGGAATTCCTCATCCGTAAAATTGGCCTCTGGCAGCGGATCTTCATTGCCAACAAGTTCGTTTTTCTTCGCGATTGCCGTCAGTGCCGCCTCGGGTGATTTCAGTGCATCAGCCAGATCCTGAAGGGCCACGCGCTCCTGATCGGTGGGCAAGCGGTAGGTCTTTTCAGGTTTCACAAAATCGTTGAAATAGGCAACCGCAAAGCCCGCTGCCTGATCCATCGCAGGATTGCTCTCTGGCGTGGCATCCGGTGCGTATTTGTTGATAAACCCCCACATGGTCGCTTTGTCTTCGGCGCTGGAGACACTCGCAAGGTTCAGCAGCATAGAGAAGGGCACCACCATATCGGACTTCGGTACGTCACCAGCATGGATGTGCCAGACCGGATTGTTCAGCTGAGCTTTCAGATCCTGGGTCGCATAGGCGCGCAACTGCTGGTGATATTCATCTACCGCCTTCGGGATCACATCAAAATGCATCCGCTTCGCGGTCTTGGGCTTTTGGTACATGAAATAGGCTAGGCTCTCGGTCGAGGCATAGGTCAGCCATTCGTCGATCGAAATGCCATTACCCGAGGTCTTCGAGATCTTCTGACCATTAGCATCCAGGAACAGCTCATATGTGAAATGCTCAGGTGCGCGCTGACCCAATACCCGGCAGATGCCATCATAGATCGGCGTATTGGTGGAGTGATCCTTGCCATACATCTCGAAATCAACGCCCAGCGCCGCCCAACGGGCGCCGAAGTCCGGTTTCCACTGCAGTTTCACATTGCCGCCTGTCACAGGCAGCGTCCACTCCTTGCCGTCCTCATCATCAAAGGTGACTGTATAGGTCTCAGCACAAACCTTTTTCATCGGCACATACAACACGCGGCCGGTTTCCGGATGGATTGGCAGGAAAATCGAATAGGTCTGGCGACGCTCTTCGCGCAGGCTCTTTAGCATGATCGCCATGACGTCATCGTATTTGTCGACGGCGCGTTTCAGGACCTCGTCAAACTGACCGGATTTATAGAATTCCTGTGCCGAGTAGAATTCATACTCGAAACCAAAGGTATCAAGGAAACGGCGTAGCATGGCGTTGTTGTGATGACCAAAGCTCTCATGCGTACCAAACGGATCCGGCACCGATGTCAGCGGCTTTTGCAGGTGTTCATGCAGGCTTTCGGAGTTGGGCACATTACCCGGAACCTTGCGCATACCGTCCAGGTCATCTGAGAAGCAGATGAGTTTGGTCGGAATATCTGAGATCAGCTCAAACGCGGTTTTGATCATTGTGGTCCGCGCGACCTCACCAAAGGTACCGATATGCGGCAAGCCCGACGGGCCGTAGCCGGTTTCAAACAGAACATAACCCTTTTCCGGCGCGCCCTTGGCATAACGTTTGAGAACCCTGCGGGCCTCTTCAAACGGCCAGGCTTTGCTCTTCAGAGCTTCTTCGCGCAGATCAGACATCATATTCTCCATCGGCAACCGGATAATGTCCCGGTTGGACTTCTAGGCGCCCCTGCCAGTGCCTCTTTGGCACCAATGATTGCAGGCGGCAAACCACTGCCGGGCACCCCATGCACCCGGTCGGCCTCACCTATGGTGACGGGGACATAATGAGTCAAGAAACAGCGACCCTTGACAGCCAACAAGCACCATAAAATATGCGCCAATCAGTGCAATTGCCAAGATACCAAGAGGCTTTAGCCTGCGTCTCAAGGGTCGGCGGTCTGAAAAACAAGGGATAGGCGAGCGATGAGCGGATTTTGCACAGTGACGCAATGACCCGTTGATTGGGCTGGGTACGATGCCTATTCTCATATCAAACCGCATGCCAATTACTGGAAACACATATGAACACCCAAACCGCTCACCCTCTTACCCCGCAGGACTGCCTCGTTGCACTGATGGTGGCGGTGTCGGCCTCGGATGAGAACATCCGTACAGCTGAGTTGGTCAAAATTCAGTCTGCCGTGAACATGCTGCCAGTGTTCGCCGATTATGATATTGACAGGGTCAACCGCACCTCGCAGACGGTCTTTGATCTGTTTGAGCAAGAAGACGGGTTGGATGCGCTGTTTGGTCTAATCCGTGAAGATTTGCCTGAGCGCCTGTTTGAAACCGCCTATGCACTGGCCTGCGATGTAGCTGCCGCCGATGGCAGTTTGGCTGAATCTGAACTGCGCCTGCTGGAAGAAATCCGCTACGAGCTGAATATCGACCGGCTGCACGCCGCAGGCATCGAACGTGGAGCCCGCGCGCGCCATATGGTCTAAGTGTTTCCCTTCGGTACGGAACCAATCACTGAAGGCAGCCTTTGTGTCTGTTTTCTGCTGTGTGACTGGAGGCCGAAACCCGTAGAGTGCTCCAGCGCTTGCGTAGCTTAGAGTTTGGTGCAACGGCCGCTCTTGAGCGACCAAACACGAGCAAGCTATTGGTATTCGCGGTGCGTGAGCGTGCCAATTCCGCGATTGTTCTTGCGCGAGAAGAAAAGGCCGATCGACAATGACAAAAACTGTCTTAGCAATGACATCTATGAAGGTTGGTGGCAGCAAGGCGCTTGAACAGTACCTGTTTATTGTTGGGGGCCTTATGGAGGCGGCTGGCGCGAGATTAATCAGCCGCTATGAGGTCACGGAGACCTTATGCGGTTCAGAGCCGCCACATTATGTTTCAATTATCGAATATCCCAATGACCAGGCGATACGAATGGTCTTTGACCACCCTGACTACCGCTCTCTGGAACAGGTCAAGGATTTGGCATTTAGCCGATATGACGTTTGTGTGGTCAGTTGAGGTTATCATCAGCACCAGCGGTCCATAGAGTATGCTAGATACATCGTTGTTGGGCGCTGTCTGCCAAACCCGCACTTCAGCGCTACGACCACAATTTAGAATTACTTCTGAGTATATCGCCGCAAGCGTTCTTCAAGCGTGCCACTATGCAACTCAAACATATGGTTGTCATAGTCATAGAAATAAATTGAGTGACCCTCGCCTTCAACGCGTGAGCGACGTTCTCGAACCTCTAGGCCCAATGACCGGATACGTTGCAACCTATCATCGTACTCATCAGGTGCCATTTTGAAGGCTACGTGGTTGTAAGTCTTGTCCGGCAAGGGATCGCCCTCCATCGTTGCAA
The DNA here is from genome assembly GCF_047372505.1 of Phaeobacter cretensis. Taxonomy (NCBI): domain Bacteria; kingdom Pseudomonadati; phylum Pseudomonadota; class Alphaproteobacteria; order Rhodobacterales; family Roseobacteraceae; genus Phaeobacter; species Phaeobacter cretensis. Next base: position 1,009,313 of record NZ_JBKBEU010000001.1, read on the forward strand.
TCCAAATGCCGCCAATGTCGAAAAACCGTTATTTGGAAAGTGAGAATGTGTTCTCACCGCTATCGTATATTTTCTGCGCATCAAAAACAGTTGTGAGCATCTCTTCCATCTTGTCGAGATTGCTCACTATAAACGTTATATGGCTCAAACCTTCGATCATGGCCTTGCCTACCGGTTTTCTTTGTCCGGGACTTAGCAGTCTTTCTACCATTGTCAGCGAGGTCAGCTTGACCTCGACCAAATCCTTAGACGCATTAATATCGGTGCCGAAGTATCCGGCATTCGGGTCAAGCTTCTGTCACACAAGACGCTGAATAAGAAAATACAACCAGTGTTTCGAGTTAGGCATGTCGGCATTCCGCATATCGATAATTCCAGTGTGCTTTATCCGGCCTGCTCAGCTGCCGTAGACCCTGCCCCATCGTTCGATCAGCTTTTGCTGTACTTGTTTGGCGCGACGGTTCCAACCGCTCGCCCCTTGCGGTCGTTCACGTTCTGCCCTTGAAATGCGTGAACGCGCCTTTTTATCGGCACTAAAGATGGCGAAGGCCAGTACCGTGCCATCCGTTGCGGTCATAAATCCGCCCAGGCCAGACACGAAATTCAATGTACCGGTTTTGGCCACCACTTTGATCGGATGTCCCTTCTGGACGCGACCTTTGCTATCCCGCATCGGAAAGGATTTCAAAAGCGGCTGCAGACGTCCGTCGCGATATGCAGCCACCAGCGCGCTGACCATGTCATCAGGCGTAACCCGCGAGTCCTCGCCAAGGCCGGAATGATCCACCAGCCGAGTATTGGCCATCCCATAGGTCGCCTCTGCCCAGCGGTTCATGGCCGCCGCGGAATCTTTCAGCGAGCGCGGGCGTCCACCGCTTGCCTGGGTAGCTGCCAGACCGATCATCTCTGCCATCAGATTGTTGGAATACTTCAGGGTTGCGCGCAACATCAGGTCCAGCGGCGGGCTGTTGTGATGGGCCACCACCTGCCCCGAGGGGCGAGATTTGGCGTTTTTGGGAGCGCCGAGCTTTATGCCATTGGACCGCGCCATGGTGCGGAACACATCTGCCGCATAGGCACCTGGGTGGCGTACTGGCAACCAACGCGCGCCGCCTTTGCCCAGCGCCTTACTGGCAACGGTCCAATGGTCGGCATTGTTGCGTTCAGAATAGCTGTAGACCGGCAGGCTGCGCTGAGCGATTTTCATCGTCGCAATTGCCACCTCCGGGCGGTATTTCTTGGTACGGGCGTCCATAGTGACAGACCAGCTCTGGCCCGCACGTTTCCACTCGAAATGCACCCGGTTGTAGTTCAGCGCGAGACCCGAAATTGCCGGGCTATATCCAACATGGTCAGGCTGGCCGGGGTCAATCGTTTTGATCCGTGGCAAGGCCCCATCCCAGACCCGAAAGGCGCCGCGCACTTCGCGGATGCCAGCAGTTTTCAGGGCTTTGGCCAGCTGCGCCAGATTATCTGTGTTCAGCATGGGGTCGCCGCCGCCCACCAGCACCAGATCTCCCTTAACCACACCGCCCATGATGCCGCCCGTAGCGACGATCTGCGTGGTGAACCGGTGGTCAGCTCCCAATGCATCCAATGCATAAAGCGCTGTCAGTGCCTTGGCGACGCTGGCTGGTGGCAGACCTGAGCGCGCACCCTCGGCCTCAAGCCGCAGGCCTGTCTTAACATCGGCAACCGCACAGGCAACTTCACCCGATAGACCGGCACGGGACAATAACCCTTTTAATCCGCCCCCAGCACTAATCAGCCTGGCCGGGTCCCGCGCAACTGGGCGCAAGGATACTGCAGGCGCATTTGCCAGGGCGCTATTGGCCGCCAGTGAGGCAAGGCCGCTTGTCAGAAAAAAACGTCGCGAAATCATGTCAGCAATAGTCTACTCAAAACCCTTATAATTCTACAAACCTGCCACACGTTATTGTGACGTAGGCTGGCAGGTGAATGACCGCTGTTATTCGCCATGCCCGCCTGCTACCGCTGGCACAATGGTACGGGCAGTCATGATCATGTTTGTCGCCATGTCAATGATCCCGGCCGGGGACCTTTGTGGTAAACTGCTCACATCGAGTGGTCTGGCAACACCGGGGTTTGTGGCGTGGTCACGGTTCGCAATCGGCACTGCACTGGTGCTGCCATTTGCGGGAGGCAAGGCGTTGCCCTTGTTCGCGGATTGGCGATTGTGGATGCGAGCCACACTTCTGAGCGGTGGCATCCTGTCAATCCAGATCGCGTTACAAACAGAACCTTTGGCCAATGTCTTTGCCGCCTTCTTTGTTGGCCCCATTGCCAGCTATATCCTGTCCGTACTGCTGCTGCGCGAGCCGGCCACTATTCTACGTAGCCTGTTGATGGCAATAGGTTTTTGCGGCGTTCTGTTAGTGGTGCGGCCCGGCCTTGGTGGCTCAGCCAATCTGATCTGGGCGGTACTGGCGGGGATGTGCTATGGTGGTTTCCTAACCACATCCCGTTGGCTATCCCATCTTGGCACACCGTTGCAGTTGAGTCTGACACAGTTGGCGATCAGCGCATTGCTAACGCTTCCGCTGGGGCTTGCCACTCTGCCTGCACCCAGTTTCTCGACTGCCGCACTCACCATGGGCAGCGCGATGTTCTCAATGCTGGGTAATCTGCTACTGCTCTTTGCATACACAAGTGCGCCGGCTTCGAGACTGGCTCCATTGGTGTATTTTCAGTTGATAGCCGCAGTATCTCTCGGGTGGTGGGCCTTTGATCAATGGCCTGATGCACTGACATGGGCAGGCCTTGGTGTCGTGATCAGTGCGGGTCTGGCGTCAGCGCGGCTCCGCGGTTGACCAATCCCCTCGCGCGCGAATCTCGCTCGAACTGGCATTGACCATCGGAACATTCACAAAACACCAAGCCGGTGTAGTAGCCCGTGCCAGAAGACGGCTTTGGCCGCCTTTCAAACGGTAGGGCGCATAAAGCCGTGCTGCAGGAGAAAGCCGTGCTGAGATCCGATCACCCGGCCGGGCCAACACCCCGACGGGCACGGTTCCAAGGATTTGTCGCCAATCCTTCCAGTGATGAAAATCCGCAAGGTTATCCGCCCCCATCAGCCAAACAAACCGCACACCGGGGTGCAGCTTGCATAGGACCCGCAGCGTTTCAGCCGTGTAGCGCGTTCCGATCTTGGCCTCGATCCCGCTGATCTGAACCCGTGGGTGATCCATCAACGCCTGTGCTACCGCAATGCGTCGATCCAAAGGCGCCGGAGGATGCGCCTTCAGTGGATTACCAGGAGAAACAAGCCAGACTAACTGGTCCAGCCCGAAACGTTTCAGCGCAGCCAGAGAAATCGCACGATGCCCCTCATGCGGCGGATCAAAGGACCCGCCCAAAAGACCCACTGTGGTTCCGGGTGAAATATGTGGCAGGCGATGCGTCATAAGTGCCTTGATGAACATAGTTTGGAGAGGAGATCAATTGTAAGTAGAACACATAGTCATTCACGGTATGCAATCGCAGCTACAACAAGCACCGGCAGCGATAAGCCCATTGGGTTCCTTGACGAATTGACCCTAACGGCCTCGTCTGCTTCTATCCAATCAAGTTGGGCCGCTGTTCCAAGACTGCGGGAAACCGCGCCATGGGGCTTCCCCATGGGTAAGTTCGTGACCTTGAACATTCGGCGCATAACCTGCACTTGCCTTCAGCAAGGCCGGGTTATGCAAGACGGCGTCAGGTTGGCGGCGGCCCAACGCCCCAGTTGGAGTTGTCATGACGTTCAAAGACTTCACCATCACGCTGGCGACATCGCTCCACGCGCAGCGTTGGACTGCAAAAGATCTGGAACAGCACCTGCTCCTGCGCCTCCCTCAACCCCATCGCCATGCGGCGGCAAAAATAGCCGCCAGTTTGATCAATGCGCACCCGAAAGCCTACGCCCCATCACCGCCTAGCATCGCAGAAACGCTTAAGCCTCTGAGGGCGGTTCAAAGGCTATTTGAGTATGTGCAGCAACATGGTGACTGGCCAGATCAGTATGTTGAACCAAACCGCTTTACGCCTCTGCCCGTCTTCGAAGATCTCTCCATCCCTCCCCTCGACAACACAGATGCGTTGGCTGAATGGCTGGCGCTGGATCCACACGAGCTGGTTCGTTTTGCCGATCTGCGCGGGCTGTCAAATGCTACGGACAACGCGTTTGCCCCGCATTATCGGTTCCAAATGCATCGAAAGAGAGACGGTACACAGCGTCTGATTGAAGAGCCAAAACCATTACTCAAAAAACTGCAAAGGCGGGTCTTACAAGGTATTTTGAACTCGGTCCCTCCCAGCCCATCTTCCTACGGGTTCGTTCCTGGACGCAACTGTATCCGGGCGGCCGCACAACATGCTGGCGAAGATGTATTGGTTTGTTTCGACCTCAAACTGTTTTTTCCGTCGATCCGGATACCGCGGATTACCGGGTTGTTTCGATGCCTTGGCTACCCGGAACCGGTCGCACGGACGCTGGCTGGACTTTGCACATTGGAAACCCCACGCCACATCCGGTCTAAGGTCCCGATGGAAGCGCACCGGTTGGCCCAGCGACATCTGCCCCAAGGCGCACCGACATCACCAGCTCTGGCGAATCTGTGCTGTTTCAACATGGACAAACGACTTGCAGCATTGGCACGCAGTCTGGATGCCAATTTTACGCGCTATGCTGATGATCTGGCCTTTTCCGGTGATCGCCATATTGTCACAACCCTGCGGCACGCAGTTCCTGATATAGTCGGTGATGAGCGGTTCCATCTGAACACTGAGAAGACTCGTGTCGCCTACCGGCACCAGTCGCAAGTCTGCACCGGCATAACCGTGAACGAGAAAATCAACATCCCGCGCCGCGACTATGATCTTCTGAAGGCAGCTATTCACCGACTTAGCGACCCCCAGAACGCGGATAGAAACATACCTGCAATCCTCAATGCACTTTGCGGCCGTATCAGTTGGGTTGAGAACCTTAACCCTGCAAAAGGCGCAATACTGCGTAGACGGTTTGACGCAGCACTTGCTGTTACCACATCACCGCATCCGTGATTGCCCCGGCCCTCGCCATCCGCTATCACACCAGCCAGCAAATTACCCCCTTTAATGGAGCTGTCTCATGGCTGCCTATCAATACGTCTACCACATGCAGGGGGTCTCCAAGACCTATCCCGGTGGCAAGAAATGCTTTGAAAACATCCACCTGTCCTTCCTCCCCGGCGTAAAAATCGGCGTTGTCGGTGTCAACGGTGCCGGTAAATCGACACTGATGAAGATCATGGCGGGTCTCGACAAGGACTTCACCGGTGAGGCCTGGGCTGCTGAAGGTGCCAAAGTTGGCTATCTGCCGCAGGAGCCAAAACTGGACGAAACTCTGAACGTGCGTGAAAATGTCATGCTCGGCGTCAAAGAAAAGAAAGACAAAGTCGACCGTTTCAACCAGATCGCTGTTGAAATGGCCGAGAACTACACCGACGAGCTGATGGAAGAGATGACCTCACTGCAGGACAGCATTGATGCGGAAAACCTCTGGGATCTGGACAGCCAGATCGACATCTCGATGGAGGCCCTGCGCTGTCCCCCCGATGATGCGGAAATCGCCAACCTATCGGGCGGTGAAAAACGCCGGGTTGCCCTGTGCAAACTGCTGCTCGAAGCACCAGATATGCTGCTACTCGACGAACCGACAAACCACCTTGACGCAGAGACCATCGCCTGGTTGCAACAGCACCTGATCGACTACAAAGGCACCATCCTCTGCGTCACTCACGACCGCTATTTCCTGGATGACATCACCAGCTGGATCCTTGAACTGGATCGCGGCAAAGGTATCCCTTACGAGGGGAACTATTCCGCCTGGCTGGAGCAAAAGGCCAAGCGTCTGGAGCAGGAAGCCCGCGAGGACAAATCCAAGCAACAGACGTTGCAGCGTGAACTTGAATGGATGCGTCAAGGGGCCAAGGCCCGTCAGGCCAAATCCAAAGCCCGGATCAACGCCTATAACGATCTGGCCGAACAGTCAGAGCGTGAGAAGCTGACCCGCGCGCAGATCGTCATCCCCAATGGTCCTCGTCTCGGCTCCAAAGTGATCGAGGTTGAAGACATTTCAAAACACTATGGCGACAAGCAGCTGGTCGAGAATCTATCGTTTGATCTGCCGCCCGGAGGCATTGTCGGTGTGATTGGCCCCAACGGCGCTGGTAAATCCACTCTCTTCCGCATGCTGACTGGTCAGGAACAGCCTGATACCGGCACGGTCTCCTATGGTGACACCGTGAAGCTGTCCTATGTGGACCAGTCACGCGATGACCTGAAGGACAACGAAACCGTTTGGGAGGCAATCTCCGGCGGTGCTGAGATCATCGAACTGGGCGATGCGCAAGTCAATTCCCGCGCATATTGTTCTTCGTTCAATTTCAAGGGCGGTGATCAGCAAAAACCACTGAACCTGTTGTCCGGCGGTGAGCGCAACCGTGTACACATGGCGCGCCTGCTGAAAGAGGGCGGCAACGTGCTGCTGCTCGATGAACCGACCAACGATCTGGACGTCGAAACCTTGCGGGCTTTGGAAGACGCGCTGGTCGATTTCGCCGGCTGCGCGGTGGTGATCTCGCACGACCGTTTCTTCCTCGACCGGATCTGTACCCACATGCTGGCCTTTGAAGGCGACGCCCATGTGGAATGGTTCGAAGGAAACTTCGAAGACTACGAAGAAGACAAAAAACGCCGCTTGGGAGCCGATGCACTGGAGCCCAAACGCTTGAAGCACAAGAAATTTGTGCGGTAAGTTACTGTCTGAACAGGCGGGTGTTTTCTCGCCTGTTCACTTCAGGAAAAGTAGCGAAACTTAAGTTACTTTAGACACTCCCCCGCAGTCGCCATCGCCGTGGCATAATTTGAACAAAATTATCCGTAAACTTTAACCATACTCTAACGGTGCACCCGGCGGGAACCGCCTTTAGCACTGGCCATAGAAAGGGCAGAGCATGGCAGGGATCGGAATTTTGGTGGGTGTTATTGGCGGGCTGAACGCCGCCCTGTTGGGCTACACTTTGATCGGATTGTCTTTCGGGATGAGCCTGCTGCTGTATCCGCTGTTTGGGGTACCTTCTGCAATATTGGCGATATTGCTGCTCTGGGTTCACAAAGCCACCCGCAATGCTGTGGCAAAGTCTTCGCACAACGCTCCTGGCCACCCTACACATAAAGCGCTCGCATCCGAACCGGCCCAGGCTTGATCCTCAGATCTCGAATCGCATTGCACACGCGATGAGTTACAGCGCCGCCCAGAGCCCCCTGTTGCACGCCTCAATTCTCAAACATATTCCAATGCAGTCATCAGGCTGCCCAAAAGGCTATTGATTGCACCACCGACTATCGGTCAGGTTCTTCATATATTTAGTGAGGATCCTATGGCGTGGTTGGCGATGTTGATGAGTGCGGCAGTAATGATGCTGATCACCGTGGTAGGCCATGTAGCCTACTCCGTTCCGATATGGGGCCTTCTATTGATCTACTCAGGCCTTGGTGGTGCTCTCGGATTGGTGCTTACACTGGTACTGATGGTGAAAGACGGCGGGTTCTCGCGCAAGACACCACCTCAAAATTCATAAAATTAGACAATTTCGATATTTTAGATCTCGGCACATAATTTACATATATTTCTTATTTTACAAAATCTTACGATAAAATTCATGGAGCTGAGCGCTCTGCCAGATCACAAGCTTAACCAATTATAAAGACAATTTGAGATATTCCGATCCCTACAGGCCTATTGCGATCTGTGTAAAAATTTGTAGATTAAATTCAACTCAACCCAAGAGGGAAGAAGATGGCATGGATCGGGATCATTGTCGGTACTTTCGCAGGGATGTTCTCTGCTGTGGCCGCCTATACCCTGTATGCCCTACCTCTATGGTATAGCCTTTTACTCTATCCGACTGTTGGAACCACAGGAGCGATTGTGACGATTTTTATCATGATGCAACTGCCTCCCAGCCTGCGCCGAATGCACCAAACCAACTCTGACGAGCGTCGGCGCACTGCCTGAATACCAATCTGCCAGCGTTACACAGAGATCAGTCTCACCGGCAGGTGAATACCCAACTCCGAACGCATCAGAGTGCCTCAACCCTTCGCCCAACTGACAATCTGACCGGCCCGCATGGCGCCTGCTTGTCGTTTCTGTTCCTTACCGCGTGTGAAACGGACCAACGTCGGGATCCCCTTGATCCGATACCGGGCGCCCGTGGATTGATGGGTTTGGGTATTCAATTTAACCAAACGCACCTGTCCTTTCAGCGATTTAGCCGCTTTGGAAAAATCAGGCGCCATCATCTTGCAGGGGCCACACCATGGCGCCCAGAAATCTACCACCAACGGCAGATCATCCTGCGCAGCAGCCTTTTGCAACGTAGCAGGATCAACATCGACAGGCGCGGTTGGTATCAGCGCCGCTCCACATGTGCCGCATTTCGGATTGGCTGCGATGCGGTCATCCGGTACCCGGTTGAGCTGCGCGCAGCTGAGGCAGGTCAGGGTCTTTGCGCCCATATCGAAGTCTCTCCTAATTGTCGGTCGTCTACTCATAAGGTCCTGCCCTGATATACGGGACAAAACAGGCCGAACAAGTGCCGTCTCTAAAAGGTGAGCTTGGCTCCCAGAATAACGCTATGCGACCGGACACTTGCATCCCCTGTGCGACGGGGCAGGATCAGCGGCACAAACCCATCATTAAAGAGATACTCCGCCCCTAATCTGACATTCTTCGCCACTGCAACCTCCATCCCCAGAATGACCTGTGACATCACCTCCCATTCTGTGCCTGATCCGCCTTGACGCCCCTGACTGGCGGATAACGAATAGACAGCCGGACGATCAAGGAACGCCCCACGGTACCGCCCTTGCACAGTAAGCGCGCTGACACGGTGATCGGTAGCAGGCCAGCGATCCGTGGTTTGGGCAAACTCGGCCATAAGATCAAACCGCTCACCGCTGAGTGTCGCGTTCACATCCCATGCCCCATTCCAACCACGGTCAATACCAGTGCCCGGCGGATGATGTGCAATGACGCTGTCATAGATCGTACCCCGCAGGAAACCCGCCCCAAGCTTCAACGCCATACCATTGGCCAGGGTCAAGCGATGCGTCGCATTCAAGGCGTAGTTTGTGTAGCGTCCATCGTTCTTGGGGCTACTAATCACCCGATTGCCACGATGGTTGCGAATGATCGTCAGCGCAAGCTCGGTCCGATCGGTGATATAGCCGATCTCTATCAGCGGGTCCTTGGATTGGGACCAGAAATAATGGCTGTTATGGGTATGAGTGAACGGCGCATAACTAGCAAAGTTCCCGAAATTCACAGACTTGCGTCCAACCGCAATGTAGAAAGGTGAGCGGACAAGATCACCAACCGCGAGCCAGGCCTTACGCAGCTGAATGTCATTTTGGCCCGGATATTCAACCTCAGTATATTCACCCTGCACCAGCGCCATCAGCAATGGTGTAGTGGCGGTGGCCATCAACGTGATATCATTGATCACGCTATAGGTATCCGAGGTGCCGCTGGTGTGCGTGGGCGGCAGTCGTGACAGGATCGGGAATTTGCCCGGCGTGTTGGTCGTCTCGTGGATGACAGCGCCAAGAAACCGCCCGCCAAATGTGACACGATTGCTGCCAAGCTGTCCGGAATGGCGGGCGCGCAGGGCGATGGCGACCTTATTGGTCACATCCTCCTGCCGGTCCAGCATGCGTTCGGAATAGCTCAGCGAAGTTGCTAAAAATCCACCGCGCTCCTGCGCGCCCCCACTCTTTGCACCTACCAAACTCACAACAGTAAACAGCGCAGTCAAACCTGCGCGCCTCGCAAATGAAACAATCACAATCGTTACTCCAGAATAGTACCACAATACCGCCTGCCCGAGGTGTGGGCAGCCCCCATCCGGTTTCCTCCTTGGCCACAGTTGACCCGAGTACAACACGTCCCGAAGTCATGAAATCTGGCTTCACGAAACTGCCCGCGCAGCATCGTCAAAAGTAATTTCTCCATGGAGAAATCCGTAGAGTTTGACAGTGGGTCGGAAACGCGACCCACTCACATACTATCACATATTCGTGATTTCACGAAGTTGGCCCGCCCCGCCCCCGAAGGGGGATATCATCGTGGTTGTTGCGCAGGCCTCACGCTCGGTGATCCCGCCCAGGCAGGCTATTGACCGGATCGACACTCCGCCGCAGACTGTTTGCATCTGTTCCAAAACCGAAAGAGCCCCGCATGTTGTCACGCCGCGCCTTTCTGGCAAGCTCCGCTGCAACCACGCTCTGGCCCCAAACCGGGTCAGCCCAAACCGCCTTTGACCCCACTCCGCAGGAGGTCCGCATCAAGAAGGAATTCGCGCCCGGGCAAATTCTGGTGCTGCCACGCTCCTACTATCTGTACTACGTGACCGAGCCGCGACGTGCGCGCCGCTATGGTGTCGGCGTAGGCCGGGCGGGGCTGGAATTTACCGGCACGGCGTTGATCCAAGTCAAAAAGGAATGGCCGACATGGCGCCCGACAAACGAGATGATCGAACGCGACCCTCGGGCCTATGCGCGATTTGTTGACAATAAATATGTGCAACCCGGCGGCGCAGATAACCCATTGGGCGCTCGTGCGCTTTATCTTTTTCAAAACGGCGTGGACACCTATTTCCGCATCCATGGCACCAACCAGCCTCAGACCATCGGCCATTCGGTATCCAACGGCTGCATCCGCATGCTGAACGAACATGTGGTCGATCTGTATCAACGGGTACCCTTGGGAACGACGGTGACTGTACTCTGATACCGGCTCTTGGCCCTACGTGGCCGTTTCTGGCTTACGCGGCGCATCAGTCCGCCTACAAACTACGCCAAGCTTGCCTATGGGACACCCGCACCGCCCAACCGGGAGGCACACCTAGCTATAACACTTGCGCCGAAAGGACATTGGCGACAAGATCGTTACCGCAAGGTTGCGCAGAACTCATTGCTGTCCTAGGTGGCTCGGTCATGAAAACGCACTGACATTGCCGTGCTGTCGCATGTCGCGGACAGGGATATTGAGTAAAGACTGGGAGAAGAAGACGATGGCCACAGGCACCGTCAAATGGTTCAACACCACTAAAGGTTACGGTTTTATTGCACCCGATTCGGGTGGCAGCGATGTATTTGTACATATTTCCGCTGTTGAGCGATCTGGCCTAACCGGCCTCGCGGACAATCAGAAAGTGACCTATGAGCTGCAACCGGGTCGTGACGGCCGCGAGTCTGCAGTGGATATCGCACTGGCCTGACCGCCAACCGAAAATATGATCAGCTGTCGGCCCCCTTTCGGGGCCGTCTTTCGTTTGGCCCCTGCCACCTGCCGCCTCTCTATTGTGCAGCCTGCGCGACCAAATCTAGCACCTTGGGGCCGATAGCTGCCACATTCAGCGCCACGCCCTCTGCGTTGGGGTGAATACCGTCGTCCTGCAAATACTTCCCAGCCGCCTGCGGATCATTCCCAGTGACAGCACGGATCCCGGCAAGGCTATCTACGTGTAGCAGCGTGCCATATTCGGCAGACAATTCCGGGAATATCGCATCGAATTCCAGCTTAAAATCCGCTCCGTAGTTCCCGGGCGCTTGAATGCCGACGAGCAAAACCGGCACTCCGATCGTCTTAGACGTCTCTAGGATGTGGATAAGATTGGCACGGCTTTCAGCCGGTGCAATACCGCGCAACAGATCGTTGCCGCCGAGCGCTACAATCAATGCATCAGGTTTATCTGCCAGTGTCCAGTCGATCCGAGCAGCGCCACCTGCCGTGGTATCGCCGGACACACCAGCATTGATCAGCCGAGCCTCAGCGCCTTTTTCACCGAGCCAGCGCTGCAACTGTGGGACCCACCCCTGCCCCTGCGGCAGCCCGTAACCCTGTACCAGACTATCACCAAGCGCAGCCACTCGGACGGGCTCAGCCTGCGCCACTGCCGCAGTAAATATAAAAATCAATCCTGCAATCATCTTGCGCATTGGTTTAAAGGCTCCATATCGAGAGATGTCCCAAAACAGGCGCGGTTTCACATGCAGTCGAGCACGATCTCCCAATCAGACCCCATTCTCACCCTCCAACATGCGTCTTTGTCGCTGGTTGGCAATACCGGACCGGTCGAAATTCTGCATGATATCTCGCTTGACGTACAGACCGGCGAGACATTGGGCCTGATCGGCCCTTCAGGGTCTGGGAAGTCATCGTTGTTGATGGTTATGGGCGGCCTGGAGCAAGCCACTGGCGGATCCGTATCTGCACTGGGCCAAGATCTGACGGCGATGGATGAAGACGCGCTGGCACGGTTTCGCCGTGACAATATGGGCGTTGTTTTCCAGAGCTTCCACCTTATCCCGACGATGACAGCACTGGAAAATGTCGCCACTCCGCTGGAGCTGGCGGGTCACAGAGACGCCTTTGATCGTGCCCAAGCCGAATTGGAAGCGGTTGGTCTGGGCCATCGTGCAGGCCATTTCCCGGCGCAAATGTCCGGCGGAGAGCAGCAGCGGGTGGCACTGGCGCGCGCGCTGGTGACCCGTCCACGCATTTTGCTCGCGGATGAACCGACAGGCAATCTTGATGCAACCAATGGCGATGCAATTATGGATCTGCTGTTTGACCTGCGCGACCGCTACGGTGCGACGCTGGTTATGGTCACCCATGCACCCGAACTGGCGGCACGCTGCGACCGGGTGATCCGGTTGCGTGACGGGCGACTGGATCAGGACGCGACGCGCGAGGCCGCAGAATGAGCACTGGCGCGCTGTCGCTGGCAACACGTTTTGCCGCGCGTGAGTTGCGCGGTGGCTTGTATGGTTTTCGCGTCTTTCTGATCTGCCTCGCACTAGGGGTCGCTGTAATTGCTGGAATAGGTTCATTGCGGTCAGCCATCGAAACGGGCCTGAATGAAGAGGGTGCAGTGCTGCTGGGTGGCGACGCTGAACTTGGTTTCACCTATCGCCGCGCCAGCGAGGAAGAACAACGCTGGATGGACGATACCGCAATTGCGCGGTCAGAAATCATTGATTTCCGTTCTATGGCGGTCGTTGGCGACGAACGCGCCCTGACGCAGGTCAAGGCAGTGGATGATGCCTATCCGCTCGTTGGCACAATACAATTGTCACCTGACCTGCCGTTGGATGAGGCGCTGGCCGGAACAGACGGGCTGCCCGGCGGTGTCATGCAACGGGTCTTGGCGGACCGATTGGGGCTCTCCATTGGCGATAACTTTGCCCTTGGCACCCAACGATTTGTGCTGACGGCCGTATTGGAAAATGAACCAGACGCAGCTAGCGCAGGCTTTACTCTGGGGCCACGCACCATTGTTCAGACCGACGGCCTAGCGCAATCCGGCCTATTGCAGCCCGGTACATTGTTCTCCAGCAAATATCGCCTGATACTGCCTACAGGCACAGATCTGGAGAAGTTGAAAACCCGCGCCGAAACGGCTTTTGATAACAGCGGTATGCGCTGGACAGATGCCCGCAACGGCGCGCCTGGGATTGCAGCCTTTGTCGAACGGCTTGCTGGGTTCCTGGTTCTGGTTGGCCTGTCAGGGCTGGCCGTTGGCGGTATTGGTGTATCGGCAGCTGTGCGTGCTTATCTTGCGGGTAAGACCGCGACGATTGCCACACTGCGCACGCTTGGCGCAGACCGCAGGACGATCTTTCTGACTTACTTTCTGCAAATAGGAGCGCTGGCGCTATTTGGCATTGCGATAGGCCTGCTCATCGGCGGGCTCGCTCCAGTGCTGTTGGGGCCGTTGATTTCGGCGCAACTGCCGTTCCCGGCAATCTTTGGCATCTCTGTCCCGGCGCTAAGCGAAGCGGCACTCTATGGCCTGCTGACGGCATTTATCTTTGCGCTTTGGCCGTTGGCCCGTGCCGAGCGGATCCGGGCAGCCGCCCTGTTTCGTGATGCGCTGGACAGCCGCAGCCACTGGCCCGCCCCCCGCTATATTGTAGCCACAGCATTCGCAGTCGCCATGTTGGTTGGCACAGCGGCGATGTTCAGCGGCGCAGTAGAACTGACGCTGTGGACCGCAGGTGGTCTGATCGGCGCGCTTGCCGTATTGCTGCTGGCAGCGCTTGTCTTGGGCTGGATTGCTCGCCGCAGCGCGCCCTTTGCCCGTGGCACCCCCGCACTTCGCTGGGCGCTGTCCGCCATCGGCACTTCTCGCGATGGCGCAGTCCCTACGGTGTTGGCGCTGGGGCTTGGTCTGACGGTTCTTGCAGCGATCGGACAAGTTGATGGCAATATGCGCCGCGCAATTGAGGGCAATCTGCCGGATGTGGCCCCCTCCTATTTCTTTGTTGATATCCAACGCGACCAGATGCCCGATTTTCTGGCCCGCGTAGAAGAAGATCCCGCTGTAGATCGGGTGCAGAGTGCCCCTATGCTGCGAGGTGTTCTCACTACGATCAATGGCCGACCTGCAACAGAAGTGGCAGGCGATCACTGGGTGGTGCGCGGAGATCGTGGTATCACCTATGCCGCCGAGCAGCCGAAAACCACACAGATCGTGGCGGGGGAATGGTGGCCCCAAAACTACACCGGCGCGCCCCAAGTCAGCTTTGCCCGCGAAGAGGCTGAGGAGCTGGGTCTGGGCGTCGGCGACACGCTGACAATTAATGTTCTTGGTCGCGATATCGAAGCTACACTCACCAGCCTGCGCGAAGTCGATTTTTCCACTGCCGGCATGGGCTTTGTGATGGTTCTGAATGAGAGCGCTCTGGCCGGGGCCCCGCACAGCTATATCGCAACGGTCTATGCCGAGCAACAAGCCGAGGCGCAGATCCTGCGAGATTTGGCACGCGCGATGCCCAATATCACAGCGATACGGGTGCGCGATGCATTGGATCGGGTTTCGGACATCTTGCGGCAACTGGCATCTGCTACAGCATATGGTGCTGCAGCAACGCTACTTACAGGCTTCATGGTGCTGATCGGTACCGCCGCTGCAGGTGAACCTGCTCGCCGCTACGAGGCCGCCGTGCTGAAAACTCTGGGTGCACCGCGCAAGCAGATCCTTGTCAGTTTTGCCCTACGGTCTGTGGTTCTGGGGGCTGGAGCCGGGCTGGTTGCGCTGGTCGCCGGGATGACAGGCGCCTGGGCGATCAACACATATGTGTTTGAAAGCGACTATCAGGTGATCTGGGGCAATGCGCTGGCGATTATCAGCGGTGGCATTCTGACCACGCTGCTGGCCGGTCTGATCTTTGCTTGGCGGCCCCTACAAGTACGCCCTGCAAGGATCCTTCGCGCCAGAGATTAGTCTGAGGAGACCTCCACCAACCTGATGGCGGCACGTGACCTTTGCGCGGCCCATCCGCCATCAGCATACTGGCCATGCGCTTGCCAAACTAAGGCTGATCTTTTTGCACATAGCGCTGAGAGGTCAGCTAAGGCGATCAGCACAACTGGCGAAGGCGGGAAGCTGGAACAGGGCCAACAACTCATCATTTTTGCATACCAGCGACTGCAGGGTTATAGCGTCGAGCGACCGATAAAACGCCTGCGCCGCATCAGAAAGCGCCAACCGCAACCGACAGGCTGACACCAGCGGACAAGTGTTATCGACGTCGGCAAAGCACTCAACAACCGGTACGCCACCCTCGACATCGCGGTATACATCGCCGATGCTGATTGTCTCGGCTGACCGGCCCAACGACAGCCCTCCATTTCGCCCGCGCAGCGTATGCAGATATCCCAACTGGGCCAATTGGTTGATCACCTGTGCCAAATGGTTTTCCGAGATATTGCAGCGCACCGCAACTTCCGATTTGGTAACCCGTTGGGCGGGATGGGCTGCGCAGTACATCAACAATCGCACTGCTATATTGGTCCGTTTTGTAATCCGCATGATCGCCCCTCTGAGGTGCATTGATCGAAAAATCATGACACGAGCAGGCAAAGGGCACTTTGACATGCATCAAAGCCGCGATAGGTCTGGACCGACCGATGCCCCAAAACCGGTTCTGATACATCAGCCCGGTCACATATTATGGACTGTAGGTACAGCCAGACAGGAGACTTGAATGCCCGGCCCCAATACCTCTGGCCCCTTTTTCTTTGGCTATGGCAGCCTAGTCAACACCCGTACCCATACGTATGGTCAGGCGCGCCCTGCCCGGCTAAGCGGCTGGCGTCGGGCTTGGGTACACACCGACCTGCGCCCTGTTGCCTTTCTCAGTGCTATACCCTGTACCAAGAGCGCGATTGACGGATTGATTGCCGAGGTACCAGGAGCAGACTGGGCAGCGCTTGATGACCGCGAGTTTGCATATGATCGCCTGCCAGCCCAGGGTACGGTGCAACACGATCTTCCATCAGAGACCGAAATCGCCGTTTATGCGGTACCGCCAGAAAGCCAACACGTCGCGAGCCCCCGTCACCCTATCCTGCTAAGCTATCTGGACGTCGTTATTCAAGGCTATTTGGATATCTTTGGCCCCGACGGTGTTGATGCATTTATCCGAACAACCGACGGCTGGGATGCACCAATCCTGAATGACCGCGACGTCCCACGCTATCCGCGCGCCCAAAACCTGAACCAATCTGAAACTGATCTGGTAGATCATCATCTGGACAGGCTAGGGGCATCTGTGGTCGCGGACGGCCAGTGATCTGGGACAGACACTCCTGTCTGTTTCGGCCCTTATTGCAAAGAAAAAAGCGACCTCGTTGAGAGGCCGCCTTTGTCTATTCATCTGCCTAAATGCCCGCATCTCATTGGCTCGGCCTCAAGTAATCGGCCATGGCGTCGCCGTGTCAGCAGAAGGTTCCGCGCTCATCCACGAGCACGAACGACCTCCATCAACGCCAGAAGCGCAGACATATCCGGGCCACGTTCCATGCCCGTCACAGCTTTGCGCAACGGCATGAAGAGCCCCTTGCCCTTGCGCCCGGTCTTGGCCTTCACCTCAGCAGTCCATTTACCCCAGCTCTCGCTGTCATAGCGACCGTCGGGTAGCAGAGCCATAGCCTCGGCGATGAAATCCTTGTCCTCATCCGCGATCAACGGCTCAGCACCATCGCGGCACAGAGCCCACCAACCAGCCAGATCCTTAAGCGTGGTGATGTTTTCCTTGGCCATATCCCAGAAAGCAGCCTGTTTGGCAGCAGGCACGTCTAGCGTATCCAAATGGCTTTGTACATCCGCCAACGTCAGCGACTGCAGGTAACGAGCGGTCAGCGGATAGAGATCTTCGACGTCGAATTTGGTCGGAGCAGCCCCAAACCGATTGATGTCAAATCCCTCGATCAGCTCAGACATCTCTGTACGCAACTCAACCGGATCAGATGAGCCGAGCCGGGCCATCAGGCTAAGCAGTGCCATCGGCTGTACACCCGCTTCACGTAGATCGCGCAGGGCCAACGTGCCAAGGCGTTTCGACAGCGCCTCGCCCTGTGGTCCAGTCAATAGCGAGTGGTGCGCAAAAGACGGAACCGTGCCGCCCAGCGCCTCAATGATCTGAATCTGTGTCGCCGTATTGGTCACGTGGTCGGAACCGCGCACAACATGGGTTACGCCCATTTCTGTGTCGTCCACAACCGACGCCAATGTATATAGAAACTGCCCATCGCCCCGGATCAGCACCGGATCTGATACAGATGCCGCATCGATGGAAATATCGCCAAGTACGCCGTCGGTCCATTCAATCCGCTGGTGGTCTAGCTTAAACCGCCACACACCATTGCCACGTTCATCGCGCAGGGCTATTTTCTCGTCATTAGACAACGCCAGTGCGGCTCGGTCATAGACAGGCGGCTTACCCATATTGAGTTGTTTCTTGCGTTTCAGATCCAGTTCAACCGGAGTTTCAAACGCTTCATAGAACCGGTCGATCTCACGCAGTTTGTCCGCTGCGGCAACATACCGGTCCAGACGCTCGGACTGGCGCTCGACCCGGTCCCAAGTCAAACCCAGCCATTCAAGATCCTGCTTGATTGCATCGACATACACTTCCTTCGACCGTTCTGGGTCGGTATCATCGATACGCAGGATGAAACTACCGCCAGCCTTGCGGGCGATCAGATAGTTCATCAGCGCGGTACGCAGGTTGCCTACGTGGATATAACCCGTCGGCGACGGGGCAAATCGGGTGGTTGTCATCACAAGTCTCCTGTTGCCCTGCCCATCTCACATAGGCGGCGTTTTGTCCAGTTGTGGAGCGGCCCGCACAATCAATCCAAAATCATTTCAAACTGTCCATGTTTTTCCTTGGCGAACTTAGATTTCATTCAGACTTCCTGTGTCAGCCTGTCGCATCAGAAAAAATTGAATTGGTACGAAACAATGGGATCTCCCATGAATAAGATGATCCCAAGCCAAGTATCATCGGCCGAGAACCTATCCGAACCGTCGCATTCGCGCCTCATGGATGTGCTGAACAAACTTGACCAAGGCGTAATGGTCTGGACCGAGGATGGGCACTGTCAGGTATTCAACGAGCGTTTACTCACCCTTCTGGAGCTCCAGAACGGTGACATCTACCCAGGCTACTCGCGTGCAGATTTTTTTGCGACCGCTGTCAAACTGAACCATGTAACGGAAGATAGCGCCGCTCAGGCAGAGCAGGATTTCAACTCTGACAAAGAACGGTTTTCCGCCACCCGTAAAATGCCGTCGGGCCGACGGTTGCAGATTGATACCCGGCGGTTATCTACTGGCGGTTTTGTCACCTGCTATACGGATGTAACCCAAGTCGAACGCACTGCAAGGGATCTGACAAAAGCGCGTCAGGCCGCCGAAGAGGCCGAACTGACAGCACTCAAAACACTAGCGGCAGAGCAATCCTGGCGCGAAGAGGCCAAGCTGTTATCGGAACTGGACGAATGGCTGCATTCCTGCAAATCGCAGGATGAGTTGTTTCGTATTGTCAGCACCTTCATGGCGCGGCTGTTTCCCCATTCGCAGGGAGAGCTCTATATCTACTCCAACTCGCGCGACGTGCTTGATGGTAAATGTCACTGGGGCGGAGCCAATGTGCATGATCACATCTTCCCAGATTCCTGTTGGTCACTACGCCGTGGTCGGCAGTACCTCTATTCGGCGGATAAAATCGCTTTCGCCTGCTCCCATGTCGACGACCAGCCCGAAAGCGATGCGCATGAGGATTATGTGTGTTTTCCTGTGGTTGCCCATGGAAATACCGTCGGCTTGTTGCACGTAAAGTTTCCTCCCGAATCTGACCCGAAGCGCAAAGTTTCGCTACATCGGCTCGCTCTACGCTGTGGCGAGCACATCTCGCTTGCTATCGCAAATGTGCGGCTAAGGGACGAGTTACATGACCAATCGACCCGTGACCCTCTGACCGGTGTCTATAATCGGCGACACTTCTTGGGAGAGCTGCGAAATGCAGTAGCCCTGGCGGACCGGAAGGCCAGCCAACTTGGGATACTCAGCTTTGATGCGGACCGTTTCAAAACCTTCAACGACACCCACGGCCATGATGCCGGTGACATGGTTCTGCGCGCGATTGGCGACACTCTGAAAGATCTGTTTCACAACGGTGAGGTCTGCTGCCGGATGGGCGGCGAAGAATTTGCCATCTTCTTGCCTGACACCGACAAAGAGCAGACTATGGAAGTGGGTGAAGCCCTGCGCGGAGCGATTGAAGATATCACCCTGCGGTATGGTTCAGGAACGCTTCCGCGCGTTACGATCTCCATCGGGGTTGCCAGCTTTCCCGAAGATGGCCTGCTGCCGCAGGACCTCATGCATGCTGCGGACCACGCGCTCTATGCAGCCAAGAATGCCGGCCGTAACTGCGTGGTAGATTGCGGCGAGGCCGACCCCGCAGGCGGCCCATTCTCCAGCAAATAGCAGCCGCTGAGTGTTAGGCATATCGCGTGGCACTACGCTTTCATGCACAGAAACCCCAACTCACTTCCCGGATCAGCTTGGGTCACGCCAACGGTTTACAATAGGATAGCGACGATCCAGCCAGAACGCACGTGGCGTAAGCCGTGCACCTGGGGCCGATTGGAACCGTTTGTATTCACTGATGTAAAGCAGGTGCTCTACACGTTGGGCGTTTTCCCGTGAGAAGCCAACCGCAACGCAATCAGCGATAGAGCCGTCCTGATCCACCAAGATCTCCAGAATCGCATCCAATTCGGGGTAGTCCGGCAAGCTGTCGCTATCTTTCTGGTCATCGCGCAGCTCGGCGCTTGGTGGCTTATCAATAACTGTCGTGCGAATAACCTCGCCCTCCGGCCCCATCATCCAGTCGCGATGGTTCGCATTGCGCCAACGGCATGTTTCAAACACGCGGGTTTTGTAAAGATCCTTGATCGGGTTATAGCCACCGGCCATATCACCGTAGATTGTGGCATACCCCACCGCGACCTCTGATTTGTTGCCAGTGGTCAGCAGCATCTCACCAAATTTGTTAGACATCGCCATCAACAAAAGCCCGCGCAGGCGGGACTGGATGTTTTCTTCGGTCAACCCCGGTTCGGTGCCTGCGAATAGCGGTGCCAGCGTATTGGTGATCGCAGCGCGGCCTTCGGCAATTGGGACATAGTCGTAGCGGACGCCCAGCGCCTTGGCGACTGCTTCGGCATCATCAAGCGAGTCCTGCGAGGTAAATTCCGATGGCAACATCACGCAGCGCACATTTTCGGCCCCGAGCGCATCCACGGCGATTGTTGCAACTATCGCAGAATCGACGCCGCCGGAGAGACCAAGCAGCACTTTCTTGAACCCGGTCTTTCGCATGTAGTCGCGCAGAGAGAGGGTCATCACATGATAATCCTGCTCCCATTCATTGGGCAGCGTTGCTTTTGGACCTTCGACAGCGCGCCAGCCCTCTGGGGTGCGTTCCAGATCCAGATGGCAGATATCTTCTTGCAGCAACGGCATTTGCACCGCAAGCGCACCGCCGGGGTTCAGCACAAATGATCCGCCATCAAAAACCTGATCGTCCTGCCCCCCTACCATATTGAGGTAGATGACCGGCAGATCGGTCTCAACCGCGCGAGCCACCATGTGATTGAACCGCACATCCATCTTGTTGCGGAAATAAGGCGAGCCATTGGGGATCAGCAGAAATTCAGCGCCCGTCTCGGCCAAGGTTTCAGCCACATCCTCATACCAACCATCCTCGCAGATCGGGCTACCAATACGGGTGTTGCCGACGGCATAAGGACCACCCAATGGCCCGGCGTCAAAAATCCGCACCTCATCAAAAACGGTGGCATTGGGGAGATGGTGTTTCAGCACCTGTGTGGTGATCTTGCCCGCTTTGAGGATCAGATAGGCATTGTACAATTTGCCGTCGTCAAACCAGGGAGATCCAATAGCCAGCGCAGGCCCATCGGCACAATCGGCGGCCAATCGCTCAACCTCGGCTATGGCGGCATGGTAAAAACCCGGCTTTAGCACCAGATCCTGAGTGTTGTAGCCCGTAATAAACATCTCAGGCAGCGCAACCAGATCAGCGCCTGAACCACGACCCGCAGCCCAAGCCTCGCGGGCCTTGTTTGCATTGCCCAACAGATCCCCGACGGTGGGGTTCAACTGGGCCAGTGTCACGCGAAAACGATCAGCCATCCTGCTTGCGTCCTTCGATATTCCTGCCCCTTGCCATTAAACAGATCATGCGCCGAGGGAAAGACCATGACGGCAAAAGACATTGCGACGGCGGCGGCTGTGGCATAGTTTCCTGTCAAACCGATCAACAAGCCCACACTCTGGCTCTCCTTATGGCAAGCAGATTCTTCATGACCCGTTTCACGACCGCCGCTCTACTGACCTCTGCTCTGACACTTGGCGCTGCCGGGGTTGGCAGCCCTGCACTGGCCCAAGATGGCAAGGTGCTGACCACGCAGGATGAAATCGGCGGCATCTACGAAGGCACCTTTCGTGGTGGTTTGCAGCATGGAACCGGTACATACAAACTACCTAATGGTTATGAATATACCGGCGATTGGGTCGATGGAGAAGTCCGCGGCCGCGGTGTTGCGCGTTTCCCCAACGGCTCCGTCTATGAGGGCGAATTCACCAAGGGCAAGCCTGAAGGGGCGGGCAAGATCACATTTGCCGACGGAGGCACCTATGAGGGTGAATGGTCTGAGGGCGTAATCAATGGCCAGGGTATTGCAGTCTATGCCAATGGAGCGCGCTATGAGGGCGGTTTTCGTGATGCGAAGCATCACGGCAAGGGCATAATGCGCAATCCCGGTGGGTATGAATTTGACGGCGACTGGGTAGACGGTCGCAAAGAAGGCATAGGCAAGATCACCTATCCCGATGGCGCGACCTACGAGGGTGATGTTCGCAATGGCCAGCTGGACGGCAGCGGCACGCTGATCATGCCAGACGGGCTGGTTTATGAAGGTGACTGGGCTGCCAACCAAATGGATGGGTCCGGCGTTCTGACCCAACCCAATGGTGACATATATGAAGGTCCGCTGGTCGCCGGCCGTCGTCAGGGTGAAGGCAAACAGATCCACGCCAATGGCGACGTTTACATCGGCAATTTCGAGGATGACCTTCGCCACGGCGAAGGCACATTCACCAAGACTGATGGCTATGTCTACTCAGGCGAATGGCTATCTGGTCAGATCGAGGGCAAGGGCCGCGTGACCTATCCGGATGGCTCCGTCTACGAAGGTCAATTCCGCGATGACCTCGCCGATGGTGTTGGCAAAATCACCTACCCCGATGGTTCGACCTACGAGGGCGATTGGGTTGCTGGTGTGATCGAGGGTAAAGGTACCACGACCTACCCCAATGGGCTGGTGTATATCGGTGAATTTCAGAATGCCAAAAACCACGGCCAGGGCGTCATGACCTATCCTGACGGATACCGCTATGAAGGCGGCTGGAAAAACGGTCAACGCGACGGTGACGCGGTTGTCACCTACCCCGATGGATCGATCTATACTGGCAACTTTGCCGATAGCCAGCGACATGGAACCGGGAAAATCGCCATGACCGACGGGTTCAGCTACGAAGGAGACTGGACCGAGGGGAAAATCAGTGGCGAGGGTGTTGCAACATATGCCAATGGCGATGTCTACGAAGGCAGTTTCCTCAACTCCAAACGTCAAGGCCCCGGCGTTATGCGATACGCCAGCGGACAAAGTGCCGAGGGCACTTGGGAGAATGGTGCCTTGAAAACCACTGGAGCGACGAACCAAGACAGTGGTGATGTATCGACGACAGATGGCGACAGCGCCAGTAACTGATTTACAGCAATCGCCCGCGATCACCATTGATTGCAATGTCAATGTCCTAAGACCTCAGCGCGATTGCGAGTGCTTGCTAATCAGACAAACCAACCAGAGCGCGCGCCTCGACTGAGGTCGCGCTCTTTTTGTGTGCGCGTTTCTAGGCTTATCACTTCTGGCGTTGCCCAGTGTTTGATCTCGCGTTGCCCTGTGTTTGATAAGGACCAATCGGCGACAGTCACAGGCTTTACTCCTTTCTCGTCACTTTCTGTCTTTCCATTCGCCTTTGGCTCTGTATAAAACTGCACTATGACTTTGCGCGCAGATATCCCTTGCTTTGCCACCGCCCAGCGCGGTGCAGATCTGCGCGCCCTACTGATCCTAATCCGCCTCTGAGCGTGCCATCCGGTGCGCCCGCTCAGAGGGGAAAGCTTGCGCGCCAAGGATTGGATTTTAGGACAGACAAGAAAGATACCAACATGACAGCTGCACCTGACAAAGATCGCGTATGGATCTTCGACACCACTTTGCGTGATGGCGAACAGAGCCCCGGCGCAACCATGACCCATGATGAAAAGCTGGAAATCGCCGAGCTGCTTGACGATATGGGCGTCGATATCATCGAAGCGGGCTTTCCGATCGCCTCTGAAGGTGATTTCAAAGCGGTAAGCGAGATCGCCGAGCGCTCGCGTAAATCTGTGATCTGCGGTCTTGCACGGGCCAATTTCAAAGACATTGATCGCTGCGCCGAAGCGGTGAAGAAAGCCGCCCAGCCGCGCATTCACACCTTTATTGGCACCTCGCCACTGCATCGCGCTATCCCGAATCTCACAATGGATGAGATGGCCGATAAGATCCACGAGACGGTCACCCATGCCCGTAATCTGGTGGACAATGTGCAATGGTCACCAATGGATGCCACCCGGACGGAATGGGACTATCTCTGCCGGGTGATCGAGATCGCCATCAAGGCTGGTGCCACGACCATCAATATTCCCGATACTGTTGGTTATACCGCACCAATGGAAAGCGCAGATCTGATCAAGCGGCTGATTGAAACCGTGCCCGGTGCAGATGACGTAATTTTTGCCACCCATTGTCACAACGACCTTGGCATGGCGACCGCGAACTCACTGGCCGCGGTCGCGGGCGGCGCACGCCAGATTGAGTGCACGATCAACGGACTTGGCGAGCGTGCAGGCAACACCGCACTGGAAGAGGTCGTCATGGCGCTGAAGGTGCGCAATGACATAATGCCGTGGTCGACCAATATCGACACCAAGAAGATCATGCATATCTCGCGTCGGGTCGCCACGGTTTCCGGGTTCAACGTGCAGTTCAACAAGGCAATCGTCGGCAAAAACGCCTTTGCCCACGAAAGTGGGATCCATCAGGATGGAATGCTGAAGAACAAAGAGACCTTTGAAATCATGCGTCCCGAAGACGTAGGTCTATCTGGCACCTCCCTGCCCCTCGGGAAACACTCTGGCCGCGCCGCTTTGCGTGACAAGCTGGGCCAGCTCGGGTTTGAGGTGGGCGACAACCAGCTCAAGGATCTGTTTGTACGGTTCAAAGAACTGGCTGACCGCAAGAAAGAGGTGTTTGACGACGACATCATCGCGCTGATGCGTGCCAGTGGTGATGACGATGACCATCTAAAGCTCGTGTCGATGAAAGTGGTCTGCGGCACTGGCGGCCCGGCTGAGGCGACCATCGAGATGGAAGTCGACGGTCAGGACGTGAGCGAGACCGCCGAGGGTGACGGCCCAGTTGATGCCGCCTTTAAGGCAATCCGCAAGATCCACCCGAACTCAGCACATCTGCAACTATATCAAGTACATGCAGTGACCGAAGGTACCGACGCGCAGGCCACAGTATCTGTCCGGTTGGAGGAGAACGGCGTAATCGCGACAGGTGAGAGTGCCAACACCGATACGGTGGTGGCCTCAGCCGCTGCCTACGTTGGCGCACTGAACCGGCTGATTGTCCGCCGCGACAAGATGGGCGCAGGCGCTGACACGCGTGAGATTTCCTATAAGGACATCACCTGAGCGCTAAATATATTTAAAAAAGGGCCTGCAGCTTTGATAAGTCGCGGGCCCTTTTTATTTTCACCTTAGGCTTTTGGAATTTAGTTCACACTTATTTCAATTTCAGACTGCATAATGATATTTTAAAACCTTTAGAACCGTATCAACTGATTGGTGCCACATGACCATCCGGCACGGTTCTCAGACTTATTTGACCAAGCAATCTTGCAGAGCCATCTTTCAATCGCATCTAAAATCCGGTCGTTATAAGGATTTGCTGATTTCTCTGCGACCACTGATATCACCCAGTGATCCAAACGCTGAACTACTTGACTTGGTTGCCGACTGCTATTTTGGCTTGGAAGAACCAGATAAAGATGCCCAGGTTCTTAAGGCGGTCACAGAAACTTAGCCGGAAGTCCCAACCGCATGGGGTAAACTTGGTTCCCGTTATTTACAACTCGGAGAAAAAACTCACTGCCGCAGAACCTATTCGAAACGGGCTTTGCACGCACGATCCTACCTGAAGCCAAGTTCATATTCCAGACGCGCCACGCGCTTGATGTGGGACTGTCGCTGTTCTCCAATAATTTCAGCTCAGGCCATTACTATATCAACCGCCATGAATGGATCGGGCACATAATAAGAGCGAGCTTTGCCTGTCTCGATGACTACACGCTCAAACTTGGCCCGAGACTGCATGTACAATCCTACCGCAAACTCGTTGACGCCCCCGAAGACGAATTGAGAACGATCTTGTCCAACCTTGATCTAGAGAACGCCTCCGCACGGAGGCCGCGGAAGGATTAATTCAAACAGCATCGGCTATACAAGTGAGAGATGGAATAAACAAAGCGGGGCTGGGCAAGTGGCGTCACTTTGAGAATCAACTTGCTCCCCTGATCGAAGCCTTAGGTGGATGGGAGATACGAGACAGATCGTGAGGCGATTAGTTCGCGTTTTCTAAATTATGAAATATCTGATCTATCCGATCCGCCTCTTCCTTGGTCCCATAAGGGGCGTTCACTACAAACATACCGGATCCAACCATTCGGTGCCCCTTGCGGGCGGGTGGAAAGCGGACCTCATGGCGCAATGCACCCGGTAGGTCTTGCGCCTCCAAGGCCGACAGCATGGTCTTATGCGGGCCGTCGGTCAGGATCGGATACCAAAGCGCAATGACACCCACGTTCCACTTGCGGTGCAGCTTAGCGATATGGCCGGGAATCTGTGCGTAGTCACGCTTCACCTCATAACTGGGATCAATCAGCAGCATCCCTCTTCGGGGCGTAGGTGGAGCCAATGATTGCGCCAGCTCAAACCCATCCTGCTGATGCACATTCGCGCCTTGGGACCGCAAGGCTTGACGCAGAGCCATGTTTTCCTGTGGGTGCAATTCGGCAAAGTGCAGGCTGTCATCCCCACGCAACAAATGTGCGGCGATCAGCGGAGATCCGGGATAGGCCGCGGCACCATGTGCCTCGCGTGTCTTGGCAATAGCAACCGCCAGTGGGTGCCCTTCTACCAACATAGCCTGATCCAGAAGCCGGTTGATACCGGCCTCGGCCTCACCTGTTTTAACTGCCTCCGCAGCATCCAACTGATAGAGCCCGCGCCCGGCATGCGTCTCAATATAGCTGAGCGGTTTGTCCTTGCGGGTCAGATACTCCAGCATACGCGCCAGAAGCGCGTGTTTCTGAACATCAGCTAAATTACCGGCGTGGTAGATATGTTGGTATGACAGCATCCCAGCCCTCTAGCGGCAAAAACTAACAGACAAAAGCCCTGACGTGCTGCCCGCAGCGTCCTCGGTTATTAGTTCGCTCTGTTCAGGGTTTGGTCCTCTACTGACCGTTGATGATACTCCCACGGGGTGAGCCCGTCGAGGCTCGTATGTGGGCGATGGTGATTGTCATCGTCACGCCAGGCCGCGATCAGCTCTCGGGCGTGGCGCAGGTTGGCGAACAAGTGCTCGTTGAGGCACGCGTCCCGGAGGCGGCCGTTGACGCTTTCTACAAAGCCGTTCTGCATTGGCTTGCCTGGCGCGATGTAATGCCACTCCACCTTCCGATCTTCCTGCCATTTTAGAATGGCATTCGACGTCAGTTCGGTCCCATTATCGCTGACCACCATGCAGGGATAGCCACGCGTTCGAGCGATATTGTCGAGCTCACGGGCAACCCGCTGGCCGGAGAAGTGAGGTGTCCACGACCGCAGCCAGGCAGTCCCGACTGAAGTCGTCAATGACGCAGAGCACCCGGAAACGGCGGCCATCAGACAAACTGTCCGCGACGAAGTCCAGCGACCATCTCTGGTTCGGCCCTTGCGGGATCGCCATGGTCGCACGCGTCCCAATGGCGCGGTTTCGCCCGCCGCGCTTGCGCAGGCTCAGCCCCTCTTCGTGGTAGATCCGGTAGGGCTTCTTCCAGTTCACCTGCCAGCCCTCGCGGCCGAGCAGCAGGTGCAGCCGACGCCGCCGCCGTTCGCTGGACACCTCCCTCGGCCTCTCTCGCAACTCGGCGTCCGCAGGCCTGGTTGATCCACGCCGATAGACGCGCGGATCGATCCCGGCCAGGGCACAGGCCCGCCGCTGGTTGTCGTTCTTCTCTGTCATGGCCCAGTCCACGGCTCTCCGCCTTACACCGGATCTCTTTCAGCGTTGCCACATCAAGCATCTGCTCGGCCAACATCTTCCTGAGCTTGGCGTTCTCGACCTCCAGAGCCTTCAGCCGCTTGGCCTCGGACACTTCCATGCCGCCATACT
This sequence comes from Phaeobacter cretensis, assembly GCF_047372505.1. NCBI lineage: Bacteria > Pseudomonadati > Pseudomonadota > Alphaproteobacteria > Rhodobacterales > Roseobacteraceae > Phaeobacter > Phaeobacter cretensis. The sequence continues at coordinate 1,037,349 of NZ_JBKBEU010000001.1, forward strand.
TCGAACGCCATGTGTAGAAAGTGCCATCGCTGAGCCGTGCTTCCGGCACAGTTCCTTCGCCCCCATTCCGGCTTGGTGCTCCTTAAGGATGCCAATAATCGGCTCTTCGCTGAAACGGATTTTCCGCATCGCCTGTCTCCTCGCTTGGAGAACAGGCTAACTTCAAATCGCGGACTTTTCAGGGGAGCATGTCAACGCCAGTGGCAGTAGCATAGGTACGACAACGATAATCGCGGCCAAAGCGTGCAAAAACATCCCTAGGAAGAGAAGGAAGATATCGATCAACAACATTCGCAGGATGTAGTTGCCTGTCAGCCTACCTAGACCACTTGCGATTTTCTGAGGCAGTTGCTCATTCGCTAAAACTGCCCAAGAACTGCAGAGTCGGCAATAATCATCATAACGACAGAAATTCGACGGACCGTGGCCGACGCCAGTGAATAGACCTTCTGCACGTCCAGATCCCGACGGATTGGCCAGCCATAAATAGGTGCTGCAACCACACCCAAAGTCGCGGCTTCTGTGGGGGTGACAAAACCCCCGATCAGACCACCAACGACCAGAACCGGAATAAGCAATGTAACGGTAGCCCCATAAAATGCTGCGCCCAGACGCGCGACTTCAAACCGCTCATCAACGGCGTGCCCCATTTTGTGGGCAAAAATGTAGCTAGTAATCACGAATACGCCGCCCAGAAACACCCCTGGGACAATGCCGGCCAGGAATAAATCCTTGATCAACGTATTGGTGGTCATACCATAGAGGACCATTGGAATAGACGGTGGAATGATGATCCCCAATGTCGCGCTCGTCGCCCTCACGGACGCCGAAAACATGCGTGGATAGCCCTGTTTCTCCATCGACGGGACGAAGATCTTCAACATCACAGCAACATCGGAAACGGCAGATCCTGACATTTCCGCCATGAACATCGAGGTCACAACGTTTACATGCGCGAGAGCTCACCGCGCATCCTACCAAGGCACGTGCCAGTCCTATGATCCGATCTGGAATCGAAGTCGCCGCCATCAATTCTCCCATGAAGATGAAGAGAGGGATCGCGAGCAGCACCACTTTGTTCACACCGGAGAACAGTTGGATCGGAGCCATGATCAGATCAGTCCTGGAGAAGACCATGGCAATTGTCGCCGAGATCATCAGTGCAAAACCGATGGGCATTCCGAAGCAGATCAGAGCGAACAGAACAAAAACAACAAGCCGGGCCACCACCGACCCTCCGGCTGCTTTAGGAACCAGCTCAACGCTGCGGTGCACTGCAGAATGGCGGCGATCGGCAAGATGAGCATAAACCAGCCCAGGAAAATCTCTGCGGTCTCGATCTCCGTAGCGCCAGATACGCGGATCATTCGTATGGACGGCCAGAACAGCAGCACCCGAAAACCGGCAATAATGACGGTGTTGAGCTCTTCATCAAATCTGCGCCGTTTTTGCGACAGTGCGTCAACGAACATATCAAAGGCGATATGGCCTTCTTTGCGCCTGGCAATATAGGCTCCAAGAAAGGCCACCCGGACCAGCCAAAGGCCGGGGACTTCGTCAGCGGTGACAACAATGCTGCCAAGGGCATCACGGATGACGAAATAGGTCGGGCGAAAGCTCTCATTCTCTTTCGCCCAGTCCCTGAGAAGACCCAGCACCAGATAGCGGTTGAGGGCATTCAGGAAGATAGACGCCAAGGACACCGTGAAGGTGAGCACCGCCAGTGCCTCGGCAATTCTGTCGACGAAACGTAGCATCAATTACTCGCTGTACCGCGAACGATGGCGAGGTAGTCATCTCCCTGACTGTCGACATAGGTCTCATAGGCCTGATCGGTGATGGCCCGGCCCACCTCGGAGAACACCGCTCGTTGCTCGTCGGTTAGGCTATCTATGAAGGTCTGTGAGGCGAGCAGGAAGGATGGTGTATGGACATGACAGGTCAGAGACAGGTACTTGGCGACCTCGAAATGCTTCTGGTCTTAGAAGCCATACGTGGCTGCTTCTGCCCCATCGGCCACGCCAAACTGAAGCGCTGTAAAGGGTTCCCCCAAGACATTTTCTGCGGTGTCGCGCCCATCTGCTGGGACACGCCCTGACGGGACTTACCGCCAGAAATTCTGATCTTCAGACCTTTCAGATCAAAAGGTTCCTAAACAGAACGCTGAGTGTTGATGACATAGCGGAAGCCATTTTCGTAGACGCCGATGACATGAACATTGCCGACGTCTTCGATGCGATCACGGATGGCGTCTTCAAGACCAGTGGCCATGGTCCGACGGACATGATCCCGACCCGAGAACAGCCAAGGCAGGTCTATCTCTTCTTCTCAAAGAAATTCAGCCTTGATGGTGCTTTGTTGGTTCAGCCCAGCCTTCTTGGACTGAACAATAGATACTTGCTACAGGTGCTTGAAGACTATGCATCTAACAGGGCAGTCACCCTCAAAGGCGTGGCCCGTGCTTGATCCTACGGCACGAGTAGACCTCGGCTGGCTGCAAGAGCCGGATCGGAAGGGAATCATCGGTGTCAGGCTAAACCTTGTACGCACCGCCTCAGCGTTCGACTATGATGCATGGCCTGCAACCCTCGCTGCCGTTGAAAAGATGGGATGGCACATCGAATTACGCAGTGAAGCAGAATATCTTCCAGAGATTCTTCCTCAGCTGACACGCCACCGTGAGAAAATTGTGATCGACCATTTTGTGCCGGAATTTCCAACCCATTGCGTCGGCTGTGAAATCTGAAAATATTATGAATACCCTCGTGGCCGGGCAAACTCCTGCTCGACCACTTCAGTGCCCCATTGCTTACCTGCGGCCTCATGTATCAGCGAAAAACCATTCTTTTCATAAAGATGCCGTGCTGCATCCAAGCCCTTAAAAGTCCAAAGGCGAGTACTCTCAAATTTGTGCTCATCCACGAAAGAACTAGCGCTCTGAAGCAGAAGATTACCAATCCCCAACCCTTGTGCTGCGGGATTTACGATGAACCATCGCAAGTGGCAGACATCCTCGCCTAAATCTTCGCCGTCAAGCGAAACTGAGCCGAGTGGTTCATCACCTCGATAGGCTGAAAACGTAGTGTTCATTGGCCTGTCGATACGACTCATAAATTCTGACATCTCTGTTGCAACCTTCCGCTCAAAGACGGCACCAAATCCGTAATTTGCCGAGTAGTAAGACGCATGCAGATATGCGACCGAGGCTATGACACCGGGATAATAGCCCTGCCTAACCTCGACGTTGGCCGCAGAGGTTGCAGCTGTCTGGCGTTGAGCACGCAGTGCCTTTGCAAACAAGACTAAACCCGTTTCGATCTGGGCTAGGTCACTGTCGACGAGCTGATCACAGGCGGATCTCAACTGCTGCCGCCCAAAATTTTCAATCTCGCGCAGCAACCTTTGCCCGTCGATCGTCAATGCCAGTCGACGGGATCGCTTGTCAGAAAGATCCATTGTAATCGCAATCAAACCATCCTGTGCGAGTTTCTGCACAAGACGGCTGACGGATGATTTTTCGAGATGCAATAGATCGCCCAGATCTGTGGCTGTCGTAACAGTCCCATACCCTAGTTCAATAATGGCGTGCACGGCCGATGGAGACAGTTCGGTGCCTGCCAAACCCTTTTGCATAAAGCCAAGTTCGCGCACAATGGCGCGTGCAGATGATCTCATTCCGTCGATGCGCGGTGTGGGGATAGTGCGATTCATAGTTGTATCATACAACTTAATTTCTAGCCAAGCTACAGATAAGTGCGGCTCTTAACCTGTCTTCATAGGGTTTGTAACGGATGTTGATGTCAGAGGTTCGGATTCAGCTCCCGCGAGCGCAGAACATGATTCCGGCACAGCAGACGGGATGGTGGGCACGCGAATAGGACAGCGGTATGCGCGTGGGTTGCTCACGAAAAACGACCTAGCAGTGCGATTTGTAGTCAGGTTTTTCTATAGACTCATAGGGTCAAAGTTTTTGTCACCTGTTGCGAGCGGCAAGTGAAGGCGCACGCTCGTGCCGTGTTCAATCTTCTCTAATACAACCCCTCCATCGTGCCGCTGCATGACCTGCTCAACAATCGCGAGGCCAAGGCCCGTGCCCTCACCATTTTCCAGCTGCGAAAACCGACGAAACGCTGTCTCAGTCTGATCAAGGGGAATGCCACGACCGTCATCCTGTACCGTGACAAGGGCCAAACTATCATCAAGGCAGGTATGCACTGTGATCGATGTCATCTCACTCCCACCGTGAAGTAGCGCATTTTCCAGTAAGTTGGTCAGCGCCTCGCCAATGAGAATAGGATTGCCATTTACCCACAAAGTCCCAGTTTCGGGGCTCAACACAAAATCCAGATCCCGTGATAAAGCCTTTGGTGCGAAATTGCGGCAGGCCTCCTCAACCACCTGGTTGAGTTCAAAGCACGACTGCAGGCTATCATCTTCGTAGCGTAGTCGCTCCAGAGAAAGGAGCTGTTCAGACAAACGTGCAGAGGTCCGGGCAGCTTCAATCAACTCTATCTGGCGGGCATCGCGATCTGCTGAATCCCTTACGTCCGGCAAGGTTTCCGCAAGAGCCAACACTGCTGACGCCGGATTCCGGAGCTGGTGCGCGGCATCGGATATAAACGCCTGATGTGCCTCAATGCTGTTCTGCACCTGAGCCAGCAGCCGGTTGAGGGTCGAAACGATGCCCGCGACCTCATTGGGAACAGGTCGCTGGATCGCTCCCAAATCTTCCGGAGAGCGTTTCCGGATGGCGTCTTGCAAGTCATTCAGCGGCCTGAGGCCGATCTGCACCCCAAACCAGACCACCAATGCGAGCGCCGCCATTAGCGCTGCCATCAAAGCGGCGGCACGTAGGGCTAATACGTGAGCAAAGGCACGGCGATCACTCACACGTTGCCAGACGGTTACAACCGAGTCGCCAGAAAGATTGCCAATCGTGCGGCTTTCGATCATGCGCAAAACGCGCACCTCTTCGCTGCGATAGTTCGCCGCATAATAGAACGGCACATCGCGTTCAACGGCGGTATCAGGGCGCGGTGGATAGGCGTATCCGGTGATATAGATACCACCTGGACCAGTGACGTGATAAAATACCTCTCCCTCGCCCGCATTGGAGATGAAGCGTCGCGTACTTGGCGACAGCGCATCACCATCGGAGATCGCGACATCGCGCGAAATCGCCAAGGCGGCAGACAACAAGCTACGATCAAAGAGTTCTTCGGACGTGCGCTGCGCCACTTCAAATCGCCAAAGACCTAACAGCACTGAGACCACCAACAAAGGCGGCAATATCACCAGAAATAGCCGCAGGCGTAGCGACATGGATTTCATGGGGTGGAAACCTCAAGCATGTAGCCAAGGCCACGCGCTGTCTTGATCTTGATACCAAAGGGCGTGAGCCGTTTGCGCAGGCGTGAGACATGTGGCTCGATCGCGCTCTCCTCTGCGTCGGACCCGGTGCCATAGACATGAGTAATAAGCTGCGCCTTTGAAACAATTCGCCCGCGCCGTTCCAGAAGACACTCCAGTGTGGCGACTTCCTTGCGCGGGATATCAAGCGGCTGTTCGTCTTGCAGCAATTGGCGCGACGTGCGGTCAAAAACCAGTGAGCCGAGTGTGTCGCGCGCATTAAGTTCAAGGTTTTTGCGACGGGCCATGGCACGCAAACGCGCCTCCAACTCGTCCATCTCGAAAGGTTTCGTCAGGTAGTCATCTGCCCCAGCGTCCAACCCGGTCACGCGTTCAGCAGTGTCGGATCGCGCCGTGAGCAAGATCACCGGTGTCCCATCACCGCGCCTGCGCAGGGCACGCAAGACTTCAATCCCGTCCATACCCGGCAAGTTCAGATCCAGCACCACCAGATCCGCGCCTTCCTGTGCCAAAAAATGGTCCGCCTCCGCTCCATCATGCAACAGGTCAACCGCATGGCCGCGATCCCGCAGACGGAAGGCAATTCCGTGGGCCAATGCTGTGTTGTCTTCGACTACGGCGATACGCATGGCTACTTCTTTGTCATAGTTCGCAAGTTTCACGCAAGGTTGAGAGAGCAAGGTGCTGATGTTGGAGGAGGGAATCACATCCCTTTAGTTAAGAATAGATGGAACATTGGGCCGACGGCCTGGCGTTTCAGGTCTACGGGAGGAAACCAATGACCATCAAGCAACTTGCAACTTCGGTTGCAGCAGCCGCACTTCTGGCCTCACCTGCACTGGCAGACGTCGATATGTCCGGTAAGACAATCGAATGGATCATTCCATTTTCGGAAACCGGCGGATCCGCAAAGTGGGCCAACTTCTTTGCGCCACTGTTATCCGAAGAGCTGCCCGGCAACCCCACTGTTGTGGTGAAGTTTATGCCCGGTGCTGGATCAACCAAAGGAGCCAATTGGTTTCAAGAACAAGAACATGAAGATGGAACGCTGCTCTTTGGAACCTCGGGTTCAACTCAGTTCCCCTATTTGCTGGGTGACCCACGTGTGCGCTACGAATACACTGACTGGACCCCGGTTATGGCCTCGGGCACCGGTGGTGTCGCATATCTAAATCCAGATGACGGCGCGAAGTTCGACGGTTCCGCGAACGGCCTCAAGGAGGTAGATTTCATCTACGGTTCGCAAGGAGCCACCCGTCTTGATCTGGTGCCGCTGCTTGCCTGGGAAATGCTGGGTATGAACGTGGAGCCCGTATTCGGGATCAAAGGGCGTGGAGACGGCCGCCTGATGTTCGAACGCGGCGAAGCAACGATCGACTATCAAACCTCCTCTGGCTATCTCGGATCTTCTGCTGATCTGGTCGCGCAAGGCAAGGCTGTGCCCATGATGACTTGGGGCGCTTTAGATACTGATGGCAACATCATGCGCGACCCGACTTTCCCCGACATCCCGACCTTTAAAGAAGTCTGTGAAGCGACCGACGGTTGTGATACCTCCGGTGAAGCCTGGGACGCTTGGAAAGCATTCTTCGTCGCAGGCTTCCCAGTTCAGAAAATTGCATTCCTGCCTGCAGGCACCCCAGATGATGTCCGCGACACCTTTGCGAGCGCTTTTGATGCTGTACGCAAGCGCGAAGATTTTCCAGAAATCGCCGCCAAACGCGTAGGGAAATACGAAGTGTTTGTCGGCAACGGTGCCAAAAACGCGACAACGACTGGCACAACCGTGTCATCCGAAGCCAAAGCATTTGTGACCAGCTGGTTGCAGGATGCATATGGCGTATCGCTGAAGTAAGCGCCTTACATAGCGGCCCTGCCCCGAACCTAATACGGCGCTGGGGCCGCAGCTTATCCTTCTGAAAATCTACTCTTACGAAAGCCGGTGCGATGGACCTATTCGCCACCGCCCTACCTGCGCTTGGCCAGGCATGGGCCATGATTTTGCAACCTTCTGTCCTAGGGTACCTCGTGCTTGGGGTCGTGATGGGGCTGGCTGTTGGTGTATTCCCCGGCCTCGGCGGCATCGCGGGCCTTTCGTTGCTGTTGCCGTTCATGTTTGGCATGGATCCGGTGCTGGGCCTTGCCCTGATGGTCGGGATGGTGGCCGTTGTACCAACATCCGACACTTTTGCATCGGTGCTGATGGGTATCCCCGGATCGTCAGCATCACAGGCGACGGTGCTGGATGGCTTTCCACTAGCGAAAAAGGGGCAAGCAGCACGAGCGCTGTCGGCGGCGTTTACATCTTCGCTATTCGGCGGCTTGGTCGGCGCAGCATTCCTTACGATGTTCATCGTGGTGGCACGGCCGCTGGTGCTGGCCTTTGGCCTGCCGGAAATGTTGATGATTTCGGTTCTCGGCCTATCGATGGTGGCCGTTTTGGCCGGGCGTGTGGCGCTGAAAGGTCTGGCGGCGGCCGGTCTCGGCATGCTGATTGGCACCATTGGTGAGGCCGATGCCGGTGGCAGTTTGCGCATGGCCTCCTATGATATCCCATACCTTACAGACGGGTTGAAACTGGTGATCGTGGGCCTCGGCATCTTTGCCGTGCCGGAAATCATCTCGCTGCTGCGACAGGACCGCGCAATCGCAAAGGACGCCACCCTGGGCGCGGGCTGGGGTGATGGCGTACGCGATTGGTTCGCAAATAAATGGCTCTCTCTGCGCTGTTCCCTGATCGGCGTTGTGGTTGGTGTAATCCCCGGCCTTGGTGGCTCAGTTGTGGACTGGATCGCCTATGGCCACGCGGTGCAGACAACCAAGGACAAATCAAACTTCGGCAAAGGCGAGATCCGTGGTGTAGTTGGTCCGGAAAGCTCTAACAACGCCAAAGAAGGCGGCGGGCTGGTGCCGACATTGCTGTTCGGCATCCCCGGCTCCGGATCGATGGCGATCTTCATCGGTGCGATTGCGCTCTTGGGTTCGGGCGACATCGAAGTCGGCCCTTCTATGCTGCGTGACAATCTGGATATCACCTATTCCATCGTTTGGCTGCTGGCGCTTGCGAATGTTGTTGGTACGCTTTTGTGCATCGCGGCGTCGGGCGGTATCGCAAAACTGACAACGATACGCTTCACCTACCTCGCACCCTTTCTCTTTATGCTGATCAGCTTTGCGGCGTTCCAGTCAGGTCAGAACTTCGAGGACATCCTCGCGCTGTTCGTGATTGGCTTGATCGGCATTTTCTTGCGCCGTTTTGACTGGTCTCGCCCGGCTTTCCTAATTGGCTTTGTTCTGTCCAACCCGGTTGAGAAATTCTCTAACCAGGCATTCCAGATCGCATCGTTCCGCTTTCGCAAATCCTTTGAAGAGGGAATGGACTATCTGTTCTCCCCCATAGTGATCGTACTGCTGGTCGTGACTCTCGTTTCCGTGGTTCTGGGTCTGCGTCAGGCGAAATCGATTATGGCTGAGGGTGACGTACAATCCGGATCCAAGCGTGCGCCGTTGATTTTCCTGTTGGTGATCTCGGCCTATGTCGTCGCGGCTCTGATCAACGCAAACATGATCCCAGAGTACAATATGACCGACAAGATTGTGCCATTGGTGATCGGAGGCATTACGCTTGCTGCCCTTCTGATCCTGCTTGTACAGATGATCCTACGCCCTGAAACCGATGCAATCTTTGCCGACAAGGAACTGGCGGGCGAGGACGCAGACGCGCCTTATGGCCTCTGGAGCACCTTGGCCTGGTTCGTGGGCCTGATCGTAACGACGTATTTTCTGGGCTTCATCCTTGCACTTTGCGGTTTCCTGATCTCGTTCCTTCGGGTTCGTGCCCAAGCCCCATGGCCAAAAACTCTGATCCTGGCCGCCGCTGGTATTGCCCTGATGTGCGTCATGGCCGGCGCGTTGAACCGCGACTTCCCTCCGGGTCTTCTTCAAGACGCCGTCGATCTACCATGGCCCCTGAAATGAAGCCGCTGACGTAATTCCCAGGAGACAATGACATGACACAGACAGGCATACCCTATGTCTTCATGCGCGGCGGCACCTCACGCGGGCCGTATTTCAACCGAGCCGACCTGCCCGCAGAACAAGAGACCCTTGCCGCGGTCTTGCTGACCGCCCTCGGGTCTGGTCATCCAATCAATATAGATGGCATCGGCGGCGGCGTGGCTGTAACCACCAAGGTCGCCATGCTGTCGCTATCCGACGATGACTGGGCAGATGTGGACTATTTCTTCGCACAGGTCTCGGTCGAGGACAGGCTGGTAGATTTCAAGCCCACATGCGGTAACATCCTGTCTGGCGTCGGCCCGGCGGCAATCGAGATGGGGCTGGTAAAGCCCAGAGGTGACGAGACTGAGATCAAGATTCGCTCAGTCAATACCGGAGCACAGGTTTTGGCGCGGGTCCAGACGCCCGGGGGTGCCATGCAATATGATGGCCTAACAGAAATTGCTGGCGTGCCGGGGACCGCCGCGCCCATTGCGTTGAACTTTATGGGTGTGGTGGGGTCTTCCACCGGGGCTTTCCTGCCGACAGACAACTTGCGCGACAGTTTTGATGGGATCGAGGTCACCTGCATGGACGTGGCGATGCCCATGGCCATCGCACGAGCCGCCGACTTTGGCCTCACGGGCTATGAGACGGTGCAGGAACTGAACAATCATAAAGACTTCTTTGACCGTATGGAATCCATACGGCTTCAGGCCGGCGCGGCGATGGGCATGGGGGATGTGTCGAAATCCGTTACGCCCAAGTTCGGCCTCCTGGCACCAGCAAAAGACGGCGGCACCATCTGCACCCGTTATTTCATGCCCTGGAACACACATCCCTCAATGGCGGTGACCGGCGCACAATGCCTCGCATCCTGTGCGCTGACCCCCGGCACTGTGGCCGACGGTCTGTTGAAGCGTCCCAGTGAGAGCCCTGCCAATGTGGTACTGGAACATGCCTCTGGCACAATCGAGGTGCTGGTGGATTTTGAGATGAACAATGGTTTCAGCCTGAATTCCGCTGGCCTTTTGCGGACAGCCCGCAAGCTAGCGGATGGCCGGGTTTACGTGCCCCAAAGTGTCTGGAAAGGTCACTGATATGCCGATGATGAATTTGCTGGTGGCGTTCAACGGGTCGGAGGGTTCCGTGGCCGCGCTACGCTACGCCGCCGCCCTGGCGAAACGCTTTGATGCCCATGTCACGGCTCTTCTGGCTCAATCAGGTCACGAGGTGATCGATCGCCGTTCGCGTTGGATCCCGAAAGAGGCGCGCGCCTTACTGGAGGCCGCCAACACCGTTGTTTTGCAGGAGATTGAGGTCAGGTTCGAGGCAGAGCGCGCCGCCCTGGACCTTGCCAATTCCCTGCAACTGAAGGAGGTCACGGGCCGCGTCGATACAGTACTGGCTGAAGCCGCGCGCCACTACGACATCATGATTGTCGGGACCCACTCTGACAGCGATGACGAACACGTCACCCTGCACCCTGATCGCATAGCGCTGATGTCCGGACGCCCCGTGATAGTGGTCCCGGCAGGATATGACGCAGGTGCCGACCACAACCATGCTGCACTAGCTTGGGACGGAGGGCGCGCCGCTGCTCGTGCGCTGTCCGACAGCCTGCGCCTGCTCGAGGACGAAGGCCGTGTCAGCGTGCTGACAGTTGGCCCCCGCGCGCAGTGGCCCATCGAAGATCTGATGCTCCATCTTGAACGGCATGGTGTGGAACCAATCCACGAGGATTGGCCTCTTACCCATCCCGTAGCTGATACCATCCTGACGTGGTGCGGCAAACACGATCCCTCGCTCTTGGTGCTCGGTGCCTATGAGCATTCGAAGTTTCGCGAAGATTTTTTTGGCGGTGTAACCTCCGAAATCCTGTCCCGAACCAAGATCCCAGTGCTCTTGTCCCACTAACGTCGGTTGAGGCCTTGTGTCCGGTAGCGAAGGCCTCAACACGCACACAGCGACCCTGACGTGACTCAGGCAGGCCTGGCTAACTTGCGTGAACGCGCAACCCGGCATCCAAGGCGTGGCCGTATCATAGCTGACTCTGCGGAGGTGATCATGAAGGTTCATATTCTCGATGACTGGTTCGACACACTGCGGGGTTTGCCCTGCTTTAACCTGCTGAATGAGCACGACGTCACAGTCTGGACCGATCACGAAGCCGATGAGAATGCCCTAGCTGCGCGTCTTGCCGATGCCGACTGCGTGGTCTTATTCCGCGAGCGGACACTGGTAACGCATAGCCTGCTTGAGCGGCTACCGAATCTACGATTGATCTCTCAGCGAGGAGCGTGGCCACACGTGGACGTGGGGGCCTGCACCGATCGCGGCGTATTGCTGTGCTCAAACAAGGGTGCGGATGGCGCGAACTACGCCGCAGCCGAGCTGACCTTCGCACTGATCTTATCCGCCATGCGGCAACTGCCCCAACAGATGGCCAGCATTAAGACGGGGGGTTGGCAGATGGGTGTGGGCCGCACACTGCGTGGGCGGCGTTTGGGCCTCTACGGATATGGTCGCATCGGGCGTGCTGTTGCGGACTACGCTCGTGCATTTGGCATGGAAGTCATCTGGTGGTCCTCTGACGCAGGTCGCGCACGCGCGATAGCGGACGGCAAGCAGTTGGCCGAGAGCCGCACTGCGTTCTTTGCCGAAAGCGACGTCGTATCTCTACATATGCGGCTAACGCCTGAGACATCCGGGATCGTTACCGCGCAGGACCTGGCGTTGATGAGGCCTCGCTCACTGCTCGTGAACACTTCTCGTGCCGGGTTAATCGAGCCCGGCGCGCTGCTATCATCGCTGGATGCCGGCCGCCCCGGAATGGCCGCCGTTGATGTGTTCGATAGCGAACCACTGATGGACCCAACTGATCCGTTGCTGGCACATCCTAACCTGATCGCTACGCCGCATATCGGCTTTGTCACCGAGGACGAATTCGACAAGCAGTTTGCGGATATCTTCGAACAGGTGACTGCCTATGCCAACGGCCATCCGATCCACATGGTCAACCCGCTCGTCTTCGGGCAATAAACCCTGCCACAACTGGCGCCCCAACGATCACAATAACGATACGGGTCAAATGATGGGTAATCACAAACCCTAAGTCCGCACCAGTGACGATGGCTAACACTGTCATCTCGGCCTGCCCGGCCGGGGCAAAGGCAAGAAATACCGCCACCGGATCGCCAAGACCGAGCCCGGTTACCAACCCCGTGAATCCAGCCGCCAGCACCATCAGGACCAGAACATAAGCTACGCCTGCAGCGACAATGCGAGTCAGCTCTCTTGCGGTCACGCCAAGAAAGTGGATGCCGATCCCACAACCGATAAAGAACTGCGCGATAAGCAGCGCTTCGGCTGGTGGACGGAAATGGATCACACCCGCAAGTGACAGCGCTGCGGTTATGATCATTGGGCCAAGGATTGATGCCCCGAACAGGCCCAGACGCTCGCCACCCTTCCAACCAACCACCGCCGCCGCAACCATGATCAGGATTTCATGCAGCGGCAGATCCGACACCGGTGCACCGATCGGGTTGGTCAGGGCCGAACCGTAGAAATGGCTCAGGAAGAAGGGCGCAAGCGTTACAATGATCAAGACACGTGTTGCATGAACCAATGACAAGGCACGTGCGTCGCCGCCTGCTTCGGTGCCAAAAATCACCATATCCTGCAGCCCCCCTGGCATGGCCGCATAATAAGCAGTGGCCGCGTCAAACCCCCAGAGCCGGCGAAAGAACGGCACCCCTACAAAGGCGATCACGGCAATAAACACAGGGATCAGCGTCATCGACAGTGCCATGCGCGGCAGTTCGGCTATGACCTCCGGCGTGATCGACGCCCCAACCGCCACCCCAAGTATCGTGCGCGCGGCGATTGACACCTGGCCAAACCCCTTCAGCGGAAAATGCAGCAATGCTCCCACGAGGCAAAAGGTCATGGGGCCGAACAAGAAAGCCAATGGCAGATCCAGCATCCAAAACAGCAACGTTCCGACGCTTGCTAGTACAAACGTCAGGGCACGGCACGCTAGAGAATGAGAAAGAAAATTGTGCAAACCGGTCTCCTGACTGTCTTGACGTCTCAATGAATACTCTTGTATCCAAGTGTATACAAGTAGATTCTGGAGAGACCATGACCAGCGATGACGACAGCACACCACAGGGCAATAGTGCCTATGCGCGATTGCTGACTGAACTGCGCGAGGGACGGCTCAATCCCGGTGATCGCCTGCGCGAAACAGACCTTGCGGAGCGCCTCGGCATGTCACGCACTCCAGTACGCGAGGCAATCCGCCAGCTGGAGGCTGATGGGATCGTCACCCATGTGCCGCGTCAGGGCGCCAGCATCCGTACGCTTGGTTATGCCGAAGTTATGGAGCTCTACGAGATGCGGGCTGTGCTCGAAGGCACCGCCGCGCGGCTGGCCGCACGGGCCGCCTCCTACATCGAAATCGAAGAGCTCTACGAGATGAACCAGCAGATGGCAACACTTGGAAACGTTCCGGAGGCGTTCATCCTAAATCGCCAATTTCATGCAGGACTTCTGGACGCGGCCAAGAATCGCTTCCTCGCCCGATCAATCCACGCCCTTCAAAAGGCGTTGATGATCCTCGGGCCGACCACGCTGACCCAACCCGATCGCGGCGGTAAGGCTGTAGAAGAACATTTTGGCGTGCTCGACGCCATAAAAGCACGGGATGGATTGCTCGCCGAGGCAGCAATGCGCGCCCATATCGAAGCGGCACAGCGTGTTCGCGTACGCGCGCTTCGCGCCCGGCCCGACCAACCCATCAATTACGATGGGGATCTCATTTGACTGCCGATCGCCCGGATATTACCGTCATCGGCGGTGGCAATGCCGCGCTCTGTGCCGCGATCACTGCCGCCGAGGAAGGCGCACGCGTTCTGATCTTGGAAACTGCGCCCAAACCCTATCGGGGCGGCAACTCCCGGCATACCCGCAACTTTCGCTGCATGCACCGTGGTCCACTTGGACCGCTTGTCGACAGCTATACCGAGGAAGAATACCTCGCCGATCTTATGAAAGTAACGGACGGCAAGACCGACGAGCGGCTGGCGCGGCTCGCCATTCGGGCGTCTGAAGAGTGCCTGCCTTGGATGGAGGAGCACGGAGTGCGATTCCAACCGCCCCTGTCAGGCACTTTGTCTCTGGCTCGGACCAATGCATTTTTCCTTGGCGGAGGCAAAAGCTTGGTCAACGCCTATTACCGCACTGCAGAGCGCCTTGGCGTTCAGGTGGAATACGACGCGGCTGTTACACGCATAAAGATGAGTGACGACAACGTGGCCTTTGTCGAATACTCGCAGAAGGGACAGACCCATCGGGTCGCGCCAAAATCCGTGGTCGTGGCATCTGGCGGCTTTCAAGCAGATACCGAGTGGCTCGCCCGTGCCTGGGGTCCCGCTGCGAAAAACTTTCTCATCCGCGGCACGCCCTATAACCGCGGAGTAGTCTTGGCGGATTTGCTGGAGCAAGGGATCGAACAAGTCGGCGATCCAACCCAATGCCATGCCGTAGCAATCGATGGTCGCGCACCAAAATTTGACGGTGGTATCGTCACTCGGCTTGACTGCGTTCCGTTCTCGATAGTCGTCAACAAAAACGCGCTACGGTTCTATGACGAGGGCGAAGACGTTTGGCCCAAGCGCTACGCCATCTGGGGCCGACTGGTGGCCGCACAGCCCGACCAGATCGGCTATGTTATCATCGACGCCAAGTCGTTGAACCTGTTCATGCCCTCAGTATTCCCCCCCATCAAGGCAAACACACTAGAAGAACTGGCGGGAAAGTTAGACCTGCCAGCGGATACACTGCTGCAAACAGTTGACGAATTCAACACCGCCTGCGGGGACACATCTAATTTCCATCCCACGGAACTGGATGCGGTATCAACAACTGGGCTCACTCCGCCAAAGACAAACTGGGCACGCCCAATTACTGAGCCACCATTCTATGGCTATTCGCTGCGCACCGGCGTGACCTTCACCTATCTCGGATTGAAAGTCGACGAGCGTGCTCAGTGTTCCCGTGGCAATCGCCCCGTCAGAAATCTCTGGGCGGCGGGAGAAACCATGGCCGGGTCCATTCTGGGCCAAGGCTATCTAGCCGGGTTCGGCATGACCATCGGAACCGTCTATGGACGCATCGCAGGCAAGGAGGCCGCTGCTTATGCCAATGCAAACTGATCTTCTGAACGAAGCCCGCCGCCAAGCCGAAATCTGCAACGCCTGCCGCTATTGCGAGGGCTATTGTACCGTCTTTCCGGCACTCCATGCACAGCGCGCATTCTCAGATGGTGATCTGACGCAACTGGCCAACCTTTGCCACAACTGCCGGGGCTGCTACTACGCCTGTCAATACACCGCTCCACATGAATTTGATCTGAACCTGCCACAAGCACTGGCCAATGTCCGGCAGGACAGCTGGGAAGATCTCGCCGTTCCACGCTCGGCAGGCAGGGCGTTCCAAAAGAATGGCGTACTGATCGCTGTGGCCACCGCGGTTGGTTTCGCACTACTGTTTTGGGCAGCACGGGCGCTGGCCTCATCAGGCGGCGATGGTTTTTATGCGGTATTGTCGCACAATGCGATGGTAGCCATCTTCCTGCCCGCCTTCCTGTTTCCATTGTTCAGTATCGGTATCAGCCTGCGCTGCTATTGGCGCAAGATCGGCGCAAAGCCATTGAAGATAGCACATCTGACACAGGCTCTACGGCAGGCTGCGAATATGAAAAACCTCAAGGGCGGCCATAGTGACGGCTGCAATTTCGAAGATGAAGACCGGTTTACACACGCCCGACGTGTGGCTCATCAGGCTGTAATGTACGGCTTATTGCTGTGCTTTGCGTCCACCAGCGTTGCCACCATGATGCACTATGTGTTCGACCTGCCTGCGCCATACGGGCTGCTTTCCCTCCCGAAACTATTCGGCATCTCTGGGGGGCTCTTACTCGTTATCGGCTGCTTCATTATGATTTGGCTCAAGCTGTGCTCTGACCGCAAGTTGGGGGCCTCGTCAGCATTTGGTGGTGAATTGGCTTTTGTTGGCCTTCTGGGGTTCATCGGTCTTAGCGGTCTCGCCCTTTATACGCTCGGTCAGTCCGCGATGATGCCATTGATGCTGGTCCTCCATCTGGGGGCGGTGCTGGCGTTCTTTATGCTAACACCCTTTACAAAAATGGCGCACGGGTTCTACAGGCTGGCCGCTCTTGCAGCGGATGCGCAACGATCACCCTAAACAGGGCCATGGAGAGGCCGTACGGCTCCCCCTTCCGTTCATCACGAAAATCATCAGACCTGCAGTTCAGCTTCCACAGGCGACGTTCATAAACCGAGCAATAACTAAGCTGAATCGAATGGCCGTAGTGCCGGGCAAACACTATTGTGCTTTCCAATCCCAACGCGGCCTACCGAGGGTGCGAAAAGCATGGATCCGTAACTTCAAGGATATTGCATGACAAAGACGGGGCTTAAGAGCCTTTGTTTTGCAGACCACGATGGAAACCGAATGGCCTCGGAGAAATAGTCTACTAGCATAGCCCCCGGCATTGGGTGATTTGGGCACGACATACTCATCCGTTGCGCCCGTGTGCGTTTCCTGCGTACGATCCGCTTGTCACATTAAGTCGACAGCCCCCGGCTCTGACTAAAGAGAAACCGCCCAATCAATTGCGCAACGATACCCGCGTTAGGCGGCGAAAAGGCGCCCTTGGATCCGAATACGCTCTTTCGCCACCTCTCAGCGCTGCTTATAAGACATAAAGCCCGCTCTCGGCAGAGTCGCGGGACAGGTGGCAGTTTTACAGGGTCCTAATATATGTCGATCTTCGGAAATCTCGGCGGGTTGTTCACGTCTGACATGGCAATCGATCTCGGCACGGCGAATACGCTGGTCTATGTTAAGGGTCGCGGTGTCATCCTGTCGGAACCTTCGGTTGTGGCCTACCACGTCAAAGACGGCGTGAAAAAAGTCCTCGCAGTCGGCGAAGACGCTAAGCTGATGCTGGGTCGGACGCCCGGCTCCATTGAAGCTATCCGCCCCATGCGTGAAGGGGTGATCGCCGATTTTGATACCGCCGAAGAAATGATCAAACATTTCATCCGCAAGGTTCACAAACGCTCCACCTTCTCCAAACCCAAGATCATTGTTTGCGTGCCTCATGGTGCGACCCCTGTTGAAAAACGAGCGATCCGTCAGTCCGTTCTCTCTGCCGGAGCCCGCCGTGCCGGTCTGATTGCGGAACCAATTGCTGCGGCAATCGGGGCAGGCATGCCTATCACCGACCCAACTGGCAACATGGTTGTCGACATCGGTGGCGGCACCACCGAAGTTGCAGTCCTGTCGCTTGGCGACATTGTTTATGCGCGCTCTGTTCGGGTCGGCGGCGACCGTATGGATGAGGCGATCATCAGCTACCTGCGTCGCCAGCAAAACCTGTTGATCGGGGAATCTACCGCAGAGCGTGTTAAAACCTCCATCGGCACCGCGCGGATGCCCGATGACGGCCGTGGACAGTCCATGCAAATCCGGGGTCGCGACCTGCTAAATGGTGTCCCCAAAGAAATCGAAGTCAGCCAAGCCCAAGTGGCTGAAGCGTTGGCGGAGCCAGTTCAGCAAATTTGCGAAGCTGTGATGACCGCGCTGGAAACCACTCCGCCGGATCTTGCGGCCGATATTGTCGACCGGGGCGTGATGCTGACCGGCGGCGGGGCTCTTCTTGGCGATCTGGATCTGGCACTGCGCGAGCAGACAGGGCTGGCCGTCTCCATCGCGGATGAGAGCCTGAACTGTGTGGCCCTTGGCACCGGCAAGGCGCTGGAATACGAAAAACAGCTGGCACACGCCATCGACTACGACAGCTGAGCCGTCGGGCCGTCCCTAAGATGGCCGACGTTCAGCGCCGGGAAGGAATACCTTGGCCAAAGATCGGTCCCAGCGAGATGATTACGCCGCCCCGCTGCGACGCCTGCTGACCGGGGTCATCTGCCTATGCCTTCTGGGTGTTTTCCTTGTATGGCGTATCGACAGCCCGAGAGTTGAACGGTTCCGGGCTCAAGTCGTGGATGCCGTTGTACCCAGTATGGACTGGGCCATGATCCCGGTCGAAGGCGCAATAAATCTGTTCCGCGATTTTCAAAGCTACCAGCGTCTTGCCGAACAGAACCGCGAGCTGCGCAGTGAGTTGCGCCAGATGCGCGCCTGGAAAGAGGCGGCCTTGCAGCTAGAACAGGAAAACGCCCGCCTTCTGGATCTCAACAATGTGCGACTAGATCCACGTCTCACCTATGTAACCGGCGTCGTGATGGCCGACAGTGGATCGCCGTTCCGCCAGTCAGTAATCCTGAACGTCGGTGCGCGTGACGGTGTACGTGACGGGTGGGCAACTATGGATGGCATCGGACTTGTGGGCCGGATCTCCGGCACCGGGCGGGATACCGCGCGCGTGATCCTGTTGACCGATGCCGCAAGCGCCGTACCTGCTCTCATTCAACCCTCCGGGCAAAGCACACTTGTGGCCGGCGATAACAGCCCAACGCCTGTTATCGACTTCCTTGAAAACCCTGACCTCGTGCGCCCCGGCGACCGGGTAGTGACGTCCGGGGATGGTAACGTTTTTCCCGCCGGTTTGCTGATCGGGCAAGTGACACAAGATCGGTTTGGCCGCCTGCGTGTACGCCTGTCTGCTGACTACGAGCGGCTGGAGTTTCTGCGGGTGCTGCGCCACCACGGGTCGGAGGTGATCAAGGATCCCGGCGGATTGGTTGTTCCGGCACCCGGTATCAACGTACCACAGCCACGACCAGAGGGGCTGGGCAACAACGATGCCGCAGCGGAGGCTGGAAATGGCGAGTAACGCCCCGGCGCGTATCTGGATTATGCGTGCGACTTTTTCTGGGCTGGCTCTGCTGATCATGTTCTTTCACCTGCTGCCTTTGGATACGTTGCCCTCTCGCTGGGCACCACCTGATCTTCTGCTGGCACTGGTTGTAGCCTGGTCGGTCCGCCGCCCTGACTACGTCCCTACCCTTTTGATTGCTCTAACGTTTCTGCTGGCGGATCTGCTATTTCAGCGGCCACCGGGCCTGATGGCTCTTCTCGTAGTGCTGGCTTGCAGCTTTTTGAAATCGCAAGTACAGCCGCACCGTGAAACCGCCTTTATCGGAGAGTGGGTGACAGTCGCTGCAACAGTCACGGCAACCACCCTGCTAAACCGACTGGTCCTCGCAATTCTGGGGGTCGAACAACCCTCTCTGGGGTTGATTCTGATCCAAATGGTAGCAACACTATTGATCTATCCGCTTGTCGTATTAGCCAGTCAGAGCCTGCTGGGGGTTCGTAAACTCTCCCCTGCCGAAGCAGAAGCGCTAGGAAACCATCGATGAAACGCACCGTAAAAGACGTCGAAGGATCACACCGCAAGATAAGTCGTCGTGCCCTTTTGCTAGGCGGCTTTCAACTCGCGTTTGCTGGCGGTCTGGCGATGCGGATGCGCCATCTACAGGTTGATCAGGCTGATCAGTTCCGCCTGCTGGCTGAAGAGAACCGCATCAATATCAGGCTGATACCTCCGGCGCGTGGCCAGATCTACGATCGGAATGGCACGATCCTGGCGCAGAACGCACAATCCTACCGCATCACAGTGGTGCCGGAGGATGCGGGCGATGTCGGCGACGTCATCGGCAAGCTGTCGCGGCTACTGACACTTGACCCTGAGGACATCGAGCGCGCTTTGGCCGAGATGCGCCGCTCACCACCGTTCCTCCCCATCACATTGGCCGATCAGATAAGCTGGGATGACATCTCCAAAGTGGCGGTGAACGCCCCCGCCCTGCCCGGTATCACACCAGAGGTAGGTCTGACCCGTGTCTATCCGCAGCTGGAGGATTTTGCCCATGTGGTGGGCTATGTTGGTCCTGTGTCTGACTATGACCTCAGCAAGCTGACCGACCCGGAACCTATTTTGCGCATTCCGCGGTTCCAGATCGGCAAAGTTGGATTTGAGGCCAAGGTTGAACGTGATCTGCGCGGCAAGGCTGGCGCTAAGCGGGTGGAGGTCAATGCGACCGGCCGCGTTATGCGTGAGCTGGACCGCCGAGAAGGCGAAGCCGGAGCCGACATGCAGCTGAGCGTGGACGCCGATCTTCAAAGTTACACTCAAGCCCGCCTTGGGAATGAGAGCGCCAGCGCGGTGATCATCGACTGCGAGAGCGGCGATGTGCGCGCCATTGCCTCTTCGCCCAGCTTTGACCCCAATCTGTTTGTACGCGGCATATCAGTGGCCGACTACCGGCTCCTGACCGAAGATCCCTATCGCCCCCTGGCCAACAAGACCGTTCAAGGGACCTATCCGCCGGGGTCTACCTTCAAGATGATCACAGCGCTTGCTGCGCTAGAGGAGGGGCTAATCGGCACCGAAGACACGGTCTGGTGCCCTGGTCACCTAGAGGTTGCAGGCCGCCGCTTCCATTGCTGGAAACGGGCCGGGCATGGCCATGTCGACCTCAACACCTCCCTCAAAAGCTCCTGCGACGTTTACTATTACGATCTCGCAATAAAGGTGGGGATCGACAAAATCTCGGCCATGGCGAAACGCTTTGGCCTTGGCACGCGCCATGATCTGCCAATGTCCGCCGTTGCAAAAGGGATCGCCCCAAACAAAGAATGGAAATCCAAGACTTACGGTGAGGATTGGCTGATTGGTGACACTGTGAACTCCTCCATTGGCCAGGGCTATCTTCTCGCATCGCCAATGCAGCTGGCTGTCATGACTGCACGTCTTGCCACAGGACGCGAGGTAACACCCCGGCTGCTGAAATCCATTGACGGGGTAGAACAACCCAGCGGCGCAGGCGAGTCACTTGGTATCAGCGAGAATAACCTGCGCACCGTGCGTCGTGGCATGTATTCTGTGAGCAACGAGCGGCGCGGCACCGGCTATCGCTCCCGCATCATCGCCGACGGTATGCGCATGGCTGGCAAAAGCGGCACGAGCCAGGTCCGCAATATCACCGCTGCAGAACGCGCAGCCGGGGTGATCCGAAATGAAGACCTGCCTTGGGAGCGCCGTGACCACGCATTGTTTGTCAGCTACGCGCCTTACGATGATCCGAAATTCGCCGTTGCAGTGGTTGTCGAACACGGCGGTGGCGGCTCCAAGGCGGCGGCCCCTATCGCACGTGACGTGCTTCTGCAGGCGCTTTATGACGGGACGCCTCCGCTAGAGGCTTACCCCAAGAAAGATCGCCCCGGCATTCAAGCCCTGCAAGAGCGGCTAGAGCGTGAACGCATCCAGCGCGCCCGCAGCAATGATAGCAGTCAGGCGTGAGAGGCTTGGATAGGAGAGAACTGGCATGAGCTATCTCGCCAATAATGCGCAATCGGTTCCGACCGGCCTTCGCAAGATCCTGTACCTCAACTGGCCGTTAACCCTTCTGCTGGCCAGCGTCGCCAGCGTCGGCTTCCTTATGCTCTATTCAGTTGCAGGCGGCAGCTTCTCCCCCTGGGTCGAGCCACAGATGAAGCGCTTTATTTTAGGGCTATCGGTGATGTTCGTGGTTGCGATGATCCCGATCTGGTTTTGGCGCAACATCTCGGTTCTGGCCTATCTTGCCTCTGTTCTGTTGCTGGTCGCTGTCGAGTTCTTTGGAGCAGTCGGAATGGGCGCACAACGCTGGATCGATATCGGGTTCATGCGCCTGCAGCCATCGGAGCTGATGAAAGTCACATTGGTGATGCTGCTCGCAGCCTATTACGATTGGCTGCCACCAGAACGCTGTTCACGCCCGCAATGGGTGATCGCGCCTGTGATCCTGATCCTCCTCCCGACCTTTCTGGTTCTGCGGCAACCGGACCTCGGAACCTCCATATTGTTGATGGCCGCAGGCGGGGGTGTGATGTTTCTGGCCGGCGTACACTGGGCCTATTTCGCAGCCGTCATAAGCGGTGCTGTGGGCCTGGTCGCAACTGTGTTCAAGAGCCGCGGCACCGATTGGCAACTCTTAAAGGATTATCAGTTCCGCCGCATCGACACCTTTCTAGATCCTTCGCAGGATCCACTGGGGGCCGGATATCACATCACTCAGTCCAAGATCGCCTTGGGATCGGGTGGTTGGTCTGGTCGCGGTTATATGCAGGGAACGCAGTCTCGATTGAACTTCCTGCCGGAGAAACACACCGATTTCATTTTTACAACTCTGGCGGAAGAGTTCGGCTTTATTGGCGGTGTCACCCTGCTGTTTATCTACATGCTGGTGATCATCTTCTGCATCGCGACCGCGCTTGCGACAAAAGATCGCTTTGCATCACTGGTGACACTCGGTGTGGCGATCACATTTTTCCTGTTCTTTGCCGTAAACATGTCAATGGTGATGGGCCTGGCGCCGGTTGTCGGCGTGCCATTGCCAATGGTGTCCTATGGCGGTTCGGCGATGCTCGTGCTGATGGCTGCTTTTGGCCTGGTGCAAAGCGCCCATATCCACCGCCCACGCTAGACGCAGCTCATAAGGCCGCCATCAATACATGCATCAGCGCACTTTCTGCATCCCGCTGATGCAAAATGACGCCTACCCGTCGGACCTCTCCCGCAAAGGGCGTGAACCGCAGCCCGTTTATACGCTGCAACCCGTCCCACCAAGGAACAACGGCTTGCGCTGTACCTTCCGCCACCATCTGTGCAATCAATTCCAACGCATCCAGCTCGGCCAGAATTTCAGGCTCGCCAACCCGCCTGGTCAATGCTTGCCAACATTGCGCGCCACCCCATGCATCGCGGCCATAAACAAGATAGGGCAGCGCTGTACCGCCTAGGCTGTCTGGCTGTAACAATCCGATAGGCTGGCAGGCCACATCCCAAAAAACATAGGCTTTGGGCACAGGAAACGGCGGCTCAATCAACAGTGCAGCATCAATTTGCCCCTGTTCCATCGCTGCATAGAGCCCTTCTGATGTCCCCGGCACCAACTGCAGCGCAACCTCTGGTGCGGCCTCACGCAAATGTCGCAGGATCGCGCCCGCGTAATCTCCCATCGCTGTCGACACCGCCCCGAGCCGCAATCGCCCAGTCAAGGCGGTACCGCGCAATTCGGAGCGCAACTCAACCTCAGCACGTAGCAGGTCATGCATTCGGGGCAACAAACGACGGCAATCAGCCGTCGGCTGCATGACCCGCCCCGCGCGGCGCAGTAAGGACACGCCGACATCAGCCTCCAGCGCCGCAATACGCTGCGCAATAGCCGATGCCGTGATTCCCTCACGGCGCGCAGCCGCAGCAAGCGAGCCTTCCTCGACTGTTGCAATCAGGCTAGACAGAAATCGTGTATCCATAGATTTACTTATGTCTGAACATAGAAAAACAAGCTACCCTTTGTACTGATCTCCCTCTATCCCTATAGGCAGTTAGATAAGGGAGCAGAGCGATGAGTATTTTCCATCTCGCCTATCATGTGGATGACCTGACGAGAGCCCGCACGTTTTATGGTGAGCTGCTGGGCTGTCAGGAAGGGCGCAGTACCGACACATGGATCGACTTCAATTTCTTCGGCCACCAGATTTCGCTCCATCTTGGCCCTGTTTTTGCCACTGCCAACACTGGCAAAGTAGGTGATCACATGGTGCCTATGCCACACCTCGGGGTGATCCTGCCGCAGGCGGAGTGGCAAGCACTCGCCAACCGGCTTAAAGCAAGGGAAGTTGAATTCACAATCGCGCCCACCACACGCTTTGCTGGAGAGCCAGGCGAGCAGAGTACGATGTTTTTTCACGACCCATCGGGCAACCCGATTGAGATCAAAGGGTTTGCCGATATGTCAGGAGTATTTGCGACATGATCAAGGTTCAGTATGCAGCCCGCTCTGAACGTTGGAACACCCATGAAGCCCCTTTGCGTGCCGCCTTCGCTGACGCTGGTCTGGCGGTCGATCTGCGCATCGATCACGCGCCGGAAGATGTGGACTATGTGGTCTATGCGCCCAATTCTGACCTGCAAGACTTCACCCCCTATACCCGATGCAAGGCTGTGCTCAGTCTTTGGGCCGGGGTAGAAAAGATCGTGGGCAACCAGACCCTGACCATGCCGCTGTGCCGAATGGTCGATCCCGGTCTGACTGCCGGCATGGTAGAATGGGTCACAGGCCATGTGCTGCGATATCACCTTGGCATCGACAACACGCTCCTGACACAGGACCGATGGCAACCCATGGTCCCGCCGCTTGCCGAAGAGCGTCCAATCACAATCCTTGGCCTTGGCGCATTGGGCCAAGCCTGCGCTGAGATGCTGGCACAAATAGGCTTTCCCGTCACTGGCTGGTCTCGGTCCCCAAAGTCGATTGAGGGGATTGCCTGCAGCCACGGCGACGCCGGTCTGCGCGATGCTCTCGCCACAGCAGAGATTGTGATTCTTCTGCTGCCCGACACACCTGCGACGCACAATACTCTGAACCGTGAGACTCTGGCGCTGCTGCCGCGCGGCGCACGTATTATCAACCCCGGTCGCGGCCCGCTGATCGATGACGATGACCTGCTTGCCTCACTCGACAGTGGACAGATCGGCCACGCCACGCTGGACGTCTTTCGGGTGGAACCCCTGCCCGCAGATCACGCCTATTGGGCGCATAGCAATGTGACTGTGACGCCGCATATCGCTGCCGAAACCCGCGCCATCACCGCCGCTCGCGTGATTGCTGAGAACATCCGCCGGGGAGAGGCAGCCGAGCCCTTCCTGCATCAGGTTGACCGCAGTTTGGGATACTGAACACAGACATTTGGGTTTAACAATCGGCAACCAACCCGCACGCCTTCCTCGTGATTGATTTAACCCCTCGCGCTATTCTGACCGCATAAACCGGTGACCAGAACACTAGCGGTTACGTGGCGATACCTGCCACGAGGAAACGCCGGGCCAAGAATTCGCAGCAGCTGTTTCAGAAGTTGGCCTCTGGCAGCGAAATTGGAAAGTTGTTTACCTCCAGCTCAAGCCTTTTGCAGTCAATGGTACGTTCGAAGGAGAGCCATTTGATTGCGCGATGCAGCTAATGGCAATGGAGGTAATACCCCTTCTGCCAGACCGCAAAGACAATTGGGACCGTTGCCGACATCTGCCAAGCGAGGCGGGTAGCAGCACTTATAGAAACAGCGTTTCGTTCAACTTGCTCAACCTCAGTCTGGATATATTTTAAGCTGAGCTCAGGGTTGCCCCAACACAAGAAGGGCCGACGCCTCACGCCTGCCCTTCTTATCTCAAAACCTAAACTACTTCCTATTTTGCCGCCAAACCGCGACCTTTCAACAGGGCGTCCACACCGGGCAAACGGCCGCGAAAGGCGGTGTAGAGTTCCGCTGGGTCACGCGAACCGCCGGTAGACAGGATATGAGCCTCCAACGCCTCGGCGCGCTCACTGTCAAAGGCACCACCGGCCTCTTCAAACGCCTCAAAAGCGTCGGCATCCATCACCTCTGACCACATGTAGCTATAGTAACCGGATGAATAGCCGTCACCTGCAAACACATGCGCAAAATGCGGCGTGGCGTGGCGCATTATGATGGCTTTGGGCATACCGATCTTCTCCAGCACCTCAGCCTGTTTTGCCATTGGATCACGTGGCGCGGGGCCATCGTGGAAGGCCAAATCGACAAGCGCGGAAGCCACGTATTCCACCGTCTGAAACCCCATGTCAAAGGTCGAGGCAGCCAGCACCCTGTCGCGCATCTCTACCGGCATTGGCGCGCCGGTTTCTGCGTGGGTTGCGAATTTACCCAAAACTTCCGGCACGTCCAACCAGTGTTCATAAAGTTGCGAGGGCAGCTCAACAAAGTCGCGCGCTACAGAGGTGCCGGAGATGCTCTCGTAGGTAACGTTCGACAGCATCTGGTGCAGCGCATGGCCGAACTCGTGGAACAGCGTGCGCGCATCGTCATAGGACAGCAATGCCGGATCGCCCTTGGCGAAATTGCAAACGTTGATCACTACTGGCGTCGCCACCTCGGGGTATGTTGCCTGACTGCGCATCGCGGAACACCAGGCGCCCGAGCGTTTGGACGACCGGGCGAAGTAATCACCGATGAATACCGCCACATGCTGACCGTTTCGCGTGACCTCCCAGGCGCGGCAATCCTCGTGATAAAGCGCAACATCCAATGGTTTGAATTCAAGTCCAAACAGACGGGTGGCACAGTCAAACGAGGCTTCGATCATGCGGTCCAATTGGAAATAGGGCTTCAACTCGGCCTCATCGAGGTCATGCTCCGCCTTGCGCCGTTTCTCAGCATAGTAGCGCCAGTCCCAAGGCTCTAGATCGCCGTTGATCCCATCGTCTCGCATCATTTTGTTCAGCACCTTGGCGTCCGCCTCAGCCTGTGCCTTGGCAGGCTTCCACACCTGCATCAAAAGATCGCGCACTGCTGACGGGGCTTTGGCCATCTCTGTTTCCAGCTTGTAGGCGGCAAACGTCTCATAGCCCAAGAGCTTTGCACGCTCTTCGCGCAGTTTTAAGGTCTCGGCCGCAATCTCCCGATTATCACTCTCACCGCCGTTCGCACCACGGGCCGCCCAAGCTTCAAATGCGCGTTTGCGCAGATCGCGGCGGGAAGAGAACTTCAGAAACGGCGTTATGAGAGAGCGCGAAAGTGTAACTGCAGGGCCATCCAGCCCCTTTTCCTGCCCCGCGGCTCGTGCCGCCTCCACCAAGAACTGAGGCAGGCCGGTTAGGTCATCTTCGCTCAATGCCATGAACCAATCACGTTCGTCAGCAAGCAGGTTCTGGGTGAAATCGGTCCCCAGGATCGCAAGCCGCGATTTGATCTCCTGCATGCGGGCGTCTTCAGCCCCTTCCAGCGCAGCGCCACCGCGCACGAAACCGCGGTGTGTCAACATCAAAACGCGCTGCTGCTCATCGGACAAATCTTGCGTATTGTGTTGATCCCAAACGTATTTTACCCGCGCATAGAGCGCCTTGTTTGCGGTGATCGCAGAGAAATGCGCCGCCAGCTTAGGTGAGAACTCACGCTGAAGCGCTTCTCGCGCGGGATTACTGTCTGCCCCGGCCACGCTGTAGAACACAGACAACACCTGCTCGAGTTCTGGACAAGGCGCTTCTAGCGCCTCAATCACATTGGCAAATGTAGGGACCTCATCCGACTGGGCGATGGCGTCAATCTGCGCCTTATCTGCGGCCAAGGCGATATCCAGCGCCGGGGCGAAATCACTGTCCTGGATCTGATCAAAAGGGGCAATTTCAAACGGCGTGTCCCATTGGGATAGCAGGGGGTTAGTCATGACACATTCTCCTTTGTCAGAAGGCTATGCCTGCACCTGCCCATCGTCCAGAGCCTCTATCAGAACAATTTCACCAAAATGCTCTAACGCTGTTGTTCGCGACGACGCAGATGCTTCTCCAGCCGCCTGAGCAACAGCGACAACCCAATCGTTAACGTAAGATAAATCACTGCCACCACATTGTAGGTTTCAAAATAGCGGAAGTTGCCCACCGCTGTCAGTTTGCCCAACTGGGTGACATCTGCAACGCCGAGCACAGACACCAGCGAACTGTCTTTGACCAATGCGACAAAATCATTGCCCAACGGCGGTAGAATGGTCCGGATCGCTTGCGGAAACACCACCAGCCGAAACCGCTGCCATCGGTTCAAGCCAAGGGCCTTTGCCGCCTCAATCTGTCCCTTATCCACCGACTGGAGCCCAGCGCGAAAAACCTCTGAGATAAATGCGGAATAGGCAATCATCAACGCAATAATGGCCCGCCACAAGAGCGGGAAACTGCGGGTTCGGATTGGATCAGCTCCAAAGTAGCCTCCCAACCAGTTGCGCAATTCCACCAACGCCGGTGCCAGCACAAATGCCACATAAAGCAGTAGAACAATGATCGGGATCCCACGCACCACTTCGATGTAAAATCGCGCTCCTTGACGGATCACCAACCAACGCGACCCTGCAGCTAGCGCGAGCCCCAACCCTAGCAACGAAGCCAGAGAAAAGCTGATAAGCGTAACGAATACTGTCAGCTGAACGCCGCGCATGAGTGTGCTGAGAATTGTGAGATAAAGATCATCGGAGGCGACTCGCCAGATCAGCGTTGCACCGATCAGAAGCACTGCCGCTAACCACCAGGGAAAATCCTCGCTATTGCTCTCTGCCCTCCGCAACTTTGGCTCTTGTTCGCTCATCTCTGCCCCATAATGTAGAAATCCCCGGCACTTAGGCCGGGGATTGGTCGTGGTCGTGCGTCTGATCAACCACCGAGTTTATATTCGAGGAACCATTTGGTGTTCAGCGCTTCAAGCGTTCCGTCTGCAGCCATCGACGCAATCGCTGCATTGAGCGGCGCGACCAAATCGCTCCCTTTCGGGAAAATGAAACCGAAATCCTCGGTACCCAGCGGCTCACCGACAATTTTGAGCCCTCCATCAGACGCCTGCACATAGCCATTGGCAGCCGTACTGTCCGACAGAGCAAGATCCACATCACCGGTACGCAGCGCCTGAATGGCAGCGCCAAATGTTTCGAAAAGTTTGATGCGCGGGTTCGCCTCATCCCCATCAAGGATATCATAGACGGTCACGTAGAACGGCGTTGTTCCCGGCTGCGCACCAGCAAGAAGATCGGCATTTGCTGCAAACCCCTTGGCGTCTTCAAACCGTGTTTCATCTCCCGCCACTATCATCCGCATCTGCGATGTCAGGTAGCTGGCCGAGAAATCCACCTTTTCCTTACGGTCTTCACGAATGGTGATACCCGTCATGCCCATGTCATACTGGCCGTCGCTAACCGCCGGGATCATCGCATCCCAACTGGTGGTTTCATAAACCACGCTGATATTGATCCGCTTGGCGATTTCTGCAACGGCATCATATTCCCACCCAATTGCATTGCCGCTGGATGGTTCAACAAACTGCAGCGGTGGATAGGCGTTCTCAACCGAGATCACCACTTCACGGCCGTCAAGATCCGGCAAATCGGCGGCCATGGCGCTATTTGCCAGTATGGCCAGCCCGGCAGCTGCCATCGCGGTTCTTAGTCCCGGTTGGGTCATTTCAAATATCATTTTATCCTCCCCTTTTTGTTATCCTATTGCATTGTCGGGTTCCGTCAGACTTTCTAAACGTTTGTGCAGTCGATCTGGTCACCACTATTAGCCGCAATTCCTATGTCAGTCCCGCCCGCACAGATTGGACAATCGGCCTGCCCCCGCAGGCTTATCTTGCGGCTTTCTGCATATAGACCGTCATAGATCAGCATTTCACCACGCAGAACAGCGCCTGCGCCGCTTAGCGCTTTCAAGGCTTCTAAGGCCATCATCGCACCAATCACACCAGGCAAAGGCCCGACCACGCCTGCCTCAGAACAGCTGGGCGCTAACCCCGGCGCCGGTGCCTCCGGAAAAATGCACTGATAGCAAGGCCCGCTGACCGCAGGGTGAAATAGTGAAATCTGGCCTTCCCACTGAGACAAGGCCCCGGAAATCAATGGCTTCCCTAGTGCAACCGCCGTGCGATTGGCCAGATATCGGGTGTCGAAATTATCGGAGCCGTCAAGGATCAGATCATAGTCTTGGAACAGATCAGCCGCGATATCTGCGTCAAATCGGCGATAGTAAGGGCGCACCTCGACATAGGGGTTTTGCGCGACCATTGCGGCCTGTGCAGAGAACACCTTGGGGCGGCCGATGTCATCATCGCGGTGAATGACCTGCCGTTGCAGATTGGCGTTTTCCACGAGATCATCGTCGATTACCCCGATGGTGCCGACACCGGCTGCGGCCAGATATTGCAGGGCTGGCGCGCCAAGGCCGCCTGCACCGATCACCAACACACGTGCGTTGCGTAATTTCTTTTGTCCCGGACCACCAAGTTCGCGCAGAACAATGTGGCGCGCATAGCGTTCTAACTCGGTTTCGGAGAACTTGCTCGAACGCGACTGAGCCTGATCGCTAGCATCCTCGTTAGACTGAGCTCGGTTGCGCAGCAGACGCAGCCCCTGTCGATAGGCCAAGACCAGTACAATAACACCCGCCAACATCAGCCAGGGTGCAGCAGAACCGCCTGTGGCGACCCGCAACGGCGCGGTCTCGGGCAAGGTCAGATGCATCGCCAAAACCGCAAAATAAAGCACTGCCAGCAGGCTCAGCCGCAGCCTTCGTTCGAGACCCAGATACCGGCCGCCCCACCATATCAATGCGGCAAGGACAAAAATTGACAGCATCAGCCCTGCCCCGTGGAGCCAAAGCCCCCCGCCCCGCGCTGCGTTTCATCAAGCGTTTCTGCAAGCGCAAACCCAGCCTGCACAACTGGCGCGACAACCATTTGCGCGATGCGATCACCATGCAGGATCTCAAACGGCGCATCCCCTGCATTCATCAGGATCACGCCCAATGGGCCCCGATAGTCACAGTCAATAGTGCCCGGAGTATTGGGCAGCGTAATACCGTGTTTCAACGCAAGACCAGAGCGGGGGCGTACCTGCACTTCATAGCCCAGCGGAATGGCCATTCGAAGCCCGGTCGGCACCAACACCCGTGCGCCGGGCTCAAGGGTCAGGCTCGCACGATCCGGAAGATTGGCTCGAAGATCCGCCCCTGCGGCCCCTGGTGTCTGGTAACTTGGTAGACCAAGTTCCCTATCTGCACTCTCGTCAAATGTGACCCGGATCTCAACCATGTTGCGTCCTGTCCTTCTCTACCCGTCGTTCAAATGCACAGTGCGTCTTGTGGAACCACTACTAGCCAATCAATGCTGTTGCGATACGGTCAGCCAGTCGCCGGGCAACCGCATCCTTGTTCGTGCGCGGCCAACTCTCGGCACCGGTGTCCGAAATCAGAACCACCGCATTTTCACTGCCCCCCATGATGCCCGTCGCGGGAGAGACATCATTGGCCACGATCCAATCGCAGCCTTTGCGCAGGCGTTTGGCGGTCGCATTTTCCACCACATCATTGGTTTCCGCCGCAAAACCGACTACCAGCGCCGGGCGGCCATCCTCCAGCCGTGAAACTGTTTTCAGGATATCGGGGTTTTCTGCGAATTCCATCACCGGCAGGCCGTCTTTGGATTTCTTCAGCTTGCGGTCCGAGGCACTGGTGACACGCCAGTCGGCCACCGCCGCGGCAAAGACACCAGCGTCCGCAGGCAAAGCTGCAGCCACAGCATCGGCCATCTGCCGCGCGGTCTCCACTGGCACGACCTCCACCCCATCGGGAGGCGCGACGCTGGCCGGGCCCGTGATGAAGACCACCTCAGCACCCAGATCGCGCAGAGCACGGGCCAGCGCCGTTCCTTGCGCCCCGGAGGATCGGTTGGCGATGTAGCGCACCGGGTCAATCGGCTCGTGCGTGGGACCAGAGGTCACGACAATACGCCGCCCCTTTAGGGGACCATCCGAAAGCTTCGCTACAATAGCAGCAACGATGGCTTCAGGCTCAGCCAGGCGGCCCGGTCCAAACTCACCGCAGGCCATACCGCCCTCGTCCGGGCCAACAAGACTATGCCCATCCGCAAGCAGCGTGGCCAGATTGCGCTGGGTGGCCGCATGCTGCCACATACGGACATTCATAGCAGGGACCAGCAGCACCGGCGTATCTGTCGCCAGCAAAAGGGTTGAAGCAAGATCATTGGCATGGCCATTGGCCATCTTGGCCATCAGATCCGCCGTGGCCGGTGCCACGACCAGCAAATCTGCGCTGCGCGACAGCTGGATGTGACCCATTTCAGCTTCGGCTGTCAGATTAAATAGATCGCGGTGAACGGCCTGACCCGCCAAAGCCGACACCGACAGAGGTGTCACGAACTCCTCGCCAGCCTTGGTCAGAACCGGCACAACATCGGCCCCCTGATCCTGCAGGCGGCGGATCAGCTCAAGCGATTTATAGGCGGCAATGCCACCGCCGATAATCAGAAGAATACGTTTGTTCGCCAGCATTTGCTTATCCTTGCCGCAGATCCCGGCAAACTCTACTGCGCTGTGCCGCCAGTGTGAAACGGTTTTCGGCAGTAGATTTTCTGAAACTCTGCCCCGTTCTCATTGGAACGCCAAACAAGGATCGGGGCGAAAGAGTGCTGGTGCGTCTAATTCCACATCAAACGCCCCTGCTATTTGCCCGTCTTCGGATTGGCCAAGCGAGGCTATTGCCAGATCTGGTCGCGCCAATTGCAATGCGACCGGCGCACCTCGATCACGCCGCGCATGACCATTGCCGGTAATCACGATCACCGGACCCGCTGTTTGCTCCGACCCAGCAACCATTGACTGCTCCAAAGCCATCGTAACACCTCGAGCAAGCTCCGCATCTCGCAACCGTTGCAGATCGACGAGAACCGGCAAAATCTCCGCTGGCACCGCATTGCAATGGTTGGCCAGTTGATCCGCTTCGCGCATGGTTTGATCCGCCTTTGGTAAAGGTTCGGTCAAGCCATAAAGACCTGCATCAGGGCCAAAGAATGTTGCAACCCCTATTTCCATCGCACGGCGTGTCTCTGCACGGGGCACCAATGCGCCAAACTGCACAGCTTTCGCTCCGGCGGCAAAAATGGGCTGATAAAGCGTAAAATCCGGCCAACCCGACTCCGCCCAGTCAAGCGCCTCAGCCAAAGCGGGACCATGATGCAGCAGCTCAGGGCTCAGTGAAGCGGCCTGCGCCTGTGTGATCATTTCCCAGACCACCGCACTTGGCCGCAACTGGGCAACCAACTCCGCCTGCACTGCGTGATGGGCTGGGTTGTCATGGACCTCTCCCAGAAAGACCACATCCGCATTTGCGAGTATCGGCAACACCTCTGTAACGGTTGTGACCACGATCGCGGATGTAGGAGCATCCGTCTCATTTTCAGTGGCGTATCCGGCATTGGCCAACGTACCCATGGCGACGACAGTGGCCAAGGACATCCGGCGCAGGCCGCCTCCGCATATAGCGAAGGCGCGCCCCAACCGGGACACGCCTTCGCCGATAGAAATACTATTTTTTGTCATAGAAGAAAGTTCTGAACCTCCCGCGAGCAGGTTTCAAGTGCTTTGCGCATTTTCTGCAAGGCACCCGCTTCAAGCTGGCGAACACGCTCCTTAGAGAGGCCCAGCTCATTGCCGAGGCTCTCTAAGGTACGCGGTTTTTCACACAATTTACGTGCAGTAATGATAAACCGCTCACGTTCATTCAACGCTTGCATCGCCTCCAACAGCCAATTTCGCAGCTGCTTAGTGTCATGGCTCTCCTCAACCAAATCGGCAGCCTGCGCACGGTCGTCTTCCAGTGCTTCAATCCACTCCCGACCTTCATCCTCAGAGGATTGCACTGCATTCAGTGAGAAATCAGCACCTGCAAGCCGCCCATCCATCATCTGCACGTCACGCAAAGGCACGCCAATTTCAGTGGCTATTTTCTGGTGCAGCTGATGTTGATCCAGACGCGTTCCGTCGGACTGGGCCTGGCGTTCTAGCTGGGCCTGGACGCGCCGCATATTGAAAAACAAGGATTTCTGAGAGGATGTGGATCCGGTGCGTACCATCGACCAATTCCGCATCACATAGTCCTGGATCGAGGCCTTGATCCACCAAACCGCATAGGTCGAAAAGCGCACCCCTCGGTCGGGATCAAACTTATCGGCGGCTTTCATCAGGCCTAGCCCCGCTTCCTGAATAAGATCGTTCATCGGTGCGCCGTATCGGCGGAACTTTCCGGCCATGGAAATCGCGAGACGCATATACGCGTTGATCAATCGGTGCAGCGCCTGCACATCGCGCTCATCCCGCCAAGCATAGGCCAGTTGCAGTTCTGTTTCTGCATCCAGCAATTCTGCTTTCATTGCCCGCTTGGGCAACGGGTTTTCGATCATGGTATCAAGTGCCATTTTTCTTCCCCGTAGATGAATTTTGATATTGTTACGCACCACCAGAGTATTTGGATCACTTCACCTGTGACACATTCCTAAAACTTGATCGGAACTGTCATATCTGACCAAAGCGGCGTCAAAAAAGTGCAAGCGCACTGCCACATCGGCCTATCAGTGGTGCAATCATCGTCTGAAAATCTGCGCCAGAATAAGCGCTAGCTTAGAAATGTTGACGTGCTCACATGGGGAACACATCTTGCGTTGCGCCGCACCCGTGGCTACCCATTCACGCAACACTTCGGTCTTATCATGGTAATAAAAGTGCTGTCTAAAGTCACATTCATTCTGGGCGGCGCTGCGTCTGGCAAGTCGGCCTACGCGGAAAAAATCTGCCTAAACTCCCACAAAGACAGGGTTTATCTGGCCACTTCACAAGTGTTTGACGACGAGATGCGCGCCAAAATCGGCCGACATCTGGTTCAGCGTGGCAGCGGTTGGACAACCCATGAGGCGCCCATGGATCTGGCACCAGTACTCGACTCGCTGCATTCCGATCAGATCTGCCTGCTGGATTGTGCAACCATGTGGCTTAGCAATCAAATGCTGGCTGAAACGGATTTGGAAGCCGCACAGGATGCGCTGATGGCGGCACTGGCGCGATGCGCCGCCACAGTAGTGATCGTATCTAACGAAGTTGGTCATGGCATCGTGCCGGATAACGCTCTCGCGCGCCAATTCCGCGAAGCACAGGGTCGGTTAAACATCACTCTGGCCAGCAGCGCAGATACTGTTGTCCAAGTCACTGCAGGCCTGCCACATGTGCTGAAAGGAACCGCAATATGACCGAAGCCATCACCCGGCTCTTCTTGGTCCGCCATGGGCCGACCCACGCCAAATCCATGGTTGGCTGGTCCGATCTACCCGCAGATCTGTCTGATACGGCAGCTCTGGATCGGCTGCATCACTATCTTCCGCCAGACGCGCTGGTTGTTTCTTCAGACCTGAGCCGGGCGCGAGACACAGCGACCGCTATCGGTCGCGATCGGCAGAGGTTGGCAGACATTCCGGAGCTGCGCGAAATCCATTTCGGTGATTGGGAATTGCGCAGCTGGCATGAGATTGACGCAGAAGATCCCGACCGTATCCGAGCCTATTGGGAAACACCCGGAGATGTGACTCCGCCAGGCGGCGAGAGTTGGAATCAGGTCTGCGCAAGGGTCGATGCAGCGGTAAACGAGCTAGTCGAGACCCACCGCAGCCGAAATTTGATCGTGGTTGGTCACTTCGGTCAGATCCTGACACAAATCCAAAGGTCAGAGCAGTTGAGTGCAGAAGAGGCCTTCGCGCATCGGATCGACAATCTGTCTGTCAGTGAAATCACTCATCGCGGCACGAAGATGGATCGAGGATGGGGCATCGGCGCAATAAATCACAATCCGTGATACATGTATTCACAATTATTACATTTCAGAATGAAAAGCGTTGCGATACGCTCGCACCATGACTTATCAACTTTACATCGGTGATCGCAAGTATTCGAGCTGGTCGTTACGCGGCTGGCTGATGCTGGAAAAATTCAACCTGCCTCATGAAGTCTCTTTGGTCGAGATGTTTGCAGGCACCATGGCAGACAAAATGTCGAAGCTGGCACCCGCAAGATTGTTGCCAACGCTTCAGCTGCCAGATGGTACTGTGATCGGCGAAACAATTGCTATTGCCGAAACATTGGCGGAGCGGCACCCAGAGGCTGGCATGTGGCCGTCGGATGCCCGTCATCGCGCAACAGCACGCTGGCTGGTCGCGGAAATGGCGTCTGGTTTTGGGGCCTTGCGGAGCGCCTGCCCAATGCAATTGGCCTACGTTTATCAGGGATTTGAGCCTTCCGATTCTGTGCGGGCGGATCTGAAGCGGATCGAAACCCTTTTTTCCCACGCACGTGAAGTGTCGGGCAGCCACGAAGGTTGGCTGTTTGGTGACTACTCCATAGCGGATGCGTTTTACGCGCCAGTCGCTGCCCGGATCGTCGGGTTTGACCTGCCTGTTTCGGAAGACACACGCGCCTATTGCCGTACAACCCTGTCCGATCCGGTTCTGCGCAAATGGCAAGACAGGATCGACGAGGTGTCGTATGTGACAGACCCCTACCCAATCGAATTGCCCCGCAAGCCTTGGCAATTGTCCTAAGCGCCCTGCCTCTGACTGCGTCACCCGGATGAGACACTTTAGGTGAATAATCCGTAAAAAACCGGTGCCATTAACATCTCCGAAACCACGTTAGCAAAGCATCTCTCCCAACCCATTGTGGAAAGGGGAGAGATGATTTCGCGCGCTTATACCGTTGCTTTTCAAGGCATCGACGCACGCAAGGTCGAGGTGCAATGCGCTGTGGCACCTGGCTTGCCTGCATTTTCCATCGTGGGCCTGCCCGACAAGGCGGTTAGTGAGGCGCGCGAGCGTGTGCGCTCTGCCTTTGCGACCATGTCGATTGCTCTGCCTTCGCGCCGCATTACTGTGAACCTGTCCCCCGCCGACCTGCCCAAGGAAGGCAGCCATTTCGATTTACCCATTGCGCTGGCACTGCTGGCCGCGATTGAAATCATCCCCCCCGAAGCCGCATCCGAGACAATTGCACTGGGCGAGTTGTCGCTCGACGGCAGCCTAGTACCTGTCGTCGGCGCTTTGCCAGCGGCTATGGCTGCTGCCAGCGACGGACTGCGGTTGCTCTGCCCCAAAGCCTCTGGCGCCGAGGCCGCCTGGGTCAGTGATGCGACCGTTATTGGGGCAAACGGGCTAACGGATGTGGTCAGACATTTCACCGGGCAGATGGTCATTGCACCAGCCGAACCCGGCGAGGTGATTGATGCCCCTTCCGAAAAAGACCTGCGTGATGTGAAAGGTCAGGAACGGGCCAAACGCGCGCTTGAGATCGCAGCCGCCGGACGGCACCATCTGTTCATGGTCGGGGCCCCGGGATCAGGAAAATCAATGCTCGCAGCGCGGCTTCCATCTATTTTGCCCCCCTTAACTGCCGCCGAGGCGCTGGAAACCTCTATGATACAGTCCTTGTGCGGATTGATCGATGAAGGTGGCATTCGCCGTAATCGCCCCTACCGCGAACCGCATCACACCGCCTCAATGGCGGCCATTGTGGGCGGAGGGCGCCGCGCGCAACCAGGTGAGATCAGTCTGGCCCACAATGGCGTTCTGTTTCTGGATGAGCTGCCTGAATTCAGTCGCGCGGTGCTGGAAACCCTGCGTCAGCCACTGGAAACCGGCAGCGTGAATGTGGCGCGTGCAAATGCACATGTCAGCTATCCCAGTCGATTTATGCTAGTGGCCGCTGCCAATCCCTGCAAATGCGGGGCGCTCAGCGATGCAAACCGCGCTTGCGCACGGGCCCCACAATGTTCCACCGATTATCTCGGGCGCATTTCAGGACCGCTGATAGACCGCTTCGATCTCCGCGTTGATGTCCCGCCAGTGGGGTTCGCCGATCTGGATCTACCCAATGATAGTGAGCCTTCAGTCGATATTGCAATCCGTGTCGCTATCGCCCGCGAAGTACAGACCAGCCGGTACCAGCATTTTACAGGGATACGTCAGAATGCAGATGCAGAGGGGCAAATGCTAGAGGAAGTTGCCACCCCGGACAGCGAAAGCCGCGCCTTGCTGCTACAGGCTGCGGAGCGGTTCGGGCTAACGGCACGGGGCTATCACCGGGTGCTGCGAGTTGCCCGCACGATTGCAGATCTTGAAGGAGCGCCGGATGTCCGACGCCCCCATATTGCCGAGGCAATCAGTTTTCGCATTGCGGCCTAGGCGAACTCCGCAAGCTCAAACTCAGAGTTTGGCTTCAATCGCCTGCCAAATCTTTTCGGCAATGTTCACACCATCAAACCGTTCCAATTCCTGGATCCCGGTTGGTGAGGTCACGTTGATCTCGGTGAGGTAGTCACCGATGACATCGATACCGACAAAAATCTGCCCTTTTTCACACAGCAGTGGCCCAATCGCGGCACAGATTTCCAGGTCACGTTCGCTCAGGCTGATTTTTTCTGGCCGACCACCAACATGCATGTTGGAGCGCGTCTCACCCGCCGCCGGGACACGGTTGATCGCACCCACTGGCTCACCGTCGACAAGGATTACACGCTTGTCGCCGTTGGAAACATCGGGAAGGAATTTCTGCACGATCAGCGGCTCACGGCTAAAGCCTGTAAACAACTCATGCAGAGAGGCCAGGTTGCGGTCATTTGCGTCGAGCCGGAACACACCGGCCCCGCCATTGCCATAGAGCGGCTTTAGAATGATATCGCCGTGCTTTTCTTTGAACGCCTTGATGGTCTCAAGATCGCGGGCAACGGTGGTGGGCGGCGTCAGTTCTGGAAAATCCAGAACCAGCAGCTTTTCCGGGTAGTTGCGCACCCAGAACGGATCATTGACCACAAGAGCCTGACCCTTCAAACGATCAAGTAGATGGGTCGACGTGATGTAATGCATATCAAACGGCGGATCCTGGCGCAGCCAGATCACGTCAAACTCGCTCAGGTCCACTTCACGGCGCGGGCCGAGTTCCGCCGGGGTGCCGGCAACCCGCTGTACTGTCATATCGTGACCACGGGCAGTAACACGTCCCTCCTGATAGGCCAGCTGATCGGGGCCGTAAAAGAACAGGCTGTGACCCCGTGCCTGCGCTTCCTCCGCAATACGAAAGCTGCTGTCCGCGTTAATATCAACGTCGGTGATTGGATCCATTTGAAAGGCGATTTTCATTATGTCAGTCCCTCATGACTTGGGCAAAATGACATGGGCAAACCGCCCACGCCGAATACATGGCCCAGGTTGGCAGCGGGTTCAATGGCTGAAACGAACAACCTTAACTATAATAATTTTCCACAACCTCAACCTTACCGGCCCCATCAACTGCCGCGATATCCAACCTCGCCTCAGTCAACTGGCCATCGGACTCACCTGCGAGAAACTGCGCCGCACTGGTCACCATACGCTGCATCTGCTTGGCATTAATCCGTGCTATTGCCTGATCATGGGTGGCGCTGTGTTTGACCTCGACAAAGATCACCATCGCCTTCAGCCGCAGTATCAGATCGATCTCAGCGCCGCCGCCCCGCCAGCGGCGTTCAGCAACGCGATAGCCTTGGCTTTCATAGTGACGAGCCACCAGTTCTTCGGCCG
Organism: Phaeobacter cretensis; assembly: GCF_047372505.1. Lineage (NCBI taxonomy): Bacteria > Pseudomonadati > Pseudomonadota > Alphaproteobacteria > Rhodobacterales > Roseobacteraceae > Phaeobacter > Phaeobacter cretensis. The sequence continues at coordinate 1,076,772 of NZ_JBKBEU010000001.1, forward strand.
CACGTCCGGCATGATGAGATTGAGACCCACGCAGCGCTCGGTCCGACTGCGACTTGGGTTGGGTTTCTTTCCCAGCGGCCACGCTTAGTCTGCTTCCTTGGCCATATCAAGCGCCAGTTGGTAGATTTTGCGGCGGGGCAAATTATGCATTTCAGCAACAATGGAGGCGGCGTCTTTCACGGAGTTATCCTTAAGTGCTGCGCGCAAGTCACTATCAAGGTCGCCATCGCTGACGCTGGTGCCTCTGGCGCGATCTACCAATACCACAATCTCGCCCTTGACCGGCGATTGGTCCAGACCGTCGGCAAGAACCAGCAGGTTACCGCGCCGTACTTCTTCAAATTTCTTGGTGATTTCACGGCACAGCGCTGCCGGGCGGTCGCCCAGCACCAATCCCATGTCGCGCAAAGAGGCGGCGACCCGCTTAGGAGATTCGTAAAACACCAGAGTTCCGGGCACCGCGGCAAGCTCTTCCAACCGTTTGCGCCGTGCCCCGCTGGCATTTGGCAAAAAACCTGCAAAGAAGAATGCATCCGTTGGCAGACCGGCCAATGTGAGCGCCGCCAGCGCCGCGGAAGCCCCCGGCGCAATGGTGACGAGATGTCCGGCCTCAGCTGCCGCGCGGCTCAGATCATAGCCTGGATCGGCAATAAGCGGCATACCAGCCTCGGAGGCATAGGCGACCGATTGCCCGTCTTCGAGCGCCGCCAGCAAGCGACCGCGCGCACCCGCTCCGCTGTGATCATGATAGGCAACAATCTGCCGTCCATTGAGGGGAACTCCGTGGATTTCCATGAGTTTGCGCAAGGATCGCGTATCCTCTGCAGCAATCATGTCAGCAGAGGCCAGCACATCCAACGCCCGCAAAGTAATGTCGCGAGCGGTGCCTATGGGTGTGGCAACAAAGTACAGGCCGCAGGGCAAATGGACGATCTTGTGATTCACGCTGGACCCGCCTTGTTGGTGGTTTATGATCTCTCAGGTACCAACACGGCCTACGCCGTCGGACAAGGGAGTTTCAAGTCTATTATGTTTGCTGTTTTTCAACATGCCCGCAAGGCGACAATAGCCGCTGTAACCGCGGTTTCAACGCTGGCACTGGCCGCCTGTGACACCTTGCCAACCGGTGTCGGGCCTACGATCAACACATCCAAGCCCGTGCCAGTGGCCCTATTGGTGCCTCGCGGATCTGCACAGCCGGGTGATGCGCTTTTAGCAAAGAGCCTTGAAAATGCTGCGCGCATGGCGATTGCAGATCTGAACGGTGTCAAAATTGACTTGCGAATCTACGACACCGCAGGCCTGCCTCAACAGGCCGCAACCGCTGCCACCACCGCAATCAATGACGGCGCGCGGATTATTCTAGGCCCGGTCCGCGCCGAGGCGGCAAATGCTGCTGGGCTAGTGGCTGCGCAGCGGAATGTGAATGTTCTGGCTTTTTCCAACAATACCGCCATTGCCGGTGGCAACGTCTTTATTCTTGGACCGACCTTTGACAATACGGCGCGGCGGCTGACCAGCTATGCTGCGCGTCAGGGCAAGGGGAACATGGTGATCGTCAGCGGCAGTGATCCCGCAGGACAGGCGGGCCGTGTTGCGATTGAACGCGCCGCTGCGGCAACCCCTGCCAATATCAACGGCGCTATTAGCTACGAGCTGTCGCAGCAGGGCGTCATCAACGCCATCCCTACCATTCGGTCGACTGTTGGCCGCAGCGGAGCGCAATCCGTTTTCCTAACGGCGAACACTGCCGGTGCTCTGCCCCTCCTGACACAGCTGATGCCGGAAGCGGGTGTAAACCCGGCCACCACTCAGTATATCGGTCTTACTCGTTGGGATATTCCATCGCAGACGCTGGCACTACCGGGTGTACAAAGTGGTTGGTTCGCCCTGCCCGACACCAATCGCTCACAGCAGTTCCGCGGCCGCTATCAAGCCAGCTATGGTGCAGCACCGCATCCCATCGGTGGTCTGGCCTATGATGGCATTGCCGCGATCGGCGCACTGGTGAGCGCAGGCAAATCCGACGCGTTGACCGGTGCTGCGCTGACCCGCAGCAATGGCTTCCAAGGCACCGGTGGGATCTTCCGCCTGCGGCCCGATGGCACCAACGAACGTGGCCTTGCGGTTGCGACAATCAAAGAACAGAAGGTCGTGGTTATTGACCCAGCTCCCAGTAGCTTCGCCGGTGCCGGATTCTGATCCAGCACTGCCGGACACCGTCCATCTACCGCCTTTACTGGGGCCGCTGATTTGCGACCCCGGCAAAATTTTTGATGCGGTAGCCGTTCGTGCAGCAATAACTGCACTGTCACGCGATTGCCCTGCTGCAGAGCTGCGCGCCGGGGTCGTCAACATCCTGCGTGACGCCAATTTGGCGGGACGTGCCGCGATCGCGGAGGCCTTTGCGGAGGAACCCTTCGCCGCACGGGCACTGACCCGGTCCTATGTCTACTTGACGGATGGGCTCGTCACGGCCGCGCATTTCACCGCCACCAGCCTGCTGCATCCACTGTCCAACCCTACTCAGGGTGAGCGGATCGCGCTAATTGCTGTTGGCGGGTACGGGCGCGGCGAGATGGCCCCTCAATCCGATGTCGATCTGCTGTTTCTAACCCCCTACAAGATCACCGCATGGGCCGAGAGCGCGATTGAATCGATGCTCTATATCCTTTGGGATCTACGTCTGAAGGTCGGCCATTCCAGCCGTACCATCCGCGATTGCATTCGTCTGGGCGGCGAGGATTTCACCATTCGCACCGCTATGTTGGAGCAGCGTTTTCTGGATGGCGATGCCGGGTTGGCTGCTGATCTGGACCGTCGCCTGAATGCCGAACTGTTTTCCAAGGACGCCCGCGATTTTGTCGAGGCAAAACTGGAAGAGCGCGATGCGCGCCACCTCAAGCAAGGCGAGCGCTATGTCGTTGAGCCCAACGTCAAGGAGGGCAAAGGCGGATTGCGAGATCTGCAGTCGCTATACTGGATCGCCAAATATCTCTATCAGGTACAAGACGTTGCCGAACTGGTGCCCATGGGATTGTTCAGCCCGGAAGAGCTGGACACCTTTGCCAAGGCCGAGAATTTTCTCTGGGCGGTGCGGGCACATCTGCATTTGCTCACCAAACGCGCAACAGAGCAGCTGAACTTTGACCTCCAGGTCGAGGTCGCTGCCCGCATGGGATATGAGGACCGGGCGGGGCGCCGCGCGGTTGAGGTCTTCATGCAGGAATATTTCCGTCACGCCACCAGAGTTGGCGATGTGACCCGTATTTTCCTGACCAAGCTGGAAGCCACCCACCAGAAAAACGAACCTCTTCTGGAGCGGATCTTTCGGAGGCGGCCTCGTGTGAAACCCGGATATATGGTGGTTCACAACCGCCTGAACGTGGCCGACCCGGAGGCTTTCTGCGCAGACAAGTTGAACCTTTTGCGCATATTCGAGGAAGCTCTGCGGACCGGCATGTTGATCCATCCCGATGCCATGCGCTTGGTGACCGCAAGCCTGCATCTGGTGGATGACGAGATGCGCAACGACAAGGAAGCCCGCCGGATCTTCATCGACCTGCTGCTGAAACATGGCAATCCCGAACGCGCATTGCGGCGGATGAACGAACTTGGCGTGCTCAGCGCCTTTGTGCCCGAGTTCGAGCCGATCGTGGCTATGATGCAGTTTAACATGTACCACTCCTATACGGTGGATGAGCACACCATTCAGGTGATCTCGAACTTTGCCGCGATCGAACGGGGTGAACTCGAAGATGAGCTGCCGCTATCCTCCACCGTGATCCGCACCGGCGTGAACCGTAAGGTGTTGCTGGTGGCGATGCTGCTGCACGACATCGGTAAGGGGCGCGAGCAAGATCATTCGATTCTGGGCGCACAGATTGCGCGACGTGTGGCACCACGGCTTGGCCTCAATAAAAGTGAATGCGAGACCGTCGAGTGGTTGGTGCGCTATCATCTGTTGATGTCGGATATGGCGCAGAAACGCGATATTGCCGACCCGCGTACGGTGCGCGACTTTGCTAAGGCGGTAAAGACTATCAAACGGCTGGACCTCTTGCTGTTGTTGACCGTCTGCGACATTCGCGGCGTTGGGCCGGATACGTGGAACAACTGGAAAGCGGCTCTGTTACGGGCGCTTTATAACCAGACCCGCGAAGCGTTGGAAAACGGGATGGAGGCGCTGAACCGGGCCCATCGCGGCACCGAGGCAAAGAAAGCCCTGCGCGCGGCCCTGCCCGACTGGTCCAAAGCAAGCCTGAAAGTGGAAACCGCCCGTCATTACGATCCCTATTGGCAGGGTTTGCACGTCACCGCCCATATCGATTTCGCCGAGATGTTGCGTGAATTGACCGAGCTTGATGACCCGGTAGAAGTGATCATTCGCCTGCACCCGGATGAAGACCGTGACGCCACCCGAGCCTGTTTTTCAATGGCAGATCATCCCGGCATCTTTGCCCGCATCGCCGGTGCGCTGGCGCTGGTTGGCGCGAATGTGGTTGATGCACGGTCTTACACCACCAAGGACGGCTATGTGACTGATGCCTACTGGATCCAAGACTCCGAAGGCCACCCCTATGAGGCAGAGCGCCTGCCACGGCTGCGGGAGATGATCCAGAAAACCCTGAAGGGCGAGGTGATCCCTGGCGAAGCACTCAGATCAAGGGACAAGATCAAAAAGCGCGAGCGTGCCTTCAATGTGCCGACACATATCACCTTTGATAACGATGGCTCTGAAATCTACACCATCATCGAGGTGGACACGCGGGATCGACCTGGACTGCTATATGATCTGGCTCGCACCTTGGCTGGGGCCAATATCTATATCGCCAATGCGGTGATCGCAACCTACGGCGAGCAGGTGGTTGATGCCTTTTACGTCAAGGACATGTTTGGCCTGAAATACTATGCAGAGTCCAAACAGAAATCGCTGGAGGCCAAGCTGCGCAAGGCCATCTCCGAAGGGGCAAAGCGGGCCGGATCATGAAGCCGATCAAGCTGATGTCGGGCTTTCTCACCGTCGGTTTCTGGACGTTAGCAAGCCGGATCCTAGGTTTCTTACGGGAAATCCTGATCACCGCCTATATTGGCCCCGGGCCGTTGATGGATGCCTTTGTGGCAGCCTTCCGTCTGCCCAATATGTTCCGCCGTTTCTTTGCAGAGGGCGCGTTTAATGCGGCCTTTGTGCCGATGTTTGCCAAACGACTGGAAAGCGGCGACGACCCGCAAGGATTTGCACAGGAGGCGTTTAACCTACTGGCAATCACGGTGCTGCTGCTCGTCGGGCTTGGCATGGTGTTTATGCCAGCCCTGGTCTGGGCCACGGCAGGCGGATTTATTGGCGATGCGCGGTTTGATCTCGCAGTTGGGTACGGACAGATCGTCTTTCCCTATATTCTGTGCATGTCCTTGGCTGCGTTGTTTTCCGGCGTTTTAAATGCCACCGGTCGATTTGCGGCAGCGGCCGCTGCGCCGGTTTTGCTAAACATCTTTGCCTGTGCAGCTATGGTCGCCGGGGCGGTGCTGGGCGGCGGTGTGATCACGTGGCTAATATGGACCATCCCAGTGGCCGGCGTGGCACAGCTGGCTCTGGTATGGGTGGCTGCCAGCCGTGCAGGCATTCACCTACGCCCCGGTCGTCCACGCTGGACACCACAGATGAAGAACCTTGTTCGAGTGGCGCTGCCTGCGGCGCTCGCAATGGGAGTGACGCAGATCAATCTGGTGGTTGGTCAACAGGTTGCCTCGGACATTGAAAACGCCGTGAGCTGGTTGTTTGTGGCAGATCGACTGTACCAATTGCCACTCGGCGTCGTGGGTATAGCGGTTGGTATCGTATTGCTACCTGATCTGTCGCGCCGCCTGCGGGCCGCTGATGATGCCGGTGCGCGGGACGCGTTTTCCCGTGCAGGCGAATTCTCACTGCTGCTGACACTGCCCTCTACGGCCGCATTTCTTGCGGTGCCATTGGTACTGGTTTCGGTGCTGTACGAACGCGGCGCAACCAGTTCCGACGACATCGCAGCGATAGCTCTCGCAGTTGCTATCTACGGTGCGGGCTTACCTGCTTTTGTGCTGCAAAAAGTACTGCAACCCTTGTTCTTTGCGCGTGAAGATACCCGGTCCCCCTTTCGCTATGCCGTGTTGGCGATGGTCATTAACGCCGTACTTGCCTTTGGATTGAAGCCGTTTGTGGGTTGGATCGCACCCGCAATCGCAGCGACAGTGGCGGGTTGGGCAATGGTCGCCTGCCTTTGGCTCGGCGCGCGCAGGATGGGCGACGTCGCACGGTTCGATCGACGTTTCTATGATCGCGGCCTGCGCATACTGGTAGCCTCGGCGATCATGGGGCTGTCGCTTTTTGGGGTGGTTCATAGTTTTGACTGGCTGTTCTACCTACCCACTTGGCGTTATCTTGCGCTGCTCGGGTTAATCGGCCTTGGGGCAGTTATCTATTTTGGCGTGGGTCAGATCATCGGCGCGGTGCGTCTGGGCGATGTAAAACGTGCCGTCCGCAGAGGAAGCGACCCGTCCGCAAGCTGACTGGCTTCTTAGCTACCAATCACACTATGAAGAGCACCAGCTGGCGCTCTTGTATATATTGTATGTAATGCATGCAGTCCGGCTTTACTCGGTCTCCTTTTCGACGCTTACTGACGTCGAATTCGGCTGCGGATCCGCGCCCAGCCACCAGGCGCTAAAAAGAAAGACAGGCCGAACCCGGTTCCAAATCCGCATAGATCTGCGACCCAGTCCAACGTGCCACCAAACAGCAGGCCAAACAGCAGTTGCACTCCCATCAGGAACGCGATCAGCGTGAAGGCCCTGCTTTGCTGAGCCCCCACCAATGCCAGTTGCCGCCACAGAATATAGGTAAAGGCCCCGATCAGCCCGTAGACGGCGGGAAATCCTCCAACCAGTGGAGTCGGCGATTGTGTCAGCAGCGCATAGCCAAGCGCACCACCAATGCCTGAGACCAGAAACACCACCACCATGGCCAGATCACCAAAGATCTCTCCGACCATCTTGCCCATCGCCAAAACAAAAACGCAGACAAACAAGGTTTGGGTAAAGGCCACATGCACAAAAATGTAGGATACGAACCGGATCAAATGTTCCACCGGCCATTGTCCGGTCTCCCACATCCACCACAGAACCTCTGACGAGAAGGCATAGGTCTGGATGGCATGCAACCGCCAGCCAATGGCATCGGCTCCGCCAATGATGCCGCGCGCACCAAGCGAGAACCCGGCCTCGATCGCAAAGAGGATCAGCACCAGCGCCACTACCACCGGCGGCAGCGGGTTCACCGGAGACGGCTCTTTTTCGTGTTCCATCGTGATCTTGCTCCTACTTGCCTGCACTGTTGTCCTGCCCGACACCTGATGCCCGACCTATGACGGCCGATCCGAGCGTGGTTGACGACTGTTGCCGCCATGGTTAAGCCAGCAAGGATCCTAATTCCAGACGGGAGTTTCTTGATGACCGAGACTACATTCACGCCCCGCGTGTTTTCCGGCATCCAACCATCGGGCAATCTGCACCTTGGCAACTATCTTGGCGCGCTGAAGCGGTTCGTGGATTGGCAAGCCAAGGACGTAGAAAGCATCTACTGCATGGTAGATCTGCACGCCATCACTGTCTGGCAGGACCCGGTTGATCTGAAGAAATCCACGCGCGAACTGTGTGCGGGTTTCATCGCGGCGGGGCTTGATCCCGAACAGTCGATCCTGATCAATCAAAGCCAGGTGCCCGAACACGCGCAGCTCGCATGGATCTTTAACTGCGTCGCCCGCATGGGCTGGATGCAGCGGATGACCCAGTGGAAAGACAAAGCTGGCAAGAACGCGCAGAATGCGTCTCTCGGCCTGTTTGCTTACCCCGCGCTGATGGCAGCAGATATTCTGGTTTATCACGCCACCCATGTACCCGTTGGTGAGGATCAGAAGCAACATCTGGAACTGACCCGTGACATTGCGATGAAGTTCAACCATGACTACGGCGTCGATTTCTTCCCTGAGACCGAGCCGGTGATCGAAGGGGCTGCCACGCGCGTTATGTCTCTGCGCGACGGTTCCAAGAAGATGTCGAAATCCGATCCTTCGGATGCCAGCCGCATCAACCTGATCGACGACGCCGACACCATCGCCAAAAAAATCCGCAAGGCCAAGACCGATCCTGACGCTCTGCCGTCAGAAGCAGAAGGTCTGGAAGGCCGCCCCGAAGCACGCAATCTGGTCAATATCTACGCCGCAATGGCAGAAAAAACCGTGGATCAGGTGCTCGCAGACGTTGGCGGTAAGGCGTTTTCGGAGTTCAAACCGATGCTCGCCGATCTGTCAGTTTCAAAAATGAGCCCCATCACCACTGAGATGGCCCGTTTGATGCAGCATCAGGACGAAATCGACAAGATCCTTGCGCGTGGATCAGAGCGTGCCCGAGAGATCACAGCCCCCATTCTTCGCAAAACTTATGACATTGTGGGCATGGTGGCTCCGGTTACTCTATGATACTAGGCCTTACGAGCCCGCACCCTGCGGGGAGATAGATACTGGAGAATTCGGATGGCCAATGGCACCGTGAAATGGTTCAACGCAACAAAAGGCTACGGCTTTATCGAGCCCGAGTCTGGCGGCAAGGACGTGTTTGTACACATCTCTGCGGTTGAACGCTCGGGCCTTAATGGTTTGAACGACAACCAAAAAGTTTCCTACGAGCTGGAAACTGGTCGTGACGGCAAGCAGTCCGCAGGTTCCCTGGAACTGCTGTAAGGATCGCGGCGCGGATCTTCCTCGCCCATCCATCTAAAGACGTTCTGGCCACGGATTCCTGTGGATAGAATCACCCTAAGGCCGCCCGTTTCTGGCGGCCTTTTGCATGTCTGCAGTTTTGAATTTCAATCTGGAGATGTGTGTCGATCAAGCCACGAGCGGCACACTTACTGGCCTTTGATGCCATTCATGGTCAGGTCGGCGACCATCTCCGCATAGCCTTCGCGCGCCTCCGGCCCTGTCCCTGAATTCCACATGTAGTACCAGTTCAGCATACCAAAGACCGACATGGTGGTAGCTCGCAGCTTGGCTGGATCCTGAGCGATCTCATCCGAAGCAACGGCCGCCAGCGCATCACTCACCAGATGGACCAACTCACGCTGATACCCACGCAGTAAAGCCTGTTGAGGCTCTGGTAAGGCTGACATCGCGCTGATTTGCACCTGATGCTCGTTGTCAGCCCCCTGATAGGCCAGCAGGATTTCAGACACGATCCGGCGCAGGCGCTGGTCAGGGACAAGACCCGTAACATCCACACTACAGACCCGGTCCCGCAGCTCACAGAGGTAGGTATCAAGAACACCGAAAAGCACAGCGTCCTTGCTGTCATAGTAATGGTAGATATTGGCCTTGGAGATCCCGCACTCCCGCGCCAGCTGGGTCATCGATGCTCGATCAAAGCCCTGTTCAGCAAAGACTTTTGCCGCAGATGTAAGTATCTGCGTACGCTTGTGATCATGATCTTTAGCAATGGTGCGGGCCAAGTGGGGTTACTCCTGTTCGCGCGGATCGGCGTTGCGGTTATCGACAACACGCTTGGCTTTGCCCTGGCTGCGTTCAACCGCACCGGGATCGCCGACAACGATCTCGGTCGAAACCCCCACCATATCCTTGATCTGCTTCGTCAATATCCGCGCGGCAGCAGTCTTGCTTGCCTCATCCGAGGCATCCGGGCTGGCCTCTACATAGACGCGCATGGCGTCCATGCGGCCCGATTTATAGAGCTCAATCTGATAGTGCGGCGCGAGACCATCGATGGCCATCAACTGCTCCTCCACCTGACTGGGAAAAACGTTGACACCACGCAGGATGATCATGTCGTCGCTGCGTCCGGTGATTTTTTCCATCCGCCGCATAGAACGTGCAGTACCAGGCAGCAGGCGCGTCAGATCACGGGTCCGATAGCGGACCATAGGCAGCCCTTCCTTTGTGATCGTCGTGAAGACCAGCTCACCCATTTCTCCATCCGGCAGCACCTCACCTGTCTGTGGGTCTATGATTTCCGGCAGGAAATGATCTTCCCAGATAACCGGGCCATCCTTGGCTTCAACACATTCATTGGCGACGCCGGGGCCCATAATCTCACTAAGGCCGTAAATGTCCACTGCATGCATATCAAAGGCCTCTTCAACCTCACGGCGCATCGCATCAGTCCAAGGTTCGGCACCAAAAACGCCAACCTTTAGTGAGCTTTCTCGAGGGTCAATGCCAACCTTTTGATATTGCTCGAGGATGTTAAGCATATAGGAAGGCGTCACCATAATGCCGTCCGGTCGAAAATCGGTGATCAGGCCGATCTGCTTTTCGGTTTGCCCACCAGACATAGGCACCACAGTCGCGCCCAGCCGCTCGATCCCGTAGTGCGCGCCAAGTCCACCGGTGAACAGCCCGTACCCATATGCGTTATGCACCATATCCCCCCTGCGCAAACCCGAGGCACGTAGACTACGTGCCATCAGATCAGCCCAATTGGAGATATCATTTTCAGTATAACCAACAACGGTCGGCTTGCCCGTCGTACCGGAGGACGCGTGCAATCGGATGATCTGCTCGCGTGGCACAGCAAAGAGACCAAAGGGATAATTGTCGCGCAGGTCATTCTTGTAGGTGAAGGGGAATTTGGCCAGATCCGACAACTGTTGCAGATGGTCGGGGTGCACGCCTGCATTATCAAACCGCTGCTTGTACATCGGCACATTTTCGTAGGCATGGCGCAGCGACCGTTTCAAACGGTCCAGCTGCAAGGCGCGGATTTCGTCAATGGAGGCAATCTCGATCGGATCAAGATCGGCTTTGTTTGGGGTCAGGTCTTTCATGGCGTCCTCCACACCTGGTCTTTGTAGAATGGCCTATACATCAAACAAATGGCCTTTGATCGCCCGTGACAGCCCGCGGAATTCGGCGATCTTGGTATCTTCCTGATTGGTGACAGTGACATCGTATATCCCACTGCGCCCGGTCAGGGAGACCTCCCGCGCAGTGGCGATCAGCCGGTCGCCTAACCGGCCTGGCGCGGTATAGCTGATCATATTTTGCTGAGCGACCGTTGATTGGTTGCGACTGTTGCAAGCAAAGGCAAAGGCACTGTCAGCAAGCATGAAGGTGACGCCGCCGTGGCAGATGCCATGGCCGTTACAGTGATGTGGCGAGACAGTCATCTCCAGCACCGCGAAACCCTCATCGACATGGGTGATTTCCATCCCGGCCCATTGCGAGGCCTGATCTGTCGCCCACATGGCGGCGGCAGACTTTTCGGCGCGCTCCTTGGGCGTCATGCCTACGCCCCCTTGAAAACAGGCGTACGTTTCTCGAGAAAACTGGCGACGCCTTCGGCATAGTCCGCGCTCTCGCCACAGGTTTTCATAGCGTCAGCTTCGATCTCAAGCTGTTCAGACAGCGTATTCGTAGCCGCGCCTTGAATGCAAAATTTGGTCAGACCCAAACCAAGTGTCGGCCCATTGGCGAATTTATCTGCCATGGCACGGGCCTCATCCATTAGATCCTCATCAGGCAGAGCCTTCCAGATCAATCCCCATTCTGCGGCTTTTTGGGCCGGCAAAGGTTCAGCGGTCAGGGCCAGCCCCTTGGCACGGGCCTCACCCAACAAACGCGGCAAATGCCAACTGCCGCCGGTATCAGGGATCAGACCCACTTTGGAAAAAGACTGGATAAACTTGGCACTATCGGCCGCCAACACCATATCGCAAGCCAGCGCCAGATTGGCTCCAGCGCCAGCGGCGACGCCATTGACGGCGCAGATCACCGGAAATTCAAGCGAGCGGATTAGGTTCACCAAAGGCGCATAGAAGGTTCGCACAGTGTGGCCAAGATCCGGAGAACTGTCCATTTTACGCGGGTCGCGATCGCCCAGATCTTGCCCCGCACAAAACCCACGACCGGCTCCCGTTAGCAGAACAGCACGCTTTCCTTGGTCACGTGACGCTTCAAGAGCCGCTCGCAGGGCGTGATGCATATCTTCGTTGAAACTGTTCAGCCGGTCCGGGCGGTTCAGAGTAATCTCCACCCAAGATCCATGATCCTTTATCAACAGCGTCTCAGACATCACAGCATCTCCCCTCGAGCATGTATTGACAAAGACCTTGCATAAACCGACCGGTTGGTCAATATATTTACGACCTCTCATATTTGACCGGGCTAAGACCGGTTCGGACGTAAAGGATCCCGCCATGAGCCTTCTTGATGTATCCAGCTTTGCCGCTGGCCAATGGATCGCACCCGGCACGGGCGCGCGCAGCATTGCAAGCGCGATCACCGGTGCACCCATTGCACAGGCCGGGAATGAGGCGTTGGACGTACAGGCGATGCTGGACTACGCCCGTTCGACCGGAGGCCCGGCCTTGCGCAAGATGACATTCCATGGTCGCGCCCGGATGTTAAAGGCACTGGCAACACATCTGAACACCCACAAACAGGCCCTTTATGATCTGAGCTTTGACACCGGTGCCACCAAATCCGATCATATGATCGACATCGATGGCGGAATTAGTACTGTATTTGTCTTTGCCTCAAAAGGGCGGCGGGAAATGCCGGATGCTCATGTCTATCTCGACGGTGATATCGAGCAGTTGTCACGCAATGGCAGCTTCCTTGGGCAACATATTTGCACGCCTCTGCAAGGAGTTGCAGTACATATCAACGCCTTCAACTTTCCTGTTTGGGGCATGTTGGAAAAACTAGCGCCAACCCTTCTCGCGGGTGTCCCAGCCATTGTAAAACCGGCCACCGCTACCTGCTATGTGACCGAACTGGCGGTGCGGCTCATGCTTGATAGCGGCCTTTTGCCAGATGGCGCATTACAACTGGTTTCAGGAGGTTTGGGCGATATGCTTGACCATCTGGGCATTCAGGATATCGTCAGCTTCACCGGCTCAGCACAGACTGCGGTCAAACTACGTTCCACCCCTGTTATCCTGGAAAAATCCGTGCGATTCGTCGCAGAGCAGGACAGTTTGAACGCCTCGATCCTGGGCCCTGACGCGACACCCGGCACGCCGGAGTTCGACCTCTTCATAAAGGAAGTCAGCCGCGAGATGACCACAAAGGCCGGTCAGAAATGTACCGCCATTCGCCGTATCATCGCACCGCAACCACAAGTCGATGCAGTCATCACTGCATTGTCTGAAAAATTGGCCAAAACCACCATCGGCGACCCCCGCTTGGACAGCACAGGCATGGGAGCGCTCGTATCAGGTAGCCAGAAACGTGACGTGTTGGACAAAGCAAAAATCCTGGCACAGGAGGCCGAGCGCGTTTACGGCGACCCAGACAGCTTTGTGGTGGCGGGTGCCGACCCCGAGAAAGGCGCATTTGTACCACCGATGCTGTTCCACTGTGCCGATCCAGACCGGGCTGAACGTATCCACGACACCGAAGCCTTTGGCCCTGTATCGACAGTTATGGGATACCGCGATCTTGACCATGCCATTGCACTCGCCAATCGGGGCGAAGGCTCCTTGGTGGCGTCAGTCATAACCCATGATGCAGAGGTGGCCCGCAGTGTCGCGCTAGGATCCGGTGCTTTCCACGGGCGGCTCTATTTCAACAACCGGGATTCGATGAAAGAATCCACCGGCCACGGTTCCCCGCTGCCACATATGGTCCACGGCGGCCCAGGCCGCGCGGGCGGTGGTGAAGAACTGGGCGGCGTGCGCGGCGTCAAACACTACATGCAGCGCACCGCCATTCAGGGCTCGCCCGATATCCTGTCAACCATTGGTGAGGCATGGGTTCCGGGCGGCATAGAACTGCCTGCCACAGTGCATCCTTTTACACGCAAGTTTGGTGAGCTAGAGCTAGGCGAAACCATGTATAGCGATACGCGCACCATCACCCTGGACGATATCGAGACCTTCGCCCATTTCACCGGCGATACATTTTATGCACATATGAATGATGAGGCAGCCAAACGGAACCCGTTTTTCCCCGGCCGTGTGGCCCATGGCTATCTGCTCATCAGCTTTGCCGCCGGCCTGTTTGTGCAACCTGACGAAGGTCCGGTTTTAGCAAATACCGGTCTAGATAACCTGCGGTTTATGAAACCCGTCTCCGCAGGCGACAGCATCAAAGTACGTCTGTCAGTCAAGAAGAAGACCCCTCGCAATGAAGACTATGGCGAGGTCCGTTGGCATGTGACCCTAAGCAATCAGGATGATGAGATTGCCGCCGAATATGAGCTGCTGACGATGAACGCCTTTTGACCGGGTTTTGTCGGGATAATGCCGCCCGCTCTGGCCTATCCGGGCCGGGCGACTTATCTATTATACATGACCGACAAGCAGCCATCCTGGTTCAGTACCGCCGTAACCGCCCTCGCTGACCCGCAAAACCAGCGGGTCTGGTCGATTATTGTCTCCCTTTTTGGAGATTTGGCGCAGCGTGACGGAGACCAGATCAATGGCAGCACCCTAACCCGGATCATCACCCCGATGGGCATCAAGCCCGAAGCGATCCGCGTTGCACTGCACCGCCTGCGCAAGGATGGTTGGATCGATAGCACCCGGTCGGGCCGCGCATCAGTCCACTTCCTGACTCAGATGGGCCGCAGCCAATCCGCTGCAGTCACTCCGCGCATCTATGCGGCTTCAACTGTACCACTGGTTGATTGGCATATACTGATCGCCGGAGATGGTCAGACCAGCGCGCTGGACGCCTTGGCGCAACAGCCAAACTACGTGGGGGTCAATCGCTCGACCATTTTGGGCCACGGATCATTGCCCCGCGACCACCACGATCTTCTGGTAGTAAAGGACCCGGATCTGTCCGTGCCAAATTGGCTGTGCGAGCACTTGTTTCCTGAGGATCTGAAACTGACGTGTGCCCGGCTCGACAGCACCTTGGCTGGCCTGAAACTGCCAAACGCCCTGCTTGCAGAGGCCAACGCCGTTGATTGGGCACAGATCGCGACCCTACGCACGATGATCGTGCATCGATGGCGGCGCGTCGTTCTACGCCACCCAGATTTGCCAAGCCGTTTTCATCCTGACGACTGGGTTGGAGAGAGCTGTCGTCACCGCGTCGCTGCGCTATTGCATAACCTCCCCCGCCCACATCTCAATCAGGCTGGAGAATTGCTGGCCCCGCCCCTTCCCTAGGAATAGGCGTAGTCGGGTTGCGATTTTCTGCTGGGAACAACTGTCAGGCGGTTTTTTTCTTTACAAACGCCAACGGGAAATCTACGCAACTCTCTAGATGGTTCCCGATGCGCGAAAAAAGCGGAGGGATGAAAAGGGAACGTGGTGTGGTGTAGCCATAAGGCGCCAAATCCGCGACTGCCCCCGCAACTGTGAGCGGAGAGCGACCTCGATAGTCCACTGACCTTTGCGTCGGGAAGGCCGAGGCCCGCAACAACCCGCAAGTCAGGAGACCTGCCATCCACTGGAAACCTATTGACCGGGCGGGGTGTTCCGGCGGGCAGGATGAATCAGCATGACGCTACGGCGTGGCTGTTCCCTTCCCCTATTTTGCCTCGTCACGATGCGCGGAGGGCGCTATGGACGGGACAACTCGGCACCGCATTCTGGTGTGCACATCCTGCAAAGGCACGGAGCCCGGCAGCCGACCCGGCCCGGCGTTTATTGCGGATCTGCGCGCGGCCCTAGCCCAACGCGACGGCCCAGAGATCGAGGTCGCTGGCGTCGCTTGCATGGCGGGTTGCGGCAATCCCTGCACCGTTGGTTTTCAGGCATACGGTAAGGCCAGCTATGTATTTGGCGACCTTAATCGCAAAGAAGATCTGTCCGACATTTTGTCCTTTGCCGATCTTTACCATGTGTTGGCAGATGGCTGGTGCAGCTCGGTTGATCGTCCTGGCAAGCTGCGTCGCAACACGCTGTCGCGCATTCCCGCCTTCTTTCCTGCCGCACCGTCGCAAGATGCAGCAGACACCGCATTTGTGCCTGTGGCAGAGCCAGCCGAATGACCGCCGCTGCACTCACCGTTACAGAGGTTAGCTGGGGGCCAAGCCGAATGGCCCCGTTGATCCTTCATCCTACCAGTTTCCATCTGGATGCAGGCCGGGTATTAGGTATCGTTGGGCCAAACGGCGCGGGCAAATCGAGCCTGCTGCGTGTCATCTACCGCTTCAACCAGCCGCGCAGTGGCAAGGTGGTAGTCGGCGATAGTGATATCTGGGCCTTGCCTCCGAAAGCCGCTGCACGGCGTGTCGCGGCTGTATTGCAGGAACAACCCACCGACTTCGCGCTCACTGTAGCAGAGATCGTGGCATTGGGGCGTGCTCCGTACCGTTCCGGATTCGCCACGCCGGGTGCCCGTGATGGTGCGATCATCGAGCAAATGCTGAACCGGCTGGAGCTTCGAAGGATGGCAGATCGCGCGTTTGGCACCCTTTCAGGTGGCGAGCGCCAGCGTGTCATGGTTGCCCGCGCATTGGCCCAAGAACCTGCACTATTGGTGCTGGATGAGCCAACCAACCATCTGGATATTCGTCATCAGTTGGATGTGCTGGATCTGATCCGGGATCTGGACACTACGATTGTCACCAGCCTGCACGACCTCAATATCGCGGCCGATGCCTGCGACGATATCCTGTTGATGTCCAGTGGTCGTCAACTCGCCTTTGGCGCGCCCTGTGACGTATTGAGCGAAGACATCGTTAGTGAGGTCTTCAACGTCGCAGCAAGACGCGAGACTCTTGCTCCTTCCGGGCAGGATCATCTTACCTTTCACCTCCCCCTTTCATAAGGACCCCAATGACTATGATTACCCGCTTTTCTACTGTGAATCAGCTGCTTACCGCCACCGTTCTAGCTGCGTCTTTGGCTCCGATGGCTCAGGCCGAGACATCCGTAGAAAGCTGCAATCGCAGCGTTAGCTTTGACGCGCCGCCGCAGCGCGCCGTTTCCAATGATGTCAACCTGACCGAGATGATGCTGGCGTTGGGTCTGGCGGATCGCATGGTTGGCTACACCGGTATTTCCGGTTGGAAAACTCTAGATCCGGAGATGCGCGATGGCGTCGCTGAACTGCCAGAGCTGTCCGCAAAGTACCCCTCCAAGGAAGTACTGATTGGCGCTGACGCTGATTTCTTCTTCGCCGGTTGGAACTATGGCATGAAAGTAGGCGGCCCTGTCACACCTGAGACACTCGCGCCGTTTGACATCAAGGTCTACGAGCTGACCGAGAGCTGCATCCACATTGGCGAGAAATCCAAGGTCAGCATGGATGACATGTACAACGACCTGCTGAACCTGGGCCGGATCTTTGCAGTTGAAGATAAGGCTGAGGAGCTGGTGGCCGGTTACAAAGGTGAATTGGCAACATTTGCCGATACCCGCTCCGAAACCGGTGATCCCTTGCGTGTGTTTGTCTATGACAGCGGTGAGGACACACCATTTACCGCAGGCAAATACGCCATGCCCACCGCCTTGATTGAGGCGGCAGGCGGAAGCAACGTCATGGACGATATGGAGAAAAGCTGGGCCACGGCCACTTGGGAAGCGGTTGTCGAGCGCAACCCCGAAGTTATCGTAATCGTAAACTACGGGTCGGTCACCGCCGAGGAAAAGCGGGCCTTCATGCGGAACAATCCGGCCTTTGCAGAAATCGACGCTGTGAAGAACGACCGGTTTGTCACGCTGGAATATGTCGAAGCAACTCCAGGCCCGCGCAACATCCGCGCGATCAAGACATTGGCCACGGGCTTTGACGCAGCACGCGCCAACGCTGTAAACAACTGATATGTCGACCGCCCACGCCCATTCCGTATCTGAGCCGCGTCTAAATGCGCGCGCCCGGCGACGCCTGCGCGGGCGGCTGGCCTGGATCTTGGGCGGGGCCGTTCTAACGGCCCTGACCCTATCAATTGCGGTCTCCGTCGGAGCCGTTGGTATCCCCCTGACCTCTGTCTGGGGTATCATTGCCAGCAAGCTGACCACAGGCGCCGATAGCATATTTGCCGCTGAGTGGAGCAAGGGCCAGGCGGCCATCGTCTGGGACATCCGGTTCCCGCGTGCGCTCTTGGCAATGATGGTTGGTGCCGGCCTTGCCATGGTTGGTGCCAGCCTTCAGGCTGTGACCCGCAATCCGCTTGCAGACCCGCATCTTCTCGGAATCTCTGCAGGCGGAGCTTTTGGTGCCATTCTGGCACTTCTCCACACTGGGCTATTTCTGGGCCTCCTTACTGTACCCCTGCTAGCTTTCATGGGGGCTCTTGGGGCAACCGCGCTGGTGCTGGCCGTCTCCCGCTTTGCTGAGGCGACAACAGCTGACCGGTTGGTACTGGTCGGTGTGGCCGTCTCCTTTGTGATCATGGCTGGCGCCAATGTATTGATCTTTCTAGGCGACCCACGCGCCACCCATACCGTCGTGTTCTGGATGCTGGGCGGGCTTGGGCTGGCACAGTGGAACCACCTTGCCTATCCGATGGTTGTCTTGGTGCTTTGCGGGGGCTGGCTTTGGTCACGCTCCGGCGATCTAAATGCCATGACTGTTGGTGATGAAACAGCAACGACGCTTGGTATTCCTGTAGCACGGTTTCGCCTGATGACCTTCTGCGCAGGAGCGTTGATCACAGGCGTAATGGTGGCATTTTCCGGCATGATCGGTTTTGTCGGGTTGATTGTACCACATGTGGCGCGGTTGATCGTCGGTGGAGATCATCGCCGTGTCCTCCCGGTCTCAGCCCTGTTTGGCGGATTATTTCTGGTCTCCGCCGATATCGCAGCCCGCACCCTGATGGCACCTGAAGACATGCCGATCGGGCTTGTTACCGGGCTGGTCGGCGGTGTGTTCTTCATCTGGTTGCTCCGCCGTCGCTGAGCCACGTCAGACATCAGACATCAGACATCAGACAGAGTAGAAGAAAGGCCCCATGATCCTGCGAGGGGCCTTTCGCAGCTATAGACCTTAAGCAGCAGCGACGACAATCATCTCAACCAGCAACTCTGGACGCGCCAGTTTTGCTTCGCCGCAGGCACGCGCAGGGGCATGACCCTCAGGCACCCAGGCGTCCCAAACCTCATTCATTGAGGCGAAGTCTGCCATATCGGACAGCCAGATGGTACATTGCAGGATGCGGGATTTGTCGCTGCCTGCTTCGGCCAGCAGCCGATCGATATTGTCGAGACAGTCCTGCGTCTGTTGGGCGACACTGGCCCCAGCGGTGCCAACCTGCCCGGCCAGATATATGGTGTCACCATGTTTGACGATCTGGCTCATGCGGGGGCCGGTATGGCTGCGTTCAATCTGTGTCATATGATCCTCGTTTGATATCTACCAGCCAGCAAGGCGGGTCCGTCACATGGTTATCGACCCGTTCCAAACAAGGCAATGGACCCTATGACTTGCGCCAAGGTAGAGCTACTCCGCACGAAACAACTCGTTCAAATACCGCACAAACTTAAATAACTGAATTCGTCCTTGCCTAAAAGAAAAGCACCCCCCTATAGTTCATCTTGCGGAACATCTGACGGGTATTGCCGGGGTCACGACAAGCTCCCTACCGTCGAAGACACGCTGGCTCAACCAGCGACGTTCCAGAGCCCGCGACAGTGCAGGGCTATCGACAAGGGGAAAATGACATGACACCGATCAAGACCGGAGCGCATTTGTCGCGCCGCAATTTTCTGCTCAGCTGTGCGGCTGGGGCTCTGACTGTTTCACTTGGCGCAGCGTTGCCACATCAAGCGATTGCAGCCGAACCTATCAAGGTTGCGGGCATCTACACCGTCCCCGTAGAGCAGCAATGGGTCAGCCGGATCCACATCGCGGCCATCGCAGCGAAAGATCGAGGTGACATCACCTATACTTTCTCTGAGAACACCTCGAATACGGATTATCCCCGTGTGATGCGTGAATATGCCGAACAAGGGCATAAGCTGATCATTGGCGAGATATTCGGGGTCGAGGCGGAGGCCCGCGAAGTGGCCGCTGATTACCCAGATGTTGCCTTCCTGATGGGGTCGTCGTTCAAGGAAGACCCTGCCCTGCCCAATCTGGCGGTATTTGATAATTATATTCAGGATGCCTCATATCTCTCTGGCATCGTGGCCGGCGCTATGTCTGAAAACGGCAATATCGGTATGGTCGGTGGGTTCCCCATCCCAGAGGTGAACCGGTTGATGCATGCGTTCATGGCAGGCGCGCGTGAGATGAACCCGGACATCCAGTTTCAGGTGTCTTTCATTGGCAGCTGGTTTGATCCGCCAAAGGCCAAGGAAACCGCCTTTGCCATGATCGAGAATGGCGCGGATATGCTCTATGCGGAACGCTTTGGCGTCTCCGACGCCGCCAAGGAAAAGGGCATTTTAGCAATTGGCAATGTGATCGACACACAAGCGGACTACCCGGAAACTGTGGCGGCTTCGGCAATCTGGCACTTTGAACCAACGCTGGATGCCGCCATTGCCAAAGTCCGCGAGAGCAGCTTCACCGCAGCAGATTATGGCGTCTATTCCTTTATGAAGGAGGGCGGCGCATCGCTCGCTCCATACGGCACTTTCGAGGGTAAGATCCCTCAGAAAGCAGTGGACCTGATTAGCAGCCGCGCGGCAGCCATCAAAGACGGCTCTTACGTGGTAGAGATCAACGACACCGAGCCTACATCCTCCTGATCGGGGGGCTCACATGGCATCGGATCAGATAGCGCAGACACCGGGCACCACTCCGGTGCTGCGTCTTAAAAACATAACCAAACGCTTTGGCAGCGTCACTGCAAACGACAACGTGAGCTTTGACCTGTTGCCCGGTGAAGTTATAGCACTGCTTGGCGAAAACGGCGCTGGCAAGACCACGTTAATGAACATCCTGTTCGGCCAATATACCGCCGACGCAGGCGCGGTGGAGCTGTTTGGAGCTACCCTGCCTCCCGGTGCGCCACGCGCTGCGCTTGATGGCGGGGTTGGTATGGTGCATCAGCATTTCACACTCACAGACAACCTGACAGTTTGGGAAAACATCACCCTAGGCGTAGAGCCGTTGTTTGGCCCCCGCCTTCGAGCTGCGTCCGCTAAGGCACGTATTCGGGCACTCGCTGAGCAATTTCGACTGAAAGTCGATCCAAACGCCAAGGTTGCCCGGCTCACTGTGGGCGAACGTCAACGGGTAGAGATCCTGAAGGCGCTCTATCGGGACGCACGTATTCTGATTTTGGATGAACCTACGGCCGTTTTGACGCCACAGGAATCCGACGCGCTGTTTGCAACGCTACGCGAAGCGATCAGCCGAGGCCTGTCGGTTATCTTCATCTCGCACAAGCTCCACGAAGTAATGGCCATTTCCGACCGCGTTCTCGTTCTGCGCCATGGTCAACTGGTGGCCGAACGACGGACGTCAAATACCAATCGCGACGAACTGGCTGCACTGATGGTTGGCGCGGAGGTGGTCCCGGCAAAATTCACCACCAATCCCCCCGGCGCGACCCTGCTTCAGCTGGAGGACGTCAGCACCCCTAGCATGGGATCTGCTCCCGGCCTGCAACGCGTCTCGCTTGATCTTGCCGCCGGGCAAATCACCGGGCTGGCCGGGGTTTCGGGAAACGGGCAAGCTGCCCTGTCGGACCTCATCTCCGGCCTGACGACACCCCATTCCGGTACTATGACTTTGAACGGAGCCAGACCAGTCCGCTGGTCCCCCCGCCGGGCCATCAACGCAGGTATCGCGCGCATCCCGGAAGACAGGCATAAGACAGGCACGATTGCGGATTTTGATCTGACCGAAAACGCTATCCTTGAAACCTACGCGACACGCTTCAGCAAGCGGGGTTGGCTGGATTGGCGTGCGGCGCGCAGCTTTGCCAAAGCAGTGATTGCAGGCTATGACGTGCGGTGCCCCGGTCCAGACACGCGCATTCGTCTGCTCTCCGGCGGCAATATGCAAAAACTGATCCTTGGCCGTGTTCTGGAACAATCGCCACAGATCATTCTGGCTAATCAGCCGGTACGCGGACTGGATATCGGCGCGGTCACCTATGTTCACGAACAGCTGGCCAAGGCCTGCTCACGAGGGGCGGCCGTGCTGCTTATCTCAGAAGATCTGGACGAAATCATGCAACTCTCCGATGTGATTCATGTCATCAGCGAAGGTCGCCTTAGCCCCGGATTTGCACGCGGCACCAAGCAACCGGAAGAGCTGGGGACGTGGATGGCCGGCCATGGCTTTGATAGTCCACAAACGGAGGATGGTCATGCGGCTTGAACCGATTGCGGCACCAAGCTGGCAGCGGCGACTTTTACCGCCTGCGCTCGCGCTGCTCACCACATTTGCACTGGCAGCGCTTCTGGCACAGATTGCCGGTGGTGAACCACTCTCGATCTTTGGTTTGATCCTGACCGGGGCGTTTGGGTCAAAATTCGCGTTGCTTGAGACCCTGAACCGAGCGACGCCGCTGATATTCACTGGATTGGCCATCGCAGTCGCCTTTCGTGCCAAGCTGTGGAACATTGGCGCAGAGGCGCAGCTTTATGCAGGTGCAGTGATCACTGTTGTACTGGGCACCGGCTCGCTGCCTAACCTGCCTGCCCCGCTATTGCTGCCTATCCTGGGCGCTGCTGCAGTGATCGCAGGAGCCGGCCTGTTGCTTGTGCCTGCGCTCTTGAAAACACGGCTCGGCGTTGACGAAGTGGTCACGACGCTGTTGTTCAACTTTATTTTCTTGCTTTTTGTATCCTACCTGTTGGAGGGGCCGCTGAAGGATCCGATGGGAATGGGCTGGCCGAAGTCGCCGCGACTGGACCCTGAGGCGCGTCTGCCACGCGTCTTCGACGGATTGCGATTGCACTGGGGCTTTGCGCTGGCGCTGATTTCCGCGCTTTTGGTCTGGTTAATCAACACCCGTACAACGCTCGGCTATGAAATGCGCGCGGTTGGCCAAAATGCCGAGGCAGCCCGCTTTGCCGGCATTCCAGTGACCAAGGTGATCCTGAAAACCGCACTTCTGTCTGGTGGCCTTGCCGGATTGGCTGGGTATTCCGAGGTCGCGGGCCTTAAGGGCGCACTGACGCTCGATCTGAGCCCAGGCTTTGGCTACACAGGCATCGTTGTCGCCATGCTCGCGCTTCTGCACCCCATTGGTGTGGTCTTTGCCGCCCTGTTTGTGGCTGCAATCTTTGTTGGGGCGGATAGCATGAGCCGCGCCGCAGGTGTGCCCAGCTATCTTGCGGATATCATGCTCGCCTCAGCTCTGTTGCTGATGGTGCTGGCAATCCTGCTCAGCAAATTCCGGCTGCGGAGGGACTGAATTGGACATTCTGGATATCCTACTCTCGGCCAGCTTTTGGGCCGCAGCTATCCGCATCGCTTCACCGCTGATCTTTGCCACTTTGGGCGAATTAATCTGTGAGCGAGCCGGTGTGCTCAACCTCGGGATCGAGGGGATCATGGTCGTCGGCGCTTTCTCAGGCTGGATCGCAGTCTGGGCCGGTCTGCCGCTCTGGGGCGGGGTCGCTGTCGCCATGATGACGGGCATGGCCTTTGGCTTACTGCACGCGACGCTTAGCGTACCGTTTGGGCTCTCGCAGCATGTGGTGGGCATCGGGCTGACTTTGCTTGCAACATCGCTGACCTTCTACACCTACCGCGTCGTTCTGCCCGAGGTTTCTTCCCCACCCAAGATCCAGTCATTTCAAACCTTTGAAATCCCATTTCTGTCAGATCTGCCGCTGGTAGGCCCAGCGCTCTTCGCGCAGACGCCGCTGACGTATGCTGCCTTTGTTCTGGCAGCATTCTGTGCATATACGCTGTACCGCACGCCACTTGGGTTAGCCGTGCGCGCTGCAGGCGAGAACCCATCCGCAGTGGCAGCCCAAGGCCTATCGGTTACGGCCATCCGCATGGGGGCTGTAGTTGTTGGCAGCGGGTTCATGGCGGTTGGTGGTGCTTTTCTCACGCTTTCGGCGTTTGACAGTTTCTTTTTCGACATGGTGAACGGACGTGGCTGGATCTGCATTGCATTGGTGGTGTTTGGTGCCTGGCGCCCAGGCAAAGCTGTACTTGGCGCGATCCTGTTTGCGGCCTTTGATGCGATGCAAATCCGCCTGCAGCAGACCGGGATTGGTACCATCGTGCCCTACCAACTGTTCCTGATGCTGCCCTATGTGCTGTCGATACTCGCGCTTATCGTGATGTCACGCCGTGCTGAGGTACCGGCCGCACTGATGGTACCATTCAATAAGGGAGAGAGATGATGTTCGACCTGTTGATCAAGGGGGGCACCCTGCCCAACGGACGCGTCGCAGATATTGCTATCACTGGCGCACACATCAGTGAGGTTGATGCAAATATCACCGCCACGGCCAAAGAAACCATCGACGCCGCTGGCGATCTTGTCTCGCCTCCTTTTGTGGATCCGCATTTCCACATGGATGCGACGCTGTCTTACGGCCTGCCACGGGTCAACGCATCCGGAACGCTGTTAGAGGGCATCAGCCTCTGGGGGGAACTCCGCGAAGAAGCCTGTGTCACGGATATGGTCGACCGTGCGCTGACTTATTGCGACTGGGCCGCGAGCATGGGCCTCCTAGCGATCCGCACCCATGTAGACACAACCCCCGATCACCTACACGGCGTAACCGCGATGCTGGAAGTGCGCGACGCGGTAAAGGACTATATTGATCTACAGCTAGTCGCCTTTCCGCAGGACGGCCTATATCGGGCGAACAATGGCCGCGAAAACCTTATGCGCGCATTGGATATGGGCGTCGATGTAGTTGGGGGAATTCCACATTTCGAACGGAGTATGCAGGATGGCGCAGACTCGCTGCGGGATCTTTGCAAGATCGCTGCGGATCGCGGACTGAGGGTGGATATCCACTGCGATGAGACCGACGATCCCCTGTCTCGCCATATCGAAAGACTGGCACAAGAAACTCTGCGCCATGGCCTGCAGGGGCGTGTGGCCGGCAGCCATCTGACCTCGATGCATTCAATGGACAACTACTACGTCTCCAAATTGCTGCCGCTGATAGCTGAGGCAGGGATTGCTGCCATTCCAAATCCGCTGATCAACATCGTTTTGCAGGGTCGCCATGACAGCTTTCCCAAGCGGCGTGGGCTGACGCGTGTAAAAGAGCTACTAGAACATGGCGTCTTGGTCGGTTGGGGACAGGATTGTGTGCTGGATCCTTGGTATAGCCTTGGAACAGGCGACATGCTGGATGTAGCCTTTATGGGGATGCATGTCGCGCAGATGACCCACCCCGATGAGATGGCACATTGCTTCACCATGGTAACCGAAAGCAACGCCGCCATCATGGGGCTAGACGGGTATGGCCTGAAGAAGGGTGATCAGGCATCTCTGGTGGTGCTGGACGCCGCTACGCCAACCGAAGCGCTCCGCCTGCGCGCCTCTCGCCTGGCCGTCGTGGCCAAGGGCAAGGTCATCAGCACCACTCCGCGCGGCGATGCAGATCTATCGCTGCCAGGACGTCAAACGCAGGTTCGGCGCCGTCACCAGATGCCAGGCTAAGGCTATGCTGCTGACCACTTTGTATCAGCCCATATAGGATGCAGTTACCGAAGAAACCGATTACGTGACCTCGCAATTTATCGCGGCAAAGAGGATCATCCGTGGTTGACCTTGTCCACAACACGCAGAACCATTGTTCCAAAGCCAAGGCCCGCAAGCCAAATCTGCCGTTTACCCACTATTCCAGTCGCGCTACTGACCGAGGATCCCCATGCCCCACTGCCTTGCCCGCCGCGCGCTAACAACAACGATCAGAGCGCCCCGCATCACCGGTATCATCGTTCCCAGGCGAACGATCCTCCAGCTTCTGACAGCACTAATGCTGGTCTTGCTTCTGACATCGCCGCATCCCTTGTCCGCTCAGGCGACAAGCGACCCAGTCCAGACCGACAGCGCAATCCAGCTGGATAACAACGCAGCCCCAGACACTCAGATCCGCCGTCGTATCGTCGATCTCCTTGGAGAAATTGAAGGCTTCGACAAGGTTGGTGTCTCTGTGTCCAGTGGCGTCGTGACTTTGTCCGGCGAGGTGTTGGACAATCCACGGCAAGCCCAGCTGACCACGATGATTGAACGGATCGACGGAGTGGTCGCTATCGAAAATCAGACCGTGGTCAACGGGCGCCTTGATGAACGGCTCGACTCGGCCTTTTCACGGCTGAAAGAACGCACCCGTAACATTGTGGCCAATGCGCCAATCTTCTTTGTTGCGGTGATGGTTTTCGTGATGATCTCTGCCTTTGGCTGGCTCGTCACGACCCGGCTTCGTATCTGGCAGCGCCTGGCCCCCAATTCGTTCATTGCCGAAGTCTATAGCGCCGTCGCACGCATTGCGTTCATCATTCTGGGCCTCGTTGTCGCACTTGATATCCTGAATGCGACGGCCCTGCTCGGCGCAGTACTCGGGGCCGCTGGTGTGGCTGGTCTGGCTGTTGGTTTTGCGGTGCGCGACACGGTTGAAAACTTCATAGCCTCCATCCTGCTCAGCCTCCGCCAGCCCTTTCGCCCCAACGATTTTGTGGAAATAGCGGGCGACATGGGAACTGTCGCCCGTCTTACATCACGTGCAACCATCCTGATCTCACCAGAAGGGAACCATATCCGCATCCCAAATGCGACTGTCTTCAAGGGACGTATCGTAAATTACACCCGTGACGACAACAGACGCTTCGAATTTGAATTGGGCGTTGATGCCGACGCCGATCTGGCTGCGGCTCTGTCAACGGCGGTCAATGCTCTGCAATCCCTACCCTTTGTTTTGCGCGATCCATCGGTTGGAGCCTGGGTCAAGGACGTTGGCGATTCCAACGTTGTCCTGACGTTTACCGGATGGGTCGATCAAACCCGCAGTAGCTTCCTCAAAGCCCGTGGAGAAGCAATCCGAACCGCAAAAACCGCATTAGAAAGCAATGGGTTCGGGTTGCCGGTGCCGATTTACCGGCTGCGGGTTGATGCCAATGCCCTGGCCAGCGTTCTGCCGGTATCGGATCAGATAAAGAACGACACCCCCGACCCGCTATTCACGCAAGACTTAGAAGAGACACCGCTGCCCGCGGCATCCGATCCCTCACATGTTGAGGACGCCAATGAGGAAGCCGCAGCCCGTGAGCGAAATGCCCCCGATGGCGGCGGCGATTTGTTAAGCGAAGGACAGCAAGCAGAGTGACGCCACCACCTTGTGCGCCTCAATACGAATTTCTCAGGCAGGGTCTAGCAATAGGGCCGAATCCTCCACCAAAATATAACATAATTCGCGTCGTCTATCTGTAGACTTCAGGTGAATTTACGGAACAAACGCGTGGTATCAAAGATGGCATCCAGCTTTTCATAGCGCGCACGTGTTTCATCCCAACGTTCTTCCTGCGCTGCGGAAATCATCGCCTCTAGCAGCATCATGGTCGAGATGTTGGAATCCCAAGCAGATGGAATCTCTACCCAGCAGTTGAAGGTATGCGCCGCAACGGATCCGATCGGACTGGACCATTGATCCGTGATCAAGATCACCTTTACCCCCCGTTCCGACGCCAGTTCAGCCAGGCGTTGAAGGTTGGTTTCATAGCGGCGAACATCGAACATCAACAGCGTGTCGCCTTCCACCATATCCAACACATAGTGTGGCCAGGTTGCGGACGATGATGTCATATGAGTCACCCGCTGCCGGATTGCCTGAAAGTGAGTGAACGCATAATCTGCCAGAGCGCGCGTGATACGCCCACCAACGACATAGAGCCGCCCCTCAGTATCAGCAAGTTGCCGCACCGCGATGTCAAACTGCTCAGAATCCACATTGGAAAATGTCTGGCTCAGGTTGTCAGTCACCGCCTGTGCAAATCTGTTCAGCAAATGCCCCTCAGGTGCCTCTGACGCCCAGTTGGCGCGGCGCTGCGTTGGCCCGGATCCTTTCGCCTCCAGCTCCTTCAGAAGAACCTGATGAAACTGCGGATAGCCTTTAAATCCAAGCTTTTGCACCATGCGCGCCACGGTCGGAGTCGAGACCTCGGCATTGGCCGCAACAATGGTGATGGAGGCTAGACCAGCCGCCGGATAATTCGCCAACAGAGCATTGGCAAACTTACGTTCTGCCTGCGTCAAAGACGCATATTGTTCCCGGATCAGTTCTCGCACGGTGGCGGGCGGTTTTGTCACAGTTCGGCTATCCCTTTGCTTTGCCTGCAATTTAAGCACAGCCCAGCAAAGAGAGCCATACCCATCACGGGTGTTGAATTCTTCCCTGAAAAGATATTGACACAAAAAGCCGTACGTGAAAACATTTTTCCAAAATCAGGGAGTGCCCAATGTCACTGAGCGATTCCAACGCTCCATCTACCGCCGCATCAGACCTGTGCAACCGGGCTGTGGAGATCTGGAATGCAGACGGGACCGGCAATGTGCTGGTGCTGTGCGAACATGCCAGCAACCACATCCCGGCGCGGTATCATGGGCTTGGCCTGTCTGCCGACGATCGTGCCAGCCATGCAGCTTGGGATCCCGGCGCATTGGCTGTAGCCAGGGGGCTGTCGGAAGCACTTGATGCACCGTTGGTGGCAAGCGGCGTCTCGCGACTGGTTTATGACTGCAACCGCCCGCCCGAAGCGGCCAGCGCAATGCCTGCAAAGTCCGAACTGATCGACGTACCTGGCAATCGCGGCCTTGATACCGCCGCCCGCGAGGAGCGAGTGCGGTCGGTTTATGCACCGTTCTGCGAGGCCGTGGCACAGCTTATCGACGCGCGTAAGGCCTCCGAACAGGAAACGGTTCTGATAACGATCCATAGCTTTACTCCGATCTACTACGGCACACATCGCAGTGTCGAAATCGGCATTCTGCATGATGATGACACCCGGATGGCTGATGCCATGCTGAACGCGACCCAGGCCCTGCCCCATCGCAAAATCGAACGCAATGAACCCTATGGCCCGCAGGACGGTGTGACGCATTCGCTGGTGCTGCATGGCCAAAACAACGGTCTTGCCAGTGTGATGATCGAGATCCGCAACGACCTGCTGCAAAGCCCGCAGCAGGAAGCCACCATGACCGATGAGTTGCTGCAGCTGTTGCGTCCGGCTCTGACGTCCCTTGCGACAAAGGGGGCGCATCATGCCTAGTGCCATAAAGAGCTATGTCCACGCCATCGACGCGATGAACCGGATGATTGGCCGTATTGCCATGTATCTGATCTTTGTATTGGTAGGAGTGCTGCTGTGGTCGTCAGTTTCGAAGACATTCTTCAACCCATCGCTCTGGACGTTGGAAACTGCTCAGTTTGTGATGGTTTCCTACTACATTCTGGGAGGGCCCTATTCGATCCAGATGGGCAGTAACGTGCGGATGGATCTGTTCTATGGCAGCTGGTCGCTCAAGACCAAAGCCTGGGTCGACGCCTTTACTGTAATGTTCCTGATGTTCTATCTCGGTGTGCTGTTTTACGGCGCCGTCAGCTCGACCGCCTATTCACTGGGGTATTTCGGACTGGAGCCTTTCCACTTCTTTGGCGACCTACTGAAGACCCTTGTGACCGAAGGGTTTGATGCAACTGCTGCCAAACTTGGCTATCTAGAGCGAAGCTCCACCGCATGGCGGCCGTTCATGTGGCCGATCAAAACCATCCTCTGTTTCGGCGTCTTTTTGATGCTGCTGCAATGCCTTGCTGAATTGTTCCGTGATCTCGGACGCCTTCGCGGAGACGACTTCTAATGCCCTATGAACTCATCGCCCTTGTGATGTTTGCCGGCATGATGCTAATGCTGATGACCGGCCAGCGCGTGTTCGGCGCAATCGGATTTGTAGGTGCCCTTGCCGGTATGCTTCTTTGGGGCACCGGCGGTAGTGAAATCCCGTTCTCAGCGGCTATGAAGCTGATGAAATGGTATCCTTTGCTGACACTGCCGATGTTCATTTTCATGGGCTATGTGCTGTCGGAATCCAAGATCGCCGATGACCTCTACCGGATGTTTCACGTATGGATGGGTCCAGTAAAAGGGGGCCTGGCGATTGGCACCATCGGCCTTATGGTTCTAATTTCCGCGATGAATGGCCTGTCGGTTGCCGGTATGGCAATCGGTGCCACCATCGCCCTTCCCGAACTGTTGCGCCGTGGGTACGACAAGACACTGGTCACCGGTACAATTCAGGCCGGGTCCTCACTGGGCATTCTGGTACCGCCCTCGGTGGTGTTGGTGCTCTATGCGATGATCGCGCGTCAGCCGGTAGGACAGCTGTGGCTCGCGGGTGTGGTACCTGGATTGCTGATGGCCGCAATGTTCATTCTCTACATCTACTTGCGCGCCCGCATGCAGCCCCATCTCGGCCCGGCAATGAACCCAGATGATTTGGCTGAATATGAGCGTATCAGCGACCATCCGTTGCGCCTTAACTATTTGGTATTGGGGCTGTTGGTGCTGCTTCCATTAGCGGTAAAACTGGGAGCAGTTGATCCCAAACCTGGCATGGGTATCGCCTTGGCAGGTGCCATACTGGTCTTTGTCACGCGTGGTATTCCGGCCTTCTACCACGATGTCTTCATGAAAGAAAAACACCGCCTCTTGTTCTCGGGCGTGCTGCCGCTTGCGATTTTTGCCACCATGATGGTCCCATTTGTAAACGGTTGGACGTCTCTGGTGGAAAGCTCCGCGATTGGCGCAATGACGGCATTTGTAGCCGCCATCCTCAAAGGGCGCATGACCAAGGAAGTGTTTGAGACGTCAGTGCGCTCAACGCTTGGGATTTCCTGCATGTTCATGTGGATCATCCTCGCGGCTTTGGGCTTTGGTGCAATCTTCGATGGACTTGGCGCGGTTAAAGCAATCGAAGACCTGTTCACTACACAGCTTGGCCTGTCGCCCTGGATGATCCTTATCCTGATGCAGCTTAGCTTTATCGTGATGGGCACCTTTCTAGATGACACCGCGATGCTGGTCATTGTCGCCCCCCTTTATGTGCCTCTGGTTGGTGCGCTGGGGTTCGATTTGATCTGGTACGGCGTGCTATACACGATCACAACTCAGATCGCCTATATGACCCCGCCGTTTGGCTACAACCTGTTCCTGATGCGCGCCATGGCGCCACCAGAAATCGGGCTGCGGGATATCTATGTGTCAATCATACCATTTGCAGCGGTGATGGTGGTGGCCTTGGCCCTGGTAATGATCTTCCCACAGATCGCCCTCTGGCTGCCCGAATTTGTTTACGGAAAATAACCTTCAGAAGAGCCCCGTAAGGGGGCCGAACATTCAACTCGGAGAAGAGACATGACGACAAGACGTAAGTTTATTCAGACTGCCGGCGTCGGTGCCATGGCAGCCCCACTGGCAACACCGGCTCTGGCTCAATCCAAGATCACCTGGCGGATGCAGACCTATGCTGGTGCTGCGCTGGCAGAACATGTGGTGAAACCCGCCGTGGACATGTTCAACAAGATCGCAGGCGACCGCATGCAGATCGAGCTCTACTACGCCGACCAGCTGGTCCCGACTGGCGAGCTGTTCCGCGCCATGCAGCGCGGCACCATCGATGCTGTGCAGTCGGACGATGACTCGATGGCCTCCCCCACCGAAGTCACTGTCTTTGGTGGCTATTTCCCCTTCGGTTCGCGCTACTCACTCGACGTGCCTGTTCTGTTCAACCAGTACGGCCTGAACGAAATCTGGGATGAAGAATACTCTAAAGTTGGCGTCAAGCATATCTCTGCCGGCGCATGGGATCCCTGCCACTTTGCTACCAAAGACCCAATCCGCAGCCTGGCGGACATGAAGGGCAAGCGTATCTTTACCTTCCCGACTGCCGGTCGTTTCCTCAGCCAGTTTGGCGTTGTTCCTGTCACTCTGCCCTGGGAAGACATCGAAGTCGCCATGCAGACCGGTGAGTTGGACGGCGTTGCATGGTCCGGCATCACCGAAGACTACACCGTCGGCTGGGCGGATGTGACCAACTACTTCCTGACCAACAACATCTCTGGCGCTTGGGCCGGATCGTTCTTTGCCAACCAAGGCCGTTGGAATGAGCTGCCCGAAGATCTGCAAACCCTGTTCCGGGTGTGCTGTGATCAGTCGCATTACTATCGTCAGTGGTGGTACTGGGGCGGCGAAGCCTCGCTGCGGGTCAATGGCCCCAAGCTGGAGCTGACCTCTATTCCTGACGAAGAATGGAAGACCGTCGAAGACGCTGCGGTCGCCTTCTGGGATGAAATCGCCGCCGAAAGCCCCACCAAGGCCAAGGTTGTCGACATCTTCAAGAAGTACAACGCCGACATGCAAAAGGCTGGCCGCCCATACCGTTACGGTTAAGCCAGAAACGTGAAAAGAGATTGGCCCGCGAGAGGTGGGCCAATCTCCTCCCTAAGGAATTTGCCCGGCTTTTTGAAAAAAGTTGTGGCCTCAGAACACAAAGGGCTGCTCATGCTCTCCTTCGATACGCTCAAAGACCAGGTTGCCGACGGCACAGTTGATACAGTTCTGGTGTGCCTTGTGGACATGCAGGGGCGCCTCATGGGCAAACGGTTTCACGCCAAGCATTTTGTGAATGGCGCATGGGAAGAGACCCATTGCTGCAACTATCTGCTCGCGACGGATCTGGAAATGGCGACGCCCGATGGTTATGCATCAACCAGCTGGGAAAACGGCTATGGCGACTACGTCATGAAACCGGATCTTACAACACTGCGTCCGGTGCCTTGGCTCGATGGTACCGTCATGGTGCTGTGTGACGTGTTGGACCACCATACCCACAAGGAAGTCAGCCACTCCCCCCGCTCCATTCTGAAGAGACAGATTGCCCGGCTTACCGAGATGGGCTTTGACGCGATGATGGCGACCGAGCTTGAGTTCTTCCTCTTTGAAAAGAGCTTTGACGAGGTGCGCAAATCCGGCTTCCGCGATCTTGCGCCAATCTCCGGTTACAATGAAGACTACAACATCATGCAGACGACCCGCGAAGAGCATGTGATGCGGCCGATCCGCAACCATCTCTATGATGCAGGCCTGCCGATTGAGAATTCCAAAGGTGAAGCCGAAACCGGTCAGGAAGAGCTGAATATCAAATACGCTCCGGCGATGGATACGGCGGATCATCACACGATAGCCAAACACGCGATCAAGGAAATTGCCCATCTGCAGGGCCACGCTGCGACCTTCTTGCCCAAATGGCACCGCGACAAGGTCGGCTCTTCCAGCCATGTTCACCAATCGCTTTGGAAGGATGGCAAGCCTGCCTTCTACAATGAGACCGATGAGCTTGGCATGTCCGATCTGATGAAACACTATATGGCCGGGATGCTGAAATACGCGCCTGATTACACCTATTTTCTGGCACCCTATATCAACAGCTACAAACGGTTCATGAAAGGCACTTTCGCGCCGACCCGGATCATCTGGTCTGTGGACAATCGCACGGCTGGGTTTCGTCTGTGCGGCGAAGGAAGCAAGGCTATTCGTGTTGAATGTCGGGTGGGCGGTTCCGATCTCAACCCCTATCTGGCGATGGCAGCGCAGCTGGCCGCCGGGATTGCAGGGATTGAAGAAAAGCTGGAGCTGGCTCCCCCAACAAAAGGGGATACCTACAAAGGCGATACCGGCATGATTCCCTCCACCTTGCGCGAGGCACGCGATGCCTTAATGGGATCTGAACTGCTGCGCCGTGCCTTTGGTGATGATGTGGTGGATCACTATGCGCGCACTGCCGAAGTCGAAATCGAAGATTTCGAGCGCGCAGTGACCGATTATGAGGTCGCTCGTGGGTTTGAGCGCGCTTAAGGCAATCGGCCTTCAGCGAGAGTATTTAGGAACGACGACGATGGGGGCAACGCCCCTGTCAAACCAAATGAGGAACACAATGGGCCAGACCCTGAAATGCATCTCACCGATCGATGGATCGGTCTACGCTGAGCGTGAAATACTGCCACGCGAAGCCGCCTTTGAGCTGACTCAGCGGTCGCGCATGGCGCAGACGGGCTGGGCCGCACGCCCTCTTCAGGAGCGCATTGATCTAGTGATGGCTGGTGTAGCCGCTGTCGGGGCAATGAATGATGAGATCGTGCCAGAACTGGCACATATGATGGGTCGCCCTATCCGCTACGGCGGGGAATTTGGAGGCTTCAACGAGCGCGCCAGCCATATGGCGACAATCGCCAAAGATGCGCTTGCGGACATTGAAGTCGGCGAAGATGAGCACTTCAAACGCTATATTAAACATGTGCCGCACGGTGTGGTGTTGGTTGTCGCGCCGTGGAACTACCCATATATGACCGCAATCAATACTGTGGCTCCTGCGCTGATAGCGGGGAATACCGTCGTACTGAAACATGCAACTCAGACACTCCTGGTGGGTGAGCGCATGGCACAGGCCTTTCATGCGGTCGGCATTCCAGAAGACGTGTTTCAGAACGCCTTTCTTGACCATGACACGACCTCTGAGCTGATCTCGCAACGCGCGTTCAACTTTGTGAATTTCACCGGCTCCGTCGGCGGTGGCCGCGCGATGGAACGGGCGGCGGCAGGCACCTTCACCGGCGTAGGCACTGAGCTTGGGGGTAAGGACCCGGGCTATGTGATGGAAGACGCGGATGTGGATGCCGCGGTTGATACATTGATCGATGGCGCAATGTTCAACTCCGGTCAGTGTTGCTGCGGTATTGAGAGGATCTACGTCCACGCGAGTCTCTATGACGCCTTTTTGGAGAAAGCCATTGCCATCGTAAACGGCTACAAGCTGGGCCACCCACTGGAACAAGACACCACCATCGGACCGATGGCTAACGTGCGCTTCGCCAACGAGGTCCGCTCCCAGATTTCCGATGCCGTTGCGGCAGGAGCCGTCGCCCATATAGAGACCATGCCTCAGGATGATGGTGGAGCCTATCTGACTCCCCAGATCCTGACCCAAGTAACCCATGACATGCGAGTAATGCGCGAAGAGAGCTTTGGCCCTGTCGTGGGTATCATGAAAGTCTCCTCCGACGCCGAAGCGATTGCGCTGATGAACGACAGCAACTTTGGCCTCACTGCGTCGCTCTGGACGGCTGACTTGGACCGTGCGCAGTCTATTGGTGACAAGATCGAGACCGGTACTGTCTTCATGAACCGCGCAGATTATCTGGATCCCGGCCTCTGCTGGACCGGGTGCAAGGACACCGGGCGCGGCGGCGGCCTTTCTGTTATTGGCTATCAGAACCTGACACGTCCGAAATCCTATCATTTGAAAAAGACCACAGGTTAAGGCCTGTCATCTTTCTCTAAATACTCCGGGGGGCTTGCCGGTAGGCAAGTGGGGGCAGTGCCCCCTCCCCAACTCATCACAGGAACATGCATATGACTCTCGTTGGAAACTGGTCTTATCCAACCGCAATCAAATTCGGCGCCGGTCGGATTAAGGAACTGGCAGATGCCTGCGCTGCGGCTGGCATCAAGAAGCCACTCCTGGTCACAGACAAGGGCTTAGCCAATCTGCCGGTCACCCAATCTACCCTTGAGACTATGGCGGCTGCGGGCCTGGGGCGCGGTATATTCTCCGAAGTAGACCCAAACCCAAATGAGAAAAACCTTGAGGCTGGTGTAGCTGCATACAATGCAGGTGAGCACGACGGTGTTATTGCCTTTGGCGGCGGATCGGGTCTCGATCTGGGTAAAATGGTTGCGTTCATGTGTGGCCAGAACCGCCCGGTCTGGGATTTTGAGGACATCGGTGATTGGTGGACCCGCGCGGATGCTGATGCCATCGCACCAATCATTGCGGTGCCAACTACAGCAGGTACAGGCTCCGAGGTAGGTCGTGCCTCCGTCATCACTGACAGTGCAACCCATCAGAAAAAGATCATCTTCCACCCGAAGGTTCTACCCACTGTCGTGATCTGCGACCCTGAATTGACCGTTGGCATGCCCCAGTTCATCACCGCAGGCACTGGTTTGGATGCATTTGCCCATTGTGTTGAGGCATTCAGCAGCCCCCATTACCACCCCATGTCCCAAGGCATCGCGCTAGAAGGCATGCGGCTGGTCAAGGATTATCTGCCGCGCGCCTATGCTGACGGTACCGACATTGAGGCCCGAGCACAGCTGATGTCTGCTGCAGCGATGGGGGCGACCGCGTTCCAAAAGGGCCTTGGCGCGATTCATGCCATGAGCCACCCAATTGGCGCGGTGTTCAACACGCACCACGGCACCACCAATGCGGTCTGCATGCCAGCGGTTCTGGCCTTCAACGCACCGCAGATCCGCGACCGCTTTGAGACAGCAGCCGCCTACCTGGACATTGCAGGCGGTTTCGACGGGTTCTGCGCTTATGTGCAGGAACTGAACGACTCGCTTGGTATTCCGCGCGGGCTGTCTGACCTTGGCGTCACTGCAGACGCCATCCCGGAGCTGGTAAAAGGCGCGTTGATCGATCCCTCTTGCGGCGGCAACCCGATCACTCTTGACGAGGCAAACCTCACACAACTGTTCAAGGACGCACTCTGAGCGCCATAGGGTCTGGCGTATATAGAAA
Organism: Phaeobacter cretensis; assembly: GCF_047372505.1. Classification (NCBI taxonomy): domain Bacteria; kingdom Pseudomonadati; phylum Pseudomonadota; class Alphaproteobacteria; order Rhodobacterales; family Roseobacteraceae; genus Phaeobacter; species Phaeobacter cretensis. The sequence continues at coordinate 1,113,240 of NZ_JBKBEU010000001.1, forward strand.
CTACGTTTGCGCCCAGGCGATCCTCGGCTGAGCGCATCGCAACGACGTTGTGATAGAGTCTGAACTGCGCCCCCTCCGAGTAAGAGAAGGGGGCGCAGTTTTATCAAAGACCTCTAGTCTGCGGTTCCGCAATGTTGGTCGACCATGCGCTGCACCATCGGCGCAAAATGCCAGAAATCCGGGGTCGTCATCCCCTCACGCTTGCCCGCTTCGTCAAGGTAGCGCACCGCGATGATCTCTTTCAGGTTTGGATTCGTTTCAAATTCAGCCACTTCCTCGGCTGTCATCGGTCCGCCCTGCAATTCCAAAGTATGAATAGACGCCGGAGACAGGCGTTTGAAATACTCGGGCTTCGTGGCGCACAGATAACGCTTCGCTGCGACATGATAACGGCAGCTATCGGTGATCACACTAGGAAAGAACTGCTCCAGCACCTCAGCGCCGGCGTCTTCGTGATGGCGGTCCTCGGTATCGTCGGGATGATATGTGCCAAATTCCGAGGTGAAATGACCAATGTCATGCAGCAAAGCGCCCACGATGATTTCTTCCGGTTGGCCATTCTGTTCGGCTATGGTTGCACCCTGCAACATATGTTCGCCCATGGTCACTGGCTCACCAAGATACTCTTCGCCCCCGCGCCGGTCGAAGATTGAACCGAGAAAATCGACGATCGTTTCACGATCTAGCGTGCCGGGAGGGGTATAAGACGCTGGCGATTGCTGACGGTTGTTCATTCTGCCGCCTCCGCCTGTGCCTGCCGACGCCCGGCCTCATAGACCGAACGCAGCCCATCTTTATCGGCGTAACAGCCCTGCAGCCAACGGGTACCCTCACCGGAATAACCCTTGCGCGCATGTAGGACACGGGTGTTATCAACCACAAACGCCTCACCGGGGTTGAGCCGGAAGGTGACTTCCATTGCAGTATCATCAATGATTTCACCAAACCGGCGATAGGCCGCATAATAGAGTGCCATCTTATCAAACGGGACATCCTGTACAGCCGCCAGCGAACGGTTATTGAACCGAACCCCAATCAACTCACCATCCGGGGCTAACTCGATCATCGGGCGACGCGACGTCAGGCAGACCTCTGTTTCACCGGCATATTCGAACCGCGCGCAATGGTCAGCCAGAACATTGAAATAGGCTTCATTTTCTGCCTTGAGGCGCAGGGCTGCAGCAAAGCCATCAACCACCATGTTCTCACCACCTGCAGCAGAGCTTTCGAGGCAATAGAGCACCTGGATAGTTGGTACCGGATCACGGTAAGGATTATCAGTATGGGCCTGCAGACCAAGCCCGGTAAAGGCAAGGTTGGTTGGATTAACTTCAGTGCGGACTTCAAAATGACGCCCATAATTCGTCTCGCGGACATGGCCGAACAGATCCACCAACCGAAACAATGCGCCTTCCTCTATCGGGCCGTTGACGACTTTGCCAAAACCGTAACGTGTGACAGCGCCCAGCCAGTCGCCCAGTGCCACCCCGCCAGCTTCTAACGCCGCAAAGTCACCGCTTGGTACAGCCTCCATCAATCCGGCATCCCAGGGTTCTGTCCCATCCGCCAACCATCCTGACTGCTGAACCGGTTCACGGTCATAGCCATGCGATTCCAGCCAAGACAGATCATAGGTCACAGTCTTGTTCTCGGGCGCAAACCGAACCAGCAGACCGCCACTGTCCAACGAGGCCTCTGCAATTGCCGTCTCTGCCGGGATATCTCGCAGAGCAATCAGCCGCTGGCCATTGGCCATCGCACGGGTTTCGGGATCGGCTCCGTTGTCACGAAGCCAAATCGCATGAAAGCGAAGCGTTGATGATCCGAGAGACAGGGTAAGATAATCGCCCGCAGGGGCAACAGTTACTGACGGCATAGTGTCCTCATTGGTTTGGCACAGGGGAGTACTGCTTGGAAGATGACTCTTGTGCGCATGTTGGCATTGCCTTTACATAATCTCAAATTAGGAATTTTCGTACTCAGGCCAAGTTCAGCTAATGCATCAGCAGCGCGCCACCCTACCGCCCCTAGAATGGATCCGTGCATTTGAAGCCGCCGCGCGCTGCGGCAGCTTTACGGCTGCTGCTGTTGAGATAGGGATCACGCAATCTGCCATCTCTCAACGGATCGCCCAACTGGAAAAACGATTGGGTGCCGTCCTGTTTCATAGGCACCCTCGCGCAATCACACTGACTGTAGAGGGTGAAGCCTGGTTGCCGCATATTCAGTCAGCGCTGGACACCATGCGCGACAGCTCAGAAGCATTGTTTGGCACCGGTCGGCGACATCTGACGATTTCAGCCAGCCAATCCGTGATCGATCTGTGGTTAGCACCCCGGCTCAACGCATTGAGCGAGATCGCAGGTGGTCAGCTTGCTGTCCAGACCATGGTATTAGGGGCCCATGATGCGCCGGAGGATGAGATGATCCGCATTCGCTACGGCGTCGGTGACTGGCCTCATCCCTATAAAATGCCGCTCTATTCAGAAGAAATCACACCGATGGCCGCGCCAGGGCTAATCAATAGCTCAGGTCATTGGAGCGAATGGCCCCGTATCGCATGCTCCGGCCCTCGTCCCGACTGGTCAGACTGGGTGGCACATTACGGCGGCGGGACGACACCGGTGCCACATCTGCGCTTTGATACATTTCTATCCGCCCTTGGTGCCGCACGTGTAGGGGCCGGCGTCTTGCTGGGGTCTCAAGCACTCTGCCGTGCTGATCTCGCAACAGAACGGCTGATGCGCCTTAGCCGGGATCAGATGGACCACCACGCAACATATTGGGTTATCTCCGGAAAGGATGCTGTAACCCGTGCGCAATGGGCAGACCTCACCCGGATTATGACCTGAGGTCGCGCGTCTGCGGCGGCAATCCGGCCCGGTATGAATTCAGGCCACGACCTTGTACCGACACGCTCTCGGCCAAACGACTGGACAGGTGGTCAACGCAGTGGACCAGCGCCTCCGCAAACAAAAGGTTCTTAAATACGGTAGAACCGTGCAGCTGTTTTGCCAAAAACTTCCGGCCACAGCGGCTCAGGAACCGCTGCCCGGTGGGCCTGATAGAGTGTATCATAATCAGAATAGAGACTATCAACCGGAAAGTTAGATCCAAACATGCAGCGGCCGGCGCCAAATTGACCGAGACAGGTCTTGATGATTGGCATGAAATCGTCCGCCCTCCAGCGATGCTGAAACATCCCTAGCCCTGACAATTTACAGTAGACATTAGGTAGATCGGAGAGCGAACCAAGATGCTGGCCCCAAGACTTCAATCCCGCTCGACTGCGGTCATGGGGGCTACCAGCGTGACAAAGTGCTACATCTGTCTGTAGAGATTGTGCCAGGACGTGAGCCGTTTTTTCCATTAGTTCAGGAATGAGTTGCAGATCGAAGCTTAGGTCACGCTCACCAACCAGCAAAAGCCCTTCCAAAAACCTTGGATCATCCAAAAGAGCGTTGGTCCCGGTTTCGGCATCCTCGCCCGGTGCGCGACCGACGATTTGGCGCACGCCCCGTACAGTTGACAGCGATTTGAAGACATCAAGCTTCTCAGCCAGATCTGGTGCGGTCAAATCACAAAACACAACCTGCGCCATCGGCCAATCAGGGTTTGCATCTGCAATCGATTGCACCCATTTCGCTTCGGCCAGAGGGTCTTCAGCGCCGACCTGAATATGAACAGATCCGGTGATACCCAAGACACCGGCCTCTGCTCGAAATTCAGACAACAGATAGTCGCGCTGGATCGGGGTTGGATCACCGAAGAACCGCTTCACGCCTTTCGCAGCCAGCCACGGGTAATTCACAGCATTCAAATCCCAAAGATGATGATGTGCATCGATCATGTGAATTTCCCATCGTTGAGCTGTTGTAAGACATCATATCCCTGCCCCTTCCAAAAATGCAGCAGGTCAATGAAGATCCAGTTCTCTGCGAGTTTGTCACCCTTGCGACGGTAGATATCAATGACCCGGAATTCGCCAATCTCATTGGTCGCCGGGCGCCCCATGAAGTCTCCGCTAAGGCGCGCAGTAAAGTTCGGCCACCCCGCAAAGCCACCATAGGCACCTTCGGCGAGACGCGCAGTATGCGTGGTCTTCGAGCGGTCTGAGAATGCCGCGCGAAAGAGACCGGAATGCTGCTGTGCATAGCGGGGAATGGTATAAGTGGCACCAATGCCAGTCGGTCCCCACCATAGCATATCCTCGCACCAGGTTTGGCGAAGTTCATCCTCAAGGCTGAGATCATTGTCCCATTGCCCCAGATCGCCGATCATTTGGTTGATCACGGCCAGTGTTGCCTCCCCTTCCTGCTCCGGCTGGGCCTCAAAAAGCAATCCGTCATGCGTCATCGGACCCGGCTGTACCAGCTGCGCAGCAGTCTGCCTGGGGAAAGCTGTGATCCCTGCCTGCTCCATCAGGTGGGGAAGATCAAAGTACATAGCAGTTTGAGCAATCTTTCCGTTCTCGACCCGGTGGAACTCGCAGTATCGCAGCATCACGATCTTACCCGCCGATGGAATTCCCAAAAATGGCGCATCAAACAATCCCATAAGATGCCCCATAGACACCACCCATGTGCCCTGGAACCCATCCATTTGATTGCGCCCGGCAAAGAAAATATCTTCCCGTCGCTGCAGTGATGTGAGGCTTTGGCGCAGAGGCTTCCAAAAGCGGCGAGCAACGTCAGTAGCATCCGTCAACTCGTTGAACGGGTGAAACCCACGCCACAGGTAATCCGCCGCAGTGTGTCGAATCAGAACTGTCTCAAGATCGGTCCCCGGAGCGTCTAGCTCTTCGTAGAATGCGCGAACAACTGCCTTTGCCGCCTGAAGATGTTTCATGACTTTTCCCTACGATTTCAGTCTATTAACACAAATTTGCATACGAATGCAAAAATATCTTGCCAAATTATTACAGCAAAGACTAATCTTTTTGCAATCGTATGCAAATTAGATTTCGCAGGGAGGCGAACCCGCATGGCACAGATAGAGCTGCGTAATATCAGCAAGCGTTGGGGCAGCTTTGTCGGGGTGGATAATTTCGACCTCACCATCGCAGACAAGGAGTTTCTGGTTCTGCTCGGGCCATCAGGCTGCGGCAAAACCACAACAATGCGCATGATCGCCGGCCTCGAAAGCGCCAGCGAGGGTGACATCGTTGTTGATGGCAATCGGGTGAACGAACTGGAACCAAAAGACCGTGACGTTGCAATGGTGTTCCAAAGCTACGCGCTCTACCCGAATATGAACGTCTACGAGAACATCCGCTTCCCTCTGAAGGTGCGCGGTATCGACCCTAAGACACATGACGCCAAGGTACGCCGCGCCAGCGCGATGGTTGAGTTGGACGAGTTTCTGCATCGCAAACCGGCAGAATTGTCTGGTGGTCAGCGCCAGCGCGTGGCTTTGGCGCGTGCCATCGTACGCGAACCAAATGTCTTCCTGATGGACGAACCGCTCTCAAATCTGGATGCAAAGCTTCGGGTTTCAACGCGAGCACAGATCAAAAACCTCAGCCATGAGCTGGCCGTTACCACGATCTATGTGACCCACGACCAGATCGAGGCGATGACCCTCGCTGATCGCGTGGTGGTTATGAACAAAGGTGTGGTGCAGCAAGTCGGCAGCCCCACCGAGATCTATGACCGTCCTGCCAACGCCTTTGTTGCCAGCTTCATCGGCTCCCCTGCAATGAACCTGATGGAGGGTGACCTCGCTAGTGGGCGCTTTGCTACACAGCACACCGAGATTTCGGGTCTGAATGGCCAAGACGGCGCCGTCACACTGGGCTTTCGCGCCGAAGACGCAAGCGTTGTCGAGAGCGGCGGACAGATCAACGCGCCGATCTACACGATGGAGCTCCTCGGCGATGCAACCATGGTCACCGTCCGTATCGGCGGCGTGTTAGTATCGGTCAAGGCTGACAAAACCTTCCGGGCAGACATCGACGATATGGTGTCGATCCACGTGCCCACAGATCACTGCCACCTGTTTGACAAACAAACAGGTGCGCGGCTGGGGGGGTAATCCCCAACCACCACCACCTTCGTTCATCCGACGGGGCACCGATGGGGATGCTGTCCGGACGGCTTCCCCCAAATAACAGGGAGAATACCATGAAATTCACACATATCGCACTTTCCAGCTCGGTCCTGGCATTGGCCGCTACCGCAGGGTCTGCCTGCGAAATTTCGGCGCGGGTTAATATCGTTGGCAATGAATTCCCGGCGATTCACTCGGTCGCGGGTGCAGCCAAGGAATGTTCCGGTGGCGAGGTAAAGGCGAACCTGACTGCCGACCACCAGAAAATCAACGTAGCTGGCATGACCGGCAACCCCGCTGAATATACTTCGGCCATCATCGCCAATTCGTCTATCGTGGCCTTGATGAACGATGACGTCATCCGTCCGCTGGATGACCTCGTTGCGAAACATGGCGATAGCCTGAAGAAGACTCAGCTGATCACCATCAACGGCAAGATTATGGCTGTCGCCTTCATGGCGAACGCCCAGCATCTGGTTTACCGCGAAGACGTGCTGGATGCGATTGGTGTCGAGGCTCCCAAAAGCTATGAAGACCTTCTGGCAGCAGCCAAAATGATCCGCGAAGAAGGGATTATGGAAAACCCTGTTGGCGGCGCATACAAAGCAGGCTGGAACCTCGCCCAGGAATTCAACAATATGTACCTGGGCCATGGCGGCAGCTTTTTTGAGCCGGGCAGCGCAACAGTCTCCATCAACAATGAACAGGGCGTAGCCGCGCTGGAAATGATGAAGTCGCTGTCGGAATACATGAACCCCGACTTCCTGACCCATGACTCCAACGCAACCAACGCTGAATTCCGGGCCGGCAATGTCGCCCTTATGAATATGTGGGGCAGCCGCGCCGCTACCCTGGCAGACGCTGAAGGTGTGGTGCAGGAAGTCAAAGACCATATGGCCATCTCCGGCCCGCTCACCGTTGCGGGTGGATCTGATGCAGCGTCCACCCTGTGGTGGGATGGCTGGACCGTGGCCAAGAACATCCCGGATGCCGAAGCAGAGGCAACCTTTGTAGCAATGACCCATGGTATTCGCCCGGCGATGTTGAACGAAGAAACGGCCTCCCAGGCGGTTTGGCTGATTGATGGTTATGAGCCTACGGATGCGGCGCAGGGCGTGTTTGAAGCTGTTCAGATGAGCACCAGCCCCTATCCAATGCTGCCCTACATGGGGCTCCTGCACACCGCACTCGGCGCTGAGCTGAGCGACTACATGCAGGGGAAGGAAAGTGCTGAGCAGGCTCTTGCTGGTGCCGAAGCGGCCTATACCGCTGCTGCCAAGGAAAAAGGGTTCCTCAACTAAGTTGGGTCCCTAACGGCGGAGAGGCCACGCCCCCTCCGCCACGATCTGAACTCTGGACACCGGATTGTCATGAAACACCGTACCTTCTTCTGGTTCTTTCTGCCCACGGGGCTTGCGATGCTGCTGTTCATCGCGCTGCCTATCGTGTCGGTATTGTTCCAGTCCGTTCATACCCCGCATGACGCTGTTCTGGTGGTCGTCGAAAACTGTGGCCCCTTTGGCTGCAAGGAAGAGACCTCAATTGACCAGGAGGCTACCCGCGCCCTGCGTGATGCAGAGCCACTGGGAAAATTCGTCGGCTTGCAGATCTATTTTGATCGCGGGCACCTCGCCGTAAATGAGGTTGCCGAGGCCTGGCGCACGACCGATAGCATCGGTGACTTCTTTGGCGAAATCAGCGACCTGCCATTCTATCGCGCAATGGGTTTCACACTAACTTACACGTTCACCGTGACCCCGCTTTTGATTGTGCTGGGATTGATGATTGCGCTCGCCGTGAACTCGCTTAACAAGCACCTTAAGGGGTTGGTGATCTTTTTCTCGCTGTTGCCGATGATCGTGACACCGCTGATTGGCTCTCTCATCCTGTTCTGGATGATCGACAGCCGTGGCGTGTTGGGGTCGGCACTACAGTATCTAGCCGATGATCCGACGCTGTCTCTCAAGGCCTCAACCGGGCTGACCTGGATTATGCTGATGGTCTACGGTGTTTGGCACTCGGCGCCTTTTGCCTTTGTTGTCTTCTACGCCGGTCTTCAAACCTTGCCCCAGGACCAGTTGGAAAGCGCCCAGATTGATGGCGCTACCCGTTGGCAGCGCGTTCGTTATGTTGTTGTCCCACATCTGATGCCGCTGGTGACATTTGTGGCGCTTATCCAGCTCATGGACAACTTCCGTGTTTTTGAACCCATCGTCGGCTTCAATGCCGAAGCTCACGCGACATCCTTCAGCTGGATCATCTTCAACGATCTGGGCGGTGAAACCCGGCTGCTATCGTCCGCCGCCACCACATCTGTCCTGACCATTCTCGGCGTAGCCGTGCTGCTGACCCCGGTGCTGATCCGGACCTGGCAAGACTTCAAAGGGAAGAATTAACATGAGCAGTTCTGCCGCCACCCGCCGCCCCATGGGCCTGCGCCTTCTGGTTAACGGTTTTATCCTGTTCTGGTTGCTTCTCGCCGCCTTCCCCTTCCTCTGGACATTCTGGGGATCCTTCAAGGTCGAGTTGGACTTCTTCTCGATCGCGGATTGGACCAATGCACTAACCGGTGAGCTGACAAAAGAAGCGCATGGCTCTTCTGTTACAGGTGCTGGGTACGAGGGCGCTTGGATCCAGGAAGAATTCTGGAAAGCTGGCATCAACACCGTGCTGGTCTGCATCTTCGTAGTGATGACGTCGCTGACCATCGGGACGCTGGGCGGCTATGCCTTGTCCCGTTCAGGCTACCGCTACACATTCTGGCTGCTGATCACTGCACTGATCTTCCGGGCAATGCCACCGATCACCTTGGTTGCGGGTTATCTGCTACCGTTCTTTGAATGGAATCTGTGGGGCCACCTGGCCACGACTGTTATCGTGTTGGTGGCTATCAACCAGCCCTTCACCCTGTGGATGCTGCATTCTTTCTTCCAGTCGATCCCCAAAGAGCTGGACGAAAGCGCCAAGGTCGATGGTTGCACCCAATTCCAGGCTTTCCGCCATGTCATCATCCCCGTGATGTGGCCGGGCGTCATCACCACAGGCCTGTTCTCGTTCCTGCTGGCGTACAATGATTTTGCTGTAACCTCGATGCTGTTGAGCAAAGACAATCAAACAATGATCCCGAAGATCGCCAGTTTCATGGGCACCACTCAGACGGAAGGCAACGTGATGTTTGCCGTCGCCGCCGTGGTCTCTGCAACTGCTCCCTTGTTCGTCTTGGTGATGTTCTTCCAGCGCCAGATCGTCAGCGGCCTCACCGCAGGTGCGGTCAAGGGATGAGCACATCATTTCGCCATAACGCTCTCGGCCGTCATCCGGCGCTGAACAGGATGCCAAGGGATTTTCTGTATGCGGGCTCTCCCCCCCAGCGCAGATTTTCTTTTGGCAAACTAAAAGGACAAGACCGATGAAAGGTTCCCGCCCCGAACAAGCCGTGCTGACCAAAGACACGGACCTGAGCAAAACCGACGACACCCGCCGCGTGATTGAAGAGATGGTGGACGGGTTAAATGACCACCGCATCAACGATATTGGCGACTTCTTTTCCGATGGGTTTCGCTGGATGGGCAACCAAGGTTGCGGCACCAAAACCGGATTAAAGGAATTCCAGGACAACTGGCAGCGTCCCTTTCAGGCCGCGTTCTCCGACAAGGTGTGCATAGATGAGGCCCGTCTCTACATGGGTGAATGGGCCGCGGCATTTGGCCGTCAGGAAGCCACGCACAGCGGCACGTTCCTCGGAATTGAACCGACCGGCAAGCGGATTGAAATCCGGTACATGGATTTCTGGAAAGTCGTTGACGGCAAGATCTTGGACAATTGGGTGAACGTCGATTTTGCCCATGTCGCCGCCCAACTTGGCGTCGATCTATTCAACGGCGAAGGCTGGGAAGCATTTGATCGCGGCGACAAACAGGCGCCTCGACCCGACAACAAAGGATAAGACGATGGCGATTGACTATCTCAAACGCGGCAAACCAGAAGCAGATCGGGCCGAAGATGACGCCGAAACCAGTGCAGTGGTCGCTGCTACACTGAAGGATATCGAAGCGCACGGTGACACCGCTGTGCGTGAACTGGCCTGTAAGTTCGATAACTACGACCGTGAAAGCTATCGCCTCAGTGAGACCGAGATCGAAACGATCATTGCCAAAGTGACACCACGCGAGATGGCAGATATCAAGTTCGCACAGGAGCAGGTGACCAAATTCGCACAGGCTCAACGGGACTCCATGCTGGATATTGAGATTGAACCAATGCCCGGCGTGATCCTGGGTCACAAAAATATACCGGTACAATCCGTTGGTTGCTATGTTCCCGGTGGTAAATTCCCGATGGTTGCTTCGGCCCATATGTCTGTCGCAACTGCTAAGGTGGCGGGCGTGCCACGAATTGTCGCCTGCACACCACCGTTCAACGGCGAGCCGAACCCTGCCGTTATCGCCGCGATGCATTTGGGCGGCGCCCATGAGATCTATGTCCTGGGCGGCATACAGGCGGTTGGTGCGATGGCTATTGGCACCGAAAGCATAGCGCCTGTGCATCTGCTCGTCGGCCCAGGCAACGCCTTTGTCGCAGAAGCCAAACGCCAACTATTCGGTCGCGTGGGTATCGATCTTTTTGCGGGTCCAACTGAAACCATGGTCATCGCCGACGACACTGTTGATGCAGAGCTCTGCGCCACAGACCTGCTGGGACAAGCCGAACACGGCTACAACAGCCCCGCCGTTCTGGTTACCAACAGTCGGACACTCGCCGAAGACACGCTGAAAGAGATCGACCGCATCCTGACCATCCTGCCAACCGCCGGTACCGCCCGTGTGAGCTGGGAAGATTACGGAGAGGTAATCCTCTGCGACAGCTATGATGAGATGCTGGCCGTAGCCGATGACATTGCATCGGAACATGTTCAGGTGATGACCGACCGCGATGACTGGTTCTTAGAAAACATGACCTGTTACGGCGCGCTGTTCCTTGGTCCACGCACCAATGTCGCCAATGGAGACAAAGTCATTGGCACAAATCATACCTTACCTACGAAAAAGGCCGGTCGCTACACAGGTGGGCTTTGGGTGGGTAAGTTTCTGAAAACGCACTCTTATCAGAGAATCACCACTGATGAAGCGGCAACCCTGATCGGCGAATACGGCTCACGCCTGTGTATGCTAGAGGGTTTTGTTGGGCATGCCGAACAATGCAACATCCGGGTGCGCCGCTACGGGGGGGCCAATGTTCCCTATGGTGAAGGTGCAGCCTACCGTGATGTTGCTGAGTAAGAGCCGACATATCGCTCGGGCGGTGGAACACTCGCCTGAGCAAAACCAATTTTGCTTTTCCGATCAGGATCAATAATGGATCGCCCAAGCGCACATAAGGCCCTGATGGCTCCTTTGTTTTCAGCCATGCGCGATTTCGCGGCTGACCCGGTGCGCAGTGCAATGGCGTCAGTTTTCTCATCCGATGCCGAAATCCGTTTGTGTCACCCGCTTGGAACTATGGTCGGTGCCGACGCGTTCTACGATGAGGCCTATGCGCCACTACTGGAAGCGATGCCTGATCTGGAGCGTCGGGACTGGATCGTGATGGCTGGCGAAACCTCTCAGGGCGATCAATGGTTGGGGTCTGGCGGGCAGTATATTGGTACCTTCACAGCCCCTTGGATGGATATTCCCCCAACCGGCCATTTTGCACATATGCGGTATCATGAGTTTTATCGCATCTCCGAAGGCAAGATTGTCGAGATGCAGGCGATCTGGGACATCCCGGAACTGATGATGCAAGCCGGGGCTTGGCCAATGTCCCCGTCGCTCGGGCGTGAGATGCTCGTGCCAGGTCCACTCACGCAGGACGGATTTGTTCGGGGCCCGTGGGATCGGAAGCACGCAGCCGCGTCCTGCAATCACATTGTGGATATGCTGGCCCATCTCGTTCGCCATCCGGCTCAAGGCGGTCCCGAGGTAATGGAAATGAATAAGTTCTGGCACCCTCGATTTAATTGGTATGGCCCAGCGGGCATTGGTACCGCACGCGGCATCTCGGGGTTTCGGGACTGGCATCAGATCCCGTTTCTGAATGCTATGCCCAACCGCGGCGCTAAGGATGATGCCCTTAATTTTCATTTCTTTGGGGATGGAGACTATGCGGCAGTCACAGGTTGGCCAAATATGCGCCAGAGCATTTCAGACGACGGTTGGTTGGGCCTTCCTCCTACTGGTCAGATGATTGATCTGCGAAGTCTCGATTTCTGGCGAATGGAAAACGGCTTGATCCGCGAAAACTGGGTCTTGGTAGATCTTCTCGATGTCTATGCGCAGCTGGGCGTTGACGTGATGGCCCGTCTGCGCGAGTTCAACAAAGCCCGCAATCTGGGTCCTATTGCACCAACAAACGGAGACCGCCCGTGAGCCTGCCTCGAACCCCCTCTTTCCGTCTTGATGGCAAACGCGCATTGGTAACCGGAGCGAGTTCCGGGATAGGGCGCGCCTGTGCTGTCGCCCTTGCTGAGGCCGGGGCACATGTCACCATCGCAGCCCGACGTACAAAACCACTTGAAACGCTCGTGGCTGAAATGCGCGCCGTGGATATGCAGGCAGAGGCACTGGTTCTAGATGTTGCGGATATCAACGCGACCCAAACTGCGATTGCAGAGACCAGCGCGCGGAACGGTGCATTCGATATTCTTGTGAACTCCGCCGGGTTGGCCCGCCATAGCCCCGCTACGGACACGGCCGAAGATGATTTCGACGCGGTTGTCGATCTCAATCTCAAGGGCGCTTACTTCCTGACACGGGCAGTAGCCCAAGATCTGATGACCGCCGGAAAACCCGGCTCGCTGATCACCATTAGCAGCCAGATGGCTAAAGTCGGCGGCCTGGATAGAGCGGTCTATTCCGCGACAAAACATGCCGTTGAAGGCTTTACAAAATCCATGGCCATTGAATGGGGCAAGGCCGGTATTCGGGTGAATACGATCTGCCCCACCTTCATTGTAACGCCATTGACGCAATCCACTTTTGATCGTCCAGAACGTCGGACATGGATTGAAAGCAAGATACAGCTGGGTCGCATCGGCGAGGTCGAAGATATCATGGGCGGCGTCGTCTATCTCGCCTCTGATGCCTCTGCGCTGATCACCGGCACCGCGTTGATGATCGACGGCGGGTGGACATCAGAATGACCGTTGCAAAAGTCACCTCGGCTGATGTTGCACGGCTGGCGGGCGTGTCACAATCCGCCGTCAGCCGAGTCTTCACCCCCGGCGCATCTGCATCAAAAAAGACCGTGGATAAGGTGCGAGCTGCTGCTGAGACCCTTGGCTATCGGCCAAACTCGCTGGCTCGCGCCATGGTTTCCGGGCGCTCCCGCATCATTGGATTGGTCGTTGCCTATCTGGAAAACCATTTCTACCCGGAAGCCCTGGAAAAACTCTCCAACGCATTGCAAGAACAGGGCTATCATGTGTTGATGTTCATGGCCCCGAACACCGCCACCAGCATCGACAGCGTGATCGAGGAAATTCTTGATTATCAAGTTGATGGCATTATCGCGGCCTCAGTCGCGATGTCGTCAGAACTGTCGGATCGCTGCCGCGCCGCAGGTGTGCCCATGGTGCTGTTCAACCGGTCTCAGGATGACCCTTGCATGTCAGCGGTTACCTCGGACAATCATGCAGGCGGACGTAAGGTCGCGGATTTCCTTCTGGCAGCCGGCCATCGAAAGATCGGCTATATCGCCGGTTGGGAAGGCGCTTCGACCCAACGTGATCGCGAAGCTGGCTTCTGCGAACGTCTGGCTGAGGATGGCCTAACACTGCACGCACGTGGGGTCGGCAATTTTCAGATGGAAACTGCGTCCGAAGCAACTCGCCAGATGTTTGCCAACGACCAGCCAGATGCTGTGTTTGTTGGCAATGATCACATGGCATTTGCGGTCATGGATGTCCTTCGGTCCGAACTTGGATTGGAGGTGCCGGGTGATGTCTCTGTTGTAGGCTACGATGACGTGCCCACCGCTGCTTGGCCTGCTTATGACATGACCACCGTTCGCCAGCCCGCCAATCGCATGGTCTTAGAGACGGTGGATATTCTGCTTGATGAAATCAGCGGTGCCCCACAGGGGCCGCGCCGCATCGCGATTGATGGCCCATTGATAGTTCGCGGCTCGGCCCGCATTCCTGAAGGATGGAAAAATGAAGGGTTTTGATCCCAAATTCAAAGACTTCCCCGATTACATCATCGGCATCACAAAAGAGATCTGGGAAGATCGAGGCATTGCTACCCTGCGCAACTACTACGCGCCAGACATTGTCGTGAGAATGCCTGGTTCGGTCTCAGTCGGCAATCAAGGTGTGATCGGCGCTACGATGGCTACTCTGGCTGAGTTTCCGGACCGCACCCTTTTGGGCGAAGACGTGATCTGGTCCGGGACCCCCGAACGGGGAATGTTATCAAGCCATCGGATCATGTCCACTGCCACGCATCTGGGCGACGGGGCATTTGGCAAGGCGACCGGGAGCAAACTGACCTACCGGATTTTGGCCGACTGTCACGCCAAGAACAATGCCATCGACGACGAATGGCTGATCCGGGACAATGGGGCTGTCGTTAAGCAAATGGGTTGGGAACCAAAAGAGTTCACCCGCGATCTGATCGCCCGCGAAGGCGGACCAGAGCATGCGGTCAAACCCTTGACGCCCGCCACAGACCTCGTCGGCCCCTATCAGGGTACAGGCAACGATAGCGAATGGGGGCAGCGCCATACCGATGTCCTTACGCGCATGATGAACGCGGATATGAGCGCTATTGAAGCGATCTATGACCGAGCGGTTCATACAGAATACCCCGGTGGAACAACCGGCCACAGTTGGGCACCGGTCGATCGGTTCTGGATGTCCCTGCGCGCAGCCCTGCCCTCGGCTGAATTCAAGGTCCACCACCAGATTGGGCGGGCTGATGCCAACATGCCGCCGCGCTCTGCCGTCCGCTGGAGCATGCATGGCAAACATGACGGATGGGGGGCATTGGGCGCACCAACCGGTGCAGATATCTATGTTCTGGGCATCAGCCACGCGGAATGGGGCGAGTTAACTGGCGGCAATATAAAACTCCGCCGCGAATGGACGCTCTTTGATGAAACTGCCGTCTGGAAGCAGATACTGCTGCAGACTGGCGATCTGTAAGTGATGCCACAGACATCATCTCTCAATGCCAGCAAGGCTGCGCGGCGCTATCATGCGCACCGCGCGTCCTTGCGAGCTCGACGGTTAAACAACCGGCCTCCCGGAACATGGGTTTGAACTCTCTCAAACCCAACATGCACACCGGAGAAAACACCATGAGTACCATCCAAGATCGCATCGTCCGCTACGGTGAACTACGCCCCTGCAAAACCGCCTTCATTGACGCCCATACGCCGGGGTCAAACCAGAAAGAGAACTTTACCATCATTGGTGGTGGCGTCTCTGAGAGCCCGGATCAGCACGTGCATATCACAGATCAAATCGGGTTTAACATCGGCGCAGCAGGCCAGCCCCCGAAGTGCCGCAACTCTCTTCATAGCCACACTACCGCCGAAGTGTTTTTTGTCCTCAAGGGGCGTTGGCGGTTCTTCTGGGGTCGGAACGGCGATGCAGGCGAATTTATTGCCGACGAAGGGGATATCTTCAATATTCCAACCGGGATTTTCCGCGGGTTCGAGAATATTGGCACGGACTACGGGATGATCATGGCTGTCTTGGGGGGCGACGATGCCGGGGGCGGCGTGACGTGGGCCCCGCAGGTGATTGAAGACGCCCGTGATCATGGGCTGGTTCTGGGCAATAACGGCGTGCTCTATGATACCAAAAAAGGCGTTGCGCTGCCCGAAGACGTCAAACCAATGCCGGTACTCACCGAGGAGGAGCTGTCGCACTATCCCGAAGTGCCAGTTGAAGCCGTCGTGCCTGCCTATGTTGCCCGCTACTGGGATCTGATGGCGCTGGCACGTGACAAACCAGCCAAGGTGATAGGGGCCACGGCGCTGCTAAAAGACAAACCCGGGTTCTGTGTGGATTTCCTGACCCGTGGTTCCTTGCCCGGCGAGATGCACAGCCATGACCAACACAGTGTCCTGTTGCCAGTGCGCGGCCACTGGCGGCTAAAATGGGCCGGTGGCGAAACCACGCTCAACCCCGGCGACACGGCCCTTATCAAGGCGGGTGAAGTACACAGTCTGGAACCGTCCATGACAGGCGAAGCCAGCCTCTATCGGGTAACAGCCACCGATGATCCAGCCGGTGCCACCTGGACTGGTCAGTAATACACCGGCCCGGCGCGGTAGCAACGACTGCGCCGGGCAATTAGACTGAACCGCCCGCCCCAGATGTAATTTGAGGGAGTTACCATATGACAAAGACAACCCATGTAGGTTCACTTCCTCGCTCGCAGGATGTCGTTGACTTTATCTTTGCCCGCGAGCGCGAGCACGCTTTTGAACAGGCAGAATTTGATGCCTGCATGCGTAACGCCGTAAGTGAGACCGTTAGAAAACAAGTCGCCGCAGGGATTGATATTGTCGGTGATGGCGAGACCTCGAAGATCTCGTATGCGACCTATGTCAAAGACCGCTATACAGGGTTTTCCGGCGACAGCCCGCGCAACGCACCAGCCGATCTCAAGATGTTTCCCGGCTTTTTGAAGCGGATTGCCGACGATGGTGGTACACCGCAATACGCCCGCCCTATGTGCACCGGCGAAGTCCGCTCCAAAGGACAAGGTGAGTTGGAGAAGGATATCGCCAATCTAAAGGCCGCAATGGCGCAACACGGTGCCGAGTGTGGATTTATGAATGCAGCATCGCCGGGTGTGATTTCATTGTTTCTGCAGAATGATTTCTACCCAACGCGCGAGGCCTATCTGGCCGCGCTCGCCGACGCCATGAAGAACGAATATGAAACGATCATAGGAGCGGGACTGGACCTGCAACTGGATTGCCCGGATCTCGCGCTTTCACGGCATATGTTGTTCAACGACCTAAGCGATGATGACTTCGTCAAAATCGCCCAGATGCACGTCGAAGCGCTGAACCACGCGTTGTCCGATGTTCCAACTGACAGGGTGCGCGTGCATATCTGCTGGGGCAACTACGAAGGCCCGCATTGCTGCGATATCTCCATGGACAAAGTCTTTGCCCCGCTGATGGCGACCAAAGCGCGCTATGTGCTGTTTGAGACTTCCAATCCCCGCCACGCCCACGAATGGACGGTATTCCAGGACCGCAAGGCCCAGATCCCGGAGGATAAGGTCCTGGTGCCTGGCGTTGTGGATACGACGACCAATTTTGTAGAACACCCGGAAGTCGTCGCCCAGCGTATCGAACGATTTACCAACATTCTGGGCCAAGATCGCGTCATTGCCGGATCGGACTGCGGCTTTGGAACATTCGCAGGGTTTGGCGCCGTGGACCCGGACATCGCCTATGCCAAACTCGCAGCATTGTCCGAAGGCGCCAATCTGGCGACAAAACGCGCGTGATACCTCTCATCCTCCTCCCCGGCATGATGTGCGACGCGCGATTGTTCCAGCCACAGATCGCCGCGTTGTCGGGCCGTTTCCCACTTATGACCGCCCCAATAGGGCAAGCCGACAGCATGGAAACCCTGGCGCAAGAGATACTCGCCATTGCACCATCCCGGTTTGCTTTGGCAGGCCTCTCCATGGGCGGCATCCTCGCGATGGAACTGATCCGACAGGCCCCCGAGCGTGTTTTAGGCGCAGCGCTGATGGATACCAACCCGCTGGTGGAAACACCTGAGGGTCAGGCGCGTCGGGCACCCCAGATCGAAGCAGCCCGCAATGGCAGGTTAAAGCAGGTTATGCGCGATGAGATGAAGCCCAACTATCTGACCGACAGCCCGAACCGCATCGCGATTCTGGACCTTTGTATGGAGATGGCTCTGGATCTCGGTCCGGAGGTCTTTGTAAACCAATCCAAGGCCCTGCGGGACCGCTTAGATCAATGCAATACGCTACAACAATTCGAGCGCCCAACATTGATATTGTGCGGACGCCAGGATGTGCTTTGCCCACCGCACCGTCATGAGCTGATGCATGAGCTACTGCCACAAAGCCATCTGGAAATATTAGACAACGCCGGCCACCTGCCGACGCTGGAAACCCCTGATCAAACCACAGAGGCCCTCTGCCGTTGGCTGGAGAGCCTATGACACCCACACTTCTGGACCTATTACGCAAGATTGATACCCCAACTGTTTGCAATGCCATCGAAGTCGCCGAAGGCAAACGTGGGTTCAACGCCTTTACACGTAGCACCATGCTGGCCTCCGTACCCGATGCATCCGCAATGGTAGAGTTTGCCAGAACCGCCAAGATCTCGGCGTTGGCACCGCCGACCGACGAACCGGAGGTCATCACAGCACGCCGGATGACGTATTGTCGCCATATGGCCGATGGCCCCCGTCCTGCCATGACAGTGGTCGAGGACGTCGATTACCCGAATTGTTTTGGTGCGTACTGGGGCGACATCAACACCACAGTGCACTAAGGATTTGGCATCAGCGGCGCATTCACCAACGGTGTTATGCGCGATCTGGGCGATTTGCCGGATGGTTTTCCTGTGGTGGCCGGTTCCATCGCCCCCTCCCACGGATTTGTACACGTCAATGAAATCACCACCCCGGTCACTCTTTTTGGTCTCCAGATCAAGGATGGCGATTTGGTCCACGCCGACCGGCACGGTGCCTTGGTAATCCCGCCAGCGGTGCTGCCAAATCTGGAACACGCCATCCAAAAGCTGTTGGCAACGGAGAAGCTGGTGCTGAGTCCCGCTAGCAAAGAGGGGTTTGATTTCGAGGCCTTCGAAACGGCCAGGAGCGCCTTTGAAGCTGCACGTACCTGAACCACAATCAGATCCGCTTGCCGCGACGTGCGGCAGGCATACACAAACCAGTCAGTGCCCTCTCGCGTAGCCGGTGGCAGGCTTAGCTGTCTCGACATTTGAGAAAACACCACCGTCAGACTATTAAAACCCTCTGTTTATAAAGCGGTTTCTAAAGCGGTGGGTAGCAAGTGCTCTCGCATTCATAGACAGGTCTGGCGGCGGGCAGGCTTGGCCTTCCCTTTTGATCGGCCAGAGCCTCTGCACCTCACCGTATAAAACAAACTGAAGCGGTGGGTCGCGCAACCGTGTAGGGACAGCGGTCAGATGACTGGGAACGGGCTTGATTTTCGATACTGTTAGCGATAACGATGCGACAATTGTCAGGCCCCGGGCATACCCGAAAAGGGCTGTACCACATCATCAGCCGGAGTTTCCTCTATGACCCTGAAAATCGCGATCAATGGATTTGGACGAATTGGCCGTGGCGTCTTGCGTGCGCTGTTGGATAGCAACGCCGACGATATCTCGGTTGTGGCCATAAATGATCTTTCGCCCGCTGAAACCCTGGCCCATCTGCTAAAATACGACAGCGTACATGGTCGCCTGCGTACACCAGTAAAGATTGACGGCGACACCATGCATGTGGGCAAACACAACATCCGTCTGACCGCGATCCGCAATCCCGAAGATCTGCCATGGCAGGATGTCGATATTGCCTATGAATGCACCGGCCTGTTCACCAGCCGCACTACAGCCGCCAAACATCTGCAGAACGGATCCAAGCGCGTATTGATCTCGGCTCCCGGCAAAGAGGTCGACCGCACGGTAGTCTTTGGTGTGAACCACAAGGATCTGACCAATGACGATGTCATTGTCTCCAATGCGTCCTGCACCACCAACTGCCTCGCACCGGTCGCCAAGGTACTGGATGACGCGTTTGGGATAAAAACCGGATATATGACAACAATCCATGCTTATACCGGTGACCAGCCCACCCATGACACCAGCCACAAAGATCTCTATCGGGCACGTGCAGCTGCACTTTCGATGATCCCGACCTCAACCGGGGCTGCGCGCGCAATCTCGGAGGTGTTACCGCATTTAAAGGGCCGCCTCGAAGGGTCAGCCATTCGCGTTCCAACACCAAATGTGTCCGTGGTTGATCTTAGCTTTGTCCCTGAAAAACCCGCATCTGTAGAAGGCATTAACGACGCGATCAAAGCCGCCTCCGAAGGCGGTCTTGCCGGTATTCTGTCATTCGAAACCGAACCTTTGGTTTCTATTGACTTCAATCATGATCCGCATTCGTCATGCTTCGCCGCACCACAAACCGCCGTCACGGCCGAAGGTCTGGTCCGTGTGGTCAGCTGGTATGACAATGAATGGGGTTTCTCCAACCGCATGGTCGATACGGGCCGCCACATGGGCAAGGTGATGAACGGCTGATTGCCGACGTCGCCAACTGCGCACACGAACGACAGAAGGGCTGCCATCGGGCAGCCCTTTATCATCTAGAGTTGGTCCTCTGTTGTAAAATAAGTCAGACCATCACTAGATGCGGAAGATCGGCTGCAACAAACGCGGGACAAGTGATCGGAATCGTAGGGCAGCATCAGTCGCGGCCAAACAGATGCAGGTCTCGCCGTCCTCAGCAATCGGCGTATGCTCCAAGTCATCGTCAGCAACTTCAAGGTCACCAACCCCAAAGCGACCTGTCTCGTCGCGGAAGGCCCCCTGCAAGACCAAGGTCAACTCCAAACCATTATGGCCATGATCTGGCACCGCTTGACCGGGCGGGATATACAGCAACCGTACGCTGCCACCGTCATTGTGGCTCAGGATCGACTGCCTCACTCCCATGCCGAGTGACTTCCATTTGGGCGGCAAACCACCCAATGCTTCCATGACCGGGGCCGGGAAAATACCCGATCGTTCAAATGTCGGCGCATCTTCGAAGAGATCATCCAATTCGGCGAATACGCGATCCCTGAGATCGCTTGAAAGGTCCCGGGTGCCACAGGCTTCCAAAACGGAACCACCAACGGCCTGATGGGCGTTCAATCGGATGCGGCAGCTGTCACACATAGATAAATGCGTCGCCAACACCAGAGAATACGCATAGGGAAGATTGCCGGAGGCATATGCCACCAACAACGAGTCAGGGATATGATGGCGCACGCCGGTCATGATAGTCCTTGTTCCTTCAATTCATGACGCAACCGCTCAAGTCCGAGGCGGATGCGGGATTTTATTGTCCCCAGAGGCAGTCCTGTTTGCTCCCGGATATCAGCATGGGTCAACTCACCCAGATAAGCCTTTTCTAACATCTCACGCTGGGCCGGTTTCAAGAGTGCCAAGGCGGCTCGCAGTTTTGACGTCTCTTGATCCAGTGCGAGGATCTGGGTCGCATCTTCCTGCGTTTCTTCCGGAAGCTTCAGTTCTTCCGGTATCGGCCGCCGTTCCTTACGGATCACATCAATCTGCCTGTTACGGGCGATCTGATAGATCCAGGCAGAAACCTGTGCACGCTCAGGATCGAACATGGCCGATTTGCGCCATACGGTCAGCAACACGTCCTGCACCACCTCCTCAGCCTGACTTGGAGGCATGCCGGATCTGCAAATCACCCCTTTCAGCCGCGGCGCGAAATAATCGAATAACTTTCCAAAGGCCACTTTGCAGCGTTTGTCACGCACTGCCAGCATCCAAACCGTCTGATCTGACAGGCTATCGCGTTCCACCTTTTTCCTTTCGTGCAATGCACTTGTGTTGCGGCCCACCCTAACGGGCGGTGCAGTCACTTCAAGAGGTCGATCGCTCAGCGTGGTCAACATGTAGAAATTACGAGCGCTTTGCGGCGCTGGATCACTTTGCGCACGATTTTTTTCGATTTTTTCCAAATCCACGAAAATTACCTGTGACATTTTTTGATCCGCCTGAGCAGGACCCCCGTAACAACTTGAAAATACAGATGGAGACAGCATGTCCTTTGACGCAGTATCATCCGCCCGCCAGCGCATCGCCATCGTCGGCGGCGGTATCTCTGGACTGGCCACGGCGTGGCTATTGGCCAAGACGCACAATGTGACACTCTACGAAGCCGGGCCGCAGCTTGGTGGCCATGCCCGAACCGTGATCGCAGGGCGAAATGGCGATCAACCGGTTGATACGGGTTTCATCGTCTTCAACTATGTGAATTATCCTCATCTGACGTCGATGTTCCGCGATCTGGACGTGCCTGTTGTCAAAAGTGACATGAGCTTTGGCGCAAGCATCGGTGACGGCCGCATGGAATACGGGCTGCGTGATATTGGAGCCCTGCTAGGGCAACGTCGCAATATCACACGGCCTGCCTTCTTTCGAATGGTGCGCGACATCCTGCGGTTTAATGCAAATGCCGAACAAGTCGCCCAAAGCGACAGCGTAACCATCGGCGAACTGGTGAACGATCTCAAGTTGGGCGATTGGTTCCAACGCTATTATCTGATGCCTATCTGCGGCGCGATCTGGTCCACGCCACCCGATGAAATTCGCGGATTTCCGGCACAGTCTTTGGTGCGATTTTTTCGCAACCACGCATTGCTCAGCGCTTCAGGCCAGCATCAATGGTGGACGGTCAAAGGTGGTAGTATCGAATATGTCCGCCGCCTAACCACCAGACTTGAACAGATGGGGTGCCAGCTGCGCCCAGATACACCCGTTCGCAGCGTTGAACGCACCCCGGAAGGCGTACGCATTCACATGCCTGATGGCTCCAACGAGGCCTTTGATCAAGTGGTGATGGCCTGTCATTCAGATGATAGTCTGCGATTGCTGGCGCAACCAACCAAGGCGGAGCAGTCCACTCTCGGCGCCATGCGTTATCAGGACAACGAGATGATCCTGCACTGTGATACCGCACAGATGCCCCGCCGTCGTGCCTGTTGGTCCTCTTGGGTCTATAAGGCCGATACCCGCGACAACCGCGCGGCCATCGGCGTGACCTATTGGATGAACCGCCTACAGAACATCGACGAAAACGACCCACTGTTCGTTTCATTGAACCCGGTTAAGGATGTGCAGTCGGGTTTGATCTACGATCAGAAAACGTTTCGTCACCCGGTCTTCGACACCGCTGCTCTGCGCGCACAGACGCGGATCACTGACATTCAGGGCCAGAACAACACCTGGTTCGCAGGTGCCTATTTACGTCATGGTTTCCACGAAGATGGTTTCGCGAGCGCGGTACGAGTGGCCCGCGCGATCTCTGCCCGCGAAAGCATACCAGCATGACACAATGGCCTGATCATATCGCGGGACACACCACCCACGCCCGCTATGGCGCTATCGCCAATAGTTTTCGCTATGGCGTCGACTATGTGCTGATCGATCCGAGGTCAGAAAGCGGGCCGCTATTGTTCTCGCGCAATCGCTTTAACCTCGCGGCGGTACATGATCGCAATCATGGCGGCGCTCCGCGACAGGGTCTCGGTCTACCTTGGGCCGAGAGTGTCTTTGCCAAAGCAGGACTGAAGCCGAATGGCCTCACGATCCGGCTGCTCACTCAGCCCAGCTATGTTGGACATAACTTCAACCCAGTCAGCTTCTGGCTCGCCTTTCGCGGCACAGCCCTACATGCTGTGATCGCGGAGGTCAGCAATACTTTTGGCGACCGCCACAGCTATCTGTGCCACAAACCGGCGTTCACGGCGATCACGCCAACGGACAAGCTATTGTCAAAGAAGGTCTTTCACGTCTCCCCCTTTCAACAGATCGCTGGGGACTACTGGTTCAACTTTGACATCAGCCCGCAACGTATCGCGATCCGCATTGACCACAAAAATGACGGCGAAGGGGTAGTTGCCACACTGACCGGACCCCGTCAGCCACTAAGCAATGCAGCATTGCTTCGTTCGAGCCTGCGACGACCCGCCGGTACAATGCGCACCGTCGCTTTGATCTACTGGCAAGCACTGAAATTGAAGTTAAAGGGCGCCAGCTACCGTCCTCGCCCTAGCCCACCTGAACATGAGGTCAGCTGATGATTTTTCTTACCAAACGTGTAAAGCACGACTTTCTCGACAGCTGCGCCTGCATCCGCAAGGGCAGCCTGCGCCTCTATACGCCTGAGGGTGATGTTCATGATTTTGGCAATGGCCCACCCCACGCTGAAATCAAGCTACTTGACTGGAGTGCGATCACTGCGATGGCCGCGCGTGGCGACATTGGTCTCGGTGAGGCGTATGTTGCCGGGCTCTGGGATACACCGAGCATCGAAGACGTGATCAAAGTAGCTTTGATGAACCTCGATCACCTTGCTGACTTCGCATATCCGAGCTTCTGGGCCAGCCTGAGATATCGTGTGGTTGACCGGATGCTACGGGCCAATTCGATCAAGGGGGCTTCACGCAACATCAAGGCCCACTACGATGTGGGCAATGAATTCTACCAGCTTTGGCTCGATGAAAGCATGACCTACTCCTCGGCCTTGTTCGCGCCCGGCGACAATGATCTTACTAGAGCTCAGACCCGCAAATACGACCGCGTCCTGAGCCGTCTCACAGAAGGCGAGCGGGTGCTGGAAGTAGGCTGCGGTTGGGGCGGCTTTGCAGACCGCGCCGCCGAACTGGGACGCAGTGTCACAGGGTTGACCATATCTCCAAGCCAGTTCGGCTACGCTGATGCCCGACTGGATGGACGTGCCGATATTCGTCTCTGCGATTATCGCAACTCGGAAGGTAGATTCGACAACATCGTCTCTATCGAAATGGTCGAAGCCGTGGGTGAGCGATATTGGCCAAGCTATTTTTCTACCCTCAAAGACCGTCTGTCAGACGATGGCCGTGCGGTTATTCAGGCGATCACCGTGCAGGACAGTTACTTTGATATCTATCGACATTCCTCCGACTACATTCGTCAGTACACTTTCCCGGGTGGGATGTTGCTGTCTGACGCCGTGATTTCGCATCAAGCGCGTAGCGCAGGATTGAAGGTCAAAGATAACTTTGCCTTCGGACAGGATTATGCCCGCACCTGCCGCGAATGGGCCGCACGCCTTGTCGAGATCTCTCCCAAAATTCAAACCTTGGGATATGGAGACGCATTCTTTCGCAATTGGCGCTATTATCTTGAGACCTGTGCCGCCTCTTTTGAGGTGGGACAGACCAACGTGGTGCAGGTGGAGCTGGCCCATGCCTGATGCTCGCTCGGATGCCCAAACCCACGAAGACCCGCTCCACTCCGTTACACCCGCGCTCGCCCTATGTATTGGGCTACTCCTCACAATCCTAAGTGGTCCCACGTATGCGGACACCGGCCTCAAGGCGCCGACCAAGCTGGGAGAGGTCACCTTTCGCTGGTTCGGCCTGCCACTTTATGACGCAAGCCTCTATGCGGAAGGTCAGAACCGCTTCGACTGGCAAACACCCATGGCGCTCAGGCTCAGCTACCGGCGGGGCTTTACCCAATCACAACTGATGCAAGCCACCACTGCGGAACTTGCCCGATTGGAAGGGCCTCGCGGTGACCAGAACGAATTGATCGCCAAACTTGATCTCTGTTTTCGCGATGTGGCAGCGGGCGATAGCTTTGTCGCGACGACACGTGATCCGGATCACGTCGCCCTGTATCTGAATGGTCGACAGACATGTGAGATCCGCCACAAGGACGCGCGCAAGCGGTTCCTCGACATCTGGCTATCCCCCAACAGCCGCGCTGCACGGTTGTCCAGCCGTCTTCGAGGCGAATAATGCAAACGACCCGTGTTTCCCTATTTGCACTGATGCTAGCCGCCGCTGGCCTGCCGCTCTATATCCATCTGCCTCGCTTTGCGACGGCCGAGCTGGGATTGAGCCTGGCCACTCTTGCGGCAGTACTGGCGGGGATACGGGTGCTCGATTTCATTCAGGACCCTCTGCTGGGCTGGCTCACCGACCGTTGGCCACAAAAGCGCGCAACATTTGCGGCGTTGGCGGCACTCGGCATGGCAATAGGGTTTGTTCTTCTCTACGCGTACCGCCCTGCTGCGGGTGGTGTATTGCCATGGTTTGTGATCTCACTGATCCTTCTGTTCACGGCGTATAGTCTTGGTACTGTGCTGTTCTACGGACAAAGCACTGCCCTGGCCGGAAGCCCGCAAGCACTTATCCGTCTTGCCGGTTTCCGTGAAGCAGGCACATTGGCCGGGATCATTGTCGCTGCGCTTGCCCCAAGCATATTGGTCGCCATGGGGGCCGCTCAGGGTGGATATCCGGCATTTGGCTGGCTGCTCGCTGTGCTCTGTGCTGCGATATGGTGGACCACCCGTGGGCTTTGGACGGCTGCATCACGCCCTGAACAGCCCCTTTCAATTATAGCGTTACGTGAATCAGGCGGGTTCCGGCTGCTCGCCCTGGCGCTCGTCAACAGTCTGCCTGTTGCCATGACCTCAACGCTGTTCCTGTTCTTCGTCGAGGACAAGTTGGCCCTGCCCGATATGGCAGGTCCGTTTCTGGTGTTGTTTTTTCTCGCTGCCGGCGTTTCGGTTCCGATGTGGACACAAGCTGCGGAACGTTTCGGCGCGCGAAACGTGCTATTCCCGGCGATGGTACTGGCGATCGTTTCTTTCGTGTCCGCCGCGTTTCTTCCTGCCGGAGCTTCGCTTGGCTTTGCTGCGATATGTATTGGATCTGGTGCCGCGCTTGGTGCGGATATGGTAATCCTGCCGGTACTATTCTCCCGCGCTTTAGCTCGCGCAGGACTGCAAGCTGGACAGGCCTTCGGCCTATGGTCGTTTGCCGCAAAACTGGCGCTTGCTGCGGCAGCCGTATTGCTCCTGCCGCTGCTACAAGTCAGCGGCTTCACTCCCGGCGGTCAGAACAGCTCAGCGGCCCTTCAGACCCTGACATGGACCTATGCTATCATTCCCTGCTGTATCAAATTCATCGCCATAGCGATGGTCCTCCGCCTCCCCAGAAAGGTTCTCTCACAATGAAACTCTTGCTTGTAGCCATCATAATATTGCTGCTGCTTGCGCTTTTTTGGCCCGGCTTTGGCTTTCGCAGCCAGCGTTCTCAGCACTATGAAGGGACTGGCCCTGCATTTGACATTCGCACGCATTTGAACGGCGAAATGATCTCGGAGGGCATGATTTACGGCCCTATGGGGCGCGTGGTATCGCGCTTTGTCGCGACGATGCATGGCGAATGGGATGGCGCGACTGGCACCCTAAGCGAGAATTTCACCTATGCTGGCGGCAGCAACCAACAGCGCAAGTGGTTTCTCACCATGGGCGACAATGGACAATTCACCGCCACCGCCGATGATATTATAGGCACCGGGCACGGCCAGCAGGCAGGCGCTTCGGTTCGCCTGACCTATCGCATTCGTCTGCCTGAAAGCGCCGGCGGCCATGTTCTCGATGTCACTGACTGGATGTATCTAATGGAGAACGGCAGCATCATGAACCGCTCCGAGATGCGCAAATTCGGCATCAAAGTCGCTGAGCTGATCGCGACTATCCGCCCAAAGGGACATTAAAAAGTGTTCGCTGGGCAAACTTGGTGGATAGTTGGCGCAAGCGAGGGCCTCGGACGGGCAATCGCTGAGCAATTGGATGCGGCAGGAGCCAAGGTGATACTGTCAGCGCGCAGTGAACAGCGGCTTCAGGATCTCGCATGCAAGCTGCGCAACGCTAGCGTTGTACCCATGGATGTCACCGATGCACAAGCTGTCCAAAACGCCGTTGCGAATATAGGCAAGCCGGATGGTGTGCTCTACTGCGCAGGGACCTATGATCCCATGCCTGCGCAAGAGTGGGACGCCGAAAAGGTTGAGCTGATCTGTGATGTGAACTTTATGGGCGCTATCCGAGTGATCGGCCGCGTGCTGCCGCAGATGATAGCTACCAATAGGGGCCACATCGTATTGATTGGTTCGCTTGCAGGCCATACGGGTCTTCCCGGCGCGACGGGCTACGGCGCGTCAAAATCCGCCGTTATGCATATGGCAGAAACGCTGCAGGCCGATCTATTTAGGACATCGATTCATGTGCAGGTCATCAACCCGGGCTTTATCAAGACCCGGCTGACCGAAAAAAACGATTTCGACATGCCGATGATACAGACACCAGAACAGGCGGCGGAGGCCTGTCTGACGGCAATTCGAAGCGGTCGGTTCAGTACCAGTTTCCCGGCCCCATTTGCCTGGGTCTTCACAATCGGCAGATATCTGCCTCGCAGATTATTTCTACGATTAATGGGGGCGGGTAAGTGAACAGCAATCCGCCAAAGAACATCGTAGTCATAGGGGCTTCTGGCGGTATTGGATCAGCATTGATCGATCACTACTCGGAGCGGAGCCCCGATAGCTTAACCGCTGCGGCGCGTGATATGTTACCACCCCGCTCCGGCGTAGCTAACTGCAAGGTAGATATCACCAACGAAGATCAACTGTCCCGTCTCGCTGATGATCTGCGCTCAAGAGGCATTGCCCCCGATCTTGTCATTGTTGCGACGGGCATTTTGTCGGATAAGAGCGGGCTCAGGCCGGAAAAAAGCTATCGTCAGCAGGATCTTGCGGCTTTTCAGAAGGTATTTGAGATCAATACCATTGGCCCGGCTCTCGTTGCCAAGCATTTGCTGCCGATCATGCCACGCAAAGGTCGGGGAGTCTTTGCCGCACTCTCTGCACGGGTCGGATCCATCAGGGACAACGGCTTGGGTGGTTGGCACGCCTATCGCGCCTCCAAGGCAGCGCTGAACATGTTGATCCGCAACTACGCGATTGAGATGGCGCGCAGCAATGAAGCGATGATCTGTGTAGGCCTACATCCCGGCACTGTGCGTACTGCGTTGTCTGATCCTTTCGCGGCAAACATTCCTGACAGCTCACTCTTTGAAACAGCACAATCCGCCGCATATCTGGCTGATGTTGTCGATAGACTCTCCCCCGGAGACAGCGGGCGGGTATTCGACTGGAAAGGCGAGGAAATCCCGTCCTGAGCATCGAGGGCGCGATACCCATACATGTTCCAGACTTGCCCCGCTTATCGGACCCGTGCGACAGTTATAAGATATAAGCGGGCGCTCTACTCAGTGCCTGCCGCCCTACCTGTCAGTAGTTCACAGGACTATAGCTGCCTTGAAATCCGTTCGGCTTCGCCTCCTCTTGCTTGCTCTATTGCCGCTCAGCGTGGTGATGCCGCTGCTTCTGGTTGTTGCAATGGCGCGATGGAACACAGACTAC
The DNA here is from genome assembly GCF_047372505.1 of Phaeobacter cretensis. Lineage (NCBI taxonomy): Bacteria > Pseudomonadati > Pseudomonadota > Alphaproteobacteria > Rhodobacterales > Roseobacteraceae > Phaeobacter > Phaeobacter cretensis. The sequence goes on from NZ_JBKBEU010000001.1 coordinate 1,142,370, forward strand.
GACAACGTCTTGATCGTCAACGTCGAAAGCGATTTGAAGATCGCCGACCAATATCTGCGTCAGTTACAGGCTGGCACAGGCGACGATCTCGCGGCGATCGCCAGCTCTGCGCGTTTTGCCGACGTGCTACGCGCGCCACTGCAGGAGCAGCTGCGGTTTCTCAATCAACAGAGACAGTCACTTCAGCTCGATTTTCTCTACTACCTGCCAATGCGCAATATTGACCGAGACGCCCGTCGCTGGCCCGTGATCGCACGCGCCGCGGACGGCGAATTGGCTTCCGAAATAGATATTTTTTCAGCGGCCGATCTGGATGTAATTTCTGCTGATCTACGTGACAGGGCGCGCATTTCCCTGATCGAAACAGAGGCTGCCGCTCCCACAACCCGCCCTGCCGAGGACCGGGGGATGGTGATCCATTCTGCCGCCCCGGTAACAAATCGCGGTGGCGAGGGCGTACTCGTGGCTGGTCGATTGCTCAACCGTGACCTCGGCTTTATCGATACGATCAACGCGCTTGTCTACCTTGGTGACAGCCATCGTATTAGCCGCAAGGGCACCGCGACGTTGTTTCTGGAAGACACCCGGATCTCGACAAATGTGCGCCTGTTTGAAGATGTTCGCGCACTTGGCACTCGGGTTTCACAAGCCGTAAGAGATGCGGTTCTTGGTAAAGGGCAAACTTGGCTCGACCGCGCTTTCGTGGTCAACGACTGGTATATCTCCGGCTATCTGCCGCTCACCGACAGTTTCGGAAAACGTGTTGGTATGCTCTATGTCGGTTTTCTTGAAGCGCCTTTCTCCGCCGCCAAACGGTCTGCCTATTGGACTGTAGTCCTCTCATTTCTCTCCGTTATGCTGTTGTCTGCGCCCCTGTTCCTCTGGCTCGCCAAGGGGATCTTTGCTCCGCTTGAACAGATGAGCCGCACCATGGCCCGTGTTGAGCGCGGGGATCTGGCTGCCCGCAATGGCAATGTCGGGCGACGCGATGAGATAGGTCAGGTCGCGTCCCATCTTGATAGCTTGCTTGATCAGGTTCAGGAACGAGACCAGAGACTGCGCGATTGGGCCGAAGAATTGAATGAACGGGTCGACAAACGCACAGTTGAGTTACGTGCTGCCAACGAAAAACTGGAATCCACTTACAAACAATTGGTGATGAGCGAAAAGCTAGCGTCGATTGGTGAAATCACCGCCGGTGTCGCACATGAGATCAATAACCCCATTGCGGTCATTCAAGGCAACGTCGACGTCATGCGTATGACACTTGGCGATGCAACGGATGATGTCGAAACGGAACTGGCATTGATCGACAGTCAGATTCTGCGCATCAGTGCGATTGTCGGCAAACTACTGCAATTTGCCCGACCGACCGAATTCGGCACGTTTGAAGAAAGCCTGGATCTCGCACCGGTGGTCTCGGATTGTCTGGTGCTGGTCGATCATGTGGTCACCAAACAGGCCGTTACTGTGGAAAAGCAGTTCGAGGAGGCCCCACAGGTTCGTATAGACCCCGGAGAATTGCAACAAGTGGTGATCAATCTGATCCTAAACGCGGTTCAGGCGATGAAAGGCAGCGGCATGCTGCTGTTAACCCTAAAGCAGATGGATCGGGACGGGGTTAGCGGGGCATGCCTTGAGGTGACAGACACCGGCCCTGGCATCTCCGCTGATGATCTGCCTTCCGTGTTCAACCCATTCTACACTACGAAACTGGGCGAAGGCACTGGTTTGGGCCTATCGATCAGTCAGACCCTGATCCAACGCGCCGGCGGCGTAATCTCTGGTGGCAACAAGGTTGAAAACGGGTCAATCATAGGCGCTGTATTTTCAATCTGGCTACCCTCAGTCACAATCGAGGGCGAGACCAAGGCTTACGCCTCCTAGGAACTCCACGCTAATGGTCAAAGCCCCCAACCAGCACATTTGCGGTCAACGGTTTTGCGCGACACGCCCAACCTACGGGCGGCTTCAGCACGGTTCCCATCACAAGCATCCAGCACATGCATAATATGGCGCTGCATCACCAGGTCCAGCGTATCCATGGCCGCGCTACCTGTGATACCGCCGGTCCCCACGAATTCCTCAGGAAAGGCTCCGAGAATAACTGAACGCTCGATGAGATTGCGCAGTTCGCGTACATTGCCTGGCCAGTTGTAGCGGCTGAATTTCAACAATGTATCCGCGTCCAATTCCAGAGCTGGCATCGCCAATGTCGTGGAAAATTGCTCCATGAACAGCGCTGCGAGTTCGACAATATCCTCAACCCTTTCGCTCAACGGTGGCATCTGGATATTGACGACATTGATCCTGTGGTAGAGATCCGCGCGGAAACGCCCTTCCGCTACGGCCTGATCCAGGTCAGCGTTAGTGGCAAACAGAAACCGCAAATTCAGCGGAATGTCACGTTCTGCACCAACAGGACGGATACGCTGATCTTCCAGCACCCGCAAAAGCGCTGCCTGCACCTGTTCAGGCATTTGGGCAACCTCATCAAGAAACAGCGTTCCACCATCGGCATATAGAAACAGGCCATCCTGCCGACGGTCCTGTGCATCCACCATCCCAAATAGCTCATGCGCGATGCGATCGGCGGCGATAGCAGCGCAGTTCACTGCTACAAACGGCTTTTCCGCGCGGTCTGACAGCGAATGCAATGTGCGAGCGGCGATTTCCTTGCCGGTGCCACTGGCACCGGTAAACAAAACCGGCGTTGGCAGCGGTGCTAGCCGCGTGATCATATCGCGTGCGGTCTGAATGGCAGGCGATTTCCCCAACAACCGCCCTCGTGCTGCCGTACCTTCGGCGGAGAGCGCATGTTTCAGGAGATAATTTTCCCTCCGGAGATGTTTTCGGTCCAAGGCCCGCGCCACCGAATTCAGGATTTGATTGGCGCGAAATGGTTTCAGCACAAAATCGGCCACCCCGACACGCAACGCCTGAATGGCGGTCTCAAGATCCGCATAGGCCGTTACCAGCACTGTATCGGCGAACAGCCCCACCTTGTGCTGTTCCTGCACCCATTCCAGACCCGTTTTTCCCGGCATGATATTGTCGAGAATGATCAGGTCAAAATGCGCCTGATCCAGAATACTCGACGCCTCTGCAGCGGAGGCTGCCTGCTCCACCCGCTTGCAGCGCGGAGTCAGAATTTTAGTCATAAAATTGCGCATGCCCGGTTCATCGTCGATCACAAGGATCGACGCCCCAGCAAGATTTTCCCCATATTCATCGCGGGGCGGCGGTGCGGTTGTCAGCACGTTCAATCCAGACGGACAGAGGGTCCGGAATACACCTCGTGCGAGGCAAAACCGGCTTCGTCCAGCGCGAAGTAGGCTCCGGCGGCAATAACGATGATGGCGGCGAATCCCGTCAACATGGCTTTCATTGTGTCACTTCTCCACCTTGGTTGCGCGTTTCAGGAACGCGATCAAATCACGCCGATCCTGCGGATCGGTAATCCTCTGCATTGGCATTTTAGATCCCGGAATATAGTGATCCGGCCCCAAATCGAAGAGGGCATCAATTGTTGCCTCTCCCCAGATTATGTCAGATCCATCAAGGACCTCTGAATAACGATACCCCTCCAGCGTACCAGCCAAGCGGCCAAAGACAGAGTGCAGGCTCGGCCCGGCTCTACGGCTTTCACCAGGATCAAGCGCGTGGCAGATCGAGCATTTGCGCATGAACTGACGCTCTCCGTTCGACATCGTCGCCGGGTCCCGATGAAACCCTCGACTTCCAACTATCTGTGCCTCTGCCTCGCCCATCAATACAACTGGCCAGCCGTAGGCCAGATCATCCAATCCAGCAGCCCAAATCGTCTGCCCGTCTGGCGCAAAGTCCAACGCCCAGATCGGCCCCTCGCGTGTGGCCCGAAAATCAGAGGTGATACGCCAGTTTTCTGTATCGACCATCATAATATAGCCCTGACCATCCCCCACGGCGAGCCGTCCCGTGCCACCATGATGAGCCATCGCCAGAATGGGCCGTCGTTCCAACGAAAAATCCGCCACGGGATCGCCAGTCTGACTATCAATAACACGGGTTGCGCCATCCACCGCGCCATAGGCCAACCAGTCTCCACTCGGGCCGATCGCTAGTTGATTAATTCCGAATCCTTGATCGACCAAACGAAGCAGTCGTCCGCCCGTGCCATCGTAGACGAGTATTTGCCCATCCATTGTCGCCGCATAGATCGAACCATCCGGCCCGATAACCACATCATTGACACCACTGCCAACCTTGATCTGCTGCTCGCTGCCAGCACCGTCTATAGGCCACAGTCTAATCTCACCATCCCAACTGGCAGATGCTAGGCTCGCCCCATCTGGGGCTACGGATAGTGCACGGATCTTGCCCAGATGTCGTCCGATTAACTCTGCCTTTCCAGTATCGTGCGACCAAAGGTACAGCGCGAAATCATCACCCGCCGTGACCAACCTCGTAGCATCGATATAGGCCAATGCTGTAACCGCGGCATCATGCGCCTCTAGCCAGCGTGGCGTTCGATCCGTCCATAAGCCTACCGCATTGTCAAAACTGCCTGTAGCCACCTGCCCTTCGGGTGATACCGCGAGCGCCATGACCGGTCCACCGTGGCCTTTCAGCGTGGTGAAGTCATCCGCGAGCGCGATCTGACCACTTCCAATCAGAACCAGCTCAAAAAGACATACCAGCCCGACCAGCGCCCGGCACAATCGGTTTGCAAGCACGACAGGCAGGTCAGGCCGCACCGCCGATCACTCCGCAGGTGTTGCGCCCTCGGCGCGACCCCTGTCATTTCCACCCTGGCTCACCGCGCCCTTTTCGCGCATTTCCTCCAGCCAGATAGAGTGATGCTGATGCGCCCAGGCCTCGTCGACCTCTCCATTGCCCATCGCATCAAACGCGCCTTCCATACCAACCGAGCCGATATAGATGTGGGCCAGAATGATCGCCATCAATACAAAGCTAATAATCGCGTGCCAGCTCTGGGCGAGCTGCATTTCTTCTTGCGGAGCCAGCTCTACCGGCAGTGCTCCATAGCCAACCAACTGCGGTAGCCCGAGATCATTCAATATTGCAAACGTCTTGCCAAAGAGCGGCAGTTCAAACGGGAACAATAGAGACAGGCCAGAGGCTGAGATCGAGGCTCCAAGTACGATCACCGACCAGAAAATCAGCTTCTGTCCAAAATTGAATTTCTTTGCCGGTGGGTGATTTTTTCCAACAATACCGCCCATCTGGCGGATCCACACCAAATCAGTGCGGTTCGGAATATTGTGAGCGACCCACATGACAAACACCATGATCAGCGCCAGCATGAAGGCCCAAGAAACATTGTTGTGGACCCACTTGCTCCAAATCAGCAGGCCGGCATTGATGTCCTTGCCCAGATAGGGCGCAATAAACAATCGACCAAACAGGCTGGCCAATCCGGTGAGCCCAAGCAGTACAAACGAACCTGCCAACATCCAATGGGCAAACCGTTCGATAAACTGGAACCGAGTCACGGTACGCCCGGTTGATGGTGCATCAATGCGAACACGGCCGCGCAGCAGGTAGAACACAGTCAGCGCTGCCAGGGTGCCCAGCAAGAGCCAACCGCCGTATGTGCGCAAAGGCCCTTCACGGAAGCTTAGCCAGCGCATCCCACCATCCTGCACAAGCACGGCAGCCACATCGCCGCCCGCTGAAACACTCAGGTCAGCTGCATTATAGCGGAATGCCCGCCACAACTCGGGATCAGAGGCGCCACCAAGGGTGCCAAGCTGCTGGGTCATTTCAGCCCCAAGCGCACCTGCGCCCGTGTCGTCACGGCGGAAACTATCGTCGATGTTCTCTCCCCGTTGACGGGCCAGAATATCCTCGAGCGTTTGCGCCCCACCTGTGGAACTGCGATCCTGAACCGCGCTAGCTGCTGGGGCATCCTGAGAATCCTGCGCGGCAGCGATCCCAGCCATCAACGTCAGCTGCATCAGAATTGCAAAGGCGATGCGCAGCATGGGCCACACTCCTTCATGAATGGTCGTGAAAAACGAGAGAGGGAAACAGGACGGCCCGCGACGACGGGTCGTCCCATTATTTCAAAAGGAGGCTACTCAGCCACCTTTCTGATCATAGGCTGTACCCCAGCCCCAAGCACCGGAGCCAAAGCCACGGGCCACAACACGCTCGCGGTAGACGGCCGATACAACATCGCCATCTCCGGCAAGCAGCGCCTTGGTCGAGCACATCTCGGCACAGATGGGCAACTTGCCCTCGGCGATCCGGTTGCGACCGTACTTGGAGAATTCCGCATTGGAATGGGTCTCCTCGGGGCCACCGGCGCAGAAGGTACATTTATCCATCTTGCCACGGCTGCCAAAGTTGCCTGCCTGTGGGTACTGCGGCGCGCCAAACGGGCATGCATAGAAGCAGTAACCGCAACCAATGCACAAATCCTTGGAGTGCAGGACCACGCCTTCTTCGTTCTGATAGAAGCAATCAACCGGGCACACCGCCATACAGGGTGCATCCGAGCAATGCATACAAGCAACCGAGATCGACCGTTCGCCGGGCTTGCCATCATTGATGGTTACAACCCGACGCCGGTTGATACCCCAAGGCACCTCGTGCTCGTTCTTACAGGCGGTCACGCAGGCGTTGCATTCAATGCAGCGTTCGGCGTCACAGAGAAACTTCGCTCTTGCCATATCTCTTTCTCCTTATGCTGCGCTGATTTTGCAGAGAGTACATTTCGTCTCCTGCATCTGCGTTACGCTGTCGTAGCCATAGGTCTGTGCGACGTTGCAGCTTTCACCCAAAACATAGGGATCAGCGCCATCGGGGTATTTGTCGCGCAGATCCTCGCCTTGGTAGTGACCGCCAAAGTGGAACGGCATGAAGGCTACGCCCTCTCCGACCCGCTCTGTGACCATCGCCATGACTTTGACCTTGCCGCCCTCGGGGCCTTCAACCCAGACCTGAGAGCCATCCCGAATACCATTATTGTTGGCATCGCGCGGGTGCATTTCGACGAACATGTCTTGCTGCAATTCCGCCAACCATGGGTTGGACCGGCTCTCTTCACCACCGCCTTCGTATTCAACCAGACGACCGGAGGTCAAAATGATCGGATACTCCTTGGAGACGTCGTTTTTCTGGATCGACGCATAGAGGGTCGGCAGCCGGTAGGCATGGCGATCCTCATATGTCGGGTAGTCTTCAACCAGATCCCGACGGTTGGTGTACAGCGGCTCGCGGTGAATTGGCACCGGATCCGGGAATGTCCAGACCACGGCACGGGCCTTGGCATTTCCGAACGGTGCACATTCATGCGCAATCGCCACCCGCTGAATACCGCCCGACAGGTCGGTTTTCCAATTGGTTTTGGGTCCAGCCACGGCATCAATCGCGGAACGTTCGTCCTCAGTCAGCTCGCCGTCCCATCCTAAGTCCATAAGCATCTGCATGGTAAACTCAGGATAGCCGTCCTGGATTTCGGAATTCACGGAATAAACGCCATCCGCCAAGAGATTGTCGCCATCGCGTTCCACACCAAATCGGGCACGGAAGGTCAGGCCACCCTCGGAGACCGGTTTGGACATATCATAGAGGTTCGGCGTGCCAGGATGACCCATTTCGGCGGTGCCCCAGCAGGGCCAGGGCATACCATAGTAATCCCCGTCAGCAGGACCACCAATCGCCCGCAACGTAGTGCGGTCAAAGGTGTGCTGATTGGCCATATGCGTCTTCATCCGCTCCGGCGATTGGCCGGTATAACCGATGGTCCACATACCACTGTTGAATTCGCGCGTTACGCTCTCAACATTCGGGGTTTCCGCATCTTCCATTTCGATATTGCGGAAGAAACGATCACCCCAACCAAACTTATTCGCAAATTTGGCAATGATCACATGGTCCGGCAGGCTCTCAAACAGCGGATCAACAACCTTGTCGCGCCATTGCAAGGAACGGTTGGACGCAGTGACTGAGCCTCTGGTCTCAAATTGAGTGCAGGCCGGCAACAGATAGACACCATCGGTGCGATCATGCAGGACGGCAGAGACAGTTGGATACGGGTCGACAACGACCAGCATGTCCAGCTTCTCCATCGCCGTCTTCATCTCCGTCATACGGGTCTGAGAGTTCGGCGCGTGACCCCATAGAACCATTGCCCGGACATTATTGGGCTGGTCCATGTTCTCCTTGTCTTCAAGGATACCATCAATCCAACGACTGACCGGGATACCCGTCAGGTTCTGCATCGACTTATCTTTGCCGTCAGCGCCTTTGGTCGTGTCAAACTGGCCGGCCAGCCATTCGCGATCCTCACCCCAGACACGGCCCCAATGCGCCCATGCGCCCTTGGATAGACCATAATAGCCCGGCAGCGTGTGGCTCAGAACACCAAGATCGGTCGCGCCCTGCACATTGTCATGGCCGCGGAAGATGTTGGTGCCACCACCCGACGTGCCCATGTTCCCCAGCGCAAGCTGAAGGATGCAATAGGCACGTGTATTGTTGTTACCAGTGGTGTGCTGGGTGCCGCCCATACACCAGATTACGGTGCCGGGACGGTTGTTAGCCAATGTCCGTGCAACCCGCTTGAGCTGGCTACCGGGGGTGCCGGTGACGCGCTCCACCTCTTCAGGATTCCAGTTGGCAACCTCTTCACGGATCTGATCCATACCCCAGACGCGAGTGCGGATGAACTCTTTGTCCTCCCAGCCGTTTTCAAAGATGTGCCACAGAATACCCCAGACCAATGCCACGTCTGATCCGGGACGGAACCTCACATATTCGTCGGCATGGGCCGCGGTACGGGTAAACCGGGGATCACACACGATCAGAGGCGCGTTGTTCTGTTCTTTGGCCTTCAGCACATGCAACAGCGATACCGGATGTGCTTCAGCCGGGTTGCCGCCAATGATAAAGATAGCCTTGGAGTTATGGATATCGTTATAGCTGTTGGTCATGGCGCCGTAGCCCCATGTGTTCGCGACACCTGCCACCGTGGTCGAATGACAGATCCTCGCCTGATGATCGACGTTGTTGGTGCCCCAGTAGGCGGCAAACTTGCGGAACAGATATGCCTGTTCGTTATTGTGCTTTGCCGAGCCGAGCCAATAAACGGAATCCGGCCCACTCTCGTCGCGGATCTGCATCATGCCATCGCCGATCTCGTTGATCGCCTGTTCCCAGCTGATGCGTTTCCATTCCCCGCCCTCTTTCTTCATCGGGTATTTGAGGCGACGTTCACCATGGGCGTGTTCACGCACCGACGCGCCCTTAGCGCAGTGCGCGCCCAGATTGAACGGGCTGTCCCAACCGGGTTCCTGACCGGTCCAGACACCGTTTTGCACCTCTGCCACAACAGTACAGCCGACTGAGCAGTGAGTGCAGACGGATTTAACGGTTTCGACAGCACCGGCAGCCGCAGTTGCTGCATTTGCCTTAGTGACAGAGCCACCTGTGGCACTGATAGCAGCAAGGCCACCGATGGCCAGGCCAGATCCGCGCAGAAACGCGCGGCGGTCAACGGAGCTCTCCGCAACCTTGGACAGGATACTGGTCCGCTGGGGGCGTCGCGCAACCCCGTTGGTCTTTTTCCTAAGCATGTGTTCCTCCCTTGCTTCCCTTACAGGTTCGCTGGGTTATTGGGGGCCTTTGGCAGTCGGGCGTCACGCAACCAGTCGCCATTGGCGTTCAGACGTCACCGGCTTGTCAGAACCGGAGACTGTCGTAGTACGCGCGAGTATGCGTGGTATCCTGTATCACTTCCGACGTCAGGTCCGGCTCGGCTGCTTCTGCCGAACCACCGGTCGTTGCGACTGCTACCGCCGCAATCGGCGTTGTGGTCGCTGCCAGCCTTAGAAAGTCGCGGCGGCTGGTAGCCTCCTCGTTCTTTCTGGTCATGTGATCCTCCTCCTCAAATGTTGGCTCACGGGGTTATGGACCGGCGAACCGGCCCGGCTCAGGCGGATTGCTCCGCACTCATTCGAAATCCTTCGGCCTCGATCTCCATGAAGACGCGCCCAACGGCACCGACAGCGGCGTATAAAACTGAATTCTTGGCCGCTTCGAGATCGGAGTAAAAATGGCTCGCCCATGGGCCGATGTGCTTATTGAAGAACTGTTTTTGGTCGGCCAACGGGGCCGTTGCACCAAATCGACCGGCAATCAGCGCTCCCATCATCTCCATCAGCGAGGCGATGTTATCTTCCGGCTCATAGACATTCTGCGCCCGTGTCATCCCGCGCGCAGCCATGTCTTGCCGTAGGGCTGCCAGCGGTTTCTCGTTCAGGAACCCCGTTAGGTAATAGCTGGCATACGGCAACAGTTCGCCACGACCTAACCCGATGAACAGTTTATTGAATTCCCGTTCAGCTGCGCTGGGTTTAGTGAGCTTGGCCAGTTTTGCCAATGCGTTGATGGCCGTGCCTAAATCGGTGTCATCACCAGATAAAGATGCCATCTGGCTCAGCAACATATCATCTGGAGGGGCGGCCAGCATTAGTCCCAGAAAATTATAGAGATCCGCGCGCAGGCGATCCTCATCACGAGGTACCGCCATCGTTGAAGCAGCGATCTCACTCTGGGTTTGCTCTGCCGTCATACGTCTCTCCTATGTGGCCATCTCTGGGATCTTGTTTCTAAGCAGCAGGTCGCTGTTCCCATCATGTGGCTGTTCCTTCGACAGATGCATCCGTCGCGAAGGTAAACCGCATCCGTCGCGGCGGTAGCGCCGCATGCTCCGAGGTGTCAAATCCCTCTACAGGCTGTGTACTTGCGTCCGGTTCCAACTCATCCCGGTCAACACCCAAGAGGGTCTCCGCTGAACGCAGCGGCGTTGTTGGTAACCGCGTCGTTGTCACACCGGTCGCAGTGTCAGGCGATGCCAGATGGACCTCCGCGACCTCCGGCAGCTCCAATTCCGCAAGCGTTGAATCGCTGTCATCACCCTCAAGAGCCGCAGCCTCTTCGACTTGACGAGCTAGCTCTTCGACATGGGCAGTCATGCCCTTTCCCACCTGATAGGCCGTCTGTAGGTTCTCCACGACCATGGAGCTGTCGGTGAAATCTTCGCCGTAGTCCAGCAGACCATCGACATTGGCCAACACGGGATTTGTCCGCCACAGCTTACGCAATGCGCGGGTCCGGATCCTTGCTGGAACGGTCTCGCGCAAAAAAACGCTAAAATCGTCCCCTTTGCCCAGAGTGTCCGGGTCGGGTAGCTCCATCTCTTCGAGGATTTCGGCGTCACTCTTGTCTGCCAACTGCCCTTCCGCTTTGGCCAGCTCAGCGGTTCGCAACTCAGCCTCATTCGCCTTCATCTCTTCTGCGACGCGGGCGCGACGACGGGACCAGAAATCATCACCGCTCATGACAGACGTGCCTTCTTAAGCGTCGGCGAGCGGTACACATCCGTCAGCTGCGTTATGCGCGGATCGCCGATACCGTCCTCGGTTGCACCTGTATTCACCCGGTCCCGACGCCGTTTCTTGAAAGGTTCATCATAATAATGCAGCTGCGCAAAGTCCCGGATCCACGCGATCAATCCCTCTGGCATCGGTACTTTCTCGACCAGATCTTCGCCGTTGTCAGCGTAGTCCTGCGCCTCATAGGGTGAGGCAGTCACCAAAAGTACGTCAAGCGGGCGATCGTCCGCCGCATCCTCACGTAGGATGATATAGATACAAGGCGGCTCGGCGGTCAGCCCGTGAAGATAAGCCTCTGCCTCGCTGCGGTGCAGTTCCAGTGGCAGTGTCGCGGCGTGGAACTCGCTAACTTCTCCCTCTGCCCGCAACAATTGCCAATCTGCATCTGCCGCGCCGGGCAATACAGAGCTGGCTTTCCAAGACCAACGCGCCCAACGAGTAACACCCGGTTGACGTCGCAATACGACGCCCAACGGCATAACATCTGTGCTTGTTGTGCGGTCTGCGGTCTCGGTCACGCCAAAGCCCTGTCCTCGGTTCGGTTGTCGAAACAGTGCCGCATCCCTTCGACAGGCTGAAAGATAAGTTTTGCTGATCGCACATTAAATCAACATCAATGGTCAAATTGACCAGCCCATGGTGACACCGCAAGGCGGCCCGGACGAAAAGTCTAATTTGACTATTTCACTCAGACTTAACGCTGGAGGCAAACAGCTCCAAAAAACTGCGAATCACCCAGTCCAATTGCCCCAACGGTCACCTCCCTTTTCCGCAAATTGCGGTTTACCTGCTCGTGCAAACATGCCTAGTCTAAGCTCGAACTGGCGGATTTATGCTGCTGTCAACGACTGCCGAACACGCGGAGATTACATGCCTAAGCAACTGATTTTATGCGATTGTTCAGGAACTCAGTCGATCGACACTGAGGCATTGTCGCACAGCACCGGCCTGCCCTGCTCCAAATTGTATTCTGCGCTTTGTACCGACGAAATTGAGCAGGCAGCGGCGGCCCTAGGCCAAGGAGATGCAATTATTTGTTGCGCCCAAGAGCACCGCATTTTCGACGCTCTGGCAGAGGAAATAGATAGCCCGGCACCCGATTATCTCGACCTCCGTGACCGGGCCGGATGGACTGCCGACACTGGGTCAACACTGCCCAAAATGACCGCATTGATCGCCGAAGCGACGCTGACGCCGCCGCCTGCAAAGACCGTTGACCTGCATTCAGAAGGGCTTTGCCTAATCATTGGCGCGCCGGATGTGGCGTTTGCCGCAGCAGAGCGGCTGCAGGATAATCTAGCGATCACCGTGTTGCTGGACAGCCCCGACGTGCCACCGACTACTCGCGCCTATGATGTCATTTCTGGCCAGTTGCGACGCGCTCAGGGCGCATTGGGACAATTTGCTGTAACCATTGATCGGCTACAGCAACTGGATGTTACCGGCCGCAGCTGGACATGGGGTCCGGCGCAAGACGGCGGACAATCAATTTGTGATATCATTCTAGATCTACGCGGTGGTCAGCCGCTCTTTCCAGCGCCCGAAAAGCGTGACGGCTACTTACGCGCTGATCCAAAATCTGCTCTGGCAGTTGCTGAGGCAACGATGGCTGCCAGTCAGCTGATCGGGACCTTCGAAAAACAACTTTACGTGCGCAGTGAGCCGCTGTTATGCGCCCATTCCCGTGCAGGTCAGATCGGCTGCACACGCTGCCTTGACGCCTGCCCAACAGGGGCGATCACCCCCGCTGGCGACCATGTCAGTATTGATCCAATGGTCTGCGCCGGTTGCGGTTCCTGTGCATCGCTTTGTCCCTCTGGTGCCATCACCTACGATGCACCACCCACGGACGCGCTGATGCGGCGCATTCAGACCCTGGCCAAAGCGTTTCTTGACGCGGGCGGTAACGCCCCTCGCCTGCTGGTGGTAGATCACCACGGTGATGAAATGGTGCAACTGGCCGCTCGCCATGCCCGCGGACTGCCTGCGGATGTCATCCCATTATCAGTTTATGCGCTCAACAGCTTTGGACATGCCGAAGGGCTCGCCGCCCTCGCTGCTGGGTTCTCCGAAGTTTCGGTCTTGCTCTCCCCCAAGGCGGAGGGAGACGTCCAAAACCACGAAATCACCCTGGCAACCGCAATTGCCGGTCCACATCTACATCTTCTCGACGTTAACGACCCTGAACAGCTGAGCGATGTGCTCTTTGCCCGAGAAGGTACCCGCACCTTGGTCGAGACCCGGCAACGTCCGATCGGCAACCGCCGACAGATCACTCGGCAAGCTGCCAAAGCGCTATTGCCAGATACTGACACCCTTCCCCTTCCCGAGGGCGCTCCCTACGGCGCGGTATTAGTATCGGCAGACAATTGCACATTGTGCCTGTCCTGTGTCTCGCTCTGCCCCTCTGGCGCATTGGGAGACAATCCCGACCTGCCACAGTTGCGATTTCAGGAGGACGCCTGCCTGCAATGCGGTCTGTGTGCGAATATCTGTCCCGAGGATGCGATCAGCTATGAACCGCGCCTCAATTTGACATCTGAGGCGCTGTCACAGGTCGTCCTGCACGAAGAGGAGCCATTCGCCTGTGTCGAATGCGGGTCACTTTTTGGAGTAAAGTCCACAATCGACAAGATCACCGAAAAACTGGCAGGCAAACACTCCATGTTCGCCAACCCAGATGCTGCGCGGATGATCCAAATGTGTGATGATTGTAGAGTAAATGCACAGTTTCATCAGAAAAACTCTCCCTTTGCGGGCGCAGATCGCCCCAAGGTTCGCACAACCGAAGACTATCTCAGCAAGCGCAAAGACCATTGATCCAGACGCGCCTAGCCAGAATGATGAGCCTATTTATGCTCCAACGGCGCACCAAGATCAGCAGGGGTGAGGACGGCCACATAGGCCAGAATGTTCTCCAGTTCATCCAGCGTAATCTCCACCGGGACAATCGGCGAGGGGCGCGCCTCATTAAAGGGCGGCGTCACATCGGCAACCTGGGTAAAGGCCGGATGCGGGTTCAACGCGTAGAACGCCTGGAACCGTTCTTGCCAATCGGTAAGGCTGCGCAGGACATAAAACGACGGCGTCGATCCGATGCTGTTCATCCGCCCGGCCTCTTCTACCGCATGACAGCGCCCACAGTGGGTCTTGGACAGCTCATACCCAAGCCCGGAATCGCCTTCCCAGACTGTCGCCTCGGCCAGCGCATCAATCTGTTCTGGCACCTGAAACATCTGGGTACCATCGGGGGCAAAGGCTGCAATCGTGCGCCCGCCCACGTCAGAGGCCAGCCAATCCGCAAACCGTCGCGCCCCTGCATGATCCGGAGTGATCAGCTGCAGATGCCAGATCAAGCCATCGCCCACCATAACTGGTTGACCAGTTGGCCCCAGCGCCGCGTCAGCGGTACTGCCGATATCGACAATCTCAACCCGCACCTGTGTTTTCAGCGAAAATCGCGGCAGCAGAAAACCCAGCACACCGGTCTCAATCAGTGCCTGAGGCGCAATCAATCGCAACTTGCGCGGATCAGTCTCAGCCAACCCGAAGGCGGGTCGCAGGATCACCGCGATCACAAATATCGCGAGTATTCCCGCGTAACGACGCAAAAGAGTGCATACCCAAACCATATGAAATGCTAAGAAACCATCTACATAGTCGTCAAGAACTGTTGCAGCCGGGGCAGACATCTCCGCAGCCAACCATCCACAAACAAGTCTGCTTGAAACAAGCGAATAACAGGAAGGAGCAACCCCGGCGTGTCCCTCACTCGTGAAATCGTCCTTGAGGCGCTCAAGACCATTAAGGACCCCGTGTCCGGCACTGATATCGTCGCTGCCGGTATCGTCCGCGCACTCAACATCGAAGAGAGCACAGTCCGCTTTGTTCTGGAAATTGACCCGGCTAAATCCGACATCTACGCCCCTATCCGGGACGAGGCTGACGCCAAGGTGACCGCCCTGCCCGGAGCCGAGAAGGTCTCAGCCATGTTGACAGGGCACTCTGCTAAATCCCCCCCTGACCTAAAGCCGAACAAACCCGCACAGCCGCAGGGGCCGCAGAAAATTCCTGGCGTGGATCGCATCGTCGCCGTTGCCTCGGGAAAAGGTGGCGTCGGAAAATCTACAGTCTCGGCCAATATCGCTTGCGCGCTGGCGGCCCAGGGCCGCCGCGTTGGACTATTGGACGCCGATGTCTATGGCCCTTCGCAACCGCGGATGCTGGGTGTGTCTGGTCGTCCTGCCAGCCCGGATGGAAAGACTATTCTACCGATGCGTAACCATGGGGTCACCATGATGTCGATCGGCCTGATGACCAATGAGGATCAAGCGGTGGTCTGGCGCGGCCCGATGCTGATGGGTGCATTGCAGCAAATGATGATGCAGGTTCAATGGGGCGCACTCGATGTGCTGATCGTTGACCTGCCGCCGGGCACCGGTGATGTTCAGATGACGCTGGCACAGAAAGCACATGTGGATGGGGCTATCGTGGTTTCCACCCCCCAAGATGTGGCTTTGATTGACGCCCGCAAGGGCATCGACATGTTCCAAAAGCTAAACGTACCGATCCTAGGTATGATCGAAAACATGTCCACTCACATCTGCTCCAACTGCGGGCATGAGGAGCATGTCTTTGGGCATGGCGGCGTCGCAACAGAGGCTGAAAAGCTCAACGTACCGTTGCTGGCGGAAATACCTTTGCATCTGGATGTGCGTCTGGCCGCCGACGGTGGTGCGCCTATCGCAGTCAGCAAACCGGACAGCGCTCAAGCCCAAGCATTCCACGATCTGGCCGCCGATCTGGTCAACAAAGGCCACGCATGACCGAACCGAGCTTTCCACCGCTCATGGCAGGCCATGCAGCATCAGGGGCGGAAGATCCCTTTGCGCTTGCTTCTCAGAAAGCTGTCCTGGGTTGCGATGCCGGTCTGATCGTACACAACCTCGCCTCGGATCGCCTCAGCGTCGCGTTGGTCTGTGCGCCGGAGGTCCCGCTGGCCAAAGCGATGACCATGCTGCCAATCAGTGGTATTGCTTTTCAAAACGCCCTTGGCGCACTGGCCCCGCCGGAGGTTGCGGTACATCTGCAATGGGATGGCGGTATCCGCATCAATGGCGGGCGCTGCGGGCACCTACGCGTCGCTGCCAGCACCAATGATCCAACGACCACTCCAGACTGGCTGGTGATAGCTCTGGACCTCGCACTGTGGCCGCCAAGCGATGTGGAAACTGGCACCACGCCGGAAGATACCGCGCTTTATGCCGAAGGCTGCGCCGATGTTGATGCTGTTGGCCTTCTGGAAAGCTACGCCCGACACGCCTTGCATTGGATAACGCGTTGGGAGGATGACGGCACCGAACCGGTTCACAGCACCTGGCGCGGGTTGGTCCATGGCATTGGCGACGACCTAAGCCAAGGTTCCCTTACTGGTACCTTTCTTGGAGTGGACGAAAATTTCGGCCTATTGCTACGCGACGCTGAGACTACCCACTTGATCCCCCTTACCACCTTGCTGGAGACCCCGTGATGCAGTTGGCCCGAGCCATTCATTTCGACGAAAGTGACCAGAACGTCTTTGCCAGCCCTGCGCGCACCGGTGAATGGTGCATCTCGGGTGGGTTTGAGTTTTCCAACTGGGAGCAGGCTGATCTGACCGGAAAACAACGCCAGGCATTTGCCAATGGCTGGATGGGGTTGGAAACCGGAGGCCGAGCCACATTTGTAGCGGTCACGAAAATCGAAGAGACTGAGCTGGCTACTCTCACCGATCTACTGGCGAAGCATTTTGTGAGCTACTATGGCGCGCCGGATGCAGACACTGCGCGCCCCGTGGCCGAGGAGGAGCTCGCCCATATGGCAGAGCTCTGCGCAGACCACGCACCCAACACGCTACTAACTGTGATGCGCGAACTGACAGACGCTGGCGTCAAGGAAAGCTATCGTGCGATCGAAGCTCAGGATGCAGGGCTTGAGCAGTTTGCAATCCACGTCACCGATGATTGATCACTATTGCTTGTGAACACAAACACACCAAACATGATTACGCGGTGCGTTTGTTTTGATGCTGACATCTTGGTCAACGCTAATCACTGCTTGGCGTTGAACACAAACAGTGATTCACCATTGATCTGATAGCTGTTGATCAATTGTTTGGCAGTGTCAGACACCAGCCATTCCTCCAGCTTGATCGCTAGACCCGCTTTTACATGGTCGTGCTTCTCTGGGTTTACGGGCAGGTAGGCATATTGGTTGAACAAAACCGGATCACCAGAATAGAGCAATCCGAGGTCACCCTTGTTGGCGAAATTGAGCCAACTCGCTCGGTCTGACATGATGTAGCCATCCATGCCTGATGCAGTGTTCAGCGCAGCCCCCATACCCGCACCAACAGCGTTGTACCAATTGCCAAATGCGTCTGGTTTCAAATCTGCAGCAACCCAAAGACTAAGCTCCTTCTTATGGGTGCCGCTGTCGTCCCCTCGGCTGACAAACGCCGCTTCGGCACCCGCAATTTTCCGCAGGGCCTCTTTGGCTGAGCTGGCAGAATTGACCGCCGCTGGATCTGCCTCAGGTCCGATAAACACAAAATCATTATACATGATCTCGCGGCGGTGGGTGCCGTTCGCCCCCGCCAGAAACGCCTCCTCGGCTTTTTGGGAATGCACAAGAATGGCGTCGACATCGCCAGCCTCGCCCAGGCGGATCGCCTGACCCGTCCCCACCACCAACAGCTGTACATCCAACCCCAGATCAACCTTGATCTGCGGCAGTAGCACCTCGGCAAGGCCTGAGTTGTGGAACGATGTGGTCACCGCAAGCTTCATATCCTCCGACAAGGCCGGAGTCCCTAGCACAAGAGCAGCCAATGCCCCAAATACAGTATACTTCATTCTACAATATCCCCTCTCAAAAATGCGCGTCCCTGTTCGGTGTGCGGTCGGGTAAAAAAAGACTCAGCCGCAGAAAATTCTGCGATCTCTCCGTGCAGCACAAACAGCACCTCATCCGCCAAGCGTTGCGCCTGCCCCATATTATGAGTGGACATGATCAATCGCGTCCCTGCCGTCGCTGCTTCGGTCAGGATCTCCTCGATCTCACGAGTAGCCCGCCCATCTAGCGATGCACAGGGTTCATCCAGAAACAACAGCTGCGGCTTGCGGATCAAGGCCCGCGCCAGCGCCAGTTTTTGCCGTTCACCACCGGACAACAGCACCGCAGGTCGTTGCAGGGCATCGCCCAACCCGATCCGGTTGGCCCAAATCTCGGCCGCTGCCAGCGCTTCTTGGCGTGGCACCCGGTTCAGTCGCAATGGATAGGCGATATTCTCAACAACCGAACGCCTCATCATCACTGGTGTCTGGAATACAAATGCTTGCTGTCGCTGCGCCTCGGCAGTGGTACAGCCCCATTTGATCTGCCCCTGTCCCAACCGCAGAATACCATGCAACATCTTCAGCAAAGACGTCTTGCCGGATCCGTTTGGTCCAATCACGATCGTGGTGCCATGGCCATCGAGCCGTAGGTCAACGGGCCCAATCAGCGTCTTGCCGCGCCTGCGCACCTGCGCTCCCTCAACTGACAAAGGAAACAGGCCACTCACCACCGACCCTCACTTTCAGTTTTACCCAACCAGTGAATGGTCAGATTGACTGCTACCGCCAGCGCGATCAGCACGAATCCTAGGCCCAGCGCCATGGCAAAATCGCCTTTCCCGGTCTCCAGCGCAATCGCCGTGGTAAGAACACGGGTCGCATGGTCGATATTGCCACCGACAATCATGATCGCACCGACTTCGCCAATCGCACGGCCAAAACCAGCTAATGCCGCCGTTAGCAAGGCGCGCCGCCCATCCCAAAGAAGCGTACGGATCCGCTGGGACTGACTTGCATTCAGGGAGATCAGCAGGTCATGATAGTCACTCCACAGATCTCTCAGTGACTGATGCGCGATGGATGCGACTAGCGGGACAATAATGATCACTTGCGCGACAATCATCGCGGTGGGCGTAAACAGCAACCCCAGCACGCCAAACGGCCCGGCCCGTGACAACATCACATAGACCACAAGACCCACAACAACGGGCGGCAGCCCCATTAGGGCATTAAGTACTGCAATCGCTACCCGGCGTAGCCGGAAGCGGCGCACAGCCAATAGGGCAGCCAGCGGCAAAGCAATCGCCGATGCCACTAGCAACGCGGTCAAAGTGACCCGTAACGATCGCAATGTGATCTCCACCAGATCATTATCCAGCGTGATCACCAGCCAAACGGCCTGGACCAGTCCTTCCCAGAGATCAGACATGGAGGTGGAGCTTCTCCCTTGTGGGACCGGTCTTACCGCTTCCGTCTACGGTGTTTATCCTATCTGCAAACCACAATATCAGGCCGCCCAATAGACAAAAACGTCATCTAAGTCGAAATTTGGACAAAATGACCCCAGACCGTTTGCGCTGACATTGTTGAAAGGACATAAGGTCGTGGCACAAATGATCTCGTCAATTAGCCGACACTGTTCAGCTAGCGCTGATTTGCAGAAGGAATTTCGGGTTTTCATACGATAAACCTGCTTCCTTTGCTTGCGCGCTATATGTGAACATGAAACAAGAATTTCCCAAAGTGCCATGTCTGGCGCAGCTTTGAGGAAATGCCATGTTCGATCTGCAAACCATGCGCGATCAGCTCGCCAACCACTATGATCTTGCGCCAAATCCGGCTCTGGCCGCAGAGATGTCCGCAATCCACGCCAAGATGGACCGGGTGGTAAATCCCATCGATTGGGCCACCTATGCGCCATACGTCGCCGCTATCCTTGCCCTCAAGAAAGAGCGCAACGCGGTAATTCTCGCGCACAACTACATGACACCTGAAATCTACCACGGCGTTGCCGATGTGGTCGGCGACAGCCTGCAACTCGCGATGGAGGCTACCAAGGTCGAGGCGGATGTGATTGTGCAGTGCGGTGTACATTTCATGGCCGAGACCTCCAAAATCCTAAGCCCCGACAAGATCGTATTGATCCCAGATATGGAGGCCGGCTGTTCGCTAGCAGAATCGATCACCGCTGACGGCATTGCACAGATGCGTGAGAAATACCCCGGCGCGCCAGTTGTCACCTATGTGAACACCACTGCCGAAGTCAAAGCGGCCTCGGATATCTGCTGCACCTCGTCCAACGCAGCCCAAATTGTTGCAGCGCAAGAAAGCGATACGGTGATCATGACGCCGGACCAGTACCTGGCTCAGAATATTGCCCAACAGGTGCCACAGAAAAACGTGGTCTGGTGGGAGGGCTCCTGCATCGTTCATGAACAGTACACTGCAAAAGATCTGCGCGATTTCCGAGAATGGAACCCAGGCACACGGTTGATCGCACATCCCGAGTGCCCACCGGATGTGGTGAATGAAGCCGATTTCTCCGGGTCGACCAGCGGCATAATCAAATATGTAACTGATGAAAAACCAGAAAAGGCGATGCTGATTACAGAATGTTCGATGGCCTCGAATATCGCTGATCAGTTGCCGGAAGTTGATTTCGTAGGGCCATGCAACATGTGCCCCTACATGAAGAAAATCACGCTGGAGAAAATCCTTTGGTCACTGCACACCATGTCCGAACCGGTAGAAGTCGACCCACAGGTCGCGGAAAAAGCACGTGTCGCCGTGCAGCGTATGATCGATCTTAGCCAGAAGCTGGGGATCTGATCTTTGGACACCTCGGGCGTCAAGTTCACATCCCAACCTTCACTCGGCAATCCAACCGCAGAACAGGTGGGTGTTCAGCCCCTCAACGAAACCACTGGCAGCTACAACACCAATCGCGTGGTGATCGTGGGCGCCGGCATGGCCGCGCTTTATGCCGCTCTTGAACTGGCTCCGCACCCCGTCCTGATGATCTCACCCGAAACCCTTGGTGAAGGTGCCAGTTCTGCCTGGGCGCAGGGCGGTGTCGCTGCAGCAATGGATCAGGCCGACAGCCCAGCGGCCCATGCCACCGATACGGTACGTGCAGGCGCCGGCACGGTTGATGCAGCCGTCGCCGAAATGGTCACCAAGGTCGCACAGGATCATATTCTGGACCTCACAAACCTTGGTACGCCTTTCGACCGTACCGCAGAAGGCGGCTTTGTCATGAGTCGCGAGGCAGCCCATTCCATGGCCCGTGTAGTACGGGTAAAGGGCGATCAGGCCGGTCGCCAGATCATGGAAACGCTTATCGCGGCCGTGCGCGCCACCCCATCGGTGCAAGTCTATGAAGGTACGCAGGCTGTCCGATTGGAGGTAGAAAGCGACCGCGTAACCGGAGTTTGGGTAAACGACGCCAGCGGCACCTCGGCGCCCCTGTTGATCCACGCACCGGCGATCCTTCTGGCTGGTGGCGGTTCTGGCGGGCTATTTGCGCATACCACCAACCCGCCTCGCATCAGAGGGCAAGTAATCGGGTTTGCTGCCCGTGCAGGCGCTCGAATCGCCGATCCAGAATTTGTGCAGTTCCACCCTACAGCCTTTGACATCGGTGAAGACCCGGCCCCTCTCGCGACAGAAGCCCTGCGCGGCGATGGCGCGACACTGATCAACAAGAATGGCATTCGGTTTATGTTGGCTACGCACGCAGACGCTGAGCTGGCTCCGCGTGACATTGTGGCCCGCGCGATTTTTGCCGAGACCCAGGCCGGGCGACGACCGATGCTGGACACCCGAGATGCCCTGGGTACAGAGGTTCTGAGCCGTTTCCCCACCGTGGCCGAAACCTGCGCGCGCGCAGGTATTGACCCAGTCGCGAACGCAATTCCAGTAACGGTCGCCGCACATTATCACATGGGTGGAGTAGACACCGACATGCAAGGACGCGCCAGTCTAAGCAATCTCTGGGTTTGCGGTGAAGCCTCTTCGACCGGGTTGCACGGTGCCAATCGCCTTGCCTCCAATGGCCTGCTGGAGGCGCTGGTGTACGCCCGTACCGCCGCGCAAGATATCGGTGAAACGCTGGGCCTACAGCCTGATCCACTGCGTGTGTCTCCCGAACTTTCTTTGGCATTTGTCCCGGCAAACATGCCTGCAGCACCCGCTTCCGCTATCAGCAAACTTCGCGAGACCATGACGGCCTGTGTCGGCGTGCTGCGCGATGAGGCCGGACTCGAGACCGCCTTGGCAACCATAGAACAGCTGCTGATTGAGCATGGCGATGACGAGGGTTTTGCCAATATGTGCGCAACTGCCACTTTGATCACCGCCGCAGCATTGGCCCGCCGTGAAAGTCGCGGAGGCCACTTCCGCACCGATTTCCCCGAAGCCGATCCCACGCTGGCCCACCGCACCCACATTACCCTCACCGAGGCACGCACAATCCGCGCTGCCGCCATCAAGGATCCGACATGACCCCGTCCTTCGCCACGCTGCCAGACCTGATCGTCGAACCTTTGGTCCGCGCCGCCCTGCTGGAAGATCTCGGCCAAAGCGGTGATGTCACCACACGTGCCGTTATCCCGATGGGAACCACATACGAAGCCAGTCTAAACGCCCGCAGCGAGGGGGTGGTATCCGGCATGCAGATCGCGCGCATCGCCTTTCATCTGGTTGACCCGTCACTGAAAATCGAAACGCTTGTGCCGGATGGCCGCCCGTGTGCGCAGGGCCAAACCTTGATGACAATTGAGGGCTCCGCAGCGTCAATCCTGTCCGGCGAGCGCGTCGCGCTAAATTTTGCGGGGCGCCTGTCCGGAGTCGCCAGTCTAACCGCCAGTTTTGTAGCCGAGACCAAAGGCACTGAAACCCGCGTCACTTGCACCCGGAAGACCACGCCCGGCCTGCGCATGGTCGAAAAACAGGCCGTGCTGCATGGCGGTGGTTACAACCATCGCTATGGCCTGTCTGATGCGATCCTCATCAAAGACAATCATATCGCCGCGGCTGGCGGTGTAGCCGCCGTTCTGCGCGCCGCTAAGGCCAATGTCAGCCATATGATGAAAGTAGAGATCGAAGTTGATCGTCTCGACCAGTTGCAAGAGGCGCTCGACACCGGTGGGGCTGATGTCGTGCTTCTGGATAATATGGACACGCCAACCCTCACCCAGGCAGTTGCACTGGCCAAGGGTCATCTGGTGACTGAGGCATCCGGCAATATGCGTCGCGATCGTATCGCAGAGGTTTCTGCCACCGGTGTTGACTATATTTCATCCGGGGCGCTGACCCATTCGGCGCAAACACTGGATCTGGGCCTCGACTTCTAGACTTACTAAGCCTGACTGGTAAGATGAAAACGGGGGCCTGTGGCCCCCGCATCTTTTTCTATTCTGGCCGCTCGGGTCGCCTCAACCAGATCTCAACCGCCGTCCGGAACATTTGGCGCACCCACACGGATCGGAATAGCTGACAACATTACAACGCTCACCCCGTCCAGATTACGCACCTCATAATCCGGCCCTGCGGCGCCCGCTTGCACCTCCTGAGGTAATTCAGCACAGTGCGTGGATCCCATCGCGCACATGATCACCTCGCGACCGGTCAACTGGGTCAGGCGAAAGGCAACCGAAAGATCATGCTGCAGCCCAGATTTCTCGCCCGAGCTTAACGACAGATAGGTCCCCGTCACATAGATCGGCCCATCCACCGGGATGATCTGATCTACCATCCTACGGCTATCCGTCTGCCACGCGGTCACGTCGCGATGTTGCAATATGTTGAAGGCCAGGTAGATCATGGCAACAAACGCTAAAAGATTACGGCCAATGCGATCCCAGCCTGCGCCTCTCACAGTCAGCTCTTGTGACATCAGCCCCAGAAGCACTGCGTAGTACAGCCAGACAAACCCGGAAACCCGCGGCGGCAGCGTAATGCCTGTTTTGACTGTTTGGATGAATATCAACGCCATACCAAGGCAAATGCCAGCCAGTGGGTAGACCGCGCGCCAGGGATCAGATTTGCCGACCTCCCAGACTGCCCAACCAAACAGCACCAACTGAAACAGCGTCAATGGCATAAAATGAAACGACACAAGAGATGCTGAGCTGCTCAGAAACTCTCCAATCAGACCAATGTTCTCCAGCACCGATGCCAAATCATGCGCCGGGTTCGGCATCCGCCATTCCGCCATAGGAATACCAAAGACACCGTGGAACAGATAATTCAACGAATAGATCGAAGCCATCGCCAGAGCAAAACACAGAATAAACAGCCCCAGCAGAGCCGCCAGATCCTTGGCTGACCGTTGCGTGTCTGCGCGAGTCAGGCAAAGCGCCAGCAGAAAAAACGGGTAGGTGGTGTAAGCGGTCAACGCCATCGGAACAAAGGGCACCAGAAGCCAGCGGCAAACTCGCTCAGACAACTGTGTCGTTGCCAATGCATAGATGGCAAGGATAGCCATGCCCGGGATCAATGTGTTGAACCACAGCGAGATTAGCAGCGCAGGCGCAGATAGGCCTGCAATCAACGCCACCGCTCCCTTGCGCCATAACGCCGCCTCACGCCCAAGCGCGTTATGCGCCAAACACCCCAGAACCACTGCCCAAAGCGCGTTGTAGATCAGATAGTTGATCCAGCTAGGTAACAAGGTTTCGCGGAGATGCCATAGATAATTGACCCAACGCCCTTCCATCAGTGTTTTGATGTAATAGGTTTCGGCATCCCCGAAGAGCGCCGGATAGTCATCGTGACGGATCAGCGGATCCGGCAACTGGAATGCCGCCGCAATCAGCAACCCAACAAAGGCCACTGCGATTGTCGCCGCCAATGGCAGTAACATATTCCGAGACGCCACTCCCGGGCTGTCCATCACCAGTGTCATTACATAGCGCCTTTTGCTGAATCAGCGCCTACCAGCCCCGCTGCACGTGCCTGCCGCGCGATAATCGCAGCGCGGATTTGGGCAATACGCGTAACCATCGGCCGCGGCATCGCGGACACCACACCCCGGCGCAGCCGCCACCCAAGACTCCCCGCTAGAGGCACAGGTTGCTCTGCTGGAATTTCTGTAGCCAGAACCTCCGCTGGCAAGCCGGTACGTCCTGCGTCATTCATATAAAGAACTGTATTGTAGCGATACCAGGGCTCTACACCCTCAGCGTTTTTTAGTGCTGGGCGCACACAGTCGAAGGCACGATACCCTTTGGCTGCAAAGAGGTCTTGCCAGAAGGATAGAGGTTGTTCGTTGATATGAAACTCCCCCCCCTGCCCCGGTACAGCGGCTGAGAACAGGATACGATTCGCATGGCGGGTCAATCCTGCGACCAATTTGTGCGATGCATCCGCGGGCAAATGCTCGCCCACCTCCAGGCTTTGGGCCAAATCAAATCGGCGTCCCAGATCAACATCCTGCGTCAGATCCGCTGCGTGATATTGTGCTGCCGGAATTGCAAGACGGCTGCGATCTACGTAGTCGCCATCAACACCCGCGATATCTTCCACACCCGATTTTGCCCATTCACTAAGCCAGACACCGCGACCGCTCCCCAAATCCAAGACACTGCGTGCTCCTAACCAAGGTTGAACAGCAGCAATCAGCGCCTGTGCGGAACTGCGTGCACCAATATCGATGTAGTCGTAAAACTCATTTGAATAGACATGCGACACAGCAAGCGTCTCCTCTTTATAGGCCGTTGCCGGCATAGACCCAGATTTTGAAAAACAGATAATTTTGCACCGGCAGCCAGACTGCTGCGATCGTCGCCGCCATCCAGTCGGGCCAGCCCAGCATCGGACCGATAAAAGTCGTCAGCAGACCAGACGCAACAAACCCAAGCCCGACAGCACACCCGAACCGCATTGCCTGACGTGGCTGATTAAGTTTCTGGCGAAAGGTCCAGACAGTCTGTCCGACATATTGCGCCAAGACCGCCAGTCCAAAAGCCAAGGCATTGGCAAACCCCGTCACCAGGCCGATTTGCAAGAAAATCAGAAACAACAACACATAGATCGCAGCAACTGTAACACCAACGATGGCGAAGCGGACTAACTGCCCAAGGTCCTGTTGAGCAACAGAGCGGATCATGACGCTTCTTTATGCGCAGGCTGCGGTGCCCGGTCTTCAGCCAGTCGAGCTTCGCCGATGAAGTCCACCGCATGAGCGGATGGATGCCCCGTTTCCTGCGACAGAAAATAAAGCGGTCGTTGCTTGCTCTCCATATAGAGGCGCCCGACATATTCGCCGAGGATTCCCAATGTTAGCAGCTGGATTGCCGAGAAGAACGAGATCGCCAAGAGAACCGAAGCCCAACCAGGCACCGTGCTAAACAGGATTAGGGAGCCAAAGACATAGACCGCCATCAGAACAGTCACCAAAAGGCTGACAAAAGCTAGGCGGGTGGCCATTTTGAGCGGCTTGGTAGAAAATCCTGTCAGCGCATCGGTGGCAAAGCGAACCATCGCCTTAAAGGGATATTTAGTCTCGCCTGCGACACGGGCCTCACGGATGTATTCCAACCCGATCTGGTGGAAGCCAGCCCAGGCAAACATACCCCGAATAAACCGAGCGCGTTCGGGCATTTTCAGCACTGCATCCAGTGACCGGCGGCTTACCAAGCGGAAATCCCCGGTGTCCTTCGGGATATCCACGTCAGACAACGTATTGAGGAAACGGTAGAACACATAGGCTGTCGCCTTTTTGAATAGCGTTTCGCCCTGACGTTCAGCCCGACGGCCATAGACCACATCATAGCCGCGATTCATCATCATCATCATGTCTGGCAAAATTTCAGGTGGATCCTGCAGATCAGCGTCCAGCATAAAAATGCGCGCGCCTTTTGCGGCCTCCAGCCCGGCGGTCAGGGCAACCTGGTGGCCACGGTTGGCCGATAAGCGAATACCACGTACAACGGGGTGCCGTGTATGGGCCGCCTCCATAGCAGCCCATGTCTCATCACTGGAGCCGTCATCGACTAAAATGATCTCAGCCCGTTCCGCCCAAGGTTCGATTGCCTGCACCAACCGATCCACCAACAGGGGGATGGACTCTTCCTCATTATAGCAGGGTACAACAACGGATAGATGCACCTTCTCGCCCCAATTCTGTTTATCGTCTGCTCACAACCGGAGGACCATCCGCCCGGCATTCCAGCGCGATGAAAACATCTCAAGGGGCTATTCTCACCCGAAATGGTTAACGCGCAGTTCTGTTTTTGGTCACAGAACATGGCCAAACCGTGGCGAACTAGGGGTCAATCCGGGGAAAAACAGCGATTTTTAACAGGATTTGATGCGAAATCACAAACAATCGCGCGGCAGGGTCTGGCTCCATTCCTTAACACAGACCTCGTGGTTGTAAGTCCCTTCACTGGCCACAACCTTGCGCCAGAGGTGGAAATCCTGCGTATCGCCACGCATCAGATTGTCGGTATCGACCTGCACACGCCAATCACCACGCGCAAACGTAAACTGCCACTGGCTGCTGAAGGTCGCGCCCGCCGGGTCATCAGGATGTACGGAGTAGCGCATGGCCACATGACTGCCGACCTCCATCCCGTGCACGGGATCAATCGCTGAGCCGTAGTCGTCAAATGTCTCCAGAACCAGCGTCCCGTCGTCCTCTTCATAAGTATTCGATGTACCAGAAGCTGCGCGCGTCACCGCTGCTGCATATACGGGATATTTCCGTGCCACATCCGGCGCCTGTGCGTCGGCTTCCACCGGTACCGTTCGCTCCGGCAGGATCAGAGCACAAGCATCCAGATGCAATGTCAGCGCCACGGGTTCGGGACTAGGCCAGACAATTGGCCAATAGGAAGTCGAGAGCGCCAACCGCAGCACATGCCCCTGCCGCAAGTGGTGCGCACATTCATTCAAGTCAAATTCGACCTCATAGCGTTGGCCGGGCACCAGCTGCCGCGCGATCTCATGATTGTCATCGTGACACAGATTACGCCCGCGATAGGTAATCCGTTGCGACACACCATCAGGTGCCACGTCGCAAAGCCGTGCCACCACCTGCGCGACCGGTCGGTCAACTGAAAACGCCAACCGCACCTTCGCCCGCCCCAGAATTTCCAATGGAGCCTCTAGCGGCGCGCTGTCAAAACAAGCAGACAGCGCATCATCGCCGGACTGATCACCGGGCAACTCATTGTCGATACGCATACCGGCGCAGAAGTATCCGCCAGCCGCGCCAAGCGTGGCCGGGTTACTCACCACAACCTCGCCTGTGGCGGGCGTATTCTGCAAACAGCCATCTTGCCCTAACTGATGCGTAACCGCGCGAACATTAGGCGAGGGCCATTGTGCCTCTGCAATCCAGCGGCCCTGACGAGGTTTATTTTCCTTTGTGGGGACAAAATGCTCCTGCATGTAGGTGCGATAGTCCGGCAGCGCCTCTGCGCCACTGTTTTCACCCTTCAACCAACGGTCAAACCAGCGCAGAACTTCACCGTGAAAATCATGCGTGCCCAACTTAGAAATATGGGCATAGCGATGTTCCCACGGGCCGATTAGCGCCTTTGCTGGGGCTTGCATATTCTCCACAATCGCGGGAGGTGCGTTCAGATATGCGTCTGCCCAACCGGTGATCGCCAGCACAGGCGCTTCCATCGCTGACCAGTCCTCACAGACAGATCCATGTTTCCAGAAATCATCGCGTTGCCCATGGCCCAACCAGTCAGCGGCCATAAATGGCAGTGTTTCAATCCGCTCGACCCAAGCCTCACGCCAATCAGGGCGTAACTTAGGGTCCAACGGTCGCGTCTGATAGGCAAACATCTGCGAGGCCCAATTGGCATTGTCACTAAGCAGGCACCCCCCCATAAAATGAATATCATCGGCATAGCGATCCACAGTAGAAGCAACACTGACTACGGCTTTCAGCGCCTCGGGCTGGCGCGCGGCCAGTTGCAGGCCATTAAAGCCACCCCAGGAAATACCAATCATCCCGATATTTCCATTGCAACAGGTTTGCCCTTCAAGCCAAGCTAGCACTGCCTCACCGTCACTCAACTCCTGCTCAGAGTATTCATCGTCAAAGATCCCCTCGCTATCGCCGGTGCCAGCGATATCCACCCTCAGACAAACGTACCCTTCGGCGGCAAAAACCGGATGCGTGGTGGCATCGCGCGGTGCGGTGCCGTCGCGTTTGCGATAGGGTAGATATTCAAGGATAGCGGGATAGCGACCCTCGGCCACCGGGCGCCACATCCGAGCTGCTAATCTGCGCCCATCGGGCAGTGGAATCCACAGATGCTCGATGACAGTGATTTCCATTGGCATAAGCGCGCTCTCTTTTTGCGAATTTGACATCGGGGTATTTCTACCCAACCAAGCGCAGGGCAACCCGGCGTTCTAGTCTCCCCGCGACATCACCGTAGCGGTTGGCAAGATAGGGGCAGATTTTTCCAACGCCAGCTCCGCGTCGGAAAACACCCAAGGCCCTCGTACACCCGGAATCCCTTCCGGGGCGATCTGCATCTCGCGGTGTTTTATCTGCGGATCGTCGAACGCCTGCGCAATGGTGTTGATCGGACCTGCAGGAACGGTTGCAGCCTCAAGCGCCATCAACAAATCCGTCTGTCCCCACTGTGCCAGAGCTGCCGACAACATCGGGGTTAGATCATCTCTGTTGGCGACCCGCAGTTGGTTCGAGACAAACCGCGGATCTGACGTCAGCCCGGCCATGTTCAACACGCCACAAAGCCGTTCAAACTGTCCATCGTTGCCTACAGCAAGGATCACATGGCCATCACGTACGGCCATCACCTGATAAGGTGCAATATTTGGATGCGCATTGCCCATCCGCGTTGGGCTGTTGCCCGTGGATAGATAATTCATGTTCTGATTGGCCAGCATAGCGGTGGCACAATCCAACAGCGACATATCGATATGCTGGCCCCGTCCTGTTGTGTGACGCTGTTCCACCGCTGCCAAAATACCGATCGTGCCATAGAGGCCCGTTACAACATCAGTGATCGCAACGCCCACTTTTTGGGGCTCGCCGTCGGCGGCACCGGTGATCGACATTAGCCCCGACATACCCTGCAACAGAAAGTCATACCCGGCCCGTGCCGCATATGGCCCATTCTGCCCAAACCCAGTTACAGAACAATAGATGAGCCGGGGGTTAACCTCCTTTAGACTTTCGTAGTCCAGTCCGTATTTGACCAGCCCACCAACCTTGAAATTCTCGATCAGGATATCGGCATCACGGATCAATTCGATCACTCGCGTACGCCCTTCGTCAGTACGAAAATCTGCGGTAACGCAGGATTTCCCTCGGTTGGCGGCGTAAAAATAGGCAGCGGTCTTGTCGTCGCCCCGCTCAATAAACGGTGGCCCCCAACGGCGCGTATCATCACCCGCAGGACTTTCGACCTTAACAACCGCAGCGCCCAGATCTGCGAGCGACTGGCCGATCCACGGTCCCGCTAATATGCGGGCCAACTCGACCACCTTCAAACCTGCAAGCGGTGTCATGGGCTCTCCTGTCAGCTTGCCCGTTGCTAGCGGGCCATCCCTCGGTCACACATGGGTGACATGGCGTTCTGTCAGAGACTTAACCCATCTTTCCGCCCTTGGGCAAATAATTTGATCAAAATATGCTTTGCGCCCAAAACAGCTGCTGGTCGCGCCACGATCCTTTAGGCAACCACATGCAACTGGCCGTTATACGGCCTGCCCGCCTTGCCAGACACGTTGCAACTCCAACCCATCACTCAGATGCAGAACATCGGCACGTGCACCGGGTTGCAGTCGACCCAGATCAGACCGCCCAAGAAGATCCGCAGGCCGGGTAGACGCCATATCAAGCGCTGTATCCAGCGGCACGCCGCAGTGTTCCACCAAAACCCCTACCGCCGTCGCCAGTTCTAGATGCGCACCAGCAAGAGTGCCGTCTGCAAGGGTCAAACGATTGCCATCACGGCGGATCCCCCGGCCATTCAGCGTAAACCGGTCAATCTCCGAACCTCCAGTGGCCATGGAGTCGCTGACAAGAAACACTTGCCCCGGTCCGGTTTTGGCCTCCAAAGCCGCGCGCATCGTGGCCGGGTGCACATGCACGCCATCCGCAATCAACCCTGCCGACAGCCCTCCGAGATCAAGCGCGGCTCCCACCACACCCGGCTCCCGGTTGCCAAGTTGGCTTTGAGCGTTGAACAAATGGGTTACGCAACGTGCCCCTGCCGCAACCGCTGCCATACAATCAGCATGGCTGGCATCGGTATGGCCCAGCGACACCAACACACCCGCATCACTCAAGCAACGGATCTGCAAGGGCGTTACAGCTTCGCAGGCAAGTGTCACCTTCAAAACCGGCAACCGCGTAGCCGCTGTACAGAGCACCTCCAGATCCACATCACTCATTGGTCGGATCAAAGACGCATCATGCGCGCCCTTACGCGACACGGCCAAATGCGGCCCCTCCAGATGAAGGCCAATAATCCCTGGCACGCCCAAAGCGACTGCTTCAATCACTGCATCAATGGCACGTATCACAAAATTCGGAGCATCGGTAATCAACGTCGGCAGTATCGACGTCGCGCCAATTCGGGCATGAGCTGCAGCGATCACCTGCAGCTGCTCCAATTCAGGTGCATCGTTGAACATGACGCCACCGCCGCCGTTGACCTGTAGATCAACAAACCCAGCCGACAGGACCCCGCCGTCCAGCACCGTTACATCGGCCCCATCGGGAATTTTACCATTAGGCAGCACTGCCACGATCTGATCCCCGCGTATCATCAGCGCGCTGTCGTCCTCCCACCCAACCGGGGTCAGGATGCGGGCGCCGGTCAATGCAGATATCTGATGTGGATCGCCGGTCATACCGTTTCCGTTACTTTTTTCAGATGGCGTGGCGCGTCAGGATCAATCCCACGCGATGCCGCGAACGCTTCGACCATCGCATAAAACGAGACGATCAGACTGATTGGATCAGTGAGCGAATGATCGGTTCGTACATGCTCCACCTGCCGTGCCCCCATCACCATTCCGGTAGTGGCAAAGACCTGCGCGCCTTTAGCAGCAATCTGATCAGCAATACCCGCCAATGCGTCCTCTGCCGCATCCGCCGCAGCAAAGCCAAGCACCGGAAAGCCTTCCTCCACGATCGACACCGGTCCGTGCAAAACCTCCGCTGAGGAATAACTTTCTGCATGCAACTGACAAGTTTCCTTGAATTTCAACGCCGCTTCGTTGGAAACCGCCAGTGCCTGCCCACGCCCCAGTGTGAACAGCGAGGATCGCTCTCCAATGGCCTCACGCACCTCGGGCCAATCGATCCGGCACGCCCGCTCCAATTGCTCCGGTAGCGTGTGTAGCGCCGACAACAGCGCCTGATTACGATCCCACTTCGCCAGCAACCACAACCCGGCCACAGCTGACGTGACAAAGGTCTTGGTGGCAGCGACACTCAGCTCCGGTCCTGCATGAATATTTAGCGTATGGTGTGCAGCTGCTGCCAGCGGCGATCCTGCATCATTTGTCAACGCAACCGAAAGCGCACCATCGCTGCGCGCGCTTTGCGCCATGGCGACAATGTCTGGGCTCTTACCAGATTGTGACACCGCCAGGCTCAACGCGCCATTTAATCGCAGCGGCGCCTTGTAAATCGATGCAACCGACGGCCCGACCGATGCTACAGGCACCCCCAACAGGATCTCACTAGCGTATTTCAGATAGGTACAGACATGGTCGGAAGATCCGCGTGCTACGGTCACCATAACGCTGGGGTCCAAACCGCGTACAGTCTCGGCCACCACGTCAATATCAGTTTCGCCTCTGCTTAGCAGGCGTTCCACGGCGGTCGGAATCTCGTCGATCTCGCGACGCATTTTGGTGATATCTGTCATGGTCCCCTCCTAAGGGTCGCCGGGTTACGTCGTTCCGAGCCGCAGTTCGGCGACAAAATCATAAGCGTCGCCGCGATAAATAGAGCGGGTGAACTCCACTGCGCGACGGTTGCGTAAATAGGATGTGCGCACGATGCTGAGCCCAGCCATCCCCGGTTCGACTCCCAGCAACTGCGCCTCATGTTGGGGCAGGTTGATCGCCGAAATCCGCTGCAATGCACGCACAGGACGGCTACCAGACTGCTCCAACACCTCATAAAGCGAACCCTGTACTGCCTGCGGATTTGGCAAAACATCCACCGGCAAGGACGCTCGCTCAATTGCCATGGGGCGCCCATTGGCCCGTCGCAGTCGTGCAATTCGGGCCACTGCCTCTCCTGAGGTCAGCGCCAGTGCCATCACTTCTTCCGGAGATGGTGTATGGATGCCGCGTTCCAGCCATTCTACACTGGTGTCATACCCGCGTCGCTCCATATCCTCGGTAAAGGAGGTAAGCTGCGACAGTGATTGCTCCACCTTGGGGGGTCCATCGGCTACAAAACTGCCAGACCCCTGCCGCTGTACCACAATACCGCGATCCACAAGATCCTGCATGGCACGGCGCACCGTAACACGCGACAATCCAGTCAAAGTTGCGATTTCGCGTTCCGCAGGTAAAGGTGCACTCTTGGGCAACAACCCCGTTTCGACCCCGTCCTCTATGCGTTGGCGCAACCGCACATAGCGTGGGCCCACCGCCTCCTCAAGCCAGGCGGCCGGTTTCAGAAATCCCTCAACCGTCATACAACCTCCTGCGCTATTTCGCGGGCAAATCGGCGAGCTAGCTCCAATGCTCCGTCCAATGGAGAGCCTTCAGCCGGACATAAATAACTAGCCACTTCAGCAGGTAGATAGGCCGCATAGTGCGCGGCCACACCGCCAATATGAGAAACTGGTTCTTCAGGTCGGCGTCCCAACGCCCGCAGGCCATTACATAGATATTGCGCCCCCTCCTCCATCAACCGCCGACCTGCCTCATCCCCATCAACAGCTGCGACCACCACCCTCGGCGCATAGGCACCAAACGCTATTGGCTGAGCAGTCTGAGCAAAGCGGACGATCTCAGCAGTTTCATTAGAAAAATCCTTGAGGCAGCTGCGCAAGAGCGGCGTCATTGGTTCAATCCCTTCGGCAGCCTGCAATGTGAGCTGCAACACCCGGCGCCCCAGCCAACCGCCAGAAGCTTCATCGCCCAACACTGTTCCATGACCACCGATCAGCGTGATCTGCCCAGCCACCTGACGCCCCAGAAACGAGCCAGTCCCGACACCGATCAGACAAGCGGTCTCATGGCCCAACGCACCGACAACCGCAGGAATTCGATCATCCGCTACCCGCACGTGGGTATGTGGCAGGGCCCCTGCCACGCGCGCAGCAGATCCTGCGTCAATCACACCAGCCAACCCAGCATATACCGGAATCAGATGATATTCCTCATCCGTCAGGTCCGTCTGGCGCTGCAGATCTGCCAATCCAGCCCGCAATGTCTCAACCGCCCGATCGGGCGCGGTATAGACGTTGGCACTGCCGCCAGTCACCACAATCCGCTGCGGAGTCGCGACCGCCCCTGTCTGCAACAAAGAAAAACGGCAGGAAGTCCCCCCACCATCAACGGCGATCAAATATGGAAAACGCGAGTCAGTCATGGCAATACCTATACGATACCTTTCGACGAAAACAAAGACCTATTAACCCACATCAAACCACAACCAGAGGTAAATACAAGTAATATCAGCAAAGTACGCGTGCAAAAATTAAACAGTGGACAAGTGGTATTGTATAGGTATTAGATACTTCTCATTGCCTTGAGGGGAAGGAATCACATGGGATCGACCAGCGAACAACCGTCCGAGACCCGCAGACCTGAGCAACATAGCGCACAGACTGAGACGCTACACCCTCATGCCCTGGGGCTTGAACTGCGTGCCGACAGTGACGTCCTAAACACTTTGCTCGACGGTCAGCTAAATGCGTTGAACGTCGTACGTAGCGCTTTTTCCGATATAGCCGCAGGCGCAGATCTGCTCACCAAGCAGCTGCGAAACAATGGAAATCTGCATTACGCAGCTGCAGGATCCTCTGCGCTAATGGCTCTTGCCGATGGAGCGGAACTGCCGGGCACCTTTGGCATCAGTGCAGATCAGATTTTCATTCACATGGCAGGCGGCATCCCCACAGACGGGCGCATGCCCGGCCATACCGAAGACGATAGCGAAGCAGGCGCGAAAGCTGCCACAAATGTCGCTTCTGGGGATGTCGTGATAGCCATCTCCGCCAGCGGCAGCACACCCTTCCCCATGAGCTTTGCAAAAGCGGCGCAGGCCGCCGGGGCCAAGGTTGTCGCCATTGCCAACAATGATCACACACCGTTGCTGGAACTGGCAGATGTCGCGATCTGCCTGCCCACTCCGGCAGAGGTGATCGCAGGCTCTACGCGCATGGGCGCAGGCACCGCGCAGAAAGCTGTGCTCAATATGATGTCTACTCTTACCGGTATAAGACTTGGGCATGTGATGGACGGCATGATGGTCAATCTGATCGCCGACAACGCGAAACTGCGCCAGCGCGCCATCCGCATCGTCTGCACTCTGACAGACTGCGACGCGGATACCGCCGCCGACGCGTTGGACAGAACAGATGGCAGCGTCAAACCCGCCATCTTGCTGTTGAGCGGTGCGACGACACCTACAGCGGCAGAAGCACTGCTGCACGATCACAAGGACAACCTGCGAGCTGCGCTCGCACAATTGTAAAGGTCGGCCACGTGCCACCCAAGAGGTCACCAAGACCCTAATTTTAATAACAACTTGAAAACTGGGAGACTAAACATGACACGGAAACTCTTCACCCTCGCGCTGCTAGGCTCGACCGTGATTGGCGGCGCTGCGGCCGCGGAAGATGTGACGCTGACGATCGAAAGCTGGCGCAATGATGATCTCGCCCTCTGGCAGGATAAGATCATCCCCGCGTTTGAAGCCGCCAACCCCGGCATCAAACTGAAGTTCGCACCCTCTGCCCCTGCGGAATACAACGCCGTTCTGAATTCAAAATTGGATGCCGGCAGCGCCGGTGATCTGATCACATGCCGCCCCTTTGATGCGTCGCTCGGTCTCTATGATAAGGGCCAGCTTGCAGACCTCTCCGATCTGGACGCAATGGGCAGCTTCTCCAACGTGGCGAAATCCGCATGGCAGACTGACGATGGTTCGGCGACCTTCTGTGTTCCGATTGCCTCGGTTATCCATGGCTTCATCTACAACAAGGACGCTTTTTCCGAGCTGGGCCTCGACGTGCCTGCTACTGAAGACGACTTTTTTGCCGCACTGGAAAAGATCAAACAGGACGGCAACTACACTCCACTGGCGATGGGCACCAACGACCAGTGGGAAGCCGCCACGATGGGCTACAACAACATCGGCCCGAACTACTGGAAAGGTGAGGAAGGCCGTCTTGCACTGATTGCAGGCGATCAGAAGCTGACCGATGATCAATGGGTTGCCCCATACGAGACCCTGTCGAAATGGGGATCTTATATGGGTGACGGCTACGAAGCCCAAACCTATCCAGACAGCCAGAATATCTTCACCCTTGGGCGTGCCGCAATCTATCCTGCGGGCAGCTGGGAAATCTCTGGCTTCAACAGCCAGGCCGATTTTGAAATGGGCGCATTCAAGCCACCTGTCAAAGCTGCTGGCGACACCTGCTACATCTCGGATCACACCGATATCGCTGTTGGCCTGAACGCCGCCTCTCCGAATGCGGAAGCCGCCAAGACGTTCCTGAACTGGGTTGGTTCGGCTGATTTCGCCGCGATCTACGCCAATGCACTGCCGGGCTTCTTCTCGTTGTCGAACCACGAGGTCGCGATGGAAGATCCGCTGGCACAGGAATTCGTCTCCTGGCGTGGAGAGTGTGAAAGCACCATTCGCTCAACCTATCAAATCCTGTCACGCGGCACCCCGAACCTCGAAAACGAGACATGGGGCGCATCCGTAGCCGCCATCAAAGGCACCAAAGCGCCCGCCGATCTGGGCACAGAGCTGCAGGATGGTCTGGCCAGCTGGTACGATCCGCAGAAGTAAGCGCGTCACGACCTGACTGACATCATACTCAGGCATCCGGGCGGCCCCTTTGCGGCCCGGACACGCCGATAGATGGGAAACATCATGCAACACACCACTCATAAACAGCGCAGACGTTGGCATATCGCCGTTTTTCTAGCCCCCGCTGTGCTGGTCTACACGGCCATCATGATCTTCCCGCTGTTCAACACCCTCCGCCTCGCGCTCTATAGTGAGAACGATCAGATCCGCCAGTTCGTCGGTCTCGCAAATTTCCAAACCCTGTTTGGCAACCCAAATTGGTCTGAGCAATTCTGGAACGCACTTGGCAACAACTTCTGGTTCTTTTTCATTCACATGCTGGTTCAGAATCCCATTGGGGTGGCCCTAGCGGCTATCCTCAGTCATCCCCGGCTGCGCATGGCCGCGCTTTATCGCACCGCTATTTTTGTGCCCACCATCCTCAGCTTTGTTATCGTCGGCTTTGCGTGGAAACTGATCCTTTCGCCGATCTGGGGCATCACACCTGATCTGCTGGATGCCGTCGGTCTGAAATGGCTGTTCGCCCCATGGCTTGGCAAGGAAAGCTATGCACTAACCACACTGGCGCTGATCTCCGTCTGGCAATTTGTCGGCATCCCGATGATGCTGATCTATGCAGCCCTGCTGTCGATCCCAGAAGAGGTGATCGAGGCAGGCGAGGTTGACGGTATCACCGGTATGTCCGCCTTCTGGAAAATCAAACTACCGCTAATCCTGCCCTCAATTGGGATCATATCCATCCTGACATTTGTTGGTAACTTCAACGCATTCGACCTGATCTACACCACTCAGGGCGCATTGGCAGGGCCCGATTTCTCCACCGATATCCTTGGCACATTCATGTATCGCACCTTCTTCGGATTTCAGCTGCAACTGGGGGATCCTCACATGGGTTCCGCTATCGCAACTGCAATGTTTGCGATCATCCTGATTGGCGTGTGCATCTATCTCTTCGGCATCCAGACCCGCCTGCGCCGCTATCAGTTCTGAGGACTAGACGATGCACAAATCACGCTCAAACCCGTTCAACAGCATTCTCGCCCACGGCGCGCTGATCACGTACACGTTGATAGCTTTATTTCCGGTTTTCGTGATCCTGGTTAACAGCTTCAAGACCCGCAAAGCGATCTTTCGAGACCCACTGGCCCTGCCGACATCGGACACGTTTTCATTGGTCGGCTACCAGACAGTCCTGAAGCAGGGAGATTTTTTCCTCTACTTTCAGAATTCGATGATTGTCACCGTAGTGTCACTGGCGCTGGTGCTTTTGTTCGGTGCCATGGCGGCCTTTGCGCTTGCTGAGTACCGTTTCAAGGGCAATATGTTCCTGGGTCTTTATCTCGCCCTCGGGATTATGATCCCGATCCGCATCGGCACCGTCGCCATTCTGGAACTGATGGTGGACACCGGGTTGGTAAATACCCTAGCAGCGCTAATCCTTGTCTATACCGCGCAAGGCCTGCCGCTTGCCGTATTCATACTGTCGGAGTTTATGAAACAGGTCAGCGATGATCTGAAAAATGCAGGTCGTATCGATGGATTGTCAGAATACACCATCTTCTTCCGTCTCGTGCTGCCACTCGTGCGCCCGGCCATGGCCACGGTAGCTGTTTTCAACATGATCCCAATCTGGAACGATCTGTGGTTCCCCTTGATTCTGGCCCCGGCAGAGGAAACCAAGACGCTGACACTGGGTAGTCAGGTCTTCATCGGTCAGTTCGTTACCGACTGGAATGCTGTATTGTCGGCCCTGTCGATGGCAATCCTGCCGGTAATGGTTCTCTACGTTATCTTCTCACGCCAGCTTATCCGTGGCATTACGTCAGGAGCCGTAAAATGAAACGGTCCCTAATTCCCACCCCCAGCTCGGCGGCAACGCCGGGCAGCGCCGGACCATTCCCCCAGAGCGATGTATTTTCATGGCTCACTGGTCCGGCGCAGGTGATAGCAGTACCAAATACGCAGCCGAACCTCGACAGAGGTGGCCAATGACCCGTGTTCTGATTGCCGGCCTCGGCAATATGGGCTTTGCCCATGCGGTCGCCCATCACCAAGATGACAATGCCCAAATCGTCGGGCTAGTTAACCGCTCTGGCAGACCTGCGCAGGCGCCGCTACAGGACTACCCGGTCTACAACGATTTTCAGCAGGCCTTGACCGACACCACCCCTGATCTGGTGGTAATCGCCACCTATTCCGACAGCCATGCCGCCTATGCCATCGCCGCAATGGAAGCAGGCGCACATGTATTTGTCGAAAAGCCGCTGGCCACAACCGTTGCTGACGCACACGCCGTGACGGATACCGCTCGCCGCCTCAGCCGAAAGCTGATGGTAGGTTACATCTTGCGTCACCATCCGAGCTGGCAGCGCCTGATTGCCGAAGCCCGCGATCTGGGCCCGCCTTACGTCTTCCGCATGAACCTTAATCAACAGTCAGCCGGTGCTACATGGGACACACATAAGGCGCTGATGCAGACGACATCTCCGATTGTCGATTGCGGCGTTCATTATGTCGATGTGATGTGCCAGATCACCGACGCCACACCGCAGCGCGTCCACGGCATCGGCCTGCGCCTCTCAGATGAAATTGCTGCGGACATGTACAACTACGGCCAGTTTCAGGTGACTTTCTCCGACGGATCTGTCGGTTGGTATGAGGCGGGCTGGGGGCCAATGATGTCCGAAACTGCCTACTTCGTGAAAGACGTGATCTCGCCCAATGGCTCCGTCTCGATTACCGAAACCGACAAGAGCGGCTCGGATGATGTTGATGGACATACTT
Organism: Phaeobacter cretensis; assembly: GCF_047372505.1. NCBI lineage: Bacteria > Pseudomonadati > Pseudomonadota > Alphaproteobacteria > Rhodobacterales > Roseobacteraceae > Phaeobacter > Phaeobacter cretensis. Next base: position 1,182,461 of record NZ_JBKBEU010000001.1, read on the forward strand.
CTGTGGGCAGCATCATTGTGCATCGCGCAACACAAGACCACGATGACCGCCACATTGACCTGCCCGATGAACCCGGCCACCAGGCGCTTTGCTCGGCGGAACAGGCCCATATGTTGCGGGCCATTTCCGAAGACCTCGATATGGACCGTCACATGCAGGATGCCGTTGCGTCACTTGCGATCTGTCTTGCTGCCGATCAAAGCATCCGCAGCGGCACGCCAGTCGATATATGCATAGAACAACACCGTGACCAGACTGAGGCTGTGGCTACATCCACCACCCTCCCTACGAACCCGAAGATCTGAAGGAATTCCGCAATGACCGCGCTACAGCTTACCAATGTCTGCAAATCCTTCGGCCCGATCGAGGTTCTAAAAGACATCAATCTCACAGTCGAGGACGGAGAGTTCGTGGTCTTTGTCGGCCCATCGGGCTGTGGCAAATCCACTTTGCTGCGAGTGATTTCTGGACTGGAGGATGCCAGCGCCGGCGAAATCAGCATCGGCGGGCAAACCGTGACCACCACGCCGCCCGCTAAACGCGGCATTGCGATGGTGTTCCAGTCCTACGCGCTCTACCCGCATCTCACCGTACGCGAAAACATGGCGCTGGCCCTGAAACAGGAACGCCAGCCCAAAGAAGAGATCGCCGCCCGTGTCGCTGAGGCCAGCCGCATGCTGTCACTGGAAGACTATCTCGACCGCCGCCCCTCCGAACTTTCGGGAGGACAACGTCAGCGCGTTGCTATTGGTCGCGCAGTGGTGCGTGAGCCAAAACTGTTCTTGTTTGACGAGCCGCTTTCCAACCTTGATGCCGCCCTCCGTATGAACACGCGACTGGAAATCGCCCGCCTGCACCGCCAGCTGTCTGCGAGCATGATCTATGTGACCCACGACCAGATCGAGGCGATGACTCTCGCCGACAAAATCGTTGTGCTGCGTGATGGTCGCGTTGAACAGGTCGGCAGCCCGATGGAACTTTACAACAATCCCGCCAATCGTTTCGTGGCAGAGTTTATCGGCGCCCCTGCCATGAACTTTGTACCAGCTCCCCGCCTTGGCGGCCCCGACGGACAATTCATCGGTATTCGACCCGAATATGCCCGCATCAGCCCTGCCGGTAAGCTGTCGGGCGAGGTCATCCACGTGGAAAAGCTGGGCGGAGACACCAACATCCTGGTCGATATGGGCAAGGACCTCACCTTCACCGCTCGGCTCTTTGGTCAGCATGACACGAATGTCGGTGAAACGCTGCGGTTTGACTTTGATCCGGCCAACTGCCTCACCTTTGATGCGGTAGGCCAGCGAGTTTGAGTACAGATCACCCGACAGTTTCCCTATATTTCGCGCTCGTTGCACGCATAGAAGGCGCTATTTCAGTCTAATGTGGCAGGCTGCTATATTAGGGCGTTACAAACACACATGTTAGCGCTAACTAATCAACAGCGGTGCCCAAGAGTGATTCGCAATAGGGCAAGGACAACCGAGGGAAACCGAAGATGACACAGACTTGGCAACTTCTGGCTAAGCATCGGGAACAGACAGCGGATACCTCGCTGCTTTCATTATTTGACTCAGCCGACCGTTTTAAGAGCTTCTCTGCGGAAGCGGACGGCCTGTTGTTGGATTATTCCAAAACCGCACTGGATACTACCGCGCTCTCTCTTCTGGAACATATCACCACTGAGGTCAGTCTGACAGATCGTATCAGCGAGATGTTTAACGGCGAGAAGATCAACACGACCGAGAACCGTGCCGTGCTGCACACAGCATTGCGCGCCCAAACGGATGAGCCGATCACGGTTGATGGTGAGAACGTCCTTCCGGCGATACGCCAGACATTGCAACAGATGGAGAGCTACGCCGAAGCCGTTCGTTGCGGTTCCATCCATTCAAACAGTGGAAGCAAATTCACCGATGTGATCAATATCGGTATTGGCGGCTCTGACCTTGGACCCGCTATGGCGACACTGGCACTGGCCCCCTACCACAACGGCCCCCGATGCCATTTCGTGTCCAATATTGATGGTGCTCATATCGCTGACACGCTGAAGGGTTTGGATCCACAGACCACATTGGTCATCATCGCGTCTAAAAGCTTTACCACAATTGAAACCATGACCAATGCTCGCACTGCGCTGGATTGGTTGCGCGCTGCATTGGGCGACGACACCTCTGCGCATCTGGCGGCGGTCTCTACGGCGTTGGATAAAACCAGCACCTTCGGTATCGCGCCAGAGCGGGTGTTCGGTTTTGCCGATTGGGTCGGCGGGCGCTATTCGCTCTGGGGGCCTGTTGGTCTGCCGATCATGATCGCTATCGGGATCGAAAACTTCCGCCAGTTCCTCAACGGTGCTGCTGCCATGGATCGTCATTTTCGAACGGCTCCTTTTCGCAACAACCTGCCTATGATGTTGGCGGCAACTGGTATCTGGCACCACAACATATGCGGCTACGACAGCCGTGCAATCCTGCCCTATGACCAAAGGCTATCTCGCTTCCCGGCTTACCTCCAGCAGTTGGATATGGAGAGTAACGGCAAAAGCGTCGCCCTGGATGGCAGCCTTCTGCAGCGTGACTCCGGCCCCATCGTTTGGGGAGAGCCCGGCACCAACGGCCAACACGCCTTTTATCAATTGCTGCATCAGGGCACCCGAGTGGTGCCTGCTGAGTTTCTCATAGCCGCACAGGCCCATGAAGCCGATTTGGCTCATCATCACCAGCTACTCGTGGCCAATTGCCTTGCCCAGTCCGAAGCACTGATGTTGGGCCGCTCTCGCGAGGACGCCCGGGTCATCGCAGCCAAACGCGGCTTCAGCGGCGACGCGCTGGAACAGATGGCAGGCCACCTCGCCTTTGAGGGCAACCGCCCCTCAGTAACCTTGGCCTATCCGAAGCTGACACCCTTTGTCCTAGGCCAGCTCATTGCGCTTTATGAACACCGCGTCTTTGTCGAGGGTGTGATCTGGGGCCTGAATTCTTTTGATCAATGGGGTGTCGAGCTGGGTAAAGAACTGGCCGTCAGCCTGTTGCCACTGGTCGACGGTTCGGCCCCGGCTGAGGCCTATTCTGAGAAAGATGGCTCCACCCGGGGCTTGCTGTCAAAACTCACCGATCCGCAATCCTAGCCACCGTAAGACCGTACTTCACCTTTTCGAGCTGTCAGAGAGAGAGCCATGGTTTCCCGCGTCATTCCCGTCCAGTCCTTTGACCTCGTGCTATTTGGCGCGACCGGAGACCTTGCTCGCCGCAAGATTCTTCCCAGCCTGTTCCACCGCTTCCAGATTGGCCAGTTCTCTGAGGATTGTCGCATCATCGGCACATCGCGCAGCGAGATTGACCGGACAGGCTTTCAGGAGATGGTGGCAGACGCCATCCGCACCTATGGCCAACCCGGTGAAACCAGCGACGCGGAAATCACCGCCTTTGTCGAATTGCTGCACTACACTGCAGTGGATGCACGCGGCGACAAGGGCTGGCAGGCGCTTGGCGATCTGTTGCGCGATGATGCCATTCGTGCCTTCTACCTATCGGTTGGCCCCAGCCTGTTCCCCGATATCGCGGGTCGTTTGCGGTCCACCGGGATCGCCACGCCAGATAGCCGTATCGTGTTGGAAAAACCCTTCGGCCATGACCTCGCGTCGGCGCAGGCGCTAAACGCGGCCCTGCGAGCCAACTTCGAAGAGCACCAGATCTACCGTATCGACCATTACCTCGGCAAAGAGACCGTGCAGAACCTGATGGCGCTGCGCTTTGCCAATTCGCTGTTTGAGCCACTGTGGAATTCCTCCCACATTGATCATGTGCAGATCACTGTCGCAGAGAGCATTGGCGTCAAAGGGCGTGGTGAATACTACGACAAATCCGGTGCCATGCGGGACATGGTGCAGAACCATCTGATGCAGCTCCTGTGCCTCACTGCAATGGAACCGCCTGCGCGCTTTACCCCCAATGCTGTGCGCGACGAAAAAGTCAAAGTGATTGAGGCGTTGAACCCGGTCTCTCCCGATCAGATTGCACGTGGCCAATACCGTGGAACGCAGGGCGAGTCCTACCGAGAGCATGCCGACAATCCAGCCAGCACCACCGAAAGCTTCATCGCGATGAAGGTCGAGGTTGCAAACTGGCGATGGGCCGGCACGCCGTTTTACCTGCGCACTGGCAAATGCCTGCGCGCGCGTGAATCCGAGATCGCCGTATTCTTTCGCGATCCGCCGCACAATATCTTTGCCGAAGACACCGGCACTGGCGGCATCAAGGGTAACGTGCTGGTGATCCGCCTGCAACCCGACGAGGGCATTACCCTGCGCACCACCATCAAGGACCCTGGACCGGGCGGAATGCGCCTGACCGGGGCCAATCTCGATATGACCTTTGCCGACAGCCTGCCAGAAGCTGGCCGCCCGCAGGATGCTTACGAGCGGCTGATCATGGATGTGATCCGAGGCAATCAGACACTGTTCATGCGCGGAGACGAGGTCGAGGCCGCCTGGGCCTGGGCCGACCCGATCATTGCGGGCTGGACCGACGATGGCAACGATACCCCGCAGCCCTATGATCCCGGCAGCTCCGGGCCAGAGGACGCATTGCTGCTGATGCACCGCGACAACCGGCGCTGGCGCGGCATCGGCTCCTGATTATGGCCACGGCATTCCATCCGAGCCTAAGCGCCACCGATATGAACCAACCAAACCGGCACCTGACGACTGAAAGAGGCACCCGATGCGTTTGAACAAAACACTCCGAGACGTCACAGACCGAATTATTGCCCGCAGCGCTAAACCTCGCGCGGCCTACCTAGACCGGATGCGCGCCGCCAAGGGCAAAGGCCCTGCTCGCGCACACTTGTCCTGTAGTGGGCAGGCGCATGCCTACGCAGCCGCTGGTGAGGATCAGATGCCGCTGGCCGAAGGCACCGCCGGGCATCTTGGCATCATCACCGCCTACAATGACATGCTGTCCGCGCATCAGCCATTTGAAACATATCCGCACCTGATCCGTGACGCTGTGCGCCGGGTTGGCGGTACGGCACAGGTAGCCGGCGGCGTGCCGGCCATGTGCGATGGCGTCACCCAAGGCGAGGCCGGGATGGAGCTCAGCCTGTTTTCCCGCGACACTATCGCGATGGCCACAGGCGTTGCGCTTAGCCACAACGTTTTTGACGCTGCCGTGTATCTCGGCGTCTGCGACAAGATCGTGCCAGGTCTGGTGATCGGCGCACAGGTCTTCGGCCACTTGCCCTCGGTCTTTTTGCCTGCAGGTCCGATGACCAGCGGACTGGCAAATGATGAGAAGGCTCAGATCCGCCAGAAGTTCGCTGCAGGAGAAATCGGTCGGGATGAGCTGCTGAAAGCAGAGATGGCTGCGTACCACGGCCCAGGCACCTGCACGTTCTATGGCACCGCCAATTCCAACCAGATGCTGATGGAATTCATGGGGCTGCACCTGCCCGGCTCCAGCTTCGTCAATCCCGGCACCGACATGCGCGCTGCCCTGACTGAGGAAGGTGCCCGCCGCGCGCTGGCACTCAGCGCGCTTGGCAATGATTACACACCAGTCTGCGATATCCTGGATGAGCGCGCCTATGTCAACGGCATCGTTGGGCTGATGACCACCGGTGGCTCTACAAATCTACTGATCCACTTGATCGCTATGGCGCGCACCGGTGGTATCATTTTGGACTGGCAGGATTTTTCCGATCTCTCGGATGTGGTGCCGCTGCTGGCGCGGGTCTATCCTAACGGTTTGGCCGACGTGAACCACTTCCACGCCGCTGGCGGTCTGGGCTATGTAATCGGCCAGCTCCTGAATTCCGGCCACCTGCACGCAGATACCAAGACCGTGGCGGGCACCGGGCTGGAACGCTACACCGCCGAACCCTTCCTCACCGGCGAGGGTCTGGTGTGGAAACCGGGTTCTGGCGAAAGCCTTAACGAAAAGATCCTGCGTCCTGCCTCAGAACCATTCCAGTCCACCGGTGGCCTTGCGCGCCTATCAGGCAACCTTGGCACCGGGGTGATGAAAATCTCCGCCGTCGCCGAAGAACACCGCGTGGTTGAGGCCCCTGCCCGCATCTTCCATGATCAGGACGAGGCCAAAGCTGCCTTTAAGGCTGGTGAACTGGACACAGGCGATGTTGTCATTGTTGTGCGTTTTCAGGGGCCCAAAGCAAACGGGATGCCTGAACTACACTCAATGACGCCCTTCCTTGGCATTATGCAGGGCCGTGGCCAAAAGGTGGCTCTGGTCACGGACGGACGTATGTCAGGAGCTTCTGGAAAGATCCCGTCCGCCATCCATGTGGTGCCAGAGGCTCTTGATGGAGGCCCCATCTCCAAACTGCGCGATGGTGATATCGTCCGCGTCGACGCCGTTGCTGGCACGCTGGAGGTTATCGCTGAAGGCTTTGATAGCCGCGCGTCTGTGGTCGCAGATCTCTCATCCTATCAACATGGCACCGGTCGCGAGATGTTCGCACTATTTCGCAATGCCGTCACTTCTGCCGATACCGGCGCAACCGTATTCTCGACTCTGATCGGAGACTGACACATGGCCATTACACCAAAGGGCGCCAGCGCCCGCAACCGCGAAACTTGCCAACTGGCTCCTATCGTACCGGTGCTGGTTGTACATGATGTCGCCCATGCCCGCCCCCTCGCAGAAGCTCTGGTTGCAGGCGGCCTGCCCGCACTAGAAGTCACCCTGCGCACCCCAGCGGCCCTTGATGTGATCGCCGAAATGGCCAAGGTCAAAGGCGGCATTGTCGGGGCCGGAACCCTAGTCACGCCAGAGGATGTTACAAAATCCGTAGCCGCAGGTGCACAATTCGGCGTCTCCCCTGGGGCGACGGATATGCTACTGGACGCCTGCGAGGCTGCAGGTCTGCCGATGCTACCCGGTGCAGCCACTGCATCCGAGGCAATGCGCCTTCTGGAACGCGGCTATGATATGCTGAAGTTCTTCCCCGCCGAAGCCTCTGGCGGTGCGCCTGCGCTGAAGGCAATCGGCGCACCGCTGCCCCAGATCAGCTTCTGCCCAACCGGCGGCGTCAGCCCGGACAATGCTCGAAGCTACCTGTCACTGCCCAATGTGGTTTGCGCTGGCGGCAGCTGGGTCGCCCCGGCCGATCTTGTCGAAGCAGGCGATTGGGAGGCTATCCGAGATCTCGCCCGCGCTGCCAGCCAACTGCCACGCTGAACGTCAGAGCTCGCTACAGAAGCTGTTCCACAGAATATTAGCGGATTGGCCTCATACACCTTTTGGATTCATCACTTCATACAAAGACGCCGCCCCGGCATATCGCAGGGCGGCGTTTCCATGTGACAAGTTCCGACCTTGCTGAAGGCAAGAACAGGCCTGCCCTCAACCGACAAGCTCCGCACGCCACGGCGGATTAGCCCCCGGACGCGAGACGGTAACAGCGGCGACATGCGCACCGTATCCAAGACACCCGCGCAGTTGCTCCGGATCAATCTCACCACTTGCGGCGTCTGCCAATACGCCCGCCTCACTAGCAGCAGCAAGAAAACCTGCGTTGAATGTGTCTCCCGCGCCCACTGTATCGACCACCTCAGCAGCTTGCGCCGGAACCTCTACCGTAGGGCCCGACCGCAAGAACCCTTTGGCCCCTTTGCTACCTAGCGTGAGAATCACAAGGCCGGGGCCTTGGCCTGCCTCATGCTTAAGGATCTGCTGGATTTTTTCTTCAATCGGCGCATTGCCGGGATAAATCCAGTTGAGATCCTCATCGGACACTTTAACGATCCCAGCTGTAGCAATCATCGCTGTCAGGCGCTGGCGGTAGACGACCTCATCTGTGGCAAAACCAGCCCTTACATTGGGATCAATCATAATGATCCGCTCGCCCTTCTCGCGTACGGCCAGTTTGGCATAGGCCTCTGCAGCCGCACCGTTGCACAGGGATATACCTCCAAAAAACAACGCACTAACATTGTCAGGCAATTCAGGCAAACGCTCCGGGCGCAGGTTGGCCCCGGCAGAGTTTTCGTCAAAGAAATGATATTCCGCGTGGCCATCCTTCAGATGCACAAATGCCAGCGTTGTTGGTTGATCGGAGACCTCCGCAAAACCGGGATCAACATTCGAGGCCTTAAGCGCCGATATCAATTGCCTCCCAAACAGATCTCGCGACAGGCCCGAAAACAAACCGGTTTCCTGACCCAGCCGCCCCAACGCAACCGACGTATTGAAGACGGCGCCGCCGCAATGGGGCACAAAACCCATTTGCGCATCTGCACCGTCTTTAGCCTTTTCAGCATCCGTAACTGGCGTTGGTATCATGTCGATCAACGCCTCTCCACAACACAGGATCATATCGCCTGTCCTTTCCAAATCACATCTGCAGGCAGGGCAGCAGCAGCAACCCGATCCACATTGGCCATGTCGTTGCCCTCGGCCCTTGCCTCTGCTTCGACATCGCTCAGACCATACGCCTGCCAACGGGCGACAAGGCGTGCCCGCAATTCCTCACGTGGAACATCTATCTGCATAGAGAGATCCCACAACGCCGCAAGATCACGCCAGCCTGGGGCATCAAACATCAGGTAATTGCCCTCAATAACGGCAATCTCAACACCCGCATGCAAGCGCGCGGCACCCGCGATGGCCATGTCCTGCGCGCGGTCGAACAGAGGGTAGACCACCTCCTCTTCAATCGCGATCGCCGCGACCAAGCGCTGAAATCCCGCTGCATCGAAACTCTCTGGCGCGCCTTTCCTGGCCAGCAAATTCATCTCCGACAGCAACCGATTGTCCAGATGGAAGCCATCCATAGGCACCACCGCAGCTGAACTACCGTTGGCGCAAAGCGCTTGTACCAACAGTTCTGCCAAGGTGGATTTACCGCTGCCCGGAGCGCCCGCCACCGCTACCAGACGCCGCGACCGCCCGTCGGCGATGGGCAGCGCCTGCACGGCCGCTACCAGATCAGCCAGGTATTTCATCTCAGCACTCATGCCGCCGTCAGTTCCCCGGTCGGCTCCTGCGCACCGGTCATATAGGCAACCGCGTCTGACATGCTGTGTTGTTTGGGATCGATCACACACAGCCGCTTGCCCAACCGGTGCACGTGGATGCGATCCGCGACCTCAAACACATGGGGCATATTGTGGCTGATAAGGATGATCGGAATGCCCCGGGACCTTACATCCTGAATGAGCTCCAGCACTCTTCGGCTTTCTTTCACCCCGAGCGCAGCCGTAGGTTCATCCAGGATGATTACCTTGGAGCCGAAAGCCGCCGCCCGTGCCACGGCCACGCCCTGACGCTGGCCACCTGACAGGGTTTCAACTGCCTGATTGATGTTCTGGATCGTCGCCAACCCCAGCTCGTTCAGCTTGTCACGGGCGATCTGCTCCATCTGGGCTCGATCCAATTGCCGCAATAGGCTGCCACGCCAGCCGGGTTTGCGCAGCTCCCGCCCCATGAACATATTGTCGGCAATCGAGAGCGCCGGCGACATCGCAAGCGTTTGATAGACAGTCTCGATCCCTTCTTTACGCGCATCAATCGGCGTATTGAACTGGACCTGACGCCCCTCAAGCCAGACCTCTCCGGCATCGGGGATAACAGCGCCAGAGATGGCCTTGATCAGAGAGGATTTCCCGGCCCCATTGTCGCCAATCACGGCCAGGATCTCCCCCGGCATCAGATCAAAATCGCAATGATCAAGCGCAGTCACACGCCCATAACGCTTGACCAGACCTCGGGCTTTTAAAATAGGTTCCATCAGACCGACACCTTTCTGATCCACTGATCCACCGCCACTGCGGCAATAATAAGAAGACCAATCAGCAAATAGGTCCACTGCGCGTCCGCCCCCAATAGACGCAAGCCAAGGGTGAAAACCCCCACGATCAATGCGCCAAAGAATGTGCCCAGGATTGAGCCGCGTCCGCCAAACAATGAGATGCCCCCGATCACCACAGCTGTGATGCTCTCGATATTGGCCAATTGCCCGGACGTCGGCGAAACTGATCCGATACGCCCAATCATGGCCCATCCCGCAAAAGCGCAGATCAACCCCGACAGCATATAGACCGAGATCAGCACGCGAGTGACCTTAACCCCGGACAGCTCGGCTGCTTCAGGGTCGTCACCTACGGCATAGACGTGTCGTCCCCACGCTGTATGGCGCAGCACATATGCCAAGAGCAGCACCAGGATCACCATGAAAATCACACCATAGGTGAACACTGCCCCACCGATTTTTATCTTTTCACCAAATAGTTGCAGCAGTGGTGCCTCGGCAGCAATTGACTGGCTACGGATTGTTTCATTCGCGGAATAGAGAAAATTCGTAGCCAGTACGATCTGCCACATACCCAGTGTCACGATAAACGGTGGCAATTTCATCCGCGCGACCAACCAGCCATTGATAAAACCGCAGAGCGTACCGCAGATCATGCCAGCGGCCACGGCAACCTCCACAGGCAGACCATAGCGAAAGGTAAACTGCCCCATTACAACTGACGACAGCACCATGATGGCTCCAACCGACAGGTCAATACCTGCTGTGAGGATCACCAGCGACTGCGCACAGGCCACAATACCAACAATCCCAACTTGCTGCAGGATCAGAGTCAACGCAAAGGGCGAGAAAAACTTGCTGCCCAGCAGCAGCCCGAACACGATCACCGAGAGGACCAGCACAATCAACGGCACCAGTGACGGTGTCACATGCAAAAGATGCTGCAATCGGCTGATCAAGGAGGTCTCTCCCTGATCAAAATCCGCTACGGCCTCGGGGCTGCCGCTGGCAGCCGCTTCAAAGCTTTGTGGCGTAGTCATATCTATCTCCGTAAATCCGGCATCCGGTCGGGCATCACGGCCCCGCTCCAGGAAAAACTGCGAACAGGTTCGCATCGGTACAAAAGGGGCGATGTTGCCACCGCCCCCTGATGATAGCACCACCGCGGTACCTATTGTTAACTCTCGGGGACTGATCTTGGGTCGACCACTATAGGCCACCGCGTAGGGTCATCCCCAGCAGAGGTTGGTGCCCTCAGCAGTGTCGATGCTTTCAACGCCCTCTGTCGGCTGGTCCGTGACCAGCGCCACACCAGTGTCAAAAAACGCCTTGCCAGGAGTTGGCTCTGGTTTCTCGCCGGTTGTCGCCCAAGTGTTGATCGCCTCAATGCCCTTTGACGCCATCAAGAGCGGGTACTGCTGCGAGGTCGCACCAATCACGCCGTCTTTGATGTTCTGAACACCGGGGCAACCACCATCGACCGAAACAATCAGCACGTCGTTTTCACGTCCGATTGACTTCAACGCCTCATAGGCACCAGCGGCGGCAGGCTCGTTGATAGTATAGACCACATTGATCATAGGATCTTTGGCCAGCAGGTTCTCCATCGCGCGGCGACCACCTTCTTCATGTCCTGAGGTGACATCATTGCCAACAATGCGTGCGTCGGTTTCATCGCCCCATTTGTTGGGATCGCCAAGATCAATGCCGAACCCCTGAAGGAAGCCCTGATCGCGCAGCACCCCCACAGTAGGCTGACTAACCGCCAGATCCAGCATGGCGATTTTGGCATTCGCGGCCTCATCACCAAGGCTTGCGGCAGCCCATTTTCCGATTAGCTCACCAGCCAGGAAATTATCGGTGGCAAAGGTCGCGTCGGCGGCGTCAATCGGATCCAGTGGCGTATCCAATGCAATCACCACAAGCCCAGCGTCCCGTGCTTGCTGAACCGCAGGCACAATTGACGATGTGTCCGAAGGGGTCAGCAGAATACCCTTTGCCCCGTCAGCAATACAGGTCTCAATCGCGGCGACCTGTGTCTCGTGGTCACCGTCTACCTTCCCGGCAAAGCTCTTAAGCGTCATGCCCAGCTCCGCGGCCTTAGCCTCGGCACCTTCCTTCATTTTGACGAAGAACGGGTTGGTATCGGTTTTTGTAATCAGGCAAGCGGTAACGCCCTCTGCAGCAAATGTGGTGCCGGTCATAGCGGCAAATCCAATAGCGGTACCCAATAGCAATTTCTTCATGATGTCCTCCCTCAGCATCACAATGAATACAATAAACAGGACGGGCTGGCCGTCATGTCGCCCACAGAGAGCCGTGATTCTAGTCTCCCTGTCAATAAGTAAATCAACTTGACTTATTAAAGCGATATCCGCACTTTTCAATAATCTCAAAGCGTGATTAGGGTCAGCCGCATGGAACAAGAGCAAGCCAGATCCCTGAGCGGCGGCGTAAACCAGACCGGAGTGCGCGTTTTTAACGAACGTTTGATCCTCTCTTTGCTGCAACGTAACGGCCCCATGCCTGGCAGCGTGCTGGCCCGTGGGACCGGGCTCTCCCCGCAAACCGTTTCGGTCATCTTACGAAAACTGGAAACCGATGGGCTGCTGCAACGCGGAACCAGCCAGCGCGGCCGCGTTGGCAAACCTTCCGTTCCAATGGGGCTCAATCCTGACGGCCTGTTCTCCTACGGCCTCAAGATTGGCCGCCGCAGCGTTGAGGTCCTGCTTATGGATGTCTGTGGCGCCGTGCGCCAACAGCTACGACTGCGCTATCCCTATCCGACTCCTACAGTGGTCTTCGATTTTCTGCGCGACAGCATGGTACAGATTGAGGCCACGTTGCCGACAGCGCTACACACACGGATCTGCGGCATCGGCGTCGCGACGCCCTACCAACTCTGGACATGGCACGCCCAGATCAATGCGCCAGAAAAGGCGCTCGAAGACTGGCAGTCCGTTGACTTCGCGGATAAAATATCAAAATTCAGCGCCCTCCCCGTACATGTGGTCAATGACGCGACCGCCGCCTGTCGAGCCGAACATATGTACGGCCGAGGCAAAGCCTATCGCGACTACGCCTATTTCTTTGTCGGCGCTTTCATCGGCGGCGGAGTGGTGCTCAATCATCGTGTGTTAGAAGGCCGTCAAGGCAATGCGGGTGCGCTCGGCTCCTTGCCCGCACGTGGCTCGGACGGGCGAGAAGCCAAGCTCTTGGACCTGGCCTCCCTCCATCTACTAGAGCAGCGCCTGCGCGATGCTGGCAAGGACCCCGGGCAGCTCTGGCAGCCACCAATGGATTGGTCTGGGTTGGAGAGCGAGGTCGATCCCTGGCTCGATCAAGCTGCCGATGCGATCGCCCGCGCGAGCCTTACCACCTGCGCTGTGTTTGACTTTGAGGCCATACTGATCGACGGCGCCTTACCCGACAGCACCCGTGACGCGCTGGTTGAACGCGCCCGAGCCTCACTCAGTAAACTGGACGCGCGCGGCCTCATTCTGCCACGCATTGATCCCGGCGCGATTGGCCCGAACGCCCGTGCTATAGGCGCTGCCAGCGGTCCGGTGATCTCGCAGTATCTTCTGGACACCAACTCGGTCTTCAATGCCGCGCTCTAGTGCTATACCAAAAATATCGATCTGGCTTCTAGGTCAGACCACACAGCGCCGTGCAAAGACATCATTGAGATAAGACTGATCATCGATCACGAACACCGTATCGCCGACCCTTGCAAATCCCTGAGAGAGGTAAAAGCCCTTAGCACCCACGTTTTCTGCATTGCTCGCCAGCCATACATCGCTCACGCCCACGTCAGCACAATGTGCCAGCCCCGCCCGCAACAGTGCAGCACCGATACCTCGCCCATGGTGGTGTGGCTGCACATAGAGCGTTTTTATCTCCACATCCGAGCAACCCGTAACCGGCGCCGGGCTACCTCGGCTGATGCGGATATAGCCATCAATACCGATCTTGTTTTGCGAGACAATGAAATACTCCTGCGGGTTCGCCAGATGCATCTCAAACCGCGCGGCCGTCAGCTCTGCCAACGCATAATCCGCAAAGAACCCGCTCACCCCCTCACGCAGATAGGTGCCGATCCAGACCTCGATCGACAACGCTGCAAGGCTGGAGGCATCCGCCATATCTGCAACCCGTAGGGTAAGGCCTGGATGGTCAGTCATGTGGGCGGCATGAATTATGTGAGACGGGCTCTGACATCACGCCCAAAAGCCCTGGATTCCGCCATCGCTAAACCGCAAATAAAAAGCCCATCCTGTTAGACCACAATTCACAAGTAATAGAACGGCAAAGGTAATAGTCGCACCGATATATCTTTTACAAACGTTGGGGAACTTTCTCCCAGGCCGGGAGGTATCATTCAAGTACTTCTGCCAACCAACAGGTTTTGATTGCGAGTCACCACCACCATAAATATATGCCTCCAGTAAACCACTGTATTCACCTAAGGCCTTCAAGATCGAATAATCGACCTTCAAACGGTACAAACAAAGGCCACAAAAAATTGTACTTATTGACAATATATATTCAATCCCAACCGGCGGCCCACCTGCATTAAATTTGGAAACAAACCACCCATAAAATGCTGCGTACCCGGACAATATTACTATTTCCAAACGCCAAATGGCCTGTAACGCCATTCGGGTTTGGATCCGGTTCTGCTCCCACTCAGATCTAGCAAAATCTAGATTTATGTCGGAGTATCTACCCCCAATTGAACAATCCGAACTCATCATATGACTTCCTCAAGTTGCGCCCTCCCTCAGATCTCCTCTACATCCATCACCCCGTCCAGCGACTTTAGCGCGCCTTTGATTTGAGGGTTGATGGGGAAGGGCTGGCCTAGATCCATCTCAACATCCCCCGGCAGGCCGGGATCCTGCAGGTACATATAAACCTCCCCACGCGCGGCGTTGCGGGCGGCGGATTTGGCGTCTTCCAGCACCTGTGCCACCGTCGCCACGGCCTTCGCGTCCGAGACATAGACCCGCAGCGAACTGCGTCCGGCATCGGCAATCGCCGCATCCACCGGCCCGACAGAGCGCACCAAGAGCTTCAGCTGATCGCTCTCCATCGTAGCCTCGGCGGTGATCACCACCTTGGCGCCGGTTTCCAGAAATTCGCGTGATTTCTCCAGCACTTCGGAAAACAACGTAACCTCATAGCCGCCGCTGGTGTCCGACAGCTGGGCAAAGGCAAAGCGGTTGCCGCGTGCCGATTTACGCTCCTGCCGACCCGCGACAACACCGGCCATCTTGGCCATGAACGGCCCGCGCTCTGCCTTGGCCGTGACCTCGTCCAGCGTCATCACATCCTTTCGCTTCAGAGCGGGCATATAGTCATCCAGCGGATGACCAGAGAGATAAAAACCAATGGCCTTGAACTCCTCACTCAACCGCTCGGCTGGCAGCCAGTCCGGAGTTCCAGGCAGACGTGGTTCCGGCAGGTCCTCTCCGGCCTCACCAAACAGCGACACCTGGCTAGAATTGCGCTGGTCATGGACCGCGGCAGAATAGTCTACCAATGCGCCCAGACTGTCGAAGACCCGGCGGCGATTGCTATCCAATTGATCAAAGCCCCCCGCCCGCGCCAGCATCTCCAGCGGTCGTTTGCCGACTTTTTTCAAATCCACCCGGCGGGCAAAATCAAACAGCGTGGCAAAGGGCTTATCCTGCCCGCTTTCACGCCGCGCTGTTGTGACCAGCCGCATGGCCTCGACACCGACATTTTTCAGAGCGCCCAGCGCATAGACCAGTTCTCCTTTGACCACATTGAACGTCGCTTCGGAGCGATTCACGCAAGGTGGCACATAGGGCAGGCCAAGGCCCTTTTTCACTTCCTCAAAGTAGATCGCCAGCTTATCCGTCAGATGGATATCGCAGTTCATCACACCGGCCATGAATTCCACCGGGTGGTTCGCCTTCAACCAACCAGTCTGATAGCTGACAACAGCATAGGCCGCAGCGTGCGATTTGTTGAAACCGTAGTTTGCGAATTTCTCAAGAAGGTCGAAAACCTCCGAAGCTTTCTTGGCCGGTACGCCATTTTCTGCAGCGCCTGTTTCAAACTTCGGGCGTTCCGCGTCCATCGCCTCCTTAATCTTCTTACCCATCGCACGCCGCAATAGATCCGCGCCGCCAAGCGTGTAGTTCGCCATCACCTGGGCGATCTGCATCACCTGTTCCTGATAAACGATAATACCCTGCGTCTCCTCAAGGATATGGTCAATCAGAGGGTGCACCGACTGGATTTTGCGCAGGCCGTTCTTAACCTCACAATAGACAGGAATATTCTCCATCGGGCCCGGCCGGTATAGCGCCACAAGCGCCACGATATCCTCAATACAGGTCGGCTTCATACGCTTCAGCGCATCCATCATGCCGGTGGATTCCACCTGAAACACCGCCACAGTCTTGGCCCGGGAATACAGATCGTAAGTGGCCACGTCATCCAGAGGAATAGCGTTGATCTGGTTTGCCGCGCCCTCTGGAGGGTCATAGAGTTGTTTTCCATTCGCCGCGACATGCAGATCACGGCCCGATTGGAAAATCAGATCCATAGCATTCTGGATCACAGTCAGCGTTTTCAGGCCGAGGAAGTCGAATTTGACAAGACCGGCCTGTTCGACCCATTTCATGTTAAACTGGGTAGCGGGCATATCGGAGCGCGGATCGCGGTAAAGCGGGACCAGCGCATCCAGTGGCCGGTCGCCAATCACAACCCCCGCCGCGTGCGTACCAGCAGAACGCAGCAGCCCCTCGACCTGCATGCCGTATTTTAGAAGCCGGTCAACAACCTCTTCATTCTCGGCTTCCTCGCGCAGTCGCGGTTCCTCGCGCAAACTGTCCACAATGGACATCGGCTTCACCCCTTCAACCGGGATCAGCTTCGACAGCCTGTCTACCTGGCCATAGGGCATCTGCAATACCCGTCCCATGTCGCGCACGGCCGCCTTCGACAACAATGCACCAAAGGTGATGATCTGGCCGACCTTGTCGCGACCGTACTTCTTCTGCACGTATTTGATCACCTCTTCCCGGCGATCCATGCAGAAATCGATGTCGAAATCTGGCATCGACACACGTTCTGGGTTGAGAAAACGTTCAAACAGCAGCGAATACCGCAGAGGATCAAGGTCGGTGATCGTCAGCGCATAAGCCACAAGCGAACCGGCGCCAGACCCCCGGCCCGGCCCCACGGGAATATCGTGATCCTTGGACCATTGGATAAAATCGGCAACAATTAGGAAATAACCGGGAAATCCCATCCCCTCGATAATGCCCAGTTCGAAATCAAGCCGCTCCTGATACTCCTCCACGCTCACCGCGTGGGGAATCACCGCCAGACGCTTGTGCAGGCCGTCGTTGGCGATGCGGCGCAGTTCGGCCACTTCGTCATCAGCGAATTTCGGCAGAATTGGGTCGCGCCGATACGCCATAAACGCACAACGTTTGGCGATCTCAACCGTGTTCTCAATCGCCTCGGGCAGATCGGCGAACAACGCAACCATTTCCTCTTGGCTTTTGAAATAGTGCTGCGCAGTCAGGCGGCGACGCGGCTCGGCCTGATCGACATAGGCGCCCTCCGCGATGCAAATCATCGCATCATGCGCCTCGTACATCTCGGTATTGGGGAAATAGACGTCATTCGTAGCAACCAACGGAAGGCCCATGGCATAGGCCATTTCAACATGGCCTCGCTCGGTCTGCTTCTCCGCCTCCGGCTGGCCGTGTTCGCCCGGATGGCGTTGCAATTCCACATAGAGCCGATCCGGGAAGATCGCCTTCAACCGCTGCATAAGCGCCTCAGCCGCCGGGCGTTGCCCCTGTTGCAACAGCTGCCCAACTGGCCCGTCAGGCCCGCCACTCAAACAGATTACATCCTCGCAATGCTCCGCCAGTTCTTCCAGTGTCACATGCGCCAGCTCACTACCCTCACGCATATACAAACAGGAATTGAGCTTCATCAGATGCTCATACCCGGCCTCACTCTGTGCCAGTAAGACCAATGACGCAGGAGCTTTCGGTCGCTCGCCTGGTGCAGACGCCGCAAACCGCAGATCCACCTGACAGCCCATAATAGGCTGCACCCCGGCACCGCTGGCCGACACGGAGAATTCCAATGCTGCGAACAGGTTATTGCTGTCTGTAACCGCAATCGCGGGCATCTCATGCTTCTTGCACAGATCCGGCAGCTTTTTCAGTCGCAGCGCGCCTTCCAATAGCGAATATTCGGTATGGGTGCGCAGGTGAATGAATCGAGGAGAACTTGTCATGTCTCCAAGCTATCGCCGCCGCCGCCAAGGTTAAAGCGCTTCCGCACCCAAGTTTCGAAGTTCACGCACCAAAGTGTTAGCCATCCAGTGCCAAGATATTAGGCGCTTATTCTTCCGCTTTCTTTGAAAGTCTTATCAGCCCGCTCCGGAACCGTGCACCGATCCGTCACTAAGCTGTTCAAAAGTAACGGCATACGGCGGCACACCGCAAGGATCTTGCGCCTTAGCCCCACTCCATGGCAGAGTCAATTTTCCTTGCCATAACAACACCCTGCTTTCTAGGCTATTGGCAACAGATCTACCAAGGCCCGCCATGTCTTCTACGTCGCATCGAAGGGGTGGCACCAAGGGAAAACCAAAGTAACGCGACGGGTTTCTGACATGACAATCACCTTTCAACTGAACGGTGAAGAAGTCGCGCTGACCGGGATCTCCCCAACGGCGACGCTGCTGGATTGGCTCCGCGAAGAGCGCGGCCTCACCGGCACCAAAGAAGGCTGTAACGAAGGCGACTGTGGCGCCTGCACGGTGATGGTCACCGATGGTCAGGGCGCAAAGCCGCTCAACGCCTGTATTCTGTTCCTACCCCAACTACATGGTAAATCCATCCGCACAATCGAAGGTGTCGCAGGCCCCGATGGACAGCTGCATCCTGTGCAAGAGGCAATGGTCACCCATCATGGCAGCCAATGCGGTTTCTGTACGCCGGGTTTCATCATGTCGATGGTCACCGCCCATAAAAACGGAGCGCTGGATCATGACGATCAACTGGCAGGCAACCTTTGCCGTTGCACAGGCTACGCCCCGATTATCCGCGCTGCAGAGACGGCCACAGAGGCACCGGTGCCTGAATGGATCGCCGCCGAAGCCCCTCTCGACGCATCCGAAGCACTCCGAGGGGAGGCCCCAGTTACGCCCGAAGCCTCGCAACGTCCAACCAATGCCGATGAACTCGCAGCTGCCTATGCGGCGCGACCAGATGCGACCTTGATTGCAGGGGCTACAGATGTAGGTCTCTGGGTCACAAAACAGCTGCGCGAGCTGGACGATGTGATCTTTCTGGATGGTTGTGATGATCTAAAACAAATAAGCAAGGATGCTGATGGCAGCTTGCGCATCGGCGCAATGGTGGACATGAACCGACTGCGCGACGAAATTGCGCTTCGTCACCCTTCCTACGGCGAAATGCTGCGCCGCTTTGCCAGCCAACAGGTCCGAGCGGCAGCCACCATCGGCGGCAATATCGCCAATGGATCACCCATTGGAGACAACCCACCGGCCCTGATTGCGCTAGGTGCTATGCTACACCTGCGCCACGGCGACAACCGCCGTAAACTGCCGCTGGAAAGTTTCTTCCTCGACTACGGCAAACAAGACCGCGCAGATGGCGAGTTTGTCGAGGCGATCACACTGCCGGCACAACCCACAGGTCAAGCGGATAACCTGCGTGTCTACAAGCTATCCAAACGCTTTGATCAGGATATTTCTGCGGTGCTTGGGGCCTTCAATCTGGCGGTGACAGATGGCATAATAACAGACGCTCGCATCGCCTTCGGCGGTATGGCCGGAGTGCCCAAACGTGCGGGCGATGTTGAAGCAGCGCTGATCGGGCAAAACTGGTCCTTGGCCACTATCGCTATGGCTCAGAAGAAGTTTGGCAGGGATTTCACACCAATGAGCGACATGCGCGCCTCAGCGGATTACCGGTTGGACGCAGCAGCCAATATGCTGTCACGTTATTTTGCCGATATTGACGAAGCCGCCGCCAGTGATCCTTTGCCCTGTCACGTGCTGGAGGTGAAGGGATGAGCGTCACAAAATCACTTCCCCATGATGCCGCACGGCTGCATGTAACCGGTCAGGCGCGCTATGTGGATGACATCCCCACCCCGCGTGGCACGCTGCATCTAGCCTTTGGCCTTGCGA
The DNA here is from genome assembly GCF_047372505.1 of Phaeobacter cretensis. NCBI lineage: Bacteria > Pseudomonadati > Pseudomonadota > Alphaproteobacteria > Rhodobacterales > Roseobacteraceae > Phaeobacter > Phaeobacter cretensis. The sequence continues at coordinate 1,202,451 of NZ_JBKBEU010000001.1, forward strand.
CTGTAGCAAGCGCTGACATCGCTGCGCTGGATCTGGATGCTGTGCGTCACAGTAATGGCGTGGTGACCGTACTTACAGCAAAGGATCTGCCGTTTGACAATGATGTCTCGCCATCCGCCCATGATGAACCACTATTGGCCAAGGACACGGTCCATTATCTCGGCCAGCCGGTGTTTCTGGTGGTCGCAACGTCACACCGTGCAGCCCGTGTAGCTGCGCGCAAGGGTCAGATTGACTATGCCGAACGCCCGGCCCTGCTGACACTGGAAGAGGCGCTGGCCGCAGACAGCCGGTTCGAGGATGGCCCCCGCATCTACCAAAAAGGCGATGCGACTACCGCCATCGACTGCGCTACCCATGTGATTGAAGACACGTTTGATATCGGTGGTCAGGAACATTTCTATCTGGAGGGACAGGCCGCATTGGCCGTACCGCAGGAAGATGGTGGGATGCTGGTCAACTCATCCACCCAACACCCAACTGAAATCCAGCACAAAGTGGCCGAGGCAATTGGCCTGCCGATGCACAGTGTCCGGGTAGAGACACGGCGCATGGGTGGCGGGTTTGGCGGTAAGGAAAGCCAGGGCAATGCTCTGGCCGTGGCCTGCGCCATTGCTGCACGTCAAACAGGTCGCACCTGCAAAATGCGCTATGACCGCGATGACGATATGACCATCACTGGTAAGCGTCATGCCTTCCGCATTTCATACCGCGCAGGCTTTGATGCCAATGGCCGCGTCACGGGCGTAGAGTTTATTCACATGGTGGATTGTGGCTGGGCGCAGGACCTATCCTTGCCCGTCGCCGACCGCGCCATGCTGCACAGCGACAATGCCTATGCGATCCCCGCAATCCGGATTGAGAGCCATCGGCTCAAGACCAACCGCCAAAGCGCCACCGCCTATCGTGGCTTTGGCGGACCGCAGGGAATGTTGGGAATCGAACGGGTGATGGATCACGCGGCGCATAAACTAGGTCTTGATCCCGTCGATCTACGTCAACGCAACTACTATGACGCCGCCGACGCCCGCGACCCTGCCAAGGATAACACCACCCCCTATGGGATGGAGGTCACCGATTTTGAACTTCATGGGATGACTCAGCAGCTGCTCGATGACGCAGACTATACCACCCGCAAGGCTGAGATCGCGACTTGGAATGCTGGGAATGACCGGATGAAGCGAGGGATTGCCTTCTCGCCAGTAAAATTCGGTATCTCCTTCACGCTAACCCATCTCAATCAGGCAGGTGCGTTGGTGCATGTCTACAGTGACGGCTCGGTGCATCTGAACCATGGTGGCACCGAAATGGGGCAGGGCTTGTTCCAAAAGGTCGCGCAGGTCGCCGCCAGCCGCTTTGGTATCGGGCTGAAAAAGGTGAAAATCACCGCAACCGATACGGCCAAGGTCCCGAACACCTCAGCCACCGCAGCTTCCTCCGGGACCGACCTCAACGGCATGGCTGTAAAAGCCGCCTGCGACACCATTCGCGACCGCATGGCGACCCATCTGGCCGAGCTCTATCAGGTCACTCCGTCGGAAGTTGAATTTAGAGCTGACGCGGTGAAGATTGGCTCAGAGAGCCTGCCTTTCGCCCACGCCGCACAGATTTGCTACGAGGGGCGCATAAGCCTGTCAGCCACCGGGTTCTACAAAACGCCGTCCCTGAATTGGGACCGGATCAAGGGTGAAGGGCGACCGTTTTTCTATTTTGCCTATGGTGCCGCCATCACCGAGGTGGTCGTAGATCGGCTTACTGGCGAAAATCGCATCCTGCGCGCTGATGTGCTGCATGATGCAGGGGCGTCATTGAACCCGGCACTGGACATAGGCCAGATTGAAGGCGCTTATGTGCAAGGCGCAGGCTGGCTCACAACCGAGGAGCTGGTCTGGGACAAGCGTGGTGCGCTGCTGACCCACGCGCCCTCAACCTACAAGATTCCTGCCTGTTCAGATCGACCCGACGTTTTTAACGTCGCGCTTTGGGATGGGGTAAATCGAGAGGACAGCATTTACCGCTCCAAGGCAGTGGGAGAGCCGCCGTTTATGCTGGGAATTTCTGCCTTGCTAGCCCTGAGCGATGCCGTGGGGCAGTTTGGCGCCAGCTACCCTGCCCTGAACGCGCCCGCCACGTCAGAAGAACTCTGGCGAGCTACTGCACAGCTTGAGACGAGCTTATAGAAATGGGGTTTGATCTTAACGATCTGAGCAGAGCTATTCACAGGCATGGCCCAGTTGTTAGGGTGGTGATTGCGGCCATTCGCGGCTCCTCCCCACGCGAAGTCGGCGCTGCGATGCTGGTCTGGGCAGGTGGTCAGTCCGGCACCATCGGGGGTGGCGTGCTTGAGTATGAGGCGGCTGAAGCTGCCCGTCGCCAGATGCAAGATAACAAGGCACGGGTGCAAACCGTGCGGGCGCTGGGTCCTGATCTTGGTCAATGCTGTGGCGGCACTGTCACCTTATGGAGCGAGATTTACCGCGCTGAGGATCTGCTAGATATGGATCCAGACGTTATCCTGCGATCCCTGAACCTCAGTGAAGGCGACCCACCGTTAGCGCTGCGCCGTCAATTGGCGCTGACGCGCAGTCAGGGCCATCGACCGGTGGCACAGTTAGTCGACGGCTGGCTACTGGAACCTGTGCACCATGCCGAAACACAGTTGTGGATTTGGGGGGCAGGCCATGTGGGCCGCGCGCTAATACATGTACTAGCCCCGATGCCGGATCTGGACATCACTTGGGTCGACACAGCGCCGGAGCGCTTCCCCACAGAAGTTCCTGAGAATGTCACTGTGATTCCGGCCGCAAAGCCCGCGGTATTGATGCCTCATACTCCTGAAAATGCACGGCATTTAGTGCTGACCTATTCCCATGACCTGGATCTGGCGCTATGCCACGCGTTATTGCAGCGCGGTTTTGCCTTTGCCGGTGTGATCGGGTCTGCCACCAAATGGGCGCGTTTCCGGTCGCGGTTGGCGGATCTGGGGCACGGGCCGGATCAGATCGCCCGGCTAAGCTGTCCGATCGGCGATCCTGCCCTGGGAAAACACCCTCAGATGATTGCGGTTGGGGTAGCGGCGGATCTCTTGCGCTTGAGCGCCACAACCGAGTTAAAAAAGGACAGACGCGCGTGACCCAACCCCTCTTAAGCCTGCAAGGTTTGACAAAGGCCTATCCCGGTGTTGTCGCAAACGATACGGTCTCTTTTAATATCGGTGCAGGAGAGGTTCATGCCCTGCTCGGCGAAAATGGTGCCGGGAAGTCTACTTTGGTCAAAATGATCTATGGCCTGGTGAAGCCAGACAGCGGCAAGATGCTATTGCGCGGCGAGGCATATGCCCCAAGCGAACCGCGCCAGGCCCGCGCCGATGGTATCGCCATGGTATTTCAGCATTTCTCATTGTTTGATGCGCTAAACGTGGCAGAAAACATCGCGCTTGGGATGGAGACCCCACCACCGCTACGAGATCTGGCCAACCAGATACGTAAGGTTTCGGAAACCTACGGCCTGCCGCTTGACCCGTTTCGCACAGTCGGAGATCTGTCCGCCGGTGAGCGTCAACGGGTAGAGATCATTCGTTGCCTTTTACAAGACCCGAAGCTGTTGATCATGGACGAGCCGACCTCGGTACTGACCCCGCAGGAAGTGGAAATTCTGTTTGAGACGTTGAAGAAGTTGCGCGTCGAAGGCACTTCAATTCTATATATATCGCACAAGCTGGAAGAGATCCGCACGCTGTGTGATCACGCCACCATTCTGCGATTAGGTAAAAACGTCGGCGAATGTGTACCCGCCGAAACTTCGGCAGGGGATATGGCCGAGATGATGGTGGGCACCGCCTTGCAGACGCCGGAACGCTCCGGTCGCGCCCTTGGTGAGGTCGCCCTGGATATTAACGGCTTGTCGGTGCCCGCTCCCTCATCCTTTGGCACCGCTCTGAAAGATATCCGTATGACCGTCCGCAAAGGTGAGATCCTTGGCATCGGCGGCGTTGCCGGCAACGGTCAGGATGAACTGCTGGCGGTCTTGTCGGGCGAGACCACGACAACCGCCGACGGTGTCACTATGCATGGGGCACCTGTGGGCAATCTGGGCCCCGTAGCGCGCCGCCGACTGGGTATTCTAGCAGCACCCGAAGAACGACTGGGCCATGCTGCCGCCCCGGATATGAGCCTGACAGAAAACGCAATGCTGACCGCAGCAACCCGCGAAGGTTTATCCAACCAGGGATTCCTAAAATGGGGCGCGGCCGCTGATTTTGCCAAACGAGTTATCAAGGAATTTGACGTGCGCACGCCGGGACCGGAAAACGCCGCACGTTCACTCTCGGGCGGGAACCTGCAGAAATTCGTGATTGGCCGCGAGGTATTGCAACGCCCGGAAGTGCTGGTGGTGAACCAGCCGACTTGGGGCGTGGATGCTGCCGCAGCAGCGGCCATTCGCCAATCGCTTTTGGATCTGGCTGCGAACGGCACTGCTGTGATCTGCATAAGCCAAGATCTGGATGAGCTGATGGAAATCGCCGACAGTTTTGCAGCACTGAACGAAGGCCGACTAAGCGCGCCACGCCCCACTGCCGGGCTGAGCGTCAATGAAATCGGCCTTATGATGGGCGGTGCACACGGCATGGAGGTGGCGCATGTCTGAGCCACTGAATTCGAATCGAACGCAGTTGCCACAATGGGCCGATGGCTCTGTCAGGCGTAATTTCGGAACGATGACAAGAACCGGAGACCTAATCTCCGGCCAAGAGGGGCAACAGGGATGATCCGGCTAGAGAAACGACCGCAGCCTTCGCGGGCCTGGTCCTTGGCAACGCCGTTGGTGGCGGTTCTGGCAACAATGATTGCGGGCGGCTTGTTGTTTGCAGCACTTGGCAAAAACCCGGTGGAGGCCATCCGCACGATTTTCTGGGACCCTCTGTTTGGCGAATTTTCCTTTTATTACCGTCCACAGTTGCTGATCAAAGGCGCACCATTGGTGCTGATTGCCATCGGACTTAGCCTCGGCTTTCGCGCCGGTATTTGGAACATCGGGGCTGAAGGCCAATATATTATGGGTGCCATCTGCGGTGCGGGTGCGGGCCTTGCCTTCTACCCGACGGAGTCGGCTCTGATCTTCCCATTGATGGTGCTGGCAGGTGCTCTCGGCGGCTGGGTTTGGGCGACGATACCAGCCGTGCTGAAAACTCGCTTTGGCACCAATGAAATCCTGGTCTCGCTCATGCTGGTCTACGTAGCCGAGCAGTTTCTTGCCTCGGTCTCGCTCGGATTATTGAAAAACCCGGAGGGCTTTGGCTTCCCAGGCTCACGCAATCTTCAGGCCTGGGACAGTGCTCATAATGCCGAGCTGGTCACTGGTACTGGCCTGCACTGGGGCGTGGTCGCTGCTTTGATTGCCGTCATCTTCGCCTACGTTCTGCTGAACCGCCACATGCTAGGCTATCATATCCGGTTGACCGGTGAAGCTCCTCGTGCCGCTCGCTTTGCCGGGGTGAAACCAACGCGACTGATCTTGTTCTGTCTCGGCACTTCGGGTGCGCTGGCAGGGCTTGCCGGATTGTTTGAGGTCTCCGGTCCTTCTGGTCAGATCAGCATTGATTTCAACGTTGGCTATGGGTTCACGGCGATTATCGTGGCCTTTCTGGGCCGTCTGCACCCAGTGGGCATTCTGTTGGCAGGAGGGTTGATGGCGTTGACGTATATTGGCGGCGATATCGCCCAGTCGAACATGGGTCTGCCATCGGCCGCAATACAGGTGTTCCAGGGGATGTTGTTATTCTTCCTCTTGGCCCTAGACCTGTTGACCAATTTCCGCGTTACCCTGCTCAAGCCGGAGGCAACATAATGCAAAGGCTCGCAACCTGGCGACTTACCTTGCCTGCGGCCTTTACGTCAGGCCTGCCCCTTGCCCTGCCGCTCTATTTTGCCTTGCGTGAAACGAGGAACGCCTAATATGGATCTTTCAGCAATCAATCCGGTTCTCCTCATCGCCTCGCTGATGGTCGCGGCAACACCGATCCTGATCGCTGCGATCGGCGAGTTGGTGGTCGAGAAATCGGGCGTTCTAAACCTCGGTGTTGAGGGCATGATGATCACTGGCGCCATCGCGGGTTTTGCCACTGCGGTGGAAACCGGCTCGCCGCTTCTTGGCTTTGTTGCGGCAGCTGTTGCCGGTGCAGCTCTATCCGTCTTATTTGGCTTTCTCACTCAATTTGCACAAGCCAACCAGGTGGCATCTGGTCTGGCGCTGACGCTGTTCGGCCTTGGGTTATCGGCGCTGATGGGGCAGTCCTATGTCGGCGTCAAACCTCCCCAAATGGGGGATATCCACATCCCAATCCTAAGCGATACTCCAGTTGTGGGGCCGATCCTCTTTGGTCATGATATCATTCTCTATTTTGGCATTGCACTGACGGCATCGGTCTGGGCGCTGCTAAAATTTTCCCGCGCAGGGCTGATCCTGCGTGCGGTGGGTGAAAACCATGATGCCGCCCATGCGCTTGGCTACAAAGTGGTTCGGATACGCCTGATGGCGATCCTGTTTGGCGGCGCATGTGCCGGTATCGGGGGCGCTTATATCAGCCTCATCCGGGTACCGCAGTGGACCGAGGGTATGACGGCGGGCGTCGGCTGGATTGCACTGGCGCTGGTGGTCTTTGCCAGCTGGAAACCTTGGCGCGCTTTATTGGGTGCCTATCTTTTTGGCGGCGTCACTGTGGTGCAACTCAATCTTCAGGCTGCGGGCGTTGCCATCCCGGTCGAGTATCTGGCAATGTCGCCTTATGTAATCACAATTGTCGTGCTTGTTATCCTTTCCGCGGACAAGAGCAGCGCACCTGCAGCGCTTGGTCGCAATTTCCATGCTTCGCGCTGATCTGGTGTGTGGCGGAACCTCTGTCCAGGGTCCTCTCCTGGGCACAACAACAAAAACGGGGAGTCCCTAACTATGAAACTCAATACACTGCTGACCAGCGCCGCCATGGCGCTTGGCCTGGCAACCAGCGCCATGGCAGCTGACGACAAAACCAAAGTGGGCTTTGTCTATGTGGGCCCGGTTGGCGATGGTGGCTGGACATTTGAACATGACCAAGGCCGCAAGGCGGTTGTAGAAGAATTCGGTGACAAGGTCGAAACCGTCTATGTCGAAAACGTCGCCGAAGGCCCCGACGCAGAACGCGTGATGACACAGATGGCGCTGGAAGGTGCAGATCTGATCTTCACAACCTCTTTCGGCTACATGGATCCCACCATCAATGTCGCCAAGAAATTCCCCAAAGTGAAGTTTGAGCACGCCACCGGCTACAAACGCGCGGACAATGTCTCAACCTACTCCGCACGTTTCTATGAAGGTCGTGCAGTGCAGGGCCATATCGCAGGCAACATCACTGAAAGCAATATCATTGGCTACATCGGGTCCTACCCAATCCCTGAAGTGATCCGCGGCATCAACTCGGCCTACATCCATGCCAAGAAGGTAAACCCTGACGTCGAGTTCAAAATCGTCTGGGCCTTCACCTGGTTCGACCCGGCAAAGGAGGCCGATGCAGCCAAGGTTCTGATTGAACAAGGCGCTGATGTGATCCTGCAGCACACCGATTCCACTGCACCACAGGCGGCGGCTCAGACGGCGGGCAATGTCTACACCTTCGGTCAGGCGTCAGACATGGCAGAATATGGCCCGAAACCACGCGTTTCGTCGATCATTGACGACTGGGCACCTTACTATATTGCCCGCACGCAGGCAGTGATGGATGGCAACTGGTCCAGCACGGACACCTGGCATGGTATCGGCGAAGGCATGGTAAAAATCGGCGAGATCACCGACGCAGTTCCCGCCGCTGTGAAAGAAGAAGCGCTGGCGCTGCAGGCCTCATTGGCCGATGGCTCCTACCATGCGTTTACCGGCCCGATCAAAAAGCAGGACGGCAGCGACTGGCTGGCAGAGGGTGACACCGCTGACGATGGCACATTGGCTGGCATGAACTTCTTCGTAGAAGGTATCCAGGGTGACATCCCGCAGTAAGCGACACGGATCGTCCTGATTACAAACACAAAAAAGGCCCGCTTCTTTGGCGGGCCTTTTACGTGGTGCTGACGGGGCCGGCTACGTTTGGACAGCCTGGTTCCCAAGATCATTCCTGTTGAAACACACGCCGTGCCAACAGAATCCGCGATGTCGCCGTGACCAGACACAGCACACCAAAAACCCAGGCCAATGATGCAAACCACTGCGGCAAGATACACAATAGGACAAAGAAACCGATAGTCTCTGCCCCCTCTAGCAAACCGCCAGTAAAATAGAGCGTCTTCACCCCACGCGCTGTGCTCTTCATCTTTTGTTTTTCGGCCAGCACTGCATAGCCTAGAAAACTGGTTCCATTGACATAAAAGGTCATCAATAAAAATGCACCTGCAGCACCGTTTCGTACCGGGTCAGCCAGCACAAACGCCAACGGAATTGCGCCGTAAAATAGAAAGTCGCATGTAATATCCAGATAACCGCCAAAATCACTTGGCTCACTGGCGCGGGCCACCGCTCCGTCCAATCCATCGGCCAGTCTAGACAAAAGTAACGGCAGTAGCGCCAGTGTATACATGCCACAGGCAATCATCCCTGCTGCCAGCAGTCCCAGCGCCAACCCAATAAGAGTGACCTGATTGGCGCTGATCCCTGCCCGCGCAATCACTTGGCCTTGCGCGTTCAACACTGGGTCAATCAACGGGCGAATTTTTGAATCAAACATATTTTTCCCTACCTTGCGACCGGGAGCTTTGCCACTCACGATTATGATAGGGTATCGCAAGGGTATCTCTCAGATCTCTTTGTACCCAGCCCTTGTCATTTTGCGCTTTTGGTTACATCAGATGCGTGCCAACCTCCGCGCCATGACAGATCTACAGACATCCGCACGCACCACCCCGCTGACAAGCCTTGATGGCACCGTTGCAAGCGACCTTGCCTTCGGCACCATGCAATTTGGCGGCCGCGCCGATGCAGGCCAATCAGCTGCAATGTATGATGCCTGCCGTGCTGCAGGGATCACCCATTTCGACACTGCCTGGATCTACACCGATGGCACAAGCGAAGAGATCCTTGGCCAGTTGATCAAGAGCGAGCGCGACAGCCTGTTGATCGCCACAAAGGTAGCCTATACCGGCGGCGCAGGGGCGCAAAACATCCGACGACAGTTTGACCAATCGCGCAGAAGACTCAGTCAGGATATGGTCGACATTCTCTATCTGCATCGGTTCGACCCTGATACAGATTTGCGAGAGAGTCTGGAGTGCTTGGCCAGCCTGCGAGAAGCCGGACAGATCCGCTATCTTGGGCTATCAAATTTTGCAGCGTGGCAGGTGATGAAGGCAATCATCGCCGGCCAGACATTTGACCTGCGTCCCGCGATCCTGCAACCGATGTATTCCCTGATCAAACGCCAGGTCGAGGTTGAGATCTTGCCAATGTGCGCCGATCAGGGCATCGCCGTTGCGCCCTATTCGCCGCTGGGCGGCGGCATGCTGACAGGAAAATATAGCAACGCACCCCATACTAACGGCAGCCGTGGACGGCTGGACGAGGATCCGCGTTATGCTGAACGCTATGGCCAGAAATGGATGCAGGAAACCGCTATGGACCTCATCACATTGGGACAAGAGATGGACGTAGCCCCGGCCAGTCTCGCCGTGGCTTGGGCTGCCGCTTATGGAGCAAATGTGACGCCGATCATCTCAGCCCGCTCAGTTGAGCAGCTTCGCCCTTCACTGGCTGCACTTGATATCGACATGACAGCTGATCTTTACGCACGGGTTTCGGCATTAAGCCCACGTCCCGCGCCCGCAACCGACAGGTTGGAGGAGCAAAAATGACAGAAGTTGACTATCTGATCATTGGCGGTGGACTAGCTGGTCTGAGCGCCGCTGCAGCCCTCGCACCAACCGACGCACGCATTCTGGTACTGGAGCGGGAAGAAGCGCTTGGCTATCACTCATCGGGCCGCTCTGCCGCCATGTTCGAGGCCCATTATGGCCCTGCGCCGGTGCAAGTCTTAAGTCAGGCAAGCGAAGCACACCACCGGGATCAGAAATGCCTTAGCCCGCGTGGCCTGTTGCTGGTCGGGCGGGCCGATCAAGCCGAGATATTCGAGGCTGATTGTACGGCGCTGGCGTTGAACAAGATCTCAGTTGCAGAAGCCTGTGAAATGATTCCGGTGCTTGATCCCGAACAGGTCAGCTTCGCTGCCCACCACAGTGCGGCGATGGATCTGGATGCAGATCTGCTATTGCAGGGATTTGCAAAAACCCTGCGTGCCCATGGTGGCGAGATAAGAACCCGCGCCGCCGTCAGCGCATTGAGCCGCTCAGAGGATGGCTGGCAGGTTCGCTGTGGCGAGGATCAGATCGCGGCAAAAACCGTTGTTAATGCAGCCGGGGCTTGGGCGGATGAGCTGGCAAAGATGGCCGGCATCGCTCCCATCTGCCTACAGCCCAAGCGCCGTTCAATGGCGCGGCTACCCGCGCCCGGCGGCCATGACGTTAGCCGCTGGCCCATGACCATGGGCGCGGGAGAAACATGGTATGCCAAACCCGATGCGGGCAAGCTGCTGGTCTCTCCCGCCGAGGCAGATCCGGTCGCCCCTCATGACGCATACGCCGATGACCTTGTGCTGGCCGAAGGGCTCGCCCGCTATGAGGAGATGGTGACAACCCCGGTGACCCGGGTCGAGCACAACTGGGCCGGATTGCGTAGCTTTGTGGCCGACGGTATTCCGGTGCTGGGTCCGGATCCCGCCGACCCCAGCTTTGTCTGGTGCGCAGGTCAGGGCGGTTATGGCGTGCAGATCTCGCCAGCTGCTGGACGATTGATTGCTGCTCTGGTCACCGGAGCGGCAGCCGAATTCGATGCTGCCACCGTTGCGGCCCTTAGCCCTGAGAGGTTGCGCTGATGGTCGTTCGCACCGTTCCCGGAGAGGCCTCTGTCGCATTATCTGATGAGGGTGAGAAACTGTTTGCTCCATCAGCCGAGCGCAATCTGGGCCCGATTGCCGATCTCTTGGTACAGATTGCTCCAAAACCCTCTGACGGAAATGCTCCCCGCCTCCGTGCGTTGGAAATTGCCAGCGGTACTGGCCAGCATGTGATCGGCTTTGCCGTCTGCTGCGGACATCTGAACTGGCAGCCAACTGACGTGGATCAGGCTCGCTTAAGCAGCATCAACGCCTATGTCGCCGACAGCGGCTGCACCAATATCTCGCCTGCCCTGCAACTGGATGCAACCGAAGCCCCCTGGCCCGATACCATAGGGAAATTCGATCTGATCGTACTGTGCAACTTATTGCATCTGATCAGCATACCCGAGGCACAAGCTCTGATCCAAGGGGCTGCGACCCACCTGGCACCGAGAGGGCAATTCGTGATCTACGGCCCATTCAAACGTGGCGGCGTGCTGACCAGCGACGGCGACCACGCATTTCACTCCAAGCTAGCCGCCCACGATCCAGAAGTTGGCTACAAGGATGATTTCGACGTGATGGACTGGCTACAATCGAACGGTCTGGACATGTCAGAAGTCATCGAAATGCCTGCCAACAATCTGGCGCTAGTGGCCATGCAAAAGCCCGGATAACATCAGAGGCGAGCGGCCGCCATGCCTTCTGCCGTCGTCTCGTCACATGTTAGATATTCAGCTGCATCGAAACTTTGGTTCTATCCATGGTGACAAAAGTTCGAAACTTCCGAATGTTGTTATTCGGAAAGAACAGCCGTTGGGTTAGCGCCTCATATTCAGACATATCGTCGACAATCACAATCAGAATGAAATCGACTTCGCCGGTGATATAGTAGCATTGCTGGATTTCAGGCGCGTCTTGAAAGCTACGTTTGATGTCATCAATCCGGCCTGCTGTCTCAGACCTAAGCTCGACTTCCACCAGAATAGTGAGCGGCATCTGAACCGCCTTTGGATCGATCTGGGCGGTCTGAGCACTGATAACACCATCCATCTCCATACGCCGGATACGCCTTTGCACCGACGCGGTTGAAAGGTTCACCGCCTCACCAATCTGACGCTGTGGCTTGGTGCAGTCTTTCTGCAAGATCCGTAGAATCGCCAGATCGAAGGCATCTAGGCTGTGCGATATATTTTCTTTTCTCATGAACTCATTCTGCAAAATATTCTCATCAACTTCCACAAATTCGACGACCGTACTCGCGCTTGGTGACGTATTTTTGCAAGAACGCAAAAATAGGAGCGCAAAATGCTAGGAATATATGAAAATACACAGTCGGAACTGTTCACCAGAATACCGTCACTTGGCGCGGCCGTGACGGAGACACTATCCCGACGCGCCTTTGACGACGCCGCAGGTGAAATATTCACTTGGGATGGGTATGAACCAACACCTATGCCGAACCTGACCGGTTTAGCGGATCAACTTGGCCTACAGGAAATCCACTACAAGCATGAAGGCTCAAGATTTGGGTTAGGAAGTTTCAAGGCTCTGGGAGGGGCTTATGCCACCTTGCGTGTTCTACAGCGCAAACTGTCAGAAACCGTAGGTCGCGATGTTACCGTTGCAGAAATTCAGAACGGTGACTTCGCAGCTCAGATTGCAGAGTCGACCGTGATCTCGGCAACCGACGGAAACCACGGGCGTTCTGTTGCTTGGGGAGCAAAACGGTTTGGTGCAAATTGCCGGATTTACATCCATGCGGAAGTGAGCCCGTTCCGGGAGCGCGCAATGCAAGACCTCGGCGCAGAGGTCATTCGCATCGATGGCGACTATGATGCTACCGTCGCGCAAACCCGCGTAGATGCCGAAAAACACGGTTGGATGATTGTGTCAGACACCTCTTGGCCCGGCTACACGCAGCCACCACTGGATGTCATGGCCGGATACGGTGTTATGGCCCGCGAGATCGTGCGAGACCTGCAGGTACCCCCGACGCATGTGTTCCTGCAAGGTGGTGTCGGTGGGCTGGCTGCAGCAGTGATCGCGGTTTTTCATCAGGAGTGGGGCATCGCCTCTCCACGAAGCATCATAGTTGAACCGGAATTAGCGCCCTGTCTCTTTGCCAGCGGTAAAGCAAATACACCGACATCTGTCAAAATTCGTGAAGAAACCATGATGGCTGGGCTGTCTTGTGGTGAGCCGTCACAGAGCGCCTGGGAAATCCTTGGCGAGTCCGTAGATAGTTTTATGACCATTCCTGAACATCTGGTTGCTCCAACTGTCCGGATGCTCGCAAACGGAGACTACAGAGATCCCTGCATCGACGCTGGTGAAAGCGCGGTCGCCGGTCTCATCGGGCTGATGTGCGGCGCCCTGGATCCAAAGTTGCGGGCAGATCTAAAACTGGACGCTGACTCTCGTGTTGTGATCATCGGCTCCGAGGGGATCACAGATCCAACAGTGTTCAAAGACATCATAGAGGGACGCATCTGACAGGTATTAGTCTGTAACGGCAAGGCCCGACCTCTCGGTTCCGACACGACTATCCCATTTAGGAAGAAAGCCCCGGCACATTGGCCGGGGCTTTCTTTAGCTGTGACTGAACAAAGGAGCGCAGGCGCTGCTTGTGATCACCCATTTTGGCGGATGGTTTCATTCTTAGGGTCATAGGGGCTGTCGCAGGTGACTACAGCGTCCCAGAGTTTATCCTGAATCTTGACTTGCAGCTTAGTGCCTTCCACTGCCTGCTCGGGTTTCACGTAGCCCATGCCGATGGACTTCTCGAAAGCTACAGAATAGCCGCCCGAGGTCAGGCGTCCCACGCGCTCACCCTCAGGCGTGTAGAGCACTTCGCGACCCCACGGATCCGCGTCATCTGGCCCATCGATCAGCAACGTACAGCATTTTACGCGCACGCCAGTTTCGACCATTTTGTTCTTGCCGTTGAAATCCTTTTCAAGGTCGACAAAGCGGGGCAGATCAGCCTCCAGCGGAGTAGCATCCCGGCCCAGTTCGTTGCCGAAGGCGCGGTATGACTTTTCCTGACGCAGCCAGTTCTGGGCACGGGCGCCGACAAGCTTCATCCCATGCTTCTCGCCTGCCTTTTCAAGCAGATCAAAGAGGTAGTTCTGCATCTCGATCGGGTGATGCAGCTCCCAGCCAAGCTCCCCAGTGTAGGCCACACGGATTGCATTGACCGGGCACATGCCCAATTCGATCTGACGTGCTGAAAGCCATGGGAAACGTTTGTTTGTCAGCGCCGTCTCAGGATCGGCGTCGACGATCACCTCTTTGAGCACATCACGCGATTTTGGACCGGCGATGGCAAAGACACCCCACTGTGTAGTGACGTCCTGAATCTCGATGTAGCCGAATTCTTCCATCTTATCCTCTGCGGCTTTGCGCAGAAAATCAGCATCGTATTCAGTCCAAGCGCCTGCAGATACGAGGTAGTAGTTGTTCTCACCGTTGCGAACGATTGTGTATTCAGTGCGGGTCGTGCCTGCTGCAGTCAGCGCATAGGTCAGGTTGATACGGCCAACCTTTGGCAGTTTGTTGCAGGTGAACCAATCCAGAAATTGGGTGGCACCAGGGCCCTTGACCACATGTTTGGTGAAGGCAGTCGCATCCACCAGTCCGACGCCTTCGCGGATCGCTTTGGCTTCATCAACAGCGTGCTGCCACCAGCCGCCCCGGCGGAAGGAACGCGCATCGTGGTCAAAGTTTTCAGGCGCATCAACAGGGCCAAAATAGTTTGGACGTTCCCAGCCGTTGACCCAGCCAAACTGTGCGCCGCGCGCCTTTTGACGGTCGAATGCAGGCGCAGTACGTAACGGCCGCGCTGCAGGGCGCTCTTCGTCCGGGTGGTGAAGGATATAAACATGCTCGTAGCATTCTTCATTCTTGCGCGCTGCAAACTCGGTGGTCATCCAGTTGCTGGAGTATCGCTTGGGATCCAGCGAGGCCATATCGATCTCAGCTTCGCCCTCGACCATCATCTGCGCCAGATAGTAACCAGTACCGCCCGCAGCCGTGATCCCAAAGGAGAAGCCTTCAGCAAGCCACATATTGCGCAAACCCGGTGCCGGGCCAACCAGCGGGTTGCCATCTGGGGTGTAGCAGATTGGGCCATTGAAATCGTCCTTTAGGCCGCTCTCAGCACAGGATGGTACACGTTCTGCCATCGCCATATACTGATCGGCGATCCGGTCCAGCTCCAGCGGGAACAGATCGGCGCGGAAACTATCGGGAACACCGTGCTCAAAACGCGCAGGCGCGCCACGCTCATAGATCCCAAGAATCCAGCCTCCACGCTCTTCTCGGGCATAGGATTCGTTGTCAGCGTCACGCACAACCGGGTGTTCAGGGTTCCCTGCTTCGCGCCATTTGACCAGCTCTGGGTCTTTGTCCATAACGATGAAAGTGTGCTCAACCGGGATAGCAGGCATCTTGATGCCCAACATCTTTGCGGTACGCTGTGCGTGGTTGCCCGACGCCGTCACAACGTGCTCAGCAGTGATCACCACCTTCTCGTCGCTCTCGATCAGGTTGCCACCTTTCTCCACCATCTTGGTGCAGGTAACTTCCCAATGGGTGCCTGTCCAATGGAACGCATCTGCTTGCAGTTTACGGTGAATATCGACGCCACGTTGACGCGCGCCCTTGGCCATCGCTTGGGTCACGTCAGCAGGGTTAATATAGCCATCTTCTGTATGGTAGATCGCCCCCTTCAGGTCGGAGGTCTCAATCAGTGGCCAGCGTTCCTTGATCTGATCAGGAGTCAGCCATTCATAGTCCACATCGCAGGTTTCCGCGGTCGAGGCATAGAGCATGTATTCATCCATGCGCTCATCCGTCTGGGCCATACGCAGATTGCCAACCACAGCGAAGCCCGCATTAAGGCCCGTTTCTTCTTCCAGCTGCTTGTAGAAATCCACCGAATATTTGTGGATGTGTGTAGTCGCATAGGACATATTGAACAGCGGCAATAGACCGGCCGCGTGCCAGGTCGAGCCTGAGGTCAGCTCATCGCGCTCAATAAGCATAACGTCGTCCCAGCCTGCCTTGGCCAGATGATAGGCGATCGAGGTGCCGACAGCGCCGCCGCCGACGACCAATGCTTTGACTTGGGTTTTCATGGGCCCGCTCTCCGGAAAATGATGACTCGTTTGCAGGGAGTTATGCCCCGCCTGCGGATTTTGCGCCAAATCCATCCGACCCAAAACACGACAAAACCGACCTTACGTCGCCCGGAAAGCAGGTTTCTGTCCTATACACGCCGGTTTTCGTGTTTACTGCTGAGATTGAAAGCCCGAATTTTCCCGGTTGGATAAACCAGTTCGTGCAGTCCGGGGCTTAGCCTGCCAGAACATCGTCGTCTTCTGGTACGGTGCGTAAGACCCGACAATCAGAAGCCTCGCGCTCATCCACCGCTTGAGTTTTAGAACCGATATTTCCCCATGCGGTGAAGTCGCTGACATGCGTAACGTTTTTCATGCGGCTCACCTTTGGAGAGGAAAACCAATGAAAAAAGAAGTTGCCGAGTTTCTGGGGACATTCACGCTTGTTTTGTTCGGATGCGGATCTGCGGTCATAGCAGGGGCAGATATCGGGCTAACGGGTATCAGCTTTGCCTTTGGGTTGGCTTTAATCGGGATGGCTTATGGGATCGGGCCGGTGTCCGGCTGCCATATCAACCCGGCCGTTTCGCTGGGCATGGTGGTTGCAGGCCGGATGCAGATGCCTGAAGCGATACGATACATCATTTCACAAATCGCCGGAGCGATTGCGGCCGCACTGGTGCTTCTGGTCATTGCCAGCGGCAAGGCGGACTATAATGTTGCCGTCAATGGCCTTGGGCAGAACGGCTGGGGCACCGGATATCTGGGGGAATACAATATTCTTGCCGCCTTCGTTTTTGAAGCCGTTGCAACATTCCTGTTCATGGTTGTCATTCTTGGGTCAACCGGCAGCCGCGCGCCTACCGCTTTTGCAGGTTTGGCCATTGGGCTTACACTGGTGGTAATCCACCTTGTTGGCATCAATATAACAGGCGTTTCGGTCAACCCCGCCCGTTCTATAGGACCGGCTCTGTTTAGCGGAACAACCGCGCTGTCGCAGCTTTGGCTGTTTATTGTCGCACCAATTCTGGGGGCACTGGCGGCCGGTTTGCTGTTCAAATCCGGCATGTTCGAGACACAAGACTAACGGCTATCTTAAGACACCATGGCCGCCGGTGCCGTGGTGTTCCTGCACCAGAAAGGCCAACTACATTTCCAGGATTTTGCCCGGGTTCATGATGTTTTCAGGATCCAACGCAGCTTTGATAGCTGCCATATAGCGAGTGGTCTCGCCAAGTTCCCGTTTCAGATAGGGGCGTTTTCCTTGGCCGATACCATGCTCTCCGGTGCAGGTTCCGTCCATTTCAATGGCCAGTTCATTCAGCCAGGCCATATAAATATCGGCCTTTTCACGCTCGTCTACGCTTTCCATATCGATCAACAGTAGCGCATGGAAATTGCCATCCCCGACGTGACCCACCATTGGTGCCAACAGACCCATATCTTCTGCCTTTGCGCGTGCTGAGCTGACGCATTCAGCAAGTCGCGAAATAGGCACGCAAACATCAGTGGATATCCCTTTGGCATCAGTACGCAATTGCAGGCAGGCCCAATACATATCGTGGCGCGCCTGCCAAAGCGCATTGCGCTCTTCTGCGGTGGAGGTCGCGGCGATATCAAAGCCGCCGAAATCCTCGGCGATCTGGGCAAAGGTGTCCGCCTGTTCGACCACGCCCGCCTCTGAACCATGGAATTCTAGCAACAAAAGCGGCATTTCCGGCAGGCTCAGACTGGAGTATGCGTTAGCTGCCTGCACACTAAGCGTATCGAGCATTTCAATGCGAGCAACCTGGATGCCATATTGAATGGTCATCATAACTGCACGACAGGCATCATCGACGCTGCGAAAGGCGCAGCGGGCGGAGCGGATCGCCTCAGGGATGCCTTGCAAGCGCAGGGTCAGCTCGGTGATCAAACCAAGGGTTCCCTCTGATCCAACTAAAAGGCGCGTCATGTCGTACCCCGCCGAGGATTTCTTGGCCCGCTGTGCGGTGCGGATCACGCCGCCATCGGCCATCACGGCCTCAAGTGCCAGTACGTTGTCCTTCATTGTACCGTAACGCACCGCATTGGTGCCAGAGGCCCGTGTGGCGGCCATGCCGCCAAGCGAAGCGTTCGCACCGGGATCGATGGGGAAAAATAGGCCTTGGTCACGCAAGTATGTGTTGAGCTGTTCACGTGTCACACCCGGTTGAACCACCACATCGAGGTCCTCCGCATGTACCGTAAGGATCTTGTCCATCCGCATCATGTCGACGCAGATACCGCCTGCGGGCGCGTTCACATGGCCCTCCAGAGAGGTCCCAGTGCCAAAAGGGATCACCGGGACACCATAGTCAGCACAGACTTTCACAATCTCCGCGACCTCTTCAGTAGAGGTGGGAAAGACAACCGCGTCTGGTGCCTGATTAGCAATCCAAGTGGTGGTATGCCCATGCTGCTCGCGGATCGCTTGACCGGTTTGCAGCTGCTCGCCGAGACGCTGCTTCAACACATCAATGGCGGCTTTGATACCAGCTTCGTTGCGCGGCAATGTTGTGGCTTGCACCATGACGGAGATCCTTAGCGAACAGAGAAGACGTTGACGCGTCAACCTATCCGCGATGAAGCAAGCGCAGCAATACCCATTACCCACTAGTCGGTACAATAGAGACAGCCCGGCCGAGTGGATGCGGCCGGGCTTCAGCTTTAGTCGCCCAGCGCGATGCCTTCACGGCGAGGGTCTGCGCCACCTTTCAGGCTCTTGCCGATCTCGATCACATGTAAACCAGATGTCAGATCGCGAATGTTTACCTCAAACCCCATGTCAGTAAGTGGCTGTGCCATCTCTTCAGCACTGGTGCCAGCCTCGACGTCATAGGTGCCAAAACGGTTTACCGCATGTGGCAGGGCTACCGCCTGCTGTACGTCCATACCCCAGTCTGCCCAGGCGATGATGGTCTTGGCGACATAGCCGATGATACGGCTACCACCGGGAGAGCCCACTGCGAGAACCGGTTTGCCATCCTTCAGTACAATAGTCGGTGCCATGGACGACCGTGGGCGCTTACCCGGCTCCAGACGGTTGGCAATCGGCACGCCGTCACGATGGGTACGGAATGAGAAATCGGTAAGCTCGTTGTTCAACAGAAACCCAGCCGCCATCAACCGCGATCCGAAGCCGTTCTCGATCGTGGTCGTCATCGATAGCACATTGCCATATTGATCAACGATTGAAATATGCGAGGTCGACGGTAGTTCAATCGACTCATCATCGGCCAGCATCAACGCGTGATCAAACTCAGGCGTCCCTGCGCTCACTTCCGGCAGGGCGTCATCGCCGCTCAACAGGGCCGCTCGTTTGCCCAGATAGTCTTGTGCAACCAACCCCTGCGTTGGCATCGGCACAAAATCGCTATCGGCCATATAACGGCCTCGGTCGGCAAAGGCGAGGCGAGAGGCATCGCCGATTAGACGCCAAGCATCGGGATTATCTGCACCCATTTCAGCAAGGTCGTAGTTACCAAGCATACCAAGGATCTGCCCAACAGTCAGCGCCCCGGACGAAGGTGGCCCCATCCCACAGGCATCAAACGTATGGTAGGCAACGCAGACAGCCGGACGTTCCTTTACCTGATAAAGCGCCAGATCCATCGCCGACAGCACACCCGGATTGCCTTCGGCTCCGCGCACAGCGCTAGTGATCGCTTCAGCTATAGAACCAGTATAGAAACCTCGCGCTCCGTCAGCAGCTAAGTGGCGCAATGTATTGGCATAGGCTGGGTTCTTTAGGGTCGCGCCCACAGCCAGTGGAGTGCCATCAGGCAGGAAGTAGTCTGCAGTCTCAGACCAGCGTGACAGCCGGTCGGCGTCGCCTTCGATAAGCTCGGCCAGACGCGGCGAGACCGCAAAGCCATCGTCGGCCAGATCAATGGCCGCCGTAAACAAGCTTGGCCATGATGCACGCCCCCAACGGCGATGCGCCGCTTCGAGCAAAGCAGGAGTACCCGGCGTGCCAACGGAGAGCCCGCCAACAACTGCATCGTAAAACTTCAGCGGCTCACCTGCATCGTTCTGAAACAATTTAGGCGTGGCGGCCAGAGGTGCGGTTTCGCGGCCATCCAATGTCGTTACCTCACCGGTCGCGGCATCGTACCAGACCAAAAACGCGCCCCCGCCGAGACCAGACGACTGCGGCTCTACCAAACCCAACACTGTCTGAACTGCGACCATGGCGTCCGCCGCCGTACCACCAGCACGCAAAACCTCAGCGCCGGCGACTACAGCATGCGGGTTAGCAGCAGCAACCATCCAGTTATCTGCCTCAACTGGCGTTCCCTCAGATTTGGCTCGAATAGCTGCAGCAACCTCTTCGCTGATCGCCGCAAACCCTGCATCTGCGGTTTCTGCTGCGCCTTCCGGTGCTACGGCATCCGCAGCCTCCTGCGCCATGAGGGGAGTCGCAACCCCCAGCGCTGCGATCCAAGCTCCCGCAATCAGCTTTTTATTCATCGTCTTGCTCCTCGGTCCCATAGTGATTGTTGCCCTATGCTGACATCTCTGAGGTAACTTCGGCAATGGATCAATACCACCGTCAGCGCACAGAAGTATGTGCGATTTAGTCGTATTGACGATGGGAAAAATTACCCCCTGAAAGACCAGATTTAGGAAAATATACCTGAATTACTAGGCATTTCAGAAACAAGTTCTGATCAACGCGCCCAGATGGGAACTTTGACCTTCTCCCAAAATCGCTATAGCATGGACGGAACAACCTGGTCCGGTGGCCGATGACCATCTTCGAATGTCTTGATATTCAATAGAACTTTTTCACCCATCTCGAGACGCCCCTCAAGCGTGGCGGACCCCATATGAGGCAGCAGAACGACATTTTCCAATTCGCGCAAACGCGGATTGATATCAATGCCATGCTCATAAACATCCAGACCCGCACCGGCAATTTCGCCAGCGCGCAACATCCGTGTCAGGGCGTGCTCGTCAATCACCTCGCCTCGTGATGTGTTCACCACTACCGCATCCGGTTTCATCAATTTCAGCCGCCGCGCGTTCATCAGGTGAAAGGTCGAAGGTGTGGAAGGGCAATTGACGGAGATCACATCCATACGTGCCACCATCTGGTCAAGGCTCTCCCAATAAGTAGCCTCGTATCGGTCTTCGACCTCCGGACGCAGGCGGCGGCGGTTGTGGTAGTGAACTTGCATGCCAAAGGCCCCCGCCCGTTTGGCAACAGCCTGGCCAATGCTGCCCATACCGAGAACACCAAGCCGCCGTCCCGCCAGACGCCCACCCAACAGTGCGGTGGGGGACCATCCCTCCCAGTCACCTTTTTGCATAATAGAGAGACCTTCAGGGATTCTGCGCACCACGGCCATAATCAGCGCCATTGCCATATCGGCAGTGTCATCTGTGAGTACTCCGGGGGTATTCGAGACCAAAATTCCGCGCTGACGAGCAGTCGCCACGTCAATGTGATCCACCCCTGCGCCGTAATTGGCGATCAGTTTCAGTTGGTCACCGGCCTGCGCAAGCAGTGCAGCATCGACGGTATCCGTAACCGTCGGCACCAGCACATCGGCGTCCTTTAAGGCCACGGACAATTCCGCGCGAGTCATAGGCGTGTCGTCCTCACGGAGACACACATCGAACAACTCGCTCAACCGGGTTTCTACCGGCTCCGGCAACCGTCGCGTAACGACAACACTCAGACGTTCTTTTGCCACTGCTGCTCTCCCTCGGCTTTGCAATTTCTCTGGCCTCGTGGCATCGTGGCGCAGGACGCGGGCAGGTACAAGAACCCATCCTGCCCTCCGGCCCATCTGATACGGCTTTCTTTTCAGACCTGTCGGCACCCGGCATCAGATCAGGGGCAGATCAGCAGAAACGCAAAGCTTCTGGATCGGTTTTGACAGGCGACAGTTAGCGACAAAAGAAGCGAGCAGGCAGTGAACATTTCGGCATTTCATCTGCGGTCCTACCTGGCCGCGGTCAGCATGATCTTGATCGGATTGATCGGGGCGGTCATACCCGCTCCCGGCCATGCGAGAGATGAGCGCGGGCCAGTGACGAACCTACCACTACCACGGTTCGTGTCGATGAAGGCCGCTGAGGGCAACGTAAGACGCGGGCCGTCTCTTACCCACAAAATTGACTGGGTGTTCAAACGGCGCGGCATGCCATTGGAAATCACTGCTGAATATGGCCACTGGCGCCGGGTTCGTGACCGCGATGGCGCTAGCGGTTGGGTACATTATGCACTGCTGTCAGGCGCACGCACCGTGTTGGTCGAAGAAGACATGTTGACGGTTCATGCCCGTCCAGACACAGGCGCGCCGGTGACTGCCGCTTTTGAGCTGGGTGTCGTAGCGCGGCTGGGCACATGCGATGCCAGCTGGTGTTCGATATCAGCAGGCGGCTATCGTGGTTGGGCACCCAAAGAAAAGCTATGGGGCGTGACACCGGATGAACTGCGCGACTGAAGCCCAATATCATCTAGCCACGTTGATCCCTATCAACGCCTAACTGAGGCGGGGCGGATCGCTATACTGGTTCCGCCAAGATCGCGAAAGCTTTTCTGGTGACAGGAAAACACCAAGATCTGCAAATCATTGGCCTGTAGCGTCAACGCGTCAAACAGTGCCTCAATGCGAGCATCGTCGGTATAGGCGAGTGCATCATCCAGGATGACAGGAATACCGCGCCCGGACTTGGCCAGAAGCCGAGCAAACGCCAGCCGCACCATCAATGCCAGTTGTTCTTGTGTGCCTCCCGAGAGTTGGCTCAGCTGTTCCTCTGCAACGCCGCGCGCCAGCTGACTGGGCAGCACACTGTCAGCATCGATCTGCAACTGCGCCTCGGGCCAGAGCCTGCGCAACAGTGGCGTCAGCTCCGCCATCAAGGGCCCCAGATATTGTGCCTGTTCGCCCTCTTGTGCAACTTGCAGCGCCTGATCCAAACGGCGCAAGGTTGCGACCTCAAACAGCAATGTCTGCTGCAGGGCTTCTGCAACCTCCAATTGGTCGATCACCTCGGCCAGCTCTTCCTCCACCGCGTGACTGGCGTGGGCACTAATTCGAGCATCCAATACAGCCAAATCTTGCGCCAAAGCTTGCAAGCGAGCCTGCGCCGCCTCCACCACTGAACGAGCACGCTGACAAGAAGCCTGAGCCTGGTCAAGATCCGGAGCTGTAGCCGTCAAGCGGGTATCGTCAGCACGAGCCTCCGCGACAGCCTGTTCAAGGGCTGACATTCCCGCTCGGAGCGTCTCCAGTTCAGCGGAGGCAACTTCTGCATCTCCCAGTGCCTGGACGGCTCGCGACAATGCAACCTCGACGGCTTCGGCATTGGCGAGAGAAATATGCGCGCTTTTCTGGGCAGCGGCCTCCTCTGTGCGGCATTTGACCAGCAGTGCCTCCGCTTCAGTCTGAGAGGTCTCCGCGTTGGCCAAGGCGACCTCCAGCGAGGCACGATCTGGCCGAATGACAGGTTGCCGCTCAATCTGCCCGTCGGCCATTTCCTCAGCTGCATCAGGTAAGCTGGCAATCGCCGTAACCAGTGCGTCTCGACCATCACGGGCCAACGCTCGTTGGGTGGCCTCACCCTCTTTCAAGCGCATTACAGCGGCAAGGCGTGCTTGATGCGACGCTCGCGCCAAATCCAGAGTGTCGAACCCAAGCGCATCCAACGCAGCCCTTAAGCCCGCCTCTGCTCCTAACAACGCCTCGGCATCATCGCTGTGCCCCGGGCGCAGGGTGACATTTGCGAGGCCTGGGATCATCAGTGTGCCACCGTCTGCCAACGAAACTTCGGCCCCATCTGCCAAGGTTTCACCGTTAAATAGTAGCTGCATTTCTGCCTCAGGCAGATACGCGACGCTCAGGGCGGCCGCCGAAACTGCGCGAGCGTGGCGCGCCAAACTAACTAACTGTGCCAACTCCTCAAGCTGTTCTAAGGCACTGGCATCGAGACCTTGCTTGGCCTGCTGCCGATCCGCAGCAATCTCTACCTGAAGCGCATCAAACTGCGCCAGCCGTTCTACTAACTCACGGCGGTGCAATTCTGCCTGTTCGGAAGCCTCTAAACGCAATGCGGTGGCAACAGCCTTGCGCGCCGAAGATACGGCGGCACGGGCAGCTTTGGCTTCCATCTCCGCCGTATTCAATTGCTGCGCGGCCTGCTCAGCGATAGTGGCCGCTGTTGCGCGCCGCTCAACCGCTTGCTGCTGTTCTTTGGTTGTGCGGGCGTAATCAGCCAAACGAGCGGCTTGTGTGTCGATACGCGCCATCTGACCATCACGACGCGATATTGCCAAATCCAATGCTCGACCCGCCTTTTCGCATTGCTCGCGGTGGCGTTGCGCCACAGTCAGCGCTTTTTCAGCACGGACCAACCGGGATTGGCGCGCTTCGACTTCGTTCAAAGCGGACAGCTCGTCCCGTTCTCGGCGCAGGGATTGCCGCTGATCAAGCAATTGGCGAAGTTCTGTGATCTGGGCCACTAGGATATCACGCCGTTCAACCAGCTCCACTACACGGGCCTCAGACTCTGCAAGCGGACCACCCTTCCGCGCGCCACGGCTGGTCACAAGGCGATCAAGATCTACGCGCAGCCGACGGCGCAAACCGTCAATCTGCGGCCCTCCGGTGACCGCCTCTACCTCACCGCTGAGCGACGACATCAAGTCGCGGCGCGACACAAGCGTGTCCTTAGCATCAGAGAAATCCGTTAGCCCCTGTCGCACCCAAAGCATTCCAACAGGTCCCTCTTTAGGAGGCGCAATGAGACTACCCAGAAAAGCCTCGGCAGCATCCGCCTGATGCACCAACGCGCCATTACGCCAGACCCGTGCGAACCCTTTCCCCGATGCTTTGGTAAAGGTCTTAGCGATGCGGTATTCGCTGCCCTGATAGCTCAGCTCAACCTCCACCTCGGGATCTCCGCCTGCATAAGGCGCTAAGGCTCGCACCTCCTTGTCCCAGGATTTCGCATCCTTGAAGAAAAGCGCATGCAGCGCATCAAAAACGGTGGACTTCCCGTGTTCATTCGGCGCGCTCAGCACATTTAGACCGGAACCGATACCAGTGATTTCTACCGGATCGCCAAAACGGCGCACGTTGGTCAGTCGGATGGCGGTAAGCTTCATTCCGCACCCTCTCCCAGCACCGCATACAGCCTGTTCAGAGCCGCAACAGCAATCTCGCGATCGTCCTGAGCGAGAGCGCTATTCTGGCTCTCCGCCATCAGAATTTCCGCCGCCACGCGCAGAGTGCCTCCGGTCGCAATCTGGTCCAGATCCTCAACCCTGTGCTCGATCCGCAGCGCCGCTTCATCTAGGCTAAGATGGCAAAAAGCCGGTGCCTGTTCCGCAACCAGGCGCGTAAGCTCTAGATGTTGCGCGGCAGTAACCCACCCCCTCGCACGGATACGGATCAGGCAATCAGGCCAGTCATCCCGATCTGATGGCAGGGCCTGTGTTAAAGTGGTCGAAACATCCTGACCCGGTGCCAGCTCCAGTGGCAGATCCTGCCAATAATACTGCCCAACCTCGATCTGACGCAGCTGTGGCAGCTCGCCCGGCCCAGGCAAATCTACCAACAGACACAGACCCCGGCCTGAATGCTTGAAGCGGTCACGCTCCGGCGTCCCCGAATAACGGCTACGCTTGTTCAGGGTGAAGTCCCCATGCCAGTCGCCCAGCGCCAGATAATCCAGCCTTGCGGTGCTGGCGCGGTTGGGCGCTATTGTCTCGGCCCCGTTCTGGTCACGGTCGAAATCCAGCACAGCGCCATGGGCCAAACCGATACGCAGATGCCCTTCGGGGCTTTCTGTATCATCCATCCAGCGCGTGCTATCCTGCCCTGCAAAGCGGTGCTGGCAGGGCGCTGGTAGAAGTGTTGCCCCCGGTGCGATCTGAACAGCCTCCGGCTGCAGCAGCAAATGCACGTTGTCCGGCGCATGGCGCGCCATTTCAGCCCAAAGCGGCTCCGCCGCACCGCTGTCATGATTGCCAGGAATGACCCACCACTTCACGGGATCTGCTGCTGCCATTGCCGCAAGCGCCTGACGGATCACACGCGCGGACGGTGTTTCCGTGTCAAACAGGTCTCCTGCAATCAGCACATGGCCTGCGCCCTCCTGCGCGGCGACCTGCGCCAACCGAGATAAAATACCCTGACGGGCCTGTTGCAGTGCTGCACGGGTCTCTTCGTCGAACTGACCGAAACGCTTGCCCAGATGCAGATCAGAGGTGTGCAACAAGCGCAGGCTGGTCATGCGGGACAGAATCCTTTGGATGGGCGGTGATTGACTGCAGTCACTCGCAAGGTGGATTGCAGAAGTGACAGAGCCAAGCCGGGGCGTCAACGCTGTCCACATATGCGCAGTAGACGCAGTACATTTTTCATCAGTCGGCACCGGATTGACAGACTGCGGCACTTGCCGCAAAAATATTGGAGATTTCGGAAAATATGGATTGATATATGTTTGGTCGCGGCCAAGGCGCAGACGACGACACCGTAGTGGCTATGCTCGCTGCAGCGCTGCGTCGGGATATCTCCTTTGGCGTGTTGCCACCGGACCAAAAGCTGAAGATCGAAGCCCTGCGCCAAACCTATGGCGGCTCAAATCACTCCATGCGCGAAACCCTGCGGATGCTCAGCGCTGAGGGTCTGGTGGAAGCTACCGCCCAGCGCGGATTTCGTGTGACCTCCGCGACCGAAGGTGATCTGCGCGACATTCTGTTGATGCGACTGCAGGTGGAACAACTGGGTCTCCGGATGGCATTGGAACATGGAGATGTTCAGTGGGAGGGCCGGGTTTTGGCAGCGCATCACGCATTGCGGCGCACTGAAGAGGCATTGGCCAGGGGTATAAGCGATGCCTTAGCGCTGGATTGGGATATGGCTTGCCGTACCTTCGCCTCGGTGCTGGTAGAGGCGGCACAATCACCCCGACTGTCGCATATGCAGCTTAAGTTCTACGACCAGTCACGCCGGTTTCGGCTAGCCCTGCTCCGCGAAGGACGTTTGGATTTTGCCCTGCGCGCAAAGCAGCAGCAGGTGCTGGTCGAGGCAATTCTAACTCGCAACGCCGATGCAGCACTAGCAGCGCTCAAAACCTACGTTTCTGACGACATGGGCACTTGAATTGCATCGCTGGAGATCCCTCGGCGCCCACCCAGTGCCTTTATGAAAAAATCGTCGGACGGGCGGAAGACAAAGACTCACTAAACGGAGGACATGTGAAATGACCAATTGGACACGCCGCCAAACCATTGCGGCTCTGGGTAGTATTGGCGCCGTGGCAGGGCTGGCGACACCTGCGCTGGCCAGTCGTCGCAAAATCGTGCTTGGGGCGTTACGGTTTACCAGCCATTCCGCCAGCTTCATCGCACAGGAACGCGGTTACTTTGCAGATGCCGGCCTGGATGTTGAGCTGCGTTTTTTCCAAGCTGCCGCACCAATGTCGGTGGCCATTGCATCGGGCGATTTAGACTACGCAGTAACTGCTATGTCGGGCGGTTTGATCTCTCTCGCAGATAAGGGCGCGATCAAAGTGATCGGCGGTGCATTGTCGGAAGAGCCGGGCATCGATGGGCAGAAAATCCTGGTCTCAGATGCGGCTTTCCAGGCTGGCGTCACCAGCCCCGCCGCGCTGGACGGCAAAAGCTTTGGCATGACAACGGCAGGGTCTTCGTTCCACTATATGGGGTCCCGTATGGCCCTGAAAGAAGGTGCCTCGCTGTCCTTCAAGCCACTGCAAAAAGTGGGCGCCATCATCGGTGCATTGAAATCGGGCCAGATTGACGCCTGGTCCATCGTGCCCCATATCGCCAAGCCGCTGGCCGGTTCCGGGGCGGTTCATATTATAGGCGACGTCGCAAGCTATCTGCCGAATTATCAGGTGACGACTGTCTTTACCTCTGCACGCAATGCCAGCGACGAGCAACAAATGACCAAGGATTTCCTGAGCGCCTACAGCCGCGGTGTGGCTGATTACAACGCAACGATGATAGATCGAAGCAACGGAGACTCCGGGGTCGATGAGCTGGTCGATCTAATCCATAAATATGTCTATGCAGATCGTCCTCGTGAAAAGGCTGCAAAGTCGATCATCAACGGCACCATGCGATTGAACGAAGGGGCAGCGCTGAACACCAAATCACTGGCGGATCAACTGGCCTGGTTCCAGGCTGAGAAGCTTGTGAATGCAAACATTTCGCTGCAGACGATCATCGATCCCAGCTACGTCGAAACCATCGACTGATGACGATGCCGGGGCATATCCTGCCCCGGCCTCATTTACGAGCGGAGCAATATCATGGATATTCGCCTGTCACAGGTGGGTCACGCCTATGAAGATGTAGAAGTCTTGCACGACATCACTCTGGACATTCCCAGTGGTAAAATCGTTTGCATTGTCGGTCCTTCTGGCTGTGGAAAGTCCACTTTGTTGCGATTTATCGGCGGGCTGGAACGACCAGCTCGGGGCGAGATCTTGCAGGTCGGGCAGCCCTCCAAAGATTGCCTGAACCCGCTCACTTATGTGTTTCAGGACTTTGCCCTGCTGCCCTGGCGCACGGTTCGCGGCAATATCAGCCTGGTCCTAGAGGATCACGGCATTCGTGGTGCCGCGGCTGCACGGATCATCAAGGATGTTCTGGCACGCACCAAATTGAGCGAGTTTGCAGACGCCCTTCCAAAACAGCTGTCGGGTGGAATGAAGCAGCGTGTGGCGATTGCCCGCGCTCTGGCCGTGAACCCAGCCGTGATGCTGATGGACGAGCCTTTGTCGGCGTTAGATAGCCAAACCCGTGAATTATTGATGGACGATCTCGTGGCGCTGTGGACACGCACGCCATTTACCGCCGTCTACGTGACCCACAATCTGGCTGAGGCAGTGCGACTGGGCCACCAAATCGTGGTGCTGTCACGCCGTCCCGGCAAGATCCGCGAGATCGTTCATCTGGAGACACCGCTGGCCGAACGGGCATTCGGTGACGTCGATCTTGAGCAGAAACAGAAATATCTATGGCAGCTAATGCGTGATGAGGCGCGCGCGGCAGATGCGGAGCTAATGAATGTCTGACCCGCAGATGGCAGAAGACCTACCCAAGGTCGCACCTAAGAGACCGCACCAACACGCGGCCGTACGACCGGTCCAGTTTCGCGGAGGCGGCTTTGCCCCGCGTGGCGCTCGCTGGGTGGGTATATTGATCTTTGTATTGCTGATCACCCTTGCCGAGCTGGGCTCCCGTCAGGGCTGGATTTCCAAACTCACCCTGCCCCGGCCCTACGATGTGCTTGCGACATTGACGGAGCTTTATGCCTCGGGTCTGTTGTGGACCCATGTAAGCGTTTCGTTGTCACGCCTGATCGTTGGAGCGGCCTTGGGTGCCAGTGTTGGCATCGGCGTTGGACTAATAATCGGGCTGTTCTCGTATGTGCGCGCAGGACTTGTGCCCCTTGTGGCGGCCCTATTCCCAATTCCCAAGATCGCGCTTTTGCCGCTGTTTGTCATCTGGTTCGGTATTGACGAAGCATCTAAATACGCACTGATTGCATTTGGCACCTTCACCCCCACCGTGGTGGCTACCTATGGCGCGGTGGACAATGTCGACCGCACGCTGATCCGCATGGGGCAGAGTTTTAACCTGTCGTGGCTTTCGATCGTGCGCAAAATCGTGCTGCCGGGGGCCATGCCCGGCATCCTGTCCGGGCTGCGCATCAGCCTGGCGATAGCCATCATCCTGCTGGTTGCCGCCGAAATGCTGGGCGCGGAACATGGTATTGGCGCTTATATACTTGAAGCCGGATCGCTTTACGATCTGGAGCGCCTGTTTGCTGGTGTGGCCATTTTGTCGATCTTAGGCGTGCTCGTCAGCAGCCTGATCGGATTGGTCGAGCGTCACGTGCTGCGCTGGCGCGGGTAAAGCCGCACCCAATTCAAAATGAGTCGCCAAACCGGGACAAACTGCCCGTATTGGCGGCAAAACCGCTCAATAAACTCAAAAGCGCGGCAATCTGCACCCTACAAAGACGATGCCGGCAATTGCGCCCGCGCGCGACCTGATTTACACGGGGGCCATATGAATGGCTGTTGTCCTTGCGGGCTGCCGGTTTGTCAGGCCAAATCTGACCACTATGACCGCCTGCCGCATCCTCACTGGACTGCAGCAACCCGTCCATCTGGTGCAGCAACGACCGCTCACCCAAGTTTCCGATATCGCTGAAAAAAGGTTGTGGAATATGGCAGAAAATTCGACCCCCGACATTTTGTATACCATCGTAGACGAAGCCCCTGAGTTGGCCAGCGCCTCTCTGTTGCCAATCATCCGCAGCTTTGCGGATGCGGCGGGCGTCTCTGTCGGGACCAAGGACATCTCGCTGGCAGGCCGCATTCTTGCGACCTTCCCAGAAACGTTGAGTGACGCACAGCGTCAGAGCAATGATCTGGCGGAACTGGGCCAGCTGGTAAAAACGCCAGAAGCCAATGTCATCAAGCTGCCGAATATCTCGGCCTCTGTGCCCCAACTGACGGATGCGATTGCCGAACTGCAGGAGCAGGGTTTTGGCATTCCCGACTATCCGGCAGATCCCACCACCGATGCGGAAAAAGAAACTCGCGCGCGCTACGACACCATCAAAGGTTCCGCCGTGAACCCGGTACTGCGCGAAGGTAACTCCGACCGGCGCGCCGCGCGCGCGGTTAAGAACTTTGCCCAGAAAAACCCGCACTCGATGGGCAAATGGTCCGCCGACAGCAAGACCAAAGTATCTTCAATGCCTGGCAATGATTTCTACGCCAACGAAGTGTCGGCCACCATTTCTGCCGCTCAGGCCGGTGATGCGAAGATCGAATTTGTAGCCAAGGATGGCACAGTCAGCGCGTTGAAAGACTGCTGGCCGCTGGAAGAAGGCACCGTAGCCGATGCGACCTTCATGTCCGCAAAGGCTCTGTCGTCCTTCCTGATGGGTGCCATTGAAGATACCAAATCCGACGGCACCATGTTCTCGCTGCACATGAAAGCCACCATGATGAAGGTCTCTGACCCAATCATCTTTGGTCACGCGGTAAAAGCATGGCTTGGTCCGGTTTGGAATAAATTTGGTGCTGAAATCGAAGCTGCCGGTGGCTCTGCCAACTCCGGTCTCGGCGCGGTCCTTGCAACCATCGACGGCCTTCCCAATGCCGATGCGATCAAATCCGAGATCGCCGCACTTGAGCGCCCCTCCATGTATATGGTCGACAGCGACAAGGGCATCACCAACCTGCATGTGCCGTCTGATGTGATCATCGACGCCTCCATGCCGGCCGTAATCCGTGCGGGTGGCAAAGGCTGGGACGAAGCAGGCAACAAGGGCGACACCAACTGCGTCATACCTGACCGCTGCTATTCCACCGTCTACGACGAAAGCATCAATTTCTTCAAAGCCAATGGTGCGCTGGATGTGACCACCGCCGGCTCCGTCGCCAACGTCGGCCTGATGGCGCAGAAGGCTGAGGAATACGGCTCGCATCCAACCACCTTCGAAGCGCCTGCGGATGGTACCATCCGCATCGTTTTGGCCAATGGTGACACGCTGCATTCGCATGACATTGAAGCTGGCGATATCTGGCGTTCTTGCACCGTGAAAAAGGCACCGATTGAGAACTGGATCCAGCTTGCAATGGACCGTCAGCGTCTGACCGGCTCCGAGGCAATCTTCTGGCTGGATGCAAACCGCGCCCATGACGCCGAGCTGATCAAATACGTGCAGCCCGTGCTGGACGCGGCTGGCGTGGCCGACAAATTCCAGACCATGGCACCGCGCGAAGCGACTGGACAATCGTTACAGACAATCACCGCAGGCAAGGACAGTATCGCGATCACCGGCAACGTGCTGCGCGACTACCTCACCGACCTGTTCCCGATCCTGGAATTGGGCACATCGGCCAAAATGCTGTCGATTGTGAAATTGATGAACGGCGGCGGTTTGTTTGAAACAGGTGCAGGTGGGTCTGCGCCCAAGCACGTTCAGCAGCTTGTTGAGGAAAACCACCTGCGTTGGGACTCCATGGGCGAGTTCTGCGCGCTCGGTGAGAGCCTGAACTTCCTTGCAGACAGCAAGGGTAACGCCAAGGCAGGCGTGCTAGGTGCCGCGGCTGAGGCCGCGACGCAGGGTATTCTGGATCACAACCGGTCACCCAGCCGCAAAGTTGGTGAGCCTGATAACCGCGCCAGCCACTATTGGTTTGCCAGGTATTGGGCAGAGGCCCTGTCGGCACAGAGCGATGACACTGAACTGGCGGCTCATTTTGCACCTATCGCAGCTGATCTGGCCGCCAAAGAAGAGGCGATCCTGTCTGAACTGGCAGCGGTCCAGGGCAAAACAGCAGATCTGGGTGGCTACTTCCATGCCGACCCGGTGAAAACCGCTGCTGTAATGCGCCCAAGCGCCACGCTGAACGGCATCATCGGCTAATTGCACATTCGCGCAATCAGGCTGGAGACAGCCGCTAAACAATCAAAAACGCCTGGGTCGCTCCGGGCGTTTTTCTATTCGGCCAGCAGAGTGTCAGCGCAAGCGGGCTCGCCCCTACCGCAGCCACATCGGCGCAATACGACCCGCCATCACATCAACAGCATCCAAATAGCAACACCGCCAAGCAGCAGTGCGAAGCCGCGATTTAGCTGCCGTGCGCGCGCATCTCGGGCGAACTGACGCGCCAGACCCTCTCCAATCAATGTCCAAATCGAAAACGCTACGAAGTTATTGAGCGTAAAGACAAACGTAATAACGGCAACGACACCCAACTGCCCCGTCCGCCCGAGGGCCGTGCTGTACGCATTTGCCATGGCAGCGTCCACAGGCGTCAGGAACTGGCTGAACATCACCGCGATGATCACATAGGCTTTGGGGTTCAACACCAGCAACACAACGCCATCGCGAAACCGTGCGGGCTGTGCATGCAAATCGGACTTTGTGCCTCCGGCGCGCCACAGTTTCGATGCGATCCACACCATATAGATAACCCCGGCCAGCTTCAGCATCTGGAACAACTCGGGCGAGATCGCTTGGGCCGCCAGCGCACCACTACCGATCAGTAACGTCACCACTGCCGTCGCTATATGATAGCCTAGGGTTGCGGGAATGGTCGCACGAAACCCAAACTGCGCGCCATTGGCAGCAAAGAAGAGATTCCCCGGTCCGGGGCTGTAGGCCAACGGGAAAAGAAACACCAAAAGAGCGAGCATCATATCCAAGGTCATACCGGCGGGATCCCATGCAGCAAACATCCTTGGGTTTATCGCAGAAGCAGCCTAGCGCGCGACCCGGTTCCTGCGCAAAGGGAAGCCGAATGAAATCATAGCGACTTAACCACTGCCAAGGTCGCCAGAGACGGCAGCGTCAGCACTGCTTTCGCAGCCCGCACCCGCGCCTCGTTATAATAGCCCGGCTCATGCAGGATGTTGATGGTCGCCGCCAATTCACCGCGCATCAGCACCGGAAGATTAATGACAGATCCACAGCCCAAGTTGCCGATCAGTTTGCCATCGGGAAACACCTGGTCAATCTCCACCAGCGTGTTGGCAACGAAACACTGATGCTGGCCATGCACAATCTGGAACCAGTCGTTCATCTCAATCGGTTTGGTGCCGGATATTGGATAGTTTTCGTGGTCATCAGTGTAAGTTCGACAGGCCAGCATGGCCGCCATATCAACCGTCATAACCGTGAACAACTTAGCACCGATCGTGGCCTTGGTCAGCGTGCACAGCGCATCATAAGCGGCCTGCGCTACGGTCGCTCCAGCCAGAGCAGTCGTGAACTGGCCTAGCGCGTCTGCTGTAGCGGCGTCTTGCATCAGTTTCTGTTCGGGATCGTGTCGCGTCATCGGGTCCTCAATCAAAATGTCACAATAGGCGTCATAGCGACATCCGCCGCATGGCCCTGTCAAATTTCTTACTAGCTTGGCTAATCTGCTCCGCCGCTGGCAGCATAGAGCTGTTGCGCATAAGGATCGCTAAACCGCCCATCATGCAATGCATCTGCTGGCGCGATTTCGACAATGTAGCCTTTGTTCATTACAGCCATGCGGTCGCACATAAAGCTGACCACCGGCAGATTATGGGTCACCATCAGATAGGTCAGCCCCTGCGCACGCCGCAGTGTTTTCAGCAGATTGAGAATCTCGGCCTGTACTGAGACATCTAATGCCGACGTCGGCTCATCTAGCAGTAACACCTTGGGATTGAGCATCAAGGCCCGCGCGATCGCGACACGCTGACGCTGACCACCGGAAAGCTGATGTGGATAGCGAAAGCGGAACCGCTGATCGAGCCCGACCGCTGCCAGCATTTCTGCCACGCGACCGTCACGCGCACCAATTCCATGCACCCGCAAGGGCTCCCGCAGCACCCAATCGACCGGTTTGCGTGGGTGCAATGAACCGTAAGGATCCTGGAACACCATCTGGCAGCTACGCGAAAACGCCCTATCAATGCCGTGGCTGCGCGGCTGTCCGAGAACTGACATCTCGCCCGTCCAATCCGGCGCAAGCCCGGCAATCGCCTTCAAAACGGTGGATTTTCCAGAGCCACTTTCCCCAACGAGAGCAAAGCTCTCGCCTTCCGCAACATCAAAGCTAACGCCCTGCACGACCTTGGTATCCCCGTAGGAGATATCGAGGGATTTCAGAGAGATCGCCGTCATGTTCTGCTCCAACTTTGACGGTCAAGCACAGGCAGTGTGTCTCGGATTTCCTTCATCTGAGGCACCGCTGCCAGCAACCCTTGGGTATAGGGATGGCTGGCTTTGTGCAGATCACCCGCGGCACAGCTTTCCACCACCTGACCACCGTTCATCACCATGATCCGGTCGCAATAGCGTGCAACCAGATTGAGATCGTGACTGATCAAGATCAGCCCCATCCCCTTGGCACGGACCAACTCATCAATCAGGTCCAGCACCTGAGCCTGCACCGATACGTCAAGCGCTGAGGTCGGCTCATCCGCGATCAGCAGATCCGGACGCGGGATAAGCATCATGGCGATCATTACCCGCTGCCCCATGCCACCGGACACCTGATGCGGATACATCCGAGCGACCGCCTTAGGATCATTGATGCGCACGGCGCCCAGCATATCCAACACGCGAGCGTTCGTATCGCGTCGGCTGAGCCGTTCATGGACATCCAGCGACTCGGCGATCTGCGCCCCGATGGTCATCACCGGATTTAACGAGAACTTGGGGTCCTGCATGATCATCGAAATACGAGCGCCGCGTATGCCCCGCATCTGGCGGTCGTTCAGGCCTTGTAGATCCTGTCCTTCCAGCGCCAGTTTGTCAGCGGCCATCTGTCCGGGATTGCGGATCAGTCGCAATATGGCGCGGCCAGTCATGGATTTGCCTGATCCACTCTCTCCCACGATACCCAACCGCTCACGCCCAAGGGTAAAGCTCAGCCCTTTGACCACCTCGACCCGGCCCTTTGGGGTCGGGTAACTGACGCGGAGGTTATCGACCTCCAGCAATGGCGCGGCGGCATGGTTCATGACTTGCCCCCCTGCTTCGGGTCCAGTACATCGCGCAACCCATCGCCGAGAAAGCAAAAACCAAGGCTGACCAAAATGATTGCAATGCCTGGCATGGTCGCGACCCACCATTGATCCAGAATAAACACCCGTCCACGTGAAATCATCGCGCCCCATTCCGGTAAGGGCGGCTGCGCGCCGAGGCCCAGAAACCCAAGGCCCGCCGCTGTCAGGATGATACCTGCCATATCCAGTGTCACCCGTACGATCATCGAGGACGTACACAACGGCAGCACATGTTGCAGAATGATGCGAGAGTGCGAAGCGCCCAGCAGACGGGTCGCCGCGATGAACTCTGCATTGCGAAACGTCAGTGTTTCGGCTCGCGCGATACGGGCATAGGCGGGCCATGCGGTGATAGCGATGGCAATGATCGCATTTTCGATCCCTGGCCCAAGGGCAGCAACGAAGGCCAATGCCAGGATCAACTTGGGCATCGAAAGAAATACATCGGTCACCCCCATCAGGACCCGGTCAATCCAGCCACCGAAGTAGCCCGATATTGCACCAATGATAAGACCAAGTGGCGCAGAGATTACTGCCACCAATGCCACGATCATCAACGTAATCCGCGCGCCGTAGACCACACGGGAGAAGATATCACGCCCCAACTCATCCGTGCCCATCCAATGTGCAGCAGACGGCGGCAAGAGGCGGGCCGGAAGGTCCTGCCCGATCGGACTATGTGGTGCGACCCAGGGGGCAAGCGCGGCTGCGAGGATCAGCATGGCAATGATCACTGTACCCACGACTGCCAGCGGATTGCGCATCAGCGCAACAAGCATACGATAGGCCCGTACCGCAGTGGCCTGAGTTCTTGTGGCCGGGGAGTCGTCCAGCAACCAGTCACGGCTCGACATCACTAGCTCCTTGGGTCGAGAACCCGGTAAAGCACATCCGAGATCTTGTTGATGAAGATGAACACTGCACCGATTACCAGCGTGGAACCCAGCACCGCATTCATATCGGCATTCAGCAGCGCAACAGTAAGGTAATTACCGATACCCGGCCAACTGAAGACGGTTTCGATCATCACCGAGCCTTCCAGCAGAGCCGCATAGGACAGTCCAATTACGGTGATCAATGGCACCCGAATTGGCTTGAACCCGTGCACCCAGATCACCTTCCATTCCGGCACGCCTTTGACGCGGGCTGTGGTGATAAACTCCTGACTAAGCTGGTCCAGCATGAAACTGCGGGTCATGCGCGCGATATAGGCAAGACTGAAAAAACCGAGGATGACTGCTGGCAGCACCAAATGCGACAACGCATTCCAGAACACCTCAGTATCGCCGACCAATAAGCTGTCGACCAACAGCAAACCAGTTATCGGGTCAATCAACCCGTCATAGAAGATATCAACTCGCCCTGGCCCCGCAACCCAGCCCAGTCCCGCATAAAATACGGCCAGCCCAACCAAACCCAACCAGAAGGCTGGCACTGAATACCCAAGCAGGGCAAAAACGCGGATAACCTGGTCAACCCAGGTGCCCTGCCGCGCGGCAGCACAGACCCCCATCGGAACGCCCAGAGCCACTCCAATCAGTATACCCAGTGTGGCCATCTCTAGCGTTGCCGGAAACACCCTTGCAAGATCAGAAGTAACGGGCCGGTTGGTAGAAACAGAGCGCCCCAAGTCTCCTTGAAACACGTCTCCGACATAAGAGAAAAACTGGACCACCAGTGAGTGATCAAGGCCCATGGCAATCCGCGCCGCTTCATATTGCTCCTGTGTGGCGCGATCCCCCACGACCGAGAGAACCGGATCAATCGGCACCACTCGACCAATGAAAAATGTGATCGACAGCAGGCCGAGAAAAGTCAGCGTTGTCACCAGAACAAAACCCGCAACC
The DNA here is from genome assembly GCF_047372505.1 of Phaeobacter cretensis. NCBI lineage: Bacteria > Pseudomonadati > Pseudomonadota > Alphaproteobacteria > Rhodobacterales > Roseobacteraceae > Phaeobacter > Phaeobacter cretensis. The sequence continues at coordinate 1,239,945 of NZ_JBKBEU010000001.1, forward strand.
CCCTGCGTAAAAAGCAGAATTACACGTCCCGTTTTTGATGTGCTGGTCAAGATATCCTGCCCTCCACATGGCCGTGACACACGACGCAGCGCCGCCGGAATACCGACGAATTTCCCTTCGGCATAAATATTATTTTTTGCAAAAGCAAAAAGTTTTTGCTTCACAAAAAATTTTTTTCTAAGCTAATCAGGTGATCATCATTGTGAAAGTCGTCAATGCCAAACACCAGCGCCACCCAAAAACCAGTAATGTCCCGTAACACTGCAGGCCCGATGCTCGGCGCGCTGATCCGCAAGCGACGCAAGCAGATGGGGCTGACGCTTCAGGCGCTCTGCGACACTGCTGGTGTTTCCGTCGGCTACCTCAGCCAGCTGGAACGCAACAACGCTACGCCGACGCTGGGCACTCTGGCGCAGATCGCTGCAGCACTTGAGGTGGGGTTGGAATACTTCATCGCAACGCCAAAACCTTCGGACGCCCTAACACGGGCCTCAACACGCACACAGTTTTCTCTGGCGGGATCCTCAATCACATATGAGGCACTCGGCGCCCAATTTCCGGGCGCCGAGCTATCTAGCTACATCCTGCATGTACCGCCCGGATATGTATCTGAGGAGGTCAGCCATGAGGGTGAAGAGATGCTTTATGTGCTGGCGGGAGAGATCGACCAATCTCTGGGTGGGCAGCTCTTTCGCCTGAAAGCGGGCGACAGTCTGCACTACAGCGGGCTGACCTCACATTCCTGGAGCAACCCGACCGCACAAGTGGCGCGGCTTTTGTGGACCGGCACGCTCAGCGTTTTGCATAGCAAAAACACACCAGACCTGCCCTGAGCGCGTACGGCCCTGCAGGTAGGTCCAACATGATCGAACATGCCGACAGGGTACAAATAAACCAAATAGGGAGACTGACATGAACCTCGTGAAATCCGCCTTACTGGCCAGTGCAATAGCGTTGCCTCTGGCGACCACCACGCTTGCTGACACCCCTGCCAATGCGCTGATTGTAGCCCAGAACATCGACGATATTGTCGCGATTGATCCGGCACAGGCCTATGAATTCACCTCTGGTGAACTGGTCACCAATCTCTATGACCGCTTGGTGCAATATGATGCCGAAGATCCCACCATACTGGCCCCGGGTCTTGCCAGCGCATGGGACATAGATGCGGCTACCAAGACTATTCGCTTTACGCTGCGCGATAACGCGGTGTTCCACTCAGGCAACCCCGTGCGTGGTGAAGACGTGGTGTTTTCACTGGCCCGAGTGATTAAGCTGAACCTGACCCCTGCCTTTATCCTTGTGCAGCTGGGCTGGACAGCCGAGAACGTAGACCAAATGATCACCAGCGACGGCAGCATCATCACTGTCAAATACGAGGGCGACTTCTCACCAGCGTTTGTAATGAACGTTCTGGCCGCGCGTCCTGCCTCCATCGTCGACAAAGAGATGGTGATGGCCAATGCCGTTGACGGTGATATGGGCAATGCATGGCTGAACGAGAACGCAGCCGGATCCGGACCGTTTAAACTGCAAGACTATCGCCCAGCGCAGATGGTGCGGCTGGCGGCTAACGGGGATTACTTCAAAGGCGCGCCAAAGATGGAGAGCGTCATCATTCGCCATGTGGCAGAGGCTGCCACGCAAGAGCTGCTGCTGGAATCTGGCGACATCGACATGGCTCGTAATCTGACACCGGATCAGATCAGTGGCTTTGACGGCGATGCCATTCGGGTGGAGACTTATCCGCAGGCTGCGGTGCATTTTCTGTCTTTCAACCAGAAGACCGACAGCCTCACAGACCCTGCTGTTTGGGAGGCTGCCCGCTATCTGGTGGACTACAAAGGCATGACCGACACAATCATCAACGGCCAGATGGAAATCCATCAGGCGTTCTGGCCAAAAGGCTTCCCGGGATCCTACGACGACGCTCCGTTTGGGTATGATCCTGAGCGCGCTAAATCGATCCTAAGCGAGGCCGGGATTGAAACACCAATCACCGTCTCACTGGATGTGATCAATGCGGCTCCCTTTACTGATATGGCACAATCCTTGCAGGCCAGCTTTGCCGATGCGGGCATCAACTTTGAAATCCTGCCAGGGACCGGCAGCCAGGTGATTACAAAGTACCGCGAACGCAGCCATGAGGCGATGCTGCTCTATTGGGGTCCTGACTTTATGGACCCGCATTCCAACGCGAAGGCGTTTGCGTATAATTCCGACAACTCCGACGACAACTATGCAGCGACGACCACATGGCGTAACTCTTGGGCTGTCCCAGCGGAGATGAACGCAAAGACCAAGGCCGCGCTCACCGAAGCAGACCCCGAAAAGCGATTGGTGATGTACCAAGAGCTGCAAGCAGAGGTTCAAAAAAACTCTCCCATCGTGATCATGTTCCAGGCTGCCTATCAGGTGGCGATGGATGAGGATGTCACGGGCTATGTGAATGGGGCGACCTCTGACTTTGTTTTCTACCGTCTGGTGGAAAAACGCTGATTTCTGGTGCTACACAGCACATTGGCCTGCCCATTTTATCTTTGGGCAGGCAGCTAAGTCGGCACATCACAACTCGACCTCAACGACCTATTCGACCCAATTTACAGACCGGCCGCGGTTTATGACCACGTGCGCCGCAGGAGCCCAATATATGACACACCCCCCCTATGCCGACCGGCTGGTCCGGCTACGCCAGCGCATGAGTGAGACAGCCACGGATATGGTGGTACTCGGTCCTTCCAGCCATATGATGTGGCTGTCCGGCGTGAACCCACATGGCGATGAACGCCCGGTGATGTTGATGGTTAGCCAGAACCACGCAGGTTTTCTGATGCCAAGATTGAACGCGGACGCTGCGCGCCAGGCGACCGACTTACCGTTCCACTGCTGGTCTGATGACGAAGGACCCGATGCAGCCCTCGCGGCCCTGCTTGCGGATTGTAGTGCAACCGATGCAGGCCTGTCTGTGGTATTGGACGAAACCATGCGTGCCGATTTTGCACTGCGCGTGCTGGACGCGATGGACTGCCCAGAGCGACGTTTTACCGACGATACAGTTGGCCTGCTGCGCGCAATGAAAGATACCGCAGAATATGACGCGTTGAAAGCCGCGCATCTGTTGAATGATGCCGCCGTAGTTGAGGCGTTTTCCAGTCTCGAAGAAGGCATGACTGAGTGGGATGTGCAGGCAATTCTGCACGAGCACTACAAGGTCAATGGTGCAACGCCGGAATTCACCATCGTAGGCTTCGGAGCGAATGGCGCTTTCCCCCATCACCACACTGGCGACACCAAACTGACCCGTGACATGGCCGTGCTGATCGATACAGGGTGCCGATTGAACGGCTATCCGTCCGATATGACGCGCTGCGGCTGGTTCGGCACACCAAAAGCAGAATACGAACAGGTGTTCAAAGTGGTAGAGGCCGCCGTTCAGGCCGCAGTCGCCGCATCAAAACCCGGCGTACGTGCCAGCGAGATCGACCGCGCAGCTCGCGACACCATCACCGCTGCCGGGTATGGCCCACAATTCCTGCACCGCACCGGACACGGGCTGGGAATCGACATCCACGAACCACCGTATATCACCGCAACCTCCGACGTAGAGCTGCGCGCGGGCAATGTCTTCTCGATTGAGCCGGGCATCTATCTGAAAGACCGGTTTGGCGTTCGGCTGGAAGAAATCGTTATACTGCGTGAAGATGGCGCTGAAATCCTGTCGGAAATGCCCCGCACTATGCAGCGGAGCTGATCGCTCAAGCCTATAAGACAGAAGCGACGCCATCCACGTTAGGGTGGCGTCGCGCTGCAGTATTCCGCCGACGCTCTACGAGACAAGAACCGCTCTAAAGTCGTTAACGTTGGTCAACGTCGGGCCGGTTTTGACTAACCGCTCCAAGCGATCCAGAAGAGAATAGCTGTCATGAGCTTGCAAATAGGCCTGAGGATTCAGGCCCAAGTCTGCCGCTCTGGCCAAATCGGACGGCCCGACGATAGCACCAGCGGCATCTTCTGTTCCATCAATGCCATCCGTATCGCCTGCCAGAGCGTAAATGCCCGGCAGGCCATTCAGCGCTATCGCAAGAGACAGCAGGAATTCTGTGTTGCGACCGCCGCGGCCCGGCTTTTGGGCACCAATGCTGACGGTGCTTTCACCTCCCGATAGCAGGACGCAAGGCCGAGCAATAGGGTAGCCATGCGCCGCTGCTGATTTTGCGATTCCAGCCATTCCAATACCCAGTTCACGTGCTTCGCCCTCGATTGCGTCACCCAAAATCATCGGCCTAACCCCAGCTGCCCTGGCGATCTCCGCCGCTGCAGTCAGGGCCATCATCGGCGTTGCGATCAGGCGGAAATCGCTTTTGAAATCCAGCAATGCATCCGAACGCTTGGCGAGCAAGGCGACAACGGCCGCTGGCAGATCATCCCCCAGTGATTCTAGTAAATAGGATAAGTCCTCATCCGCAGAGGGATCCGAAACAGTTGGCCCAGACGCGATGTTCGCCGGATGATCGCCCGGCACATCCGAAATCGCCAGTGTTACAAGCCGGGCAGGATGCGCAGCACGTGCCAGCCCGCCGCCTTTGATCGCAGACAGACGGCGGCGGACTTTGTTCATCGTTTCGATGGTCAGGCCGGACGCCAAGAGGCGCTGATTGACATCGATCTTATCCGCCAAGCTAAGTGGCGCCACCGGCATAGGCATCAGCGACGATCCCCCGCCGGATATCAGCGCTAAAACCAGATCATCAGCCCCAGCACCGTGAGCCGTCGCTAGAATCTCCATTGCCGCCGCCTCGCCTGATGCGTTGGGAACGGGATGCGATGCCTCACGCACAATGATGCGGCTACAAGGCACGCTGTGACCATACCGCGTGACCACAACGCCCGAAATATCTACATCGGGCCACGCGATTTCCAAGGCTCGCGCCATAGCGGCAGCAGATTTCCCTGCCCCCACGACAATGCACCTGCCTGCAGGTTTTTCTGGAAGATGCTGCGCAAGGACGGTAGCAGGATCTGCCGCAGATATAGCAGCAGCAAACATTACACGCAGCAACATCTCCGGATCTAAGTGCGGCATATCAGGCAACCAGAACGTTGGCTCCGCGAATAGCCTCGCAGACGGCATCGGTCACTTGTTGTGTGCTGGCTGTGCCGCCGATGTCAGGCGTCATGATCCCGGCCTCGCAGACCTGGTCAATCGCACTCATCATACGCCCAGCTGCCTTGTCCTCACCCAAATGCTCTAACATCTGCGCAGCGGTCCAGAATGTCGCGACAGGGTTGGCGATCCCCTTGCCGGTGATATCAAATGCTGAGCCATGAATAGGTTCGAACATAGATGGAAACCGGCGTTCGGGATCAATGTTACCCGTTGGGGCAACGCCTAAGGACCCAGCAAGCGCACCGGCCAGATCAGACAAAATATCTGCATGCAGGTTGGTCGCGACGATTGTATCAAGGCTTTGCGGGTCCTTCACCATGCGCACGGTCATCGCATCAACCAGCATTTTATCCCATTTCACATCGGGAAATTCCTGCGCGACTTCCGCTGCAATTTCATCCCACATGACCATGCCGAACCGTTGCGCATTCGATTTGGTCACCACCGTCAAAAATTTGCGCGGCCGCGATTGCGCCAGTCTGAACGCATAGCGCATGATACGGGTCACGCCGACACGTGTGAAAATAGCGGTCTCCGTGCCCACTTCTTCAGGGAAACCCTTGTGAGCACGGCCGCCATGGCCCGCATACTCGCCTTCGGAGTTTTCGCGCACGATTACCCAATCCAGATCACCCGGCCCGACGCCCGCAAGCGGCGATTGGATGCCCGGAAGAATTTTAGTGGGCCGCACGTTGGCATATTGGTCAAACCCCTGACAGATCGGCAGGCGCAACCCCCACAGAGTAATATGATCAGGCACGTCTGCCGCGCCCACAGCTCCGAAGAAAATCGCATCAAACGCTTTGAGTTGCTCAGTGCCGTCCTCGGGCATCAGCGCCCCGGTCCTTTTGTAACGCTCGGAGCTCCAGTCAAATTCGGTCACGTGTAATTTGAAACCACCATCCCAACTGGCCAGTGTCTCCAGGGCCTGCAAGCCCGCGTTAATCACTTCCGGACCAATGCCATCAGCTGGGATGGCGGCGATTTTGTAGGTGGTCATTAGAGGTATCCGCTTTTCAAGGACTGTCATTAGGCCGGTGACATTCAAAGGAGGCGGTGGGGGTGAGCTACCATCGATCTGGCGCCCCCTTCAACATCGAATACCGGCGATCTTGCGTGACGCTACAGGTCCCACGTTGTGTTTCTCAATCAATCTGAGATTATATACTAAAATGAAATAGTATGAGTGGCGTAGGACAGATGGATATTAAACGGATTAGATGCTTTCTGGCGGTCGCCAATACGCTGCATTTTGGGCGGGCAGCACAGTCACTAGATATGTTACCCGCCTCACTGGGACGGCAAATTCGCTTGCTTGAGGATGAGTTGGATACCCGCCTATTTGTGCGTACGACTCGAAATGTGTCCCTGTCACAAGCTGGATTGTCGATCTTGGATGACGCTCGGGAGTTGGTTGAGCAAACAGCCCGGTTCGAGCAAAAAGTGCGCAGTGTGAGACGTGCGGAAACCGCCGTACTAAGAGTTGGCGCGATTGACAGCGCGGCGGCAGGCCTGATGCCGCAGCTCATGCAGCTATTGCGCCAATCACATCCCGAGATCGAAATTCAACTGATTGAACAGAAAACCATCCACCTCCTGCCTAAGCTATTGAGCGGCAGTGTGGATCTCGCATTTTGCCGCACCCCAGATGTAAAAGATCCCCGCCTGCATTTTCGCACGCTTTTCTTTGAAACAGCGGTCGTAGCTGTACCTGACAGCCACCCTCTTGCAGATCGTGCGGTGATACATATTGCCGACTTGGCTGACGAGCCATTGATCGTGCCGGACCGCAGGTCACGTCCACATTCCCATGACCTGACAATTAAGATGTTTGTAGACGCAGGTCTGACCGCACGCATCGCACAGATCGCAGAAGAAAAGCACACCATTGTCAATCTGGTCGCGACTGGAACTGGAGTTGCGATTGTTCCGCGTTGGACGTCACGGCTACAGGTTGCCGGCGTGCGCTTTGTGCCTATTGCAATGTCCGAACTTGGCAATCAGTCCAAATTGGTACTGGCTGCGGCATGGCCACGCGGTATCCGCGACCCGATGCGGGACGCTGTGGTTGCTGTATTGGAAAGCCACCTCAAAGCTATCGAAGCAACCGCCTAAATTATATTCCTTCTGAATATAATAATTGGCGCGTTGTATGTGTGCCCGGCACTGCTCAGTCTGGTTCGCAACGATGCAGGAGGTCTCATTCATCTGAGTGGCATCGGGAATCGTAGGGAGGATAACCATGAAATTCACGACATTCACAGCAGCCGCACTCTGCACCTTGATCGCATTGCCCGCAGCCGCGCAGGACCGCGATGGCTGGCCGAACAGCCTGACCATCGGCACAGGTAGCCAGGGCGGCACTTACTTTACATATGGCAGCGGTTTTGGCGCGATGCTGAGCGAAGCACTCGACATTAACGCGGGCGTCGAGATCACTGGTGGCCCGGTACAGAATGTTACATTGGTCGAAACGGGTGAGCACAACATGGGGTTCGTAACCCTTGGCCCGGCAGACGAAGCACGGCGTGGCCAAAGCCCGCTGATGCCAGGCGTACCACACGAACAGGTACGCACATTGTTCCCAATGTATCAGACACCTCTGCAGGCGGCAGTATTGGCGAACTCCGGGATCAAAGGTTTTGCCGATCTGGCCGGCAAACGCGTAGGCGTCGGACCTGCAGGCGGCACATCAGCCACTTATTGGACCCGCTACTTTGACGCACAGGACAATGGTGCCGCCATCAGCAATGCAGGTGGCTCTGATACTGCCGGGCAGCTTAAAGATGGCTTGATTGACGCCTTCGTTTACGCGGCGGGTTTGCCAACAGGGGCGTACGCCCAGCTGGCCGTGGAGAATGACATTGAATTTCTGTCAATGGACACTGCAACACTGGACAAGATGATGGAGGTGGCACCAGCTTTTGCCCCATTCACCATTCCAGCCAACACCTATGAAGACCAGTCAGAAGACCTAAAAACTGTCTCGCTTTGGAATTTCGCAATTGTGGGCGCGGACATGCCCGATAGCTTGGCCTATGAAATCACCAAACTCGCGATGGAAAACAATGACCGCATGTTGACTGTTCACGCAGCGGCAAAGGAAACACTGGCCGAGAACGCACTTAAAAACCAGGTCATCCCGTTTCACCCCGGTGCCGTGAAGTGGTTTGAGGAAAACGGGATCGAAATTCCTGACGCCCTGAAATAAGCGCGGACCCCTTCCGCGTATTACCTACAAGCACGGGCGGGCAATAGCCGGCCCGTGCTTCACTCACAGCCTTTCAGAATTTGGATCTCCGCCTTGCCCCTTCAACCCCAAGCACAAAACGCCGATGCCCTTAAGGCATCTGTCATCGAACAAGAAACAGCTAATGCAAACGTCGATGAAGAACGCGCAGCGTCCAATCAGCGGGTGTTTGAGGGCAACCGGCACTGGATTATAGCAATCCTTTGCGTGAGCTACACCGTCTTCCATCTGATGGTGATGAACGTCTATCCCCTGGAAACCTGGGCTTACCGTCTGACTCATATCGGGGGCGGGCTGATGCTTGGCTATCTGCTTTTCGGTGCCTCTGATCTGAGATCACAACCGCAGCTGCATGATACAGGTTTTGGGTCGGCCGTTCTGGCGGTGGCCGGCGTCGGCATCCTCTATGCAGCCATTGCTGTTGCCGCGATCTGGATCAACGGGCGTGTGTTGGGGGCAACTCTACCGCCCGCCTGGGCGATGGGTAGCTTCGGCATACCTCTAGCCATTGGGACTGTCTTTGCAATCTTGCACGGCTGGTATTTTGCTCAAACCGACCGAACACGGTTTGCATGGGCAGACATCCTTCTGGCCATCGCGGCCGTGACCTGTACAGCCTATTTGATTTTCTTCGCGCGCCAATTGCAATTGCGCGCCGGAATGCCGATGGCTCTGCCCGGTGACATGTGGTCGGCAGTCGTTATCGTAGTACTGATCCTTGAACTCACACGGCGCGTCGCTGGCATGGCGCTTGTGATGATCGCTTCCGTTTTTGTAGCCTATGCCTTCCTCGGGCCCTGGTTACCCGGACTGTTTGAGCACCGCGGCTATGATGCCAAGCGCTTCTTTTCTTACATCGTGACAGACAATGGAATCCTGAGCGCGCCAATTGCAATTTCATCGACCTACATCATCCTGTTTGTGGTCTTTGCCGCCTTCTTACAGACCACGCGCGTGGGAGAATATTTCGTCAACCTCGCCTTTGCTGCAGCCGGCCACAAACGTGGTGGTCCCGCAAAAGTGGCTATCTTTGCCTCAGGCTTGATGGGCATGATCAACGGAACCTCTGCCGGGAATGTCGTGGCAACCGGATCCCTCACCATCCCGATGATGAAAAAAGTGGGCTACAAACCACAAACCGCCGCATCTGTAGAAGCCGCTGCATCAACAGGCGGCCAAATCATGCCACCCATCATGGGGGCCGGTGCGTTCATCATGGCAGAGATCACAGGCATTTCTTACATGGAGATCGTCTGGGCTGCTCTAATCCCAGCGGCACTGTACTTTATCTCTGTCTACTTCATGGTCGATCTTGCCGCTAAGAAACTGAACATGAAGGGCCTGCCCCGCTACTTGTTGCCAAAATTTGGCCAATTGATCCGCCAGTTCTATCTGTTCACACCTATCGTAGTGCTTATCGGCGCGTTGTTCGCCGGATACTCCGTCATTCGCTGTGGGACACTTGCCATGGTAACGGCTGCGGTCGTGTCCTGGCTAACACCACATAAAATGGGGCCAAAGCAGCTCTTCCAGGCGCTCGACAATGGCGCACGCATGGTTCTGCAGTTGGTGGCGGTCTGCGCAACTGCAGGTATCATCGTTGGGGTCATTGCGCTGACAGGTATTGGATCACGTTTCTCGACCGTCTTGCTGACCCTTGCAGACCAAAGCCAGCTATTGGCGCTGTTCTTTGCTATGGTTGTGTCCATCATCCTCGGCATGGGGATGCCCACAACAGCCGCCTATGCGGTTGCCGCCAGCGTCATCGCTCCCGGTGTCGTCGCTCTTGGTGTGCAGCCATTGGTGGCGCATCTTTTCATCTTCTACTTTGCCGTAATGTCGGCGATCACCCCGCCCGTTGCCTTGGCCTCATACGCTGGGTCAGCACTGGCCGGATCAGATCCGGTGCAAACGAGCGTTGAAAGCTTCAAGATCGGGCTTGCCGCTTTTGTTGTCCCATACATGTTCTTCTTCTCACCGGCGATGTTGCTGCAAGGGAGCCCATTTGAAATCCTCCATGTCGCTGTAACAGCGGTCGCAGGCGTCTACTTCCTGTCTTGCGCAGTTCAAGGTTGGTTTTTTGGCCATGCAGGAACAGCCGTACGCGTCGCACTCGTCGCGGCAGGTCTAGCCATGATCGCCGGAGGTTGGCTAACTGACGGTATTGGCATTTTCATCTTTGCTTTGGCTTTAGCTATCCAGAAACGGCTGCTAAAGTCGAACACCTGAGGAAATAGGTGCACTTGTCTATGCAGGTGCTCTATTCCTGCCCCATCGTTTGCACTTCGATGATCCGACATCCCGACGTTTTGCAGCGCTCGAGCAAGTCAACCGCAAGCTTTTGGCCTGAAACGACCACATCGTAGTCCCAGATCTTGTGCATACCGCAGGGCATATCGAGACCAAATTTTGTACTATCCACAACAAGGATCTTTTCCCTGGCGCATTGGCCAATAGAGCGTCGCGCCAGGATTTCGTCGGAGTTATAGTCCAGAACATCCCCACCAGCCGAAATACCGCCGCAGCTAAAGACGGCTTGATCCAAATGAAAGCGTGAAAAGAACTCCATGCTCGCACTGCCGATCAGATCGAGGTCACGCAAGCGCACCATCCCACCCGCCAGCTCAACAACCGCGCCAGGGGCATTTTGCATTGCAACAACCGCATGCAGGCTGTTGGTGGCAACAAAGAGATCTTTCCGCACCGCTAACAGACGCGCGCAATGCTCAACCGTAGTCCCGGTTCCCAACGCGATATGTGCGCCATCCTCTACAAGGTTTTTCACGGCCATTGCGATGTGTTGTTTTTCCTGCCTGGAAATACTCTCTCTCGGGGAATAGGCGATATTCTCAGAATGCTGACGCAGCCGCGCAGCGCCATTTCGGCGTTGAACCAAACCTGCGTCGTCGAGATCGCGCAAGTCCGTACGGATGGTCTGCACCGAGACATCCAAACGTTCAGAAAGTTCGCTCGCAGACAGTTCGGCCACCTCTGAAAGAAGGGTAACAATCCGGTCTCGGCGATCTTTTAGATCTATGCGCTTCATCCTGCGTCTTTCGAAAGAAAATTTAGCATCAATCTACACAGAGCGACCATGAAGTCCAGAAACATAAATATTAAACAGTTTCGTCACATTAAATTTGCAATGCAGGTCAATAAGAGTGTCATCGTAATAACTTTCGTTCGAAAGTAATCCTTCTGGAGATCTGTGATGAAATCCCTTCTGACTGCCGCAGCACTTACTTGCCTTGCCTCTGTCGCCTTTGCAGACACACTTACTGTCTATACCTCGCAGCCAAATGCTGATGCGCAAAAGACCGTTGACGCCTTTATGGCCGCCAACCCAGGCACCGAAGTCGAATGGGTGCGCGATGGCACCACCAAGCTGATGGCGCGCCTGCGTGCCGAAATCGAAGCAGGCAACCCGCAGCCAGATGTGCTGCTGATCGCCGACACTGTCACCCTCGAAGGCATGGCACAGCAAGGCCTGCTGACTGCTTATAAATCTCCTGAGGCCGCCGCCTTTGATCCAACGCTCTATAGCGCGGATGGGTTCTATCATTCGACCAAGCTGATCACGACGGGTATCGTCTATAACACCGGGGTTGAAAGCGCTCCGTCATCCTGGGCGGATCTGAAAGATGCGTCCCTCAAAGGTCAGATCGCAATGCCATCGCCGCTCTATTCCGGTGCGGCACTGATCCATCTTGCCACCCTAACCGGAGACGACACCCTTGGCTGGGACTACTACAACCAGCTTGCCAGCAACGATGCCCGTGCCAAGGGCGGCAACGGCGGTACATTCAAGGCCGTCGCTGCTGGTGAAAAACCGTATGGCATGGTCGTGGACTTTCTTGCGATCCGCAACAAGGCCGAAGGTTCCCCCGTTGATTTCGTCTTCCCAGAAGAAGGCGTCTCCTATGTGACCGAGCCTGTTGCGATCATGTCGTCAGCCAAAAACGTCGACGCCGCACAGAACTTTGTCGACTTTTTACTGAGCCAAAAAGGTCAAGATCTGGTGCTTGAGATGGGCTACATCCCCGCCCGCAACGATATGGGTGTTCCTGCAGGTTTCCCAGCGCGTGACGATATCAAGCTGATGGCCTTCGACCCGGCGGTTGCTTTGCAGAATGCCGAAGCAAACAAAGCGAAATTCGCCGAGATTTTTGGTGCCGACTAATGCACCTTCGCAAAACACTTGGGGGCAGCCGGTCAGAGGATCGGCTGCTTTCCATTGTACTTCTCATTGCAATCTGTCTGACTTTGACACCGGTTCTGCGATTGTTTGTCGAAGGGCTGACCGTCGGAGATCAGCTGAGTTCTGGGCGGATCGTTGATGTTCTGTCCAAAGCTTCAACGCATAAAGCGCTGCAACATTCACTATTTACTGCCGGGCTCGGCACCGTGGTTTCGCTACTGATAGGCGGCGCATTTGCTTTTTTAGTGGCGCTGACAGATCTGCGTGCCAAGGCTGCCTTGGTATTCTGTCTAATGATCCCGATGATGATTCCCCCGCAGATCACAGCCCTGTCGTGGACGCAGATCATGGGCCCGTCATCAGTATTGCTAAAGACGCTGGGAATTGCACCGCCACTGGGCGCACCACAGCCGCTTTATTCGCCGGGCGGGATTATTCTGCTCTTGGGTGTGCAACACGCGTCGATAATCTTCCTCACCCTGCGGGCCAGTTTGCGCGCAATCCCACAAGAGGTAGTCGAAGCCGCGCGGATCAGCGGGGCGCGAGGGCTGCGCTTGTGGTGGCAAGTTGTCCTGCCGCTGTGCGTTCCCGGTTTACTTGCTGGGACGGCGATCACCTTCGTGACGGCGTTGGGGAACTTTGGCATTCCGGCGATGCTTGGAATCCCAGCCGGGTATTCAACACTGCCGACGTTGATTTACCAGAAACTCGCCGGGCTTGGCACCTCGGTTCTGGCAGAGGTTGCCGTTCTAGCAATGCTTATCGGTTGTGTGGCCATCTTCGGCATTTTGCTGCAACGATTTTTCCAAGCGCGCCAGAGGGTGCATCTAGTCGGCGCCTCGTCCCGTCCGCTGTCGATCCCGCTGGGGCGCAAGCGTTTGCCTATAGAAATTGTCATGTGGCTTGTCGTAGCGGCGCTTCTGGTGTTGCCAATGACCGGGCTGCTGGCGACCTCTCTGGTGCCAGCATACGGCGTGCCGCTTCGTCTTGACACCATCACACTAGACTCTTGGTACGAAGCACTGTTCCGCCAACCTGTGACCGCGCGCGCCTTTACCAATTCGTTCATGCTGTCTCTTGGTGCAGCAGCCGTGCTGATAATAATTTGCCTGCCGCTGGCCTGGCTGATGGAGCGACATCCAACCCGGCTCACGCGTCTGTTCGATAGTTTGGTCGATCTCCCCTATGCGTTGCCCGGTGTCGTGCTGGCCATTGCAATGATCCTGCTGCTGATCAAGCTGCCGTTCACCCAAGCGACACTATATGGGACGATCTGGATCATCTTCCTTGCATATCTTGCACGATTCATGGCGGTGATGTTCCGTCCCATTCAAGCCAGTATCCGCCAACTGGATCCGGCCATGAATGAAGCCGCGCAGTCGGTTGGAGCCAACCTGTTCCAGCGGTTGCGGTCGATCATTTTGCCACTCTCAGCGCCCTCAGCGGCGGCGGGCGCGATCCTTGTGTTCCTGACCGCATTTAATGAGCTCACGGTATCCGCGCTTTTGTGGTCTTCGGGCACCGAAACCCTCGGGGTCATGATTTTCAATTTAGATGACAGCGGCGAGACGGTAATGGCGTCAGCTCTGGCGATGACCATCGTTCTGGCGGTGATGGCCCTAATGGGGATCATTCAGCTTTCTGCCCGCCGCCTCCCTCAAGGAGTTGTCCCATGGCAGACCTAAGCCTAACAGCCGTAGAAAAACACTTTGATGGGGTGCCTGCCTTGCATTCCATTACCACGAGGATCGAGGATGGCGAGTTTGTCGCTCTGCTTGGGCCCTCTGGCTGTGGCAAGTCCACGCTGTTGCGCCTGCTCGCCGGGTTCGAAACGCCCAGCCTCGGGCGAATTTCTATCGGTGAGCAGGAGGTTGCCAATGGGGACACCGGTCACACCATTCCCCCCGAGGCACGCAATATTGGCTTTGTGTTTCAATCCTATGCTCTATGGCCGCATATGACAGTACGGCGGAATGTATCCTACCCGCTTGAGGTGCGCGGATTGCCCAGACAGGCCCGTAGCGAACAGACCAATCTAGCGCTTGAGGCCACCGGACTTAGCGAGTTTGCCGATCGGATGCCCTCGGACCTATCTGGGGGACAGCGCCAGCGTGTGGCACTTGCACGCTGTTTGGTATCTGATCCGCAGGCGGTGTTGTTGGACGAGCCTCTTGCGAACCTTGACGTGGCTCTGAGGGCCGCAATGCAAGACGTGTTCCTGGATTTCCACGCCCGCACGCAGGCAACGATGGTCTATGTAACCCATGATCAGGCCGAAGCCATGGCCATGGCGGACCGCATTGCCGTCTTAGAACGGGGCCGCATTGCCCAGTTCGACACTCCGCAGGAACTCTATGCTCGTCCACGAAGCCGCTTTGTCGCCGGTTTTGTTGGCGAGGGCACCGTCCTTCCCATCGATCAGATCCGCCAAGAGGGTGATAACCTGATGGCCCAATTCAACCAAACCACGGTCGCGATTAGTAGCGATAGCGCACAGCCCAACCACATCTGCCTGCGTCCGGAGAATATTTCGCTGTCAGAGACCGGCGACATGCGCTGCGTGGTACAACGCTGCACCTATTTGGGCGGGCACTATCGGCTCACGCTACAAGGCCCCAACGCAGAGAACCTGATTGCGGAGAGCCGCTTCTATCACAAGACAGGCGAACAGTTGGGGCTCTCATTGCACCAACCCTGGGCCTTTCAGGAGATTTAAATGGGTGAGATTAAAATCCTCTCCGGCATCGGCGAAAAAGGACCGGCCTGTATGCGTCTGAATGTCAATGGAAAGGTCTGGTTGTTGGACTGTGGTCATGGACCGGAAGCTACCGCACGGTTCAACCCGGCCTGGCTCGACGGAGCTGATGCAGTCTTTGTGACCCATGATCACATCGACCACATCGGCGGCGCGGCCTATGCTGTGGAGGCAGGACTACCGATCTATGCGACCGCTCAAACCGCCAAGGCCCTGCCGCCCGCAGCCGAAGTCCGTATGCTACCCGAACAGGGAATCTACGATCTTAGTGGCGTTCGCATAACCACAGGGCGCAATGGCCATGCATTGGGAGGAGTGTGGCTGCATTTTGGTATCGGTGAGGGGTTGTTTTACTCTGGTGACTGGTCAGAAGAGTCCAGTTGGTTTGCCTATGATACGCCGCCCAAGGCGGCTACAGCTATTTTGGATTGCTCCTATCATTTGGATGCAATTGCGCAAAAAGACCGCTTCTCAGCCTTTGACACATTAATCGACAATTTGCCCGGGCAAATCCTATTGCCGGTTCCGCCGTCAGGGCGGGCGGGCGAAATGGCGCTACATCTGGTCGAACTCTTTGGGTTTGATGCCGTGATCCTTGATCCGGAATGCCGCACGGCGCTGAAGGCCGCACTTGCAAGTGACAGTCTCACCCCGCGCGCGCAGGAAATCGCGCCGCTGCTTGAACGAGGTGACACGGACGACGCACGGTTTTTGATCTGTGACACGCCCAATGCCGATGGCGGGGCTGCTTGGGGCTATGCAAGAGCATGGCGGGAAAGCGAGCGTTTGGGGCGCAACGCTCATGTGGTCTTTACCGGTCATATGACGGCGCATGCACGCGGCATCTGCGCCGTGCCCGGAGGCCATTTTAGACGCTGGAATGTCCATCCACCACTCGGCGATCAGGTCAAGATGCTCCAACATCTAAATGCCAAGCGTTTCGCACCTGCCTTCTGCTCCCAACCCGAGGACTACCTTGTCGAACCTGAGCTTGGAGCAAAGGTCTTTATGCATGAGGCTATCAAGCTATGATGCTGCAACTCCCGCCAAAGACATTTTGCCTGATCAGACATGGTGAGACATCGGCCAACCGCGATGGAATTATCGCCGGTGCGCATGATGTCGATTTGACAGATAAGGGCCGCAAGCAAGCAGAAGCTTTGCGCGAAACCGAATGGCCAACGGCGACTATGCTCTTTGCAAGCCCGAAGCGACGAGCGCAAGACACCTGTGCTCTGGCCTTTCCCGATGCACCGTTTCACACTCAAAGTGACCTGCGGGAAAGGGATTGGGGCATATTCGAAGGCTTGCCCATAACCCAACTTCCCCCGCGCGATGGAAAGCCCGAAGGCGGTGAAGATTGGGGCGAAATGCAGCGTCGGGTGGCCTCTGCAATTTCTGAAGGCTGCGCACTTGCGCAAGATCTATTGCCTATCTTTGTCTGCCATTCAGGCGTCATCCGCGCCACGCGCATATTAGCCGGGCAAAGTAATGTTGGTGCTCGACCACACAATGCTCAGCCGATTTATTTCGAGTGGACGGGGCGCGAGCATAAGGAAATTTATGATGTTGAATAACACTGCGGTGCAGGGCTCAGGCAAGCCTTGTGTGGTCTTTGATGTGGATGGGACGTTGGCACATTTCGACGCCAAAGAGCTTGGCCACCTTGTTCACGGAGAGGTTAAGGATTGGAATGGTTTTCACATAGCCATGGCAGATGCTGCACCCATAGAGCCGGTCGCTAGACTTCTACGGCAACTAAAGGCCGCTGGCGAAAAAATTGTTATTTGCTCAGGGCGGCCAGCTGGATGGGTGGATCACACCACCGCATGGTTGCGGAAGAATGACCTTCCTTTCGACGGAGTTTACCTACGTCCTGAGGACTTGGATGCCGAGAGCGATCCGGATATTAAACGCCTACTGTTGGCCGAAATGCGTGCTGATAAATGGGACCCCTGGATTATAATCGATGACCGCTCCAGCGTTGTGGAAGCATGGCGAGACGCCGGGCTTGTCTGTCTTCAATGTGCGCCGGGAAATTTCTAAGCATCTATCAATTGGTTTCCAGGACACAAATCCAACCTGCCCAGTTTGGACACCTGCATAGGGCAACGCATGACCTATCGGCACGATTGCGGAAGTTAAAGCCATTGGGCAAACCTCTCCTGCACCTATCGAGCCATCAGGTACTCCGCGACAGCCTGATAGGCCGGAAGCGACGTTGGGTCGATGAAACCGTTTTGCGCCTTAGGAAAAGAGGCAAGACGCACCAACACCATGTTAGCGGTCGGATCGATATAAATCGTCTGACCATGGACCCCGCGGGCCGCATATGCACCATGGTCGTTGTGGAAGACCCACCACTGACTGACGTAGCTCCCGTTCGAGATCGTCGGGAAGCCGCTAAACTTACTCTGGTCCCCTCCGGCAGCAATCACTTCTACAACCTCGGCCGGGAATACGCGTGTGCCGTCTGCAGCAACACCGCCATCTAACAACAGTTGCCCCAGCCTCCCTAGATCTCGTAGCCCAGCAGAGATCCCGCCTCCTGCGAAGGGCACGCCCTTGCCATCCACAGTCTGATAGGCATCCTGTTCAGCACCCATCCGGCTCCACAACCGTTCGGAGGCAAGCCCGGTCATTGCCTTGCCCGTCACCCGGCTGATGATCCACCCAAGCATGTCGGAATTGATCGTCTTATAGTGGAAAGCATCCCCATGATTGCCTTCGTGTGGTACCTGCTGGAGATACTCCCAGTAACCATCGGGCCCTTCGTAGTCGGCGGGCTTCGGCAGCGGACTAGCGGCGGAAGAATAGAGCCAGATATCCGCGTTAGGATCCGAATAATCTTCGGAGTACTGAACACCCGTGGTCATATCCATGACCTGGCGCACGGTCGCAGTAGCAAAGGCGCTTACGCCGATCTCGGGTATGACGTCGCGCACCATCAACGTGTCATCCAGCGCCCCTTCGGCGACGAGAATTTCACCCAGCAGTCCCGTGATCGACTTGCTCATCGACATGATAGCGTGTTTACCACCCTCTTCGAGGCAGCCGAAATAGCGTTCATAGACAACTTCACCTTTGTGCAGGATCAATATGCCATCGGTATAGTTGGCATACAGTGTCTGCTCCCAGGTCATCTCCTTCTCACCATCGATCGGCATGAGTGTCAGCGCATCGATCTGATCGCCCAATTCAGAGAATTCCGCCAATGGTGGATAGGCGAGCTGCTGAGGAGCGCTGAGCCCCCGGCTAATCTCCTCCGTCGGCAGGAATTCACGGAGATGGCAAACCGACCAACGCAGCTTTGGAAAGCTGAAATAGTTGCTGTCAGGCTGAGTAATCAGCTTATCGAGAGGCGGTGGAAATCCCTTCATCCAGCCCATCACGTTGGGGTCGGACTCCTGAGCGGAAAGCACTTGTGATTGCGCATTTGAAGCCGGTAACGCGCCAAACGTCATGCCAATCCCCAGGATCAATGCTGTGAGATTAGAAGTTATAGACGACATTGACGAACCCTCCTGTCCATGGGTCAGCACTACCGCCCACGACGTTGTCGATACCTTTGCCGGGAAAAGAAACTGAGACACCGGCGGTCAAAAACGTGTTGCGATTGATGATACGGCTGTACTCAAGAAACAAGTCGTCGGCGAGATGTGCATCGGTAACACCTGAAACGACATTGCCATTTAAATCTACCCGCGTAGCCTGGCCGAACTGAACGGGGCTATTCAACTCGTTTGCGCGGATACGCGCGTAGCGCAGCGTCCATGTGTCGGCGGGTCTTGGCTGCAGCCGAAGCGCTACCGTCAGAGCATTTACGTTGGAGTTAATGAAGGTCGAAGCAGATTTAGATCCCGTCGCCCATGCACTCGGGCTGCCCTGATAGTAAAGCGGATCGAACCGTTCCAGTGTTGCGGTATTCGGATCATCGCCCGAAAAGGACTGATATCCTAGCGTAAGACTCGGCGACCAAGCTAGATGCGAAAATCTGTATCCAGCGGTCACTCGACCAGCCCAAGCTTCCATCTCGATCCTATCGTTCCATTGATATGCAAAATCGCCTGTAAAAACCCAATTTTTCAACGCGCCTTCGAACGGGTTTGACCTAGCGTAGGCGCTAATCGTACGAGTGCCCTCCCGTGCGCCAGATAGCACGGCAGGTGCGCCAACTCCGCCAGGAGCTGCCAATGGATATGGAGATTCAGACCTCCGAACATCCACATAAGTTGCCCCCAGATAACCTCCTGCGGGATCATCATAACGTAAATCAAAACCTACGAGTTCGTTGCTTCCGTCTGTAGAGGGCAGCTCGTTTGGATCGAGATAGAATGCTGTTCCTGTAACATTTCCGAGGGACAAGCGCCCGATTACCGCCATTTCCCAGGCCTTGCGCGGACCAAGCTTCAATGCACCTCTCTCGAAGCCGCTGGTTGCGCCATTCGCGATCAACATCCCTGTCCCAAGTGTCAATTCACGCGGGCCCAACGACAGATCATACGAGACACCGCGCCCCAGGTCGCCGCGAATTGCGAGGTACGCTTCTTCAAGTGTGGAGGAGCCAGTATCGCCAGTGTCGAACGCATCGATACCCCAAGTGTATGACGAAACCGCCGAGAGTTTTCCATAGACGACGTCGCCCCTGTCGAGACGATACTCAAAGCTCACACCGGGCTTGATGTAGGATTCCAACCATTCCGTGTCATGGGCAAATCCGCTTCCTGGCACTGTCGTCGCAGCCAGATCCCAGAACAGGTTACCCTCGGAAACTGCATTAAAGCCAAACTGCAAGTGGCTACGAACTTCTAAGCCATTGGCATCATATAGAAACGTTTGACCGTTCTCTTGAGCCTCTACGCCTTCAGCGATCAACAACATTGCTGAAACAGCAACACCGCCTTTTGATGAGAAACGGAGCACAAATAATCTCCAAAACTTCAAAACACACTCAATAGTAGTAGATCCTTCAATCCAAACAAGCGCTAACGGTAGAAAACCCTAACTCGTCAACGGAAATCTACCTGTCACTTCCTCCGCTCATAGGCAGATCACCCTAAGCGCGATCAAATCACTTATGCCTAGTAACACAACGACTAGTGGCTTGCGGTCACGACCATAGGCTCGAGCCGTTCCTACAACCTCCGCTGATCTTCAGCAGAGTTTACGCATAAACGTGATCCTTGCCCGCATGGAATCTTACAGGAGACTATATCAGTTCCGCCTATGGCTGTTGGCTTACCCTCGCCGCCGAGCAACTATACCAATTTTGCAGTGATATGTGCCAAAAGCAGAGGTCTACTTGGCCAGCTCAGTTGTCGAGGAGAGTTGGGGGTGATGAGTCTGTTGGAAAACGCCTTGACCACCGCGTGTTCAAGTCCTGCAAACTGATGTGAGAAGTGCGAGGGCTCTAAGAAAAATTGGACTTTCTATCCCTCACTATTCGCTCGAGCCCTTCGTCAGGTGTCAATTACCGAGCCCTACTTTACCAGCGTTCTTAGTCGTTCGGTTAGGAGCTCCATGAGCAAGACAATTGCGAATATTGCCAGAATGATCGTAGCTGCATTCTTGTACTGAAATAAATCAAAGGCCGCTTTCAGTTCCTGTCCGATGCCACCAGCACCGACCAGGCCTAATACAACAGAGGAACGGACCGCTTGTTCAAGCGCAAACAGCGAAGTGTTGATCAACGACGGCGCAGTGTCTGGCAAAATAGCGGCAAACAATATTGATACCCGACTTGCTCCAACTGCAGACAAGGCTTCTTGCGGTTGTTTATCCGCATCTTCCATGGCCTCCGCAAAAAAGCGCCCACAAAAGCCAACGGTATCCATGACAATCGTCATTGTCCCTGCCACAGCACCAAGCCCCACAGTGGCGACAAACAGGAGAGCCCAGATAAGATCGGGTATCGTGCGCAAGAGAGAGACGAGAACCTTCACCAGATAGCCAAAACGACCAATGGGCGTGACTTGCTTAGCCGCGAGCCAACCAATGGGCAGGCTGATTGCGATGCCAATGGCAGCACCAGCCAGAGCGATTTGGAAGGTCTCGAAGATACGCCAAGCCATCCGCGTCAGAAACGCGGCGTCCATGTTCGGCGGTATCATGCGGTCCAATAGGTTGACCATGCCGGGGGCACCACTCGCCAGTTGCTTGGGCGACGGGGCCACCTGCTGGATTGAGGCGAGAATGACGGCGCACACCGCAACCAACAGAACGAACTTGAGTGCCGACATGCCAGTCCAGCGACTGAGCTCGTAGCGTGAGTTCACATCAGACATTAAATGTTTCCTCAAGATCACGATCAGTCAGGTCCGCGCTTGGACGATCTAAGAAAATGCGGCCGTTGCGCAGGGCCACAACCCGGTCAGCAAAGCTGCGCGCATGCTGCATGTCATGAGATGTGAATAAGAGCGTGATCCCCTGACGCTTACACAGAGTGCTAAAGAGCTCCATCACGTCTCTCCCCGAAGTCGGGTCAAGACTGGCGGCCGGTTCATCGGCGATCAGCAATCTTGGCTTACGCACCAAGGCACGCGCAATTGCCACGCGTTGTTGCTGTCCCCCAGATAATTCATCTGCACGATGTAACGCAAAATCTAAGAGATTAACGTCTTCCAACGCGCGCATCGCGGCCTCACGCCACGCTTTTGGGGAGGTCGTATGGCTGAAGCCGCGCCAACTACCGACAGTTCCCAGAAACCCATGGATGACATTGGACAACACGCTACGCCGTGCTACCAAACAATGCTTTTGAAATACGAACCCGGTCTCCAGACGCATCCGTCTGCGCTGCACCTTGCTAGGTATTACTTCAAATCGCTCGCCCAAAGTGCTTACCGTGCCGTTGGAAGTTGGATGCAAACCAATCAGACATTTGAGAAGCGTGGACTTCCCGGCACCATTTGCACCGATCAAGGCCACCCGCTCGCCTTCGTGCACAGTCAGATTGACGCCATCCAAGATAGGCGCACCGCGCCCATAGATTTTTCCGACATCGGAGACCTCAATAATGGGGGTCGTAGCAGGCCGGTAGGCGGCTTTGATCTGTGCAGGCGGGCGGACCGCTTCTAGTAGCTCTTGCAAAGGAGATCCCCTCGTTGATCGCGGCAAAAAGGGGCGAGAAACTCGCCCCTTTCTCAAAACTCTACAGGATCAGTTGCCGACGAAAGACGAAGTGTCCACGCCGATGGTTTTGTACATATCGCGCACATAGTCATAGTCAGCGTCATTGGTGGCAGTGAGGAAAAATCCACCATCGTATTTCTGATTATCATCGCCTTTCAGCAAAGCGGCCATCAGAGCGTCAGCATCGTTCAGGAAAGCGTTGGCAATCTTCTCCAGCGCAGCTGCGTCCATATCTTTGCGGGCTACAAGAATGTCGTTGGGCAGGTCGCGGCCACGGGCTACAACGGTGAAAGCCTGTTCCGGGAAGGCCGCACGGATTTTGCGCAGATGGCCTTCGTTCATGCCAACGGCCTGCACGTCGCCGCGGATCAACGCTTCAACAGCAACATTGCGGGAAATAATCTTTGGCTCATACGCATTGCCATAGGTCAAACCAAAGTCAGCCAGAACCTGAGCTGGGCCGAGATGCTGGGAGGTCGAGCCGACAGAACCAAAAGTCACGATTTTGCCTTTCAGATCCATTACCGAGCCGATGTCGCCTTCGGACATGGTGACAATCTGGGCATAGTAGTTGGGGCGCTGCCATGACACGACGATCTGCGCGTCGGTCAGCTCCTTGATCACAACATATTCGGCGGGGCCAGTCAGTACGAGGTCAACCTGACCCTGATTGATAGCTTCTACAGCGGCGGTGCGCGAGCTTACTGGATACAGCTCAACATCAAGGCCCGTCACTTCCTCCAAGGAAGTTTCGAACGCAGCAAACTCCTGCTGTAGAACTTCCAGGCCTTCGATGTCAGTCACGGCAAATTTGATCGGCTCGGCAACAAGCGGAGTGGCCGCAAAAAGGGCGGCGGCGGTTAGGACGGTGCGAAACATGATTTAGCTCCCTGGCGTTGTGCTGTATACACAGCAATGTCACACAACAATGGGATAGGTGATTCCTGTAACGAGACCATGACGAAAAACAGAGCAGGAACTGGCATGCAAAACTGGATTATCAAAGGCGGCACATGCCTTTTGCCCTCGGGCTTGGAAACAACTGACATCGGGATTAAAGACGGTCAGCTGTATCGCGACTCGTTGGAAGATGCTCAGGTTTTTGATGCGAGTGACTACCTCGTCTTACCGGGCATCGTGGACGCCCATGGCGATGGATTTGAGCGTGTTGTAAACCCTCGGCCCAATGTCCACTTTCCGTTGCCCTTGGCGCTGCAGGAAGCTGACAGTCAACTGATTGCCAATGGCATTACCACAGCATTTCACGGGTTATCGGCATCCTGGGAGCCCGGCTTAAGAAGCGTGGAGACCGGGCGACAGTTTCTAGCCGCGTTGAGTGAGACACGCGACTTGCTGGCCTGTGACACACATATCAACTTACGATGGGAGCTGTTCTGTCTGGACCATCTGGATGAGATCGAAACGTGGCTAGAGGAATTTCCAACGATGGTCCTGTCCCTGAACGACCATCTTACCGCCTATAAAGGGCTGGACGTGGGCAGCACCAAAATCAGCCGGCTGGCTGACCGTGCGGGTCTGCCCCCGCATGAGGCGATTGAATTGATCAATGCGCTATCGGCACGCGCAGGAGAAATACCAGCCGCCGTGGATCGCATGGCCACAGCAGCGCAACGGATTGGCAATGTCATGTTTGCCCATGACGAACTCTCACCAGAACAACGCGCAGCCAATAAATCACTGGGCGTGTCTGTGAGCGAGTTTCCGATGACCTGGGACACCGCCAGATCTGCCATCCGCGGCGGGGACAGTGTGGTTCTCGGCGCGCCCAATGTGGTTCGCGGCGGCACCCAGAATAACGCCATCGATGCCGAGCCCGCAATTGCCGAAGATCTGTGCACGGTCTTGGCCTCTGATTACTACTATCCGGCACAATTGGCCGCCGCCTTTGCACTGGTTGATCGAGGTACGGTGGATCTTGGTAAATCCTGGGCTTTGGTGTCCTCTGGTCCGGCGCGGGCCGTTGGATTGAGTGATCGTGGCGAGATCCGAGACGGGCTGCGAGGGGATTTGATTGTACTTCATCCCCAAACGCGTCAAATCAGGGCAGTGTTTGTGGATGGCAGAAAGGTTCTTGAGCGTGAAAAAACAGCTCAACATTGACAGTGTCGACAGTGATGACCTGGAGAGGATTATACAAATCGCCAATGTGCCCTACCGCTCAAAAGGCGAGCGCGCACTCTGGCTCCAGATATATGATCGTCTGGCAGAAGCCTGCATAAACGGGCCGCTTGAATCCGGTGCCCGGCTTCCGGGCGAAAACCACATGGCAGAGCTGTTTTCCGTTAGCCGCCTGACCATGCGCAAGGCCCTGTCCAAACTGCAGCAAGAAGGACAGCTGCAAGCCCGCAAGGGCGTAGGCATTTTTGTCAGGCAAAGGCGCACGCGTTATGTCATCGACGACGATCTGAGATTTTCCCAAAGCCTTGAAGCCAACGCATCGGAAATCGACACCAAAACGCTGGAATTGACCCGTGCACCGGCGAGCCGAGAAGCTATTGTAGCTTTAGGAATGGGAGCAGTTTCAGAAGTCATACGCATGGTGCGGTTGCGCATCGTAGAGGGTGAGCCTATCTATTTGACATCCAAGGAATTTCCGGCAGACCGGTTCCCACGGTTCGAAGAGGCTTTTTCCCCAAATCAATCAGTCACTGACGTCTATCGTGCCCATGGCATTCCCCGCTACACGCGTGAAGAAACCCGGATAACAGGGGGCTTTGCCCATCGCCATGAGGCCGACGCACTCGGGCTCACGCATAGGACACCGCTAATGCGCGTTTCGTCAGTCAATCTTGACCCAGAGGGACGCCCGATTGAGTTCAACTTTGGCCGCTGGCCCCTCAGCGCGGTAGAGTTAGTGGTTAATCAACGCCGCTCATAAGGTATGGGCTGCCTCAAGCCTGCACATCTCCAACTTCGGTTGCGCCCTTTTCATAGTATGAATTAGGCGTTTCGCGCCCAGTGCCTTTTCGGCTCTCACGTTTTCTGACGCCAAAAATAGAGACGTCAGCGAAGACAAACGCCGCCAGCATAGTAGGGCTCACTGTCAACAGGCCAAACATCAGACCGCAATCCGCCTTGGTCATAGCCTAGGAAATGGCTGCAATAGAGTGAGGGAACGCCTTGCAAGAATGCTTTTGGTCCCGGCCGCTGCACCAAATGCAAATTTAACGACGACTGAAACATTACCAGCAATGCCGAATGTTGCCGGGTAGTGCCGAACTGGTGATCTGCGCGCGAACTAACCCAGTTGCATCCTATCAATCATCGCCTTCGAGTTTTTAACGTGGCGTGCAACCAATTGTTTTTGGCGCTTATGTGTAGGAATAAGAGCAGCAGCTGATGCCTCATAGTCCAAAGATTTCAATTCCGGGAATAGATTTTCTATTTCCTTCCGCGCGTCTACTGGCACCGATTCAAGTGCTTGAGGACCGGTGAAAAGACTCTCACTGGGCGCGCCTTCGGCCCAGATGACCTCATGGGTATCGAAGAGGATGTGAAAATATTCTACGTCCTCCACTTCATCATCGATATAAATCCCAGGCAGTTCAGTCAGCCTAATGGCCGAAATAAGGACCTCAGTCGTTCCAAACATACGCTCGGCTATTTTGGAACTGACGAGCATTCTGTGCTGACGGCTGACAATCAGATCCCGACGAGGCAATCCGTTGCCAAGTGCACCCGCCTTGATGCGCACAGGTCGACTTTTCGGGTTACGAGCCAGCGCTGCGGCTCCAACCTTGCTAGAGCTAATCCATTGAATGGGCTTGGTCTCGCCACCGGAAACAACAATGGAATCACCAACCATGAGTGTCTCCACATGTCGTTGACCGCTCGCGGTCTCGATGAATGTACCCCGTGTGAAACACAATATCTCTTGAGTGTTTCCAAATAGGGTAAAGATCTCTGCCGGAGTAATCGCTGCGTTGTTTGTACCAGTATAGAAATCAAGAGGTATCGTCGAATAGAAGACGTTCCCAGAGCCCACCGGATAGGTAAAGGCGACGATATGGCTGGGGTCAGATGTAGTGAGAAGCGGAACCGCGCCAGGCGGAAGAGAGCTTAGCTCAACATATCCATGGTTCGACATATTGCCGCCATCGAATGTGCTATCGTCGATTACGCCGTTGGGACCGTTTGTAAACGAAGAGGGTGCACCTGCTGCAACATTAACATCAGAGCCGCTTGCAAAGTCACGCACCGCTGTAATCGCACTGCCACCTGGTAAAATTGTTTGGGCGTTGCTGACTGCACGATCAAAAATGATCAAATTCATCCCTGCGTTTACAGCAGCCGAGATATCGGGAAGATTGGCGATATATTCGGAGCCAAAGCTGCTATTGCTAGGATTGACCACATATAGAGAGTCAAGCGAGGCAAGCTGAGCCGCGTTGGGAACAGTTACATTCACCGCGGTATCACCGTTGTTCGTGATCTCATCAACTTGAGAGGCCAAACCTTGGCCTGATGACATCGAGTAATATCCTACGGTTGCCATGTACTCACGCCCGATTATTTTACGCTAGATATCTTTGTTAAACTAGTTCTTAACTATGGCTTTTTTTTGTCATTTGCACAAGACGAACAATTGGCGCAGCCGTCAGCTTAGAGAATGCCATTGAGCAAAGCTACGCCGTTTCACCTCCAGAACTCCACGAAAAGAGCTCATCAAACCGGCGATTTCGCTGAGCAAACGCGCGCTTGACCGCCGAAGCTTCAGGACCAACGCAGCCCATCTGTGCAGTTTCGATCCGAATGCCTGGAATAGCCCCCTGAAAGTGGTCCACCAACCGGGATAGTTTGTCCCGCAAATTGGAGGATCAGCGATGGCTGGAAAACGAGAAAAGCCCGAAGAGATCGCATCGAAGCTTCGGCAGGTTGAAGTTCTACAAGGACAAGGCGCGACGATTGCAGAGGCGGTGCGCCAGATCGGCGTGACGCAGCAGACGTTTTACCGATGGCGGAAGCTTTATGGCGGGATGCAGCGGTCTTAGCTTGCTCGGTTGAAAGAGCTGGAGAAAGAGAACCAGCGGCTTCGGAGAGCGGTGTCTGACTTGACGTTGGACAAACTCATTTTAAGCGAAGCAGCGAAGGGAAACTTCTAAGCCCTTCGCGTCGTCGCAGGTGCATCGACCATGTGCGGCAAGAGTTGGGTGTTTCAGAGCGCCGCGCCTGCCGCACGCTTGGTCAGCATCGCTCTACCCAACGCAAGGTGCCGCATGGCCGGGCCGATGAGGAGCGGCTGACCGACGACATCATCGAGTTGGCCGATCAATACGGGCGCTATGGCTATCGCATGGTGACCGGCTTGCTGAACAATGCGGGCTGGCATGTGAACCACAAGCGCGTTGAACGTATCTGGCGACGTGAAGGGCTGAAAGTCCCACAGAAACAGAAGAAAGAAGGTCGGCTTTGGCTGAATGACGGGTCATGCGTGCGTCTCAGGCCAGAGCGCCCAAACCACGTTTGGTCCTACGACTTTGTCCAAGATCGCACGGCTGATGGCCGGATATATCGAACGCTCAACATCATCGATGAATACACAAGGGAGGCGCTGATGATCCGCGTTGATCGTAAGCTCAACTCCACGGACGTGTTGGATGCGCTGACAGATTTGTTCATCCTGCGCGGCCCACCTAAATACATAAGGTCGGACAATGGCCCAGAATTTATCGCCCAGAAAGTGCGCGATTGGATCGCGGCTGTCGGTGCCAAGACGGCCTATATCGAGCCGGGATCACCCTGGGAAAACGGATACTGCGAAAGCTTCAACGCCCAGTTCCGGGATGAACTTCTCAACGGCGAGCTGTTCTATACCTTAAAGGTGGCCCAAATCCTGATCGAACAATGGAGAATCCACTACAACACCATCAGGCCGCACAGCGCATTGGGCTATCGTTCGCCCGCGCCACAAAGCATCGTTCCGATAGACCAGAGGCCGACGATGCACTAACAATCAAACCGGACCACCCAATGGGGGCACGCCACGTTAATGACTCTTAGCGTGGATCAGTTTTCTAATCAGGCAGGTGACCTTGCCACTCCGCCTTCAGGTGTTTTCCCTACACCGCCCGCACAGCCGGTGCACATGATGCTGCCGCTGGGGTCTTTGTCGTGGGAAAATTTTGAGCGTTTGTGCTATCGTCTGGCCTTGTCCCAAGGCACGTTCGATCATGTGGCCCGATACGGCAAGCAAGGACAAAAGCAGGAAGGAATAGACGTATTCGCCCGCAAGCCTAACGGGCGCTATACTGTCTGGCAGGCAAAACGTTACACAACTTACAAGCCTGCGAACTTAAAGTCAGCGGTAGAAGCATTCCTCGCTGGGCAGTGGGTTGAGCAATCCGATACTCTTGTAATCGCGGTGCAAGCTTTACTCGATGACACCAAGCTTCAAGACGAGATCGAACGGCAAACGAAGAAATTGGCTGCCAAGAACATAGTTCTTGAGGTTCTTGGCGGCGACACACTCGCTGAACGGATCCGCCCACATCAAACACTGGTGTCCGCATTCTTCGGTCGTCATTGGCTCGAGGCCTTCTATGGCGACGCAATCGATCCAAATATCAAAGACAGGCTTGACGGGATTGAGTTCGACAAGGCTCGTGCTCAACTGGCAACATTCTACACTACGCGTTTTAGCGATCTGGACCAAGGAATGGTCGGAGCACGCTTTGCAACCACGCCTGGTTCGCATCAGCCCCTAGCTCTTTTGGAACGGTTTGCAATGGCGGATGTTTTTATTAAGGAGCAGACGTCAGAAACGGCAATCAAGCAAAACCGGTTGGAGAACGACGATGTTTCGGCTCGCGAGCTTCGTGCCGAGATTGAGGGTAGGATACTTCGTTCGGCAAATCCGTACGAAGTTCGACGCGTCTCAGCCGCCGACTGGCTGATTGATGGCAATAAGCTTGCCATTCTTGGTGATGCTGGAACAGGGAAAAGTACGCTTTTGCGCGCAATAGCGCTTGATCTACTTGGTGATCAGTCGGTGTTTACGGCTTTGGGGCAACGTTGGGGCGACCGACTACCTGTCATATTACCATTTGCCAAATGGGCCAGGGCTACGAACCTCCAAGACGGAGAGATTAGCCTTACGGATATGGTTGCTCAGAGCTTACAACCTTTGCTGACCAGCGATATTGTCTCGTTAGTTAACCGCGCAGTAGAAGAGCAACGTATCGTCCTCATAGTTGATGGTTTAGATGAATGGTCAAACGAACAGGCGGCACGAACAGCTCTACAAACCTTACTGACATTGGTTCAGGTCCATAATATCCCCACTTTAGTATCAGGACGACCGCAAGGGTTACGCAGAATCGGATCCCTTCCCCAGGCTTGGAGTACGGCCGAACTGGCTCCGCTGTCGTCGGCTCAACAGGGCTATTTGGCGAATGTTTGGTTCCAACATCTGCAACCGCATTCCACGGGCGGCCAGATAGTGGGCGACAACAACGCAGCTTGGCGAGCAGGTCGTTTTTTGAAGGAACTGAACGCGGACGCGGCTCTCGGAGAGCTGGCAGGAACGCCTCTATTGTTCGTCGGTCTACTCTTTCTTTGTGTAATGTAGTTTTGCCACGCAATCGTACACAAGCTCTCCGAGACTTGGTAAAGTTACTCAACGAAACACACCCTGAGGCGAGAGCCACAGCGGCTGGCGAGGGACGTGCACGGTTTGAACATGCGGGTACGCCAGAAATCCGGCTTGTTGCATTAGGAGCTCTTGCTTTCGCGTCACGCCGCGACGGCGGTGATGCTGGCTACAGTCGAAGTGAAGCCTCTAAAGCCATCATAGAAGGGCTAACCAATAGAGGCTTTGAAACTATCATTGCGAGTGGAGTAGCTAGTGAGCTCCTTGCTGTAAACGCAGAAACAGTTGGGCTTATTATCGAAAAGGGGCCAGACGACATAGGGTTCGCGCACGCCAGCCTTGAGGAGTATCTTGCGGCAACTCATATCCAGAGCTGGCCGTTCAGCGAACTTACTAAATTTGTTTCGGAGAATGCCGGTAGCGCACGCTGGAACAAAGTTTTGGGTAATTTGGTTGGTATCAATGAGAGGCCCGACGAAATCGAGCAAATTGTAGACGCTCTGGAAACTGCAGATTTAGATATCGCCAGAGACTTTAGCCGTCGCCAGCTCCTTTCCGAACTTGCTTTTAGCCAGTCATCGATGAGTTCGCAGACTGCCCAAAGACTGGCAAATCGAACCTTTGAAACGATCGAGGGGTTTGGACCGCTTGCCGAACGTACTGCAATGGTGAAACTTGCGATTAACGGTTTAAGTGATCCGTTGCTCCGGACTGCAGTTGAGGACCGACTTCGTCGGTGGGTTCCTCGGAGAGAGGATTTTCCGCAACAGCTTTTCATAGCAATCGCATCTTGGGGGCAAGGTGCTGACCAATTGGAGGCATTAATCAGAGGCCTTGGGGATGAGAACAGAGGAGCGGCCCGAACTGCCGCAAGATGCCTAGCCAAGGTCTACAAGGCCAACCAAGACGTTCTAAAGCGCTTGATTTCTCTAGCTTCTTCGGATGCAGAGTTAGCAGTCGTGGCGAGCACGATCGAGGCTCTCGTACTTGGCTGGCCTGAGGCAAATATAAAATCCTTCGTCGATGAAGCGGCGGTTAGCCGTTCGCCAATCCTAGAGGCAACAGCGATCTGGGCACGCGTCAAGCTCAACTCAAAAACTGATGCGGATCGAGCAAGATGCTTACAACTCGTAGATGACAATTCTGGTCTCGACTATTTTGATAAGGCGATTGCTGATGAAGCATTGCTCGAAGGTTGGCCAAACGACGATGACGTAATTGAGAAATCGCTGGCGTGGCGCTCGAGTGGGGGCTTAAGACGCGATGTTGCCTCAGCCGCCTTGCTCAATACGGAGCCAGGTCGTCCTGAGGTCAAGAGATGGATATTGAAGGAGCTCGCAGACAAGTTTCCTTTCAATTCAATGCAACGTGGGCTGTGGTCGAAACTGATCAATTTCGCCAAACATGACGTTGACATCCATGAGGCTGTCGTATCTGCGATCACTTCCGAAGATGGAGCACACAGAAGATATGAGTACTGGCCAATCATAGCCCAATTGGGCGATGTACGGCTTCGAGACAACGCCATCTCAGATGTCAGGTCTAAAAAGAGTTACAATAAGTACTGGAGTCTGTTGCCACTCCTTTCAGGTTGGGCGGACGAACCGGACGTCAAGGCTCTGGTTCGAGAAGTAGTTGCTCTGCCCGACGACGAATTGGGAATGCTCGTCGCTCTCCTTCCAGATTTACACACTGACCCTAAAGAGGCGCGCGCGCGCCTAATCGCTATCTTGCATCATCAGCCGAAGGCGCGAGTGGATCTCATCGTCAAAGCCTTAGGTGAACTGGGATGTGATGAAGAGGATGAAGAAGCGGTGCAGGCAATCTTGCCATTTCTGCGGGATGCAAAACCGAATGCCGAGCCTTTGATGGCTTATCATCAATTTTCGGCACACCAAGAGATACGCGATCAAGCGTTGATCCGGCTAAAGCAGCCGGAACCACCAATCCATGTTTTGGCCGAAGCGTTTCCAAACGAGCCACTTATCATGGAGGCAGCTTTATCAGCCGTCTCATCTGTTCCACCATCGTTGCGCGCCGCGATTGCGACTGCTGCAGGAATTGGCGCTGATCGTCATAAAGCGCTGTATTCTGTTCTAGAAAGCTACAATGAAGAGTCCGACTTTCACGTAAGTGTCCAACTAGCCGTAGATTACTATCAGCTCCGCCTAGCTAGAGGCGATGTTGATGGTGTCGTCGACTATCTAACCGCCGAGATCGACCGGCCCGGAATTAATTTTGAAGAGAACCGAACGACCGCTTTTTCTGGTTTGGTAGTCATGGATCGACCTCAAGCAGTGCTAACTACTACACATGCTAGCGGCAAGGTTCGCCTCCTGTCTTACCGAGCCGACGGCTTGAGCAGCGCGCTAGGAGCTTTACTCGCCAAGAAGTGGGACATGCTCAAATCACAGTTAGGGTTGAACTTTGTTGATGAGGTGTTCTCGGATGATCGTTCGGCTTGGAACGCCATTGCCCGTTTTGCTGGTCCTAACCAGAACATGCGCCGCGACTTTTTCGAGTGGTGTAAATCTGAAGAAAACATCGGTTTAGCATCGCTATTGTCTTTGGCTGAGTTTTGGCCTCAGAACAGCGTTCTACTGGAACATACGCTCAGGATTTTGAGACGGAAGAACACCTACAACGACCACGAATTATCCATGAAAATCGCAGCGGCCGAAATCCTGAGAGACCAGTTCAATTCGCCTGAACATGTGGTTGAACTGAGCAAGGTGTTTGACGAGACCAAGGACACGCATGCTGCGATTGCTTTGGCCATTGTAGATCCCGACGCGCCTGGTCTGCATCAGGATAGGATACCGACTCTAGACATTGGAAAGGACCGTGGAGACTGGTTGGCCGCTGCCCAGATTGCCTCTCGGCTAGATCCACCGGAGACTTTCGCGACTATCGTGCGCGGAGCAGCCGAGCGAGTAATCGGTCCGGGCTGGTCACACCAACCACAAATTGCCGAGGTATTGGTCGAACGAGTGATCCGCGATCCGCAGGCTCGATCCATTCTACGAGCCAGCTTAGACGGCGAGACTTCTCCAGACGCATTTGTCGCTTGTGTTACAATCTTGGCCCGCGCCGGCCATCTTGATGGCGAACTTTTGAAAAAATGTGCTGCCAACCTGGAATTGGAGGAGGCTCGGAACGGTGTTCCGCTGGCGGTCTTAGACTTCAACGTAAACTTAGTGCGGCCCTATTCTCACGTTCTCATGGAGTATATCCAACTGGGAGGCAGTCGCTAAGCCACACTAGATGTCTGCAATGCGGGCCGCTACTGCAGCTTATTGACGATCAGGTGACGGTGGGAATCGGACAGAGTCCCGTCATTTTTCGCTTCCGTATTGGCTTAACGCCAATATAGCTGTTGATCTTTAACAGGTGAAGATCCGAAATTGGGCCCCCGTTGCAACGCCGCCTTTTAGTGCGCCTCATGCCCTTGTCTTGCACCTATTGATCCACAAGCGCTAACACAACGTAGTCTCCCCACGGCTGGGGAAGTATATTTATTGTTTTTGATTTTGTAAGATTGGTTGCGGGAGTAGGATTTGAACCTACGACCTTCAGGTTATGAGCCTGACGAGCTACCGGGCTGCTCCATCCCGCGACACTTTTGTTGGGCGATCGCTTACGCTACTTGAGCCCTTTTGTTTGTCCTATCGCCGATTTTGGCGGTTTAGGACTATTGCAGTATTGCTTGTAGCACGACTGCGTGTCCCCTTCAGGGTGATATGGTCTGAAGGGTATTCGTTATTAATATCGTTTAAGAGTTATGGATTTTACTAGGTTTGGCGGTGACCTACTCTCCCACGCCTTAAGACGCAGTACCATCGGCGCAACAGTGCTTAACTTCCGGGTTCGGGATGGGACCGGGTGTTTCACTTGCGCTATGACCACCAAACCGAGAAAAATCCATATATCGACGATGTTTCACAATTTTTGTGAGACGCTCGTCGAGATACAACCAACATGAAGTCCAGTTTTGTTTTGCTTTTGGTTCATTGTGTCACTGACTGTTACTGGAACAGATCAAGCCTATCGGGCGATTAGTACCGGTCAACTGAATGCATTGCTGCACTTACATCTCCGGCCTATTGACGAGGTGGTCTACCTCGGCCCTCAGGGATACCTTGTTTTGAGGGGGGCTTCCCGCTTAGATGCCTTCAGCGGTTATCCTGTCCGATCATAGCTACCCTGCACTGCTGCTGGCGCAACAACAGGTCCACCAGTGGATCGTTCACCCCGGTCCTCTCGTACTAGGGGCAACTCCTCTCAAGTATCCTACACCCACGGCAGATAGGGACCGAACTGTCTCACGACGTTCTAAACCCAGCTCACGTACCTCTTTAAACGGCGAACAGCCGTACCCTTGGGACCTGCTCCAGCCCCAGGATGAGATGAGCCGACATCGAGGTGCCAAACACTGCCGTCGATATGGACTCTTGGGCAGTATCAGCCTGTTATCCCCGGCGTACCTTTTATCCGTTGAGCGATGGCCCTCCCACTTGGGACCACCGGATCACTATGGCCGACTTTCGTCTCTGCTCGACTTGTCAGTCTCGCAGTCAGGCTGGCTTCTGCCATTGCACTCAACGAGCGATTTCCGACCGCTCTGAGCCAACCTTCGCGCGCCTCCGTTACGCTTTAGGAGGCGACCGCCCCAGTCAAACTACCCGCCACGCAGGGTCCCGGATCCGGATAACGGACCGCGGTTAGACATCAAGAGTGCGAAGGGTGGTATCTCAAGGGAGGCTCCACGTGAACTAGCGTTCACGTATCGATGCCTACCACCTATCCTGCACGTCACAATCCTGATGCCAGTGCGAAGCTGTAGTAAAGGTGCACGGGGTCTTTCCGTCTAACCGCGGGAAGCCTGCATCTTGACAGGCAATTCAATTTCGCTGAGTCGATGTTGGAGACAGCGGGGAAGTCGTTACGCCATTCGTGCAGGTCGGAACTTACCCGACAAGGAATTTCGCTACCTTAGGACCGTTATAGTTACGGCCGCCGTTTACCTGGGCTTCAATTCGGAGCTCTCACCCCTCCTTTTAACCTTCAGGCACCGGGCAGGCGTCAGACCCTATACGTCGTCTTGCGACTTCGCAGAGCCCTGTGTTTTTAATAAACAGTCGCCACCCCCTGGTTTGTGCCCCCAGCTCCAAGTTGCCTTGGAACCGGGCCTCCTTCTCGCGAACTTACGGAGGTATTTTGCCGAGTTCCTTCAACATCGTTCTCTCAAGCGCCTTGGTATTCTCTACCAGTCCACCTGTGTCGGTTTAGGGTACGGTCTCATGGAGGGCTATTTCCAGGGACTGATCAGCAGCCCATTCAATCCGATAAGGATGAACTACCTTCACAATCCGTCACATCCTCCTGGCCTAGGAATATTAACCTAGTTCCCATCGGCTACGCCTTTCGGCCTCGCCTTAGGGGCCGGCTTACCCTGCTCAGATTAGCTTTAAGCAGGAACCCTTGGACTTTCGGCGAGAGTGTCTCTCACACTCTTTGTCGCTACTCATGTCATCATTCTCGCTAGTGATCTCTCCACGGGATCGCTCACGCGCCCGCTTCATCGAAAGCCTCGTGTCTCCGGCACTCATTATAAAATGAGTAAAAGAGACATGAGACTATGTCACACTACGCTCTGCTACCATGCACTATGTGCATCCTAAGCTTCGGCTCATGGCTTGAGCCCCGTTACATCTTCGCCGCAGGACGTCTTAATTAGACCAGTGAGCTGTTACGCTATCTTTAAAGGATGGCTGCTTCTAAGCCAACCTCCTGGTTGTTTTGGACATCCCACCTGCTTTCCCACTTAGCCATGAATTAGGGGCCTTAGCTGTAGGTCAGGGTTGTTTCCCTCTCCACTACGGACGTTAGCATCCGCAGTGTGTCTGCCATCTAGTACTCCCGGGTATTCGGAGTTTGGTTAGGATCAGTAAGCCTGTGGGGCCCCATTACCCATCCAGTGCTCTACCCCCCGGGGTATTCGGATGACGCTCTACCTAAATAGATTTCGCAGAGAACCAGCTATCTCCGAGTTTGATTGGCCTTTCACCCCTAGGCACAGCTCATCCCGATCTTTTTCAACAGATGTGGGTTCGGTCCTCCAGTGCATGTTACTGCACCTTCAACCTGGCCATGCCTAGATCACTCGGTTTCGGGTCTGATCCCACAAACTCATTCGCCCTATTAAGACTCGCTTTCGCTGCGCCTACACCTAACGGCTTAAGCTTGCTTGTGAGACCAAGTCGATGACCCATTATACAAAAGGTACGCTGTCAGCCCTCAAGGGGCCTCCAACTGATTGTAGGCGTTCGGTTTCAGGTACTGTTTCACTCCCCTCGTCGGGGTGCTTTTCACCTTTCCCTCACGGTACTGGTTCGCTATCGGTCAGTAAGGAGTACTTAGCCTTCGAAGGTGGTCCTCCGATCTTCAGACAGGATTTCACGTGTCCCGCCCTACTTAATACGTCCTATCATGCTTCATATACGGGGCTATCACCCACTATGGCTGTGCTTCCCAACACATTCTATTCACACTCAAGGCTCGGCTGGTCCCCGTTCGCTCGCCGCTACTAGGGGAGTATCATATTGATGTCCTTTCCTCCGGGTACTTAGATGTTTCAGTTCCCCGGGTTTGCTCTTAAAACCCTATGTATTCAGGTCTTAAGTACCTGATTAAGCTCATTATTGATGTCCTGCCGCTTTGCCACTCAAGGACTGGCCTCTCATCGCAAAATGCAGAGTCACAATAACAAACTGTCAGGTGGGTTCCCCCATTCGGAAATTCATGGATCAAAGCCTATTCTCGGCTCCCCATGACTTATCGCAGAGTATCACGTCCTTCATCGCCTCTTACTGCCAAGGCATCCACCAAACGCCCTTCTCGCGCTTGATCTGGTCCAGAAAAAGACAGTGAACTGTCACGCCACAGAAGCTGGTAAGAAACTGTGGCCTTATTCTGAACCAAAAGCATACTTTCCCGCTCACTTCCGAAGAAGTGAACAATGGCTCATAAACCTTGCGGAATATGAACCGGGTTAGTGTACTTGACTTGGACAACACTGCGGTTTCAATCCGGCAGACCCTCGCGCGCCCGAGGAAAAGGGCGGAATGCAAAGGCTCGCATCAGACCAAATAAATGATCTTCAGCACCAAACTGAGGTCGATCCCTCACACGGGTGACCAACAGTGTTGTTGATTGTATCTCTCTAAACGATGTCAATATGATCAACCTTCCCGAAGGAACATCGATCCGGTCCGATTGGACGGTTAAACATCTCAGGATGCTTAACGATCAAATCGTCTCTTGCAGAATGGTGGGTCGAGGAGGACTTGAACCTCCGACCTCACGCTTATCAGGCGTGCGCTCTAACCACCTGAGCTACCGACCCATTCTATGTGGGCCGTTCGCATGAGTGGTGGAGCCTAGGAGGATCGAACTCCTGACCTCCTGAATGCAAATCAGGCGCTCTCCCAGCTGAGCTAAGGCCCCTTGCTAGATCCTGCACCAAAGCAAGATCATGACAGTTCTGAAGAGATATGAGGACGGCCTGGTCCTGATGTTGATCAGTTTTGAATACTGATCTTATGCTAAGTGTATCACGAGACAGAGCAAGCTCTGATCTAGCTAGATACATCCTTAGAAAGGAGGTGATCCAGCCGCAGGTTCCCCTACGGCTACCTTGTTACGACTTCACCCCAGTCGCTGAGCTCACCGTGGTCCGCTGCCCCCTCGAAAGGTTGGCGCACGGCCTTCGGGTAAACCCAACTCCCATGGTGTGACGGGCGGTGTGTACAAGGCCCGGGAACGTATTCACCGCGTCATGCTGTTACGCGATTACTAGCGATTCCGACTTCATGGGGTCGAGTTGCAGACCCCAATCCGAACTGAGACAGTTTTTTGGGATTAACCCATTGTCACTGCCATTGTAGCACGTGTGTAGCCCAACCCGTAAGGGCCATGAGGACTTGACGTCATCCACACCTTCCTCCCGCTTATCACGGGCAGTTTCCCTAGAGTGCCCAGCCGAACTGCTGGCAACTAAGGATGTGGGTTGCGCTCGTTGCCGGACTTAACCGAACATCTCACGACACGAGCTGACGACAGCCATGCAGCACCTGTCACTAGGTCACCGAAGTGAAAGCCAAATCTCTCTGGCGGTCCTAGGATGTCAAGGGTTGGTAAGGTTCTGCGCGTTGCTTCGAATTAAACCACATGCTCCACCGCTTGTGCGGGCCCCCGTCAATTCCTTTGAGTTTTAATCTTGCGACCGTACTCCCCAGGCGGAATGCTTAATCCGTTAGGTGTGTCACCGACAAGCATGCTTGCCGACGACTGGCATTCATCGTTTACGGTGTGGACTACCAGGGTATCTAATCCTGTTTGCTCCCCACACTTTCGCACCTCAGCGTCAGTATCGAGCCAGTGAGCCGCCTTCGCCACTGGTGTTCCTCCGAATATCTACGAATTTCACCTCTACACTCGGAATTCCACTCACCTCTCTCGAACTCAAGACCAGGAGTTTACAAGGCAGTTCCAGGGTTGAGCCCTGGGATTTCACCCTATACTTTCTGATCCGCCTACGTGCGCTTTACGCCCAGTAATTCCGAACAACGCTAACCCCCTCCGTATTACCGCGGCTGCTGGCACGGAGTTAGCCGGGGTTTCTTTACCAGATACTGTCATTATCATCTCTGGCGAAAGAGCTTTACGACCCTAAGGCCTTCATCACTCACGCGGCATGGCTGGATCAGGCTTGCGCCCATTGTCCAAGATTCCCCACTGCTGCCTCCCGTAGGAGTCTGGGCCGTGTCTCAGTCCCAGTGTTGCTGATCATCCTCTAAAACCAGCTATAGATCGTAGACTTGGTAGGCCATTACCCCACCAACTATCTAATCTAACGCGGGCCGATCCTTCTCCGATAAATCTTTCCCCCGAAGGGCGTATAAGGTATTACTCACCGTTTCCAGTGGCTATTCCTTAGAGAAGGGCACGTTCCCACGCGTTACTAACCCGTCCGCCGCTCACTCCGAAGAGTGCGCTCGACTTGCATGTGTTAGGCCTGCCGCCAGCGTTCGTTCTGAGCCAGGATCAAACTCTCAAGTTGAAATGCCCTTGCAGGCATATCCTTGACGTTCGAACCTCTGCACATCTTTGATGTCCTACCGCTGACGCCAACCAAGGACGGACCTCAGTCAGCACGGCTTCGAACCCGGCTAGGAACTCGAAACGAACATCAAAACTTTCTCTGTTTTTCGTGCTTGGTTTCAAAAGAAACCGAAGCCGTCCAAACAGTGAAGCTGACACTTTATTATCGCGCTACCACTTCGCTACTTGAGCGCAGGGCATCGCTAAAAGCGTTGATATGAAGAGGCTGATCCATCGAATGAACCAAACCGCCCACATATCTCTTCAGATATCATCAATGTCAAAGAGCATACACCAAGAGACAATAACCAACAGATGCGCCACTCTCATGGCACGCCCGCCAACAAAATCTCCATAATGTCACCGTCTTTCCGA
Organism: Phaeobacter cretensis; assembly: GCF_047372505.1. Taxonomy (NCBI): domain Bacteria; kingdom Pseudomonadati; phylum Pseudomonadota; class Alphaproteobacteria; order Rhodobacterales; family Roseobacteraceae; genus Phaeobacter; species Phaeobacter cretensis. Next base: position 1,279,592 of record NZ_JBKBEU010000001.1, read on the forward strand.
TGCGGCAGACCGTCTCTCCGGCCAGTCCGGCTACCGTAGCAGCCAACCCAGCAGCGTCCCCGCCGCCGGTGAAGGGGGTTCTAAGCCCACTCAACAAAACCCGCAAGGGGTTTTTTGACGTTTTCATGACGTTTTCTAAAGTACACAAAATAATCGTTATAATACAGATAGTTAAATGTTATATTTTTTCCTATTTCTTATCCTCATGGACCACGATTGCCTAAATTACAGGCGAGACACGACAAGGAGCGTATACAGACAGATCTACATATAGCTGTCAGGGCTACGTCGACCACTAAACACCAGCCGACTCGCAACGCTACAATTCGAGATCAAGGCTTTGAATTGGAGAAAAATTTTCGCTCCCTAGAGCAGTTTTACTGCGGGCACGATAAAGGCTCTCCTAGATATCTACCCACTCTATCCTTTTGTTCGCAAACCTACGCCAGATCGCGCATTGGACTGTGGCTCTCGGCGCGAGATTACGCGCAGGGTCTGGCACATTATTTGCCCGGTGGACGATCAGAGATCCACCTCGATCAGCCCGTCCCGTTCAACTGCGCGAGACTGGCACAGGATCACGGAATCTTTGCGCTGTGCTTTGGACAACACGAAATCACGATGCTCGACCTCACCGGATATCAATCCACATTTGCACACGCCGCAAATGCCATCGGCACATTTCACATCCACATGAATTCCGTTCTCTGCCAACACATCTGTAGCGGTCTTGTCGGCTGGCACCAGTAGCTCGCGGCCGGTACGGGCCAACCTCAACGTGAAATCGTGATTTTCATACTCAGGCACCTCCGGCACGGAGAAATACTCCAGATGGCGTGCCTCTTCCGGAAACCCCTGCCGCTCAGCCGCGTCCATCACGCCACCCATGTAGCGATCCGGGCCACATGTATAGACGTGCCAGCCCTCGCTATAGCTCGCGAGCAACTGATCTAAATTCGCACGACGACCCTCGTCCGAAACATGAAAATGCACATGTTCTGCCCAAGGCGCTGCCATAAGATCTGACAGATAGCCCGCCTCCCCTCGCGAGGGGATAGAATAGTGCAGCTCAAACGCCCGTCCAAGCGCATATAAACGATGCGCCATTGCAATCATCGGCGTCACACCAATTCCCCCTCCCATAAGGAACGTGCGGCTCGCGCCTTCTTCCAGCTGAAAGTGATTGATGGGTTTGGAGATGAACACCTTTCGGCCTTTGGTGAAAATACGGTGCAACAGTTTCGAACCGCCCCGTCCCATATCTTCGCGCAGCACACCGATCTGGTACTTCGACCGGTCCGCAGGATCCCCCGACATGGAGTATTGCCGCAGAAACTCAGGCGCGACTACAATGTCCAGATGAGCCCCGGCAGTCCATTCTGGCAAGGGACTGCCATCCAGGCTCTGAAACTCAAATTTAGTGACACCGCTGCTCATCATCTCGACCTCGGACACCTCGACCCGCAAGACCGGGCTGTCGCCATCGCTGGTATAGATGTGATCCCAGTCACCACTCTCACCACGGGCGCGACGGGATTTATATTCTTGCGCGGTGATCATCGCCTGATAGGCCTCGATCCCCGCCTCGCGGTCCATGGGAAATGGATAAGGCCAGGGATGTGGCGCAAGATTGGCCGGATAGACAGCTAATGTCTGATCCTCGAACTTCAGATCCAGATCCGTTTGCAGCGCACGTGCATTGACTGGCAGGCGCGTCGGACGGTAGGCACCGCCCTCTTCCAGCTCCAGATCCCACCACCATTTTTTGGCTGGATTCATCTCACCATTGCCAACCATGTCATCCAGTTTCGCCAGGGCCGGCGCCGCTGACGGCATATTCATCGCCGCCCAGCGGAACGGTTTTTCCTTGAAAATCCCCTCAAGATTCCATGGGCAGGTCTTCATACAGCGCCCGCACATCGCGCCACCCGGCGTGGTGATACGATAGGTTGTGCATTTCTGGCTATCTGATTTCCAGATCTCATATCCGTTGAACATCAGCTTGGGCCCGGCGGTGATCGCCCCAGCAGGGCATTCACGCGCGCATTTATTGCAAGCTTCGCAAAACGCCTGCAGGCCGAAATCAATCGGCTTATCATGGGCCATCGGCATATCGGTCGTCACCACACCCGATTTCAGGCGTGGCCCGAGGAAGGGGTTCAGGATCACCTCTCCAATGCGGCTGACTTCGCCCAACCCCGACAACAACAAAAGCGGCGGTTGCAGCACCTCGCCGTCCATCACAGTATGCGCCTTTGCCTTGTATCCGAGATTGCGGATCTGCCGGGCAACTACGCCACCCAGCAGCGAAAACCGCAAATAGGCCCGCATGGATTGCGCCACGGCGATCCAATCATCACCGGACGTTCCTTCGGTCGTGTCGAACCCCTGATCCACGATCATTGAAATCGCCTGATCGTGCTCCGGATGGATCTCTGCCCCGGTCGCGTCGTGGCTGTACCATGCCCAGTCAGGGCAGCGGCTGATCCCAACCGCATCAATGCCTAGCCAGTAACTGGCCGCCTTAATATTAGAGGCATTGCGCTCCGCATCAGTGGGCCGAGCACCATTTTGGGCAGGCGTCCCATCCTGCAACAAAACAAAGGCACCAAGCATGCGCCGTTGCGCCATCGACGGTGCTGCTTTGCGAACGTAAAACCCGCCGGTTGCCACCTTTTGGTTGGCCTTTCCCATGTCACCAAACTGACTGCGGGCGAACATATCGGCACGTTTTGGCACCCGCGCCACGCGAGCCTCGTCGATATAGGTGGTTGGGTCACCCACCCGCTTAAGCGTCTCAAACGGATGCGGCCCATCGCGGTAGTCCCGCCGCGCAAAAGGATCACCATTCAGTGCGGAGCGCTCCGATCCCAACCCCAGCCACCACTTTGGTCCTTTCACCTGCATCACAGGCTGCAATTCCTGCGGCAAGAGTGGCTTGTCGCGGATCAAATCGAAATCCGTGGTTACCGCCGCCGCCCCAAATCGCTGACCCAGATAGGGGTTCACAAGATGACCATCCTCAACCGTGGCCAGCCCCGCCGCGACCGTCAATTGGTTGAGATCAACATCCGACGAAGTACCCGTATGCGCCTTTGCATCCCACCCCAAAAGGCGGATGTAGTTCGCCAGCACGACTGCTGTTTCCGAGGCGCGAAGACAGGCACGGTGTGTTTCCGCTCCCTCAAGCCAATCGCAGCCCGCTTCGTCCGGGCGCGGATCGCGTGGCATCTCGTACAGGAACACAATCGAATGGCGGTGATCGCCGATGGTTGTCGGCGGCGCTACCATCGCATCCTTCAGATCCGCCATAATCATATCGATGCCAGAGGCCAGCGTCTTAGTCTGCCGCGTCTTCAGATCATGCGCCAACCGGTCGATATCAGGGTTGCGATAGGGCGTTGCCAATCGCGCTGAAACCGGCAGCGGCCCAATTCCCACCATGGCGGCATCATTGAAATAGCCGAAGGCTTTGATGTGATCCGCCCGGTCCTGCGGATCATCCGGGCACTCAGCGCGCGCTTTGTTGACCAACCCATCACGGATCGCATCCATCATTGCCTGATATTCGCCCATCGCATTGACGATAGAGGCTGGCATATCCGGCCGCGCAAAACTCAATTGCTGAAAGACGGGCACCGCTGTCAGATCCGGCATTGGCCCTGGCTGCAACCGTTCCATCGGGAACGGCCCCATGTGCATTGGACGAGACCGGGTCGAAAACAGTCGGAGGGGCATAGGCGGATCCTGATGTCATTGGCCAAACGTCAGAACCCAGCGACCGCTAGCCTGACGATAAGCTTGTACACCAGAATAGGCGCCTCATAATAGGCTCCAACATCCAATATTAAATGAAGATAACTTAAGCATATGTTTTATAACAAAAATATCAGCATCCAATCGAAATTAGTAACGACCTAACTTCGTCGACCGTCAAAGGAGCGGATCTCAATTCCACCACCTGACAAAGCGGCACGCACCGATCGCGCCAGCTGCACAGCGGTTGGCGTATCACCATGAAGGCAGATCGTGTCTATGGCCGTTGGAATACGCGCGCCACTCTCCGTGATGATCGCGCCCTCTTCCACCATTTGCAGGATACGTGGCCCCGCGATGGCAGGATCATGGATCACAGCGCCGGGCAAGGATCGATCAACAAGCGTACCATCGTTGTTATAGGCACGGTCGGCAAAGATCTCACCACACCAACTACAACCTAGCTCGCGCACAACGTCCTCCATAGCTGTCGTCGCCAGAACCATGATGATCAGATCCGGGTCCAGATCCAGTGCCGCCTCATAACAGGTCCGCGCCATGGCATGATCCACGCAGGCCATATTAGACAAAGCGCCATGCAGTTTCAGATGTCGCACTTCACTGCCCGCCGCTCGCGCCATGCCTTGCGCAGCACCCAGCTGATAGCGGATCATATTTGCAAGCGTATCATGCGGCACCTGCATCTTACGTCGGCCAAAGCCTTGCAGATCATCAAACCCCGGATGCGCACCAATGCCAACCCCGTGATCGCGCGCCAACGCCATCGTCGCGGCCATCACATCCGGGTCTCCCGCGTGAAAACCACAGGCAATATTGGCCGAGGTCACAACATCCAACAGCGCAGCATCATCGCCCATGGTCCATGGACCGAAGCCTTCACCCATATCGGCGTTCAAATCGACGGTCTTGTTCATGTCTGGGTTCCATTTCCGGCATCATCAAAAGGGTCGGCCTCGGCAGAGATGGCTCCACCGATCAGCTGATAAGAAAGAAGATCGGCCATATCAGCAGGATCGCGCACCAGAGGCCGGCACGCCGAGGGCAGCCGCGTTATCGCCGCGTCATGTGCGGCCTGTTGCGCCAGACCTTCCTCCAAAGAGACCCAGCGAAACCGAAGTGTTGTCCCAGCGGTCGCCTGCACCGCTCGCGACAAATCGCAGGGCAGAACCGTTCCGATCCGGGGGTAGCCGCCAGTGGTCTGCGCCTCGCGCAGGAGCAGAAACGGACGACCATCGCCTGTCATCTGCACGTCCCCTGGCACGATCACCTCAGACAACACATCCAGCTGCCCTTCGGCAGCGAACCCCTCGCCCTCCGCTGTCAGTTCCAACGCCATTCGGCTCGCACGTCGCCCCGGCGAAAACAGCGTCTGGGCAAACCGGCGACGCACCCCATCTTCAAAAAGATCAGATTGGAAACTCTCGACCATTCGCAACTCACCACCAGAAGAGCGGTCCGCCACATCAAGACAAAGCCCGGTCGCCTGCCGCGCCACGGGAAGTGTCTCGTCCCCCACAGGCAGGGTGTCGCCCACAGCCACCGGCGCACCAAGTGCCGCTACCAGATGCGCGGCCCGCGCGCCCAGTCGCTCCGGAGTCGCGATACCGCCACCTACATGCAGATACCCGTAGACGCCGCGTTTCGCGGCACCGATTTCAAGCCGCTGCCCCGGTTCAATTCTGTGAGATGCATTCCAAATCAACTGCGCACCATCCAGCGTCACCGCCATCGCCGCCCCGGTTAGGGCAATACGCATGGGCTCGCTCGCTTCGAACACACCACCCATACCGGCCATCTCCAACGCCGCCATCCTGGGGTCTTGACGCAACAGAGCGGCCCCTTCAGCCAGCGCAAGCGTATCCGCCGCTCCGCCCTGTGAGAGCCCCTGCCCGAGATAACCGATGCGACCTTGATCTTGCACCGTGCAAGAAGGGCCCGCGCGCAGAACCTTCAGCGCTCTCATGCTGCGACCTCGCTCACAACGGCGCCACCTTGCTCCGCACCTATTTCGCGCAGGCGCAAAAATTGGGCCTTGCTGACAGCTTCAAACTGCAGCTCATCGCCTGCCCGCAACGCAAAAGGATCAGCGATATCCGGCTGAAACAACGTGAGAGCCGTTTGCCCGACATGCCGCCACCCGGTAGGTGAAGCAGTGGAGAACAGTACAAACTGCCGGATCGCCAGCACCAGCGCCCCCACCGGCACTTGCGGCGTGACTTGTGTCTGGCGCGGTATATCCCAGTTTTCTCCCAATGTGCCGAGATAAGGCTGCCCGGGCGCAAAGCCGATAGTCAGAACACGCACCTGCGCCGCACTCAGTTGCTCAATCGCAGCCTCTTCACTCAGGCCAGCCAGATCCGCCGCTTCCGCCAGCTGTGGGGCGAGATCGGTGCCATAAACTGTTGGTACACGCCAGAAACGCCGGCCTTGCGGCAGCGGCGCGTCGCGCCAATCTTGTGTCTGCAGCAGATCTGCCAAAATCCCGTGCAGGCGATCATGCGACAGCTCTTTCACATCGAACCGCACAAAGACTGAAGCCAGAGAGGTTGCGGTTTCTACAACTCCACTCAGGTGCAACTCATTGATTGCACTACGAAATGCAAGTGTGGCGCGGTTGGTGGCTTCATCCAGTTGATCGCCAAAGCTGACCAACATTCCTGATAGCCCGATATTTCGGATCAATGGATAGGTGGGTGTTCCTTGGCGCAACATGGTTCCTCCGATAGCGGGCATGGGCGACTTCCCGGTCCCAACGGGCCGATCAATTTTCGCCACAGGGTTGCGCCGCAAAGAGAGGATAGTCAACCGCACATTACCGCGCCGCGTCACCGTTTCTCAGAAACACGCAAGGTCTGTCATACATGATGCCGGATTAAGCAGCGAGGGCTGGGGCAAATGGCAAGTCCATGACCTCACCGTCCTCCACCACCAGCGCACGGTTCGGCTGAACCTCAATCCAGTTTCCGATATCACTGTCTAGCGGTTCAGAGGTTACAATCACCCCTTCTTTGTAGACCCGATAATAGAGGCTCGGCGCGTGTTTGTCGGAGGCATATCTCGCCGCATAAAGACGAGTACCGTCCGACCAGCAAGCGCCAAACCGCATGTGCGGTGTTGTGCCATGCTCGCGAGAGACGGCCTCGACCTGCTGTACCGCTCCCGCAACGGCGCCGATAGGATCAGCATCAAGACCCAGCCCCAGGGCAATCAGAAAAATCGCCTCACTCTCAGTCCCGCCCAAACGGTGATCATAGAACGCGTCCGGGATCATCGTATCCAACCGTTTGCGGAATTTCATATGACCGCCAGCCTGACCGTTGTGCATAAAGCTCCACTTGTCGCTCGCAAAAGGATGGCAATTGTTTCTCGAGGTCGCCGTCCCGGTTGAGGCGCGCACATGCGCCAGAAACAAGCCGGTGCGGGTATGGCGCGATATCTGCGCCAGATTCGGATCAGACCAAGCCGGGTGGGTGTCCTTGTAAAGGCAGGGTTCGGAGCGATCCGAATACCACGCCATACCAAATCCATCGGCATTGATCGGCGTCTTACAGATCAATGCATTGCGGGACTGATGCACCAGTGAATGCTCTGGCACGAACACCAGATCCTCAAGATAACGCGGGGCGCCGTTCCAGGCCAGAAGACGGCACATTAGGCCACCTTCGGCGCAAAACGCGCTGTTGCGACATCTACGTTGTAGTCATCACAGAACCGCTGCGGATCGCGCACCAGCTCACTTACGGCATGAATAATCGCATCTGCTTTCTCATCGCTTAGAGTGGCCGAGAAATTAAGCCGCGTCCAACCGGGTTTCTCAATTTCCTGACCGCCCAGAATCGCGGCACGCATCTGCGTGGACTGGGTCTGATCAATCTCCAGCAATCGGTGCGCATAAGGCCCCGCACAGGCGCAACCACCGCGAGCCTGCACACCATAGTGATCCGACAACATCCGGGTGAACAGCTGCTGGTGGATCGGCGCACCGGTTTCAGGATCTGTTACCTGAAATGAGAAGATCGGCAATTTCTGCGCAGCATTCGGGTTGCCCAAAATCTGCAGATTAGGCAGGTCTTTCCAAGCGGCAAGTGCACGCTGGCGCAGCTCTTCCTGCCGTTTGAGCATGAACGCCTGCCCCATCGCCTCTTTCACCAGCAGACACAGCGCCGCGCGGATGTCACCAACAACATTCGGAGTGCCCGCTTCTTCGCGTGCGGCGATATCGTCGGCGTAATCATGGCGCCAGGGCGAGACAAATTTCACGGTGCCGCCGCCGGGTAACGTCGGCCGGGCGCTTTTTACCGCGTCTTTGCGCAAGATCATCACCCCGGATGCACCGGGACCGCCCAGAAACTTATGCACGGAGAATACAATCGCATCTTTCTCAGCATCAGTACCTGCCGCCATATCCATCGGCAGATAGGGGCCGCCGCCTGCGTAGTCCCAGACGACCCGCGCATCAAAGCGACGCAACATCCGGCTGACCACATCAGTGTCAGTGACAATTCCGGTTACATTCGAGGCTGCCGAGAACGCGCCGATGATCAGGCGCTTCGCTTGACCGTCTTCGCCACGTTCGGCCGACAGTATAGCTTCAAGCGCTGCCATATCAGGCCCACCCTCAGCGGCTTCGGCAATCTCGACCACTTCGGCTCCGCTTTCGCGCCAAGGCAGGATATTCGAGTGATGTTCATAAGGGCCCAGGATCACCAGTGGCGCCTGACCAGAAGCAAGAGCTTCCGACACACCAAGAAGATGCACCAACCGGTTCAACCCAGCGGTCGCGCCAGATCCGGTAAATACAGTGGCGAACCGATCATCCGCACCACAAATCCGCGCGATGGTCTGGCGGGCAGAGTTGCGCAACCGGGTCATGAAACTACCACAGTAGGACGCCTCGGTATGGCTGTTCGCATAATAAGGCAGCACCTCATTCAGGACGAAGTCTTCGACTTGCTGCAGTGCCCGGCCAGAAGCGACATAGTCGGCATAGATCATCGGGCGAGGGCCGCTCGGGCCAGGCAATGCTACGCCCTCCCCAATAACGCCTGCCCGCAAACGGTTAAGACAATCGGGGCCAGCAAGCGAGGCGCTGAAACGATCAAGAAGGTCAGTGGAAGAGATATGCGCGGTCATTTGAACGGCCTTTTTGCTGTGTCACAGAAACACTACCAAGCAGAACCCGCGAATTTTCACTCAATCTGCGCAGAAAAACACATAAAGATTTACACTATGACACAACAATAGTTCATAATTCAGATCAAATACCCAAAATGGTGCGTTTGATATAATTTATTGATCGTCAATTGGACATAAAACCGTTCACTCCCATTCAAACCTGCGGCAGTACCTGCCCCAAAGCGATCTCCAATTTGTCGGTGATCTCACCGATCTGCGCCTCGCTCAGAATAAAGGGCGGCGCCAACAAGATGTGATCTCCATTGCGCCCATCCCGCGTGCCGGACATCGGATAGCAAATCAGCCCAGCATCAAAGGCCGCTTTCTTCAGCTTACCCGCGATGCCAAGGTCCGGATCAAACGGAGTTTTACTCTCGCGGTCAGCAACCAGTTCAACCCCGCGGAACAACCCCCGCCCGCGCAAATCGCCCACATGGGGCTGCTGGCCAAACCGCTCAACCAAAGCGTCATGCAGGCATTCTCCCATCTTGGCACTGCGCTGCACCAGACCACGGTCCAGCAGGGCACGCACCACGGCCAGCCCGGCCGCCGTCGCAACCGGATGGCCGATGTAGGTGTGACCATGCTGAAAGAACCCGCTGCCGTCCTCGATCGCCTTGTAGATTGCACTGCTGCACAACATTGCACCTATCGGCTGGTACCCTGCACCCAGCCCTTTAGCGATACACAGGATATCAGGCGACACACCATCAGCCTCACAGGCAAACAGATGTCCCGTACGCCCCATGCCGCACATCACCTCGTCCAGAATCAGCAACACACCGTATTGATCGCAGATCTCGCGGATGCGTTTGAAATACCCCTCAACCGCTGGCACCGCGCCCGACGTAGCCCCCACCACCGGTTCCGCCATAAAGGCCATCACGGTTTCCGGTCCCAATCGCAGAATTTCGGTCTCGAGCTCATTTGCGACCCGCTGGCCATAGTCATAGCTGCTCTCACCTTCCCCGCGATCCGCATATTCGTAACAGGGCGCTATGTGGGAAATGTCGATTAACAGCGGCGCAAACTGCTGACGCCGCCATTCATTGCCGCCGGCAGCAAGCGCACCAAGCGTGTTCCCGTGGTAGCTTTGTCGCCGCGCGATAACGTGACTACGCGCGGAATCGCCGCGCTCCAGATGATATTGCCGCGCCAGTTTGATCGCAGCTTCTGTCGCCTCTGACCCGCCAGAAACCAAATAGACCCGGTCCAGATCTCCTGGTGCATTGGCAATCAGCAGGTCCGCCAGTGCCTCGGCGGGCTCTGACGTCATAAACCCGGTATGCGCAAATGCCAGTTTTCCAACTTGATCCTGAATGGCAGCAATCACCTCGGGATCCGAATGGCCCAGACAGGACACTGCCGCGCCACCAGAGCCATCAAAATAGCGTTTACCGGTTGCATCAATAAGGTAGCAGCCATCACCCGCAACAGCGGTAGGGAGATTTGCTTTGGTGTGGCGAGGGAAAACATGGCTCATGACAGGTTTCCTTGATCATCATCAATCGCATTCGGCAGATGCCCCGCCGCGCGGGCCGTCGCCACAAAATCGGCGACCGAGGCTGCGTTATCAGCATACTCGGTTCCGTCCGGTGCCTGCGTGTTATTTTCAAACCCGATCCGCAACTGCCCACCAGCCTCTAGCCCTGCCATCAGACACGCGTGTTCGCGACGGCCAAAGGCACAGAGCCCCCAGTCCAGATCCAGATCTTCAGCCGCAACCAGAAATGGTTGCAGCTCTGCTGGGCTGGCCAGACGCGGCGGGTCATAGCGCCCCAGCACAAAGATCGCCAAACGCATGGGCGCAGGGATACGGCCCTCTGCATAGCTTGCTCGTAGCGCCTCAACACAGGTCAGATCATAAAGGATATGCTGCACATCAGTGCCCGCTTCCGCACAGATCGCATAGGCACGCGCAGCCAATTCCGGATCCCGTGCCAGTTCCCGAACCGAAATAGAGGCCGCAGCCGGGCGAAGCTCCTCAAGACAGGCAAGCTGATCCGCGACGCTGAAGATCCCAGCACTTTCTGTGGTGATCTGGATTGCCATCCCCGGAGCCGACTCGGCGACAGCCACCATCGCTTCCCGGTAGCGACCCGCATCCAACGAATGCTTGCCTTCTGCATCACGGACATGCAGGTGCAACGCATCCGCTCCTGCACGCTGGCAAGCGGCAGCGCTCTCAGCAATTTCCTGCGTGTGCAGGGGCAATCCGCGATACTGTGCCTGTTGCCGCCGTGCCCCATTGGGGGCCACCATCAGGTGATACTTCGTCAAACGCTCTCTCCGCTTTTGCAAACGCCGGATCATCGGTTGTATTTGTTCTGGATCAGGCGACGCATGTTCTCAATATGCCATTCACAGAACAAATGTTCTTTTCATCTATATCCCCGCCTGTCGCCTCCCCATGCCCCGTCTGGAACTAAAGCGCGCAAGCAACTGGACCTAGAGCAAAGCGCAAATATAGCGTTTCGTAGACAAAGGGCGAACTGACCGGTTGACCGGTGGCAGGTCGCATTTTCGAACAACTTGGAAAGGGCATGTCATGGATGGCACGTTCAATGAAAACGACCTGAGCCGGGTCATCGCCGCCGATAAGGCCAACGTCTGGCATCACCTGATCCAGCACAAACCGTTTGAAGAAAACGACCCCCGCATCATCGTCGAGGGCAAAGGCATGCGGGTTTGGGATCAGAACGGCAAGGAATGGCTGGATGCCGTCTCCGGTGGCGTCTGGACCGTCAACGTGGGCTACGGCCGTGAAGAAATCGCCAAGGCGGTTTATGACCAGCTGATGAAACTATGCTATTTTGCCCAGTCCGCAGGCTCCATCCCCGGCGCTCTGTTTGCCGAGAAACTGATTGAAAAAATGCCGGGTATGAGCCGGGTTTATTACAACAACTCTGGCTCCGAGGCGAACGAGAAAGCCTTCAAGATGGTGCGCCAGATAGCGCACAAGAAATATGGCGGCAAGAAAACCAAGATCCTGTACCGCGACCGCGACTACCACGGCTCCACACTCGCGGCCATGTCCGCTGGCGGTCAGGAAGAGCGCAACATGCAATACGGCCCCTTCGCCCCCGATTTCGTGAAGGTTCCGCACTGCATGGAATACCGCAAGCATGAGCTGGGTCTGGAGCATCTCTCCGGCAAAGAGTTCGGCATTGCAGCCGCCAACCAGATCGAAGAGGTCATTCTGCGCGAAGGTGCTGACACTGTTGGTGCGCTCTGCCTTGAGCCGGTGACAGCTGGAGGCGGTGTTATTGAGGCCCCCGAGGGCTACTGGCCGCGCGTGCAGGAGATCTGCAAACAATACGACATCCTATTGCACATCGACGAAGTCGTCTGCGGCGTTGGTCGGACCGGTACCTGGTTTGGTTATCAGCACTATGGCATTCAGCCCGATTTTGTGACCATGGCAAAAGGCGTGGCCTCCGGCTATGCGGCCATTGCCTGCCTCGTCACTACCGAGGACGTGTTCAACATGTTCAAGGACGACGCAAGCGATCCGATGAACTACTTCCGCGACATCTCCACTTTTGGCGGCTGCACCGCAGGGCCAGCGGCAGCTCTGGTCAACATGCAGATCATCGAAGATGAGAATCTGCTCGAAAACTGCATCACCATGGGTGAGCGGATGAAAGCCAATCTAGAAGCCCTGATGGAGAAGCATCAGGTCATTGGTGATGTCCGGGGCAAAGGCCTGTTCATCGGCGCAGAGCTGGTAGCGGACCGCGAAACCAAGGAACCGGTCGAAGAGAAGCTGGCTCAAGCTGTTGTGGCGGAATGTGGCAATCAGAACGTCATCATAGGCGTTACCAACCGCTCCATTCCCGGCCGGAACAACACCCTGTGTTTCAGCCCTGCTCTGATCGTCACTGCAGAAGACGTGGATAAGATCACGGACGCAGTAGACGTTGCCCTGACCAAGGTCTTCGGCTGATACCGATCTTACAGTCTAATCGATCCAGCCGATCTGGCCTGATGTAAATTTCTAAAAGTGGCCCTTTCTACAGGGCCACTTTTTCTGCATCTCTGCACCGGATTACTCTGATCAAAGGTGCACACCCATGTGGGCTTCCCCGCTCCGCCTCTCTGGCGAATCTGTCTCCCTCACCCCACTTACTCAAGACCATCAGGCCGACCTGGCCGAGGCCGCAGCAGCCGGTGAACTGCATCAGCTCTGGTACACTTCGGTGCCCCACCCCGCTGAAATGGCTGCTGAAATCGATCATCGCCAGTCGCTGCGGGCGGCAGGCAGCATGGCCCCATTTGCCATTCTTGATCATGACGGTCGCGCAGTCGGCATGACCACCTATATGAACATAGATGCCACAAACCGGAGGCTCGAGATCGGCTCGACCTGGTATCGTAAATCGGTGCAGCGCAGCGGGATCAACACTGAATGCAAATTCCTGATGCTAAGCCACGCCTTCGAGACCCTTGATGCCATCGCCGTGGAGTTCCGCACCCATCGCCTCAACCGTCAAAGCCGGGCCGCCATCGAACGGCTTGGCGCGCAGTTGGACGGTATCTTGCGCGCTCATATGATACTTTCTAATGGCACCATACGGGACACGGCAATCTATTCAATCACCGCCGCCGAATGGCCGACGATCCGCCCCCATCTCCTACATCTTTTGGGCAGATAGGGCCTGTTTCATAACGCAGTGCGCCGCGCGTCAGCCTGCGCTTGACCCAATGGGTGCAACGCATAAATGGTGCCGCAGGATCGGGCGGGATAGCCTTCGTGGCCCGCCCGCACCCTCAGATCATCTGAAACAGGATGCCAGACAGGATCGCGCCGGTGATCCCCAAGATCAGATAAGTAGCAAAAACCTGCGGTTTCACCAGCGACCAAACCGCCGCCATCGCCGGTATTGAGCTCACCGCCCCTGCCACCATAAATGCCATCGCGGCCCCGGCACTCATGCCCTGCTCCATCAGCCCCGCCAGCAAGGGCGGCGCCACATAGGAATTCAGATAGGCAGGCATCCCCACCAGCGCCGCAGTGGCGATCGGCAAGATCCCCTCCCCGCCAACCAAATTAGCAATCAGATCCGCAGGCACATAGGACACCAGTAACGCCTCCAGCACATAGGCAAGCGTCAGCCATTTAACTAGAAACAGGCCATTGCTAACGAACTCCTGCCGAAACTGACCGCGCCGCGCAGGCTCTCTCCAAAAGGCCCAGACCGGCGCCTCGGCTTTCGGCGCTCCACAGCCACCGCAACCGGAACGCGGCGCTTGCTTAAGCGGGCTGGCAAAGGCCCCGGCGCCCCGCAACGCCTTGATAGCAAAACCACCAAACAGGCCAAGCGCTACTGCGGCCACTGCCTTGGCAATGGCAAACGGCCAACCCAGGGCGGCCGCAGTGATCAGCAGCGTCGGCGGATCAATCAGAGGCGAGGCCAGCCAGAACGCCATAACCGCCGACAGCGGCGCACCCAACGCCAGTAGTCCAGCAATAAAGGGTATCACCTCGCAGGAGCAGAAAGGCGCGAGCCCCCCGAACACGGCCGCTAGGAAAATCATCCGAACTTCACGCCCCTCAAAGGCGCGCGCGACCATCACTTCTGCTCCCGTTGCCTTAAGATAAGACAGCAGCAGCACCGCAAACAAGATATAGCGACCGGTGTGCAACAGCGCCGCCGCCGCAAAGGATATCGTTGCAACCAGATTGCCGGGATCCAGCACAGCCACAGCCAGTAGGATCGCAATGCTCAGTGCCCAGGGCGTTTTCAACCAATTCACCAACGCTGATCCAGCCCCAGGGTTTTGTGTCAGTTCAGCCATCGTTCGCGGCCTCCAATGCTACGTTCAGTCCCGTTTCTTCATCTGCGCAACACTCGCTCAGAATGAACCCCGCCAATAACCGCAACTGCGTGTAATCGGCCGTATTGATCGTGCTGCGGCCATCTTTGCGCTGCACCACCAGCCCCGCCCCAACAAGCAACTTCAGGTGATGCGCCAACGTGGACGGCATAATGCCAGTCCGCTCCTGGATATCCTGCACAATCAACCCAGTGTCGCCAGCGCGAACCAGGCAGCGCAACACCGCCAGCCGCGCCTCGGACCCCATAGCGGCAAACCCGCCTGCGGCTTGTTCCCATTCCATGGTTATTCTCCTGCGTTGCAATTGATTCGACATAACTAGTTTTATAGACGTAAGAATAGATTGCAACCCTTCTTTGAAAACACTTAAGTCCAGATTGACCCCGCTTATGTCCAATATATGGTGACCCATGGGAATTTCTGTCGACACCTTCTTCCTCAATCCTGACGCACAGGGCACCCTGCAGGCGCAGATCCAGGAGATGATTGCCGAAGGCATACTTTCGGGGCGACTGCGGATGGGGGAGAAATTGCCCTCCTCGCGTAAACTGGCCGCGCATCTGGGCATCAGCCGCATCACCGTGACGCTGGCCTACACCGAACTGCTGGCCAATGACTATCTGACGTCTCGAGGGCGGTCCGGCTACTATGTATCCGAAAACGCGCCGGTTCCACCATCATACTCACCCTCACAAAAATCAGCCGATACCGTCGATTGGTCCACTGCAATTGTGCAGCGCTTCAGCGGTGGGGACACTCCGCGCAAGCCGCGGGACTGGCGCGATTATCGCTATCCCTTTATCTACGGTCAGGCAGATGCGTCGCTGTTTGACCACGCAAACTGGCGGCTGTGTGCGTTGCGCGCCTTGGGCCAAAAGGATTTCGCCGCGCTGACCAATGACTACTTCGATCAGGACGACCCGCTACTCGTCGAACATATCGCCCGCCACACGCTGCCGCGCCGCGGCATCTCGGCCCGGCCCGAGGAAATCCTGATAACCCTTGGAGCTCAGAATGCGCTTTGGTTGGTGGCACAGCTGCTGCTGAACAAAAACCGCAAGGCGGCGCTCGAGGATCCCACTTACTACACTCTGCGTGACCAGCTAATGCACCGTCGCTGTGCGATTGACTGTATTCCTGTGGATCACGACGGACTGCCACCGGAGGCGATCAGCGACGACACCAATGTAATTTTCACAACCCCCAGTCACCAAAGCCCGACCACAGCTACAATGCCGATGGCGCGGCGAAAACAGCTTCTTGACCGCGCCCGCGAGATTGATGCGGTGATTGTCGAAGACGACTATGAATTCGAAATGTCCTTCCTGGGTGCGCCCTCACCTGCGCTGAAATCACTCGATACGGACGGCCGTGTAGTCTATGCGGGCAGTTTCTCCAAATCGTTGTTTCCGGGGCTACGGCTGGGATATCTCGTCGGGTCTGAGCCTTTTATCCGCCAGGCACGCGCGCTGCGGGCAAATGTGTTGCGGCACCCGCCGGGTCATATTCAACGTACCGTCGCCTATTTCCTATCGTTGGGTCACTACGACGCCCAGATCCGCCGCATGGCCAAGGTTCTGCATGATCGCCGCTGTGTGATTGAGGATGCAGTCACTCATCACGGGCTGAGCGTGGCAGGAGTTGGCGTCTATGGTGGCTCGTCCTTGTGGATGCGGGCAAATGGGGATGTTGATACCGCTGCCGTGGCTCACGCGCTCAAGGATCAGAGCGTGCTCATCGAACCCGGCGCGCCGTTTTTTTCCACCGAAAACCGCAAGCCGAATTACTACCGGCTTGGCTATTCGTCTATCCCGGCAAACCGGATCGAGCCCGGTCTGGCCTTGGTCGCAGAAGCCCTGCGTCCCGGCCAATCACGGGTCGACTAACCGCCTCTGCTGTGCCGTCTCAAGGACCTAATGCTTGGAGCTGAGCTCCATACGGCAATGCAGCATTCTGAGCAGCCGCCCCTACTGGTACTAAGCGGGTTCAGCAACTGGCCCTAACTTGACTTCCCCACCCAGAATACACCGGTTGCATCCCGGCCTTTGTGCCGCCCTTTTGGCATCTCATCAGGAGAACACGCGATGAAAATGACCACCGAGGAAGCCTTTGTAAAAACGCTACAAATGCACGGCATCCAACATGCATTTGGCATCATCGGCTCAGCCATGATGCCAATTTCCGACATTTTCCCAGAAGCGGGCATCACCTTTTGGGACTGCGCCCACGAAGGTTCCGGCGGCATGATGGCCGATGGTTTCACCCGCGCAACCGGCAAAATGTCGATGATGATCGCCCAGAACGGCCCCGGCATCACCAACTTCGTGACCGCTGTTAAAACCGCCTACTGGAACCACACCCCACTGTTGCTGGTCACTCCGCAGGCCGCCAACAAGACCATCGGTCAGGGCGGCTTCCAGGAAATGGAACAGATGCGCATGTTCGCCGACTGTGTTGCTTATCAGGAAGAGGTCCGCGATCCTTCCCGTGTGGCCGAGGTCCTGAACCGCGTCATCATGAACGCCAAACGCGCTTCCGCGCCGGCACAGCTGAACATCCCTCGCGATATGTGGACGCAGGTGATCGACGTCGCCCTGCCCGCCATCGTCGAGTTTGAGCGCCCCTCCGGCGGTGAGACTGCGGTCGCTGACGCGGCGGCCTTGCTGTCGAATGCCAAAAATCCAGTGATTCTGAACGGTGCAGGCGTGGTCCTGTCCAAGGGCGGCATCGAGGCCTCCAAAGCGCTGGCCGAGCGTCTGGACGCGCCGGTTTGCGTTGGCTACCAGCACAATGACGCTTTCCCCGGTTCGCACCCGTTGTTTGCAGGCCCCTTGGGTTATAACGGATCCAAGGCCGGGATGGAGCTGATCAAGGAGGCCGATGTTGTCCTCTGCCTTGGCACCCGTCTCAATCCGTTCTCGACCCTGCCCGGCTACGGTATGGAGTATTGGCCCGCAGATGCCAAAATCATTCAGGTAGACATCAATCCTGATCGCATTGGCCTGACCAAAACCGTTTCGGTTGGTATCATTGGTGACGCTGCCAAAGTTGCGAATGGTATCCTCACCCAACTCAGCGATACCGCAGGCGACGCAGGCCGCGATGAGCGCAAAGCAAATATCGCCCATAAGAAATCTGTATGGGCACAACAGCTCACTGAAATGACGCATGAGGACGATGACCCCGGCACGACCTGGAACCAACGTGCCCGCGCTGATAAACCCGAGTGGATGAGCCCTCGCATGGCGTGGCGCGCGATCCAGTCCGCTCTGCCGAAAGAGGCGATCATCTCCTCTGACATCGGCAACAACTGCGCCATCGGCAACGCCTACCCATCCTTTGAAGCAGGTCGCAAATACCTCGCCCCAGGCCTATTCGGCCCCTGCGGCTATGGTCTGCCTGCGATCGTGGGCGCGAAAATCGGTTGCCCTGACACGCCTGTTGTGGGTTTCTCCGGTGACGGTGCATTTGGTATCGCGGTGACCGAGCTGACGGCGATTGGCCGGGGCGAATGGCCCGCAATTACCCATATCGTTTTCCGCAACTATCAATGGGGTGCCGAAAAGCGGAACTCGACGCTTTGGTTCGATGACAATTTCGTCGGCACCGAATTGGACGAGCAGGTCTCCTATGCTGGCATCGCCAAATCCTGCGGCCTGGAAGGTGTTGTAGCCCGCACCATGGATGAGCTGACTGCGGCTCTGGCCAAAGCCATCGAAGACCAGAAGAACGGCAAGACCACCCTGATCGAAGCCCTGATCAATCAGGAACTGGGTGAGCCGTTCCGCCGTGACGCCATGAAGAAGCCGGTCCGTGTGGCAGGCATCGACAAGGCGGACATGCGCGACCAGCAGGTCTAAACCCCATGCCCCTGCCTTTTGATCTCTCATCGGGACAGGGCGTATTTCTGGCCGTCGCATTATTTGCGGCGGCCGTTATTCGCGGGTACTCAGGCTTTGGCTTCTCCGCGATTTTTATCATTCTGGCCACATTGGTCACCAACCCGCTACCGCTGATCCCTGTGGTGTTCTCCTGTGAGATTGCCATGACTCTGTTTCAGGCACGTGGTATCCGCCCTCATATCGACTGGAGGCGCGCCATCGCGTTGTTGGCCGGTGCCGCCATTGCCACCCTGCCCGCAGTTGCGGTCATGTCCCGTCTTGGTGCTGATCAGGCGCGGCTGGCGATCTCACTGCTGGTGTTGGCACTCAGCCTGCTCTTGCTCAGCGGTTGGACGCTATCACGCTCCATCGGCGCAATGGGCCACGGTCTGGTCGGGATTGGCGCAGGCATGGCAAATAGCGCGGGCGTTGGCGGCTTACCCACAGCCGCGTTCCTGACTGCGCAACCCATTGATCCGGCCGTATTTCGCGCCACTATGGTGGTGTTTTTAACCGGCATTGACCTGATGGCGTTGCCGGTGATGGCGGCGCATGGTCTGACTGGACAAGATACCGTCTGGGCAGTGGTTCTGGCCTTTCCGGTCCTTGGTATCGGCGTCTGGTGTGGCTCACGTGGGTTTGCTGTCACTTCGCCCACATTGTTCCGCCGCTACGTCGTGGCTCTGCTGGCAGCGCTGGCATTGCTAAACCTTGCAAAGGGGGCACTATGACCACGCCGCAAACCACCGCTACAGACATCCTTGTCCTCAACGCGGGGTCATCTTCGATCAAATTTGCTGTTTTTGACGCCCAGCTGTCAGAACGCGTCGCAGGCCTCGCCGAGGGTATCGGGACCCCCGACGCACGCCTATGCATCGCAAAGACCGACCTGACCGCGCAATTTAGCGATCATCCCGGTGCCCTTGCCGCGATCCTTGCAGCTCTACCGGAACATGGGATCGACCCACAGGCGCTGGCAGCCGTCGGGCACCGCGTTGTGCATGGTGGGCGCAAATTGACAAAACCGCTGCGCATCACCCCGGATGTACGCGCAGAAATCGCCAGTTGTACGCCGCTGGCCCCGCTGCATAACCCGCATAGTCTGGCCGCGATTGACACGATGACAGGACTGGTTCCAAACCTGCCGCAATTTGCCAGTTTCGACACCTCGTTTCATGCGACCAATCCCGAAGTCGCAACCCGCTACGCTATTCCCCGCGTCGAGGAAACCAAGGGCATTCGTCGCTACGGGTTCCACGGGCTGTCCTATGCCTCGCTGGTGCGACGTCTACCGGACCTGTCGGGCACTGCCCTGCCTTCGCGGGTTCTGGCATTTCACCTTGGCAATGGTGCATCTCTGTGCGCAATCCGCAACGGCCAGTCCGTGGCCACCACAATGGGTTACTCGCCCCTTGATGGGCTGACCATGGGCACACGCTCTGGCGGCATCGACGCCAACGCTGTACTACGGCTCGTCGAAGACAACGGGCTTGAGCGTACCAAGGCGATTCTGAACCACGAAAGCGGTCTCCTGGGTCTGTCGGGCGGCAAATCCGACATGCGTAACCTGATGCTGGATCCCAGCGCTGACAGCGCCTTTGCCATCGAACATTTTTGCTATTGGAGCCTGCGCCACGCGGGTAGCCTGATTGCGGCAATGGAAGGATTGGATGCAGTCGCCTTTACCGGTGGAATCGGTGAAAACGCCGTAGCTGTGCGCGCCCGCATCCTGCGTGGGTTAGAGTGGATCGGGGCACGAATGGACGTTGATGCCAACCACGCCCGCAAACTCCGCCTGCACGCCTCCTCCTCCAAGGTGGCCATCTGGGTGGTTGCCGCCGAGGAAGAGCGTCAGATCGCGATGGACGCCCAGACCCTGATGGAGACGCTATGACCAGCGCTATCCAAACGGCCAGATCGCAAACAGATCAGATCTGCGCGATGGTCAACACAGTTGCCGCCACAATGTCCTCAACCGACGCGCCCCGGCTCAGATCGCAGACAGGTTTGGCAAAGCCCTGCAAAAATGGCCCCAACGCCTGCGCGCCAGCCAATTCCTGGCAGAGCTTATATCCGATATTGCCCGCATCCAGCGTTGGAAAAACCAAGACATTGGCCGCCACCGGCGCGATGCCCTTTTTCTCTGCAATGACCCCATTCAGCGCCGCATCCGCCTGCACCGGCCCGGCGAAACCCGCCAGCTCCGCCGCCTCACGCACTAGGGCGACGCTGTCTCCCTCACCCGAAGTCCCGGTGGAAAACGACAGCATCGCCACCTCGGCATGTCCCAATAGCGCCTCAGCAGACCGCTCAGAGGCACGTGCGATATCCGCAAGCTGCACCGCATCTGGTGCCACGTTCACGGCGCAATCGGCAAACACCAATTCACGCCCGTCCGGAAAGACCATCAGGAAGAACGACGAGGCGAGGCTGACACCCTCATTCAAACCAATGCAAATGCTGGCAGCCTCTATTACGCGGCGCGTCGGCACATCGGCACCGGCTACCATCGCGTCTGCCTCTCCTGCAGCAACCATGGCCGCCGCACGGTACAAAGGCTTGGCAAGCATCCGTCGGGCAATTGTCTCTTTCATCCCACGCGCTGCAACCAATACATCGACATGCGCCTGCGACACCGGCGCCAACGGCATCGCCTCGCACAATCCATCGCGGGTCAGGTGCTCCACCGCAGCGGCGACCCGCGGTTCGTCGATTTCAGGAAACACAACGCGTGCCGCACGATTGCGTGCCACCGCATGTGCTTTTTCAAGTACCGTCATTTTGATCCACCTTCAGATGCCCGTTTCGATCCCAGTGGCGGCAAAAGGAGCCAGCAATGAGCGATAACGTCAAGATAAACCGTGGCCTCAAAGGCATCTACTTTGAACGCTCCGGCGTATCCGACATTGATGGCAGCCAGGGCAAGCTGAGTTATAGGGGCTATTCGATCCACGATCTGGCCAGCCACTCCACCTTTGAGGAAGTCTGCTATCTGCTGATCCATGGCGAGCTGCCAGATGCTGGTCGGCTGGCAGTTTTTGACGCCACTCTCAAATCCGCACGCAGTCTCCCACCGGCAATCATGGATATCATCACCGCCTGTCAACATGGCCATCCGATGGATGTGCTACGCACCGCCGTCTCCGCGCTCGCGGCGATGGAGGCGGACAGCCAGAACGTCGGTGAGGAGGCTTTTGTCGCCAATGGCATCCGACTGATTTCACAGGTGCCAATCATCATTGCCGCACATGATGCCATCCGCAATGGCCGCACGCCGGTTGTACCCGACGCAAACCTCAGCCACGCGGGCAACTGGCTGTGGATGCTAAAGGGTGAGAAACCAACCCCTGAGGCGACCCGGCTTGCGGATGTAGATTTTATTCTGCACGCTGAACATGGTGCCAATGCCTCGAGTTTTGCCGCACGGGTGACCATCGGAACGGAAACCAATCTCCACGGTGGGATCGTAACCGCACTTGCCACGCTTGCAGGCCCCGCCCATGGCGGCGCGGCAGAGGACGTGATGAAAATGGTGCAGGAGATTGGCACCGCAGATAGGGCCGCCGCCTATGTAAAGGCCAAACGGGCAGCCAAAGAAGCGGTCACCGGCTTTGGTCATCGCGTCTACCGCAAAGAAGACCCCCGTGCGCGCCACATGCGCGAAGGCGTACGCCAACTCGGCGCAGAAATGGGCGCACCAGAGTGGTACGAAATCCTGCAGGCCGTGGTCGAAGCAATGCAACCCTATGCGCGCCATGGACTGAACGTAAACGTCGATTTCTATTCCGGCGTCATCTACCAGCTACATGGTATCGCCATGGACCTCTATGTGCCGATCTTTGCCATTGGGCGGATGCCCGGCTGGATCATCCAATGTATCGAACAGCAACGGGGTAACATCCTGATCCGCCCGCTGACACTTTACAACGGGCCGGAACCGCGCACCTATACCCCAATCGACGACCGCTAACGCCGCAAGGTTTGCCACGCCAAGATAATCCATAACGCCGCCCGGACCATGCAGACTAGGCGCACCACAAGACAGGGACACCATGGCACATACCCAGCCTAAGCTAGACACCTCGCCGCCCGTGTCGGAAGAGATCCGCCAGACCACCTGCTACATGTGCGCATGCCGCTGCGGCATCAATGTACATATGAAAACCGACGAGGATGGTAAGAAGAAGGTCGCCTATATCGAAGGCAATCGCGATCATCCCGTCAACAAAGGCGTGCTCTGCGCCAAGGGCAGCGCCGGGATCATGCAGCACAATGCGCCATCGCGCCTGCGTGCACCGATGAAGCGTGTTGGCCCGCGCGGCTCAGGCAAGTTCGAAGAAATCTCCTGGGATGAGGCGCTGGAGATCGCCGCTGGCTGGCTGGAACCCATCCGCGAGGATAACCCCGAAAAGCTGGCGTTTTTCACCGGGCGTGACCAATCACAAAGCTTCACCAGTTTCTGGGCCCAGAACTTCGGCACCTGCAATTATGCGGCGCATGGTGGCTTTTGTTCGGTCAATATGGCAACCGCAGGCATCTATACCATGGGCGGTGCCTTCTGGGAGTTTGGCCAACCGGATTGGGATCACACCAAACTGTTCATGCTGTTTGGCGTCGCAGAGGACCACGATAGCAATCCGATCAAGATGGGCATAGGTAAGATCAAAGCCCGAGGCGCGCGTGTCATTGGCGTCAACCCGATCCGCTCCGGCTATAATGCCGTGGCAGACGACTGGGTCGGCATCACACCGGGCACAGACGGGTTGTTCATCCTCGCTCTGGTCCATGTGCTGATGAAGGCCGGCAAGATTGATCTCAACTATCTCGGCCAGTTCACCAATGCACCGGTTCTGGTCAATCAGGATCCTGACAGCCCCGATTATGGCCTGTTCCTGCGCGATGACCATGGCGCACCTCTGGTCATCAACCGCGCGACGGGTAAACTTGCCCCTTTTGACATGCATGGTGTGCGCCCTGATCTGGGCGGCTCGTTTGAACTGAACGGTATCACCCATGTCTCGGTTTTCCAGCTGATGGCCCAGCGCTATCTCAGCGACGACTACGCCCCCGAAGCCGTGGCCGAACGCTGCGGCGTGTCCGCCAAACGTATCCGTGCCATCGCTGCCGAACTCGCGCGCGTGGCCTTTGACGAAGCATTTGAGCTGGATCAGGAATGGACCGATTTCCGAGGCGAAACCCATAAAACGATGAAAGGCCGCCCCGTCGCCATGCATTCCATGCGCGGTGTCTCGGCCCATGCCAATGGATTCCAAACCTGCCGTGCGCTGCATGTGCTGCAAATCATTCTAGGCACGGTGGAGGCCCCGGGCGGTTTCCGCTTCAAACCCCCTTATCCCAAACCGGTCGAGGCACATCCGGCCCCCCATTGTCGTGTTACCCCGAACAAACCGCTGGATGGCCCGCATCTGGGTTTTGTCCATGGACCCGAGCATCTGGCGCTGAAAACTGACGGCAGCCCGGCCCGCATCGACAAAGCCTTCACCTGGGAAAACCCGATGTCCAGCCACGGGCTGATGCACATGGTGATCTCCAACGCCCATGCGGGAGATCCCTACAAAATCGACACGCTGTTCATGTATATGGCCAATATGTCGTGGAATTCGTCGATGAATACGCGCGGCGTGATGGAGATGCTGACCGACAAGGACGACAACGGCGATTATGTAATCCCGCGTATCATATATTCCGATGCATACTCCTCCGAGATGGTCGCCTATGCCGATCTGATCCTGCCAGACACCACCTATCTGGAGCGTCACGACTGTATCTCGCTCTTAGATCGCCCGATCTGCGAAGCTGACGGCGCGGCGGATGCAATCCGTTGGCCCGTCGTCGAACCCGATCGCAACGTGCGTGGGTTCCAGTCAGTTTTGGTGCAACTCGCCAACAAGAT
This sequence comes from Phaeobacter cretensis, assembly GCF_047372505.1. Classification (NCBI taxonomy): domain Bacteria; kingdom Pseudomonadati; phylum Pseudomonadota; class Alphaproteobacteria; order Rhodobacterales; family Roseobacteraceae; genus Phaeobacter; species Phaeobacter cretensis. The sequence goes on from NZ_JBKBEU010000001.1 coordinate 1,304,177, forward strand.
GAAGCTGCCGGGTTTCACAAACGAAGACGGCAGCGCCAAGTGGCAGGACTATGCCGACTATATCGTAAACCATGAGCGCAAACCGGGGATTGGCCCGTTGGCCGGTTTCCGCGGAGAGAACGGCGACAAGGTTGGACGTGGTGAGGTAAACCCCGATCAGCTTGATAAATACATCGAAAATGGCGGATTCTTTGTCGAACACATCCCAACGGAGGCAAGCTATTTCAAACCCTGGAACATGGCTTACCAGGATTGGGCGGTGAACCTTGGCCTTTTTGACAGCCCACAGCCCTATCTGTTCCAACTCTATGTAGAACCGCTGCGCAAATTCCAGCTGGCCGCCGAAGGTCACGGCGAACGCCAGCCACCGGACCATCTGCGTGACCGGATCAAAGAAACCATGGACCCGCTGCCGATCTGGTACGAGACTGACCAGCAGGGCAACGAGGGCTTCACCGTCAATGCACTCACCCAGCGCCCGATGGCGATGTATCATTCCTGGGGTACGCAAAATGCCTGGCTGCGTCAGATCCACGGGCGCAACCCGCTCTACGTGCCAACCAAGCTGATGCGTGACAACAACCTCAGCGATGGCGACTGGGCCAAGATCACCTCTCCACATGGGGAAATCACCGTCCCCGTGATGGAGATGGCGGCGCTGAATGAAAACACCGTCTGGACATGGAACGCCATCGGCAAACGTAAAGGTGCCTGGGCTCTGGAGAAGGATGCGCCCGAAGTCACCAAAGGTTTTCTGCTGAACCACCTTATCCACGAGCTCTTACCGCCAAAAGGAGACGGGCTGCGATGGGCCAATTCTGACCCGATCACCGGTCAGGCCGCGTGGTTCGACCTGAAAGTAAAGATCGAAAAGGCTGCAGCACCGCAGGACCTGAGCGAAAGCCAACCCGAAATTCAAGCGCAGACATCACCTGTGGGCACCGGTCCGAACGAACTGAAGTGGAAAGTAGGCAAATGACCCGGCACCTTCTGGCTAAAAATATCCTGGCGGCCCACTGCATTTGCGCGACGGGTTCGAAAAAGAAATGGCGGCGGGCAATCCCCCGATCAGCCTTCATCAAATTCGTGGAGGGCCGCTGACATGACCGAACTTCCTACAACAACCAACCGCAAGATGGGCCTCGTTATTGATCTGGACACCTGCGTCGGTTGCCATGCCTGCGTGATCTCGTGCAAAGGCTGGAACACCGAAAACTATGGCGCGCCGCTATCGGATCAGAGCCCCTATGGCGGTGACCCTTCGGGAACTTTTCTCAATCGCGTGCATTCCTACGAGGTGCAGCCCTCTCCCTGCGCGAGCCAGCCCAATCCCGCAGCACAGCTTGTGCATTTTCCGAAATCCTGCCTGCACTGCGAGGACGCCCCCTGCGTCACTGTCTGCCCCACCGGCGCTAGCTACAAGCGGGTCGAGGATGGCATCGTTTTGGTGAATGAGGACAACTGCATCGGCTGCGGCCTTTGTGCCTGGTCCTGTCCTTACGGCGCACGCGAACTGGATCTGGCCGAAGGCGTAATGAAGAAATGCACACTATGTGTGGACCGAATCTACAACGAAAACCTCGAAGAGGTCGACCGCGTGCCGTCATGTGTGCGGACCTGCCCCGCAGGCGCGCGGCATTTTGGTGATCTTGGCGATCCGGACAGTAATGTCTCCAAACTGGTAGCAGAGCGCGGCGGTATGGATCTGATGCCGGAAATGGGCACCAAGCCGGTGAACAAATACCTGCCACCCCGGCCCAAGGATCAGATCGAGGAACAGATCGACATTCTCGCGCCGCTTCTGGCCCCTGTCGCCGAAGATCCTAAAGGTTTCCTCGGGTGGCTGGACAAGACGCTTGATAAACTGCCCGGCCAGTCTTCGGGAGGAACCAACTGATGCATCCTGCACCTTCCGTTATAATCTTCACCACCCTGTCGGGTCTGGGCTTTGGTCTCTTGACCTTCCTTGGCCTGGGCAAACCAGCGGTCACCGGCTGGGTGGCCTTTGTGTTCTATGCGATTGCCTTTGGCTTTGCTGTCGGCGGTCTTCTTGCCTCAACCTTTCACTTGGGCCGTCCTGAACGGGCATGGCGTGCCTTTACCCAGTGGAAAACCAGCTGGTTGTCGCGCGAGGGCATCTGTGCAGTCGCCGCCCTGATCGTGATGGGGCTCTTTGCCTTTGGTGCGGTGTTTCTTGACACCCATTGGTCGGCGCTCGGCTGGCTGGGCGCGATACTGTCGCTGGCAACGGTCTTCACCACCTCGATGATCTACACCCAACTGAAGACCATACCACGGTGGAACATGCCGCTAACACCGTTGATGTTCCTCTCATTCAGTCTTGCCGGTGGTTCTCTGCTTGCAGGGGCCGAGGCTCTTGCGCCTTGGTTGCTAGCCATCGCTGGGTCTGTGCAGCTGGCCTATTGGGCAAAGGGCGATCAGGCCTTTGCGACGTCGGGCACGACTATGGGCACCGCCACAGGTCTGGGAGATCGCGGCACAGTGCGCGCGTTTGAACCGCCCCACACAGGATCCAACTACCTGTTGCGTGAATTCGTCCATGTTGTGGGTCGCAAACACGTGCAGAAACTGCGGGTGATCGCCTTTACTCTTGGCTTCGCATTGCCGCTACTTTGCCTGATCCTGCCCGTAGAGGGGCTGATGCTCAAACATACCCTCGCGGGTCTCGCTGTGCTCCTGCACATCGCCGGCATTGCCGTATCGCGCTGGCTGTTCTTTGCGCAGGCCGAACATGTGGTCGGGCTGTACTACGGAAAACGGTAAACAAAAGCGGGGCGTCCTGATCAGACGCCCCGCTTTTTGTGTTAATCTCAAAATTTCTTTTGTATTCGACGTCACAAACGCTTCCCCTGGCTCGTCCTGTTCCTGAAGCCCACTGAAAGGAACAAGATGATGACCCAACGCCTTGATTACTTCGCCATCGCACCTGAGCTGTTCAAACCTATGATGGAGCAGGAAAACCTGTTCAAGAACGGCACGCTGGAATACAGCTTGGTAGAATTGGTCAAACTGCGCGCCTCCCAGATCAACGGCTGCGCATTCTGCATTCATATGCACAGCCACGACCTGCGCGCCCAAGGCGAAAGCGAGGATCGGATGCAGCTCTTGAATGCCTGGCGTGAATCCACTCTCTATACCCCGCGGGAACGGGCGGCTCTTGCTTGGTGCGAAGCGCTGACGCGGGTAGAAACCATCGGCGCGCCCGATGCGGATTTCGATGCAGTGGCCACGGTGTTTGAGCCGCGCGAACAGGTGTTGCTGACCCTGTTGATCAGCGCGATCAACGCCTGGAACCGGATTGCAATCGGTTTTCACACATCCCATCCTGTCGACGAGGAGGCCAGCGCCGCGTGACAGCAATAACCAAAGACAACGGAACCGATGCGTTCCTGTCTGCGCGGCCGCGTTTATTTGCGGCCGCCTACCGGATGCTGGGCAGCGTCAGCGACGCCGAGGATATCCTGCAAGACGCCTATCTGCGCTGGCAGGCCGCGCCTCAGGATGAGGTTCTCGACGCGACCGGCTACTTACTGCGTATCACTACTCGGCTCTGTCTGGATCAGTTAAAATCCGCCCGCGCCCGGCGCGAAACATATACCGGTGCATGGCTGCCCGATCCTGTGTTGACTGACGATGCGACCGACCAGCTGGATCACGATGTCTCTGTGGCGCTACTGCTGGCGCTGGAAGCGCTGTCGCCGCTGGAACGCGCAGCCTTTCTGCTGCATGACATCTTTGACAGCCCTTATCAGGATATCGCTACGGCTCTGGACCGCTCGCCCTCCGCCTGTCGCCAGCTGGCCACCCGTGCTCGACGAAAAGTACAGGATCTGCGGCCGAAGCGCCCCAACAACCCGGATCAGGGCCGCGCCCTTACCGACGCTTTCTTTCACGCCTCCAAAACCGGCGATACCGCCGCTCTGACACAGTTGTTGTCCGAAGATGTGCAGCTGATTTCCGACGGCGGAGGCAAGGCAATGGCCGCGCTCAATCCGATTTACGGACGCGACAAGGTGCTGCGCCTGCTGGACGGGATTGCCCGCAAATCCGGCAAGCGGACTCCAGATCGCTGGCGGCTGTGTCAGTTGAACGGTCTACCGGCAATCCTGAACTGGGCCGAGGACGGCGTTTTTCAGGCCACGTCACTGGATATTCGCGACGGCAAAATTGCCCGTATCTATGTGATCCGCAACCCGGACAAGACCCGGCATCTGATCGATCTGTTGGACTGATCAACGGTCGGCCTACACCCCGTTGCCAACCAGCGTACGGCGCCCATACGAGTGATACATTTCATAGCGCTACCCTATTCGGGATCGCGATCACATCCGGGATTTACGACCCCGGACCACTTGGAAACCGACTCCAATGGCATCCCGCCAACGGGGTTTGTGCAAAACAGTTTGGCACAGGGGCGGTGACGCGCCCTGCGACCTCCAGCTATTCCCGGGATCTCTCTCGGGGCGGCGCCGCCTTTCCTATTTTCTACGGTCCAATCATGCAGGATCGACCCTAAACAAGCTGTTCGAGGCCAAATCGAGCCCGAACAAAAAAGACCGGAACGCAGCTGCGTCCCGGCCCTAAAATGCTATGTTTTGCGAATGCCGAGGCTTACAGCAGACCTGCATGCAGCATGGCGGCATCAATCGCTGCTTTGGTGCTGTCTTCCAGAGTGGTCAACGGGAGACGAACCTCCTCGCTGCACAAGCCCAGTCTGGACAAGCCGTATTTTGCGCCGACCAGACCCGGTTCCATAAAGATCGCCTCATGCAACGGCATCAGCTTGTCCTGATACTCCAACGCCAATGCGTAATCCCCCGCGAGCGTTGCCGCCTGGAATTCAGCACAAAGTTTAGGCGCGACATTGGCTGTCACCGAAATGCAGCCAACACCACCATGCGCGTTGAAACCCAACGCGGTTGCATCTTCGCCAGACAGCTGGACGAAATCCGAACCGCAAGAGGCACGCTGCTGCGACACGCGAGCGATGTCACCGGTGGCATCCTTGACACCAATGATCTGCGGCAGCTTCGCCAACTCGCCCATGGTTGCAGGGGTCATATCAACAACCGAGCGACCGGGAATATTGTAGATCACAATCGGGATATCGGCGCAGTCATGCAGTTCGGTAAAATGCCCAATCAGACCACGTTGGGTCGGCCTGTTATAATAGGGCGTCACCACCAATGCAGCATCAGCGCCAACCTCGGCTGCGAATTTTACAAACCGCTTGCCTTCAACCGTATTGTTAGACCCCGCACCCGCTATCACAGGCACACGGCCCGCAGCGATTTTCACGACCTCTGCAATCACGGTTTCGTGTTCATCATGCGTCAGGGTTGGGCTTTCCCCGGTGGTCCCAACCGGAACCAGACCGCTGGATCCCTGATCAATATGCCACTCGACCAAGCGTTTGAGCGCATCCAAATCCAGCTCGCCGTTGGAAAACGGGGTGACGAGGGCTGGCATAGAGCCTTTGAACATGGGCACGCTCCCTTTGCTGTTCGTGCCGACGCGGGGTTGCGCCGCCTGAGTGAAGGACATACCGGGAATTTGAGTTGATACCGGCACGTCACGGGTTATCGTCAATGGCTCTATCCTCGGAACGTTGGAAAATGCAAGAGATGACACGCATTCTGGCCCTCATTGCCCTCATTTCCGCCTCTCTGGCCGGACAATCAGCCACGGCCGCTGACCTCGGTAAGGCGTTGGAACTGATGCGTTCGGAGAAATGGAGCGAGGCCAGTCGCAACGCCGGGCGCGAGGCAACTGTTGCGCGTGATATCATTGAATGGCACCGGTTACGGGCTGGGATGGGCTCTGCCTCTGATGTCATGGCCTTTCTTGCCCGCCGTTCTGACTGGCCGGGACTTGCGCTGTTGCGGCGCAAGAATGAGCCTGAGATTGCTGGTGCGGGCCGTAAGGCTATTCTGGAGTTCTACAGCGACCAACGACCCCAGACCGCCGAAGGCGCGCTGAGCTATGGGCAGGCCCTAATCGCGGCAGGGCAGAAAGGCGAAGGCGAAGCGGAGCTGGTTCTAGCCTGGCGCACGATGCCTATGGGATCGGTCATCCAGGAAGACTATGTCAAACGTCATGCCAAATTGCTGGCCTCGCATCACGCAGCGCGGCTGAACCAGCTGTTGTGGGATGGTCACAAAGTCAGCGGGCGACGGATGCTTACGCTGGTCAACGACGATCAACGCAAACTCGCCGAAGCTCGTTTGGCCCTTATGGATGCCGAACCCGGCGTCGATGGCAAAATTGCCGCTGTACCGGATACGCTGCGTGATGATCCCGGTCTGGCCTATGATCGCTTTGCCTGGCGCGACCGGAAACGACGGCAGGAAGATGCCATCACGCTGATGATGGATCGCAGCACCTCCGCCAAGAAACTGGGCGAGCCGGAAAACTGGCTGCGACGCCGTCGTGATCTGGCACGACAGGACATGCGCGACGGCAATCATGAACGGGCTTACCAACTAGCGGCACATCATTTTTCCTCGCCCGATGCGGGCTATGGCTATTCGGACTGTGAATGGCTTGCGGGCTATATCGCGCTGCGCAAGCTAAAGGACCCAGAACTGGCTGCTTATCATTTCGAACGGTTCCTTGCCTCGGTTGAAAGCCCCATCTCTGTGGGTCGCGGCGGCTACTGGCTGGGTCAAGCCTATGGAGCACATGGCGATATTGAGAAGGCTCATACTGCCTATGCCAAGGCAGCGGATTATCAGACCTCCTTTTACGGGCTGCTGGCCGCAGAGGTTCTGGGCCGTCCCTTTGATCCAGATCTGACCACTCCGCCGCAACTGCCCGATTGGCGCGCCGCTCGTTTTCTGAACTCCACCGTTGCAGAAGCTGGCATGCTACTGTTGCAGGCAGGAGATCTGCCGCTAGCGGAACGATTCCTCACCCATCTGGTCGAAGGGCTAGACCCGATTGAAGCCCGCCAGCTGGGCGAAATGGCTGTAAGCATGAACGAACCCCATCTGGCGGTGATGATCGCCAAACGCGCAGCGCAAAAGGGTGAAGAGCTGGAAGCCGCCTATTTCCCGCTGCATCCTGTGGCACAGAAGGATCTGCCCATGGCGCGCGAAATGACGCTCGCTATTGCTCGCCGCGAAAGCGAATTTGATCCCATCGTGATCAGCCACGCAGGCGCACGCGGTTTGATGCAGTTGATGCCTGCCACTGCAAAGCTTGTGGCCGGTAACATGGGTATTCTGGCCAATCATACGACCCCACGGTTGATCTCCGACTGGTCCTATAACGCGCAGTTGGGCAGCAATTATCTGGCTGATCTGGCGGGCGATTTCAATGGCAACGTGGTTATGATGGCGGCTGGTTACAACGCCGGGCCCCACCGCCCCAAGGCCTGGATGGAGCGTTACGGCGACCCCCGAGACGGCACCCCGGCTATTGTCGACTGGATTGAGCACATCCCCTTTAACGAGACCCGCAACTACGTGATGCGGGTCACCGAAAGCCTGCCAGTCTATCGCGCGCGTCTGGGGAAGACACCACTGCCTGTTCCGTTCTCACAGGAGCTGTCAGGCTCAACCCTTGACGCGTTCGCGCCATAGGGTGAACAGCCCAGCCGCAACGATGATCGACGCCCCAACAGCCACATTGATGCGGATCACCTCGCCAAACACGACAACGCCCAGCATCGCGGCCCAAATCAGGTGGAAATAGGCGAACGGCTGTACTGCGCTGGCCTCGGCCATCTCGTAGCATTTGATTAGCAGCCAGTGGCCGGTCACGCCTGAAACACAAAGCACTGCCATCCAACCCCAGTCACCCTGGCTCATCGGTTGCCAGTGCCATAGACCTACAAAGGTCATCGCCACCATGCCCGCAACACCGGTCCAGAAAAAACTGGTGGCAGTGCTGTCACGTCGTGCGGCATACCGCGTGACCAGAGCATAAAGCGCGAACATCAGCGCCGAGACGAACGGAATAACCGCCAAGGGGTTAAAGATTCCGGCACCAGGTTGCAGGATGATCAAGACACCAATAAGCCCCGCGCCGATTGCGGCCCACCGACGCCAACCAACGCTCTCTCCCAACACAGGTCCGCTGAGTGCGGCGACCAGAAGCGGATAACAAATAAAGACGGCGACACTGTCTACCAGCCCCAGAACTGTAAAACTGTAGACAGCAACGCAGATTTCAGCGACCAGCAGCACTCCGCGAAAGATCTGTAGTCCGAGCTGATCAGTGCGTGCCGTGCCGCGAATCCCGCCCGGTGCGCGGGCAGCTAGGGCGATGACAAACAGCGCAAAGAACCAATAGCGCACCATGATCACCATGAAGGTGTTGTATACCCCTGCCAGATGGCGCGAAATCCCGTCCTGCAAAGCAAATACAATGGTCGCAGCGATCATCAGCAACACACCAGCCGAGACATTGTTGCTCTGCACCCGCGGTGCTTCGGTTGGGCGCGGGGGTAGGATCTTGGCTTGTGGTGTCATGCTCATCGCAGTGTCGCCTTTGTCATATGTCGCTTGCGTCCGAAACCTGCGCGGCGGGTAACCTCAAAACCGGCGGCCTCCAACCCACGACGAACAAACCCTGCCGCCGTATATGTCGCTGCCGTGCCGCCTCGCCGGGTGTGGTCTGCGACCGATGCCAGAAGATCCTCTTGCCACAGCTCCGGATTCTTGGCTGGGGAAAACCCATCCAGAAACCAAGCATCTGCCTTACCTGTCCATTCTGGCAGCGACACGCGGGCGTCGCCGGTGATCACCTCCAGCTTCAATGTCCCCAGATCGCACATCCCTTGCCCGGTCCATTCTGCCAGAAACCGCGCCGCCCATGGGGCCACATCCGGGAAAGCCTCCAGCGCGCGGGCCATATCGGCGGGCACCATAGGGAAAGCTTCGAAACTGGTGAAATGCAGCACGTCTACATGATCCATATCCGCGCGTGATGTCTCCCACGCGCGCCATGCGGTCAGCATGTTCAGCCCGGTGCCAAAGCCCAGTTCGGCAATCTGAAACCCATCCGGCACGCTTGTGAACCGCTGCAGAAGGTCGTTTCCGTCCAGAAACACATGTTCAGTTTCGGCCAACCCATCCTGTATGGAGAAATAGGGGTCGTCGAATTGATCGGATACCGGAATGCTGCCATCCCGCCAGCTGAGCTGCGCCTGCTGGTCTGCCATGCAATTATCCCCTAGATGATGCGCTGGAATGGCCGGACACTGGCGAAAGGGCTCGAAAATGGCAATGGCAGATATCACTGTGCGCGGAGCCGGAATTTTTGGCCTGTCCATCGCCTGGACCTGCGCGCGGCGTGGTGCATCCGTGCAGATTATCGATCCCTTTGGTGCCGGGGCCGGCTCCAGTGGTGGTCTGGTAGGAGCGCTGGCGCCGCATGTGCCGGAAAACTGGAATGCCAAAAAACAGTACCAGCTGGAAAGCCTGTTGATGGCACAGGAATTCTGGCAGGCGGTCGAGGCCACCGGAGGCGTATCACCAGGCTATGGCCGCACCGGGCGGCTGCAGCCGATCAATGATCAGCGCACTCTGGATCTGGCGCGTCAGCGCGAAGGCACTGCCGTTGAGTTATGGCAGGGTAAGGCCACTTGGACGGTTACCAAGAGCGAAACCCTTGGTGCTTGGGTACCGCCCAGCGCGACCGGCTTTGTGGTTCACGACACGCTCAGCGGTCGGATGCATCCGCGCCGCGCCTGCACAGCACTGGTCGCAGCACTCGCGGCCATGGGGATCAATGTCCAAGCAGAGGCTCCCGATCAGGGGCAAGTCATACATGCTACGGGCTACGCCGGATTGATGGACTTGAACGCAGTTTTGGACAGGCCCGTAGGAAACGGGGTCAAGGGACAAGCCGCGCTATTGCGTTTTGGCCAGACGCCAGATGTGCCGCAGCTTTATGCCGACGGGCTGCATATCATTCCCCATGCGGATGGCACATTGGCGATCGGCTCCACCAACGAACGAGAATTTGACGATCCCAATAGCACCGATGTGCAACTTGATGACGTGATTGAGAGGGCCCTTGCTGCCCTGCCAGTACTGCAAGGCTCGGATGTCATCGAACGTTGGGCCGGAGTCCGCCCCCGTGCCAAATCTCGTGCGCCGATGCTCGGGTCTTGGCCCTCAAAGCATCCCGGGAAAGCGCAGCATTTTATCGCCAATGGCGGCTTCAAGATTGGTTTTGGCATGGCGCCCAAAGTTGCTGAAACCATGGCCGATCTGGTGTTGGACGGGGTAGACACTATCCCCAATGGATTTCGGGTCGAGGACAATATGTGACGCCGACCCGTTCCCGTGTTTGGCGCGACGTTGTTAGCGACTGATTTCAACGCGCAGCTTCGTCATCAGTGCTTCCAGTGTTTCTGTGTACCGCTCGCTCCGCAGACGACCGCTGTCGTCAAACTCGCTATGTGACTTTGCAAGATGAACCTGCGGCCCGGTCAGAACACGCGCCTGGAAGGGCACAAGGAAGGTCCGCAAGATAACCTGCGATTTCTCACCTCCTGACCGGCCGGCAGCAGCAGACATGATCGCAACAGGCGTGTCCTGCCAAGGTGAACTGCTGGTACGGCTGACCCAATCAAGCGCGTTCTTCAGAACACCCGAAGGCGCGCCATTGTATTCAGGCGTCGAGATAATCACTGCATCTGCTGCCTCGATCTGGTCCGACAGGCGCTGAACAGCTTCGGGAATACCCTTGGCCTGTTCATCATCGCCGTCATAAAGCGGCAGGTTAAGATCCGCCTCGATGACCTCGGCGGGCCCGAACAGGCGTACGGCCTCTGCCAGCAGTTTGCGATTGGTAGCCTCTGCACGCAGCGAGCCGGAAATGGTGATGATTTTTGGATCGGACATGGTCAAGGCCTTCTTTCATTGAATGCTTCGTCTCGTATGAACCTATGCAAGTTACCTAACAAGAAAAGGTCCAACACGGCGCAACCGATGTGCACCAATACAGAATGCGCGCAAAATCATATCAATTGCGCATAAATGCACACTCGAGTGGATACCAACATGCGAGCGGATACAAAAAAGACCGCACCTAGTGGAGCGGTCTCTCTTTGTTCAAATCGTTAGGCCAACCGACGATTTACGCCGCTTGCGGGATCACCACAATTTCTACGCGACGGTTGCGTGCTTTGCCTTCAGCAGTGAGGTTTGAGGCCACTGGCTGGCTCTCTCCGCGACCGACGATCTGCACGCGGTTGTAAGGGACACCACCGGCCTGGATCTGATCCGCAACGGCGTTGGCGCGGCGTTCAGACAAGCCTTGGTTATAACCCGCATCGCCATCACTGTCGGTATGTCCAATCACCTGAACCTGACTATTGGGGTAGCGCACCAAGCTGGCCGCAACTTTGTTCAGGTCCGACCGCACTGCGGACGATATCGCAGCACTATCCGTGGCGAATGTCAGATCATTGGGCAACGAGACGATCAAACGATCGCCAGTGTTGACGATAGAAATCCCGTCGTTGGAGATGGACTGGCGCAGCTCGCGTTCCTGTGCATCCAGCTGGTTGCCGATCACACTACCTGCGGTTGCCCCAACCAGTGCGCCGGTAACAGCACCTAGTCCACGGTCAGAATCATTGGCAGCAGCGCCAACCCCGGCGCCAATCAGGCCACCGATAAGCGCGCCGCGCTGTGTCTTGCTGCCGGGCGTGCCCACGGTTGCTGGATCAGTACAGGCGGTCAGGCCAAGGCCGGCGGCCAGGATGGCGGCGGTGGTGAGTTTCATCTGCATCATCAAAATCTGCCTTTTGCTTGCTCAATCCGGGCAACGCCCGTGCATTCGGAAGAATATCGTGTCACCGCGCTGTCACCACAAGGCAATGTCTTGTGCATTCGGCGAAAACCTGCCCAATTTCGACCTTAGGACGAAAGGACGCGAGTCTCATCGCTCCAGGTGTTTTCCTCCTGTTCGGCCCATAATTTGCGCAGAGTATCGGCTTCAGGGACGAAACTTTGGTCCAGTAAATCGGCGCGAAGCATACGGTCGGTACGGAAGTGGCGAAAACCGCCTCGCAACTCACACCACGCCGCAAGCAAGGTGGATTCGACATTGTAGATAAGCGCCAACGGACGCAGGATTCGCTGAGTTTCAACGCAATCCGGATCAAGATACGTCAAATGCAACTTGCGACTCTCACGGATTGCTTGGCGCAACAGTCCTTTGGACACGCAGCCCTGTTCGGGATCATCCAGCGGCGCGCCCCAAGGCGCGACTTGCAGCCGATCCCGAGGAGACCGGCATTCCATGACCTTCCGGCAAATCCGGGTGGCGGCTTGTTGCAGCGCCTCGTCGCCGGTGCGCATGAGCATCGACAGCCCCACATATAAGGCCTCCAGCTCTTCGTCGTCGAAATTGAGCGGCGGTAGATCATAACCCTTGCGCAACACGTAGCCGATGCCCGCCTCCCCCTCGATCGGGGTACGCATCGCCTGCAATGCCACGATATCCCGGTAGACCGTTCGCTTAGATACCTCCAGCTTCTCGGCCAGATCCTCAGCGCGAACGGGTCCGCTGGCGGCACGCAGGATTTGAATAACTTCGAACAGGCGATCGGTTCGCGGCATGAGTTCTCTCCAGTGACAACCTGCTGACACGATAGCACACCCCGCTGACATCATGTGTCAGCAGCGTTCTGTTGTTCTGTCATTAGTACAGAAGGAGAGAAATCATGCTGTCATATGACTGGATCGTCCTCATCACCCTTGGATTGGATCGCTGGGGAAAGCACCGCCATCCGACCGCCTCTTATGAAATGGCACCTTATGAGCAAGAACGCGAAGCGGCACGTCTGCGTTATGAACGCAAAAAACAGGCCGCTAGTGAGAGGGCGGATACGTCCATTGGGATGACTACCGCCCTAGCCTCGGTCGGACTCTCAGCTACAAAACACCCGCGCTCACGGCTGTGGTCACGCTGGTTCAGCCGGTCAGTTGACCGTCAGCAATCGGCGTGCCCTCATCCCGCGCAGCCTCGTAGGCCAGCATCGCGCGTTTGACGGGCAGGCCCCAGTGGTAGCCCCCGAGCGCGCCGGATTTACGCAGGGCGCGATGACAGGGAATGAGCCAACTGACCGGATTGCGCCCCACCGCCGTGCCCACCGCGCGCACGGCACGGGGCGCACCAATGGAATGGGCAATTTCGGAATAGGTGGTGACCTGCCCCGATGGAATACGCAGCAACGCCTCCCACACCTTAATCTGCAGCGGTGCGCCGATCATATGCAGATTTGCCTCGCCACGCTGGTCAAAGATCGCCTCAATCATGGGCCGCAGGGCCATTGGATCTTCGACATAGTCGGCCTGGGGCCAACGGCTCCGCATGTCAGCCATAGTCGGCTCGGAACCGGTCTCGGCCGCAAATCCAATACCGCAAATACCTTTTGCAGTCCCCATTACCAGCACTAGGCCAAAGGGGCTGTCGAACCAGCCCCAATAGATGCGTAGACCGGCTCCCTTGCGGGCATATTCACCGGGACTCATGGCCTCCCAGCGCAGGAACAGATCGTGCAAGCGACCGCTACCGGATAGACCAACCGCATGGGCCGCCTCCAGCGTGGTGAAACGACCGTGCAATAGGCTCTTGGCATGACCCAGACGCAGGTACTGCTGATAGCGTTTGGGAGAGACCCCAACCCAAGCAGAGAACACCCGTTGAAAATGTGCCGGGCTCATATCCATGGCGGCGGCTAGCTCGGCCAGCGTCAGATCCTCACCGTCCGCATCAATCAGCTCAATCGCGCGGCGCATAACGCCGTAATGATAGCTCTCCTCGCGTGGCTGTATATTCATGAGGGACTCTCCCGATCTGTGGTTCGCTCTCTTAGTACACGACCAGGGCCAAGGCATGCGACCCGGATCTTGCGAGAACGCGGGTTCTACGTTGTTACGACCCGCTTTGGCTCTCCCGGTAACGCTTCGCTCACCTATACCAGCTTTTCTATTTGCGCCGGGTGGTCCTGCGCGGCATTAAGGTCTGCGATGGCAAAGCAACTCGATTATCACACGCTGCGGGAAATCTTCACGCGGTTTCAGGCAGCGGATCCAGAGCCCAAGGGCGAACTGGAGCATGTCAACGTCTACACCCTCGTGGTGGCAGTGGCGCTGTCTGCGCAGGCCACCGACGCTGGGGTCAACAAAGCGACACGGGCGTTGTTTCAGATCGCCGATACCCCGCAGAAGATGCTGGATTTGGGGCTGGAAGGGCTGACCGAGCATATCAAGACTATCGGGTTGTTCCGTCAGAAAGCCAAAAACGTGATCAAGATGTCGCGGATATTGGTCGAAGACTATGACGGCGTTGTACCCAATTCCCGCGCAGCACTGCAATCACTGCCCGGTGTCGGGCGCAAGACGGCTAATGTGGTCTTGAACATGTGGTGGCGTCAGCCGGCACAAGCGGTCGACACGCATATATACCGTGTCGGCAACCGGGCAGGCATAGCGCCGGGCAAAGACGTCGATGCGGTCGAACGTGCCGTCGAAGATAACATACCGGCAGATTTTCAGCTCCATGCCCATCATTGGCTGATCCTGCACGGCCGATACCATTGCAAAGCTCGCAAACCGATGTGCCCCACCTGCATTATTCGCGATCTTTGCCAGTTTGAGGATAAAACTCTATGAAAACCTACCAGCTCGTCGGAATCGGCAATGCCGTTGTGGACGTGATCAGCCAATGCGACGACAGCTTTCTGGAGCATATGGGCATCGAAAAAGGTATCATGCAGCTGATCGAACGCGATCGCGGCGAGGTGCTGTATGCAGCCATGCAGGAGCGCGTACAAACACCCGGCGGTTCAGTCGCGAACACCATTGCAGGTGCAGGCGCGCTGGGGCTGGATGCGGCATTCATTGGCCGGGTTCACGATGATGCGCTGGGACGGTTCTATGCGCAGGCAATGGCTGACGATGGCGTTGATTTTGTGAACCCACCAGTCAAAGGTGGCGAACTGCCAACATCACGGTCGATGATCTTTGTGTCCGGCGATGGCGAACGGTCGATGAACACCTATTTGGGTATCTCATCCGAGTTGTCCTCGTCGGATGTTCCCGACACCGTTGCGGGCGAGGCGAAGCTGATTTTCCTTGAGGGCTATCTCTTCGATAAGGACAAGGGCAAGACCGCTTTTATGGAAGCCGCGCGGGAATGTCACAAAGGCGGCGGCAAATGCGGTATCGCGATTTCCGACCCCTTCTGCGTAGAACGGCACCGCGCCGACTTTCTGTCGTTGATTGAAAAAGACCTTGATTTCGTGATCGGCAATGAGGCCGAAATCAAATCCCTTTTTGAGACCGACGATCTGGAAGAAGCCTTAGCCAAGACGGCAGCCATCTGTCCACTGGTGGTCTGCACCCGCTCCGGCGATGGTGTTACCGTCGTCCAAGGCGACACCCGCGTATATGTTCCGGTTGAGCGCGTGGTGCCCGTCGATGCAACGGGTGCGGGCGATCAGTTCGCCGCTGGCTTCCTGTTTGGCATGGCCAAGGGACTGGATATCGAGACCTGTGCCAAGATCGGCAACACATGTGCTGCTGAGGTGATCAGCCACATTGGTCCCCGCCCCAAGGCGGTGATGAGTCAGGTCTTGCGCCGTGAAGGGCTGATCTAAGGCAACCAAGCCTATGCTTAATACAAAGCCGCCCCGGTACAATCGGGGGCGGCTCTTTTCATGTGTGATCCCGATAGCATTGCCTATTCAGGTCAGGCATTTTCAGCTGAGACAAGCGCCTTTGACAACAGATCGGTAAGACTGCGTTGCTCCTCCGGAGGCAATGCGCCCAGCAGACGCGCCTGCGTCGCGACATGGACCTCGACCACCTCATTGATCAAGGTCAGCCCTTGCGGTGTCAGTTCGATAAGAAAACTGCGGCTGTCCTCTGGATTGACGCCGCGCGCGACCAGACCGGCGTCCACCAGCCGGTCGATACGGTTGGTCATGGTGCCGGAAGCCACCATAGTGGCCTGTAGCAAGTCCCCCGGCGACAACCGATAGGGTTCACCCGCGCGGCGCAGAGTGGCCAGAACATCAAACTTTGCCCCGTTCAGGTCATAGCGCGCCCAGGTTTTCTGCATTTCCTTCTGATAGGCTTGCGCCAACCGCCCGACCCGCCCGATGACAGCCATCGCTGATACATCAAGGTCCGGGCGCTCTCTCTCCCATTGCTGGGTCACAAAGTCTACGTGGTCCATATATTCGGTTTTATCGCAGAGTATCTTGACGTCAAGAAAAACCTACATATCTTGACGTCAAGAAACCTTGAAGGAGCCTGCCATGCAGAGCCGCGATTTGATCCTAACCGCATTGGCGCCAATCATCTGGGGAAGCAGCTATATTATCACGACCACATTGTTGCCGGGACAATCACCACTGCTGGTTGCCCTGCTCCGCGCCTTACCTGCGGGTCTATTGCTATTGCTCATGGTGCGGCAGTTGCCGCCACTGAACTGGGTGCCACGCCTACTGATACTTGGCGCGCTGAATTTTTCTATCTTCTGGAGCCTGCTGTTTGTTGCCGCTTATCGGTTGCCAGGCGGGGTGGCTGCGACCCTCGGTGCAATACAGCCGCTGGTGGTCGTATTCCTGTCTGCGCTGGTCCTGAAGACACCTGTGCGTGCGGCCGCAGTGCTGGCAGCCGCATTGAGCATCTTTGGTGTGGCGTTGCTGGTGCTGGCCCCAAGCGCGGAACTGGACTTGATCGGCGTGATTGCCGGGCTGGCCGGGGCAATTGCGATGGCAGCCGGTGTTGTGCTGAGCCGCAAGTGGCAACCGCCGGTGCCCCTGCTGACCTTCACCGCCTGGCAACTGACTGCGGGCGGGCTGCTGTTGGTGCCTGTTACAGTTTGGTCCCTGCCCGCCCTGCCACATCTGGACGGTGAGAACCTCGTAGGGCTGGCCTATATGAGCCTGATTGGAGGCGCTGCGACCTATGTGTTGTGGTTTCGTGGCATTGCCCGGCTGGAGCCATCAGCGGTGTCACTTCTGAGTGTTCTAAGTCCGTTGTCAGCGGTGCTGTTGGGATGGGTCTTCCTCGGAGAGGTGCTGTCGGCGAAACAGGCCATTGGTGCCGGACTCGCGCTATTCAGCCTATGGCTGGGGCAAGGCACCTTGGGTTGGCGCAAACGTTGAATGGCGAGTGTCTGAGATACAGATCTGATTATCGCTCAGACCATGGAGTACATGCTTGACCTGCATGACAGGCCAACACCTCTTCTCTAGCGGCGCCGTTGGTGCCGCCAAACCCAAAACCGCCGCAGGGGTCGAAGCGCAGCACGTAGCCATCTGCACGCTGCTCCAGAAAAGCAAGATAATCGACACCATCCGCCGCCCCAGCGCACCAAGGACCAAAGCACAGGATTTCCAGCGTGATCGCCAGATCAACATCCTTTGAAAACCCATCACGTGTCATCAACTTACCATCAATCCGGGCCGGTATGAGGCTGCGCGGCGGGGTGTCATTGACGTTGTTCTGTGGCGCTTTGGGCAGCGCATCCTCATCAAAGCTGAGCACGCCTTCGACAACGACGTAACTCTTGTCGGACGTTACCGCCTCAAGATAGGCATCGGACGGCCCCGAAGGCAGGCAACTGAGCGCGACCGCAGGGCCAGCAAGCATAAGCAACGCCGTGTATGCGACAGCAGCGGGCAAAAAGCGAAGGCGACGCGGCATCAGAATACCCTTTGTCAGGCAGAGAGGAAACTCAGCCCTTTATAGATAGTCGCGAAACTCCTGGATAACCCGTTCATAGACCTCGCGTTTGAATGGCACGATCTTGCCGACCAAATGATCGACCGGTTGCCAGCACCATGCCGAGAATTCGGGATGATCGGTCGCGATATTGATCTGCTCATCGCGCCCATGAAAGCGCATCAGATACCATTTTTGTTCCTGCCCGCGATATTTTCCACCCCAGAAATGCGGCACCACATCGACGGGTAGATCATAGGGCAGCCAGCCATCGCTTTCTGCGATGATCTCAACCAGATCAGAGGTCACTCCGGTCTCTTCTTCCAGCTCGCGCAAGGCTGCCACTTTTGGATCTTCACCCGCGTCAATGCCGCCCTGCGGCATTTGCCAAGCATCCTTGTGCCGGTCCATGCGCTGGCCAACCCAGACATCCCCCACGCTGTTCAGCAGCATCACGCCCACATTAGGCCGGTAAGGCAAGGCGGCGATTTCATCGGGCGTCATCAAGGCTCTCCTCGGTTGGATACCCCCTTGTGTACCTTTGCCCCAGCGTCGTGCAAGAGGTTGACGCCGCGTCCGAAGTGACAATCCCTATAAGCTTGGGTCATTTTCACGCAAACCTCGATGAAAGACTGATCAGAGACTTAACCAGGGAGAGTGTCATGACTGCGTACCCGAAAATGTTGGCGCCGCTGGATCTCGG
Organism: Phaeobacter cretensis; assembly: GCF_047372505.1. NCBI lineage: Bacteria > Pseudomonadati > Pseudomonadota > Alphaproteobacteria > Rhodobacterales > Roseobacteraceae > Phaeobacter > Phaeobacter cretensis. Next base: position 1,322,603 of record NZ_JBKBEU010000001.1, read on the forward strand.
CTTTACCACGTTGAAAAACCGTGTGTTGATGGGATCGATGCACACCGGGCTAGAAGAAACCAAAGACTGGAACCGGGTGGCCGAATTTTATGCGGACCGGGCGCGTGGCGGCGTGGCACTGATGGTGACCGGTGGGATTGGTCCCAACCTCGAAGGGTCTGTGCTGCCCGGAGCGGCGATGATGGCCAGTGATCAGGATGTCGAGAACCACAGTATTGTCACTAAACGCGTGCATGAGGCCGGCGGCAAAATCGCGATGCAGATCCTGCACGCAGGTCGTTATTCCTATGGGCCCAAATGTGTGGCCCCCAGCCCGGTAAAATCGCCAATCTCGCCCTTCCCGCCAAACGAGTTGGATGAAGAGGGCATTGAGAAGCAGATCGCAGACATCATGAACGCCGCCCTCCTGGCGCAGAAGGCTGGGTATGACGGCGTTGAAATCATGGGCAGCGAGGGCTATTTCCTCAACCAGTTCCTCGTCACTCATACCAACAAACGGGAAGACCGCTGGGGCGGATCCTATGAGAATCGGATGCGGCTACCCATCGAAGTGGTACGCCGCACCCGTGAGGCTGTGGGACGTGAATTCATCATCATTTACCGCCTATCGATGATCGACCTTGTCCCCAATGGATCAACCTATGACGAGGTGGTTCAGCTGGCCCAAGAGGTTGAGAAGGCCGGAGCCACCATCCTGAACACCGGAATCGGCTGGCATGAGGCCCGCATTCCCACCATCGCGACCAGCGTACCGCGCGCGGCCTTTGCCTGGGTCACGAAGAAACTGATGGGGCAAGTCTCTATTCCGGTGATCACGTCGAACCGGATCAACACGCCCGAGGTCGCCGAGCAAGTGCTGTCAGACGGGTGTGCCGATATGGTCTCGATGGCCCGCCCGATGCTGGCCGATGCGAATTTCGTCGCCAAAGCCGAAAGCGGTAAGGCCGATCAGATCGCGCCGTGCATTGCCTGTAATCAGGCCTGTCTTGACCATACATTCGGCGGCAAGCTGACCTCTTGTCTGGTGAACCCGCGTGCCTGCCATGAGACTGAGCTGGTGCTGACCGCAGCCGAAACAACCAAGACTGTGGCCGTTGTTGGCGCCGGTCCTGCGGGTCTGTCCACCGCGCTGGCAGCATCAGAGCGCGGCCACAAGGTGACGCTGTTTGATCGCGCCAGTGAAATCGGCGGTCAGTTGAATATGGCCAAACAAGTGCCGGGCAAAGAGGAGTTCTGGGGGTTGGTGGATTGGTATCGCACCATGCTGGCCAAGAGTGATGTGGCGGTTGAATTGAACCGCGAAGTGTCTGCGCGAGATCTTAAAGGATTTGACGAGGTGGTGATTGCCACTGGTGTTGTGCCCCGTGACCCGCAAATCCCCGGTCAGGACCGTGACAATGTAGTCGATTACATCGATGTGCTGCGCCACAAAGCCGACGTCGGCAAGCGGGTGGCCGTGATTGGCGCCGGTGGTATTGGCTTTGATGTATCGGAATTCCTGTTGCATGAAGGCGAAAGTGCGACCGAAAACCTGCCGCTATGGATGAAAGAATGGGGCGTCGCCGACCCTGCAGAACATCGCGCGGGTCTCTCTCCCGAAGGCCCACAACCCGAAGCCCCCGCACGCGAGGTGACCCTTCTACAGCGCAAGGCAGAACGCCACGGCAAACGGTTGGGCAAAACCACAGGCTGGATACACCGCGCCACGTTGAAGATGAAAAACGTGGTCTTTGTCGGTGGCGTCAACTACGAGAAGATCGACGACGAAGGTCTGCACATAAGCTTTGGCGAGGCGCGCGAAACACCAACTTTGATCGCCGTTGATACCGTGGTCCTGTGTTCCGGCCAGCTGTCTGAACGTTCGCTCGCGGATACGCTTGAGGCTCAGGGCACACATTGCCATGTGATTGGTGGCGCAGATCTGGCGGCCGAGCTGGACGCCAAGCGTGCCATCAACCAGGGCACTCGACTGGCAGCCAGCCTCTGAACTGCAGATGCACTAAGTGCAGTGATTTACGCGACCCTTGCAAGCCAACTGGCCGCGAGGGTCGTTTTTTATGTTGGTTGGTATGGTTTCACGTGACGCATCAGCCGTGCAGGTCCCGCAAATCCTGAGGGGCCTCATCCCGGTTGGTCATGCCGTAGTCACGCAAGACACCGGCCACGCGTAGCCGGTAATCGCCAAACACCTCCTCGCGCCCTTCGGTTTGACCCTCGCGGTGAGCGCTAAGCTGACGCCAGTTGGCGACCGCCTCCTCGCTCTCCCAGAAAGACAGCGACACCAGCTTGCCGGGCGTGGTCAGACTTTGGAAGCGTTCGATGGAGATGAAGCCGTCGATCTGCTCTAGCAGGGGTTTCAGCCCCCCCGCGATATCCAGATAGCGGTCTTTTGCGCCGTCTTTGATTTCGACCTCAAAAATCACTGCGATCATCCACTTTGTCCTTCCGGGTCGGAGACTTTTTTCAACCACGTACGATCCTCGCGCAGAATGAACCGGCGATCCTGGGCAAATGCATAGTTTTCACGCCCCAACGGATCCGCAGTCAACCGCGCGCGATAGGTCTCATACTCGGCCAAACTTGCCACATTATAGAGACCATAGGCCAACGTTGAAGAGCCCTCGTGAGGGGCGTAATAGCCGATCAGATTGGCGCCGCAGCGCGGTATGGCCTGCTCCCAGTTGCGGGCATAGGTGACGAAATCGTCGCGTTTGGTCGGGTCGATCTGGTAACGGATGACACAAGTCAGCATCGGGGGTGTCCTTATTTAGATGATACGCCCCGATGTAGCAGCTGGGCTACGTGGAACGCTTCGCCCTAGATCGAAGTGTTCTGTGGCCGCACTACGCAGATCAAAGACAACAGTGACCGGCGTTAAGAAAACCGCTCCATCGTTGAACGTCACGAAATAGATCTCCGCCGTTTCTGGGGCCGGGAAGCAGCCAGAGCACACATTCAACAATAGCACGCATAACAAGTCCTCTGACCAACATAGCGACTATCTTAACGGCGCGATGTGGGTGGGTTTTCGATGTTTGGAGGCATCGGGCGGGTGTTTCCAGCTGGTAAACTATGGGCAGATAACCCTGCAATTATCCCACCATCGCCCCCTTCTTGCCCGATTTCACCCCGACAAATGGGGGAACACGAATGGACAAGGACGTAAGCGTTATGGATCGACTGACCGAAATGGAGGCCTTTGCCAATGTGGTGGATCAGGGCGGTTTCACCGATGCGGCCAAGAAAATGGGGATCTCCAAATCGGCGGTGTCCAAACATGTCTCCAGCCTTGAAGCAAGGTTGGGTGCACGGCTGCTGAACCGCACCACACGGCGCGTGTCGCCCACAGAAATTGGGCTGGCTTACTATGACCGCGCGCGTCGTGTTCTGAACGATGCCGGTGAAGCAGACGCGCTGGTAACATCCATGCAGTCAGCCCCGTCGGGCCTGCTCCGCATTTCAGTTGCAACGGATTTTGGCGTCAACCACCTGTCGCCGGTGTTGTCGGATTTCCTGCGGGATTTCCCGGATATCACCGTCAATATGGTCCTGAACAACCGCTATGTTGAGCTGATCTCTGAAGGTTTTGACATGGCGCTACGGATTGGCGAGCTAGAAGACAGTTCCCTGCGGGCACGTAAGCTGACCGAGACAACAAAACGCATGATCGCCTCACCTGCTTATCTGGAGCAATTCGGTCGGCCGCAGAAGATCGACGATCTCAATACGCACAAGCTTTTGCATTATTCAAACCAGTCGAGCGGCAGCATGTGGAAAATCACCGCCCCTTCGGGCGAAAAACGTCAGGTGCGCACCTCCGGATGGCTATCAGTCAATGACGGGCAATCGCTGCTGAATGCCGCGATTTCCGGTCTCGGGATCGCCTATTTGCCAAGCTATCTTTATTCTGAGGCGCTGACTGAAGGGCTGGTCGAGGACGTCATGCCCTCGCTTCCGATGGAAACCCAAGGCATCTATGCGGTCTACCCTCCCGGCCGCTTTACCCAACCCAAAGTGCGGGCGTTTATCGACTTTCTCGCCAATGCTTTTGCTGACAAAGACGGCATCACCTGGTGACTTGCACGCCCTTTGGAATTGGACAGAACCCGGCTAGTGTGCCGGGTTTTCTGTCATAATCCGGAGGCTGGCCATATTGGCTTAACCGGCGATCAGTACCACCTCCACACGGCGATTGGCTTCTCGTCCTTCGGGGCTGAGGTTGCTGGTCAGCGGTGCCATGAACCCCGCCCCTGCAACCGAAACCCGGCCCGGATCCAATGTGCTTTCTTCTAGCAAGCGTTCGCGTACGGCAGCAGCACGACGCTCGGAGAGTGTTACATTCTGGCTAAGACGGCCAACCGTGTCGGTATGTCCAACCAGAAGAACGGAATAGTCGGGATTATCCGACAAAAAAGCCGTAAGCGCGGTCAGACTGTCATAGGGTTTCGCCTCTAGAGCAGCAGCACCGGTTTCAAATTCCAGATCCGCCAACACCGCGCGCCCATTGCGGCGTAGATGATCGATCAGTTCAGCCGCCCCGATCAGAGGTTGTGCAGTAGCGTCGCCATTGGTTTCCGCGCTTTCATCTCCACCCGCAAGGGTATTACCGGCGACTGCAGGAGCTTCTGTGCCGGTTGGCTGCACCTCAATCGCTTGAACAAAGGCGGCATTGCCGGAGCGCGAGACCAACAAAGTCACTATGCGTCCGTCGGAATGTTCGGCTGCAACAAAGCTGTAGTTGCTAACATCGACCATCATATCAGGCGTGGGGATCACCTCGATATCGAAGCGGAAATCGAAGCCACCGCAGCTGCGAGCCAGGCATTGATAAAGCAGCTCAAAACCGCTTTCGACCAATTGTTCCCGCAGCGGGGCCAAGACCTGCAACACGGTGGCGTCGCCGTATATACGCCAGCTACGACGCAGAATATGCCCTTCAACCTGACGCGCAGGCACGCCACCGTCGCTGGCGGCCCCCAGCGGCACAGCATAGCTGCCGAGCGCGGTGACACGCTCTGCCAGCTGACGCGCGCCGGGCGGCAGCTCGACCTCCTGTGCCATTACATAAGATGGCAGCGCCACACACAGACAGAGACAGAACCAAGATGCCATCCGCTTACCAGCAGGGACCATGCAACGGATCACCGATGCTGCGCGTGATAGGCGTTGTTCGGGATCATGCCCGTGGCGCTAGCGACCCGATTGGACATGTTGAAAAAGCCGGTGACATTCGCAATGTCCCAGATGTCACGATCGCTGAAACCATTGTCACGCAGGATCTGGCGATCTGCCTCTTCTATTTCAGCACTTGCCTTGGTGGCCTTGGCGGCGAAATCCAACATTGCGCGCTGGCGGGCATCGAGCGGGGCGACGCGGTAGTTCATCACAAGCATTTCACCCAATTTGGGGTCGCCAGACAGCTGACGCACCGCAGCACCATGGGCAGCGAGGCAGTAAAAACAACTATTGATGGCCGAAACCACAACCGCGATCATCTCCCGCTCCAGCTTGCTCAGACCGCTGTCAGCCAACATCAGATCATTATACATTGCCGTAAACGCATTGAGCTTATCGATGTCGAACGCATTGGCCCGCAACACATTGGGCACCATGCCCAATTTATCCTGACAGACATCGAAATACTTCTGCGTTTCGGGTGGCAGCGGATCGACCATTGGCAGATCCAGTGCAGTTGGCCTATCGTTGGGCGTATCAGTTTCGCGGGTCATTCATTACACTTTCTCTGGGTTGTGTCGGTAGTGGTATCGTCCTGCACGCTGCATGCCAAGTGAGGCATATAGGCCGTTGGCTCCGCCGTTACTCTGTGTGCAAAGAACCGCCAATTCATGCGCGCCCTGTTCCGCCGCCCATTTGGCAGCACGGCGCATCATCCAGACGCCCATGCCCTTGCGCCGTTGGTGCGGCAAAATCTCAACCGCGTGTACCATGGCCACGCCACTATGGATGGCAGCAAAACCAGTGCCTGCCGGGGAGTCATCGCAGCGGCACAGCAGCGAAGTTTTGGCCCCCTGCACCCGATGCATTACCGCGAAACGTTCTGGACCGACGCCTCCTGCGGCCCAGATTTCATGTTGGATCGCCAGAGGTTCCCACACATAAAAGGCGGTGACCGGCGGAATTTCAACATCGCAGAGCTGATCAACCGGACATGTCCAAAGCACAACCGGATCCTTGATCACATACCCGCGCGTCTCAAGCTGCGCATCCAGCACCTCCTGCCCGTCGCGGATCATAAACAGATGGTCCTGCCCCATATCCCGCATGGCATGTTCGGCCGCAATGATTTCAGCCTCTGTGGCGCGGCCATCATCGACCGTTGCCGAAGAAACACGGCTGCCACCACCCAGCCCCCGACGCAGAGTCACAGGGCCCAGTTGTCGTGTTTCAGCAGCGGGCCATGTGTGGTCAGTGACGTCGTAGTATTTCGGATGGGTCAAGGCAGCTCTGACAGTCAAAGATCAAGATCCCGCGCCAGCGCCGTAATGGCAGCATCCACCCGCACGCCATCCGCGCCTCGCACAACAACGTTGGCACCAAAAGCGCCGTTCTGCTGAAACGGATAACAACCGATTGATAGATCATCGAATGCCTCCGCGATGGCAGTCAGGATTGGCGCGATATCACCCTCTCCGCGCTGCACGCGTAATGTTTGCGACAACAGAGGTGCTCCGCCTGTTAAAGTTGGCAAAACCGATGCCACCATGGCCTGAAACACGCTAGGCACACCTGCCATTACATGGACATTACGCAAGGTGAATCCCGGCGCAGTTGACACGGGGTTGTCGATCAGTGTCGCTCCCTCAGGGATTCGCGCCATGCGCAAACGCGCTGCGTTCAATTCCTGGCCGGATTTGTCATAATGCGCTTGCAACAACGCACGGGCATCCGCACGCACGTCCAGATGCGCGCCAAAAGCCTTGCTGATACAATCGGCGGTAATGTCATCATGGGTTGGGCCGATGCCACCGCTGGTAAACACATGGTCGAATTCGCCGGACAATGCAGTAACGGCAGCGATGATCGCACGTTCGTCATCACTGATCACCCGGACCTCCTGCAAGTCGATGCCATGTTTGCTCAACTCGCCTGCGAGATAGTACATATTGGCATCGCGCGTGCGCCCGGACAGGATCTCATCTCCGATAACCAGCATAGCGGCGGTTGGATTGGCCATGTGCGCTCCTCCTCTTGAACCAATGATAGCGCAGGTATAGGCCCTGTGACATGCGCTTTCAAACCCCACTCCTGCCCGCCGTGCTGATCCGACGCTACAAAAGATTTCTGGCCGACTGCCAGTTACCAGATGGGCGCGAAGTAACAGCACACTGCGCTAATCCGGGATCGATGATGGGACTGGCGGAGCCCGGCAGCCCGGTGTGGCTGGAACCAAATGACGATCCGAAGAAAAAACTGAAGTATGGCTGGCGGCTGGTTGAGACCGCAGATGGTGCTCTGGTCGGTGTTGATACCTCGGTGCCGAACCGGGCGCTCAAAATAGCGTTGGAGGCACAACAGATTGCAGCGCTTGCGGCCTATGAAACCGTCCAAGCAGAGATAAAATACGCCGAGAAAAGCCGCATTGATTTCCTGTTGAGCCAGCCCGGGCTGCCGGATTGCTATGTTGAGGTCAAAAGCGTGACCCTATCGCGCCGGTCCGGTCTGGCGGAGTTTCCCGACAGTGTCACCGCGCGAGGTGCAAAGCATCTGGGCAATCTCGCCGAGATGTGCCGTGCTGGTCACCGCGCTGTGCTGCTATATCTGTTTCAACGCGGCGATTGTGATCGCTTTGAAATTGCCCGCGACATCGACCCCAACTATGCAGCCGCCTGGGAAAGCGCTGCCGCCGCAGGTGTGGAACGGTTGGTGATAGGCACTCACGTCACCCCCGAAGGCGTTGAGATCACGGGGCCTGTCGGCGCGAACTGAGAGATCAGGTGCTTACGCTGCATAGCGATGCTCCCACGTTTTGCGCTTGAAAGTCATCACAGCAGCAAACGCAAGTGCGGGGAAAAAGTACCCGGTAGGCGGTAGCACTGGCTCTGGTCCTTTTCTCACGAAACGCTTACATAGTTTAGGTATAGATACCCGATGGAGCCTCAGCTGATGAGATCGAAAGACGGCCGCACAACCAAAGACGGCATTCGCATTTATGAGCCCGGTGATTTTGCCGGAATGCACGCAGCCGGGGCGCTGGCGGCGCGGATCCTTGATGATATCGCTGCCCATGTTGTACCCGGTCAAACCACCGGAGAACTGGACCGGCTGATCACTCAGATGGTTGACGATGCAGGCGCGACCTCCGCCACCATCGGCTACAAGGGCTACCAGCACGCCAGCTGCATCAGCGTAAACCATGTGGTCTGTCACGGCATCCCCGGCGACAAGAAGCTGAAAGATGGCGATATCCTGAATATCGACGTCACCGTTATCGTTGACGGGTGGTTCGGCGACACCAGCCGGATGTATGTGGCGGGCAAGTTGTCACGCAAGACTGAACGGCTGATCCAGGTCACCCATGATTCACTGATGAAGGGGATTGAGGCGGTAAAACCCGGCAACACCTTTGGTGATATTGGCTATGCCATTCAGTCCTACGTGGAAGCCCAACGCATGAGTGTGGTACGGGATTTCTGCGGTCACGGTCTTGGACAAGTGTTTCACGCACCGCCGAACGTCCTTCACTATGGGCGCGAAGGCTCTGGCCCGGTGCTGGAAGAAGGCATGTTCTTTACCATTGAACCAATGGTCAATCTGGGTCGGCCCGAAACCAAGATCCTGGCCGACGAATGGACAGCCGTAACACGCGACAAATCACTGTCATCACAGTTCGAACATTCGGTAGGTGTGACCGCTGACGGGGCTGAAATCTTCACCCTGTCACCCAGCGGCAAGTTTCATCCAACTTACGGCTGAACAATACGTGCCACACATAAATCAGGGGAGCAGGTTCATAACCTTGCCCCCCTTTCTATTTGGGGGTTACTTTGCCTCTGAATGTATCCCCGACATAGTCAGGCCAAGCCAATCAGGCGCGGCACTTCGGTCATTGAGGTGATGTGCTCGGCGTTGTGACGTGTCAGACGGGTGCCTTTGCCATGGGGATCAAAACCAAGGCAACGCATACCCGCACGCGCAGCGGCCACAGCGCCGTTTTCGCTGTCTTCGATCACCAGGCAGTTACGGGCCTGCACATCAAAATGACAGGCCGCAGCAAGAAACAGATCCGGATCCGGCTTCCCGGTTTTGAGTGTATGGGCCGAGAACATGGCGTGCGGGTGGAACATATCCCAAAGGCCGTTCTGACCCAGGGTGATGCGCATTTTATCCTCGCTGCCGTTGGAGGCCACGCAAAAGGCGATGCCCTTTTTCTGCAAGATCGCCAAGAGGTCGGGAATTCCGAGCACCAAATCAACCCCCTCCCGAAGCTTGGCATAGGTTTCGTCATAGACCTGCGCTACCCAATCCTCTGGTAGTGTGGCCCCCCACGCAATCGACTTGGCCCGAACATCGGCCATCGTGCCGCCAACAAAGAGATCCATGCAATCCGCGAGCGTCAGGTCCAGTCCGTAGCGTCCAAGGTTTTCAACCAACACCTGGTTGCTGAGGATTTCGCTATCCACCAGCACCCCGTCGCAATCAAAAATCACCAGATCCGGAGTGGGGTATGTGACAGGCATGGTGCGAATATCCTATTGACCAAAAATGAGAACTGGCGGCGCTATGCGTCGCGCCACATCAGAGTGATATACGTGTCACCGTATTTGCGACTATCGTGCAGGCTATACCCGTCCGGTGTTTGCATAGGCGTGCTTTCTTCCCAGACGATCAGCGCGTCATCCGCAATCCAGCCGCCTGAGGTCGCTGTCGCCAGCGCCTTTTCCCCAAGTGACTTGCCATAGGGAGGATCAAGGAAAACCAAATCAGCAGGAGGGCCATCGTTCGCGGGCAAACGAGTGGCATCGCGGCGGATCAGCCCCGCACGGTCTTTTACACGAAGGAGGTCGATATTCTTGGAGATCAGCCCCTGCGATATGCGCCCATCATCGACAAAAACCGCAGCGGCGCCGCCGCGCGACAGCGCCTCAAGACCCAATGCACCGGTGCCAGCAAACATATCAAGCACATGGCTATCATCAAAATCAACGATATGGCTCAGCACATTGAACAGGCTTTCGCGGACCCGGTCAGTTGTCGGGCGCAGATGTGCACCCGCATCCCCCTTACCAACGCTGGTCAGGGCGCGACCGCGAAACTCCCCCGCGATGATCCTCATGCGCGCAGAAGCGGCTTCAGATCCGCATCCGGATTGGCGACGAGTGTCTTGTCAGCCGTGCGGCCAGCCTCGATCAGACGCTTGGCAACCATATAGGCGCGCGGGTCGTTCATCGCATCCACGGCAACCAATTGATCACCGGCATAATACCAGAACGACATGGTGCCATCGTTGCCTGCGCGAGTGACGACATTGTCATAGCCAGTGTTCAATCCGGCGATTTGCAGTTTGACATCGTATTGATCGGACCAGAACCAAGGCTTGGCCACATAGGTCTCATCAGCGCCCAACATATTGCGGGCGGCAACCTCGGCCTGATCGATCGCGTTGGGTACGCTTTCCAGTCGGATACGGGCGTTGCGATAGGGGAAAGAGGCACAATCCCCCGCTGCCCAGATTGCTGGATCGGAGGTGCGGCCCCGCGCGTCCGCTTTGATGCCGTTATCAAGCGTCAGACCCGCGCTCTCAGCTAAGCCGGTGGCAGGGGCAATACCGACACCAACGATGACAAAATCCACCTCAACCGTGCTGCCATCGCTCAGAACCGCCCGTTTGACAGCACCGTCTACGCCCTCCAGCCGTTCAAGCCCGATGCCTTCGCGGATGTTGACGCCATGGTTGCTGTGCAACGTGCGGAAGTAGTCCGAGGTCTCTGGGGCTGCGACCCGTTGCAGGATACGGTCGGCCATTTCCACCAGCGTCACCGCGACACCACGTTTGGCGCAGACGGCGGCCGCTTCCAGCCCAATGTAGCCACCTCCAACAATCAGCGTACGCGCACCATCAGTGACAACCGGCGCCATCGCATCCACATCGGCCAAATCACGCAGCACATAGACACCGTCCAGATCACCACCAATCGCGGCAGGTATACGGCGGGGCGTCGAACCGGTCGTCAGGGCCAGCTGATCATAGTGCAACACCTCGTCCGCGAGTGTCACGGTCTTGGCCTCGGGATCAATGTTGCGGACCTCTTGGCCCAGCTTTAGCGTGATATTGTTGTCCGCATAAAAGCTCTCGGGCCGCAGGAACAGACGCTCCATCTCCATCTCGCCCAGCAGATATGCCTTGGACAGAGGTGGGCGCTGATACGGCACAACTGGTTCACTGCCGATCAGCGTGATCTCTCCTTCAAAACCCTGCTTGCGCAGCTGAGCCACCAAGGAGGCCCCCGCCTGCCCTGCACCGATCACAATGAAATGGGTCATTTTCTTCCGTGCCTTTTGTTGTCGTATGAATATGCCATTGCAAGTTTGTGCTATGGCCAGGCTGTCGCCGAACCCTATATGTGGGGCAACATAAAACACAATCAGCTGAGAGAGGAACACCGTATGATTTCTGTAGGAGACACCCTGCCCGAAGCAACATTAACGCGGATGGGTAGTGAAGGACCGGAACAGGTCGCCATGGCTGATCTAACCAAGGGGCGCACAGTGGCAATTTTTGCCGTTCCCGGCGCGTTTACGCCGACTTGCCATTCTGCCCACGTGCCCAGCTTTGTGCGCAATGCCGAAGCGCTGGCAGCCAAAGGTGTGGACGAGATTATCTGCATTGCTGGCAACGATCCCTTTGTGATGCAAGCCTGGTCTGAGGCCACAGAAGCCGGTGCTGCGGGCATCACCATGTTGTCGGATGCCGAATGTGGCTTTACCGATGCGATTGGGATGCGGCTCGACGCACCTGCGGCGGGGCTAATCGGGCGGTCGCTGCGCTATGCGATGCTGGCCCGCGACGGCAAGGTCGAGATCATGAACGCCGAAGAGAACCCCGGCCAGTGTGAACTGTCCGCGGGGGAAGCCCTGCTGGAGGCGATGGGCTAAAGCTCAGCCGCACTGATACGTCGAACCAAAAAGAGGCGCAGAATTGTCTGCGCCTCTTTCTATTCATAACAGGATGGTCACCCTAAAATAGGCTTTCCATCTTCCGCGCCAATTTGGCATCCAGCGAGCTGACACCGCCCACGTCATGGGTGGTCAGCACCACGGTAACTGAGCTGTAGACATTGCTCCACTCCGGATGGTGATCCCATTTTTCAGCCCAGATAGCGGCGCGTGTCATCCAGCCAAAAGCCTCTACAAAGCTGTCGAACTTATAGGTTTTGGTGATTGCGTCGCGGCCCTCGACGACCTCCCACCCGGCACTAAACAGCGGGTCCAGCAGCGGTCCACGGGTTGCTTCAGAGAGTTTTTCGGTCATTGTTGCTCCTCCACATCGGGTTTGCGGAACGGACCATAGTCCGTCAGAACTTCGATCTCTTCTTCAATGGCACCACGTTCGGCATCCAGATAGCGGGCAATCGCATCAGCAAAGCCCGGATCCCCAACCCAATGCAGGCTATGGGTCTGGGTTGGCAAATAACCGCGCGCCAGTTTGTGTTCGCCCTGGGCGCCAGCCTCGACCCGATCAAGGCCGCGTAGGATCGCCTGTTCGATTGCCTGATAGTAACACAGTTCGAAATGCAAGCAGGGGTGGTGTTCAACACACCCCCAATAGCGCCCGTAAAGCGTCTTGCGACCAAGGAAATTCAGGGCGCCCGCAACCGGTACGCCATCCCGCTCGGCGAGAATCAGCACCATGTCATCCGCCATGGTAGCATGGGCGATATCAAAGAACTGGCGACTGAGATAAGGCGACCCCCATTTGCGTGCCCCAGTGTCCTGATAAAAGGTCCAGAACGCATCCCAATGTTCTGGCCGCAGATCTTCTGCATGATAGCATCGGATCGCGCCGCCAAAACCCTGGGCCTGTGCGCGCTCCTTGCGGATGGTTTTGCGCTTGCGTGAGGCAAGTGCACCGAGAAAATCATCAAAGCTGTGATACGCGTCATTCAGCCAGTGGAACTGTTGTGTGACGCGGGCCATCAGGCCCATTTCAGCCCCCAACTTGGCCTCATCTTCAGTGCAGAAGGTCACATGCAGCGAGGATACACGATTGTCGGCGGCCAGCTGTACAGCCCCCTGCACCAATGCGGACTGACCTATTCCCTCATACTCCGGTCTGACCAAAAAGCGGCGGCCGGTTGCGGGTGTAAATGGTGCGGAAATCTGCAGTTTGGGGTAGTAGCGCCCGCCTGCCTGCTCATAGGCATGGGCCCAATTGTGATCAAAGATGTATTCGCCCTGGCTGTGGGATTTCGCATACATAGGCGCGCAGGCGATCAGTGTTCCATTGCGCCGAGCGGTCAGATATTGCGGTTGCCAACCTGTTCCACGGCCGACCGACCCGCTGTCCTCCAATGCGGAGAGAAATCGATAGGTGGTGAACGGATCCAAAGCTCGTCCACCATCAGCAGCTTCTGGACAAGCACAGGCGTCCCACTCTGCCGCATCCAGTTGCGACAACGCGCCGAGCACTTCGATTTCGATCTGCGCCTGTTCCATTCAATGCCTCCGCGACAGATAGTATCTGTGTCCGTCGCGGCGCTGTTCAAGTCGCAATATCAAAAAGATAGCATTCAATTATCAGAAAGATAGCGTTCGAAGGTGACATTGTCGGCGTATTTTCGCGCCTCTGTCTCCATCTCCGCCGAGGTCACAGTCCAACACAACACCGGCACGCCGCGTGCCCGCAACTCCGCCACCCGCTCACTGGTAAGATCCCGCACGTCATGGCTGATGAAACACGCCTCAGTACGGTCGAAATCAGGGATTCGCCGCAGATGATCGCAGGTTTCAGCGGTCAGTTCACGCCAGCTGACCGGGTCATAATAACAGGTGGTAATGCCACGCGGCAGATCCGGGGCCAGACGCGCCAGCTCCACCACCGAATGCGGATTGAAAGACATCAACGCGACCGGGCCTTTGTAGCCTTGCAACTGGCGAACAGTGTCCGCTTCAAGCGCGCCGATACCTGTGCCCATATTCCCGTCCTGATCCTTCAGTTCGATCAACAGAGGCACCCGGCCATCCACCAGAGCGAGGATTTCAGACAGATCGGGGATGCATTCACCGTCGCCGCCCTTAAGCGGGATGGTGCGTAATTGGGCACGGGTGTGATCCGCAACCAATCCGGTGCCGTCGGCGAGCCGCTCCAGAGCATAGTCGTGAAACACCATGGCGCAGCCGTCAGAAGACAGTTGCAGATCCATTTCTATCCCATACTCGGCCTCTATCGCGGCAAGAATGGCCGCACGACTGTTCTCCGGGCGACCATCGCGCACGTTATGCAGTGCGCGATGGGTTATGGGCATGCTCAAGAATGCGGCCGGCAGCGTAGGTGTCATGCGATCTGGAACACGCCATCGATTTCAACCGCCACGCCCAATGGCAGCGAGGGCGAGCTGACGGCGGCACGGGCGTGACGACCTGCGTCGCCCAACACCTCGACCATCAGGTCAGAAGCCCCGTTCACCACCTGCGGCTGGTCGGTAAAGCTGTCAGTGGAATTCACAAAAGCCCCCAGCTTCACGACGCGCTTCAAACGATTGAGATCACCGCCGCAGGCAGCTTTGAGCTGTGCCAAAAGAGCGATCGCGCATTGGCGGGCCGCTTTTTGACCAGCCGCCACATCCATGTCCGCGCCCAGCTTGCCAGTGATCAAACCTTCGGGTCCGGCAGAGATCTGGCCAGAAATATAGACCATATTGTCCACCACCACATAGGGCACGTAGTTGGCCGCCGGGGCCGGAGCGCTCGGCAGTTGGATGCCCAGTTCTTTGAGTTTGGCTTCGATATCCATCGGTGTGATCCTTTACGTCTGATTTGGCGGAACGCTAACCGGGAAGTGCTAAGGCGGAAAGCAAAAAACCACCCCTGAAGGGGTGGTTTGGCGACGCAGGGACCGATGGCCTGGAAAACCCGTCAACTCTCGCGGAACGCGCGGACAAAATAGTCGGACAGAGGTTTGACAAGATAGGCAAGCGGGGTCCGGTCTGCGGTTCGAATATATCCTTCGACGGGCATGCCAGGAATCAAAACCGTATCTTCTGGCAGTGTATCAAGCTGACCGGGATCAAGCTCGATCTCAGTGCGGTAATAGGAGAGTTTGCTGGCCTCATCCTCAAACGCATCCGCCGAGACCTGTTTCACGGTGCCGAACAATTCAGGAGTGGCGCGCTGATCCAATGCCGGGAAACGCAGTGTCACCGGTTGGCCAACAAAGATCTGATCAACATCCGTTGGCGCAACCTGAGCTGCAATGATCAACGGACGATCCTGTGGCACCAGATAGAGCACCGGTTCCGCAGCGCGGACCACAGAACGCGGCGTGTGCACCTGTAGGCCATAGACGACACCGGACACCGGCGCAGTAATATCAAGGCGTGCCAACCGGTCTAACAGCGCCCGGCGGGTTTCTGCCAGTTCCAGCTCTTGATAGCGCAGGTCGCGTAGGCGCGTGATTGCCTCTTCCCGCTGCTGTGTACCGAGTTTCAGAATCTCGATATCGATCTCGGTGATGCGCCCGTCAGCCTGGGCCTCTGTGGCGACAAGCTCACCCAGCGACCCCTGCAAATCGGCCTCGGTGCGACGCAGATTCAGGACCGTACCCGCCTGCGCCAGTCCACGATCCAGCAGAGACTGCTGGTTCTCAAGTTCTTCACTGATCAACTCAAGCTGAGTGCGGCGCGATGCTTGCTGAGCCTGCACACCACTGATCTGATCCTTGATCTGGGAACGACGTTTTTCCAGCTGATCGATTTCACGCGCCACCGAATCCTTTCGGGCCTGAAACAGCCGAACCTGCCCCTGCATCAAATCGGCGACCTCGACCTGTGTCTCTGCCAGCTGGTGCAGCTCGGGATCGAATTCAACGGTATCCGCGCTGTCGCGTTGTGCATCCAGCCGGCCGCGGCGCGCCATCAGTTCAAATAGCTGTCCTTCGGTGATGACCAACTGCGAGCGCAACTCTCTGGCATCCAGACGCAGGAGCACAGCGCCTTCAACCACGGTGTCGCCTTCGTCGACCAGAATCTCCTCCACAATGCCGCCATCAAGGTGCTGTACCACCTGCCGATTGCGATCAACCTCAATCCGTCCTGAGGCCACGATAGCGCCCGCGATTGAAGTGGCGACGGACCAGGTGCCGAAGCCACCAAGCAGGATCAAAACGCCGATTAAGCCGATAATCAGCGGGCGCTTTGCAGACCACGCATGGTTTCCGGTGTTGCTCTGGTTCATCGTACACCCCCTGGCGCAGCCTGTTGAATACTTTGATGGTTCGATACCATCTCGCGCAGCACCTTATCCTTAGGGCCAAAGGCCGTCTGAACACCCTGATCAATCACTAGCAGCAGTTCGCATTCCTGAATGGCCGCCGGACGGTGAGCCATGATCATTACAGATCGACCATCCGCCTTGAGCTGTTTAATCGCCCGGTTCAGCGCTACCGAGCCATCGTTGTCGAGATTTGAATTCGGCTCATCCAGGATAACAATAACCGGATCATCATAGAGCGCGCGCGCCAGTGCGACACGTTGCATCTGGCCGCCTGAAAGCCGCCCACCGCCTGCGGTGATACGGGTGTCATAGCCGTCTGGCAAATGCACGATCATGTCATGAGCAGCTGCCTTTTTCGCAGCGTCGACCACTTTGGCGGAATCGGGTTCCGGCAGCAGTCGAGCAATATTCTGTGCGATGGTCCCTTCGAACAACTGCACCCGTTGAGGCAGATAGCCAATGTTTTGACCCAGCACTTCGGGGGCGTATTGATCCAACGAGGCGCCATCAAGCCGCACGGTGCCCGCAGCCGGACGCCAAGCCCCGGTCAATGCCTTTGCGAGCGTGGATTTGCCGGAACCAGATGGGCCGATAATGCCAATGGCCTGACCTGGCTGCACCCGGAATGTGACATTGCGCAGCTGAGGCCGGCTGTCTCCGGGTGGCACGACGGCCAATGCCTGAACATCCAGATTGGCTGCAGGCTTCGGCAATTCGGTACGCGGTGCCTCTTCAGGGACCTTTTCCAAAAGCTCCGCGAGGTTGCGCCAACCTTTAAGCGCGCGCTGCACCATAGCCCATTGACCAAGCGCCAGTTCGATCGGCGCCAGTGCGCGCCCCATCAGGATGGATCCTGCGATCATCGCCCCAGCTGTGACCTCATTCTGCAACACCAGATAGGCACCAAGACCCAGCATGGCCGATTGCAGGAACAAGCGCAGTGTCTTTGTTAGTGTGGTGAAACCGCCACCAACATCGCTGGCCGAAACGCTATCAACAAGTGCCGCATCGCGACCTGTTTTCCAACGCTCAAAAGCGGCGCGGCGCATCCCCATCGACTGGATCATCTCGGCTTCGCTGCGAATTTCCTCAGACATGAGATTGGCGCGATGGCCAGAGATACCGGCCTGCATCTGTGGTTTCCGTGACATCAGCTGGTTCAGAATGGCAATGGCAATTAGCACCGCCCCACCACCAAGCGCCAACATCCCCAACCAAGGGTGGAACAACGCAATCCCGAACAGGAAGATCGGCGTCCATGGCAAATCAAATGCCGCACCCAGCACCGGCGAGGCAATCAACCGCTGTACCGATTCCAGATCGCTGAGACCCGTTTGGGCCACAGGATCCGGGGCCACTGCCGAGCGGCGGATCATCGCATCAAACACACGTTGATCCAGTCCTGACTGAAACCGCGCGCCGGCACGCGCCAGAATACGCCCCCGCGCATAGTCCAAAACCCCCATTGTCCCATAGAGGAACAGAACCAATAGCGACAACGCGATCAATGTTGCCACTGACCGGCTGCCTAGCACCCTATCATAGACCTGCATCATATAGAGCGGCCCGGTCAGCATCAGCATGTTCACAAAAAAACTGAAAATACCGACAGACCAATAGAGGCCACGACTGCGGCGGCGATGCGAAAGAAGTTCTTCCACGCCGGATTTAAAGGAAGTTTTCGTCATGAGAGGCCTGCAATTCCTTATCGATATGCCCTATGTATCAGCCAAGCGCGCAGAAAAGCAGTCCATACCTGTTCCAAATCTGCCACAACAGTGTAAACAATCCCGGTCTCTGACTAGGCAGACCTTAGAAACTTTATAAGTGGGTTCAAATACGCCCACGAAGACAGATCGGATACCCAAGCGAATGACTTTCCCGCTGCGACCTTTTTTACTATTGGCCCTGGTAACTGTTACGTCGGCACTGGCGGGTTGCGCAACCCAAGATAGTGTGTCTCGCGCTTCAGGAGAGGTGTTTGATCCCTACGAGAACACCAACCGTTCGATCCACAACTTCAACCGTGGTGTAGACCGTTTCGCGTTTCGCCCGGCTGCCAAAGGCTACGTCGCGATTGTTCCCCCGGATATGGTGACTAGTTTCAATAACTTTGCCGAAAACCTGTCGATGCCGGGCCAAGCCGTGAATGCACTACTGCAAGGCAATCTTAAGGAATCCGGCATCGCGATGTCGCGCTTTGTGGTCAACACGATCTTTGGTATTGGCGGCCTGGGTGATCCCGCGTCTGATTTCAACATGCCGCGTGTGGACACCAATTTTGGTGAAACACTGCATGTCTGGGGCGTCGGCGAAGGTGCCTATGTCGAGTTGCCATTCTTTGGTCCGTCCACTGCCCGCGACGGCACCGGAATTCTGGTTGATTTCTTCACCAATCCAATCGGCTACGCTCGGCATAATCCAGCCGACAACATCAGCATCTACGCCGAGGTGGTGCGCCGTCTTGGCAATCGTGGCACATATTCCGATACGGTCGACTCGATTTTGTATGAAAGCGCAGACAGCTATGCTCAAGCACGGCTGATCTACCTACAGAATCGCCGTTTTGAGTTGGGCGGCGATCAAAGTGAATATGAAGGGGTCTATGGCGATCCCTATTCAGATCCGTATGAGGACATCTATGCCGAGTGATTTTCTGACCCGCCGCAATTTTCTGGCCACTGGCTTGGCCTTTGCAGGTCTTGCCGCTGTGCCGGGCAAACTGCTTGCACTGACTGAATCCGGCGCCCGCAACCTTGTTGGCAGTGTTGTCAACGATATCAACAAGGTGATCGGATCGGGCAAGTCCGAAAGCGCGATGATACGCGACTTCGAGAATATCTTTGTGCGCTATGCGGATGTGAACATCATGGCTCGCTATGCGCTAGGTGTTGATGCCCGCCGCGCCTCCAAGGCACAGCTGAAGGCGTTTTCTGGTGCGTTCCAAGGGTATATCGCCCGTAAATACGGCAAGCGGTTCCGCGAATTCATTGGCGGTTCGGTCGAGGTTAAGTCCGCCCGCAAGATCAAGGCCGGATATGAGATCAAATCACTGGCCAAATTGAAAGGTAAGGCACCATTTGAGGTTACCTTCCTAGTGTCGGATAAATCCGGTCGTGACAAGTTCTACAATATGTTCATCGAAGGCGTGAATCTGCTGTTGACCGAGCGCACCGAGATCGGCGCAATCCTTGACCGCAACAAGGGTGATATCAACAAGCTAACCGCCGAGTTGAAGCGATTGAGCTGATCCCGCTCGATCTGAGCAAATCTGAGAATACGAACAGAAGGGGGCCGCTGGCCCCCTTTTCTCATGTTGGTGGTGATACCCGGCAGCGCTTACGCACCGCTTCGGTATCAGTCTTGTAGATCTGAAACCCCATCGCGCCGTAGTATTTTTGGGCAGAGGGATTGCTTAGGGCGATTGTTGCTTCGATCCAAGTCAAACCAGCATCCTGCGCCGCCCGGAGCGAATGTTGAAACAACGCTGCACCAATGCCCAGCCGCCCCATACCCAAGCTTACATAGGTTCCTATGATGCCCCAACCTGGCTCCACGTTATACTGATTACCCGGCGTAGCCAGCCTGAGCGACTGGAACCCAAGGATCCCTACGCCCGGTTTTTCGCAAACCGCACAGTCGATCCGGTCAGGGTGGCTGATATAATAGTCCAGCACATGTGATGGATCGCCTGGTCGTGTACTTTGCCAGCTGTTCAGCACTTCCACCAGAATGGCGCTCATCTCATGCTCATCGCCCGGCTGGGATGATCTTGTCACTAGTTTTGCAGCAGTGGCCATACGTCGTCAGTTCCCAAAGATGTCACGCAACAGCCCGTCAACCGCACGGCCCAGCTCCTGGCCCACGTTTGGTTGTTGACGGCGCTGAGGTTGTGGTTGCGGCGGTGGAGCGATGGGTTTCGGGGCGATCATCGGCAACGGTTTCGGCGGTAGCCCGTCATGCACCCGGACCATGACCTCGCGCCAGATATCAGCGGGCAAGCCCCCTCCGGTCACACCCGACAGGGGCGTATTGTCGTCATAACCCATCCACACGCCAGCCACGTAATCGGCGGTGAAGCCAACGAACCAGGCATCGCGGGCAGCTTGTGTGGTGCCAGTTTTACCGGCCGCCTGCCAACCGGGAATTTGTGCGCGGCGGCCGCTGCCCTGTGATACCACCTGTTCCATCATCCAGATCAATTCGCGTGCCGCTTTGGTCTGGATCACCCGTTCACCAAGACCACCGCTCGCGCCCATCAACGGATTATTATCGCCAATCAAGGTCAGCTCGGTAACGCCATAAGGGGTCACCGATGAGCCGCCGTTCAAGATACCCGCATATGCACCTGTCATATCAATGAGCGTACTTTCAGAGGCGCCCAGAGCCAATGCAGGGCCTGCGGCCAACTCACTGTCGAGCCCAAAGTCGCCGGCCACGCGGCGGACCAGATCGCGGCCTACGGCTTCGGAAATTTTGACAGCCGGAATATTCAGCGAGTCGCGCAGTGCCCGCGCCATGGTTACTTCGCCATAGAATTTCCGGGTGTAGTTCTTGGGGCACCACTGACCGGAGCCCGGGACATCAAGGCAGTATTGCGCGTCTAACACTCTATCCAGTGGCGAATACCCCAGCTCAAGTGCTGTTGCATAGACGAAAGGCTTGAATGCCGATCCGGTCTGGCGCTTGGCCTGTGTAGCGCGGTTGAACACGCCAGAAACACGCGACTTACGTCCCCCCACCATAGCTCGCACCGCGCCGTCGGCACTCATCACCACAATCGCGGCCTGCGCCTTGGACCCTTTGCGCACCTTGGTGTCAAAAACATGATTTAACGCCTCTTCTGCGGCCCGCTGCAAACGCTGATCAATGGTTGTACGGATCACCACATCTTCTGTTGTCTCGCTGCCAAAGAAATCCGGTATCGTATCCATCACCCAATCGGCAAAGTACCCACCTGCGCGGGCAGCTGCCGCCTGGCTCAATACCGCAGGAGAATTCTGCGCTGATTGCGTCTCGCCTGCAGTCAGATAGCCCTGTTCCTGCATCAAACGCAGCACCGTGGCGGCGCGATCCTGCGAGCGTTGTAGATTATTTGTAGGGGACAGCGTCGAGGGAGCAGTCAAAAGCCCCGCCAACATTGCGGCTTCAGCCGCGTCAACTTGGTTGGCGGATTTGCCAAAATAGCGCTGCGCCGCGGCCTCTGCACCATATGCGCCACCACCAAGATAGGCACGGTTCATATAGATCGAGAGGATTTCGCCCTTGGTGTATTTTGTCTCCATCGCCATCGCAAAGATGGCTTCCTTGGCTTTCCGCCAGAGAGACCCCTGACGGCAGTCACGTTCATAGGCGCGCTCGCTCTCCCATTCGGTTGGATCATAAACCACGCCAAGGCAAAGCAGCTTTGCGGTCTGCTGGGTGATTGTCGACCCCCCATGGCCAGAGAGCGGCCCCCGCCCCTCGCGCAGATTGATACGCACCGCACTGGCGACACCACGTGGCGACACGCCAAAGTGGCGGTAGAAGCGCTTATCCTCGGTCGCGACGATCGCGTTCTTGAGGTAAGGCGACACCGTTTCGCTAGTGACCACTCCGCCAAATTGATCCCCGCGCCAGGCAAACACCTCGCCATTGCGATCCGTCAGGGTAACAGACCCTCGTGCACGCCCATCCAGCAGCTCGGCAACTTCGGGAAGCTTTGTATAGTGATACCCCACCGCCAACGCCACCAAGGCGGTTGAGATAAGACCGATGCGCCAGGTAAATCCCCAAGCCAGCCGGAACGCCCAGCGGAATGGTGCCAGTATCAGCGCCAAGATTTTGCCAAAGAGGGTCTTGGGCTTTTGCGGTTTGCGCGGGCCGCTCCCGCCAGCGCCTTTTCGGCTGGTCTTGCGGTTACGTTTGAACAGGCTAAGGAAGCCCGGTCTGCGCGTTTTGGTTCCTGCTTTTGGTCGTGGCTTCGCCTTGCGCGCCGCAGGTTTACCCTGCGCCCCACGCCCTGCTGCCGCATAGCGCTTGTCTGCGACCAGAGGTCGGCGCCGCGTTCCTTGTGCCATATTCCAAATCCTGCCCGGTTTGCCCGTTTTGTACACACTACCGTGTCTGCTTCGGTTTGTTGAGGGGCAGTTTGTCAGCAATTCCCCTCTGCAGGCTGGCTGTTTTTTAGGCGCATCGGCAAAAGACTGCCTCTTTTTTCACCTTAGCGCTATGCCACCCCCCCGAAAATGCCGCGTTAACGTTCCACCGACTCGGTTCAACGGATTTTCTGCAGCTGCAAACAGTTCAAGCGCAGCCATCACGCGCAGTCACCATGGCAGGGGTTCAGGGATGAAGATGATCATAGCAACCATCAAACCGTTCAAACTGGAGGAGGTCCGCGAGGCGCTGACCTCCATCGGTGTGTCCGGTTTGATGGTCACAGAAATCAAGGGGTTTGGCGCTCAATCCGGCCATACCGAGATCTATCGCGGTGCGGAATACGAAGTGAACTTCGTACCCAAAGTACGCCTGGATCTAGTGGTGCCTTCGGAGCTGGCCGACCAGGCCGTCGACACCATTACCCAGACTGCACGGACCGGCAAAATCGGTGACGGAAAGATCTTTGTTCTCGACGTGTCGCAAGCAGTTCGCGTGCGTACCGGCGAAACCAATCACGACGCGCTGTGAAAACGCGCCAAGGAAGGAAATTAAGTTATGCGTAAATCAACCCTCGCCCTTGCGGCCGTAACGGCGCTGGCCCTGCCCGGCCTCGCCGCCGCGCAGGAGGCCGCACCTGCCGGGGCCGCTGCCACCGACACTGTGTTTATCCTCAACTCTTTGCTGTTCCTGGTCGGCGGTTTTCTGGTGTTCTGGATGGCGGCAGGTTTCGCCATGTTGGAAGCTGGTCTGGTGCGTTCCAAAAACGTGACCATGCAGCTGACCAAGAACGTCGCATTGTTCTCCCTGGCGGCGATCTTTTACTATCTAATCGGCTACAACCTGATGTACCCGCTGGGCACTTGGTCTGTAGAAGGCGTATTGTCCGGTGTCTGGGGCCCTGGTGTTCTGGAAGCGGTCGGCGTTACGTCGGATGCGGCTGATGACTATTCCTATGCCTCGACTGGCTCGGATTTCTTCTTCCAGCTGATGTTCTGTGCCACCACTGCGTCGATTGTGTCCGGCACATTGGCAGAGCGCGTGAAGCTATGGCCGTTCCTTGCCTTTACTATTGTTCTGACCGCAGTGATCTACCCGCTGCAGGCCAGCTGGAAATGGGGCGGTGGCTTCCTCGACGAAATGGGTTTCCTGGATTTCGCCGGCTCGACAGTTGTGCACTCTGTAGGTGGTTGGGCGGCCTTGACCGGTGCGCTGATCCTCGGCCCGCGCCTTGGCAAGTATAAGGGCAACAAAACCGTACCGATGCCCGGTTCCAATCTGGCGCTGGCGACCTTGGGTACTTTTATCCTGTGGCTCGGTTGGTTCGGCTTTAACGGTGGTTCGCAGCTGGCAATGGGCACGGTAGGCGATGTGGCAGATGTCAGCCGGATCTTTGCCAATACCAATGCTGCCGCCGCGGGTGGTGCCATTGCTGCGCTGGTCTTGACGCAGCTGCTGTTCAAGAAGCCCGACCTCACTATGATCCTGAACGGCGCACTGGCCGGCCTCGTGTCGATCACTGCTGAACCACTGACACCAACCCTAGGCATGGCGACCGTGATCGGTGCGATCGGTGGTATCATCGTGGTGTTCGTTGTTCCATTGCTGGACAAGATGAAGATTGACGATGTGGTTGGAGCAATTCCTGTGCACCTGGTTGCGGGCATCTGGGGCACCATCGCGGTTGTGCTAACCAATCCCGACGCAAGTCTCATAACTCAGCTGACCGGTATTGTGGTTGTCGCCCTGTTTGTTGTGATCAGCTCTGCAGTGGTCTGGCTGATCCTGCGCGCTGTCACTGGCATCCGTGTGACCGAAGATGATGAGGTGAACGGACTGGATATGGCGGAAATGGGTATGGAAGCCTACCCCGAGTTCTCCCCTAGCTAAGCCTTAAAACTAACATCGCGACGCGCGGCCCTGTAACAGGGGCCGCGTTTTTCGTTTGAGCCTTTGTAGTGGTGATTTGGGAAAACGCCTAAAACCATCACCCAAGACATCTACGAAAAGTCCTAGAAGACAAAAACGCGCCCGGATCAGAGGCGCGTTTTCATCTATTGTGAGGACTTTGTCTCAGACACCGGCGTCGATAATCGCCTTAGCAAGGATTGGCACGGTTTTCTCGTTCAAGCCGGCGATGTTCATGCGGCTGTCGCCAACCATGTAAATGCCACTGTCAGCACGCATTTTTTCGACCATCTCAGGCGAAGTGCCAAGCAGTGAGAACATGCCACGATGCTGCGCCAAAAAGCTGAAGCGGTCAGAGCCGGTCAGGCGTTGCAACTCGCTCGCCAAACCTTCGCGAAGTTTCAGCATACCCAGTCGGGTCTCTTCCAGCTCTGCCGCCCAATCCGCACGCAGCGCATCGTCGTTCAAGATCATCGTAACCAGACGCGCGCCGTGGTCTGGCGGGAAAGAATAGTTCTGACGGTTCAGAAAGGCGAGTGTGCCCTGGTTCAGCGCCTGCGCGCCGGTATCCTGCGACACAGCCATCAACAGGCCCGCACGCTCGCGGTAGATGCCAAAATTCTTGGAGCAGCTGGCTGCAATCAGACACTCAGGCGTGTTTGCGGCGACGTAGCGCACGCCCTGCGCATCCTCTTCCAGACCATCACCGAAGCCCTGATAGGCGATGTCGATCATCGGGATAAGGCCACGCTCGTTCAGCAGGGCAACCACTTCATGCCACTGTACCATATTGAGGTTGGCACCGGTGGGATTGTGGCAGCAACCATGCAACAGCACCACATCGCCCTTCTTGGCGGTTTTCAGATCCTCGATCATACCGTCGAAGTTTACACCGCAGGTCTCGCGATCAAAATACCGGTAGGCGACGGTATCGATGCCCAGATACTTCAAGATCGAAATATGGTTTGGCCATGTTGGATCAGAAACAAAGACCCGCGCACCCGGGTTGGCCATCTGGATCAACTCAAATGCCTGACGCACCGCGCCGGTACCACCGGGGGTCGCTGCTGCGGCAACGTTACCGCGCTCGACACTATCGGCGAGGATCAGATTGATCATCGCGTCGGAATAGCCGGGATCCCCTGCGAGACCGACATAGGATTTGGATGTCTGCTCTTCCCACAGTTTATGCTCCGCCGCCTTAATCGCGCGCATGACCGGGGTCACCCCTTCGGCGTTCTTATAGACGCCAACGCCAAGGTCGATTTTGTTATCGCGCGGGTCATCGCGATACATCTGCATCAACGCTAGGATTTTATCCGCAGGCTGGGGTTTCAGGGTTTCGAACATCAAGTCTCTCCGGTTGCGACGGGTAGGGTCGGGAAGGCGCCCCACTCTGTCCAGGAGCCATCATAGAGCGAGTGATCGGTCTTGCCGATCCGCTCCATGGCCAGGCTGAGAACAGCAGCGGTGACACCGGACCCGCAGGTGGTGATAGCGGGTTTACTGAGATCAACGCCCGCGTTGTAAAGGGCGGCGCGGAGTTCATCAGGCGATTTCATCGTCTGATCACCGTTCAGCAGATAGGTATAGGGCAGATTCTTGGAGCCCGGAATATGGCCGGAACGGAGGCCTTCGCGAGGCTCTGGCACGTTGCCTTGGAAACGTTCAGCCGCACGGGCATCGATAATCTCGTGATCGCCGAGCTTGGCCGCGGAGGATACCTGCGTCACATCACGCAGCAGGTGGTTCTGCACCCGCACTGTCATGTGGCGGTCGCGGATCACCGGCGGCAGATCTTCAACCGGGTTGCCCTCGGATTGCCATTTCGGCAAGCCACCGTCCAAAACCGCGATATTCGTCTGGCCCATCAGCCGGAAAAGCCACCAAACCCGCGCTGCAGAGCGCAGTCCCATCCCATCATAGACCACAACCTGATGACCGTCACCGACGCCCATTGCCCGCAGCCGCGACATGAATTTCTCGACCGGGGGAACCATATGCGGCAGATCGGAGCGGTTATCGGCGATATCGTCGATGTCAAAGAAGCGGGCACCGGGAATATGAACATTGTCATATTCCGCTTTAGGATCGCGCCCTTCGTGCGGCATGTACCAAGAGGCATCAAGGATCCGCAGGTCGGGATCTTTCAGATGCGCGGCCAGCCAGTCTGTCGACACAAGCGTTTTAGGATCGTCCAACGTTTCCGTCTCCCCTCATATGTGCTGAGGCATCCGTACATCCGACCGGACAGAGTCGCAAGGGAAGCTGGGCGCTCAGCGCAATAATCTGTCTCGTACGACGGCGGCCAGGGGTAGCGGGCACTAGGGCGGAGCCGGTTTGTCAGCCGACAACACGCAACCCGGATCGCAACCGCGCATTTTGAAGCGTCTGTTGCGGCCTCTGTTGTTCGACTTTGCCGACCGGGAAGCGATGCGCGAAGGCCAGCGCCGCTCGGATCACATGTGGTTCCATCCAGCCACCTGTCAGATCTGCCACAGCATCGCGCGCCGCAGGGGTTTCATCGCGGCGCATGTGGTGCAGCATCCGCAAAAAGGCGGATTCATCTGCTGTCACGCTTGCGCGTGTCTCAAGGTTCAGAGCGTCATGGACCTGGTAGAGATCTCCGCGGATATCGTACAGGCAGCGGACCACCTTAAACAACGCATGTGCCACAGCCAATCCGTAGGTGTCACCCCAGCGTTCCGACGCGCTGCGATAGGCAAGCTGCCAGGCCTGGCTTTCCGGATGCAACAAGCAGGTCATGAAATGGCGCAGCTGTGGAAGCAAAGTTACTTCAAAGGCATCCAATCCCAGATCCGCAAAGCTTGCTTCCCCATGGAGCACAGCCTCTGCAGTTTGCGGAAACTGTTCAGATTTCAAGGGATCAGAGTACGCCTCAGTCATCGGGTGTCATCCTATTACAGTCGGAGAAGCATGGACTGCCGGGCTTGACTGAGGGATGAGTCGGCTGGGTGCGCGCTATCTGACTTATTTAGTCAGGTAATACAATGCAGTAAAAACATGGCTGAAAGTACATGTGCCGACTGACGCATCACTGGCCGCGATCGGTCATTCACTGTCGTTATCCAGATGTGCCGACGTTAGCTGTGATCTTTCAGCAGGCGCTGTTTCTGCCGTGACCAATCCCGCTTGGCCTCGGTCTCGCGCTTGTCGTGGTTCTTCTTACCCTTGGCGACGCCGATCTTCATCTTCGCCAGCCCGCGGTGATTGAAGTACATCACAAGCGGAACTAGGGTCATCCCTTTCCGCTGGGTTGCGTTCCACAACACAGAAAGTTCCTTGCGCGAAACCAGCAGTTTCCGCCGACGGCGTTCTTCGTGCTTGAACATTTTCGCTTGTTCATAGGGCGCGATATAGGAATTCACCAACCACAACTCACCGTCTTCGACAGTGGCGTAGCTCTCAGCGATGTTGGTACCGCCCACGCGCAGCGATTTGACCTCGGACCCTTCCAAGAGAATTCCGCATTCCAGATCGTCTTCAATCGCGTAATCAAACCGCGCACGGCGGTTTTCCGCGATAACTTTGTAGTTCGGGTCTGATTTTTGCTTGGCCATGGGTCGCAGATGTAAGGTGCCAGAGGCAGAGGTGCAAGATGATGATGCAGGCGCGATGCAGAAGGAGGCTTCGGCCCGCAACCTGGGTCGGATCTAGGTCTCAGCCCCGCGACGGTTGCTACGTAACAAGGTAAAGCCGCCACTGACCACAATGACGGCACTCCCGATCAGGGTCCACAGATCCGGACGTTCGTGGAACACGACAACACCCAACACCATGGCGAAGATCAACCGCGTGTAGCGAAACGGGGCGACCACGGAAATTTCACCTGTTCGCATGGCACCGGTTAGGGCCTGATAGGCCACCACCCCTACAAGCGTTGCGGCCCCCAAGCTCACACTTGTCGCGACATCCGGCATTACCATCTGGTCTCCAAAAGGCAGCGCAATCAGCCCGGCAGCCACCAGCATGGCAAATCCTACGAGCCCCAATTGGGTATTGGAGAGGCCCGAAGGCGCGGCGCGGGTGGCAAGATCCCGCCCGGCAAACCCCAATGTGCCCGCAACCGCAAAGAGCGAGGCCAGTTCAAACCCGTTCGCGCCCGGGCGCAGGATCATCAAGACCCCGATAAATCCAGCAGCAATCGCAAGCCAACGACGCAATCCGACATGTTCGTTGAAGAACACCACAGCACCAGCCGATACCACCAGGGGTGTTGCCTGTAGTATTGCTGATGCGGACGACAGCGGGGTCAGCGCAATCGCCAACGTAAAACACAATCGCCCCGCCACCTCCGAGATTGAACGCACCACCAGCGCGCGCGTGTAGTACACCGGGCTCCACAGTCGCTGCCCTTGCGCACGCGCCATGACAGCAAAAATCGCCATGCCGCCCACCCCGAACAGGATCAGAATTTGCCCAACCGGCAGGCTTTGAGCTGCAGATTTGATGAACATATCTTCCAAAGCAAAAGCTGCCATGGCCAACACCATCAAGAGACTGCCGCGCAGGGTATCCATGGTCATACTTTCCCCGAAATGGCTCAGCGGCGAGATACGATGCAAAAATTGCAGTTCCGATATGCCTTGGCGCGAGCCCTAAAAGTCATTGAAATCAATAGATGCAAAACATTAGGTCCTATGCCCTGGCGACACAAGCCATGCGACTGCGGCCAATTGAACCGCCAACCACCACCGCATCAGATGGAAGTCAGATCTGGCTCGCTACACTGCGGTAATGATGCATGTTCAAAAATGCCGCTCCGCTGTCACCGCTGCGATAACCATGTGGCTGATCCGCCGAAAACCGCAGCCCTTGACCGGTCTTCAGAGGCACCCATTCTCCGTCGCGCAGCACCTCCATAGCCCCCTCCAGCACAAACACCTCCTCGATGACACCACTGTCGTGCGGCTGCGATTGGTGGCATTGCCCTGGCCGTAGACTGACGTGAAAGGTCTCTGCTCCCAACATAGGATCGAAGGGAAATACCATTTTGACAGCAATCGATCCCGGGAACTGGACTGAGCAGAAGCTGCTGCCGCTGACACCACCTGCCTGTGACGCCTGTCCGATCAGCGCGGTCAATGGTAGGTGAAACCCTTTTGCGATTTTCCATAAGGTGGCAATTGTCGGGCTTGATTCGCCTCGTTCGATCTGACCCAGCATTGCTTTGCTGACGCCTGTGACCTCGGCTGCACTGGTCAAACTAAGTCCGGCAGCAGTGCGAATTTCCCGCAAATTCAACGTAATGCTCTCGTTGCTCATGGTGATTTTCTGCCCGCCACTGCTGTCTGTCCTTTGCCCACATAAAGGTCTTGTGCGTTATAGCGCACAACGGATATCGTGCGCTATAACGCACGCACCAAAACTCGTACCCGATCCATCTTGATAGGAAAACCCTTATGCTCAAAGACCTGAAGCTCTCTCACATCGTTTCTGGCGCGGTCGCAGTCTTGGTTGGCTATACAGGATCAGTGGCAATCATCTTTCAGGCGATTGAAGCCGTGGGCGCCAGCCAGACCCAAGCCAGCAGCTGGATGCTGGCATTGGGGTTAGGCATGGGCATCACTTGCCTGATTCTGTCCCTGCGCTTCAGGATGCCAATATTGACTGCCTGGTCTACACCCGGAGCAGCCCTATTGGCGGTCAGCCTCAACGGGGTACCGTTAGAACAGGCCATTGGAGCCTTTGTCTTTTGCGGGCTTTTACTGACCCTAACTGGGGTGTCGGGCTGGTTTGGAGTTCTGTCGCGGTTAATCCCGGACAATCTGGCAAATGCCATGCTGGCCGGTATCCTATTTCAGTTCGGCCTCTCCGCTTTCACCTTTTTGCAGACCGATACAGCACTGGTGGCGGTTATGGGACTGACTTTTCTGCTCGGGCGACGTTTGCTGCCGCGTTATACCATTCCTGCGGTTCTCGCAGTCGGCACCATATGGTGTGCCGCTACCGGGGCTTTTGGCGATATTGGCAATTTGGATCTGACACTGGCGCGACCTGCATTCATCATGCCTGCCTTTTCACTACAGGTGCTAATCGGCATTGGGTTGCCGCTCTATGTGGTCACCATGTCTTCGCAAACTATGCCCGGCGTCGTGGCGCTGCGAGCCGCCGGCTATCAGCCACCGATCTCTGCCAGCCTGACGGTGACGGGTGTTGCTACGCTATTGCTTGCACCATTTGGTGGCTATTCTTTCAACCTCGCGGCCATCACCGCGGCCATCTGCGCCGGTCCCGAAGCCGATGAAAATCCAGATACGCGCTATATAGCCGGCGTCATGACAGGGATCGTCTATATTTTGGTTGGTCTTGGCGGCGCTACAGTGATCAGCCTGTTCCTGATCGCGCCCAAAGCGCTGATTGCAACGATAGCAGGACTTGCGCTGATGACCACCATCGGCAATAGCTTGGCCGCTGCCCTATCGGACACTAAAGGCCGTGAGGCTGCGCTGATCACTTTTATGACCACTGTCTCGGGTATCAGCTTTTGGGGTCTCGGCGCTCCCTTCTGGGCGCTGGTACTGGGATTGGCGGTGAATCACCTGCTCAGAACACCGAACCAACACTTAGTGCATAAGAAGGAACAGGACAGTGGAGCCAACCTGCCCAGCCGTAGCCTGCCAAACATCGCATAAATTCAAAGAAACCGCCTGATAATTACCGAAGACCGTCCCGACATGTTGCCTTTATTGCGCAAATCGTGTCCCTGAGGGGCAAAGACAAGGGAACCAGCCAGATGCCAATGTACCGATCCAGAACCTCCACCCATGGCCGCAATATGGCGGGCGCACGCGGCCTGTGGCGCGCAACAGGTATGACAGACGACGATTTCGGCAAACCGATCATCGCCATCGTCAACTCCTTCACTCAATTTGTGCCTGGCCACGTTCACCTCAAGGACCTGGGCCAGATGGTTGCCCGCGAAGTAGAGGCTGCCGGCGGTGTCGCCAAAGAGTTCAATACCATTGCCGTAGATGACGGGATCGCAATGGGCCATGACGGGATGCTTTATTCACTGCCATCGCGCGAAGTGATCGCAGACAGTGTCGAATACATGGTCAATGCACATTGCGCCGATGCTATGGTCTGCATTTCCAACTGCGACAAGATTACCCCCGGCATGCTCATGGCCGCCATGCGCCTGAATATTCCGGCGATCTTTGTCTCTGGTGGTCCGATGGAGGCTGGCAAGATCGACCTTGCTGACCTCGACATGAAGAAAATCGATCTGGTGGACGCGATGGTAGCAGCCGCCAGCGACACGATGACGGATGAGCAAGTTCAGCACATCGAAGAAAACGCCTGTCCTACCTGCGGCTCCTGCTCGGGCATGTTCACGGCGAACTCGATGAACTGCCTGGCCGAGGCGCTGGGTCTGGCGTTGCCAGGCAATGGCTCGACACTCGCCACCCATGCCGACCGCAAACATCTGTTTCTGGAAGCCGGTCGCAAGATTGTCGACATCACCAAACGCCACTACGTGGGCAATGAGACCGGTCTGCTGCCGCGCCAAATCGCAACCTTCGAAGCCTTTGAGAACGCAATGAGCCTCGATATTGCTATGGGCGGGTCAACCAATACTGTTCTGCACCTTCTGGCAATTGCAAATGAAGGCTACGTCGACTTCACCATGACCGACATGGATCGTCTGTCGCGCAAAGTCCCCTGTCTGTGCAAAGTGGCCCCCAATATTGAGAACGTCCACATGGAGGATGTTCACCGGGCTGGCGGGATCTTCTCGATCCTGGGTGAGTTGAGCCGTGCCGGCCTGCTGCACAATGATTGCAGCACCGTGCATACCAGCACTATGGGCGAGGCCATCGCCAAATGGGACATCAAGGTTGCTAACAATCCGGAAGCGGAAGCGCTGTTCAAGGCAGCACCGGGTGGCGTACGCACCACCGAGGCGTTTTCGCAGTCCAACCGCTACAAGGAGCTGGATACGGATCGCGAAGGCGGCGTCATCCGCGCCAAGGAGCACGCCTTTAGTCAGGACGGCGGTCTGGCAGTTCTGTTTGGCAATATCGCGCGCGAAGGCTGCATCGTAAAAACAGCCGGCGTGGATAAAGATATCCTGACGTTCACCGGGTCTGCCTATGTCTGCGAGAGTCAGGATCAGGCGGTGAACGACATTCTCACCAGCAAGGTGAAAGAAGGCGATATCGTCGTGATCCGCTACGAAGGTCCGCGCGGCGGCCCGGGCATGCAGGAAATGCTCTATCCAACCTCCTATCTGAAATCAAAAGGCCTGGGCAAAGCCTGCGCTCTCTTGACCGATGGACGGTTTTCCGGCGGCACCTCTGGCCTGTCGATTGGCCATGTCTCGCCCGAAGCTGCGGAAGGCGGCGAAATCGGTCTGGTGCAACAAGGCGACAAGATCGAGATTGATATCCCCAACCGAACCATCCATCTGGCTGTCTCGGACGAGGAACTGGCCACGCGCCGTGCCGCACAGGATGCTGCCGGATGGAAGCCTGTAAAACCGCGGAAACGCAAGGTTTCTAAGGCCTTGAAGGCCTATGCCCTGCTCGCCACCTCCGCCGCAAAAGGTGCTGTTCGCGCTTTGCCTGACGAAGATTAATACCTGTCGAACATAAGTACATACATCATAGACTTAAGGGGCGGGCATAATACCCGCCCCTTTTCAATTCGTTGAACCGCGACGCTCAACTGGTCTCGCTGCGCCGTCGGAACTGATATCCGGATTTTGAATATTCATCGCTCCATGCATATTCATGACCCGCAAAGGCAGATTCAAACCCACCCATGTTCGAAGCCTCATCTGCGATCAGAACCCATCCCCCGACAGCCACGTGATCAAGCAGTTGTTTCAAAACCGCCAGTCGCAGGCTTTTGGGCAACATGTGCAACGTTCGGTCAAAGAGGATGATGTCGAATATCCCGTCCGGCGCATAATCGGTGATGTCGGCGACAACCCCCTCGATTGAGAGGTCTTCCTTTCCGGCAGTTGCGACCAGATCTCGGATCCCATTGGTTGACGTATCAACCCCGACCACCCGGTGCCCCTTGCGCGCAATAAAGAGCGCATCTCTGCCTTGTCCACAACCGACATCCAGAACCCGAAGATCCGTGTCAGAGTGTTGGTTGAAAAACTGCATGAACACCGGGCTGGGATCGCCAAGAGCATCAGGCGTTTCGCCATATAATTTATCATAATTGTAAGCCATGAGCCACGGATAGCGGCAACACCAGCAAAAGGCTAAGTGAAATATTTCGTGATCTGAGCGGCTTGCGATCGACGGTGATCCGTGGCCGTAAACTGGTTGAATTGCAGCATTGCAGCAATCCCTGTATCACCTTAGTCGGCACCTTTCTCAACTCATTCGCAGGACACCCATGACGATTTGGCGACCGGTTCAGTACATTCGTGTAAAAGCCATTGGCATCTGTTGGCGAGGTGATCGCCTTTTGGCCGCAGAGGTCACAACAGACACGGGCCATATCAAGGGTGTTCGTCCGCTTGGAGGCACAGTCGAATTCGGGGAAACTTGGCAGCAAGCGCTGGCGCGCGAATTCCAAGAAGAGCTCAGTATTGAAATCACCACACCCGGTCGGCCCCATGTGTTGGAAAACATCTTCACGCATGAAGGCAAAACCGGCCATGAGGTCATCTTCGCCGCCGAAGTCACACTGCCCACCGCTGCACTGCCGTCAGACGATCCCATTGTCTTCAAAGAAGACAGCGGCGTCGAGTGCACAGCCAGATGGTTCACACTTGATGAATTGGATACGGGTGGTCCAGCGCTCTATCCTACAGGGCTGAAACAGGTGCTGCTAAACGCAACGTACAGCGGCTGAACCCACTCTACCTCTTCACACATAGATCTGTCGGAACCGCGCCGCGTCAGCGGCGCCTGGCCCAAGGCAGGCGCAGGCATCTTTGATGCAGGGGCATGGCGCGGGAGTTGTTCTGTGCCTTGAGATTACTCGCCCAGTTTGGCGTGCACTTCGTCCAGATCGATCTCGCCTATCGGCATCTTATTGGCGGGGTTCTCAAAATCATATTTGAATACTTCGAAATCGCGTTTGTAGATCTCGTAGACCAGATGCATCGACAGATCGTCAAAATAGTCCTCAACCGCATGCGCGCGTTTGGGGCCATGACCTTCGCTTTCGTTGAACCGCGGGATTTGCGCAAGATCTACTTTATGCCGCGTCTCGATGGCATCCAGCACACCCTGTATTCCATCATTAAACGCTTCGGTCCAAATCACCTTGTCGTAGCGGCCGCCATTGCAGATGAAGGTGGAGACATGGCCCGAAGTCGCGGACCAGTGAATATCGGGATCCATAGGGCGGCGAAATTTGACCGTATCGCGGACAAACAATAGGAACCGGCGAAAGCTCTTGATCTGATCAAAGGGTTGCTTGCCATCTTCGCCACCAACGTCGATCCCATATTCGTAGGTCAACCGCGGAACCAGATTACCGCGGTAGCGTTTGCCATTGCGCTGAATGCCGCAAATTTTGTCAAAAAACGAACTTAGGACTCGGGTATACGGGTTCCGCACGCAGGTGAAGGCATAGGATTTCTGTGACTGAACATTGCCTGCAATCAAGGGCTGACTGTCAGACAGGGCCCATTTGTGCAAACCGCTGGTTGCATCATGAATATCACCATCGAAGAATTGTCCGTGATCGGAATAATACATGATCTGACCAATCGTCGAGCAGGCGCATTTAGGCACCACGCGGTACACCACGCTTTCGCTTTCTGTCATCCAAGTGCCTGGAAATCCCATAATACTAGTCCCCCATGCCCGCGCGCCGCAATTGGCCCTCTGTGCAAGCTTAGTCGTTAAAAGCTCAATAAGGCGGTTTATTCAGCGAGAATTCGTCAGTATCAAGGAAACAATCAATCAAAATACGACACCGGGGCACCGCAATGGCAAAAATCGCATATGTTCTGCTGTGCCATAAAGACCCTGAGGCTATCATCCAGCAAGCCCAGCGACTGACGGCTGCGGGCGACTACATGGCGATCCATTTCGATGGCCGAGCCTCCGCCGCTGCGTTTAAGCAAATCCAAGACGCGCTGAAGAACACGCCCAATGTCTGTTTTGCCCGCAAGCGGGTCAAATGTGGTTGGGGGGAATGGTCGCTGGTTCAGGCCACCTTATATGCGCTGGAATGTGCAGTAGCCAATTTCCCACGCGCCACTCACTTTTACATGGTGTCGGGCGACTGTATGGCCATCAAAACGGCTGAATATGCTCATCGACTTCTGGATGCGCAGGACAAAGACTACATCGAGAGTTTTGATTTTTTCGATAGTGATTGGATCAAGACCGGGATGAAGGAAGACCGGCTTATTTACCGCCATGTCTTTAATGAACGTAAAAACAAACGTCTGTTCGATCTGAGCTACGGCCTACAGAAACACCTGGGATTGACACGCGCCCTGCCCGAGGACATCCAAGTCCAGATTGGCAGCCAATGGTGGTGTCTGCGCCGCCGTACTGTTGAATGGATACTCTCGTTTTTGAAAGAACGTCGCGATGTGCTTCGGTTCTTTCGCACCACCTGGATCCCGGATGAGACCTTTTTCCAGACCTTGGTGCGCCATCTTGTCCCAGCAAAGGAAATCGAAAGCCGTACTCTGACATTTCTGATGTTCTCGGATTATGGAATGCCGGTGCAGTTCTACAACGACCACTATGACATGCTGATGGGGCAAGACTTTCTCTTTGCTCGCAAAATCAGCTCTGAGGCATTGGAGCTAAAACATCGTCTCGGTGCTCTTTATGCCGAGCAAGGTGTCGAGTTTCAGATCTCCGACGAGGGCAGGAACCTTTATGGCTTTCTGACCAAACGCGGGCGCAATGGGTTGAGGTTTGCCCCACGGTTTTGGGAAACCGAAAGCACCCTAGGCCGAGATCGCGAATTGCTGATCATTGCCTGTAAGAAATGGCACGTCGCCAAACGGCTGATCGGACGTCTACGCGATGTCAGCAACATTCCCGCCCTTGCCTATCTGTTTGATGAAGAAGGCACAGAGATGCCCAACCTTGGCGGCCTGCAGGCAACCATGTTGAAACGAACCCGTCACCGCCGCGCATTGGTGCGGATGTTGTTGGATTACTATGAGGCTGACCGGATGGTGATCTGCCTTGACCCATCTGCGTTAGAACTGATGCAGGATTTTTGCGCGGATCGAGCGGTGACACGCATCCTGCAGATTGAATGCACCCTGAGCGACGAATATCTAAGGGGTCATGCCGAGAGGATCGGTCTGGCCGGCCAGCAAACATCCTCAATTGCGCTGGAGCGGCTGCTGCCAACCATCCGCAATGACATCCAGCACGAATCCGATCGCATCCGCGATGTGGGTTTTGATCATCACAGCCTGATCCGCGAGAGCGACAGCGACGAACAGATTGCCGAACAACTGATGCCGTTTCTGGCCTTGGATCGTGATGCCGCATTGGCACTGGCGCGGACCGAACATCTCTTTACTGACTAGGGCTGCCGCACTGGCTGCCCCAGCCTGATCTCGTTCAGCGTATCCGGGCTATTTCTGTCTCCAGCTATCCAACCAACGGCGGAAGCGGCCACGGCGTTCAGACAAGGCATCACCAGCTGCATAAAGGCTGTCTTCGACATTCTCGACCATCGGGTCGATGCGAGCCTGGCGAAACCGCCGCCAGCGCACATAAAGCGCCCAGATCACGGCTGCCAGCAGGGCCAGGAATATAATATTGAACCAATTGACCTGAGTATGATCCGGACCATCCACCGGCTTTACGGCCACCGCATTGGGAAAGATCGACATAAACTCATTGCGCCAGCCATAGTGGCGAATAAGCACCCATTGCGGCTCTGACTTGCTGGAGACGAAATCAGTCAGCTCGGCCTGCAGGTTAGAGCTGTCCAATTTGAAATAAGGCGGCCAGCCCCAGCCGGTATCTTCGTTGCGATAGACGATAGGGCGGCCGTTGGGAAAAAACGCCTCGATAAAACGCACATCGCGGTTGATGCTGGTGGCGCTTTCCTGCGCGGTATCCTGCTGCGCCCAGAAGAGTGAGTTCTCACCAAAATCAACCCGCCGCACCTCGGTTTTGACCACGCGCACCACATCATTCTGCGGCAGCGTGTAGTGTAAAAAGGCCCCGGCCAGAAGCCAGATGGTGAGAATGAACACCCATTTTACGTAACGCATCTGCGACCTCACATGAAATTCATGACATAAACCAAGAGGGCAATTGCCCCCAGCGGCACGACATAGACCAACAGGATAAGCTTGCGGCGCATCGAGCGGTCGTATTTGTTCAACCCGCGCTGGATGAAGGCGGAACGGTCTCCGGTCAACCCTTTCTCGGCCCAGCGACGTTTCAACCTGGCCCGCCGCACCTCACGCGAGTAGAGCGAGACAACGCCATAGATCACGGTCAACACTACAAGAAGGATCGCCATCAGGCGTAGGAAAGCAAACATCAGCGACGCCTCCGGTTACCAGACCGGCTGCTGATAGCCCCCCATGGGCCGACCCGCTCCATCAGGCTATCGCGCCGACGTCCCGATTTGCTGTTTTTTCGGCGGTCTTCACCACCGACACTGCGGCCATTCATGTCCGGTTCATGGCCAAACAGCGCCGCTCGGGCACCAACCTTATCCACCGCATATTCACGCGCGAGGAAAGCCACAACGTGATCTTTTTTGGCTTCGGGCCAGCCACGATACTGCTGATAGAACGCATCCTTGTGGCAGATGAATAGCTGGCGGAAATCCAGTGGTGTCAGCTCGGCCAAAAGCATATTGACCAAATCACATTCGGGCGTATTGGTCGCCCGCAGGCAATAGAAATAGGCTGGGTGATCCGATTTGATCTTGGGCCACTTGCCACCACTTTCCGCCCAGCGCACCATCGCTGCCATGCCCTCAAACTCAGGCGGCAACTCACCAGCATGACGTGCTGCCATGCGCCGCAGATCGCTACGTGACAGCCCAGAGAGATCCATTCCCTTGTCTGCAAGGACACTGATCGCCAGAAACCCCATCTTCTGGCGCAGGATGGCTGCACCATCGACACCGCGGGCCCGAATGATTGGTTCCACCAGCCCGTTCAGTTCAAGGAACTTCGCGATAGCATTGCCTTGTGTACAATCAAATACGTGGTCAAGCGGAACGCCTTCAGGCTTCTCCCCGCTGGCAATCAACGCCGGGTGCTCAACGTCCTGAAACACATAAAGCCCGCCAAAATGCGCCGTCCAGAAATTCTGCTGCTCAAACACCTCATGTTTTAGCCGCACCGGATTGCGGGTGACATCGCCCGTCCGCTCTGCTGTCTCAATCATTTCGCCGATCAGCACATCGTCGAACCAGCCGTCGTCTTCCGTCTTGAACCGCTCAACCAGATCGGCCAATCGATCGGCCTGCCGCAAGGTCCCTTTGGTGGTATCGGCTTCTATCCGAACCTGACGGATATCGAACAGTTTGGCCGCGGTCGGCACCTCGAACACCGAGTTCACCAGCTCGCCTGCCACCGCGTCTGTCGCTGTCAGCGCAAAAAGCTGGTTTTCGTTCGCGACAATGAACCGGCGCAGGATGTCCCGGCTGGTGGAGAATTTCACATTGAGAAGCGGGCAACGTTTCTGTTCGGTGCTGAGCAGAATAAACTGCCGGTTCACGCCCGCATGGTTCAGATAGTGGTCATCCCCCAGCTCATCGCCCACTTCGGGAGAGTAGCCAGAGATATCAACGTGGAAATCAG
Source organism: Phaeobacter cretensis (assembly GCF_047372505.1). Classification (NCBI taxonomy): domain Bacteria; kingdom Pseudomonadati; phylum Pseudomonadota; class Alphaproteobacteria; order Rhodobacterales; family Roseobacteraceae; genus Phaeobacter; species Phaeobacter cretensis. The sequence continues at coordinate 1,361,850 of NZ_JBKBEU010000001.1, forward strand.
TGAGGCCCGTGGTCTTGCCCGTCAAATGCTTCAGCGCGCGATTGTAGCGTTCTACCAGCGCGGGCGAGGCCACATGGAAGAGATTGCCGAACATCAGGCCATGCTGGATGAGGCGTTTCATGCAATCCTCCTATCCGTATCACGAAAGCGATGCGCCCGGCCCGAGGGTGGGTGCGGAACGCGCCCGCCCTGGGGGGCGGGTCGGGCGCGTCGCGGCTTCGCCGCGGAACCGAACGGCCTACGATTTGCACCAAACAGTTTCAGATCGCATCCTCCACAATTATTAGAGGAACCTTCTGATCCCCCGCTCCTGCAACCATCCCTGGTTCGAGTTCAAGTTCGATCCACTGCCAACTCGGTTGCTCACGGCCTTTGAATACAAACTCCTGCAAAAACTTATCGAACAAGGGCATAAGTGCTTTTGATGCTCTAATTATCCATGACAACCAGTCCGCAAAGGCTGGCAAGCGCTCTTCAGTCTTCCTTTGGCCTACCGTTCGGTTGAAACATGCAGCGAAAACTACTTCTTCACCAAAAGGAAAAAACGAATTTGCTTCTCGTTCGTCGAAGTAAAAACTTGTAGTTGCTGCCGTAGAGACATGCCCCAAGCGCTTTTTCTTGATGTGGCCAACATTGAGGTGGTTGGTAGCTTCATGTCTAAAGTTCCCAATGATGGACTTCAGTGACTGTTCCTCGCCTTCAAGCAGTTTCTCTTTTGCACTCTCCAGAAAACCTTTCAGAGCTGCATCATTGATTTCACAGTCTAATTTAACCGCCAGTTCAAAGATCTTTGCCGACCAGATGCGAAGAACCAAATTTTGCTGAATAGAAATGGCTGAATCAACATCCTCGTTCCCAGTCGTCCTGAATTTACAACTATCGTATATCCGCCACAAAGCGTTAACCTCGCTAATAGCGAAGCTCAAAGCCGCTAGGACAGCAATCGTTTCCTCGGGAAGGTCCTGAATAGTACTCTTGGGTATTTCCAATTTGCGCACCCGGCGTACATTCTTCGTACTCCTCACCCCTGCCCCTCCAGATACCGCCGTTTGGCCTCTTCCTGTCGCCCGAAATCGCGCACCATGTTGTCAATCGCCACCTCGTCCGACTTATCGGCATAGCGGAACTCGCTGTCGGCGTAGCGGTTGATCTCCTGCACCACCATGTCCACGGTGATCGGCACCCGCAGCTCTGCAATCATCGCGGATTTGGTGTCGTAATCCTTGAACAGGAACAGCTCCGGGTTCTCCATCCAGTCATCCGGCATCTCAAAATCCATCGCGCGCACCTTGACCGCATCGGTGATGTTCTTGATGGCGCGGCCGGTGAAGCGTTCATCCGCCTGCTGAATGGCCTTCAGATAGGTGCCCAGTTTGGTCAGATTATCCAGATCACCAATCTGCTCCTGTACCCGGCCAAAGACCTCGACCAGACCCGGTTCGTGTGGGCGATTGTAAGCCTCAAACGAGCGGGCAACGGCCTGTTTGATCTCCTGCGCGCCGTATAGGTCGTGATCGCCCAGCGGGATATCGTGGTTCTTGCCCATCAACAGGGTCAGGATGTCGATGTAGTCTTCGCGCGTCTGCGGCCCATCGACCAGAAAACGCGCCCCAGCCCGTTGGCGCAGCGCGTCGTCCACATTCTCCGGGTAGTTGGAGAACATGCCAAAGGTACAGTTGCCCCGCACCACGGTATTTGCGCCGGCAAATGCTTCCATGAACACCGCCGTGACCTCTTGCTGCCCGGCGCTGGACTGGCGATCACCGCGCTTGCCCGCGATCTGGTCGATGTCATCGATGGTACCAAAGCCGATCACGCCGGGTTCTATCACATTTTGGATAAACGACTTGGCGTTCTGCCCGGATTTACCCTGATAGCTGTCTATATTGTCGATGCCGAAGTTCTGATAGCGGAAGGCATAACCCGCGTTCTGACAATAGTCGTTGATAAGACCCGCCATCATCTGAATGAGTGTCGTCTTGCCGGTGCCGGGCTTGCCATCACCCATGAAGGTAAAGATGAAGCCGCCCATTTCAGCGAATGGGTTCAGGCGGCGGTCGAAATCATAGGCCATCAGCATCTTGGACAGGCGCAGCGCCTGATATTTGGCGATATGGTTGCCGACCACCTCATGCGGCTTTTTGAACGCCATGGTCAGAGTGCTGGATTTCGCCTTTACTGCTGGCTCAAAGCCGCTGATGGTCAGATCATCCGCCTCAACCCGCCAATCAGCGCCGGTGAAACTTTCAAGCCGAGGGGCGTTCTGAGCCCGTAGAGTTACTTTCTCCATCACCTGCTCAGCATAGGCTGCGGTCGCTGCAATCAGCTGCGCGTCATCCGGGGCATGTACGGCCAGTTTCTGATCCAGCTCCCACAATAGTCCGTGCAGCGCCAGCGGCGCGTTGTCCGTCAGCAGCTCCTCTGCCTCGCCAACCTCCGCCTGCACCTCGCTGCCGTGGGGGGCCAACAGATAGGCCGCTGCATTGGCAAAAGCATGTGCGGCTATTAGCGCCTCTGCGGCCAGCAATTCGGTAAATTCTCCCTTGCGCGTCGCATCAAGTGATCCGGCGAGATTGGCACGTTTCAAATCGCCCAGACCGGAAACATCAGCATAAGCCTCCCCCATCGCCAGAGCAATTGCCAAGGCCCGGCGCAGAGTGTGCTGCAAGGTCGCCTGCAACGGCGAGGTGAGCGGGTCATCCTCGTCTGCCGCTTCGATACGGGAAACGAGATGCACACCTTCAGGCCGCGCGGTAGATCGCGTTACCAGCCCCGGCGTTGTCGAACGGAAGCGTCTGCGCGATCCGATTCCTGACGACCGTTCGGATGCCTTGCCCTCAACGGCGGACTTTGCAATACGCGGGGTGTGATCAAACCCCTCCAGCATTGCAACCGCCGCGGTATAGTGCTTGCGGATATCCTCTTCCCGCAGCTCCATCTGGTTGCCTGAAACACTCATCTCACCCTCACAATCCTTAGGCCGCAGACCGCTAAACCGGTCCGTTTATCTTCTGGCTATATATATTTCTTCGCCGGGCCTCCTGACCCTGCCTGAAACGCTGTTTTAATACCGCAAAACCTGTCCGGCATCGCTGACCACAAATTTTTGTACATCGTCAAACCCCGGCGGATCCAGTTCGGCCAGCACCTGAAATGGGCGTTGCGGCAGAATGATAGCACGTTGCGTGCGCGTAGCGCCGGTATCAGCGCCGCGTCCACCAAAGGGGTCGAGGGCGAAAATCTCCCGCTCCACCGTTCCGAACCAACCGGAGCGTTCCTCGCGCACGTCTTCGCTTTCCAACTCTTCCAGTGTCCAGGCCAGAGCCCAATCCTGCCCCTCAGGGGCGTCCGCCTCCTCCAGCACACGGTGCAGCGGGCCGGATTGTTCGGTGTAGGCCGAGGAATACATCGGTCCCACGTGATAGCGGCGGAACCGCTTGGGGTGGAGATCGTCAAAATCCTCGTCAAAGCCTTTGGCAATGGTCACCAGCTTCAGCCCCGCCAGCCCTTGCGCCATCAGATGCGCCTGCACCTCGGGCCAGCGGCGTTCGTCCTTCGGCAGTGCCACCTTGCCGCTGTCTTCCAGCTCCATCAGGTAAATCACCGGCAGGTTCACCTGACTGTCATAGGCCGCCCAATGCAGCAGGAACCTGCGACGGCGCTCGCCGATGTTTTCCAGCCATTCACATTTCGGATCGTTCTGGGTCCAGAACAGATCCCCTTTCAGCAGTTCCTGATAATACAACCGCTGCGACAGGGCGAATTGCAGTTTGGAAGGCACTGCACGATCCGCAATGATGGTCCGCACCATATCATCTTTGAGTTGCTCTTCACCGGCCATATTATCGAGATGACGCTGCGCCTGTTGAGTGTCATTGGCCATCGTCATCAGCTCCGCCGCCACCGGGAAGCCGCTGTCGCGCTTATCCATCTCCAGGCTGCCGAAAAAGCGTCCAGTGTCGCGCCCTGCCATTAGGTATTTCATCGAAAGTGCGCGGAAGGTGAAGTTTAGCCGCATGAGGTAGGAGGTCAGCACCTTCACATCAGATTTCGAAAGCCGTCCCTCCGCCTGCATCGCAGCAGCCACACGGGTTAGATGCTGGATGATGGTTTCAAATTTCTTGAAATACCGACGCGAGGCAAATGTATCGGTGAGACCAGCGTGATCGCGAGAAGGATCGGTCATGAGCAAGACCCTTCCACTTCCGGACGTGCCGCTTGCGGCGCGGCCAGTGCCCCCCCGTCCCGCCGGGCGGGCGCTACGCCCCCACCCGCGGCCGAGAGTTGGCCTCCGTTTCGCGTAAATTCAACTCTAGCTGTTTCCATCGCACTTTTCATCGCTGCAGTAACAAACAAGGCATTCAGACTGTTTTCGCGGGCCGGATCAGTCTTTGAGGCTTGCAAATCGGTTGAGAACGAACATCAGCCCCAGCAAGACCATAGCCCAAACCGCAAGCACACCTGACAGTGCCAGCATCAAGAAGCTGCCAAAGTAGAATGCTAAGCCAAAACCAAGGCCGATCGTCTCTAACCGCTCTATCTCAAATTTGAGAAGGGCATTGGCGACAATGGGAAATGCGATGGCAAGGCCTGCAATTCCCAGCGCCCATCTCAACAGAGTGAACGGTGGCCGATATGGCAATTCACCCCCCATAAAGGTTCTTGTCGTGCTTCTCGACAATGGCAGCAAACCTGCGGGCAAAGCGTTCGTCCGCCTTGGCCTTCTTCTCAAGCACGTCGCGAGCAAACACCATATTGTCCTCGTGGGACTCCAGCATGTCGGCCATCTTCTGATTGGTCGCTGTGCCGATTGCCGCCATGGCGGCCTGGGCTTCTTTATCGGTCTGCACGCCGATCTCGTTGATCCGGTGCGCCACGTCCTGCTGCTGCGCAGTTTTCAGCGATTTGGTCAGCGCATCATACAGCACCACCCGCTGCTGCGTATCTGTCTGCAGCTTGTTGATCAACACCATCTGTGTCGCCGCCTGGTTCTGCAATGAATCGACCCAGGTCTTACCCTTCTCGATATAGCGTTCAAGCGTTTGGGATTTCGCAAGCTTGACCTGCTCATCCTGCACCATCGCGTTGTATTTTGCGTTCAAATCAGCCAGTTCGGTCTCAAGCTTGGTACGCGCGGCGGCGTCCTGTTCGACCGAAATATTATTCTCGAGCTCAATGATTTTCGGGTCTAGCGCTACGATTTCTGCTCGTACGGTTTCCAGCTCCTGCACGGTGAATTCGCGGTCGTCGAGTGTCGCCGACAGATTCACCTGCACCTTTTCTCGCTGCTCATCCAAGGTGGCCAGCTGACCTTCCAACAGCTTCACAATGACATCCGACTTGGCAATCAGATCCTGCAATTTGTCGTCGATACTGGCCGTACGCATCCGTTCCTGCCGCATCGAGTCCGATTTGCCACGACTGAAGAAGCCAACAAAGCTCTCCCACCCAGTTTTTGAACGCATCTCGTCGAAATCTTTGGAGAATGCAGTGGTTACATCATCGAGCCCCATGATCAGCTCGGCGATATTTGCATTCATCACATCCGTATGGGCGTGGACATCATCCAGCGTCGCATTTTCAATATCAATGCTGGCATCTTCCCCGGCCGAGATCTTTGCCCGCGCGGTTTCGATGCGGGAAGTTAGTGCTGCTATCTTTTTCTGCGACTCGCCCACCTTGGCCTGGGAGGCGCGTACCATCTCGTCAAATTGTGACTGGCTCATAAAGTGCCCTTTCTTCGATGTCTTATGTGTCATATGGGAAATGTTAATCGAAATTACATACCCCTAAATCAAACAAAAACTCTCTGGGGAAATTAATTTTCACCACTGCACACGTCTGTTGCCAGCAGTGTCGCAGAGGAGTCTTGCAAAGAAAAGGCCCATGGCCAAGCAGTGCTAGCCCTTGAGGGGAACGGTGCTCAGGGACTATCGCTCTGTTGCGTTAAGCTGGTTTGATCTTGGACAGCACCAAGAAGGTCATCAGCCCGAAGGGCGGCAATGACTGGTGATGCTCTACGGACAGGTGATCTTCGCCCAATACGGTATCAAGCTCAAAATCAGAGTGCCAACCAAGGACATTCGCAAATGGCGCGGACACCCGTTCAAGAAAGGCCAACACACCTTGTTCGCGCAGGAAATGATTGGTGATCACAACCTTTCCGCCGGGCTTCAAGACACGAGCGATCTCACCCATCACCTTCTCGGGGTCGGGCACCACCGACAATACATGCATGGCCGAAACGGTGTCGAAGGTCGCATCAGGAAAATCGAGCGCGCGCGCATCCATCTGGCGCAGGGCCTCGACGTGATGCAGTTTGCTTTCAGCGACACGCTTCTTGGCTTTGCGCAGCATGTCTTCGCTGAAATCGATCCCTGTGACTTTCAAGTGTGATTTATAAAGCGGCAAGGACAGGCCGGTACCAACTCCGACCTCCAAAACACATCCGCTACGGTGTTCGTTCACGTAACCAACAGCGCGGCGACGGCCGACATTGGTTATTGCCCCGAATGTTCGGTCATAAACAGGGGCCCAACGGGCATACGACGTTTCGACGGCCTTGATATCCAATTATCCACCCTTACTCGTTTATTCACCGGTCTCCGGTGTTTTCTTTTTAAACAATCCCCAGGCCACCATCACGGAATACCCAAGGCACAGGATCACAAGCGTTATCCATGCGTAAATCAGGACAGCGGCACCCGCAAAGGCAAAACCGACCAAGAAGTACTTCACGTTTTCGCGTGAAATTTTGACAGCCTTCAGTGACCAGGTTGGTACGTGGCTGATCATAAGCAATCCAATGACAACCATGTGAAGGCAGATCAGGACATCCGGCACAATTGGCGCATCGGCAAAAGCAAAGGAAATAAACATAGGTAGCATCGCCAACAGCGCGCCTGCCGGGGAGGGTACCCCTTCAAAATAAATGCTTTTTGCAGTGACCTTTTCTTCGGACTTGCTGGAAACATTGAACCGTGCCAGCCGCACAACGCAGCAGACCGAGAAAACCAGCACCGCGAGCCAGCCCAGTCCGCGCATGTCCTGCAGTGCCCAATAGTAGATCACCAACGGGGAGGCGACGCCAAAGTTGAGAAAATCGGCGAGAGAATCCAGCTCCGCACCCATTTTACTGTCACTGCGCAAGATTCGCGCCAAACGCCCGTCGAACCCATCCAGAATGGCCGCCGCCAAAATCAACTGTACCGCCAGCGTATAATTGCCTTGCACCCCAAAACGGATCGCTGACAGCCCAGCGCAGATCGCTGCGATGGTCATCATATTCGGTAACAGCTGGATCAGCGCATATTCGGATTTTCGCTTTTCCGGGGTGTGGTGCATGTCTGTGGCTTTTCCTATTAGACGGCAACGATACACCGCAACCTCTGCGATCTTTGGACAACTCAGTCGCGACCGTTGCGAACATATGCCTGATGCGACGCTTCGGTGCAACGCCTGCGCATAAGTCCACCCCTCGAGCCCGCCGTATAGGCTACTATCCGCATACTTCACGTAGGCAGTGACATCTCCAAAAACGAAACGGCACCGTGCAATGCACGGTGCCACGCCCAACTGTGACGGCCTCCCCTTGGGAGGCCACGAGCAGGCGGGAGAACCGCCTGCCCCTAGACATCATCCGTCAAACCAAATTGTTGGCTCAGCCGACGACGTTGAACTCTGGTCCATAGGGGTATTTGGTGATGTTCTCATTGTCGTCTTCGTGGATGATCAGGATATCATGCTCCCGGTAGCCACCGGCACCCGGCTGACCGTCAGCAATTGTCAGCATCGGCTCCATCGAGATCACCATCCCTGGTTCCAGAACCGTGTCTATGTCTTCACGCAGCTCAAGCCCAGCCTCGCGACCATAGTAATGCGACAAAACGCCGAACGAGTGCCCATACCCAAAGGTACGATATTGCAACAAGTCCTGCTCTTCGAAGAACGCATTGATCTGATGGGTAATTTCCGCGCAGCTTGCACCAGGTTTCAAAAGCGATATGCCCAGCTCATGCGCGGCGACATTCGCCTCCCAAATTCGCAGGCTATCGGCATCCACTTCACCGACGAACATTGTACGCTCAAGAGCAGTGTAATAGCCGGAGATCATCGGGAACGTGTTCAACGACAGGATATCTCCGCGTTGCAGGGTCCGACTGGTGACCGGGTTATGCGCCCCATCGGTGTTGATGCCAGACTGGAACCAAACCCAGCTGTCGCGATACTCGGCATCCGGGAAGCGTTTTGCGATTTCCAGTTCCATCGCGTCGCGGCCCGCCATGGCGACATCAACTTCGCGCGCGCCTTCTTTGACCGCATCCCGGATCGCAAAACCGCCAACATCGGCGACAGCAGCACCCGCACGGATCATATCAAGTTCCGCAGCCGATTTGCCCATTCGCTGCACCATGGTCGGCGCATAGAGATCAACTAGGCTCGAAGGCGTCAGGAACGATTCCAGTTTTGCCTTTTGCAGGAGCGTCAGGTGATCGCTTTCGTAGCCTACAATCGCACCTGCGCCGGAGACCGATTTGATCGCGCGCCAGAAGTTATCGCGCTGCCAGTCAGTATAGGTGATGTTGTCACAGAACGACCGGCGCCAAGGCTGACCCGCGTCAATGCCCGCCGATATTGTCACAGCTTCGGAGGCTGTCACGACCAAGCCGTAGGGACGACCGAAGGCGCAATAAGTAAAGCCCGAATAGTATGAGATATTATGCATCGAGGTGAAAACCGCGGCGGTAACGCCAGTCTCGGCCATGATCTTGCGCAACCCGACGATACGCGCCTCATATTCTGAGACAGCGAATTGCAATGGCGCTTTTTCGCCATTGTGGAAACGATACATTTCTGGACGTGAAGTCATAGTTGACCCTTCCTTCTTACGAGAAAGGTCCCGGCGTTCAGGACGATTTTGTGAGTTAGGGCGGCATGTAGATCATGCGGCGACGCCATCGCCTGGCCCTTGGCGCAAACATGGGGCAGAGCCAAAACACTGGCAAGCCTGAAACCTCTCTGGATGGTCCAAAAACGACAGGAACCGCAGTTTTCTGCGGTTCGCTGCCAGTTTATTCCAGAACGATAGAATGTCGCCTACGATGGTCTGACCAAGACTGCGACAAGATCGCTTTCCGGGTCGGCAAGCGGCTCGATCACGTTAAAATGGTGCTTTCCCAACGCAATGACGTGATCTGCGCCCCACGCTTCGGTCAACCAGACCGCCTGATCCAGAAACGCCGGTCGTTCCTCCCCTCCGACCCAGACGGTCACCTCCGCCGGGTAGCGATCTTCCATATCAACAGGGCTTTCTGTGGCTGCGCTCGCAGCATCCAGTTTGAATTTTCCGTTCATTGAGGTGCGCAGCAAGGGCCGCAAATCAGCGAGCGGTGAAATCGGCACCACACTTGCAATCCGCGCACCCACCATATCTGGCAACAAACGCCGATCAAGCATCCGCGCAACCAGATGGCCACCAGCAGAATGTCCCGCCAATGAGATCGGGCCGTTTATCTCTGCCGCGATGGCGGTGATTGCAGCGGCGATCTGTTGCGTGATGTCAGCAATCCGCACATCAGGGCATAAATCATAGGACGGCATAGCAACCGCGTAGCCGTGAGCCAGCGCCCCTACCGCGAGATGCGACCAGCTAGATTTATCAAAGGCTATCCAATAGCCCCCGTGCACAAAAATCATCAGCCCCTTGGCTGTGCCTTCAGGCATGAACAGGTCGTAGCACTCGCGTGCGCCCTCCCCATAAGGCACATCCAGTTTTGAGCGCGCGCGCACCGCATTGCGGAAATCCTCTGCGGACGCCGCCCAGCGCGGCGGATAGCTCTCGGCGTTTTCGATATAGGCACCATTTGAATAGGCGTCGTCGAGCTCCATGCCCAGTCTCCCATGATCTTTACGTTGCGGTTACCTGACAGTCTGACAGGGAGCATGTCAAATGACGTGGTCAAACCTTAGTGGCGGTGATTGGATATAAAGTCATGGAGTAATTTGATCATATTCTGGACTCATCACTCTTTCTGGACTTATCAAGCCACAGCTGATTTGCATGCCCGCAAATGACATACCGGAGGCTCACAATGCTCGACGCAACCACTGATCTGAAATCCCTGCTCACCGATCCAAGCCTGCTGGAGGCGCGCGCCTATATCGGTGGCGGCTTTGTCGACGGGGACCAAGGGACATTTGAGGTAAAGAACCCAGCACGTGGCGATGTGATTGCAAATGTGGCCGATATCAGCCGCTCGCAGGTGGCAGATACAATCGCACAGGCCAGCACAGCACAAAAAGACTGGGCCGCGTGGACTGGAAAAGAACGCGCAAATGTGCTGCGCAGGTGGTTTGATCTGATGATGGAAAATCAGGAAGACCTCGCGGTTATCCTGACCGCCGAGATGGGTAAGCCACTGTCGGAAGCACGGGGTGAAATTGCTTATGGTGCTTCTTTCATTGAATTCTTTGCCGAGGAAGCCAAGCGGATCTACGGTGAAACCATTCCTGGGCATCAGCGTGACAAACGCATTACCGTGATCAAACAGCCTATCGGCATTGCCGCGTCGATCACGCCGTGGAACTTTCCAAATGCGATGATCACCCGTAAGGCTGGCCCAGCGCTGGCTGCGGGCTGTTCCTTTATCGCACGCCCTGCCGAGCTTACGCCTTTGTCCGCAACTGCCTTGGCAGTACTGGCAGACCGCGCAGGTATTCCCGCCGGTGTTTTCAACGTCGTAACCTCTTCCAACGCGTCTGAGACCGGCAAGGAGTTCTGTGAAAACAATGCCGTGCGAAAGCTGACCTTTACCGGGTCTACCGAAGTGGGTCGCATCCTGATGCGACAGGCCGCAGACACGGTCATGAAATGCTCTATGGAACTGGGCGGCAATGCGCCGTTTATCGTGTTTGATGACGCCGATCTGGATGCTGCCGTCGAAGGCGCCATCATGTGCAAGTTCCGCAACAATGGTCAGACCTGCGTCTGTGCCAACAGGATCTATGTTCAGGCTGGTGTTTATGACGCTTTCGCGGAAAAGCTCAAAGACGCAGTCGCCAAAATGACGGTCGGCGATGGATTGGCCGAAGACGTCCAATTCGGCCCGCTGATTAACCAGAAAGCGCTGGAAAAGGTCGAAGCGCATATCGCCGATGCAAAAGACAAGGGCGGCGAGATCATTCTGGGCGGCAATCCATCCGAACTGGGCGGCTCTTTTTTCCAGCCCACCATCATCAAAGGAGCAACACAGGAAATGGTGTTCGCACAGGATGAGACCTTTGGCCCGATGGCGCCGCTGTTCAAATTCGAGACCGAAGACGATGTGATCGAGATGGCAAACGACACCATCTTTGGCCTTGCCTCCTACTTCTACGCTAAGGACCTGAGCCGGGTATACAAAGTGGCAGAGGCATTGGAATACGGCATCGTTGGCGTGAACACAGGCATCATTTCCACCGAAGTTGCCCCCTTCGGCGGCGTCAAACAGTCTGGACTGGGCCGCGAAGGCAGCCATCACGGGATCGAAGACTACCTGGAAATGAAATACATCTGCATGTCCGTATGATAACAGCTGAATGGCTGCGGCAGTCCCACCTGCCGCAGTCGCCACATCACTAAAACTACATCAAAGCGTCACAAAACCTTGATGCAGACCCGTCAGGAGCAAGGCACTCATATAACCAATATTGGAGCTGCCGATGTCCACACGCCTTTTGTGCCTGACCTCTGCTCTCGCGCTGACCGCTGGTATCGCGCAGGCAGAAACATCCTTTAATCGCATTGCATCCTTCCCTGTCGTCCAGAACATGGCAGATGGCGAAGACACCGCACGCGAAAGCTCGCCGGAAATCATCGATGCGACTGCGGATGGCATGACTCTGGTTTACACCGACAGCCCACTTGAATCCTTGGGTCTGATCGACATCACTGACCCATCAAACCCCTTACCCAAAGGCAACATTGCCCTGCCGGGTGAACCAACATCTGTCGCAGTAATTGGCTCCACCGCCTATGTGGGGGTGAATACCTCTGAGAGCTACACCAAGCCCTCCGGCATGTTGAAGGCATTTGATACGATGACCGGGAGCGAAACCGGCTCCTGCGATCTTGGTGGTCAACCAGACTCGGTCGCCAAATCCAAAGACGGCGCGTTTATCTCGGTTGCGATCGAAAATGAGCGCGATGAGGACCTGAACGACGGCCTGATCCCACAGATGCCAGCTGGCAACCTCATCATGATCAACACGACAACGGGCGGCCTCGACTGCGCCTCGATGAAAGTGGTTGGTCTGACCGGACTGGCCGATGTTGCTGGTAGCGACCCCGAACCGGAATATGTCTCGATCAATGGATTGGGTGAAACGGTTGTAACCCTACAGGAAAACAACCACCTCGCCATCGTGTCGAAGGACGGCGAGGTCCTGAACCATTTCTCAGCAGGTGCCGTTGACCTGAACGGGATTGATGCCACTGATGAACGTGGCGCATTGATCTTCACCGAAAGCCAGGATGGTCGTCTGCGTGAGCCCGATGCCGTGACCTGGATCGACGACGAGCACTTTGCCACCGCCAATGAAGGCGACTACGAGGGCGGCTCGCGCGGTTGGACCATCTTCAATAAAAACGGCGCCGTAGTCTATGACAGCGGCACCTCATTCGAGCACGCGATTGTCCAAATTGGCCACTACCCGGACAAACGTTCCGACTCCAAGGGCGTAGAGCCTGAGAGCGTGACCTTCGCTGAATTCAACGGGACTCCCTATGTATTTGTGGGCGCTGAGCGTGCGTCGGTTGTAGGCGTTTATGATGTCAGCGATCTGGCCAGCCCGGTTCTGACACAGCTGCTGCCCTCGGGTGTTGGCCCGGAAGGTTACGCAGTTATCCCGGAGCGTGGTCTATTGGTCTCCGCCAATGAAAAAGACCTGATCGAGGATAAAGGCGCGCGCGCACATGTCATGCTGTTTGAACTGCAAGACGGCACGCCACGCTATCCGCATCTGACGTCTGAGGGCGCAGATGAGCTGATCGGTTGGGGCGCGCTCTCCGGGATGGTCGCGGATGAGGATGGCATGATCTATGCCATCAACGACAGCTTCTATGGCTTTCAGCCTTCGATCTTCAAGATTGATCCAACCCAGACACCTGCCCGCATCGTTGATGTGGTCCGCATCCACCGTCAGGATGGCAACCCCGCGCAGAAACTGGATCTGGAAGGCATCACTCTGGACGGCAAGGGAGGGTTCTACCTCGCCTCTGAAGGGCGCACAGACCGTGTGACCCCCCACGCTATCTACCATGTCAACAAAGACGGGTTGATCAAGGCCAAAAAAGGCGAAATTGGCCTGCCCGCTGAACTGATGTCTGTTGAGAAACGCTTTGGCTTTGAAGGCATCACAAAGATCGGCGATACATTGTGGATGGCCGTTCAGCGCGAATGGAAAGATGATCCAAAGCACCATGTAAAACTGGTAGCTTACAATCTGGAAACCAAGGAATGGGGCGCTGTTCATTACCCCAAAGCAGAACCTGACACCGGCTGGACTGGCCTGTCTGAGATCGTAGCCCATGGCGATCATGTCTATGTCATTGAACGCGACAATCAGCATGATTTCCGTGCTGTAACCAAAAAGATCTACCGCATACCACTGGCCGAGATGCAGCCCGCCACGCTGGGTGAGACGCTACCGGTTGTTAGCAAAGAACTCGTGCGTGATCTGTTGCCTGACCTCACCTCCACTGGCGGCTATGTTCTGGACAAGGTCGAAGGCCTAGCGATCACCGCCGATGGGGAAGGATTCATTGTGACCGACAATGACGGTGTTGATGATGCCTCCGGTGAGACAATGTTCTTCTCAATCGGAGCGGTCGACCAACAGAAGGTCAACTGATCCCACTGACCATTCGACCCCCCGCGCCTATCGAGCATGACAAAACAGCCCCTCGGAACACCGAGGGGCTGCTGCGTTCAGAACTGTCAGATCAGACTAATCGGAGCAGGATCAATTCACCGCCTTTGCGTCCAGACCTGGGGTCTGACCGGTGGCGATCTCGATCCGACGCGGCTTCAACGCCTCGGGAACCTCGCGCTGCAGATCAATGTGAAGCATGCCGTCGGCATGGCTGGCGCCGGTGACACGGACATGATCGGCGAGGGTAAACCGGCGTTCAAACGCACGCGTTGCAATCCCGCGATGCAAATAGGTGCGATCGGCGTCATCTTCGGATCTCTTTGCTGATATAATCAACGCGTTTTCTTTCACCTCAACGCCCAGATCAGCCTCGGAGAAGCCAGCAACGGCGATTGAGATACGGTAAGCATCTGCAGCGGTTTTCTCAATGTTGTAAGGTGGATAGCTTGGCTGCGCGACGTCAGAGCTGAGAGCGCGATCCATAAGGTCGGCAATCTGATCAAAGCCAATAGTGGCACGGTGCAGCGGTGCAAAATCAAAACTACGCATGTGTTATCCTCATCTTCGAGCGATATGATTGGGCCCTCCCGCATGGGACAGACCCTTAAAGCGTCGGGTCCCGATCATCGGCGACCTCAACAGGATTGAGATAAGGATTGATATTGACGGTTCAAGAGGGGTTTCAGCCGCCGGGTCGGACAAATTTTGCACCACGCGCCGATGTTCCGCCACCAACACGGATACGTTTGATCCGCCTATCCTGTGCTGCGACCGGGTTCCGGCGCAGCTGTGCTTTCAATTCGGCCACCCCTTCCGGCAACTTCATACCAAAAGCGACTTGCTCGCCACCATATGTGCGGCCGCCGGAAATCAAAGCCAGAACTCGGCCCCGACCGCCAACCTTGGAAAACACTGGCGCACCCGAGGAGCCAAAGGTCACATTGCAATCGATCATCAAAACGCCACCGCGCTCAGCCATCAAACGACAACGACGTTGCCGGGACAGTGCCTCTGCCCGACCCATGCCATAAGATGTCACCGAGATATCGCTGCCGTAGTCCAGGCCCGAGTGCAGTGCAAACGCACTGGCCTGACCAATGCCGACAGGTTCCGCCAACCGGATGAGAGCAACGTCGTGGCGCATGTTCTTCAGATCGAGCGCCCGATGCGGGCGGTACCCTCTATGTGCTGCAATCTACAAGGCGCGACGTTCCGCAATGGCGACATCACCGCGCAGGCCTGCACGAAACGTGATCTATTCGGCGGCTCGTAGGTTGTTGTTGTGGTCATATACACAATGGGCGGCCGTCAGTACCAGATCAGGCGCAATCAGTGTTCCGGTGCAGAACCCCTGTCCATTCAATTCCAAACGCCCCACAGCTTCTCAACCAAGCAGGTCGTCACGGTCACTAAGACGCCGCAACCCGGTTCCTTGCGACAGCACCTCGCCGGCGCACATCAAGGCGCGGATCGATACAGGCACAGTCATTGTTTGATGAACTTGGCACCGGATGTGCCGCGGCCTTCACCCACTCTCACTCGGCCTACACCCGGTGGCATCTGCCCTCCGACCCTGCTCCCGGTCAGCTGTGCGCGCAGCAGTGTCAGTTCCTCGGCCAATGCCGCACCAAGGGCAACCTGCTGACCGGAAACTTCTGCCTTAGCCGATACCACCGACACGATTTTTGGTCGACCTGCCTCAAACGAGAACACTGGCGCGCCGGAGGATCCGTAATCTACGTCACAAGACATCACCAGCACCCCCTCCTGTCGTGCCATAACCGCGCAGACATCCTGTAGGGAAGGCGCTTCGGACCTGTCATGCGCGTAAGACACTACGCCAATACGCGCGCCCTTCCGCGGGCGGTCATCGGTTTCGAAAGGGGTGACGGTGGTATTTCGAATTGGCCGCTGCAACTGCAAGAGCGCAATGTCATTGCGAACCCGGTCAGTCGAAACCTGGCCATCGTAGATGTACTGTGGGTGGACTACCGCTTGGCGAATGCTGCGATATGCAGATGCGCGACCATTGCGCCAGCCAGCCAGAAATTCAATCGTTTGCGGTGCGATCCGGGATTGGCTGTCGCGATCATAGAGGCAGTGAGCCGCGGTCAGAACCAGATCGGGTGCGATCAACGCGCCAGTGCAAAACCCCTCTCCGTTGACATCCAGCCGCCCGACGGCCTGCCAATCCCGCCCTGCATGGGTGGTTTCAAGCCGCTGCAAACGGCTATCCTCTGCAATGGTATTGGTAGGCAGAGCAATGCAGGACACACCAACCGCCAGCGACAACAGCAGCTGTCTGATCCGTTTTCCTGCGCGCGTCATTATACTGCCCCAAGTCCCAATACTTCACCCAAAGGGTAAGCCGTGCTTGGGGCGAAATTACGGCAGCAAGGCTGAGATTGCACTCTCTATAGGCAGTATCAGCGGCGGTATTCTGCCGATCAATGTCACCGCAGGATTGGGATTTCACCAGCCCGCACCGTGGCTGTCGCTCCGTCGCCGTCGAGCGCACGAGGCTTGGGTCCGCCGGTCGCCCAGTCCAATAGCTCCACCGTATGCAGGATAGGTGTGTTGGTGGCAGAGCCGATCTGCATCATGCACCCAATGTTTCCTGCCGCGATGACATCCGGAGCCTTGGCTTCCAATGTCTTTACTTTTCTCGCCTTCAACTCGGTTGATATCTCGGGCTGCAAAAGGTTGTAGGTCCCCGCCGATCCGCAGCAAAGATGACTGTCTGCAGGCTCTACGACCTTGAAACCCGCACGTTTTAGCAACGACTTTGGGTAGGTCTTAATCTGCTGGCCATGCTGCAAAGAACAGGCGGCGTGATAGGCCACAGTAAGATCCCGCGCGCGCCCATCAGGCAGGTCCAACTGAATCAACAGCTCCGATACATCCATTGCAATGGCTGAGATCCGAGCGGCATCCGCCGCCAGTGGGCCATTGTGGAACATATGCACATAATCCTTGACCGTCGTGCCACAACCCGAGGTGTTGATAACAATCGCATCCAAACCCTGCCCGTCGATCTCAGCCGTCCAGGCACGAATGTTTTTCGCAGCGGTGGCACGGCTCTCCGCCTCGCGTCCCATGTGGTGGGTAAGGGCACCACAACAGCCCGCTCCCTCGGCCACGACAACCTCGCAGCCCAATCTGGTGAGCAAACGAATGGTAGCGTCATTGATATCGGTATTGAGCGCCTTTTGCGCGCATCCGGTCATCAAGGCCACACGCTTCTTTTGCGGCACGCTGGCAGTAAAACTCTGCGGGTCATCATTGCGGCTTACTGGTGGAATGGATTTGGGCACCATATCCAGCATAGCCCGCAGACGGGCATCCGGCATCAAACCTTTGAAAGGCTGCACCAGCTTGGCACCGATCAACGCGAGGCGAAACCGGCTTGGATAGGGCAGAATCCGTGCGAGCAGCCAGCGCAACGCACGATCGCTCCACGGGCGATCGTAATGTTTGTCTATGTAAGCGCGGGCGTGGTCTACCAGATGCATATAATGCACCCCCGACGGGCAGGTGGTCATGCAAGCCAAGCAGCCAAGGCAACGATCAATATGTTTAACGGTTTTCTCGTCGGGCACACGCTGGTTTTCCAGCATGTCCTTGATCAGGTAGATCCGTCCACGCGGGCTGTCCAACTCATCGCCCAAGACCTGATAGGTCGGGCAAGTAGCAGTGCAGAACCCACAATGGACGCAGCTGCGCAGTATCTCATTTGCGCGCTTGGTACCGGGATCGCGCAGTTGCTCTTCGGTAAACGTGGTTTGCATATTCTACCCCATCAGTCCCGGATTGAGAATGCTGCGCGGATCGAACTGCTGGCGTAGCCCTGCAGATATCGCGGCAAGTGCTGCTGGCTGAGGTTGGAACCGACCAAGCTTCGCCATTGTCTCAGTGGAAGCACGTACCAGCGTCGCATGTCCTGGCACAGTCATCCGGGCCCGAAGGTCGGTGCCCTGGGGCACCAGCGCCCAAAGCAACCCACCGCCCCAATCAAACAACAATCCTTCCGCCTCTAGTCTTGGCGCCAGCGCCACCGCATCAGAGGGCTTCACCGATATCCGCCAGACATCCCCCATCCGATCATGGAAGGCAGCAACATCCCGGATGCTCTCCCAAAACGCTGCCCCCTCGCCGAGGCTTACAGTTACCTCGCCAAAGATCGACAATTCCGTCGTGAGCGCCTCCACCCGGTAGCGGACTGACGCATCGAACCCTTCGACCCGGATATGCACAGCTTCCTGATCCAGATCGAAGGCTGCACCCGTCACGTCATATGGCGATCCTAGCGCCTTAGACATAGCCAACACAGCCCGTTCCAGATCTGAAACCTGAACCGTCACAGTCGCACAGGCCTCTGCCTGTGGCAGCACCTTCAGCGAGACCTCGCTCAGCACACCCAACGTGCCGTGAGCACCCGCCATCAATTTTACCAGATCATAGCCCGTCACATTCTTCATTACGCGACCGCCATTGCTCAGAATATCGCCGCGGCCATCAACAAAGCGGACACCCAGCAGAAAATCACGCGCCGCGCCACATTGAATTCGCCGCGGACCAGCGACATTGGCCGCGAACACCCCGCCCATCGTTGGTGCGCCGTCCGTACCCAACAGCCCCCGATGATCCATCGGCTCAAAGGCCAGCCGTTGATTTTCTTCGGCCAATAGTGCCTGCACCTTTTCGACCGGAGTGCCGGCCTCGACAACCAGAGTCAACGCACCAGGCTCGTACAGCGTCACACCTGACAGACCTGCTACAGACAGAGCATCGCCAGCACCCGACACCCCGCGTGTACCACCGCCCTTGATCGCCAATGGACCCTTCGCCCTAGCAATGATCTCGGCCAGTTCGGCCTCGCTCTGAGGAGTCATTCCTTCACCTTTTCAAAATTCTTTGGGGTGCAGAGTGAAGCCCTGCAGTAGGCCCGAAACAGGGCTGTCACGCCGACATCTGCGCCGAAATGCGGCGGCTTTCGGTTGTGGACAACGGAAAAACCTTGGCAGGGTTAAGCAGCCATTTAGGATCAAAGACATCCTTCACCCGCAACTGTGCCTCAATGTCAGCTCGGCCATATTGGTTCAGCATCAGATCACGTTTTTCGATGCCAACGCCATGTTCGCCAGTCAGACAGCCGCCAACGTCTACACAGAGCTTCAGGATCTCGGCTCCAAAGGCCTCGCAAGTTTCCAGATCGCCCGGCTTATTGGCATCAAACAGGATCAGCGGATGCATATTGCCGTCACCGGCATGGAAAACATTCGCCACATCCAACCCAAATTCCTTGCTCATCTCCCCGATGCGTCTCAACACATGAGGCAGAGATGTAACAGGTATCGTACCGTCGAGGCACATATAGTCGTTGATCTGCCCCATTGCGCCAAAGGCAGATTTACGTCCCAACCAGATCCGCGCGGCTTCGTCACTGTCAGCAGCTTCACGCAGTTCAACCGGATTATGCGATTGGGCGATATCTGTGATCAAACGCAGCTGGTGGTCGATTTCTGCATCGCTACCTTCGACTTCAATAATCAACAGCGCCTCGCACATCGGATAGCCCGCCTTAGCAAAGGCCTCGCAAGCCTCGATGCAGGGCCGGTCCATAAACTCGATCGCGACCGGCAACACACCCGCCTTAATGATGTCACTGACACATGCGCCGGCCACCTCATTACTGTCATATCCGATCAAAACAGGCCGGGCGCCTTCGGGTTTGCGCAGGATCCGCAGGGTAGCCTCTGTCACCACACCTAACTGCCCCTCGCTGCCGCAGATAACACCAAGCAGGTCTAGCCCTCCCGCATCCAGATGAGCACCGCCAATCTCGACTACCGTGCCATCCATCATCACCATGGTGGCCCCCATCAGGTTGTTGGTGGTCACCCCATATTTAAGGCAATGCGCCCCTCCGGAATTCATCGCGATGTTACCAGCAATCGCGCAGGCGAGTTGCGACGACGGATCCGGAGCGTAGAAAAACGCCTCCTCCTCCACCGCGCCTGATACGCTTAGATTGGTGCGTCCCGATTGAACTCGAATGATGCGATTGTCGTAGTCGGTCTCGAGAACCTCGTTCATTCGAGCCACACCCAATATTACGCAGTCGGCGGTTGGCAGCGCCCCACCGGCCAACGACGTCCCTGATCCGCGCGGCACCACTGGAACGCCCCCGGCATGGCAAATCCGCAGCACCTCCGAGACCTCTTCTGTGCTGCGAGGCAGCACAACCAACATCGGAGGGCACTTATAGGCCGTCAACGCGTCACATTCATAGGCGCGGGTTTCCGCCGGATCCTGAACCAAGGCATCGTCCGGCAATATAGCAGATAGGCGCGAGACCAAGTCTGCCTTCTGCGCAAGAACGCGCTGATCCGGGACTGGCATTTCCATGGGGCTCTCCTGTGGCTCTTCCGCTTTGGTAAATTAATATTACCAATTTTCACATCTGGCAAGCGTGTTGTTCCCAAGTTAGAGTCTCGGCATGACCCTAGCTGACAGTATCACCCTGTTTTCGCCCGCTGATCTCGCTGCCTGCCTTTTGTTGGTTGTCTGCTGGCTGGGCATCGGTTGGCGCATTGAAAACGCCACCAAGAAACATCCATCGGTCTCTGGCCTTATGGCAGAATTTCGCCATGCCTGGATGATCCAGATGGTACAACGCGACCCCCGGATCTTTGACGCCCAATTGATCTCAAATCTGCGGCAAGGAAGCGCTTTCTTCGCCTCGGCCTCAATGATCGCCATCGGCGGTGGCCTGGCGCTAATTGGGAACACAGATCAATTGGCCGGAGTAGCTCAGGATCTGAGCCTAGGCAGCGCGCCTGCATTTGTCTGGGATGTGAAAATCCTGACGGTCCTGTTGCTGCTGTCGAACGCATTTTTGAAATACGTCTGGGCCCATCGGTTGTTTGGCTATTGCTTTGTCCTGATGGCCGCGGTGCCCAACACCGATGAAGATCCCCGTGCCTATCCACGCGCCCGTCAGGCTGCAGACCTTAGCATCACGGCTGCGCGCAGCTTCAATCGGGCCATGCGCTCCACCTATTTTGCCCTTGCGGCGGTGGCCTGGCTGATCGGATCCTGGGCGCTGATTGCAGCGACTGTCGTTACATTTGCAGTTCTTTATAGGCGGGAATTTGCGTCTCAGTCCCGCAGCATTCTGCAACGTGTTCCTGCCGAGATCACACCGCCTGAGGCAAAGGCAGAACCAGAGACTGTTTCCCCTGTGCACACGCAGTTGTGACATCTACAAGTTTAAGTCTGGATCTATAACTACGGTATGATCAGAATTGCTCCCCTACTTCTTGCAATGTTACTCCCAGCGGCAGTATTGGCAGACGATCCACAAATCATCGAAGCAACCGCGCAGCAAACTGGTGACAGCTGGCGCATCAGCGTCACCTTGGCCCACTCGGATACAGGCTGGGATCACTATGCCGATGGCTGGCGGGTGCTGGATATGGACGGAAATGTGCTGGGTCTGCGCGAACTGGCGCATCCACATGTGGATGAACAGCCATTTACACGATCCCTCGCGGGAATCGCGATCCCCAAGGAGTTAAGCAAGGTGCAGATCCAACCCCGCTGCAACACCGAAGGCTGGGCAGAGAGTGTCTATGTGCTGCCTTTGACCTGCACATCTTGTTGACGTCATAGCAGGTCCACTGCAATCTATGTTCCCTTGCAGCAGCAACAGATCCTAGACCCTATGGTAGGGGCCACCTGCTAGAATTGTGGCGGCGCGATAGACTTGCTCGGCCAAAAGCACCCGCACCAACATATGCGGCCAGACCATTTTTCCCAATGAGATAGAAAAGTCAGCAGCAGCGCGCAGACTGGGATCGATACCATCAGCGCCACCGATCACAAAAGCAACGTCCTGGCGGCCAGTGTCGCGCCAATCGGCCAGCCGCTGTGAGAAATCCGGTGAACTCAGAAGTTTTCCGCGTTCATCCAATGTACAGATGACAGCCCCCTTGGGGATTGCCTTGCGCAAGAGGTCGGCCTCAGCCGCCATACCTGCATTTTTCTTGTCTTCCACTTCAACAATCCGACCGGGACCCAGACCAAGCGCGCGACCCGTGCGGTCAAACCGCTCAAGATAGTCATCAATCAGCTGTTTTTCCGGACTGGCCCGCAGGCGTCCGACCACACAGAAATGAAGTTTCATGAGGACACTTTCGATACAGGCCCGCGCCAGACGCAGAGAGCTATCTGAGCGGGCCGATCTGCTTGGATCTGATCCCGGTCTGCGGATCAGTTCTCGCTCTGAGCCGGTGACGTGCCTGTAGGCAGCCACATCTTTTCAAGCTGATAGAATTCACGCACTTCGGGGCGGAACAAATGAACGATAATATCGCCGGTATCAATCAGCACCCAGTCGCCGGTATCTTTGCCTTCGACTTTGCAGATCATGCCGTAGTCCTGCTTCAGACGGTCAGCCAGTTTTTCAGCCATCGATGCGACCTGACGGGTCGAACGCCCCGAGGCAATAACCATGTGGTCGCCAATAGCTGTTTTGCCGCGCAGGTCAATCTGCACAACATCTTCGGCCTTGTCGTCATTCAGCGAGGAAAGAACACGTGCCAACAGCTCGTCGCTGGTGGGCTGTGATGTGGTAGCCATTACGGCCACTCCGCGGCCAGCATTGTGGGCCGCCTGAGGTTCGGGTGACAGGACATTGTCCTCCTTGTAGCGCGCCGCCGGTCCCCCGGCGCTGGGGATGCTTTAATGTAGCAAGCCAACGGTGGTTTTTCAATAAACCTTGATGGCCGGCCGCTATGCGCCCCGCGCAGGCGTGAAAGCAGCATCAAATGCTGATCAGAGCATTGTAAATCGCCAGCCCTACACCGTCTCTTGGCCCTGGCTCACTCCCATGTCTTGCATCGAAACAGGCAAAGCCTCGTTCAGCACCCTCACTTCTCGCTGGGGAAACGGAATGGAGATTCCTGCGCCTTTGAACGCATCCCAGAGCGCAAGGTAAACATTCCCCCGGATATTGGTCAGCCCGCCGGTCGGATCGCTGATCCAGAAACGCAGCACATAGTCTACGCTGCTGTCACCAAAACCGACGATGTGACAGACCGGCGCGCGATTGCCATCACTGAGGACACGACCAACTGTCTTAGTTGCTTCTATAGCGACCCTGCGCACCTCGTGGGGATCATCGCTGTAACCGGTGCCAAAGTTAAGATCGAGCCGTACGAATCGATCTGAATGGGACCAGTTTACCACCTGGCTGGTGATAAAATCCTCGTTGGGAATCAGATATTCGCGCCCGTCGCGCGTCACCACAGACACGTAGCGCGCGCCAAGCGCATTGATCCAACCAAAGGTCTCGCCCAGAGAAATGACGTCCCCCGGTTTAATCGAGCGATCCATTAGGATGATGATCCCGGAGACGAGATTCGAGACCACTTTTTGCAGGCCAAAACCGATACCAACACCGATCGCACCTGACAAAACCGCCAGTCCGGTAAGGTCAAAACCAATGGCTCGGATACTGAAAACCAATGCCAGACCGTACAGAACCACCTGTACGGCCTTACCCATTAGCACCTGCATCGATGGCGAGATATCTTCGTTTCGGCGTAGTCCGCCGGTGGCCGCCTGCGTCCCTAGCCGTGCCATTGTCAGCAAAATAGCACCCAAAACACAGGCCTTCAGGACCGCCAGCAAAGACAGATGCATCGATCCGATGTTCAATGCTATATCGTCCAGAAACTGTGCAACGTTATCAACGAGATTGAGTGCAACAAGCGTTGCATAGATCCATAGTGACCACGTCACCAGACGGCGGAGTGTCCGATTGTGAACCAGCCGCGCAAGGAACCCGATGATCAGCCAAGCGACGCCCAACGTTGCCGCAACCCCGATCAGGTAACTTCGCGACGGCCAGGTCAATTGCTGCATGAGAACGTAGGTTCCCCAACACATAATTACGAAGTAAATCAAAGTGATACGCCGCAAAATCTGCACCAGAACGCGGAGCCGCCACTTTGGCCAACCGCTGCGCGACCTGGCCCAGAGATCCCAGCCGGGCCGCGTCAAAATCCGCAGAACAAAGGCAACGGCAAAGAGACCGAAGATAATTGCAAGCTGATATTGGCGCCAGCCTGGGGTCAGCGCCAGCTCAAGCACCTGCAGAATCTGATCCCCAAGCGTGGCCACTGTTTCCGGCAGTTCAAGTTCTTCCATAGTGCGCCTCCTGACATCTAAGATGCCGACACCGGGAGCGCATAGACAAGGGGAAGTGATCGCGACATTCGCTAGTTCTGATGTTTTTGCAACGCCCTAGGCCTGCCGACAGCCCCTGCTATCGTCATCGTTATTGTACTGAACGACAGCGCCTAGAAGACAGTTTACATCGTTGCCTAGCCCATTCTGCCTCTCAACTCCACTATTGCGGCCAGAACGAATCTTGATTGCCGCGGCTTAGCGGGGTATCTCAGCCTCCATGACCCTGGTTTTGGCCCATTTCATCGAACTGCAAGATCGCGCCCGCCTGCGCGAACGGTTCTTTGGTGCCGCCCGCACGGTCCTGGCGCGCCTATAAGGCTGCTGCCCAGCCCTTTGCCAGCACACTCCAAAAAACACGGGAGAGGACCTATGTCCCCCAAGACGCTTTACGATAAAATCTGGGATGCGCATGTTGCGCACGAAGCCGAAGACGGCACCTGCCTGCTTTATATTGACCGTCACCTGGTCCACGAAGTGACCTCGCCGCAAGCCTTTGAAGGGTTGCGCATGACTGGTCGCCAGGTGCACGCACCTGACAAAACCATTGCCGTTCCCGATCACAACGTGCCCACCACGCTTGATCGCGCCAAAGGCATCGAGAACGAAGAAAGCCGCATTCAGGTTGATGCGCTGGACAAAAACGCTAAGGAGTTTGGCGTGCACTACTATCCCGTTGATGATGTTCGTCAGGGTATTGTGCACATTGTTGGTCCGGAACAGGGTTGGACACTGCCCGGCATGACGGTTGTCTGCGGCGACAGCCACACAGCCACCCACGGGGCCTTTGGCGCACTGGCGCATGGCATCGGGACCTCCGAAGTGGAACACGTTCTTGCCACCCAGACTCTGATCCAGAAAAAATCTAAGAACATGAAGGTGGAGATCACCGGCAAATTGAAGCCGGGTGTGACTGCCAAGGATATTACGCTTGCAGTGATCGGTGAAACCGGCACCGCCGGCGGCACCGGCTATGTCATCGAATATTGTGGCGAAGCAATCCGTGATCTCTCGATGGAAGGCCGCATGACTGTCTGCAACATGGCTATTGAAGGCGGCGCCCGCGCCGGTCTTATTGCCCCTGACCAGACCACCTACGACTATGTCAAAGGTCGCCCGCATGCTCCTAAGGCTGCACAGTGGGAAGCGGCTCTGAACTGGTGGAAAACGCTGTTCACTGACGAAGGTGCCGATTTTGACAAGATCGTCACGCTAAAAGGTGAAGACATCCAGCCGGTCGTGACATGGGGCACATCGCCCGAGGACGTGTTGCCAATCACCAGCGTTGTGCCGAACCCTGAGGATTTCGAAGGTGGCAAGATTGAAGCGGCGCGCCGCTCGATTGAATACATGGGTCTGGTCCCCGGTCAAAAACTGACCGATATCGAAATCGACACTGTGTTCATCGGCTCATGCACCAACGGCCGCATCGAAGACCTGCGTGCCGTGGCTGACGTCGTGAAGGGCAAGAAGATCAAGGACGGCATGCGAGCAATGATTGTACCCGGTTCAGGCCTGGTGCGTGCACAGGCCGAGGAAGAAGGTCTGGCTGAGATCTTTGCCGACGCTGGTTTTGAATGGCGCCTTGCTGGGTGTTCCATGTGTCTGGCTATGAACCCCGATCAGCTATCTGAAGGCGAGCGCTGTGCCGCCACCTCGAACCGCAACTTTGAGGGGCGTCAAGGTTATAAAGGCCGTACCCATCTGGTGTCGCCTGCAATGGCTGCCGCTGCTGCTTTGACCGGCAAGCTGACTGATATCCGCGAGCTTATGTAAGGATCACGCACAATGGACAAGTTTGAAAAACTCACCGGCGTCGCAGCCCCTATGCCGCTCGTCAATATCGACACCGATATGATCATTCCAAAAGTGTTTCTGAAGTCGATTCAGCGTACCGGCTTTGGCAAAAACCTGTTTGATGAGATGCGCTATAACCGTGACGGCACTGAAATCCCCGATTTCGTGCTAAACAAACCGCAGTATCGCGGTGCTGAAATTCTCGTCGCTGGCGATAACTTTGGCTGTGGCTCATCGCGGGAGCACGCACCTTGGGCAATCAAAGATTTTGGCATCAAATGTGTCGTTTCCACATCCTTTGCCGATATCTTTTTCAACAACTGCTTTAAGAACGGTATCCTGCCGATCGTGCTACCGCAGGAGCAGATTGATCTGTTGATGAAGGACGCGGAAAAGGGTCAAAACGCCCGGATGACTGTGGACTTGGAAGCGCAGGAGATCACCACTTCTGATGGTGAAGTTGTGACGTTTGATGTCGACAGCCACCGCAAGCACTGCCTGCTGAACGGTCTGGATGATATCGGCCTGACAATGGAGAAATCTGCTTCCATCGCCAGCTTTGAAAGCAAAGCGGCACAGGAGCGTCCCTGGGTCTGATCTGCCTGTCGATCGGACATCCCATATCTAGATATGGAAAGCCGCCTTCGGGCGGCTTCTCCTGTATAAGATTCCACTAAAGGAACGCCTTGCTCAGGCTAGGGCGGTACTGTCGTAAGCCAGTCGATTTTCTGACCATGCGGCCCAGTCCAGGCCAATGGGTTACCATTCCTTGTCAGCAGGAACATGTTTTCCTGCAATCGGCCTGCCCCTGCCGCGAGCTGCGGAAAAACGCTCACGCCTTCGTTGCTGATCCAGATCGCCCGACTTTCCAACATCATGCGGGCAAATGTATCCCGCTGGGTTTGATCCGCAATATAAGTCAATACCGCAGTATGAAAGACGACAACGGTCGCATAAGGTGGTGCCTCCGCAATCAACCCCTGCAGATCCCGCATCAGATCCCCAGCCACAATGCGCGGCGGACACGACTGCGCAACTGCAATAGCGGTTCGTAGCCGATCCAGACGCATACTATGCTCTGGCCAGACCAGATGCTCCAGCCAGGTGACATCTGCATTATTGTGCACATCAAGCGGGTTAAGATCCAATCCCATGCGCCAGACGACGTCGGGGTATTTCCACGGTAACGGAGTATTCTGTGAGACCCGACAGGCGATTGTCGGTGCAACAACCTGATCAAGCTGCGGCGGCGACAGCTGATATCTGCCCCAATCGTATGAATATAGATCCGGCAACAGACAGAGCCCCGCTGATGCACCGACCTCGATCAGAGCGATAGGCCCGTCGATCTGAGCAAGCACGGGCAGCAATACTGCACAACGCCCCGGTTCATTTGTCTGTGTCGTCCGGCTCAACATCAATTCTGCTATGGCTCTTGCATGCTCACTAAGCGCAATATCCAAAGCGTCGGAGGAGGTGATATCGCCTACAACACACCGAACCGCAGCAAACAGCAAGTTTGGTTGCTGCCGATCCGGTGGCAACGCTGATAGGAAATTCAGACAGAGCTGCGACCGGGCCACGTGTGTTGCCAGATGTTCATAGATTAGCGACTGACCCGCCGCCTCCAGCTGAGCGAATCTAAGGTAGCGTGTTGCAATCTCAGTTGTCATTTGTGCCCTGTCCAACCAAGCCAGCCGTTCTGTGATCCGTAACATTGTCTGGGCTGGCGACCCCATTTAATGAGCGATTCTACTACCCCTGACAGCCCGCCCATCCACAACATCTAGTACAACACCCCGTAAGCCATTGTTTTTAATCACTCTCAAAACATTCCACTGATGCAAACCGGCACCACCCCGACACCCAAAACATGCGAAAATCTACCAAATCCACACAGCAAACTTGAGCAACATCTCGCTGACAGGCACAAATGGGGCGGAAATGAGGCAGCGCCCGGAAGAGACATTTCGCTAAGAAATGCACCGGGCATCAAGTTGGAA
Source organism: Phaeobacter cretensis (assembly GCF_047372505.1). Lineage (NCBI taxonomy): Bacteria > Pseudomonadati > Pseudomonadota > Alphaproteobacteria > Rhodobacterales > Roseobacteraceae > Phaeobacter > Phaeobacter cretensis. The sequence goes on from NZ_JBKBEU010000001.1 coordinate 1,389,815, forward strand.
CAACGGCACGGCAATGCACCGGCCAGTCCAGTTTGAAGGGAATAGGGCGTGATAACACGGATTACAGGCGCGGCCATCCGCGGCATCGTTGTTGCATTGCTGATTGCAATGCCATCGCTGTTGTTACCGGATTCGGCGACCAGATCACCTGAGGTGATTGCTTTGCTTGCTATTCTTGCGGCAGCTTTGACCTTTGCCGAGTATTTCTCCAGCTACCCCAGTTTTGTCGAGTTTCGCGAAGCCCCACCGCTGAACCGGATGAGGTTTATTGCTTTGTTTCTAATGGTCATTCTTGTCAGTCTGCTGGCCCGCCACCCGATAGAGCCCACGGCATTGACCGCACTGGTTCACAGCCTTGCCTTTTCGCTGGGAGAGGTCATGAACTTTGCCTTTTCCCCGATACAACTGACTGGTTTGATGATGCCTGCGCAAACAGCACCGGATCTCGTTGCTCAGGTGATGGCGGCTGCGGCGTTGACTTATGTTATAGCACTGGGTGCGATTGCAGGGTTTGTGCTGGCTATCAGGTTTCGAGACTGGCCACTTGGCAATGGCCCGTTCAATGTCTGGACCAACCTGCCGCTCTTTGATCCGACAACCGGGGGCGATGTCGTTGAACGTCTACAAAGGGATGCATGCATCAACATCATTGGTGGCGTTCTTTTACCCTTTGCCATTCCGGCAGTGGTAAAACTAGCCGCTGGAATGATTGATCCCGGCCTTCTTTCAGCCCCGCAAACATTGGTTTGGGTCATCTCGGCTTGGGCCTTTGTGCCTGCCTCCATGATCATGCGCGGTCTGGCCATGCTAAGAATATCCGATCTGATAGCCCAGAAGCGCCGTGCGGCCTATGCCAACGCCGAGGCCTTGCAAACCGCATGAGGAAGCTGCTGGCAGTCATAGCGGCTGCCCTCCTTCCATTGATCTGCTTTGCCGATGCCAAAAGCACCAAGCCACTGCGGATTGCCAGTTTCAACACCGAACTCTCGCGCAAGGGGCCGGGCCTTTTGCTGCGAGATCTGCATCGTGGAAACGATCCGCAAATCGTCGCTATTCTGGACGTACTCACCCAGGCAAATGCGGACATAGTCGTTCTGCAAGGTGTCGATTGGGATAACGATAACCGTGCCATTACCGAACTGCGTAACCAACTGGTAAAACGACTGACGCGCTACTCTTACATCTATGCAGCGCAACCTAATACAGGGTTGCCAACCGGGTTGGACATGGATGGGGACAAACGGCGTGGCAGCGCACGCGATGCGCAAGGCTATGGGCATTTCACCGGTCAGGATGGTATGGCGATCCTATCGCGATTTCCGATCCTATTCGCAGAAATACGCAATTTTTCAGATCTGCACTGGAAAGACCTTCCCGGTGCTGTCTTACCAGAACATCCTGATGGTGAGCCGTTCCCCAGCCGGGAGGCCCAGGCCATTCAACGCCTGTCCACAACCGGACATTGGGTGGTTCCCATCCTCATCCCCGATGGCACTCGCCTTACTGTATTGGCCTTTCAGGCAACCCCGCCGCTATTCGACGGACCTGAGGATCGCAACGGGCTACGCAACCGCGATGAGATCCGTCTGTGGCAGCTGCTACTGGATGGCGCTTTAGGTCCCGCACCACACTCCCCCTGGGTCATTGCCGGGGGCGCAAACCTCGATCCTGATCGAGGTGCGGGAATGCGACAGGCGATTAGAGACCTGCTAACAGATCCCAGATTGCAGAATACAATACCTCACGATCCGACAGGATCTGTAGCGACCGTCGATTGGGGCGAATCCCGGCGAATGCGTGTGGATTATCTCCTACCTTCGGTGGATGTTTCCGTGCAGGATTCCGGTGTTCTTTGGCCTAAATCGATTGGATCAGAGGCACGCCCTGCAAGCCGTCACGCTCTGATTTGGGTCGATCTCTTAATTACGCCCTGACTTCTTCATTTTGAATGACCCAAAATGCAGGAAACACCCATAAAAAAGCTCTTTCACGCAATCGGCGCTGCGAACATTGACCAATAGCCAATGTGCCGTTACCCCCGGCTTAAGCGATTTCAAGGAGTACCCGCATGTCCAACCCATCGATTTTGATTCTCCCCGGTGACGGGATCGGCCCTGAGGTCATGGCGGAGGTCCGCAAGGTCATCGGCTGGTATGGCGAAAAGCGCGACCTACAGTTCGATGTAAGCGAAGATTTAGTCGGTGGCGCCGCATATGATGCGCATGGCGCACCGGTATCGGATGAGACAATGGCCAAGGCCCAAGAGGTTGATGCCGTGCTGCTGGGAGCAGTTGGCGGACCGAAATATGATGACCTCGATTTCTCCGTAAAACCGGAACGTGGCCTTTTGCGCTTGCGCAAGGAAATGGACCTTTACGCCAACCTGCGCCCGGCACAGTGCTTTGACGCGCTTGCCGATTTCTCTTCGCTGAAAAAGGACATCGTTGCCGGTCTTGATATCGTGATTGTGCGCGAACTGACCTCCGGCGTTTACTTTGGCGAGCCGCGCGGCATTTTCGAAGAGGGAAATGAGCGCGTCGGTATTAACACTCAGCGCTACACAGAAAGCGAAATTGAACGCGCCGCTCGATCCGCGTTTGAGCTGGCGATGCGTCGGAACAAAAAACTCTGCTCGATGGAAAAAGCCAACGTGATGGAATCCGGTATTCTATGGCGCGAGGTCACAACCCGCGTGTCCGCCGATTATCCCGAGGTTGAGCTGTCCCATATGTACGCCGACAATGGCGCTATGCAGCTGGTGCGTGCCCCCAAACAGTTCGACGTCATCCTGACCGACAACCTGTTTGGTGACATTCTGTCCGATTGTGCGGCGATGCTTACTGGTTCGCTGGGCATGCTGCCCTCTGCTTCCTTGGGCGCACCGATGGCTAATGGCCGCCCCAAAGCCCTCTATGAGCCTGTACATGGCTCCGCACCCGATATCGCAGGCCAAGGCAAAGCGAACCCCATCGCCTGTATCCTCAGCTTTGCGATGGCTCTGCGCTATAGCTTTGATCAAAGCGCCGAAGCAGACCGCTTGGAAGCAGCCGTCGAGAAAGTTCTGGCAGATGGTCATCGCACCGGCGATCTTCTGGGCGAAGAAGGCGTCTCGCCGATCGGCACCTCCCAAATGGGCGATGTGATCATCGCCGCGCTCGACGCCAGCCTCTAACGCTGCCTTCACGACATCACCGCACGAGGGCCATATCAGGCCCTCGTCACACTATGGGTTAGCTCCCCGCTTGCATCTTGCAATCAAACTTCCCAGCATGGGTTCGTGCAAAGAATAGAGAGCAAGCCTGATGCATCTGTTTTTGGTATATTCACATCCATGTTAGCGCTATAGTCACAAGTGACCCGCCGCTATTCTTGCGCTCTGCCGGATTGTCTCATGAACATAAAAGCCGCTCTGCTCGCCCTATTGGCCTATGCGATCTTTTCAACCCACGACGTGGTGGTAAAAGTTCTTGGGGCCGATGTTTCACCAATTCAGTTGGTCTTCTTCAGCAGCCTTCTTTCATTCCCACTGCTGGTGTTGATGCTGATCAAAGATGTGACCCCTGGCCACCTCAGACCGGTTCATCCTTGGTGGATGGCCGCGCGGTCAGCAACCTTGGCTGTTGTCCCCGCCAGTGCCTTTTATGCGTTCTCTGAACTGCCATTGGCCGAAACCTATGCACTGCTATTTGCCACGCCTTTACTGATCACTTTGTTGTCGATACCGATCCTTGGCGAACGCGTTGGTCTACCGCGGTTTGCTGCCGTTGTGGTTGGGTTCATCGGTGTAATGGTGGTCTTGCGACCCGGCGCAACCAGTTTCGGCCTAGGCCACGGTGCAGCGCTTTTTGCCTCTCTGTGCGCGGCCTTTCAATCGGTCGTACTACGCAAAATCAGCGCAGATGAACGCCGTGTGGTGCTGATGATTTATCCGATGCTGATGACCTTTATCGTTATGGGGCTAGCCCTGCCCCTGGTCTATGTGCCCATGGAAGGTGTGATGTTTAGCGGTATCGCGATCGTGGCCCTATTTGGCTTTTGTGCGACCTTGCTAACAGTCAGCGCATATACCATCGGCGAAGCCGCTATTGTCGCTCCCATGCAATATTCACAGATCATCTGGGCAACCATTTTCAGCGTGTTTCTGTTTAACGAGAAGGTCGATTTCATGACCTTGGTCGGGGCTGCGATTATCATCGCCAGTGGCATTTTCATTGTCCTGCGCGAGGCCTTTGGCGGAGGTTCTGACAACACCCCCGTACTGCGCACTCGGACACGCGGGTATACTGCTGGTGGCACCAATGTTTCGCTCATTCTGAGGCGCCAACCCCCTGAAAATCAGGCAGAATAGGGCTTGCATCGCCAACCACTGCCATGTAATCCCCCGCCACGGTCGGAGCGTAGCTCAGCCTGGTAGAGCACTGTCTTCGGGAGGCAGGGGCCGGAGGTTCGAATCCTCTCGCTCCGACCAATAAAATCAATAGTTTGCAAGTCTCACAAAGTTGGCTGTTTCTGTTGCTAGTCGCAGAAACAGCGGCAAAGTGGATAGCATTGCCTATTCTGCTGTCCGCATGCTGCAGCACACAAGGAAACTCCTGGAACGTCGTACAGATGAGCAAACACTGGACATCGCCCAAAGGCAGAGTTCTACAGGCCCGTTTGTAACCCATAGGACGCCGGACCCTAATTTGTCCTCTATCGCCTGTATCCGGCCTGCAGCAGCGAATGTGCATATGTTCAGCCGCTCGGCACTTTGACTGTCCAAACGGCGCTATCTGTTCTGCTGCAACCAGCACCAAAGTAAGAAATTTCGCAAGATTTCGAACATCGCAAAATTGTTTCCACAGACCTACTGGCGCGTATTCACAGCCCAAAGATGATCGAGAAAGCATTTCTGGCGGTACAAGCCGACTTTCGAATTGTTGTCCTAATCGGAGCGTATGGCTCTCAGTCGTGATCCAAATTCGAGACCATTGGCGCTTATTCGAGTAGAAGCAGATTGTCGTACTGCCATGTATGCCCATACGCACCATGCTGCGGTGCGAGCAGAACTCCGTCTGCATCAAGGGAGAGCCTGTTGGGCCGTCCTTTCAGATTTGCGCTGTGGCAAGAAGCGCATTCTTCTGCTTAGAGGGTTTGACCAATGGTGAGCACCGGTCATCCAGCTTGTGGCCGGCTGCTGAACCAGTCGCGAGGCTGGAAAGAGCAATGATCAAAACTGCTTCATGCAACCTTCACCCATGTCTTCATACCCGCCGCCTGGTGACCAAGCATGTGACAGTGCAATAGCCAATCTCCGGGGTTATCGAACACGCAAACAATGTCGCGGGTCTCGCCTGCCTCTACCAATGTGGTGTCTCGAAAAGCCCCCAAACTGCCGTCGGTCTCGACCTCAAAGAAATGATGGCCATGCAAATGGATACCATGTGGGAAACGGGTGTCATTCACCAGGCGAATGTGTGCTGTTTGTCCGTTCTCGAAACTGTGAAATGGCATATCTTTGAGACCGGATTGGCCGTTGAACGCCCAGATATCCCCATCGATCATACCTTGCATCATGCGGTGGCTCATAGCCCCACCTTCCATGATGAGGGTCAGGGAAACGGCGTTGCCCATATCTGGGTGCGTGGTCTCGTTGGGGGGCAGCGTGGGAATATCCGCTGGTTGCCGTAATGTGTTCTTCCCTTCAACCTGGATTTTACCCAACAGGTATGGTGCGTCCCGTGTCGGGAAGAAAATGCTAACCGAGTTGGTAGAACGTACATCAACAATTATGTCGGCGCGTTGGGCGGGGGTGAGAACGAGGCCGGATAGCTCTTGTGGACGCACAAGCGGCATTCCATCCAAGGCGACTACCATTCCATCAATGCCTTCAAAATAAACCGGAAAAACCCGATCCGTCGCGACATTGATCAGCCGTAGCCTCAGGCGGTCTCCGTGACGGACGATTGTGTTTGGTTCGACAAGGGCGCGTGCGAAATTTCCCAGCCGCCCTTGATGCGCCTGATCGTGCATGGTCTCGAAACCATCTGCGAGTGCGCCGCCTTCGGTCATACGCCAGTCATCAATCATGACGACCAGGTCGTGATCCACCTCGGGCGGTGTTGATTCCTCAACGATCAGCGGACCATAGAGACCCTTGGCGACCTGTTCCCATGATCGGTTGTGCGAGTGATACCAGAATGTTCCCGCATCGGGCGCACGAAAGCGGTATCCGAACTCACCGTCCCTTCCGACCACATCTTGGGTCATTCCCGGCACGCCATCCATCGCATTGTCGATGCGTAGACCGTGCCAATGCACCGCCGAGCCCTCATCAAGTTGGTTCAGGAACCGGATATCAAAGACTTCGCCCTGACGAGCGCGAAGCACCGGACCGGGTGTGCTACCGTTGAAACCAAGCATCGGAGTTTCTGGTTCGCCTTCGGGTAAAATTTGAACACTAACGGGCTGTGCAACCAACTCAATGGGTGCTGCTGCGCCCGCGATGCGAGGAGTCATCGCCGCTGCGCTTGTTGTGATCAGAAAATCTCGCCTATTCATGGAATACCTCAATTCGGAAGGGGCAAAACGGTGGTGAGCGTCGCAGTTACCGCCAGCGCCACCAGAATAGCCATTGCTTCGATTTCGATGGAACGTGCCAGATGGCGCGCAGCTTTGTCATCTCCAGCTTGCATAGCTGGAACGAAGCGAAGTTTGTTTGCGGCTGCCAGCGTCAGAACCACGAATACAAGAACCAACTTAATTAGAAGGGTTAGCCCGTAGCCGCTTGTTACCAAAGCCCGCAAGTCACCCAGCAGCATCCAAGCCATCAGCAACCCCGCCAAGATCAGGGTAGGAACAATCACCAAAGCAGCTTGCCCAAAGCGGTGTCCCAAAGTGGCTGCGTCGGCTAAAAATTCCGGCTGTCGCGACAGGGTGTGCAGAGGTCCCAAAATGCCGATCCAAAAGGCAACGCCCAGAAGGTGCAGGAGCAAGAGCAGACGGGCACCTGTTGCCTCCAATGCGGGGACATGCCCGATTTGAGCAAATGACCACAGGGCAACAAGTCCACCGGTGAGCGCAATCCATTGGCCAACGCTGGGTATAAACAGCCCAAGTATGATCAGCGCCAACCCAGCGATCCGATAGACTAGCGCGCCGCCAACCGGGGTTTGCCACAACACGCCAAGCATTTCCGGATCGACCATACCATCGGCCCCGCCCGTCAGCGCGGCCCCGCGAAGCATGAAAGCAAGGACCGCAACGGCAAGCGCTCCCACCGCCAATAGTGCTGCCTGTAGTCGGATCCGATCACTAATAGGTGATACCAGATCGACAAAGGCGGACTTAATGATCACAAGCCCAACGGATCCCGAAACGCCCATGTAAAGCATAAGCTTCGCTAGGATTGCGGCTATTCCCCAAATATCCGGCATGCTCAATCCACCGAGAACCAAAAATCGCCCTGCATGGCGTGCCCGTCCTTCCCCAAGCCCCGCCATTCGATTTGATAGGTGCCTTCACCCATACTTTGAAACGGGAGTTTGAAAACCCGATCAAAGCCCGTCTGCCCACTCAGATCGAGTCTGACGGCAGGATGGTCCTGATAGATCATAACCACCCGTGTCAGCCGGATGTCGGAAGCAAAGTCGAAACCGATTTCGACTGGGGCTTTCGCAATCACCGCGCCATTTTTGGGCGTCGTGCTGTCCACACGGGAATGCGCAAAGGCACTGGTAGCGAGGGTTGAGAGCAGTGCAAGTGTAGCAAGTTGTTTCATTTCGTATTCCTCAGTTGATTCCATTGGCATGCTGAATTTCGCGGATGTAGGCGATGACCATGGCGACATCGCCACGGGTCAGCCCCCCAACCGGCAGCATGTCCCCAAACCGCCAGTGATGGCTTTTGACACCCATCGCGACTGCGCGTTGAAAGGATTCGTCTGCATGGTGGCTGGGTTCATAGATAACATGGATCAACGGCGGTCCTACGCCCTCAATGCCAACCGCATTGCTGCCGTGACATTCGGCACAAGCGCTTGCAAATATACGCTGTCCGATAACGGCATTTCCTTCAATCTGCGGCATCTGGATTTCGACCAAGGCGCTGACTTCGGGCGGTGCCAACTGCCGTACGTGTTGGGTGGGTTCCGGGCGTAGTAAGCTGTAAGCAGCAGCGACCGCCGCGACGGCGCATGCGCCGAACAGAAGGTATTTATGGCTCATGTATTGGTCCAAACTTTGAAAAACAGGATCGGGCCGCAAATTCATCACGGCGCAACGGAACGCGCTCACCGCCGTGAACAGCGTCGGAGGTCTGTTTTCAAAAGTTAGGTGGTCTCTCTGGACTGCCCGGTTCTTCTAGCGTCGAGAGACTTGCTACCTGCCATGCTAAAGTCGTCTCAGACTGGCTAAAGACTACTTCGGAAGACTGCTCGGTGAGTGCAAGAACGTTACACAGGAATGGGTTGCATTCATCATGTGCCACTCCAATTAATCCCTGCGAAGCACTCTTGGTGGTTGTTCCTTGAACGTGACCAGGATGACTGTCTTCCACAGCGATGCCCATGTGGTCATCGCAATGCCCACCAACGCAATTTTTCGACACTGCATACGCTGCAGTTCCCAGTCCTGTCGTGAGGAATAGCAAAACAAAAAGCAGCGTCGTGGTTATGTTCCGAAGGCATGTCACACTGCAAAGCTACCTCAGACCAAAACCCATTTCAATGTGAACCGATGTTCATGGCACGCGTTAAGCTGTTGCCTTGGCTTTAGGACAACCAAACTGACAGCACGGATAAATGTTCGCTTCGGGCAAGTGTTTGAGTTTGCAAAGTCCGGACTCTGCGCATCACAGCCGCTTGTTACCTCAGCGGCATCTACCAGCGTTGGGGCTTCCCCGTGATCGGTTACTCTCGGGGAAACTGATTGGCGTTTATGCAATTGCAGCATGGGATGTGCCCGGGGCAATACGAGTGTCGGCTATCGGCTGACAGCCGTTACATCGCAACCGCACGCCAACCTACCGGTTAGGCTCGCGCCACATGAGGACGCTTACCCCGCCACCTGCCCGACCTGATCCGGATCCAACTCGGCAGGTGTTGCTCTTCCAAAGATCTCGACGGAGACGCTACGCATCAAGGTATTCCGCATCAACCCATGCCTGAAACTCCCGCGACCCGGGCGCGCCGCGCTGGTTGTCACCGTCGATATCCAACCGGGACAGCTGTATTGGCTTCCCGATCACATGCTTCAGGCCATAGACATCGCGCCGGTAAATTCCCGAGACAACGCAGAACAGCAGCTTCGGAACGTAAGGGCGATCATACCAGACCGCTGCCCGCTTTTTCTTTACGTAGCGACTGCTCAATCGGCGCGGCACCCACGATGTTGGGTTCGAACCCAACACCGTGGGCGGCTAGTTCGATAATGATCAAGGTATCATGTTTCGACGAAGCGATACGGACCAACAGACCAGCACTCAGCCCACTCTCGCAGGCGTACCACGCCAGCCGTCTGCGCCTTTGCGCCACAGGCACGCGACCGGATCAGTCTGGGCTGTCGAACAATTAGGGCCCGTGTTTGTGACATCGAACGTGCATTTGCCAAGGCGGTGCAAGATGCGAGCGTATCCACTTGTAGTCCTCACGCTTTGCAACAAACCGCTATAACCTGGGCGTTGCAGAACGGCGCCAGTGTTTGGGATGCGGCAGGTTTTTTGCGACGAGCGCCGAACCGATCGAAAAGGCCTATGGCCACCACTCATCAGACCAGCAAGAACCTGCCTTGCACGCCGCTGAACGCAGATAGTTTATGGTAAAAGTAGCAGTTACATCGATTTCAGGGGGGCTCGACTGCATTTAAATCAAGAGCACAACACGAATGTAAAGCGAACTAACCGCCTGTTGCTGTCTTCAGGAGGCAGGGGTCCGAGCTTCGAATCCTCTCGCTCCGACCAAATATGGAAAGGCGCCCTTGGGCGCCTTTTGTGTTTATTAAATCAAGCATCAAGTGCCTCAGCCTTCATTTCTAGCAAAACACATGAACAAGCCCGCACCACCTGTCATTGCCAAGGCCTCCATCGAACAACCGCGAGAGTCGTGCGCGGCATTCCATGAGGTGTTCCCACCGCCATGCCGGTCGTGATGCCCGACCGTAGCGCTGCCTTCGCCGGAGCTAGTCCAATTGCTGCAAGTTTTGTCGCCCTCCATCCAGGGGAAGTAGGCAGTACCATCCGCCATGGTGCCTGTCAGCAGATCATGGACATTCGGACTGTCGCCGCGCCCGTTGACCAGATCCCCGTTCTCATCCAGCCCGGTGGACTTAACAATATTGGGAGAAAGGTGCAGCTGGTCCAAGTTTCCAGCAATCTCTACGCCCTTTGCATTGTGCCAAGGACCGCTGCCAATACGATCACGTGCGGAAATACCACGTTTGCCATCTTCCTGTGTGCTCAGATAGGCACGCCAAGATTTCCCGCTAACACCCGCCGCCTCAGCCAGATTGGCACAATGCGCGTCAGCCCCGTCTAGTCCACCAAGATCACCACCTTTCCCCGATCCGACGCTAGTGACAAAAAAGCTCATGCTGGTGTCTTGAGCCCAGGCTACTGGAACCCCACCCAAAAACAGTGGAATTGCAGTCAGTGCTGCTCTCACTGCAGTTTTGGTCGATGTCATATTGTTCTCTCCCTTGCTGTATAGGGTCAGTAGAGATCTGGCGCATTCAGAGATCGCGTACAAAATACGCAATTGCAGTCTACATCCCTAACCATCTAGGTAGAGGCCGCTGGAAGGTTTTCAAACTCAGGCTCTATGTCTATGCGCCACTTCACGAACATGTGCGCCGCATAACTTCATCACGCGCTGGAATATATATGCCCGCGCGCCCAGGAAATGAGCACATAAACAGAAAATGGCCGCAACGAGAGTACGCCCGTTACAGCCTAATTCACTACAGACAACAAATGACTCTAATCTGCGTCTAAGGCCTGAACCTACAGACTACGACCTCTTAACCGTGCAATCGATACAGCAAGTCGCCAAGGACCGCCTTTTCCTCGACCGTGCATTTAGCAACGCGGCTACGCCACAGGGTCGCTTGTGATCGCAGGAGCGGCCCGTCAGCCATCAATTTCAGATGGTTGGCCCGCAAGGTTTCACCCGTAGATGTAATATCCGCGACCATTTCAGCGGTCTCGTTTTTGACAGTGCCTTCAGTGGCCCCTTGGCTATCGACCAGCTGGTAGTCCGCCACGCCAGCATCCATCAGAAACTCGCGCACCAAGCGGTGGTATTTGGTCGCGATACGCAGCCGGTGACCATGCTTGGCCCGGAATGCCGCCGCAACGGCGTCCAAATCATCCAGAGTTTCCACGTCAACCCAGATCTGCGGAACTGCCAGAATAAGATCGGCATGCCCAAATCCGAGGCACGCGATCTCTTCAACCTGCTGCTCCCAGAGTGGTAGTTTTTCCTGCACCAAATCGGTGCCAGTCACCCCCAGGTGAATACGTCCAGCGGCCAGTTCACGCGGCATTTCGCCCGCCGACAAAAGCACCAGATCTATACCGCCGATACCCTCGACAACGCCGGCATACTCACGGTCAGATCCAGTACGCGACAGCGTGATACCACGCTTGGCGAACCACTCGAAGGTCTTGTCCATCAGCCGCCCCTTGGACGGCACACCAAGCTTCAGGCTCATGATTTCACACCTTCCAACTGCAGAACCAGATCGGGGCGAACAACACCGCCGACGGCAGGGATTTCTGCTCCCTGGCCCAGATGCCGTGTTAGGGCATCATAACGGCCACCGCTGGCGAGCGCCGGCAGATCCGGACGACTATCCGCATAAAATCCAAAGACAAAACCATCATAGTATTCCATTGATGTCCGCCCATATGACGCCTCAAAATCAAGGTTGTCGACATCGATACCACGGGCTTTCATCGCTGCGGTACGTGCGTCTAACCGATCCAACGCCGGATTGATCGCAGGCAAGTCTACCGCAATGTCACGAAGCTGCTCGGTGGCATAGGGAATGGTCTCGCGTACCCCCATCAAAGCCTCTAACGCGGTCAGTTCATTCTCAGCGATCGGCGGTGCAGCGGCATCAGCACGCAGGGCATCGACCCGGTCATTGATCTCCGCCGGGCGGCGCTTGCCGATAGCGGGTACCTGACCGGTTAATACTCCTTCGGTAGACAATAGTTTACGACGGCTTTCCGCAATTGGGCTGCGTCCGGCAAACTGATCCAACATCGCACGGAACCGGCGTGGCCTCCAGATATGGCGCATTAACGCAGCTTTGCGCAGTTTGGTGGTATTGAGCCCCTGTACCGCAGCCATCAAGATCCCAATATCGCCGGTCGCAGCATGCACAGGCAGGCCGCGGAGCTGCAGTGCAATCAGCGCAAAAACCTCCGCGTCGGAGCGAGCAGGATCATTGCGTTCAAAGACCTCATACCCAACTTGTAGATATTCGTTCGCCCGGTCTTCATCGTGTTCCTGACGGCGAAACACCTCTCCGGAATAGGTATAGCGGGCAGGCTCTGCGCCGTCTCGCATATGCATTTGCACCACTGGCACGGTGAAATCTGGTCGCAACATCTGCTCTCCGCGCAACGCGTCAGAGGTCACATAGGCACGGGCGCGGATGTCTTCTCCATAGAGATCAAGCAATGTCTCGGCCGGTTGCAGGAACGGAGGTTCCACCACTTGGGCGCCGGCCGCCTCAAAGCTCATGCGCAGCCGGGCGGCCAATGCCAGGGCGCTTCGTCTATCAGTCATGATATCAGCCCTGCCCTGCGAGAATTTCGCGCACTTTGGCAACAAGATCGCCACGGCCCACTTCAAATTGACTGGGACGTTCTTTCCACTCTTCCAAAGTTGCATTCTCTGCAATCCGGGCACCCAGAATCAGATCCTTGATCTGCACCACACCGCGATCTTTTTCCTCACCGCCTTCGATCACCGCTATCGGAGAGTTGCGCTTGTCCGCGTATTTCAGCTGGTTGCCGAAGTTCTTTGGATTACCCAGATAAACCTCCGCACGGATGCCTGCGTTGCGTAGCTCGGCCACCATTGCCTGGTAATCCGCCATCCGTGCCCGGTCCATGACAGTGACGACCACAGGGCCAGTGGGAGACGTCGCCAGACGGCCCTTTTCGCGCAGCGCTGCCAGCAAGCGGTCAACGCCGATGGACAGACCCACCGCAGGGACCTCTTGCCCGGTGAAGCGTTTCACCAGACCGTCATAGCGCCCCCCACCCGCAACCGAGCCGAACTGACGTTTGCGGCCTTTCTCATCGAAGATCTCGAAAGTCAGCTCCGCCTCGAACACCGGGCCGGTGTAATAGCCAAGCCCGCGCACGATGGAGGGGTCTATCAGGATGCGGTCGTCGCCATAGCCCGCAGCGGCAAAGAGCGCGCCCATCAGTTCCAGCTCGGCAATGCCCTCCTGGCCGACCTTGCTGTCGCCCACGGCAGCGCGCAGGTTGGTCATGGTCTCTGCCACAGTATCTGATTTGGCCGTAAGAAAGGAAATCACTGGCCAGATCTGTTCTTGAGTTAATCCGACACCATCGATGTAAGCTCCAGAAGCATCAAGCCGACCTTCATTTAGAAGCTGTGCAACTCCCTCCGAACCTATTTTGTCAAACTTATCTATTGTGCGCATTACGGCTTCGCGCTGGTTCGGATCAGTAACAGAAATGGCTTCCAAGATGCCATCCAGAACCTTGCGGTTGTTGACGCGCACCAGATAGTCGCCACGTGGGATGCCAACCTTCTCAAGCGTATCGGACAGCATCATGCAGATCTCTGCATCCGCTGCCATAGAGGCCGTGCCGACCGTATCAGCATCACACTGATAGAACTGACGATACCGCCCTGGGCCGGGCTTTTCATTGCGCCAAACAGGGCCCATCGCATAGCGGCGATAGGGGGTTGGCAGATCGTTGCGATGCTGGGCATAAACACGCGCCAATGGTGCAGTCAGATCATAGCGCAGCGCCATCCAGTCGCCATCGTCACTTTCATCGTATTCCTGCCATGCAAATACGCCTTCGTTTGGACGATCAACATCGGGCAAATATTTGCCGAGCGCCTCTACCGTTTCCACAGCCGAAGTTTCCAGCGCATCAAACCCGTAATGATGGTACACACCCGCGATGGCGCGCAGCATCTCGCTGCGCTGGCTCACCTCTTCGCCGAAATAGTCACGGAAACCCTTGGGCGTAACTGCCTTGGGGCGGGGCTGTTTCTTGACTTTGGCCATCTTGGCCTCCTCGGGGTGTCAAATGGGTCAGATACTCGCCCGGCGGTCTAGCCCAAGGGCGGCCCAACAGCAAGGAGGCAGAGCGTACGCCACCTACGACAACGCCTGTTTTGCCTGATACCCTTGCACCGCAGTCCACTATCTGAATGCAGCCAAGCATAGACCCCGAACGCGACTGGCCCTATGACAGCGCCAAGCCGAAAGGGAGAGACCAATGCAACATCTGGAAGAAAAGATCGCCCACCTAACACGGAGCGTCGAAGATCTGAGCGAGGTGGTCAACCGACAGCAATCTGAGATTGACCGGCTGACCCATCGTGTCGCCATGCTGTTCCAAAGAGAAGCCTCCCGCGAGCAAGACGGTGGTGGCGGCGTAGTGATTGGGGATGAACGCCCGCCCCACTACTGATGCGATCAAACGATAGCCCAATTTTCGGGCTGTCAGCTGTCCGCATTGCCCTGCGCAGGGGTGAAGGCAAGCAAGCGCAGGGCATTCAGTGTGACCAGAACCGTCGCTCCGGTATCAGCGAGGATCGCAATCCACAGGCCGGTAACTCCCAGAACCGAAGTCACCAAAAAAACACCCTTCAGACCCAACGCCAAAGCAACATTCTGGCGAATATTGCGCATTGTGGCACGCGAGAGCCGAATGGTGCCGACTACATCGCTGACGCGGTTGCGTAAGATAGCAGCATCTGCGGTCTCTAGTGCCACATCGGTGCCGGATCCCATCGCCACCCCGACCCGCGCCGTCGCCAGGGCAGGAGCGTCATTGATACCGTCCCCCACCATCATGACATCTTTGTTTTGAGCCAGTTCTTGCAGAGCTGCTACCTTATCCTCGGGCATCAATTCTGCACAGTGATCCATAGACAATTGTCCGGCGATGGCCCGCCCCGTTCGCGCATTATCACCTGTAAGCATGATCGGTTTGATGTCCATCTGCTTAAGCTGCTCGATCGCTACTGCGGCATCTTCGCGAGGTTCATCCCTGAGAGCGATCAGCCCGTAGAGCATCTGGTCACTGAATACCACAACAACAGTCTTTCCCTGGGATTCCAACTCAGTCACCTGTGCCGTGACCAAATTGGTCGTCACACCCGTTTCAGCTGCAAAGCGGGGGGAACCCACGATGATCATGACCAACTGAACTTTAGCCGCAGCCCCTTTCCCGGGCACGGCATAGGCCTCATGCCCAAGAGGAATATCCACTCCAGCATCTATTGCCTGTGCGCATATTGCCTTTGCCAACGGATGACTGGACTCCCGTTCGACAGCCGCTGCCAACGCCAGGACTTGATCTTCGCTTGCCTCAACCCCCACAACATCGGTAACCTCAGGTCGTCCACGGGTTAGCGTACCAGTCTTGTCAAATGCCACATGGGTAGTACGTGCCGCAGCCTCAATCACTGCGCCGCCTTTCAACAAGATCCCATTGCGCGCTCCGGCAGAGAGCGCCGACGCAATCGCTGCAGGCACACTGATCACCAGCGCACAGGGGCAACCGATCAATAGCAGAGCAAGTGCCCGATAGATCCAGATTTCCCAATTCGACCCAAACACGAGCGGCGGCACAAGAGCCACCAGCAGAGCAATCCCAACGATGATTGGCATATAGATCCGGCTAAATCGGTCTATGAAACGCTCAGTCGGGGCGCGGGCACTCTCTGCTTCTTCGACAAGACGAATGATCCGGGAAATGGTGTTGTCTGCGGCTGCCCGAGTAACCCGTACCCGCAGTACCGACTCCGCATTGATAGATCCGGCAAAGACCTCCGATCCGGGTTCTTTAAGCCGTGGCACGCTTTCACCGGTGACCGGGCTTTCATCAACGCCCGAAATACCAGCAATAACCTCGCCGTCAGCAGGTACACGGCTGCCCGGCCGCACAACAACCGTTTGCCCCTTCAACAATCGCCCAGCCGCGATCTCTTTCAACGCGCCATTAACTTCAATCAGTGCCGTTTTCGGTACCAATTCCGTCAACGCACGAATACCATCCCGCGCCTTATTCGCCGCCAGCCCCTCCAGCATTTCACCCACAGCAAACAGAAAAACCACCAGAGCGGCCTCTTCCGCAGCACCGATGAACAAAGCGCCAAGCGCAGCAATCGTCATCAGCATTTCGATAGTGAAGGGCATTCCCGCCCGTAACATAGCAAATGCGCGGCGTGCCACAGGTGCAACGCCGATCAGCGTTGCCAGCATAAAGGCCCATAGACCTACGTTGGGCGATGCAAGTAGTTTAGTCGCCCACGCAATGGCCAACAAGGCCCCGGTGCCCAACAACAGCCGTCCTTTTTTGCTGCTATGCCAAGGCAAATCACCCGTTGTGGTTGCCCCCTGAGTGTGGCCGCCCATTTCACTGCTACAATAGGGTTCCGACGTCGCGGCGTCGGCATGGCCATCAAAACCGATTCGCGGAGTGACGCTATACCCCAGCCCACGAACGACCTTTTCAATTGCGTCAGCCGATCCCTGTTCCGGATCCAGATCGAGCCGCAGCCGCTCAGCCATAGTGGTGACCTCAACACTACTGACGCCCGGCAGCCGTTCAACCGCACCACGCACCTTGGATGCGCAGGCCCCGCAATCCATTCCTGCTATCCGCCACTCCAACTGCTCGTATGTATCCTTGGCCATTTCTACGCGACCTTTCCTGTCTATATCTCGAGTCAGTTGGGTTTGTAATTGCTCTAGCCACTAGAGCTTCAAGAAGTTTTTTCAGTAATATTGAGGGCTTCAGAAATGGCCTTTTTACCTATGTGCCGCAACGGCCTTGTTGGGTACTGGCACAAAACCGCTACGCTGGAGATATGACCACTGAGAGGTCAACGCCACGACAGAGGAGCCTGCCCGTGCTGCAAGGAATTCGCATCATTGAAATCGAAGGACTGGGTCCGGCACCCTTTGCCTCTATGATGTTGGCTGATCTTGGCGCCGATGTCATTTGTGTTCATCGCAAAACTAGCAACGGCGACCTAGTGCCCCCTTACCCCATCATCGATCGCGGCAAGCGCTCCGTCACACTGGATTTGAAATCCGATAGAGACAAGGAGACTCTGCTCCAATTGATCAAAACCGCAGATGCACTGGTCGAGGGCTTTCGCCCCGGCGTGATGGAGCGGCTCGGCCTCGGGCCCGCTATCTGCCATGCCCGCAATCCTGCACTGATCTACGGTCGTATGACTGGCTGGGGGCAAGACAGCCTGCTGGCTCATACTGCGGGCCATGATCTGAATTATGTCGCTCTTTCGGGTGCCCTTTGGTACGATGCGGAGCCCGGAACCCCGCCCCATCCGCCAGCCACCCTGATAGGCGACATAGGCGGCGGCGCGCTGTATCTAGTGGCCGGTATTCTCGCAGCACTCGTAGCGCGCGACAGCGCTACAGATGGCGCTTCAGCCGGGTGTGTGGTGGATTCCGCGATCTACGATGGCTCGGCCCATATGATGAACCTTCTGATGACGTTGCAGCAATCAGGGCAGTTTACCACAACCCGTGGAGCAAGCTTGCTTGATGGGCCCCATTGGAGCCGTTGCTACACCTGCGCAGATGGAGGTAACATCAGCGTCCAATGCTTAGAATCCCAGTTCTATGCGGAGTTTCTGTCGCTTCTTGATTTAAGCGAAGATCCGCAATTTTCGTCACAACACGATAAAGAACTATGGCCAGTTCTGGCTGCGCGATTGGCGGGGCTCTTTGTTCAGCAGCCACGCGATCATTGGGCAAGCATTTTCGCGGGTACTGATGCTTGCGTCACACCTGTGCTATCGCCGGAAGAGGCCAGCAATCACCCGATGAACCAACGCAATACATGGGTCATGGGTGCAAACGGTCTTCAGGCGGCCCCAGCGCCACGGTTTTCCGGTCAGGAACCTTGGGTGGCACCACCGGCCCCGGGGCGAGGCCAGCATACCAAGGAGATACTAGAAGAGTTGAGGCAGAGGCGGCGCTAAATCAGTCGCCTTGCTTTGACTTCTCAGCCGCCGCCTTCATCCGTGTCAATAACTCGGACTTGGTTTCACGCGCGCCATAAGGGTTCTTGTTTGTGCCTTTGGCATTATGCTCTTGGTGACGCGGACGGTTCTTACCCTGTTTCGCGTTGCCAGATTTCTTGTAATCCATCGAAATGCCCTTTCGGCCTGATTGGAAAAGGCGCTGATGCCGCAGTTGGCCTCAGCGCGCAAGAGAACAGTGTGCTACAGGACCAATTGTTCAGCCGCCACGGACCGTATCGATCATCAGCTGCACATTGTCAGGATCCGCATCAGGCGTGATCCCATGCCCAAGATTAAAGACATGCGGCCCGTTCCCAAAGGCTTTGACAATTCGACGGGTGTCATCGATCAAGTCCTGCCCCCCAGAAACCATGTGCCGGGACGCAAGATTTCCCTGCACACAGCCATCAACCTGGACATTTGCAGCCGCCCATTCGGGATCCACCGAGTTATCAAGCGCCACGCAATCCACACCTGTTGTGTTGGCAAAACCAATGTACTTCTCGCCTGCCTCTCGCGGAAAACCAATGACAGGGATATTGGGGTGGCGTTGCTTCAATGCGGCTACGATCTGACGACACGGTTCCAAGGCATATTTCTCAAACGCATCTCCGCGCAGCGATCCCGCCCAGCTGTCAAAGATCTTAACTACTTCAGCACCAGCTTTGATCTGCATCGACAGATATTCAATCGTTGCTTCTGTGATCCGGGCCAGCAATGCCTCAAACAGAGAATTATTTTCCTCACGCAGCAGATGCGCAGGGCCCTGATCCGGCGTGCCTTTGCCAGCGATCATATAGGTTGCCACAGTCCAAGGTGCGCCGGCAAAACCAATCAAAGTCGTCTCGGCCGGTAGCGACTGCGACAAGAGACGCACCGTTTCGTAGATCGGGTTGAGCGTCTCGTCGATATCACTGACAGGCCCCAGTTTGGCAAAATCCGCTTCAGTGGTGATGGTCGACAAGCGCGGACCCTCGCCGGTAACAAACCAAAGATCCGCGCCCAACGCTTGCGGCACCAGCAGTATATCAGCAAACAGAATCGCCGCATCAAATCCATAGCGTCGGATCGGTTGCAGCGTCACCTCGGTCGCCAGTTCAGGGTTATAGCATAGCGACAGAAAGTCGCCGGCCTTGGCCCGCGTTGCGCGGTATTCCGGCAAGTAGCGACCTGCCTGGCGCATCATCCAGATTGGCGGCACATCTTGTGTATCGCCCGCCAATGCGCGCAGCAGCTTTTTCTGTTCGGACATGGTCACCCTCATTTCGTTGTCGCAATTGAGGTCTAGCCTTGGCGGCAAATTGTCAAGGGTACCGGGGCCAGCGCTTGTCATGGCATTATGTCGCGATTAAGGGTCAGTACATGACACAGATCGATCTGCCCTCCCCCGCCTCGCCCCTGAAAATTGGCACCCGCGGTTCGCCACTCGCACTGGCCCAAGCACACGAAACCCGCGCCCGGCTGAGCGCCGCATTCGATCTTCCGCAAGACGCTTTTGAGATCGTTGTCATTAAGACCAGCGGCGACAATCAAGCGCTGATTGCGGCCGACAAACCGCTAAAGGAAGTGGGTGGAAAAGGGCTGTTTACGAAGGAGATAGAAGAAGATCTTTTGTCCGGCGCGATCGACATTGCAGTGCATTCGATGAAGGACATGCCGGTGGCGCAGCCCGCTGGCCTGCTGCTGGACACCTATCTGCCGCGCGAAGATGTACGGGATGCGTTTATCTCTCCCGAGGTGTCCGCCATCGCGGATCTACGTGTAGGCGCAGTTGTCGGCACCTCATCCCTGCGGCGGCGTGCGCAACTCCTGCACCGTCGCCCCGATCTCAACGTTGTGGAGTTTCGTGGCAATGTGCAGACCCGACTTACCAAACTGAATGATGGTGTCGCCGAATGTACGTTTCTTGCGATGGCCGGGCTGAACCGTCTGGCTGCTGATCAAGTTCCGGCGACCGCCATTCCGCCCGAGGAAATGTTACCCGCTGTAGCCCAGGGAGCCATCGGGATTGAAAGACGACAAGGCGACATACGCACTGGCGACATGTTGGCGGCGCTGCACGACCGTGAAACAGGTCAACGTCTAACAGCAGAACGCGCATTCCTTGCGGCACTGGACGGCTCCTGTGAAACACCTATCGCCGGGCTCGCTACTCTGGACGGAGGCACACTGCGATTGCGCGGGGAGGTGCTGCGTCCTGACGGATCAGAAGCCATCAGCGATGACCAAACCTGCCCAATAGAAAATGGTGCCCAGTTGGGTCGCGACATGGCGGAAAAATTGCTAACGCAGGCTGGTCCAGGTTTTTTCGACTGGAAGCGGTAACGGCTAAAGCCAATGGTGCGAAGCTATGCTCTAAGCGCCGGAAAATTCCGCGCGCAATAATGTTGTGAGAGAGCGGTGGGGCTCAGATTTGCCCCGACCAGCGCAGCCAACGCTCCGGCCCACCGCCAAAGACGTTCAGATCAACATTGCCATCAATTCCGGGGACACGCCCAGTCCCAGTATATTGCCAGAACCGCCAAAGCGCGCCCGGATAGGTGACATGAGGGTGATCAGCGACAGACCTCAACCAGAACTCGGTGCCCCGTAGGCGGCCAATCCCGGTGTCACGATAAAAATCAACAGTGGTGTAAATCACGGGTCGGCGGCCATAGTGCGCCTCAAGTATGTCCAGAAAGCGATCGGCCTCAGCGCGAACCTTGCTGCCAGCGGGACGTTTCGTGCAGGTGCGCGAATGCGGTGTCCATTCCATATCCAAGACATGCGGCAGAGCTTGGCTATCACGGGGAACATGGCGAATGAACCAGCGTGCCTGCTCAGCTGCAGGACGGCAGAAATAAAAATAGTGATAGGCCCCGCGTTTAACCCCGGCTCGTCGCGCTCCGCTCCAGTGATCCCGGAACCTAGGGTCAGCGAGATCGCCACCCTCCGTCGCCTTGATATAGGCAAAGCTGATGCCGGATGCCTTGGCTCGCCGCCAGTCGATATCCCCCTGCCAACGCGAAACGTCGATGCCATGGATCGGATAGGACCAAGGGGTGCGCCCCTCCCATGGGTGTGGATCATTGTCGGCAAATTTGGGATGGGTGATCAGCCGCGCCCTCGCAGCTGCCGATGTAGCAGCGGTTTCACCGGGCTGTACAGGCCGGCCAAGAGAAGGCGAAGGAGGGTCAACAGGCGTTGTCCGTGACGCGCATGCGGCCAGCACCAGCATGCCTGCACCTATCAGCCAAAACTTGCTCATCCGGATCTGCCCTGCTCTGTGCGCATTGTCGCGCTTTGGTAAAGTAAAGCGTGACAGATCGGTCAGAGCAATGACCAAAATAGAGGCCTGCTGCAATCAGCAAAAACCCGCAACGTCAGACCCACTTCGCCATGGGCGGTAGACTCATCAATACCGCGTTGGCGTCATGACCGGTTTCCAGCCCAAACTTTGTGCCCCGATCATAAACGAGATTATATTCTGCATAGAGCCCACGATGCACCAGCTGGACGTCCTTTTCCGTCATCCCGAAGTCTAGGCCCTTACGTTTTTCGACCAACGGCATATAGGCCGGTAAGAACGCGCGGCCGATATCCTGCGTTAAAGCAAAATCCGCTTCCCAATCACCGCTATTGCGATCATCCATGAATATGCCGCCGACGCCGCGTGCTCGATGGCGGTGAGGGATATAGAAATACTCATCCGCCCATTTCTTAAGGCTCGGGTACAAATCCTGACCATGAGCAACCAGATGCTGTTCCTGTGTGCGATGAAAATGAGCGATGTCCTCATCGTATTCAATGCACGGGTTGAGGTCCGAGCCACCGCCGAACCACCATGCATGCGGGGTCCAGAACATCCGGGTGTTCATATGGACGGCAGGGGCATGCGGGTTCTGCATATGTGCGACCAGAGAAATACCTGATGCCCAAAACCGGGGATCACCCTGCATACCCGGAATGCCTTTGCGAGCCGCCATCGCGGATTGAGCCCGGGTACCAAGTGTGCCGTACACCTCAGAGATATTGACGCCGACCTTTTCAAACACGCGACCACCACGCATCACACTCATCAGACCGCCTCCAGCGTCGCCACCATCATCTGAGTTACGTGACGTCTCGCTGACTTCGAAGCGACCAGCGGGCTGATCGCTAAGAGGTCCGCTCTCGTGGCTGTCCTCAAGAGTCTCGAAAGCGGCGACAATCTTGTCCCGCAGGGATTTGAACCAGACCACCGCGCGGGCCTTTTCGTCGATCATATCGTTGCTCATCTGGCGACCTATGTCAGCAGGAAGGGGAATTGGGTTAGTGGACCGGTACGGCTACAGTGTCCAGCAGTGTGCGCCCACCATCCAATGTAACGATCTGTCCGGTCATAAAGGCGGCCGCATCAGACGCCAGGAATTGCGCCGCCTCTGTCAATTCGGTGGGTGAGGCGATCCGACCCAGAGGCGTATGCCGCTCGATGTCCTGCCGATAGGCGCGATTGTCCTTGAGCGTGGCTTGCATTGAGGCGCTCATAACGGATCCAAATGCAATAGAATTGACCCGGATCCGATGTGGTGCGAGCGACACTGACAGTGATCGAGTCAGCTGGTCCAGCGCAGCAGATGCAACGCAATAAGCCATCAATTCCGGATGAGACCGCCGCGCGGCAATCGACGACAGGTTGATAATCGCCCCATTCGGCCCGCTACTGTCGCGCTGCTCTCCCTGTTTGATCATGCGACGCGCCACCTGTTGAGAAAGGCGCATGGTCGGCAACAGGGTTTCATTGAGCAGGAGTTCCATTGATTGGTCCTCAGGGTCCAGAGGATCGGTCGGTACAACTTGCCGCGCGCCATTGACCAGAATGTCCACCTCATCGAATGCATCGATAGTTGCGGATAGAAGGTTTGCAATGGTCAACCGTTCGCGCAGATCTCCAGCAAAGTAACGGATATTGCTTTCGTCTGCTTGTGTCCCCAGTTCGCTCAGCAACGCGGTCTCATCAGTGTCGGCAAACATGACATTGGCTCCCGCCGCTGCAAATTGCTTACCGATGGCCAAGCCTATGCCACTGGCTGAACCTGTAACGATCGCCGTTTTGCCAGATATCGAAAAAGACATGAATGATCTCCGTCAGGATCCTAAGGACGCGCCTGCGGCCTGCCCCGTTGCCCGCAACCTAGACTGCAGACTGAAACAAGGGAACCACCCTTTGCCAAGAACTGGCTATCAGCGGCGGTGGCGTCGGGGCCGACTTGCGTGTAGCACCTTGAAACGATTGTCACCTGCTGTCTCGCTCACTGTCACGAATTGCTCGGCAAGCGTCGCCTCATAAGGCAGATGTCGGTTCGCAACGATCCAAAGTGACCCGGATGGCGCAAGCATTCCCGAGGCCGCTGTGATAAAGGCCTGCCCGAGCGAGGGCTCTGCCGTTCGGCCAGTATGGAAAGGCGGGTTGGATACAACGCAATCAACACGATCTGGTGCCTGCCAACTACGCGCATCCGCCCAGTGGAACTGCGCACGCGGGTCACTCACGTTCTGCTGTGCGCAGTTTAATGCACTGTGATCGGCCTCGACCAGATGCAGGGTCTCCACACTCCCACGTAGCAAGACCGTGGCCGAAAGATAGCCCCAGCCAGCCCCCAGATCGACCACACTACGGCCCAGTTTCTCCGGCAATGCCGCAACCAAGAGGGCCGATGCCGGGTCGATGCCGTCTGCGGAGAACACCCCCGGTGCCGTCTGATATCCATTCTCGATCTGAGTAGGCGCAGCCAGCCAATCGCTCAGATCAGTTGTTGTCGCATCAAACCAGAATGTTTTGCCATGCGCTTTGGAAATTGGTGCTGAAATTTCGGCGCGAGCGCGCAGAGCCTTGATCACCGAATCGATGCCATCAGTCTTACCGCCGTCAACCAACACCGGTCCATCGCTGACGTCTGCCGCCGTAGCCAATGCTGCACGGCTCAATGCCTTTGCGCGCGACAAGAAGACAACCGCCGCGGAAAAGCGTTCACCTGCGGGCAACTCAGGCACGCAATCAAATCCTCCGGCGCTTAGGGCGGCATGATCAGGTGCAAACGGCTGGATGACCAACACGCGGTCCTTCGGCAGTGACGATAGATCAATATCGGACGCGGGGTGAAACACCGCGATACGGCCGGTTTCGGGCACGGAATATCCGCCCGTCTCGACGGCCAAGGACAGGCGAACAGACATATAATAGCCTCGTATTATTCTTCTTTTTCCATCGTGCACTGCAACGGATGCTGATGGCGGTGGGCAAAATCCATCACTTGCCCCACCTTGGTTTCGGCGATCTCGTGGCTGAACACGCCTACAATTGCTACACCTTTTTTGTGCACTGTCAGCATGACTTCAAACGCCTCGGCGTGGGTCATGTTGAAGAAGCGTTCCAGAACCATCACCACGAATTCCATTGGCGTATAGTCGTCGTTCAACAGCAGCACTTTATAACGCGGCGGGCGCTGCGTTTTTGGCCGGGTCTTGGTCAAGACACCGAGATCGGTGTCGTCATCTGAATGATCCGACATCATAACTGGCGTAGACAACATTGGCTCAGACTTCCGATCTTGGATGGATTTTGGTGTCCCGCTTATATAGCCTTTCCTACGGATAGGAAAAGGGATTGCGAGTGTCAGATTGACCCGAAAATTGACAACAATTGGCTTCGATGCCGATGATACCCTTTGGCATAATGAACGATTTTTCCGCATTACCCAAGATCGCTTTGCCGAACTGCTCATCGACCACGTCCCGGATAACGTTGATTCTCATACGTTGGCCGAACGATTGTTGGCCGCCGAGAAACAGAACCTCGGGCGCTATGGCTATGGCGTAAAGGGATTCACCCTATCGATGATTGAAACTGCCATAGAGGTGACCAATGCCCGTGTACCCGCCAGTGTTATTCAAGAGCTGATCGTCGCGGGACAAATGATGCTCTCTTATCCGATAGAATTGTTGCCAAGCGCTCGCGCCGCAGTGGAAGTTCTGTCGGAAAGTCATCGCGTGGTTCTGATAACCAAGGGCGACCTTCTGGACCAAGAACGTAAGTTGGCGCAGTCAGGATTGGGTGGGTTGTTCGACGGGGTCGAGATCGTATCGGAGAAAACCCCGGAGATATATGTGGACATCTTCAACCGCCATGGTGACGGCCCTGAACGGTCGATGATGGTTGGCAATTCCATGCGCTCCGATGTGGTGCCTGTCATCGAAGCCGGCGGCTGGGGCATATACGTTCCACATGGACTGGTTTGGGAGGTCGAGTATGCGCCGGCACCAGATCACAGCCCACGATACATGGAAATCCCCAACCTCGGCGCGTTGCCCGCACTGGCTGCCGAGATTACCTAACTCAAGCATAATCCAAGACTGTAGAAACGGATGCACCGATGCCTCATGCCGAAATCAAATACACTAGTGACCTGGATCTCGACATTCCTGCGATCCTTGCCGAAATTGAACAAGTGATCTTGTCTCACGATTCTGGTTCAGGCGATTGCAAAGGGCGCGGCTATCCGACCGACAGTTATCATCACACCCATGTAGCCGCGACGGTATCCGTCCTGGTGAAACCGCACCGTGATGCAGATTTTTCCAATACCTTGCTGGAGGCGCTAAAGACCGCTGTCACCGCGCGAATCCCTGCGGCCTGCGCCTTCTCACTGGAACTCAATTACTTTGGTCCGTTCTACACAACAGGGCAGCATCCCTGATCAATGCCAAATAATTCACCGGACTGCCCTCCAAACCGATTCTTAGCCGGATTTATGGGTTTGCGTTGTTGCATCACGGCATCAAAAGCCAGCACGTAACCGCTGATTCAAGGGATCACCACAAGTTTTTTCGCTAACACTTCCTTAACCAACCGCCGATCTAGTGTGCGCTTCGCTGATGACCCACTAGATGTCGAAGACACCTGCCAATATGACAATTTCTTCTGAAAACCTCGTAGTTTATTCGAAAGAAACCCTGTGTTACGGTTTTAGTACAGGCAAAAACGTCAGTCGGAAAACCGGCGGCAAGAGGCAAACATGGCAGATATCGTGCAGGTCAAGCGGACTCCGCTGATCGGCGCACCACGGGCGTGTTCCCGTTTGGGGCGTTGGATCTTGGGACTGACTATTTTCCTATCAATGGCCGCGGCTGCGCCCAGCGTTTCAACGGCTGCGCCCTATGCGGCTATGGTAATTGATGCGCGCACCGGCGAGGTTTTGCATTCGCGAAACGCCGATACCCGGCTTCACCCAGCATCACTGACCAAGATGATGACGCTCTACATCGCGTTTGAGGCCGTGCGAAACGGCGAGATCAGCTTGGATACCAAAGTAAAAATCAGCCGCAACGCCGCTTCAGAGCAACCCTCAAAACTGGGCTTGAAAACTGGTCAGCGTATCGCTTTCCGCTATCTCATCAGGGCTGCTGCGGTGAAATCCGCAAATGATGCCGCCACTGCTATTGGTGAAACTTTGGCCGGGTCAGAGGCTGCCTTTGCTCGACGCATGACACGCACCGCCAAGGCGCTTGGCATGTCGAGGACTACATTCAAAAATGCGCATGGCCTCACTCAGAAAGGTCACATGTCATCCGCCCGAGATATGACTACACTCGGGCGTCACCTGCTCTATGATTATCCTGAATATTACAATCTGTTCTCACGCAAATCGACGGACGCAGGTGTGCGGAATGTACCCAATACCAATCGCCGTCTTCTGGCTGCCTATCGCGGCGCTGATGGGATTAAGACAGGTTATACCCGTGCTGCGGGCTTTAACCTTGTAGCCTCTGCCGAACGGGGCAGTGAACGGATTATCGCAACAGTTTTTGGAGGCAAATCCACCACTTCACGCAATGCTAAGGTAGCCGAACTTCTCGACCTTGGGTTTCGGCGCGCCCCATCGCGCGCCAAGCTTCGCCGCCCTGCCCGCCCGGCGTATCAGGGTAATCGTGGCCTTGGTACCCAGCTGGCCAGTTCGAGCAGCAGCACTCCTAATGCAGGTGCCGGCAAGACAATTCGAGTCTCTGGCCTGGTAAAAACCAGCCTGCGGCCCAAAGGACGTCCTGCAAGCGCGGCTCCGGAAACCCAAACCCTGTTAGCCGAAGCGAAGACAGATGCGCTGCCCTTCGACGCAACGGTTTCTGAAACCGCGGCAGTTGCGCCAGAAACCACGCTAAAACTGGATCGCGACGTTTTACAAGCCAGCATCACCGCCGCCATTGCTGAGGCAGAAGTGATTGCCGCTATCGCCGAACAACCAGCCACACCGATTGTGAAACCGCGCCCTTTTGTTGGCCTGCGTCCAATGGCTCGCCCGGCACGACTGGCCGAGAACCAAGTCACCGCAGAGCCTGAACCGGTTGTTGTGACCCGCCTTTCGACCTCCGGTGGACGGTACTGGGGTATCAATGTCGGACGTTACGGCAATCGCTATCAGGCTGAAAAAGTTCTATTGCGCACCGCGCTGGCCGAGATGGCGACATTGGATGGCAGTTTGCGCAAAGTTGTTCGGACACCTCGTGGCTTTGATGCCAACTTTCTTGGCATGACTAAGGAGAGTGCGGCTCTCGCCTGCCGCCGCCTCTCCGCCCGCAATATCACCTGCGAAACGGTCGGCCCCTCCTGAGGGGTAGCAGAAAAGCCAATAGGAAAGGGCGCATCTGAGGCGCCTTTTCTTTTATCATGCGGGCTATCAGGCAGCGTCATGCATCATGGCTTGGGGTGTTCATCCCATTCATCGTTGAGAATGCGCCGCGCATCCCCTTCCGGATCGTCATATTGGTTCGACCGCACGGTATACAGAAAACCGACAAGCCCGAGCCCACCTAGAAATATAGAGATCGGAATCAGATAGGTAAGGACACTCATTGCAGGCCTTTCGATCTGGGTCGGATTGCAATGCGCAGGCATTCACCGCAAGCGCAAAGCATTCAGAGACACCGTTATGGAGGACATCGACATCGCCAAAGCAGCCACCAGTGGTGTTGCCAGCCCCGCCACGGCCAAGGGCACAGCGATCGCGTTGTAAAGCGTGGCGATACGAAAGTTCTCGCGAATCCGGCGTGTTGCCTTATTTGCAACGCTGCAGGCTTCCGCGATAGGGAGAAGATTCTGCCCCAACAAAACAATGTCAGAAGCAACTCGCGCAGCATCCAGTGCCGACGCAGGTGAAATCGACACATGTGCCGCGGCCAGAGCAGCCGTATCGTTGAGACCATCACCGATCATCAGAACCCGATGCCCTGCTTCGGACAGAGCCACAATCTGGTCGGCTTTGTCCTCTGGCAAAGCAGATGCGATCCAGTTTTCGATCCCAAGACGATCCGCGAGATCGTCTACGACCGTGTCGGTATCGCCAGAGACAAGCCAGACCTCCTTACCCACCTTCTGCAATGCAACGACCGCTTCAGTAGCGCCCACTCGCAAGCTGTCTGAAAACGTCAGTGATTGTGGTGGCCCATCGCCCCGGTCGAGATATGCAGCCGTCTTTGCACCGGGAAATGCGCCGACCCAAGCTGCACGACCGAGCCTCACTCGCTTACCCTCATACAGGGCCTCGGTACCATAGCCTGGCACCTCTTGCAGTCCCTTCAAGGGAGCTGGCTCTATCCCCATCTGCTCTGCCGCACGACAGATGGCAACCGACAACGGGTGATCAGAGCCCCGCGCAAGCGCAAAGGCAAGCTTTTGACCCAACGGTGGCAACCGACTTAAATCATCGCAACTGGGCGTGCCATTGGTTAGTGTTCCGGTCTTGTCAAAAACTACGGTATCGACCTCCGCAAGCCGTTCCAGTGCCGTAGAATGTTTGATGAGCATACCTTTTTTGAACAACCTACCCGAGGCTGCTGTCGTTACCGCAGGCACCGCTAGTCCAAGAGCACAGGGACAGGTAATGATCAGAACCGCCGCAGCGATATTCATCGCCACTCTCAAATCCGACGTAAATAGATACCAACCAAGGAAGGCCAATCCAGACAAGATATGCACCCCCGGTGCATAGAGCTTCGCTGCTCGGTCTGCGAGCGAGGTATAGCGCGACCGCCCGGATTCAGCGACGGCCACCAGATCAGCAAGCCGGTGCAATGAGCTATCGGTTCCGTCAGCCGTAGCGCGCACAACCAAAGGACCGGTCAGGTTCACCTCACCTGCAGATACCAGACTGCCAGCCTCAGCAAACACTGGCAGCGTTTCCCCGGTTAGCAGCGACCGATCCAATTCGGATCGCCCGTCAACTACAACACCGTCAATCGGCATTCGCCCGCCAGGGCGCACAAGAATACGGTCGCCAATAGTCAGGTCAGCAACAGCAAGCTCAACTGTTTTCGCGTCCTCGTCCAACCGCAAAGCCCGTGAAATCTCAAGCGCTGCCAACTCCTCGGCAGCGGACCGCGCGACTGCTCGGGTACGGTGATCCAGATAGCGCCCGGCCAACAGAAAAAACGTAAGAGTCAGAGCGGCATCAAAGTAAGCATGCTCACCAGATAGCGAGGTTTCCCAAAGCGATGTAACCAGCGCCAATACCAGTGCCAGAACGATCGGCACATCCATATTAAGCCGTCCTACCCGAAGCGCCTGCCTAGCGTTGCGAAAGAAAGGCTGACCGGCAAAG
This sequence comes from Phaeobacter cretensis, assembly GCF_047372505.1. Classification (NCBI taxonomy): domain Bacteria; kingdom Pseudomonadati; phylum Pseudomonadota; class Alphaproteobacteria; order Rhodobacterales; family Roseobacteraceae; genus Phaeobacter; species Phaeobacter cretensis. Next base: position 1,419,683 of record NZ_JBKBEU010000001.1, read on the forward strand.
AGGATCGCGGGAAATGTAATCGCCGCAGAGATCCAGTGGAACATATCACGAGTCGCATCGCTTGCGCCGGACCAGACAGAGATCGACAGCAGCATCACATTCATGGACGCAAAGAATGCCACCGCCAATCGCATCAACAGGTCGCGCCCTGCCTGATCAGTGGTGGTTGTACCCAATGCGGAAAGATCCAGCTCGTGCGCCTCAATTCCTAGTTGTTCCAAGACCGGTACCAAATCCGATGCTTGGACATCTGGATCAGACTCGATCAGGGCGCGCTTGAGCGTCAGGTTTACCCGCGCGCTACGAACGCCGGGCACCGCATTTAATCCACGCTCGACAGCAGAAATACAGGCCTGACAGTGAATTCCAGGCAGCGACAAGGTCAGCCGCGCTTCGCTTGGAGCCTGCTCAACAGCACCGTTTGGGGCCGCTACGCAGCCCGGACACGCAGCAAGCTGAGGACGAAGGGCAGTGGTCATGACCGTCTACCGCGCGACATGTAGAATAACGCGTTGAGTAAACTCGGTCCCATCATTTGCTTCTGCAATCATGCGGATGTTCCAATTGCCCGCGCTTAGCTCTGCAGCAGCAATATAAGCCTCGCCATCGAAACGAAATTCCGGCGCCTGATCATCTTTCACATGGGTGGCCCGCCCAAGGGTCGCGGACAGCTGCGCAACTTCTACCGGAGAGCCATCAGCATCGGTGATCTCCAGCTTTATCTGATCCTCGACAGCAGAGGCGTAGACTGACCAGCCCAATGCTTGCTGCGCATCGCGACGTGCATCAAAACTTTGGCTGGCAACATAGCTGTTTTTCACCTCAAGTCCCGGAAAGGTCTGCACTGCATTGAACGCAAGCGCGATATTGACGCCAATGATCACGGTAAATGCGCCACCAAAGACCAGCAGAACATGCCAACCAGTTAACTGGCGAATTGGTTCGTCTCCCATCATTTGTCGCTCCCACGTCCATTGAAGCTGGTATCTTTGTGCGCGCGCTCGCCATTACCGATATCTGCAACCCAGATCCGCACCGGCGTGCTACGTGCAGCCGCCGTCGCTGCAGATTTAGGTGCCGAAATGTAAACCCGTTGCAAGAAACTGGTGTCGGCCGGTACGGTGACGATCGTGCCATCCACACCTTCCAAATTCAGCTCCATATCGCGGCCTCCTTTGATCGACAGCTCAAACAGGCGCGGCTCGCCGGTCTTGTTGCGCAAACGTACGTCATAGGTGTTGCGGATAGCGCCGTCAGACAGCGTTACAAACGTCGGGTTACGCACCGGTGCAACGGTCAGTTCGATATCGGAGCGGATAAACAGAGCAAACAAAAGTGCCAGACCGACGCCACCCCAAAGTACGGTATACATAGTCGTCCGCGGGCGCAGGACATGCCTCCAAATGTTCTTGGGGGGCTGTCCCGAGCGTTCATTCATCTCATCGCTGAGCGCCATGTAGTCAATCAAACCGCGCGGTTTGCCGAGACGCTCCATCACGTCGTCACATGCGTCGATGCAGAGTGCACAAGTGATACATTCCAATTGCTGCCCATCGCGAATGTCGATCCCCATCGGGCAGACGTTGGCGCAGGCCATGCAGTCGATGCAATCACCATGCACCAGCCCGGGCTCATCGGTCTGGCGCGTCTTGCCACGCGGTTCTCCCCGCCATTCGCGATACCCAACGGTCAGCGTATCTTCATCCACCATTGCGGCCTGAATACGTGGCCAAGGGCAGGCGTAGATACAAATCTGCTCCCTAGCGAAACCGCCAAACAGAAAGGTGGTGCCCGTGAGGATAGCCATCGTGGTGTATGCAACCGGATGGGCATTCCCTGCGATCAGATCCTGTAGCAGTGTTGGCGCATCAGCAAAGTAGAATACCCAGGCCCCACCTGTTGCGAGGCCGATCAGCAGCCACGACACCCACTTAGTGATACGCAAACGCGCCTTCCGGAAATCCATCGTCGTCTGCCGGTGGAGGCGTAGCCGCGCATTGCGATCCCCCTCGATCCAGCGTTCAACAAGAATGAAGAGGTCGGTCCAAACCGTTTGTGGGCAGGCGTAGCCGCACCAGACGCGCCCTAGTGCAGAGGTGAAAAGAAACAGCCCCAACCCAGCCATGATCAGAAGGCCCGCGACAAAATAGAACTCATGTGGCCAGATTTCGATCCAGAAGAAATAGAACCGGCGATTGGCCAGATCCAACAACACCGCCTGATCCGGCAATGCCGGACCGCGGTCCCAACGAAGCCATGGTGTTATGTAGTAGATGCCCAGCGTGCCCGCCAAGATGTACCATTTCAAAGTGCGAAAAAGCCCGGACACACGCCTCGGAAAAATTGGCTCGCGGGGCGCATAGAGGCTCGGGGCGGGATCGGAATCACTCACGGACTCACTCCACTGAATTTATGTCCTTGTGGTGTGGTTCTTTCAAATTTCAGTAGTGCGCTCTTTGACGTGGATCAAAAAGCGTATCGGACAGATACCTTTATCCGCTGATCCCAACGTCACTCGTGAAGAGTTGCCTTTTTGTACCGGCGCAGCCAGGAGATGAACTTTCGCGCATTTTGGCGCTGCACACCCGGACGCGTCACGGTGTAATAGCCACGCCCCTCAGTTCCGGTGAAAAGCTCAACCAATCTCCCGGTCTCAAGATCCTCGCGCACAAAGTCCTTCACGCTCACCGCGACCCCCTGCCCCTCGCGCACTGCCTGCATCAAAAGATTGCCCGGCAGTTTGAGGCTGGCACCGCGAATGACCTCGGCCACCCCGCGTGAGCGCAGCCAATGGGCCGCCTCCGTGGTGCCCAGCTCTTCGAGCCAGGGCAGATCCAACAGATCCTCGGGCGTCTGCACGATGCGATCCCGCAACAGACTGGGCTTGGCTACAACAACCATTGGAGAACACAATAGCATTTCGGCCTCAAGTCCGGCCCAATTACCATCGCCGTAGCGCAACGCGATATCGACACCCCCTGGCTGCAACGTAACGATTTCGCCGCGCGGATCGATCACCAGATCAACATCCGGGTGCCCGATGCGAAACTCCGCAAGGCGCGGCATCAACCAATTGGCTGCAAACATTGGTGTACAGCTGACATGCAGGGGCCGCGCCGTGCCCAGCGCGTTAAGATCCTGAACCGCCGATTGAATAGCCCCAAAGCCCAGCAACAGCGCCTGCGCCAAATGTTTGCCCTCTTCAGTCAGTACCAAGGCCCGACCACTGCGGTCCAGCAGCGGCGTACCTAGATAATCCTCTAGGCTGCGCAATTGTTGGCTGATGGCAGCGTGGCTGACATTCAACGCCTCCCCAGCTTTGGTTAGACTTCCGTGTTCCGCATAGGCAGAAAAGGACCTTAATGCGGCAAGCGGCGGTAGGGAGAGCCAATCCATATGTAATCCTGACTTACATAACTACATTTTTCCTGAGTCGCATTTTGCCCACTTCAGAGCGACAATCAAAGGCAGAAACCCCAGCACAGGAGATTTCAAGATGCTGACAGATATCTACGCCCGATCCATGTTAACCGCGACGCGCCAGACCTCTGTTCAGGTGCGCGAACTCCCTGCCCCCCACACCCCGCCTGCGCGCAGTACGGGATTAATCCGCCGCCAGATCCTGCGGATCAGAGCCATGATCCAAACACAGCGAAAGGGCGAGGAAAATCCCTGCCCTCCCCGACAGCTTTGCACCGAAACTTAAGCCCTAAGACAAGTCCAGAAACGTAAAAAAGGGCCGCCCCTCCATGAGCGACCCTTTTCTAATTTCACAGCAGAAGAAAGGCGTTTATTCGCCGCCGCCCAACTGGTGCACATAGGCCGTGACCGCGCGAACTTGCGCTTCAGTCAGGCGTGTGTTCCAGTTCGGCATAACGCCATAACGCGAGTTATTGACCGTCTTGGTAAGCGTTTCATAGTCGCCACCATAGAGCCAGATCGCATCTGCAAGGTTGGGCGCACCTTGCAAGCGGTCACCAGTACCATTTTCCATATGACAGGAGGTACAATTGTCAGCAAAAACTACAGCTCCTGCTTCAACTTTGGCCGTATCCTCCGGCTCACCAGACAGCGACATTACATAGTTCACAACTTGATCGATCTCTTCTTTCTGAAGCAGCTCATCCCGGCCAAAGGCAGGCATCTCCGAATAACGTGCATCGCCACTTTCTTCGTTGCGAACACCGTGGGCGATCGTTGCATGGATATCCTCCATCGACCCGCCCCAGAGCCAGTCATCGTCAAGGAGATTAGGATACCCTTTGGCCCCGGCCGCGCCAGCGCCGTGGCACTGCGCGCACCAGGTTTTGAACACCGCCGACCCCGCCGATACAGCATAGCCGTTCAGCTCAGGATCAGTGGTGATTGATACAAGTTCAATCTCCTCAAGGCGGCTATTGATTGAGGCATTGGCCTCATTCACGGCGGCGATTTCTGCCGCGACCAACGCGCGGGAGTTCCACCCCAACACACCGGCGGTAGCTGATTGGATCCCAGGCCATGCCGGATAGGCAATGGTATAGCCGATGGCCCAGATGACGGTCGCGTATAAGGTCCAAAGCCACCAACGTGGCATTGGGTTGTCAAATTCCTCGATGCCGTCCCAACTATGGCCAGTGGTGTTCGGATCATCTTCGAACTTTGTCACTTTCTTAGTCATGATCGCGCCTCCTTGGCTTCACCCGGACCTGAGGCGGGTTTGTCTTCATGTCGGAACGGGATGTTGGCTGTGTCACTGTAGACTTTGGTGCTGCCCGGGCGGAACGCCCAGATCACCACAGCAACAAAGAACACAAACAAGAAGAGCAGCATCCAGCTATCTGCAAATTCCCGAAGCAGAGTGTAAATATCCATGTCTGCGTCCAATCAACGGTTGGCGACGGGGGTGAAGGTCGAGAAATCAACCAACGTCCCCAGCATCTGTAGATAGGCGATCAACGCATCGGCCTCGGAGATACCAGGCTGGCCGTCAAAGTTGCGCACGCTGACCTTTGCACCATAGCGGTCCAACAGGCCGTCATAGTCGGCATCAGGGTCGCTTTGGGAGTAGAAATCTTCCTGAGCCCTGTCCAGCATCTCGCCGGAGTACGGTACGCCAACAAAGGCGTTCGCGGCCATCACATCACCAATGTATTCTCCATCGATCCGGTTATTTTCGAGGAAGCCATATTTGGGCATCACAGATTCCGGCACAACAGACTGCGGATCCCGCAGATGGTCGACATGCCATTCATCCGAGTAACGGCCACCGACACGGGCCAGATCGGGCCCGGTGCGTTTTGAACCCCATTGGAACGGGTGGTCATACATCGACTCTGCTGCGAGCGAGTATGGCCCGTAGCGTTCGACCTCATCGCGCATTGGGCGGATCATCTGGCTATGGCAGACATAGCAGCCTTCACGGACATAGATATCACGGCCGGCCAGCTCCAGCGGGGTATATGGGCGCATACCCTCCACCTCTTCAATGGTGTTTTCCAACCAGAAAAGCGGGGCGATCTGGACCAGCCCACCAATGGTCACGACTAGAAAGCTGCACACCAGAAGGAGGGTTGCGTTGGTCTCGAGGACTTTGTGTTTGTCAAGAAATGCCATTTTCCGACCCTCCTTATTCGGCCGGAACCGCAACGGTCAGGCTGGCCTCTTTGGCCGGAGCCCGCCGAACGGTCATCCAGAGATTATAGCACATGATCAAAGCACCAGAGAGGAACATGACGCCACCCAAAGCGCGCACCACATACATCGGGAACTTGGCCGCGACTGTGTCGGCAAAGGAATTCACAAGGAACCCGTTGGCGTCGACTTCACGCCACATCAGACCTTCCATTATGCCGGTCACCCACATGGATGCCGCGTAGAGAATGATGCCAATGGTCGCCAGCCAGAAATGCCAAGACACTAGGCTGAGTGAATAAAGGCGTTCACGCTTCCACAGAACAGGGACGAGAAAATACAGCGCACCGAAGGTGATCATGCCGTTCCATCCAAGCGCACCAGAGTGTACATGACCGATAGTCCAGTCGGTGTAGTGCGACAGTGAGTTGACGGCACGGATCGACATCATCGGCCCTTCAAAGGTGGTCATGCCGTAGAAACCAATGGAAATCACCATCATTCGGATCACCGGATCAGTACGCAACTTGTCCCAGGCACCCGAAAGGGTCATCAGACCGTTGATCATGCCACCCCAACTGGGCATCCACAGCACGATTGAGAACACCATGCCCAAGGTAGAAGCCCAGTCAGGCAACGCTGTATAGTGCAAGTGGTGCGGTCCGGCCCAGATATAGAGGAAGATCAGCGCCCAGAAGTGGATGATCGATAGTTTATAGCTAAAGACTGGCCGTTCAGCCTGTTTCGGCACAAAGTAGTACATCATACCGAGGAAACCCGCTGTCAGGAAGAAACCTACAGCGTTATGCCCATACCACCACTGCACCATTGCATCCTGAACACCGGACCACAGGATCACGGATTTGGATCCCCAAATACTAACTGGGATCGTCAGGTTGTTGACCAAATGCAGCATCGCTACGGTCACGATAAAGGCCAGGTAGAACCAGTTCGCCACATAGATATGTGGCTCTTTGCGTTTGATGACTGTGCCTAGGAAAACTGCCAAATAGGCGATCCAGATGATGGTCAGCCACAGATCAACGTGCCACTCAGGTTCAGCGTATTCTTTTGATTGGGTCGACCCCAACAGGTAGCCAGTTGCCGCCAGAACGATAAATAGCTGATAGCCCCAGAACACGAACCACGCTAAGTTACCCCCCCATAGACGGGCGGCTGAGGTGCGTTGTACCACGTAGAAAGATGTCGCTATCAGCGCGTTCCCGCCAAAGGCAAAGATAACCGCCGAGGTATGCAGCGGCCTTAATCGTCCAAAATTGGCTAACCCTTGTGCCCATTCAAAATTCAGGACCGGAAAGGCCAGTTGAAAGGCAATAAAGACACCGACCAGAAACCCCACAATCCCCCAGAACGCGGTTGCCACCACGCCAGCCCGCACAACGCTATCGAAATACTCATTCTGGAGCGATCCAGCCGCAACGGGCGGTTCGTCTGTGTATCGAAGGGTGTAAAGAAAAAGCCCCCCGGAAACGATCATGATGATTATCGCATGCACCTGATAGGCTAAATCCCTCGCGTAGTTTGTCGCAATCATCGCAAAGAGCGTGACCAAACCAAGCACTATTAGCCTGATATAACTAGACATCTTGCGTCCCTCTTCCTTGCCCAACACAATTCTATAGATCGCATCAGACAGTTTTGTTCTGGGCCTTAGATGTCGAAAGACACGAGACTTCACCTTGATCTGTATCAAGACGGGGTGCCTCAGAATGTGTGAAGCAAATTCCCAAAGGCGCAACCTGCGACGAAGCCAAACGCGAGTTGGAGCCGCTCTTGAAGATGCGAGGTTTCTATGTGCTACAAAACGCTGCTGACCGTTCTGACCACACCTGTGAACACCGAAACACAGCTGGAACAATCCGTCGCCCTAGCGCGGCTAACGGAAGGCCATGTGAATGCCTTATGCTTGGGTGTGGATCGCACTCAGACCGGGTATTACTATGCTGGCGCAAATGCGATGGTATTGCAGGAGACGCTTGCTCGCGCGAAGGAAGAGGTCGGCGCTATTGAAAGGTCAGTCACCAAACGTTTGAGCCAATCGGCTGTAAATTTCAATGTTGAGACCGGCGTTGCCCAGATGGCTGATATCGGCCGACACGTTGCCCGTCTTACGCGTTTCTCTGATCTCGTAGTGCTGGCACAGCCCTATGGCAAAAATCGCCCCACTGAGGCCGAAGCCATTGTAGAATCTGCCCTTTTCGAAGGCAGGGCTCCGGTACTAGTCATGCCTGACAATACAACCCTACCTGATCATATCAAAACTGTCCTGATTGCGTGGAATGAGAGCATTGAAGCCATGACTTCTGTTCGAAAAGCTCTGCCAATGCTGCAGGCCGCCGATATGGTTCGTGTTGTAGTCATTGACCCACCACAACACGGACCGGAGCGTTCCGATCCCGGTGGTCTTCTATGTCAGATGCTGTCTCGTCATGGCGTCAACTGTGAGATCGATGTGCTCAGCAAGACGATGCCGAATGTGTCAGAAGTACTGAACCGCCACGCTGTTGATACGGCTGCCGATCTGATCGTTATGGGCGCTTATGGGCATTCCCGTTTTCGTCAAGCAATCTTGGGTGGTGCCACCCGTAACATGCTGGAAAAGGCGCAGGTGCCGGTGCTGATGGCCCACTAAGACGACGGCCGGTCTGGTCGAAATGAGCTGTCGCACTTAATTCAAACCAAGGAAAGAATCAGTTCAGGCATCCGCCGTCACTATCATCACCGGCTTCTTCCATGAGGCGACCCATATCCGGAACGGTCACATGCCGCTTGCCTTCCAGCTCAATCACGCCATTCTTGCGTAAGGCCGACACCTGGCGACTAACAGTCTCTAGCGTCAAGCCCAGATAGTCCGCCATCGCCTCTCGGGTGAGAGGTAGATCGAATACCCGTCGGTCGCTATCGTTAGAGAGCTGCAAAGACGCATCGCGCCGTGCCAGAATCAACAATAGGCTGGCGATTTTCTCGCGCGCAGTCTTGCGCCCGAGAACAAGCATCCATTCCCGCGCTGCATCCAATTCATCCAATGTCATTTCAAGCAGCCGGTGCGCCAAATGCGGTGTATGGGACATCATGTCTTCAAACGGTTTTTTTCGAAAACAGCACATGACAACAGTTGATGTCGCCACCACGTTATAAGCTGCGGCATCCCGCCCGGGCCGACCAACAAAATCGCTCGGTAACAACAAACCCACCATCTGGGTCCGCCCATCCTCCATGGTCTGTGTCAGGGTCGCGACCCCTGAAACCACCGAACCGACAAAATCCATCCGATCACCAAACCAAGTAATATGCTGACCTGCGTCATAGGTCCGGTAATATTTGATCGAATCCAGCACTTCCAATTCAGCCGTATCACAACGCGCGCAAACCGCACGGTGGCGAATGGGGCAATCGCCGCAATTTACGTTCTGAATAGTAGGAGCGTTCATGACGAATCCGATTTAATCTGCACCAAGGTCAAAACCCACCTGCGGATCCAATCTAGGCAGATAGAGTCCTAATCACAATTGGTAACGCGGTGCCTGTTGGCCGGGATCTCGCAACAACAGCCTGTTTGCCCATCAAAGACCCCAAAGCCAGTGCCCTGATTTTGCGGGAAAATCCCCGCTTATGTGTTCTACAAGGCAGATATGAACCAAATCAATCGTATGCGCCATACCGTCGCGACTGAGCTATCTGCATCCGCTAAGACGGTGTCTAACCTGCAGCGGCCAACAATTGCCGAGTGTAAGGATCCGATGGATTCGCAAACAGATCGGCCGCAGATCCAGCCTCAACAACATCACCTTGCTTCATCACGATCATTTTATGCGACATCGCCCGCACAACGTTCAAATCATGTGAAATGAACAGATAGGCCAGCCCATAACGATCCTGTAGATCGCGTAGCAGATTGACGATCTGCACCTGCACCGTCATGTCCAAGGCCGAAGTAGGCTCGTCCAATACCACCAATTTCGGTCGCAAAACCATGGCGCGTGCAATAGCGATACGTTGTCGCTGCCCACCGGAAAACTCATGCGGATAGCGATCCATGAAGGTAGGATCCAAGCCGACCTCCGTCATAACCTCACGCACCAGATCCCGCGGATCACGATCTTGGCCAACACTGTGGATGCCCAACCCTTCGGCAATAATCTGAGCACAGGTCATACGCGGGCTGAGAGAGCCGAACGGGTCCTGAAACACAATCTGCATATCTGCCCGCAGGCGGCGCAGGTCCCGTGTCGACCACTGACGCAGATCCTGCCCTAGGAACTCGACCCGACCTTCGGAAGCGATAAGCCGCATAATGGCCAGCGCCAACGTGGTCTTGCCACTGCCGCTTTCACCAACGATGCCCAGCGTCTCTCCTCCGCGCACCGAGATCGAGGTGGGGTTCACAGCCTTAACATGACCGATTGTCCGCTTAAGCAAGCCTTTCTGAATAGGAAACCAGACCTTTAGGTCTTTTGTGGAGATCAACTCCGTCGCATTCTGGGGAACAGGTTGCGGTTGTCCCTTCGGCTCGGCATCAAGAAGTTTGCGCGTATAGGCATGCTGCGGATTAGCGAAAATCTCCGCTGTAGGTCCGCTTTCGACAATCTCGCCGGCCTGCATGACACAAACCCTATCCGCGATTCTACGCACAATGCTCAGATCATGAGTAATGAACAAAAGGCCCATGCCCTCGTTGGCCTTCAGATCAGCAAGCAATTCAAGGATCTGCACCTGGATTGTCACATCAAGCGCTGTGGTCGGTTCATCCGCGATCAGGATGTCAGGCTTGTTGGCCAACGCCATGGCAATCATTACCCGCTGACGCTGACCGCCCGAGAGCTGATGCGGATACGCACCCAAGCGGGTTTCAGCATCACGAATCCCCACCCGGTTCAACAGATCCACGATCCGATCCCGCGCCGTACTGCCATCCAGTCCTTGATGTAAAGCCAAAGACTCGGCGAGCTGCTTTTCGATCGTATGTAGCGGGTTGAGAGAGGTCATTGGCTCTTGGAAAATAAAGCTGATGTCATTGCCGCGCACTTGCTGGAGGCAGCGCTCGCTAGCTCCCACCATCTCCCGCCCCTCATAGGTCACAGAACCGCTGACGCTGGCGCTATCTCCAAGCAAAGATACCGTCGACAGTGCGGTAACCGACTTGCCCGAGCCAGATTCGCCGACCAGAGCTACGGTCTCTCCGCGGTCCACCGAAAAGGATACACCGCGTACAGCTTCGGTTACTTTGCCGTCTTGGCCAAAAGACACCCGCAGATCCTTTACGCGCAACAGAGGAGCAGCTTGATCAGTCGTGTTCATTTTGGATGCCCATGAATTGAAGTAGCTGCCTGTAGGGCAACTGTGCCGGTGAAGTAGTGGCAAAAAGCATCTCTAAACTGCTTCGGAGAGCCTGATATGATCATGAGAACGTCTTTCTCGGATCGAAGGCATCGCGCACACCTTCAAAGATGAAAACCAGAAGCGACAGCATAATGGCAAAGGTGAAAAAGGCTGTGAACGCCAGCCAGGGTGCTTCGAGGTTCTGCTTGGCCTGCAATGTCAGCTCCCCCAGTGACGGCGCTGATGCCGGAAGGCCAAAGCCGAGGAAATCCAATCCGGCGAGTGTTCCGATGGTGCCTGTAACGAGAAATGGCAGGAACGTAAGCGTAGCAACCATCGCATTGGGCAACATATGGCGGAACATAATGGTCATATTGCCGACACCCAACGCCTTCGCCGCACGAACATATTCCAAGTTACGCGCACGCAGGAACTCAGCTCGCACCACGCTAACCAACGCGGTCCAACTAAACAGGATCATCAGGACTACCAATAACCAGAAACTGCGGCCAAGGATCGCAAACATGATGATGATGACATAGAGCTGCGGAATGGACCCCCAAATCTCAATCACACGCTGAAAAATCAGGTCGAGCCATCCGCCAAAGAAACCCTGAACAGCACCTGCCGCAATACCCACCAACGTGGCCGCACCTGTCACCATCAGGGTGAACAAAATCGACAACCGAAAACCATGGATGACCCGAGCCAGCACGTCACGCTTGGTATCATCGGTCCCTAACAGGTTCTGCCCATTCGGCGGCAATGGCGCCGCACCAGGACGGTCGACAGTGGTATTGAAAGAATAAGGGATCGGCGGCCAAATTGCCCAACCTTCCTCAAACCCCTCCGCCGCAAATGTACCTGCCTCGATCTCGTTGAGCATTCCTTCTGGATCATCGAAACAGTCTTCCAACCCACCGGATGCGATAAGGCATTTCACTTCTGGATCACGGTAGCTGGCTTCGGTCTGGAAATCCCCACCAAAGACAGTCTCCGGATAAAAGTTGAACACCGGGGTGAAATATTCTCCCCGGTAGTTCACCAACATCGGCTTATCGTTGGCGACGAATTCCGCAAAAAGCGAAATCCCGAACAACGCCGCAAAGATCCATAGCGACCAAAAGGCCCGGCGATTGCGACAGAAGTTATTCCAGCGGCGTTGGTTGAGTGGAGACAAAGCCATCCGTCAGCCCTCTCTCTTTTCAAAGTCGATGCGGGGATCAACAATCACATACATGATGTCCGAAACGATACCGACGACGAGACTCATCAAACCAAAGATGAACAGCGTACCAAAGATAACGGGATAATCACGCGCTACAGCCGCTTCGAATCCCAGCCGTCCTAACCCGTCGAGCGAGAAAATCGTCTCAATAATCAGGCTGCCGGAAAAGAAAACACCGATGAACACCGCTGGAAAACCAGCGATCACAATGAGCATCGCGTTGCGAAACACGTGGCCATAAAGGACCCGCCGCTCGCTCAAACCTTTGGCTCGGGCAGTCATAACGTAGTGCTTCTTGATCTCATCTAGAAAGGAATTCTTGGTCAGCAGGGTCAGCGTGGCAAAGGCGGCGATGGTCGAGGCCACCACCGGCAGCGTGATATGCCAAAAGTAGTCAGCGACCTTCCCAAAGAGGCTAAGATTTTCCCAGTTGTCCGAGGTGAGCCCTCGCAGTGGAAAAATCTGCCAATATGATCCACCTGCAAACAGCACCAACAACATGATCGCAAAAAGAAAGCCTGGTATCGCATAGGCTGCGATAATCAGGCCGCTGGTCCAGGTGTCAAACCGGCTGCCGTCACGTAGCGCTTTGCGGATCCCAAGTGGAATAGAGATCAAGTAGGCAATCAATGTTGACCATAGCCCTAGCGAAATCGAAACCGGCATCTTTTCAAGAACCAGATCCATCACATCGATCTTGCGAAAGTAGCTCTCTCCGAAATCGAAGCGCATATAGTTGCCGAGCATCAGGAAAAACCGCTCAAGTGCTGGTTTATCCAAACCGTATTGCTCTTCCAGCTCAGCGATCAGTTCCGGCGGCAGCCCCTGGCGGCCGGCATAGCTGTCATTGGCTACGACAGCCTCGCCTCCGGCGTCGCCACCGCCACCCGCAAAACTTTCGAATACATCGCCGCCGCCTTCCAGCTGAGCGATCATTTGTTCAACGGGCCCCCCCGGCACAAACTGTACCAAAGCGAAATTGATTACGAGGATCCCGAATAATGTCGGGATCACCAGGAGAAAACGTCTGAGGATGTAAGCTGCCATGTCAGGCGCTTACCGCAACGCACCAGAGGATTTCAATGCTGCTTCTTTCTCGGCGTTGACCCACCAGACATCCTTCAGCCCAAGATCAAAGATCGGCAGCGTCTCAGGCTGTCTATAAAAATCCCAATAGGCCACCCACTTCACATCCAGATACCAAGTCGGCACCATAAACCGTTTGGCGCGCAGGATCCGATCCAATGCCCGTACATTGGCGTAAAGCTCTTCCTGTTCTTCAGATTTAACAATCGCCTTGATCAGTGTATCAACTGCAGGATCCGCCATGCCTGCTGGATTAAACACCGAGAACTCGTGCGCGTCGGAGCCGAATTGCTGGAATAACCCTGTCGAGGGAAGCAGGTACTTCGGATATGCAAAATTGATCACATCGAAGTCCTTTTCACGGCGACGACTGGTATATTGTGCGAAATCCACACGGCTGGAGGTCGCATCAACTCCCATCTGGCGCAGGTTGGCGACATATGGCTGTACGATCCGTTCAAGAGTGGGCGTAGCGACTAGGAACTCCAGTTTCAGCAATTCGCCGCTGGCATTGCGACGCAGCCCATCATCGCCAACTACCCAACCTGCCTCATCCAGCAGCTTCATTGCGCGGCGTAGATTACGCCGGTCAACGGCACGCACGGCTTTGGAACTATGTGGCATCACCGGCTCGCTCGTCAAAAGCGCGGGATCGATCAGGTCGCCCAGATCTTTCAAGATCTCCAATTCACGCCCTTCAGGCAGGCCTTTAGCCTCCAGCGTAGTATCCTGCCAAAACGAATGTCGCTGTGCGAACAATCCATACTGCAAGCTATCATTGGTCCATTCAAAATTGTACCCGAGCTGGATCGCCTCACGCACACGTGGGTCTTGGAATTTTGGCCGTAACAGGTTCAATACAAAACCGCTGGCCGCCGGGACATTGCCGTCAGGGAATTCACCCTTAACGACAGTCCCCTCTTCTACCGCATCAAACCCGTAAGCCGTCGCCCAACTCTTTGAGCTGGTTTCCGATCGCAGTGTGTAAACACCGGCCTTGAACCCCTCCATTGCAGCGACGCTATCGCCAAAATATTCAATGCGGATGCGGTCATAGTTGTGACGCCCGATGTTCACATTGATATCTTTGCCCCAATAGTTCGGGTTGCGCTTGTAGATGATACGTTGGTTCACATCGGCCGTTTCCAGAACATAAGGCCCGGAACCTATGCCCGGATCAAGACGTGGCTCATCTAAGCGACGGTTTTCAGGGTCCGCCTCATACCATGCTTTGGAAAAAACCGATGTTCCTGCAACTTGGGTGATCATCGCTCGACGTGGAAAATCCGGCGAGAAATAGAACTTCACCCGATGTGGTCCAAGCACCTCGGCTTTGGGAATGCGCTTTTTCACCGCCTCGGCGTATGACTGCAAACCCTGCTCAAGCAGGAGATTGTGAGAAAACAGAACATCTTCGGCGGTCACGGGTGTTCCGTCGGAAAATCGTGCTTCTGGGCGCATGTTGAAGATCACCCAATCCTGACTCTCCGGATATTCCAGGCTTTCGGCCAGCAGCCCATAGTATGACCCCGGCTCGTCATAAGACCCAATCATCAACGACTCAAAGTGATCCGCTGACATAGCGCCGCCCCGCCCTTTACGTGTGTAAGGGTTCATACTATCAAAAGTCCCTACCGCAGAGAGAGAAAGCTCACCTCCCTTTGGCGCGTCAGGGTTGACATAATCGAAATGCGCGAAGCCTTCTGCATATTTCAACTCTCCAAATTCAGTGAACCCGTAGCTTTTGACTACAGCTTCTTCAGCCTGCGTCAGTGTCGCGGCCAGCAGTAGAACCATCAGAGAGGTAAATCCTATCGCCGCAGCACGGAAAAACGGTTGTGAATCAATCACTCGGACCAAAACGGCGCGTTGCGGTGCTGTGGATGTCTTCATCTGCTAGTACCTCCTATGTCCGGCGTTCGCTGCCAAGATCATTGTCTAACACAAAGCTAAGCGGCTGCCCCCCTAACTTTCAAGTTCAGATTGGTTGAATTTCCCGTGTATCAACCAGCGACACAGCACGAACCTGCTGACGATGCCCTTACATCTGCATAAGCATGCCTCAACGCAAAAGACCGCACCAAATGGCGCGGTCTCTTGCACATTTCACAAATCAACTTCGATCAGTCGTCGAGACCAGCGAGGTAAGCAATCAGATTCACCCGATCTTTTTGCTTCTTCAATCCACTGAAGCTCATCGAGGTACCAGGCGCATACTTCGATGGCTTCGCCAGGAAAGCATCCAGCTCTTCGACAGTCCACGCGCCGCCAAGACCGGCCAACGTGGAAGAATAGCCAAACCCGTCCGCTGCGGCGATCGGGCGATCAACCACTCCATACAGGTAAGGGCCGGTTCCGTTTTCACCGGCTTCAAGTTTGTGGCAGGAGGAGCACTTCTTGAAGACCTTGGCACCTTTGCCAATATCTGCAGCGGCCATCAGTTCACCAAAGTCAACGACTTCAGCAACTTCTTCCGCACCTGCCTCTTCCACTTCAATCACATAGGAAGCCTCGCCATGGCTTTCAGTGTGATAGAGTTCCTCTGCGGCCCATTTGCCCAAGAGGAACACAAGGAACGCGCCGCAAACGCCTGCGGTCGCTTTGGTAAGGGTCATCGTGTCAAACATGATCGCGAGTCCATTTCAGCTGTCTGGGAGGGTGTCTAAGGCTTCCCCTCTCAAGTGGCAAGGTATAGACAGCGCGACGAAACGCCCGTTTTTTGAAGTTTTGCACGGATGTCGCAGTTATGACCCAAAGAATAGCCATTCAGGGGGAGCTTGGCTCCTACAGCCACGAGGCCTGCCGTAAGGAACGTCCAGAAATGGATGTGCTACCATGTCGCAACTTTGAGGATGCAATCGACGCTGTACGTAATGGTGAGGCTGAGCTGGCGATGCTGCCAGTTGAGAACTCCACCTACGGGCGCGTGGCTGACATTCATCGTCTTTTGCCTGACAGCGGCCTGCACATCATCGACGAAACATTCGTCCGCGTTCACATCAATCTTCTTGGTGTTCCGGGCGCAACGTTAGAAGATATAACCGATGCGTATTCACATCTGGTACTTCTGCCTCAATGCGCGCGGTTTCTCAGCGAAAACAATATTCGCGGCCGTATTAGCCCCGACAATGCCCGAGCTGCCCGCGATGTTGCCGAACAGGGCGACAACACACACGGCGCGTTGGCAAGTGAGCTCGCCGGGGAAATCTACGGGCTAGATGTCTTGGCCCGCCATGTCGAAGACCATGTCAACAACACCACTCGTTTTCTGACCATGTCACGCGATCCAAATCTGGAGCGTCGCGGCAACCACGGCATGATCACAAGTTTTGTTTTTCAGGTCCGCAACATCCCTGCCGCGCTCTACAAAGCGATGGGCGGGTTTGCGACCAATGGAATCAACATGACCAAGCTGGAAAGCTATATGGTCGACGGATCATTCACCGCGACGCAGTTCTATGCTGATATCGACGGGCACCCGGATGATGCCAACGTCAGGCTCGCTATGGATGAATTAGCCTATTTCACAACAAACATAGAAGTTCTGGGCGTATATCCGGCCAACGACGACAGATTCTGATCAGGTATATATTGTTTGGTTTGCCGGTACCTTGGTCCGTTTCTGTCGCATCGTAACCGGATCAATGCGCGATGCATCCCTACGGGCAAAATTTAGTACAGGCCAAGATCAACTGCTCGGCTCGACCACTAAGCTGTCCTGCTCAAACGGTCTTCCGTCTGTTTGGCAAATTCGGACACCCGTTTTTTGAAGCCGCGATTCAACTTGGTCTTCGCCAGTTTCAGTGATTGAACAAGCAGCCGTCCTGATAATGTTTTGGGTTCCAGCGACAAAGTAACCGATAGACGCGTGCGCTGAGGCGACAAAGCCAGGAGATCAATCTCCAACGCGCCATCCGTACCGCTTCCCGTACCGCTCAAAACAATCTGCGTCACCGGCTCATAGGTACCGAGTGTCAGATGTAGCGTTCGTTTTTTAGCGCGAAACTGAAACTCAATCTCCCAAGCCAGTCCTTTTTCTGGGTGCTCTACATCACCCATTCGCTGTACATCAATGCCACGGCGGAGAGCTGTACGCTCCAGACTCTCGAAATCAGAAATCGACTGAAAAACCTCAGCGATGGGTGCGTCGATGTCCTCTGTGCTTGAGAAATTCATGTGCGTCCTGTGGTTGCGGTCGACCGGCCGTAGTAAATTGCGGTCATTAGTTGATAGCTACTATTCGTTTCAATCCAGCGTATCTGCAAGCCAGTTTTGCAATAGAAAATGCGCTATCGCACCTTTGCGAGGCTGGCGAATCGTTGAATGCGTCCCCTCAAACACCGTCATCATGTCCTGTCGCGACACCCAAAGTGCATCTTCGATCTCTTTTGGGTCGATATCGATCTCCCGCGTCAGCGCCTCACCAGCGCAACCAAACATCAGCGACATCGGGAATGGCCAAGGCTGGCTGGACAGGTAGGTGACCGCACCGACCTTAACTCCAGTTTCCTCTTTAGTTTCACGCCGCACCGCTGCTTCCAGCGTCTCACCTGGCTCAACGAAACCTGCCAACAATGAGTACATCCCATCCGGCCAACCCGGCGAGCGGCCAACGAGCACAGCATCACCATGGGTGATCAGCATGATGACGACAGGATCGGTGCGCGGGAAATGTGACGCGCCACAGCCGGGGCAATTTCGCTGCCAACCGGCCTGCGCCAGAGTGCTTGCGGCTCCACAACAGGCACAAAAGCCATGTGTATGATGCCACCCAATTACCGCCCGTGCCGTCGCCGCCAACTCTGCATCCTCACGGGTGAGCCCTGCCATAATACGCCGCAGCTCTACGAAACCGGTACTTTCTGTTAGCTCGGGGTGCTGTTGTTGGCTGACGTCTACAAAACCACCTAGAGACGTATCGCCAAGGTTGTCTGGCTGCCACTCGCTAATATCAACTGCAAACCGGCCACGCCCCGCAGAACAACGCCCAAGAAAAATTGCATTGGCACGGGTATTTTCAACCAGAGGATGGTCTGACGCAATCCAGGCCAAAGCCGTCGGCAGCGTGTTTTTACCGCTCTCACTTTGGGAGGTTTTCGGCAAGGCGCACAACGGCTTTCCGCGCCAAATCAAAAGGATACGACTGTCAGGCCTTTGCCATAGGTCTGCCAGAGCGCTGGCGTCCTCTCGCAGTTCTGCCATCCTTTCCAGACTGCTACCGCCGAATGTCACCTGTTCTGCCTGTCGCATCGCCCCACTCCATTGTTAAGCACACGCACGAATGTTCCGTTTCGCCTGCATTCACCAAGGGAATGCAATCAAGGCGAGAAACACTGTTCCCTCTGCGCCACAGTGGTCAAAAAATTTCCCGACCTAGATCAGTATCTGAGACCCTCAAATCCTGCTCATCTCAAGAGGAAAGCAGCGAGATTGAATAGAATTATCATCAATAAGCGGCTTTCGTGTGCCACATTTGTTTGCTTCAAAGCATGAAACAGGCTTGTTAATAAATTGGCAATCATCGCCAACCTGGGATTTATCGTGAAACCCCTAAGAAACGTGACATGACAGGATCGGATCAAACCGAAGATCGCATTGTTGGATCCCTGCGCATTCTGGCGACCACGGATCTGCACGCTAACTTATTGGGTCATGACTACTATTCTGACCAACCGGACGCCGGAGTGGGGCTGTCACGGATCGCCACCCTAGTTGCCAAAGCACGCGAGGAAGCGGCCTCCGCTGGTGCCGTCGCACTTCTTCTGGACAACGGCGACAGCCTGTTCGGCACACCAATCGCAGAACGTCCACTGCAGCTCTGCGATGCTCGTCCCGCTCCGGTTGCACGCGCCTTTGACCTCTTGCGATATGATGCAATTGGGCTGGGGAACCACGACTTCGACTTTGGTCTCGAACAACTTCAGTTGGCGCTTATGCAAGTTCCTTGCCCAGTGCTATGTTCCAACATGCGCCCAGTTGATCCACAGGCATCACTACCGTTTTGCGCAACTACCGTGCTGGAACGTAGCCTTCCGAACGCCCCCACTGCGCCTCCCCTCCGTATCGGAGTACTCTCCGTGCTCCCCATGCAGACACTGAAATGGGCAGCGCATCTGTTGCAGGGCAAGGTCGTCATCGACGATATGGTGCAAACAGCTAAGCAACAAACCCTAGCACTACGTAGTCGGGGCTGCGACATAGTCATAGCATTGGCCCATACTGGAATTGGCGATAAGAACGCCTCGAATGGTATGGAAAATGCTCTGCGTCCGTTATCCGAATCGGGTATTCTCGATGCGCTTATCGGCGGCCACACACATCTGACTTTACCGGATCCACGTAGCCCTTTATCGATGCCGGTGGTTATGCCCGGTGCGCATGGATCGCACCTGGGGGTGATTGATCTTCGTGTGATGCACACAGATGATGGTTGGAACGTTACAAATTCTGAATGCTCGTTACGCCCAATTGCCCGACGGCAGATCATTGGCGGATCCGGTGGCGTCCTAACTCCACTGGCACACGAACAGCCCGAGATACTTGAAGCGCTGGCCGAAGATCACACCGAAACACGTATCAGAATGGCTCAACCCGTTGGCAGCACCAGCGAAGCCTTGCACTCCTATTTCACATTCTTGGGCCGAGATCAGGCATTGGCCTTGGTCGCATGGTCTCAGGCCGCAGCTATACGGCCCGCGCTCAAGGACACCGTTGCAGGCAATCTCCCTTTACTCTCGGCCTCAGCTCCTGGAAAATTTGGCGCGCGCTCAGGCCCATCCAATTACACCGACGTCCCAGCCGGTCAAATGCACATGCGCCATATCGTCGATATCCAGCCTTTTCCGAATGAACTCAGGTCAGTTGTATTGAATGGTGCCCAATTGCGTGATTGGCTGGAAATGTCCGCCGGTTTGTTCAATCAAATCACTCCAGGCACTACAGGTCAGCGGTTGCTTGATGAAGAACGAGCCGGTCATAACTTCGATGTTATTTTCGGATTGCAGTATGAAATCGATGTCTCTGTACCCGCTCGGTTTTCCAGCGATGGCACGTTAGCAAACCCGGAGACTCACCGCATTCGCAACCTACGTTGGAAGGGTACCCCAGTGCGGGACACACAGCACTTCGCTGTTGCGGTAAACAGTTATCGGATTGGTGGTGGAGGTAACTTTGCTATGGCACAAACGGCCACACGCCTACCGATCCCACCCATGCGTGTCCGCGATGTCATTTGCGACTACGTTGCCGGGCGTCTCCCCCGTGATCCGCTAGAACAGGCATCGCCTCCCTGGCATCTGACAGGTCACGCCTCAACCGAAGTCGAGATTTTTACCGGCCCCGGTGCGCTAACTTACATGCTCGACCTTGATCCAACACGCCATAATTTCCACGGCATGACAGCCAACGGCTTTTTACGGATCAGCGTAAAACTATAATTCTATAAAACTATGAGTCTATATGAATACCTCAGCGGATTTTGAATCTCGTGGATTGCAGCTTTGACAGGCTTGCCATTCGCCGCTTGTCTGCCTATATCGTGCATTGAGAGGTTGGCGCGGGCGAGCGCCTCGCCAACCTGGTCAGATCCGGAAGGAAGCAGCCACAACGAGCCCCGCTTGGGTCGATGTCCAGCCTCTCACCTTATCTCCCCCTGCGGAATGAACTGACCGTAGTACTGGGCTCGATAGCATACCCAGCACGAACAAACTGCACTACGCAGCAGCACCAGATACCACCCCTATCTAGTGGCCTGTTGAGCCTTAGGCTCCACATATGGCTTCTCCAAGTTAGCAATCAATCAAACTCGGCTCTGACGAAGCGCTTGACGACTCGGGCTTACAACAGCTAGCCATTGGGCAGATGGTTCTTGCACCGCTGCGATGCGGTTCAGGATGAAAAGGGAACACGGTGCGAGACGGTAGCAATACCCTATCAACGCCGCGACTGCCCCCGCAACTGTAAGCGGCGAGCGACTTCGGACCATGCCACTGATGCTAAGGCCTAGATCGGCCCGCGGCATTGGGAAGGCCCCGGTGTTGCTGTGACCCGCGAGTCAGGAGACCTGCCATCCTATGAGAAACTCGAAACCGGGCGGGGTGTCCTGGCAGTGTCTGCATGTCCACCGATCGGCTTGCCAACTCTGACCGTTCACCTCCTCCTTCGCGCGGAGGGCGCAATGAACTGGACCGATAAGACACACAGCTATTCGCTGAGCACCTGCCAGCATTTGGGGCGCCCATGCCCAGCCGCAGAGCGCATGCTTTCCCGCCTCGCTACTGCTTTGGGGCAGGCGCGCGGTGTAACCGCGGATGATTTCGAAATTGCAGGGACGTGCCAATTGGCGGCCTGCGGGCAGCCCTGTCAGGCGAAATTCAACGCCAGCCATGATCGGATTCGCATCTATTGCGGCGTTTCGGCGGAGGCCGATCAAAATAGTCTTGATCACTTTGCTGACGCGCTTTTCAACGAGGTTCCAAACAGCAGAATTTTCCCTAAGCTATCCGAGTACCCTTGTGGATTGGCACAGGCTCGGCCACTGGCGATAGGAAAAACTGAGGTCGACGCGTCACAGATGGCGTTGTCGGCCTAATCCGTGCCAAGAACATACCTGCGCAGCACACAACGAGCACGTGGATGTGACCCCACCAAGGTCACATCCACGTGCGACCTTATCTTTGATATCAATGATACAAGGGTTCAGCGCTCAATCCCCGCCGTTACTGGGAATACGCCTGGGGCCATACGCCCACGCCATCTGCGCGTCGGTTTCAATGGCACAAGGCCGAACTGCACGCAGTCGCGCCAATGCCAGATCAGGCCGCTCGCCACATTCCGTCATCAACCGCAAAACAACCATGCCGGAACGGCCACAGCCCCCCCGGCAATGCACCAAGACCCGGCCACCGCCGACAAGCGCCTTACGTGCAAGGTGACTTACTTCGGACCAGCGAGCCAGGATATCCGGAGGTGGCGCGCTAAAATCTGAGACCGGCAAATGGATCCACCGGCACCCGACGCTCTGCAAATCAGCCCCAATTGCCTCTGCGCCGACGGCTGCGTGCTCTTCATCGGTGGTCATTGATATCACAAGGCCAGGCCGCCACTCGCGGATGTGGTCCATGTCGGCCCGATAGCACCCATTTGCTCCCGGCAACGGGCACAGTGCCAAGATCCCATCCGCCACCGAAAGCGCATGCAGAACTAAAGCATCTGCGCTCTTTGAGTTAGCGGCTGCCTCTGCTTGACTGTATTGAGATCGATCCTTCATGGTCAGCCCCCACTGCCAGTTCCTATGCAGATAATCCCCCCGGACGATCACATCCACCAATGTAACGGCCCGCAACCTCTGCACCTAGTGGTTTCTGAAACCGCTACTGTAAACACTGTCATCCGCCTGGGATCACCATCAGCAGTGGACGCCACGCGCGGGCTTCCCTACTTTACCGACACATCAATGATCTACCCCCGAATCTGGCACGAGACATCATGAACGACACAGCAGGCGACACAGCAGGCCAAGCGGCAGATCAAAGTCCCGGCCAATATCAGGTCCTGGCCAGAAAATACCGGCCTGAGACATTTGCAGATCTGGTCGGTCAGGATGCGATGGTCCGTACGCTGAAAAACGCCTTTGCGGCAGATCGCATCGCACAGGCCTTCATCATGACGGGCATTCGGGGAACCGGCAAAACGACCACAGCCCGGATCATCGCCAAAGGGATGAATTGCATCGGCGAGGACGGCCAAGGTGGACCAACCACTGAACCCTGCGGCAAATGCGAACATTGTACCGCCATCATGGAAGGTCGCCATGTCGATGTGATGGAAATGGACGCCGCCAGTCGAACCGGCGTTGGCGACATTCGTGAAATCATCGACAGCGTACAGTATCGCGCAGCTTCGGCCCGCTACAAAATCTACATCATCGATGAGGTCCACATGCTCTCGACCAGCGCTTTCAACGCGCTGTTGAAGACGCTGGAAGAACCCCCCGCGCATGTGAAGTTCATCTTTGCCACAACCGAGATCCGCAAGGTACCCGTAACGGTCCTCTCGCGCTGCCAGCGCTTTGATTTGCGCCGCATTGAGCCAGAAGTCATGATCACTCTCCTGCGAAAGATCGCAGGCGCCGAAAGTGCAGAAATTGCCGATGATGCGCTGGCCCTGATTACTCGTGCCGCAGAAGGCTCTGCCCGAGATGCTACCTCGCTGCTGGATCAAGCGATTTCTCATGGCGCAGGCGAAACAACCGCCGATCAGGTGCGCGCAATGCTAGGGCTTGCCGATCGCGGCCGGGTGCTGGATCTCATTGACATGATATTACGCGGCGATGCGGCCGCCGCCCTCACCGAACTCAGCGCGCAATACGCCGAGGGCGCCGATCCGCTGGCGGTGCTACGCGATCTTGCGGAAATCACCCACTGGATTTCTGTGGTCAAGATTACCCCTGACGCCGCTGAAGATCCTACCGTCAGCCCCGATGAGCGCGCCCGCGGCAGCCAGATGGCAGAAGCCCTGCCAATGCGGGTGCTGACGCGGATGTGGCAGATGCTGCTGAAAGCACTGGAAGAGGTCGCTGCCGCCCCCAACGCAATGATGGCGGCCGAAATGGCCGTGATCAGGCTGACGCATGTGGCTGATCTGCCCACACCTGAACAGCTGATGCGTACACTTCAGGACACGCCTACCCCTCCGCCCAGCGGGTCGGGAGGCCCAGGCAACGGTGCAGAGATACAGCAGGGCAATAGCCAAAGCGGGCCACGGGGGCAACAGGCGGGCCATCACATTGGCCAGTCTCAAACGAGTTACCAAGGTGGCCCAAGCAACGGGCCAAATATGTCCCTTAGTGTCGGATCAAAGGGCCGTGGGCAGGCAACAGCCCTTGCCCCAAAAATGGATCAGGCACTGGCCAAATTTCCCAGTTTTGAACATATCGTGGAGCTGATTCGCGTTCGCCGTGACGGGCTTTTGTTGGAGTATGTAAAAACCTATCTTCGGCTGGTGTCTTATCAGCCCGGCCGGATCACCATTCAGCCTACCGATGATGCCCCCAAGGATCTAGCGCAGCGGTTAGGTCAACAATTGCAAACCTGGACCCAAGCCCGTTGGGTCATCTCCCTCGCAAACGAAGGTGGCGGTGAGACCATCACCGAACGCGATAGCGCTGCCGAAAACGCCCTGCGAGAGGAAGCCAGTACACATCCAATTGTGCAGGCGGTATTGGAGAGCTTCCCCGAGGCGAAGATCACACGTATCCGCACTGCCAAAGATCTCGCTGCTGAGGTCGAGGCCGAAGCCCTGCCGGAAGTCGAAGACGAATGGGATCCCTTCGAAGAAGAGTAATCCCAGCCAAGGCCTCGTACTAGAAAGACGTCCGCCCCCTTGTTTGGTGGCCTCTAGAGCCGTATCTACTGCCCAAGTTCAAAGTTAGGAGAAAATAGATGCTCAAAGGCCTCGGTGGTCTTGGCGACATGGCCAAGATGATGAAATCAGCACAAGAACTGCAGGGTAAGATGACGCAGATGCAGGAAGAACTGCACAACGTCATGGTCACCGGTGAAGCCGGCGCAGGCCTGGTGAAGGCAACCGCCTCCGCCAAGGGCGATCTGAAAGCGCTGGATATCGATCCATCGATCTTCAATGGCGACGACAAAGAGGTCGTCGAAGATCTGATCCTTGCCGCGATCAAAGACGCGCAGGCCAAAGCCGCCGACAAGGCACAGGAAGAAATGGCCAGCCTGACCGAAAGCATGGGCCTCCCCAAAGACATCAAGCTGCCATTCTAAGGCACTCCTATCTCACACAAAGCATAAGGCGGCTTCGGCCGCCTTTTCTATTGGCGCGTGGCATTGCCAAAACAAACCCTGAACATTCTGCCGCCCGACCCTTGTACTTCCCGGCAGCAATCAGCCTATATTGCCGGGCAGACAGGGGCTTTAGGCATGATCAAGAACTCAACCACCGATATCGAAGATCTGATCGCCCTGATGGCCAAACTACCGGGCCTAGGACCGCGCTCCGCCCGTCGCGTCGTGCTACATCTGATCCGCAAACGTGCGTTACTCCTAACACCGCTTGCGGAAACCATGAGCGAAGTCGCAGCCACCGCCCGAGAGTGCCTTAACTGCGGAAATGTCGGCACCAGCGACCTTTGCGCAATCTGTGAGGACATGACCCGAGCCAACGGCGAAATCTGCGTGGTCGAGGATGTTTCTGACCTTTGGGCTATGGAGCGCGCAGGCGTATTCAAGGGGCGTTATCACGTGCTCGGCGGTACTCTCTCCGCTCTCGATGCCGTCGGTCCCGAAGATCTGCGCATCCCGCGATTGGTGGATCGGGTGCAGGCAGAAGACGTTACCGAGGTGATTCTGGCACTTAACGCCACTATTGATGGCCAGACGACTGCGCATTACATCGCCGATCAGCTCAACGGTCGGGTGCGGCTCACCTCGCTGGCGCAAGGCGTGCCCATCGGCGGCGAGCTAGACTACCTAGATGAAGGCACGATCAGTGCCGCAATGCGCGCGCGCAAAGACATCTGACAAACGCCATGCTGATTTCAGCTAGTCGAGTAGATATCGAAAAAGAAGAATGGTGGCGTGGGGGAGACTTGAACTCCCGACCTAACGATTATGAGTCGTTCGCTCTAACCAACTGAGCTACCGCGCCATCGGGGTGCGAGGTACGCCAGCCACGCCCGCGCGTCAAGGCAGAAATGTTAGAAAAATGCTGCAACTCACATCGAAAGGCGAATTTTTTGTGACGCCTCAATACTCAACCTAACAACCACGCCGTCATGCACGGATATCGCGGCCATTCCTGATCCAAGGTCAGGGTTTTACAACAGAAAAGGCCACGGAATGCATCGCGCACCGTGGCCTTTTCTCAATTGCGTGTCACCGAAGTTCCCACGTTCGCTCTTCAGAAACGTGGATCTACGTTGTCCTCGTCTTCGTCTTCGTCGTCACCCCCGGCAGGTAGGTTGAAGAAGCTATCGGCATCCACAACCCTCTCTTCCTCAGCACCACCAGGTTTGTCGTTCCCACCCAGAGTGAAGGTCTCCAGACCTTCGATTGCCGAAGGCATCCGCGGTTCGGCATCCATCTCCAACGACTGCTCGGTCGACACCAGCTTACGGCGTTCATCATCGCTCATCACACCGCCTTCAGCTGCCTTCTTGGCTGCGGCCTTCTGCACGGCGGCGTCCAGCTCGGACTGTTTACACAGGCCCAATGCAACTGGATCAATCGGCTGGATATTGGCAATATTCCAATGTGTCCGCTCACGGATCGCCTGAATGGTCGGTTTGGTTGTACCAACCAGCTTCGACACCTGACCATCGGAAAGTTCCGGGTGGAACTTCACCAACCAATAGATGGAAGCAGGGCGGTCCTGACGCTTGGACAGCGGAGTGTAGCGCGGGCCGCGACGTTTTTCTTCGCCAGCCGCAGCCGGATTGAACTTCAACTTCAGCTTATGAAGGGGGTTCTTCTCGGCCTTATCGACCTCTTCCTGCGTCAACTGATTGTTGGCAACCGGGTCGAACCCTTTGACGCCAGTGGCAACATCGCCATCAGCGATACCCTGGATCTCCAACTCGTGCATACCGACAAAATCGGCGATCTGTTTAAAGCTGATCGTGGTATTGTCCACCAGCCACACGGCGGTCGCCCTAGCCATCAACGGTTTTGCCATGCGCTCATCTCCTTACTAAAACGGTTGTCCCAGATACATCTTTCCCGTCGCCTGAAAGAGGCTTCCCCGATTTGGGGCGGTTTCCGTTGTCGGGGAACTTCAGTTCTATATAGTCGTGATGTTTCTATAAGGAAAGAGGCGAATGCGCGGCATCAAACAGGCACTAATTGCGGCCCTCATTGCAGTATCAACCATCGGACTGAGTGGAGCATTAGCTACGCAGGCACGCGCCGACGGCGAAATTTCCGGCCAGTTCGACTACTACGTGCTCAGCCTTAGTTGGTCGCCGAACTGGTGCGCAATCGAGGGGGATGCAACGCAATCCGAGCAATGCGATCCCCGCCATGATCACGGTTGGACCCTACATGGTCTGTGGCCCCAATTTCATCGCGGCTGGCCGAGCTACTGCCGCACCGCAGAGGCACCACCAAAGCGTCAGCAAACACGAGAAATGGCGGATATCATGGGAACACCTGGCCTGGCATGGCACCAATGGAAAAAGCACGGCACCTGTTCCGGCCTGTCACCGCGCAACTATTTTGCGCTTTCCCGGAGGGCATATGAGCAGATCAATCGACCAGCGGCCTTTCGCAAACTTCAACAGCAAATCACCTTACCTGCCAGCCTGGTAGAACAGGCCTTTCTGCAAGACAATCGCGACCTAGAACCCAACAGCCTGACCATCACCTGCCGCGACAACCACATTCAAGAGGCTCGCATCTGCTTATCTCGCGACCTAGCACCAGTTCCCTGCGGTCGCGACGTGATACGCGATTGCACCCAGAAAAACGCGATTTTTGAACCGATTCGCTAGCAACCACGGATCTGCTACATCAACATATACGCCGGGTGAATTGTGTGATTTCACCAGGTGCCGTTCTGCAGCGATCAGGCATGCTCTGATCCTCGGCATGGTAGACTATATCTGCGGAAATCACCGCGGTTATCTCAACACTGAAACACACCTGTTGGCATGGCGATAGCGGTGCCGTTGCCTGTTCCCATGATCTGGAGCAGACAACAGACATCTCTCTGGGTCTAGCCCTCCCCACCAACGTCCAGCACAATCTTACCAATATGGGTAGAGGTTTCCATCCGGGCATGAGCCGCCGCTGCATCTGTCAAAGCAAAAGTCTGATCCATAACTGGTGCGACCTTCCCGGCCTCAATGAGAGGCCAGATTACCTCACTCAGATCCTGCGCTATCTGTGCCTTGGCCAGATCGCTCTGCGGCCTCAAGGTCGATCCCGTAAGTGTCAGCCGCCGCGCCATGATCTGCGCAAAATTCAGCTCCACCTTTGGTCCCGAAAGAAAGGCGATATGGACCATGCGTCCGTCATCAGCCAACGCGCGCACATTGCGCGGAATGTAATCCCCACCCACCATGTCCAGAATCAGATTGGCACCGCCTTCGCCCTTCATCACCTCGACAAAATCCTCTTCGCGGTAGTTGATCGCTCGCTCTGCACCCAATTTCAGGCAGGCCTCACATTTCTCGTCCGTCCCAGCAGTCGTGAATACCCTCACGCCCAGTTGCGATGCTATCTGAATCGCAGTCGTCCCAATGCCCGAAGACCCGCCATGCACCAGGAATCGCTCACCCGCCTGTAAGCCACCACGCATGAAGACGTTGGACCAGACGGTAAAACAGGTTTCTGGCAAACAAGCCGCCTGTTTCATCGAGAGCCCGGTCGGCACGGGCAGGCAATGCGCCGCTGGCGTAGCCACATATTCGGCATAGCCACCACCCGGCAGCAACGCACAAACACGATCTCCGATCGAAAGTTCGCTTACGCCAGCGCCAACGGCGGTCACTACGCCAGAGGCTTCCAGCCCTGGCAGATCGCTTGCTGTGGGTGGTGGTGCATACTTGCCCGCACGCTGTAGCGCATCAGGGCGATTGACCCCCGCATAGGCTACTTTCAATACGACCTGTCCATGACCGGGCATCGGAATCGGACGCTGGCAATCTTGCAATACGTCGGGGGCACCGGGTTCCCGGATTTCAATCGCGCTCATCATTTCGGTCATTGGCATTCCTCCGCTGTTGCAACTGCCTAGCAAAGGACGCGCCCCAGTCAAAGATGCTCTATCGTGGAACCGGCTGAAACGTTGCGCCGACTACCGACGCGAAGTGGTCCACCTGCCCGGCAGATCATCACGCCTGCTTGGGGCCTTGACCTGTTTTGCCAACCAATTTGGCC
The DNA here is from genome assembly GCF_047372505.1 of Phaeobacter cretensis. Lineage (NCBI taxonomy): Bacteria > Pseudomonadati > Pseudomonadota > Alphaproteobacteria > Rhodobacterales > Roseobacteraceae > Phaeobacter > Phaeobacter cretensis. Next base: position 1,448,849 of record NZ_JBKBEU010000001.1, read on the forward strand.
CAGTTAGAAGAGGCTTCAGCAAAGGATTTGACTGCACCTGCGCTTTTAGCTTTTCAAACTGCATAACGTTGTCGATGCGGCGGTCCAGAAAATCCCAGCTCGCCTGATGACCCGGGCTGTCGTCGCCCAGCCAATACAGCACGGTCGATGAATAGACACCAGTCAGCGTTCCACGTTTCGTGTACCAGTTGATATCCTCGGAAGAATCGCCCAGCGCGAGCCAAATCGCATTTGCAGTGCCCCAGATCAGGCCGACACCGTCACCCGTATATTGAGGCAATGCAAACAACGTGGTTCCGCGACGCACGGCTTCCTTGTCCTCCACAATCTCAAGCCGCAGTCGTACCGCGAGCGCGATCTTATCGCGAAACCGCAGACCGATCATACTTTCTGTCGCAAGCCGTTCCAACATTAGTTGATCGCCACGCTTGTGAAAGGCAACCGCCAGATCAACTGCGCCACGCGGGCACAACACATCAGCCAGCGCAGGTGCCACTCTGGATTCCTCTACGGCTGAGGCAAAGGTCGGCGCACTCCATCCGTCGAATGGCACATGCGACAAGGCCGCATCCAATAGCTGCCCGATAATATCGCGCGCCTCAGACCCGATGCGCGGATCGCTGTGATGCTTGGTCGTCATGGTATCGCCTTCCGAAGTTTGGTCGCTCAACTAGTCACAATCCGGCGTGTTTAGCACTGAGTATCTCTTCCCGTACAGACGACGGACATTGCGCTAATCGTCTCAGCATAAAATGCGCATCAAACACTCATGGACCCGTTTCGTCGCCCAAAGCCCGACACTGGACAAGCTAGGATGACCTTGCTATATGGCCACTTCCTGCAAATCCTTGCAACTCAACTTAGAAAGGTGGTGAAAACCACATGCAGGTTAGTGTTCGCGACAACAACGTCGATCAGGCGCTTCGTGCCCTGAAGAAAAAGCTGCAGCGTGAAGGCGTCTTCCGCGAAATGAAGCTCAAGCAACATTTCGAGAAGCCGTCCGAGAAAAAAGCGCGCGAGAAAGCTGAAGCGATTCGCCGTGCCCGTAAACTGGCACGTAAGAAAGCACAGCGCGAAGGCCTCCTCTGAGCCCTTCAATCCGCAGTTCTGGACGCAAAATTGACGACCCCCGAGGCTCAGCCACGGGGGTTTGTCGTTTTTGCCTCCCCATAAATAGCGAGTGCGACAATCCGCCACCTATAAACTTAATATTTTATCGAAAAATGCACGCAATACGTGTGTTCGTTTCGAATAAACTGCGCTAGTCTGGTTAATGCACGGGCAGGTCTGACGCGTTTCCCCAGCAGCTGCCCGTTCCATCGGATTTGGAACACCCGATGGTCTAACCCGGAGCAGGCAGCGTCTCCCCCCCATCAGGCGCTTGTCTTACCCCCTTACAACCAAGGCATTTGCCGCTCCGGGTTCCTTCTACCCTAATTGCACAGCCCCAAATGCCTCAATGGCGGGACCAAGAAACACAGCCGCTCCACGAAGTGACCCCTGCTATGCTGATTGGCAAATCCTTAACAGCCGCACAGCCGTCTTACCTGCACCAAGCGCAGCAAGAAGAGTTGATTACTGTCTAAGGGTTAATAGATCTTTGGCACGTGGAGATCGTCCGGCAGTACCCGACGCTCATAATCAGGTTTATATTCGCGATCCGGCAGCGACACACGTTCGCTCGGCACATCGCCATAAGGGATCTTGGTCAGCAAGTGTTCGATACAATTCAACCGTTCACGCTTCTTGTCGTTACCCTCAACAATGTACCACGGTGCCTCGGGAATATTCGTACGTTCAAACATGTCTTCCTTCGCCGTGGTGTATTGCTCCCAGCGGATCCTGCTCTCTAGATCCATCGGCGACAGCTTCCACTGCTTCATGGGATCATGAATACGCATCATGAAGCGCAGCTGCTGCTCCTCATCTGTGATGGAAAACCAGTACTTCAACAGGATGATGCCTGACCGCACCAGCATTCGTTCAAATTCGGGAACGTCCTGAAAAAACTGTTCGACCTGATCATCACTGGCAAAGCCCATAACACGTTCCACGCCTGCCCGATTATACCAAGAGCGGTCAAACAGAACGATTTCACCCGCTGCCGGCAGATAAGGCACATAACGCTGGAAATACCACTGGCTCTGCTCGCGGCGGCTAGGCGCAGGCAATGCGACCACCCGTGCCACGCGTGGGTTCAAACGTTGGGTGATCCGCTTGATCACTCCGCCCTTGCCCGCACTATCACGGCCCTCAAACAGAATGCAGACTTTCGCGCCAGTATGTTGCACCCAGTCCTGCACTTTGATCAGTTCAGCCTGCAAACGCAGCAAATTTCGGAAATAAACCTTACGATCCAGCATCTCGGGGTGCTGCGACCGGTAAATCTTGCGTAGCTCCATCGACAGCATTGGCTCGGCGAATTCGATCTCGAAATCTTCGTCCAGCGTGTCCTGAAGTTCGGCATCCAGCCAGTCAAAGGATTCAGGGTCATATTCGCTGGTCACGCTCGGGCTCCTTGGTCAATAAGCAGTTGGTCAGTAGTCAATTACGCGGCTCTAACAGGCGGATGTTATCTTTTTATGTCACATCCATGCAGACAACGGCTGCCGTCGTCCCTCCCCGCAGCGCCAAAATAAGCACTCGCCCGATGGCACAGCAGCAGATCTGTTACATGGGATCGAATAATAGGATCGGGTGCAAGGGGACAACGCTCACAACACGCTATTTACCCGTATGATCGCACAAAATCATGCCGACTTCATTATACATGGCCGTGATCACGCGAGTTTAATGAAACGTTCCCCATTCGAATAACCCGACCGTTGGGCGCAACGAAACTTGGCACGAAACGATCCAATATGATCAATACGGATGTTTGAAACCTTGCTATGCTTTCGCAGCGCTGCCGGCACGATAGTTACGTTAGACGGGCAATGCCGTGGTCTTGAACACCGTCCGCAGCGCAAAAGAACTCTGCATCTGTGCGACCCCAGGCAACCGCGTTAGGTGCTGACGATGGATGCGTGCAAAATCATCGGTGTTTTCGGCCACCACCTTCAGAATGTAGTCTGCCGTACCGGCCATAAGATGGCACTCGAGTACATCAGGAATCCGCCCGACGGCCTTTTCAAATGCATCTAGAAGTTCATCGGCTTGGCCCTGCAAGGTGATCTCAACGAACACTGTCGCAGGTAAATCCATCTTGCGTGCATCCAGCAACGCGACATAATTGCGTATATAACCATCCGCCTCTAGCCGCTGCACACGCCTGTGGCAGGCCGAAGCGGACAGGTTCACCTGCTCGCTCAACTCGGCGTTCGAAATCCGCCCTTGTTTTTGAAGCACCTGCAAGATGCGGCGATCCGTGTGATCAAGTGACATTTTTTGAAAGATCCTTCGATTAAGGATCATATTACTCGAAGATTCTCCCATATGCACCTTTTTATTCCGCCTAAAAAAGCATCAATCTCCGTATCACATAGGGCATCATAACATAAGCATGTAGGAGGAGAGATGGCATGAAAATCGGTTGCCCCACAGAGATTAAACCACAAGAATTCCGTGTCGGCATGACACCCGACGCCGCCCGTGAAGCCGTCGGCCATGGTCATACTGTCCTCATTCAGGCCGGAGCCGGGATGGGTGCCGGTTTCAGCAATGAAGACTACAAAGCAGCTGGTGCCGCCATCATCGACACCGCCGAAGAGATCTTCGCAACGGCCGATATGATCGTAAAGGTCAAAGAGCCGCAGGCTGTTGAACGCAAGATGCTTCGCGAAAACCAGCTGCTGTTTACATATCTGCACCTGGCACCCGATCCTGAGCAAACCCATGATCTGCTGGAATCCGGCTGCACCGCAATTGCTTATGAAACCGTGACCGACGACCGTGGTGGCCTACCCTTGTTGGCTCCGATGTCTGAAGTAGCCGGCCGTCTGGCACCACAGGTCGGTGCCTACACGCTGCAAAAAGCAAATGGCGGACGCGGTGTACTGATGGGCGGCGTTCCCGGTGTTGCCCCGGCGAAAGTCGTGGTGATTGGCGGTGGCGTTGTTGGTACCCACGCAGCAAAGATCGCCGCGGGCATGGGCGCGGATGTCACAATCCTCGACCGCTCACTCACCCGCCTGAAATACCTCGATGATGTCTTTGGCCGCCAGTTCAAGAACCAGTATTCCACCGCTGGGGCTACTGCCGATCTGGTGCGCAACGCTGATATGGTCATCGGAGCTGTGCTGATCCCAGGGGCAGCTGCGCCAAAACTGGTGTCCCGTGCACAACTCAGCGAGATGAAGCCCGGTGCAGCGCTGGTAGACGTTGCAATCGACCAAGGTGGTTGTTTTGAAACCTCCAAAGCGACAACCCACGCCGACCCAATCTACGAGGTTGACGGCATAATGCACTACTGTGTCGCCAACATGCCAGGCGCGGTGGCCCGCACCTCAACTCAGGCGCTTGGCAATGCGACGTTGCCGTTCCTGCTGAACTTGGCAAACAAGGGTTGGAAACAGGCCTGCGCCGATGATCCACACCTGTTGAACGGTTTGAACGTTCACGCAGGCAAGCTGACGTACTTCGCAGTTGGTAAGGCCCTAGGCCTTGACGTCGTCTCTCCCCAACTGATGATCAAGTAACTCCTCCCAAGGACTTGACATCAGCAAGTGCAAGGCCTCGCAATCGCGGGGCCTTGTCTCATTTTCGGCGGGCTCAAATAAATACACGGTCACCACTAGACAATCGGTCTAATACGCTTATGTCTTGCCTCATGAGTGATACACGCCTCCAAATTCTGGACACTGGCCGCGCGCTGACCGCACAGCGCGGCTATACCTCAGTCGGCCTGACCGAGCTGCTGACTGCAGCACAGGTACCAAAGGGCTCGTTCTATCACTATTTCGCCTCAAAAGAGGACTACGGCTGCGCTTTGCTTCATCATTATGCCGATCAATACCGGCTTGAACTAGCGCCAACGCTGAATAATCCGACCCTCTCAGGGCGGGATCAAATCTTGTCCTATGTCACCGTTTGGCAGCAACGCCAAAGCTCCGACATGGCCGGACAAAAATGTCTCATCGTCAAACTCGCCGCAGAAATCTCCGACCTCTCCCCGGCGATGCGCAGCATTCTGCAAAAGGCCGTCGAGGGCATCACAGCGCGCTTAATGGCTTGCCTGTGCAAAGGTCAGGAAGATGGTTCTCTCACCTCTGATCTTGATCCAGTGCAGACCGCCACAACGCTCTATCAGATCTGGCTTGGCGCGAGCCTGATGGCGCACCTGTCGCAAAACGGAACCCCGTTTGAGACTGCGATGGCTCAAACCAAGGCCATGCTCCCGCCACCCCAGTAAATCTGATCCAAACTCAATCCGCTCGTTAGCTCTACCAGGCAAAAAATTTTATCGGCCACTAGACGATCGGTCTAATCACAACAATACGATAAGGAACCACCACATGTCACAATCCAACACCAGAAGCCGTCAGTTTGTCCTTGCCGAACGCCCAAAAGGAGAGCCGACCGACAGCACCCTACGTCTGGAAACCAGCGATATCCCTACACCCGGTGAGGGTCAGATGCTGCTGCGCAATGAATATCTATCTCTGGACCCCTATATGCGTGGCCGTATGAGCAGCGCGCCATCGTACGCCGCTCCTGTGGAAATCGGCGAAGTTATGGTTGGCGGCACTGTCGCTCAGGTCGTTACCTCCAACATCGAAGGCTATGAACAGGGAGATTGGGTTGTCGCTTTCGGTGGCTGGCAGGACTATACGCTCTCGGATGGTACAGCCGTCATCAACATGGGCAAAACACCGCAAAACCCGTCTTGGGCGCTTGGTGTTCTGGGCATGCCCGGCCTTACCGCTTGGGCAGGTCTGACCCAAATCGGTCAGCCAAAAGAGGGCGAGACACTGGTTGTAGCTGGGGCTAGTGGCCCGGTTGGAGCGACCGTCGGCCAAATTGGTAAAATTCTCGGCTTGCGTGTAGTTGGCATCGCCGGTGGTCCCGAAAAATGCAAGCACGTGGTGGAGACACTCGGCTTTGACGCCTGCATCGACTACAAGGTTGATGGTTTTGCTGACGCATTGGCAAAAGCAGTTCCCGCCGGCATCGATATCTATTTTGAAAACGTCGGCGGAGCTGTCTTCGACGCAGTCATGCCCCTGCTGAACGCATCCGCCCGAATCCCGCTCTGCGGCCTGATCTCTCAGTATAATGCGACCGCCCTGCCCGAAGGTCCGGACCGGATGAACTATTTGATGGGTCAGCTGCTGCGTCGCCGCATCACTATGCGTGGCTTCATCGTGTTTGACGACTTCGGCCATCTCTACCCAGAATTTGCGAAGCAGATGACCGGCTGGGTTCAGGAAGGCAAAGTTAAATATCGCGAAGAGATGATCGAAGGCTTTGAGCAGGCTCCTTCAGCGTTTGTTGGACTATTGCGGGGCGAAGCGTTCGGAAAGCGCGTCATTCACCTAGCTGACTGACCCTGAACCAGGAACTAAGGACAACAATTATGAAAATTCTCGTGGTACTTACCTCGCATGACAGTTTGGGCGAAACCGGCGAAAAAACTGGCTTCTGGCTAGAGGAATTCGCGGCGCCTTACTACGTATTCAAAGATGCGGGTGCTGAGCTCACGCTGGCCTCCCCCAAAGGTGGTCAGCCGCCGCTCGACCCAAAGAGCGACGACGACAGTGCCCAAACAGAGGCCACCAAGCGGTTCAAATCCGATGCCGACGCCCAAGCAGCCCTCGCCAATACCGAGGTACTGAGTGATGTGCAGGATGGAGGTTTTGATGCGGTGTTCTATCCCGGTGGCCACGGCCCTCTGTGGGACCTAGCCGAAGACACAGACAGCCATCGGCTGATCGAAGGTTTTGCCCATAGCAACCGTCCAGTCGCTGCCGTCTGTCACGCCCCTGCAGTGTTTCGCGACACGCTCGACGCCGATGGCAAGCCACTGGTCGCTGGCAAACGCATCACAGGCTTCTCCAACAGCGAAGAAGAGGCTGTCGGCCTGACCAATGTCGTGCCTTTCCTGGTGGAAGACATGCTGAAAGCAAAAGGCGGCCTCTATGAGAAACAAGATGATTGGGCGGAGTTTGCCATCGTCGACGGCAAGCTGATCACTGGTCAGAACCCGGCGTCATCCGAGGCTGTAGCCCATAAACTTCTGTCACTCCTGTAACTCGACGGGCATCGCATTACAAAAAGGCCGCCCTGCAACAGGGGCGGCCTTTCCTATTATCTGTGAGACAGCGCAATAAGTTCACTCTCAGATGGCCGTTTTTACACTTTCTTCGAGGTAAATTTCGCGCAAACGCTTAGCAATTGGACCGGGCGTCCCATCCCCTAGTGCCGCACCGTCGATTTCAATGACCGGCATCACAAAGGCCGACGCCGAAGTCGTAAACGCTTCATCCGCCTCTTTTGCCTCATCGATGGTGAACAACCGCTCTTCGACCTTCAACTGCGCCTCGGAAGCCAGTCGCAACACCGCCTTACGGGTGATGCCGTGTAGAATATCGTTGGACAGAGGGCGGGTGACTATCACGCCGTCTTTCACAAAATAGGCGTTATTCGAAGTTCCTTCCGTCACATGACCATCCTCAATCATCCACGCGTCATCCGCCCCGGCTTTTTTCGCCATCATCTTACCCATCGACGGGTAGAGAAGCTGAACAGTCTTGATGTCGCGGCGCCCCCAACGGATATCCTCAATGGAGATAATCTTAGCTCCTTTACGAGCAGCAGGGCTGTCCGCAAGACCGGGTTTGCTCTGTGTGAACAAAACGATGGTCGGTTTGGTGTCAGATGCAGGGAAGACAAAATCCCGATCTCCATCGGAACCCCGTGTAACCTGCAAATAAACCAGCCCCTCATCGATGCCGTTCAGGTCTACCAACTTGCGATGGATTTCCAGCAGCTCATCCTTGGAGCAAGGTTCCGCCATCGCCAGCTCGTCTAGAGACCGTTTCAGACGAACCGCATGACCTTCAAAATCAATCAGCTTGCCGCCCAGAACCGACGTCACCTCATAAACACCATCAGCCATCAGAAAACCGCGGTCAAAAATCGAGACCTTTGCCTCGTCTTCCGGCAGGTAGTCGCCATTCACATATACGGTACGGGTCATATTGCTCTCCTTAACCCCACAAGGCCGCTTTCGGCGGGTGCACGCCTGCTGCGTCAAAATTCAACGGTTCCTCGCGGTCTTCGGCTAGAAGCAGCGGCCCGTCAAGGTCTGTGACCATCGCCCCCTGTGCAACCAGTGTCGCAGGTGCCATCGCCAGCGAAGATCCGACCATGCAGCCGACCATCACACTAAACCCTTGGGCCAATGCAGCATCACGCAGTTTGAGTGCCTCAGTCAAACCGCCGGTTTTATCCAATTTGATGTTGATAACATCATATTTGCCGACCAGTTTGGACAGGCTCGCGCGGTCATGGCAGCTTTCATCGGCACAGACCGGCACCGGGCGATCCATCCCCAGCAGAGCGTCATCGTCGCCCGCAGGCAAAGGCTGCTCAACCAGATCTACTCCCAAACGCACCAGATGCGCTGCAAGGTCAGCATATACTTCAGCGCTCCACCCTTCATTTGCATCGACAATGATACGGGCGTCTGGCGCGCCTGCTCGCACTGCTTCTAGCCGTGCCATGTCATCAGCGGTGCCCAGCTTGATCTTCAATAAGGGGCGATGCGCGTTTTTGGCTGCCTGCGCCTGCATATTTTCAGGACTGTCCAGCGACAGCGTATAGGCCGTGATCTCCGGTTCGGGGGCAGGCAGCCCTGCTAATTCCCAAAAAGGTTTGCCTGCCTGCTTAGCCTCCAGATCCCACAGGGCACAATCCACCGCATTACGAGCGGCTCCTGCCGGTAGCAGCGATTGCAACTCTTCACGGGTGAACGCCTCAGGCAGCCCTTCGATCTCTGCCGAAACACTTTCCAGGGTCTCTCCGTAGCGCGCGTAGGGCACGCATTCCCCCCAACCAGTCACGCCGTCTACCTCGATACGCACAGTCAGCACCTTTGCCTCGGTGCGCGAACCGCGGGATATGGTAAAAACCTGCGCCAGCTTAAAGATGTCGGTGGTCACGCTGATCGGCATTGGTCTCTCCATATTTGCGGTCATCAGGTCATCCAGACCCGGTACCGCCCAGAAAAAGAACGTCAAGTATCTCTGACGTTCTTTCATTTCCTCAAAACACTCCTGCCGGAGGCTCGCCGTTCTCAGGCGACGCTCCGGCAGCAACAGGTCTTAGATCACACCGTATCTAACGCGTCCACCAAACGACCCGCGCCATGGCGGTAAGGATCTACTGCAGGCAAGCCAAGGCGTGCTTCAACTCCGGCAAGGTAGGCTTTTGCCTCATCCTCACTCAGATGCTGGGTGTTGACGGAAATCCCGACAACTTTGCAATCCGGGTTCGAAACCTGCGCCAATGGCAATGCAGTATCGCGCAACTGTTCAAGGCTTGGGAGCTTATGACCGGGCAGACCGCGCATATGTTCACGCGTTGGCTCATGGCACAAGATAAGTGCATCCGGCTGACCACCGTGCACCAATGCCATCGTCACGCCAGAATAGGACACGTGAAACAGTGAGCCCTGTCCCTCGATCAGATCCCAGTGGTCATCCTCATTGTCAGGCGTCAGATATTCGATCGAACCTGCCATAAAATCTGCAATCACCGCATCCAGTGGCACGCCGTGACCCGTGATCAGGATGCCAGTTTGACCAGTCGCACGGAACGTTGATTTCATTCCGCGCTTCTGCATCTCGGTATCCATCGCGAGTGCAGTATACATCTTGCCAACAGAGCAATCTGTACCCACCGCGAGGCAGCGCTTGCCGCGACGCGGCTCACCATTGGCGATAGGGTAGCCTACAGTGGGTACACGCACATCATGCAAGGTACCGCCGTGGGTCTGGGCCGCCGCCACCAGATCGCCTTCGTCACGCAACAGGTTGTGTAAACCCGACGCCAGATCATAGCCCATCTCCAGGGCCTGGATCAGGACTTCTTTCCACGCCGGAGAGATCACACCGCCGCGGTTGGCGACACCGATCACCAGGGTCTTTGCACCGGCGGCCTTCGCCTCAGCTAACGTCAGGTCCGTCAGACCAAGGTCCGCACCACAGCCTGGCAGACGGATCTGACCCACGGCATGGTCCGGACGCCAATCACGGATGCCAATAGCCACCTTAGCAGCCAGCATGTCAGGCGCATCGCCCAAGAATAGCAGGTATGGGGTCTCGATCATTGCAGGGCCTCCTTAGAAAAACTTAAGTTCCGCGCGAGTGTAGAAGCACCAACTTGCGAGACGATCCCGAATTTCGCGCAACATCTGGAAATTGACGCATGAATCTTCGACATTTTCTGATGTTATCAGAAGATACTCCCGATCCTTCGAGATACACGCGCATTCCTTGCTTTACCTTAGTACGCTTGAAACCAGCCAGACTCACGCTTTCTGCACATGCAATGCTGCGACTGCATAAATGACTTGCAGGTCTCAATGTAATTTAATACCAAATCAACAAGTAAATTTGACATTTCCTTACCTGAAGGTCACCAGCATGAGCTTTCGCATCCAACCCGCCGCCCCAGCCCGCCCTAATCGCTGCCAGCTGTTCGGCCCGGGTTCTAACACCAAGCTCTTTCCAAAGATGGCCGCCTCGGCGGCGGATGTGATCAATCTCGATCTTGAGGATTCCGTAGCCCCCTCGGATAAAAACGTCGCCCGCGCAAATGTTATCGGAGCTCTCAATACCGTGGACTGGGGCACCAAATACATGTCGGTGCGCATCAACGGACTAGATACCCCGTATTGGTATCGCGATGTCGTGGATCTATTAGAACAAGCAGGCGACCGGATTGATCAGATCATGATCCCTAAAGTGGGCTGCGCCGAGGACGTCTATGCCGTAGATGCGCTGGTCACCGCTATCGAACGCGCCAAGGGTAGGACCAAACCGGTGTCGTTTGAGGTCATCATCGAATCCTCCGCAGGCATCTCTAACGTCGAAGCCATTGCTGCCTCCAGCCCACGCCTACAGGCTATGAGCCTTGGCGCTGCAGATTTTGCAGCCTCCATGGGCATGCAAACCACCGGCATCGGCGGCACGCAGGAAGATTACTACATGCTGCGCGCCGGCGAGAAACACTGGTCCGACCCATGGCACTGGGCGCAAGCAGCTATTGTAGCCGCCTGCCGCACCCATGGCATTTTGCCGGTAGATGGCCCCTTCGGTGATTTCTCTGATGATGACGGGTATATCGCCCAAGCCAAACGCTCAGCCACTCTGGGCATGGTCGGCAAATGGGCCATCCATCCGAAACAGATCGCGCTGGCCAATCAGGTTTTCACCCCCTCAGACGCCGCTGTCGGTGAGGCCCGCGAGATACTCGCCGCGATGGAACAGGCCAAAGCCAACGGAGAAGGCGCAACCGTCTACCAAGGTCGCCTTGTCGATATCGCGTCCATCAAACAAGCCGAAGTCATTGTTGCTCAGTCTGAATTGATTGCGCGAAACGGCTAAAGGCGTATCAATGAAGGGGGCGTAAAAATGCGCCCCCAACAAAGCGTAGGCGCCGATCATGACCGACCTCACTCTGATCCACACTGCACAGATCCACGTCGACACATTCGAGGGGCTGGCAGGCACGGCAATACTACACCACATTGTTCGTCCCGACTGGTTGGAACGGGCGCAACAGGGTATCGATGAAACCCTGCGCCAAGAAATAACATCTGAAATCAGCGCATTGCCCGGACCTGCTCTTTGCACTTGCACCACATTGGGCGAGTTGGTCGAAACTGCTGGTGCAACACGGCTTGACGAGCCGATGATGCAAAAGGCCGCACAGATCGGCGGGCCGGTGCTCATCGCATATTGTCTGGAAAGCACACTTAAGCCCTCAACCGCGCTGCTGGAACGCGCCTTCTCGGAGCAGGGCAAGACAGCAGAGATTCGCTCCCTACCTTTGACTGGTCTCTGGCGGCATTTTACCGACGGGAATATCGAACTGTTTCACAAGCAAATAGCAACCTGGATCAGTACAAGTCTGGCCCTCGTGGCTGACACTTCTTGTGTAGTACTTGCGCAGGCATCTATGGCCGGAGCTGCCGAGTACATAGAAACGGATATACCAGTGCTCACCTCACCAGCCATCGCTATGCAAAAAATGTTAAGTGATCTTTGACAGATGAGGACCGACGCCAACATCCTCCTTTTTTGCAAACACTCAAAACCCACGGACTCGGATATCAGGCCCGCATATCCTTAGGCGATCCCATGACTACGTAGGTGGTGATCGACGTCACATAAGGTGAGGTCCCCAAAATTTCCGTGTGGAACTGTTTGTAGCTGGGCAGATCAGCACATTCGACCCGCAAGAGATATTCGATAGTCCCGGTGATATTGTGGCATTCCACCACTTCCGGGGCTTCTTGCATCGCATTCTCAAAGGCCTCCTGCGCCTCTTTGGTATGCTCCCCCAAACCGACACCGATATAGGTGACAAACCCAACACCCAACGCGTGCCGGTTCAGTACGGCGCGATACCCAGCAATAATGCCCTGGCGTTCCATTTCCTGCACCCGACGCAAACAGGCCGAAGGCGAAAGCCCCACCCGCTCAGCAAGCTCGAGATTGCTGATCCGACCATCACGGCTCAACTCTCGCAATATTTTGTCGCCTATTTGATCTATTTTCACCATTTGTTGCAAAATATGGCGCCACGCCGCAGAAAACGCAATTTCATTCGCACGCCAACACTGCAGTTTCATCGCCATGACCTACGAACTGTTCCTCGCGCTTGTGGCCTTTGTCTTTGGCACAGTCTTCACGCCCGGCCCGAATAACCTCATGCTTATGGCGTCAGGTGCCAATTTCGGTTTCCAACGCAGCATTCCACACCTCCTCGGTGTCGCCCTTGGCTTTCCGCTGATGATTCTACCGGTTGGTTTGGGTGTGATGAAAATGTTCGACGCCTTCCCGGCCCTGACATGGGTCATGACGAGCCTGTCCGTAGCCTACATGCTGTGGCTGGCGTGGAAGGTAGCCAACGCCGCGCCCCCTCGCGAAGGAGAGGCAAAGGGAACACCGCTTAGTTTTCTACAGGCCTGTGCCTTTCAATGGGTGAACCCAAAGGCTTGGGCAATGGCGCTGGGTGCCATCACGCTCTACGCCGCCAGCCGCGATCTGACAGCAATCCTCTGGGTCTCCGGCACCTATTTAATGGTGGGTTGTTTCTCTGCTTCAACCTGGACGATTCTGGGCCAGCAACTGCGCAGATTGCTGACCCAGCCTGCACGGCTGCGGGCGTTTAATTGGACCATGGCGGCGCTACTCGTCGCGTCGCTCGGCACCATCCTGCTGCAACGCTGAGCATCACTTCAGCGGCAGGCAAATCTCAGTCAACAGCTCTTCGGGCGCGACCTCATGTGGATCATTGAGGTAGATTTCGTAACAGGGGGCATCAGCAGGTTCCTCCCCCGATTGCGGCAACCAAGCCCCAAACAAATCTCCATAAGCGGCGTGGATACCTGAATAAGGTCCTTTGTACGTCATCACCGCAGTTTTTCCGCCCGGCAGTAATACCTCTTCCATATTTTCGGGCAGCGTTATGGCATCAGCGGTTGCGATGGTCGCACCAGCATAGCTGCGCAGCTCGGCATCAGGAACTGTGTCTGGGCTATCCAGGTAAACGCCGATCAACTGGCGCATCTGCGGCCAGAGATTACGCGCCGTGCATAGCGCCAAAAACGCTTCAAAGCTGCGGCCAATCTCACTATAGGCGCCCTTGTGGGCGATAGCCGCTAGCCTGCGGGCAGGTTCACTGCGAATTGTAGTTGAAAACATGGGCTCTCCTTGTGCATTCAGGTTAGGGTTTGACGGCAGAAGACGGCCCCTTTTTCGAAAGACTGCGGGCGAGGCACCATAGGCATCGGCGAACGCTCGGGCGAAAGATCGCGCATTTGGATACCCTGCATCACGGCCGATAGTCTCGATCGACGTCTTACCCTTTACGAGAGCAGTTGCAGCCAAATGCAGACGGATACGACGCACCGCCTGAGCGCATGTTTCCCCAGTCAGGGCACGAAATACTCGATGCCAGTGGAAGCGCGACATTGCTGCCACGTCCGCCAAGGCATCGAGCGACAGATCTCCCTCCGGGTTGTCGTAGATATATTCAAGCACACGCAAAATGCGGTCCTCATAGGAGTTAGGCATCGAAAAACGTCCCTCTTCTGACCCGTTTTGAATGCCATAGCAGCTATTCACAAATCTTGCTGAGTTGCATCCGTCGTCCCTTGAGGCCATATATCGAGCAAACCGCCCAAGTGAGACGACATGACCCAGTACATGGATTTTGAGAAACCGTTGGCCGAGATCGAAGGCAAAGCGGAAGAACTGCGCGCTATGGCGCGGACAAATGAAGAGGCCGATCTGAGCGATGAGGCCGCGGCACTTGATGCCAAGGCGGCGCAACTGCTTATCGACCTGTACAAAGATCTGACCCCCTGGCGGAAATGTCAGGTAGCGCGCCACCCGGAACGCCCCCATTGCCGCGACTATATCGATGCGCTGTTCACTGAATACACTCCGCTGGCCGGGGACCGTAATTTTGCCGATGATCTGGCGGTTATGGGGGGCTTGGCCCGTTTCAACGATCAGCCCGTGATGGTTATTGGCCATGAGAAAGGCTCGAACACCAAGGCGCGGATCGCCCATAACTTTGGTATGGCCCGCCCCGAAGGCTACCGCAAAGCCATCCGATTGATGGAAATGGCGGGTCGATTTGGCCTTCCGGTTGTGACTCTGGTGGACACCGCCGGCGCCTACCCTGGCAAAGGCGCTGAAGAACGTGGTCAATCAGAAGCAATTGCCCGCTCTACCGAGATGTGTTTGAAAATCGGCGTACCGCTGATTTCTATCATCATTGGCGAAGGCGGCTCAGGTGGCGCTGTGGCCTTTGCAACAGCGAACCGCGTGGCAATGTTGGAACACTCCGTTTACTCCGTTATCAGCCCCGAAGGCTGCGCTTCGATCCTTTGGAAGGATGCTGAGAAAACGCGCGAAGCCGCCGAAGCGTTGCGCCTGACCGCCCAGAATCTCAAGGAGTTGGCCGTCGTCGACAAGATCATTCCTGAGCCACTTGGCGGCGCACACCGCAATGCTGACGCCGCCTTTGACGCTGTGCGCGGCGCGTTGGGTGAAATGCTGGCCGAGCTGAGCGGCAAAGATGCCGCCGCATTGGTCAAAGATCGCCGTCAGAAATTTCTGGATATTGGTTCAAAGGGCTTGGCCGCCTAACACTCGTCACGCGCGAATTAGAAAACTGACACAGAAAGACCGGCCTCTTAGCCGGTTTTTTTGCGCCGTCGGCGATTTCCTCTCGCGGACATAAATGTCGGGTGACTGGCACGCCATGCACTGCGCCTAAACACAACGAACACAGATAGGCTACCCCGCAAGCATTCTCAGGCCCTGTGTCACATCTGATCGGACTGCCAGCCGCAACCCCGGCTCATCTCCCGCCTTGAGCGCTGCGATAATCAACTTGTGGTCATGTGGAGGCTCAGTACGCCGCAAACGCCCATAAAGCGCTCGCATCGTAGGCCCCAACTGGAGCCAGACCGTTTCTGCCATGGCTAGCATCGCCGGTGCCTGCGCGCGCAGATAAAGCGTCCGATGGAACTCCAGATTGGCGCGGATATACCCAACTGCATCCCGTTTGGAGATCATCTCAGCAACATTGATATTGATGCTTTGCAACCGGTCAATCAGCGCAATATGCGCACGCGGTAAAGCCCTACTGGCCAACTCGACCTCAATAAGCGCGCGCAACGCTGCCAGCTCTTCAATCCGCTCATTGGTTAGCTCAGGCGTCGAGACCCGGCCCGAGGAGGACAAGAACAACGCCCCTTCCGCCACCAATCGGCGAACCGATTCGCGAGCAGGTGTCATCGACACATCAAATTCCCGCCCTATCCCGCGCAGGGTCAACGCCTCTCCCGGTGCGACCTCACCGTGCATGATCCGGGTCCGCAAGGTCCGGTAGACACGGTCATGGACAGACCCTATGGGCGGCTCGGCGGTGGGGCGAATGGGATTGGACATGGCCGACCTTGTGATCACAAATGGCGCACCCGTCAACCACAACCATCCTTATGCAACATAGTCTATTTGGGTCTAGCTGAACCTATAACGATGCAGGTTGTTGCCTTCACTGCGCAGCCAGCCCCGCGCTCCATCATAGTTGCCATAGAGCTGTTGAACGATGGCCCAAAAGGCAGGCGAATGATTCATCTCGGCCAGATGTGCAACCTCATGGGCGGCAACATAGCGCAACACCTCCGGCGGCGCCAAAATCAGCCGCCAAGAGTACATCAACGCCCCTTCTGACGAACAGGACCCCCAACGAGATCGGGTATCGCGTAGGCTAATGCGGTTGTATCCACAACCCAACGCCGCGGCATACTGGTCGGACGCGTCCGCTAGCCGATCACGCGCCAACTCCCGCAGATATCTTTGAATACGCCGCCCCGGCTTCACACCTTTGTCAGCACCCGGCACAGCCAATTGCCCTGACTTCAGAAGCACACGACGCCCCCCCCCGGCAACCACCTGCCGTGGCTGGCCGTCGATGGGCAGCACGCTGCCGTAGTCAACCTCGACGCTATCGGGATGTCGTTCAAGATGCTCGCGGATCCAGCTTTCCTTTTCACGGGCAAAGGCCAGCGCCTCACGGTCTGGCACCCGCGGCGGCAGCGTCAGCGTTACCCGACCATCCAGCCCGGAGACTCGCAGACTGATCCGCCGCGCCCGTGCAGAACGGCGCAGTGTCAACGGAACCGGTGGATCTCCGGGCAGGTGATGATCGGCCATAACGCCCCCCCTTTTGGCAAAGGCTTTGACACTACCTGACGCATATGGCAAGGCAACTGAATCGTCGAACCGACTCAGCAGAAAATCAAGGGGATCCACATGCCCAATGAAGAATGGGGTGTAAAGCGCGTTTGCCCAACAACCGGCAAACGTTTTTACGACCTGAACAAGAACCCGATCGTCAGCCCCTACACCGGTGAGGCTGTCGAACTCAACAATGGCAAGAGCCGCATGATAGAAGCGGACGCAGAAGATGCGGCAAGCCGCAAGGCCAAGGAAAACACCGACGGCGATGACGCGGTGCTTGATGATGCCGAAGACGTCGATCTGGATCTGGGCGACGACGTCCTGGATGATGACGATGACGAGGATAACGTCTCGCTCGACGAGATCGCTGACGTAGCCTCCGAAGACGACGACTCCTAAGGCGACAAGGCCCTTGGGGGAGGTGCCGCCACCTCCCCCGGACACCCCGAAACACACCGGGAATTTGTGTGTCTAAAAAATCTAGGATGGTGGTGCATTTTCCTCTTGCGGCCCGCGCCAGCCTCCCTTAAATCACCGAGACACACTGCGGAACGGAAACGAAACGCGGCTGTTTGGGGCCTTAGCTCAGCTGGGAGAGCGCCTGCATGGCATGCAGGAGGTCAGCGGTTCGATCCCGCTAGGCTCCACCAAACATCTCTTGTAAATTGTCGGATAGTTTTACCTTTTTAGTCAGAGATACTGCCTCTAACTGCGCGAAATTTGTCCTCAACGATAATGCTTAACCGATCCGACGCAGATGAAACCACTGCATGATCGGCGAAAGCCGTCATTCTCGGCAAGTGCGAGATGCTAGTCGCGGCTTGTTGAGAGCCGACACTTGGGAAGACAAGATCAGCACACACAAGCACGCAAGAAGTTTGCCCTACTCACGACTATCAACCTAGGGTATTGTATACGGGTCGAGTTGTTTGAGATTGAACACGCAATGCATTTGAGCAAGATAAGACTCAGGAATTACCGCCGCCTCGCGTACGTGAAGATTGATTTAGATAGCGAAATCTCGATTTTCGTGGGTGCAAATAACAGTGGCAAGACCTCCGTTGCCCACGCAATGCACTTCTTCATAAGCGGTGCCCGTGACCGTGTCAGTTTTCATGACATAAGCGCATGCCGGTGGAGGGACATCGACGCATTTGAATCCGTTCAAGCAGACGCTGCACTTCCAGTTCTGTCGCTTGATCTATGGTTTGGGGTCGAGCAAGCGGATCTGCATCGAGTCATCGACCTTCTTCCCAACCTTGAATGGCAAGGAGCAATGGTCGGCGTTCGTATCGCCTTCGCACCGCGTAACGAAGATGAGACTTTGGTGCGCTTTCAGGAACGACATGCACAGGCACAAGAAGCGGTCGCCGACCTTGAGACGCCGGAAGGCCAGGAGCCATATGTAGCTCCGCCGCGAACGCTGCGAGAATACCTAGAAGGCGAGCTCCAGCGAGAGTATGAATTCAAGTATTTCGTCCTCGATGAGGCCCAATTCAACGATGAACTAGAGCCTAACGAAGGTTACGAACCGCAAGAGCTGCTACGGGATCAGGGACGAACGGGAAAGGACATCGTCAACTCGCTGATCAAAGTCGATTTCCTACACGCCCAACGCCATCTTTCAGACAGTGAGGGGGGCAGCCGTTCCGAGGAACTTTCGCGGCACCTTAGCCGCTATTACCAAAGAAATCTTGAGCGCCACGGTGACGACTACAACGCGATCAGGGCGCTCGCGGATTCGGAAATACTGCTGAACCAACATCTCGAACAGGTCTTCGCCGATACCCTCCAGCGGCTGGCACAACTGGGATATCCGGGACTGACCAATCCGCGCCTGATGATCAAATCCGCACTTAATCCTGCGACAGTGATGAATAGCCAGGACGGTGCCCATGTTCACTACGCCCTGAACGATGAGGGACTGACGCTGCCCGACAAATATAACGGGCTCGGCTTCAAAAATCTGATCTATATGGTGGTCGAACTTCTCGATCTTCACGCACAGTGGCTAGCAACAGAGGAGAAGCGCCCACCTCTGCATCTGGTGTTTGTCGAAGAGCCAGAAGCTCATTTGCATGCCCAGTTGCAGCAAGTCTTCGTCAGCAAGGTGTTGGAGATTCTGGCGGCGGAAGGTGACGCGCCAGATGGTTTCCACACGCAGTTGGCGTTGACGACGCACTCTCCGCATATCCTGTACGAGCGTGGCTTCCAGCCCATTCGCTATTTCAGGCGCGAAGGCACAGGCATTGCACAAACCTCAAAGGTCCTGAACCTATCGGAATACTATCGTACCGCGGCCAACCCGAGCCGTGATTTTCTGGAACGCTATTTGAAGCTAACGCACTGTGACCTTTTCTTTGCCGACGCGGCGGTGCTCGTCGAGGGCAATGTCGAACGGCTCGTTATGCCGCAAATGATAGCTAAAGCAGCGCCCGGTCTGCGTTCCTGCTACCTTAGTGTTCTCGAAATAGGTGGCGCATATGCCCACCTGTTCCGAGCGCTTATTGAGTTCCTCGGAATAACAACGCTCATCGTTACCGATCTGGACAGCGTACACGCACCCGTCGAACAAGAAGACGATGATGCCTTCAACCCGGTGGAAGGCGACGATGAAGAGGATGAAGTTGCAGCCGGCAGCACTTGTACGCCGGAAACACCGGATGCGGTGACGTCGAACCAGATGCTTGCTCAATGGTTGCCTGGCATGAATAAGCTCGATGAGCTTTTGGGTGCCGTTGCCACAGCCAAGGCCATTGCCGCCGACGAGTTTGGGCTTGGCGCTATCCGTGTCACTTATCCCTGCACAGTCATTCTTGAGCGCAACGGCGAGCAAATAGAACGCGCTGGTCGCACTCTCGAAGTCGCCTTCGCCTTCGACAATCTGGAGTGGACACAGGAATTCGCCAATCGGGAGTTGAGGCTCCGGGTGCGCGCACCGCAAAATCTGGAAGACCTAGCACGGCGTCTTCACGATAAAGTTCACAGTTCGAACTACAAGAAAACGGATTTCGCGCTCGCATTGCTCGCGAAGGACCCTGACGCTTGGAACGTCCCTCACTACATTGCCGAAGGCCTGGAGTGGCTCGAAGCCACGCTGGGCGTAGCAGTGGAAGAGGACGAGCAGCAAGAAGGTGACGCCGCATGACAAGCCGCATCGGCAAGCCCAATACGGATACCGACACGGCACTTCATGAGCGGCTCGCGGGTGACGGCAACCGGCATTTTGTGATGGTGGCGGGAGCGGGTTCGGGAAAGACAACGTCGCTCGTGAAAGCCCTTGCTCAAATCGAACGCACCCAAGGGCCTGCACTGCGCCGAAACGGGCAACAAGTCGCCTGCATCACCTACACCGAAGTGGCTGTGGAAGAAATTCGCGGAGACGTCGGGAATGATGAGCTGTTTCACGTCTCGACGATCCACAGCTTTCTCTGGACTGTCATAAAGCCATTTCAGAACAATCTACGGGAATGGGTAAGCAACCGGTTGCAAGAGAAGATTGCCGAAGAGCAAGAGAAAATCGACAAACCGCGAACGAGAGAAGCCACGAAAGCCCGCGCCACGGAGAACATCGTACGGTACAATCGACAACTAACGGAGATTACTGCGGTGAAGAGCTTCCGGTATGGGACAGGAAGCGACTACGTGAACGGCGTTCTCGGCCATAGCGATATCCTGAAGATCGGCCCCGAATTTATCGCCGGCCACGCATTAATGCAGACCCTTCTGACACGTCGCTTTCCGGTCATCTTTGTCGATGAGAGTCAGGACACAGACCCGGCCTTTGTGGATGCGCTCCGCGCAGTGGCGCGAGCGGTTCCACTAGGCTTCTGTCTCGGCTTCTTCGGCGATCCGGTGCAGAAAATTTACATGCAAGGTGCCGGACCCATTCCGCCAGAAGAGGGATGGGAGACGCTTGAAAAGCCGGAAAATTTCCGGTGTCCGCAGGCCGTGCTTCGCGTCATCAACCGGATCAGGGCGGAAGACGACCAGCTTGAGCAAACGCGCGGCCGCCACATTAAGGTGAACGGGGAAAACACTCCCGTCGAAGGGTCAGCCAGAGTATTGATCCTGCCCGCCGATGATCGGCGACAGGAACGTCTGGAAGAGGCACGCCGCTGGCTCGCCAATCAGGACGGTGATGAAGGCTGGTTGGAGGAAGAAGACGAAGAAGCGTTGCGACTACTGGTGCTGGTCCACCGGATGGCGGCAACCCGATTGGGTTTTCCAAACCTCTACAGCGCACTTAATGACAGATCGCCAGAGGACCTAAGTAGCGGAGTGATTGACGGCACTGCCTGGGTGGTACGCCCGTTTTTGTCGTACGTCCTTCCTGTGGTGCTTGCGCGTCAACAAGCGCGGGAGTTCGAGATTATGCGCCTGCTTCGCAAACACTGTCCGCGGTTGCAGCCGGATGCGCTGGCTGGTGTCGACACCGCGGGACTTCTGAATGGGCTGCAAGGACAGATCGGCGAATTGGTGGCGATTTTGGAAGCCGGGGGGGACGCGCGCGTCGGCGATGTCGTCCGTTTCATGAGAGACAACAACTTGATGGCGCTCGATGATCGCTACGTCGAGCTCATCGACCTGTACGCAAGTACTGCCGAACCTGTTGCCGAGCCTGCGGTCGACAATGCCGCCCTTCGTTTCATGCAGTGCGGCGCATCGGAGCTATGGGGGTACCGGAAATACATCGAGAAGATGTCTCCATTCGCCACGCAGCAAGGCATCAAAGGGGCGGAGTTCGACAAGGTGATCGTGGTTGTTGACGATCAGGAAGGGCGAACCAACACCTTCTCCTACGGCAAATATTTCGGCGTTACAGAGCTCTCAGATCGAGACCGAGCAAACATTGCCGAGGAAAAGGATTCCGTAATCGATAGAACGAGGCGACTGTTCTATGTGTGTTGCTCGCGAGCCCTGTCGGATTTGGCGGTAATCATCTTTGCCGACGATACGAAGCAAATGCGCACAGAACTGATTTCCAAAGGGTTCTTCGAGACAGATTCCGTCTTCGTCCTGGAATAAGACCGAAAGTAAAACTGTTTCCCAGTAACAGACCAAGAGCTCCTTGAAGAGAGGTGGGACTACCATGGCCGGTCGAAAGCAGCACTTCATCCCTAGGCATTTCCTAAAGGAATTTGTCATTCAAGACGGAAGTGACAAGCTTTGGATGCATCGGCGCGGTCTGCCAAATCCTGTACCGGTATCCCGCGATGATGCCGCTGCAACCCGAGATTTCTATTCAAAGCCTGCCATGACAGATGCGCCAACACTGGACGATCTGATTACCGAATACGAAAACGAGCTGAAATTCGGTGTCGAAGAGGCGCGCGCCGTTGCAGCGGGTGATACTCTACCAAGTCACCTGATTAGCGAGATAGTTGCACATCTGACAATACGAGCTGCGTACTTGCGTGAATTGATAGATGTAGGGGCATCGGAGCTTGTTTCGTCAATCGATACCCTCATTCATCGACCCAGTGAGCTTTTCGATGGCATTGAATTACCTAAACACCGTGTTCCGTCAAAGTTCGAAAAAATGGCGATAGAGCAGTTCGAACAGCATCCAATCAACATGCTCACCAACTTGACACCCAAAGCGGTTGTGCGTCTGCTCTACCAGGCCATTCGAGAAGACTTTGATGCACTCCAGAATGCAGCGTCAAATGAGTTTGATGCTTTCCTGGAGCGTTTCCAAGGAGAATTCCAAGCAATGCCCCGAAAGGTGCATACTCAAGTTCTTAAGAAAGAGCTGGTGCCTGGGCCTCGAAAAGCCAAGCTGGAGGAATTTCGATGGCGGATCGTTGACTTTCCAACTGGAGATGCGGTTCTGCCCGACTGTGTTGCCGTCGCCGAAGACGCAAACGGTTGGGGACCTTATATTATGGCGGATCACAAAAGCATGACTCGCGTCGTGGTTCCGTTGTCTTCCTCAAAACTAGCGGTTGGCAGTGTTGCGGATGACTGGGGCAAGGTTGTGGAAATATATAGCCGGGCCTCACGTGAAAGCTGTTTTACTTTCTATTTGGCGAACCGAAGAGATGAAGTCTCACAAACCGATCTTGCGGAGCTTGGTGGCCCTGCGCGCGCCAAAATAGCCAACAAAACCTCTTCTGCGTTCCGCGAAACGGTTGAAGAATTCCTCGGCGATAACGCGAGCGTTTTTCAGGAGGATAGTGAGCCTGTCACATGGACTGATTTGCCTACAGATGAAGGTTTTTCGTATTCTGTCTCTTTTAAGGACTTCGGAGACGAGGCCTATGTGCAAAGAGTAGCAGAAAGCCTCAATGAAGTGGTCACAGCATTTGGGGGCTACCTCCCCATCCAACGCCTAGATGGCATCACGTTTGCCGTGGATTACGCAGGAGCACTGCAGGGACTTGACCGAGGTTTGGGTGTTGATCGCAGCATTGATCCTTCTGCGGGCGCAAACCCCAATGGCGTTGCTATGCCACTCGCAGTGCGACGTGACGACGGCATCAAGACGCACATTGTCCTTAGAGGGTATCTTGCGGAGCAGTTGATTTCGGAAGACGAAACCTTACGCGAGGAGGCCATTTCGGTCATCTCCTACTGCTTGGGGACAGCCGCATTCAACTCGCTTCTAGAACGCAAATTCCCGGGAACACTGCTTTCCCCATACACGGATCCTTATGAGGGCTGGCTCTTTCAATACAATGAGTCTTTGCTGGCGACTTATTTCTCCACCCGTCTCCTCGCCCCCAACACGGAGACGCTGGAATTCTATTCTGAGCAAGCACGCTTGCAAATTGGACAGATGATTTCGGCCACGACAGATGCACACACGCAATATCAAACAGACGGCGATCATAAACGCTTCTTTGAAGTTTGTGCTTCCCAAGCGTCGGGTCTCATGACGGCAATTGCACGGTATCTAGCGGCACGCGCCTCAGTAATCGGCCCGCGCCGACCAGGAGAGCCATTGGATCAAAAACTTGCGCAGTTGGAACTCATGAAGTGGTCAAAGCTCTTTGAAGAAGACCTTGCCGCATTTAACCGCCGACTGGGGGATTGGGCGAACCTAGAAGAGATGCATTTCCTCAACCGACACTTCGAACGCCTGCTGTTTGCAGTGGGTGTTTTGCCTGATCAATTGAACGACGGGTCGCTCTATATCCACACCTCCGGCGAACACAGGCTAGCTTCTCTGACTTTGTCCTAACTTGTCGCGTTATTGCTAGACCCCGGTTCCGCACATGCAGCGAATGGCCGGTCTGACGGACAGCGCCTCAGCATTGCGACCCGTTGGGGAACGGCAGCTCAGGGCCGATAGCATGACGTCCGCGACTACGCCTCGCACCTGGTCGCCTCGTATGCTAGGTTCCGCTCGATGACTAACGCGCGAGACGACTTCCCTGCCTCTGTCCGGCGTGCCTTAGCTGCACGGGCGGGGCATCGTTGTTCTCTTTGTAAGACGCCGACTTCCGGGCCGAGCGACGAGGCTCCCGAGGCGGTCACAAATGTCGGTGTCGCAGCGCATATTACAGCAGCCGCGCCTGGGCGCGGGGCGCGTCGATATGATCCGTCGCTCACCACTGAAGAGCGTCGCGGCGTCGACAATGGCATCTGGCTCTGCGGTACTTGCAGCATCATGATCGACAGGGATGAGGCGGTGTTCTCAGTCGAGGCACTCCGGACTATCCGGAGTGATCACACCGAGTTCGCACGTCTGGGCTATTCTATCGATGCGGATGTCGGGCTCATTTCACTCGGTCCCGATATTGTCGCTGCAGGGCGTGTCCTGCGCGTGGGGGTTGACGGCATTGTGGTTCGCCTGTCCTTTTTTCTTGTTGGCACCGCGCAGGATCTTTTGGCCTTCGTGCACCGGTTCGAAGAACTAAATGCGTGGACCCGATATGCCCTGCTAAGCGAAGCTGGGCTTGGCGGCCGCCTTAGCGGCGTTCCGGTTATCGAACGCGACAGTGCAGCGTGGCTCGTGACCCTCTGCCTGGACGTTTCCGCGCCCCGCCTGCCTGCGAACGACCTCTCCGGCATGTGCAATCGGACCGGGGCTCTAATCTCTGGCGAGGCTTACTGGATCCAGTATTTCGAAACAGCGCTCGCTTTGCCCCCCAGAACATGGTTCGCGAACATGGATGGTGGAAGCCATATCACTGCGCTGTACGAGACATTGAAAGATTCAGTGTGGTTCGAACACCTTGTCGCATGTGAACTGATCCGGATGGCATCTGTTAGTGGGCCGCCCAGTATGGGGGCAACCTCGAAATACCCACCTTTGGTATGCGTGCGACAAGTCCGTCACGTTGGTATCTCGGATACGACACTCTACGAACAGCGCCTCCGGATAGAGGTCGAATTCGATCTAGAAGGGCACGGTCGTTGGGTCGGTGAGTTGAAGCTATATGTTTACGATCAAGAAACGCTTCGTATCGAACTAGCAAAAGCCGCCTGGATGAGTGAAGCCATGCGACGCGCAAAAGCTGGTGAAGGCATGCTCCCCAGCCTCCTCCCTCCTGAGGGATGGACCGACGAGGATGGCTTCCCAAATTGAGTTAGCTGTACCAGTAACTACAAGAGCCAGCTATCGGGTGATGGCTACATAGATCGGAGCTAACCGGTTCGACATACCCTCATCACGACGTCCCCTTACTCCCCAGACAGCGTATTGACCGATGCAGCATGCCCAGCAAAGTCCACCATGCAGGTTGCGACCGGAGTATAGTGGTACCAGGTCGAATAGCCGCTTTGAGCCGAATGCGTTTATCGTTTCGGCACCACCCCTTCACAACTAAAAGGTGATTTGCGTTGCTATAACAAAAACAGAACATAGGTTAATGGGTGTTATGTGAACCGACTTCAGGTTGAACGCAGCACTGACCAACAGGTTCGTTTCTGACGGCCCTGACTACCCGCCCCACATTTCATCTGTGAAGGCTTGCATGTCAAATTCAGCGTCAGTTATGCCGAACTGATCTACCTTCTCCAATATGGGTTCAATCCGGACCAGTAAGGGAGCGATCTCAGCCTGAGCCGCATCTCCATGTGCAACTTGACCAGTTTCAAGATCCGCTAGTTTCCCGGCTCTTTCCAAATTTCCAGCCATATCAAAGCCTCTCATCATTCGCTCTGTCACTACCACAACTTGTTCGCAGAAACACGTTCTGGGGTCAGAATAGTCTGTTCTGACCCTCAAAGACCGTAAGTTTCCAGAAAAATTTTTTCTTCATGTGGGCAAGGGAGAGCTCGAAATGGGCCAGCAACGGTAGATTGGTTTAGCACCAGTGAATTCCACAAATCCAATGACTGATAGAGCATATTTAGCGTAAACCATTCAAAGAATTGGCTAATCGAAAAAGCCGATCCAACATCACACGTGACCGCAAACATAGGTTTCAAAGGCGTCAAATATCTTGCGATGTAAAACATACGTTTCCTAGCAAAACATATGTGACACCAAGCAAACCATTGTTTTCAATATTTATTTTTAGAAACAACATTGACCGATTCGGTGACATCTGATTCTTTGGCCATTGTGCAAATATGCAGTCCAAGGACTTAGACAACCTCATGAGTGTAGACCGAAATCTCCACGAAATTTTGAAGTGCCGTCTCAGGCTAGTTGGATCGTCCATGTCTAAAGTCGCGAAGACTCTCGGTATTGCACAAAGCAGCGTAACCGTGGTGAGCCAAGGTTATCGGACGTCGCACCGAGTGCAGTCAGAAATCGCAAGGCAATTGGACACCACCCCGGAAGCACTGTTCCCGGATCGTTATCCACAGCAGGAGGAGGAGGACACTAGGCAAAGCTAGTTCGGGAAAGTGAAAGGCCTTCCTGCGTCAACAGGAAGGCCTCTCGGAATAAAGTGTCGTTTGGTTCCGACGCCCTATTCATCCCCCGACACCAAAGAAAAGTCAACCCGCCGGAATGGTTCCGGCGGGGCGGATACACTCATCTTTTTAACAAGGGGGAGACAGCGCCTGTCTCGATCCGCGGCTTTGCGCGGAGCTGAAAGAGGTGCGCTCCACAACAATATGGCAGTACGTATACACCGCGACCCAGAAGGTAGTCGCGCAACCCGTCGCATTGCGCGGCGATCCAGAGCAAGCATGCGCGGCAGCATGATTGCAAAGCTTCCCGGATTTGGTCGCCCGCGCATCCTGCAATTTGAAAGCGCACTCGAATATGCCTTTCTGTGTTTGATGCTGATACGTGATGACATCCATCACATTTGGGACCAGCCGCCTGCGATCCAGTTCGTCGGTGCAGATGGCCGCCCCGCAAAACACGTATTTGATTTTCTGATCACGCTTTCGAGCGGGAAGAAAATAGCGATCGCCATCAAACCCATGAATCGCGTGCTCAGCCGCAACTTTATGAGTGAACTCGAGCACGTCACGCGGTCCGTGCCCAAGCAGTTTGCGGATCGGGTGCTCCTGATCACAGACAAGCAGATTGATCGCCGCAAGGCAGCGGTAGCGGCGCGGAAACTGGCAACGCTTCGCCCCTCTTTGACGGGGGCCGCAGCATGAATGCTCCTTGTCGTATTTCAAAATCAGACATGATCGCTAGTGAGGGTTTAGCAATTCGCCCTCTCGAGCAACAAAATGGCGGCTGGCTATTTGAGCGCGTTCTTCAGCCCGGCATCGTCGAGTGGTTCTCCTATCAAGATCTCACCAATCTCCTCAAACGGCCCGACACTAAGTTTCACCCAAATTACTTTGATCTTGCCGGCCAAAAAGCGCGCGCTGAAAGCAACGCCACAACCATCAATGAGCTGTCCGGAAAAACCCGCGCGATCGTACTTTTCCGCAAAGCGGTCTGCGATGTCCTTCTGCAACTGAGAACCGCAGCTGAGTTCTTTCGATCTCACGCGGGGTACAAGCGCATCAAAGACAAACTAGGAACACTCGTTCGAAAGCGATTGGGTGAAGGTGAATATTCATCTGGCTCAATAAAACCTAGCGCAACGATTTCGATGCGCAAATTACCTGGGAGCCGAAGAGCACTTGAATGGTTGCGAGCCTATGAAAATGCAGGTTACTCGGCGCTTGCCCTGATCCCCAAGACACACCGGTCTGGCAATAGAAAACCACGGTGGTGCCCGAAGTCGGAAGCCCTGATGAACCAGGTGATCGAATTCTATGCCAACACCCAACGCCCCACCAAAGTTCAAGCAGTGGCTGAGACGAAGACTCTCTTCGAAAGTGAGAACTGGCGGCGTGGAGACGCGGGACTTGCGCCGCTGCTGATCCCATCCGCAGTCACAATCCGCCGTCGTTTGGACTTGGCTGATCCCTACTATGTCTACGCCAAACGCCATGGAACAGCAGCGGCCAATGCGCGTTTCACACTTTTTGAGAACGGCCCCGATGTTATACTGCCACTTGAGCGGGTGGAGATGGATGAAAACAAGCTCGACGTGATCACGCTGCTGACTTTGGCAGGCATTTGGGATCACCTGCCACCTGAGCGCCAAGAGAAATTGGAGAGCGGGCGTCGTTGGATCTACATCGCCATCGACTGTGCCACCAAGTGCGTATTGTCCCTGAGGTTGGCCGAAAACCCGAACTCAGATGACGCCATCCGCGCACTTCGCGACATCTTCAGAGACAAAACACCCATCGCACAAGCGGCTGGTTGCGAAAGCACATGGCACCACCACGGCGGCGTACAGACCCTGGTAACTGACATGGGGTCTGCATTTGTCTCAGACGACTTTCAGGGCACTTTATCCTCACTTGGCATCACCGCTCACCTGCCACCAGCAGGTACGCCCTGGTTACGCGGCCATATTGAATCCTTCTTCAGAACCCTAGGCCACCGATTGATGCCGCTCCTTTTAGGGCGCACCTTTTTCGACACAGTAGAGCGAGGCGACTACCCATCGGAACAGCTTGCCTGCCTGTGTGATGATGACCTGATCACCATACTGCTGACCTATATCGTGGACATCTACCACAACGAGCCGCATGGATCACTCAACGGAGAAACACCCAACCAAGCTTGGGAGCGCCTAACCGGCGAACATGGTATTATGCCTGTTCCAGACGGTCTGACGATGCGGAAAGCCTTCGGGCGGCCACTCACGCGCAAACTGCGCGGCGATGGCGTGCTGTTTGCAGGCCTCTCCTACAGTTGTGAAGCGCTCCGCGACGCGTATCTCCACTCCCCGACCCGCGACGTGGAAATTCGTGCCGACCTTTCGGACATCGGCTGGATTGCGGTGAAGGTGGGTACAGATTGGCATCCTGCCATCGCCAATCAATTAGGTTTTGAGGGCATTTCCTACGATCAGTTAATTGAAGCAAGGCGCTCTCTTCGCCTTCGCAACAAGCGCAATGCGGAGATAGATGCCCCCATCGTCCGACGCGCAATTGAACGAATTTCAGAGGCAAACAATCGCGCATTCACCTTGCGTGAACTGACACCGTTTCACGTCACGACCGAAGATGTCTCACGGCATGAAGCAGCGCTGCACTATGCGCTTCGGTCAGACGCCGACCGCTTGGATCACATGTCTTCATCCGATGACCCGCTCGCCAGCGGCATTGAAATCAGGCCCTCCACCGAGACGCAAACCTTGCCTGAACAACAATCTCCCAATTCTTCGGAAACAAACGCGCCCGCTCGCCGCAAACGCTGGACCTTCAACAATGACCAATGATCGCATCAAACACACCGCAAAACGAGTTGCAGCTCTGCGCAATCACTTCATCAATCATGAACGTTTTGAACCGCTAGAGGCCCAATTGACGCTCTTGCTGGAGAAACGACTGGCAGACATCGAGATCGGGCAAACCAATGAAGCTCACGGCATGGCCCTTTCGGGGCCATCTGGCGCGGGCAAGACCACGGCCATGTCTTTCCTTGCACAACGAACACAAGAACGGCTGAGAGCGGAAGGACACGGCGACAGGTGTATCGTCAGCCTTCGTGTGCCCTCACCGGCCACCCTAAAATCCGTTGGGCAAGCCCTGTTGCGGGAGCTTGGGTACAAGATCAGCTCTGAGCGACAGGCGTGGTACATTTGGGATCTTGTTCGCCATCAGCTCAAGGAGTTGGGTGTTACCAATATTCTACTCGATGAAGCCCAGGAACTCGCATCGCGCGGCACCAAACATGAATTGAATTCGGTCGCCTCCATGCTGAAAACACTCATGACTGATCCTGAATGGCCTGTTGGCATCATCCTTTCGGGAACGCCGGAGCTGGAAGGGATCTTGAACCATGACCCACAGCTCGCGCGGCGGATGAAGACTGTCCGATTTGACAGCCTCTCTCCGACCGCAGATGCAGAAAACGCAGTCGATTTGATCGAAGCATATTGCGACGCTGGGGAGGTATCAGCCCATGAAAACACCCAGGAACAGGCGATGGGCGAACGTCTCATCCATGCGGCTGCAAATCAATTCGGTTTGGTGATCGAGCTGACAATCGCAGCCCTCGAACAAGCATATCTTGAAGCGTCTTCAACCCTACGGAGGGACCACTTCGCCAAAGCCTATCATTGTCGATCTGCCTGCGACAATACTCTCAATCCCTTTATCATTCCAGATTTCTACAGGATCGATTCCCGTCAGGTTTTCCCGGAGGCCGATACATGACGGTTGCAAAAGCTCAAGCGCTGCCGCTTTCGGTGGAATTTCGGCAAGGTGAAACAGCGGCGTCATTGGCGTCCCGCTTGGCCCGCAGGAATGGCGCTCCGCGCGCCATTACCTTCGGCTCTGATGTCGGTCTTACCTATCTTGGGATCACCAACGGCGAACCAGACGATGTCGCGCGGCTGGCATCTTTGGCCGGTTGCTCAGCCATGGATCTTCAGCGCGGCACGCCACAACTTACCTCCCCGGGCTGGTTTCGGCTGGGGGCTGAAACCATCAAGTTTACGGCCTTCAACCGAACTTCTCTCAAGGCCTGCCCCGAATGCCTGAAGGAGGCAGCGATACCTACGGACGCGGCACACTTTGGCATCTGGCAACTCACCTCAGTACGGACCTGCATACGCCACGGTTGCTATTTGGTGCCAATGCCCAAGGCGCGCAGCAACAAGGACACATTTGACTTCATGCATCTGTGCGATCAATACGACCCCATTCCCTCTGAGCTCGCGAACGACGCTGATCTCAAACTGGAAAACTACCTGCGAGACCGAGTTGAGAATGGTCCGGGCATTTCTTGGCTGGATAAATTGCCCTTCCACGTCGCGGCGCAAACCTGCGAAGGCTTTGGGCTACTGCTGACACAAGGTGCAAAGTTCAAACGTGATGACGCAACCCCTGCGCGGTGGGCAAAAGCTGGAAGCGCTGGATTTGAAGTGCTGAGAAAAGGTCCGGATGCGTTTAGACGCAAACTCAGAGAAATCCAAGAGGCGCATCCAGTAGACAACACCCAGTACCGCACCCGCTATCGAGTTTTCTTTGAGTGGCTCCGTCATCGAGACGATGATCCTGCGTTTGATGTCATCCGTGATCTGGTGCGGGATTTCATCTTCAAGAATTTTCCGATTTCCGAAGGTGCAATCGTCCTTGGGAAGCCCTGCCCCGAGCAATACGTCCACTCTCTTTCGACAGCTCGCAGCCACTATGGTGTCTCAGGCTGGAAACTCGCACGGAGATTGGAAGCAATGGGATTGGCGACACGCAACTCTTCGGGCCGTGGCTTTGTGCTGAGGCGTTACGTATCGACCGAAATCATCAATGACATCGTGACGGACTTCGATGCATTGCTCAATGCAAGCGAGACCGCAGAATGGCTTGGGATCGAGCGTTTCATGCTCACCAAGCTCTCGAACGCGGGCCTGATCTCCAAGTACTTCGCCGACAAAAACGCCTACCCACACTATCACCCGCGTGAAATCGAGCGTTTCTTTGCCGTGCTACGCGATTTGGTTGCCAAGAACGATACCGACAAAACTTACCTCGATATTCCATCAGCGTCGCACCGGGTGCGCATACCGACTGAGCGGGTGGTTGAAATCATCTTGAGAAACCGGATCGCGCTGGCGATATCAGCCCGGGAAAAGGTTAAGTTTCCAAATTTTCTGATCGCAATGGAGGACCTGAAAGGCGTCATCGCCACGGATCACGAAGGTACCGTGCGGCCAACACGCGCAGCAGAAATCCTGAACCTTAATATCCGCACCATTCGTAAGTTACTGGATCAGCGGCACTTGATCCCACGAGAAGTTACAGAACTCCAGTCGGGGCGAAAGCGGAGGTATGTCTGTGCCAAGTCAATGGAGAGATTTCGGGAGCGTTTTGTGTCGGTGACTGAGCTTTCCAAACAAACAGGCAGACTGCCAGGCACCGAAGCGATCTTGCAACTGGATCGAGGCATTGTACCCCTGCCGCTTGGACCAAGATGCA
The DNA here is from genome assembly GCF_047372505.1 of Phaeobacter cretensis. NCBI lineage: Bacteria > Pseudomonadati > Pseudomonadota > Alphaproteobacteria > Rhodobacterales > Roseobacteraceae > Phaeobacter > Phaeobacter cretensis. The sequence continues at coordinate 1,481,131 of NZ_JBKBEU010000001.1, forward strand.
ATCTTATTTTTGAGCGAAAAACCATAAAATAACTGACCGGTCATTCTCGCGTGTCGCAGAGAATGACCGCATAGAGCCCTCTTTGACGGATGCTGCATATTGCACAAATGTCAGGTATTCCTAGATGCAGCCAATCCAACGCCGCTTGCGACGAACAGGCCGCCAGTCGCCTTGTAAACACGAGTCATAACTGAGCGGGACAGTTCCAGTCCACGCACATATGCGCCAAAACACCCATAGAACGCGGCGACTGTGAAAGCACTAGCACTGACCACTAAGACCATTCCCACTAGTTGGCCGATGCTGTTGCCATCAGCGGACAGGAACTGCGGAAACAACGCTGTGAAAAAGGCAATTGCTTTTGGATTGCTGGCGGCAACGGTGAATCCACTGGAAAAGAGCTTGAATGCCGGTTCAGCAGCTCCATGGTCCGTCGTTCCCAACGAAACGCGCTGCGCGGCGGATCGCCAAAGCTGGATGCCGACATAGATGAGGTATAGGGCTCCCGCGTACTTTATAACCGCAAACAGGATCGCCGAACTCGTGATGACCAAACCGAGACCAGCAGATGCTGCAATCGCCTGCAAGGTTGAGGCTGAAGCGTTTCCACATGCGGTGGCCAAGCTTCGTAACCCCCCATAAGCAGCACCATGTGCGAATGCGATGAAGGTGCTGGGACCAGGTATTAACGACACGCCGAGGACGGTTCCTGCAAAAATCAGCCAGTAGGTCAGATCCATGTTGGTCTTTCTATATTCCGTTGCAGCCGCAGACTGCACTGGTGCCCTCGTTTAGACAAGTGCTCCTAGGACCAGCGACTTCGGGATTGGCCTTCTTGCCTGTATGCATATGAACCGGACCTTCGAACATAGCGCAGCGAATGCTCATAATGTCCGCTGACAAGCCATTTCCACGGTCATTTTCGAACGTCCGCTGTGGCTGAGCCAAACACGTAATGTCACTCATCAATCGAAACCCACTTACTTGGGAGGTCGGGCCAGCATTTGTCGCAAACCGAGAGGCAGACTTATGTGACCAAAGAGGCAAATTTCGTTGTTCAACAGATTTTCGCCACGTTGATCTAAAAGAAAAAAATTCAACGGCAGAGGCAAAACTATGTGCCCCTTCTCATCTCTTATAAACGATCACATAGTTCTGCCTTTTTGGTCAGGTATATTGCCTCTGGTTGAGCGACGATCCGATGATGCGGCTTGCGCCGTATTTTCCAAAGAACCGCGGTAAAGCAGTCAACGATGACAAGCGTCGATACAAAAGGCGCAACCGCATGGAGATCATGTTTGGTCGACTGAAAGATTGGCGGCGTGTCGCAACCCGCTATGACCGCTGTCCCAAGGTCTTCTTATCTGCGATTGCTCTCGCAGCAACTGTCTTGTTCTAGTTGTGTGTCCTGAGCCTAGGCGGCGCCAGATTTGACCAAGTGCATTTTACGATCTGAGGGGCTTATTCGCCGCATCGCAAAATCAACGATGATCTACCAATAGCAGTTCGGCAGCTTTTTCACCGATCAAGATTGCCGGTGCGTTTGTGTAGCCGCTGGTGATGGATGGCATGATCGAGGCATCCGCGATGCGTAAACTGGTTATTCCATGCAGCCTAAGCCTTGCATCGACCACCGCATTCACATCTTGGCCCATCCGGCAAGTCGATGTCGGATGGTAAATGGTCTGTGACAGATTACGCGCCACTTCCAGACACTCTTCATCCGAGATTGGCGGGCTCAGAGGTACATGCTCACGCACAATAAATGGCGAAAGCGCGTTGGTTTTTGTCATGGCACGGGCAAACCGTACCGCGCGGATTGCACAGAGCTGATCGGCGGTTGCCGACAGATAGTATGGCACGATTTTAGGATATGCTTTCGGGTCAGGAGAGCCAATATGGATGTGACCGTGACTTTCCGGACGCAACTGGCACACCGCTGAGGTGAAGCCGGAAAACGGATGCATCTCGATGCCCGGTTTATCTGCCGATAATGGCTGAAAATGGAATTGAATGTCAGGAATGTCCGCGTCGTCGGTTGAACGGGCAAAAATACAGACCTGACTTGCACCCAGGCTCATCGGGCCGGACCGGTTCAATGCGTACTGAAGCGCGATCCCCATCCGTTTGAAGACGCTGTTGATCGCATCGTTTAGGGTGGGAACGTTGACTTCATAGACCAGTCGAGTTTGCAGGTGGTCTTGCAAGGCTTCGCCGACGCCCGGCAGTTCGTGGCACAGCGCGATGCCAGCATTTTGCAGCACATCACCGCGCCCAATGCCTGAAAGCTCAAGGATTTGAGGTGAGCCGATGGCGCCTGCTGAAAGGATGACTTCGCCGCCGTCGCGCAGACGGACCTGTCGGTCGTGACCCTTTTGCGCAAAGGCGACACAAATCACACGTTTCGGGTCATCATTGGCAAAGATCAACCGTTGTACCAGCGCATTGGTCTCAATCGTCAAATTAGAACGTTTGCCGCGTATCGGTGTGATAAATGCCCTTGCCGAGGAACAGCGCAGGCCTTTGCGGGCGGTCTGATGAAAATAGCCCGCGCCTTCCTGCTTGGCACCGTTGTAATCGTCATTGCGTGGAACGCCCATTTCAACAGCCGCATCAATGAATGCCTCTGAAATTGGGCTTTTGGCGCGGATGGTTGAGACCGCCAAGCCGCCACGACCGCCGTGATGTTCGCTTTCACCGGCCTCATGTGCTTCTGAGCGTTTGAAAAGGGGGAGCACATCGTCCCAGGACCATCCCGGGTTTCCGGCCTGCGCCCAGTCGTCATAATCGCGTGGATTGCCACGCACATACAGCAACCCATTGATAGAGCTTGATCCGCCCATGCCTTTTCCGCGCGGCCAGTCGAGGCTGCGACCATTCAAACCCGGATCGGGTTCGGCTTTGTAGCACCAATCCGTTTTCGGATTGTGCAGCGTCTTGAAATAGCCAACCGGCACGTGAATCCACGGGTTAGTGTCCCGCCCGCCTGCCTCGATCAGCAGTACGCGGCTCTTAGGGTTCGCCGACAGACGATTGGCCAGTACACATCCAGCTGATCCGGCCCGAGCACTATAAAAGCATAGCTTTGAGCCATTATTCGGAATCAGGTTGTGCAGGTGCGACATAGGGAAGGCGCGCGCGGGCTTTGGTGTCGGCGGCCCCTGCGTTGCGGATATAGCGTTGGTCATCGTCCAGCCTGACCTTGTTGACATAGGTTGGCGCGCCACCAGTCACACGGTGGATTGCCAGACGGCGTTCCTGACTAGCGCGGATTTCGGTGCGCAGCGCGTCAGGGTCCCAGCCATCAAACAAAATCTCGGTCAATTCTGCTTCGATAGCTGCATGTTCGGGTCGCGCTGCAAGGTTGTCCAACTCGTTCGGATCCGCTGTGACATCATAAAGCAGGGTGTCATGTCCTTCGAGCCACATGAGCTTCCATTGGCCCTTTTTTACCATCCGGCTTGGCCCGGTCGAACCATCGGCGGCGAATTCGGAGATTGCCATATCGGCCATATCCGACGTGTCACCATTGAGCGCAGGAAGAAGCGAAGTGCCATCACAGGGCGCGACGTATCCGGTGAATTCCTCGTTAGATGCCAGATCAAGCAATGTCGGCATAAGATCGATGAGTGAGATGTTCTGTTCAACCCGTGATGGCTTGAACCGATCCGGTGCTACCACAATGAAAGGCACATGTGCGGCCCATTCGAAGAAGTGCTGCTTGAACCACATGCCACGTTCGCCCATCATCTCGCCGTGGTCCGAGGTGAAGATAACAATGGTATTGTCCGCCAGCCCGGTCTGGTTGAGGACCTCCATGATCTCACCGACCTTGTCGTCGATATAGGAGATCATGCCGTAGTATCCATGACGGGCCATGCGGCGGCGCTCATCGGTGACGGTGAATTTGTCCCGCGCCTGACAGTAATGCAGGTTGCGGCTCAGATGATCCATCTCGTCCAATTCCAGCGGCGGAACGCTGGGGGCTTCTATATCATCGTGATCGTAGCGATCCCAGTATTCTTGCCCAATCACAAAGGGCGAATGGGGGCTGGTGAATGAAATGGTCAGCTGAAATGGTTTGTCATCCGCCTTGCGCGCCAGATCGTAAAGCGCTTGTTTTCCATTATAAGCGACCTCATCGTCATAATCCATTTGCATGGTACGCACGGCCGGGCCGCTCTCAATGATCGGGGCCATGGTGAGGTTTGTGGGTCTATATTCGCGCCCCTTTGACCAATCTACCGTCCATGCGAAATTCGCGGGGTAAATTTCGGTCGTGTGGCGTTTTTCGTAGCCGTGCAATTGGTCCGGACCAACAAAATGCATTTTACCGGACAGTTCGCTGCGATAGCCCATATCGCGCAGGTAGTGGCAGAAGGTGGGCTGATCCGCATGAAATTCGCTGGCGTTATCGTACATGCCCATGGAAAACGGCAGGCGTCCGGTATGCATCGATGCACGCGATGGGCCGCACATTGGCAAATTACAATAACAATTTTCAAAAACCACACCCGCCTCAGCCAGCGCTGAGATGTTGGGATCCTTCACCGTCTGGTTGCCATGGGCAGACAGCGCGTTCGCTGCCAACTGGTCGACCTGAATGAGAAGAATATTTGGGGCTGTCATCGTGGTTTTCCTATTTCAAAAAGCGCCCGACCAGCGAGCCGGTCGGGATGGTTTCACGTCAGGGCGGACTAGCGGACTACCATGCCAAGCTTGTCAGCAACCACGCGGAACGTGTTGAACTGCTGCTCAACAAATGCGCGCGTCTCTTCTGGTGACATCACGGTTGGAATGGAACCCAATTCAGCTGTCGCTGCATTCCAGCTTTCGTCATTCTTAAGGCTTTCCAAAGTAGCGACCCACGTATCAACCGCCTCTTGATCCATGCCACCTGGCCCCCACACACCTGACCAACCGACAACGGTGTTCAGGTTGGGATGACCCACTTCAGTCGCGGTCGGTGTCTCCGGAATCCGATCAACACGTTCGGGCGTTGTGACCACCAGCGCACGCAGCTGGCCGCTTTCTATACCGCCAATCAAGCCCGAAAGGTTATGAAAGATAAAGTCTGCGTTGCCGCTGATAACGGCTGCGGTTGCATTGCCGCCGCCTTTGAAGGGCACGTGGATATGCGCATCACTACTGACACCCAGATCGTCGATCACGATCAGTGAGGCCATATGCAAAAGCGTTCCGACACCGGCGGAAGAATAGGTCAGCTTTTCGTCGCCCTTCAGCGCAGCGGCCAGGTCTTCGAATGTCTGATAAGGCGAATCCGCAGCAACCGCGATGGCAAACGGATTCAACTCGACAATCCCCAGCATGGTAAACTCATCCCATGTATAAGGGATGGTTTCGTTCATCGCGGGCACCGTCGCTTGTGAGCCAACACGGCTCATCAAAACCTGATGGCCATCTTTCGGGCCTTTGGCGACCATGGTCGATCCGGTGACGCCGGCGGCACCGGTCTGGTTCACGACCAGAACGGCCTCACCCAAATATTCCGTGGCTTCATTCCCAATGATCCGCGCTGCCAGATCGGCAGCCCCCCCTGGGCCATACGGCACCACGACCGTGATCGGCTTGGTGGGATATTCCGCAAATACGGTACCTGCCGCCCCCACGATCGTGAATCCCGCAGCAATCGCTGCATTTATAAGCATTTTCATAATGTTACCTCTCTACCTTCCCTGTTGACAGTTCGTTTTATTGTTGATTCTGACATCAAGTTAGTTTAATTGCTTACATCAAGTAAACAAATATGTTGGATTTCACATGAGCGCTCATCGACTGGAGCAGGATCAAGGCACCCGCAATCGCAACCGGGTCATTGCCGAGATTTTGCGCAGGCCCGGCCTGTCACGGACGGACATTGGCAATGCTGTCGGGCTCAATGTGGCAAGCGTTTCGCGCATTACACGAGACTTGATTGATGCGAATTTAATCCGGGAATCTGATGCATTCGGACCCAAAGGAAGACCGGGTCGGCGTTTCGTCGGGCTGAAACCCAATGGCGACGGCGGATACATTATTGGCATCGGCCTGAACGCGTTTCGGCAGTCGGTTACTCTGGCGGATCTTGAAAATCGCAAAATTGCAGAGTGGGTGTCCAGCGACACGCCCGATAAAGATGGAGAGGCGTTTATGCGCCTGTGTTTGGCGCAAGCGGCAGAAATGCTGGGCGATCATGTTACCGACCGCAGTCGGTTCTTTGGGGTCGGTATTGCTGTCGCTGCGGAGTTGAGCCGGGATCGCAGCCAAATCTTGCGCGCCCCTGTTTTCGGATGGGACAAGCCAATCGCGATCGCTGAGATCGTCCGAGAGGTTCTTGAGGCACCCTTGGTGCTTGATACACCGACATCGGCAATCAACAAGGCCGAAGCAGAACAAGGGCTTGGAATCGGCTTTGCGAACCTGACAACCCTATATTGTTCATTGGGTTTCGGTATCGGCATTCGCCAACAGGGCGACGACAATGGCGCCGGGCAGGAATTCGGCAGAGTACTGACGGAAAGCAAAGCGCCAGACGGCAGTGGACGGACACTGTCCCAAGCCTGCGGCGGGCTATCATTGCTTGAGGTGACACGCGGCAGTGTCGCGCTCTCGGGCCAACCTGATGCGACACTTAGCGCAATGTTGGTCGAAGATGTGGTCCGCGCTGTAAACGACGCACAAATTCAAGCGCTGCTCAGAGAACGCGGCAAACGCACGGCAGAATACTTTGCGCTTGTTCTAGAGGTAGGTCAGCCAGAACGGGTGTTGCTGGCGGGGGCGCTGGCCAAGTCACCTGACTTTGTTTCGGGCTTTCAACAGGCGCTAAAGACCTGCCTTGGGCATCCCGATCGCAGACCAGATGTCCGTTGTTCCGATATGACACCAACAGGCGCAAGCCGCTGGCTTTCCCTGCGCGACAACGTAGCGATGGGAAATCTGGATCTTGCATCCCTAAAACAGGAGACCACTGCATGAATTCCGAGCGCCACCGAGACATCATCACGGCATTGATTTTTCTTTTACTCGGGATCGGGGCAATTCTGTTCATCATTCCAAGTGGTGTCAAAGTGCCAAGCACCGTGAAGATTGCAACCTTGTCTCCTGATTTTTGGCCCCGGATCATCGCATCCGGGACTATTGCAGCCTCGCTTTTTTTGTTGATCGAGACAGCGCTTATGCCGCAACCGCAAGTCGATGAGGATGAAGCGGAAGAAATCGCAAAATACCAGTTTGCGAACTTGCCCGCCACGCTTCGTATTTTTGTTTTGGTAGCCGCACTTTTTGCGTTTTACGCAAGCCTCACGACCATGGGCGTCGTTGCGGCGTCGATGATACTGATCTTTGCGATGATGTTGTTTTTTGGAGAACGTAAACTGTGGTTGGCAGCCCTTCTCAGTGTTGCGGTACCGGCACTGCTATATCTGTTTTTCAGATATGTGGCCTCTGTCCCCATCCCCCTTGGCATATTCGAAAATTGAGGAGTTGAGTCATGGACGTCATTCTTGAGGCATTATCCGTCTTTCTGTCTTGGCAAAACATTCTTGTTGTTGGCATCGGTGTTGCGATCGGTACGATCATCGGGGCAATTCCGGGCATGACCACGCCGATGGGTGTGGCACTGGCCCTTCCATTCACGTTTTCCATGCCGCCGGTGGCAGGTATTCTACTGCTTTTGGGTGTCTACAAGGGCGGGCTATATGGCGGGTCCATCTCTGCGATCTTGATAAAAACGCCGGGCACACCCGCCGCTGCCTGCACTGTGCTGGATGGTTATCCGCTTAGCCAAAAAGGCGAAGCACGCAAGGCACTCGACATCGCACTTTACGCCTCATGTACTGCCGATCTGATTTCGAACCTGTCGCTCATCCTCTTTGCAGGAGTCCTGGCCAGCTTCGCGCTCAGCTTTGGTCCGCCAGAGTTCTTTACCCTGATTGTCTTTTCGCTGACCGTTATCGCAGGCGTCTCTGGCCCGAGCCTCGCCAAAGGCATCCTGTCAGCGTGTCTGGGGTTGATCCTAGCCACCATCGGCCTGGATCTGGTTTACGGCACCGAAAGGTTCATCTTTGGTGACTACCGCCTGATGGCCGGCCTGAATTTCATTCCCGTTCTGATCGGGCTTTTTGCCCTTCCAGAAATCATCAACCGGGCGGCCCACCGTGCACGCCCCGGCGGGCTGCGGGCCCAGAATCTGGGCGTCGGCGCGACGTTGGCAGATTATCTAAGCGTGCTGAAATCCACGGTCCGCGGCAGCATCTTTGGCGTGATATTGGGCGCAATCCCCGGCATTGGCGGGGCACCGGCTGCATTCCTGTCCTATTCAGAGGCGCGACGAACGTCGAAGAAGCCTGAAGAATTTGGCAAGGGTTCAATTGAGGGCTTGGCGGCGGCCGAAGCCGGGAACAACGGTGTCGCCGGCGCCACCATGATTCCACTGCTTGCACTCGGTATTCCAGGCGATGTCATCACAGCCGTTATCCTTGGAGCCTTCATGATCCACGGGCTTCGTCCCGGTCCGATCCTTTTTGATCAGAACCTGCCGATGATATATGCGCTGTTTATGGGTATATTGCTCAGCTCGGCCTATCTGCTGATCGTTGGCAAAGTCGCGATCCGCTTCTTTAGCCGGGTTGCCACGGTGCCGAACCGCATCCTCTATCCGATTGTCTTCGTGCTGTGTGTTTACGGCGCATATGCGGTCAACAACAACCTATTTGACGTTCTGGTCATGCTGGTGATGGGGCTGGTGGGTTATGGCATGTTGCGGCTGAATATTCCGGTCGCACCCTTCCTGATTGCCTATGTGCTGGGCCCCCTGTTGGAGGACAATTTCCGCCAATCCTTGCTGATAGCTGATGGGGACAACACCATCTTCTTCCGCAACACTATCTGCATCATCTTTTGGGGTCTGACCTGCCTCTCCCTATTTGTGCTCGTGCGCAACCGCATTCAGGCGGCACGCACCGGCAAAGCATCCGTGCTAACGACAGGAGGATAACGATGTCGCGAAACCGGAACGATTTGGGCGAGCAACTGTTCGCTTTTGCGGTCATATCGGACACCCATGTGAACCCAGATGAAGACATCTGTAACTCACCCTTTCCGGTGAATGCCCGTGCCAACAGGCGATTTCGCCATGTGATTGCCGACCTGAACCGCCGCGACATCGACTTTGTTGTCCATCTGGGCGATTTGCTCCATCCCGTGCCAGAGACCGGTGATCTCTATGCCGCTGCCGCAAACACCTATCGCGCGATTGAGGCCGATCTGCGCGTGCCCATCACGCATGTGCCGGGCAACCATGACATTGGCGACACAGCTGTCAAAGGCGCGCCGGCCAGCCCTTCAACTGAAGCAACGATTGAGGCGTGGACAAAGGAATTTGGCGCGCAATACCAAGCGTTTTCGCATGGGGACGTGCGGTTCATTCTTCTCAATGCGCAGCTGATCAATTCGGGCTTGCCAGACGAGGCCCGTCAAGCCCAATGGTTCGAGGCAGAGTTAGCAGCCACCGACACCCGCGTCATGGTGATGCTGCACCACCCGCTCTATTTGTGTTTCCCCGAGGAGCCAGACCATTACGACAACACCGACCAGCCGGGGCGGGACTGGATTCTTGGTCTGATTGAACGCCACGGTGTTGAGGCGATGTTCGCCGGTCATGCGCATAATTTTTGGTATGATCGGATTGGCGAGACCGACTATTATCTTGCGCCCTCAACCTGTTTTGTCCGGCAGGATTACTCTGAGATGCTGCGCGTAACGCCACCGGATGGCAGCGAGTTTGGCCGCGATGACAAAGCTAAGCTGGGCTATTTCATTGTGAGCGTTTTTGAGAAAGGACATACTGTACGCTTCGTCAGAACCTATGGCACCGAACAAGCTGCGGGTGATAATACCGCTCCGCTGCGCAATCTCGCGCCAACACCTGCCGAAAACGCGGCCCCTCTAATCGGGTTCGACCTGCGTCAGAACTGGGCCGAGATTTCCGAAGTGCCACCTTCGGGCGGGCTTGATGAATTTGACCGCAAACATGTGCGTAACGACTATCCTTTGCTTGCATTGATCGAGATGGGAGTGCGCGACATCCGCATCCCTTTGGCTGACCTACGCGATCCGATGCGCAGACAACGACTTTGCGCCCTCAATCATCTCGGGTTCAGACCCACGATCTTTGGATTTGGCATTCCCTCTGACGCGGATCTGGCCCTGATCGGTAGCAATCGTGAATACTTGCGCGACTGGGAAATGACGATTGACTGGGCTTCGCTCAATGAATTGCAAAGTGACTTCAGCAAACTACAAGACCTCGCCGGACTGCCAATCTATCTGTCGCGCATGCGCTCAAAAAAGGACCTGCCAGCGGGTGCATTGTACTTCCACGTGATCAACCATGGTTTCACGCAGACCGACACGCAGCAGCTTGATGAATTGGCAGCGATGAACTTACCCGGCGTGAGCGGCGCGGTCTTTCGGTTGGGCAGTCAGATGCCCGTCGTTGAAACTATCAGTGGCGTTGACATGATGATGTCTGAAAGGGGTCTACGTGCCTCGATTCACATGCGCGTTTCTGGCGATAATCCCGCCGAACCGCATCGTGATCACACCGAAACCTGCGCCCGTTTCAAAGCGGCTCTCGAAATCGGGCCAAGCCTAAAAACAACTCGGCTTTTCTGCGATACGTTGGTCGACAATGACAGGGGCTATTTCCCGCGCATGGGCGCAATCGATAGGGCTGGTAATCCAAACAGGCTGTTTGAGGTGATCCGAGCCGCGCATCTGATAACGTAGTATTTGGGCTGGCCGAGGTCATGCGTGAGATTTCAGAAATCGCCGCCTGCGCCGCTGTTGTTCGACGCAGGCGGCGCCATCGCGTCGTCAGTATCGGAAATCCGCCGATCCCCCTGAGCATATCGACCATTCTTTACGGCACTTGCCAGGATGTGATCTTGACGGCACCCCCTATCGTCCGGAGTAATCAGCGACAGACGCTTGCCGGTGTTTCGCCTCTGTTTATCCTTCAAATTCTTTAGAGATCGGCTGGCGATCTGCAGGGATCAGCTTAAGCGAACGACTGGTTTGGCGAAAGTAGCAGTAATGCTGAAAGGGCGTTGCCACAAATGCCGAGGCATTTTTGCGTGAGCACTAGCCGCGCCAGCAAAGGGCGGCTCTGTCCCGCTGCCCAAACATTTCCACGGTCATTTTTGAACGTCCGCTGTGGCTAAGCCAAACAGGAAACCTCATTAACAATCGAAACCTGTTTACCGGGGAGCTCGAGCCAGTAATTGTCGCAAATCGAGATGCAGACTTATGTGACCAAAGAGACAAGTTCCGTTCTTCAACAAATTTACACCACTTTGAATTTAAATAATAAATTTCAACTCTGGAGGTGAAACTATGCACTCTTTCTCATCTCTTCATAAATGTCCCGGCGTTTTTCTCCCTCTGGGCAAAACCTTGTCGCCAACCGACAGATATTTTGATTTTCCCAGCAATATCCCTGTGAATCGGACCTTTGTGCAGCTCGCGGCAAATGGTACGGAAGCGCCCAAAATACTGGATGCTGCAGTGCTTTCGAATGTCTGGATCAGCAAAGTCGCTCCGCACATTCGTTTCCACATGCGCAGTATGATGCGCAAACCCGTGTCAAGGTTCGTCCACGGCGAAGCGGTCGGACAGGTAGGCCAGAATCTGGCTCAGCTCGGCTTGGTCAGCGGTCAAACCGTTTCCGATCATCCGAGTGACGAGTGTCACTGCGTCGTCATGGCTTTGTAGCCCGGCATTCTCAACCAAAAGCGGCGAGTGGCATTGTGAACATTTAGTCTCGAACAGGGTTTCCGCCGCATCGGTGGAATAATCGACTGGCCTGGCCAAATCGGATAGCCTGATCGCCTCCCGGGATTCAGTCGCTTCGGCGGATTGGGTGAGCCTGTCGCCGACCCCTTTGCGCAAGGTCGGTGTAATGGCGATAAGATAAGCCGTAACGCTCCATTGTTCACTTTCGGTGATTGGTCTGAGGGTTGACGCTCGATTGGCCATCCGCATGACGGTCTTGTGCCATGCTTCTGGCGTGCGGGGCGTTATCAAAATGGTCCGGAGGTCATGGCATTGCGTGCATTTGTATGTCAGCACGTCACGCCCTTCCGCAAGCCCCGCCGATGAAGCCAGGACTTCCAATCCTGCCGTGTCCTCAAAGCCGATTAAAGGCAGGAATTTTTCAACCCTTGCGATCCGCTCTTCCGAGAAGTTCTGACCTTCTTGAGCCGTGGCGCGAAGATAGGCCTCGCGCGCAGCAAAAGGCAGCGCCAAACCGGTCAAAAGCAATGTGCAAATCAGCAATGCCGTTCCGAGCAGGGGCGCGAGTGTTGATTCCAGGTGCTTAAAGAACCGAACTATCGAGATCTTGATGATCAGGATCGCACCAACAGCAATTCCCATCGTCAAATGGATTACCGTGCGCGCGGGCAGCTCAACCTGGTAAGTCCAAAGGCGAGGCACCATCTCCCACATCAAAACGATGTAGATCGCAATAAAAACGTAACCAAACGCCCGATGTACAGTCATCAAAGATCGCGGCGCCGAACTGCGGTGCTTTTGTTTGTCAAAGGGGAAGCCCCACAGGTAATACATCAAAAACGTCAAAAAGAGCGCTACCAGAAGAAAGGCTCCTCCGAGGACTGCATTGGTAGACGTACCCATTTGATTTCCAATTCTCTCCCGAATTCGTCACGTCAGCGCGCAAATCAAACGTCGTCATGCATCCTGATGCGTAAGACCCTGTGGAAGAATTCGTACTGTGTGATTTACCAACCGTGTCTGCTGTTTTGGCGAAGTACATGGACGCACTCGGCCTTAGGCAAACACTCGCTCAGCACTCAATTCGACGGTGCTGTGGCTGAATATGACTTAGATATCGTTGTCCTTTGGCAAAAGGAAACGTTCATTCAGCCACGGATTGATCGCCAAAGCTTGACGCAGCGCGTCGTAGCCAATCTCGGTACGCCCCATGCTAAGCAAGACTGTTGCACGACCTGCAAGGGCACCAAAATGCCGTGGTTCAAGCTCTAGTGTTTTTGCAATGTCCTCAAGTGAATCGTCGTAGTCTTGACGCAAGAAGTAAACATAGGCGCGTTGGTTCCATCCTTCGGCATAGAGTGGACAGTATTCGATCAGGTGGGTGAAGTACTCTGCCGCCTTGCTATAGTCAGCAACTCTGATCCGTTCACGCCCTGCGTCCATCAACTCCTGCGACTGGTCATCAGGGGCCGTGATCCAAATTTCCCAAAGCTGATTAGTAATGGCCCGGCCCTGCATCTCGTTCGAGGCTGTTCGCAGTTCGGAATAGAGACGGTTCTGCTCAAATTGATCCGCTTGAACATCTGAGCAACTGAAGGCCTGCGATGGCGTCAAGAGCACGAAGATGAGCGTGCCAAGAAGGTTCGGTTTCATTGCAGGTCTCCAGTCGTTCCAGGGTCACAAAATCTCGATTGAGCCCTGCATGTGCGGATGGAAGGCGCAGAAGTATGAAGTTTCCATATCTTCAGTGACGGTAACTTCGCCAATTTCGCCTTTGACGATTTCCTCTGTGTCCCAACCAAATTCGTCGGCAGTGGCCGTGTGCGGGGCGACGTCGTGGTTGGTCCAGCGGATTGTGTCACCTACGTGAACTTGCAGCTGTGCGGGCTCGAAAGTGAAGGACTTGATGGCGACATCATGCACGACAGGTCCAGCGGCGCGAAGCGACGTGGTGGTCAGGACGACTGCTGATGCAGCCGCCCCACCGATCACGTTTCGGCGTGAAAGGTTTGGTCCCATTAGTTCAGCGCCTCAACCATAATTTCGGCGTGTCCTTCGTGCACCTTGAAGATTTCAAGACCTTGCTCGAACAGTGCCTTCACCTCGGCATTGTCGATGTTGGGGATCATTGTGTTTTCAACAAGATCATTCACTGCCTGGTGATAGGCCAGCTCGTTGGTCGCATAAGCAGCATCAAATTCCGCGCCACGTAGTTTGACGAAGCCGTCGATGATTTCTTCGGCATTTGCGTTCAGCGTTTGGCTGAATGCATTGTCCTGCGCGCTTGCACCCAATTTGTCCAGCAAGCCCAAAGCCGCTTCATTCACCGCCGTATGGTCGCGGATCATCGTATTGGCGAACTCGTGAATGTTGGGGTTGGTAGACAGTGCCAGTGCCAGATAGGCATACCGAATGTCGATGTTATCGGCAGTATAAGCGATGTGCGCATATTCAAGATCGCTCATATCAGCAACATCCTGGGCGATTGCCTGTGTGCTGGTCATGGCCAGCGCCAAGGCAAGAGTGGAAATCAGTTTCTTCATCTCGGGAACTCCAAAGTGTGTTTCGATGCACAAGGAGTAATCGCGACCATGGCGTCCGATATATGCGTGAACGTCCGAAGTTTCGTGCAGATCGTTCAGTTGTGTGTACAGATGCGTCTAAGGGTCTATAATACAGCCATGCTTGATCTACTGAGTGACATCCTCACAAACTTGTCGATGCGCGGAACGCTGTACTTTCGCACGTCTTTCACAAAACCGTGGGGCGTCACTGTTCCTAGTTATGAAAACGTGGCCCGGTTCCACTTTGCACATCGCGGCAACTGCCTGGTACGCGTTGATGGCGTGGCAGAGCCGATTGCACTTGCGCAAGGCGACCTTGTCATCGTTCCACATGGCGCATCCCACGATTTATATTGTGGACATGAAACCGAACACACGGTCATGCCGCTTGATGTTGTGTTGGCACAGTCCGACTTTGATGGGTCTGGCGTACTTGTCTATGGTGGAGACGAACCACAAAGTGAAACCCAACTTATCTGCGGCCACTTTTCGTTTGAGCCGAATTCACGCCACATCTTGATGGAGCGCTTGCCGCCGTTCATTCATCTAACGAATTACGGTGAAAGCGCCGGACGATGGATGGAAGCCACACTGCGTGTCATCGGCGAAGAAGCAGGCGGGCGAAAGATGGGGGGCGACCTCATTGCCCTAAAGATGTCCGAAGCGATTTTGGCGCAGGCCATTCGCAGCTACATTGAAAACGGTGACGCGCAGGAGTTCGCTTTGGGCGCATTCGCTGACAAGAATCTAAGCCGTGCAATTGATGCGTTTCATAAGGCCCCTGCGGAGCGGTGGACGGTTGAATCGCTTGCCAGTGCAGCCGGAATGTCACGAACGGGATTCGCTGTTCAGTTTCAAAAGCTGATGCTGATGTCGCCGATGGAATATGTGACGACATGGCGGATGGAGATCGCCAAGAAAGTTCTACAACAGGCAGGGACATCCTTGACCGATGCGGCGGAGAGCGCAGGCTATGCCTCGGATTCTGCATTTACTCGTGCATTTAAGAAAGAGACCGGGCAAACACCGGCAGAATTCCGAAAGTTCAGAGGCGCTGTTCATTCGCATTTCTGAACGATCTGCATTGCTTTTAGGATATTTTAGCATGTTTCGGTCGAACTTCGCCGGGTAACCTTCCTCTATCGGCGCTGACAACCAGCTCAAACTAGAGAAAGAAAACCCATGTTTTCACGCTTCATCACCAAAACCATCCATGCTTATCTTGACTATCCTGTCGCCCTTGGCCTGATCGCGATGCCGTTTATATTCGGATTGGGTGCTACCGCGCCATTGGCCCTCTGGCTATCTGTCGTGACCGGGGTAGCGGCCTTTGCACTGACCGTCCTGACGGATCATCATTTGGGCGTCATTCGCGTCCTACCCTACAGCTTGCACCTTGCGGTTGACGGTCTTGTCGGGATTGCCTTCGTTGCCGCGCCGATTGTTCTGGGCTTTTCTGGTATGGATTTCTGGTACTACATGGTGCTTGGCCTGACTGTTTTGGCGGTCGTAGGCCTACACAAACCCGAAAATCAGGCGGCAATAGCCTAAGATGTTCCCTCCAGCGAAAGGGGGTCGCGTGCTGATCGCGACCCTCTCCTTTTAAGGTCAAGGTATGCCAGACGATCCCGACGCGAAGACATTGTTGGAAGAAGTGCGGGTTTGCACGATCTGTAAGGACTTGCCGCTTGGGCCGCGACCCATTCTACAAATCAGTGCATCCGCCAAAATCTTGATCGTCGGGCAGGCACCCGGACGGATCACACATCACAAGGGAATTCCCTTCGATGACCCATCCGGGAACCGTTTGAGAAGTTGGTTAGGCGTGGATCGGGACACGTTCTACGATGCCTCTAAAATTGCAATTCTGCCGATGGGGTTTTGTTTTCCGGGAACAGGCAAAAGCGGCGACCTACCACCACGGTCAGAATGCGCTCCAGCTTGGCGAGAACGTATTCTGTCAACGCTTCAGGAGGTTGAGCTAACTCTTATCATCGGGCGCTATGCCATCGATTGGCATTTGCCCGCGTATTCCAGTTCCACGGTAACCGCTGCCGTAAAGTCTTGGGCTGAGTTTTGGCCAGAACAGCTGATTTTGCCACATCCCAGCCCCCGAAATAACCGATGGCTGAAATCCAATCCTTGGTTCGAAGACGACGTGATTCCCTCCCTTCAAGAGCGTGTGAAACAGTTGATCTGACCTTGCCGGAGTCATCTTAACCTAAAAGAGCAGACATTCGATTAGCCAAACTAAATGGCGGTTTCGTCCCGCACAGCCGCCAGCCAGTTACAGTCGGCAGCTGCGCTTGCAGCGAAGGACGGCTTCTCGGCGCGGCGGCGCAGCTAAGAACGACGTTTAAGTCGCTCAAAATGATGACTTTGCAAAGTCCGCTTTTAGATTTTCTCCCGCGCTGATTTGCATCACCTCAATCTCATCTAAAGTCGGCAAACGGTCATAGGGCTGCGGCTTCGTGGGCTTACGCACATCGCTAATGGGGTTCGAGGTGATCATTTTCGCGCAACGGTCAGCACCGATGACATAAGCTGCATTTCGCGAATTACGTTTGCGGGCGCGACTTCCTTTAGGCGCCGATCTCGCCATTCTGAGAAGTCTTTGGCCGTTAGATCCTTCAGCCGGATCTTGGCGATTGCATCCCGCCCGATCTTTTCAGCCCTATCATCTCCCCGCGATGCCCCCGCTTTGAAGGCGGAAATTCACGGGCGTAGTGCTCAAACACTTTCCCAGTGTCAGCTTGGCCGCCAACTTGTCATGGTTCAAGAATTCGAACTCAGTTCGAGCAACCCAATCCTTGGCCTCTTGCTCTGTCGGAAAGACCGTTAACTTTCCGACACCATTGCGGACAACCTCGGCCCATCGCTGGCACCCTGGCTGATCAATGAAACGCTATCACTGATCCAATTAGACATCGCCGCAATTCCTGATTAATTACTGTTGAAAATACAATCGAACATAATCACGCCCCACAATCAGCCACCAACTTAGCGTAGACGTCATCGGTAAATTGCCTTGAAGCACGTAGAAAAATGAGCGCAGCAGTCCGACAGGAGATTTCAGATTCATCCATTTCACCAAACTCCGATATGAAGTTAAAGGAAACCAACTTTTCATCCCCCGAATTCGTATCAAAGTTAAAGGATATAGATCTGAATTTTTTATCACCACCCCTTGCAGTAATAAAAAGATCCACGACATCCGGAGGCAAGTCATGAATATCTTCAGCGGAATTCAAAAAGAAAATCCATAGATCTGACAGTCTTGGATCATCAAAGCTCTCGGAGAAATTAAAAATAACCCCTCCTTCATCCAGCTCCTTAAGGTGGTCTTCGAAACCAGCAGGTGGATAGTACATCGTCACAGTTAGTGGCTCACCATCGATCCTAGAAATTAATGTCGATGACATAGAATCGGAAGACCTAGCGCCTGCCACTACAAAAATAACACAAGCTACTGACAATAAGGATAAAAATCTCGCAGAAACTATTTTCACTACTGATCGCACCGCTGCTTTCTCCTATGTCAGCGTTAGAGTTTCACGTCTCAGGGCGGGTTTGGCCACCTCATGAGCTAGATTGCAAGGCTGCTTAATACTACAAATACTGCACCGCAGACCTCGCCCCCCGGCGACGACGATATTCGCAACCGAGAGTAAAGACGCAAGCATAGCCCCCAATTCTGATAAAGCACTTCCCACAAGAGCGCCCGCCTTGTCCGCGCCGAGCTGTTCTTGCGTGCGCTGGACGTCTGTCGGCGATGCTGACCCATGCACCAAAACGGGCCTCTCACGCAGTGCTTCAGTGGCCCATGCTGCAACTGCTTCCACAGTGGTTTCATGCGTATGAAGCGCGATGGGGTCGATCTGGCAGATCGTGCCACCGCCTTGCCGAAAGGCTGCAATTTGCACCAGTGTTGAGCCAGAACGGCTCCCCGCAAGGATCAACGTGTGTCCCTCACCTCGAGGACAAAAAACAGAGGCATGCGTAGGTGTAATGTCATTTGCCGCTACGAGCTTTCGCGCAAGTGGTGTCGCCAGCCCAGAACCGCCAGCAAAGAAAGCAACGTCCTTGAGGACCTAGGCCCAGACTTCCAGATCTTTGTCGTCTGTTGCATCGCCGATGACATGGGGCGTGCTCGCATTTGCCTTGAGCTCAGCTGCTACTGCCTCCGGACCCTCGGCAATAACACTGTGATCAACAAGGGTCACATCACCCGCGACCTGCGCATCTAACAAGCGGCACAGATTTGCGTCCGTCATTGGGTTGAGGGGATAGTTTTCCATATTACTTTCATTCGACAACTCGTTTCCAACAAAAAGACGACCTTTGAAAACCGTGCGCCCGTTCACCGGCAGCGCCGGAATATGAACGACTTGATTGCACGCCATCTTGGTCGCAAGCGCATCAGCGACAGCGACAGCGACAGCGACAGCGACAGCGACAGCGACAGCGACAGCGACAGCGACAGCGACAGCGACAGCGCCGATATTACCTTCGTGCGTGGAATCAAAGGTTGAACAATATTTTAATTGAGCGCACGAAATGCCCATGCGCTGAAGCGCTTTGAGCGCGGTACGAGACTGCGATATTGCCTATTGTACAGGAAACGAGCGCGTTTTGAGCGCAACCACCACGGCATCAAAGTCTCTGGAAACCAAATTCTCGTCAGGTGCGCCAATGGTTTGTACAACGCGCATTCCACCGCGCACCAACATGGATCCGATGTCCGTAGCACCCGTGAAGTCGTCGGCGATAACGCCCAGAATAGCGCCACTTAATGTCATACCACCGTGCACGGCAGGTCTTTGCCCGCGAAAAATGCTTCTAAGTTATCAGCTGCCAACATCCCCATGGCGGTGCGCACTTCAGTCGTTGCAGAACCGATATGCGGCAGAAGCGTTACGTTTTCCAATTCCCGCAAAACATCGGGAACAAATGGCTCTGCTTCGAAAACATCCAATCCGGCCCCTGCGATGCGACCTTCAGATAGGGCATCGATCAATGCGGTCTGATCGATACTATCACCGCGGGCTGTGTTCACCAGATAGGCCGAGGGCTTCATCGCCGCGATATGTTCCGCCGTTACCAAAGGTGTGGAGCCACCGGGCACATGGATCGAAACCACATCTGCTTGGGACAAAACAGCATCGATACTGCCAAGTTGTGTCGCTTCAAAGTCCAGGTCATCGACCGACGAGCGATTGTAAAACACCACATTCATCCCGAACCCAAGAGCCGCACGCCGCGCCGTCGCGCGGCCAATGCGCCCCATGCCAACGATCCCCAAGATCTTGCCTTGAATGCTGCTACCCAGTCCATCCACGATTGAAAAACCGCCCCAGCGATTTTGGCGCAACTTGGTTTCGGCAGCGTAGGAGCGTCTCGTGGCGGCAAGTATCAAGAGCAGGGCAATGTCAGCGGTTGCATCTGTCAGCACATCGGGTGTGTTTGACACGCGAATACCTGCTTCACGTGCAATGTCGGTGTCGATGTTGCTATATCCGACGCCTATGTTGGCAATCATACCAACCCGACGGCCATGGGTTAACAAGACCTCTGCATCAATCCGGTCGCTCACAGTCGGTACCAGCGCATCGTAGTCGCGCATAGCTTGGCATAATACCGCTGCGGTCATCGGGGCATCGGTCTTATTGAAAGTCGCATCAAATGAGTAGGCCAAGCGTGCTTCAACCGTCTCAGGCAACGCACGCGACACCAGAATCTTAGGCTTCATCTATTGGCTCCCTCAGGTTCTCGCAGCTTCGAACTCGGCCCAAACCCTTTCAAGTTTATCGATGTCAAAGCCGGGCTCGCGCGCGGGTGCTAAAACGATAGACTCGCTCGCGACAACAGTCTCAATGGCTTTCTTCAGTTCTGGGATGACGTCGTTTGGAATAACCAAGGCACCATGGCGATCCGCATGAACTAGCTCGTCCTGCGCAACGCGCATCCCCATAATATTTACCGAAGTTCCAATCTCGACCACATGGACAAACCCGTGGCTTGGGCCGATTGACCCCGAAAGGATCGGAAAACCATCATCAATGACATCAAGATCGCGCATAACACCATTTGTAATCGCACCGGCTAATCCTAGTCCCTTGTGCACGGCGACATGCACCTCCCCCCACCAACCGGCGATACAATTGGGATAATCGACGTCTTCGATAACAGCTGCTGTGGGCCCGGAGCCCCCAGCCATTGAGCGGAAATAGTCCATGCGGCGCGCGCGAATAACGTCTGACGATTCATTTGGAGGGGCGAGACCTGCAATTTTGGCCGTGCGTGCAAAGCCAACCGTTGCAGGATCGCCGGGCTTTGAATGTTGCATCGTGCCACGGGTGAAACGGTTAAAACCGCGCTTCCCCTGTGCGACCTCAATCGCATTGCAAACTGTCGGTGTATCAACCGAGCGTAAGAGAGCGAGCAAGTCGTCTGGAATTATTGTGTCAGCCATGCGTTCAATGTCCTGTTTGTAAGTTCGGGTTGTTCCAGCGTCGGCAAATGTCCGGCCCCGGTTATGACGGCCAGATGTGATCCGGCGATCAGGTCATGCATCAATTGGTGACGCTCAAGCGGGCAAAGCCGATCCTCAGCACCGCAAATCAGAAGCGTCGGGATACCCACAGATTTAAGCGTTTCGCGCTGATCGAGGCGATGCTGGATTGCGTGCGATTGATCTGCGAAAACGTCAGGGCCAAGTGTTTCGGCCATATCCATGCATAGGTCCAAAATGTCGTCGCGATGCGGTCCATTTGCTAGATAATTCGGCTTTAGTTGGTCGCGCATCACAGCTTTTAGGTTGCCACTCAGTGCTTTTGCCACCTGCGCGTCTCGCATTGAGCCATTCTGTGGCGGGTCAGGTAGCGCATTTGTATCTAACAGCGCCAACCGGGTAATCCGCTCCGGTTCTTGGCGGATCATCTCCATGGCGACAATGCCGCCCATGGACAGCCCCGCCAACGCAAAGCGCGTCGGCGCTTGGTCAAGGACTGAGCGTGCTAGTGCCTCCATTGTATTGCCGTCTCGCAAAGGTGCGACTGCGACCATTCTCTTATGGGAAAATGCTGCGAGTTGCGGCGCGAATAGCCTCGCGTCGCACATCATGCCGGGCAGTAGAACTAAGGGGTCTCCCATCAGCCGAGCGGCATGGTTTTGCCAGCCGGATCGCCAGTACGACGTACGCGGTACATACTGGCTTCACCTGTCATCGATGGCGAGAGTGATCGCGGCACGCCTTCCGGCATGAGGCAGGTATCACCGGGGGCTAAGGCGGTTTCACCACCCTCCCAGCTCAAGAGCCAATGGCCCTTTACCGGCATCAAAACTTCCGGCGCGTCACAGGTATAATTGTCCGCAGGGATTGACCCACGCGCAATAAAATCAGCCTCAAACCCAGGGCGATCTCGAATAATAGCGTCTTGCCCAATCACATTGACAGGCTGACGGTCGGCCAATGCCATCAAATCAAGATAGCGCGCAACGTAATTTGGAACCACATCGGCTGTTGTCGGCTCAGCTCGCTTGGCAAGTTCTTCGCCAGACATCAACGGCATCGGATGGACATTATGGGGTAAGGTTTCGCCCTTTTTGCTATCGTAGAGCACACCGTTTTCCCCCAAAATAAGGCCATGTGCGGTTGCTTCCTCGATGACTTGCGGGGCCCACATGACGCCACCACCAGCGTCATCGCCACCTAAGAAAGCCATGATCATTCCATAGTCTGTTCCGATGTTTTCAAAACCTCTGAACATGCCTGTCGGAATGTTGAAAATATCGCCTTCTTCCAGCGTCACTTCGCCTGCGTCGCCCCAGCGCCCCCAAAAGAACCGCCAGCGGCCTTTGAGCACGAAGAATGCCTCGGCTGTGTGGTGGTCATGAAGTGAATTGCGGCACCGCGGCGGCTGGCCTGCAGCACCAATGTTGAAGCCGGGGGTCTCGCGGATATGCACATGCTGATCGGGGCTTTCGGAAACACCGCCTCCTACGATGGTAAAGTTTTCCTTCAAGTCACTGCCCGGCGTATGCGCGTCGATGAAAGCGGTTTTACAAGGTTTCAAATCACCATAGCGCACAATGCGTTTATCCATATCTTGCGGTGTCATATTATGTACCTTTTCTCGATTGTAATGGTGTTATTGTGCGGCGCGGATGAGCCAAGTGAGCGAGGACCAGGTCACGGCATTTATGGATATGGCATTCGGCTTTACGCGCTTTCATCGGTCCATCCTTCTGGTACACGTGCGCTGCCTCTAACGACCAATGGGCTGGCAATTTCCAACCGTCCCTTTGACTGTGTGCCGTCTTCAACCATGCCAAGAAGCATCGCGACAGTTTCATCAACCATTTGTTTGACCGGCTGGCGCAGCGTCGTCAGATCATAGATTTTCCATGCCGCCATCGACACGTCGTCATAACCAACGACGGAAACATCTTCGGGGACACGCAGTCCCAAATCACAACGCAAGGTTTCTAATACAGCAAAGGCCATATGGTCATTACCGACAAAGATCGCGTCGGGAACTTCTTTGCCGTCAAACAATTGGCGTGTCGCATCAATCGCCATGCTGCGCCGGAAATGACCGTCGAAAATTGCAAAGGGCTCAAGACCAAATTCCGCCAGGCCATCGACAAATCCCTTTTGGCGGTCCAATCCGTTGACCGATTTTTTCCAGCCTGCGATATGGGCAATCCTTTGATGCCCACCAGCTGCCAGAAAGCGCCCTGCTTTTTGCCCACCGGCATAGTTTGCTGCTGTGACCGAGGGCAGTGCCCTATCTTCTTGTCCGCGGTTGAACAAGACAAACGGTTTTTTGAGGTCCTGCAAGCGCGCGGTTAGTTGGTTCGACATGCTGGCGGAAGCCAGAATGATCCCGTCCACCTGATGCGCCAAAAGCCCCTCGACCACGCCGTCAACTTCCTCGGTAAGGTTCGCCGCAAAAAAAACCATCACATGATAGCCACGCTCAGATAGTTGTTCAGATAGCTTTTGAAGAGCTTCGGGGTAAAACGGGTTTTTGAGATAGGCGAGCACGATCCCAATGGTGAAGGACCGGCCTGTATTCAAGGAACGTGCCAGAGTATTCGGCAAATAACCCAATTCATAGGCCGCGTCTTGAACGCGCTTTTTCTTATCCGAAGATACACGCGACCCAGGGGTAAATACGCGGCTGACGGTCGGTTGGCTTACACCCGCCCTTTGGGCCACCTGGGCCGCTGTTATCCGTGTGTCTGCCATAGTTACTCCGCCGCTGTTGCGTAGGGGACATTCTTGCCCCCGTAACGACGAACGCGGATATTGCATTGTTCAGCGTGGCCTACAAATCCTTCTAAAAGGCACAGACGAGAGCCATACTCACCAATCATCGTGGCAGCCTCATCGGTTGTGATCCGTTGGTAGCTGTGAGTTTTCAGGAACTTGCCGACCCAGAGCCCACCCGTGTAGCGACCTGCCTTCTTTGTCGGAAGGGTGTGGTTTGTTCCGATCACTTTGTCTCCGTTGGCGACGTTGGTGCGCGGGCCAAGAAACAGCGCGCCGTAACTATGCATATTTTGGAGGAACCAATCGTCTTGCGACGTCATCACCTGCACATGTTCATAGGCCATCTCATTGGCCACATCCAACATCTCGCAGTATGTGTCGCAAACGATGATATCGCCATAGTTTTCCCAACTCGCACGGGCGGTATCGGCCGTGGGCAAAATTTGCAAAAGCCGCGCGATTTCACTGACCGTTTCTTCGGCGAGCTTCTTCGAATTCGTGATCATACATGCTGGCGAGTTGTAGCCATGTTCCGCCTGGCCAAGTAGATCAGTCGCACAGAGTTCGGCATCAACGGTCTCGTCTGCTAAAATCATAGTCTCCGTAGGGCCAGCAAAAAGGTCGATACCGACGCGTCCAAACAACTGTCGCTTGGCTTCGGCAACAAAGGCATTTCCCGGACCGACCAGCAAGTGAACTGGCTCAATCGTTTCAGTGCCAAGCGCCATAGCACCAACCGCCTGAATACCGCCAAGGACATAAATCTCATCCGCACCGCCCAGATGCATCGCTGCAATCACTGCCGGATTGGGTTTGCCATTAAACGGTGGTGTGCAGGCAATGATACGCGGGACGCCCGCCACCTTGGCCGTCGCGACCGACATATGCGCACTGGCCACCATTGGAAATTTCCCACCGGGCACGTAGCAGCCCACGGATTGCACGGGGATGTTTTTGTGACCCAAAATCACGCCAGGCAATGTTTCGACCTCGATGTCAGTCATGCTTGCGCGTTGGGCTTTCGCAAAATTGATGACCTGCTCTTGGGCGAATTTGATATCTTCCATATCCCGAGCTGGTACTTTGGCAATAATCGCCTCGATTTCTTTGGATGTCAGGCGATAACTATCACGATCATAGCCGTCAAATTTGTTCGCCAGTTCGCGCACTGCTGCGTCGCCCCGTGTCTCGATATCGGCGAGCGTCGCGGCAACGGCCTCGGCCACTTTTGCGTCCTCGGCTGCTTTTTCAGTCTCGGGTTTAGAGCGTTTTAAATAGTTAGTTGCCATTTTCTTACTTCTTGATGCGGTTACCAGTTGAAGGGTCAAACAGGTAAAGATGATCTGGATCGAGTGTGATACTCACGATGTCGCCTTGCTCTTTGCGCAGGTGCCTGTCGCCTTTGGCGATGACGCGCTGCTGGCCCCATTGCACGGTCAATAGCGTCGCCTCGCCCGTATTTTCGAAGGCATATATGCTTACGTCGATCTGGCCTTTGCCCTCGTCCGAAACCTGCATATCATCTGCACGCACGCCAAGTACGACATTGGAACTGTCTGGTGCAGCCACCTGAACCAGTTTGGTGCCGCCGGTGGTTACAAAAATCCCACCCTGCACGGACCCATTGATTAGGTTCATCGCCGGCGAGCCGATAAAGCCCGCCACAAACAGGTTGGCAGGGTCGTTGTAAATTTCGTCCGGCGTGCCAAGTTGCTGGATTACGCCGTTTTTCATCACCGCAACCCTGTCAGCCAAAGTCATCGCTTCGATCTGATCATGGGTCACGTAGATAGTGGTGATCTTCAATTCGCGGCTGAGGTGTTTCAATTCAGCGCGCATAGTGACACGCAGTTTGGCGTCTAGGTTGGACAATGGCTCGTCCATCAAGAAGACCTTTGGCGTACGTACGATGGCGCGCGCCAGTGCAACACGCTGACGTTGTCCACCAGAAAGCGCCTTGGGCTTGCGGTGCAGGAATTCGGTCAACTCGACTTGTTCGGCGGCTTTCTGAACCTTAGGCGCGATCTCGGCTTTTGGCGTACCGCGCACCCGTAACGGATAGGCGATATTGTCGAATATCGTCATATGTGGATAAAGACCGTAGTTCTGGAAAACCATCGCCACGTCACGATCTTTGGGCAAATCGTCGTTGACGATACGGTCACCAATCCAGATTTCCCCGTCAGTGGGGTCTTCTAAACCCGCAATCATGCGCATCGTCGTGGTCTTACCACAGCCAGAGGGTCCAAGGAGAACAAGGAATTCCTTGTCTTGAATTTCCAGAGACTGGTTATCAACCCCGATGAAATCGCCCCAGCGCTTACTCAGGTTTTTGAGTGTGACTTCAGCCATTAGTAATTTGCTCCCGATGTGTCCAAGGCGCGCCTTTCATTCGATGTCATCGAACTGCACCCATAGTCATGCCTTGCACGAAGTATTTGCGAATGATCAGTGCCAACACGAACATTGGCATCATGATGATAATTCCGGCCGCGCTTAGAAGGTTCCACAAGTCCCCCTCCTCGGCCTTGAACAAAGCGAGCCCAATTGGCAGCGTGACCGAGTCTTTGTTGGTCAGGATCAACGCGAACAAAAATTCGTTCCAAGCGATGATAAAACAAAAGATGCCAGCAGTGAGCAGTCCAGGTGCCGCCATTGGCAGCACAATATTGCGAATAACCTGCATACGCGATGATCCATCCACCATGGCGGCCTCTTCCGTATCCATGGGAATGCCGTCAATGAAGCCTTTGATCATCCAGATCGCAAAAGGCATGACGATTGCCAAATTGACCAGGATCAGCCCTAACCGCGTGTCCAACAAACCGATATCGCGGAACATCACGAAAAATGGCAGTATGATCACCACCGCAGGTACGAATTGTGTCGCCAGAATGATCACCAACATCAAAGTTTCCCCTCGCAATTGGAACCGCGAGAAGGAATAGGCCGCCATAGTTGCGATTGGGATTGCGAATAAAACCGTGACAAGTGCGACAATTGTCGAATTCATCAGCTTGTGCCCCAGATAGTAGGGGGCCTCGAACACCGTGCCAAAGTTTTCCAGCGTCGGTTTAAAGAACAGCTTCAGTTGGAATACGTCGATGTGATTCTTGAAGGCGGCCATGAAAATCCAAAGGATCGGCGCCAGCATGATGACGATTGCGATCAGGATAAGTGTGATCTGACCCGCGTTGATCAGCCGTTTTCTTTGTTTTCCGGTCATCGCACTCACCTCTTCTGGAACACAAATTTAGCGTAGGCGTAGGTGAGGAAGATCATCGGGATCACCATAAGCCAGGCAACGGACGCGGCATATCCGATTTGCCCGTATTTCATGCCGTTAAAGTAAATGTAGTGGCTTAGCGTCTGCGTGGCCGTGCCGGGGCCGCCATTGGTCAGCATGAATATCTGGTCGAAAGTTTTCAGGCTGAAAATGGATTTCAGGATAACAACAACTGCCAGAACGGGCGCCAGCTGCGGCAAGGTCACATCCCGAAACACCCGCCAGCCCGACGCTCCATCAACTTGTGCCGCCTCAATTGTGTCTTGCGGCACGCTGGCCAATCCGCCGATCAGAACCAGCGTCAGAAACGGAATCCACCCCCAGACATCGGCCATGACGCAGACGGCAAAGGCGAGCACAGGATCAGCCAACCAAGAAACATCAGCCAATGGCGGGATCATAACGCCAAAGAATGCGTCAAACAGTCCAAATTCCGGATTGAACATGAAGCGGAAGCTAACGCCAATGAGCGCAGGGCTCATGGCGAAAGGCAGGATCAAAAGCGTTTGAACCCCGCTGCGCAAGCGCCCACCTGGCGCAAGCAACATCGCCAAGCCAAGTGCAAGGAGTGTGGTCAGACCGACGGTTAGCAATGTGTATATCGCGGTCACTTTGACCGAATTCCAAAAGGCCGGTTCGTAAAAGAACGCCCAGGTAAAGTTTTCCCAACCGAGGTACTGATCGAGGGACCCCGGTCGGTTTAGACGACCAACAGTGAATGACAGTCTGAGAGATTCGATCAGCGGCCAGACTGCTGTTGCGAACACTACAAATACTGCAGGCATGACAAGAAGATATTTAAGAGTATTGTCGCGCATGCGCAGAATCCTTGGGAAAAGACCCACCCTGAAAGACATCAGCGTGGGTAGGCACAGCCCGATCAAGAGCGGACAGGGAGAAAGCCGTTATTCTATCCGGCCCGCACGGCGCAAGGCGCGGTTAGCCTGCTCAGCAGCGTCCAACATGAGTTGACGCGTATCACCACCAGCCGCGGCTTCGGCAATCGCAGCCGCCAACAGGTCGCCAACTTCCGGCCATTCCGGGATTTGCGGCATAATGTCGGATTGCTTAAGTGACTCCCAAGCAGCCATCTGGATATTGTCGTTGGCAGCATTCACATCATCGTCAGTCAGTGAACTGATATGGGTCACCACATTGTTGACAATGCTTTCGCCTTCGACTTCACGCTCCGTTGCGTTTGCCTTGTCCATTTCCGGGTTGGACAACCATTTCATGAATTCCCATGCCGCATCTTTGTTCTCGGAATACTCCGAAATCGCGAATGGCATTGAGATTGCATATGTCTTGGTTGTGTCCTCATAGGACGGCATACCAACGAAACCGATCTGATCCTTGGTCAACGTCGACGTCTCGGGATTCTGGAATGCAGAATAGAACCACCACCAGCCAGGGATCATCGCTGACTTACCTTGCATAAAGGACTGACGTGCGTCCTGCTCAACAAATGCAACAGAGTTCGGGTTGGCCACGTTGTGCTCGGTTAGCATCGCAACGTAATCTTCGGTGGCCTTTAGCCCAGCCTCAGAAGCCCAGCCCGCTGTGCCGTCTTCGTTGAAGACCTCCGCGCCAGCACCCCAAAGGAAGTTCAACCAAATGAACAACGCCTGACGGTTACCGTCGTTGTTGTAATAGAGCGCAATCGGCGCGATATCGTCGTGTTCCCAGCTCTCGCCTATCGCCGCAATTTCTTCCCAAGACGATGGTGGGTTTGGGATCAGATCTTTGCGATAAAACATAACCTGCGGGTGTGCACGCAACGGAAAGCCGAGCGTTTGGCCTTCATATTGGGCAGAGCGGGCAAATGCTGCCGGATAGCGATCCATTGAGATGCCATCCCGCGCCATCAAGTCATCAATTGGCATGAGCCAATGCGCGTTGGGCGGGCCCCAACTGTCAAGGTAATTGACCACGTCAAAGGTTCCATTCGCAGCGATACCTTCTGCATTGATCTTTTCCTGCAGGCTGCCGAATGGGATAAATGTCCACTCGGTTTCAATGCCAGTAAGCTCTGTGAATTCGCCATCACGCAGCATCAAACCGTCAAATTGCGGCGTCACGACACTCAGGATATTCAGCTTTGTCCCGGCGAAGGGTTTTCCCTCTGTGAGGTTGTAAGGCAACTCTTCTGCAACTGCAGAAAGTGGAGCCAGCAACATGGCCGCCGCCGCCACACTGGCCTTCAATAAAGTTCTCTTGCGCATTCTATCCTCCCTGATGATTCGCAATTTGTAAGGTTAGGATAGATCAATTTGAATGCGTATTCAAAAAAATCTCGAATACGTATTCTTTCCGCTCGAATTCTCACTTCCGGTGATCGTTCTTATAGACCTTCATCCCTATCCGATAGTTTTGGGCAGCCCATGCCAAAGGGCCTAGCAAAGGGCCTCCAATCAGACGACCAGATCTGCTTTGACAATTTCGGCTGCAATGCAGTAACAAGCGTGCCGTACCCGGGAAACAATGCTACGTTAGCATTGACTACAGAGCAAACGGCGAGAATGTCCCGCGTCTAGGTTGTCCGGACTGCGTGCGTCGGAAGTGCCGTCTCCGTTCCATTCATTACAACGCCCCTGAATGGCTGGAATGACGACATACGCTGTGTTGCAACAACATAAGTGCCGCGACCGCGAGAGGATGCTGCGTCAGCGAAGCGGGAAAAGCGGATAACCGAAAAGTCCGCGTCTTACCAGTTCGTACATCAGGCAGCGAACGCCGCTGTTTCCCGAACCAGCCACTCGCGACCTGTGCGGCGAAGGTTCCAAGAGAGCCCAATTTGATCCGAGCTGCGCAGCGTTCGAATGCCTACATCTGTCAACTCTTCGCATACGAAGATAAAACTGTCTAAGTTGAAAGACCACGGCGTTGTGTGGCGTCAGTAACCATCAGACAGATTTGAGAATTTAACAATGATCACAAATGAATACATCCATGAGATGGCGACCTACGCTCGTTGGCAGAACGACAATATTTATAGGTGCTGCGAAGAGATCGGGCCGGAAGAACGAAAGCGGGATCGCGGGATGTTCTTCGGTTCGATCCACAATACACTGGACCATATATGTGTGGTCAACCGCTCGATCCTGACGTTTCTCAATGGAACGCTGCCAGAACGAACCCCACCTGGTCACTCGGTGTGGCCTGACTGGGAGGAGTTGAAATCCGTCCGTCTTGAACAGGACGAACTTCTGTCGAAAGGCGGGCACGAATGGACTGAGGACTGGCTGGCTGGGAAAACCACTAAACGCGACCCACAAGGTGATGACTTGCCCGCGATCCCACGCTGGGTAATGGTGGTGCAGCTCTTCAACCACCAAACCCACCATCGCAGTCAAGTCACCAGTGTGTTGCACTCCATGGGGATTGACTATGGTGCTACGGATATTCCGTGGCGCCCGGGCGCAGGTTTTTTTGCAGTATAGGGCGACCAAGGTAGTCGGCGAGTATGGCCAACGCCACCTAGCATCCAGTTTCTGTTGCGCGAAAGCAGCCACTCGCTCATCCGAAGCGAATTGTCGCTTCGTCCGCCTTGGTTAGATTAACACGAACTGCGTTGGATGGCAGCTCAGCCAAATAGCCTTAAGTGGTTATTACTACTCCAATCTCAATAGACGACAGTTGAGGTGCTCTAGATTCTTAGACGCTTTGCTTGGTAATTTTGGAACCAAGAGGAAACGGACATGAGCAAGGGCATTCGATTTACGGACGAGTTCAAGCAGGGCGCCGTGGTGCAAGTTGTTGAACGCGGGTTTTTCGATCAAGCGATCGATAATGTCGCTCAATTCCGCGCATGACAGCGACTGTCGCCAACCACCTGCCCCGTCCGGTAGTTTTTCCTGCTCCCAGAGGCTCTCCGAGAATTCATATGCTACGGTTAGTGCTAGCGGCGGCACCGGCAAAACTGATGGGTAGCCTGCCGCGAAGCAGACTAGCGGAACGGCCAAAGTGCCAATTTTCAGTAAAGAGGGAGCGCTCTGTCCGATAGACTCACGCTAATACGTGGGGATATGGGCGTTTCACAAAATACCAACAAAGACAAAAAACAGCACAAAGCGATCGCTAGCCAGTCAATTGGCAAGGTCGGTTTTGTCCTTCAAACTGATCCACGGTCCGCTCGTAACCGAGGCGGGGCCCTGCTCTGCGACACCTAAGACAGCCTACCTCCTCGGGAGCCGACGAAAGCAGGACAGCAGTGCGCCACGTTAGGGTCAAGGAGCAGACTTCCCCCTCGCCATATTGGACCATGTCCCCAATAGGCTACGGGCCGCTCAACCCCTATCAAATAGCATTGCCTCGCCGCCATCCATGCTCTCCACTTGGCAAGGTTACAGGGTAGATCGCTGAAGTGGTGATCTTAAAAATCTGCGCGCATTAGGAGGTGTGACGACTGAGTAAAAGCACTCAAGTTGATCAAAAAAGGAAAGACTATGCATAGTGAAAGGCGAAAGCCTATCGCAAAATACAGACCTACACGCAATCTCAGCATACAGAAAAGTGGCGGACCGAGGAGGATTCGAACCCCCGACCCCCTGATTCGTAGTCAGGTACTCTATCCAGCTGAGCTATCGGTCCACTGCGGCGGGGTTTAAGCGCAGCAGCTCAGCGGCGCAAGCCAAAAATGCCGAAGCTAGCAGGTTTTCTTATTTTACTTCTCTGTGCCTGCTTACACCATAGCAAAGGCCTTATAGCGCGCCATCTCCCTTGGGCAGGCAGATGTCAAAGACAGTGCCAGCCTGCCCTGTTTCCCGTAGGGTCACCATGCCGCCATGACCACGCGCCAACTCATCAGCGATGGCCAGCCCCAAACCAGTACCTCCCTTACGGATACCGCCCTGAAACGGGGTGAACAGGTTTTCCCGTGCCTTTACTGGCAGACCAGGGCCGGTATCCGTAACAGAGATCCACCAGGCCTCCTGGTCCTCGCGGGCGGAAAGTGTAATCCACCCTTCCTTCCCGGTTGCTTCAATCGCTTGGCGGGCATTACGTACCAGGTTCATCACGATGCGGAACAACTGCTCGGGATCGGCCCGCAGGCTAAGATCAACGGGTACATCATTGCAAAAGGTGACGCGTCCATCTGCGCCGCCAGCGAGGCTCTCACTCTCGAGGATATCTTCCACCTGACCATGCAGTGCGACGCGACCAAAGGTTGGCGCAGGTTCCTCGGCCCGACCAAAGGCCAATGTGCCTTCGCAGAGCGATACCGCCCGAGTGATCGAATTGACCAGTTTTGGAGCGAGACGGCGTACAAGAGGGTCCTCGCTCATCTCTATGCGGTCCGTAAATAACTGGGCGGAGGTCAGTATATTACGCAAATCATGACTGATCTTCGCGACGGCACCACCCAGTTGTGCCAGCCGTTCTCGTTGTTTTAGAGCCTGAGTAAGCTCAGTCTGCAATTGCATCAAAGCCTCTTCTGCCTCGCGCAACTCCCGCACCCCAGCGTTGGGATGGATTATGCCACGGGCATCCTCGGGCGCGGCCGCATAGCGCTGCATATAGCCAATAACGCCCTTAATCGGTTTCACCATGAACCGGCGCACGGCAGCAAACAACAGCACCGCTGTAAAGATCGAAATTACCGCTGACAGGAGTAAAATACGCACCCCATAGTCGATCATCGCCGCACGAAGCCCGTCGGTTTCTATCGTGATTTCAATCAAAAGGCCGGCATCGCGCACCGGCGCGCCAATCACCCGGATGACCTGGTTATTCGGGGTAACCAGCCGCTGCATGGCGTGGCCGATCAGCGCAAGCGGGCTGCTCGCCCGCAAATCATAGGTGCCGGAAATCGGTGAGGGGATCGGTGATGACAGCACAAGCTGGCGCATCTCATCCCGCCGCAGAACCACGTTGAAGACACCGGCGTTTTCCAACAACTCCGCCTCCAGCTCAGTTTCCAACATATCGTCCGCCAGCAGCGCGAGAGAGGCTATCTGTGCCCGCTCCAGCCGATCTGCAAGATAGTCGAGTCGAAACCGTGAGATGGAAGGCACAAAGATCAAGATCTCGGCCAACATCACGAAGACCGTAGTCAGGATCAGGAATCTTCCTGAAAGCGTATTGAGCATTCAGCCCCTTCCGGCGTTACGGGAGCCAGCGCTGCACAAATTGCACCACTCGTTTCACCATTGGACTATCAAAAAGCCGTGGTGAGAAATAGGCCCCTGCGACGCGTTTATTCACTTCTGATATAGTTGGATAAGGCGCAACCATGCCGGCGACTTGGCTCATCTTCAAATTATTGGCGATAGCCATGGACCACAGCGCCATCAACTCCCCCCCTTGATGCCCTACAACAGAAGCACCAACAGGGCGTCCTTTTACGACCATCACCTTTATAAGCCCCTTGCTCTTGCGTTCCGCAAGAGCGCGGTCGTTGTGGTGATACTCAAACCGTGCGACCTCCATCCGGTCACCATGTTCTGCGCGCGCCTGGACCTCGGTCAGCCCCACCTGAGCCAATTCGGGCGAAGTATAGGTCGCCCAAGGAATATGATTAATCTTGGCTTTGGACGGCAGGCCAAACAAGATGGACCGGATAATGACACCGGCATGATAACCCGCCACATGGGTAAACTGCATCCCCCCTGCGACGTCACCGATGGCATAGACCCGGCGGTTGCTGCTCCGCAGACTGTTATCCACCACCACACCTGCGCGATTGGTTTCAATACCGGCGGCCTGAAGGTTCAAGTTGTCGATGTTGGGTCGTCGCCCAACCGCCATCAATAAATGGCTGCCATCGAACTCGCGACCATCCTTAGTAAGAACGCGAATGCCGTCTGCTTCAGTGGCCGTGATTGTATCGGCTTGTGCACCCTCTGCTATGTCGACCCCTTCGGCGCGGAGTTGCTCCAGCACAACAGCGGCCAGCTCAGGGTCATCCTTGCCTAACGCTTTATCACCTTCAATCACCGTGACTTTGCTACCCAACCGAATATGAGCCTGTGCCATTTCCATACCAATTGGTCCACCGCCAATAATCAACAGGTGATCGGGGCGTTCACGCAAGTCAAACAATGTCTCATTGGTGTAATAAGGTACATTATCCAATCCACTGATTGGCGGCACAAAAGGCGAAGACCCTGTCGCGATGACAATGCGGCGGGCTATGATGCGGTGCTCACCCGCCTGAACCACGCGGTCGTCGATAAAACGGCCGTAGTCACGAATAACCCGTACGCCAAAGCCTTCGAATCGTTCCTGGCTGTCCACTGGCGCAATGGTGGCGATAACCTCTTGCACATGGTCCTTGGCAGCAGCGTAATCGACTACAGGCACTTGATCGGCGACACCGTACGCGCTGGCGTGGGACTGGCCGTAGGCTACCTTGGCGCTGGCTAATAGTGACTTTGACGGCACACAACCATAATTCAGACAGTCACCGCCCATTTTGTGGCCCTCCAAGAGTACCACATCTGCGCCCATCTGACTTGCCCCTGCCGAAACGGACAGGCCACCCGATCCGGCGCCAATAACAAGCAGATCACATGTAATATCCAACATGTTCATTGCTCCTCACGGGTCGCTGCGGGACGGCGTTTCTTAAGCAGAATTGGCAGCGCCGCGAGCACACAGAGCCCAAGAATCGGCCCGATCACAAACGGCTCCCATAAGAGCGACAGATCCGGCGTCTCACCACGGTCAAACACCGCCCCCAGGCCAACGCCAATCCAGGTGAACACCACGGCACCCGGTATAATGCCCACTGCCGTCGTCCATAAGAAGTTGATCAGCTTTACGCCAACCAAAGCAGGCAAGAGGTTGGCCACAAAAAACGGCACCGCAGGCACAAGCCGCAACAGCAGCAGCACCTCGATTTCATTCTCGCGCAGGGCCTGCTTCAGGATACGCACGCGCCCCTCTGCAGTCTCCAACCGATTGGTCAGCACTGCGCCAAGCCCCCAGCGCGCCGCCAGAAAGATACCAATCGCTCCAACCGTTGCCGCAAACACATTGAACACCGTGCCCGAAACCAAACCAAAAAGGAACCCGCCGGTAACCGAAGCAACCGCCGCGCCGGGCAGCGAGAAAACTACAATCACCACATATGCCAGCACAAACAGCCCAACGAGGCCCAGGTAATTGTCATCCCGAAACGCCATCAAGGCCACCCGGTTGTCTCGTAATGTGTCAAATGTCAGGTAGTCGCCCAGCGTCATCGCCCCGATGATGGCAACGACCAGCACGACCGCCAACGGCAGAAAACGGGCCAGCGCAGGCTTCTTCTCTCCACTGCCACCTGATTCGATT
The DNA here is from genome assembly GCF_047372505.1 of Phaeobacter cretensis. Taxonomy (NCBI): domain Bacteria; kingdom Pseudomonadati; phylum Pseudomonadota; class Alphaproteobacteria; order Rhodobacterales; family Roseobacteraceae; genus Phaeobacter; species Phaeobacter cretensis. The sequence goes on from NZ_JBKBEU010000001.1 coordinate 1,516,325, forward strand.
TCAGCATTCTGTCCCGGTGTCGTTGCACCGGTGGCGGGAGGTTCGGAATGGTCAGGCATGGGCAATGAATTCCTGCTGTCTTTGGCCGTTGTCTGGCGGGTCATACTGTGTACCGCAGATGCGGCTGTTCGGTCTGGGCCAATCTAAGTTCCATGGCCTTTGTATCTGGCTATCCGGTAAATAGGCGTGGCACGAGGTTGCACGGGGTTTCTTCACGCCCGCTTGATCGTACTCCGCAAAAAAGTGAGCCATACACCGTTCTGCCCCCTGTCTGTTACAAATCTCTTCTGGTAGAGGGCCTCCAGCACCCGGTTTTCATGGAAATGTTGCATTTCACGTAGAAAACAATCGCGTTGGGGTTTGACTCGCAGGTCATTCCCTTCTAGAGACCGGGCTTCGAGATAGACCCCCGGGTGGCCGATTCCGCGCCGTCCCGATGTAAACAGTTGGAGACCGGAGCGATGAAACGCACCTATCAGCCTTCGAACCTGGTTCGCAAACGCCGCCACGGCTTCCGTGCGCGCATGGCCACCAAGGCAGGCCGCAAGATTCTGAACGCACGCCGCGCACGCGGTCGCAAGTCGCTGAGCGCGTAATCGCGCCCAGCTCTGTTCAGACAGACATGACACCGCCGGAGACCCCCAAGGATGGCTTTGCTGCCCAAGGGACTAGGTCTCCGGCGGTGTCCGTTTATGTACCAGACAACTCGATGAACATCTCCGATACGGCTCGACCAGAGGTCATCACCAAACGCCGCGACTTTCTCGCAGCTGCGCGTGCACGTCGTCAGGGCACAAAGGGGATGATGGTTCAAGGTCGCAAACGCCGAGAAGACGAGCCCGGCGGTGATGTCACCCGCTTGGGATTTACATGTTCCAAGAAAGTCGGCAATGCCGTTGCCCGGAATCGCGCCAAACGGCGCCTCCGCGAGATTGCCCGTCTGATTCTACCGTCTCACGGGCGTCCGGGATGGGATTATGTGTTGATTGGCCGCGCTGACGAAACTGCCAGGCGACCTTTCGAGGAACTGAAACGCGACTTGATCTACGCGCTGAAAAAGATCCACCGCTAGTAACACAGAACCCTTTAGCAGATACTGACGCCAGAGAATAACATCGTCGACACGCGATCCTCGTTGTGACGTATTGCCGTGCTACGCGCCAGCACCTATCTAAGGCGCATGACCCCGTTAGCCCATCTCTTTGCCTTGCCAGTACGCGCCTATCGGCTGCTATTCAGCCCATGGGTCGGCTTCAACTGCCGTTATCAGCCAACCTGTTCAGCCTATGCGTTGGAAGCACTCGAGCAACACGGAGCAGTCCGGGGGGCCTGGCTGACAGCCCGGAGAATCGGCCGCTGCCACCCCCTAGGAGGGGATGGCTATGACCCGGTGCCCGACAGTGATCGTGAACACGACCAGGCAGCAAAACCTAAATAATCTTAGTGCTGCCACCAGTCATTTCTTTTCAAAGAATATGGTGACTTGGCCAAGTGTCACTCCATAACGGCTCATATAGGCCTTGTTGAGCAATCTATCGTCCTCAAGCAGCCACATCCAATCGTCGAAAGTGACCCGCATGATTTTGCCACCGGGCACCGGCAAATCAATGGTGTAGCCCCAATTGAACGTATCGCCATTCTCCTCCCCGTGAGCGATGCCCTGCACCCCGTCGGCAATACCTTCCCATGCGCTCTCACCCGTTTTTGTCAGCGACCATATACGCTGCTCGGTGCTACCGTCCGCATAGATAAAATCCTCAACCAGCGTCAGTACGCGCCCATCCCAATCGCCAGTTATCTCGACTTTAAATCGCCGCCGAACAGTTCCAAACCGATCCTCGAACTGGCCGTAGGCCACAGTTTTTCCCGCAAAATACTCCTCTAGGTTAAACATTTTACCGCTTAGTTTTTCATCCGTCAGACTCGGTCTACCGCAAGAAGCTAGCACCACAAGCGAGATAGCTCCTGCGCCAAAAACAGCGCAGCGACCAAACCGAAACCTGCGCGCTATCGCGGTTGCAAATGCCATACCTCACTCCTCATCATTGTCTTGCTTCACTTACCCATAGCTACGCAGCGATCCCGGCTTTGGATGAATCTGCGGCACGGCACAGCGACCACACGTCCGACCGCCACCATACCTTTGCTGCGTTTTTCCTTGGCAAAACCCATTCTCCCGGGCTAAGGGGCGGCTATGCTTGATAATGATCTGGACGATATCCACCCGCTATTTGCTGGCGCTCCCTCGACTACCGAGTTCAAGAAACTCAGAAAACGGATCGTGCGTTATGCCCGAGAAGCGATTGAGCAATACGGCATGGTGGAGCGGCGCGAGGATGGCAGTACACCACGCTGGCTTATCTGCCTGTCTGGTGGCAAGGATAGTTACACGCTGCTTGCGGTGCTCTATGAGCTGCAGTGGCGCGGACTTCTGCCGGTCGATCTGCTTGCCTGCAATCTTGATCAGGGTCAGCCAGGATTTCCGGCAACTGTACTACCTGAGTTTCTGAGTAAGATGGGTGTTCCGCACCGAATCGAATACCAAGACACCTATAGTATCGTGATGGACAAGGTTCCGCAGGGCCGCACGTTCTGCGCGCTATGTTCCCGCTTGCGGCGCGGCAACCTCTACAGAATCGCGCGCGAGGAGGGTTGCTCAGCGGTCGTGCTTGGCCATCATCGTGACGACATCCTTGAAACTTTCTTCATGAATCTCTTCCACGGCGGCCGCCTGGCGACGATGCCACCAAAATTAGTCAACGAAGAAGGCGACTTGTTCGTATTTCGCCCCTTGGCGCACGTGGCAGAAAGTGATTGCGAAAAATTCGCCAAAGCTCTGAATTACCCTATCATTCCATGTGACCTCTGCGGCAGTCAGGATGGACTGCAGCGCCAACAGGTCAAACAGATCCTTGACGGCTGGGAATCAAACAGCCCCGGACGCCGCCAAGTGATGTTCCGCGCATTGATGAATGCTCGCCCTTCGCACCTTCTGGATCCCAAGCTGTTCGATTTTACGGGTCTTATGTTGAAAAAAACCGATTTCCAGGCGGATTCGGACGAAATTCCCGATTTGCGTTAACTTGCCGGTCAGACCGCAGCCCTAATCTGTAGCAGGCACCACATGCCGTAGGTGAAAGGTCTACAGATGACAAAATCGCTGTCGCAGACGCTGACACAGGTCAGAAAACGGATTGTCCCAGTGTTGCTGGGCCCACCGCTGCTTGCGTTTTTGCCCGCCCTCACCCTCGCGACTTTCTGGATGGGCGGTGAGCTAGCGCTGCTGATCGTTGCGCTTGGACTGCCATTGATCTTTGCAGCGTCTGGTGGATTTTCCTACTTCCGTCGTCCAAATACCCCCCGCGACAGTCTCACCGGTATGATGATGCGCGACGGGTTTAATGAAATCGTTTCCGAAGTTTACGACAGTGCAGCCGACACAGGCCTGCGCTCTGCTGTGTTCATTATTGAACTGGACGAGTTCAAGGAGCTTACACAGCGCCATGGGCAAGAAACCGCAGATCAACTGGTAAATCGCTCTGGCGATCGGATCCTCTCGATTCTGCGCCCACAGGATTATGTAGCGCGGATCGGTGACTCTCGCTTTGCAATCTGCCTCACACCGGTTCTGCAAATGGATCTGGAATTGGCCATCCAAATGGCCGGACGCCTTCAAACCGCCATCGAAGAACCCATCGCCGTAGACGGTGCCTCTCTCTATGTGTCCTGCTCCATCGGCTTCTGCCTACATAGCCGGGCCCCGAAACCCTCCGGCAGCGATTGGATGGGCGCCTCATGCACAGCACTCCTAGATGCACAGAACAATGGCCCGTCCGGTATCCGCGCCTTCTCACCCGAAATGGGTCAACGGACCAAAGCGCGCGGTGATATGCTGGATGAGGTAACAGACGCGTTGGAAAACGGGCAGATCCAGGCTTGGTTTCAGCCGCAGATCTGTACCGACACTGGTAGAGTCTCTGGGTTTGAGGCGCTGGCCCGCTGGGCACACCCGGTCCGCGGCATGATCGCTCCTATGTCCTTCCTTCCCGCACTGGAGAGTGCCGGCAGGATGGAGCGACTGAGTGAAATCATGCTCTATAACGCGTTGACCGCACTCAAGGCTTGGGATGCCGCCGGACTGCATGTTCCCTCCGTTGGAGTAAATTTCGCTACCGATGAGTTGCGAAACGTAAATCTGGTGGAGCGTATCCAGTGGGAGCTGGAACGTTTTGGTCTCACTCCTGACCGGCTGTGTGTAGAGATTCTAGAGACGGTGATGACCGACCGCCCTGATGACATAATTGTGCGCAATATCGCGGCTCTTGGGGAGCTGGGATGTGGCATCGATCTGGATGATTTTGGCACTGGCCATGCTTCGATCGCTGCGGTTCAGCGGTTCCGCGTATCACGCATAAAGATTGACCGGTCCTTTGTCATGAAGGCTGATCGCGATCCCGAACAACAAAAACTGATCGCCGCAATCCTCACCATGGCAGAACGACTGGATCTCGACACTCTAGCAGAAGGAGTGGAGACCGTGGGCGAACATGCACTACTCTCACAACTGGGCTGTGATCATGTGCAGGGTTTCGGCATCGGTCGACCAATGCCCTTCGACCAGACGCTCGACTGGATTGCTGCCCATGAGGCCAAGCTTCAAGATGCTCCCACAATCGGCCGCCACGGTCACTGACCTACTGAGTTTCCTATGCCGACGATCTCTTGCCAAATCGATTTGCGTAGCCAACGAAGGCAGGAGGTTTAAGGGAAGAGCCACTACTCCTTCGTAGTCTCCTGATACACGACGTTTAATCGTCCGCTTGCTAACCCAACGTAGCCTTTACTACGCAAGCTCAGAGCGTAACCTTCGCATATGTAGGCGCACTATGGGTACTTCAGGTCCAACCGTTCCTAACAATGGTTTTTCGAAGCCCAGATCACCCGGCCCTCAATCATCGGCCGGTCATACTGGCTAACTTCCAATCGTCGCCTTTTCAATAAGCCGATAAGCAGACATGTGTTTTCCTGCATTGATAAATCGTTTTGTTTGCAAAGCTCAATCATCGGACAAAACTGATCTGCAATGACCTGCCATATCTGCATGATCCGGCATTTTGCAGGTAGGATCTCGGAAAATCCTGCGTCAAGCTAGCAGCTAGAGCATCATTGGGGCGATTCCGCTTGACCTTGGGGGGTCATCTCTGTTGAACCACACCCTGTCATTCCATGCACGAGGTGGCAGTCCCCAATGGACGATCAGAACAAGAACCTTCTTCTCGCAACCGCGCTTAGCTTCCTAGTGATTCTGGGGTGGTATATCTTTTTTCCACCGCCGGAGCAGCAAACCCAGCCTGACACCGTGGTCGCCGAAACCGCACCAATGGGCGATGCTGCTGTCGCGCCGACCGCTGCTGGCTCCGTCTCCGGTACCGACGCAGCTACCGTCAGTCCCGAGGCTGAGGCTGTCGCCGATGCTCCGCGCTTGGCAATCGACACGCCGCGCGTCTCTGGGACGATATCCCTTCAGGGCGGGCGTCTCGACGATCTGTCGCTGAAAGACTATCGCGTCTCGCTGAACGAGGATGCCGCCATCGTCAAGATGCTGTCCCCGGTCGGAGATCCTAATGCGTACTACGCACTTTATGGGTGGGCACCGGGTGCTGGCCTCGGTCCCGATGCGGTGCCGGGTGCCAATACTCTTTGGCAGGCTGATGCAAACGCGACCCTGACCCCGGACGCCCCAATCACCCTAACGTGGGATAACGGGAATGGTCTAACCTTCAGCCGTACGATCGCTGTGGATCAGGACTACCTATTCTCCATCACGCAGTCCGTCACCAACGCCTCCGGCGGAACCGTGGCACTGGCGCCCTATGGCACCCTTGCTCGACATGGCGAGCCGCAGGATCTGAAGAACTTCTTCATCCTGCACGAAGGGGTGATCGGCATGGCCGACGGAACCCTGGCCGAAATCGATTATGACGACATGACTGATTTCGAGATCGACAGCCGTACCGGTGCACGCGCCGAAGTGACCCAAACCGAAACCAACGGCTGGATCGGCTTCACAGATCACTACTGGATGTCGACCTTGATCCCCGATCCGGGCCAGTCGTTTCGGGCCATCGCGAAATTTGATGAACGCCGCGACATCTATCAGACAGATATCGTATTACCGACAGTCACGGTTGCTGATGGAGAGACAAGCGAAGCCACCACCATGCTGTTTGCTGGCGCTAAGGAATGGGCGACCATCCGCGGCTACGAACAAGACGGCATCGAAGGCTTCCTGGACAGCATCGACTGGGGTTGGTTTTTCTTCCTGACCAAACCGATCTTTGCAGTTTTGCACTGGTTGCACGCGCTGATTGGCAACATGGGCTGGGCAATCATCGGCCTGACCGTCCTCATCAAGCTGTTAGTCTTCCCCTTGGCATATAAATCTTATGCATCCATGGCGAAGATGAAAGAGCTGCAGCCGCGGATGGAAGAGATTAAGGAAAAAGCTGGCGATGACCGTCAGAAGCTCCAGCAGGAGATGATGGCACTCTACAAGAAAGAGAAGGTTAACCCGGCGGCAGGCTGTTTGCCGATCCTGATCCAGATCCCGATCTTCTTCTCGCTTTACAAGGTGATCTTTGTGACGCTGGAACTGCGTCACGCCCCCTTCTTTGGCCCATTCCAGGATTTGAGCGCACCCGATCCGACATCAATCATGAACCTCTTTGGCCTGCTGCCCTTTGCAGCGCCGGTCGAAGGAACGTTGATGGCTACGATCTTGATCGGGATTCTGCCAATTCTCCTGGGTGTCTCCATGTGGGTGCAGCAGAAACTGAACCCCGCCCCCACCGATCCAACACAGCAGATGATTTTTGCATGGATGCCTTGGGTCTTCATGTTCATGCTGGGCGGTTTTGCCTCGGGTCTTGTTGTCTACTGGATCGCGAACAACACCATCACCTTTACGCAGCAGTATTTGATCATGCGCAGCCATGGCTATAAGCCGGATGTGTTTGGCAATATCAAATCCGGCTTCAAGAAGACGCCAAAGGCTGAAAAGAAATGAGCAAAGGCATAACTCATATTTGGCGGCACCCGATCAAATCACATGGTCGGGAGCCGCTAGAGAGCGCCTCTTTGATCGCCGGGCAGTGTCTGCCCGGCGATCGCGTTTGGGCCGTTGCGCATGAGGCTTCCGAGGCCGATGGCAGCAATTGGGTGCCCTGCGCCAATTTTAGCCGCGTAGCCAAAGCTCCGCAGCTAATGGCTCTTGAGGCTCGCTATGATGAAACAAGTGAACAGGTCACTCTGATCCATCCGGGACAGGGCGAACTTACCTTCAGCCCCGATAGCGATGCGGACCTGCCGCGCTTCTTAGACTGGGTACGCCCCTTAATGCCCGAGAACCGTGCAGCCTCTGCCCGAGTTTTGCGGGTGCCGGGACGGGGCATGACCGACAGTGATTTCCCGTCAATCTCTCTGTGCAACTGGGCGTCACATCGGGCGGTGGAAGCCGCCATCAGCCACCCACTGTCGCCCCAACGTTGGCGAGGTAACATTTGGTTCGACACAGGCAACGCCTGGGAAGAAAATGACTGGATAGGGCGCGACGTGCAGATTGGCGAAGCGGTTCTGACCATACGCGAACGCACCGTGCGGTGCCTCGCGACCACAACCAACCCCGACACAGGCATACGTGATGCAGACACGCTCAAGACGTTGCGTGACACCTGGGGGCACCAGGATTTTGCTGTCTATGCAGAGGTCATCCAAGACGGCGCGATCCGCGTTGGCGATAATGTAAAGGTGCTCTGATGCAGATGCCGTTCCCCCTGGCCGAGTCGCCGGATGAACTCATGACAGAAAAAGGCCGCAAGCTTTTTGCTGGGCAATCGGAATTTGTCAAAGGCGTTGTAGCCATGTCCGGTCTCCCGCCTGCAGATCGGATCGAAGTCTGCTTTGCCGGCCGTTCCAATGTGGGCAAATCAAGCCTTATCAACGCACTGACCGGTACCAAAGGTTTGGCGCGCGCCTCCAATACGCCCGGACGTACGCAGGAAATTAACTATTTCACACAGGGACCTGAGCTCTATCTGGTTGACCTTCCAGGCTATGGGTACGCCAATGCCCCCCTGCCAGTTGTAGAGAAATGGCAACGTCTGCTGAAACAATATCTCTCAGGTCGTCAGACCCTGCGCCGCGCTTTCGTGCTGATCGATAGCCGCCATGGCATCAAAGCCGTCGATGACGAGATCATGACTCGACTCGATAGCTCTGCCGTTACATTCCAATGCGTTATGACCAAAGCCGACAAGGTCAAGGAGAAGGACCGCCCTGCCGTGATGGAACAAGTACGCAACGCGCTTTCCAAACATCCAGCGGCCTATCCCGAGATTGTACTGACCTCCTCGGAGAAAGGTGATGGTATCGCCACTCTTCGATCAATCATTGCCGGGCTTGAGTAACACCGGGACTCGCGCTTCTCTGAGTATTAAACGCCCCCGCGATCCGCTGATCTGGGGGTGTTTTTGTCGCTGCCTGACCTAATAGGCCCTATATCAGACGTGTTGTGCACCGTTCACTTCGATCTCTGCACCCGAGATATATGAACTCTGGTCCGAGCACAGGTAATAGATCGCAGCGGCCACTTCTTCTGGCTGGCCCAAACGTTGCAGCGGCAATTTCTCGACAATCTTGTCCGTGCCCGGCGACAGAATCGCAGTCTCAACCTCACCCGGCGCAATGGCATTTACACGCACCCCCAGCGGTCCAAAATCATGTGCCATCTCGCGGGTCAAAGCAGCCAGTGCCGCCTTGGACGTCGCGTAGGCCGCGCCAGCAAAAGGATGCACGCGGCTGCCGGCGATCGAGGTCACATTGACCACTGATCCTTTGGCGGCTGCTAGCTCATCCTTCAACCCACGAGCCAATACAACCGACGAAAAGAAATTCACATGGAAGACCTTGCCCCATGTCATCAAATCCGTGTCCAGCGTGCTCAACCGTTCACCCTCCGGTCCCTTGGGTGAGACACCAGCGTTATTCACCAGCGCATCAAGCTGACCGTCCAGAAGTTCCTGAATTACGCCGACTTTGTTGATCGTGTCCGTCGGATCAGAGAGATCAACTTGCACATGGTTTTGGTCGCCTCCACCCCACGGGCATTCAGCTGGAAACGGTTGGCGTGAACAGGTGACTACCCGCCAGCCTTCAGCATTGAACCGCTGTACCGTGGCGTGACCAATGCCCCGGCTTGCGCCGGTCAACAACAGGGTCTTCTTGCGCATCTTTCCATCCTTGGCCTTAGGCCATAATCGAGGTTTAGCCCGACATTCAGAAAATCCGCACTCTATCTTAGGCGCGTCCAGCCGAACCTAGCACCTCCTCGCGCGGCCGCAATGGGGCGAATACGATGTCCGGTGCTTGGCACCGCGAACAGAACCGCGTAACACAAGCCCCATGGCACAGCCGCACGCGCCGTTTGCTACTGCCAGCTCCAGGGATTGCAACGATGAAGAAACAAGACATGAACCGCGATTGGATTGCTACAGCCGAAACCCTCTCTAGCGCACTGCCCTACCTGCAACGCTATGATGGCGCCATTGTCGTAATAAAACTGGGCGGCCACGCCATGGGTAGCGACGAGGCTATGGACACTTTTGCCCGCGACATCGTGCTAATGCGTCAGGTCGGAGTAAACCCGGTGATCGTCCATGGCGGCGGCCCAATGATCAATGCCATGCTGGAAAAGCTACAGATCAAATCCAACTTCGTGAACGGAAAACGGGTAACAGATGCGGAAACGATGAATGTCGTCGAAATGGTGCTTTCTGGCGTCGTCAACAAGCGCATCGTACAGGCGATCAACCGTCAAGGCGGCGCTGCTGTTGGGCTGTCGGGTAAAGATGCCAACCTTATCACCTGCACTCAGACAAACCCGGATCTGGGTTTTGTCGGCACCCCGTCCGAGATGGACCCAACCGTGCTGCGCCATCTCTTTGAACAAGATATGATCCCTGTCATTGCCCCTATTGGCGCGGGGCCGGAAGGCGAAACCTTCAATATCAACGGCGACACTGCGGCAGGTGCGATTGCGGCAGCGCTCCAGGCTGACCGCCTGTTGTTGCTTACTGATGTCTCCGGCGTGAAAAACCGCGAAGGTGAGGTCGTGACCGAACTGAAGGCCGCCGACGTTGAGGCAATGACCCGCGACGGCGTAATCATCGGCGGTATGATCCCCAAGACCGAAACCGCTCTCTCCGCCGTGCGCAACGGCGTTCGTGCCTGCACCATTGTGGATGGCCGTGTCCCAAATGCAGTACTACTGGAACTGTTTACCGATCATGGCGCTGGCTCCATGATCCGGCCTTGAGGCGGACTGATCTAACCGGCTTCATAGGATAGGCGTTACTACCTACAAGCTTTACGACGAGTTTACGTGAGTGAAATCCCTTTAGGGAAACGCGCCGATCTGCGCTAGACTGTCGTTATGACCACCCCCCCTAATCCGGCCAAGGTCGTTGTGGAGCACTCCACATCGGCTGCCGTTGCTGACCCTATTAAGAGCGCACCAGACTACGCCACGCTGCAAGATGCGGCTGATGTGCATGGGCTGGACATCTACGGTGGCTTTCATCCGACACATTCACAACTTACCAATATACCCGGCGCGGATAGTCCGGATAGTTCGTCCAGAACCGGAACCTACGGCACAATGATTCTACTGGGCGCGACAGCGTCTTTTTGGCCAAACTTCACCAATAGTCGCGAATATATGGATGGCGCGGCGCACCCCATTGATCGCTGGTCCAACCGTATCATTGAACGTATGGCACAGGCATGGGGCGCGTGCCCCGCATACCCGTTCACCGAGCCACCATTTATGCCATTTGTGGCTTGGGCTTTGGCTACTGGCCGCAGTTTCACATCGCCGTCGCAAATGCTGGTGCATGATCGCTATGGCATGATGATTTCCTATCGCGGCGCGCTATATTTCGCGCATCACATTGATCTCCCACCCCCGCCAATGGCCGAGGCACCCTGCCTCAGCTGTATCGACCAACCCTGCCTTTCCACCTGCCCGGCAGAGGCCCTGTCACATGGCGGACCTTACAATCTGGCGGCCTGCCACAGCCATCTTGATAGCGGGTCTGGAACGCCCTGTCTGTCCGGCGGCTGCCTTGCACGCCGTGCCTGCCCATTGAGCGCAGGCGCTTCCCGTACCCCGGCGCAATCCGCCCATCACATGAGGTATTTTCACACAAAATGACCTGTACGCTGATCCTGACCCGCCACGCAAAATCTGCCTGGGACACATCCGCCCCCAGCGACCACGCCCGTCCGCTAAACAACCGGGGGCGCCATTCGGCCACCGCCGTCGGCACTTGGTTGCGTGACATCGGAATGATCCCGGATCAGGTGATATCCTCCTCCGCCCAGCGTACTCGTGAAACCTGTGAGCTGATGAAACTGGGGGCGCCTGCTGTTTTTATCGAACGTCTCTATCACGCAAGCGCCGACATCCTGTTTCAGGTGCTGCGCGAAGCTGAACACAACACCGTGCTGGTTCTTGGGCACAATCCTGGTCTGGCTGCCTTTGCCCACTCCATTGTGCGACATCCGCCCGATCATTCGCGATTTGACGATTTCCCTACCGGAGCCACGATGATTGCCCGTTTTGACATAGGCACATGGGTCGATTTGACCTGGAGCAGTGGCAAAGTGGCGGAATTCACTGTGCCACGTGAACTACTAGGGGCCTAACGAAACACAAATCTAAAACGAAAAGGCCGGGCGATTTGCCCGGCCTTTGCCTTGTTACGAATATAAGACCTTAGTGGCCGAGGATCTGACTTAGGAACAGTTTGGTACGGTCGCTTTGCGGGTTGTTGAAGAACTCTTCCGGTTCATTTTGCTCCACAATCTGACCTGCATCCATAAAGATAACGCGGTTGGCCACCTGACGGGCAAAACCCATCTCGTGGGTCACACACAGCATGGTCATGCCTTCCTCGGCCAGTTCGATCATAGTGTCCAGCACCTCTTTGATCATCTCTGGATCCAACGCCGACGTTGGTTCATCGAACAACATGATCCGTGGCATCATGCAGAGGCTGCGGGCGATCGCCACACGCTGCTGCTGACCGCCAGAGAGCATGCCGGGATACTTGTTGGCTTGCTCCGGGATTTTCACCTTCTCAAGGAAGTGCATCGCGCGCTCTTCAGCCTCTTTCTTGGGCGTTTTACGCACCCAAATCGGGGCCAGCGTGCAATTTTCGAGAATGGTCAAATGTGGAAACAGGTTAAAGTGCTGGAACACCATACCAACCTCAGAACGGATCTTGTCGATGTTCTTGAGGTCGTTGGACAATTCAGTACCATCAACAACGATCTTGCCTTGCTGGTGTTCTTCCAGCGCGTTGAGGCAACGAATCAAAGTGGATTTGCCAGAGCCAGACGGGCCCGCGATAACGATCCGCTCGCCCTGATTGACGGTCAGATTGATGTCGCGCAGCACGTGAAACGAGCCGTACCACTTATTCATGTTATTGATTTCGATAGCAACTTCATCGCTCACCTGCATTTTGGTGCGGTCGATTGCGCGATCAGACATAAGTTCAGACATATGTTGAACTCCTTAACGGTGGTCGGTGGCGAGACGACGCTCGAGCCACTGTGAGTATTGAGAGATGCCGTAGCAAACGATGAAGAACAGGAAAGCCGCAAACCCGAGAAGTTCCCAGTAAACCCCGTTCCATTCAGTCGAGGCGAGAATTGGACCACGGATCATACCCACGAGATCGAACATCGAAATGACCGACACGAGAGTAGTGTCCTTGAACAGACCAACGGCCACATTCACGATACCAGGGATCGAGATCTTCAACGCTTGGGGAAGAATGATCAGACGCATTGCTTGCGGATAATCAAGGCCCAGACTGTCTGCCGCTTCGTACTGCCCTTTAGGCAAGGCAGCCAGCCCACCCCGGATCACTTCGGCGATATAGGCCGACGAGAATAGGGTGATCATGATTACGACGCGCAGGAACAAATCAACGGTAGCATCCGGTGGGAAGAAATACGACAGCATCACTGACGCCACGAACAGCAGCGTGATCAGTGGCACACCACGTACGAATTCGATGAAGACGACGCAGATCCACTTAATCAACGGCATGTTCGACTGACGCCCAAGCGCGAGCGCGATACCTAGCGGAACCGAAAGCGAAACGCAGGTCACACCCAGCATCATGTTCAGCATGAAGCCACCGAGATCACGCGACGGTACTGCTTCCAACAGAGCATTGTCGGAGGCCCCATCGGGGATCAGCACGCCACCGATGTTCCAAACCACCAGTGCCGTTACAATTGCGCCGAAGAAGCCAGCCGCAAAGCTGCTTTTGCCGTATTTCTGGAACACGAAGCCAGCGGCAACAAAGCCAACCAGCGCAATGATTGGCACCAGGATGCTTCCACCCCAGATCAGCCAAAAGGCCAAGAACGGGTAGATCGCGGTGAAGATCAGCAGCTTGCGCGGTAGGTCAAAGAACAGCACAGGTGTCAACGCAATCAGCAGTAGCAGCAGCGCCAGATTTGGACGCCAGTACGCACTGGACGGATATTTGAACCCATAGAGCAGCTGGTTCCAGCGCTCGGTAAGCACCGAGAAACAGGCCCCAACCTTGCCATCCAGAACCTCACGGCATTCCGCGAGCGAATTGGTCGTCCACACACCGTTGAGCAACCACGGAACCGTCGTGCTCAGTAGTGAATAGATCAATACCAGGGCAACTAGTGTGAGTATCGAGTTGGGGATGCTGGAGAACAGGTTCTCGCGCACCCATTTATAGACCCCAGTCTCGCGAGCCGGTGGCGGCGATTCTGGGATTGTGCCTTTGGCAACAAAGGCAATCGGATTTGTTGTCTTGTCACTCATGGCTCAGCGCTCCTTCAGCTTCACGGAGGCGTTGTAGACGTTCATCGCCATCGAAATCAGCAGCGATGCCGTGAGATAGAACAACATCAGCAAAAGCACGCATTCAATCGCGCGGCCGGTCTGGTTCAGGGTAATCCCGCCCAGTGTCGCGGTGATGTCTGCATAGCCAACGGCAATCGCCAGCGATGAGTTCTTGGTAATATTGAGGAAGTTGGAGATCAGTGGTGGAATGATCACACGTAGTGCCTGTGGAAGCACGACCAGGTTCATGATCCGCCCAGAGCGCAATCCAAGCGCAGCTGCGGCTTCAGTCTGGCCTTGGTTGATCGCCTGGATACCCGCCCGGACATTTTCCGCGATAAAGGCACCGGTATAGATCGACAGAGCAAACCAAAGTGCGATCAGCGGTCCACCAATCTTAATCCCGCCCTTGAAGTTGAAACCTTTCAGCTCCGGCACTTCCCAGGAGAGGCCCATGATGAAGAGCACCAAAAGCAGCGGCACCAGCCAAACACCCAAAGCAATCAGTTTGGTGTTGGGGCGAACACCCGTTTCTTCCTGCGTCTTGGTCGCGTTGGTTTCAACCTTGCGCATAACGAAGAATGACGCCGCGAGGGTTGCCAACACCACCAGCCAGTTCATGGCACCGGACGTAAACAGGCCACTCTCGAACCAAGGCATCGGAATGTAGACACCCCGGTTGGTGAAGGCGAAGAGGTCAAACAACATGCTCGACGTGGGATTGTCTCCGCGGAACTCCCGCGGGCCGGGCATCACGGCGGTCATGATGGTGAAAATAATGATGATCCAGATTAGAACCGGAATATTGCGGAAAATTTCCACATATACTGCCATCAATTTAGAGACGAGCCAGTTGTTCGATAGGCGCAGGACGCCAGCAATCACGCCGAATACTGTGGCGGTGATACAGGCAAGAAATGCCACTAGCAGCGTGTTCAGAACACCAACAACAGCAGCACGAGCGTGGCTGGACTGACTGTCATATTCGATCAGACGCTGGTTGATATCGTAACCGGATGGATCCCCTAGGAAACCATATGAGATATTCAGACCCGCAGCACGCAGGTTCTGAATAAGGTTGTTCCCCAAATACCAGATGGCCAAGGCCAGAACCAGTGCAGCAATCGCCTGGAAGGTCAAAGAACGATAGCGGGTATCGTTGACCAACATGGACAGCTGAAACTGTGCCTTTGGAGGGTCAGTGAGAGTTGACATGTACTAGTGATCCCCGTGGCTTATAGGTCGACTGTCCGGCGGGGTTGGTTCCCTGCTCGCATCAGACCTTAAGCGTTTTTGTTAGGATAAGTCGGCAATGGAAAAGGGCGCAGGTTGGTCCTGCGCCCTTTCCTCAGTAGTTTTTAGCGGAAGGGCGGAGCGTAGAGCAGGCCGCCTTCGGTCCACTGTGCGTTCAGACCGCGTGCCAGACCGATCGGAGTGTCTTCACCGATGTTCTTAGCAAACACTTCACCGTAGTTGCCGCCTGCGCCGATTGCGTTTTTCGCCCAGTCGGCAGACAGACCCAGCATCTCGCCCAGAGTACCTTCGGTACCCAGCAGACGGTTGATTTCAGGGTTCTCGGTGCCAGCAGCCATTTCGGCGATATTGGCAGAGGTCACGCCCAGCTCTTCAGCTGCGATCAGCGACATCAGGCTCCAGCGAACAACATCGCCCCACTCGTGGTCGCCGTGACGAACCAGCGGGCCCAGAGGCTCTTTGGAGATGATTTCGGGCAGCAGAGTATGCGCTGAAGGATCGTCAAAGGTCGCGCGAGTTGCGGCCAGACCGGATGCGTCCGTGGTATAAACGTCGCACGCACCTGCTAGGTACTGCTGCTGCGCTTCCGCGTTAGTTTCGATCGGAACCGGCTCATAGCTGATGTTGTTGGAACGGAAGAAGTCCGCCAAGTTCAGCTCGGTTGTGGTACCGGTCTGGATGCAGACAGTCGCGCCGTCGAGTTCCTTCGCGGAGGACACACCCAGTTCCTTGGGAACCATGAAGCCCTGACCATCGTAGTAGTTAACGCCAACAAATTCGAACTTCAGGTCGACATCGCGGCTGAAGGTCCATGTGGTGTTACGCGCCAGCATGTCGATCTCGCCGGAGGCCAGAGCGGTGAAGCGGGTTTTGCCAGTGGTCGGTACGAACTCAACGGCGGTCGAGTCGCCCAGAACAGCCGCAGCAACTGCGCGACAGACGGCAACGTCAAAACCTTCCCATTCGCCATTGGCATTGGGCGCGGCAAAGCCGACCAGACCAGTGGTCACACCACAGTTCAGTTTACCGCGGGCCTTGACGTCGTCCAGCGTACCCGCTGCAGCGGCACCGGCAGCAAGACCAGCAATAGTCAATGCACCCAAAATTACCTTATTCTTCATGTTTACCTCTTCCTGATTGTCCGCCTATTTGACGGCTCTTTTTGCCCGGCACCAGCTATGCCGGAGATAGGTGTTGAAACAGGGTTTGTCCCATTTCGCGACCAAGTGTGGTCGCATTCATCAACAAACGTCAAGTGCGGGATCAGGAATTTCGATGGACGCATAGCGAACATTTTTGCCGCTGCGAACGAATTTTGCGATTACGCGGCAATCTGGGTAATTTATTGCATTAATAGGAGAAATCGTAGAACCGCTTAGCGTGTATAAACGCGGTGCGTTTCAGGTCTGCGGTGGCCTGAGCTTCTTCGTCCCGGCCCCATTGTTCTTCCTGCCACAGCTCATCCAAGCGCGATATATCCCAGATCTGATCAGCCGTGCGCCAGTCCCTTGCAGCCGCAAATCCCAACACCAACGACCCGGACATCGCCACCAGATCGTGAAATGCGGCGAGCTGAAATGGTGTCATTTCATGGACTAAGCCACGAAGTCGGTCCAACGCGGCTGGATCTTGCGAAGTATGACGGATGCCGCTGCGAGGCTGCAAACGTGCGCCGAGAGCCGTAGCTGCCCAGTCCAGTGCCGGGTCCCAGAACTCTGCCTGACGTTGCACCAATTCTGCCGGCCCCTCAGCGCGATAGCATAAAAGATCAGAATCGCCATATTCGGTCAACATATCGGCAACTGCACCGTGCTGATGTGTCACCTTGTCAATTGCAGCGTTCGCCGATCGGGTGACTGGCATAATGTTAGGGTTAACTGATTCGGATTGCGCGTCCCATTCTGCAGCAATTGCTTCGGCCATTTGGCGACTCGGCACAGCAAGCGGCGCTTTTGCCGGAGTTTTTACACCACGCCCATCCAATTCCACCGCAAAACCATCGTCGGTTTCGGCCACCGTTACCGCTTTCCAGAATCGTTTCTGCTTCCACTCGCTCATGTATTCAAGCCTTCCAGATGTCTTGTAGCAGCGGCGCCAGTTCCGCAAAACTGCGGACAATGTGGTCCGCGCCCAGCCGCTCAGTTGGGTGAAATCCCCAATTTACTGCAATGGTGTGTACGCCGGCCGCGCGCCCCATATCGATGTCGAAGCTGGTGTCGCCAATCATCACTGTATGTTCCGGTGCCACCCCGGTGTCGGCCATCGCTTGTAGTACCATCGAAGGGTGCGGCTTTGACGGGTGGTGGTCAGCAGATTGGCGGGTCACAAAACAGTTGAGGTCATGTGCTGCGATTAGAGCATCTAGCCCGCGCTGAGATTTCCCGGTGGCAACGCCTAGCAGATACTCCGGCACCGCATTTAACTCGGCCAGAACCTCGGCAGCACCGGGATAGAGCGGCGAATGCCCCGCCCCGGCAGCTAGACGCGCCGACTTATAGGCAGATTTATAAACAGCAACCAAAGTTGCCTGAACGGTCTCGTCCAGATCAGGAGCCAGCGTCGCCATCGCCTGCGGCAACGACAAACCCACAATGGACAAAATCGCAGCCTGCGTGGGCGGTTCTAGTCCAGCCCCTTCAAAAGCCGCGGTCATTGCAGAAGTAATCGCGCCCTGGCTGTCTGCCAGCGTGCCATCAACATCAAAGAGGATAAGGCGCAATTCATTGCTCATCATCACAAGCCTTGCTGCTATTGCAGGCTCTCAAACGGATCATCTTCCGCCAGATCCTCAGACCAGCCAAAGGTGTCCCAGCTTTCTTTCATATGATCGGGCAGCGGAGCTGTGATCGACAGCTGTTTACGCGTCACAGGGTGCTCGAATGCCATACGGCGGCAATGCAGATGCAGCTTTTTGGAGATAATTCCACCCAGTTGTGCGCCCCAGCCATCGCCAAGGTTTTCCTGACTTGAGCCGCCGTATTTGCCGTCGCCTGCAATCGGGTGGCCGATCTCGGCCATATGCGCGCGCAATTGGTGCGTGCGCCCAGTGATCGGCTCCATAGCAACCCAAGCAGCACGGCTGGCCACACGGTATAGTGTGGCATACTGCGTGTGTGATCGTTTCGCTCCCGGCGTGCTGTCCACCTCATTGGAGTGGATGGCGATCATCTTTTCCCCTTCACCGCCTTTGCCATGACCCGAGGCCTTGACCAGCCCGCATTTGATCTCACCCAGATAGGGCGTCGGCACGCCCGCGACCAATGCCCAATAAATCTTACGCGTCGCGCGATGTCGGAATGCCGCTGTCAGCGATTGGGCCGCGAGCCGGGTGCGGGCCAAAACCAACACACCTGATGTGTCCTTATCCAATCGATGAACAAGACGCGGCTTTTCTTCAGCGTCGAACTGTAGTGCAGCACTGAGCCCATCTACGTGTTTGGTCGTACCGCTACCGCCCTGAACTGCAAGCCCGGCAGGTTTGTTCAGCACAATCACTGCGTCGTCTTTGTAGGTCACGCAGCCACGGATCATCTTGGCATCCGCTTCGGAAATTCGATAGCTCGGCGCTGCAGCCGGTTTCAGATCACTGGCACCCAATGGTGGCACCCGGACCACCTGCCCCGCATCGACACGGCTGCTGGCTTTGACCCGACCACCGTCCAGGCGCAGTTCCCCCTTGCGGCACATCTTCTCGATCCGGCCCTGGCTCACATGCGGGAACAGGCGGCGCAGCCAACGATCAATGCGCTGGCCTGCGTCGTCTTCGGTGACGGTAATCATCTGTACGCCGCTCATGCGAACACTCCTCTAGCGGCCCACAGGCCAAGAAACAGTCCACACACCGACAGGCCCACGGACAACAGCACATATAGCGCAGCCTGCCCAAAGGCGCCGCGCTCGATCAGGTTGGCCGTCTCAAGCGAGAATGCCGAAAATGTGGTGAAGCCGCCCAACAGGCCGGTCATCACAAAAGGACTGAGATGGGTCAGCCCTTTATGGGTAGCAGCAATCACAAAGGCCCCCATAACAAACGAGCCGATCACATTAACCGCCAGGATCGCGATCGGAAATTCGCCAGCCCCAAACAGGCGGTGAATCCCTATTCCGGCCAAATAGCGACAGGCTGCGCCAATAGCGCCACCCAAAGCCACATATAAAACCGAGAAAACCATCTGCGGTCTCTCGCCGGCTCACGCACTGATGTCAAGTTTTGCGCAAGCATGGCAGCCTTGCAGGCAGAGCGCAGGCCTTGGTATCGTTAGCTAATTACTCCTGCAGAACTCATTGGCGTAACTAGGCAAGACCGGATTAGCGGTTCCGCTTTGCTCTAAGATTGGCGAAATACTCTGTCCGACGCTTCAACTCCCGCTCAAACCCGCGATCCACTGGCTGATAAAGCACCGGACGCGGTAAATCGTCAGGGAAATAGTTCTGCCCAGAAAACCCATCCGCCGCATTGTGATCATAGTCGTACCCATCTCCGTAGCCCTGCGACTTCATCAGTTTGGTCGGAGCATTGAGAATATGTTTGGGCGGCGGCGCGCTGCCGGTCTGTTTGGCAAGGCGCCGTGCCGCCTTGTAAGCCATATAGCCTGCGTTGGTCTTGGGGGCGAGCGCTAGGTAGATTACCGCCTGCGCCAGTGCCAGCTCTCCCTCCGGACTGCCTAGCCGTTCATAGGTTTCCCAGGCCTGAATACAAATCCCCTGCGCCTGAGGATCCGCGAGGGCGATATCTTCAACCGCCATCCGGGTCAGCCGTCGCGCCAGATAACGCGGGTCCTCCCCACCTTCCAGCATCCGCGCGAACCAATAGAGCGCTGCATCCGGATCAGAACCTCGCACTGACTTATGCAGTGCCGAAATCAGATTGTAGTGTTCATCACCTGACTTGTCGTATTTCGCGGCACGACGCATCAACCGCGTGGCCAGTGGCTCCCGGCCCAACGGGGTATCTACCTTCCAAGCTGACACCTGTTCAATGAGGTTCAACAGAGCCCGTCCATCGCCATCCGCCATTTCATGCAACGCGTCGCGGGCATCAGGCGTTAGCGGCAAGGCGCGGTCCAACTCCTGCTCCGCGCGCTGGGTTAAGCGTTCCAGATCCGCCAGCGACAGGCGCTCCAAAACCAACACCTGCGCCCGGCTCAGCACAGCTGCGTTCAGCTCAAAACTCGGGTTCTCCGTAGTAGCGCCAACCAGAAGGATGGTGCCATCCTCCATGTGAGGGAGAAACCCGTCCTGCTGCGCCTTATTAAAGCGGTGGATTTCATCGACAAACAGCAGCGTCCCCTGCCCGTTCTGGCGGCGAATCTTTGCAGCCTCGAACACTTTCTTCAGGTCCGGTACTCCGGTGAAGATTGCCGAGATCTGAACAAAATGCAGGTCGGTTTCACGGGCCAGCAGCCGGGCGATGGTGGTTTTCCCAACTCCAGGCGGACCCCAAAAGATCAGCGACGACAGGGATCCCGACGCCAACATCACACCAAGGGGCGATTCCTCTCCCAGAACCTGCACCTGACCGATAACTTCACCCAGTGTTTTGGGGCGCAAGCGATCTGCGAGCGGTCGGTTCATCTCCAAGTGTGGGTCTTGTTGCGCCTGAGCGCCACCACTGTCGAAAAGATCCGCCATACTCAGAGCCGATAGCGCAGCGATACGCGCTGGCCCTGACGGTTCAGATCAACCTTCATCCAACGCCCAATGTTAGCCAGTACGTCAGTCACATCTGACGGCGTTTTGATGGCATCATTGTTGATGGCAAGAATGATGTCGCCGGCGCGCAGGCCTACTCGACCACCATATGCGCCCGGATCGGTGATAACCACCCCGTCAGAGGACATAGGCAGTTGGAACCGCAATATCGACAATGGGTTGATCCGCGCAACTGTCAGGCCCGGTAGCGGAGTCCCTTCGTCTAGGCTACGCGGGTTGGCCGGCGGCTCGTCCGGCGCTAGCATCATCTCAACGGGAAGCGCGTCGCGCTGGCCTGTACGCAGTCGAGTTACTTCAGCACTGTCGCCCAGGCCAGTTACAGACATACGGAACACCATCTCAGAGGGGGAATTCACCGGCTCTCCCGCAACGTCAAGGACAACATCGCCAACCTTGAACCCGGCTTTGGTGAAAGGGCTGGCCGGGTGCAATTCAGAGATCACCATCCCCTCAGGCAAATCCATACCCAACGATGCCGCCAGGTCTGCATCCACCGGCTGCCCCATCATGCCAGCCCAGGGTCGCTGAAACTCCTCGGCCCCATCATGGGCCTGTCGCATAAAGGCACGCACCAGATTGGCCGGAATCGCGAAACCGATACCATTGGACCCACCCGAGCGCGTCACAATGCGGGTATTGATACCGATCAGATCACCGTTGACATCAATCAGTGCCCCACCAGAGTTGCCGGGATTGATCGGCGCATCGGTCTGGATGAAATAGCCGATCCCTTCGCCCGTAGCAGCACCAGAGCGTGCAAGGCCGGAGACGATACCGCTGCTCACCGTTTGCCCCACACCGAAGGGGTTGCCGATTGCCAACGCCAGTTCACCGACCTCAACCCGGTCACTGTCACGCAGCTCTAGATAGGGGAGGTCTTGTGCCTCTTGCAGTTGGAGAATGGCAAGATCACTAGCTCGATCCGCTAATACGACCTGTGCTGCGTATTCGCGACGATCAGTGGTGACGACGCGGATATCCGTTGCCATCCCAACGACGTGGTAGTTCGATACAACAATGCCATCCGCTGACAGGATCACCCCAGAACCAAGCGAGTTCTGTACGCGCGGCTGCGGCTTGGATAATCCCCGAAAGAAATCGTCGAAAAATGGATCGTTCATAAACGGGGTGCGGCGCTGTTCTTGTACGATCTTAGCGTAGATATTCACCACAGCGGGTGCTGCCTGTTTCACCAAAGGAGCAAAGCCAAGAGAGATCTCCGCCTGTGATGTCGGCACACGGGTTTCTGCGATAGCTTGGCTGCTGTGGGTGGCCAATAGTAGGCCGACTACTGTCAGGATTATGCGGAACATGACGCCTCCGATTGTTCTTGTGAACAGGATATGCTGACCGCTGGCAGCTTTTACAAGGTCGGATTTTCCGGGGAAAAATCGACCGGACACCCCCCAAAACCAGACCTCGGAGTCCAGCCACAGGTCCGCCAACGAAAAACCCCCGCCCTGTTTCCAGAGCGGGGGTCAGGTCCGGTCGAGACCGAAGTCTATTATTCGTCAGCAGCAGCTTCTGCTTCGACGAGGCGTGCCTTGTCGGCGGCGCCTTTGGCATCGCGATCACGATCAACGAATTCGATGATCGCCATCGGAGCCATGTCGCCATAGCGGAAGCCGGCTTTCAGGATACGGACATAGCCGCCCTGACGGTCTTTGTAACGCGGGCCCAGAACCTCGAACAGTTTTGCGACGTCCTTGTCTTCTTTCAGCTTGGACGCGGCCTGACGACGAGCGTGCAGGTCGCCGCGCTTTGCCAGCGTGATCATTTTTTCAATGATCGGGCGCAATTCTTTTGCTTTGGGAAGAGTTGTCTTGATCTGCTCGTGCTCAATCAGCGAGCCGCACATGTTCGAAAACAGGGCTTTACGGTGCTCATGAGTACGGTTCAGGCGGCGGTAACCACGTGCGTGACGCATTTGTATATTCCTTTGATCTGCGTTTTTACTTTGTCAGGCAGCTGATGCGTGTCAGCCACTCACCTTGGGGCATTTACCCAATTGTCCCCGGCCAAACCCGGGAATGTTTCAGGGAGGACCTTGGCCCTCCCCTCGAAGACGCGCTTTAGAAGCTGTCTTCGAATTTCTTGGCCAGATCTTCGATGTTGTCCGGCGGCCAGTCCTCGACGTCCATGCCAAGGTGCAGACCCATGCCTGACAACACTTCTTTGATCTCGTTCAGCGACTTGCGGCCGAAGTTCGGCGTACGCAGCATTTCTGCTTCGGTCTTCTGGATAAGATCGCCTATGTAGACGATGTTGTCGTTCTTCAGGCAGTTTGCAGAACGTACAGACAGCTCCAACTCGTCCACTTTCTTCAGCAGAAGTGGGTTGAATTCGAGACCATCGTCATCGTCCTGACGGTTTGCCGATTCCGGCTCGTCGAAGTTGACGAAGATCGACAGCTGATCCTGCACAATGCGGGCCGCATACGCGACCGCGTCATCAGGCGTGATCGAACCATCGGTTTCAATCTTCATGGTCAGCTTGTCATAGTCCAGAACCTGACCTTCGCGGGTTGGCTGAACGTCATAGGAGACCTTCTTGACCGGCGAATAGATCGCGTCGATCGGGATTAGACCGATGGGCGCATCTTCTGGCTTGTTCTTGTCTGCAGAGACATAGCCCTTGCCGGTGTTGACGGTCAGCTCCATGAACAGATCCGCGCCGTCATCGAGGTGACAGATCACGTGCTCACGGTTCAGTACTTCGATACCCGCAGAATCGGAGATATCACCGGCGGTGACAACTGCGGGGCCTTTGGCATTGATCGAAAGACGCTTTGGGCCCTCGACTTCCATGCGCAATGACACACCTTTAAGGTTCAGGATGATGTCGGTGACATCTTCGCGAACGCCGGCGACACTGGAAAATTCATGCAGAACGTTGTCGATCTGCACCGAAGTAATGGCCGCGCCTTGCAGCGAGCTCATCAAAACGCGGCGCAGTGCGTTGCCAAGCGTCAGACCAAAGCCACGCTCAAGCGGCTCAGCTACGACGGTAGCCTGGCGTGCGGGATCATTGCCCGGCTTAACGTCAAGCTGTGTCGGCTTGATCAGTTCAGCCCAATTCTTGTGGATCATGCGGTCCCTCCATTCCTGTCTGTACCTCATGTCCGAAGGTGCAGACGCCCGAGGTTTCAAATGGCGTACTGGGGCCTTGCAGAAATCGCAAAGCCCCAGCAAAAATCAGTGTCACTTAGACGCGACGACGCTTCGGCGGACGGCAGCCGTTGTGCGCGATCGGAGTTACATCACGAATCGAGGTGATGTTGAAGCCCACTGCCGCCAAAGCGCGCAGAGCAGATTCACGACCCGAACCGGGGCCCTGAACTTCAACTTCGAGAGTTTTAACGCCGTGTTCCTGCGCTTTTTTTCCTGCGTCTTCTGCAGCCATCTGAGCAGCATAAGGAGTCGATTTACGCGACCCTTTGAAGCCCATGGTGCCTGCGGAGGACCAGGAAATCGCATTGCCTTGCACGTCCGAGATCAGAATCTTGGTGTTGTTGAACGAGGAGTTCACATGTGCAACGCCCGAGGCGATGTTCTTGCGCTCTTTGCGCTTGGTACGAGTCTTATCGCGTGCCATTGATCAAACCCTCCCTTATTTCTTCTTACCAGCAATGGCCTTTGCAGGGCCTTTGCGAGTACGAGCGTTGGTGTGGGTACGCTGACCGCGAACGGGCAGGTTACGGCGATGGCGCAGACCGCGGTAGCAGCCAAGGTCCATCAAACGCTTGATGTTCATCTGAACTTCACGGCGCAGGTCGCCTTCGACGGTAAAATTGGCGTCAATGTGCTCACGCACGGCCAGAACTTCGGCGTCAGACAGCTCGTTTACACGACGGGTCGCGTCGATGCCTACAGCTTCGCAGATGGCTTCAGCAGAGGTCGTACCAATGCCGGTGATATATGTGAGGGCGATAGGGACCCGCTTTGCAGTGGGGATGTTTACGCCGGCAATACGTGCCACGTGTCACTTTCCTTTTCGTTGCGGTTCCGTAGCTCCGGAACCTTTTTTCACAACGCTTGACCGTGGCAGTGTCGCCAGGGGGTCCAGCATTTTGAGGTGGCCAGGTGGCAAAACTTGCAATCACCCGGTATGATTCCCAATAGGGATGGGGTTCCCTATGTGGAAATCACTGTATGGTCAACCTCTTTGCCCGTTCAAAGGAGCGACTGATTGGAAGAACAACTTATGGTTGCAACTCATTTGCGGTGATGCAATCAATCGATATCTGATACATACAACAGGAACGCGCATGACTATTCGGTTGATATACAAATCTCGGGCAACCTTCCCTCCCTTTAGTGTGACCGATGTCGACATAATGCGAGAAGCAGACAGCCATAACTCCGAAAACGATATCACAGGATTTCTAGTGCGCTTGGACTGGATGTATATTCAAGTTCTTGAAGGAGAGCGTGAGGCGGTCAACACGCTTATCCAAGGAATAATCAAGGACCCACGCCATTACGCATACCAGATGATCCAGCTCGTCGAAATCGAGCAGCGTATGTTTGGTGACTGGTCGATGGGTTATATGGATATGTCCGGCAAAAAGCTTGCGTTCTCCTCGATGCTACAAGGCCTATCGGACACAAGCCCTGCTGAAGACATGGGACATGTGCTAAACCACATCGCACATGCAGCCCAAATGCAGAGCGGGCAGCCCTAAGACTGCCCGAAACACTGCATTGGAAATAAGAACGGTTCGTTAGTCGCCCATGATCCAAGAAAGATTCTTACGAACCTCATCGATTGAGGCAAGCCCGTCGAGCCGCTGAAGGTTACCCTTGGCATAGAAATAGCCGATGAGAGGCGACGTCTTCTTGTAGTATTCCATCAGACGCGTGCGGAGGCTTTCCTCGTTATCGTCTGGACGGCGCTTTTGGTTGGTACCGCCACAATTGGCGCATTTGCCATCCGCAGGCCAAGGCTTGGTCTGATCGTGGTAGACCTCACCACAATCGCCACAAGTCGAGCGGCCGGTAATGCGAGCGACAAGCGCTTTGTCATCAACCTGCATCTCAATGACAGCATCCAGCTTCTGGCCGGTTTCACGCAGCAAATCAGCCAACGCGTCCGCTTGCGCCAATGTCCGAGGGAACCCATCGAAGATAAACCCACCTTCGGCTCCTTCTTCGATTTTTTCACGAATAAGGCCAATGACAATACGATCAGTCACCAGCTCGCCTCGTGCAATCACATCAGCGACGCGTTTGCCCATTTCGCTGCCCGATGCTTGTGCATCGCGCAGCATGTCGCCAGTACTAAGCTGAATCATATTTCGCGATTCAACTAGGTAGCGTGCTTGTGTTCCTTTGCCCGCGCCGGGCGGGCCCAGAAGAATAATATTGCTCATCGGCGTGCAGGTCCCCGTCGTGTCCGTTTCTTATTGCGACCGCGCAACTGGCTCTTTTCAATGAGACCTTCGTACTGATGCGCAAGCAGGTGGCTTTGTGCCTGTTGGATGGTGTCCATAACAACAGAAACAACAATCAACACGGACGTACCGCCAAAGTAAACCGGGATTGCCAACTGACCACGTAGGATTTCTGGTAACAGACAGACGGCAGCCAGATAAGCAGAGCCGAGAACAAGCACACGATTGACTACATACTCAAGATATTCTGCAGTCTTTTTACCCGGGCGAATACCAGGAACAAAGCCATTCTGATTCTTCAGGTTGGTCGCAACTTCATCGGGTTTGAACGACACGTTGAAGGTATAGAAATAGGCAAAGAAAACGATCATGCCGACAAAGAACAGCAGATAGAGTGGCTGACCAGGGCCAAAGTTGGCCAGTAGCCATGACATAATCGGACCGTTAGTTGCGTTCGACGAGAAGGTCGAGATCGTCACCGGTAGCAGAAGCAGGGAGGACGCAAAGATCGCTGGGATCACGCCCGCCGGGTTCACCTTGACTGGAAGATGGCTGGAGCCGCCATCATAGACTTTCATGCCGACCTGACGACGTGGGTACTGGATATGGATTTTACGCAGCGCGCGCTCCATGAACACCACGAACATGATGATAGCAATCATCATCAGGATCACCGCGATGATTACCCCCGGACTGATCGCTCCGGAGCGGCCAGAGGCGAGGAACTGGGCGATTGCGGCAGGAACCTCGGCAATAATGCCGACGAAGATAATCAGTGAGATACCATTGCCGATGCCACGCTGGGTAATTTGTTCGCCCAGCCACATTAGGAACATCGTGCCGCCTACCAGCGTGATCATGCAGGCGAGGCGGAAATAGAGACCCGGATCCGTTGCCAGATCACCCGATTCGAGTGAGACAGCCAACCCGTAAGCTTGCGCCGTCGCCAGAAGCACCGTGCCGTAGCGGGTGTATTGGTTGATCTTCTTGCGGCCCTGCTCGCCCTCTTTCTTCAGCTGCTCGAGCGCTGGAACCATCGAGGTCAGCAGCTGCACAATAATAGACGCCGAAATATAGGGCATGATGCCAAGTGCAAAGATGCCCATACGACCAAGTGCACCGCCGGTAAACATGGAAACCATGCCCCCAATGCCCTGCCCTGCTGCGTTCATGAACTGGCGCAGTGCATCCGCATCAATCCCCGGAACGGGAATATATGTGCCAAGGCGATAGACAATCAAAAGCCCGAGCGTAAATAGGATACGGTTGCGCAGATCCGTGGCTTTGCCAAGAGCGGCCCAGCTGGTGTTCGCCGCCATTTGTTCTGCTGCTGATACCATGAAAAAGGTCTCTTCTTGCGAAAACGCCGCCCAGGGCCGTTTTCCGGCTCGGGCGGCGTCAATGGAAAACTGAAGACTATGTAAGCGGCATCGGCGCCGCTCACAAGCTGTTACTCAGCTGCGGCAGTATTTGCCACGGTCAGTGCGCCACCAGCCTTCGCTACCGCGTCAACTGCTGCCTTTGAGGCACCGGTCACTGCAATGGTTGCTTTGGCGGTGAATTCACCCTTCGCAAGAACGCGAATACCGTCCAGCTTGCGGCGAACAACACCTGAAGAAATCAGTGTGTCTTCGTTGATCGAGCCTGCTTCCAGCTTGCCCGCGTCGATGAACTTCTGGATCAGGCCCAGGTTCACAACTGCGTAGGACTTACGGTTCGGCTTGTTGAAGCCGCGCTTGGGCAGACGTTGGTAGAGGGGCATCTGGCCGCCTTCGTAACCATTGATCGAAACACCCGAACGGGATTTCTGGCCTTTGATACCACGGCCACCCATTTTACCTTTGCCGGAACCCGGACCACGTGCAACGCGCATGCGTTTCTTTGTGGCACCTGGATTATCGCGCAATTCATTGAGTTTCATATCGCTTCTCCTTTGCCGGAAGTGCCCCCGAAGCGGATTAGGGCAGACACGGCGTTTCTTGGTTTTCTGATTCTGTAGTCCGCAGGACCACCGGGGGCATATAGACCTGATGCCGGGCGGGATCAAGGGTTCCGTCTCCGCATCAGGTCTATACGAATGTGAGTGTGCAGTAAGTCCGACAAAGCTGTGCACGGTTATTCGGAACCCAGGCCACTTACCTCATCAGCGGCTCCGCGAATTTCAGGTTCAGCCTAGATTGCGATCACTATTAAATCGCAGAGGTGCATGGACACAGGACACCGAGGCGAACGGAGTTTGGAGACTAAGGCGTATGGGAGGTCACAAAGATAAACGGAGCAGAAATGAAAAACGCCCCGCAAAGCGGAGGCGCGTTCATTCCGCCCCCAAGGGAGGAGAAAGAGTCGATCTGATCCTAGGCCCTCGTTAGCGACTAAGCCGCCGGGGCCGTAGTGAAAGGCAGAGCTCAGTTACCGTAAGCCTGAACATGAGCGATCTGTGCGATGTCACAGCGACGCACGCCAATGTCTGCCAGATCACGATTAGACAAGCTGTCCAGCTCGGCGAAGGTGCGTTTGTATTCCGCGCGACGGTTCCAGCTGTCTTTGATCTCTTCAACCACGCCGCGCAGGCGAGCAATGAAGGTGAAGCCGGTTTCGGTGGTATTGATGACATGTGCCATAATTTTAGTCCTTTATCTGACCGGACGAATTTCCGGTTGTTCTCAGTTGTGTCTGTTTCAGTGACACCTGACAGATAAGAGACCCTGTTTGCGCAAACAACTGACAGCTCGGACTTCCCGCTATGCGCACTAGGCATAGAAGATGACTCATAGGTTAGCTTCCTTCGCATACTGCAACTCGCCCTTCGGGTGCCGGTCTACAAGGCACAAGACGTTCAGGAACGATGTTCTGTGTCTCTCGCGAGAAACGAAATGGTGGCCTGTTGTATCTGTAGCCCTAGGGGTACTGCCCTGTGCCTATGTTTGGCGCCGACAATCTAAGAACATTCCTCAATCTCCTCGGCGTCCGGCACAATTTTGCGGCCTGAAACATGGAATTCATCCCCACCATGGGCGATTAGGAACCACCAAGGGATGCACTCGCTAGCCTCTGGAACCGCAAACTATCCTTTCGTGCCATTGCTGTGTTTCAGGTCACATGGCAGATTGAATGCAAGGAAAACATCAGCATCAAGGAACTCTATCATGGCACTCTTCAGCACTCTCATCGGCGCAACCGCAACCATCACCGCAGCTGCAAGCGGCTACATTGGTCTCTCCGCCACAGTCGTTGCCCTCCTCGTTCTCTACCCGCTGACCGCTGAAGTGGTGACACGCCTGCTGCAGGCCATGATCGACCGTAAAGACGCTGCTGAAACAGCACCAGATCTTCCCTACTACGACGCCCGCACTTACTTCGGTTAATCCCAAAGTCCCCGTTGGACGCCCCTCCTGGCGTAGGTCTTCGTGGATCAGGTTTTCATAGCTGATGTTGGAAACAGGATATACGGACGGCTCAGACGTCTCTCTCCCAGCGGACAAAAGCTCGAAAAGTCCCAAAATCGAACTGAAATACGAAAAGAGCGCCCCGAATTAATCGGGGCGCTCTTTTTATTCTGGCCGATCGAAAGAGGCTTAGTCGCGCTCTTCGATGATCTCCACCATGTGGGAGACTTTGCGCACCATGCCACGTACGGAAGGGGTATCTTCCAGAACGCGGGTTTTGTGCATCTTGTTCAGGCCCAGACCGATCAGCGTGGCACGCTGGTCTGCGGGGCGGCGGATCGGAGAACCGATCTGCTTAACAACGATGGTTTTAGCCATGAGTTCGTCTCCTTACGCTTCAGCAGCTTCGGCAGTCGGTGCATCATCCCGTTTGGGGAGAATGTCAGCGACTTTCTTGCCACGACGCTGAGCAACCGAACGCGGCGACTGCTCTTTTTTCAGACCGTCCATGGTGGCGCGGATCATGTTGTAGGGGTTCTGCGAACCGATCGACTTCGAAACAACATCTTTGATGCCAAGCATCTCGAAGACGGCGCGCATTGGACCACCTGCAATGATACCAGTACCTTCAGGAGCGGTACGCATGACAACTTTGCCCGCGCCGTGACGGCCGTGCATGTCGTGATGCAGGGTGCGGCCTTCTTTCAGCTGCACGCGGATCATCTGACGCTTGGCCTGCTCGGTGGCTTTACGAATAGCCTCGGGGACCTCTTTCGCTTTACCTTTACCAAAGCCGACACGGCCTTTTTGATCGCCAACAACCACAAGAGCGGCGAAGCCAAAGCGCTTACCACCTTTTACGGTTTTCGACACCCGGTTGATCGCGACCAAGCGGTCTGCAAATTCCGGTGTTTCTTCTTCGCGGCGGCCACGGCCACGGCGATTTTCACGTTCTGCCATGAGGCAATCCTTTTCATTCTGGCGACAAGCGCCTGACTTGGAACTCAATCCAGGTGGGCAAAGGCCGGATCGGCTACCCCCGGATCATCGGGATGGCGCGAACGCCATCCTCTTTGACTTTGGTTGCGCCCCCTTTATCCCGGATGCCCGAGACGACGAAAGCGCAGATCCTTAGATCTTCAGGCCGCCATCACGCGCAGCGTCGGCCAGAGCCTTCACCTTGCCGTGAAACAGAAAGCCGCCACGATCGAAATAGGCCTCGGAGACGCCAGCCGCCTTTGCACGCTCGGCGATAACCGAACCCACCTTGGTAGCTGCTTCGACGTTGTTCTTGCCAACTTGACCCAGGTCTTTTTCCAGGGTCGATGCCGAAGCGAGGGTCACACCACGTACGTCGTCGATCAATTGAACAGAGATGTTCTTGTTCGAGCGGTGTACAGACAGGCGCGGACGGCCTGCGTTGACCTTGCGAAGCTTGTTCCGGACGCGCAGCCGGCGCTTCAGAAACAGGGTACGTTTGCTGTTTGCCATTTTGCTGGTCCTTACTTCTTCTTGCCTTCCTTGCGGAAGATAAACTCGCCTTTGTAGCGAATACCTTTGCCCTTGTAGGGCTCAGGACGACGCCAGTCGCGGATTTTGGCCGCAACTTCGCCGACGAGTTGTTGATCATTACCTTCGACAACGATTTCAGTCTGCTTGGGTGCGGTGATAGTCACACCTTCCGGAGCAGTGAAATCAACGTCATGGCTGTAACCAAGGTTCAGTTTCAGGGTATTACCCTGCATCTGAGCCCGGTAACCCACACCCTGGATCTCCAGCTCTTTTTTGAAGCCGGTGGTCACGCCTGCAACCAAGTTAGCGACCATAGTGCGGGACATGCCCCACTGCTGGCGCGCGCGCTTGGATTGGCCGCGAGGGTCAACTTTGATGACATTGTCATCAACAGTCAGGGTGACGTCGTCGGTGGCGGTGAAGCTACGGGCGCCTTTCGGGCCTTTGACTTCAATGGTCTGGCCGGACACAGAAGCCGTTACGCCGCTGGGAAGTTCGACCGGTTTTTTACCAATACGGGACATCGTGGGGCCTCCTTAGAAGACGGTGCAGAGCACTTCGCCGCCGACGTTGGCTGCGCGTGCGTTTGCGTCCGACATCACACCCTTGGGGGTGGAGACAATCGACACACCCAAGCCCTGACGGACAGACGGGATGTCATTGACGCCCATGTAAACGCGACGACCGGGTTTGGAAACCCGCTTCAGTTCACGGATAACAGGTTCGCCGTCGAAGTATTTCAGGCTGATTTCCAGAGCCGGATGGCCCTTTGCATCAGTCCCGGACTCATAGCCGCGGATGTAACCCTCTTGCTTAAGCACATCCAGAACCCATGCCCGCAGCTTGGAAGCCGGGGTCATGACGGTGGATTTGCCACGCATTTGCGAGTTACGGATACGGGTGAGCATATCGCCGATAGGATCGTTCATATCAGTCTCTCCCTTACCAGCTCGATTTCACCATGCCGGGGATCTGGCCATTCGAGCCCAGTTCCCGCAGCGCGATCCGGCTGATCTTCAGCTTACGATAGTAAGCGTGAGGACGGCCGGTCAGCTGGCAGCGATTGTGCAGACGAGTTGCCGACGAATTACGCGGCAGTTTAGCCAGTTGGAGGCGCGCTTTGAAACGCTCTTCCATCGGACGGCTTTCGTCGGCTGCGATTTCTTTCAGCTCGGCACGCTTTGCGGCGTATTTTGCCACCAGGCGTTCGCGCTTCTTCTCGCGTTCGATCATGCTTTTCTTAGCCATGTCTCTTCCTTCCCGCGCTTAGCTGTTGAAGGGCATGTTGAATTGCTTCAACAGCGCCTTTGCTTCCGCGTCGGTGTTCGCGGTGGTGGCAATCACGATGTCCATACCCCAAGGCTCGTCGATCTTGTCGAAATCGATCTCAGGGAAGACAATGTGCTCTTTCAGACCCATGGCATAGTTGCCACGGCCGTCAAAAGAACTGCCCGGAACACCGCGGAAGTCGCGGATACGGGGCATCGCGATGGTGGTCAGACGATCGAGGAATTCGTACATCCGGTCGCCGCGCAGAGTCACCTTTGCACCCATCGGCATGCCTTCGCGAACGCGGAAGCCAGCGATGGAGTTCTTTGCCACTGTTGTCAGTGCTTTCTGGCCCGCGATGAGGGTCAGGTCAGCCTGAGCAGACTTGGCTTTCTTGCTGTCTTTAACGGCAGCACGGCCACAGCCGATGTTCAGAACGATTTTCTCCAGCTTGGGAGTCATCATTTCGTTCTTGTAGCCGAACTCTTCTTTCAGGGCGCCACGGATGGTGTCCTTATAGAGAGTTTTCAGACGCGGGGTGTAGGTTGCGGAATCAAGCATCAATCACGTCCCCCGTGGTTTTGGCGAAGCGCACTTTCTTGTCACCTTCCATGCGGAAGCCAACGCGTGTTGCTTTACCGTTTGCGTCCAGCAGGGCCAAGTTCGACAGCTGGATAGGCAGTGCTTTAGGCAGACGGCCACCTTGGTCAGACTGAGTCTGACGCGTGTGGCGGATTGCCGTGTTCACACCGTCAACGATGGCTTTGCCGGCTTTAGGGTCAACGGAGGTAATTGTACCTTCTGTGCCTTTATCTTTGCCAGCAAGCACGACGACCTTGTCGCCTTTGCGGAGTTTAGCAGCCATGATTACAGCACCTCCGGAGCAAGCGAGATGATCTTCATGAAGTTTTTCGCGCGCAGTTCACGAACAACCGGACCAAAGATACGTGTACCTACGGGCTCGTTGTTATTGTTCAGGATGACGGCTGCATTGCGGTCAAAACGGATTGCGGTACCGTCTTCACGACGGACTTCCTTGGCAGTGCGTACGACGACGGCCTTACGGACGTCCCCCTTTTTTACGCGACCGCGCGGGATGGCTTCCTTTACCGAGACAACAATGATGTCGCCTACGGATGCGTACTTACGCTTGGAACCACCCAGAACCTTGATGCACTGAACTCGGCGAGCGCCGGAGTTGTCAGCAACATCCAGGTTTGTTTGCATCTGGATCATGTGGTTTCTCCCGACCTTTGGGGCGCCGATGCGTGGCGTGATCCCCCAGGGTTTCGACTAACTGTTAAGTCTAGTCGCCAGGAGTCTCGAGAAGAGACTCTTAGGCTTCCAGAACTTCCCAGCGTTTCGTTTTCGATTTCGGCGCGCACTCGATGATGCGTACGGAATCGCCGATCTTGAAAGCGTTCTGTTCATCGTGAGCCCGGTATTTCTTGGACTTACGGATGGTTTTCTTCAGAACCGGATGCGTAAAGCGACGCTCTACGGAAACGGTTACGGTCTGTGCGTTAGCGTCGGAGGTCACGACGCCGGACAGGATACGTTTGGGCATTCGAGAAGCTCCTTATTCAGCTGCTGCTGCAGCTTTTTCGTTCAGGATGGTTTTCACACGGGCAGCATTGCGGCGCGCCGCTTTGATGCCGGAAGTGCTTTCCAACTGACCAGTTGCCTGCTGAAAACGCAGGTTGAAGCTCTCTTTTTTCAGGGATGCGAGGGCATCGCGGAGTTCATCCACGGTTTTCTCGCGCAGATCATTGGCGTTCATCGCCTTTGTTCCTTGTCCAAAGCACCAGAAGGCCCCGAGGGTCACCTTGTTACCTGGTGGGTTATGTCACACCGTGGCGGACCACGGCAAAAAAGAATCACCGTGCCCTGATCCAGTGCGGATAAGGGATAGGCGATGGGTCCCTATAGAGGAGAAGACCTGCAGGGGCAAGGGAAAGATTTGGGAGACACGGCCCACACCTGGCTACCCCGTAGTGGCAAGCTCCGAAAGCTGTTACCCAGCCCCAAATCACACAGTAAAGGATATGGCAATGATCCAGCCCACTGCGTCGTTCAAAGACAACCTCCGACTTGTCCCTTCCATTAAGGACCTGAACGGTATTGAGGTGTTAGGCCCCTCCAGGACCGTTGTCGCCCGCATTGACAATATCCCCGGCAAACAGGGTTCGCTCGCGGTCTATCAGTATCTCGCGCAGAACTTCAGCACACTGGATGCAGACGCCGCGTCGCACGGCATCGCTGTCTTTGCGGAACACACCGAAGACGCAAAGAACCATCCCGGAGTGCATCCGAACATCGATCTGCTGCTGGGAATTATTGCTGGCGGCGCGCCGTTGACGATCAGGGTCTTGAAGAGCTGACGCAATCAGGCAGGTCCGGCACAGGGCGCGGGCCTGCCCTTTGGAATAATGTGGTAAGTTCACTGGTCAACCAGTTTCTTCACCTTGTTCAGGACCGTTTCAAAATGCCAGCCGTCCGGCAACCTTGGCAGCCATAGGCGTTTATCACCTGCAACAATCACCATCGCGCCGCGGCGGGTTTTCATCCGCTGAATGTCCTTGATAGCCAGCTCAACGCAAGCGCCGGACCTTTCAACTGACAGCACGCGCTGCGTAGTGATCACATATGTGGATGACCGGAATACCCGGTGCACGAACAACCAGATCACCATTGCCAGCGGTGCGCATAGAACGATGACAACAACTTCGGTCAGAGTTGGAACATTTCGCGCATGAACGGCGTAAACCAACTGCTCGCCTGTATTCAGCTCAATAGGTGCATGATCATACACAGAGGTCTGCCTCTCACGTCGTGATACGGTATCGGTTTCCACCCGTTCGGCCCTCAATCACTCTTGCGAAGCTATTGCCGCTTGGTAGATAAGGCTTCACTCCCACCGGTAATTGAAACTGACCGAGATCCGCTCTTCTTCTGCCATGTTCAATGGCACCTCGTGGCGGATGAAGCTTTCCCACAACAATACGTCGCCGACACGGGGCGACTGATAGACAAAGGTCTTCAGCTCTTGCCGGCAGTCCTTAGTACGCGGCGGATGCGCCATCATCATGGCGTGACGCGGGTCTTCCAGCTTCAGGGCAGAGGCCCCCTCGGGCATCGACACGTAAGTGGTGCCGGAGATCACCGAATGGGGGTGGATGTGGCTGGCGTGGGTGCCGCCTTCCGGCAGGATGTTGATCCACAGGTCCTCCAGCACCAGCTTGCGGCCATCCAGGTCCAGTGCCAGATCCTCGGCAAAGGCGGCCACATGCAGATCCAGCGATTTGACCACATCGGCAAAGATCGGGAAACGCCAGGGCAGATCCGTTAGTGATGCATAGGAGGTATAACCGGGATAGCCGTTCTCCTCGCACCAATCCTGCCCCGCTTCGTCGTCCTGTGCGATCACAAAGCAAGAGTTTTCAAGTTCACGGGCGTCAATATTGGGCCCGTGTTCGGACAACGTTGCGCGGTAGAGACGGGTAACGAAGAGGGATTCTATCTGTGCCATAACTGTCGTTTACCGCAACATGCAGATGAGTACGAGATGCTTTGCCGGGTACCAGCCAAGCGGCCCTCTCCCTTTTCGCTCCGCTCCCCGGTAAGTTGGGCGCAACAAAGATAAGGAGTAGGATATGCGTTGGATAACTAGGCTGCTTTCTCATGGGATCACTCTCGCAATCGGCTTTGCACTGGGGATCTACATGTTACCAATCCTGACCGCCCCAGCGAGCCCAGATGCAGCAGCCCTGACGGCAAGTGCCGAGGATGCGATCTATACCGGGACCTTCACACGTGATCTGGCAGGCAGCGATTTCTTACATTGGGGAACTGGCAGTATCAGCCTATCCCCACAACAGATCACGCATATGGGTGAACTGGCCCCTGGACCAGACTACAAGCTCTATCTGACACCAACCTTCGTCGAGGACGAGGCCGGGTTTGAGCCGATCAAAGAGATGTCTAGGCTTGTTGGTGATGTTAAAATGTTCAATGGGCTGATTCTAGATCTCCCAGACAACGTGGATATAGAGAACTACACAACTGTGGTGATCTGGTGTGAGACATTTGGCGAATTCATCACAGCTGCCCAGTATCGATAGACTGAGCGGCAAACGCCTCCCCGCCATCCTGGCGTATCCATCCTACTAGGTACTGCTAATTTCAGTCGCCCCATACAAGAAAACCCCCGCCGATCGCTCAGCGGGGGTTTCAAATTTTCTCAAAAGACCGGACTTACCAGTCTTCGCGGACCACGACGCGGGTCTTGACCGGCAACTTCATCGCGGCCAGGCGCAGGGCCTCACGTGCGATGTCGTCATTGACGCCGTCGATCTCGAACATTACGCGACCGGGCTTAACTTTGCATGCCCAGTAATCCACGGAACCTTTACCTTTACCCATACGAACTTCGACGGGCTTAGAGGTTACCGGGGTATCCGGGAAAATACGGATCCAGACACGACCCTGACGCTTCATGTGACGGGTCATGGCACGACGAGCAGCCTCAATCTGACGTGCAGTCACACGCTCAGGAGTGGTTGCCTTCAGGCCATAGGTGCCGAAGTTCAGGTCCGAACCGCCTTTTGCCAGACCGGAAATCCGACCTTTGTGCATTTTGCGGAATTTAGTACGCTTTGGTTGAAGCATGTCATCTCCTCCTTAGCGACGACCGCCTGCACCACGAGGTGCCGGACCGTCTTGGAGTTCCTGTGCTTTACGATCACGCGCCTGAGGATCGTGTTCCATGATCTCGCCTTTGAAGATCCACGTTTTGATCCCAACGATCCCATAAGGGGTCATGGCTTCGGAGTGAGCGTAATCGATGTCGGCGCGCAGTGTGTGCAATGGCACACGACCTTCGCGGTTCCATTCGGTCCGTGCGATTTCTGCGCCACCCAGACGGCCAGCAACGTTCACCCGGATACCCAGGGCCCCCATGCGCATAGCATTCTGAACGGCACGCTTCATCGCGCGACGGAAAGATACACGACGTTCGAGCTGCTGTGCGATGGACTCGCCAACCAGCTGAGCGTCAAGCTCAGGCTTGCGAACTTCAACAATGTTGAGGTGCAGTTCTGAATCTGTCATCGATGCCAGCTTCTTGCGAAGCACTTCGATGTCAGCACCTTTTTTACCGATGATCACACCCGGACGCGCAGTGTGAATGGTCACACGGCACTTCTTGTGAGGGCGTTCGATGATCACGCGGGCGATGCCTGCCTGTTTGCACTCATCCTTGATGAAATCACGGATGCGCAGATCTTCCAGCAGCAGATCACCATAATCTTTGGTGTCGGCATACCAACGGCTGTCCCAGGTACGGTTGACCTGAAGGCGCATGCCGACCGGATTGACTTTATGTCCCATTAGGCTTGCTCCTCAACTTGACGCACCTTGATGGTGATCTCCGAAAACGGCTTGAGGATCTTGCCAAACCGGCCGCGGGCACGAGGACGGCCGCGTTTCATGGTCAGGTTTTTGCCCACATAAGCCTCGGCCACGATCAGTTCATCGACGTCCAGGTTATGATTGTTCTCGGCGTTCGCGATAGCAGACTGAAGGCATTTCTTCACGTCCTGTGCGACCCGCTTGTTGGAGAAAGTCAGGTCGGTCAAAGCCTTCTCAACTTTCTTGCCACGGATCATTGCGGCGACGAGGTTCAGTTTCTGCGGGGAGGTACGGAGCATGCGGATTTTCGCCATTGCTTCGTTGTCTGCCACGCGGCGGGGATTTTTTGCCTTGCCCATGACTTACTTCCGCTTCGCTTTTTTGTCCGCAGCATGACCGTAATAGGTCCGTGTCGGCGAATATTCACCGAACTTCTGACCAATCATGTCTTCCGAGACGTTGACGGGGATGTGTTTCTGACCGTTGTAAACGCCAAACGTCAGGCCCACGAACTGGGGCAGGATCGTCGAGCGGCGCGACCAGATCTTAATAACTTCATTGCGACCCGACTCGCGCGCTGCTTCGGCTTTTTTCAGCACGTAAGCATCGACAAAGGGGCCTTTCCATACAGAGCGAGACATAGATTAACGTCCCTTCTTCTTGGCGTGGCGCGAGCGGATGATAAGCTTTTGCGACGCTTTGTTTTTGTTGCGGGTACGCTTGCCTTTGGTTGGCTTGCCCCAAGGTGTCACTGGGTGACGACCACCGGAGGTACGACCTTCACCACCACCGTGCGGGTGATCAATCGGGTTCATAACAACACCACGTACCGAAGGACGCTTGCCCTTGTGGCGCATGCGGCCTGCTTTACCAAAGTTCTGGTTCGAGTTGTCGGGGTTGCTGACCGCACCAACGGTGGCCATGCATTCCTGACGAACCAGACGCAGCTCGCCTGAGGACAGGCGGATCTGAGCGTAGCCACCATCACGACCAACGAACTGAGCGTAAGTACCGGCTGCACGGGCGATCTGGCCGCCTTTGCCGGGCTTCATTTCGATGTTGTGAACGATGGTACCGATCGGCATGCCCGAAAACGGCATTGCGTTGCCCGGCTTGATGTCTGCCTTTGCGGATGCAACGACGCTGTCACCAACTGCCAGACGCTGCGGAGCGAGGATATAGGCCTGCTCGCCGTCTTCGTATTTGATCAG
Organism: Phaeobacter cretensis; assembly: GCF_047372505.1. Lineage (NCBI taxonomy): Bacteria > Pseudomonadati > Pseudomonadota > Alphaproteobacteria > Rhodobacterales > Roseobacteraceae > Phaeobacter > Phaeobacter cretensis. Next base: position 1,555,427 of record NZ_JBKBEU010000001.1, read on the forward strand.
TGCAATGAATGCGGTCCGGTTCGGATCATATTCGATCCGTTCAACGGTTGCCGCAACATCAAATTTGTTCCGTTTGAAGTCAACGATCCGGTAGAGACGCTTTGCGCCGCCGCCACGACGACGTGAAGTAATCCGTCCGGTGTTGTTCCGGCCGCCCGACTTGGTCAAACCCTCGGTGAGAGATTTAACCGGACGCCCTTTCCAAAGCTCCGAACGGTCGATCAGAACCAGCCCACGCTGGCCCGGCGTCGTCGGCTTATACGACTTGAGTGCCATGCTTTCTGTCTTCCGTTTAGCGTGCAGACCCTTAGGTTTTTGTCTTTGGGCCCGCTATGTGTAAGCCCCCCGCCCGGTTGTCCCAATAATGAAACGCCCTACTAGGGTGGCCAGATTATAGGGCCCCGAAGGTCCCAAGGTTCGAACATCCTGACAAACGTAATAGCCCCGGAGCGAATCCGGGGCCGTCAGGATTGATGCGGCTTAGCAGAGGTTGGGAGGGGTGGCAATGGGGGAGTTCATTCCTGCCCCCTAGCACCCACCATAGTTCTTTCGACCACTTGCAGAAATTGTATATCGCCCACCGCGAGGACCCGTATAGCACCTTCGAGTTGATCGGTACGCGCGAACTTTTGGTATATAATGGAACTTTCGATATGTACGCCGAACCTCGCCGCCCCATTCGCAGGCGAACCCATCACCATCAGCATCCAATCTGTGTGGATCTGCCGAAGGCCCGCCTGCCGACAGGAAGAACTTCTGGGCCTCTGCTGCGCTGACAAAGTCATCACAGTTCCTATCACTCCCCCTCAACCGATCAGCCAGTGATCTCTCAAACCGTTTTCTGCCAATTTGCTTAGCCGTACGTCGACCTATGAAGTTAAATTTTCCAGAATTGTACTCACCACGTGACCCTAACTCAGCTTCAATTTGTGCAAGTTTCACAGGATCGCGCTCTACACTCTGTTGGTACCAAAGAGTATCGCTTCTCTGTCTACTGTAGATATGTGAAGTCACTGCCGAAGAACATCCGGCGACGAACCGACCGCAGTAATTACATATTTCATGTTTGAGCCATGAATATGCAAATTGAATAAGCGCACCTTCTCCAACTCGGGACACTCCTCAAAACAACTTTCAGGATTGAGCTAAGCGGAGCGGACCGGATACCTGTTTCCCGCTCGGCTGCAGGCCGGTCACCCGACCCTCCCCACAGGAGGGCGCTTTCGCACCACCTAGGGTCAGGCGCCGCCCTTCGTGACTTGAACACACCCAAAAGGAAAAAGGCCCCCGCTTGCGCGAGGGCCTCTCAGTCTTGTCAAAAAGGCAGATCTCAGAGTCCGGTGGACACGTCGATGGTGTTGCCTTCTTCCAGGGTGACATAGGCTTTTTTCACGTCTTTACGCTTGCCCAGCTGGCCGCGGAAACGCTTGACCTTACCCTTGGTGATGGTGGTGTTGACCGCTTTGACCTTCACACCAAAGAGAGCTTCAACAGCTTCTTTGATCTGGGGCTTGTTGGAGTCGATCGAGACCTCAAACACCACTGCACCGTTTTCGGATGCCATGGTTGCTTTTTCGGTGACGACCGGCTTGCGGATCACGTCGTAGTGTTCTGCCTTCGCGCTCATTTCAGGCGAGCCTCCAGTGCTTCGACACCTGCTTTGGTGATCACCAGGGTGTCACGCTTCAGGATGTCATAGACGTTTGCGCCCATTGTCGGCAGGATATCCAGACCTTCGATATTGCGCGCGGCGCGGGCAAAGCCCTCGTCCACGGATGCACCATCGATGACCAGCGCGCGCTTCCAACCCAGGTCTTTGACCTGCTTGGCCAGAGCGGCTGTCTTGCCTACGGAATCGGCGTTTTCAATGACGACCAATTCACCCGCTTTAGCTTTGGCGGACAGCGCGTGGCGCAGACCCAGCTTGCGAAATTTCTTGGTCAGATCGTGGCCGTGAGAACGCGGGGTTGGACCCTTGTAGATACCACCCTTGCGGAAGATCGGCGCATTACGGTCACCATGGCGTGCGCCACCGGTGCCCTTCTGGCGATAAATCTTCTTGGTCGAGTAGGAGGTCTCGGACCGCGTCTTTACCTTGTGAGTGCCAGCCTGCGCGTTGTTACGCTGCCAGCGCACCACACGGTGCAGGATGTCGGTGCGCGGCTCCAGGCCGAACAGCTCTGCATCCAGCTCGATGTCGCCGGCTTTGGCGCCGTCCAGTTTGATCACATCAAGTTTCATGCTTCACCACCTTCCGCGGAGACTTCTTCCGCTGCGGCCGACTTCAGAGCTGCCGGGAAAGGCAGACCTTCGGGGGCCTTCTTTTTCACGGCGTCTTTGACGGTGACCCAGCCACCCTTGGAACCAGGAACGGCACCTTTGATCATGATCAAACCACGATCGGCGTCGGTTTTGACAACTTCCAGGTTCTGGGTGGTCACGCGAGCAGCGCCCATGTGGCCGGCCATTTTCTTACCTTTGAAAACCTTGCCAGGATCCTGACACTGACCGGTCGAACCGTGCGAGCGGTGCGAAATCGATACACCGTGCGAGGCGCGCAGACCACCAAAGTTCCAGCGCTTCATCGCACCGGCGAAACCTTTACCAATGGAGGTACCGGTGACATCAACTTTTTGACCTTCGAGGAAGTGCTCGGCCGAGATTTCGGCACCGACTTCGATCAGGGCATCCGCAGGCACGCGGAACTCAACCAGCTTCCGCTTAGGCTCGACTTTCGCTGCTGCGAAGTGGCCGCGCATAGCTTTGGAAACGCGCTTCACCTTGGCCGAGCCTGCGCCCAGCTGAACAGCTGTGTAGCCGTCTTTCTCGGTGGTGCGTTGTGCGGTCACTTGCAGACCGTCCAACTGAAGAACGGTCACAGGAACCTGCTTGCCGTCTTCAAGGAACAGCCGGGTCATGCCGACTTTTTTTGCGATAATACCAGAGCGCATATTCATTACCCTCCGATCTTAGGATTGCAGCTTGATTTCGACGTCCACACCAGCGGCGAGGTCGAGCTTCATCAGCGCGTCCACGGTCTGGGGGGTCGGATCAACGATGTCCAGGAGCCGCTTGTGGGTGCGGATCTCGAACTGGTCACGAGATTTCTTGTCAACGTGCGGGCCACGAAGAACGGTGAATTTCTCAATCTTGTTGGGCAGAGGGATCGGGCCACGCACTTGCGCGCCGGTCCGCTTGGCAGTGTTCACGATTTCCTGCGTGCTGGCGTCCAGAACGCGGAAGTCGAATGCCTTCAGCCGGATACGGATATTTTGGCTTTGCATAATCATGCCTTTTTCGTCAGGCGTTGGGGTTGAGAGGAGGGCCTGCGACCACCGCCGAACCCTCATCGAACCCAAAAGGCGGGAATCACCCCGCCTCTGCCCCGCAGTGCGGGATGGCGTCCTATACGCCCGATGGATGTGTGTGGCAAGGGGTTAGCGCCCGAAACAGTTTCTGATTCGGCGACTGACTGATTTGCAATAGAAAAAGCAAACCCTCGTTACGTTGTCGCTAGACGAGCCTTATCGAAATGCAGGATCGGTCATCAAACGATAGCCGTCCCGGCCTCATCCCCTTACACTGCCGATTCACTGAAATGCACAGCGGATCTTCTTTCAAGAGACGTGCCAGCGCCTGCTCGTTATCGTTCAGTTCTGAAAAGACTTCCGGGTAGCCGTCGGAGGTGATCATCAACCTTCCTGGCTCAGCCGGGAAACGTTCCACAAGATTCTCTGGAACGGAGGTGCCGTTGATCGCGCCAATACTCAAAGGATGATTTGCACGGTTCAGGAGGTTGCATTGCTCCCTAAGCAACTCTGAGATCAGGTCGTCATAGCCATCGGCTTCCATTATCTCACAGTCAGAAGCCCCACCAGCCTGACGGGCCTTGATAATCATGGACCGTGCGCTGGCAGAGATGTCTTCGGCCCCAAACATACGGTCATTCACCTGAGGCCCATTCCGGAACTTGCAATCTCCGACACGCCAAATTTCACTGAATTCACGCGCGAACAAGCAGAAAACAAATCCACCATCAAGCCTCATATCTGGAGACCCTGCGATACGTTTCCGGGTCGCTACTTCTCGGCTCAGTAGGTCCACCAGATCAGGCAAATCCGTGTTGTCGGGCAAGCTCTCAATCGTAGCAACGGCACTATCGAGGATAGCAGTGATCAGGTTGCGGCCCTCCCCAAGTGGACCGGCGGAACCGTCCAAGATGCCAATGAAACCTGATGCCTCAACAATACGGTCTTCGGTATAGCCGGTTGGATCCTTGCCCAGCGAAAACCGCTGCAAAACTTCGGATTTCATAGAGGTCTCTCACAGCTTGGTAAACCGGGGCTCAATAGCTGGACAAAGTAACAACGGCACAACAAGCAAGGGCGCCCCATTTGGAGCGCCCTTTCTATTTTTCACCTGAGTGGCTCTCGGTGATTCCCCCAAGGGAAAACCACCTGTCACCAGAGGCCGGAGTTTCCTATGAAAACTCGACCTTACTCAGTGATTTTGGACACAACGCCAGCGCCAACGGTGCGGCCACCTTCGCGGATCGCGAAACGCAGGCCGTTTTCCATGGCGATCGGGGCGATCAGCTCAACGTCAAACTTCAGGTTGTCGCCAGGCATAACCATCTCGGTCCCCTCAGGAAGGGTCACGGTGCCGGTCACGTCGGTGGTGCGGAAGTAGAACTGCGGACGGTAGTTCGCAAAGAACGGGGTGTGACGACCGCCTTCTTCTTTGGTCAGAATGTAGGCTTCTGCCTCGAACTTCGTGTGCGGGTTCACAGACTTGGGTGCGCACAGAACCTGGCCACGCTCAACGCCGTCACGGTCGATACCGCGCAGCAGGGCGCCGATGTTGTCGCCAGCTTCACCGCGATCCAGCAGCTTGCGGAACATTTCAACACCGGTACAGGTGGTGGTCTGGGTGTCACGGATACCAACGATTTCAATGCTGTCGCCAACGTTGATCACGCCGCGCTCAACACGACCGGTCACAACAGTACCACGGCCAGAGATCGAGAACACATCTTCAACCGGCATCAGGAACGGCTGGTCAACCGCACGTGCAGGCGTTGGGATATAATCATCAACAGCTGCCATCAGCTCTTTGATTTTCTCTTCGCCGATTTCAGGCTTGTTGCCTTCCATTGCGGCCAGAGCCGAACCCGCGATGATTGGGATATCGTCGCCAGGGTAGTCGTAGGACGACAGCAGCTCACGGATTTCCATTTCGACCAGCTCAAGCAGCTCTTCATCGTCGACCTGGTCAACTTTGTTCATGAAGACAACCATGTGCGGGATGCCAACCTGGCGACCCAGCAGGATGTGCTCACGGGTCTGAGGCATCGGGCCGTCAGCAGCGTTCACAACCAGGATCGCGCCGTCCATCTGCGCCGCACCAGTGATCATGTTCTTCACATAGTCAGCGTGGCCGGGGCAATCAACGTGGGCGTAGTGACGGCCTTCGGTTTCATACTCAACATGCGCGGTCGAGATGGTGATCCCGCGGGCTTTTTCTTCGGGTGCGCCGTCGATCTGATCGTAGGCTTTGAAGTCACCAAAGTACTTGGTGATCGCTGCGGTCAGCGTGGTCTTACCGTGGTCAACGTGGCCGATGGTGCCGATGTTGACGTGCGGTTTTGTACGTTCAAACTTTTCCTTAGCCATGAGAGGCCTCCTTTTTTGTTGAGAAGGGAACGCGCTTTGGCGCGAACCCTTCAATATCGTTTCGCTTACGCGAATTTTGCCTGGATCTCGTCAGAGATGTTCTGTGGAACCGGATCGTAGTGATCAAACTGCATGGTGAACTGGGCACGGCCCGAGCTCATCGAACGCAGGGTGTTGATATAGCCGAACATGTTCGCCAGAGGCACAAATGCGTCGATCGCAATTGCATTGCCACGGGGTTCCTGGCCAGTCACCTGACCACGGCGAGAGGTCAAATCTCCGATGATGCCACCGGTGTAATCCTCGGGTGTGATAACTTCCACCTTCATGATCGGTTCAAGCATCTTAGCGCCAGCTTTTCGCATGCCCTCACGCATACACATACGTGCAGCGATTTCGAAGGCCAGAACGCTGGAGTCAACATCGTGGAACTTACCGTCGATCAGCGCAACCTTGAAGTCGATCACGGGGAAGCCAGCCAGTGGGCCGCTATCCATGACGGACTGGACGCCCTTTTCAACACCCGGGATGTATTCTTTCGGAACCGCACCACCAACGATACGGGATTCGAAGGAATAACCTTCGCCAGGCTCTGTCGGCGAGATGATCATCTTCACTTCGCCGAACTGACCCGAACCACCCGACTGTTTCTTGTGGGTGTAGGTATGCTCGACTTCGTGACCGATGGTCTCACGGTAGGCAACCTGAGGTGCACCGATGTTGGCTTCGACCTTGAATTCACGCTTCAGACGATCAACCAGGATGTCCAGGTGAAGTTCGCCCATGCCCTTCATGATGGTCTGACCGGACTCGATGTCGGTCTCCACGCGGAAGGACGGATCCTCTGCAGCAAGACGCTGCAGACCCTGGGACATTTTCTCCTGGTCGGCCTTGGTTTTAGGCTCAACCGCGATCTCGATCACTGGATCAGGGAAGGTCATGGTTTCCAGAACCACAGGATCGTTGACGGCGCAGAGCGTGTCACCGGTTGTGGTGTCTTTCAGACCTGCCAGCGCAATGATGTCACCTGCGAATGCTTCCGTGATTTCCTCACGGTCATTCGAGTGCATCATCATCATCCGGCCAACGCGCTCTTTACGACCTTTGGTCGAGTTCAGCAGCGTGTCGCCCTTGTTCAGTACACCGGAATAGATCCGGGTGAAGGTCAGCGAGCCGACAAAGGGGTCGTTCATGATTTTAAACGCCAGACCTGAGAACGCCATTTCATCGTCCGCACGGCGGGGGATGTCACGGGTTTCAGTTTCGTCACCGGGTTTGAAGCCCATGTAATCAACGACATCCAGCGGGCTGGGCAGATAGTCGATCACAGCGTTAAGCAGAGGCTGAACGCCTTTGTTCTTGAACGCGGAACCACCAAGGACTGGAACGAAGTCCAGTGCCAATGTACCCTTACGCAGCAGGCCACGCAGAGTTGCAACGTCAGGCTCGGCGCCGTCCATCAGGTAGTTTTCCATCGCAGCGTCGTCTTGCTCGACGGCCGCTTCGATCATCTTGCCGCGCCACTCGTCGGCCATGTCTTTTAGGCTGTCACGGATCGGAGCTTTGATCCACGATGCGCCAAGGTCTTCACCCTGCCACAGCCATTCTTCCATGTTGACGAGGTCGATCAGACCTTCCAGCTCGGTTTCTGCACCGATCGGGATACCAACCGGAACAGCGCGAGCGCCGGTACGGTCTTCGATCATTTCAACACAGTTGAAGAAGTCAGCGCCGATTTTGTCCATCTTGTTGACAAAAACCATACGCGGAACCTTGTAGCGGTCAGCCTGACGCCATACGGTTTCGGTCTGAGGTTCAACACCAGCGTTGGCGTCCAGAACACAGACAGCACCATCGAGAACCGCCAGCGAACGCTCGACTTCAATGGTGAAGTCAACGTGGCCAGGGGTGTCGATGATGTTCAGGCGGTGCTTGGGCGAGTCAGCAGTTTCGCCGTCTTCGGTGCGTTCCCAGAAGGTGGTGGTCGCAGCCGAAGTAATGGTGATACCGCGTTCCTGCTCCTGCTCCATCCAGTCCATGGTGGCGGCGCCATCATGCACCTCACCAATGTTGTGGGATTTGCCGGTGTAATACAGGATGCGCTCGGAGCAGGTGGTTTTACCTGCATCGATGTGCGCCATGATACCGAAGTTGCGGTATAGATCGAGCGGATATTCGCGTGCCATAGGTCTAGATCCCCTAGCTTACCAGCGGTAATGGGAGAAGGCTTTGTTAGCCTCTGCCATCTTATGGGTGTCTTCGCGCTTCTTCACGGCAGTACCGCGGGACTGTACAGCGTCCATCAGTTCACCGGCGAGGCGTTCTTCCATGGTGTTTTCGTTGCGAGCGCGTGCCGCTTTGATCAGCCAGCGGATCGCCAGAGCTTCACGGCGCTCAGGGCGCACTTCAACGGGCACCTGGTAGGTTGCACCACCCACACGACGCGAACGCACTTCGACAGAAGGCTTCACGTTGTCGAGGGCTTCGTGGAACACTTCCACGGGGGCACGTTTGATTTTCGTCTCAACGCGGTCGAATGCGTTGTAAACGATGCTTTCTGCGACCGATTTTTTACCGTCGATCATCAGATTATTCATGAATTTGGTCAAAACGCGGTCGCCAAACTTGGCGTCGGGCAGGACTTCGCGTTTCTCAGCAGCGTGACGGCGAGACATATTATCTTCCTCTTACTTAGGACGCTTCGCGCCGTACTTCGAACGGCGTTGCTTACGGTCTTTGACGCCCTGGGTATCCAGAACACCACGCAGGATGTGGTAACGGACACCGGGAAGGTCTTTTACACGGCCGCCACGGATCAGAACCACAGAGTGTTCCTGAAGGTTGTGGCTTTCGCCAGGGATGTAAGAAATCACTTCGAAACCGTTGGTCAGGCGAACCTTAGCAACTTTCCGCATAGCGGAGTTCGGTTTCTTTGGTGTGGTGGTATACACACGGGTGCAGACGCCGCGTTTTTGCGGGCACTGTTCCAGGTGCATAGACTTAGAGCGTTTTACTTTCGGCTGCCGCGGCTTGCGGATCAGCTGTTGGATCGTTGGCATTCCGGTTTTTTCCCCGTCTCAACAACACATGTGTCATGCACGTCCTTGAACGTACGGCTAAATTCGTCGTACTTACGCGTCCGCAAGCACAAAGACCGCTATCGTTCCCATTCCGAGGTGAACGACGCGGTGGGTTTACAGAGGATCCGCGCAAACAAGCGCACGAGATCTTGAGCCACTTAGATTTTGATATCGGCTTTTGGGGCGACCCCCGGTTGCCGGATAGGCGGGCGTATATGGGGAGTCGGGTGTGATGTCAACAGCACCGGCCCGCCTCGCCACTCTGTCAGATTGGCTGTATCAGTGGCCAGTCAAGGCGTTGCTCGGCGGACACGCACTGGACCTCACTTCACCGGGTATGTTTCCTTGTCGGTGCAACCGTTGCGGTGCATAGTCCCGTTCGTCAAGCGCGCCACGAAGGGATCGCGCAGCAAGCAGGAAATACAACGATGCAGGTTATAGGTCTATGCCGGTTTTCCTATCCGGCTATCGGCGGTTTTCAGGTAGAACATGATAGCCTTGAGGAACGGATCGCCTATCTCTATGCCGATGCTCGGATGAAGGAGCGGTTTCGTATGCTGGAAATGGTCGCCCTACCCTGCCTACGCGCGCAAACCGATCAGAATTTCACATTGGTCGTGGTGATCGGTAACAGCCTGCCACCTGAGCATATTAAACGGCTGCAAGAGCTGACAGCAGATATACCTCAGGTGCAAATCCGTGCCCTGCCGCCCGGCAATCACCGTCAAGTAATGAAAGAAGTGCTGAACGAAGCCCGCAACGATCTCTGCGCACCCTGTCTGCAGTTTCGCCATGATGATGATGATGCGGTATCAGTGGATTTTATCGAGCGTCTGCGCCAGACCACTACCGATTGCCACGGGCTGATCGCCCGGAACAAAACTCTGGCTATCGATTTCTGCAAAGGATTCACCGCCCGATTTGAACCGGATGGGATCTATGCCACAGAGGTGCATCGCCCATATTTTGTTGCCGCTATGGGCATGTATATTGCCGGAGGCTGCAAACAGAGTATTATGAATTTTGCCCACCAGAAGATCGCACGTTTTATGCCTAGCATCACTATTCAGGACGCACCGATGTTTGTGAGAACTCTAAACGGCTACAACGACTCCCGACAGAAAAACGCACAAGAACCTGAGCTGATCCGCCTTACATCAGAGCAGGAAGCCGAGTTCGAAGCCCGCTTTGCCATTCGGGTGTGACGCCGACTATTCGGGCAGCGAGGGGTTTCGTTAAAGCCTGCGGCGGGGACGTTCGCGCAATAGGCTAAAGACGCCTGCCGCCACAACGATTGCCGCACCCAGCAAGGTTAGCGCATCGGGCCAATTGCCAAACAGAAACCAACCAAGCAGAAGAGCCCAAAGAAGGCCTGTATACCTGAATGGTGCAACGGCTGCCACATCACCAACACGCATCACCATTACCGAAAACAGGTAACCGGCGAAGATAAGCAGGGCCGCCAGAAGAAGGATCAAGGTCGTGGTGATAGTCAGCGGTTGCCAGTCCTCCTGGGTTCCGAGACCCAAACCGAACACCAGCACTGAAATCGCTGCCATCAAGGTCACGGTGAGCGACGGCACCTCGGCCGACATCCGGCGCGTAAAGAGATCGCGGGCAGTGATGCAGAATACCGCCGCCAGCGCATAGAACGTGCCAGTGTCAAACCCATCCGGCCCGGGGCGCACGATCAGAAGCATCCCAAGGAAGCCCGCTCCGATAGCCAGAGCGCGCCGCCACCCGACACGTTCTCCAAATAACACCACCGCAGCAAGGGTCACTGTCAACGGCAGCATCTGCAAGATGGCCGTCACATTGGCAATTGGCAGCGTCAGCAACGCGCTGAGGAAGAAATAAGTAGTCGCGACCTCGGCTAAACTGCGTACAGCGACAAGGCCCCAATCCCGTCGACCTATTGTTAGGCGTAGCCCACCATAAGCCCGCGCAAGACCATAGATGAGTAAGCTAACAACCGCGCCACGTACGACCAGGATCTGTGAGAGCGGCAGGCTTTGACCGGCGAGTTTCACCATGCCGTCGTTAAGTGTGAAACCCGCCATGCTTCCAACCATCAGGAGTGCACCCAGTTGGTTTCCCGTCAATCTAGAAATCATGGCAGAACAGCGCGCAACTGATCTGGCGTTATGCCAAAATGCTGTTTCAGCGCAGAAGCAATATCTGCATCCATCATCTTGTGGGTGATCCCCATTTGGGTCGGCTGGGACATATTATCCCCATGGATGGTGCGCAGAAAACCGGGCGTCGAGATATCCGAGACTGTATTCCAGTGTTGGGCATAACGGCGATGGTTGTAGCGATAGGGGTTGGCACCATAGCTCACTGGTGCCACTAAGGCTACGCCCACCGACAGCGGTGCCTTTTCGCAAGCATCAAAGATCTCATCCTGCAGGCCATGCGGACCATAAGTTTTACGCAAGTAGAAGCCTCGATTATTCGCGAGAATGAAGGGGGTATCTTCTCCTTGCAATGGGATCAGCCCCATCGCCAAACGCCGACTACGTGCCACATAGTCCAGATCGATCGCATCATCATCGTCCAATCGAAACAAGACGCGATGTGTAACATCATCAGTGGGGACAGCGTTGTAACCCCGTTTTATCATGTTGTAGTGAGCACCGGCTCCAACCGGGATCAATGTTATATTCTGAACAGGCTCCAACAAGGCCGCGAGACGTTCCAAATAAACAAGTGGAAGGTCTTCAGCGGTAAGAACGATGAGTTGAAAGCCTTGGTCACTCTGCCGCAGGAGAGACGGCAGACAGAGCCGTTCGAATACTCGAAAACGTAGTTCCATCCGCTCAGGCGAAAAAAGATGCGCAGCAGCGGCCTCCAAAGTAGCAAAACGCTCAGAAAAATAGGTCGGCGTCAACACAGAGAAACGGACAAGCCCTACGATGCCCAGATTAATATCCATATGCTCAGCCTCCTTGACGAATTGCCCCAATCAGACCTGATAGCCGACGGGAGCGCGATGTAGCAGACCATCCAAAACGACAATTGGAAAGGGCAGAATTCACAATCCTGCGACAGTAAACTCAAGCAATAGGTGAAAATAAAAAGCCCCCCGCAACATCGGTTGCGAGGGGCAGATCTTAGCTCAGATCAGCGTGGATCAGTCGCGGCTCTCAGGTGTTTCCACCAGATTGTCGAAGCCGTCCTCGGTGGTCATATCGTCCATTGACGGGGCAGCCAGTGCGGCGGCGGCTTCGGCCTCCTCACGACGTGCCTCAAGAACGACGTTGTCACGCGACTGGGCGATGTTGCGCACCCTCTGGGTTGCACCACCGGTACCAGCAGGGATCAAGCGACCCACGATGACGTTCTCTTTCAGGCCCACCAGCTTGTCCCGTTTGCCCTGCACCGAAGCCTCGGTGAGAACGCGGGTGGTTTCCTGGAAGGACGCCGCCGAGATGAACGACCGGGTCTGCAGCGAGGCCTTGGTGATCCCGAGCAGGATCGGCTCTCCCTGTGCCGGACGCTTACCGCGCGACAGTGCCTTTTCGTTTGCAGTGTCGAACTCTTGCTTGTCCACATGCTCACCTTTGAGCAGCGTGGTCTCGCCAGAGTCGGAGATCTCCCACTTTTGCAGCATCTGGCGAACGATCACCTCGATGTGCTTGTCGTTGATCTTCACGCCCTGCAGTCGATAGACGTCCTGAACTTCGTCGATCATGTAGTTTGCGAGCGCTTCCACGCCCATGATCGACAGGATGTCATGCGGTGCTGGGTTACCGTCCATGATGTAGTCACCCTTCTGCACGAAGTCGCCTTCCTGCACAGGGATGTGCTTGCCCTTGGGCACCATGTATTCGACGGGATCCATCGACTCGTCTGCTGGTTCGATCGAGATACGACGCTTGTTCTTATAGTCGCGGCCAAAGCGCACATAACCATCGATTTCTGCGATGATCGCGTGATCCTTGGGACGACGGGCTTCGAACAATTCCGCAACCCGTGGCAAACCACCGGTGATATCCTTGGTCTTGGCACCTTCGCGCGGGATACGCGCGACAACGTCACCCGCCATGATCTGCTGGCCTTCTTCGACCGACAGAATGGCATCCACGGACATCGGATAAGTCAGCGGGTTACCTGCATCGTTGCGCACGGGTTCACCGTCACCATCCACCAGGATGATTTCAGGCTTGAGGTCTGAGCCCTTTGGAGCCGCACGCCAGTCGATCACGATCTTCTGGGTCATGCCGGTGGCTTCATCGGTCTCATCGCGCACTGCGATACCGGACACCAGGTCAACGTATTTCACGCTACCAGGTTTCTCGGCGATGATCGGCAGGGTGTAAGGATCCCATTCGAACAGTTTGTCGCCGCGTGCAATGTTCTGACCTTCCTTAACGAACAACTTGGAACCGTAGCCCAGCTTGTGGCTGGCACGTTCTTCGCCGTGTTCGTCTTGGATGATCAGTTTCATGTTCCGACCAACTACCAGAATTTCGCCATTGGCGTTCTCCAGCGTCTGCTGCATTTCAAAGACAATCTTGCCTTCCTGCGATGCCTCAAGGAACGACTGCTGGCCACCCTGTGCAACGCCGCCGATGTGGAAGGTCCGCATCGTCAGCTGTGTGCCAGGTTCACCAATAGACTGGGCGGCGATGATACCAACCGCTTCACCGGTATTCACCTGCGTACCACGAGCCAGATCACGACCGTAGCACTGGGCGCAGACGCCCTCTTCAGCTTCACAGGTCAGCGGCGAGCGGATACGGGTCGACTGAACGCCGGCCTCTTCCACTGCATCCGCCATGCGCTCGTCGATCAGCTGACCAATCGCAACGATTACCTCGTCGGTGCCCGGCTTTTTGATGTCCTCTGCCGCAACACGACCCAGGATACGTTCACCAAGCGACGCCACAACTTCACCATCGTTCACAGCCGCTTCTGCTGTGATCGCTGCTTCGGTACCACAATCCCGAACACGCACGATGCAGTCCTGTGCGACGTCAACCAGACGACGCGTCAAGTAACCCGAGTTCGCTGTTTTCAAAGCGGTATCCGACAGACCCTTACGGGCACCGTGTGTCGAGTTGAAGTACTCGAGAACGGTCAGACCTTCTTTAAAGTTCGAGATGATCGGGGTCTCGATGATGTCGCCGTTCGGCTTGGCCATCAGGCCGCGCATTCCGCCGAGCTGCTTCATCTGAGTAACCGAGCCACGTGCACCGGAGTGGGCCATCATGTAAACCGAGTTTGGTTCCATTACGGCGCCAGTATCGCTGCGCTTGTCTGCGGAGATGGTGCCCATCATCGCGTCGGTGACCTTGTCGTTACACTTGGACCAAGCATCAACGACTTTGTTGTACTTTTCGCCCTGAGTGATCAGGCCGTCCATGTACTGCTGTTCAAAGTCTTTAACCTGATCGCGTGTTTCATCGACCAGCGTCCATTTGCTGTCGGGGATAACCATGTCGTCTTTGCCGAACGAGATGCCCGCCTTGAACGCTTCACGGAAACCCATGGTCATGATCTGATCACAGAAGATAACCGACTCTTTCTGACCGCAATAACGGTAGACGGTGTCGATAACCTGCTGGACTTCTTTTTTCCGCAGAAGCCGGTTGACCAGTTCAAAAGGTGCCTTGACGTTTTTCGGCAGTAGCGCGCCAAGGCGTACACGACCCGGCGTGGTTTCGAAGCGTTTCAGAACTTCGTTACCTTCATCATCGATCTGGGTGATCCGTGCGGTGATCTTAGTGTGCAGGTGCACCTCGCCCGCGTCCAGAGCGTGCTGAACTTCGTCGATGGTACCAAACACCTTGCCTTCGCCCGGCATACCTTCACGTTCAAGGGTCACATAGTAGAGACCCAAGATCATATCCTGCGACGGAACAATGATCGGTGCGCCGTTTGCTGGCGACAGAACATTGTTGGTCGACATCATCAAGACGCGCGCTTCCAGCTGGGCCTCAAGGCTAAGTGGGACGTGCACAGCCATCTGGTCGCCATCGAAGTCCGCGTTAAACGCCGAGCAGACCAGCGGGTGCAGCTGGATAGCCTTACCTTCGATCAGCGTGGGTTCGAACGCCTGGATACCAAGACGGTGCAACGTCGGAGCACGGTTCAGCATGACCGGATGTTCGCGGATCACCTCATCAAGGATATCCCAAACTTCAGGACGCTCTTTCTCGACCAACTTCTTCGCCTGTTTCACGGTGGAGGACAGACCTTTGGCCTCCAGACGCGAATAGATGAAGGGCTTGAACAGTTCGAGCGCCATCTTTTTGGGTAAACCGCATTGATGCAGCTTCAGCTCGGGGCCGGTCACAATGACCGAACGACCGGAGAAGTCGACGCGCTTACCCAAAAGGTTCTGACGGAAGCGACCCTGCTTACCTTTCAGCATGTCGGAGAGCGATTTCAGCGGACGCTTGTTTGCGCCGGTGATCACGCGGCCACGACGACCATTGTCAAACAGAGCATCAACCGACTCTTGCAGCATCCGCTTTTCGTTACGGACGATGATGTCAGGTGCGCGTAACTCAATCAGGCGCTTCAGCCGGTTGTTCCGGTTGATCACACGACGGTAGAGGTCGTTGAGATCGGATGTCGCAAAACGACCACCATCCAGCGGCACCAGAGGGCGCAGTTCCGGCGGGATAACCGGAATGACGGTCATGACCATCCACTCCGGCCGGTTGCCGGATTCCAGGAAGCTCTCAACCACCTTCAGGCGCTTGATGATCTTCTTGGGCTTCAGTTCGCCTGTGGCTTCGGCCAGCTCTGCACGCAGATGCTCGGCTTCGGCTTCCAAATCGATGGCCGCCAGCATTTCGCGGATCGCCTCAGCGCCGATATTGGCGGTGAACGCGTCCATGCCGAACTGGTCCTGCGCATCCATGTATTCTTCTTCGGTCATCATCTGGCCGTAAGTAAGGTCGGTCAGACCCGGCTCGATGACAACGTAGTTTTCAAAATACAGAACCCGCTCCAAATCGCGCAGCGTCATGTCCAGCATCAGGCCGATGCGCGATGGCAGCGACTTCAGGAACCAGATGTGCGCAACCGGAGAAGCCAGTTCTATGTGGCCCATACGCTCGCGGCGAACCTTTTGCAGCGTGACTTCCACACCACATTTTTCGCAGACAACGCCGCGATATTTCATGCGCTTATATTTGCCGCAGAGGCATTCGTAATCTTTGATCGGGCCAAAGATACGTGCGCAGAATAGACCGTCCCGTTCAGGTTTGAACGTCCGGTAGTTGATGGTTTCCGGCTTCTTGATCTCGCCGTAGGACCACGACAGGATCCGCTCGGGCGAAGCCAGCGACACCTTGATCTCATCAAAGACCTTCGGCGGCGTAAGCGGGTTGAACGGATTATTCGTCAGTTCCTGGTTCATTTTGATACCTCAAATTCGTGCAGAAAGGGGTGAAGCAAGGGCCGAGGCCCTTACTCGTCTTCCTCTGCATCCAGGAGTTCCATATTCAGGCCGAGGCCACGGACTTCTTTTACCAGAACGTTAAACGATTCCGGTACGCCCGCTTCAAAGTTGTCCTCGCCCTTGACGATCGATTCATAGACCTTGGTCCGGCCTGCAACATCATCCGACTTCACAGTCAGCATCTCCTGCAAGGTGTAGGCGGCGCCGTAGGCCTCCAGTGCCCAGACTTCCATCTCACCAAAACGCTGACCACCGAACTGCGCCTTACCACCGAGCGGTTGCTGAGTGACCAACGAGTACGGACCAGTAGAACGCGCGTGAATTTTGTCGTCCACCAGGTGATGCAGCTTCAGAAGATACTTGATGCCGACGGTTACAGGGCGGGCAAACTGCTCGCCGGTGCGGCCATCAAACAGGATCGACTGACCAGACGTGTCAAAGCCAGCACGCACTAGAGCATCGTTGACGTCGGCCTCTTTGGCGCCATCAAAGACAGGTGTCGCGATGGGCACACCACGGGTCACATTGCCTGCAGCCTCAACCAGATCGGTCTCGGTCATATCGACAATACCTTCACCGTAGACGTCATCGCCATAGGCATGGTTCATCGCTTCACGGACCGGAGTCAGATCCCCAGAACGACGATAGTCCTGCAGAGCATCGTCGACTTTGATACCCAGGCCGCGAGCGGCCCAACCCATGTGGGTTTCCAGAATCTGACCAACGTTCATACGCGATGGAACGCCAAGCGGGTTCAGACAGAAATCAACCGGGGTACCATCTGCGAGGAACGGCATGTCCTCCATTGGAACCACTTTCGAAATCACACCTTTATTCCCGTGACGACCAGCCATCTTGTCGCCCGGCTGAAGCTTACGCTTCACAGCAATAAAGACTTTAACCATCTTCATCACACCCGGCGGCAGATCATCGCCGCGACGTACTTTTTCAACCTTGTCTTCAAAACGGGCATCCAAAGCACGCTTCTGTGCTTCGTATTGCTCGTTCAGGGCTTCAACGACCTGTGCGCTCTGCTCGTCTTCAAGCGCCAGCATCCACCACTGACCACGGCTGAGTGTCTCCAGCAGCTCTTCAGTGATTTCCGCGCCTGAATTGATGCCTTTGGGACCTTTAACAGCGGTCTTACCCAGCAACATACCACGCAGACGGGCGTAGATGTTACGATCCAGAATGCCCAGCTCGTCGTCCCGGTCACGGGCCAGACGCTCGACTTCTTCACGCTCAATCTGCAACGCACGTTCGTCTTTTTCGACACCGTGACGGTTGAAGACACGCACTTCAACCACTGTCCCGTAATCGCCCGGCTTCACGCGCAACGAGGTGTCACGCACGTCAGATGCTTTTTCACCAAAGATGGCGCGGAGCAGCTTTTCTTCCGGGGTCATCGGGCTTTCGCCCTTGGGTGTGATCTTACCAACGAGAATATCGCCCGGTTCCACATCCGCGCCGATGTAAACGATGCCAGCCTCATCGAGGTTACGCAGCGCTTCTTCACCAACGTTAGGAATGTCGCGAGTGATTTCCTCCGGCCCAAGCTTTGTATCACGGGCGGCAACTTCGAATTCCTCGATGTGGATCGAGGTAAAGACATCGTCGCGCGCAATGCGCTCGGAGATCAGGATGGAGTCTTCGTAGTTGTAGCCATTCCACGGCATAAAGGCCACGACGACGTTTTTACCCAGAGCCAGTTCACCCATATCGGTGGACGGACCATCGGCAATCACTTCACCCTTGCGGACTTCCTGACCAACTTTCACCAGCGGGCGCTGGTTAATGCAGGTATTCTGGTTCGAACGCTGGAACTTGCGCATGCGGTAGATATCCACACCTGCGTCGCCCAGTTCGAGATCAGACGTAGCCCGGATCACGATACGCTGTGCATCAATCTGGTCGATGATGCCGCCACGCTTGGCCATGATTGCCGCGCCGGAATCCCGCGCCACAATCTCTTCGATGCCGGTACCGACCAGCGGCGCTTCTGCGCGCAGCAGTGGAACCGCCTGACGTTGCATGTTCGAGCCCATCAGAGCCCGGTTCGCATCGTCATTTTCCAGGAACGGAATCAGCGAGGCTGCTACAGAGACCAACTGTTTCGGGCTAACGTCGATCAGATCCACGCTTTCACGTGGTGCCAACGTGTAGTCGCCGGACTGACGAGTCGAAACCAGATCGTTGACGAACTTACCGTCACCATCCAGCGTCGCGTTGGCCTGAGCAACCGTGTGCCGCATTTCCTCGGTCGCAGACATGTAGTGAACTTCGTCGGTCACCTTCGCCTCGTTAACGACGCGGTAGGGGGTCTCGATGAAGCCATACTTGTTCACGCGGGCAAAGGTCGCCAACGAGTTGATAAGACCAATGTTCGGACCTTCAGGTGTCTCAATCGGGCACATCCGACCATAGTGGGTCGGGTGCACGTCGCGCACCTCAAAGCCAGCACGCTCGCGGGTCAAACCGCCAGGCCCAAGCGCCGAAAGGCGACGTTTGTGCGTCACTTCGGAGAGCGGGTTGGTTTGGTCCATGAACTGCGACAGCTGTGAAGAGCCGAAGAATTCACGAACGGCTGCAGCAGCCGGTTTGGCGTTGATCAGATCCTGCGGCATGACCGTATCGATCTCAACAGAGGACATACGTTCCTTGATCGCACGCTCCATGCGCAGAAGACCGACGCGATACTGGTTTTCCATCAGTTCGCCAACAGAGCGTACACGACGGTTACCAAGGTGGTCGATGTCGTCGATGTCGCCCTTACCGTCACGCAGTTCAACCAGCGCTTTGATGCAGGAGATGATATCTTCCTTGCGCAGGGTACGCTGAGTGTCCTCGGCGTCCAGAGCAAGGCGCATATTCATCTTCACGCGACCAACAGCAGACAGGTCATAACGCTCGGAATCGAAGAACAGCGTATCGAACAAAGCAGACGCAGCTTCGACGGTCGGCGGCTCACCCGGACGCATGACGCGGTAGATATCCATGAGCGCAGTATCGCGACCCATGTTCTTATCCTGCGCCATAGTATTGCGCATGTAGGGGCCGACATTGATGTTGTCGATGTCCAGAACCGGGATGTCGGTAATACCGGCATCGATCAATTCCTTAACCGTACCACCAATCAGCTCGCCACCCTTGTCATACTCGAGGGTCAGTTCATCACCAGCTTCGACGTAGATCGCGCCGTTTTCTTCGTTGATGATATCTTTGGCAACAAATTTCCCGACGATATGCTCGAACGGCACCAACAGGTTGGTGATGTTGCCTTCGTCAATCATCTTCTTCACGGCCCGAGGTGTGACCTTCTTACCGGCTTCAGCAAAGATCTCGCCAGTCGCGGCGTCAACCAGATCGTAGGTCGGGCGAGTACCACGCACACGTTCAGGAAAGAACGGCGTAACCCAGCCACGGCTCTTCTCCAGCTGGAAGTTCACGGTATTATAGTAGGCATCCATGATGCCTTCCTGGTCGAGACCCAGCGCATAAAGCAGAGTTGTCACAGGCAGTTTGCGGCGACGGTCGATCCGCGCAAAGACGATGTCTTTGGCGTCGAATTCGAAATCGAGCCAAGAGCCGCGATACGGGATGATACGGCAGGCAAACAGCAGCTTACCCGAAGAATGCGTCTTGCCCTTGTCGTGATCAAAGAACACGCCAGGCGAACGGTGCATCTGGGATACGATCACACGCTCGGTGCCGTTGACCACAAAGGTACCATTCGGCGTCATCAGGGGCATGTCGCCCATGTAGACATCCTGTTCTTTGATGTCTTTCACTGACTTTGCGCCAGTATCCTCATCCACATCAAAGACGATCAGACGCAGTGTGACCTTCAGCGGAGCCGAATAAGTCATGTCGCGCTGCATACACTCCTCGACGTCGTACTTCGGACGCTCGAAGGAATATTTCACGAACTCCAGAACCGACGTCTCATTAAAGTCCTTGATCGGGAATACCGACTGGAACACGCCCATGATGCCTTCGCCGTCGAGCGGCTGTTCTGCATCACCAGAGCGCAGGAAGAGGTCGTAAGAAGATTTCTGGACCTCGATGAGGTTCGGCATGTCCAGGACTTCGCGAATTTTACCGTAGTATTTGCGAAGACGTTTCTGGCCAAGGAACGATTGAGCCATGTCAGATGTCACCTTTCCAATTCTCACTGAACAAGGATGCCGCCGGGCCCCGGCACCTTGTCCATACGAGACAGCGTGTTCGGATCAATTCATGACCACCTTCCCGAATGGCGGCCTCCCGATCCTTTGAACCTCGCCTGAAAAAACGCCCATGCAACCGGGCCCTTTCTAAGACAGGTTCGGCTGGACCCGGTTTTTACCGGGCCCAGCCAAATTTTCGGGATGTTCAGTAAAAACCGCAATCGATTTCCACTGTTGTCCCGTATCGCGTAGCTTAGGCCAGCTCGACTTCGGCGCCAGCTGCTTCCAGCTTGCCTTTGACGTCTTCGGCTTCGTCCTTGGACACGCCTTCTTTGATTTTACCGCCAGCTTCGACCAGCTCTTTGGCTTCTTTCAGGCCAAGACCAGTGATGCCACGAACTTCTTTGATCACGTTGATCTTGGAAGCGCCAGCGTTCTTCAGAACGACGTCAAATTCGGTCTTTTCTTCTTCAGCTGCGCCACCGGCGTCGCCGCCAGCTGCCATGACAACTGCGCCGCCAGCTGCGGGCTCGATGCCATACTCATCCTTCAGGATGGTTTTCAGTTCTTGTGCTTCAAGCAGGGTCAGACCAACGATGTCTTCTGCCAGTTTCTTCAGATCAGCCATTTTATCAGCTCTTTCCGTTTACAGTGTGTGTGTTCCAACGTGCAGGCTGGTGCCCGACGCCAGTCATTCAGTGCTAACCGCTTACGCAGCTTCCGCCTTCTCTTCGATGGTCGAAAGAATGCTTGCGATATTGCTTGCAGGTGCGCCAATTGCGCCAGCGATGTTGGAAGCAGGTGCGCCGATGCAGCTTGCGATCTGAGCAATAAGCTCGTCGCGCGAAGGCATTTTCGACACGGCTTCAACGCCGGCACGGTCCAGAGCGTTCTCACCCATTGCACCGCCAAGGATCTCGAACTTTTTGTTCTCCTTGGCGAAATCCTCTGCCACCTTAGCGGCGGACACAGGATCTTCGGAATAGGTCAGTACGGTCATCCCTGTCAGCAGGTCAGACATGTTTTCACACGGCTTACCCTCGAGGGCGATTTTGGCGAGCCTGTTCTTGGCAACACGCACGGAGGTGCCAGCGTCGCTTGCGCGCGCTCGCAGATCCTGCATCTCAGCAACTGTCAGACCGGTGTAGTGGGCTACGACCACCACGCCAGAGCTTTCGAAGATCTGGCCGAGTTCCTCGACCACTCTCTCTTTCTGGGCTCTATCCACAGTTCTCTCCAAGTTAGGGACACTTACGCATCCCGGCTCATTGATATGCCGAACATTTCTGCCCGGCGTTCAAGTCCGTTTTAACGGGGTGAGCCAAAATCACCCGAGGGTAGGAATTCCCTCGATCCTTTGGTCGTTCCCGTCTCAGGAGGGAAATTAAGGCCCGATCGACCGGCCACCCACCATCTTGGACGAAATGAAATAAAGCGCACGACGAATCGCACGCTTTATCTCGCGGTCGTAGTTAGTCTCATTTTTATAGTTTTCCAAGGGCAAAATTGCAGTCCCGCGCCGATAGATACGACTGGAAGCAATCGCCGCAAACCAGCCCCGAAAAACAAAAACCGGAGCCCCCGTAAAGGGACCCCGGAAAATCATCATAAATGCGACCCTCTCTGACGCGATAGTTCGCGCCGACAAGGATCATTGGCGCAGGCCGAAATTACTCGGTGACTGCGGTTTCCACATCAACAGTTACGCCTGGGCCCATAGTGGACGACAGAGCGATTTTCTTCATGTAGGCGCCTTTGGCACCAGCTGGCTTGGCCTTTGCCACAGCAGAGATGAAGGCACGTACGTTTTCGATCAGCTTAGCTTCATCGAAAGACGCTTTACCAACACCGGCGTGCACAACACCGCCTTTTTCAGCTTTGAACTGGACTTCGCCACCCTTGGCTGCTTCCACGGCCGCTTTCACGTCCATAGTCACGGTGCCAACCTTGGGGTTTGGCATCAGGTTACGCGGGCCAAGCACCTTACCCAGACGACCAACGATCGGCATCATGTCAGGAGTTGCGATACAACGATCGAAATCGATGGTGCCGCCTTGGATGGTTTCCATCAGGTCTTCTGCACCGATGATATCCGCGCCAGCTTCTTTGGCTTCGTCAGCTTTTGCGCCACGTGCAAAAACAGCAACGCGCATGTCTTTACCGGTGCCGTTGGGCAGGCCGATAACGCCACGAACCATCTGGTCTGCGTGACGGGTGTCAACGCCGAGGTTCATCGCGATTTCGACGGTTTCGTCGAATTTTGCGTTTGCGTTCGCTTTGATCAGTGCGACTGCTTCTTCCACCGACAGATTGCTCTTGCCAGCGAAAGCTTCGCGCGCAGCGCGGGTACGTTTACCGAGCTTAGCCATCTTACTTCACCTCGATGCCCATGGAGCGGGCAGAGCCCAGGATGATCTGCATTGCGGCGTCGATATCGTTCGCGTTCAGATCTTTCATTTTTGCTTCGGCAATTTCTTTCACCTGAGCAACACTGACGGAGCCAACGGTTTCACGCGACGGGTTGTTCGCGCCGGATTTTACCTTGGCAGCCTTTTTCAGGTAATAAGACGCAGGCGGCGTCTTGATGTCCATGGTGAAGGACTTGTCCTGATAGTAGGTGATCACGGTCGGGCACGGCGCACCGGGCTCCATATCTGCGGTCTTAGCGTTGAATGCTTTGCAGAATTCCATGATGTTGATGCCGCGCTGACCCAGTGCCGGACCGACCGGCGGGGATGGGTTCGCCTTACCGGCGGGCACTTGCAGCTTCATCGTGCCAACAAGCTTCTTAGCCATTTGGTGTTCCTTTCAACGAAGACGGGACGCGTCCCATCCGAAGTATGTTGCGTGGTCAGATCTCAGGGTCGCGACCCATCCTTCTCCCACGAGAGAATCTCGCCCTAAGACGATAGAGGCGGCATTTATAGAGGAACGCACAAGTTGGCAAGCGCTTGCGTCGCTTCAGCCGGCAAACCAGATCGGCTCATCACCTTCAGACCACGGTGTGTATTTTGTCATAACCTGGGCGAAGGTATCGCTGCCCAGAAAACGGTCGAGCCATGAAATAAGATCTGGCCAAGACTGCGCATCGAACCAGACCCTATCAATATGTGCGAACTGACGAACAAAAGGCAGAAGCGCTAAGTCGGCAATTGTACACCGCTCGCCAAAGAGCCAGGATCGTCCTCTCAATCGCGCATCAAAGAGATGTAAGTACCCGGCAGCTCTATCGCGTTCCGCTACCGCATCCAAATCCGGGTAACGGATCGCATATTTAGTATGATCTAAGGCCGCCTTGAACGGGCCGTCGTTTACCTCAATCAGGTCCCAGCCTTCCTTAGGCATATCCAGAAGGTTCATGGGATCGCTCTTTTTTAGCGCCCAGATCATGATATCAAGACTCTCATCGAAAACCTGATCATGCAAACGCAGAGCCGGAACCGTACCTGAGGCGGACGCCTGCAAGAATGCTAGGGGCTTGTCCTTTAACCGGATTTCACGCAGCTCAACTTTGACACCCGCGCTCAACAGAGCGAGGCGACTTCTCATCGCGTACGGGCATCGACGGAAGGTCCAGAGAATTGGGTTATGAGCCATAGCGCGATCTATACGGATCAAGTCGCTAGGGTCAAACGATTGTCCGCAGGCCACATGACCTCGTTTACGTCAGCATTTATTAGAAATCTCCAAGACGTCCGATGTGATGGGCCCAGTTTGGCAATGGTAGCCATCTACATATCACAAAAGAAAAACGCCGCGCTGCAGTCACAGCACGGCGTTTGAACGCTTGGGTCTCAGAGAGGATCAGGCCTGCTTGGTAACCTGGGTAAAGTCCAACTCTACCGGAGTCTCGCGACCAAAGATGGATACGGTAACCTTGAGCTTCTGATTGTCGTCGTCGACGCCTTCGACCATCCCGTCGAAATCCTCGAATGGGCCATCGTTAACTTTGACCCGCTCACCCACTTCAAAGGAGATCAGGGTGCGTGGTGCTTCCTCACCCTCTTGGACCCGGCCAAGGATACCCTGCACTTCGGCGTCACGCATCGGCATTGGGCGGCCTTGTGGACCCAGAAAACCCGTAACGCGGTTGATCGAGCTGATCAGATGATAACCACGATCAGACATCTCCATATGCACAAGTACATAGCCGGGCATAAAGCGACGTTCGGTCGAAACTTTTTTGCCGCGACGAATCTCGATCACCTCTTCGGTGGGGACCAGAACTTCGTCGATCTCATCTTCAAGACCCTGTTCTGCGACCGACGTACGGATCTGCTCTGCGATTTTCTTTTCGAAGTTCGAAAGAACGCTGACCGAATACCACCGTTTCGCCATGAACCTGATCGTCCTTGTGTCTCTTGGCCGACAGGACCGTCGCGCCACTGATAAAATAAAATACAGCCACTGGGCTGCGCTCTAACAAAAAGCGGCGCGCAACACGAATCGCCACGCGCCTATGTCAGAGCTAAGCGCTCACCTACCGCCCCGGGAGTCCAAGATCAAGAGGTGAGCCACCAATTGCAAACGCGAGTCGCCCCAATAGTGCAAAGGCTTGAACCAGATGGGCTATTGGGCTGAATTAGCCAAACATTCCCAAAATACCCTCGAGCCCGAAGCGGATCAGGATATCAACGATGGCGAAGAACACAGCCGTTAGAGCCGCCATGACGAACACCATCACGGTGGTCAACAGCACCTCACGACGGGTCGGCCATACGACCTTGGAAACTTCGGCGCGAACCTGCTGGATGAACTGGACGGGATTGGTGGTGGCCATGAGGCGTTGTTCTCTCTGCTAGCAATTAAGCAGCGATTTAACCTCAGACTATGATAATTTCAAGCCCTGCTGCATCCCAGCCAGTGTAACAGGTGTTCAGAAATTTCCCTTTCGCGCCCCGCTGATAGATCCCGCCAGCAAATCCGGTTCGCGGTCATCAACGGCGACAGCATGCATGACCTCTGGGAAGAGGCTGCGTCGATATCCGTTGGTACAATCAATTCTATCTTAATTTTCGAGAGGCATAAATATCCTCCATAGGGCAGCGGAGATGTCTGAACATCACACTCTGCCCGTTTCCGAGCGCGATTATGAGATAGGATTCCATGACCCTCGCACAGAACGATCAGCAGGCGACCGGCCTGAACCAAACCGTCCAAGCAGGGGCCGCCACCCAGCGCGAAGCGCAGGCGAACCCACCGCTTACAGTACAGATTTCCGGAAAGCTCTCCGGTCGCAATCGACGGCTGCCTCCGCCGGAGGATGCCAAACTGGATCCAGAGCTTCAGGAGGAACTAACGGCGCTATTTCAGCACGGGCAACTCCAGAAGGCTGCAGCCCGTTGCGCCGAGTTGCTGAACACACATCGAAAATGTGCGTTCCTGTGGGAACTTCTGGGCCGCTGCCATCTCGCTCAGGCCGCGCTCGATGAGGCCGCGACCTGTCTCAATAAAGCCTGTGAACTCAACCCGACATCGGCCACGACCTTCGCCGCCATGGGTGACGTCTACCGTCGCCAAAATCGACCCGAGGACGCGATTGCGCTTTATAGAAAAGCACTGTCGCTTGATCCGGCCTGCCTGCCTGCGCTCAACAATCTGGGC
The DNA here is from genome assembly GCF_047372505.1 of Phaeobacter cretensis. Lineage (NCBI taxonomy): Bacteria > Pseudomonadati > Pseudomonadota > Alphaproteobacteria > Rhodobacterales > Roseobacteraceae > Phaeobacter > Phaeobacter cretensis. The sequence goes on from NZ_JBKBEU010000001.1 coordinate 1,581,366, forward strand.
AACACATTGTTGGATCAGGATCGCATCATCGAGGCCGACCAGTGCTTCGCAACAGCGATTGATCAGGCACCCGACAACGCGCAGCTGCTTTATAATCGGGCAAATATTCAGCGCCAGCTCGGCAACCTGGAGATTGCCCGCGATCTATATGGCCAGGCCGCACGATTTGCACCCGGCTTCCTGGAGGCGCGTTATAATCTCGCTCAACTTACCGGTCTGGCCGGCAATCAAAGAGACGCGATCCGCAATCTGGAACAGATTCTATTAGCGCGACCTAATGACGATCGCGCTCGCGCACAGAAACTGCGCTTGATGGCGGATCTTTGCGATTGGCGTTGGTTGGATGAATATCAGGATCACCGCCGACACCTCGGCCTGCGCGGTACGGCCTGCGCGCCGCAAGCAGTGTTGGGGCTAGAAGACAACCCGGACCTCCTACGTATTCGAATGCAAGCCCATGCCAATGCCGGGCTACAATCTGCACCGGCACCACAGCGCCCCCACGCCGACGTACGCCCCCAACAACTGCGCGTCGGATATTTTGCCAGCTCGGGACAAGATCAGGATGCCTTACGATTACTAGACAGTTTGCTGGCAGGTCATGATCAGAGTCGCTTCACACTCTATGTATACTCTGCCAGCACACCACGCGCTGATCTGCAGGGCATTCAGCACCGCGATACCCGTGGGCTATCTTCCACCACAATCAAGACCCAAGCGGCTGCAGATAAACTGGACATTGCAATTGATCTTACAAGCTATGCGCATGAAGCAGATCTAGCCATATTTTCAGCCCGTATTGCCCCTGTACAAATCGCGATGCCCGGCTTTGCCGGGACCATGGGCACACCAGCCTATGACTATATCCTCGGAGATGCAGTCACCTGTCCATCTGGCAGTGAGCGGTACTTTGAAGAACATCTGATCCGTATGCCAAACAGCTACCAAAGCACAGAAAGCCTGCAAGATCTGTCTGGCCATCAGTTCAGTCGCCGTGATTGCGGTCTGCCGGATGACGCCTTTGTGTTCTGCAGTTTCGCGGCCAGCCACGCGATAACACCTCGTGAATTCGATATCTGGATGCGCCTACTGACTAAGGTGGACCATAGTGTCCTCTGGCTTAGTGATTGTCCTGACGAGGCACAGGCAGCGCTGAAAAAGGCCGCAAGTGACCGACGCGTAGATCCTGATCGCTTGATATTTGCCGAGCCAAGCGCCGGTGAAGAACACATGGCCCGCAGCATGGCAGCCGACCTATTCCTCGATAGTTTCACAATCAACGCAGGCCCTTCTGCCCGCGATGCATTGGTTGCCGGGTTACCGGTTCTGTCCATGGCTGGCCGCCAATTCGCTGCGCGGACCACAGCCAGCCTGCTGGTCGCAGCCGATATGGATGAACTGCTGAGTACAACACCTCAAGCCTATGAGAAGCGTGCGATTGAGCTGGCTGAGGACAGCGACCAACTGATGGCCCTGCGCAGCAAACTGCGGCTTATGCAATCAAAGGCGCCGCTATTTGATACGGCACGCTACATAAAAGATCTCGAGCGAGGACTAGATCTGGTCTTTGCGCACCATTGCAAAGGTCTTCCGCCGCAGCATTTCAACGTACCCTCCCAGGACATCCTAACGGAGGAAACGGCTGTTAACGGCATCGCTTCAGCACAAGCCGCAGGCTCTCCTATCCACGCGGCCTGACGACTGTCATTCTCCATCAAATAGTGCCCTCTCTACCCAGCTGGGTAGTGGGGGTTCGTGATCGCTATTCTTCATGAAGCAAAGACACATCTAGCCATAAGGTCATGAGCACCGACAAATGATCCTGAAAAGCTAAATCAAAGTATTACTTTACGTGATCAACTTTTAGCAGGGGTCTCAGAGCTCGTACCCGAGACCTACGGATCTGCATTACTTAGGAAGGTTCGCAATATTTGATGGATAGCCCACAAATTCCCGACGGCAATCCAGGAACATAAAGAGAAGGTAGGAAACCCCAAATTTGCCCTCGTCAACCGACTAGACTTAGATGTTTGTGCGAAGTCCAACGCTATCGAGTTGATGCACGCCAGTCTGATCCACTATTCACCATCTAGATAGCTGCCGGTCGTCTCTGAATAACAGCTTGGTGCCCAAAATGGCCAATTGTAGCATGTATTCGGATGTCCGCACTCAGTTAGTCTTTCAATCGAGCGAACCCTGAAAGCTTCGCTTCCAAGATCCGCACTGGGTCACGTCTTGACCTTCTTATACGGTTGAAACGTTGCTGCCAAAGTACATGAACTCGCGATCCATGCTCGCGACCTCGGCTCCATTCAGTGATAGATTGGCGCTGTCGAGCATCTTGAAGCTTTTTTGGCTTTTTACCCAATCATCTGCATGGCGCAGCGTCGATAATGTGTAGGTGGAAGTTTCGTTCAGGTAGTGTGTCGGAATAACGACCTTGGGCTTAAGGCGGCTAACAATCGCATTCCCCTGTTCGTAAGACAGGATATGCTCCGATCCATCAACCGGCATCGTCAAAACATCAACCTGGCCGATGGCCTCCCAGAAACCAGGACCGGGATCGGCACGGTTATCACCCCAAATTAACGTGCGAATGCCCCCCGTTTCGATCAGATACACAACCATATCCATATGGCCGACATTGTTCGGCGCGCAGGCTTCGACACCAAATTCCGCAAGGGCATTGGTCCAATCGTAATAGCCGGGTGCCTTGCAAACGTGTTTGTCCGCGAAACCGGTTATCTTCAGATCAGCGAATTCGAACGTGCCGACCATGCGGTCTAGCACCATAGTCGAAACCGGTCGGTCGATGGCGTCATGATCAAAGTGCGTATGTGTGGACAACGTGATGTCCGTCACAGTTTCGGGAAACTTGTATTTATACCACAAGCCCCAAGCGCCAGAGGGGTCATCACGCCAAGGGTCAACTACAACAGTCGCACCACCAGGTGACGTAATTTTGAATGCGCAATGGCCAAAGTACTCAATACCGACCGCCCCCTCTGGAAAGCTCGTCGTGTTTTGCAGTTCAATTACGTGGTTGTTGTTGCCTGGCTGTGTCCAGTCTGTGGATTGAGCCTGAGCAGTCGTGGATGTCAGCAGGCCCGCCGCGCTCCCGACGCCCACAGCACCGGCCGCCATGAAAAAAGAGCGTCGTGACAAACCGGGAGCCAAATCATCTTTTTGCCCGTTTATCTTGATTGGTTTGAGATCTTTTTTGCCCATCGTTCTGATTTCCCTATTGCGATCCACCGCTCATTGTGCGGATGACTATCAAGGATAAGGAACTACGGGCTTGCTGCGATGTTAGAATAATATGGGGACAATGTGAGGAACAACCCAATATTATTAGAGATTTTCCAAGTGTTTCTGAAGGTTCCGACGCCCATGCGTCAACCCAAGTTTCTTTCGGATATTGTGGCGATGGAAGTCAATGGTGCTGGTGCTACGCGACAGCGTCTTGGCAATTTCTTTTGTGCTGCGCCCCTGAACGATCAATTGGGCGATCTCGGATTCCGTTGGCGTTAGCCCCTCAAGTGCCTGAGCCTGCTTGCCCGCAAAAGATGATGTAATATTTTTGAGATTGACCTCAACGGTGTCAAGATATGAGCGCGCGCGTTCGTTATCACCGTTCAATTGCCGAAGCCGCGAGACATGCGGCAATACAAGCCCCTTAATCTGTTGTGCGACACGCTCCTCGATTTCTGCTTTGGAACGCTCGACGCCTTTCAACAGCACCTGCAATGCAATGTTGGCGTCTTTCAGGTCTCGAGTCCGCTCTTCGATAAGCGCTTCCCGTAACCCCAGCTCCTTTTGCAAACTGGCTTCCGCCTGTTTCCGGTGCTCAATTTCGGCAAGCATGGCTAAGTCGTCCTCGACAATCTGGCTGAAGCGTCTCAACCCTTCGCGAAACTGCAAAGCACGCTGATTTCTGAATCGGTCAAGCATGCAGATAGTCCCAAAATTCGAACCATCCGGCCATTTGAGCGGCAGTCCAACATAAAAACTCATCCCGAACTCCATGTCAGGATTGTCATGCCAATGCGGATCTTGCGTTGCGTCTTCGACACAGAGTTCACCATCTCGTTGGAAAACGCCGGAACAATAAAGTTTGTCATGCAGTTGGAAGGATTGCCCCTCTAGGTAAGGATTCACGTTGCCTGCGCTTTTTACAAAAACGCTGTGCTGTTGCTCGTCGGTGTGCATGATCAACGCGGCAGGTACGCCCGCAATTTCAGAGATCTGGTTGACCAAAAACTGCCATTTAGAGAAAGTTTCACCGTTGACTCTGGGTTCGCACGTTGTGGCTTCTCTTTCCATTTACATCAGACATCCTAAATCTCGTGCGACATTCTGCCGTCATGAAACACTAAAAGTTAGAATCGTGTAACCCTTCAAGACTACCAGCATAAAGCGGGATTCAATTAGAGCTTGACGTCCATAGGACGCGGCTATTCAAGAACGCCACCGCTTGAAGGCCGCTATTCAACTCAGGCGCTGCATCGGTGAGTCTGGCCATAAAGCTGGCATGCGGCGGGGCGGCGGCGGCAGGGTCGCACCGAATCCGTGCCTGGCACCTTCAGGCAGATAAGGCCAGCCAGTCCAAAGCGGTCTTTGATATGAAGCGCTACTCCGTCAACACCAAAGAACCTAGATTTTATGGGTGATTTTCGCAAATCCTGTATTTTCTGCAACTCGGGCTGCCCAGTTGCAGACGACTAAGTTAAGCGGAGTAAACTTGATGTCTTTTCGCAAAACCCTGACTTGCTAGCGCAATAAACCCGGATCGTAGATTGCTAAATTCATTGCACACACAACGTAACGGATACGCTTAATTCAAAAGGAGCTAAGAGATGAAAAAAGCAATGTTTACAACAGCTACAGTGTTCGCACTTGTTTTAAGCGCGGGAATGTCAATGGCCGGCCCGTTGGGCGGCAACAGCCACAGTGGGATTGTAAAGCGCACGATCTCAACAAATACGCGAATAGGCAACTTCCCTGAGAACGCAGAAATATACAAAAATGCCGCTCAAATGGATGGCTCAAACCCGAGCACGCAGTTACCCAATGTTGTAGAACTCACGATTGACGATGGCGGCACTTACACTGTGATTTTTGGCAAGCAGTCGGGTACCAACTTGGGTAATATGCCAATCTATGGCAACTAAGCAGATTATCCCAAAAAGTTTGACCCTTTGGTAGCATCGTGTTGATCTAGGCAGGTATACCCAAAATACCGCAACGTGCCGCCACTGTATATCGGGCACCGGATTCTAACTCCGGGGCCCGATATACAGTGGCCTTTTTAGGCACACAATTCAGCACATGCTCGCTGCGGCCAAAGCGTACCAAAAAGACTTTGGTCCGAGCTGGATTATCATCTGTGTTGGAAGTTGATGTACCGGATGCCTATCGCAATTGCGCAGGATCGCCCCGGAACTGCAATGCTCCTAGCTCATCAGCAGATCTAAGCTTTTCCATAGCGCAGACCCTTATGCCATTCCTCTTTATCAGACCAACGGCGGAGTGGGTGCGTTTGTTGACGTCCACCTGACAGCAACTGCCACACTCGCAAAAGCAGCACCAATGGTCGCTAACTTGAAGTCTTTTCGCAAAACCCTGATGTGCCCGCGCAATCAATCTGAGCCGCAGATTGACAAAGTGATTGCACATACAGCGTAACCGATACGCTTAACTGAAAGGCGCGAAAAGATGAAAAAGGTAATGACTACAACCGCTACTATCTTCGCGCTTATTGTGAGCGCAGGAATGTCCATAGCCGACCCGCTGCGGGGTGAAGGCCAACACGGCAGCTATGATTTCGGTGATCGGTATATGTCGACAAACAGCGATAGCCGTCAATTTGAATCGGACTTCCCTTTGGGCGAGGTCTCGGGCGGACAGCTGACTGTCGGACTGGAATTTGGCATTAGCAGCCTGTCATCGAACGTCGGCACCAGGGTGGCCAGCGCCAATATCTCGGCCAACGCTTACGATGCAACCCTTAGCGCGCTTTGGGTTGCAGATAGTCGGCTATATATTGATGGACGGCTTCGTTATGGGCACTTCGATAGTCAGATACATACGCGTGGCGGCAACTCAGCGGATATCGACGGCAGTGGGTATGGGATATCTGTTGAAATTGGTAAGACGTTCACATTCCCGAATGAATTGACGCTCATCCCGCAAATGCAGCTCATGTATAGCAATATCGATATGGGCGAAATCGCAGTTGGAGGTGGTCGGCTCGGATCCTTGGCCGATGACGATGCTTTGATGGCTCGGTTCGGACTGCGCGCTGAACGTGCTTTTTCCAACAATTCGATGCTGTATGGTCAAATCGACGTCTACCATGCGTTCGACAACGACACCTCAGTGACGTTTGGACAGGACAAGACCGCTATGAGCCTCGGCGGCATTGTCGCCCTGTCGGATCGCTCGCAGCTCTATGTTGAGCTCACCAGCGAAACCGGAATGGGAAGCGCTTCGGGCGACAGTGACTTCGGTTGGAATATCGAGTTCGAGTTCCAGTTTTAATGCGTTTTGCATCTGGTCTGAAACGAGATAGGGCTTTTACAGGGCTCCGTGCTCGCCGACTAAGACACAACCTAAGCAGTTCGAACACTGCCCGGAGAACGGCCCGTCCAGGTCTTATAAGCATTGCTAAACGCAGCTTGGTCAGAATAGCCAAGCGCAAATGCGATATCGGAGAGAGTGAGCTTAGCGTCATCAAGATACTGCTCTGCCAGCCGTTTTCTGATGTCCTTCAGAAGTTGTTTATAGGTCGTGCCTTCTTTGGCCAGCTTACGGCCAAGCGTACTGATACTCATCCCAAGCACCTTCGCGACGTCGTCCTGCGTCGGAGCATTAAAAGACAGTCGCGACGTTATTTCGCTCTGCACCAAAGAACTTGTTTCACCAACTTCAGGCGTTAGTGCCGACATCAGACCTTCCACATGTGTTTCAAGGTGCAAAAGCAGCGCAGGATCCGCATCTCTGATCGGAATATCCAAAATTTTCTTGTCAAACAGAATACCTGGAACGCGTTGGCTTTGTTTGATTTTGACCGATAATGCATCAGAGATTTGTGCCAGCATTTCTTCGGACAGTTTATGCCGAAAACGTATCTCGTGGGTGGGCAGTGGTGTCTCCGCCGCAATCTGAAGGCTAGTTAAAAGAGCGGAGGTTCGAAATTCACTATGAGCACCATCCGCGCGCATCAGCTCGGCCATCGAATCTATCTCAAGAAACATGCCGTCACCTTCCTCATAGAACGACAGCTTGGCAAATCCCCGCGCTAGGCGGGCGTAGTTCACCGCCTTCTCAATTGCATTTCCAACGGTTGGAGAGTTCAAAACGACATAACTCAGAAGTGTCGTCTTTCTGGGATTGAATGTCTTTCCGGCTGAGATCGCAAACAACTGGTCACCGGTTTCTTGGATGGCGAGCTCCAGGAGCCTCAGCTCATTCCGAACATCAACAAAATTTGGGGGCGTTTCGTGAATATCTATGGGTAGGTTGGCCGATCTCAGTAGCGCAACAATATCTGCACCGCAGTTGTCCAGAAGTTTGGCAATGTGATGCACTCCAAAACCTGGAACATTCCAAATTTGGCTATCAGAGCTCGCGTTGTTCTCCGTCATACCGATGTTCCACCCAGATTGAAGTGCCCTGTAACCCAGGCGCGTTTTGTGTTTCAGGCAACAATAGCCAGTGTGCGAAAGCCATGCCAAGCAGTCTTTTGTAGCTTGCGGATAGCAGGTGGTGGCGAGACCGAACGTCAAATTCGTCTGTGGAGTATCGGGCTCCGGCACTTGGAGCAGCGCTACGCAAGTATGAACCTGCGGGACATCGGCGACGCGCAGATAGCGACATTTGCAAACTTCGACCATTTCTTCGAAGCCGGCCTTCAAACAGGGCTCTCTGGTCGTCGAGATGAAGCCGTTTCTAGAACGAAACGCGAGTTTCAGACGGAAGGTTCGGGTAGCGCCGACTTTCGAAGAGATGTTGGTGTTACGCGCAGAACTTTGCGCTTCATGCTCATAGCCTTTGTCCTAGGGAGACCTCTTGAAGATCTGAACCAAGCTGCTCGCACTCCCATCATACTGAAGAGCATGACGGGAGTTAACGAAAGCGTCGCGTTTCACTAATCATGCTAATGAGTATGATTACTCGTACCGTGCACGGAAACGCCCCTAGCGGTACAAAGGAGCCAGAACATGACTGACACCACCTCCGCTGAAACTGCCCAAAGCATCCGGCTCAAGGGGCTAGGAATAGCGCTCATTGGCGCGCTCTTGATGAGCCTTGATCCAGTTTTTATCCGATTTTCTGGAGTAAACGAACTCGAGACATCATTATTGTTCGGCCTTTTTACCGCCATTTCTATGTCCGTTGTCATTCAGCTCAACGACCGACGCGGGCTGGTTCAAGTCCTGCGCGACAGTGGCTTGTCTCGGGTTTCTTAATGCTGGAAAGCGCCAGCGGCCTAGTGTTCGCCATCAAGAATACTTCTATTGCGTACACCTTTCTGATCTTCAGTGCTACACCGGCAATTGCAGCGTCATTCAGCTGGCTGTTTCTGAGGGAAAAGGTGACCCAGCAAACCCTGCTAGCAATTGTAGGTGTGTTTATCGGCATCGCGATTGTCGTATCCGGATCTGCCGGATCAGGCAACTGGCTGGGAGATCTGCTAGCGGTCTTTGGCCGCGTCATGTCGATGGTTACAACGCGCTATGCCACAGCGACCGAAGTGTCGATGACACTTATGCTTGAAACCGTATTGGCTCCGGTCTGGGCCTACTTGTTCTTCACTGAGGTTCCATGGATCAACAGCATCCTTGGCGGCGCGGTCGTCCTGATCACGATCTTGGCCTATACCCTGTATCTGACCAAAGAAGACAGCTGAGCGCGCAAGCGCAAACCCTTCTCCGCATCCACAAATACGCTAGACATCCATGATCAAGTCGGAAATCGTGGGCTATGACTTATGCCCATTCCTGCAGCCCTGCATCATTTCACTATTAGAAAAACAAGTGGCGTACACCGTCACCTATATCGAACCGAACAATAAACCCGAGTGGGTTCAGGAGCATTCAACAAAGGGGATCACCCCATTCCTTTTGGCTGACGGAAAAGCGCTTTTTTAATCGGAGATCATGAATGACTTCATTGATGAGGTGACGCCAGGAAGCCCGTATCCGCAGGATGTCTTTCTGAAAGCCCTGAACCGACTATGGATCGATCACAGCTATGATCTTCTTGATCACATCTATGAAATCAAAACTGCGTTAGATCCTGTTTCGGTTGAGGTTGAAAAAGAGAAGCTTTGCACCAAACTCCGGGCATTGGGAGAAAACCTTGGGGATCGGCCGTTCTTTGATGGCGATCAGTTCAGCCTTGTAGATGCGACATATGCTCCTGTTTTCAGATCAATCAATCTGATTGATTTGCATTTCGCGACGGGCATTCTGGCTGACTTGCCTTTGGTCAAGCAATGGGCAGCCAGTGTGCTCAGCCGATCGTCGGTGCGACACTCCATCCTCGATACCTATGAAGAAATGTCGCTTGCAAAAATCGCGCAAAGCAGATCGGCGATCGGTCGACGGTGGGCCACCCAGCTGTCCGAGTAGCGCCTGCTCACTCTCGTTGGAGATCCGCAAGCACCAGTCGGGTCGCAGAAACTGCCAGTTGGGCGATCTCTGGATCGCCTGGTCGGCCCAAGCCAAGCAAGACATCATCCCGGTTGGCCAAAAGCATCGAGGTCCATAGACGTATGGGTTCACGAGGGTGTTCAACTCCCAATCGTTCACTGAAGAACTTTGTCAGTATGGCATTGGTTTCATCCGGGGCTGCCGTGAAAAAGGTTGTGACGATTTCTGGAGATTTGCCACTTTCCGCCACCAGCAGCCTGAAGATATTTAAAGGTTCGTCTTCTAGGTGCCAACGGATAAAACCCTCAGCAAATCGAACAAGGGCTTCATCGGTATCGGGATGATCCAGATGCCGCGAGAAATCTGCGCCACTCAACTGTCCAATCCATCTTACTGTCGCTTCGAACAGGTCGGTCTTTGATGGGAAATATCGATAGACTGTTTGCTTGGTGACGTTTGAAAGAGAAGCAATTCGATCCATGTTGGCGGCTTCAAATCCGGCCGACAAGAATTCTTCTCGCGCAGCACCCAGTATGGCGACACGCTTTGCCTCTTTTCTTTCTTCCAAAGTTCCCATGGTCAGACAGCCTGTCTCAAAATTTCACTCTTAATGAAGAGTGAATACTCTGGCTATGGATCAAGAACAATTGAATCATACTCTCCAGTGTGATTGTCGCAGGTGATCAGAGGTAGCATGACAACCAAAAGGGACAACTGGAGCGAACCCAATCTCACAATTGTGCCCATCTTCTGGCAAGTCTATAGCGGAGCCGCGAAGGTCTGCTTTCTTGGAACCCCGAGTTTTCATTTGGCCGCTTTGGGCCGCTTGCGGCCAACTGAGGAAGTTCAGTCGGCTGTTCAGCCTCTCGATCAGGAAGCCATACCGCTGGAAGGCAGCTTTCTACAACGTATCGGAAGTGGCAGATGGCGGTTAAATAGACGATCAACGTATACTTTGCCAAATCGTACTATAGGCTTCTTATTCACCCTACGATCAGACCGTCTTGCATATTGTGAAAATTACCACGGAAACTTGGCTGCAAACTAGCATCCTGTCTTTTTCGGTGACAGTTCAGGTCAACAGGGTCGTTGTCTTTGCATCGGAACAAAGGGCTGGTTCTGAACGCCTACGTACCAATATTTTGAATATTTTTCAACACCCTGACTAGAAAGGCTTGCGGTCTTATACACTTTTTAGGATTGGGAGCGAAATTTACTCTAGGGGCCTAAGGTATCAAGCCTCTTGCTCCAAATAGTCGCGCAACAACGCTGCAAATAGCTTTGGTTTTTCAAGATGAATTGCATGCGCACACCCAGGTACAACCGCAAGTTGAGCTTTCTGGATCGTCCTCCACAATAGAGCCGTCTGTTCCCAGGCGTAAGTGCGATCACGATCCCCCCAGATCACCAGTGTTTCTTGTGTAAAGTTGCAAAGCTCGGTTTCTCCTGACCAGTTTTGCATGGCGTCCAAACCTGCCAATATGGCTTCAAGACTAGCGTGTTCTGCGATTGCCGCACAACGTGCGTACCCGACTGCCTCCTCACGATGTTGAAACCATGTCGCAGCAATGCGTCGCGCCGTAGCTTGCGCACCGTCCGAGCGGGCGCGCATTTTACTTTCAGCGATCGTCTCAAATCGCCCGGGCAAGACGCCTTTTGCTCCTGTGGCATAAAGCACGAACTTCTTGATCCTATCCGGGGCTTTGCGGGCCATTTCTTGCACGATCATCCCGCCCATCGAGTGACCTAGCAGATCAAAAACCTGCACACCCCGGCTGTTCAACTCGGCAATCATCCAATCCGCAAACCCACCGATGGTATCAATCGGGGCGAGATGATTGTTTGCACCAAATCCAGGCAGGTCGAGTGCAATGACCTCGCGTATCTGCGACAGTTGCGCGACTTCTCCGGCCCACTGTGCGCTGCCGCCCATGAAACCATGCACCATCACAAGCGGTGTCACTTGCGCTTTCCCTGCACAATTCGGTCGAGGATCATGGCACAGAACAGGATCGCAAAGCCTGCTAGAATACCTTGCCCTACATTAGCATATTGCAAGGCCTCCAGCACGTCTTCTCCAAGACCCTTGGCGCCGATCAGCGATGCAACAACGACCATTGCTAATGATAACATAATCGTCTGATTGATACCCGCACGGATCGACGGGCTGGCCAAGGGCAGATCCACTCGTGTGAGGAGATACCATTTGTTTGCACCGAATGAGATCGCAGCCTCTCGCACGCTTGCGGGCACACCGCGTAGCCCCAGAACCGTTAATCGCACCACGGGTGTGCCGCCAAAGATCATTGTCGTAACCACTGCCGCAGGTTTACCCGTGCCGAAAAACGCGATCACGGGGATCATGAAAACAAAAGCGGGCATCGTTTGCATAAAGTCCATGATGGGTTGAATAACTGCATAGAAGCGTGGGCGACGGGCCGCAAACATCCCCAGCGGAATCCCGACCAAGATGGACAGACAGGCCGCTGTGCCCAGCAAGGCAAGAGTGGTCATCGCCTTTTCCCAAAACCCCAACAAGCCCATGTAGGACAAGAAAGCACCTGACCAAATCGCCATGCGGACACCAGCGGTCAACCACGTCAGCAAGATGATCAGCGCGGCAATCACAATCCAAGGCGTGCTGACAAAAACGATCTCCAACGCATCCAACAAGAGCCTGATCACAAATGTTATCGCATCAAAGAGCGTATCACCGTTCAAGACAGCCCAGTTAAAGAAATTCTCTACCCAATCAATGCTACTCAGCCGGATGTCGGGATTGGTCGGGAAGCTGCTGAGAAGATCAAAACGCCCTGGAAAACTGTAGTGGAACATCGCTGCCATGACGATCAGCACCATGAAAGTAGCGCTGAGGATGATATGCACTAAAGGCATCGCCGAGCGGATCGTGCGATCAGACACCCAATCCGAGAACCGCGCTTCAAGCGCCCAATTGGCCACGGTGGCTTGAGCAATTTTTGCCAAGATTAGGATAACAAAACCGATCAATGCGATGTGCGGTCCTTGTGCTGCCATTGCGACCGCTTCGTCGCGCATCCCATCGATGTTGCTTTCTAAGCCGTCCACAGCACGGCGGAACGCATCCACCCGGTCAGAGCCAGACTCGATCGCCGCCGCGAGCTGCTGGCGGCGGAGTTCCAAGGTACCTTCAATGGAGGCTATCCTGGCCATCGCGTCAGCGCCAAGATCACCAAAAAGACCGCGTGCAATTTGCACCAGCGCCAACACTTCTATGATCAGAAAAGGCAGCGCCCAAGACCAAAGCCCTCGTGCACCAAACCAAACAGGGCCGAATATACCGGCCATCAGATTGAACGTTGGCGTAAATCGAGATGAGGCCCCGATCTTGCTAAAGTTCGCAGTGTAATAATCAGGGTTGGTTCGCACAAAGGTGCGAATGTTGTCGCACCGTTCTTCGGCATAGGCGATTGCGGCTTCGCTGTTGGGATCATCGAGCGGATTTACGGTTGTGTCCATCATGATATCTCGGTCCCTTCAATAACGGTACGCAGCAAATCAGCACGTGTGACGATGCCAATATCGGTACCATCACCTTGCACGATGATTGGATTATCGTCGTCAATAGCAAGGTTGATAAGATTACTGAGTGTTTCGTGCCCTTCAACACGACGTGCATTGCTAGAAACAGGGCCACTTTTGGCAATGTAGCGATCAAGCGGCTGCATGACAGCATGCGCATGCACCACCTTCAAACGCGAGATTCCGGCGACAAAGTCGGCTACGTAATCATCGGCAGGGTTCATGACGATGTCTTCGGCGGTGCCGATCTGCACGACCTGTCCGTCCCGCATGATCGCGATCCGATCGCCAATACGAACGGCTTCATCAAGATCATGTGTGATAAAGATGGTGGTTTTCTTCAAGATCTCAGAAAGGCGGATGAACTCATCCTGCAACTGTCTACGGATCAAAGGATCAAGGGCCGAAAACGGCTCATCCATCAGCAAGACATCGGGGTTTGCGGCAAGAGCTCGTGCCAATCCGACGCGCTGCTGCATCCCTCCTGATAACTCATGGGCAAATTTTGCCCCCCATGCACGAAGTTCAACGATCTCAAGGATCGCTGCCGCCTGTCGCAGGCGCTCATTCTTGGCGACTTGTCGGATTTCCAACGGCATAGCCACGTTATCCAAAACCGACCTATGCGGCATCAAAGCAAAGTTCTGGAACACCATCCCAATCTTGCGATTTCGGAAGGACTGCAATTCTCTCGGACCTAAAGCCATCACATCCGTGCCTTCGATCTCGATTTTGCCCGCAGTGGGCTCAAGAAGTCGGTTGAAGTGGCGCACCAAGGTCGATTTGCCGCTGCCTGACAGACCCATAATGCAAAAGATTTCGCCACGATTGACTGAGAGCGAGACATCAGCGACCCCAACAACAGAGTTAAATTCAGCCAGAACTTCTGATTTGGAGAGCCCCCTGTCGCGGATTGCCTTTAGAGCGACTTCTGGCTTCGCACCAAAAATCTTCCAAACATTCGAGATTTCAATAACGCCGTCGTTGGTTTGCATGGTCGCCCTACCCGCTATTTGGGTTGCCACCGCAGTCTTACTGCGTCGGCACTGTTCAATTTGATGCGCGATTTATAGGCCGAGCATCGCATCAACACGGTCAGAATTTGCTGCGACCCATTCAGCCGCTACTTCTGCTGGTTCACGGCCATTCGCGCTAATCTCAAAGGCAAGACTGCTAACGTCATCAGCGGTTAGTTCAAAGTTGGCAAAGAACTCTGCAATCGCTGGGGAACGATCAGCTAAGGAATTCGACCAGGCTATCTGAACCTGCTTGAGATCATCCTTGGTCGCGACCATCGAATTTTCATACCAGTCGGCGTCATCTGAGGGCTGTTTCATTATGTATTTTTCTGGATCAAACGCAGGCTCTGTCAGCATGACAACGTCGAACATGTACCAAACCGCATGCGGCTCGTAGCAGTAGAATGCGTAACCCTCACCTTTCGCGATGCTGTCTTTGATCCGAGCTGTTTTCACGGCTTCTTCAGCACGAATAGGCTCGATGAAATCAAGCAGACCATAGTCGCGAACCTTTACTTCATTGACATTTGCAGAGGCCCAACCGGGTGCGCCTATCCACATTTCACCCAATCCATTGCCGTCACTGTCCATCAACGCCGCAACGTCCGGGCGGCCCAAATCAGCGATGTCGGTAATGTCGTTGGCAGCTGCAAAGTCCTTGGAAACACAGAAGCCTTGGTTGCCCTGGTAAGGGTTCGAAGAAAGTGTGACGGTGCCAGCTTTACCGACGTATTCGTTCGTAAAACTCTCCTGATTGGGTAGCCATACATCAGGGTGTACATCAATGTCGCCTTCGCCTTGGTCCATCGCCTGGAAAATCGTAGCATTGTTGCCTGGGACGTAGTCGACGGTGCCGCCAATCCGGGTTGTGACCGCTTCGCCCAAAACATAGGCAATCGCCTGTGCGCCAGTCCATGTCGGCACGCCGATTTTGACCTCTTCAGCGAAGGCCGGGACACTTATCACGCTGGCGAGCGCCGCGGTCATCAGTTTCATTTTCACAGTCATTTCCTATCTCCTTGTTGGTTCTTTTTTTGTAGTTTTTATGCTGAGTAACCGGGCAGCCCGAAGGTTTCGGGATAGCCAAAGAGTGCAGCGCTGCCCCCTGTATGCAGGAAAACAACGTTGTTCATGCCGTCGAAATGGCCCTTGCGGACCAAGTCGATCAGGCCATCGAGGCCCTTGCCTGAATAGACTGGGTCAAACAAAAGCCCTTCGGTTTGCGCAAGCAGCTTGAGTGCTGCGATCATCCCATCCGTTGGCGAACCATAGCCAGGGCCCACATAGTCACAATTGGCACGCACAGCGCTGCGTACAATCTCTTTTGGCGCGCCAAGGTAAGCGGCGGTACGTTGCGCGAGGTCATACACCATGCTTTCTTGTTTTTCTTGCGGAGCCCGCACACCGATTCCGAGAAGGTGAATATCGCTCTCAATCGCCGCCAGTCCGGTGACCAGACCTGCCTGAGTTCCTGAGCTGCCGGTAGCATGGACGAGGGCATCAATCTCGAGCCCTTTGCCAATAGATTGCTCCACCAACTCGCGGGCGCAGTTAACATAACCCAACGCGCCAATGGTGTTAGACCCACCACCAGGAATGATATAGGGGGTATTGCCCTCTCGTTGTAGTTTGTCGGCAAGAACTTCCATCTCAGCATTCATGTCCGTGCCGCCACTGCGTTTGGACACACTTGCGCCATGCAGACGGTTCAACAGAACGTTGCCGTTCATGATGTAGCTGCCGTCATTCGATCCCGTGCGATCTTCTAGCAGAATATGGCATGTCATTCCCAGTTTGGCAGCAGCGGCGGCGGTTTGCCGAGCATGGTTTGACTGGGTTGCACCTTGGGTGATGATCGTGCCCGCACCATTTTTCTGGGCGTCAGCCATCAAGTACTCTAGCTTTCTCGTCTTGTTGCCGCCAGATGATAGTCCTGTGCAGTCGTCGCGCTTTACCCAGAGACGTGGGCCCCCGAGTTCTTCGCTGAGGCGATCCATGGGTTCGAGTGGTGTTGGGAAATGGCCCAATGTCACACGCGGAAATTTTGCCAGCCGAACGGCGAGGTCCTTGCAGCGGCTTGCCATCAATTCTGTCGGCTCTGTAAGTTGGTGCGCCGGTGCGTGTTCTGTTGCAGTCATAATATGCCCCATGTCATTTTCAGACAAAGCATTGCCTGGGGTTAAACATAAAAACAGTGCTTTTTTCTATGTATACCCATACATTTGATATGAGCAAAGGAGACTAACAGATGCAATTCCAATGGTTGGACGATGTTCTTGTGTTACTAGAGGAAGGCAACATGTCGCGAGCCGCGGCGCGCCGAAACATCACCCAACCCGCATTCTCAAGGCGGATTCGAGGGTTTGAAGACTGGCTTGGCACAGACATTCTTGACCGCAAAAAGAACCGGGTTGAGATCAGCGAAGCACTAACGTCCAACGAAAATGAAATTCGTGCACTTATGACCCGCTTGCGCGAGCTTCGCACAAAGATTGCGCATTTCGAAAAGTCACGGATGACAGTGGAAATAGCCGCACAACACGCTCCAATATGTGCGACATTTCCAGACATGGCCTTACGCGCTAAAAATGAGTTTCAAGGTCTGCAATTCCGGTTACGTGCCGGTAATCTGAACGACTGTGTGTCTATGTTTCTACGCGGCGATACAAGCATGTTACTATGCTATGAGGCCAAAAGCGTCCGCACGCTTCAATTCGGCCCAGACATCAAGCGCGGCGTATGGGGGAATGACTATCTGGTGCCAGTTGTTGGCGGTGCATTACGCTATATCGTGACAGACTACGGGAATGTTCCTACAAATACGCCCGCAATCGTCTACCCTGAAGACAGCTACTTTGGTGAAGTGCTGCGCAAGAATAACAAACCCTTCGGCATTCCAAGTTCCAGCGCCAACACGTTTAGCGTTTCAGCGTTCTCAAGTGGTACCCGAGAGCTTGTTCTCAAAGGATTGGGCATCGGTTGGCTTCCTTTCAGCATGGCGTACCGAGAAATCGAAAGTGGGGAGTTGATTTCGCTTGCAAACCATTACGGTCAAGAAGCACTTCAGGTGGCGATTTACGCTGACAAAACAGTCGAAATCGCCCGGAGGCTGATGAAACTTTGGGCGAAGGATGTTTGATACCGTGTCTCAGCCAATGTCAAAGCGAGCAATGACAGCTTTCTAATTCAGAAAATTGACCCTGTATCCTCGGCGGTCTCCCGCCCCCACCCGATACACTGTTAGCTGAGCATTAGTTTGATCGAAAGTGAATCAGGGAAATCCTCACAATTTCCGCTCGGAAACGCCGACGGCCTGCGCTTACAGGGAAGCGCGGCTTCTCGGCGCGGCGTCGCAGCTGATGGCAGAAGTTTGGGCTGTTCAAAATGGTGACTTTGCAAAGCCCGCTTTCTGTGCATCACTTTCAGTCATGGCCTCTGACGTGCTCCCCGCAGCGTCCTCGGTTATTAGTTCGCTCTGTTCAGGGTTCGGTCCCATTATCGCTGACCACCATGCAGGGATAGCCACGCGTTCGAGCGATATTGTCGAGCTCACGGGCAACCCGCTGGCCGGAGAAGTGAGGTGTCCACGACCGCAGCCAGGCAGTCCCGACTGAAGTCGTCAATGACGCAGAGCACCCGGAAACGGCGGCCATCAGACAAACTGTCCGAGACGAAGTCCAGCGACCATCTCTGGTTCGGCCCTTGCGGGATCGCCATGGGCGCACGCGTCCCAATGGCGCGGTTTCGCCCGCCGCGCTTGCGCAGGCTCAGCCCCTCTTCGTGGTAGATCCGCTAGAGCTTCTTCCAGTTCACCTGCCAGCCCTCGCGGCCGAGCAGCAGGTGCAGCCGACGCCGCCGCCGTTCGCTGGACACCTCCCTCGGCCTCTCTCGCAACTCGGCGTCCGCAGGCCTGGTTGATCCACGCCGATAGACGCGCGGATCGATCCCGGCCAGGGCACAGGCCCGCCGCTGGTTGTCGTTCTTCTCTGTCATGGCCCAGTCCACGGCTCTCCGCCTTGCACCGGATCTCTTTCAGCGTTGCCACATCAAGCATCTGCTCGGCCAACATCTTCTTGAGCTTGGCGTTCTCGACCGCCAGAGCCTTCAGCCGCTTGGCCTCGGACACTTCCATGCCGCCATACTTCGAACGCCATTTGTAGAAAGTGCTATCGCTGATGCCGTGCTTCCGGCACAGTTCCTTCGCCCCCATTCCGGCTTGGTGCTCCTTAAGGATGCCAATGATCCGCTCTTCGCTGAAACGGCTTTTCCGCATCGCCTGTCTCCTCGCTTGGAGAACAGGCTAACTTCAAATCGCGGACTTTTCAGGGGAGCATGTCACCTCTACACCATATTCAGTGGCTAGGCTTCGCCCTGAACGGTTGCTTCCGAAAAACCGACAGAGCGCCAAACCTAACTTAACACGCCAATAGTCAGGAGCTTCAGGCAACGTGTTCATAGTCTTCTTTTCGACCCCGACCTCGGCGGCAATGTCGACCTCTTCCGCACCCTGCTCGGATAACCGTAACGCCAGATATGCCAAGTAGGCTTTGCATAGCCCGTGGCAGGAAGGGAGTTCGAGCTCACAATTGACTGACTGAAACTTAACCGTTCCGCATCAGCAAAACCGATCAGGTTGGCAGCCCGGTGTCCCTCAGCCATTTCGCCAGGCACATAGAGGTGCCTCCGCCAACGGCGCTTTCCGCTCTGGCGCGTACCCTCCACGAGCTTCGCCGCATTCTCCCGGCCTACGACCTCCACAATCTCCTATACCAATTCAGGCAACGGAACCTTGCAACCGCGCCCAGCTGCGAATTGAGCTAATGGGAAGCGTACTACATCTGGTATTTGTTGCCGTTGCGCCAAGGCCGCCTGTGATGCGCATGGAGGCACTGACCGCCCAATGAGCGGGCGGGACACCGCCGCAGGCCACAGATCGCCCCCCACTCGCCTGCAACAGCTTCAGCAACTTCCGGCGTTGCGCCTTGATCTTACTGTCATGGGTGATGCCTGAAACCTGCCGAGGCACCAACCCGCTGGTGCTACGGTTCCGGCCCATTTCCAACACATGCAGGATGGCGGCCCGTTCAACCTGGGCGAAGCATTCGCCACTCACGGAAACCATCTGCGCCCAGCGCCAACGTTAGGTAGCCACCAGCTACCTGAGAAACATGACCCCTGTTGCAATTACCGAGAAAGGCGCAGCGCAGCCTATTGATTTGAAGCCTGCAGAGCCTCGCACGCTGGCCTCTCAAGGTGTACTGCCGCGACCACGCAAGGTTTGTCCCGATGAGCGCCGAGATACGGGCGAGTTACGGGCGGTGAAGCACGGTGACTTCTCAGACGGATTTGAGGACATCCAGTGGCAAAAAACAAGACTCACGACCACCAAGAAGGCTAAGGACGGGATATACGGATATTTACGATAGGACGGCCTCGATGTCCGTTTGCCAGATGATCCGACAGGCGAAAAATATGACTGGGAATACTAGCGCCTGATACGAGGTCGTAGAGAGCTTGCTAGTAGGCTTAGCTTTGACAAACTAATATCAAGCTACAAGAAGAGCCCAAAAATGGGCCCGCTTGGCGCCACGTACAAAGCCCAACTATTCCAAGGTTCTAGAGTAACTACACGGTACAATTAGGAAAAAGAACCCCACAAAAGTGCGCCGCTCATCGGCCACTACGTTCATATGGAAAATCGACACTGGGCTCGGACTGCCAATTATATTCCATACATGATCTCAATCCTGTTTGATCATGCAATTGGTCTTGAATGCGACGGGACAACCCAGCCAATTTAACTGAGAAAATCAAGACCTATGAAGGTCACAGACGGTTGCCAAAGTTGGCAATCACAACACTCCGTGAGAATGCCGACGGCCTTACTTACTCGCATTTGAATTGGCGCTCGGTACCAGGCAGAGAGCCTCAGACCTAACCAGAATGAAATGGTCAGACGTTGAAGACGATGGTATTTGGGTAACCTAAAACAAAACCAGCGTAAGGCTGTGGATTCCATTCACTGTCAGTTTGCGGGCTACTCTTCACGCAATGCCCCGTCAAAGCCTGCACGGCCTTCACTACAGCGCAGCTGATGAGCTAGCAGAGGCAGGATGTACGGACCATCAAATCGCAGCCATCACTGGGCACAAACGCCAGTCCATGATCCAAAAGTATTCACGCGGCGCGAATCAAAAAGCCCTCACCAAGCAGATGCAAGCGCTGCGAGAACAGAGCAAAAACAAAACATGATCGCGGGAAGCTGTTTGGGAAACTTTTTTTCAGAGAAACCAGAACAAGGCCGCAAATCCCTTGTTTTACTGGCAGGGGCATCAGGGTTCGAACCCGAGACCTACGGTTTTGGAGACCGTCGCTCTACCAACTGAGCTATACCCCTGCAGTGCGGAAGTTCCTAAGCCAGAGCTGCATGGCTGGCAAGAGGGAAATCAACGAAAGGGCTCGGATTTCCGCCTGACCTAGCACAACGACTAGCCCCCTTTGCCTAGCTTCAGTATGACGAAGCAAAGCATACATAGGAAAGAGCCAAGAGTGAGCCTGCGAAAGAAAATCGCCGACAGCCCAAGAGTGAACCGTGCCGTTGAAGCCCTTCTGGCCAGTTACGTGCGTTTTGCCTATCGAACGTCGCGCTGGGATCGTCGTGGATTTGAAGAGATGGATGCCTGCGTCGTTGCGGGAGAGCCGGTAATCTTTGTTCTCTGGCACCAGCGATTAATAATGGCGCCCTACCTGTTTGACACGTCGCTAGGCCGTATTTGTGCTCTGACGTCTTCTGCACGTGCTGGCCGACTTGCGGGGCAAATTCTCGTTCGCCTGGGATTTGAAACCATCCCAATGTCGAGCCACAAGCGCCACGTCGCCCTCTCACGAGAAGTCCTCCGTCGAACAAAGGAAGGTTGCTCGATCGGCATTGCGGCAGATGGCCCGCGCGGCCCCGCGCGAATCTCATCAGATGTTCCTATTGTCTGGGCGCGCATGACTGGCTGCAGAGTTTTCACGGTCGCGTTTTCAGAAAAAAGGGTGATCAAATTGCCGACTTGGGACAAGCAGATGCTGCCTATGCCATTTTCGCGCGGAACCCTGATGTGCCAGGAATGGGTCAACACGGTTCCAAGAAAACCAACAGCTCAGCAGGTGGAAGACCTGCGTAAAAGCCTCGAAAAATCACTGGACAAGATCACTGATACAGCGGATTCGATCACCGAAGAATATGCAATGAAGAACAGGCCGTAAGACGGCCCGAATATTCTCTTCCAACATACAACAACAGACCTGAACCGGACAACTTCACAACAAGCAAGGGCGCCCCATTTGGAGCGCCCTTTCTATTTTTCACCTGAGTGGCTCTCGGTGATTCCCCCAAGGGAAAACCACCTGTCACCAGAGGCCGGAGTTTCCTATGAAAACTCGACCTTACTCAGTGATTTTGGACACAACGCCAGCGCCAACGGTGCGGCCACCTTCGCGGATCGCGAAACGCAGGCCGTTTTCCATGGCGATCGGGGCGATCAGCTCAACGTCAAACTTCAGGTTGTCGCCAGGCATAACCATCTCGGTCCCCTCAGGAAGGGTCACGGTGCCGGTCACGTCGGTGGTGCGGAAGTAGAACTGCGGACGGTAGTTCGCAAAGAACGGGGTGTGACGACCGCCTTCTTCTTTGGTCAGAATGTAGGCTTCTGCCTCGAACTTCGTGTGCGGGTTCACAGACTTGGGTGCGCACAGAACCTGGCCACGCTCAACGCCGTCACGGTCGATACCGCGCAGCAGGGCGCCGATGTTGTCGCCAGCTTCACCGCGATCCAGCAGCTTGCGGAACATTTCAACACCGGTACAGGTGGTGGTCTGGGTGTCACGGATACCAACGATTTCAATGCTGTCGCCAACGTTGATCACGCCGCGCTCAACACGACCGGTCACAACAGTACCACGGCCAGAGATCGAGAACACATCTTCAACCGGCATCAGGAACGGCTGGTCAACCGCACGTGCAGGCGTTGGGATATAATCATCAACAGCTGCCATCAGCTCTTTGATTTTCTCTTCGCCGATTTCAGGCTTGTTGCCTTCCATTGCGGCCAGAGCCGAACCCGCGATGATTGGGATATCGTCGCCAGGGTAGTCGTAGGACGACAGCAGCTCACGGATTTCCATTTCGACCAGCTCAAGCAGCTCTTCATCGTCGACCTGGTCAACTTTGTTCATGAAGACAACCATGTGCGGGATGCCAACCTGGCGACCCAGCAGGATGTGCTCACGGGTCTGAGGCATCGGGCCGTCAGCAGCGTTCACAACCAGGATCGCGCCGTCCATCTGCGCCGCACCAGTGATCATGTTCTTCACATAGTCAGCGTGGCCGGGGCAATCAACGTGGGCGTAGTGACGGCCTTCGGTTTCATACTCAACATGCGCGGTCGAAATGGTGATCCCGCGGGCTTTTTCTTCGGGTGCGCCGTCGATCTGATCGTAGGCTTTGAAGTCACCAAAGTACTTGGTGATCGCTGCGGTCAGCGTGGTCTTACCGTGGTCAACGTGGCCGATGGTGCCGATGTTGACGTGCGGTTTTGTACGTTCAAACTTTTCCTTAGCCATTCTGTAGGCGCCCTTTTGAATTGGGGGTCGAAGCGTGACCCGAATTTCCTCTGCGCGCGCGGCTTATTTGGTTTGTGGGTAAAAATCAACCCGTTCCTGTACGACGCACGGTAAATCGTCACCAGACGGGGTAGTCGCCCGTCGGCAGCCATCAAGACGCCCGCCATCAGCGGCTGGCCTGTCTTGTTGTACATTCGGCTCAATATAGTGAGTTTAGTGGGCGCAATCAGCCTGCAGATGGAGGAACGCTATCTGCTTCGGCGGACGAAGGCTTCGGGGCTTTTGCCCTATCTGGCTCCTTGTCCTGTTCGGACGCAAACCAACCATTTTCTTTGCGTTGCTCGACCAACCAATCCTCAATCTGACCAACCGTGTTGCGAGCAAGCCCCCGCATCTGCTCCTCGCGGGTACGAGCATGTCCGGAACCCACAAGGAAACTGTCAGCCGTCGTTGTTTCAAACACAGTGAATTTCTTCACTTTCTTGTTCAGTTTGGTTCCAGCGACATCATCCCAAACGGTCACGTTGACGGCAAGAACCGATTTAGGACTGAGCACAAGTGGCACGCCCCCCGGAGCGACGAAGTACCCCTCTACGCTGATGCCAAAGTGATAAGTCTTGTCGCCTTCATATTGGCTAAAACGGGCACCAACCTCATTGGTTAGGATATCGACCCATTCATCCTTGGAGACTTCACGCGATCCCGGCACCTTCTGCACCTTGGACGCGATGACGATGTTATGACCCAGTTTAAACGCCCCAAGATCCTCTAGCGGTTCATCTGGCGCAGCTGCGGTACAGGCGGCAACGGCGACCATGGCGGCTAGGAGGGCAAAGATCCGGATCATAACAGTCTCATTTTGATTAACATGCGCCATCAGATAGCCGTCCCAAGCCAAGCCGGTAAAGCCATCATGGCTGCGCGGTTCCGCCTGGTGGCGTTGAAGACACAGGTTCACAGGTGGATAAGGGAACCCTATTTGAACTTGTAATTGCGTGGGAAGCCATAAGGTGGGCGTTTGCCTATACCCGCGCGTTTCCCAAGCCATTGAGCAAGATCTGTCTCATGCCGGGTCTTACCACCACCCATTTCCCAACTGAGACCCTCATCCCAGTTAAAAGTCGTAACATCGCTCAGCCCACCATCAAGTTCCAGCGAGCCCTGCTTGCCCCGCGCCATATTGTATTTCTGCAGGCGCACACCCTTACCACGGGTCAGTTCCGGCATTTCCTCAACTGCAAAGACCAGGAATTTACCGTTTTCGGAAACAACAGCGACATGATCACCGGATACCGGAATACATATCCTGGCGCGGTCGTCGTCCTTAACATTCAACACCTGCTTCCCGGTTCGGGTCTGAGCTACAATTTCTTTTTCTGCGCAGATAAAGCCGTTGCCCGCATCGGATGCGATCAGAAGCCTGCCTTCGGGGTTATGGATCAGAATATCGACGATTTCGACTTCGTTCGGCAGATCGACTATCAAACGCAGGGGTTCACCCATACCTCGTCCGCCAGGTAGATTCGCTGCAGAAATCGTGTAGAACCGCCCGTTTGATGCAAAGACCAAGAGCCGGTCGGTGGTTTCTGCGTGGAAGATGAACCGCGGGCCATCGCCATCCTTGAACTTCAATTCACGACCGAGATCAATGTGACCGGTCATAGCACGGATCCAGCCCATCTGTGAGCAGACAACAGTAATCGGTTCACGGTCGATCATTGCCTCCAGTGGCACCTCTTCGACTTCGCCCGCCTCGGCAAAACGGGTACGGCGGGGGCCGCCTTCGTAGCTTTTGCCGAATTGTTTCTTCGTTTCTTTCAGCTGCTCCGCGATCCGGCTCCACTGCAGATCCTGTGAAGCCAGCAGCTCGACCAGCCCCGCGCGTTCCTCACGCAGAGCGTCCCGTTCACGAACCAGCTCGATCTCCTCCAGACGACGCAAGCTGCGCAAACGCATATTGAGGATGGCTTCGGCCTGAACCTCGCTCAGCTCTCCGCTTCCGGAGGAAGGCGACACATAGTCCGATTCGGTAAAGGCGCGCGGATGGTCGAGCGACCAGTTTTCACGCATCAATGCCGCTTTGGGATCATCATCATAGCGAATGATATCAATGACGCGGTCCAGATTGAGGAAGGCAATGATAAAACCCTCGAGCACCTCAAGCCGGTGGTCGATCTTGTCCATCCGGTGCTGCGAGCGCCGTTGCAGAACGTCGCGCCGATGGTCGAGAAATGCGCGTAGCACTTCCTTCATCGAGCAGACCTTGGGCGTCACGCCATCGATCAACACATTCATGTTGAGACTAAAGCGAATTTCCAGATCCGAATTGCGGAACATCATGTTCATCAACACGTCGGGGTCTACGTTCTTGGATTTGGGCTCAAGAATGATGCGAATATCTTCGGCCGATTCGTCGCGCACATCAGCGAGGATTGGCACTTTCTTGGTCTGGATCAGCTCTGCGATCTTCTCGATAAGCTTAGATTTCTGAACCTGATAAGGGATTTCAGTGACAATTATCTGCCATTGGCCCCTACCGAGGTCTTCGACCTCATGCGTACAGCGCAGGCGGAACGACCCACGACCGCTGCTATAGGCCTTGGCGATATTTTCACGCGGCTCGACGATCACACCGCCGGTTGGAAAATCAGGCCCCGGAACATAATTCAGCAGGGTTTCGTCGCGCGCATCCGGTGTCTTGATCAGATGCAGGCAAGCATCGATCAGCTCACCTATATTGTGGGGCGGAATATTGGTGGCCATACCAACCGCAATGCCCGCCGCGCCATTCGCGAGAATGTTGGGAAACGTCGCAGGAAGCACCGCTGGTTCGGTCAGGCGCCCATCGTAATTGTCACGAAAATCAACGGCATTCTCGCTCAAACCGTCCAGCATCGCCTCGGCGACAAAAGTCATCCGGGCTTCTGTGTAACGCGAGGCCGCCGGGTTGTCACCGTCGATATTGCCAAAGTTCCCCTGCCCGTCGACCAACGGGTAGCGAACATTGAAGTCCTGCGCCAAACGCGCCATCGCATCATAGATTGCGGCGTCACCGTGCGGGTGGAAATCCCCCATCGTGTCGCCAGAAATCTTAGCCGATTTCAAGAAACCACCAGTTGAGGTAAGCCGCAGACGGCTCATGGCATAGAGAATGCGGCGATGCACCGGCTTTAGACCATCTCGGGCATCGGGCAGCGCCCGGTGCATGATGGTGCTAAGCGCATATGTCAGGTAACGCTCGCCAATCGCGCGGCGCAATGGTTCCAGCACTTCTCCGGTTTCGGGGGAGGCGGGTGTGTCTTGATCATCTACCAGGTCGGTCATGCATTGGTGATACTGCCCCCTCAGGTCTTGGTAAAGCGGGGCCGTGCGAAAATGCTGAGTTACCCCCATATATTGATCACACCACAACCTGCAGCGTCGGAAACGTCTTTCACAGCTTATGGCTGTCAATTGGGGGAGAATGCGCCTACCTCTCCCCTATTGCGACTCAGCAGATTGCTATAGGTTAGAGTTCACCTGAAAAGATCTGTGTCGCAGATGTGTATTGTCTGTAACAGGGCAACCGCCCAAGACTCAGGAGATAGCACAGGTTTTCAGGCCAATCCTGGGGGGGATTTGTATATGTCACGCTTTGTTATCGCATCGTTTTTGTTTTTAGGTTGGGGGTTCTACGAATTCAGCGGTGGAGCAGATTTTGAGCCACCCAAAGGCCCTTCTGCTGCGGCAGATATCGCCAAAGCGACGTTTAGCAGCGATACTGGCACGGGCGACGCTGCGGTGCGCAGTCGGACGATCACCGCAGAATCACTGGTCAGCAAAGTCGCTCTGCGTTCAGCGCAAGAGGATGGCGTGATACAATCCGCTAGTACCCGATCAACCCGACCTGCCGCCGATCCGAATCTACGGACGCGTGTTGCGATGGAACAAATTGCCGCCGTTGGCGATGGCATCGGCGACAGTGATGCCGCCTTTTCTGTGAATAAGCTCGCGTTCCAGACAGACACAGACGGCGCAGCAACCTTGCAGCTGGCCTCTCTTTCGGAGGGCCTGTCCGCCCTACCCGTTGCGCAAGCCGCAGCAAACACAGACATACAGGCGCAGGAAGTCTCTGAAACGGAGACAGATATCCGCACAATAACAGCGACCCGCGTCAACATGCGATCCGGCCCGGGTACGGTTTATCCAATCCTCAAACGCCTCACCAATGGCGAAGAGGTCTCCGTGTTTGAGGATATCGGCACTGGTTGGCTGCACCTGCGTACTGTGAAAGGTGGAACGGTCGGTTGGATTGCTGCTTCCCTGGTGAGCCAGAAACGCCCATAAACGCCGGTACAGGTGACCGCGCGAGGGGCTTTATGCAAAAATCAATCCTGATTACGGGCTGCTCCTCCGGGATCGGCTTGGATGCTGCGCATGGCCTGCGTGAGCGAGGTTGGACGGTGTTTGCCGCTTGCCGCCAAAAGGTAGATTGCGACCGACTGCGTGCTCAGGGGTTTGTTAGCCCACTGATGGATTACACTGATGCCGAAACCCTGCGCAGTGGTTTGGCAGCGGTCCTGGAACACACAGGCGGCACCCTGGATGTCTTATTCAACAATGGCGCACATGGCCTACCCGGTGCCGTGGAAGATGTCTCCACCGATGGTCTGCGCAGTATCTTCGAAAGCAACTTTTTTGGCTGGCATGAACTTACCAGACGCGTGATCCCTGTCATGCGCGACCAAGGATACGGCCGTATCATACAGAACTCATCAATCCTTGGGTTCGTGAGTTTTCCTTGGCGTGGAGCCTACGTGGCCACAAAACACGCCATTGAAGGGCTCACGGATACCATGCGGGTAGAGCTGCGCGACAGCGGCATCAAGGTTGTACTAATCGAACCCGGCCCGGTGACCTCCAAAATCCGCGAAAAAGCGATCCCCCACTTTGAAAAACACGTCGATTGGGAAAGCTCGGCTCTGCGCGATAGGTACAAATCGAGTTTGCTGAAGCGTCTGTATGAAAGTGACGGCCCCGACCTGTTCGAGTTGCCGGCTTCAGCCGTCACGGCCAAGCTGATCCACGCCTGCGAATCCAGACACCCTCGACCGCGATACTATGTCACCATACCCACACATCTGGGCGGCATGTTAAAACGCATCCTGACAACGCGCGCGATTGACCGGATCCTCGCGCGGCTTAGATAGCATATGCACAACAGTCCCTGCTATAGGGGTAGCGACCATGCGACGAAAACAAGGAAGATGAGAAGATGGGCGATCCGCTCTATATTCTGGCGATCGCAGCGATCGCAGCAACCGTTATTGTACTGGTGATCGGTATCGGCGGCTTCGGCGCCGGTGGCGCATTCAATGCGAAAAACGCCAATAAGATGATGCGCTTGCGCATCCTGTTTCAGTTCATCGCTGTGGTGCTGATTCTTGGCTATGTCTATCTTCGCAGCCAAGGAGGCCAATAACCTATGGTCGTTCTAAACAAGATTTACACCCGCTCCGGCGACAATGGCGATACCGCGCTTGGCAACGGTGACCGGGTTGCTAAACACTCAGTCCGGGTCAATGCCTACGGTACCTCGGACGAATTGAATGCCTTTGTCGGAGTTGCCCGGCTGCAAGCTGAGGGCAAGATGGATGAAGCGCTGGCCCGCATCCAGAACGACCTATTTGATCTGGGGGCAGACTTATGCCGCCCAGAAATGGACAAGGATGCAACCGCTGAATATCCACCGCTCCGCATAGCCGACGCGCAGGTGTTACGGCTGGAGGCCGAAATTGATGTTATGAATGCTGATCTCTCGCCTTTGCGCAGCTTTGTGCTGCCCGGTGGTGCGGCGTTATCCGCCCACTTACATGTCTGCCGCACAGTGGCCCGCCGTGCTGAACGGCTGTCAACTGATCTGGCTACACAGGAAGATATCAATCCTGCAGCGGTGAAGTATCTCAACCGGCTTTCAGATTGGTTTTTTGTTGCCTCACGGGCTGCCAACGACAACGGCGCCCGCGATGTATTGTGGGTTCCTGGAGCAAACCGCTGACTCCAGGCGGCGGACTGCTTCAGCTGCGGCAGCGCAGCATTCTTGCCGAAATATTCTTGCAAAACTGCTGAGGCAAAGCGTCAGACGCGACGTCGGAGAGCGGTAACGTGACGATTTTACCCTGTTGCGGCTTAATCTAAGCCGCTATCAACATCGCGAGAGCATGGAGGAGAGTCGCCTCGGCGGCTTACCGTTTGTTAAGGAGAGAACGCAAAATGAAGGTACTTGTGCCTGTCAAGCGCGTGATTGATTACAACGTGAAGGTCCGCGTCAAAGCGGACGGCAGCGGTGTCGATCTCGCCAACGTCAAAATGTCGATGAATCCGTTCGACGAAATCGCTGTCGAAGAGGCGATCCGCCTTAAGGAAGCAGGCAAAGCTGATGAGATCGTCGTTGTCTCCATCGGTGTGAAGCAATCGCAGGAAACACTGCGGACTGCACTCGCTATGGGAGCCGACCGCGCGATTCTGGTCAATGCGGCGGATGACGTCCACACAGACATCGAGCCTCTGGCAGTTGCCAAGATCTTAGCGAAAGTTGTCGAAGAAGAGCAGCCTGGTCTCGTTCTGGCGGGCAAACAAGCGATCGACAACGACATGAACGCCACTGGCCAAATGTTGTCGGCTCTGCTGGGGTGGTCTCAGGGCACCTTTGCATCGGAACTGAACATCGATGGTGACACGGCTGTTGTGACCCGCGAAGTGGATGGTGGCCTGCAGACAATTAAAGTTAAGATGCCTGCCATCGTAACCGTAGACCTGCGCCTGAACGAACCACGCTACGCTTCGCTGCCTAACATCATGAAGGCGAAGAAAAAGCCGCTGGATGAGAAAACCGCAGCTGATTTCGGCGTTGACGTCACGCCACGCTTAGAAATCATCTCCACCACTGAACCCGCAGCCCGTGCCGCTGGTATCATTGTGGGCTCTGTGGATGAGCTGGTTGGGAAACTCAAAGAAGCGGGGGCTGTATAATGGCTGTTCTTCTCCTTGCCGAAGTGACCGACGGCGCACTGGCGCTGGATGCCACTGCCAAGGCAGTGACTGCGGCTGGTAAACTCGGCGACGTAACCGTTCTTTGCGCAGGCGCATCAGCTGCAGCTGCCGGGGACGAAGCTGCCAAGATTGCAGGTGTTGCAAAAGTTCTGGTCGCAGAAGATGCCGCCTTGGGCCACCGTTTGGCGGAACCGACCGCGGCACTCATCGCATCGCTCGCCTCCGACTATGAGCACGTTGTTGCCCCAGCGACTACCGACGCCAAAAACGTACTTCCCCGTGTAGCCGCGCTTTTGGACGTGATGGTGATCTCTGATGTATCAGGCGTCGTCGATGCCGAGACATTTGAGCGCCCAATCTATGCAGGCAACGCGATTCAAACTGTGAAGTCACGCGACGCCAAGAAAGTGATCTCCTTCCGGACATCCACTTTTGATGCAGCGGGCGACGGCGGCTCTGCTTCTGTTGACACCATCGCGACCACCGAAAACCCCGGCCTCTCTGAATGGGTCGAGGACAAAGTCGCCGCAAGTGATCGTCCCGAGCTGACCTCTGCCGGCGTTGTGGTTTCCGGTGGTCGCGGTGTCGGCTCCGAGGAAGATTTCAAACTGATCGAGAGCCTAGCCGACAAGCTGGGCGCAGCGGTTGGTGCATCCCGCGCGGCGGTCGATTCGGGCTATGCCCCGAACGACTGGCAAGTAGGTCAAACCGGCAAGGTTGTTGCACCTGAGCTGTATGTTGCGGTTGGTATTTCCGGCGCAATCCAGCACCTCGCAGGTATGAAGGACTCCAAGATCATCGTCGCGATCAATAAAGACGAAGAGGCACCAATCTTTCAGGTTGCCGACTACGGTCTGGTCGCCGACCTATTCCAGGCTGTACCTGAACTGATCGAAAAGCTGTAAGCACAGCAGACTTAACAAGTCGAAGCCCGCAACATTTGTTGCGGGCTTTTTTACTTGTAGTGTGGCGACCCATCTGAGTGACAGTCAATCTTGCAGCCGCGACTGCAGGTACTGAGCCAGCTGCACAGCAATTCTCTGATGTTCCTTTGGGCCCACCATCAACTGCGCCGATGGCAGATCAAGTTGACCATAGAACATGCCATCGATATCTGCGGCATCTCGCGCAGTATGCACCGGTATCTCCACGATACCCAGCACCCGAGCCCGCAACGCATCCACCATTGGGCGATCCACCAACGCAGGCTCTTGCCCAAACACGGCTTGTTGACCAACATCGTAGTGGATCCAAAGCAGGGTTACCTGCCCATCCAATGAACCGATCAACTCACCCATACGCGCTACCCAGCTTTCCTGCAGATGGTCGCGAACGGTTTCGTAACGGTTTGTGCAGCAAGATTTAAGCGCGCTCAGCAGGTGCTTGTTGAAGTGATACTCGGTAAAATCCATCTCTGGGTACAAATCCAACAATGGCTCATGAGCACATAGAAACCTGTCGTTACGACGGGGATGTACCTTGTAGTACTCGTTGGAGATATTTTGTGCCCCCAGCACTTGCACCAAAGACATTTCTGCCTTTCTGGCAATCTCCAGAATATCTGCATCACTCACAAAACTATCGACCCCGGCGTTCACACTGCCGAGGTTCACACAGGTCCGCTGCAAAATCGCTTCTGTTTCGGCAACAAACGGCCGTTCAACAAATCGGCCAAAGACCTCAGTGCCGCCGACAAATGCCAAATATGGTTCAGTCAGATCACGCTCTGGCCCGCGGACCAACAATTTCGACCCCGCATAACTGCAAGGCTCGCCCGCGAGCGCTGTCGCACTCTTGAGTTCATAGCTCATAGTACCCACCAAATTCACCCAAGACTCACCTAACCTCAGATCCGTTGACGAATTGCTAACGCTAAACTTTGCCTAAAAACCACGTCAATCGGCCTTGTGCCCTCCACAAGGCCACCAGTATGATCTGGCAGAAAACTCCTGAGAGGCATGAGTGATGGACATCCAGAAAATAGGCGTGATTGGTGCAGGCCAGATGGGCAACGGCATCGCACATGTCATGGCACTTGCGGGTTATGACGTTGTCTTAAATGATATAAGTCAGCAAGCACTCGATGCGGCAGTCAACGCTGTTCAAAAAAATCTTTCGCGCCAAGCCAGCAAGGGCAAGATTGAACAAGCGGATGTGGACGCAACGCTAGGGCGTATCTCGACGACGTTGAAACTTGCAGATATTGGCAAGACAGATCTGGTCATAGAAGCCGCAACAGAACGTGAAACTGTTAAGCAGGCTATCTTCGAAGATCTGCTCCCGCATCTGCTTCCACACACGATTCTAACCTCGAACACCTCGTCGATCTCCATCACCCGCCTAGCCAGCAGGACGGACCGACCAGAGCGGTTCATGGGGTTTCATTTTATGAACCCGGTCCCGGTGATGCAACTCGTGGAATTGATCCGAGGGATTGCGACCGACGAACCAACCTTCACAGCTTGTCATGCCGTAGTTGAGAAATTAGGTAAAACCGCTGCAAGTGCAGAAGACTTTCCCGCATTCATCGTTAATCGCATTCTGATGCCGATGATTAACGAAGCCGTTTATACCCTCTATGAAGGTGTTGGCTCGGTGAAATCCATTGATGAATCCATGAAGCTAGGTGCCAATCACCCAATGGGGCCGTTGGAATTGGCTGACTTCATCGGATTGGATACCTGTCTCGCCATCATGAACGTTTTGCATGATGGTCTGGCTGACACCAAGTACCGCCCCTGTCCGCTGCTGACCAAATACGTTGAGGCTGGCTGGCTTGGCCGCAAAACCCAGCGTGGGTTTTATGACTACCGCGGAGAAACACCTGTTCCAACACGATAGCAGCCCATAGAAGAAACGGCGCTTGTAAGCGTCGTTTCTTCTTTAGATTTAGAGGGAAGCGAATTAACTGGTTTCGCCCAGTGACAACGTATGCTCGCGCAGCCAAGCCATAAAGCCGCGCGGATCACTTTGCAGTTTCTCCATCTGCTCGTCAGTCAGAGGCTCACCGACTACAGGGCTCTGCGGCTTGTTGCAGGAGCGAACAATCTCGTGAAGCAACAAGCCCTGACGCAGGATCGGCGACACCCGATTAGCAATCTGATACCAGCGTGAATTGCTACCCGGGAAAAACATTGGAACCACTCTCGCGCCTGAGCGGCGGATCAGCTGAGCGGTGAAAACATTCCATTCCTGCTCGATTGAAGGACCAAACCATGTCTCTGAAGACATGACGACCCCAGAGGGGAAAAGCGCAACGACGCCGCCCTCTTTCAGATGGGCCATCGTATTGGCGCGCATCTCGACCATTTTTCTTTGCGCTTCTGGGTCATGAGGGAATGGGACGGGAATCATAAAAGAGGTCGCAGCCTCATCTAACCCGGTCAAAACAGAGCGGGTCAAAATCCGATAGTCATGACGAACCCGGCCGATAAGGTCGGCGAAAATCATGCCATCGACCATGCCGTGAGGATGATTTGCAACCACGACAACCGGGCCCTCTCCCGGGATACGCTGGATCTGCTCCATCGGCGTTTCCAGCTCGATCCCCATAACATTTAGAGCACCGCGCCAGAATTTTTGACCTCGATGTTCCGCATTACTGCGTTCGAAGCGACGCACCATACGCAGAATTGTCAGCTTACCTGTGCACCACTCGATCGCCCGGATTGCGAAGGATGTCCAGCGGTCGTCAAAGGAGTTGGCATAGGTGAGCGTCCGACGATCGTAGGTCTCGCCATTCTCTTCAGTCCCTGGCGTCACGCCAGCGTCCCGATCATGCGCAGTGTCCGCCAAATGCCTTGTCCCGTTCCGTAAGTTCGAAAGATGCCTCAGTAACCTTCGCCAAACTTGTCGGCAACCAGTATATCCAGCGCCGAGGCTAGCGCCTCGGCATCCGGGCCTGAAGTATCGATGTCAATAGTCGTTCCTTTTGAGGCTGCCAACATCAAAAGCCCCATGATGCTGTCACCCGAGGCTGACAGCCCATCCCGCGACACTTCTGCAGTGGCATCGAAACCCTCGACAACCTCGACCAACTTGGCTGATGCGCGCGCATGCAGCCCCTTTTCGTTGACGATTTTCAGCGTTTTCTGAACCATTTAGTGCGCTTGCTCCCCTTCGGGGTTAATATTTTGGGCATTAATGTACTTCCGGCCGGCCTCCATGGCATGCCGAACGGCATCCGCCACAGGTAAATGGCGGGATTTCGCCAGTTTGATCAGCATCGGCAGGTTTGCCCCATATAGGATCCGGCGATTTGCCGGAGTACAGGCCAGAAGACTAAGGTTGGAAGGAGAACCACCAAAGAGATCTGTCACGACGACGACACCACCCCCGCTGTCCACAGTGTCGGCAGCACGGCAAATCTCTCGTTGCTTGTCGTCCCGATCATCTTCCGGTCCAATACTAATGGCCTCGAGGCAGACTTGAGGGCCCACGACATGTTCAACGGCGGCCAGATACTCTCTGGCCAGCCCCCCATGTGCAACGATCACGATTCCGATCAAGCCGGTTCCTCACTTCTGTCGCTGGCCATGCAGCTCGCGGTGCCTAATTGACACTTGCTGCCCGTCTTGTGCAAGGTCCTTAGCTAGGGTTTCTGCCATTGTGACCGAGCGGTGCTGACCTCCGGTGCATCCGAATGCAATAGAGAGATGCGATTTACCCTCTTCTCTGTAGGCTGGCAACAGCAAGCGGATTAGATCGAGCACCCTGTCAAAGAACGGTTGATATCTGCCGTCCTGTTGAACGTAGGATTGAACCCCAACATCTCGCCCATCTAGACTACGAAGGCTTTGTTCCCAATAGGGATTGCGCAAAAATCGGCAGTCAAACACCATATCAATGCTACGGGGCACCCCACGTTTGTAGGAAAAGCTCTGCAATGATACGGCCAACGACCGCCCATCGGGTGCAAAGCGTCGTTCAATATCCGCTTTGAGCTGATGGATATTCATCTCTGAGGTATCCAACAGAAAATCAGCACGCTCCCGGATCGGCAGCATTAGATCGATCTCACGCAAGACCCCTACTTCTGGATCCTCGGCTGGAGAAAGCGGGTGACGCCTGCGTGTTTCTGAATAGCGTCGAAGTAGAACATCGCGGTCGGCATCAAGATACAGCACTGTTAAAGCCAAATCCCGACGACTGGCCAGCATGTCGATAACATCTAGTAACGCAGCGGGAGAAAAATCACGATTGCGGCTATCAAGGCCGAGCGCCATAGGACGGGTCAAGCTATTGGTCTCAACCAAGCCCGGCAAAAGCCGAAGCGGTAGATTATCAATCGCCTCAAATCTGAGATCCTCAAGCACGTTGATCGCGGTGGTGCGCCCAGCCCCAGATGGACCAGTCACCAGCACAATTGGCACGGCCGTTGGATCAATGACAGCAGCAGGATCACGCATCGGGGTTCAAAGCTCCATGTTTGAGAAGCTGCAGTAATGCTGGTGCAAACTGCGGACCGTCGACGCGGCGCAATTGACGGATAGGCTGGTTCAGGATCATCATCATTAGCTGGGGCGGCAAGCGATCCGTTTCAAGTTGTTCAAGATCGACCACAACAGTGAGCCGTGTCTGTTCTATAGGAGGGACACGTAACAGGCCAATACCACGCGCCTCAATCATGCCGTGCAGAGCCTCCGGCACAGAAGCCACCAGCCCTTCATTGCTGGCTGCGATCTTTACCTGATCGTCGGCGACAAGTCTGGCCCCCAACGCTATCAGTTGAAGCGCCAGCGTAGATTTTCCGCTTCCTGATCCACCAGTTATCAAAACCCCAGAACCTTCGACATCAACACAGCTGGCGTGCAGTCGACAGGTTTGTTGCGCAGTCATGCGTCAGACCGGCAAGCCAACGACGAAGCGAGCACCCAAAGGTTCCGACGTGATGTCCGCCTCGGTCGGGCGGATATTCTCGGCCCAGACTACACCACCGTGAGCCTCAACAATCTGTTTTGAGATCGCTAGGCCAAGTCCGGAATTATTGCCGAAATGCTCTACTGGTCGCTGTGAATAAAATCGTTTGAACACCTTGCTCAGAGCCTGATCGGGAATGCCGGGGCCGGTATCTTCAACCACAACCAAAACGCGGTTATCGCGACGACGCGCCCAAACACGGATTGCATCGCCATCTTCGCAAAAAGATATCGCATTGGTAATCAGATTGACAAACACCTGAGCAAGCCGCGCTTCCAGCCCTTGGATAGTGATCGGGGTTTTCGGAAGATCAGTAATGTAGTCGATACCTTTTCCGCGTGCATCCTCGCCTAGGAATTGATTGAGATTACCGAGCATATTCAGCAGATCAAAACGCTCTTCGTCTTCTTTAACCAGCTCGGCGTCCAAGCGTGACGCGTTGGAAATATCACTGACCAACCGATCCAACCGCCGCACGTCATGTTCAATAACATTCAGCAGTTTTTCGCGCTGGTCTTCCCGCTTGATCATTCGCAACGTGCCTACAGCGGATTGCAGACTCGCCAGAGGGTTTTTGATTTCATGCGCCACATCAGCGGCAAATTGTTCGTTGCTATCGATCCGGTTGTAGAGCGCCTTGACCATCCCACGCAGAGCCCGACTAAGGCGCCCGATCTCATCCGGGCGGGCAGTCAGATCTGGAATACGTATACGGCCCGGTTTGGATTTACGGTTGTCACCATCCCGACCCAACTCCGCAGCTTGGGCAAGATCAGCAAGCGGATTGGCAATCGTGGAAGCAAGTACAAGGCTCAATCCAATGGAAACAAGCAAAGCAACCACGAACATCTGCAAGACCCGTTCTTGTTCGCTACGCACTAGCGCATCGATCTCGCCCGTCGGCGAAGCGAGGGTAACAACGCCAATGGCATCACCTTGGAACATGATCGGAGTGGCTGCGGAAAACACTGTACCACCACTGGTATCAACAACCGCCTTCACTTCGGTGGCGCCAATCAACGCTTGCTGAACCATATTGCGCAACTGGTCTTCAAGCGGCGACGCCTGTACTTCCGTGGTGTCTGTTTTCAACAGTCCACCGACAGCAGTCCATATCGCTGCGAGGCCATCGCTTATTATAGTGGCGGACGGGCTATCGTCATTCAACAGATCCAGCGCACCGCCTTGCTCGACCCCTTTGGTTTGGGCAATCAGCGTCCCTGCTGTGTCAAAGACGAAAACCTCGGCACCTGCGCGTAGACTGATGTTCTGAAGCGTCGTTACCGGGTCTATGCCATCCCCGACAGCAAGGCTTACAGTGCCAACTTCGGGCAACTGTGCCTCAAACACGTCGGAGATCAGCATTGCTTCAGCGGCCAGTGCGCCTGCTCGCTGAAGCACCAAACTCTGACGCGAAGAGTTAAGGTAGAGAATACCCGAAACAAGTATAATTAGCGCGATCAGATTCAAGGTGACGATCTTACGTGTCAGCGGCGAGCCGCGCAACGACAGCACACCCCGACGGGCGCGTTTATCTTGCAGTTCACGCGTGACGTTTTGATCCGGCGCGACCCAGTCGTCGCCGAGCACAACATCGCTATCGCGTTGTGAACGGGTTATGCCAGAATCGCGCATCCGCGTTCTACTCCGCCTGACCCCGTACGAGGTTTACTCTTCATTGTAACGGTATCCGATACCATAAAGCGTCTCAATCGCCGAGAACTCAGTGTCTGCGCTGCGCATTTTTTTGCGCAAACGCTTGATGTGACTGTCGATGGTTCGATCATCCACATAGACTTGGTCATCGTAAGCAACATCCATGAGCTGATCCCGGCTTTTTACAAATCCAGGGCGCTGCGCCAGTGCTTGCAGAAGCAAGAATTCGGTCACTGTCAGCGACACGTCCTGCCCTTTCCAACTGACCGAGTGACGCAAGGGATCCATTCGCAGGTTGCCGCGTTCCATCACCTTGTTCTCAGTGGTCGTCGCCACCTCATCGCCATTGATGGCTTCTTGCCGACGAAGCAAGGCACGGATCCGTTCGACCAGAAGACGCTGTGAAAACGGTTTCTTAACGTAGTCATCGGCCCCCATGCGCAAGCCCAAAACCTCGTCAATCTCATCATCTTTTGACGTGAGAAAAATCACCGGCATCTGGGTTTTCTGTCGCAGTCGCTGCAACAGGTCCATTCCATCCATGCGCGGCATCTTAATATCGAGCACAGCCATATCCGGCAGTGTTTTGTTGAACGCATCCAACGCAGCCTGCCCGTCATTATACGTCTCAACCTCGAAACCTTCGGCTTCCAAGGTCATCGATACCGAAGTCAGGATATTCCGGTCATCATCGACTAAAGCGATCTTAGACATCTGGTTGGCCCCTAAACTGCTCTTTTTACGTTTTTAGACGTTCATCGCCGTTCTACCGAAGCGAATCAATGCTAATTGAAGAATCACAACACAGTTTTGCCTCAATTGAGACAAAAATATCTTAGCAGCCGCTAAAGATGTGAGCACATACCTCTCCAAATTGTCTGTAGAATAAATGGTTGCGCTAAACATTGCCTTGATGGCGCTAACTGCATCAAACCCTTCTGTTCACCCTGTAAAGCGTCATGTTAAGACCAGCCAC
Organism: Phaeobacter cretensis; assembly: GCF_047372505.1. NCBI lineage: Bacteria > Pseudomonadati > Pseudomonadota > Alphaproteobacteria > Rhodobacterales > Roseobacteraceae > Phaeobacter > Phaeobacter cretensis. The sequence continues at coordinate 1,619,792 of NZ_JBKBEU010000001.1, forward strand.
ATCGGCCAGTTGTGCCGATTTCTGCCCCAGGGCGCGGCTTTTATGTTTGCGACTTTTGATGGTCGACACAGGAGAAAGAACACATGGCATCTGGACGGGTTAACCCGCAATTCCGCCTCGAAGATCAAGGTATCGAAGGACTGGGGAACGTCTATTACAACCTCATGGAGCCGGCCCTGATTGAGGCAGCTCTAAAGCGCGACGAAGGTACTCTTGGCAAAGGCGGAGCCTTTCTGGTGACGACCGGGAAATTCACCGGACGCTCCCCCAAGGACAAGCACGTTGTGAAGACAGACGGCGTTGCCGACACCATCTGGTGGGAAAACAACGCCGAAATGAGCCCTGAGGGGTTTGACGCGCTGTACGAGGATATGCTGGTCCATATGCAGGACAAAGACTACTATGTGCAGGACTTAGTAGGCGGGTCAGACCCGGCCCATGCGATCAATGTCCGCATGGTCACCGAACTGGCTTGGCATGGTCTGTTCATCCGCACTATGTTGCGCCGTCCTGATCGCGAAGATCTCGATGACTTCATCGCCGATTTCACCGTGATCAACTGCCCCAGTTTCCAAGCCACCCCGGAACGTCACAACTGCCGCAGTGAAACGGTCATCGCGATGAACTTTGATCGCAAGATTATTTTGATCGGCGGCACTGAATATGCGGGCGAGAACAAGAAATCTGTTTTCTCGTTGCTGAACTACCTATTGCCGGAAAAAGGCATCATGCCGATGCACTGTTCCGCAAACCACGCCAAGGGCAACCCCGTCGACGCGGCCGTGTTCTTCGGTCTCAGTGGCACCGGCAAAACCACGCTGTCAGCTGACTCTGACCGTGTACTGATCGGCGACGACGAACATGGCTGGGCCGACAATGGTACCTTCAATTTCGAAGGTGGCTGCTATGCCAAGACAATCAATCTGAACGCCGAGGCAGAGCCCGAGATCTATGCCACAACATCCAAATTCGGCACCGTGATTGAAAACATGGTGTTCGACGAGGAAACCAAAGAGCTGGATTTCGACGACGACAGCCTGACTGCCAACATGCGCTGCGCCTACCCACTGCACTATATCTCTAATGCCTCGAAGAGCGCCCGCGGTGGCCACCCCAAAAATATCATCATGCTGACCTGCGATGCTTTCGGCGTCCTGCCTCCTATCGCGCGACTTACACCGGCGCAGGCGATGTATCACTTCCTGTCTGGGTTTACCTCCAAGGTGGCCGGAACCGAGCGCGGCGTTACCGAACCGGAACCTACATTCTCCACCTGTTTTGGCGCCCCCTTCATGCCACGCCGCCCTGAGGTATATGGCAATCTGTTGCGCGAGAAGATTGCACAACATGGTGCGACCTGCTGGCTGGTGAATACCGGCTGGACCGGCGGCGCCTATGGCATCGGCTCACGCATGCCTATTCGTGCCACACGCGCACTGTTGACTGCGGCGCTGGACGGGTCGCTAGCTGAGGCCGAATACCGTAAGGACGCTAACTTTGGGTTTGACGTACCTGTAACGGTCCCCGGCGTAGCCGAGGTCCTGCTGGATCCACGTCGCACCTGGGATGATCAGGCCGCCTATGACACTCAGGCGGCCAAACTGGTGCAGATGTTCTCTGACAACTTTGAGCAATACCTGCCCTACATCGACGAAGACGTGAAAGCGGCTGCGATCAGCTAAGCTCTTCAGATGGAAAGACAAGCAAAAGAAGCCCCGGCCGACCGTCCGGGACTTCTTCATTTACTGCTGGTAGCATAGAAGCCTCTTGGTCGGACATTGCTCGACTATCCTCCCGGCTTGATACCGCTGTCCTCCAGCTTGTGTTCTGGTTCCACGTGGATCGTTACTTGAGCGGTCGGCAAAGACGCGCGGATCGCCTCTTCGATACGATCACAAATCGCATGAGAGGCGCGAACCGTCATCTCACCTGCAACAACCATATGAAACTCGACAAAGACCGCCTGCCCGGCGCGTCGGGTCTTCAGCCCGTGTACCTGCAGGGCGCCATGCGCAGTGTGGTGAATAATATCGGCAATTTGACTACGTTCGTGCTGCGGTGCAGCCTGATCCATCAAGCCACCAACCGAGGACGCAACCACGAGGTAGCCCTCACGCAGAATATTGACTGCTACCAAAAGGGCCAGAACGGGATCTAACAACGGCCAGCCCGTCGCCATTGCCAAAACCAGGCCGATCAAGACACCGGCTGAGGTCCAGACATCACTCATCAGGTGGCGCCCACCTGCCGCGAGCGCTGGCGACCCAAGCACCGCGCCCCGCGAGAGCAGCACCCGCGCCCAGAGTAAGTTCGCCACCATTGCTCCGGCATTGAGCCAAAGCCCTGCGCTATTCCATACCAGCGGTTCGGGTGCCTGCAGGGCTTTGACGGCCTGATGCAAAATCAACAGCGCGGCAACTATGATCATTATACCTTCGACCACCGCCGAAAAATACTCGGCCTTGTGATGACCAAAGGGATGGCCAGCGTCAGGGGGGCGATTGGCATAGCGAACTGCAAACCACGCCATGACCGCGCCGCCGATATTGACCAAGGATTCCATTGCATCAGAAAACAGAGCAATCGATCCGGTCAACCACCAGGCCAATGCCTTGCCTGCCAGCACCAGCACGGCAACGGCTATAGATGCAGTTGCAAGCTGTTCTGCATCCAATCGCTTTGTCATCGACTGTCCTTTGCGTGATTTGGCAGGTTGTATAGGCTCTAAAGAGTTTCCCAGAGCCTAATACATAAGGCCGCGCCGCAATAGATTTGCTCCGGCTACCAGTAAAACAGCAAGAGTGGCTTGTCGAAAGGTGGCTTGATTGATCCGGTCCTGCAACCGTCCTCCGATCCACATGCCCACAATGGCCGGAGGAATAAGTAGCATTGAGAACGGTGCAGTCTCGGCCCGCATCACCCCAGACCCCATATGTGCCACGAGTAATGCGACGGCGCCGAGCCCGTAGATAACGCCCTGCACTCGCATTTGTTCACGCTTTGCGGTGCCGAGCGCAGTCAAATACGCCACGGTTGGCGGTCCCCAGATGCCCGAAAGCCCGCCAATGAAGCCTGCAACTGCCGCCACGGCGGCCTCAGTTCGCGGCGTAGCGCGATTGATCCGAATGCCCTGCCCGATCAATTGCATCAGTGCAAATATCGTGACCAGCGCTCCAATAACGACCAGCATGACCCCCTGCGGCAACACTCTGACCAATTGCGCGCTGGCCAAAAGAAAAACCAAACCGACAAGAAGAAAAACCCGGAACCGTTTGATTGATTGCAGTGCCGCCTTTGTCCCCTGCCGCATGGCCTGCATGCCATTGGTGACCACAGTGGGTAAAATCAGGCCCGCCAGTGCGGTCTCCGGAGTCAGAAACATGCTGAGACCGGAGACCAGGATCATTGGCATTGCAAATCCAACCATCCCTTTCACCGTTCCAGCTAATACAGCGATGACCAAAGCCGCTAGCAGCATTGTACCATCAAGCCCTTGAGGCAACGTGGCAAACAGGAATGAGAAATCAATCATTCCTTGCTCCTATCACATTCAGACTTCGCTGCACTTGCGAAATATTCGCGCAATTATTGATCCAACGCCACTATGTTATTGTATTTATGTTGCGCTGCAACTGCAAAATGATTTACCACTGGCCAACCTAAAAGGAATTGATTCATGGCCCACGATGGACAGGACCCGCAAATGCAAACGACGCTCATTCCTGATGTACTGACATTGGCTGCCGCTGCGTTGGAACCGGTGGATCAACTACTCGATACCGCGCGCAAGACTGTGCGTGATCTGGTCAGCGAAGACGGCCGGGTGTCTGGCAAGCTGGTCGAACAGCATCAGACAGCCGCGCATGGCCTCGCTTGGCTCGCAACCTACGCCTACAGCCTGCGTCAGATGCATGGTTGGGCCGAACGGCTGCAAGCAGAGGGTAAGCTAGGCGAGATGGAGCAGCTGTTGTTGCAGATCGGCTTTGGGGAATACCTCTGGCAGACCTATGGCGGCATTCCGATGAACCAGGGCGAAATCCTGCGTCTTCAGGACTTGGGGCTGTCGCAGGACAGTCAACGACTGCTGATGGTGCCAGAAGTTATGACCCTTTGTGACAGCGGCAACAGCCAAGCAGCCCGGATGCGCCTGGTTGAGTTGATGCAGGAGCAAGCTGGATCTGTGATGTTTGGCAACTCCGGTTTGGATGAAGAGCTGGAAATGATCCGTGATCAATTTCGCCGCTATACGGTTGAGAAGGTCGAACCGCACGCCCATGACTGGCATCTGAAGGATGAGCTGATCCCGATTGAGATCATCGAGGAGTTGGCGGAGATGGGCGTATTTGGCCTTACCATCCCGGAGGAGTTTGGCGGCTTTGGCCTATCCAAAGCGTCTATGTGCGTAGTCTCCGAGGAACTGTCGCGCGGTTACATCGGTGTCGGCAGCCTGGGAACCCGTTCGGAGATTGCGGCAGAGTTGATCATTGCCGGCGGGACCGACCAGCAAAAAGCCGACTGGCTGCCTAAAATCGCCAGCGCGGAAATCCTACCCACGGCCGTCTTTACAGAACCAAATACCGGATCTGACCTAGGGTCTTTGCGCACCCGTGCAGTCAAAGATGGCAACGGCGACTACAAGGTCACGGGCAATAAGACATGGATCACCCATGCTGCCCGTACCCATGTGATGACACTACTTGCACGCACCGATCCTGACAGCACAGACCATCGCGGCCTGTCGATGTTCTTGGCGGAAAAGACGCCGGGGAGTGAGAAAGATCCGTTCCCAACTGAAGGTATGACAGGTGGCGAGATTGAAGTTCTTGGCTACCGGGGCATGAAGGAATACGAGTTGGCCTTTGATGGGTTTCACGTGAAGCGTGAAAATCTTCTGGGTGGTGATGAAGGCAAAGGCTTCAAACAATTGATGGAGACCTTTGAATCTGCCCGTATCCAGACCGCTGCCCGAGCCATTGGTGTCGCCCAATCTGCCTTGGATATCGCGATGCAATACGCACAGGACCGCAAGCAATTTGGAAAGCCTCTGATAGCATTCCCGCGTGTTGCCTCCAAACTGGCGATGATGGCGGTCGAGATCATGATTGCCCGCCAACTCACCTACTTCTCGGCCTGGGAAAAAGATAACGGCCATCGCTGCGATTTGGAGGCTGGTATGGCCAAACTTTTGGGCGCACGTGTGGCCTGGGCCGCAGCAGACAACGGGCTGCAAATCCACGGCGGTAACGGGTTTGCACTTGAATATAAGATCAGCCGCGTTTTGTGCGACGCGAGGATACTCAACATCTTTGAAGGTGCCGCCGAGATCCAGGCCCAGGTCATTGCTCGCAGGCTATTGGCCTGATCAGAGGGACAGCGTGTCACTTCCACACTCCAATGTGAGGTTCCGTTAGCAAATTTCCAATGGTCTGGCCGAGCAGTGCTGGACCATTTTCTTTCAACCCGGAAGGCTTGACCCCGGATGGCTATCGACTAACGTACCGAGATGAAACAGATATCTCCACCTCTCGCAATTGCTATTTGCACCAGTTTTCTGACAGCCTGTTTTGGCGATGAAACGCTGCGGGCCCATGGTGGCGGCGACTCTACGTGGCACCTACGCGAGATTGACAACGCCGCTGTGTCTGCGGCGACCACACTGACGTTTCCCCGTCCTGGCGTTCTCACCGGCGAACTGCCGTGCAACCGTGTCACAGGGCGACTAACCACCCCCTATCCCTGGTTTGAAGTTGAGGCCCTAGCAACAACCCGAATGGTTTGCCCCGCTTTGCGGGAAGAGACCGAGATCCTGACCACTCTAAAAGTTATGGAGATCGTTGAAATCAAGGGAGATGTGATGATCCTGTCAAATGAGGCTGGTCGCGAAATGGTGTTCAGCGCAGCCGAGTAAGCACATCGATGAGACGTCCGCGAGCATCCGGCAGCGACCGGTTCCCGAGCGAGGGAGCAAGATGGTTTTGTAGAAAGAAACCTGTTGTGGACAGCGCCGTTACAATCTCACTTGTATCTGCACCGCCACGCCCCATCAGGACAGGCGGCAAGGGCAACATACGATCCGCCCATTCTCCTGCTCCCTGACGGGAAACCGCGCGGCCACTTTTTGGCGAGACATAAGTCAGGTCTATGCGGCTGCCAGTCACCACGCATTGGCTAAAATCAAGACCGAAGCCCATCTCCTCCAACAGAGCGACCTCCCAGCGCAGATAAGCCAGTGGCCAGACATCATCGCGATCTAGTAAATCCAGAAGCTGTGTACTGCGTAGATACAATTCGGGGTGGGATTCCCGCTCTGGCAGGCAGAATGCGAGCAGCGCTGTTACTGCGTTCAGTCCCGCAAGCGGCAAACGCCCAGACAATGCAGCAGCGGCACGACTGCGCATCAGTTCGGCTTGATAGCTCCCCAGATGGTCTTCAAGCCGAGCACGCCAAATCAGGTCAAGCTGGGCACCCGGTTGCAAAATAGGTGCCATTTTACGGCCTGCACCACCACGAACAATTCCGGCGTGTCGCCCGTGTTCTGCGGTAAAGACGTCGACGATTGCCGACCCCTCGCCATGGCGGCGCAGCGTCAGCAATATGCCCTCGTCGCGCCATTCCATGATCAATCTAACCCTGGTTCATCCAGCAGATGTCGCCCATCTCGATCTTCGACCTCAATCACCCAGAGATCCGGGTCAAAACTACGTTGCTTGGCAATGGCCACATCCACATCGTTTTCATCACCCTTGGCCAGCGTCACCCAACTGCGTGCACCGCTCATCAAATCATAGGAACGATGCAAAGCTTCAGCCCGGCGATCCAGTGTGTTCAACTTGATCAACACGGCCCCGGCTGTGTCATCTCCATGGGAGGTGACAAAGGCGGGAATATCCGCCAGCCGCAATCGAGTAAGATAGGCCTGGACCCAGAAATTCGCGGTGAGCCGCGCCATGGACGACTAGTTTCCGTCCTTGAAATCGAGGCCCATCTCGGAATAGCGCTCAGATTCTTCCAGCCAATTGGGTCGCACTTTGACCTGCAAGAAGAGATGGACCTTGCGATCCAGAAATTCCTCAAGCTCAGCTCTTGCCGCCTGGCTAACCGCCTTGATGGTCTCACCACGTTTGCCCAATACTATCCCCTTGTGACCGTCACGCATAACATAGATCAGCTGGTCGATCTTGGCCGACCCATCCTTGCGCTCTTCCCAATTTTCGGTTTCCACCGTCAGCTGGTACGGCAACTCCTGATGCAGGCGCAGGGTCAGTTTTTCTCGGGTCATTTCTGCCGCAATCATGCGCATCGGCAAATCAGCAATCTGGTCCTCAGGATACAGCCAAGGCCCTTCGGGCAGCTTTTCCGACAGCCAACCACGCAGATGCTCAACTCCGTGGCCTTTCTCAGCAGAGATCATGAACGTCTCGGCAAAAGCATAGCGATCGTTCAGTTCTTTTGTTAGGCCCAGAAGCACCTCGGATTGGACGCGGTCGATTTTATTAATCGCAAGAGCGATCTTGCGACCCTCACCGATATTGTCCAAACCTTCGAGAATGCGTTCCACACCTTCGGTGATGCCACGGTGGGCTTCGATCATCAGCACAACCACATCCGCATCTGCAGCACCGCCCCAAGCGGCAGCAACCATTGCCCGATCAAGGCGGCGACGTGGTTGGAATAGGCCTGGCGTGTCAACAAAGACGATTTGGCTCTCGCCCTCCATCGCAACACCCCGGATGCGGGCACGTGTGGTCTGCACCTTGTGAGTCACAATGGAAACCTTCGCACCAACCATGCGGTTGAGCAGGGTTGATTTACCCGCGTTAGGTTCACCGATCAGGGCAACAAAGCCGGCGCGTGTGGTCATTTTTCTTGCTCCAATCGTGCCAAGAGAACCTTGGCGGCGGCCTGTTCGGCCTGGCGTTTAGATCCGGCGGCAGCGCGGCCCTCGGTGCCGTCCTGCAACTGCACGGAAATGGTGAATTCCGGCTGATGATCCGGGCCCTTACGCTCAACCAGCACATACGCCGGTGGCTGCTCGCCTCGCGCTTGGGCAAATTCCTGCAATGTCGTCTTCGGATCACGGGCATCCGCCTCCACCCGACCGATCCGGTTATCCCAAAGCCGCAGAATCAGCTGCTGTGCCGCATCAAAACCACCGTCTTTGTAGACGGCTGCAATCACCGCCTCCATAGCATCCCCCAGTAATGCCAGCTTGCGCCGCCCACCAGACATGGTCTCAGAGCGACCAAGTTTTAGAACCGCCCCAATATCGATTTCTCGAGCTACATCCGCACATGTTTCCTTGCGCACTAGCGCGTTAAACCTTGGCGCCAACTGGCCTTCGGTCGCAGTTTTGTCCGTATCCAACAACGCCGTAGCCATTACGAGGCCGAGAACCCGATCTCCCAAAAACTCAAGCCGCTGATTATCCTGCCGGTTCGGCGATGAAACAGAGGCATGCGTCAGAGCCCGCACCAAGAGCGCAGGCTCGGAGAAGTTATAGCCGATCCGCGTCTCAAACGCGCGCATATCTTTAGATAGTTTCACTCGATCCCCTTGAAGAAGCGATCCCCACGCCAAGTCCAGAAGAACAGCATAGAACGGCCAGCAGAGGAGAACATGATCCGATCTGCGCGACCAATCAGGTTTTCAAAAGGGACATAGCCAACACCACCAGCGGATTGCGGAAGGCGGCTGTCCGAGGAATTATCGCGGTTATCACCCATGAAGAAATAGTGACCATCGGGCACCTGATAGATACCGGTGTGATCCATACCCTGATTGCCGATGTTGAGCACGATATGCTCGCTGCCGCCCGGTAGGGTTTCGAGTTGGCGGGATTTCGTACAAGTTGCCCCCTCACCCACCGGCGCGTTTTCACACAGCGGATACGATCCGGCAGGTCCCTGCGGCGCCATCAGCTCCTCAAATTCACCCGCATCCTGCCGAACAACAGCAGTCCCGTTGATATGAAGAACACCGTCTTTGACCTGAATTTTATCACCTGGGAGACCGACTAATCGCTTAATGAAATCGTTGTTGTTTACCGGGTGACGAAACACCACAACATCGCCGCGATCAGGCTCGTCCGACCAGATACGAGAGTTATCGCCATCCAGAAAGCCACAGATGTCGCTACTGTCGATATCGATGCCAATGCTTGGAAATTTAAGACTGGGACAGGAGGCTGACGAATATCCATAAGCCATTTTGTTCACGAACAGAAAATCGCCAATCAGCAACGTTTCCTTCATAGAACCCGATGGGATCCAAAACGGCTGGAAGAACAGGGTACGGAACACACCGGCTATCAGCAGGGCGTAGACAATCGTCTTGACCGTCTCAAGGATCGAACTTCCGACTGTTGATTTGGCCGTCATCAGGCTCTCCGGTCTAACTGTGAACAAGGGTCCGGCGCTACATGCGGGGCCGATCCGGGTAAGTCAAGTATCGCCCGGCGTTGCAAACGGTTCACTGACTGTGGGGAGCGCCTCAATAATCACGAAGGCCTGCGCCCAAGGGTGATCGTCGGTCAGTGTTACATGGATGATCGCCTCGTGACCTGCCGGCGTCATATTTGCTAGCCGGTCGGCTGCCCAGCCAGTTACATGCATCACTGGTTGACCGCTACGTAGATTGGAAACAGCCATATCCTTCCAGGCGATTCCCATGCGCAATCCGGTCCCTAGTGCCTTGGAACAGGCTTCCTTAGCCGCCCAACGTTTAGCATAGGTGCCTGCTACATCTAACCGGCGCTCGGCCTTGCGTTGCTCAATGTCGGTAAAGACGCGATTTTTGAACCGATCCCCGAACCGGTCTAATGCGCGCTGAATACGCTCAATATTGGCAAGATCGGTTCCAATGCCAAGGATCATGACCTAACCCTGCCGAGCCAGATCCATCTTGCGGCGCATTTCAGCCAGTGCAGCAGGCAAACCGACAAACATCGCCTCTCCCATCAGAAAGTGGCCGATGTTGAGCTCTTTCACCTCCGGCAGGGCAGCAATCGGGCCGACGCTGTCATAGGTCAGGCCATGACCCACATGCACCTCAAGACCCAACCCATGGGCATAGGTCGCCATCTCAGTAATCTTGGCAAGCTCTGCATCACGCTCATCCCAGCGGCCCTCAGCCCAAGCGTCGGCATAGGCTCCGGCGTGAAGCTCGATCACCGGTGCGCCGATGCGATGGCAGGCCTCAACCTGTGTCTTGTCGGCACCGATAAACATTGACACCCGGCTGCCCCCTGCACGCAAAGGCGCGATATAGTCGGCCAACGCATTGTCATTACCAGCCACGTCCAGACCACCCTCGGTGGTGCGCTCTTCGCGTTTTTCCGGCACCAAGCAAACCGCATGTGGATTGTGACGCAGAGCAATATCTTGCATTTCTGCCGTTGCTGCCATTTCAAAATTCAACGGCACTCGCAGGGCGGCCATCAGCCCGTCAATATCGGCATCGATGATGTGGCGGCGATCTTCGCGCAAATGGGCCGTGATGCCATCCGCACCGGCGTTTTGCGCCAGAACAGCAGCGCGCACCGGATCTGGATTATCGCCGCCACGCGCATTGCGTACGGTGGCCACGTGGTCGATGTTCACGCCAAGCCTCAGGCCGGTGTTTTGCAAGGAAGTCTGTGCCATGGATCGCAATTCCCATTACATTGTATTTTGCTCGACACTAGGCGCTGCAGCCCCGAGAGCAAGCCCGTAAAGCGCCAATTTCTACTCTTGGGCAGATGCTTTAATGACTATTGTCGTTTGCACCGTCCAGAGAAGCGCGTTTTTTGATAACGTCGAATTTGGCTTTTATCTTAGCCCGGCGACGCTGCTGATAGGCGCGGATCACCGGCACGCTCAGCACATAACAAACGGTTGCCGTGACAATACCGGGGATAACGCCTCCCACGAGGTACGGGTAGAATACATCGTGGTAGAAAAGGGTTAGTCCCTGCCAATCTGCAGGGCGGTCGGTAACGAGCGCGACCATATTGTCGAAGAGGTCGCTGCCCGCCGCCAAAAACTTGCCAACTAGGGACTTATCGACATCGGCATCAAATTCGGTTCCTAAAATCCAATGCCCCGTCTGCAGCGAGGCTACGCCAATAGGCACATAGGTCAACGGGTTGCCGAAGAATGTTCCGCTGAGCGCTGCCAGCATATTGCCGTTCATCAGCCTTGCAATGATCACCGCAACAACAAAATGCATTCCATAGAAAGGCGTAAAGGTTGTGAACACCCCAGCCCAGATACCTCGCGCAATCCGTTCCGGAGAATCGGGCAAACGCCGGACACGATGTTTCACGTAGTGGAACGCGCGTCCCCAACCGCCTCGCGGCCACAGGAAGTCCGAAACCACGCGCAGAGGCGGACGTCTATCACGGCGCCTGAATACCAAAGCTTCGCGTCCTTCCCAATTCGTGCTGAACCGCTACCCTAGCTTTGGGCGGCTTTCCGGCAAATCGCGGAAACGAGCTACGGCGGCTACGTCGCTCTCGGCTTCCAACATCAACATCAGCGAATGCAGCTGCTCCACATCTCGCAGCTCGACATTAATCATCAGCCGGTAAAAGTCTGGTTTCCGATCGACAAATTCAAGGTCAGAAATATTGGCCTTTTTCTCTCCGATCAATGTGCAAATACGACCCAGCACACCAGCATCATTCCCGATGGTCAGCTCCAGGGTCACACCATAAACAGCCGGATGCGTCCCGCTATGCCAATGCAAATCGACCCAGCGCTCCGGTTGGTCCTCAACTTCGCCCAAGGCATCGCAATCTGCGGAATGAACGACAACGCCGCGACCACGGTAGGTAATACCGATGATCCGCTCTCCCGGCAGTGGCTGGCAGCAGGGCGCACGCTCAAAGCTCTGCCCTGGTTCCAGGCCGATCACAGCGCGGCGCGGCGAGACTTCGTCACCGTCGTCTGCCGCCAACTCCGGGTAGACGGCTTGTACCACATCATGTGCGGTTAGTACGGCAGCACCCAAACGGGCAAGTAATTCGCCGACGGTATTTACACGCAATGCACGCGCGGCTGTCTCCAGCGCTTTATCCGTGGCCTTGCGCCCAACATGCTCAAACGCGGAGCGCGCAAGTTCGTGCCCCAGCTTAACAAAACGAGCCCGGTCAGCCTCCCGCAGAGCCCGACGAATGGCAGTGCGTGCTTTGCCGGTGGTCGCAATATCCAGCCAACTCACTTGCGGGGTTTGCCCCTCAGCCGTGATAATCTCGACTGACTGACCGTTCCGTAGACGGGTCCACAACGGCACTCGAATAGCATCTACTTTAGCACCGACACAGGCATGACCAATCCGCGTATGGATCGCGTATGCATAGTCGATCGGCGTTGCACCCTTAGGCAACTTAATGACATCACCTTTGGGCGTGAAACAAAAAACCTGATCAGAATACATCTCAAGTTTGACGGCTTCGAGGAACTCGTCGTGATCTTCCTCGGCATCAAACTGCTCTGTCAGCGAAGCAATCCATTTGGCAGGGTCAACTGCGAAGGGGTTTTCTGAACGAACACCATCACGATAGGACCAATGCGCCGCCACCCCGGTTTCCGCTACATCGTGCATCTGCCGGGTACGGATTTGCACTTCGACACGTTTGCCATCACGCCCGGAAACCGTCGCATGGATTGATCGGTACCCGTTGGACTTCGGCTGACTGATATAGTCCTTGAAGCGGCCCGGTACCGCGCGCCAACGCTGGTGGATAGCGCCCAACGCTCTGTAGCAATCTTCCTCACTCGCGGTGATGATACGAAACCCATAGATATCTGAGAGCCGCGAAAAGCCCTGATCCTTTTCCTGCATCTTGCGCCAGATCGAATAGGGTTTCTTAGCCCGACCAAAGACTTCGGCTTCAATCCCGGTTTTTTCCAGTTCTGCGCGCATGTCACCGGTAATCCGATGGATCACATCTCCGGTTTCCCGTTGGAGTGTCACAAAACGGCGGATGATCGATTGTCTTCCCTCAGGATTGAGCACGCGAAATGCCAGATCCTCAAGCTCTTCGCGCATCCATTGCATCCCCATACGTCCTGCAAGCGGCGCATAAATATCCATGGTTTCGCGAGCTTTCTGAGCCTGCTTATCAGGGCGCATCGCCTTAATCGTACGCATATTGTGGAGACGATCTGCCAGTTTGACCAGAATGACCCGTAGATCCTTGGACATCGCCATGAATAGCTTGCGGAAGTTCTCCGCCTGCTTGGTTTCGCGGCTGGACAGTTGAAGGTTTGTCAGCTTGGTAACGCCATCGACCAATACCGCCACCTCATCTCCAAAGCGACTGGAGATTTCGTCGTATGACGCTTTGGTATCTTCGATGGTGTCATGCAGGAGCGCGGTTATGATTGTAGCATCATCTAACCGCTGTTCAGTCAGGATCGCGGCAACGGCAACCGGGTGCGTAAAATAGGGTTCACCTGAGTGACGTAACTGCCCCTCGTGCATCTGGCCACCAAACGCATAGGCGTCAGCAATCCTGTCAACATTGGTCCTGGGATTGTAGTTGCGGACCAGAGCAATCAGGTCTTCTGGTGAAATCATTCCGGTCCGCAGCCTCAGCTAGTTATGTCGTGCGACGTCTCAGCCCTGCCCTTGCGCCTCCATAAGCGCGCGCAACAGTTTTTCTTCTGACATATCGTCAGTCGCCGGTTTGTCGCTTTCAGCACCCATCAACAAAGCCATGGAATCGTCTTCAGGCTCATCAACCTCAATCTGGGTCTGATTGCTTTCGATCAAGCGCTCGCGCAGAGAATCAGCGCTCTGTGTTTCGTCGGCAATTTCACGCAAAGATACGACTGGGTTTTTGTCGTTGTCACGTTCGACCGTCAGCGCAGCACCGGCCGAGATCTCACGGGCGCGATGCGCTGCGAGCATCACCAGCTCAAAGCGGTTGGGAACCTTGTCTACACAGTCTTCAACCGTCACTCGGGCCATGGGCGACTCTCCAAATCAAAATAAGTCCAGAAGCGTGACTTCTAAAACCAAAGCTTTCTCTTGACAAGCGCCGAATGGGACCCGAGGGCCATTCAAAGTGGGGAAATTTCACTCAAATCGCCCACGGGCAACGCTGCGCAGAGTTCGCGAACAGTTTGCCCGAGAATCGGGTGACGCCAATCCGGCGCTACGTCTCGCAATGGGACCAATACAAACCCGCGATCCTGAAGCCTCGGATGCGGCAACAGCAACTGCCCTGGCGCCTCCTGCATCTGCTGACTAAGCGGCAACTCTTTCCAGCGCTCAAACGTATCCACATCTGGGCAGATCAGATCATCATAGGCGATCAAGTCCAGGTCCAGCGTCCGCATCCCCCAACGTTGAGTCCTCCGTCGAGCAAAATCTGCCTCGATCTGATGCAGGAGGTCTAGCAGAGCGCCCGGGCTTAGATTTGTGCGTATAGAAATCGCGGCGTTCACATAGTCAGGGCCTGCGCCCGCTGGAAAACAAGGCGTGCTGTAAAAACGAGACACCGCTTGCAGACAGATGTCTGATTCGGACAACTGACCAATAGCCCCTATGAGGGTATGCGCCACCGACTGCTCGCCGATAGGCAGGTTCCCCCCCATGGCAACAAGCGAATGTGACCGGAATTCGGTCATTTTTGCCCTCGTTTCTTAATACCGACACACTTGCGGCAAATGTCAAATAATCTACATTAAGTCCACCCGTTTTGGCGTATTTCAGCATTCACTCACGGAACCTCACTGCTGAAACGGATCTACCGGAAGGACATATTTGATGTTTTACAAGGACGAACGGCTTGCGCTGTTCATCGATGGCTCGAATCTATACGCAGCAGCTAAAGCGTTAGGATTTGACATCGATTACAAATTGCTCAGGCAAGAATTCATGCGCCGAGGCAAATTACTGCGCGCTTTCTACTACACGGCTTTGCTGGAAAATGATGAGTACTCTCCGATCCGACCGCTGGTGGACTGGCTGCATTACAACGGCTTCACCATGGTGACAAAGCCAGCCAAGGAATACACCGACAGCATGGGTCGTCGTAAGGTTAAGGGGAACATGGATATCGAGCTCGCTGTCGATGCCATGGAACTGGCGCCGCGTGTCGATCACATTGTGCTCTTCTCCGGCGATGGCGACTTTCGTCCGCTGATCGCCAGCCTCCAGCGTCAGGGTGTGCGGGTTTCGGTGGTTTCAACCATCCGCAGCCAACCACCTATGATCTCAGATGAGTTGCGCCGCCAAGCCGACAACTTCATCGAGTTGGAAGAGTTGAAGGATGTAATTGGTCGCCCGCCTCGCGAACAAAGTGATCCCCGCTCCATCGCAGCGGTCAACGACTGATATCAAGCTTATAAATCGCCAGATAGTCAGTCATTGAAACAAAGGCCCGCAGTAGTGAGTTTCACTGACTGCGGGCTTTTTGTTGGCCAGTCGAGAACGGTCTCCGTTTGGCCTAACCCCCATAGCGATGCGACGTCGCAGGGGTGGACCTCTCCATCAGAAAGCCCTAGCTCTGATGAGCAAGGAGACAGAGATGACCAAGCCACCCCTTACACTATATCTCGCCGCGCCACGCGGCTTTTGCGCCGGTGTTGACCGGGCAATAAAAATTGTCGAAATGGCGCTGGAGAAATGGGGTGCGCCGGTCTACGTCCGCCATGAAATCGTGCACAATAAATATGTGGTCGATGGGCTTCGTGATAAAGGTGCCGTGTTTGTCGAGGAACTGGACGAATGCCCGGATGACCGGCCTGTGATATTCTCTGCTCACGGTGTACCTAAATCCATCCCGGCAGAGGCCAATCGCCGCCAGATGATCTATGTCGACGCAACCTGCCCGTTAGTCTCAAAGGTGCACATTGAGGCCCAACGCCACGCGGAGAACGGCCTTCAAATGATCATGATCGGTCACAAGGGGCATCCAGAAACCGTTGGGACCATGGGACAGCTGCCTGATGGAGAAGTGCTGCTGGTTGAAACACCAGATGATGTGGCCCTGGTCGCGGTCCGAGATCCTGACAATCTGGCCTATGTGACCCAGACCACCCTGTCAGTGGACGACACTAAAGACATCGTCGCAGCCCTAAAGGCGCGGTTTCCAAACATAGTCGGCCCACATAAGGAAGACATTTGCTACGCCACAACCAATCGACAGGAGGCCGTAAAAGAAGTGGCCCCTAAGGCAGATGCCCTGTTGGTCGTTGGCGCACCAAACTCATCGAATTCCCGCCGCCTGGTAGAGGTTGGCGCAAAGGCAGGGTGCCAATATGCGCAACTTGTACAACGCGCAGAGAACATTGATTGGCGCGCGCTAGACGGGATCTCATCAGTCGCAATCACAGCCGGGGCATCAGCTCCAGAACTACTCGTGAATGAAGTGATCGATGCGTTCCGGGTCCGCTTTGACGTTACCGTGGAAATCGTCGAAACTGCTATTGAGAACGTCGAATTCAAAGTGCCACGCGTATTGCGGCAACCCGCCTGACCCTGACAAATCCTATCTGCGCCTTCCAACACGACATGGAATGGATGGTTGCAACTGATCGGCAGGCTACTACCCTGTGGCTAACCCAATTGTGTCGCAAGGAACTTATCGCGTGATTTCGCTGCATTTTCTCATCACTGCTTTTGTTGTCGTGCTCGCACCGGGTACTGGCGTCATCTATACGCTTGCCCTAGGCCTTGGTCAGGGGCCTCGTGCAGCTGTTTGGGCTGCGTTTGGATGCACGATCGGTATTCTACCGCATTTGGCTGCCGCAATTTTGGGTCTCGCAGCAGTTTTGCATGCGTCGGCGTTGTTATTTCAGGCCGTTAAGATTGCGGGAGTGCTCTACCTCCTCTATCTGGCGTGGCAAATGGTAAGAGCAGACGGCGCTCTATCTGTTTCCGCAGCTAGCCCGACACAACAGTCGGGACTACGGATTGCTCAGCGAGGCGCGTTGATCAATATCCTGAACCCGAAACTATCAGTGTTCTTTCTGGCATTGCTGCCCCCCTTCCTTTCTGGCGACGCGACAAGCGCCACGTTGGAGATGGTAGTTCTTGGTACTATTTTCATGGCAATGACCTTCTCGGTCTTTGTTCTCTATGGGCTCTTTGCGGCCCAGGCTCGCACACTGATCTTAGGCTCGAACACCGTGGTTAAATGGTTGAACCGCAGTTTTGCTGCGCTTTTCGCCGCTTTGGCTGCGCGACTAGCTATGGAACGAGCATGATTAGAATACCCCTAGCGCCACTGTGCCTCGGGCTAGCCGGGTTGACCCCTTTCGTCTGGGGGGCTGTCACAACGCAGTTACCATCCTTGCAGGCCTGGGGGGCAAGCAATTTAGGACCACGCTTTGTAGGCCCATATGTGCAGCTTTTCTATGGATCCGTCATTCTTAGTTTTATGTCTGGCGTGCTTTGGGGGTTTGCGACCAAGACATCTGGTCTACGTGCAGCAACTGGCTATGTGCTATCGGTATTGCCGGCACTTTGGGCGTTTTTTATGACAGGTGGCGGGCCAACCAGCGCCGGGATCAACTTGATCTATGGCTTCGCTGGATTGTTGTTGCTCGACTATGCGTTTTTCACCTGGGGTTTGACGCCCTCATGGTGGATGCGGCTGCGTCTGCTTCTAAGCGTGATTGTAATCATCAGCCTCGCAACGGGAGTGTACCTATGAGCCGTCCAGACCCTGAGACTTTGGATGTCTATAACGACAAGGCTGCGGAATATGCAGAGAGCAGTGAGAGACACCTACGGCAGGACCCACGACTGCTACAGTTTATCGACGCCTGCAAGCAGGGTGGACGCGTCCTTGATTTGGGTAGCGGTCCCGGCACTGCAAGTGCAGTGATGGCCACCGCAGGGCTGAAACCCTTGGCGATGGATGCTTCGGCTGAAATGATAGCCTTGGCCGATCAGCTGCCTGGCGTTGACACGCGCCTCGCCAGCTTTGATCAACTGTCGGGCGTCGATATCTACGATGGCATCTGGGCCAATTTCAGCCTGTTACATGCGCCACGCACAGAGTTCCCCCGACACCTTGCCGCCCTGCGTCAGGCGCTACGCCCCAATGCCCCCTTTTACATTGCGTTAAAGCTGGGTAAGGGCGAGGCCCGCGATGCCCTTCGACGGTACTATACCTACTATCAGGAAGACGAATTAATGGATTTGCTGCGCTCTGCCGGGTTTGCCCCGCATAATTGCACCACCGGTGAAAGCCTCGGGCTGGACCGCGTCATGGCACGTTGGATCTCGGTGGCCTGTCATGGCTGATCTCTTTGCTTATACCGATGGCGCTTGTTCAGGAAATCCGGGTCCCGGCGGTTGGGGCGTATTGCTCCGTGCCATGGATGGCGACACAATCGTCAAGGAAAAGGAGCTACACGGGGGCGAGGCCGAGACCACCAACAACCGGATGGAGCTACTGGCCGCTATCAATGCCCTTGAAAGTCTGGCACGCCCATCGACGCTTACTGTTGTAACGGATTCGGCCTATGTCAAAAATGGCGTCACTGGCTGGATCCATGGCTGGAAACGCAATGGCTGGAAAACGGCATCCAAGAAACCGGTGAAAAACGTTGAACTGTGGCAACGCCTGGACGAAGCACAGCGCAATCATACAGTCACTTGGGAATGGGTAAAAGGCCATGCGGGTCATCCAGAGAATGAGCGCGCCGACGAGCTGGCGCGCGCCGGCATGGCCCCATTCAAACCAAGCAAAACTAGAGCATGACAATTCTCACGCTCCTGGACTATGCCTCAGTGCTGGTCTTTGCAGCCTCCGGCGCGCTGGTTGCCAGCCGCGCACAGCTGGACATCGTCGGGTTTGCTTTTGTGGCCTGTCTGACAGCCGTAGGAGGGGGCACTGTACGGGATTTGTTACTGGATCGTCATCCGGTGTTTTGGATCGGAGATTCCACTAACATTCTGCTCGCCGCCGGAGCCGCCGTGGTTGTGTTCTTTACCGCCCATCTGGTCGAGAGTCGCCTGCGCTGGATCGTCTGGCTCGACAGTTTTGCGCTTGCAGTTGCGGTTTCTGCTGGCACTGGCGCGGCCTTGCTGACTGGACAGTCCTCGGTAATCGTAGTGCTGATGGGCATGGCAACCGGCAGCCTCGGCGGGCTGATGCGCGATGTGGTGTGCAATGAGGTGCCGCTGGTCCTGAAACAGGGAGAGCTTTATATCTCATGCGCAATGGCTGGTGCGATAGCTGCTGTTGTCAGCATTGCCTTTGGTGTTTCGACCGGCTGGGCGCTTGTGGCTTGCGCAGTGATCTGCTGGATCTTGAGGGCAGGCTCCATCACCTTTGGTTGGCATCTTCCAGTCTATAAATCACGTCCGCCACGCGTTTGAAGTAGGGCGATCTCGTAGTTTCAACGACGCCAGTGGAATGGTACGATGATCAGCGCCCCGACTGAGGCTGCGATCGCGTTCCAGCCCGGAGCACGAAAACCGAGGCCAAACATGATCACCACCAAATGGAACAAGAATGCGCCTCCCACACAGATGATAATCGACGAAAGGTATCCATTGCGGGTGAAATCGGTGCGTTCTGCCAAATAGCCAACAATACCGGCGATCACGACACTGCCAAACAGAGCTAAAAACAAACCATTTCTCCTTACAGATCTTGACCGGCGGCAACCGGAAAACCGCGCAAGAAGATATCGCTATCTTGTGCGCCCTTTCCTGAGCGCTGCAACCGCAGCAATTCAACAGACCCCTCGCCACAGGCAACAGTCAGGTGATCATTCTGAACCCGCCCTGGAATTCCCTGCCCTTGCACAACGCGAGAGGCCAAGAGTTTCACTCGCTGCCCGTCGATTTCGCACCATGCACCTGGAAAAGGGGACAGCCCACGAATTTTACGATCCACCTCGATCGCTGGGCGCTGCCAGTCGATCTGTGCCTCAGCCTTGTCAATCTTATGGGCATAGGTGACGCCCTCGCTTGGCTGTGGTTCCAGCGTCAAGTCTGGCAGTCGCGCCAGCGCCTTAATGATCAATGCCGCACCCATCGCGGAGAGCCGATCATGTAATTGCGCGGTTACTTCTTCCACGCCGATATCAGTGGCCTCCCGCAGCAAGACAGGGCCAGTATCCAGTCCCGCCTCCATCTGCATAATGCAAACGCCAGTTTGTGCGTCCCCTGCCATAATAGCGCGATGAATAGGAGCAGCGCCGCGCCACCGTGGCAAAAGGCTTGCATGAATATTCAGGCAGCCGCGGCTTGGAGAATCCAATATAGCCTGCGGCAAGATCAGACCATAGGCGACAACCACGGCCACATCCGCCTTCAATGCAGCGAATTCGACCTGCTCTTCCACGCCTTTAAGACTGACAGGGTGGCGCACCTCAAGACCCAGCGCCTCCGCTCGGGCATGTACGGGGTTTGGGCGGTCCTTTTTACCTCGCCCAGCGGGGCGAGGCGGTTGACAATAGACGGCCGCAATCTCATGACCTGCTCCAACCAACGCGTTGAGAACCGGCACAGAGAACTCAGGCGTCCCCATAAAAACAATACGCATATGTCGCCTCACAATTTTGACCATCTCGCCAGTATATGAGTCTGCACTTTGCGAGACCCCGGAACGGCCTCTAGCCGTTCAGTTTCTTAGCTTTTCGTATCAACATATCGCGTTTCACCTTGGACAGCTTATCAAAATACATACGCCCGTTCAGGTGATCAATCTGGTGCTGAACACTGGTTGCATCAATGCCGACAAAATCACGTTCGACCGTTGCACCAGTCTCATCCATGTACCGCACAGTCACCGCGCGGGGGCGTTTGATCCTGGCAGAAACACCGGGGAGGTTCGGGCTTGCTTCCTCATGCTCACGCAGCGCTACCGAGGCGTGCAGTATCTCAGGGTTCGCCAACCGCACTGCGCGGCCGCGCTCGCTTGACCCGTCAACAACAGCCAACCGTAGCAGGACGCCAATCTGATTCGCAGCAAGACCGACCCCAGGCATCGCCTCCATCGTGTCGATCATGTCCTGCCACAGCACCAGTATCTCGTCAGTAACTTCGCTCACGTCTTCGGCGCGGTTGCGCAGATGTCTGTCGGGCCAAGGCAGGCAAGGACGCACGGTCATAGATGGGTCTCCTGATAGGCGTGGTAGGTGGCTTCTGCGGAGGCGCGCGCCGTCGGCGTCACCAGGTCAAATGTTAGGCGACCTTCGAGATGATCATATTCGTGTTGCACGCAAGCGGCGGCGAACCCGTCAAACCTGCGTTGATTGCGTATACCCTGCAGATCAGTCCAGGATAGCTCGACCCAGGCCGGGCGTGTCACATCGAGACTAACGCCTTTGATCGACAGGCATCCCTCAGCGTTTGTGGCCATCTCATCAGATTGGGCTATAACTTCCGGATTTACGCACACAAGCGGATCGCGCACACCATCTTTCCAAGTCGTGTCCATCACAAAAAGCCGTAGCAGTATGCCGACCTGTGGTGCCGCTAATCCACGCCCCGGTGCGGCATACATCGTATCCAGCATATCGTGTGCCAGATCGGCTACATCGGAGATGGCAACCACCGGCGACGTGACCTTGCCCAGCACAGGGTCTGGCCAAGCTATGATTTGTAGAACTGCCATGTTGTCCGCCTTTCCCCGAAAGGTTCGCCAGCGTCAAAGCTCGCCCGACCTCAATGCACGCATATTAGCCGCGTGCACGTTCGCGTTTCAGTTTTTGCATCTTGCGCGTAATCATCTGCCGCTTCAGTGGCTTCAGATAGTCGATAAATAGCTTGCCATCGAGATGGTCAATTTCATGCTGCACGCAGGTCGCCCAAAGGCCGTCGAAAGTCTCACGTTGTGTGTTTCCGTCGCGGTCAATCCATTCGACATCGACCACTTTGGGACGGGTTACCTCAGCGTATTGTTCAGGAATTGACAGGCACCCTTCCTCATAGACGTTAACGTCATCCGAGGCGGCGACCACCGTAGGATTGAACATCGCCAACGGCCGGGCCGTACCATCCTCTTCTTTGACGCAATCAAGCACAATCAAACGATCCATCACACCGATCTGGGGCGCTGCGAGACCGATACCCGGCGCATCGTACATGGTTTCCAACATGTCGTCGGCCAGCATACGTAGTGCATCAGACAGGTCCGGGACAGCAGCGCAGACCTTTTTCAGGCGGGGATCAGGATGGATCAGGATCGGTCGTTTCATGCCGCTGATTTAGGCCATTGACGCCCGCCCTGCAACGCCCCCCTTGCACATGGCAGGATTGGCGTTAGCTTCGCCCCTAAACAACCGGAGCTCTGACATGGATTTTGACAAGATTATTGACCGCCAAAACACACATTGCATGAAATGGGACATGATGGAGGAACTCTATCATGTGCCGCAGGACGAAGGTTTGTCGATGTGGGTTGCGGACATGGATTTCGCCGTTCCATCAGTTGTAACAGACAAAATGCGCGAAATGGCAGACCACGGCATCTACGGCTATGTGAACTGCGATAGCCCCTATAAATCTGCGATATGCTGGTGGATGCAAAACCGTCATGACTGGTCGGTAGAACCCGAGGCGATCTTTACCACGACCGGTCTGGTAAATGGCGTCGGTATGTGCCTGGAAACATACACGCAGCCGGGCGACGGTATTGTCGTGTTTACTCCAGTCTATCACGCCTTCGCCAAGGTCATCCGCAACGCTGGGCGTGAGGTGGTCGAATGTGAACTGACCGCCAATGACGGGCGCTACGAAATGGATTTTTCGACCTATGACGAACAGATGTCCGGGTCTGAAAAAATGGTCATCCTATGCTCGCCGCACAATCCGGTGGGTCGCGTCTGGACACAAGAAGAACTGCGTGGCGTAGCTGATTTCGCCAAGCGTCACGATCTGATCCTGTTGTCGGACGAAATTCACCACGATCTGGTTTTCGACGGCTCAACCCATATCCCAATGCAGAACGCAGCTCCCGATATCACCGATCGCTTGCTGATGCTGACGGCCCCATCCAAAACCTTCAACTTTGCCGGTATGCACACTGGTCAGGTGATTATCCCTGACCCCGATCTGCGCGCAAAGTTCTCTCGCCGGATGCAGGCGCTTGCTCTGTCACCAAACTCACCCGGGCAATGGGCGACAGCCGCGGCCTACTCACCCGAAGGAGCCGCCTGGGTCGATGAGCTCGTGCCTTATCTGGATGGTAACCGACAGATCTTTGATGCGGCTGTGAACGAAATCCCTGGCCTGCGCTCGACCCGATTGGAGGCGACATATCTGGCCTGGGTCGACTTCTCTGGCACCGGAATGAGCCGCGAGGAATTTACGGTACGTGTGGAACAGGGCGCAAAAATTGCCGCCAACCACGGGCCTAGCTTTGGTAGCGGCGGTGAAAATTTCCTACGGTTCAATCTCGGCACTCAACGTGCGCGGGTTGAAGAAGCCTGCGAGCGTCTGCGCTACGCCTTCTCCGATTTACAATAACCGCTTAATAGAACAGCTCGGACTGAAATCTCCGGGCCTCAATCTACAACGGAGATCACTATCTGGTGGTCCCCGTTCTGAATCAATTTGCTGATAGCAGGTTTCGCCCGACTATGCTCAGAACCGCATATCATCCTGTGTGATCAGAGCCACAGGCGCGTCTGGAGCGCGATAGAAATCCAGTGGAGCTTTATCCGAAACCGGTGTCGCACGCTTGAACTCATATCGTATCTCGCCTGCCTCTTCATCGGAAGCAACGATTAGGCACTGCGATAGATGCCGAGTACCATCATAGAGGTCTACCAAGCCGCGCAGCTGAGGAGAATCCGCCGCCTCGACCGAAAAGCCGTCTTTCCACATGCGCAATACAGGAAAATCGTGGCTGTCCACAGCCACCCGCAAGCGGCTCTTAGCTTTAATGCCATCCAACCGTGCGGCATCCAATGCGTCCTGCACTGATTTGGGAACAAATGTCGTCATCGCAGTGACCTTTCGATTTAATCCCGCCTTGGCTCCAAACATCTGGGGATATCGGTCCAAAACAATCAGGCGTGATGCCCGTCTCTCCTAAAGAGTGAACTCTGAAAGGATAAAATCAAGTGAACTTTTTGAGTCGTTTCAGCCCCTTGTCTGCGACACCTCTTTAGATGTGCCGAAGGTGGCCGCCGCCGTGCCTTCTACTATCTGGCAGGCATCACCTGTGCATTAGCGCAGGGAGGTTGCGCGGAAAACGGCCATGGGCGCAGACATCAACCCCGCCTAGGTTACCCTGCAATACACGTATCCACAGCGCATAGGAGACAACGATGGGCCTCTTGATTGACGGCGTCTGGCACGACAAATGGTATGATACCGCTTCAACTGGTGGCGCTTTCAGACGCTCGCAGGCGCAGTTCCGCAACTGGATTACCAAGGATGGTCAGGCCGGGCCAACGGGCAAAGGTGGTTTTGCTGCAGAAAGCGGGCGCTACCATCTATATGTGTCGCTGGCCTGCCCATGGGCACATCGCACACTCATCTTCCGCCAACTGAAGAAACTGACCGATCACATCAGCGTTTCTGTCGTCCATCCAGATATGTTGGACAAGGGCTGGAGCTTTGCCAAAGACGACCACGGAGCGACAGGGGATGATCTGTTCGGATACGATCATACATACCAGATCTACACTCAGGCCGATCCGCAATACTCGGGACGAGTGACCGTCCCAATCCTTTGGGACAAAAAAGAAAACACTATCGCTTCAAACGAAAGCGCAGACATCATCCGCATGTTCAACAGTGCGTTTGATGACATCACAGGAAATCTTGATGACTATTGGCCGGAGGAGCTGCGCGAACCAATCGAAGCCGTGAACAGCCGGATCTATTCCACCCTGAACAACGGTGTATACAAATGCGGTTTTGCCACAACTCAGGAGGCCTACGATGCAGCCGTGGACCCGCTATTTGACACCTTGGACTGGCTGGAAGACATCTTATCCGAACATCGCTTCCTGCTTGGTGACAAGCTGACCGAGGCCGACTGGCGACTATTCACCACACTCGTGCGCTTTGATCCTGTCTACCATCTGCATTTCAAATGTAACCGGAAGCGACTGGTGGATTATCCCAACCTTTGGGCCTACACGCGGGCCCTATACCAATGGCTGGGTGTCGCAGAAACGGTAGGAATGAATCACATTGTACGCCACTACCACTACAGCCATGAGACAATAAACCCGCATCGGATTATACCAACCAACCCACGCATCGACTGGATGGCCCCACATGGTCGCGATTAATCTCCAAATCGCACGACATAGTGCGGGCGCCAAGCAGCGCCTTGGCGGCAATTGAACATTCGTGGCACGCCTTATGCGCCAAACAATCTCCGGATTTCATGACGGTTGTCGCCAAAGAGTGCGCTATTTTGTCCCGCCGCGACGCCTATTTTGACTATCCATGCCAGGCGATTCGACAAACTTAAACCCGCACATGGCCTGAAGCGTTCAGGGTTTACTGCTATTACTTTGGAATGCCGCCCATCCAAAACACCCATAAGGAGAGTTGAGCGGCTCCAAACTCCCCCATATTAGCGAATTGTTGATCGCATTCCGCTATGGTTGCTTTCTCGCGATTGCTGTTCCATACGGCGGTACTGGGCCAGCGCTCTTCTTGCGCTCTTCTTGGCCCTAGGTTCTGGTTCATTTGTTCAAGGCCCAAGATGACTGGCATGCTGGATCTGACAGAGGTCCCTAAACGGGACCATGGCGGCAACCTCAGCGCCGCTATTTCGGAATATGGTGGTGTAGCCAGTGACTGGGTCGATATTTCGACCGGGATCAACCCAGTGCCCTATCCGGTAAAAGGGCTTACTACTTCGGATTGGGGGGCTTTGCCAGACCATGCAGCCATGACTGAACTGATTAGCGCTGCGCGACTGTTCTGGAATGTGCCGTCAGGTGCTGCAATCCTACCGGCCCCTGGCGCTTCAGCTCTCATCGCCGCCATTCCCGCACTGGCGGACCCGCGCTGGGTTCACATCACACCACCGACCTATAACGAACACGCCGCGGCTTTCAAAGCGCGAGGATGGCAAACGGTCACCGGCGGCCCAGCAGAGGCCCGCGTGCTGGTTCATCCAAACAATCCAGACGGGCATCAGTGGTGCGCAGATGATGTACAGGCCCCATTGGTAGTAATCGACGAAAGCTTCTGTGATGTCTGTCCGACAGATAGCCTAATGCATCTTGCGGAACGCCCCGGTGTTATCATCCTCAAGAGTTTTGGCAAATTCTGGGGACTTGCTGGGTTACGGCTTGGCTTTGCCATTGGCGACCCTTGCCTGATTGGTGATCTCGCCGCATGGCAGGGGCCTTGGGCGGTTTCTGGCCCCGCTTTGCGCATCGGCGCGACGGCCTTACGAGATGAAGACTGGGCTGCATCCACCCGGACGCGGCTACACCAAGACGCCATGCGTCTGGACGAGATGCTTATCGCAAAAGGTGCTAACCTTGTCGGCGGCACAGATCTTTTTCGTCTCTACGACGTAGACGATGCTGCCGCATGGCAAGCCCAGCTGGCCCGTGCCCATATTTGGACTCGTATCTTTCCATACTCAAAAACCTATCTGCGCCTCGGTTTACCGACAGGTGAAGGCTGGACCCGGCTAGAGGCCGCTCTGTGACAACTGCTTCCCTGCTGATACCGGCCTTATTACTGGATGCAATCTTTGGCGAGCCCCGCTGGCTGTGGTCACGATTGCCTCACCCTGCTGTTCTGATGGGCCGCGCCGTTACAGTGGTTGATCAAACCTTGAATACAGGAAAACACCGGAAGGCGCGCGGTGTGCTCGCTATTGTCGTGTTAGTTGCCTGCGCGGGTTGGCTTGGATGGGTCTTGGCCTTGTTTGGCCCCTTAGTGGAAATTCTAGTGGCGGCTATCCTGCTGGCCCAGCGTTCGTTGTGCCAACATGTCGAGGCCGTAGCCAGTAGCCTTAGCCGCGGTCCCAACGAAGGGAGCACCGCTGTTGCGATGATCGTAAGTCGTGACACCACTGGCATGACGACTCCGCAGATCGTGCGGTCCGCTATTGAAAGCGGTGCTGAAAATTTTTCCGACGGTGTGGTTGCCCCTGCCTTCTGGTTCCTGATCGGCGGATTGCCGGGGCTGATGATATACAAAATCACGAATACCGCCGACAGCATGATTGGCTACAAAACACCCCGCTACCGCAGCTTTGGCTGGGCTGCTGCCCGGCTTGATGACTTGCTAAACCTGATCCCTGCCCGATTGTCCGCGCTAATGATCGCTGTGGTCGGGCGCGTACTGCGCAGCTGGTCTGAGATTGTGAAAGATGCGCGCCGTCACAGATCCCCCAACGCAGGTTGGCCCGAAGCCGCAATGGCACGCGCACTACGGATCGCGCTGGCCGGGCCGCGTTCTTACGATGGCAAAATGCAAGAATTTCCATGGGTCAACGGATCCGGTTCAAGAAGCGCTGGCGCCCACAGCATAAACAAAGCTGTCAGTGTACTATGGGCCACTTGGGCGTTAGGGCTTGCGC
Organism: Phaeobacter cretensis; assembly: GCF_047372505.1. Lineage (NCBI taxonomy): Bacteria > Pseudomonadati > Pseudomonadota > Alphaproteobacteria > Rhodobacterales > Roseobacteraceae > Phaeobacter > Phaeobacter cretensis. The sequence goes on from NZ_JBKBEU010000001.1 coordinate 1,647,261, forward strand.
TAACGGTTGCCATTGTAGCGCTCTTGTAGCTAACAAGGGGCAGCACCATCGAAAAGGACACGCCCCAGTGTTGCGCTTCAGTATTATTGCCCTCGCCACTACCCTCCTGCCGCTTCAGGTCCACGCCCAATGTGGTGGTGGATTTCGCAACTTTGTCCAGCTGATGAAAGAGGAAGCACTGACAGGAGGGTATGACAGTGCCACTGTAAATCGGTTTTTTCAGAACGTCCGCCAAGACCCCGCTGTCCTGAAAGCCGACCGTGCTCAAGGTGTTTTCCAAAAACCGTTCATCGAGTTTTCACGCCGCCTGATTTCCAAAGGCCGCTTGGATCGCGGCAAAGCGATGTCTCGCAAATATGATGCTACGTTCCGCCGAATTGAGACGACCTATGGTATAGATCGGGGTGTTTTGCTAGCCTTCTGGGCGTTTGAAACCGACTACGGTGCCGTGCAGGGGGACTTCAACACCCTGAATGCGCTTGTCACCTTGTCCCATGACTGCCGTCGGCCAGAATTGTTCCGCCCACAGGTATTCGCGGCACTGGAATTATTCCGCCAAAATGATTTTGATCCCCTTCGTACGACCGGTGCTTGGGCAGGGGAAATCGGAATGGTGCAGATGTTGCCCCGCGATATCCTTGAAAATGGTGTGGATGCGGATGGCGATGGCCATGTAAACCTCAAGACGTCAGCGCCGGATGCTCTGATGTCCGGAGCCAAGATGCTATCACACCTAGGCTGGACCGCGAATGAGCCTTGGATGCAAGAGGTGACAATTCCGGCCAATCTAGATCTGAGACTTAGCGGTGCTTATCGCAAACAGACTGTAGCAGATTGGCAATCTTTGGGCATCAGTCCTCGCTCAGGTAGACTCGCAGATCCCGATACGAAGGCAGCGCTTATCCTGCCACAAGGGCACAAGGGACCTGCATTCCTCGCCTATCCAAACTTTGACGTTTATTTTGAATGGAACCAAAGTTTTACCTACGTTTTGACCGCAGCGTATTTCGCAACCCGGCTGTCGGGCACCGATCCGTATCATGCCGGTACGCCCGATACAGGCCTTACATCCAAGCAGATGGAACAATTGCAACGCAAGCTAAGGACGCGCGGTCATGATGTTGGACATGTCGACGGAATACTAGGAGCCAAGACGCGTATCGCAGTTCAAAAGGAACAAGAGCGCCTTGGGCTGCCCGCCGATGCATGGCCTACCCCGACGCTCCTGTCACGCCTCTAGTCCCCACATGTTGTTTGCGTAAATCGGCCTGCGGCTTGCATAGCTGAATCTAGCGAGTTGCACGCACAGGAAACCTCTGCCCATCAGAGTCGATTACCACTGTGCGTGCACGGTTGGTCACATATTGATCGCACCGCGACGCTCCGTTGACAAATGTGACGCAGACATAGCCGTCTTCGCCGACACGGTAACTGCCCCAGGCTGTCCCTCCGCCGTTTTTAGCGGAATAGGTGTAAGAATAAGCTCCATCTGCCCCGAACAAGGCCTCGCCTTCGTCGTAGAACACAAAAGATCGCCCGGGCAGTGCAGCAAGTGTCTTTGCGCTGTAGGGCTGATCTTCGGCCAACGTTTCTCGTTGCTGCGCCAACAGCAGATCAGGCGCGATATTTGCAACCAGTGAAAGAAAAAAGGCCAGCAGCATGGAATATCTCATACGGCTATCCTAGCGATATTTAACTTAGTTCTGCGTCACGTTTCAGTGACAGCGGGCCTGCGATCACCAGTTGATGAACTCTTCAAAATCCTGAACGATACGTGACCAGTAGCCTAAAAGCTCGGCAAAATCATCGGGGTTCATACCCGTATCGCCTAGATAGACATCCAGTTCCACTCGCGCAGACCCTTCTTCCGAAACGTACGCCCGTCCAAAGCGATTTTCAGTGTTCCATTCGTTGATCTTGACCAGACGAATGCCACCATCGGTTTGATAACCAGAAAAGAACTGGATCGCGTCACAGTTCTTGTTGTCCTCGCAGCCATAGAAGTAGATTGAGAAATCGTTGCCATAGTAGTCGACCGTTAGCTTCGGATCTCCAACATCATCAGCCATGACTTCAAAATCGACACCTTCGGTTTCGAAGAAGTTCGCAAGCGTAGTCGCATCCTTTGCAAGGATGTTCTCAGCGTGCCCCAGACCAGGGAGAGCGATCAGTGCGGCGGCGGTAATTATTGAAAGAAGTTTCATTGCAAATCCTGTCATTGGCGCGGCAACGATAAAACGCCTATCGCACTGGAACAAGGGGTCAGGCGACCATGGCTTCGGCTTTCTTGAGATCAACAGACACAAGCTGGCTAACGCCTTTTTCCTGCATCGTGACTCCAAATAACCGGTCCATACGCGCCATCGTTACGGCATGGTGAGTGATAATCAGAAAGCGTGTATCGGTCTGTCGGCACATCTCGTCGAGCAAATCGCAGAACCGGGTGACATTTGAATCATCCAGTGGCGCATCGACTTCGTCCAACACGCAAATGGGCGCTGGATTAGATAGGAACACCGCAAAGATCAACGCCATGGCAGTCAGCGTCTGTTCACCTCCCGAAAGCAGCGAAAGTGTCGATAGTTTCTTACCTGGAGGTTGACACATGATTTCAAGCCCAGCATCCAGCGGATCGTCGCTTTCGACCATAACGAGGTTGGCCTCACCGCCTCCAAACAGATGCGTAAATAGCATGGTGAAGCTTGCGTTCACCTCCTCGAACGCGGTCAATAGCCGCTCGCGACCTTCGCGATTGAGGCTGGCGATCCCAGCGCGCAATGTTGTTACGGCCTCTTCCAGATCGGCCTTTTCGCGTACCAACTGATCATGCTCGTCCTGCACGGCACGGGCGTCTTCTTCTGCACGTAAGTTTACGGCACCCAGAGCATCGCGCTGGCGTTTGTGGCGATTGACCTCGGCCTCCAGCTCTTCGGAGTTTGGGATATCCTCGGGTGTTGTATCGAGACTGGCCAACAGATCGTCAGGCACTGTCTGCTGTTCCTCGCGGATCCGCGCCTCTGCATGTCCGACAGCCTCACGGGCGGCATCACAGCGAGCTTCTGAACGTGCCCGGGCTTCGCGCGCCTCTGATGCAAGCCGTGCGCACTCACGCTCATTTTGAACTGCATCGCGCAATAGAGTTTCGGCCCCGATAAGCGCGTCAGACGCGACTGCTTTGCGCGCTTCGGCCTCTTCGATGGCAGCATTCAACTCATCGCGGGTCTCAGCAATCTCACTTGGAACTGCAAGCGCCTCTTCCAACTCTTCCTCTGTCGCCCCGCGGCGGTTGGTCAACTCAGCAATGCGTCGCTCGGCGCTGTCCAGTCTGTGACGCCAGCCTGACAAATCCTTGGTGACCTGTTGCCCACGTGCGGTCCGGGTCTCACCTTCACGACGCAACTCATCCTGAGTTGATCGATGTGTGAGCATGGTAATACGCGCCGCTTCGACTGCGTGCTTCACATCCTCGACTTTGGCGCGTGCTTCCGAGAGGTCTTCCAATTCTTCCATCACGGCTTCTGACTCAATCAACTGCGCGCGTGCCGCTGCAGCATCCTCTTCGTGGCGCGCAACTGCAATGCTCAGAGTCTCCAGCTTCCCTTGAGACAGGTTGCGATGGCTTTCCGCCCTGCTCAACGCCCGTGCTGCATCAGCGACACGCTGATCTGCTACGCGACGTGCCTGACGCGCAGCCTGGTCTGCAGCCGTGACCTCTTCCAGCTTGCGCATTAAAAGGTCATGCGCAGCCCGTGCCCCGTCAGCGCGCGCTCCGACATGCTCCATATCTTGCTTTAGCGCTTCCAGACGATTCATCTGCTCAAGCCGTAGCGCAGCTGCACTAGGGGCATCCTCTGCCCATGCACGGAAACCATCCCAACGCCATAGATCGCCTTCTAGTGTCACCAAACGCTGACCAGGTAACAGATGCGAATGAAGGTCCCGTGCCACATCGCCATCAACTAGGCCGACTTGCGAAATCCGGCGATGCAATGCATCAGGACAACTGACATGCAACGAAAGCGGTGTAGCGCCTGAAGGCAAAGTCGCATCACCGTCGTAGGGTGGCAGTGTGACCCAACCACTTGGGCCGTCTATTTCAGCAAGCGGCGCACGCAGATCATCTGCCAGGGCCGCACCAAGCGCCTTTTCATATCCCGCAGCGACGCGCATTTCGTCCAGCACATGACCACCCTCTGCGGTGTCACGTTCAACCAGCTTTGCTAACGCTGTCGCCTCTGCCCGCAGCGCCCCCAATTCTCCTTCCGCTTCAGAACGTCGCGCACGAGCCTCTGCTTCGCGTGATTGGGTATCAGTACGTGCGTCATCTGCTGCGATGAGCGCCTCATCGGCGACTTCCGCGGCCGCGCGTGCCTCTTCTTCAGCTTCGCTTCCAGCCTCAAATGCAACTTCGGCCTCCGCCAATGCTGCGCGGGCAGCTGCCATCGCCTCTCGCGAGCTCCCTCCTTCCTCTTCGGCACGTGTCAACGCACGGCGACAATCCTCATGCTGACGCTGGGCCGACTGGTGCCGAGCTGCAAGCCGAGCAACATCCTCTGTAAGGCTACTGAGATGATTTTCGCGGGCTTGCAGAACCGATCCGGCCTCACGGGTACACTCCGCAGCCTCCGCCATTCGATCGTCATGTCCAACAGAAGCCCGGGCCAATTCACGCTGCTCCCAATCAAGCCGCTCGATCGTCTCGCCAGCATCCCGGTTCAAGCCGCTTTCACGTTCGATATCACGGCCGAGTTGCACGACGCGGCTGGTCAGGGTTTCGATGGTTTGGCGTGCCTGTGCTTCCTGATCGGTCAGAGCATCCCGCTGTACGAACAGTCGCTGTAAAACCGCTGCCGCAATCGCCTCTTCTTCACGCAGAGGTGGAAGCGTGCTCTCTGCCTCAAGCCGTTTTCCATCAGCTACACGTTCCAGCGCTTCCGCCTTGGCCGCCTGAGTTTCACGCGTGCGCAGGATATCCTCCGCCTCGAGCCGCGCATCGTCGGCCTCGCGCCAACGGCGATAGAGCAGCATCCCCTCTGCCCGGCGTAATTGTTCACCAATATCTCGGTATCTCTGAGCCTGACGCGCCTGACGCGCCAATTGAGAAAGCTGCGCAGCCAGCTGTTCTATCACATCATCCACACGCAACAAATTCTGTTCGGTGTTTTTCAGCTTCAACTCGGCTTCATGTCGGCGTTGATACAGGCCAGAGATGCCTGCGGCCTCTTCCAGGATCCGCCGCCGCGCCTTTGGTTTGGCGTTGATCAGCTCAGCAATCTGACCCTGCCGAACCAGCGCCGGTGAATGCGCGCCGGTAGAGGCATCAGCAAACAGCATCTGTACATCACGCGCGCGCACATCTTTTCCGTTGGTCTTATAGGCGCTGCCAACATCACGCGTGATGCGGCGCAATATCTCCAGATTATCGCTTTCATTGAACCCAGAAGGCGCCAGACGCTCGCTGTTGTCGATCTGCAGGCTGACCTCAGCAAAATTACGCGCCGGCCTAGAACTGGTACCGGCAAAGATCACATCTTCCATGCCACCGCCGCGCATCGCCTTCGGGCGGTTTTCACCCATGACCCAACGCAACGCTTCCAACAAGTTCGACTTGCCACAGCCATTCGGCCCGACAACGCCTGTCAGGCCGTCAGCAATCAATAGATCCGTTGGGTCCACAAAGCTCTTGAAGCCGTTCAGTCTGAGTTTCGAGAAGCGCAAGCCGATATCCTATGATTCATTGGGGTCCAAGTGTCATGGGTTTGTTACACCACTGTCAATGTGGCTGCCCCCCAAATCCTATAGGTCAGCACCATATCGCCACCATATATTGTGGATAACTTTCTATTTTTCGGTTTCTCGGCTTGCACAGTCCAATTGACCGACCAAGAGAGCCTGATCCCCCAGAACATTACGAACGGAACAACCACTGGCCAATTCCATCGCTTGTTTGGCCCGGTGACGGATCCCCCCAAGACGTGGCGCATACTGCGGATTGACCCGTACAGCTTCTGCCAATGATCCGCGCAGGCGAACATCAAAAATGCTGTTCCCAACCTCAATCCGCTGTACAGATTGTCTCTGAAAATGCGGGCTCGCTGAACTACAGGCAGCAAGCAATAGAGCAAGAAGAGGTATTACAATCAAGCGCCGGAGAGTAGCTGACCCGATCAGATCTAACATGGGCATCACCGTAGCAACTAAATCGGCATCTTTAGCCGTATGTCAGATCTAACATGGATTTAAGACCATGTCTGCCGAATGACGCTGCCTCTTGCGGTAGTAGAGGGCGCGTGGTCATATGATTTGACCAATCAAACATACTAACAGACCAGACATCATGCCGTTTCAAAAAGTTCAGCCCGAAAAACTCTCTGCGTCAGTGGTACGCCAGATCGAACAGTTCGTTTTAAGGGGCATTCTGACACCGGGTGAGCGCCTGCCTGCCGAACGGGAACTCGCCGAACGCTTAGGCGTCTCTCGTCCGTCATTGCGCGATGCATTGGCTGAGTTGCAAGAACGTGGTCTGCTCATCTCACGTGCCGGTGCAGGCGTATTCGTTGCCGACGTACTTGGCTCCGCGTTCTCTCCGGCACTTGTGCAATTGTTCGCAAGCCACGATGAAGCGGTATTCGATTACCTGAGCTTTCGCCGTGACATGGAGGGCCTGGCCGCCGAACGCGCTGCGAAATACGGATCTGACTACGATCTGCAGGTGATTAAGACTATCTTTGATAAGATGGAACTGGCAGGTGATCCCGCTACTTCTGAGGAAGCGGCAGCGCTAGATGCGCAGTTCCATTCGGCGATAATGGACGCCAGCCACAACGTCGTCATGTTGCATATGATGCGGTCCATGTTCGATCTGCTACGTGAGGGCGTGTTCTACAATCGCCGGATCATGTTTCAGCAGCACACGACCCGTGATGCGCTCCTCGCTCAACACCGCGCGATCAACTCAGCCCTGCAAAACCGTGACCCCCAGGCTGCACGCGCAGCCGTCGAAACTCATCTGGATTACGTAAAACAAGCCCTGACTGATCACCAGCGCTCCCTGCGCAATAGCGAAATCGCAAAGCAACGGCTTCAACATGAAACCGGCAAGCCGTAGGCGACAGAAACTCCCTGTTTCAGCAGCATCAACAGATATGTTCCAAACAAAGAACCCGGCTACATGAGCCGGGTTCTTAACGCGTCCGTATCGACAAGTTTAGTGCAACTTGGCGTTCACATCAGCGATAGCAGCATCGATCAGCTTATTAGCTTCAGTCGCTGTCATCTGTTTTGAGATCACTGCATCCGCAGCTGCAATCGCAACTGTGATTGCCTGATCTCGCACCTCTTTTACTGCAGAATCCTGAGCAGCGGTGATCTGTTCCTCGGCAGCCGTCATACGACGAGCAATCGAGATTTCCAGATCCGCCTTGGCTTGATCTGCAGCTTTGGCTGCGTCTTCACGCGCCGAGGCAACAATACGATCAGCCTGAGCCTGCACTTCCTGATGCTTACGCTCATAAGATGCCAGAACAGTCTGAGCTTCTTCACGCAAGGCCCGAGCCTCTTCGAGGTCCTTTTTGATACCTTCAGCACGTGCATCCAGCTGGTCACCCAGTAGACCGGGTACTTTGGCATAAAGCAGGATACCAATGAACAGCAGGAATGCGAGCGTCACAACGAAGTCGGTGTTGCTCATCGACAGGAATGGACCAGACGCTGCAAAGGCGGGGCTTGTGACACCAAAGGTCAGAGCAATAGCGAGTACTGAACGCATGTTCTTATCCCTTCATCCGGTCGGCAACCGCAGCTGCAACGGCTTTTTCGTCAGCCTTGCCACCAAAGGTAGCGACGATTTCGGCGGCAGTTTCAACCGCAACAGCTTCGATACTGGCGATTGCGCCTTCCTTGATCTCAGCAATCAAGGCTTCTGATTCCGCTGCTTTGGCCGATATCTGAGCATCTGCTTTAGCGATGGCCTCATCCAGATCTACCTGGATTTCAGCACGGGTTTCAGCAGCAATGCGCTGAGCCTCGGCACGGGCATTTGTCAGAGCCTGATTGTAAGCGGTTTCGGCCTCAACGGCTTTGGCTTTAAGGTCTTCAGCCGCGGCGAGGTCGTTGGTGATGGTTCCCTGGCGCTCGGCCAACACTGCCGCAATGCGAGGCAGCGCGATGCGCGACAGGATAAAATAGATCACGACGAGCGTGACCACGAGCCAGAAGATCTGGTTCGCATAGGTCGAGAAGTCGAGTTGCGGCATGCCGCCCGAACCGTGGGCGGCCTCTGCGGCACCGTGACCTGCGTCCTGCGTCTGAGTTGCCATGTCGTCCTCCTAGGGAACTTGCCGTTACACCGGGCAACGCGGGAATCCACACCGCCCGGCCGTAAGGAAAATGGTTCCGAAGGTTCTTAGACGGCGAACATCAGCAGCAGAGCAACCAGGAACGAGAAGATGCCCAGAGCTTCTGCAAATGCGATGCCGATGAAGAGTGTTGCGGTCTGCGACGCAGCCGCGGAGGGGTTGCGCAGTGCGCCTGCCAGGAAGTTGGCTGCAACATTGCCAACGCCCAGTGCAGCAATACCAGTACCCATGCCAGCCAGGCCAGCGCCGATGTGTGCGAGTTCGCCTTCCATTGTGTATCTCCTTACGATTGGAAGTTGAGGATCTTAGTGTTCAGACCTATCCGTGCCTTAGTGCGACGGATGCAGCGCGTCCTTCAGGTACACGCAGGTCAGAATGGTGAATACGTAAGCCTGAATAAAGGCCACGAGAACTTCGAGTGCGTACACTGCGGTGATGGCAAAGATCGGCAGGAAGCTGAACAGGCCCAGCGCGCCTGCAAAACCTGCGAATACCTTCAGAACCGCGTGGCCAGCCATGACATTACCCGCAAGACGGATGCAGTGGCTGACAGGACGCACGAAGTAGGAAATCAATTCGATGATGGCAAGGACCGGACGCAGCGCGAGCGGTGCGGAGCTGACCCAGAACAAGCCCAGAAACTTGGTACCGTGCAGCACAAAGCCGGTGACGGTAACGGTCACAAACACCAACATCGCCAGAACAGCGGTCACTGCAAAATGCGAGGTGCTGGTAAAGCTCATAGGCAGCAAGCCAAGCATGTTGGCGGTCAAGATGAACATGAACAGGGTCATGATATACGGAAAGAACTTCAGGCCATCTTTGCCGGTAACATCTTCTACCATCTTGTAGATGAAGCCATAGGCCAGCTCAGCAACCGACTGAATTCGCGAAGGTACGATTGCACGCTTGGAGGATCCCAGCACCATAAGTGCAAAGATTGCGACAATCGCCAGCCCCATCCATAGGGTCGCGTTGGTCGGTGTGTAGAAGTTCAGCTCATCTGCGCCACCCAGTGGCTTGATCAGAAACTGGTCAGTCGGGTGGATCTGCAAACCCGGAATAGCGGGTGCAAAGAACAGCCCAGACGCAAGTACCAGCAGAAATGCCGCTCCAAAGATTAGTTTACCCATTGTCCCGTTTCTCCTGTCGCCGGGGGATCAATCCCGGTCCTGCGCATCTTGTTCGGCCTCTTCGGCCAGTTTCTTTTCCTGGATCTCTTGCGCGCTGCGGAGCATCGTTTTCACCCCGGCCGCCAAACCCAGCATCGTGAAAAGCACCAGAAAAATCGGAATGGTCCCAAGCAGAAGGTCCAATCCGTATCCAATGCCAAAGCCGATCATCAGACCAGCCACCAATTCAATCACCATTCTCCAGGCATCACTTGCCGTTGAATAATGCTCATCTACGCGCGGCTTGGGCTCTTGAGCCTTACGCGCCTCTGCCAACTTGGCCTCTAGCTGCGCCAAGCGCTGCTTGTTTGGCTCATGCGACACGGGCGCCATCCTCACGTGAATTCTAGGTGCGGTGCTAAGGAGTCCTTGGCTAGGAGTCAACAACCCAGATCCCAAAGAAGAAGTTGATCCAAGTCATTGATTTAAAATTACTTTTTCAAACTTTATATTTGCCCTGACTAACATATGTCGACTACTGGTGCGAATTTCGCACATCGAACCCATATTCAACCAATAGGTTGATTTTACCAAAGGGTCGGTTTGCCACGGATCTTGCGCATCAATCGTCCATCGATCAGCACCAGACCAACCAGGATCGCGAACATCCCCGCCAGTTGTTCAATTTTGATCGGCTCATGCAACACCCAGGCCCCCATGGCCAAGGCCGAAACCGGTGCGATCAAAGTTGGCAACGTGATGTTGGTGGGCCCGACCTTGGGCAGAACCCAATAAAACAAGATGAATGCAGCGGCAGTCAGGATAAAACCGATTATCAGCAGCGCCGCCCAGGTTTCCAATCGGGTGATAACCGGCGTTCCCTCCACCCACAGGGCCAATGGCGATATCGCCGCCGTCGCACCGGTTAGAGCAATAGCCACAAGCACGACCGGATCCATATCGCGGAATTGCCGGGCGATATTCACCGAGAACGCATAGCACAAAGGTGCACACAGCGTTATCAACACCGCCCAGATCTCAGACTGCCTACCGCCCTGCATCAACGGCAAAGATAGCACAACAATGCCGAAGAAGCCGAAGAGAACACCCATCGATTTCTGCCAGGTGGCACGTTCGCCACCAGGCCAGAAATGTGCCACCAACACCGCAAGTGCCGGAGTAAAGGCGTTGAGAATGCCGGCCACGCCGCTCGCGATATGTTGTTGCCCCAAAGCATAGAAGGCAAACGGTGCTGCGTAGCTCAGCCCCCCAAAGCCGAACAGTGCAAACCAGCTCCCAGGCGTGTCTGGAACGCGCTTTCGGGCTGCAAACACATAGACCCAGCAACCCAATGCCCCAAAACCGACGCGCCCCATTGAAACAGACAAAGGCCCCAACTCGCGCAGCAAAACAGCGTTGAACATGAATGACATGCCCCAGCCGATACCCAGTACAAAGATCGCTACCCAGTATTTTAGTGCCATGTTGCGCCTCTCCAAATTCGCGATCTTACTTTCAGGCCATATGCCGGGCTCGGCGTGGGATTGTCGACCCGGTTGTTGCGGTTTAGGTGTGTCGACATGAGCCACACTCTTGATATAGTCTTTGCCGCGCTTGCGGATCCCACCCGGCGCAGCATCCTAACCATGCTGCTGGAAGACGATATGGCCGTCACCGATGTGGCTGATCCCTTTGAAATGTCTTTGGCTGCGATTTCAAAGCATCTGACCATCCTGACGCGCGCGGGTTTGATCACGCAGGAAAAACGCGGGCGGGTTAAGTGGTGTAAACTGCAACCAGACGCCATGCGCACGGCAACTGTCTGGATGCAGGGTTTCGGCCAGTTTGAGCCAGTTAATCTGGATGCTTTCGAACGGTTTCTGGAAACAGAGTTAGATGACCAGAGTACCAACGACTCTTTCGAGTGACAGGCATCATCCCGACTGTGTGGCTGTCAAAGGCACGGAGTCGTCCCTCAGCAAGAGCCAAAGCGCCCAACACGTGCAAAGGATACCAAGCACAACGACAGCACTCGGCGCTGGACGGCCCAGCGCTATCTCCCACAGCATCACCCAGCTTGGCGTCAGATAGGTATAGGCCATAACCTTGGCCGACGGCAGATGCAGCGTCGCATATTGCAGCAGCACAAACGTCGCTGCGCTGGCGATCAGTGCAACATACAGCAATACCAACCACACAAGCGGAGAGAGCCCGGCCCAATCAGTTGCGCGGATATCAGACCAACCTACGGCCAGCAGAATCATTGCACCCGCCACCAACATACCAAAGGTAAATACCACCGCAGGCTCGCCCCGGTTCAACAACCGCACCATTGGTGTATAAAGCGCATGGGCCACGCAGCCCAAGAAATATATCATTTCGCCTCGACCAGTTTCAAAGGCCCAGATCGCCTCCGGATCACCACGGAATATAACCCAGATTGCGCCTATGGCACCGATAGACAGCGCCAGGGCCATGCGCCCGGTTGTCGCCTGCCGCAATAACACCCAGCCAAACACTGCAGTCAGTACAGGTGTCAGTGTAAAGACTGCAGCCGTGCTTACTGGGGCGGCGGTTTGCAGCCCGTAGAACATCAACACAAAATAGATCGCAAACAGCGCACCCAACACGATGAAACGCCAAGGTGCCCGAAAATCCTTACGCCGCAAGCCATGGGTAAGCTGGGCCGCGATACCGATGACTACCGCAGCGATCACAAACCGTACGGCATTGAGGGCCATAGGGGCGATATCATTCGCCACCATTGAACCTAGAGAAAACGACCCCGCTACAAGGGCCGAAAAAAACAACATCGCCAAGTGTCCGCGATAGTGGGAACTCATACAGCCCAGGCCTTCGCTTCTGCCTTCAAGAAACTAAGAAAGCTCTGTACTTTGGTAGTGCGATGCAGATCGACATGGGTAACCAGCCATAGCTCGCTGATCCATTCCGGCAGCGGATCCATCACCTGGATCAGCTCTGGATGACGGGCAGCTTCCCACCGCGTCATGAACCCTACACCCGCACCCGCCAGTAGGGCATCGTGCATCGAAACCGAATTCACACATCGAAACGAAAGGGCTGCTTCAGGCGCGTGGGCGCGTAGCCAGCGCGAATAAGGGGCGCGGCTGTCTACGTCGTCATTACATATGAACCGGTGATTGGGCATATCTTCTACACCCTTTAGCGGACCATAGCGCTCCAGATAGGACGCGCTGGCATAAAGCCCGTGCTGTTGCGTCATTAAAGGCTGCACCACATTGTCTGGCTGATCCGGCGGAGAACCAGCCCGGATCGCCACATGTGCCTCGCCATATTCCAACCGAAACAAGCGACTGCCGGTTAGGAAGCGGATCAAAAGTTCGGGATACTGGCGCTGAAACTCAGTGAGAGCTGGAACCAGTATTCCCGACATCCCTGACAAAGAGGTCACAACCAGTTCGCCTGAAACAGCGTCGCCGTGCCCCTTCAACCGCCCAACCAATTGACCAAACTGATCATCAGTTGCCTGCGCAACCCTCAGAAGATCCTGGCCGGCCTCTGTCGGCGTATAGCCCCGGGCATGACGCTGGAACAATTTGACGCCCAAGCGCGCCTCGATGGCATCGACATGACGAATAACTGTAGCGTGATGCACACCCAGCACCTCGGCCGCTCCACTAACGGTCCCCATCCGCGCCACCTGATACGCCGTGCGTACCTCGTCCCAGTTTTCCATAGCCATCTCTCAATTGCGCGTGGTTTTACGCAAATATGCACATTCCATCCGGAGCAACCAGCGAAAGGTGCAAATCTGCCCATCCGGAGCAACCAGCGAAAGGTGCAAATCTGCGCGCAGCGACATCGAACGGTCCGGCGCCTCAAATCCAGGTGATCGTCACCCCCAGGCGTTCCATCACGTCCAAGAACGCCGACTGCGTTAGCGCAACGGTGCGATCGTTGACCAAAGGATGCATATACACCAAGTCCGCTTTTTGCCCAGCTTGGTCCATATAGAAATTCACTCCATTGCTGGCGCCATTAATCATCGCAAGCGGAGTGACTGCCCCCGGTCGCACACCAAGGGTCTCGAACAGTCGATCCGGAGAACCAAACGACAGATTTCCGAGCCCTAGTTCAGCAGCTAGGCTTTTGAGATCGACATCGCGATCCTGTTCCAGACTGATAAGGTGATTTCGCTTTTTCTTGTCTCGCAGGTAGAGGTTCTTCAAACGTAGCGCCGCCTCACCGGTCTGCACAAAACCTGCCTCAACAGCCTTTGCATCCTCTACCGTGCGCAGCGGTGTATGATGGTATAGCTGATAGGTGATCCCCCATTCGTCCAGTTGCGCCAGAAGCGCATCGGATGAAAACGGCAAACTATCCTGAAACTGAGATGATGCGTCCATTCTGGCCTCTTTGATCTGCACATCGAATATAGCGCACAGATCAATGCCAAAGCGGCGGTAATGCAAGGCGACAACCGGGATTTTCGCACGTTACTCCCATGCAAGAAGCTAACCAGACCGAACTAGATCCCTCGCGCCTCTTCATAGTGGCCAAATCCACTAGAAAACCAAGCCGTACCACGGGTCGCGCTGGCAAGACTACTGGTGAGTTGATCTCGGGCGGCAACTGGCATCAAGGTCTCGAACACGTCCCAGCCTGCGGCCCTGGGATGAGAGGCAAAACCAAGGATCTGCCCCTGCATACTACTAACAACCGGTACCAGCCCGCCGGTAAAGACCGAAGGGACATGGATTTCGACACGCATGATCGGTTGCAACACAACTGACCCCGCATCGACCAGCGCCCCGCGCACAGCAAAATTACCAGCGGTCCGGAACGCATAGTCGGAACTGTCGACTGAATGATGTTTGCCATCCTCCAGAACCACCCGAACGTCTACCACCGGATGGCCATTGACGCCCGCGGCCAATGCATCGCGTGCGCCGGCTTCAACAGAAGGGATATAACCCTTGGGTACAACGCCACCTTTCACCATATCCGTGAACTCAAAGCCCGATCCACGCGCTGCCGGCGCGATGCTCAACACGACATCTGCAAATTGGCCTGCGCCGCCGGACTGCTTACGGTGGCGGTAGTGAGTGGTGGCTGTCCGGGCAACGGTCTCTCTCAGAGGAGGCAAAACCGGATCATCACTTACATCAATATCAAATGCCCCCCGCAGCAGCGCTAAAATACGCCGCAAGTGCAGCGGCCCCTGTAGGTGGAGCCGCGCATTGCCGCTAACTTCGTCCTGATCAACCTCTAGCCCCGGCTCCACCTCGGCGATTCGCTCCAAAGCCGAGGTCAGACGGACATCATCGCGATCATGCACAGGCATGATAATCCGCTGATAGCTTGAAGGGCGGGGGTGCGCCCAATCCGGCAACTCCAAAGCATGGTCTTTTGAATAGGAGTAACCCAGATTTAGATGATCGGATTTTAGAACCTGCCCGATTTCGCCAGACCCCAAGTTAGCAGCAGAAGAAGTCCCAGAGTTCACCCTTTTATTTGCACGCGGGATGCCATCCCCCACGTTGTCCTGCTCTCTCAGTGCATTCTTGATCACCCCCAAACTGTTTCCACCAACCTGCGCACCAGCTGCTACAGGCGATTGCAGAGCACGAACCACAACAGTCTTTCCCAGATGTTTTACAAGATCGCCGATACAGCCTACTGCCAATGCTGAACCGTCTGTCGCGAGTCTCTGTGCCGCAACCTCTACCGTAGGAGCTTCATGACGCAGAGATTTCATAAGCCGCAGAATACCATTCCGGTGCAACGCAGATCCCAGCAACGCCGGGATAAGATCACTATGCTGCAAGACGCGGGTGGCAACATCATAGACAGCTTCTGTCAGCGGTTTCCGATCATCGATCAGCTGTTCCAGCAATTCATCATCATAGTCTGCCAATGCTTCCAGCATCTCTCCACGAGCCTGACGTTCACGTACATGAATGCTGTCCGGAAAGGCGACCAAGGCTGACGATTGACCGTGCTGATACTTCCATGCACGTTCAGAGATAAGATCCACGGCTCCGATCACATCACCACTCGCCCGCATCGGGATCTGGCGCAGCACAATGCTATGGCGACAGTAGGTTTGCAGCGCAGCCACAACATCCGCCACACGCCCTTTTGCCTGATCCATACGGTTGATAAAAAGAAAGGCGGGAATGCCCGCCTCTTCAATCATCCGCAAATAGGGCGCGGCCAGTACACCGGCTTCGGGATCAGCTGGCACACAGATCACCGCTGCATCGCTGGCAGCAAGTGTAGGACCGGCGATGGACAGATTCTCAACACCGCCTGCGACATCGATCACTCCCCAAGCCTCATTCATAAAACGGAAGGTTCGCAGATCCGCCACGCCGTTGGCTTGCTGCGGTTTATGTTCAGGCTCCTCAAGCGCTGCCAAAGCGGTCGCCAACTCGGTTTTTCCAGAATGGGAGGGACCCACAATCGTAAATACACGCATCTGTCTTGATCCTTCTGATGGCTGCAAGGCCGCCCGATGAAGGAGTGCGACAGGAATGCCGCTCCAGATGCCTGCTGTTAACTGCCTCATCCATGACGGTATCAGGCCGTCACAGCGTCACGGCACGCGCCCGACGCCATCTGAGGATACGCATCCCTTTACCATTTGCCGCTTAGGGAACGTTTATGCAGATTGCTGCAGGCCCGCCCGTACCAATTTACAATCTCTCAGTGGTGCACCCTCCGTCAACCGTTGCACACAGTGCATGGCGGATCGGCGTGCTGCTTCAGCTTCTCTCGTCGGGTTGACTCATCGCAGCCAAAGGCGTAACCGGTGCTGCAAATCCGGAAGCTGTACCAAGCCTTCCGGTCCCTGCCTATGTCAGGGATCGCCCCCCACCAGCGTGTTACGCCCGTGGGGGTGATTGCGCATGGATCATTTGCTCCCTACATGTGGGGCGCCCACGTTTAAACCGGCATAGGAGGCCGAAGGCATGTTTGAAAATTTATCCGAACGCCTATCCGGTGTCTTTGACCGGCTGACCAAACAGGGCGCGCTATCCGAGGAAGACGTCAAGACAGCGCTACGCGAAGTTCGCGTTGCCCTCCTCGAGGCTGATGTATCGCTGCCGGTCGCCCGCGATTTCGTGAAACGCGTGCAAGATCAAGCGACGGGTCAAGCGGTAACAAAATCGGTTACACCCGGTCAGCAGGTTGTAAAGATCGTCCATGACGCGCTGGTTAACGTGTTGCGTGGTGACGAAGACCCAGGCCAGCTCAAAATCGACAGCCCTCCCGCGCCTATCTTGATGGTTGGCTTGCAGGGTTCGGGTAAGACCACAACAACCGGCAAACTTGCCAAGCGGTTAAAAGACAAAGAAGGCAAACGAGTGCTGATGGCCTCGCTTGACGTCTATCGCCCGGCCGCGATGGACCAGTTGGCCGTACTTGGCACCCAGATCGGTGTTGACACGCTCCCGATTGTACCCGGACAGAAACCCGTCGACATCGCCAAACGCGCCAAGCAGCAGGCTGCGCTGGGTGGCTATGACGTCTACATGCTCGACACTGCCGGTCGCCTGCAGATCGATGAAGTCCTCATGCAGGAGGTTGAAGATGTCCGCGATGTCGTCTCCCCCCGTGAGACACTGCTTGTTGTCGACGGCCTGACCGGTCAGGTGGCTGTTGAGGTTGCCGAAGAGTTTGATGCCAAAATTGGCATCTCTGGTGTCGTCCTCACCCGGATGGACGGCGATGGGCGTGGTGGTGCTGCGCTATCGATGCGTGCCGTCACCGGCAAGCCAATCCGCTTTGTTGGTCTTGGCGAGAAGATGGACGCCATCGAGACTTTCGAACCTGACCGAATCGCAGGCCGTATCCTCGGCATGGGCGATATCGTCGCGCTGGTCGAAAAAGCACAAGACACCATCGAGGCCGAACAGGCCGAGCGCATGATGAAGCGCATGATGAAGGGTCATTTCAATATGAATGACCTGAAGATGCAGCTGGAGCAAATGATCCAGATGGGCGGCATGCAAGGCATGATGCAAATGATGCCCGGTATGGCAAAGATGGCTAAACAGGTTGAAGATTCAGGCTTTGACGACAAAGTTCTACGTCAACAGATTGCCATGATCCAGTCCATGACCAAGAAAGAACGCGCCAACCCTGCCGTTCTGCAAGCCAGCCGAAAGAAACGGATCGCTGCAGGCTCAGGCATGCAGGTTTCTGACCTCAACAAGCTGATGAAAATGCACCGCCAAATGGCCGACGTCATGAAAAAGATGGGCAAAATGGGCAAAGGCAAAATGCTGAAAGAAGCCATGAAAGGCATGCTCGGCAAAGGCGGTGGCATGCCTGATATGGCAGGAATGGATCCCGGCCAGATGGACCCTAAAGCACTGGAAGCTGCAGCAAAGGCAATGGGAGGCGCTAAGGGCCTTCCCGGTGGTATGGGCGGCATGCCTGGCCTCGGTGGCGTGGCGCTACCCGGCGGCCTGAGCGGCTTCGGGAAGAAGAAATAACGCCATGACAATCACCATCCCCACCTTGGAAACAGATCGCCTCATCCTCCGCGCACCAACGCTGGCGGACTTCGAGGCACTGTGCATGTTTTTTGCCTCCGATCGGGCAAAATTCGTCGGTGGGCAGATGAATGAAGAACAGGCTTGGCGCCAGCTCGCAATCGAAATTGGCCACTGGCCATTGCGGGGCTACGGCCGCTGGACCGTAACAGAGAAACACTCCGGGCAGGCAGCCGGCCTTATCGGTCTATGGTTTCCACACGGCTGGCCAGAGCCCGAGATTGCCTGGGATCTCTTTGAAGGGTTCGGCGGAAAAGGCTATGCAACCGAAGCAGCGCAAGCTGCCCGCGCATACGCATATAACACTCTCGGCTGGTCCACTGCGATCAGTTTGATTGATGCTGACAACCATGAATCTCGCGCATTAGCTCAGCGCCTCGACGCGCAACATGATGGGCATTTCACTCACGAACGCTTTGGCGAGGTACAGGTCTGGCGCCATCCCGCCCCCTACGACCTGAATGACATTGGAATGGAGACCAGCACATGACAGCTGCCTGCTCCCAAAATCAACTCCACTTCGGCACATCAGCTGCCGTCACCACATATCGACAATACGACACTGCCTTAACCCATTCTTTCCGGACATCTGGCATGATCAATCGGTCATCGATGCATAAACAGATCACAGTTGCGCCCGCAGCCGGGGTCGAAACGGATGTGGTAATGTCAGATACGAGTAATCGTTTTCCCAGCCTCATGACGCCGAGGCTTACACTGGTTTCTCCTGCAGAGGCCGGTTTTGATGCGCATGATGCCTTCCTGCGGGTCGGAGCGCCGCGATTTATCGACGCCGCCGAAGACCCTGATGCCCTGTGGTGGTCGATCGCGACCATTATTGGCCATTGGCACCTGCGTGGTTACGGTCTGTTCGCCCTTATCGAGCGCAGCACCGGCCGCCCCGTCGGCATGATCGGGCCATGGTATCCAAAGGGCTGGCCAGAGCCCGAACTGTCTTGGCATCTTACGGAAGATGCACGTGGCAAGGGCTATGCCAACGAAGCTGCCGAAGTCGTGCTAGATTGGCTGTTCCGCGAAAAAAAATGGAACAGCATCGTATCCTTCATTCCCGAGGATAACCTAGCATCCATTGCTTTGGCGCAGCGTATCGGCGCTCGCCCTGAGAAACGAGTATCGTTCCGCCTTGCTCCTGCAGAGAATATGCGTGCTTGGCGTCATAGGCCAAACGAGCAACTGCTGGACCAGTCATCAATGTCCGGACGTATCCAATGATCCTTTGCTACAACCGGAGAGATGGGCACTTGACTGTTTCCATCGCTCAAAACCGCGTAATGTGCTGCTCTTTCACCGCCTTGCGGAGCCTCAAATGACAACCGAGACCCAAGATCCAATAACTCGCGCAGCGGCGCTGCTGAAAGGCCACCGCCAAAGTATCGATCGCTTGGATGCCATTCTCGTCTATACACTGGGTGAGCGTTTCAAACATACTCAGGCGGTAGGACAGCTTAAGGCTGAACATGACCTTCCCCCGTCCGATCCCACGCGCGAATCTGCGCAGATCGCACGGCTCGAAGACCTGGCGGAACAGGCCGACCTCGACCCCGACTTCGCCAAAGCTTTCCTGAATTTTATCATTCAGGAAGTCATCCGACACCACAAGAAACACCAAGAATAACAGGGATATCCCTGTAAACGCCATTAAAGGAGATTGAACCCATGGCAATGAAAATTCGTCTGGCCCGCGGCGGCTCGAAAAAGCGCCCTTTCTACCGCATCGTGGCCGCTGACAGCCGCATGCCGCGCGATGGCCGCTTCATCGAAAAGCTGGGCACTTACAACCCGCTGCTGCCGAAAGATAGCGAAGAGCGCGTGAAAATGGACATGGAGCGCGTGCAGCACTGGCTGGACCAGGGCGCTCAGCCCACCGATCGTATCGCTCGCATGTTGGAATCCGCTGGCGTACGCGCTAAGGTTGATCGCAACAACCCCAAGAAAGGCACGCCTGGCAAGAAAGCTCAGGAACGCGCCGAAGAAAAAGCAGCCAAAGCTGCTGAAGCGACTGCAGACGCGGAGTAAGTTGATAGACATGCGGGACAATTCGTTTTCAGAAGATTTCCGCATGCAACTTGATCTGTTGATGCGTGTCCGACGCGATGTGCGCCGGTTTCGCTCAGATCCGGTGGATGAGGCAGTGCTGACGCGCTGCCTCGACACCATTCAGCTAGCCCCATCTGTGGGGCTTAGCGAGCCTTGGCGGGTCATTCGCGTCGAAAGCGACGCTGCCAGAGCTGCAGCACTAGCCAACTTCGAAACAGCTAATGCAACGGCTCTAGCTGGGCTTTCAGAGGCCAAAGCAGAGCGCTATGCTAAACTTAAACTGTCCGGTATGCGTGAAGCCCCCGTACAGCTGGCAATTTACTGTGACGACTCGACCACGAAAGGTCATAAATTGGGTGCCGGTACGATGCCGGAAATGCGACGCTATTCGGTGGTCACCGCAGTGACCTTGTTTTGGCTGGCGCTTCGCGCCGAAGGTCTGGGGCTTGGCTGGGTATCCATCTTGGATCCCAAACAACTAAACCGTGACTTGGATGTAACCGCAGATTGGCAGCTGATCGGCTATTTCTGCGTTGGTCACCCCGAACAGATGTCGCACACGCCAGAGTTGGAACAGCTTGGTTGGGAAACCCGACGCAACGCATTGCCTGTCGAAACACGGTAACCCACCGATGTGGAGATTGATCCGGCTTGCGGTTTTTGTTCTGATCGCCTTTACCGCAGGCGTTCTGTATGAACGCAACTACCAAACGGAACGCTGCGATCTCGCAGGCGGCACCTGGACCGCTGAGCGATTCTGCAAAGGATGGACGAAATGACGGAGCAGATTTGCGTTGGTGCGATTGCCGGCTCTTATGGGGTGCGGGGCGAAGTGCGGCTAAAGAGCTTTTGCGCGATGCCGGAAGACATCGAAGACTACACCCCGCTCAGCAATGAAGACGCGAGCCAGACCTACAGCCTGACTTTGGTCCGTGCCATCAAGAACGGCTTCACCGCACGTATCGGCGGGATCGAGACCAAAGAGCAGGCGGACGCGTTAAAGGGCGTAAAACTGTTTGCACCACGCGACCGGCTTCCTAGTTTGCCGGACGATGAATATTACCACACCGATCTGATGGGTCTCGAGATCTATGATACCGGCGGCACCCTCCTGGGAACTGTTAAATCAGTGCAGAACCACGGTGCCAGCGATTTGCTAGAAGTCAGCATCCCGGCCGAAAGCAAGACAGTACTTCTGCCGTTCACTTTGGCAGCAGTACCTACTGTCGACCTCTCCGTAGGCCGCATTATTGCTGACCCGCCGGACGGAGTGTTCTGAGGCTGAGGTGACTCAATCTTCATTCCCCAACAAGGCCTCGAATACCTCAACAGCTGCAGCGGCTACTGAATTGGTCTTCTGTTGCTGATCCGGCCGTTTATGGCCGAGACCCGACCAAAGCTTGAACAGACGCAACGCGAAGAAGAATCTGAAGACAGGATCTGTTGTTAAATCCGCGCCATAGCCTTCTGCAAAAGCGGCCCAATCTTCCTTAGCAATGTGGCCGAAACCGGGGGCGCGACCACCCGATGCCAGATGATCGGGACAGTTTGACAACCATATGTCGGCGATATCGCGTTGGGGAAACACTCCATCGTGGTTCGAATAGTCGATAAATGACACCTCGCTTTCGGACATCAGTATATTCCGCAGGTGCAGATCTCCATGCTCCGACGCCCCGCGAAAAACCTGCCCACGCGCACGCTGACCTGCCCGATGGAGATGCGCACATAATCCCAAAAACCTCTTGGGTTTCGGGATCGATAGATCACCGCTTCTTAGAGCATGGGCTCGTTTTGAGACTTTGATCAATAACGGTTTTGGCCAAAACTTCATGTATCCAACGTCCGACACTCTATGCAGTTCAGCAACAGCACGTCCAATTCTTCGGATCGTCTGGCTTCTGTCACCGAAGCCATATTCCGTCAGAGCCAGCTCGCGGAAGGCTGTGTTCCCGTGCGCAAATTCCATCAAGACGAAAGGCCTGTCTTGATCTCGCCACAACAACTTAGGCGATGACACACCGAACACCGGTTTCAGTTTATTTGCTGCCTGTTCATGCCGATCAAAAAACCTACGCTGCCGCAAAGTGTTGGTTTCCTCGAAAACTGCTCTGAGTACGAAGCGCTGCCCAGTCGCTATTGTAACTTCCTGAACACTGCGACTGTCCTGACGTCGACTGTTCACCTGCAGCCTGCGAAAACTGGCTCCAGCGACTGGCAGACCGAGATCTGATGCGATACGCGGCCACAAGGCCAAAGTACGTGCCTGCACATCATCAATTGCTGCATGCAAATCCTCGCCAGTTAACTGGCGACGCTTTTCCAAACTCATCCAAACACCAAAGCTTTTTATTGCGTGTAATTTTAACTGGATTAAACAGCCTTCCATGAGTGCACAAAACAAATCTCACGGCCGCAAGGCCATCCGTCCATCGTTCAAGCCGCGTGAGCTGATGACTCCCAATCCAGATCTGGCTGGCGTTTGGAAGGCCAAGATCATGACACTGTTTCCGTCCGCGTTCCCAGGTGTGTTGGGCGAAAGCCTGACCGGGAAGGCCCTGCAAGAGGGGTTGTGGCAACTGGAAACGGTGGACTTGCGGCAATTTGGCGTCGGCAAACATCGAAATGTTGATGACACTCCTGCGGGGGGTGGCGCTGGAATGGTCTTGCGTGCCGATGTGCTGGGCAATGCGATTGAACACACAATGGCAGGTACATCCGGCAACTGGCCTTTGATCTACCTGTCACCGCGTGGCCGCCGGATGGATCAAGGCCTGATGCAGGACCTTGCACGCTGTGACGGTTTGACACTACTTTGCGGGCGGTTCGAAGGCGTCGACGAACGGGTCTTACAGCACTATGGCATCCAAGAGGTATCCTTGGGTGATTTTGTCATGACAGGCGGTGAGATCGCCGCACAAGCGATGATTGACGCCACCGTTCGTCTAATTCCTGGCGTCCTAGGTAATCAGGCGTCGACAGAGGAAGAGAGCTTTTCCTCCGGCTTGCTTGAACATCCGCAATATACCCGCCCGGCAGAATGGAAAGGTCAAACCATTCCCGATGTTCTGATGTCCGGTCATCACGGCAAAGTAGCCGACTGGCGTCAGAGAATGAGCGAAGAGATAACCCAAGCCCGTCGTCCGGACCTATGGCAAGCTCATCAGGATCGAAAGAAAGACATCTAATCCGCAGTGAGACCGCGCCGGTTGATACAAGACACCCTCAGCCCTCTTGATTCACTTATCAATCAAGCATAGAAGGCCCTGTCTAGATTCGCTTTTGCGTCTGTGGACTTGTGTGCTGTTGCATCATGATACCCTTAACCCGCCTTCTTCGGCAATTTGGGGGATGTCGGCTCACTTTCAGGAAAGAACGGAGCGATCTCTGGCGGGCTGCTATCAGCGGGACCCGGTGAAGACCAAGAGCTCTCGCAACCGCGCAAAACTTCGTGGACAAAACCACGAGCAACTATAGGAGACCTGCGATGGATCTGATCGCACAGTTGGAGGCGGAACAAGTTGCCGCCCTGGGAAAAGAGATTCCCGATTTCAAAGCCGGTGACACTATCCGTGTTGGCTACAAAGTGACCGAAGGCAGCCGCTCGCGCGTTCAGAACTATGAAGGCGTCTGCATCAGCCGCAAGAATGGTTCCAGCATTGCCGGTTCGTTCACTGTTCGCAAAATTTCGTTTGGCGAAGGCGTGGAACGTGTATTCCCGCTGCACTCGACCAACATCGACAGCATCACTGTCGTTCGCCGTGGCCGTGTCCGTCGCGCGAAACTGTACTATCTGCGTGCTCGCCGTGGTAAATCCGCACGGATCGCAGAAGATACAAACTACAAAGCCAAAGCGTAAGGAGTGGTATAATGAAAGCCGACACCCATCCCGAATACCACTTCATCGACGTCAAAATGACAGATGGCACTATCCTCAAGATGCGCTCCACATGGGGCAAAGAGGGTGACACCTTGGCATTGGACATCGACCCAACCGTTCACCCCGCCTGGACCGGTGGCTCCACCCGTCTGATGGACGCCGGTGGTCGCGTATCCAAATTCAAAAAGAAGTACGAAGGTCTGGGCTTCTAAGCCGACCTTGTATCGATGTTTCGGAAAACGCCGCTCCCTCGGGGCGGCGTTTTTTGTTCCCAAATAGGTGACAATACCCGGCTCGTCGTTCGCTTGCGGTTATTCAGAGAGCCTAAATCAGGCCCTAACCTGTAGATATCCCGCTTCCCATCGATTCGTGCGAGCAGTATACTCTCGTAAAGATGCGCAGAAATTTGCGCCATGATTGGGGGAAGTGAACGTGGCGCATATTATTGTCGTCGGAAACGAAAAGGGTGGCGCGGGCAAATCCACCGTTTCCATGCATGTGGCAACCACCTTGGCCCGTTTGGGCTACAAAATTGCTGCACTTGATCTTGATCTGCGACAGCGATCATTGGGGCGTTATCTAGAAAACCGCAAAGCCTTCATGGAAAACGCAGCACTGGAATTGCCGCTGGTAGAACTGCATGAATTGCCTGAGATTGATGCAGACAGCTTACAACCAGGCGAAAACATCTATGATCACCGTCTGTCTGCCGCCGTTTCTGAGCTAGAGCCGAATAACGACTTTATCCTGATTGACTGCCCCGGGTCACACACTCGACTAAGCCAGGTCGCACATTCCTTGGCTGACACACTGATCACACCGTTGAATGACAGTTTTGTTGATTTCGATCTCCTCGCGCACACAGACCAAAAGGGCGAAAAGATCACCGGTCCATCCGTCTATTCCGAAATGGTCTGGAACGCGCGGCAACTGCGGGCGCAGGCCGGACTGAAGCCGATTGACTGGATCGTGATCCGTAATCGCGTCGGTACCCAGCGAATGGTGAACAAGGAAAAGATGGAACGCGCCATTTCCATGCTGTCAAAGCGCATTGGATTTCGCGTTGCCTCCGGGTTTTCGGAACGTGTCGTATTTCGGGAATTGTTTCCACGCGGGCTGACGTTACTGGACCTCAAGGATATTGGTGTCAAACAGCTGAACATTTCCAATGTCGCAGCCCGCCAAGAGCTGCGCGACATGATGAAATCCCTGAATTTGCCAGGCGTGGATGTCGATATCTGACCATTCTAATACAGCCGGGGAAACCGGGCGGGCGTCGCGTTGCGGCAGCCGTCGACTGGCTTTGGTCCTTGGACTGGCTGTTGCGGAGCTTTTTATCATCATGGTGGCCTATCAGCTGCTGGCCAACGTCCATTGCAAATTTACCGGTGCAGATCTCGCTTGCACAACAGTACGCTCGGTCGCAGGTCGATTACTTGCCCTGCTGACCGTCTTGGGTCTCTATTTGGTGCTGGTGCGCAGTGCCTATCATTCACTAGTAGCCGCTATCGGACGAACCGAACGGCGACCAACAGCCGTGGCCCTAAACCTTGCAGGTTTGTTGATTGCACTTGTTCCCTTGGCACTGTTTGGCCCGAGTGGAATAAACGCTTGGATCTCGCCCACTCTTATTCTGATCTGCCTGGGCGGCGCTGTTGCCGGGCTGGGCGGCCTTTTGGCACTTATGCCACTGCGGAGTTGGCTCAATTGGTTGCGCGGCTGCGGGTCTACTTTACCGCTGGCACTCGTGGTGGCGCTTGTTATGCCTGACATAACCCGCATGATGGAGCCGATCTGGAACATCGACGCTCTGACCTCTGTTACCTTTGTATTGGTCACATGGTTGCTGGAAATCTCTGGCGCTTCAGTCTGGTCGGATCCCGCGCTGCACTTGATCCGTGTTGACGGGTTTCTGGTCGAAATTGGTGAACCATGCTCGGGCGTGGAAGGCTTCGCCTTAGTCACCACCTTCATGGGGCTTTACGCTCTCCTAATGGGGCGGGACATTCGACAGAGCCGCTATTGGCTAGTGCTTTTTCCCGCAGCTCTCCTACTCAGTTGGGCGTTTAACGTAGTCCGCATTGCTATCCTGATCCTGATCGGAGCCTGGATTGCGCCGGAGCATGCCGTAAACGGATTTCACAGCTATGCGGGCTGGCTAATGTTCACAATCCTTGCACTGTTGGTATTGGCAATTGCGCATCGCTCTCGTTGGCTGCAACGCAACCCCGACGCGTTGGCCGCTGCAACAGCTAGCTTGCCGCCCATGCGTGCCGACATGTTGATGGCTTCTATTGTACCGTTTATCGTGATGATGATGAGCGGGGTTATGGTCTCCGCAATCTGGGCCGAGCCATCGCAAGGCTATCCGATGCGTACCGCTATGATGACAGCCGTCTTGCTGCTTTTCTGGCCTGCTCTAACGCAGTTACGGTATAAGCCACGCCCAATCGATATCGCCGCTGGCGCTGCGATCGCGTCTGTTTGGATCGTAATGTCTACACCAGATATCACTAGGGGCGACGTTACTGATGATCAGGATACGCTTTGGATCATCGTGCGCCTACTTGGAACCATTGTACTTGTCCCGATTATCGAAGAGCTGTTCTTTCGCGGATATCTGCTTCGTCGTATGGCCGGGCAAGGTAACATCCTAAGAGCCGTCATTGCGCTTCTTATTAGCAGTGCGCTCTTTGGTCTGATGCATGATCGCTTTGCGCTTGGTATGGTAGCAGGAGCAATCTTTGGTGCGCTTTACCTACGCCGCGGCGGGCTACCGGCAGCGATCGTTGCTCATATGGTCGCAAATGCCTTGATCGCATACGTTGCTTTGGCAACAAAAAACTGGGCCCTGATCTAAGCCCAGTTCAAACCTATCTTAATTTTGCAAGCTTGGTCGCGTCAGTCCAGAACAGAGCGACGTCGGCGCAATTCCCAAGCCAACAGCAATGCAGCCGCGACGGCCGCGACGGCGAGTAGCCCAGCGCTGACATCAATTTCAGGGACCGTTTGGCCGCCGCCATTTCCGTTACCGTTCCCTCCGCCGTTGCCCCAACCATTTCCCCAGCCGTTACCCCAGCCGTTGCCATTTCCAGGGCCGCCACCTTCAACAGGCCATTCGCCAGCCGCAAACGCTAGCGGGCCTGTAGCTAGCCACACAGCGGCAGCGGTCGTCAGATCTTTCAAGCGCAGTGTTCGCTTCATCGCATCATTTCCTTGCTGCTCTCTCTGTATCATGCGTGATGTTCTATGATCACCTGTCCGAAACTTGATGGCCTCGACATCACCTCTGATCAGAGAACTAAAGAAGGAAAATGCGAAAAATATGGCGAAATTTATCTTTTGTTAAGGCTCTGCACTTGGCCCATCAGCTGGGTCACCCTCGTAAATCGTGAACAGTTCCACTGGTTCCGCTACCCCACGCAACATATAGCGCCCCAAGGATACCAGATCATGGTTGGTCGGCTGAGCCGCTCTTTGGACCTGTTCCGAAACAATAATGCTACGCCCAACGGAGGTGTGCATCCCAGAGATCCGCGCCGTCAGATTGACCGTTGCTCCGATAACGGTGAAGTCTAACCGGTTTGCCGATCCGATATTGCCGTAAAGAATTTCTCCCGCATGCAAAGCCAACGTGAAATCCGCAACCGGCACTCCCTGCTCAGCGCGTTCAACGTTGCGCTGTCGAATTTTCCCTTGAAGATCGCCGGCAGCAGCGAGAGCGGCGGTGGCATCTTCGTCAATGCTGCCGAGATCAAACATCGCCAAAATGCCATCTCCCATGAACTTGAGAATATTGCCACCATTGGCCTGCATCGTTTCAACTGCTAGGCCAAAATAGTCGTTAAGCATATCGATCAGCTCGGCGCCGGGTATCTGCTCCGCAAGCTGGGTAAACCCCTTGAGATCAAAGTAGCAAACCACGGCATCGATCTGTCGCGAGGATCCTCGCTGAATTTCTCCTGATAGAACCCGCTGCCCAGCGTCGCGTCCCAGATAAACCTGCAACAGGTCCTTGGCCATCTGCTGGGCTGATGCTGCGCGCAATGCCAGCGCTATATGCGGATAGGTCGTTCGAATTAGGGATAGATCAGCATCAGAGAACCCATCGGCCCTGTCCGTCGTCCAGGATGACAGAACCCCTTCCCCAGGACGTCGTGGATCAAAGGGAGCATCAGCAAAATCTCCAAATCGTTTTGCCAGCGCAAAGTAGTCGGTCGCTCCACGCTCTTTGAACTGCGCCAAGGCGGGAAACCGTTCCAGCACATGTCCCGTCAATTTGCTACGGAACTCCGGCACTTTTCGCTCCAACATATAGTAGAAGGTGCTGTAGAGCCATTCATCGCGCGGAGTATCGCTGTGCTCATAGAACTCGTGTGACAGCCCATCTGCCCGGGTCCAGCTAAACCCAATGCCGCCATATTTCGGATGATAGGCACGCTGAGCCAAGTGAAACCGCAAAAGTGGCACACCGCTATCCGCAAGCCGCTGGCAGAAGCCTTGCAACATCTCCTGACGGCTCGCACCACGTAGCCCTTCAACAGTAATCCAATCGATTATCGGCGTGGCGCGCGGATCCGCATCCGTCATTTAGCTCTGCCTCATATTGTGGTCTCATTCCAATCTGAAGTCTCATCCGGTGGATGTCTATGGGGCAATTCCCGCCAGCTTGCGTAGCATATGACGCAGCGCCTCGCTTTCACCTTCACTAAGCCGTGCCGCCAATTGTTGGTCATAAATCGCAGCCTGGGTGCTCAGGTCACGGTAGGCGGCCTCCCCCTGAGGGGTCAGTTCCAGATGTTCAGCCCGCCGGTCTTTTTCATCGCGGTGCCTCAACACGAATCGCCGCTCTGCCAGTTTGGCCACTGCGCGACTTATCTTGGTCTTATGTATCTTCGCGCGCTGGCCGATCTCAGTTGCGGTCATGCGGCCGTAGTTCCCCAGGTGAAACAAGACGCGCCATTCGTTGCGCAGCATCCCATAGCGGTTCTTGTAGTGCTTTTGAAACTCAAGCGATGACTCCTCCGCCGCTCGATTGAGCAGATACGGCAGGAAATCTTGCAAAGCAAAGTCAACTTTTTCATCCATTCAGCAGAGCTATCCCTTGTTAGTTACAAAATCAACTATTACCGACATGCTAAGCAACGAAAGGAACGCACCATGACACGCCAGGTCGATCCCAATCAAATGAGACAAGCGCCCTCGCTCGCAGGAGTCCACGAAGGCTATATGTCCGGCTTTGGGAATGATTTTGAGACCGAAGCTTTGCCCGGTGCCCTGCCACAGGGCATGAATAGCCCGCAGAAATGCAACTACGGCCTTTATGGAGAGCAGCTGAGTGGCACAGCCTTTACGGCCCCTAGCCATCAGAATGAGCGTACATGGTGCTATCGCATCCGGCCTTCGGTAAAACACTCACATCGATACGAAAAAATAGATCTGCCGTATTGGAAATCGGCCCCTTATGTCGACCCCGATGTGGTCAGCCTGGGCCAATATCGCTGGGACCCGGCACCACATGCAAACCAAGCCCGTACCTGGTTGACAGGTATGCGTACCATGACCACAGCAGGCGATGTGAACACGCAGGTCGGTATGGCCAGCCACATCTATCTTGTGACAGAATCGATGGTGGACAGCTATTTCTTCTCTGCAGATTCTGAGCTGCTGATTGTTCCGCAGGAAGGGCGCCTTCGCTTCGCGACGGAGCTGGGTATCATTGATCTAGAACCGCAGGAAATCGCGATCATCCCACGCGGTCTGGTCTACCGGGTCGAGGTGTTGGAAGGCCCGTGCCGCGGATTTGTCTGTGAAAACTACGGCCAGAAATTCGAGTTACCTGGGCGAGGACCGATTGGCGCAAATTGCATGGCAAATCCACGCGACTTTAAGACGCCAGTTGCTGCGTTTGAAGACCGCGAAACCCCTTCCACCGTGACCATCAAATGGTGCGGGCAGTTCCATGAGACCAAGATTGGCCAATCTCCGCTGGACGTCGTAGCATGGCATGGCAACTATGCACCGCTAAAATATGATCTGCGCACCTATTGTCCGGTAGGCGCTGTCCTATTCGATCACCCGGATCCATCTATTTTCACGGTGCTAACAGCGCCGTCAGGCCAGCCCGGCACTGCCAATATCGACTTTGTCCTGTTCCGTGAACGTTGGATGGTGGCTGAAAACACCTTCCGCCCACCTTGGTATCACAAGAACATCATGTCAGAGCTGATGGGCAATATTTATGGCCAGTATGATGCCAAACCGCAGGGGTTCATTCCGGGTGGTGTCAGCCTCCACAATATGATGCTGCCACACGGGCCAGATAAGAATGCATTTGAAGGCGCGTCCAATGCGAACCTGGGGCCTGAAAAACTAGACAACACGATGTCCTTTATGTTCGAGACCCGTTTCCCGCAGCACCTGACGGCTTTCGCCGCGAAGGAAGCGCCGCTACAGGACGATTACATCGATTGCTGGTCAGATATCGAAAAGAATTTCGACGGAACGCCCGGCAAAAAATAGCACAACAGCAGGGGGCAACCCCCTCTGAGGCCAAATAGGCTACATTCACCCCCGGCTTATTGCGGGAATGATGACGAGAGCGACAACTCTCAGATGAAAAGGACAACACATGCCTTTGAAAAAATCCTGGGTTGCTTCGGCGAACAGCCCGACCCACCCGTTTCCTCTAAATAACCTGCCCTATGGCGTGTTTTCCATCGACGGAGATGATCCGCGCTGCGGCGTGGCCATTGGCGACATGATCCTTGATATGCAGGCCGCTGAAGAAGCCGGGTTAATCCAGCTTGGCGACGCACCACTGTTCGATGTCCCCTATTGGAATGACCTGATGGAGGAAGGGCCAGCTGTCTGGGCCGCTCTGCGCGAACGTCTTACTTTGCTGTTATCAGACGGAACTGCCGAGCAGGCGAAAGTCGAGGCACTGCTGGTTTCGGCTGAAAAAGCCGAGCTGCACATGCCTTTTGCTGTCAGCGAATACACCGACTTTTATGCGGGCAAGAACCACGCCACGAATGTCGGCACAATGTTTCGTGGCCCTGAGAACGCGCTGCCGCCAAACTGGCTGCATATTCCGATCGGTTATAATGGCCGTGCCTCCTCCGTTGTAGTGTCTGGCACGGATGTCCGTCGCCCTTGGGGTCAGTTGAAAGGCCCGAATGATGCCGCTCCTCGTTGGGCCCCCTGCGCGCGGTTTGATATTGAGCTGGAAATGGGCGCTATCGTCGGCACACCTTCAGACGGACCGATTACTGTACAAGAAGCAGATGACCATATCTTTGGCTACGTCTTGCTGAACGACTGGTCAGCGCGGGATATCCAGGCATGGGAATACCAGCCCCTTGGCCCCTTCCAAGCGAAGGCGACCGCAACCTCGATCAGCCCTTGGATTGTGACAAAAGCGGCATTGGAACCGTTCCGCTGTGACACTCCAGAACGTGAGGTGGCATTGCTGGATCACATCAAAGACTGTGGACCCATGCTCTACGACATTGATCTGGAGGTAACCATGGCGCCGACGGGGAAAGAAGCCTCGACCATTGCGCAAACAAACTACAAAGAAATGTACTACTCCGCCGCACAACAACTGGCGCATCACAGCACATCAGGCTGCCCTATGAATGCTGGTGACCTATTGGGCTCCGGCACGATTTCCGGCGCCACCAAAGAGAGCCGCGGTTCGCTATTGGAACTCAGTTGGGGGGGGAAAGAGCCGCTCACGCTGGATTGCGGAGAAGAACGTACCTTCATCGCTGACGGCGATACGCTGACGCTTAAAGGCGCGGCTAAAGGCAAGGGCTATACAATCGGATTTGGCGATTGCACGGGTAGCATCCTACCCGCGCTTGACGATCCCTACGCAAGATAAGGAAGATAGTTATGGCCAAGGCATTTGCGTCCCAAGGGGACATGACCGAAAAGAAAATCACCTTTGATGAGATCGGCGACGGGATTTATGCCTTCACTGCCGAGGGGGATCCGAACTCTGGCGTGATCATCGGCGACGATAGTGTGATGATCGTCGAGGCACAGGCGACGCCGCGCCTGGCACAAAAAGTGATCGACTGCGTGCGTTCGGTCACCGACAAGCCGATCACCCATGTGGCATTGACCCATTACCACGCAGTGCGGGTGCTGGGCGCTTCAGCTTTTGGAACCGATCAGATCATCATGGGCGATGCAGCCCGAGCGATGGTTGTTGAACGTGGGCAAGAGGACTGGGACAGCGAGTTTCAACGCTTCCCTCGCTTATTTGAAGGTCACGAGAGCATTCCTGGGCTAACCTACCCGACCACCACGTTTTCTGAGGATATGACAATCTATCTGGGCAATCGCCGGGTTGATCTGATGCATCTGGGCCGTGCCCACACCGCAGGCGATATCGTTATTCATGTCCCAGATCAAAACGTTATGTTCACTGGCGACATCGTCGAATACCATTCGGCCTGCTACTGCGGTGACGGTCATTTCAGCGACTGGGGTGATACGCTGGACAATATTGCCGGGTTTGACGTCGACGCCATCGCTCCGGGTCGGGGTGATGCACTGGTTGGCAAGGAAATGGTCAACGCTGCCATCGAAAACACTCGCGATTTTGTAGAGAGCACCTACCGCCCTGCAGCCAAAATCGCAGCCCGCAACGGCTCCTTAAAAGAGGCCTGGGATGCGGTGCGCGCCGAATGTGACCCGAAGTTTATCGATTACGCGATCTACGAACATTGCCTGCCGTTCAACGTCGCGCGCGCCTATGATGAGGCTCGCGGCATTGACACCCCTCGGATCTGGACAGCGCAACGCGATCTGGAAATGTGGGAAGCCTTGCAGGGTTAAGATTTGCGGCCTGCCAAGGTCGGCACTTCAAATGGAGGCGATTTGATCTAGGTCGGATCGCCCCACAGAAACCTATGACGGACTTTTGCCCGATCCCGGAGGACCAACGCCGGGGCATGAGTGAGCTATGCCAAATGGCACGCGGTTTTGGGAGGAAACCAAATGAACAAGATCTTTGAAGTTCCCATGTACCCCTATCAACGCAGCGAGGATCAGGACGCATCGTCTCCGGTACGCCATCAGGTCATCGTGATCGGTGCTGGACCCGTTGGTCTGGCTGCAGCCATTGATCTTGCGCAACAGGGTGTCAGCGTTGTAGTGTTGGATGACAATGACAAGGTTAGCTCCGGCAGCCGTGCCATTTGTTTTTCCAAACGCACGCTTGAAATCGCGGACAGGCTTGGGATTGCGAAACCTCTGGTAGACAAGGGGGTGCAGTGGAACCTGGGGAAAGTGTTCTTTGACGAACGCAAAGTCTATGAATTCAATCTGCTGCCGGAGAGCGGTCATGCTCAACCAGCGTTTATTAATCTTCAACAGTATTACTTTGAAGAATATCTGGTAAAGCGCGCGCAAGAGCTTAAAGCCGCTGGGGCACCAATAGATATTCGCGGGCGTAACAAGGTTTCCGCGATTGGCTCTCATGACGACTACGTTACAATCGAAATCGACACCCCAGAAGGCCTCTACAACATAGAAGGCGACTCACTGATTGCCTGTGATGGGGCAAGCTCACCGACTCGCCAGATGCTGGGCTTGGATTTTGTCGGCCGGGTGTTTGAGGACAACTTCCTGATTGCCGATGTCGTCATGGATGCAGATTTCCCAACTGAACGCTGGTTCTGGTTCGACCCCCCCTTCAACAAAGGTCAGTCGGCACTACTCCATAAGCAACCGGATGGCGTTTGGCGCATTGATCTGCAATTAGGCTGGGATATCGACAAAGAACACGAAAAACGCCCCGAAAACGTCATCCCTCGCATCCGGGAAATGCTGGGCGACGATGTGAAGTTCGAGCTAGAATGGGTGTCGATCTACACCTTCCAATGCCGCCGGATGGAGAAGTTCCGCCATGGACGAGTGCTGTTTGCGGGCGACTCGGCGCACCAAGTTTCTCCCTTTGGCGCACGTGGTGCCAATTCAGGCCTACAAGACACAGATAACCTGTGCTGGAAGCTCAAACTGGTGTTGGACGGCAAAGCACCTGAAAGCCTGCTCGATAGCTATGACAGCGAACGCGTTTATGGCGCAGATGAGAATATTCTTAACTCTTCTCGATCCACAGATTTCATTACCCCCAAGTCAGAGATGAGCCGGGTTCTCCGCGACGCGGTTCTGGATCTGTCCGAACACCACGCCTTTGCCCGTCCGTTGGTGAACTCTGGGCGGCTGTCCGTCCCCTGCACCTATGCGGGATCGGCATTGAATTCCACTGACGCGTTGAACGGTGGGCCGCAGCGGACAGAACCTGGCAGCCCCTGCCCCGACGCCACCACTCCGGATGGCTATCTACTGCCACAGTTGGCAGACCGGTTTACCCTGCTGACCATCGATGCGGATGCGCCGGATTATTTCGAAGAAGAAGGCATCACAGTAACGCGGCTTGCGCTATCGGCCAAAGACGACACGACACAGACCTTACGTGACCGTTACCTTGGTGAAGCGACAAGCGCAGTCTACCTGATTCGGCCTGATCAGCATGTGGCTGCACGCCACCCGACATTTGACGAAATTCAGTTTCGCACAGCGCTGCGTCGCGCAATTGGCAAGGAAACATCAGTATGAGTGCCCTAGATACGCAACTGGAACAGCTGATCCTGGCCCCGAATATCGAACGGGCCGATGACTTCTACGCGGAGCTACTGGCCGCTCATGAAGATCTGAGTAAAGCTGACAGTGACGCATTTAATGCACGGCTTGTGCTTGTGCTGGCAAACCACATCGGAACACGTGCAATCCTGTCCCAAGCGCTGGATGCAGCCACGCTTTCTCAAGAGGAGATCGGCTGAGTTCCAAAGAGCGCACAAAATTTGGAGTTGGCCACAACAGTGGTTTTATCATGCACTCTGATAATACAGGAGAACCGCAATGTCCGATGTCGTACTCTATGACTATTGGCGATCTTCGGCCAGCTACCGGGTCCGGATAGCTCTGAACCTCGCAGGGATCCGCTATACAGCAGTAACAGTAGATCTAGTTAAGAGCGAGCAATGCAACCCGGATCATCTGGGCCGAAACCCTCAGGGATTGGTACCCGTACTGGAGATCGATGGGCTGCGCCTAACACAATCGCTGGCCATTGTGGACTACCTCGACCAAACTCGAGACCTAGGCCTGCTACCCGACAGCCCGGCAGAGCGCGCCGGGGTTCAGGCCCTTGCCCATTCCATTGCGGTTGACCTACATCCTGTCTGCAACCTGAGAGTTGCGCGCTACGCCACCAGTCTTGTTAGAGACCCTGCTTTGTCTGACGCTGAGCAATCGATCGACATGCCTGGAGCCTGGATGCGCCATTTCATCCGCCCCGGTCTCATTGCCTTTAACATGTTGTTGGAAAAATATCCCTCTGCGCCCTACTGCACTGGGAACCGTCCGGGTCTTGCCGATCTCTGCCTGATGCCGCAGCTCTACAACGCCCGTCGCTGGGGCGTGGATTTTGGGGATCTTCACCGGCTTTCTGCGATAGAGACCACCTGTGTGGAAAATCACGCCTTTGCGAATGCCCATCCCGACGCAGTTCAAGACGCTGGTTCACCACTTCCCTAGGGATATTTGATTTGGCGCAAAGTCAGATATGCTGGAAACGGGCATATCTGGCAGTATGAAACAGATCGACCGCCTCCGCGCGCTGGGACTTTTTGACAGCCGCGTGCCCCGCTACACCTCTTATCCGGCCGCACCGGTATTCAACACTGCCGTAGACTGCGCGTTTCAAAGCAACGCTCTATCGAGACTGGACCATACCGTGCCCGTTTCGGTCTATATTCACATACCGTTTTGCGAACGGTTGTGTTGGTTCTGCGCATGTCGGACTCAGGGGACTCAAACGCTCAGCCCAGTTGAGAACTATGTAACCACAGTGGAAAAGGAATTGGCCCTGTTAGCCAAAACCCTACCAAAAGGGTTGCGGATGGGACGGTTACATTGGGGAGGTGGAACACCAACAATCTTACCACCCGCCCTCATACATCGACTGGCGCGAGCGGTTAAATCCGCAATCCCTCCCGCAGATGATTGGGAATTCTCGGTCGAGATTGACCCCACAATGGTAGATCGCGACAAGATCAATGCCCTCGCACAAGAGGGCATGAAGCGGGCCAGTATTGGTATTCAGGATTTCGATCCAGAAGTGCAGGCCGCCATCGGTCGGATCCAACCTTTTAGCATAACCGAAAACTGTGTTGCCGACCTGCGTTCAGCCGGAATAAAATCACTCAATACAGATCTCGTGTATGGCCTACCTCATCAGGATACGACCCGAATTGCAGACACCGTAGACAAAGTGCTGACCCTCGCACCTGATCGGGTCGCTCTGTTTGGGTATGCTCATGTCCCGTGGGTCGCAAAACGACAAAAGCTGATTGACGACAATACTCTGCCCAGTGATGAAACCCGTTATCATCTGGCAGAGTTGGCTGCTGAGACGTTTCATTCTGCCCGGTTGGCAAGCATCGGGATAGACCATTTTGCACGTTCAAAGGATGGTTTAAATCAGGCTCGTAAGAACGGCCGCCTGCGTCGCAATTTCCAAGGGTACACAGACGACCTTTGTCCTACGCTGATCGGCGTTGGCGCATCTTCCATCTCTCGCTTCGAAGGCGGATACGTACAAAACACGGCCGCGACCGCTGCTTATATCCAGCAAATCGAGGCCGGAGAGCTTGCAGGTGCACGCGGCCACATGCTCACACCAATCGACAAAATGCGCGCCCGCGCCATTGAGATGTTGATGTGCGATTTCTGTCTCGACCGCACTGAATTGCACGGCCGTTTTGGACAATTGAGCAATCAGTTGAACACGGACCTGGAAAGAGTGGCTGCGACTTATAGCGATCTGGTAACGCTTGACCAAAATGTCCTGCGGATCAATCCCGAAGGGCGTGCCCTGACACGGATCATTGCTAGCGCATTCGACGCGCACAAACCACAAGGTGTACGCTACAGTCAGGCATCCTGACCTGAAATGAGTGATCAATGACCCGCCCCCAAGCCCCCCTGGTCAGGCTTAACCTCGCGTCTCGTCACACGCCTCCTTGGGATTCACGACCCTTCGTCTTCCGCTGCATCTGTAGAAATCTTGATGTCTCATAAAGTTCCGCGCTTTTGCATAGCTTCGGGAAAATATATATGTTGATCATGTCCTCTTCAGTGCTCCCATATTTTCCTCTCAAGCGTGGACGCGTACATGAGGTTTACGGACCAGGTAGCTTTGGCTTTTTTGCAGCATTGATGGGCCAGACCAGCGGCACCACTCTTTGGATACGAGAAAACTATCGCCTGGAATGCATCAATCCTCAGGGATTAAGCGAGTTTACAAACCCCTCTCAACTGTTAATCGCAAATGTAAGACATCAGACCGACGGGCTCGCCAGCGCTGAAGAAGCTCTGCGCGAGAAAGCAGTGACGTTGGTTATGGTCGACATCAGTAAGCCGCTAAGCTTAACCGCAGGACGACGATTACAGCTTGCCGCGAAGGCCGGGAATAGCACCGGCCTGTGTGTGATTCCTGAAGGCATGGGGAGTCACGCTGCCGAAACACGATGGTACTGCCATCCCGTTTTTCAATCGCAAGACTCGACTCAACAACGCTGGAGTCTTATTAAGAACAAATCAGGAACACTTGGATCTTGGCATGTTCGATGGAATCACGCGTCGCGTCGTATCGATATGGTTTCCCCGGTTAGCCAGTGACCGGTTTCTCCGGCAGCATCCGCTGTCCGGTCCTTTTGCGCTCACAATCAATCATAGCAATGCAAATCGGCTCTATTGCCTCAACATCGAAGCCATGCGGCAGGGCTTACATCAAGATATGGCGCACTCAGATGCGCGTGCTTTTTGCCCAGATCTACAGACAAAAACGGCGGATATTTATCAGGATCACCAATTCCTGCTGACTCTGCGCCACTGGGCTACCCGGTATTGCCCATGGGTTGGTTTAGAAGGCCGAGACGGTTTGATACTTGATATCAGCGGCTCCTCTCATCTTTTTGGAGGAGAGGAAAGTATGCTCGCCGACATGCGCGCTGGTTTGATGCGTGCAGGTCTTTCTGTGCAGTTTGGTGTGGCAGATACACGCGGAGCCGCCTGGGCTTTGGCGCATTACGGCGAAGGGCTGGCTTCTCCCGGAAATATGCTGTCTCATCTTCAAAATCTTCCTGCCACCGCGCTTCGATTAGACGGAAAAACAACGACGGCTTTAGCCAGATTGGGCCTACGCACAATCGGTGACCTAGCTGCAACCCCTCGCGCCCCGCTTACCCGTCGTTTTGGGCCGCGCATCTTATTAAGGCTTGATCAGGCTTTGGGGAGACAACGAGAAGAAATCACCCCCTTAGCCGACCCGCCTCACTATAGGGTCCGCATAACGCTGCCAGACCCTATCGGCCTTATTCACGATGTGATGGCCGGTACAGAAAGGTTGCTGACGCAGCTTTGTGCCAAACTGAAAGCACACGAGAGAGGCGCACGTGTCTTTGTATTAACACTGCGACGCGTAGATCAGGATCAACAAGAGGTAGAGTTACGTCTCGCCCGCCCCTTAAGCGACCCTCTCCGCATTCTCCCCTTGTTTGAAAAAGGGTTGGCGGAAATCGACGCGGGCTTTGGCATCGATCAGCTTCACCTTGAATCGACACAGACGGAAGCACTGCCAACACAACAAATCACCCACGTTGAAACTAAAACCGATGACCAATTAGACGATCTTATCACCCGGATCGGGACACGGATCGGTCTCGAAAATATTCAGCGGTTTCAACCCGCCGACAGCCATATTCCGGAGCGAAGTTTTATCGTTGCACCCGCGGCCTATACAACGGCAGCCAGCGGTTGGGTCTCTAAAAACCCTCGACCACTCTGCTTGTTCCCTCCCGAACCAATTGCGGGCATCGGCTCCCATCCACCAGAGCGTTTTCGCTGGCGACGCATTTCCCTGACCATAGGTCGTGCCACCGGCCCTGAACGCATCACCCCTGAGTGGTGGCTGGAAGATGACAATTGGTTATCTGGCCTACGTGATTACTGGCAGGTGGAAACCACACAAGGGCGACGGCTCTGGCTGTTTTACACACCTCAAAAACCCGGTTGGTTCGTGCAGGGGGAATTCGCATGACGGAGCTCAAACAAACCCACCATCCTGTAGAGGAAGGTCAACAAAACCCGTGGTCAACGCGCATTGAAAGGCAAGATTACGCGGAACTTTGTGTCACCTCAAACTTCACTTTTTTGACCGGGGCGTCGCATCCAGAAGAGCTTGTTGTGCGTGCTGCAGAATTGGGCCTGTCAGCAATTGCCATCACTGATCACAACTCGCTTGCGGGGGTCGTCCGCGCATGGACTGCAATGAAAGAGCTAAGGCGTGGCATACAAGACACGTTGAAAATTCGGTCTCAGCACCGGATTGATTCTTCGTCCCGGCAAGAGGTTGGGCAGGCATGTGCTCTTGCCAAACCGCCAACAACGTCTCTCCCTAAGCTTATTGTTGGGAGCCGCCTCGTCCTGCAAGATAGTCCAGTTGATTGGATCGCACTTCCGTGCAATCGAATGGCCTATAAGGGGTTAGCGCGCTTACTGACCGTGGGGAAACGGCGCGCCGAAAAAGGCCAATGTATCCTTTATATTGAGGATATGATCACTGCCTGCAAAGATATGATACTGATCGCTCTACCAAAAGGCCAATTGAGCGAAGTCGCCTTAGACATTCAGAAAATGGGAAGACAGTTCCCGAACCATGTCTTTCTGGGGGCCGCTCCGCGCTATGATGGTAGTGATCAAGCTTACCTGACATCCTGTGCAAAGTTGGCGCAAAGAACATGTACCCCGATGGTCGCTGTCGGAGACGTACTGCTGCACCACGCCAAACGCAGAAAACTCGCCGACGTGCTGACCTGCATGCGCGAGAATATCAAGATAGACGAGATCGGCACCCGGGCTCTACCCAATGGAGAACGCCGCCTAAAAGCAGGTGCGGATATGGCACGGGTCTTTAGGAACCATCCAGCCGCAGTGCAGCGCACAATCGAGATTGCAAGCAGATGTAATTTCGACCTGGGCGAACTGTCCTACGAATACCCACATGAGGACACCGCAGGCGAGACATCTCAGGAGCGTTTGGAGCGACTTGTAAAGGAAGGCCTGAAGCATCGTTACCCTGATGGTCCACCAGATAGGGAAACTCAACTGATGGAAAAAGAGCTAGCAGTGGTCAAAGAGCTGGAATTTTCAGCCTATTTTCTGACCGTGCATGACATTGTGCAATTCGCCAAGTCCGAAGGCATCCTTTGCCAGGGTCGCGGATCTGCGGCCAATTCCATCCTTTGCTATCTCTTAGGCATCACGGACGTCCGTCCCGATACAATTTCAATGATCTTTGAACGCTTTGTATCAAAACACCGAGGCGAGCCGCCGGATATTGACGTGGATTTCGAACATGAACGGCGCGAAGAGGTGATTCAATGGATTTACGGGAAGTATGGCCGCCATCGCGCCGGGCTATGCGCGACGGTAATCCACTTTCGCACACGCGCTGCCATCCGAGAGGTTGGTAAGGTCATGGGGCTTAGTCAAGATGTGACTGCAGGTTTGTCCGGGCAGATTTGGGGCATGAGCAACGGCAGTGTCGATCTGGATCACATACGCGAACTGGGGCTCAATCCTGGGGACCGTCGTCTGATGCAGACGCTTCAACTGATCGGGGAGATCATCGGCTTTCCCCGCCATCTTTCGCAACACGTAGGCGGTTTTGTCATCACCCGTGGGCGGTTGGATGAACTTGCCCCGATTGAGAATGCAGCAATGGAAGATCGCACCGTTATCTGTTGGGACAAGAGTGATATTGATGCCTTGTGCATTCTCAAAGTCGATGTGCTGGCATTGGGCATGCTCACCTGCATTCAAAAGGCATTTTCTTTGATGCAACAACACGAGAATATAACACATAAAATCGCTACTGTTCCTCAAGAGGATAAAGCGACCTACGATATGCTCTGTGCGGCAGATGCAGTGGGAGTATTTCAGGTTGAAAGCCGAGCACAGATGAATTTCCTGCCTCGGATGCGGCCACGAGAATTCTACGATCTGGTTATTGAAGTCGCCATCGTACGGCCTGGTCCCATTCAAGGTGATATGGTTAAACCCTATATTCGTCGCCGCAACGGTTTAGAAAACCCAGAACCATTTGGACCTAAATTGGAACAGGTAACCAGGCGCACCCTAGGGGTTCCTCTGTTTCAAGAACAAGCTTTGCAAATCGCTGTTGTTGGCGCGGGATTTTCAGCAGAAGAAGCCGACCATCTGCGCCGTTCACTCGCCTCGTTTCGGCGTATGGGTACGATTGGAAAATATCGCCATAAATTCATCGCCGGCATGTTAAAGAATGGATACAGCCTGGAAATTGCCGAACGGTGTTTTGGGCAAATAGAAGGTTTCGCCGACTACGGGTTCCCAGAAAGCCATGCAGCGGCTTTTGCCATGCTAGCTTATGTTTCAGCTTGGCTTAAATGTCACCACCCAGCCATTTTTGCCTGCGCATTACTCAACTCTCAACCCATGGGCTTTTACGCCCCGGCGCAGATTGTCAGAGATGTGCGCGATCATGGCACTGAGGTCCGCCCAATCTGCGTAAACCATTCCGAGTGGAACAACTCTCTTGAGCGCCGCCCTGATGGTGTATTGGCTCTGCGCCTCGGCTTTCGTCAAATCAAAGGTTTCAGAGAAGACGATGCAGACCGGATTATTGATGCGCGCGGCAATGGTTACATGGATCCCGAAAACCTCTGGCTACGCGCGGGGCTTGCACCCCCTGTACTGGAGCGCTTGGCGGAGGCCGATGCCTTCTCAACAATGGGAGTGCCCCGCAGGCAAGCACTCTGGCAAGTGAGGGCGATCCGAACATCTACACAGCTTCCGCTATTTAATGACCAACTAGATGGAGAGGTGATCAACGAACAGGACGTGGTCCTACCGAATATGCATCTTGGAGAAGAGGTCGTTGAAGACTATGTTTCCATGCGCCTGAGCTTGCGGGCCCACCCAATGGAACTATTACGCCCGACCCTAGCAGGCCTGACCTGTAACAACCGTCTGACAGAAATTCCTATCCAGCATGTCTCCGTATGCGGGCTAGTTATCACCCGACAGCGCCCGGGGACTGCTTCTGGAGTGATATTCCTTACCCTTGAGGATGAAACTGGCGTTTGCAATGTCGTGGTCTGGAAGAAGATATATAAACGCTTTCGCCGCATTGTCATGGGCGGTCGATTACTGCGTGTCACGGGATATCTTCAACGGGAAGGCGCTGTCGTTCACATCATCGCACAGAATATCGAAGATAAATCTTCTCAACTGTCAGAGCTTGGACACCCTTTGGACGAAGCGATTGAATCTGAAGGGACCCGTGCTGACGACACCCCGAAACGCTCCCGTTATCCAGCCCGTGCGATGCATCCAAGAGACCAAGCAAAACGTCTCTTTCCAAGCCGAGACTTTCATTAGGCCCGAGACAACTTCAGCCGTATCCTATCTAAAAACGCACTGCTCTCTCCAATGTTTCTCAGCAGGCTCATCTCACCATCACGATTGTTAAAGATAATTCTGATCAGGATACGTCGAGCATCTGCTCTATTTTTCCCTCGAGCGCTAAAAACAAGGCATCAAAAGGTGAGAAACAAGTCAGTTTGAATGGCGATGCGATATAGGCAAAATATGGCGTAACACCTTGCCCCATCTACCTTAATCGTTCCATTCTTTGAAAATACGAACGACAGGAACACATTTATTCTGGTTGATAAAGAAGGGTTATATATGGGAACTCATCATTCTGTCTCTTTGCAACTCATCTCGGAGAGCAAGCTCAATACCTAAATCCAAAATATGAGGGTTACGGCGAGATCGAATGCTTACAGAAATACTTAGGGACATCAGTCATAGCGAGTAGCGACGCCCCGCCAGCCTTCCCGCTACCCAGCCTTATCGCCTATTTGTGAAACCAGCTCAGCCAATCCTTGATCCAGCGGAACCGCTGGAACCCATCCGGGCAAAGGTGCCCCACCCGAAAATGGCTCCATAACCTCTTCTGCTTTGTAAGAATGCGCTCCCCAACGCAAATCAGTTTCCCCGCCAGCAATATATTCAAGTTTCCTAGCAAGATCACGCAGGCTAAATCTGGTACCAGAAATAGCAAAAAATTCTTGGTGCCCGGTCTTGGATTCAGATGATAGCAGATGAGTAGCGGCCTGGATAATAGCCTCAACAACATCATCAATGTGGATGAGATCCAACTTCTGCAACCCTTCTGAAAGCTCTAGTGTTTGCCCATTGACAATGGCCTTTGCCAGAGAGGGCAACAATCTCGGGCGCGGATCTCCGGCTCCGTAGATCAAGGAAGGTTTGATTGAGATTGCACGAGTAGGAACCGCATGCGTGTAGTAATTCAGCAGTTCAGCCACAGCACGCTTGCTCGCGGCATAAAGACTTGTCGGCGCAACCGTTCCGCTACTGTCGTGCTCTAAATAGGTGCCAAGATTGACGATGCGAAGCTCACCAAGCTGCCGTCCGGCCTCCAACAGTGCTACAGCCAGTTGGATATTACTTTGCAGCATCGCATCTATATCACTCGGACCGTGTGTGGTTTGAACCAAGCCAGCGCAGTGGATCATCACATCTGGGCGGAAACCACAGACCGTTTCGACAATGTCAGTCGCTCTGTCTGTTATTTCAAGACGTTCAGCTTCTGGGAATAGTACCGTACTCCGGTTCTTTCTTATCAAACAGCCAATGATGGCGTCGATACGACGCAAGCGTTCCAGAACTTTACCGCCCAAGAACCCTGTGGCCCCTGTAAGCAGAACCCTCTTTCCCTCAAGCTCATTCATTGCATCAGACTTTGAGTATATCGGATTATCTGACCAGACACCATTTCTGCCCGCTGTTCTGGGCGGCGGCAACTGTACCAGTCTGCTGTGAAATCGAGCATGTCTTGCAGAGACAGTGCCGGTTTCCATCCAAGCAAAGCGCGGGCCGCAGTGCTGTCCAAAGCCAAGAGTTGTGCTTCATGCGGCCCTTTATCCGTGACTTCCTGCCAAGAGAACTTACCATGCAATCTAGCTGCAAGGTGTTCTGCTAATTCGCCGACCGAGAGGGTTTCTTCGTTCACGGGACCAAAGTTCCATCCCTTTGAGAAGAATGACGGATCCGATGCGCCTTTGCGAGCCAACGTCAAATATCCTTGAAGCGGTTCGAGGACATGCTGCCAAGGACGCACAGCTCTTGGGTTTCTTATTTGCAGAGGGGTACCAGCCAGCATCGACCGCATGGCATCTGGGATTAAGCGGTCTTCGCTCCAATCTCCTCCACCGATCACGTTCCCTGCCCGGGCGCTGTTGATGGATACGCCATGCTCTCCAGCGCGTTCGGCAGGAAAATAGGAAGCTCTAAATGCGGCTGTTACCAGCTCTGTGCAACCCTTGCTGTTTGAGTAGGG
This sequence comes from Phaeobacter cretensis, assembly GCF_047372505.1. NCBI lineage: Bacteria > Pseudomonadati > Pseudomonadota > Alphaproteobacteria > Rhodobacterales > Roseobacteraceae > Phaeobacter > Phaeobacter cretensis. The sequence continues at coordinate 1,691,762 of NZ_JBKBEU010000001.1, forward strand.
ATCATGGCCGCCCATTGGATCGGTTTCGCGGTACGCCCATATCTGCTCGCGATTTTCATAGCATTTGTCACTGCTAACAACGACAATGCTCCGCAGGCCAGCTACTGAACGGCAGGCATTTAACAGATTCGCTGTTCCCATGACGTTTGTAGCATAGGTCTCGACCGGGTTTTGATATGACGCACGGACCAGAGGCTGTGCTGCGAGGTGCAGGACAATTTCAGGATTGAATGCCAGCAGAGCTTCTTTGAGAGCTTCCTCATTCCGAATGTCCCCGACAATATGATCTAGCCTGGCGTTCAGATCCAGTTCTTCGAACAAAGATCTAAAACCGTCAGGTACCTGGACACTGTCGGGCGCTAAAGCAAACCCGCGGACCTCCGCACCCAGCATCAGAAGCCAATGGGCAAGCCAACTTCCCTTAAACCCAGTGTGCCCTGTCAGAAATACTCTGCGCCCGTTCCAAAACGCTTCTGGTGTCTCCCAGCTCATTGCAGCGGGTTCCTTCAATGCAAACTAAGCGATGGGCGGATCAGCTTGCTGTTGGCCGCCGCATTCACAGGATGCTGATCCCAAGTCTTCCAAGGGGCCCGGCCTTCATTCCAAAGTTTCTCCAGGTTATTCTTGTCTCTTAGGGTGTCCATGGGCTGCCAGAAGCCATCATGTTGAAAAGCTGCCATCTGCCCCTGCGAAACAAGTCGCCGCATGGGGTTTTCCTCCCACATGTCGGCGTCACCATCGATCACATCCAAAGCTTCTGCTTCGAGCACAAAGAAGCCGCCGTTGATCCGTCCACCTTCCCCTTTCGGTTTCTCAACAAATCCGGCGACCCGAGTATTGTCTAAGTCAAGCAGCCCGAACCTGCCTGGAGGCGCAACCGCTGTGACTGTCGACTTAAGCCCATGGGAGTGATGGAAGGACACCAACTCCTTGATGTTGATATTCCCAACACCGTCGCCGTAGGTCATGCAAAACGTGCCGTCGATCAAATGGGAAATTTTCTTCAGACGACCACCAGTCATAGTCTGCTCGCCAGTGTCAATCAGGCTGATGCGCCAGGGCTCAGCCGTAGCGCGGTGAACTTCGACTGTGCCGGATGACATATCAAAGGTCACGTCGGAGGTTTGCAGAGCGTAATTGGCAAAAAACTCCTTGATGACGTATCCTTTGTAGCCAAGGCAGATCACAAAATCCGTGATCCCGAAGGACGTGTAGATTTTCATGATGTGCCACAGGATCGGTCGACCGCCGATTTCGATCATTGGCTTTGGTTTCAGGTTGGTTTCTTCTGAAAGACGGGTGCCCAGCCCACCCGCAAGGATGACAGCTTTCATTTTGAGGCAACCTTTGCTGCTTGAAGTTGATCTTTTGTGACGTTTGCGAGCGTATCCACCATATAGTCCAAGTGGGCGCTGGACAGGCCTGGCCAGACACCAATCCAGAATGCATCCGCCATGACCTTGTCCGTGACATCTAAAGGGCCACTCACGCGATAGTTTGCCCGCGCGAATGCAGGCTGACGGATCAGATTGCCAGCAAATAGCATCCGCGTGCCGACCTTGTGATCTTCCAGCGCGGCAGTCACGTCGCGCCGGACCAGCGGAACTCCGTCCCGAATAGTCAATAGAAACCCAAACCAGGAGGGATTCGTGCCTGGAGTCGCCTGAGGCAAATGATAATATTCATCTAGGCCGGCCTTTTTCATCCGCTTGGTCAAACCTGAAAAATTATCCCGCCTTGTTTCAACGAAGTTGTCCAATTTTCCAAGCTGGCTCAGCCCAATGGCGGCCTGCATGTCAGAAACTTTCAGATTGTATCCGATATGGCTGTAAATGTACTTGTGGTCGTAACCCTCCGGTAGATCGCCCAGTTTCCAATCAAATCGCTTACCGCAGGTATTGTCCTTCCCGGGAGCGCAATAGCAATCCCGCCCCCAGTCCCGGAAGCTTTCGCAAATACGGGCCAAACGGATGCTGTTCATTAGAATAGCTCCGCCTTCGCCCATCGTGATGTGGTGTGCGGGATAAAAGCTAAGCGTCGCCAGATCTCCGAAGGTGCCGACCCCCTTTTCGGTGCCGTCCGGCATCTGAACAGTAGCGCCAAAAGCGTCGCAGCAATCTTCGATCAGATACAGATTATGAGCCTTGCAAAGTTCGGCTATACGGATGACATCGAACGGGTTGCCAAGACTGTGCGCGATCACGATAGCACGCGTTTTAGGGGTGATCGCCGCCTCCACCAGGTCGACGTTCACATTATGCGTCTCCAGGTCGACATCTACAAAAACGGGAAGGCAACCGTTTTGGATGATCGGCGTCACAGTTGTCGGAAAGCCGGCAGCAACGGTAATGACCTCCGATCCAGGCTCGATCCGTTCTGATCCAAGCTTCCAAGAGGTCAGCGTTGAAAAGGCTAGCAAGTTCGCAGCCGAGCCCGACACCGTGAGTTTGGAGAGTTTTGTGCCGAATTTGGCTGCCAGACGATCTTCGAAGCTGTCCGCATAACGGCCCGCTGTCAGCCACATGTCCAAGCCGGCGTCTATCAGGTTGGCACAGTCTTCTCCATCCAGAACTTTGCCCGACGGTGGAATGTAAGTCTCGCCGGGTAAGAATTCCGGCTGTGGCTGGGCCTCAAAATAGGCCTTTGCGTCTGCGACGATTTGTTCACGGGATCTAGGCTTCACATTCATCGACCTTCTGGCTGACGCGGCACCAATTAGACAGATTTTCTCTTTACGTTGCTGCGTGCGGACTTCGGTCCGCAGTGTTGGTATGCAGTAACTTGTAGTCCGGATTTGGTTAATATAGGCTTTCGGTTCAGGCCAAATGTAGACTTAAAGTTCACTATGTTTGAGGTTTCTAACTAAGCCTGTTCAATGCAGGCCAGCACCTCTGCTTCAGTCGGCAGGGGGGCAGAAATTATATTCCTCAACCAGGCAGCTTGTCCGAGGTAGGCGTGCATAAAGCCTGTATGCGCAATCTCAAAGCCCTGCGGGCTTAACAGCTGCTTGGATGCGATAAGGTACTGGAGCAAGCCGTGGAAGACGTTCGCCGTGCTCTCCCAGGCACCGTCTTTTTCTACTTCCGCCGAAAAATAGTTTAAAGGATAGTCAAAAAAAGAGGCCTCTCCGCTTTCAAGAGCGCACATGAAGGGAACCGCATAAAGATGCAATGTGCCCCTGAACGCAGGCAACTTGTCTAGCAGGCCTGCAATGTGGCTGGATTTGTAGAGTAGCCCTACATGTCTGGGCGGCCCCCACAGGAACCTTTCACGGAGTTTTTCCGGGTTATTGCTGAGGTCGGGTAGGTGGTAGGCGGCAGGCGAAAGCGTGTATTGCATTTCCGTGCATTCGGCGCTGTCTGTTTTGTATTCGAAGTGGTTGAAGTGAACTGCTGCCCGGTCTTGCCTTGCGGCCACTTCCAGAAGATCCAGCGCATTGACCGGCCCACAGGCAAATAGGTCGTCATCACTGCAGCTGAACACAAAATCAAAATAGCCAGCATGATCCTGATAATAATGGAACAGGTTGTCGTCGAACCCCGTTCCCTTGTTCAGTATGTAACGGTCACAAAGCGACTTGATGATCTCACAGGCAGGGTTAGCTTGGTCAGAATCCGTTACGAAAACGGTGTATTCAGCTTGTCCCTTGTACGCCTCGCGCAACTTCGCCAACTGAGACAACAAGCGCACGATTTGAACATTGCGTCTATATGTCGGAATAACGATACATATCTTCATGGCGATTCCTTCCGCACACTTGCGCGTATTCTGCTCCTTCCACACACTTGCGCGTATTCTGCACTCTCTCACTTACAGAATAGTAAATAGATAGCCGAGCGAACGTCCATCCATCAACTGGTCCCAAAAGGTATTTGCCTAACTACCTTTTGAAATCGAGTAGAGATGGATGCTGGGTTGAATTCAAAACGGACCAAGAAAATATCATGGCACTACACAAACGCGGAATGATCGGACATGCATAGTCAAAATCAGAGAACTTACTGCTAGGCTCGAGACTCATTGATTTACAGCCAGAATAGGACCGTTGCAGCGAGAGCGATGGCCGAGAGGAATACCTTTGGGCATCTGTCATATCGAGTGGCGACGCGCCGCCAATCCTTCAGGCGTCCGAACATGATCTCAATGCGGTTGCGTCGTTTGTAGCGGCGCTTGTCGTATCGGACAGGCTTGTCGCGTGACTTTCGACCTGGGACAGGACTTTATTCCCCTGTCATTAAGGGCTTCGCGGAACCAATCTGCGTCATAGCCTCGATCTCCCAGCAGCCAGTCAGCCGGTGGCAGACTGTTCACCAGAGCCCTGGCGCCCGTGTAATCGCTCACCTGCCCAGCGGAAATGAAGAAGCGGATGGGGCGTCCCAGACTGTCAGTAACGGCGTGCAGTTTCGTATTCATGCCACCCTTGGTGCGCCATATCAGCCTGCGACGCCCCCTTTTTCAACCGCAGACTGGAAGCCGTGCGGTGCGCTTTGAGGTACTTGCGCAGGCTCACTCGAACGCATGGCGTTCGCCTGCTCACATCGATCATGATGGTTTTATGAGCGGTTCCCTCTGCAGCCAGCCCGTTCATGATCCGAGCGAACACACCCATATCGCTCCATCGTTTCCAGCGATTATACAGCGTCTTTGGCGGCCCATATTCACGCGGCGCATCGGACCAACGTAACCCATTGCGGTTGATGAAAATAATCCCGCTCAGCACGCGTCGATCATCACCCCTCGGCTTACCATGGCTCTTTGGAAAGTAAGGCTGAAGTCGCGCCATCTGCACATCCGTCAGCCAGAATAGATTGCTCATGTTATACCCCTGAAACTCAAGGGCATGAATCACGCAGGCGGGATGACGGCAACCAAATTAATAGGTCCAGAACCTAATGACGCCGAGAGAATATTCGACCCGATTTCCATAGTACAAGCGCGCTTTCGCTGCGGCCAGGTTGGACAAACGACACGCGGGACAAACCGAACTTTGGTGCAACGGCTTGGAATGTCCGGATTTCCAAAGTCGACTCGCAAATTCTGACGTCTGAATGTCACACTTCACGCGTATCACTCATGCTGGAAATCGGAGTTGAGTATGAACTACATCGACTTATTGCTTAAATCCGGGCGCTTGCTTCTAGCGGTGCCGATGTTCGGACTTGCGACAGGCGCGCTGTTTCCGATTGTAGCTTTGAGGCTGCAGGATTTAGGAAGCGCTCCGGCATTCATCGGTCTGGTCACTACCGTCTATTACTGCGGGTCATTCCTCGCCGCTTTGACGTTTGGTATCGTGCTGAGCCGGATCGGCTATCGCGCAGGATTTGCCGTCAGTGCCCTCGTGGCCGCAGGCGCGACCTACGCTTTGACGTTGACTGAAAGCCAGACCGCCTGGCTGCTTCTGCGGTTTGCAGGCGGGTTTTCCTTGGGCGCTTACTATGTCGTTGTAGACGGGTGGTTTCAGGCGCTCGCTGATCGCCGGTCACGCGGAAAGGTGTTTGCGACCTACGAGACAGTCAGATTGGCAGCGACGGCACTCGGCCCCTTTCTACTGGTTCTGGGGTCTGTCAACGGTAGTCTAGTGATTGTGGGGGTCGCCTATATCGCGTCGATTTTGCCAGCGCTTCTCACAAAAGAACCCCATGAAACGACCGGCAAATCCTATCGGTTTACAGGCTTGGTCGAAATGGCCCGCTGTTTTTCTGCTCCTATTTTGGTGGCCCTCTGCGGTGGGATCGCAAACGCCAGTTTCTATGGGCTGAGCGCGCTCTATGCGACGGGCATAGGACTTTCGGTTGAAAGTATCGCCTTCTTCGTGGCGTTCGTATTGGTCGCACCGGCGATCAGCGAAATCCCTCTGGGAGCGCTTGCGGACCGGTTTACGAGAATGGGTGTGGCAGCCCTCTGTGCCTTGGCCGCAGTTGGAGCCTGCCTGGTTTTGATCATGGTTCAGACCCCACCACTTTGGCTTGCGTGCATCGGCGGGGCCGTCGTGGGTGCGTCCATGGTACCGATGTACGCCTTTGGTCTAAGTCGTATCGTTGACGCCAGCAGTGACAGCGCGCATGTCGAAGCCACGAGTACAGGTCTGATCGCCTACAATGCGGGCGCGTTCATTGGGCCGGTATTTGCTGGCTCGGCAATGGCGGTTTTTGGCCCGGTTGGATTGTACGTTTTTCTAGCTCTTGTCGCCACGACGGCAGCGCTCGCAGCACTTGCCGACGTTGCATTCGCAAGGTGCTGTCCGGAAAGCGCTGCGACCTAAAGCTGACCTCTAAGTGTAGCGTAGCATCCGGAATTATGGGATCGCAGTCGGTTTTCACGGCGCTGTGCCTCAACACCGGCTGTTGAAGCGGGGATGTCGGCGCATCCGCAAAAAGCAGCAAAATTTCAGTTGCGTAGCCCACTAGTTAAGCGGCTGCTTCAGAACAGCCTTCGTCGTCAGCGACGCAGCACCAGCATCAGGCGGCTTGGAGCCCAATGTGACCGATGCCGCGACTTGCCCTAAAGCCCGCTTTGGAGGATCAGAAGTTCAGAGGCGCGCCGTCCTTCACTTCTTTCATCACAAAGAATGTCCGAGCCTGTCTGACCTCGGGCAATGCGATCAAGACCTCTCCGTGGAGCCGGTTAAAGTCGGCCATGTCGGCAACCCGGATTTTCAACAGGTAGTCAAAATCACCGGCGACGAGGTGACAATCAAGGATCATCGGCAGATCAAGGATTGCGGTCTCGAAGTTCGTAAAACTTTCAGGCGTTGAGCGATCCAGAACGACGCCTACCATCGCAATCGCTCCGAGACCGACACTCTCAGGGGTAACGACAGCCCGCACTGTTTGGATATGGCCGTCGTCAAACAGCCGTTGGGTGCGCCTGTGGCACGTTGCAGGGCTCACGTTCACTTGGGAAGCGAGGTCAGCGTTGCTCATCCTACCGTCTGTTTGCAGCAGTCGCAGCATCCGCTTGTCGATTCGGTCCAGGGACATGATGAAAGAATCTTCCGAAAATACCGCACTTAATGGACTTATAGTGTAATTCATTGATCATTTAAAGCGGTCAAAGGAAATTTTGGATGTGTATTTGAAAGCACCCCTCACGCCACCTTTGCTAGTCTCCGAAGTAGAAAAAGGAGCACACCATGCTGGAAAAATTCGAACGCTACCCCCTCACCTTTGGCAAAACGCCGATTGAGCATCTGCCCCGCTTGACAGAGACCCTTGGCGGCAAAGTCGAAATCTACGCCAAGCGCGAAGATTGCAACTCTGGCCTCGCCCAAGGCGGCAACAAGCTACGTAAGCTGGAATACATCGTGCCGGACGCGATTGCGTCAGGTGCCGACACTTTGGTGTCCATTGGCGGCGTCCAGTCCAACCACACGCGTATGGTTGCGGCGACGGCGGCCAAGATCGGGATGAAATGCCGGTTGGTGCAAGAGGCTTGGGTGCCTCACGATGATGCGGTGTACGACCGCGTGGGTAACATCATGATGACCCGCTTGATGGGCGCGGACAGCCGTCTTGTCGAAGACGGGTTCGATATTGGCATTCGCACCAGCTACGAAGATGCTATTGAGAATGTCAAAAAAGAAGGCGGCAAGCCCTATGGCATTCCCGCTGGTGCCTCCGTTCACCCCTTTGGTTGCTTGGGCTACGTGGCCTTCGCCGAAGAAGTTCGCGAACAAGAAGCGGAGCTTGGTTTCAAGTTCGATTATATTGTGGTTTGCGTCGTCACAGGCTCTACCCAAGGCGGCATGATCGTAGGATTCAAAAAGGATGGCCGTGCGGATCGTGTGATCGGCATTGATGCCTCTGGCACTGTTGATCAAACCCGTGCGCAAGTGAAAGAAATCGCCAACAAGACCTGCGATCTGATCGAATGCGGATATTCCATTGAAGATGAAGACATCCACATCAACCCAAGCTACGCATATCCCGCCTACGGTGTTCCAAGTGCTGAGACCAACGATGCGATCCGATTGGCCGCGCGGACCGAGGCGATGATCACCGACCCGGTTTATGAGGGCAAATCCATGCAGGGCATGATCGATCTGGTGAAGAAGGGCTTTTTCCCAGACGGGTCCAAAGTACTTTATGCGCATCTAGGCGGCCAGCCCGCGTTGAACGGCTACAGCTACACCTACCGCAACGGTTAAGGGCATGCCTGTTCTTCTTATCTGAGAGTTCCGAAAACCGAAGTGAGTGCAGTAAATGCACTCACACAACAACTGGGTCGTTGGATTATCAGGGGTGATGCGCAGAAGGTGTTTTTAGCTGACGAATTGACCCCGAACAATGAAAGGAAAGGGGTTCTTCGGTTCTGTGCATGGCGCTTGGTGGCAAGAATAATGCTGAGACGTATCGTTCTGAATTTGACGCGACAGAGGGTGCTGTCCAGAATTTGGTCCAATTCGATCTGCTTCAGAACGTCGATACACCGGACATCGATGCTCTTGGAGTTGGGTTTTAGGGTCCCGTCTATGAAATCGAAATCTGATCGTTAACGTGCCCATTCTGTTCGATGGCAGAGTCGATCAAAGAAAACAAAGCTTGGAAAAATCACGATGTCTGCTCCAGTCCCCCATCTTAAAACCGTGGAACAACGCCTGCTGTGGCTGTCCCATTGGATGATCCACAATGCCAATCATATCCGCCCCAAGGCGGATGGGATCAAGGTGGGCGGGCATCAGGCTTCTTCTGCGTCGATGGTATCAATCATGACCGCGCTCTATTTTGGCGTACTGCGGCCAGAGGATCGAGTCGCGGTCAAACCTCATGCCTCGCCCATATTCCACGCGATGCAATATCTGATGGGCAATATGACGCGTGAAAAGATGGAGAATTTTCGCGGTTTTGGTGGTGTGCAAAGCTATCCCTCACGGACAAAGGACATCGACGATGTCGATTTTTCCACTGGCTCTGTCGGGCTGGGAGTTGCCATCACATCATTCGCATCGATAATACAGGATTATGTCCAGGCGAAATCATGGGGCAAAAGCATCCCCACGGGGCGGATGATAGCGCTCATGGGCGACGCCGAACTGGACGAAGGCAACATCTATGAGTGCCTGCAAGAGGGCTGGAAAAACGATCTGCGCAATACATGGTGGGTGATCGACTACAACCGCCAATCGTTGGACGGGATCGTGCGCGAAGGACTGTTCGAGAGGGCGGAGAAGGTCTTTGACGCCTTCGGCTGGGAAGTTGTGCGGGTGAAATACGGGCATTTTCAACGAGCTGCCTTTGCGGAACCTGGTGGCGAGAAGTTGCAGGCATGGATCGATAACTGTCCCAACCAGCTTTATTCAGCGCTGACTTATATGGGTGGTGCAGTCTGGCGCAAACATCTGATGGATGATCTGGGCGATCAAGGCGACGTCACGGCTTTGCTGGATGCACGCAGCGATGAGGAACTGGCTGCTTTGATGGAAAACCTTGGTGGGAACTGTGTGGACACCATGGCCGCGACATTCGCTGCCATCGACCACGACCGCCCTGTCTGTTTCCTCGCCTATACGATCAAGGGTTGGGGCACGCCCATTGCCGGACACAAGGACAACCATGGCGGCCTGATGAACAAGGCTCAGATGGCAGACTGGCAGGCGGATATGGGCGTGGCAACGGGGGATGAATGGGAGCCGCTTGCAACGGTAAGCGACCCTTCTGAGTTCCAAGATTATCTCAAGGCGGTTCCGTTCTTCGCCAACGGCCTGCGTCGCTTCACCGACGATGCAATCGGGGTGCCAAATATCGACATTGCGAGCGACCGCGAAATCTCGACCCAAATGGGCTTTGGCAAAATCCTAGATGACCTGTCCAAAGGCGAAAGTGATTTGGCAAGCAGGATCGTGACAACGTCCCCAGATGTGACGGGCACAACAAACCTTGGCCCATGGGTGAACAGGCGCAAGCTGTTCGCGCGCAAAGTACAAACAGACACGTTCAAAGACCACAAAATCCCCTCGACCGCCAAATGGGAATTCGCCCCCGAAGGTCAGCATATCGAGCTGGGTATCGCCGAGATGAACCTGATGCTGCTATTGGGCGCTGCAGGTCTGTCTCATTCGCTGTTTGGCAAACGCCTGATCCCGATTGGCACAGTCTACGACCCCTTTGTCTCGCGCGGGCTCGATGCCTTGAACTACGCCTGCTATCAGGATGCCCGCTTTATGCTGGTGGGAACGCCATCCGGTGTCACACTGGCCCCCGAAGGCGGGGCGCACCAATCCATCGCCTCGCCCCTGATCGGCATGTCGCAAGATGGATTGGCAGCATTTGAGCCCGCATTCGTGGATGAACTGGCGGTGATTATGAAATGGGCCTTTGACTACATGCAGCGCAGCGGCGACGGCGACCCGGACGAGCGAACCTGGTTGCGCGATGAAACCGGCGGTTCGGTTTACCTCAGGTTGTCGACTAACCCAATCGAACAGCCGGGTAAGCGGGTCGATGATGACTTCCGCCAAGGTGCCATTGATGGAGCCTATTGGCTGCGCAAACCCGGTCCGAATTGCACTATCGTCATCGCCTACCAAGGGTCAGTTGCACCCGAGGCCATAGCCGCCGCTGGCATGATCGGAGAATATCGTCGTGACGTCGCTGTACTGGCCGTGACATCCGCTGACCGTCTAAATGCGGGATGGACAGCGGCCCAACGCGAACGGGCACGGGGCAATCCGGAGGCTGTAAGCCATGTTGAGACACTGATGGATGCGCTGCCAAACACCTGCACGATTGTAACAGTTATCGACGGTCACCCCGCCACTTTGTCATGGCTTGGAGCCGTCGCTGGGCACAAGACCATCCCACACGGCGTGGAGCACTTTGGGCAAACGGGTACAATCGATGATCTCTACTGCCATTTCCGTATTGACCGCCACTCCATTGCTGAATCTGTCAGCGAATTAACAACCGGCGAGCGATCTCCATCGGTTGCTCGGATGACTCTTTTGCCACCTTGAAATTGAAAAGCGGGCACTCACGCATCCGGAACGTAAGGCGGTTTGGTCCGCACACCCGACCTAAAGCACCTGATTGGCCTAGGATTTGCCTGACAGAAAGCGTCGGGTGACCGTTCCGAGCCCGAACTGTGAATTCACTCTTTTCGCTGCGCGCGCTCGCAGCGTCAGAAATGCCGCGTCCGCAAGAAAATTGGTGCCGCTGTGCGGCGGGAGAACCGGCCATTCAATGAAACCAAAACAGGCCCGAACCAGCAGAAATTGCTGGTAACAAGAGCATTGAACATCCTTTAGCGCTTGCCGTATCATTCAGCCAAGTTGCCCGCTGCTGGAGGCGATACCCATCCACCTAAAGCCTACCATCCAGTATGCGCAGCAACTTTTGGTGGTCGGCATCGAAACCTCGAATCCCTTCTGCCAGCTTCTCTGTCGCCATCGCGCTATTGTTTAGGCCCCATCGAAACGCTTCTTCGCCCATGCGGACTGGGCCGTTTCGCGATATGCCACTTGGTTGAAGAACACACGATACAGACCCAGTGTCCGCGGCGAGTTCAGCGAGCAGTTTAGGCGCGATCGTCAACCGGTCACATCCAGCAAGTGCCTTGATTTGGCCGATGTTGCGGAAAGAAGCCCCCATGACGACCGTCTCAATTCCATGGGTTTTGTAATACTCATAAATTTCGCGAACTGAGCGCACGCCCGGGTCTTTATCTGGCGCATAATCTTCAACGCCTTCGGCTTGTTTGAACCAATCTGTTATCCGCCCGACAAAAGGAGAGATCAAAAAAACACCGGCATCAGCACAGGCCTTGGCCTGTTCGATCGCAAATAGAAGCGTGAGGTTACAGTTGATGCCGTCTTTTTCGAGCTGCTCTGCGGCGCGGATGCCCTCCCAGGTTGATGCAAGTTTGATCAGGAGGCGATCATGGGAGACACCCCGGCGGTCATATTCGGCCACAATTTCATGAGCTCGCCTTACGGAAGCATCAACATCAAAGGACAGGCGTGCATCGACCTCTGTCGATACCCGCCCGGGTATCAACGCTGCCAGTTTTGCACCAATCGCAACAGTCAATGTATCTCAAAGCGATGCGGCATTGCACGCATTGCCGCGTGCAGTCTCAATCTCGGCAGAGATCAGGTCTTGTGCGTCAGGGCTGTTGAGGGCCGCCATAACCAAAGATGGATTGGTTGTACAATCCTGAGGTCTATGCAGCTTTACCATCGATGCATCGCCGGTGTCTGCGACGATTACGGTCATTTCGCTGAGTTGTTCAAGAGCATTCTTCATCAGGATTTCTTTCTACTTTTGCCGTTGTTCGTCCTGTCTTCGACGTCAAATTGTGTCACCGACTGAAACACGGAACTTGTCGTTTCGGAAAATGGAAGATTGGTCACTGAATTTGTTTTAGTCCGGCGTAGGCTTCTCGGAAACCTTGGTAGCCCTCTTCAAATGCAGCACTTTGGGCTCCGCCAGGATGCACTTCGTCATAAATTTCCGGCGGGGTGACAATGCCCTCGGGTGAAACGCCGGTGGATGCAATCATGCCCAACCGCGCGGCGCCAAGTGCGGCGCCAAACTCACCAGAGGCCGGCAATTGCAGCGGGACACCAAATAAGGTCGAGATCAATTGTACCCAATATCGCGAGGCACTTCCGCCCCCGATGGCAATGATCTTTTCAAGTCTCGCATCGGTCGCGGCAAGGGCATCGTAACTGTCGCGCAGCCCGTAGGCCACGCCTTCCAAAACTGCGCGTGTGAGGTCCTCGCGCGTCGTTCCTGCAGACAATCCGGTAAAGCCGCCTCGGATTTCCGCGTCATTGTGCGGCGTTCGTTCACCTGACAGATAAGGCAAAAAGCGCACCTCTCCGGGCGCGTGAAGAACATCGCCGAGGTCCGCAGTCAGTTCTGATGGTTTCTGGCCGGACATGCGCGCGAACCAATTCAGACTGTCCGCTGCCGAAAGCATCACCCCCATCTGATACCAGCGCCCCGGCATAGCATGGCAAAAGGTGTGCACAGCGGTTTCAGGCGCTGGCTGATATCCATCGCGTGCAGCTAAAAGAACGCCTGACGTGCCAAGCGATACAAATCCTTGCCCCTCGTCCAGGGCACCGATTCCGCAGGCCGCAGCTGCATTGTCACCTGCACCACCAGCCACGATTACAGTTCCACCAAGCCCCCAATCTTGGGCCAACTCTTTGCGCAAGACGCCCGCCGCATCAGATCCTTCGACAAGGCGCGGCATCTGATCGCGACGCATATTGCTTGCGTCCAACAGATAGTCCGACCATTCCCGCTTGCCCACATCCAACCAGGAAGTGCCGGCGCTGTCGGACATGTCAGCGACATATTCACCGGTCAGATAGTAGTTGAGGTAGGCCGCTGGCAGCAAAACTTTGGCCGTCGCATTGAAAATCTCGGGTTCGTTCCGGGAAATCCATTTCAGCTTTGGCGCTGTAAAGCCCGGAAATACGATGTTCCCGGAGAGGTCACGCACACCCTTTATCTTATCCAATTTGGCAGCTTCGGCGTGCGAGCGCTGATCATTCCACAAAATGCACGGCCGCAGGACGTCTCCGGAGTTATCCAGCAGTGTCGCCCCATGCATGTGACCGGCCACGCCAATGCCCCGCAGTCTGGAAAACGCAGGATAGGTGTCCCGCATTTCACTAATCGCGGCGTCCAAAGCCATCACCCAGTCAGCAGGGTCCTGCTCGGACCAACCCTGTTGAGGGTGAGCCGCATTGTAGAGCTGCTCGGTTGAACCAATCGGCGCACCGTCTTCGTCAACGAGTAATGCGCGCAGACCCGAAGTTCCCAGGTCGATGCCGAGAAACGTCATTCAAACACCTTTCAGATAGTGTTGAAGAGCGGATGCTACACCGTCTTTGTAGATTTTCCCGAGCCAGCTCTCAAAAGCATCGGCAAAACGCGGAACGTGGGCAAGGTCACCGTAGATATTACGCATTTCCAACCATCGCTGAGGGGTCGTGCGGGCTTCGATCGCTCGGGTTGTTAGCTGATCCCATATTGGGTCATTCGGCGCAATCCTACTACCGTCTTCGCGCGCGCCGAAACACATCCGCGCCCAGGTTGCCTCGACAAGGGCAAGACCATCGAGCGGTGTACCAGCGGTGATCGCTTCGTTTACCGTCGGCAGGACAAATCCCGGATGCCGCGACGACCCGTCGCACGCAATCCGGCGAATGGTGTCACCGATGGCGGGATTCGCAAAGCGGCGCGCTGTCAACGCCAGATAGTCCTGCGGCGTCATGCCGGGAACGGCTTTGACACCTGGCAAAATCTCTTCGCGCTCAACTTTGTCGAAGAATGCGCTTATCGTTTCATGCGACATCGCCTGCGCCACGGTTTCAATGCCCATGATCTCGGCTGCGCCGGCAATTATCTGATGACCCGCGTTCAGAATGCGGATTTTCTGGGCTTCAAACCCATGTACGTCATCGACGAAGGTTGCTCCGACCTTGTTCCAGTCCGGGCGGCCTGCGCAGAAGTCATCTTCGATCACCCATTGGCGAAAGTTTTCATGGGTGACAGGGGCATCGTCAGAAAGGCCAAACTCTCTTGCCATGGCGAGTTCATCCGGGCCGGTGGCGGGGACGATACAGTCGACCATCGAATTGGGAAAACTGCAGTTGGTATCTATCCAAACCGCAAGGCCCGGATCGTTGAGACGCGCCAACGAAACCACGGTTTGACGCAGTATATTGCCGTTGCCTTGCAAATTGTCACAGCTCTGAACAGTAAAGGGGCCGGTGTCGCGATCCCGTCTCAGCTTGAGTGCGGCGACAATGGCCCCAAAAGCTGTTAGCGGGGCGCAAGGGTTCGCCGCATCGTGCTGGATATCAGGATGGGCACTGTCAAATGCCCTTGACACCGGATCAAGGTAATAGCCGCCCTCTGTTACTGTGAGTGAAACGATGCGGATCTGACGCGCCGCCATCTGTTCGATCAAAGGCCGGTTGCCCTTTTCAACTGCGACATAGCCGATCATCGATCCTACGACTTCAGCTGTCGTCTCGTTGGGATCAAGCTCAATCAAAGAGGTCAGGCAGTTCTGCTTCATCAACTTGGCGCGCATGTCATTATCATAGGGACGCACACCGGCCCCGATTATGGCCCAGTCATGCGCATAGCCCTGCTGCATCAGACGGTGCAGATACCAGGATTGGTGCGCACGGTGAAAATTGCCCACTCCGATATGAACGATCCCCGGCGTCAAGTGATCCCTGTCATAAAGCGGGCGCTGCACGCATTCAGGCAGATCATCCAGTGCATCGCGCGCCAAAAAACTCATCTCAGAAGCTCGTTCGTATGGGTCAAGATATGGCGTCCGACATCTTCCAGCCGCTCAAAGATATGGGCCGCGCCAGCATCTCGTAGGATCGCAGCATGTGTGTCACGTTTCCCTTCCAGATGGCTGCCACCGACAAAGCCGATGGCCGGGATACCCGCCGCCAAAGCGCCTTTCACACCGTGCGGGGAATCCTCTAAAACCACACATTCCGACGGGGTCAACTTGAGCCGTTCAAGAGCCAACAGGAAAAGATCGGGGGCAGGTTTGCCTTGCGCAACTTCTGCCGCACTAGATGCGGTGCCTGCAAACCAATCGGCCAGCCCCGAGATTTCCAACGTCGCCGTCATGCGTTTCAACGATCCGCCAGTGGCAATAGCCATTGCACATTTCTGTGCATTAAGACCGTCCAGCAATTCAGGTGCACCAGAGATTTGGCGCAAATCAGCTTGGTAGGTTGCGAGCAATTGGGTCTCGAATCGGTCTGCAAAGTCTTTGGGAACAGGTGCGCCAAGGCGATCAGAAACATAATCAGCTATCACCGGCATGGCGACCCCGAGGAACTTGTCTCCGATCTCTTGGGCCGTGGCATCCTCGATCCCAAGCCTGCGCATCTCAGAGGCGATTGCCTCCAAAGACAAGGGCTCGCTGTCGACCAAACAGCCGTCCAGATCAAAAATGACGCCCCTGACTGAAGGCATCAGATATGTTGTCCTGTCCTGCGGTCGAACAGATGCACGTCATCAGGGTTGATCACGAACCCAAGTTTGGAACCTGGCCGGGCACTGATCCTCTCTTTTGCAAGCGCGTCAATCAGGTCCTTGCCTGAGCGCGCGAAGATTTGCGTCTCGGAACCAGTGGGTTCCACTGCGACAACTTCCATTTCTACGCCGCCGTCGCCAACCTTAACGAATTCGGGCCGCACGCCGTATGTCACCTCTTGGCCGTCCTCCGCCGCCGTTTGCGGAAGCGGAAGCTTCAATCCGCTATCGGACTGAAAAAAGCGAGAGCCACCTTCACATGCGATTCTACCATGGACAAAATTCATCGACGGAGAGCCAATAAAGCCTGCCACAAAGGTGTTTACGGGATTGTCGTAAAGATCGAGTGGGCTGCCGATTTGTTCAACACGACCATCACGCATCACGACGATCTTGTCGGCCATGGTCATTGCTTCGACCTGATCGTGGGTCACGTAAACGATGGTAGTGCCAAGGCGCTGATGCAGTTCCTTGATTTCGATCCGCATTGTTACGCGCAGTTTTGCGTCAAGGTTTGACAAGGGTTCGTCGAACAAGAAAACCTGCGGGTCGCGGACAATTGCGCGGCCCATGGCAACCCGCTGACGCTGGCCACCAGAAAGCTCTTTAGGGTAGCGCTTGAGATACTTGGTCAGGTCGAGAATCTCAGCGGCATTGGTGACCTTTTCCTCAATTTCTGCCTTGGACCGTTTCGCCATCAGAAGCGGAAAGCTGATA
Organism: Phaeobacter cretensis; assembly: GCF_047372505.1. Lineage (NCBI taxonomy): Bacteria > Pseudomonadati > Pseudomonadota > Alphaproteobacteria > Rhodobacterales > Roseobacteraceae > Phaeobacter > Phaeobacter cretensis. The sequence goes on from NZ_JBKBEU010000001.1 coordinate 1,708,504, forward strand.
TTGTCATAAACGGTTTTGTGCGGATAAAGCGCGTAGCTTTGGAAAACCATTGCGATGTCACGCTCTTTTGGCAGCACATCATTCACAACGCGATCGCCGATTGAGATCGTGCCATCGCTGATTTCTTCCAGTCCCGCCAGCATCCGAAGCAAGGTGGATTTGCCACAGCCTGATGGGCCGACCAGCACCACAAATTCACCGTCTTCGATGTCGACACTGACGCCGTGCATGACCTGCGTCGCACCATAGCTTTTGATTACGTTGTCGATTGTTACGTTGGCCATGTCTTTGGTTCCTTATTGCGGCATTTCGATTTGCATCTTCACATCCGCCGGTGGCGCCGAAGCCGCAATTTCAAAGGCCTGCAAACTGTCAGAAAAGTCGAATGTTCGCGTGATGAGCGGTTTAACGTCGATGGCACTCGAACTGAGCATGCCCACACAGCGTGGAAAAACATGCGCGTATCGAAAGATGTTCTCGACCCGCGCCTCGCGGATCATCGCAGCACCCGCATCGTATTGGATCGGATCAGGCTGGCCGCCGATCATGACAACACAACCGCCCGGGCATAGGGGTTCGAACACTGTTTTTGCCGCATGCGGGCTGCCGGTGGCTTCGAACACGATATCAACACCCCAGCCGTCAGTGTCACGCTTGACCGCATCCGTCAGGTTTTGCGAGGTCACATCGACGGGGACAATTGCGGGGCTCAGGGATCCGGCAATTTCCAGCTTTTTCGCGGCCAGATCGGTTACATAGACCTTGGCACAGCCAGCGGCGAGTGCGGATAGGGCAGTCACCAGACCAATGGGGCCCGCGCCCATGACGACAGCGTTGTCACCCGGCTTTACCCGCGCCTTGGTTGCCGCATGTACGCCAACGGCCAAAGGTTCGACCATCGCGGCTTCTGCAAAACTGACATTGTCAGGCAGCTTGAAGGTGAAGGCCTCGGGATGAACGCAAGTCGGGCGCAAGATGCCATGCACCGGCGGTGTCGCCCAGAAGCGCACAGCAGGGTCAATGTTGTACATACCCAGTTGCGTCGCCTTGCTGTTTGGATCGGGGATGCCCGGTTCCATGCAGACCCTGTCGCCTTCCTCTAGGGTAGTAACGTCTGTGCCAACCTCGATCACCGTGCCCGAGGCCTCGTGACCCAAAATCATTGGCGCGTTCACCACAAACGGCCCAATCCGCCCATGGGTGTAATAGTGCACGTCAGAACCGCAAATGCCGACTGTGTGCAGTTTGATGCGCACATCACGCGCCCCAAGAACCTCTTCGACGCGGTCTATCGCGGGAAAGTCGCGCAGGCTGAGTTCGTCTTTCTTTTCCAGAACAAGCGATTGCATGTCTCAGCCTTTCTTGATGATGATGAAGGCCAGAGCGGCAGCAATGGCATTGGAAATCCAGATCGAAAGGCCCATCGGTTCCATAAACCGAAACCAGAACAGCGACAGGGCGATCCAGATCACGAGCGCTATGAACAGGCGGTCGAACCAGTTTGTCTCAATTGGCAGAAACCCGGTTGGCGCGGGCGCGATCTCGGGCGCGTCTTCCTCTTCCAGCAGCGCCGAGATCAGCGGTTCTTCGTGATGATCGCTCATGGATTATCCTTTCACCGCGCCAAAGGTCAGACCAGCCACGATGTGCTTTTGCACAAGACCGAAAACGATCAAAGCGGGGATCAGCGTGAAGACTGAAATTGTCGCCATGACACCCCATTCCGTGCCGGTTGTGGTGACGTATTCCGACAGACCTGTTGTCAGTGTCCGCGCGTTGAAATTAGTCAGCGTCGCGGCCAGCAGATATTCGTTCCAGGCAAAAACCCAGGTCAGGATCAACGTCACGGCAAGACCGGGCCGACACAGCGGGAAAACGATTTTCGTAATCACCTGCCAGGCACTTGCCCCATCAACAAAGGCAGCCTCGTCCAATTCTTTGGGGATACCATCCACTGTTGGGCGCAATGTCCAGATTGCAAACGGCAGATTGAAGGTACAATAGACTAGGATCATGCCGATCCGCGTGTCCAAAAGCCGCCATTCACCCACAGTGTAGACCTGTGTCATCAGCAAAAACAGAGGCAGCAGGAACACGGCAGGCGGGGCCATCCGGTTGGTGATCGTCCAGAAGAAGATCGACTCCTTGCCGCTCATGTTGAAACGCGACAGGGCGTAGCAGGCGAAGAACCCAAGCACGGTACAGATCACAGCGTTGCCGGTCGAGATGATGACCGAGTTCAGCATGTAACTACGCAGAAGGCGGTCACCCCAGACCTTGGCGTAGTTGCCCCAATACGGGTCTGACAAGATCAGCTCCGGTGTGGAAAACAACTGCACCGCTGGTTTGACTGAAATGACGAACAGCCAGTAGATCGGGAACAATGTCAGCACACTGACGAGGCTCCAAAAGATGATGCCGACGATTGGGCTTTGCTTTTTCATGGCTTCAGCCTTTCTTGCTGCGTGGGGCGAGCATGGTCACGTAGAGCAGCCAGCACGACACAATTGTCAGGTAGAGCACGATGACGGAAATCGTCGATCCGTAGCCATAATTTGTTTTTGGGAACACTTCTTTGAAGATGTGAACGCCGACGAAGCGGGTTGCTGATCCCGGCCCACCCCCGGTAAGCATCCAAACCTCATCCACGGTACGCAACGCGTCCATCAGACGGATAAAGACGGTGGCGACCACGGCAGGAGCGATCATCGGCAAAGTGATGTGCCAGAACATCTGCCGCTTGCCCGCGCCATCAATCTGCGCCTGTTCGAACGGATCGGACGGCAGTGATACAAGGGCGGCGATCAGCGTCAGCGTGACGAGCGGCGTCCAGTGCCAGATGTCCATGAGGACAATTGTGGCAAATGCGGCCGGTGCCGAGGTGCCGATATTCATCGAAATGCCAAACCATTCGTCCAAGTAGTGTGGAATAATCCCGATCGACGGCGTGGTCATCAGTTTCCAGACTGAACCGACAATGATCGGGGCCATGATCAGGGGCAGTGTATGGATCGTGCGGAAAATCGCCTTGCCGGGAAAGTCCCGCATGAAGGCTTGCGCCAAAAGATAACCAAGGATCAATTCGGACAAGACGGCGAAAAAGACGAACATCACGGTCACGCCGACAGAGTTCAGGAATGCCGCGTCAAAAACGATCTTTCGGAAATTGTCCGCACCATTGAACACCATCTCGGGATTGACCGCGAACGGGTTCCAGGAATGGAACGACACATAGACAACATAGATGAAGGGCAGCACGCCGAAAAAGAACAAGATGACCAATGTTGGGGCCAGTAGTATCCAGCCAAGTCTTTTGGATTGCATGGTATTTTCCCCCTACTGTGTCGATGCAAAGGTGATGGCACCGAACATACCTGTTGTCAGCAGTATTGTTTTTGATTGTGGGTCGTCGCAATGACAGCGGCGACCCGAAGTGTAACCTATCGGGAGGCTAGGTTACTTGCGGTAGCCAAGTTCGGTCAGCGTTGCTTCTGCTGCGGCTGCCATTTGGTCCAAACCTTCTTGCGGTGCAAGATCGCCCAGCAGGATCTGATAGAAGATTGGAGCCGTCGCTTCACGCACTTGGGCGTGGAACGGATAGGCTGGCGCACCTGCAAACAGGTAACCTTTGTCCTTGATCAGATCGTAATAGCCGCCCAATTCTTCGTTGAAGGCAACAACTTTTGGATCATCATAAGTCGCGGTATTGGTCACACGAGGTGCAGCAACTGCCCAATCAGGCTGAACTTCGTTCTGGCCAATGTACTGCAGGAATAGGGCTGTCGCTTCCTTGTTTTTTGACGAATGCGGCATACCAAATGCGCCACCGTCATAGTAACCAATATAGCCGTCACCAGATTCAGCGGCAGCAAGCACGCCGTCAGCCAGCGGCGGCAATGCGACGCCAACTTTGCCAACAACAAGCGACTTTTCTGCATCTGCGGCGATCCAACCGGCGTTTTCGCCATAGACCAGACCCTGAGCGGCACGACCGGCACCAAACGTGGTTCCGACTTCGGTCCAGGTGGATGCTGGGCTTTCTGGTGGCGCGATGTCACGCATGCTCAGCCACCACGTCATGGCCTCAACGGCTTCTGGGCCGTTCATCGCACCGCCATTGGCGACAGACGCGGCATAGTTGTTGTTCGCATCAATACCCCAGCTGTACACGCCAAACGTTGGCACAACAGATTCGTAGTATTCATACCAGGATGCCACATGGCCTGTGTGTGCCTGTGCCGTTGTGCCCCACAGGTCCATGTCATTTTCTTTGCCGTAATCGGTAAAGAACTGCGCGATTTCTGCGTATTCTGCGTGGGTTTTGGCAGGCACAAGGTCACGGCCAGCTTTTGCCTTGAAGGCCGCCTGAATGTCCGCGTCACCAAAAAGGTCGGTGCGATACAGGTACACTTTCAGGAAAGCTTCCATTGGCACACCATACAGGTTGCCTTCGGCATCTTTGAAATAGTCCGCGAACGTCGTGAAGTTGGCTTCATCATAGGTTGGAGCGTTCAGGGCTGGGTTGGCCTCCAGAAAGCCGGACAAGTCCGTTAGAAAATCCCGCGCAAGATACGAATAGATAATGTCCTGCTCGATATAGACCATGTCATAGATGCCGGTGCCGGCCTCCATGTCTTTGATGCCTTTGTCGAACATCTGGTCCCAGGATGTGGTTTCAACATCAACCCGAATACCGGTCAGCGCTTCAAACTCAGGCGCAAGAACTTCGCGAATATAAAGCGAAGGCGGTGACGATTCCGTCACGCCCCTGATTGTGACACCCTGATAGGGTTCAGCGGCTTTTTTCCAGAAATCAGCATGACCATCTGCGAACGCAGCAGTAGTGGCGACTGTTAGTGCAAGCGCGGATGCGCCCAGTTTTAATGCAAAGCTCACGGCTTTCCTCCCATGTTTTTATCGGAGTTCGGCGCAGGCATTCGGCAACATCAAGCCGTACGATTCGCACCACCTCCTATAGTCAATTTACAATTGCATCTTATTTCATTCAACTGTAAATTTTCGAATGTATATATTGTCATACAAATGTAATGCTGTAAGGATGGCCCATACTGGCAGCGCATAATGGCGCCAGAGGACAAGGGAGTGCATCGGTTTGGCGCGTGAACAATTCGAAGAAAGCGATGCTTTCGTTACGGAAATTTGCTGGCATTATTACGTGAACGAAATGACGCAAGCCGAAATCGCACGCCTGCTCAATGTCACGCGTCTTCGCGTCAATCAGGCGATCCAGCGGGCAAAGTCACTCGGGTTCGTGAAGATTCATATTGAATCGCCGTTCCTGCCGCGGATTGAAATTCAAGAAAAGCTCAAATCGGCCCTCGGTCTGAAACGAGCGATCGTTAGCCCGTCAAATGAAGCCAACTATGATTATCATAGATCTGTCGGTGCGGCTCTTGCAGAACTTTTGACCGAGCGACTGGCGACTGGCGACTGGACCTCTTTGGGCGTATCTTGGGGCCTGACGTTGGATTCTGCCATTCGGAAACTGTCCCGGCAATCTCACCCTAACTTTGAAGTTGTTTCGATCCTTGGCGGTACAGCCAAGGGTTCGACATTGAATTCTTTCGGGATTGCTTCGGGCTTTGCAAATGTCCTTGGGGCGCAATATTCCGTCCTGACTGCGCCGATCTACCTGTCGGAAGGAATCGATCGTGACATTTTTCTATCGCAATACGCGCTCAAGGAGCACTTCGCGAAATTCGCATCACTGGATGCCGTATTGCTGACCTGTTCGAACGTTTCAGAAAAATCGTTTCTCGTGGAACACGGATTGCCACAGGGTATGACCCCAGAAGCGTTGATCGACGCTGGTGCGATTGGCGATGTGCTCGGTCAGTTCCTCGACAGGGAAGGTCGCCCGGTTTCGGCTCAAGTTGACGGCCGAGCGGTTGGGATGCCATTGGAACAGGTCATCGACATACCCGAAAAAATCATGGCGGCTGCGGGCCCTCACAAAGTGGAAATTATCAAAGCTGCTTGCCAAAGAGGGCTTGTTGATACGCTTGTCACGGATGACACGACCGCGCGGCTGCTTCTTGAGGCCTCAGAAACACAGGCCGCCAAAACAGGCGGCGATGAACTATGACACTTGCGCCTGACAGCCTGGGCCCGACTATTTGTGTTGGTGAAATCCTTGCGGAAATTGTTGCGACAACGGTTGGCGATGGGTTCTCAGAACCGATCCCTCTGATCGGACCCTACCCCAGCGGTGCCCCGGCGATCTTTATCGCCCAATGTGGTCGTATCGGCGGTGCTGCCGCAATGATCGGAGCCGTCGGAGATGACGAATTTGGTCGGGTCAATCTTGCGCGTTTGAAGCGCGAAGGGGTTGATGTGACCGGCGTCATCACAGACCCGGAATTACCGACCGGCACAGCCTTTGTGCGGTATCGTCCTGACGGAAGTCGCGATTTTGTTTTCAACATGTGGACCTCGGCCGCCGGAGGGCTGGTCTGGACAAAGGCCATTGACGCGGTGGTGTCGCGTGCCGGTCACCTTCATGTTATGGGCACGCTTCTGGGAAATCCTGTCATTTGGCCGATGATCGAGCGCGCGGCGCAGATGATCAAGGCGCGCGGCGGAACCGTCTCGCTTGATCCCAATATGCGCAAAGAGTTGCAGACCGATGCGGAAACTGGTGCGCGGATGTCCACGATGATGGCCATGACAGATTTGCTTTTGCCGTCAGATGACGAACTTTACATTGCGGCAGAGATGCAAGCGGACAGCGATGAGGAACAAGCAATTGAACGCCTGTTTTCGATCGGTATTTCAGAGATTGCGGTCAAGCGTGGCGCGCAAGGATCAACCACTTACGGACCGGCAGACACTGTTACGCATGTCCCCGCATTTGCTGTTAAAGAAATCGACCCAACCGGTGCCGGAGACTGCTTTGGCGGGGCGTATGTGGCGACGCGGCGGCTGGGGATGTCTATCGATCAAGCGCTGATCTATGCGAATGCAGCCGGTGCGAGAAACGTAACCGTGCTTGGCCCGATGGAGGGCGCAGGCACCCGCGACGAGCTTGACGCCTTCATCGCAGAGACGGAGCGCAGGGCATGACTGCGTTAAAATTGACCGACCTTGGCGGATTGTACCGTGACGGAACACCGTGTGGCATAACTTCGATTTGTTCGGCCCACCCAATTGTCTTGCGCGCTGCCTTGCGACACGGGCGAGCTACAGAAAGCACGGTCCTGATTGAGGCGACTTGCAATCAGGTCAACCACCTCGGTGGCTATACCGGCATGACACCCGCTCACTTCGCGGATCTGGTATTCAGCCTGGCACAACAAGAGGGTTGTACCCGTAAGCAGATCATTCTTGGCGGCGATCACCTCGGCCCAAATCCATGGCGCGATCTGCCCGTTAATGAAGCAATGGACCAAGCCTGCGACATGATTTCGGCTTATGTCGCTGCGGGCTTTGGCAAATTGCACCTTGATGCCTCAATGGGGTGCGCCGGAGAACCTGCGGCCTTGGACGATGAAACAACTGCGCACCGCGCTGCACAACTGGCCTTGCGTGCAGAGGAAACAGCACAAACGGCTGGGTTGGTGCCGCCGCTTTACATCATCGGAACCGAGGTGCCGCCTCCCGGTGGGGCAGACCACGCCCTGGACGAGATCGCACCAACAAACGCCGCCTCCGCCCGCAAGACGCTTCAAATTCATTACGAGGTGTTAAAAAAAGCAGGCTTATCCCAGATGTTGAACCGGATCATTGGTCTGGTGGTTCAGCCGGGCGTTGAATTCGGCAATCACAATGTCATGACCTATGACGCCTCAAAAGCGGGCGCGTTAGTACAGGTTCTGAACAATCTGGACGACCTCGTGTTCGAGGCGCATTCGACCGACTATCAGGGGCAAGGGCCGCTGTCCGAATTGGTGCGTGACGGATTCGCGATCCTGAAAGTCGGGCCGGAACTGACTTTTGTGCTGCGCGAGGCACTTTATGCTCTGGACCTTATCGCAAGTGACCTCTTGCCGGATTACGGCGACCGCCCGCTTTATCATGAGATGGAAACCGTGATGCAATCGGACCCTGAAAATTGGGCGCGCCACTATCACGGTAGCCGGGCTCAGCAGCGCCAGATGCGCCACTACTCACTATCAGATCGTATTCGGTATTACTGGAGCACGCCCCAAGCTCAGGCCGCCGTAAATCGGCTGTTGGGGGCGCTGCGCGGCCAGATCGTGCCGATGCCACTGATGTGGCAACACATGCCACACGCCGCCCATGCCGCCGACAAAGCGCTGGAACCCGAGAACATTCTTATCGAGCGCGTCCAGGACAGCCTGAGCACCTATCACGCGGCCTGTCATTCTACGAACGCCACATTGCACAACGAGAATTAGACAAAATGACCAGACAGTTCGACGGACAAAGCGTCATCATCACGGGAGCCGGAAAAGGCATCGGCCGCGCCTGCGCAATTGAGATGGCAAACCGGGGCGCAAAAGTTGTTGCGATGGCCCGCACGCAATCCGACCTTGATCGTCTGATGCAGGAAACCGGGTGTACATCCATCAATGTCGACCTGATGGACAATGACGCCGCCCGCGCTGCCATGAAAAAGGCGGGCACTTGCGATTTCCTGATCAACTGCGCCGGGACAAACGTGTTGGAATCGGTGCTGGACATGACTGACGATGGCTACGAGGCCGTCATGGGCATCAACCTGCGTGCCGCCCTGATCTGCGCACAGGAGTTTGCCCGCTCCCGTGTTGCAGCAGGCGGCGGGGGCGCGATCCTGAACGTCACCTCAATCGCTGGCCATCGCGGGTTTCAGGAACACATGTGCTATGCCGCTTCCAAGGCCGGGCTTGAAGGGGCCACGCGCGTCATGGCCAAGGAATTGGGCGCGCATGGCATCCGCGTCAATGCCGTTGCACCCACTGTCACGATGACAGAACTCGCCGCAGCCGCTTGGTCAGATCCAGCCAAGAAAGACCCAATGATGGTGCGCCACCCCATTGGCCGTTTCGCCGAGGTCACGGATGTAGCCAAATCCATCGTAATGCTTCTTGGTGACGACGCCCCGATGATAACGGGCGCTGTGCTGCCCATCGACGGCGGTTTTCTCGCCGTCTGAGCTTTCTCATTCGAACAACAAGGGAGGCCAACATGGCCACAACTCTCAACGGAAAAATCGCTGTTGTTACGGGCGCGGCCTCGGGTATTGGCCTTGCCGCCACCGAAGCCCTTCTGGCCGAGGGCGCAACCGTCGTCATGGTCGATCGTGACGAAATGGCCTTGGCGGACCAAACCGCACGACTGGGGGAAAAAGCCATCATCCAGGCCACCAACCTTCTGGACGCCGAGAGCTGTAAGGCAATGGTCCCTGAAATCCTTGAAAAGGTTGATCACATCGACATCCTGCACTGCAACGCCGGAACTTATATCGGCGGCGATCTGGATGAGACTGATGCCGATACCATCGACCGGATGCTGAACCTGAACGTCAACGCGGTGATGAAAAACGTCCACGGAGTAATCCCCCATATGAAATCACGCGGAACTGGCGATATCTGGGTGACCTGTTCGGTCGCGGGTCATTCGGCAATCCCTTGGGAGCCTGTCTATTCCGGCTCCAAATGGGCGATGACCTGTTTCGTCCAAACCATGCGCCGTCAGCTGCGGGAGCATGGGATCCGAGTGGGCCAAGTCTCACCTGGGCCAGTGGTCTCGGCGCTGCTTGCCGATTGGCCCGAAGAAAACCTGCGCAAGGCGAAAGAAAACGGATCTTTGATCGAGCCCTCAGAAGTGGCTGACGCTCTGATCTTCGCGCTGAGCCGGGGGCGGAATGTCACGATCCGCGACATGATCGTGCTGCCAACGAACTTCGATATCTGAGTGCCACGAGCGCTAACTTCGGCGTCTCTGGGAAAAGTCGAATGCTGGCTTTAGGGAGTGCCACCGGATTGCGGAGAAAAGCGCGCTGAAGTCGCGAGGCATTACTGTGCAAGCAAAAGCCGCATCAGCGAAGGGGCTGATTGAATTTCGTGCCTGTGACTGGCTTTGAATGTCCGGTCTGGCGGCATTGACTGCAATGCGGCGATGAGTGTGCCGCACCTGCGAGCGGATGCTGCGTCAGCAAACACTCGCAGGGGTAATGGCAGCAATGTCCGCATCTTGCCCATCCAAACACCCTGCAGCGAAGGTCCGCATCACTGGAAAACTTGATCAAATCAACTTTTTGTTCAACGCTTTCTCAGCGTAAGAACTCGCAGAAATTTTCCTCAGGAAAGTTTTTGTGAGAATTTTCCTCTGAAATTCAAACTTCTTGACAAGCATTTTCCAAGCCAAAGCCCAGCGGTTGAAAACAGGGGGGTACAAACATAAGTACCTTGTCCTGCGCTAAACCATTAAAAGCGCGACCAATCCACCATCAAAGAGGGCAAGACACCCGGCGAGACCACATTATGGAAAATGTTGACCTTCCCAAGTTTCCAACACGAACCGGCTACATGACAGAGAAGATCCAGCGAGATTACATCACGTCAGCGATAACCAAACGCATTCTGCCTAAGGATGCGCACCGAATGGCGGAAATTTTGTCGTTGACCGCCCCCAACGATACAGCAAAGCCGATCCAGTTTTGGCAACTGCATTCTGTTCTCGGCCAGGATCCCATCGTGGAGATTGTGCAGCGTTTCTATCAGCGTGTGTTTGAGCAGGATGATTGGTTCAAGTCGGTATTCGAACGTGTCGGCGGCATCAATCATCACATCAACACGCAGGCGTCGATGTGGATCGATGTGATGGGCGGGGGGCCGTATTATCATGGTGCAGAGTTCCGTCTGAATTTTCATCACACGCACAATGCGATGGCATTGATGAACGACAAGGGCGCTGAGCTTTGGTCCAATCTTATGTTGGAAACGTTGGATGGATCATCCGACGTGATGACCGATGACCGGCGTGTGCGCATCAGTATCAATACGTTCTTGTCATTCTTCTTGGGCAAATATGCGGATGATTTTGCGTTTGAAAACCGGAGCTTCTTCGGAAAGACCAATCCCGCGTACAAGCGAAAGATCAACCTCATGAAAATGACGGAGAAAGCAATTGATGCGTTGAGTGAAGAAGAGCTCAACGCAGCCCTTGCTGACCGCGGAGTGGATGTCTCACAGTATGAAGGCAAAGATGCGAAAGTGAACAAGGCGTTGATGATGTGATCATCAGCGTCTCTCCTACCGCCTTTTGAGATATGTGGGCTATTGGGTAGGCGACAGAATGTGGACCACTCTGTCTGCCAACATGTCTTTGGTGCTGGCACCGTAAGCCTTCATATGGTCTGAACTTGCATGTGCGCCAAGTGCTGCCATGCTTGCCCATTTTTCCACAACCACAAAAGTGTCGGGGCCAAATTTGGTCTGCATCACCCCGGCGTTTTTGGTGTCAACGGTTGCTTCGTATGCAATGCAACCGTCTTCGGCCAGCACGGCAGGGACATTAGCGTTAAACAACTCAAGCACAGCATCGCGCTGACCTGGCTTTGTCGTAATGATTGCAAGCACGTGGACGATAGACATTTTGGGGTTCCTGTTGTTGGAATTGGTTTCCCAAAAGCTAGGCTCGAGACTCATTGATTTACAGTCAGAATAGGACCGTTGCAGCGAGAGCGATGGCCGAGAGGAATACCTTTGGGCATCTGTCATATCGAGTGGCGACGCGCCGCCAATCCTTCAGGCGTCCGAACATGATCTCAATGCGGTTGCGTCGTTTGTAGCGGCGCTTGTCGTATCGGACAGGCTTGTCGCGTGACTTTCGACCTGGGACAGGACTTTATTCCCCTGTCATTAAGGGCTTCGCGGAACCAATCTGCGTCATAGCCTCGATCTCCCAGCAGCCAGTCAGCCGGTGGCAGACTGTTCACCAGAGCCCTGGCGCCCGTGTAATCGCTCACCTGCCCAGCGGAAATGAAGAAGCGGATGGGGCGTCCCAGACTGTCAGTAACGGCGTGCAGTTTCGTATTCATGCCACCCTTGGTGCGCCATATCAGCCTGCGACGCCCCCTTTTTCAACCGCAGACTGGAAGCCGTGCGGTGCGCTTTGAGGTACTTGCGCAGGCTCACTCGAACGCATGGCGTTCGCCTGCTCACATCGATCATGATGGTTTTATGAGCGGTTCCCTCTGCAGCCAGCCCGTTCATGATCCGAGCGAACACACCCATATCGCTCCATCGTTTCCAGCGATTATACAGCGTCTTTGGCGGCCCATATTCACGCGGCGCATCGGACCAACGTAACCCATTGCGGTTGATGAAAATAATCCCGCTCAGCACGCGTCGATCATCAACCCTCGGCTTACCATGGCTCTTTGGAAAGTAAGGCTGAAGTCGCGCCATCTGCACATCCGTCAGCCAGAATAGATTGCTCATGTTATACCCCTGAAACTCAAGGGCATGAATCACGCAGGCGGGATGACGGCAACCAAATTAATAGGTCCAGAACCTAAGGTGTGGACTTGACTGGATTGATGCTCGCTGCAAGCGTGACACATATTCACTTTGCGCTTTGAGGTTGCAAATGCTTAGCAAAAAATCATTTCACAAAATTGTCTTTGCCGCGATTTTCCTTCTCCTTGTGAGCCCCAGTCTTTGGCTCGATCAATTCGTAATCTACTTCTCTCCGAGTACAGGTTTCCCATTGTGGCAACACATGCTGTTCTTTTTGTTTTTCACAGCGTTGACAGGCTTGAACCTCTTGAAACTACTTGGGTTCTCCTCCCAGAGAATTAGAAATGATTACCTTCTGGGGGGCAACTTACTTGTGCTTGTTGTCTTGTCCACAGCATTTCATGCGAAGCCTGTTGGCTTTTCGCAGCTCCTGGGCGCTCCCGCGCTCCTTCAGTTCTTTATTGGTTGTTGTGTTGCCTTGACGGTAGTTCTCACTCGGCTAGGAAAAACGGCAACTTTCGTCGTGGCTTTACTTCTGATAACTCGGCTGACTTTTGGTGAAATTGATCATCCTTTCGATGTCGCGAAAGCACAACCTAATCAGCATTGGGCGATCGACGATCATAGCGAGCTCTCCAACTGCCAATTTGCAACGGCTCAGTGTGCATTTCAGGACTGGTTGAGGAACCGCCCTGATTTGGAAGCTTATGCTGCGAAAGGGTTGCCGTATCCCGTGTTCCTCGTTTCAGCCGAGGGAGGCGGGATTTATGCCGCTGCGCACACTTTTGCAACTTTGGAACACGCGAGCCTCGCATGCCCAAACTTCAGGCAGCATGTTTTTGCAATCAGTGCTGTTTCCGGCGGAGCGATGGGGGCGGCGATGTTCGTTGCAGATGATCGTTTTTCAGAAGGCATCGAGGAAATCCATGACTGTGTCGAAATCGATGCACAAACTCCAGCTAGAACAATGGACCTATCTGAGGACTATTTTTCGACTGTGCTGGGCGGTTTCATCTTTGGAAATATCGTTCAGTTTCTTGTCCCATTTGATATCGGAGCTCCCAGCAGCGGAGAGTTCCTCGAGACTTCATTTCTGCAACAAGACAAGAGTGGTGCGCTGTCTCAGCCTGTCCGTGAATACTGGCGACCTGAAGCAAGCGACCCCGCAGTTTTCCTAAATACTACAAATGTGGGAACTGGGCGAACAGAACTAATAGCTCCCTTCCCCCTAGATCGCCACCTATTTGCAGGGCAAGGGAATATTCCAGATCGCATACAGTACTATTGGTTCGACTACCCGGTATCAATTGTGACTGGAGCGAGCTTGGCCGCACGGTTCCCATTCATTACACCAACCGGAAAGGTGCCGGATACGCATAGTACCTTGGGTGAGCGATATGCCGACGGCGGCTATTATGAAAATACAGGCGCGGCTGCAAGCTTGGCGATACATCGGGATATTCGCGAACAGGAATGGTTAGCACCTGACTGGTGTATCTCGGAGAATTCCTGGCAATGCGGAAACTATGTCGACGTAACATATGGTTGTGTGTTCGATGTACCGGAGAACAATTTACGCAATACCGTGAATGCCGAGTTGGAAAAACGCAATCCGCTATGTTCTGAAGAGCTTTGGGCGGAGCAGATCATTCCCGTTTCATTCGTACACATCCCAATTTTTGCCGACTACACCAACCCTGAGAACGGCGTGGAGACTGGGCGTCAGAGCTTCTTTGATCCCATTATTACGTTATTCGCTACACGTGTTTCCAGGGGGCGGGACGCTATCATTGATTTAGAAGTTGAAGGCTGTGGCTACTCTGGAAAAGGTTGTCACGGCATCGAACCCTTTGACGGAAAAGTGCAAAGGTTTGAAGTCAGCGCCACGTCTCTAGGGCTTCCTCTTGGCTGGAGCCTTGGTTTGCAAGGCTATTCAGAACTATTGAACGCGGTGGCAAACAACTTCAACAATGATCTTCCAGTCCAAGACTGTGACGAACCCTCTAATGAAAATTTCATGTGCCGTTACCCTCTAACGTCAAAACAATCAGCCATGGAGTACGCACTGACTGGAGTTGAACCCTAAAAGTAAATGATATCAAAAACTTAAATCTGTATCATCACTCCCATAGCACCATAAGCACGGCAAGAAGCGTTGCTACCGCACTGTGCTAGAACTGTGCTAGGCGCGCGGCGCGGCGCTCACAACAAACTGTGCTAACAGGTAATTCTAAGGCTGTGCTAACGCTGTGATAGGGTATCTTGGGATTTCCAACGGTTTTCGCTGCAGCGCAGAAATACCGTAAGTTTATGTTTTTGCTTTATTTAAATGGTGCCCGGGGGCGGAATCGAACCACCGACACGAGGATTTTCAATCCACTGCTCTACCCCTGAGCTACCCGGGCACGGGAAGGCTGTTTACCTTGGGTGTGGGCCTTCTATGACGTGCGCATGACCGTGTCCAGAGGGATTTTCAAAGAAATTCGCTAATGTTTGATTTCCTGCGATTTCTCGGCCTCTTCCAGAGCGTTTTCAATATCTTCCGGGTCTGTGCTTGGTGTCGCGTAAGCGCCATTAAACCACTTTGCAAGATCAATATCTGCACAACGGCGCGAACAGAAAGGGCGATAATCCTGGTGGCTCTCCTCACTACAGATCGGGCAACTCACGACAGCACCTCTGTCAGCGGAATACGTCCCCGTTTGCGCTGCAGTTCAAAATGGCCAAGCGTGGTCCATCCGACCAGCACGGTATCTTCACTATCGGTACGAAAGCTTGCACGCAGAGCATTTTCGAAAGCGCGACGATCTTTCTTGGGCATGGGAGCGGGATCAATCACGATTTGGCCGCCAAGGCCGCGCAGGCGCAGCGCACGGGCCAGTGACTTGGCGCAGGCCATATTCGCCTTAACTCCAGCCGCAAGCGACGTATCAACACCTGTGTTCACATCCACAGCAATCAGCGCCCGTGTTTGTTCGATAAACAGAAAAGCACCTCCGCTTAAAGGTTCGCGAATACCTTGAGCAGTTTCCAATGCATCCAATACGCCGAGCCGTTCAAAACCGCCGGGTTCCCGCTCTACATCCGCCGGATCGGTCCAATCACGCCAAGCCAATAGATGCGGGGTATCACCTTCCGATAGGACCTCTGGTCCGTTATCACCATCATCCAAAACTTGGATCGCGAGCGACACCATAGACAGGATATCTTCTTCGATTTCACCCGCATCGGCGCCGTCACAGGCGGACCGTAAGATGAGGCCGTAACTGCAGTCACCCATAGCATCATGGGCGACCTCCAAAAGCCGGTCCCTCTCTCCTTCGTCACGAATAGAGCGGGAGATATTCAATCCTGGCGCTTCGGGTGTGACTATGGCGTAGCGGCTCTTGAATAGCAGCTTCTGGGCCACAGGCAGCGCCTTGCCTGGTTCAGCATATCCAGTCAGTTGCACCAGCAATTCCTGACCGGGCGCCAGGCCTTTGACTTGACGCAGAAAAGCGGGTCCATCCGGCGTTGTCAGGAACATGCCGCCCTGCCCTTTTACCGGCCGATCTGCCCGTGCGCGGTAGATCGTGCCGGGCGCTGGTGCATCACTGTCGATCAACAGATCTTCGAGCTGGCCATCGACGATGAGAGCTGCGGCTTCTCGCCCATCGATATGGTCCAGAACAATCGTTCTACCCTTCATGCTGCTGTCTCCTTGCTCTGTGTCCAGCCCGCCCCTCGAAGGAGGGCGGCTGTTTCTGCCAATGGCAGGCCTACAATTCCGGTGAACGACCCGTTAATCCATGGAATGAGAGCCCCAGCGGGTCCCTGGATGGCATAGGCACCAGCCTTGCCTTTCCAGTCGTTGGTCGCGAGATAGGCGTTCAACTCTTCATCCGAAAGCCGCTTCATTTTAACCGCGCTGACGACGTCACGGGACCAAAGCCTGTCGCCGCGGCGCACCACTACCGAGGTGATGACCTGGTGGCGACGCCCGGACAAGCTCAACAGAAATTGTGCAGCCTCAGTGGCATCATCAGGTTTGCCCATAATACGGCGACCGAGCGCAACAGTTGTATCTGCACAAAGGATGAGATCATCGGAATCTGCGCTGATTGCTTCAGCCTTTTGCCGGGCAATACGCGCACAATAAATACGCGGCAATTCTCCCGGTTTAGGTGTCTCATCTATATCAGGTGGGCAAACGGCGTCGGGGGTGATCCCCAGTTGAGCCAGTAAGTCCAGCCTGCGCGGACTGCCCGATCCCAGAATGAATGCCATCTTCAGCCCTCTTATCCTAAGGCGCAGTGAACACTGCGCTTGCTTCTGCTTTGGCTCAGTCATTCGGGGTTCAGCGAACCTGAAAATCCCAACTTGCCTGAGCCGACCTGATGTTTCCCAAGGTGATATCGGGACACTCAGCCGACAGGTACCCAAAACAAAAGCCCGGCAAAAGGCCGGGCTTTTGTTACACTATTGGTACCAACGCTTACTTGAAGCGGTAGTTGATCCGCCCCTTGGTCAAATCATAAGGGGTCATCTCAACCTGCACCTTGTCGCCAGCCAGAACACGAATGCGGTTTTTGCGCATCTTACCTGCCGTATGTGCGATGATCTCATGGCCGTTTTCCAGCTCGACCCGAAACGTCGCATTCGGCAGGAGTTCCTTCACGACACCGGGAAATTCGAGCGTATCTTCCTTGGCCATGTTATCTCCATTTTTGAGTTTTCCCGCAATCTCGCGGGATCTGCGCCTAAATGGGCGCTTTTTCCCTGATTTTCAAGGGCGCAATCACCGCAGCGAGCATATTGTTATGGAATTCTCGGTGTCAGGCTGTTCGTTCCAATGCGTTCGATTACGCACCACACCATTTGCACGCACCTCGGCTATGACATCTAGATCGACATCAGCATAGATCCAACCAGCCTCATTTAAGACCCCTTCGGCGAGGACGCCCGTTGGCGGAAATCCGGTATCCGGTGGACCAAAGACGCCGCCCATACCAGTGTTCTGATCAACCGCCTCGGACCAATCTGCCACACCAACCAATGATGCCATTACGCTCACACACTGATTTTCCAGCGCGCGCGCCATGGCACCAATCCGCACCCGCCAATACCCGGCCAAGGCTTCGGTACAAGATGGAACGAGTAGTATTTCCGCCTCGGCCAGAGCGCGGCCCAACAGTGGAAACTCGCTATCGTAGCAAATCAGGATACCAATCTTACCCAGGGCCGTATCAAACAAGGTCAACGGATCTCCGCCGGTAACGCCCCATGGGGCGCGCTCAAACATCGTCATGATCTGTTTGTCTTGCGTACCTACCTTACCGTTTGGAGCATATAGGCTGGCGCGGTTTACCGGTCGCGACCGGGCATCGAAAACGGGCGCCGAGGCCCCCAAGATATGAACGCCATGTTTCGCTGCCAACTGAAGATGCAGCGCATGTACTGCCGGCATAAGATCGGAGACGGCGCGTAATGAGTCTTCAAGATCAGCTGCGATCTCGGCTCCAGCCAAAGTCGCCAGTTCCATCGCGCCATACTCCGGAAAGACTAGAAGATCCGCGCCTTGGTCAGCAGCATCACCTACCCATCTTGTAAGCTTGGCTTCATATGCGGCCCAGTTGTCGAACCAGTCCAAAGGATAGGCAGCTGTCGCAATCTTCATGTCATGACCTCACAGTGTCCTCATCCACAGCTTTAGCGTTTTGCGGCTTTCGCTCTCATCACCCACATCGCGCCATGAGAACACAGCTTCCTTATTTGGAAGTGGCGCATATCCGCGTTTGGTCCAGAACCTATCGTGCGAGCGATAGTTTGTTGGCCGCATCGGGTGGTCTTCGGGGCGTGTCACCGCACAAAAAGCGATCTTGGAAAACCCAAGCGACCGGGCATGGGTTTCACGATGATCAAAGAAGGCGTGCCCAACCCCTTGGCCACGATACTCCGGTAGCAACACGCTTTCCGCGCAATAGAACACTGATGCTATGTCTCCGACGGACCCATGCAGTTGACTTGCGTCGCCATGATCTGAAAGCGGCATGCCAGTAGCAGCCCCAATGACACGTGCACCATCATAGGCCGCCACTAATACAGCGCGCGCCGTCTCTTGGTAGGAGCGCAGGTAGCGTCTCTCATACTCCGGACTGCCTTCGTACAAATAGGGAAAGTCGCGAAACACCTCTATACGGAGAGCCGCCAAATCCGGCAGAGCCGCCTCTAGTGCCGCGCCAATAAGAGGCCGCACATCCAATGTCATCAGGTCGAAACCTGCGCGACCCAGTCCGCTAGATTATAATAGGTGGTGACACGAGTGATCTGACCGCCCTTAAGATCAAAGAACGACCCAGCAGGCAGGCGATAGGTCTGGCCCGTCGCTTCGGGCAGTCCGGCATCAGTTTGCAGATAAGTGCCATTTACGGTGTACTCCGCGGCAGCTCGGGTATCGTTCTCGGTACTGAACACTACGACCTCTGTCAGGGTTTCATCGTAGCAACGGCTCATATGCTCGCTGAACGCAGCAAAGAGCGCTTTGCCCCTCCGGATTTCACCCTCATTCACATGATGAGCAACATCCTCAGACAAGCACTCTAACATGGCGGCGGTATCATTGGCGTTGAACGCCTCAAAGTAGCGGGTAATCGTGCTGTTCATTTTATCTCCATCGGGTTGCCCCAGCGTTCAGTCAAACGTTCGATAATCTGCGTTCGAGTTTGTCTGTAACTGTCTAGCTTGGCATTCCGGGATTCCCCCAGCCCAGTAGGGTCCATAATTGGCCAGTATTCGACATCGAGGTGGAAAAACCGCGTAAGTTCTAATGCGCGACGCTGGCTCGCGGGCGAAAGCGCGACCACCAGATCGAATGACGACAGATCATCACCCCATTGTTCCATTTCATCGAATGACCGCGAACGATGGCGGGAAAGCTCCACACCGATTTCCTGACACACAGCGATACAGAAGCCATCGATCTCCATGTCATTCTTGACCCCAACCGACTGCACATAGGTGCCAGAGCCATAGAATTGCTTCATGATCCCTTCGGCCATGGGAGACCTGACTGCATTATGGTCACAGCAGAACAATATCGACTGCGGTAACTCGCTCACGCTTCAGCCTCCAAAATGCAAAACGCAGATCAAAGTAAACAACCGACGGGCAGTGTCAGTGTCGATTTCGGCCTTACCCTCCAACCGTTCTTGCAGGACCCGGCTACCTTCGTTGTGAATTCCCCGCCGGGCCATATCAATCGTTTCGATCTGGCTCGGAGGCAGGGTTTTGACTGCGGTAAAATAGCTCTCACAGATCTGGTAGTAATCCTTCACCACCTGACGAAAGGGCGAGAGCGAAAGATGGAACTCCGCAGCTTTCTCCCCTCCCTGAGACGCAACATCAAAGACCAGCCGCTTATCGCGAATCGCAAGGCTAAGGTGGTAAGGGCCTTCAGGCACCTCGCGCTCATCCCGAGCAGGCAATGCAAAGCTATTGTCCTCAATCAAATCAAAGATCGCGACCCGGCGCTCCTGCTCAATCTCAGGCGTCGGGGGTGGCAAATTACGGTCATCAAGGTCGATTTGGCTGATGCGGCTCATAGGTCAGATCTCTGTGCGCGGGTCATGTTGATAACTGACTAGCCGATGGTCGATGCCACGGCAATCCGCACAACACAGATGTGTCGCAACGATGTGCCCAATGCCACAGTCCTGTGGGGCACGCCTTGGCCTGCCATTGGCCAAGTGAGCTGTGATCAACGCCTATTGGTTCAGGCGATCCAGTCGTGCGCGGATCGACAGGCCATGCGCTTCGAGACTTTCACTATTGGCCAAGGTCTCGGCAGCAGGACCAATGGCACGCAGCGCCTCGGGCGTAATCTCACTCAGCGTCGTGCGCTTCAGAAAATCCATCACCGAAAGGCCTGATGAAAAACGTGCAGACCGTGCCGTTGGCAAAACATGGTTTGGCCCGCCGATGTAGTCCCCAATCGCCTCCGGCGTGTACTGGCCCAAGAAAATAGCGCCGGCGTGAATGGTCTTTTTGCTCAACGCGCGTGGATCGGCGACACATAGCTCCAGATGCTCGGGCGCGATCCGGTTCGAGAGCCGTGCAGCCTCATCCATATCAGCGACAGTAATCACCGCACCGTAGTCACGCCAGCTGGGTTCAGCGATTGCAGAACGCTCAAGCGTTTTCAACTGTGTCTCAACCGCGTCTGCCACAGCTCGGCCAAAGCCATCATCGTCGGTTATCAGGATCGACTGCGCGCTTTCATCATGCTCAGCTTGGCTGAGCAGATCCAGTGCAATCCAGTCAGGGTCGTTGTCCTTGTCGGCAATCACAAGGATTTCAGACGGACCCGCGATCATGTCGATGCCAACTTTACCAAATACTCGGCGTTTGGCCGCTGCGACAAAAGCGTTTCCAGGGCCGGTGATCTTGTCGACAGGTGCTATGCTCTCGGTACCATAGGCAAGAGCGGCAACTGCTTGCGCGCCGCCAATACGATAGATTTCATCGACGCCAGACAACTGCGCTGCCAATAGTACAAGCGGATTGATCTTCCCGTCCGGCGTGGGAACAACCATCGCCAGCCGCTCCACCCCTGCCACCTTTGCCGGGACCGCATTCATCAGCACCGAAGAGGGATAGCTCGCCAAACCGCCCGGCACATACAGACCAGCGGCCGAGATGGCCGACCAACGCCATCCTAGCGAGGCCCCAGTATCGTCTTGCCATTCTTCATTCTTTGGCATCTGGCGAACGTGGTAGGCACGGATCCGTTCCACCGCCAGTTCAAGCGCTGCCCGCTCTTCTGCAGAGACATCTTGGGCCGCAGCACTGATTTCAGCGTCGGAAATACGCAATTGCTCCGCTGCCAATTCCAACCGGTCGAATTTTGCAGTCAGAGCTATCAGCGCCGCATCGCCGCGGGCACGAACATCCGCAATAATATCGGCTACCACGGCGTCAACGTCAGGGCTGTCCTCGCGTTTGGCCCCTAGAAGGGCAGCAAAGGCCTTGTCGAAATCAGCGTCGGACGCGTTCAGAAAAACGGGCATCATGGCTCTCCTTTGGGCCTGCAATATAGGCCACTGCCCACAGTCTCAAGATGATTGCTGATGTTGTGCGTCAGTCAAGCACCTGCTTTGCCAGTGATTGGATCGCGTCAGCGGCCAACGCGCCATCCAATGGACATAACATCAGCACGTCGTTTCGAGGCTTATCGCCAATAATGACAGAGCGTGGACGCAGGCCAAACGGACGGAATCCAGCTTGCAGATATAGTGCCTGTCCCGCGCTATTCTCCGCGTCCACACATAACTCAATCTGCCTCACCCCCGCCTCTCTGGCGTGGTCGAGCACATGAGCCAACAAGGCTTTTGCGAGCCCCTGACGCTGATACGCTGAGGAAATATAAAACGGCCCCAGATCGGCAGCGTGCGAGATGCGCGACAGCCCACCCCGCCGCAAGACCGCAAACCCGACCAAACGATCCTCGATAAGCACGCCCAAGTAAGCGCCGCTCTCAAATCCAGTTAGCAAGGTCGCGTCTGAAATGTCGGCCGCCTCTTCTACTGTCATGAGGAAAGATGCCGGAAACTGCATCAGACCCTCACGCCAAAGGGCGCGAAGATCGTTAAGATCAGCCTTCGCCAGACGACGTAGGATCATGTCTCGTCATGCTGTGGCGCCCGACCGGAAGGGGCCTGATAGGGGCGTGTAACATCACGCAACGTGATCTCGATCGCCTCAACAGCCAGACGAATGACGCCGTCCCCGGCGAGTGTCAGAACAATATGCCCATCACCGTCCGTTCCGGGCTCGAACGTCAGCGACAGCAAAGAAAGGATCAGATCACTATCTCTGCGATCCAGACCCTGCGACGCCACAGACAGAACATGATCAACAACCAAAACGCTTTGCACGCGCTCGTAGGGACGCCCGCGCTTTTCAGCGGAATCTTTATCTTCCCAACGAAACCGGTTCAGCAAAAGCGCAAAGCGGTGTTCCGTAGGACGCCAACTGATCTCGGTCACCGGAAACACAGCATCCTGTGCAAGAGAGGCCACGACCTGCAAATCCTCGGCGCTAAGAGCGCCAAGATTCAACGGAGCTTCGCGTCCATCATCGAAACTTGCATCTGACATCACTACTCCTGGATTCGTTCAATTTTTGCGCCAACCGATGACAGCTTACGCACAACATGCTCATACCCACGATCCAAGTGATAGACGCGACTAACCGTTGTGTCGCCCTCAGCAGCCAGACCAGCAAGGATCAAGGATACTGAAGCACGTAGATCCGTGGCCATCACCGGCGCACCTTTCAATTTCTCGACACCGGTTACTGTCGCATGGCCACCGTGGACGTCGATCTTCGCCCCCATACGCATCAGCTCTGGCGCATGCATGAATCGATTCTCAAAGATTTTCTCTTCCAGAACGCTGGTACCCTCAGCTGTGCACATCAAGGCCATCATCTGTGCCTGAAGATCCGTCGGAAATCCGGGGAAAGGCTCAGTCACCACGTCCACCGCCTTTACGCGGTTGCCGCCACGGCGCACGGTGAGACTGTTCTCGTTTTCAACGATCTCGACACCGGTCGCTTCCAGCTTGTCGCAAAAAGCTTCGATCAAGGAGCGTTTACCCCCCAGCAATTCAACTTCACCACCGCAAATTGCAGGTGCCAGCATATAGGTGCCGAGTTCGATCCGATCTGTAACAACAGGATGGGTGGCACCATTCAGGCGGTCTACACCTTGGATTGTGATCGTCGATGTGCCTTCACCTTCGATCTGAGCACCCATCTTGCGCAGGCATTGCGCGAGATCGACAATTTCTGGCTCTCGTGCTGCGTTGTTGATGACTGTCGTGCCTTTTGCCAATGTGGCCGCCATCAGTGCATTTTCAGTTGCCCCGACAGAAACCAGAGGGAAGTCGATAGTTCCCCCTTTCAGTCCGCCCATAGGCGCCTTGGCGTGAACATAGCCGTCTTCTAGCTCCAGCTGCGCGCCCAGCGATTCAAGCGCTTTTAAATGCAAATCAACTGGACGGGCACCAATGGCACAACCACCGGGCAGCGATACAACTGCGTGCCCATCACGTGCCAACATTGGCCCCAGCACAAGGATTGAGGCCCGCATCTTGCGCACGATATCGTAGTCAGCAGTATGATTATGAATATCATGGCTGGACATTGCCAAGACTTGACCATCCTGAAGCGATGAAACCTCAGCACCAAGAGACTGAAGTAGCGTCGTCATTGTGCGAATATCCGAAAGCCGTGGCGCATTAGTCAGCGTCAGCGGCTCCTCGCTCAGCATCGTTGCTGGCATCAGTGTAAGGCAGGCATTCTTCGCCCCTGCGATGGGAATCTGTCCTTTAAGAGGGCCGTTGCCCGTAACCAAAATCGAATCCATCTGCCCTTACTCCTTGGAATTGCCTGCAGCGGTGGTGTCTGTTGCGCTATCTCTGCTGTCATCTCTGACCGCACGCGCCTTCGCCTGAGCCTTGCGGCGGCCCATATTCGCCTTCAATGCCGCCTTCAACCGATCTTCACGCGTGACCACCGAGCCACCAGTTTTTGCTGTTTTCTTATCTGCCATATCCCTTCTGTAACGGAGTGTGAAAAAACCGTCCAGAATGCTCTTGCGCCACTGTTCGTTTATGCCTAAAAGCCCCCTCACCGGCGCTGCTGTAGCTCAGAGGTAGAGCACTCCCTTGGTAAGGGAGAGGTCGAGAGTTCGATTCTCTCCAGCAGCACCAGTTTCCAAAACAGTTCCTTTTCATGATATTACGGCATTATTTGGCTGTTTGTCGCCTTCGGTTGTGGCTTGATATTGCAGCGCAGAACGGCCCTATTCCCAATCGGCAGAGCTGTTCTGTTTACCCCGACTTATCTAGTCGAATTCCCCTTCAATGAACCGGTGCGAATCGATTTGACCTGAAAACAGCTCGCGATTCGCAAACGCTGTTTCGAACCTGGGGATAAAGCTCAAAATCATCCGCCACTGTTAGCGGGCAATTGCTGTTGAATCAAATTGTCGACAACTTACTCCATCCGAATCGCGCTGATTAAGGCTGATTTTAATGTTCGCCCGCCATCTTCAATCCTACGAACCGCGATCTTGCAAAAGCGCCAGGTTGCTTACTCAGCAGTGACATCCAGATCCGGAGGGTTGAATGACAGATCATAAACGACAGCATCACCCACCGACCAAATTGCCAATACATGGCATCTCATCTGGCGTCGCGCCGCAAGGGGACGATATAGGCAGTTTTGACCAATATAAAAAATGTGGGTCAACGCCACTACTTTCTAAGCGTGGTGTCGGCAGGCAGATCATACAGGCAAAGTGCAAACTCGGCCAGATCGTCCCCTTCCTCGGCGCGACTGCAGGCATTCTGCTGTCTTCTGTATTCGGCCCAGACGACGGCCCGATATTGGCCGGATCATCAGGGCAACTATGCCTCAGATCACGTTGGAAACGACGACGGTGCTCCGACTAGGTAACAAACCGATAAAAAAGCAAGCAGTCATCTGTTTTGGTGCCGCCTGAAATCCGCCTATCCGTGGGAGAGATCTCGCCAAAACCAGCCCGCGCCGTTTGAGAGCGGGACCGCATCTGGTGTATCCGCTTCACCTCAGTCGTGAGGCGTCGCAGAACGGATCGTACAACACAGACGCATCAGTATTCGCAACCGGGCGACCGCAAGTCCAGCTCGCGGGCTGCCTCATAACGCCAATCATCGCCGACAGGGCAATACAGAACCCGGCTACAGCCGAAACGCGTCGATGAATTGTCGACACGTCTGGCGAGCTGCATCGACACCTTCGCGCTGACCTCCGCAGGCAGCAGCGACAACCCGAGGCTGCCCTCGACAAGGAACATGTCATGTCGACGATATGGAACTCGATTATCAAAAAAGCTGCAGTGATTGCCGCTGCCCTGTCCATGATGAGCATCTGCGCCAGCATTCTGCCCGCACAGAGCATCAACAATGATCTCAAGAGCCAGTTTGACCAGTTCGTCCGACGTGGAACTGAGGTTCGGTTTGAAGGATACCTGACCGGCTACAGCTATTGGGACAATACCCCGCCGGGCAGCGCGGCTATCGCGCGCCCTGTCTTGCGGCGACAAGCCGGTGGAACCGGGACATTTAATGACCCAATAACAATCGCCGTGGGTCATGCTATTCGACGAGGGCGCCAGAAACTAGACTTCCCGGCCGGCACCCGATTCTATATCGAACGGCTTCGCAAATACGCCATCGTGGAAGATGTATGTGGTGATGGGCACCAACCTCAAAACGGACCCTGCCACATCGGTAAAAACGGCCGTCCCTGGTTGGATATCTACATCGGCGGCAAGCAAAACTCAGTACGCGATACCGAAAGATGCATGAATAGATTAACCGGAATGCAACCGATCCGTCTCAACCCGCGCAGAGGCTATCCAGTAGCCAGAGGCGAGATCTCTGCCAGCGGCTGTCAGGTGTTTGGCCCGGTAAGCTAAGCGACCTTCTAGCGGGCGCGGCGCTTCAGATGCGCAAGCGCCTGCAGCACAATCCCATTGGTGTTTAGGTCAGCGTGGTTTTTAATCTGGCCATACCCATCAAGGAACAAGCCGCTGCTCATACCCAAGCCATCGATCTGCGCCCGGCTTTGCGCCATTTCGAGCATCTTACGAGTGAAATCACAGGGCCTGACCGCATACCACAGATAAGCAGCTTTCGTGGAAAAGATACCATACGGACTGGTAGCCACCGGATCGAAGTACACATCACGCCCCTTGCGATAGCTCACATTCCAACGCGTCTCATGACCTAAATCGAACCCCTGATAGACAAACCAAGGCGCGGTATCGATTGGCGTCTCTGATGGCGCCAACAACTGTCCAGTTTGATCAAAGTGATGCTTCATGGCGCCCAGGAAGACATCCGTCAAGACGGCACATTCCGCAGACGGGCCCAGTTCCACGTACTCCAGCAACAGTGGTTCTGTAGGTAGAACTCCAATTTTATCAACGGCGTAAAGCAAGCTAACTGTTCTATCTGCTACCGTATCCCCCACAAAGGCTTCGCGATAGGGGGACCGCACGTTCTCCAAACCCAAGAAAGGAAGAACCTGCGCCTGATAGTGAGCGCAATGAGACATGTAGGAAGATTGAATTCGAGTCTTCAGAATGTTATTCAGTGCCCCACCTTGCATCAAGCTCGTGATCTGCCATCTTTTCATCAGCTCAGAACAAACATCCGCAAGTGGCGAGTGCTGCGCCGCACGTGTTACGGCACTGGTCAGGCGCGCGAAATCACAAGCATCAAAACCGTGCCTCTCGATAGAGGCATCCCGGACATTGATAAGCGTCGGCGGGTAGGCAGCCTCGCCGTCCTTAATCACCGGTAGCGACTTCATGATCTTCCGAATACGGCTATAAATCGTTTCTGTCGGCGCTAGGTCCAGTTCAATCGCTGCAAGCAAGCCGAGGATCAGACTTCCGACATCCCACATGGTAATTTCAGAGTTATCGAAAGATTTGCCGTTAATCTGCTTTCTGACAGTCAGCGCCAATCCTGTGATGTGCTGCTCAGTCTGTTCCAAGTATTCATAAGCCAAACGCGCATCAGCGATCATGGCCTCATCAAAACCCACCGGTGTTGGCTTCAGGCTATCTGCACTCAGCGTCTCACGAGCTTCGAGCAACAACTCATGCGCAGGGTCAACGATCCGCGTGGGGTAGTTCAAACAAATTCCATTGGCCGCAGGTACTTTAGCCGAAATCTTGCCAACAGTTTCCGCGGTGTGAACAAAAACGGCGTCCGGATGTCGAATATCGCCTCGCTGAGGAGCCACATTATCGGCAAGAAATAGAGGGCCTTCAACCGCCTCTCCATCTGATCCCAACCCTGGCGCGCCGAGGCGAAGTTCCTCACCATCCTGGGTTTCGACCAGCAAGGTACCATCGGCACGACGTTCTCCTCCGCGCACCAGCGTCACACAATCAACGTCAAGCCGCGCACGTGCTTGCGCTAGCATAGCGTTGTATGCCTCTGTCTCGCTTGGGAGCTCTTGAAGAACAACGTAGTGGCGTGAATGATTTGGAAGAAACGCACAGCATCTCTTGTAAATCTCACGCGGTAATACCGGTAGCAAATAGCCTGAAAGACGAGCCCGATTGACGGCAGAAGCGATACGCTGGCCAACCTCATAGGCTCGGGCCGGATCAATCGGCAACTCTGCGATATTAAGCGCCAGAACAGTTCCATCCCCTAGCTGGGAGAACAGCTCGGACGTCATGTTTTTCTGTGCCTCGCGAAGATCCAGACGTGCTTTCAATGGCAGCATCAACACAGCGGCGGGTCCAAGCACCGCTTCGCGTTCGGAAACATCAACGGCATCATAAATTACCGTAGTACATCCTCCGGTCCGCAAACCATCCTGCCGCAACTCGCCTTCGATCGTGTTGGTTGACACGGTCGAAAAATGTGCGGGTTGGGCCGCGGCGGCTATCGATCCCGGCAACAGTTGATCGATATCAGAGCGGAGGTTCCACAGGCTCCGTGCCTTGAAGTACCCGGTCTTGCTCATAAGGTTCCGTGTGGATGGAACAACTTCGACAAACGTACGATTTTGAGAGGCTGTATCGCTGAGCATCGTCAAAACCGGGTGAACACCATCCTGTGCGTGCTTGGCAAATTCTTCGAATTCCACTTCGAGTGAGAGTGACACCCCTTGCGATAGAAATGCAAAGATCAGCGACCCGAGTGCGTTTTCCGGCAAAGACGGGTGAACACCCGTCAAAAGAATAGAGAACGCTCGAATGGCGTCCGCCTGCTCGGTCTGAGCCAGAGCAGGCCATGCAGAGCTCAGCAGGCCGCTTGAGGCCAAACCCAGAAACTCACGGCGTTTCCATGGCATTAATATCGTCCAACTTTCTGGTTTCAGCGCGGGCAAGTTTAACTGCAACGACTCGCAATGCCCATCTTGAATTATCATTAGGACTTTGTTAAAAACTTAATTATCGGACGTGGAATCAAAATGGTTCATGCGGATGTGACTTCTGGCGAGAATCGCCTGCCCCCCAAATTAGTAACTGAAAAAGTAGCACGTTATTCGAACGGGTTGGCAAGTGATGTATACAGAAACTAAGAACCGGCCGGAGCCAGCATCATGCAGATCGCAAGATTCTGCACAGGGTGCTTATCATCACAAGACCTTTCCAACTGAAATCTTACCCGCCGAGATGACCAACTCGACGGATGCGCAAAAACAGATTTTCAAGGCAACAAGTTCAACTCGACCGTTTTTGGCAGCGGCCCTATTCGTCATAGCTCTAGGGCTGGCGATTGCGATGGTTGTGGCTGTGACCCAAAGCGTCATAGTGGAATTCAAGCTGGCACGCACATTGTTTCAACATAGTGAACCGAAAAATACTATCAGCCAGGACTGGCGTCGCTTCTTACCCAAAAGCGATAGCCTGGAAGGTAATGGCGGCAACGATCAACTCGACAGCTTTCATCACAACACCTCCTCTACGTTCTCAGATTATTGCCAGCAAGAACCCGGTACCCCCCGCAGTGCAAACAATAATCCCTCTCGGCTATACGCCTTTGTGACCGCCGATCTGGAAGATGTCTCGAACTCAGTCCAGCGGACCTGCGACACGATCAATGTGTTCGTTCCGGAATGGTTAATAATCAGCGAGAACGGGATCGATTGGTTGCAGTCCGGCAATCAAGATTTCGGCACCCCGTATGTGGTGCGTACAAATCCCTTTGGCGACCATCCAATCCAACCTCTGATGCACGTACAAGCCAATGCGCTTGACGGAAGGGCTTCCAAACACTGGTCCAAGGCAGCAGCACTCGCCGTTCGGCACGGATGGTCAGGCCTATGTTTTGATTTGCGGCGGCTAGAAACTCAGAACCTGCAAAAGGCGCTGACCCAGTTGGGTGACGTAAAAGACGATTTCATCGCCAAAGGGTTGGAATCCTGCGCTGTCATTGCACCTGATCAGATTGAGGCACTACCGTCTGGGACAGAGTTGCCAGACAGGGTAATTCTACCTGCGGTACAAAATAGTTATCGTCTCAGCATCTATGAAGAATCGCCTGCACCATTGGACTGGTTTCAGACTGTTCTGGAACGGGCACGCGATGCCATTCCAAGCGAAAAACTTGTGATTGGCCTTGCCGCCGGTGGAGTTCATTGGACCACAGGCGCATCAACACCCGAATTCATCAGTTACGCAGATGCAATGTCCCAAGCCGATCAATATGGCGCTTTCGCAGGATATGCTCCGGGCAAAGGCCATGGCTTGATTTCCTATATGGATGACAACGGCGAGCGGAACATGATCTGGTATTTGGATGCCGTGAGCCACTATAGCCAATTGCTTAGCATCGCCGAATCCGGGATCGACGGTGTCGCGATCTGGGGTTTAGGACAAGAGGACCCGTCAATTTGGCCGCTTCTCACCAAGCCCGATATCCTATCGGATGATGCGTTCGACACGCTGCGTGAAATCGATCTTGGCAGCTTCGTCTCGTATCGCGGAACAGGCGCATTTCTTCGGTTCGACCAAACCGAGGTCCTTGGACGTCGTCATGTTACCCGCGACGCCGAGACATTGATGGTAACCGATGCAGTAACCGACCCACTTCCGACCCCCGTTATTGCTGAACGCTACGGGGCGTTGCCTGACAAATCTATCCTGCTGACATTCGACGACGGGCCAGCACAGGGTCACACACAGGAAATCCTGGACATACTGAACCACGCCAATGTGCCTGCGACATTTTTCATGGTCGGCAATCAGATGTTCGAACAGAAGAATGTAGTTGATGCACTTGCGAGATCTGAATTTGACTTCGGCCTTCATACATTCTCCCACCCTCAGCTTGATAAGACATCGCCCGCCCGAGTACAGGTGGAGCTGGCCTTGCAATCGCGGATTTTCTCTTGGCTGACCGACCGTACACCTGTCGTTTTCCGCGCGCCCTATATGCGTGGCCCAGGTCCGCTAGAAGGCGATCTGGCGCGCCGGTTGAAAACGATAATCGACCAGCGCTACCATCTTTTGGGCGCTGATATCGTCCCACCAGATTGGCGCAGCCTTAGCCCCAAGCAGCTTGTAAACTATACCACGGACGCGCTGGACGGTAGCGGCCAAGTGCTTCTGTTGCATGATGGCGGTGGCAAGCGCAGCAATACTATCGAGGCATTGCGTCTTTTGGTGCCGGAGCTGAAAGCGCGTGGCTATCAATTTCTGACTCTTGACCAGGCAATGGCGGGGTTCGGAACCCCCTATGAAACGCGTCAGGTCACCAGCCTTGAGCCATTCGAAGCGCTCGCATTCACAGGCGTTGGCAACAGTGCGACCTGGGTCGCGTTTCTCGTTCCCTTTGCAGTGCTGCTGGGAGTGGTCCGCGCTCTTGTATTGTTTGTTATGGCTATCCGGTCCCGTCGGGCTGACCGTGCAGATCTTCGACATCGGACCGGCGACTTCTCAGCCCCCGTTACTGTCGTGATCCCTGCCTACAACGAAGAAAAAGGCATTCTCAAAACGATCTATAGCGTACTGGATTCAGATTACCAGAACCTATCCGTACTTGTTGTCGATGACGGATCAACCGATGCAACATACGAACTGGTCACCAAAACATATAGACACAATCCCAACGTCCAAATTCTACGCCAGCCAAACGGTGGCAAGTGGAAGGCTGCCAACCTCGCTTTTGCACATGTAACGACTGACTACGTTGTGGCAATTGACGCCGATACCATCGTCGCACCGGATGCGATACGCCGCCTAATGCAGCCACTACGGGATCCAAAAGTCGGCGCAGTAGCCGGAAAAATCATGGTTGGGAATTCTGACAACCTTCTGACCAAACTTGAAAAGTTGGAATACACCGTCGCCCAGAACATCGATCGCCGCGCTTATGAGACGATCAACGCAATCATGGTGGTCCCCGGTGCGTTTGGCGCTTGGCGGACAGAGGCAGTCCGCCAATGTGGTTATTATTCCAGCCAAACCCTGGCCGAAGATACAGACCTTACGATCTCCCTATTGGAGCGAGGGTATGAAGTCCGAGCAGCCGAGCGGGCTTATGCTTATACTGAAGCTCCGGCTTCGGTTGGAACACTGATGAAACAGCGGATGCGCTGGTCGATCGGGATCCTTCAATCGGCGTGGAAACATCGTAGTACCATCCGAAAAGGGCACGCCATCGGGCTGGTCGGACTTACCGATCTAGTGGTTTTCGGAGTGATCATGCCGCTGCTTGGTCCGATTATCGACCTCCTTTTGGTGCTTATGCTCGTCCGTTTTGTCTCCAGTTTTGATGGCACTACCTTTGATGCTTTCACTGTCCGAGACTATGCAGTGCTCGCTATTTTCCTTGCGTTACCGCTTCTCGAAATGATTATGGCCGACTACGCGGTACGGTCGGAGCCATCAACGCCACGAGCCATGGTATTTCTGTTGCTGCTGAACCGACTGATCTATCGTCAGCTGCTGATCATCAATGTCTATCGGTCATTGTGGCGGATCCTTACCGGACGCCTTACAGGTTGGCACAAACTGCGCCGTTTTGGTTCCGCTCAAGCGCCAGCCCGCCGCTCGGTCGCTGCCCGCGCACACGCCGGATGAGCAACTGAACAAGCAAAATTACGACATAGGATGCAACAAGGCTACTTCGTCGTAAGATCGTTACAAAAACCACTACGAACCCGGCCTTGCTGGAGGCAAGTGCCCTATTCAAAGTTTAGATTGACGTTCTACATAAAAGAAACCCTGCCCAAAACAATTCTTGGACAGGGTTTTCGCTTGCTGGAGATAGGAATTAGTTGCCGTCTGAGGCATCTCCACCTGAAAGCGCATTTGGATCAAAGGCTCCCCCGAAGGCAGAACTTCCTCCGGTCTCTGGTGCTGCAGGCGCGCTGCTTTTCTCCTCTGCCTCTGGAGTGGAGTTGTTATCCCCACCCAAAGCATTCGGGTTGAATACGCCCCCGAAGCCGGAGTTGTTTCCGCCACCGGTTGAAGGCTGAGTGGGAACTTCAGTTGTATTCGAGCCACCGTTTTCAGCCTCTTCCGCAGCCCGGCGGGCAGCATCTTCGGCCCGGCGCTGACGCAACTCCTGGATACGCAGGTCAGTTTCCAAACGCTTCTGTTCTTTAACGTCCGCAATACATTGTGCAGGGCTATAGACCGACGCGGTTCCAACAATCACAATGGTAAAGCAGGCAACTCCGACCAACCCGAGAGCAGCCCAGTTTGAGCTCAGAAAACCAGGAAGTCGCAGACGGCCACTTTCCAACTCTTCCACCGTCGCATCCTTACGTGCGGCAGCAACAAGCTCGCGCCGACGGATGGTTGCCTCATTGAAGAGCGCAGCAAAGACCGTCAGTACAACGATGATGAAGGCCAAAGCAGAAATCGCAGGCGTAATCCCATAGCGAACTTTCTGTGCCAACTCGATCGTCAAGGTTGGATACTCACCAAAGGTAAATGTGGTGGTGTTGTAGTTTTCAAAGCTAGCGAGAAACGCCAATACAGCTGCAGAAGCGATCGCAGGCTTCATGAACGGCAACAGCACCTTGCGGAATGCTTGCGCATGTGTCGCGCCAAGATCCAGGGCTGCCTCTGTCAGCGCAATGTCGTACCGCTGCAAACGTGCCACCAACACCAGCATACAATAGCTGGCGATAAAAGTGGACTGGCCGATGATTGTCAGGAACAGGCCGTTTGAAAGGAAGCTATCAGCCTCCAACCCGATCAGGCGATTGATACGGTCCCAGAACACAAGTGTGGAGATACCAATCACCACACCCGGGATCAGGATCGGTGCAATGATAACAGTATAGTAGGTCGCGCGCAGCTTGGGCCAGATCTGGGTCAGCATCAGCGCGCCCGCAAGACCCATAGCCACCGACAACACTACTGTGCCAGCCCCCACAAGGATCGAGTTCTTGATTCCATTCAGAATACGTTCGTCCTGAAATAGAGCCGAGAACCATTCAAATGTCAGGCATTCCCAAGGCGTTGCCTGCGGGAAGCCCGGCGAATTGAAGGCCGTGACGGACATGATCAACAGCGGTCCCAACAGATAGGCGAAGAAAATCGCCAGATAGAACCAGACGCTCAGGCGCAGAAAGGAGAAGTTCTTCATTTGCCGATATCTCCCATGTTCACCTTGAACAGGCGCATGACGGCCAGAACCAACAGAATACAGGTCACCAGTAGAACCACCGCATAGGCGGCCCCTTGTGGCCAATCGCTGTTATCGTTGAACTGTTGATAGATCAGCTGTGTGAACCACAAAGACGATGGCCCGCCAAGGATTTGAGGTGCAGCAAGCGCACCAGCGGATAGCATGAACACCATTGTGCAGCCCGAGCTGATACCGGGTTTGGCATAGGGTATAACAACGCGTTGGTGGATCTTCGACCAGCTGGCTCCCATATCACGTGCGGCTTCAATCTGGTTGCGGTCCAGACTCTCAATCACGTTATAGATTGGGAAGATCATCAACAGGATGTAGGCATATCCCAGCCCTGCATAGAGCGCGATATCGTTGCGGATGAAATCAAACGGGGTGTCGAATACACCCATACCAACAAGCGCCGTATTCAACACTCCGCTTTCGCCAAAGATAATTCGCAAGGCAAAGGCCCGCAGAATTTCATTGATCCAGTAAGGGATGATCAACATCAACGCGAAGATACGAATGTGATTTCCCTTGGTCTGTGCGAGGTAATAAGCGATCGGATAGCACAGGACCAGATTGAACAGAGTCACACAGACTGCAGCAACCAACGTCCGGAAAAACACGCGCAGATCGACCGCGTTAAAGTCCTGACCACCACCTTCGGGTCCGAAGACCAGATATTTGTAGTTTTCCAGTGTATACACATCTTTCGGCCCCCCGATCTCCGGAGGCGGCAAATTAGGCCGGAAAGAAAAGTCGAGCATCGACAGCTGCGGCAGGATAATGAGGCCAATAGTCCAGAATAGGACCAACCCCAGCATCAGGGAACCAAGCCCATAGCCGTTGCGATTGAAGAATTCCCTCAGGAACCTTGGCATGGTCTGGGCCTCCCTATTCTGCAGCCAGCTCACCCGCGGGTACGATGACAGCATTCTGCGTCTCATATTCCAGGGTGATATTCTGACCTGTATGGTCCTCAAACGACTGGCCGAGGTTGGGGATAGAGACCTTCAACTCCTTGCCACCGTCGCCCTCCATGAAGATATTGAAAGCATTGCCCTCAAATTCTTCGTGGTTGACTTTGGCCGTTACGACACGGTCTCCGCTCTTCCCTTGCGGCGCCAATGCAAACGCTTCTGGACGGATGAACATCATCGCGTCATCGCCTTCTTTCAATTTGCCTTGGTTGGCAGAGGAAATTCGCGCGACCAGCTCCCCGGAGCGGTTGGTGGCGATCAACGCTTCATTGCCCATCACGCGCTTGACCTTACCGCGAAACACATTGTTTTCACCCACGAACGAGGCCGCAAATGCTGTGGCAGGATCGTTGTAAACAGCCTTGCCGTCACCGATCTGGTCAATCACCCCTGCACGCATCACAGCGATATTGTCTGACATGGTCAGCGCTTCGCCCTGATCATGCGTGATATAAATGAAGGTGATGCCGACACGCTGCTGGATCTCACGCAATTCTGTACGCATATGCTGGCGCAGTTTCAAATCCAACGCCGACAGCGGTTCATCCAGCAACAGAACATCGGGCTCAGCACACAGCGCGCGCGCGATGGCAACCCGTTGTCTCTGACCACCGGACAGCTCCGATGGTAGCTTGTCGCCCTGGCCAGGCAGTGCGATCATATCCAATAGCTCATCGGCACGCTTGCGGCGGGCTTTGGCGGAGGCCCCGTTGATTTCCATGGAGAACGTAATGTTCTCCCAAACCTTCATCAGCGGGAACAGCGCCAAGTTCTGAAAAATCAGCGCAGTCGGACGTTTATTCGGGCCGATCCCGCGCATATTATTCCCACCGATCAGCACGTTGCCTTCGCTCGGTTCTAAAAAGCCTGAAACAGCCCGCAAAATCGTCGTCTTGCCACAGCCAGACGGGCCTAGGAACGAAAAGAAATCGCCTCCGTTGATTTTGACATTCGCGTCGCGTACCGCAACGAAATCTCCAAAGCGGATCCAGAGATTCTCAAGATCTACGCCAACCCCAGCACTCATGTGGCTTCTCCCTCGGTGCAACCGTCCGTCCGGCGACAAAGCCCCGGTCGATGCAGATAGCATCCGGTTGATAATACATTGAATTTACGCCCTCAGGCGTGTGGCTGGCCCCCGTTCACACGGGAGCCAGAAGGATCATCTGATCAGAAAATCAGGCGCTTTTGAACTTGTTGACGAACTCAGTACGCACATCTGCATACCAAGGTGCCTCAGCAGGCCATGGGTTCAGATTGGCAAGGCTGTCGCCGGGATAGGCTTCGGCGAAGTTCTTCTTATAGATATCGCCAGAGTAATCGTCAGCCTGCAGCACAGGTGAATTATATCCGTGGCTGTCGATGGCCTTACCTGCGGGCTCCTGTTCATATGCGTAGTCGATGAAAGCATAGACCTGCTCTTCATTCTTCGCACCAACAGGCATCGAGATACCGTCCACCCAAGCCATAGCACCCTCAACAGGTGACTGATAATGCACAGGTTCGCCTGCGGACTTCAGTGCCAGCGGTGGACCATCCCAAGTCTGACCAACAACGACGCCTTCGTTCAGCAGACCGTTTTTCTGAGAGTCAGCGTCGTTCCAGATCAGTTTGATGCGGTTTTTACGAGCCACACACCAATCAGTCACCTGCCCCCAGACTTTACGCATGGTTTCTTCATCGCCATATGCAGACCAGATGGAGCCAGGCTCCATCTCGCCGGAAGCTTCCATATAGAGACCAGCACCCAACATCATGGAATGCGCACGACCCATGGTTTTACCGGCGTTCTCTTCACTCCAGACGTCACCATATGACGGCGCATCACCCGATGGCAGCCATTTGTCGGTCCGGTAGGCAATGCCTTCGGTCCCCCAGATGTGGGGCAGCCAATGAGCTCCACTATTGTCAAAATTCCATGCGTCTGTGCCGATTTTGGCCATCGCAGGGTTCACTGCATCAACGTTGACTTTGCTCAGGTCAAACGGCTTCAGCAATTCCAAAGGTCCCCACTGCAAAGAGCGGTTGTTGGTCGGGGAGACGATGTCAAACCCTTGGCCTTTGGTGGCCTTCATCTTGTTGATGATTTCTTCGTTCGACCCGATACCGGTGTAGTTCACCTTGATTCCGGTCTTGCCTTCAAATCCTGCGATAAACTCGGGTGGCAGATAGTCCGACCACATCAGGATGTTGATTTCGCCGGATGACGCCAGTGCGCTCTTGGAATAGAGCGGCGCGGCTAGTGCTGCGGCGCCTGCCCCTTTCAGAATAGAGCGGCGGCTTACTTTGGACTTTGCAGTCATATTGTCTTTCTCCCTATGGATCTGTTGGTTTTTTGTTTTTGCTTTTGCTTTTGCTTTTGGTCGTGGAACTCTGCGAAACACACTCCTGTTGCTACAGTGACAGATTCAGAATTCGATAAGGCCAGAAAAGGTCCGAGCGGGACATTTATGGGGCCAGTTTTGGCTTTGCTCCGTCTATAGCCGGACCAAAACGGTTGCACATATTTTGACAGTAAGTGCCGACTCTCAGATGGTTCCACAACAAACAGTCTGCGCCTCGAACACCCCTCACGTCAACGCCGCAACACCTCGGAAGTGTTCACAAAACCAACGTAAACCTCATATCGCTAAACCAATAAGCGCAACGCCTCCGGCCATGAGTAACGCGGCACCCAATCGGCGCTTCCAGTTCCCCTCTTTCAGGATCAAAAACCCAATAAGCGCCGCGAAGATGACCGATGTTTCGCGCAAGGCTGACACCGCGCCAAGAGGTGCGAAATTCTTGGCAAACAACACAAGCCCATAGGCGCACATCGACACCAAGCCACCAGCAATTCCCAATGCCCACACCCGAAGCGGCAAATCAGGCAGCGTTTCGCGTTTTCGCTTGAGAACAAACACGGCAACAAACACGTGTAAAAATGCGCCCCAAGCCCAATAGCTAACTGTATTGCCTGACAGGCGGACGCCAACACCATCCACCAAAGAGTAAACCGATATAAAAAACCCAGTGCCCAGCGCATACCACAGCGGCTTCTGTCCCACGCCGGACCTCAGTGCCTTCCAGCTGCTGAGCTGTATCCCTACTGCGATCAATGCGATACCCGCCCAGGCCTGCAATGGCAGTATCTCACCCACAAAGATCATCGCCCAGAGCGACACCAGTGCGGGCACAATACCGCGTGCAATTGGATATACTACGCTGAGATCACCATGTTGATAGGCACGCGACAACATATAGAAATACCCGAAGTGAACGACAGTCGAGAGTCCGACATACGGCAGGCTTTCCACCGCAGGCAGGGGGAGTGCAACCACCATGACCGCGCCGGGAATCACATGACCCAGCGCGATCAGGCCCAATGTTGTGGTCCGGTCGACTGCTGTCTTGACGATGGCATTCCAAATCGCGTGCAACAGGGCAGCCGACAGAATGATGACAACTACGAAGGGCGTCATGTCAGGCTTTCAGGTTATTCGACCCGGTCCGGGAACCGATCTATTTCGTCGGCAGGCATATCGTTGATAAGCCGAGTCTCCAGCAATTGTCCGTTGCGATACAGAATAGGATAGGCAATGGCAGCGATATGGCTGTTGAATTCGCGCAGAGCACGCAGTGTCTCAAGGTGAATATCAGAGCTCTCAAAACTCTCTGTGGCGCCTCGCTGTAGCCGACGCAAATGGCGTTTGCGGCTGTCGCGCTCCATCCGTTTCACCTCTGTCTTCTCAAGACTCAACAGGCGCGCACTTTCCAAATCATCCGAGATCAGCACATTGGATGCCAACTGCATATTGGCAACAATAACCTCATGCATTCGGGTGATCTCGTTCCAGCCTTCTTTGGAAAACCGGACGTCCTTCTTGTGCATGGTGCTGGCAAGGGCCGCGAGACGTTCATCAACCACATCTCCCGCTGTCTCCAACCGAATAGCATATTCCACCAAATCACGGGCTACTTTGGCATTTTCTTTCCCAATCCCTTCAGTTGGCATACCGGCGACATAGCTGCGGATACCCGAAAGGCACTTGTTCACCTCTTGATCCAGAGCCTGCACCGCCTTGATCTGCTCGCGATCGCCATGCTGATAGAGGTCAGGAATAGGTCGAAACATAGACCCAACCAAATCTGACATTCGCAAAAGCTCCCGCTTAAGACTGGTGACGGCCTGATTTGGTTGGCAATAGTCATCGGTGTTCAACACGCTGACCGGCATACCGTGCGCATTGTCTTGCGGTGTCATCGGGTTCGGCACGATATCGGTCATGGCCTCATGTAGCTTGCGGCAAAAAGGCAGTGCCAAGATCAACAGCGTGGCGTTGAACAACAGATGCGCATAGACCAGTGCCTGCCCTCCGTCCGGAACCCCTAACACACCTGCCCGAAGCGCCATGTTGGCTCCGAATACGCAGATCACCGCCCATGTGCCGCGCAGTCCCAGATTTGCCAGCGGTATGCGCCGTCCTGCTGCAGACATGCCTCGGCTTAACCAGACCGGGATGAAAGCCGATCCAAAGTTCGCGCCAAGCATTAGTGATAGCCCTGCCGCAAACGGTATCGCGTCTATCTGTACCAATGTGACACACATCAGTATGGCCGCCACAGATGAATGCATAACAAACGCCAATGCTGCACCAACGATGAATGCGGTGATATAATCGCGCGCAAGGTATTCGGCAATCGCGGGTAGAAAAACGCTTTCGCGGATCGGATCCATGGCCTCACGCAGGAAGCGAAGCGAAATCAGGATAAACGCAACCCCCATCAAGATACGCCCCATCTGACGGGCTTTCTTGGCTTCGACCTTAACAAACAAATACCCGCCAACCGCCAGCAAGACAGGTACCAACCAATCCAGCCGGAACGACAGCAGTTGGATAATTAGTGCCGACCCAAGGTCCCCGCCCAGAACAATCGCCAAACCCGACGCAAAAGAAAGCAATCCGCTCGCGGCGAAGCCTGAGGTCAATAGCGCTACAGCGGCAGAGCTCTGCAGCACAATGGCCATGCCAACTCCAACGCAACAGGCCTGAACCAGGCTACGCTGCCCAGTCAAAAGCCGCTGAAACGTTGCACCATAGCTGCGTTCGATGCCGGTTCGCACCATACGCACAGCGAACAACAGCAGCATGACCGCGCCAGCGAGGCTGGTAAGAAAGCTCAAAATAGCCATCGAGAGATGTCTTATCCTTTTGTTTGGCATTGCCTTTCGACAGCCGGTTTTTTCTTGGCGTGATGGTTCCACACAGGCCGCGCTGTCTCATCAGCCTCTTACTCAGCCGTGGCCTCAACTGTTTTGTTCTGGGCATCCAGGCTTGCCCCTTCAAAGCCCTCGGGCTCGGGAGCGAGCACAAGGCGAACGCCCCAATTTCCTAATGCGCGGCGATGCTTTCGGCCTGGCATCGCATCGGTCAAAAGCAGATCCAGTGTTTCCGGTTCCGGTCCACGATGCGGCCCGGTCTCCTCAAATTTTGGGTGAGCCAAAACCACCAGTGTCACTTCCGCCGCCTCAGCGACGACAGTCGCGAGCTGCGCTTCTGTGGCACTTTGATAAAGCGCACCGTGTTTGGCAGAGAATGCATCCACGGACAACACCGCCACATCCAGGGCAAAATCTCGCACTTGTTGTTCTGCGACACGACCGAAGGTGCCACGCTCATTGCTCTGGATCTCACCTCCAAGAAAATGCACCCTGTTTCCATTATGATTGGCCAGTGTCTGAGCTACACCAATGGAATTGGTCACAACCGTCAGATTCGCTCGGCTGCGCAACGCCTTTGCTACGAATGCGGTGGTAGACCCCACATCGAGAAAGACCGCCATCCCATCACTGATATGGGAAAGAGCACCGGCTGCAATACATTGCTTTTCTTCCG
The DNA here is from genome assembly GCF_047372505.1 of Phaeobacter cretensis. Lineage (NCBI taxonomy): Bacteria > Pseudomonadati > Pseudomonadota > Alphaproteobacteria > Rhodobacterales > Roseobacteraceae > Phaeobacter > Phaeobacter cretensis. Next base: position 1,748,979 of record NZ_JBKBEU010000001.1, read on the forward strand.
TATATTTGGAGATACGCCGATAAAAACTATCCGCTGCATCCGGCCCCGTAAGATATGCACCCCCATGTACCCGCTGCACCAATCCTTGCTTGGCCAAGGCCTTGATCGTACGTCGTACAGTCTCTTCTGACACACCCAGAACTTTGGCCAATTCGCCACTTCGCGCCGAACCGCCCAGACGGCGCAAGACCTCTAGCAGCTCCAGTTCGCGGTGGGACATCTTCTGATCTTCAGGCACTTGGCAGCCTCGGTAGATATCTAAAGTTTCATGGTGGATGAAACCACACATCAACCAATACAATCAAACAAAAAAGCACAAAACACCACATATTCGGTCATATAGGGATGTAATATGGTCATCAAACCCTTTGCTATGCTCTCAAATTCCGGCTTATCTGGCGGCGATCTCTGCAAGGAAGCACCACATGAATACACGTTCAGACCAGCGCAAGAATGTCCTGTTCATCTTGATTGACCAGATGCGAGCGGATTGCCTGTTTGGCGCGTTGGCAGAACATGTGGCGCTACCTAATCTTCAGGCTTTGATGGCAGATGCTGTCACGTTTCAGAAAAACTATACTGTCGTGAACCCATGCGGCCCATCACGGGCCTCCATACTGACCGGCCAGTATGCGATGAACCATCGATCGGTTCGCAATGGCACGCCACTACGCCATGACACACCGAACCTCGCCTCAGAGATGCGGAAGGCGGGCTATTTACCGATGCTGTTTGGCTATACTGACACCTCGCACGACCCTCGCGTCTATCACCCAAACGATCCGGCAATGCAGACCTACGAATATCCCATGAGTGGGTTCCACGAGATGCTGGAAATGAGAATGGAGATGTCGCACCCTTGGCGCGCGCATCTGCTAAGCAAAGGTTATAAGTTCGATCGCTACTGGGACATCTACAAACCACTGTCTCCAAATGGCGACGCGGCGCAGCTGAATGATCCTGCACCTTATTTGGCCGAAGACAGCGACACCGCTTTTCTGACCGATAGGTTTCTGGCGACGATGCCCGGCTATTGCGACCAGAACTGGTTTGCGCATCTGACCTATATACGCCCACATCCGCCACTGGTCGCGCCCGCGCCCTACAACCGAATGTATGATCCCGCCAGCCTGCCTTTGCCGCAGCGGCTTGCCAGCGTTGAACATGAACGTGCTGTGCATCCATTCCTTGATCCGACAACCCGAGCCTCTTCACCTGCATCCTTTGTCGAAGGCTTCCCGGATCTGAAGCCAACCGACGAGGCGGTACAGACACTTCGATCAATTTATCTGGGTCTTGCCAGCGAAGTAGACACCCATATCGGCCGGGTCATGCAGTACCTGCGTGACAGTGGCCAGTTGGAACACACGCTGGTGGTGCTCAGCGCTGACCATGGGGAGATGCTTGGTGACCGGCACAGCTGGGGCAAATTCTCGGTCTATGATGCCGCTTACCAGACACCCTTGATTATTCGCCAACCAGGTAACGCGGCAAGGGCCGGAGCCGTGGTGCAGGACATTACCGAGTCCATTGATATGACACCTACTATTTTGGAATGGGTCGGCCAACCGCCACCCAATGCAATGGACGGGCGCTCCCTTCTGCCTCTTCTCGCTGGTGAAACCCCAGACAATTGGCGCAACTACAGCTATTCCGAATTGGATTTTGCCGAGCCGGAACAACCCAGTATTTGGCAGCAGCATCTTGGAACGGACGCCAGTAACTCTTGCCTCACGATCTTGCGAAACGCGCGATTCACATTGGTGGAATTTGCCGCCGACCTGCCACCACTGCTGTTTGATCACGCGGTCGACGGCGAACGAGTGAACGTTGCCGAACACCCCGAATATCAGATTGATCTAGCCAGGCTGACGCGGCAGATGCTACGCCACCGTATGCGCAACATGGATCATACGCTTTCCCTTGATACGATCACACCAAAGGGGCCACGCAGACAAACACGGTACCAGCCCACTGCATTCTCAAAGGCGAATAGTAAAAATGGATGACCTGCCTGATCTTCGCAAAACTGCCCGAGACTTGTTTGCAGCAGCCGTTGCGCGGGCCAATCCGGCAGCGGCGCTCGCAGAGAGTCTCCAACAACATCCGCCATTATCGCCGCACCACAACGGCCGCCTGATCCTTATCGCACTTGGCAAAGCCGCCGTGCCGATGATGCGAAAGGCCATTGAAATACTGCCAAATCCAGACATTGCTGTCGCTGTAACCAACCCGGAAAACCATGCTGACGTAACCGGAGCTGAGGTTTTGGCAGGTGCCCACCCGGTACCAAACAGCATGAGTGTAGCAGCGGGGGTAGCCCTTCGTACTGCAGTTAGCGGCCTGAATCCAAATGATAGCGTCGTAGCATTGATCTCGGGTGGAGGCTCCGCCCTTGCGGTAGCGCCCGCAACTGGCCTCACGCTCGCAGATAAGACAATGGTAACCGATCTTCTGTTGGCTGCGGGAATTGACATCACCCAGATGAATCTCGTGCGCCAGCAACTGTCCGATCTAAAAGGGGGCGGCCTACTGCGCTGCGCTCGGCCTGCTCAAGTAACCAGCTACATTCTGTCGGATGTAATTGGTGATGATCTCAGAGCCATCGCCTCCGGCCCAACAGTCGCCCCACTGGGTTCGCGCAAAATGGCACATGACTGCCTTGTGTCACATGGCCTTTGGGGGCAACTCCCCACCGCAGTCCGTGAACATTTGTCTACGCCAGAGAGCAGTTCGAACGTTTCAGCGGATACAAGCGCAACTAGGGCGCATCTGATCGGATCAAACCGGCACAGCCTATTAGCAATGCAAGAGAAGGCCTCAAGTAGCGGTTGGTCAGCGCACATCGTTGATGACGCGTTAACCGGTGACGTTGAAGCAGCGGCCGAACGTATTGTATCTGCCACGCTGGCGCATGACTTCAGAGACAGGACAGCGCTGATTTTTGGCGGCGAAACCACGGTGCAACTAACCGGGTCGGGTTTAGGCGGGCGCAACCAGGAACTGGCATTGCACGTGGCGCGCCTCGGAAGAAAATCACTAAGGGGACGCTGGACCTTCCTGACTGGTGGGACAGATGGACGTGACGGGCCCACGGATGCGGCGGGCGGTATTGTCGATGGCAATACATGGCAGCGGATTTATGACAAAGGGGCAAACCCGGAAGATTTACTCAGCAACAATGACAGCAACACCGCACTGTCGATGGCGGGTGACCTTCTGAAAACGGGAGGAACGGGCACCAATGTCGCTGATGTCCAAGTCATGTTATTGCCAGAGCGATAGTATGGCGTCAAAGAGCTACTCTTCCAGCTGATGCAGTTCATTCAGCAGATCTAAAAGCGCCTCGTAGCGCTCATCGCCCATTTGATCGCGAGTCTTTTCTATGACAGCAAGGCTGGCCTGCAAATTGCTATCAATCACCTGCCCGCCGGCAGCAGTGATGTTCACAATCTGGCGGCGGCGGTCGATCTGATCCTTTGTACGCTGGATCAACCCCTTGTCCTCCAACTTTTGCAGGATGCGGGTCAGACTGGGCAATAAAAGACAGGCACGCTCAGAAATCTGTGTCGGATCAATGCCACCAGCTTCCTGCACAACACGTAACACCCGCCACTGCTGTTCTGTTAGCCCGGCATCGCTCAACAATGCGCGAATTGGACCCATCACACGCTCGCGCGCGCGCAAAAGAGCAATAGGCAAAGATCGGTCTGTGCTTGGTAACTGCTTGGTCATGACGGATTATTGCCGCCAAAGCACACAAAGGCAAATCCGCAGTGCCCAATCTGACGAAGGATTGCTTCCGAAGCTGCTCAATATTGCGTTGTCTTTGCGTCAATTGGCGGAATAGCGCTGAACCATTCCAGTCTTCAGATAGAGGCGCAATATAGACACAAACTGATGCACATGTTAATTACAATCAAAGCAATGATGTACAAACTTTCAGCCCAAAGGATCGTGCAATGAACTGGAGTGATTTTTCTCACTGGGGACGGAAAGTCGCCGATTGGGCACAAGACTATCATTTGACAGTCGGAGAGAAACCGGTGCGGGCCAGAACCGAACCCGGTGACGTACTGAATGCCCTTCCCACAACGCCGCCCGAAACCGGGGAAGGCATGGAAGCCATCTTTGCTGATTTCGAAGAGATCGTCATGCCCGGAATCACCCACTGGCAGCACCCACGCTTCTTTGCTTATTTCACATCAAACGCCGCTGCTCCATCGGTTCTGGCTGAATTTCTGACCTCGGCGATCGCGCCGCAATGCATGCTCTGGCAGACGTCTCCTGCCGCCACCGAGATGGAAACCCGGATGATGGACTGGCTTCGTCAGTCGTTGGACCTGCCAGAAGTATTCCGGGGTGTTATCCAAGACAGCGCCTCCTCTGCCACCCTTGCTGCAGTCCTCACGATGCGGGAAAAGGCCCTGAATTGGCAGGGAAATGAGCAGGGGCTTTTTGGGCAAACAAACCTGCGCATCTACTGCTCATCAGAGGTCCACACTTCAATTGACCGGGCAATCTGGGTCGCAGGTGTCGGTCAAAAAAACCTGATCCGCGTTCCGGTAAAAGGTGACTGGCGCGGCATGGATCCCACTGCTTTGGAGGCCGCCATTCAAGCTGACATCGCTGCAGGACACCAACCCGCTGGTATCATCCTTTGCGTCGGAGGAACTGGAACAGGCGCGACCGATCCCGTTGATCAAGTGCTGGACGTAGCCGAGAGACACGGCCTCTACACCCATGTAGACGCTGCTTGGGCCGGCTCTGCAATGATTTGCCCTGAATATCGGCATTATTGGCCCGGCATCGAACGCGCGGACAGCATCGTGTTCAACCCGCACAAGTGGCTCGGCGTGCAATTTGATTGCTCGGCTCACTTCCTCAAAGACCCAGACGATCTTGTCAATACACTCGCGATCAGCCCCGAATATCTCAAAACACACGGCAAAGACGGCATCATCAATTACTCAGAATGGTCGGTGCCACTGGGCCGTCGCTTTCGGGCGCTGAAGATCTGGTTCCTGATCCGCGCATATGGTCTGGAAGGGTTACGCCAACGGCTGCGCAATCATGTAGCGTGGTCTAACCAGCTGCACGACAAACTCAAATTAGAGCCTGATTTCGAGATCGTAACGCCACCGATGTGGTCGTTATGGTCCTTCCGCTACCGCCCAGACGGCGTTGAGAATCTAGATGATCTGAACCTGCAACTTGTGAATGCAATCAACGACGATGGCCGTATCTACCTGACCCAGACCCGCGTCGACGGCACACTGGTAATCCGGTTTCAGGCGGGCCAGTTCGAAACGACGGAAGCCGACGTAATGCGGGCCCACCAGGTCATCACTGAGATCGCCAGAACCCTCTGAGAAAACTGAACGATCCAACATCACAGATGGGGCCAATTTCTGGACAAGATCTGTCTGCTGGCGATACCCTCGTAGCAAGCATATGTCTGGTTGCTCACTCGCCCGACCTAGATATTCTCCAATCTGCTAAACAGGAGCTTTTCCCATGCCCGCCCCTAAGAACCGGTTCAAGCAGGCACTGTCCAACGGCGATCGTCAAATCGGTTGCTGGATGAGTTTCGGCGAGGCCGCGGTAGCAGAAGTAATGGGAACCTGCGGGTTCGATTGGTTGGTGATCGATGGAGAACATGCGCCGAACGACATTCGCTCCATTCGCGACCAGCTGATGGCTCTGGGGGCGTCCCCCAGCCACCCGGTTGTGCGAGTACCGATTGGCGAAACCTGGATCATTAAGCAGGCTTTAGATTCCGGGGCGCAAACCCTACTGGTTCCAATGGTAGAAAGCGCCGAACAGGCACGTGAACTGGTGCGCGCATGTCAGTACCCTCCTCAGGGGACTCGCGGTGTCGGTGCAACCGCTGCACGCGCGACACAATTTGGCAGCCATGATGCTTATATTCAAACTTCCGATCAGGAAATCTGTCTGTTACTTCAGGTCGAGAACCGCAAAGGTATCGAAAATCTGGATGACATCCTGACAGTTGATGGCGTCGATGGCGTTTTCATCGGGCCCGCAGATTTGTCTACCGATATGGGACACCAAGGAAACTCGGCACACCCGCAGGTACAGGCAGTAATTGCAGATGCACTGGCGCGGATCAAAGCGTCGGGGAGAGCCCCTGGAATCTTGGGCACATCACCAGAGGCAACACAGGTCTATCATGATATGGGCGCGCAATTCCTAGCTGTTGGAATTGATGTCATGGTACTGGCACGAAGTGCCCGCGCCCTTGCTGCAGAATGGGCAGCAAAATAGCCGCCGTTTTCTGCGAGACTAATAGCCGGTGCAAAAATTCCTATTTTCGCGCAATTGACCCGTTTGACACCCTGCCGCTAGCCTGCCACCACAGGAGCGAGACCGCACCTAGCATCTTGGTGCGCGACGAGGGAGTTACAGGATGAAACGCACATTTGTTGCGGGGATGGTCTCCGCACTAACGCTAACATCAGCCATGGCTACCGCGGCCTCTGCTGATATCAAAATCGCCCATATCTATGGCAAGACCGGTCCATTTGAAGCCTACGCCAAGCAATCCCATGACGGGCTGATGCTCGGGTTGGAATACGCGACCGGCGGCACCATGGAAGTAAATGGCGAAAAGATCGTGGTGATCGAAAAAGACACCCAGCTTAAGCCTGAAAACGGTAAAGCCTTGCTGGAAGAAGCATATGGCGACGACGAGGTCGATCTGGCAATTGGTCCGGTCAGCTCAGGCGTTGCACTGGCAATGCTGCCCGTCGCCGAAGAATATGAAAAGCTTCTGATTGTGGAGCCGGCAGTTGCGGACTCCATCACTGGCTCCAATTGGAACCGCTATATATTCCGCACGTCGCGCAATTCATCGCAGGACGCTGTAGCCAGCGCCATCGCATTGGCGGGTGAGAACGTACACATCGCCACTCTGGCACAAGACTATGCTTTTGGCCGTGATGGCATCGCCGCCTTCCGCGAAGCATTGGCCGCACAGGGTCATGAGATCGTACATGAAGAATTTGCCCCAACCGACACCACAGACTTTACCGCCGCTGGGGAACGCATTTTTAATGCGATGAAAGACCTCGAAGGCGATAAAAAACTGTTCATCATCTGGGCCGGAGGCGGCAACCCCTGGGCTAAAATCAACGCGATGGACCCAGGCCGTTTTGGTATCGAGTTTGCCGGAGTTGGTAACATCCTTGCCGCTCTGAAGGGCTTTAAGGATTTCGTAGGCATGGAAGGTGGCACCTACTACTACTATGAACTACCCGACAATCCGGTGAATGATTGGCTGGTAAAAACCCATTTCGAACGGTTCAACAGCCCGCCAGACTTCTTCACCGCTGGTGGCATGACCGCTGGCATCGCCGCCGTTGAAGCAATCAAAAAGGCCGGAACCACCGAGACCGAAACGTTGATTGAAGCAATGGAAGGTATGGAATGGGAAACCCCCAAGGGGACCATGCAGTTCCGTGCCGAGGATCATCAGGCCTTGCAAACGATGTACCACTTCAAACTGCGGGTTGACGACGATGTTGAATGGGCCATCCCAGAGCTGGTGCGTGAATTGAGCATCGACGACATGCCGATCCCTGTGCGCAACTGATCGTCCTATAGAGCCGCGTCCGAGGGCATGCCTCCGGGCGCGGTAGTCAGCGCATGATTTGTGCCTGCTGATCAGATCATTGCTGATCCTCTTTATCCCTCTTCATGGATCCGTTCATGCCCGCACCGCTTTTGACCACTAGCGATCTTACTGTCCGCTTCGGAGGACACATAGCGGTGGACGCTGTGTCATGTGCCTTTCACCCCGGCGAGTTGACTGCCATCGTGGGGCCTAACGGCGCTGGCAAAACCACCTATTTCAACCTGATTTCCGGCCAAATTCCTGCAAGTTCGGGATGCGTCCTACTAAATGGCAGGGACATCACTACACAGCCCGTCTCTGCCCGCACCAAAGCAGGCATCGGTCGTGCGTTCCAAATGACCAATCTATTCCCCGACCTCTCCGTTCTAGAAAATGTCAGGCTGGTGATTCAGGCTAAGGCCGGACGAGGGTTCAACCTTTGGTCGATGGTCACGCGTCACACAGACCTCAGCAACGAAGCCGAAGCGATCCTTGCCCGTGTGCGGCTACTGGATGAATGCAATCAATTGGTTTCGGAGCTGTCTCATGGTAACCAGCGCAAACTCGAAGTCGCACTGCTGATTGCACTCGACCCGCTGGTCTACATGCTTGATGAACCAACAGCCGGGATGAGTGTCGACGAAGCCCCGGTCGTGCTGGATTTAATAGCCGATTTAAAGAAACAAACCGATCGCACAATATTGCTCGTCGAACACAAGATGGATGTCATCAGGACTCTCGCCGACCGCATTATAGTCTTGCACAATGGTGCGTTGGCTGCCGATGGCCCACCGGCCGAAGTGATGGCTTCTGACGTGGTACAGGAGGCTTATATGGGCCGCGGGCTTGATGGGGTCTTGGACAATGTCTGATCTAACTCGTGACGCATCCGCCTCCGATCCGATCCTTCGGATAGAGGAGGTCTATACAAATATTGCCCAATATCACATTTTACGGGGGGTCAATCTCGATGTGCCGCGTGGCGGAGTCACTATGTTGTTGGGGCGGAATGGAGTTGGCAAAACGACAACCCTGCGCAGCGTCATCGGCCATTGGCGAGCTCACAAAGGGCGTATCCTGTTCGATGGCGAAGATATCACCGAAATGCCTACCGCCAGCATCGCCCGTTCCGGGCTTGGTTTTGTTCCCGAAGATATGGGCATATTTGCTGATCTAACGGTCGAGGAAAACATGGTGCTAGCCGCAGTCTCAGGGCCGATTGACGCTGCGCGCCTAGACTGGGTTTTTGAAGCCTTCCCGCCCCTAAAGACATTTTGGAAATCCGAGGCGGGCAATCTCTCTGGCGGGCAGAAACAGATGCTGTCGATTGCCCGCGCAATGATTGAAGAGCGCAAGCTCTACATGATTGACGAACCGACCAAAGGACTGGCCCCCGCTATCATTTCGACCATGGCACACTCACTTAAGGATCTGAAGAACCAGGGGGCATCTATACTCATGGTCGAACAGAATTTCGCGGTGGCAAAAGCGCTAGGCGATACTGCCAACGTAATGGACAATGGTCGGCTCATCTGGTCCGGAGAGATGGCTGAGCTGGCCAGCGATGAGGCATTGCAGGAACGGCTGATGGGCCTGAGCATGGAGGCGCATTAGCCCAAATGCCTTGTCTTCAAGACCTCCCCTTCGATCATTGCACCCTATGCGAGACCTACAAATGACCGTAGCACCACAACACGCCCCTAACATAAAGCGGTCTACGCTCAGTGAGCGCCTTGCTCCCTATGTGCCTTTGATGCTGGTTCCGCTGTTGGCCATCGCCGGTTTCATCGCAGTACAAAACCCGTCCAGCTGGTTGACTCTAACTGTGTCGGGCCTGGCCATGGGGATGATGATCTTTCTGATGGCGTCCGGGCTGACCCTGGTCTTCGGCCTTATGGATGTTATCAATTTTGGACACGGCGCATTTGTTTCGGTTGGCGCTTTTGTCGGTATATCAGTTCTGCTGTCACTCGGCCATCTGACCAACGCACCCTCTCTGGGATTGAACCTTCTGGCCATCTTGGCCGCAGTCTTGGCAGCTGTGGCAGCAACTGCCAGCATGGGTTGGGCATTTGAACGGGTGATCGTAAAACCGGTTTATGGCAATCACCTGAACCAAATACTCGTCACAATGGGTGGCCTTATCATCGCAGAGCAATTGATCATTGTTCTTTGGGGTCCGGAAGAAATCTACTTCACCCGCCCTGAGGCACTGAAAGGCGTGCTCACTTTTGGCGATGCCGCAATCGAGAAATATCGTTTGGTCGCTGTCGCTGTCGGTCTGGCGGTATTTGCTGCGATGCGCTTCGTGCTACGACAAACCAAGATCGGCTTGATTGTACGCGCAGGAGTGCAGAACGGTGAAATGGTCGCTGCGCTTGGATATCGGTTGCGTCTGGTCTTTATCGGTGTGTTCATCGCCGGATCAGCCTTGGCTGGCCTCGGCGGTGTGATGTGGGGTCTCTACCAAGAAGTCATAACCGCCCATATGGGCAATCAGGCCATGATCCTGATATTTATCGTCGTGATCATCGGTGGGCTTGGCTCGGTCGAAGGTTGCTTTATCGGCGCATTACTGGTCGGGCTTTTGCAGAACTATATCGCCTTTGTAGAGCCGAAATTGGCCCTAATTTCCAATATTGCCCTAATGGTCGCAATCCTGATGTGGCGCCCTATGGGCATGATCCCGGTGGTAAAGGCAAAATGATCCGTACCCTTCTGTCTGGTGACCTACCGCGCTCTCGCGTTCTAGCCTTAGCGCTGGTCGTAATTCTGATCTGTCTGGCCTTTGCGCCGTTTTTGTTCCCCGGCGTGCGTACCGTCGATACTGCCGCACGCATCTGCATCTTTATTGTGCTGGTCGCGAGCTATGATCTGTTACTGGGTTATGGCGGTATCGTCAGCTTCGCCCATACGATGTTTTTTGGAATTGGCGCATATGGCGTAGCATTGACCTCTACCCATATGGGCCGCGGGTTTGATGCGCTGGCGTTAGGATCTATTGCGGGTTCCGGTGTTGCCGCCGGATTGGCGCTTCTGATCGGGCTATTTTCACTGAGGGTCCGTGCGATCTTCTTTGCGATGATCACCCTTGCCGTGGCTTCCGCTGTTGCGGTTCTGGTCAGTCAACTCTCGGCTCTGACCGGTGGAGAAGACGGGCTCTCTTTCAAAACACCGCGTGAACTAGGCCCTGCATTCAAATTCGGCCAAGAGACCTTTGACGGCAGAGTGTTCGGTGTAAAGCTGAATGGCAAGCTGCTGACCTACTACCTAGTCTTTGGAGGAAGCGCAGTCTTGTTCCTGACCTTGCTGCGCATTGTAAATTCACCATTCGGCCGCGTTCTGCAGGCGATACGTGAAAATGACTTCCGGGCGGAATCCATAGGCTACCGCGTGATTTACTACCGGATCAGCGCTACCTGTCTGTCTGCAGCAATTGCCGCACTCGCTGGGTCACTTTATGCAATCTGGCTGCGCTATGTCGGGCCAGATACCACACTGTCGATGGAAATCATGATCGATATCTTGTTGATGGTGGTGATCGGCGGGATGGGGACAATCTATGGCGCTGTAATTGGAGCTACTCTATTTGTGCTGGCGCAGAACTACCTGCAAAACCTTATGGGCTTACTATCCGAAACGGCCGAAGGTTTGCCACTGCTGCCCGAACTACTGAACCCGGACAGATGGTTGTTGTGGCTGGGGGTTCTGTTCATCCTCAGCATCTACTTCTTTCCCAGCGGTGTGGTCGGCCGTTTGCGCGGTCATCGATAGCAACCGGACCGAGACCTGCTAGCGCAGCACCTGATCTTCAGGCCAGCTCAGCTCAGTTTCAATCTGGATCGTCTCAGCTTCCCCTTCGGCGATCTCCAGATCCCAGGCCAGAATACCGCGCTGCTTTTCGACATTCCGCTCCGTCGGTGCAGGGCTGGCATCCCAAGTAATCTCCAGCGCATCCTGTTGGGAATAAGGGACACGATCCAATACCCGCAACGGCCAAACACGGTTGGTCAGGTTCTCAATCTCGATCTCAATCCGGCTGACTTGTTCGGTACTGCGCGATATCAGCCCTTGCTCACCTTCGCTTTGACCAATGACATCACGCCGTAGCGTAAGCCCCTTGATAGGACCAAATCCAATCTTGGCCTCGGATCCGGGTGCCAGCCCCGGAAAATCAGCAACAGCGACCAGTTTATCGTCTACGAAATGGACTACCTCCGTGGCCGCCAACAGTTGCTCGCTAAACTCATTCGTGAATTGGACGATGCGATAGGCCGTCTCATTGCGTAACGGGACTGCTTGCGCCGTCAGCTTGGCTGTTGTGGTGAGACTATCCATTTCAAGCCGCAACGTATCCGCTCCCGAGGTAATGGATACAGGTTCGCCAAAGGAATAGACGGCAGCAACACCACCTGTGTCGACATTCCATAGCGGGAGCTGTTCGACAATAACCGCTGATTCCACGATCTGATCGGCGAGCCCCCCCAATCCTGCATCAGATGAGAACTGCTGCTTTGAGATTTGTGGGGGAGCTGGTTTTTCTATCCGCCGCAGCTGAGGGCGCAATACAGAGGGTGAGGACTGCCCCAAGGGTTCAGCCGTCGACAGTGTCAGCGCAATATCCTGCCAGTTTTCGCCAGTACCCTGCGCCAAAATCACGCTACGCACCAGTGTGAGTTCGGGCTCATCATCCGTTGCAAGGTGCAGTTCATAATATGGTGACCAGCCAATATCGCCCATTCCACCTGTCAGATAGTTCAGCGTGATCTTCGCACGCCCAGCCTCTGCGACGTCTACTTCCAGCTCGATGAAGAGGCGATCCTCGTCCTCTAGCGCAATAGCGGCAAGCGCCTTACGGGCATCAGATAAATCATCCTGTAAGGCAGTCAGATCTTGTTCCTTATCACGAGCTTCTGCCTCTGAATCAATAATCTCACGGTGGCTTGCGGCGACCCGGTTTTCGATCATCAGGGCGATGTCCGCCAATGCTGATGCGTCCGCACCTGCTAGCCCCTCATTGCTACCCAGATGTTCAAGAAATTGGATTGAGCTGCGCGACGCCAGGGCTGACGCACGTGCACGCTGTGCATCGTCCATCACAACAGTGATCTGCTTCTCTATCTGGCGAATGCGCGCCTCGGCAGCCTCGATCTCTGGATTGGCAACATCACGGGGCGGTACGAAGTCCTCCCTCGTCATGGTGCTGATCCGGCGCGCTCCCGAGATCTGAACTTGCAAACTAGCCGTTTCAGCGCTGTGTGGCACGCCTTGCAAGATCAATTGATGGCGTCCTGCAGGAAGATCTATATCTGCCGTGCGGGTTATCTGAGCAAGTCCGGGATACAGTGTTACCGCAGTGACTTGACTGTCCACCGCGATCACATCCGCAACCACAGTTGTCGGAATATTTGTGATCGCGGCGGAGGCCGCTACGAAGGCAATAACTGAAAAAGCAGATCGCATGGCATCTCTCGGCTGATCAACATCGCGGGTTCATGCCCCGCCTGCTGCCAAGCCTAAAGACCATCGCGGGATGTTACCAGCCGACTATAGCCAATCGCTTTGCCTACCTTCTGTTTGTACCTTTAAGCTTGTCTGAGGTTGTCAGGTAGCGGAGTCCCGAAACGCGCTTCCAGCTCTGCGCCGGGGAACCCTAGGAACCGACAGGTACAGATTTCGATATGGCTATGTGCGTCCCGTAGACGGATCCGCCCCTCACTCTGCTGTAGATAGAAACCTTTACTGCGCAAGGCCCGGATCAAGTCCAGCCAACTTCTGGCAGTACGGAAACTCTCACTCAGCACCATCCGAAGCTGCGCCGCCATTTCGGTGTCGAGGCGCGAACCATTGCGCGCAGTAGCCCAAGCGGACTCGCCAATACGGCCTTGTGTTGCATCAACGGTTTCTGGCTTCTTTTGTATCATAGTCTTACCCCCAAAATACCTTTATCTAACCCCCAACAGATTAGTGGCACCAAGGCTGACAAGAACAGCTATACAAACGGTAAAGGGACCGTCTCTTTCGAGACAGTCCCCCTGCTAAATGAATATGTTTTTAGCCTTTTTTTAGGACTTCGCGACCGAGGAGCTCGGCAATCTGGACCGCATTTAGTGCAGCGCCCTTGCGCAGGTTGTCGCTGACGCACCACAGGTTCAGACCATTATCGATAGTCGAGTCCTGGCGAATACGGCTGATGAATGTTGCGAAATCGCCAACACATTCTACCGGTGTCACGTAGCCGCCGTCTTCACGTTTATCGATCACCATGATGCCTGGCGCTTCGCGCAAGATATCGCGCGCTTCGTCTTCATCAAGGAAGTCTTCAAACTCAATGTTGATCGCTTCGGAGTGGCCAACAAAAACCGGAACACGAACACAAGTCGCTGTAACCTTGATCGATGGATCAACGATCTTTTTGGTTTCCGCGACCATCTTCCACTCTTCCTTAGTGGAGCCGTCATCCAGAAACACATCGATATGCGGGATCACGTTGAACGCAATCTGCTTGGTGAACTGTTTCGGCGGCTTGTCGTCGGTCGGGTTATAGATCGACTTGGTCTGATCCCACAGCTCATCAATGCCGTTTTTACCCGAACCGGATACCGACTGATAGGTCGAGACCACAACGCGCTTGATCTTGGCGCGGTCATGCAGCGGCTTCAGCGCTACGACCATCTGTGCTGTCGAACAGTTGGGGTTGGCAATGATGTTTTTCTTGGCGTAGCCGTGCACAGCCTCTGGATTCACCTCAGGCACAATCAGCGGCACATCGTGATCGTAGCGATAGAGCGACGAGTTATCGATGACCACACAACCGACGCGCGCCGCCTTGGGGGCGTATTTTTTTGTCGCGTCGGAACCGATGGCGAACAGCGCCATATCCCAACCCGTGAAATCAAAGGTATCCAGGTCCTGCGTCGTCAACGTCTTGTCACCGAACATAACCTCTGTACCCAGCGATTTTCGGCTAGCCAGAACGGCCAACTCATCCACCGGGAAATGGCGTTCGGCCAGGATATTCAGCATTTCACGGCCCACGTTGCCCGTGGCGCCGGCGACAACGACGCGATAACCCATATTATTTCTCCAAATATATCCGGCCTTGTGACCGGCTGCGATGTCTTATCGGGAAAGATCGCGTGTGGAAAGGCCAGATCAATCCAAGCGGTCGCGACTGAGCAGATATATTGCGCATCCGACCAGTAGAAACGTCAATAGGAAACCGAAAATAGCAAAATAGGGCAAGGAAAGGTCCGGTCCCACCATTTCTGCGTGCAGACGTCCACTGGCGAACTGCATGATTCCCACGCCACCAATGCCAAAGAAGTTGAGCATAGTGACCCCGCGACCAACCATATGCGGAGGTACAAAGGCACGCCCATGTGCCAATATCACCGGGAAAGACGCACCAAAAAAGCCGACGGCTGCCATCAGAGCGATCACGAGTAACACCGGCCCATCGATCCATATCATCAAGCCACCCAACGACACGCATGCAAGCAGACTGCCTCCAAGCACGACGCCTTTGCGCGTTCCCAGCCACCGATCCGTCGGACCATAAGCAAAGGTTCCAAGGATCATTGCGCTTCCCATCACGAGACTGGCAATCCCGACAGCCCCTCGATCCATGTCAAAGACATCACTCAGATAGGGACTAATCCAAAGCCCCCGCAATGCAGCCGAGGGCGCATAAGCCACAAACATCATAATAAAAATCGGCCACAAAACCGGCATTCTCAGGATATCTAGAACAGATCCTTTAGGCCCCTCAGCGGCATCAACTCGAGCAGGATCCTGCACGGTTAACGCGATGCCGATCGCCACTGCGGTGGAAATACTGGCGAGACCAAATAGCGTGCCACGCCAGCCCAGCAGTTCAACCGCCAGAGCTGTTGGGTATGATGCCACCAAATTTCCCAGCGAACCGACACCAAGCATTAGCGCTGCCAGTGTTGCAAAGCGTCGCGGGGGATATTCGCGCGCAAAAATATAGTAGGAGGCCATCAGAACCGGAGAGCAGCCAATGCCTATCAGTACCATTGCAAAACTGATGTGAACTGGCGCGGATGCCAGCGCAAACACAAGTGCCCCGCCCCCGCCGCCAACCAACAACAAAACTGAAGCCGTGCGGCTTGGCCCAACACGATCCAGCGCCCAACCAACCGGCAACTGCATTGCCGCAAAGGTCAAAAACCAAAGCCCAGACGCAAAGGCAAGATCCTCAGGCATCGCCCCAAGGTCGCTTTCCAAGGCAGTACTAAGCACCGCCAGAAACGCGCGAAAGAACTGGCTGAGCACATAACCCAGACATAAGATGACAAGCCCGGCCTGCATGGTGCCTCCCCCGGAATAGCATGCTATTACGCGGTCTATTACAGAGCGCAGCAATTGATATCTGGCCACAGTGGCGATTTCGCATTATTTCACAAGAGTGCGAAACTACTTAGCTGTGATTTGCCGTGTGCCATACCAGCGCTAGGGTATGGTTCCAACAGGATGAACGGATCGCATATGACACAGGATGGTTTTTACCAAAGCCTCTCGCCCAGTCGCGACTTTTCCGGTCTGACCCGTGCGGCGGCGTTCACCCCGCTACCAAGGGATTGGATGGTCGGGTGCTGCGATATCGTTAATTCCACTGACCTGATCGCAGCCGGGCGCTATAAAACGGTGAACACCATTGGAGCCTCCGCTATTGCTGCAATGATCAACGCACTGCAAGGCACACCATTTCCGTATATCTTCGGCGGCGACGGAGCCTCCTTTGCGGTGGCTCCTGGACACGCTGATATTGCACGCGACACCCTGGCCCGGTTACGTAGTTGGGCAAGCGCCGAGTTTGATATCGAACTACGCGCGGCATTGCTGCCCGTTTCCTGGATCAGGGCCGAAGGGCTCGATGTGGCAGTTGCCCGCTATGCTGTGTCAGATGTCGCAGACTACGCTATGTTTGCAGGCGGTGGACTGAACTGGGCAGAACGCCAGATGAAACTGGGCGGATTCGAAGTGCCCCATGCGGCCCTGCCAGACCCGCCAGACCTGTCTGGCTTATCCTGCCGCTGGAATACAATTCCCGCCCGCAACGGGCTAATCTTATCTGTAGTAGTGCAACCCGAGCCAAGCACCTCTGGACGCGATTTTGCCAGGATTGCCGGCGATGTCCTCTCCCTAGCTGATCAATTGCAACGAAATGGCCACCCGGTACCAGAGAACGGCCCCAGTTTCAGCTTCCCTCCACCTGGCCTGAGCCTTGAAGCTCAGATTTCGCGTGGAAAAACAGCTCTGATTTTAAAAAAAATGCAGCTGTTCATCCAGACAATGCTGGCTGCATATGCGCTCAGCCGCAAACGACCTTTTGCCGGGTTTGATGCGCCTCATTATCGCAAGATGCTGGCCGCAAATGCGGACTTTCGAAAATTCGACGATGGCCTCAAGCTGACCCTCGATTGCCCACCAAAGATACGCGATGAGATCGCGCGCACGCTTGGACAAGCTGCCGCAGCAGGCCTTGTGCGCTACGGGCTGCACGAGCAGGAGGAGGCGCTAGTGACCTGTATCGTACCGTCAGTCATGCGTGACGATCATGTGCACTTCATCGACGGCGCGGCTGGCGGCTATACTCAGGCCGCGCTTAGTATGGCCGCGTCCTCAGACCAAGCAGTAACCTGAGGAAGCCACCGATAGCCCGAACTCGCCAATCAGACAGGTTGGAATTTCGCGCTTCGGGGTTCGTAACATTCCAAACCGCCTTCACCGATATCGGTCCACAGGCCATGAAGGCTCAGCGTTCCATCACGTACTGCGCTGTCAATAAAGGGAAACGTCATCAGGTTCTCAAGCGAGGCAACAACCGCTTGACGTTCGAACTGGCGCGCTTGGTCGTCCGCATCCTCAATGTCTTCCACCAAAGAATACTTCGGCTTCAGAATATCCATCCAGCGTCCGACAAAGCTTTCCTTGGCGTCAAGCGCAGGGGCATGGCCTTTGCACATATCGATGCAACCTTGCACACCACCGCATTGTGAATGGCCCAGAACAATCAGATGCGAGACCTTTAGAACGGTGACAGCATACTCGACCGTTGCGCTGGTGCCATGGTGATCCCCATCCGGTTGATACGGCGGAACCAGATTCGCGATATTGCGGTGAATAAAGAACTCACCCTGATCGGCACCAAAAATCGAAGTCACGTGAACCCGGCTATCGCAGCAAGAGATAACCATAGCGCGTGGGCGTTGGCCCTCACTGGCAAGCCGCCGATACCAGCCCTGATTGTCGCTATAGGTCGTGGCCTTCCAGCCATGATAGCGCGTCACCAGATAGCTTGGCAGGGGTTTTGCAAATTGCATCTGTCGTTCCTCGATTGTCCTCTGGCGAGTCTGTTATCAAGGATTGTCACCAAATTCGAGAGATTTGACTATCCACTTGGAAACCTTTTGACAACTTCTGAGGCGCAAGTTTGGCCCGTGCCGTGGGGGCATGAATAAATGGGGTTTTATGTGGTGGCTCAAATACTCACTGTAATACACAAAGAAAACGTGCGCTTGGATTCCGACAAATTGTCGGACCTCTATGCGCAGCTTGGCGAAGCCGGGGCGGAAGATGTGGTCTGCCGCGCAATTGAAGAATTGGCCGTACGCCTTTCTCATTGTGAACGGTTGTGGCGTCAGAATGATATGCCGAACCTGCGCAAGAGCGCCCGGTCGCTGATCGCAATCGCTGATCAGATCGGTATGACTGCCATGGCGGGGGTATCCCGTGACGTAACCAACGCAATTGACATAGACGATTTTGCAGCAATTTCAGCAACACTTTTCCGATTGATGCGGATTGGCGAACGGTCGTTGACTGCCGTCTGGGAGCAACAAGACCTTTCGGTCTGACAAGTAACCCTAGGGGCACTTGACCGGATAAATTTGATCGCGGATCTGCCAGCGACGGGGAATTTCTCTACCTGTCAGAAACGAAGACTCACACTGATCTCTAGGCGTCTTCAGTATGGCGTTATCATATATTCGGGCTCTGAAAAGAGCCCCCATTTGCGTTGCAAAACAACTAACTTACCCAGTTCAACCAGTTGAAACGACTGGTTGAACACAACACGGCAGGGCTTGCAGACAGCGCTGTGACGGATACTGTGGCGATGAAATCATCCCCAGAACCCGGAGTTCTCTGTCATGCCTTCAGCAAAGCGCCCGACCTTCGCCAAGCCGGATGCGGCAAGCATAGACCTGCATGTTCTTAATCAAGACGACTGCAAGAACTGGCTGGCCAGTGCGCCTGCCGAAACCGCGAACTGGGCGCAAGCCAACGGGTTTCGCGGCTCTATCGGTCAATCACTCACCATTCCGGGTGAGAATGGCCAGCCCAAGCAGGCATTGGTTGGCTATGGCACTGCCAAAGATCGCACACGACACCGCTTCATTCTGGCAGGGGCTCTATCTGCACTCCCCAGCGGTACATACCGCTTAGTCGAGGGTATCGCGAACGAAGAACGCCCGGCAGAATGCCTCGGATGGTTGCTCTCTCAATATCGGTTCGACAGGTACAAGTCAGGACAGGCAGCGGACAAGTTTCTGGTTGCACCAGAGGGCGTCGATGTCAGCCGCATCGAAACTTTGGCGGCAGGAGAGTTTCTGACCCGAGATTTGATCAATACACCCGCCTCCGATATGGGGCCAAGCGAATTGCAAGACGCCACGAGAGAGCTGGCCGACCAGCATGGCGCGCATCTCGAGATCAATGCGGACAAGGATCTGCTAACGCAAAACTTCCCGATGATCTATACGGTCGGTCGCGCCTCGGACCGTCGTCCGCGTCTTTTGGATATGCGCTGGGGCAACAACGGCCCAAAACTAACACTTGTAGGCAAGGGCGTCTGCTTTGACACGGGTGGCCTCAACCTCAAACCAGGCAGCAGCATGGGGTTGATGAAAAAAGACATGGGCGGTGCAGCAAACGTCTTAGGACTTGCCCACATAATCATGGCGCTAGGGCTACCTGTGCAGCTGCGTGTCCTTATTCCAGCCGTTGAAAACAGCGTCTCCGCCAACGCGTTCCGGCCCGGAGATGTGTTGACTGCGCGCAATCGGATGACCGTTGAAATCAACAATACAGATGCAGAGGGGCGCTTGGTCCTGGCTGACGCACTTGCTTATGCTGCAGAAGAGTCACCGGATTTGCTGATTTCCATGGCAACACTGACCGGCGCCGCTCGGGTGGCCGTAGGTCCGGATCTGGCTCCATTCTACACTGATGATGACGCGGACGCACAGACTATCTGCGCAACAGCAGTAGCGTCAGCCGATCCAGTTTGGAGGATGCCGTTTCATGCCCCCTATGAAAAGATGATCGAACCTCAGATCGCTGATCTCGACAACGCGCCCAGCGGCGGCTTTGCCGGATCAATTACGGCGGCGCTCTTTTTGCGCCGGTTCGCCGGAGAGAGCCGCTATATGCATTTCGACATCTACGGTTGGACACCGACCGACGCGCCCGCGCGGCCAAAAGGAGGCGCCTTACAGGGTGCACGGGCCCTCTTCGAGGCACTCCCGCAGATGCTTAAGCTCTGATTTCTAAAATGCCTGACCCGCGCCGCACCCCCGCCAACGACCGCGTAATTGCTGCTCATCTATCGCAGACATCCGGCGACCGTAGCGTCGTTGAAGGGCAACCCGCACGTATCGGGGTGCCCGTTGTGGACTTGCTGCGCCAGCCAAATGGAGCAAGAGACCGCCAATTGCTACTAGGGGCTGACGTATTGGCCTTTGAACGGCGTGACGGCTGGGCCTTTGTTCAGGCCGTTTATGATGACTATGTCGGATATGTGCCCAGCTCTGCACTGACAGAAGACGCGGAACCTGTGACCCATCGGGTCTGTACCCCTGCTACACATGCCTATAGCACTGCAGATATGAAATCTGCAGACCTGTGCAGCCTAAGCTATGGCAGCAAATTGGCAGTAATCTCCACGACGGAAAAGTTCGCGAAGACCGATCAGGGATATGTCCCGGCGCATCATCTGCGACCGCTTGCAGAGCTGGACGCCAACGCGGTTTCTGTTGCAGAGCTTTTTCTAGGGACTCCCTATCTATGGGGGGGAAACAGTCGCCTGGGAATCGACTGCTCTGGTCTGGTTCAGACTGCAATGCAAGCCTGCGGCGTGAACTGCCCCGGCGACAGCGACCAACAAGAACGCGAATTAGGTACATCGATACAACTAGGGAATACCCCTGTTCCAGCGGATTTAAGGCGCGGAGATTTGTTGTTTTGGAAAGGCCACGTCGCTCTGATGCAGGACAGTGAGACTATGATCCACGCCAATGCCTACCATATGGCCGTCGCACTGGAACCGGTTGCCGGTGCTGTAGAACGGATCATGTCACAAGGTGACGGCCCGGTCACCGCCCATCGACGCCTTGAGATTTAAGGCAACCCCCACAGCAATCGCACTATGTCACAGAGCGAATTAACTTGCGTTCCAACACGCGCAATACGGTCTTCAGGTCGTGCCCGCGTTTCAAAATCTGACCGTCCATACCGATAACCGCATATTGTCCTTGCCGCCCACGCAGTTTGGGTCGTTTTTCGATACGATAGAGAGGGTGTTCAGCGGTCCGGCGGAAAACCGAGAAAACGGCCAGGTCCCGCAGGGTCGATATACCGTAATCGCGCCACTCTCCTGCGGCGACCATGC
Source organism: Phaeobacter cretensis (assembly GCF_047372505.1). Classification (NCBI taxonomy): domain Bacteria; kingdom Pseudomonadati; phylum Pseudomonadota; class Alphaproteobacteria; order Rhodobacterales; family Roseobacteraceae; genus Phaeobacter; species Phaeobacter cretensis. Next base: position 1,770,311 of record NZ_JBKBEU010000001.1, read on the forward strand.
GGCCATATAGTGACAGAATCACCGAGAGTTCCGTGCGGTGGAAGGCAACCTGTTGCGGGCCATTGGATGGTGAGAAGGGCTGCACTTGGTCAAAGCTCATGACATCAGCGTTGCGTCAATCGGCGAATAAATCAAGTATTATTATTGACATAAGCCGCCATAGACATATCAGGACGCAATAATTTCCGGTGCCACATCATGGATATTTAGACCAATAATCTGGTCAAATGCTGCCCGCCCCGGAGAGGTCAGCAACAGCCCACGTTTCACAGATTGGCGCTTGACCCAGCCTGCCTTCAGTGCGTGGGACAGTATTTGTCGGCCCAGCGCTCCCGATATGTGCAAACGCCGCTCTGTCCAATCCATGCAGGGCCTCGCAAAGGGCTGGCGACCGACTGTACTTGGTAAGACTACGCCCAGTTTGGACCATTCCGTCGCCGGGACCACCTCAAACCCGCCGTTTCGTTCTATCAGGATTCCCAAATCAATAAACCGAGCGGTCATCGCGACCGCCAATGGACCGGCAAAGTGATCATAGCAACTGCGAAGCGGTGCTAAGCCTCCGGCCTTTCTCTGCTGGGCCCGGTGTAGATGATCTGAAGGTGCTATCGCGGCCAGCTGTTCGAGGGCATGGGCCACCTCTGCGCTCGCCAAACGATGAAAGACACAGCGCCCTCGTTTTTCGGCAATAACCAGTCCGGCAGACTGCAACATCTGCAAATGCGCAGTAGCGGTTGGCGGCGTTACTCCTGCCGCCGCGGCCAGTTCCTTGTTGGTATAGGACCGTCCATCCAGCAACTCGCATAACATGCGCGTCCGGCTGGCGTCGGCAAGGGCTTGTCCTAAAATATCAAATCGTGGTGTGCTCATGGGCCAAAGATAGCCCATCGTTGTCAATAGAACCTAGCTCAAACACTTCGCTCACGATCGAATGGTTGGCTGATTTACCATCGAACTACGCATTAACGGCGATCTAACCAGATCCTCATACCCTGTGCAGGTCGCCCGCCATCAGGATGAGGAACCATCGGACAATGCATAACCCCCCGAAAAAACATCTGCCTCAACCTGCAATGACTGCGGCATATCTGCGCCCCCCGTCAAATAATCCAACCAATATCTGTGCTGTCTTAGCCTCAGCTATGTTGATTGCTGCCCTTCTAGTACTTGGGACTAAGGCCAAGGCCGATAGCTCACATTCCAATACACTTGTCGCCCAGCGCATCGCCCTGATGAATGGACAAAAGAGGGCATTAGAAGAACTGACGGCAATGACCCGTGACTATATTGCCTTTGATCGCGCCAGCGCACGCGCCGCCAAGCGTATTCTGGTAAGGTCAGCGGGCCGCATTCCCCGACGCTTTCGCCGGGATGTTACAGATCTCTCCTCCCATGCACGCGGAGGCATCTGGGTGAATTGGGAAGATTTTTCACGACACGCAGATAGTGCAAAAAAGGCAGCGCGCGCGCTCAACGTCCGATCTGCCGCTGGACTAAGACGCAGTCTGCCTCGCTTGATTTCATCCTGCCACAACTGCCATCAGATCTACCGTCTCGCACCGAGGGAGTTTACAACTCATTGACTTCAAAACGGCAACGGCACCAAGCATCTTACCGCTAGTTGGGTTCAGCATTCGTGTCCGCAGCACTGTAGCGAGCTAGGAATGTCTTGATTGCTGCGTCAACCACCCGCTCGCGTTCAGCCTGGCCGATCTCAGCATCGATATTGAATAGCAACCTCAGGAACATATCAGCGCGACAGAGTTCTGCGAACTGATCAGCAGCAAGATCCATATCCTCTATTAAAAGCTCACCTCGCTCAGTCGCCCCGGCAAAATACTCCCGCAGCTGCGTCCGTATGGTTGCCGGCCCGCTTTCGTAAAAACGACGCCCTAGGTCTGGAAACCTGTCCGCTTCGGCAACGCAAATGCGAAACATCTTTACGCCGAATTCCGACAGGATCACCGACAGGACGTGAAGCCCCGCCTCGCGCAGCGCTATTTTGGGACTGCAGCACCCGGCAGAAATGGTCACCGTAGTATCCGCCTGACGTGCACAGCCGTGGCGGGCAACCTCCATGAATAACAACCGCTTATCCGGGAAGTAACTATAAAGCGTCGCCTTAGAGACCCCAGCTCTACGGGCGATTTCGTCAACACTGGCGCCCTCAAACCCTTCAGCCATGAATACATCACGGGCGCCCTGCAGCACTTGGTCGTATTTGCGACCCTTGCGGGGGATGGCAGCTGGTTGGTTCATAAATTCTCTCTGTTGTGATGCGCAATCCCGACAGGTTACTGCACTATCTTTGCACACTCCTGCATATCGAGGAGCGGATCAATCTTGACCTCGCAGACGATTGATCCGTCGTGATACCCACAAAACTATAGTTCTATGGAGCGAATGGAAATCACCTTAGGCGATTCCGCGCTATGGGCTCCAATTGCAGAAGGCTGGTAGACTGGCCTGCCTCACATTGAAACCGCATCTCAAGGCGTCAGAAACGCTCTTTCCGCGTTGGTCAATTCAGGTTACCAATTGCGGCAATGATCGACATATTTCTTCGAACCCTTCCTTTTTTTGCTATCATCGGCCTTGGTTACGGGGCTGGGCGCTGCCGGTTCTTTGGAGAGGAAGCAACTGCCCACCTCACAAAATTTGTCTTCTACTTCCCGCTGTCTGCAATGATTTTTCGTTTTGCTGCCAACCTGTCCTTTGCCGATATCTTCGATCCGCATCTAATCTTAGCCTATCTGTTAGGCACAATGGCCGTCTATCTTCTGACAACCCTCGTTGCAGCAATGAGACAGCTTGATACCCAGACTGCAGCGGTAGAGGCGCAATGCGCAGCCATTGGCAATGTCGGCTTTCTGGGTCTGCCAATGATGGTTCTGTTGTTTGGCCCAGCGGCCATTGGGCCAATGATGCTTATCCTCAGTGTCGATCTTGTTGTGTTTTCTTCTCTGATTGTCATCCTGATAAACGTAGGCCGTGGCAGTGGTTTGGGCGGGGAAACGTTCCGATTAGTTGGTCGCGGCTTGCTGCAAAATCCGATGATCCTATCAATCTGTGCCGGTCTAACCTGGTCAGCGTTGTCTCTGCCAATCGCTACACCTGCCAATGCGTTTCTTGCACTGCTCGGTGATGCGGCCACGCCCGGTGCGCTATTTGCGATTGGGGCCTCTCTGGCATCAAAGTCTGCGGAACGGGTGCAGATCGCAAGCTGGCTCAGCTTTGCCAAACTGGTGCTACACCCAGCCTTGGTAGCGATCTGTGTATTGATATTATTTCCGGTAGATCCCTACGCCGCTGGAGTGGCCATCGCGGCGGCAGCACTGCCTGTTGCAGGCAACGTCTACATGCTGGCTCAACACTACGGCGTCGCGCCACACCGGGCCTCAGCTGCAATCCTTTTGTCTACCACGTTGTCGATCCTGACGCTGCCTTTGGTGATTGCATGGGTCACAACCTTTACCCAGCCTTGACCCTGTTCTGACCACCTCGACAACAGAAAAACACCTCCGCCTTCAGGTTTTTGCAATCATATGCCGCAAAAACAAAGGCCATCGACGCACAGTCACTGGACGCTATGGCTGACCGCAGGTAGCGATAGTGCAACCAGAACAAAGGAATCGTCCTATGGAAACCGTCTCAGAAAATGCAGCTTTTGGCGGCGTGCAAGGCGTCTATCGCCACACCAGCAGTAGCACAAATTGCGATATGACCTTTGGCCTGTTTCTCCCGGAAGAGGTTGCTGACGGCCCGGTTCCGTTGCTGTGGTACCTGTCCGGCCTGACATGCACCCACGAAAACGCCATGTCCAAAGCCGGGGCGCAGGCTTGGTGTGCTGAACAGGGTATCGCGATCGTGTTCCCCGATACGTCGCCGCGCGGTGAAGGCGTGGCCGACGATGACGCGTATGATCTTGGTCAGGGCGCTGGTTTTTATGTGAACGCGACACAAAACCCCTGGGCACCGCACTTCCAGATGTGGGACTATATTACCGAAGAGCTTCCAGCATTGCTCGGCGAACAGTATGCTCTGGATATGGATCGTCAGGCGATCACCGGCCACTCCATGGGCGGTCACGGTGCGCTGACGATGGCGATGAACCTACCGGGGCGCTTCCGCTCGGTTTCGGCGTTTGCACCTATCTGTAATCCCTCTGCCAGTGATTGGGGACGTAAGCAGCTGACCGCTTACCTAGGTGAAGACGCCGCCGCCTGGAAACGTCACGACGCCACCCTGATGATGCAGGATACTGGTTTTGACGGGCCGGTCCTGATCGATACCGGCACGTCCGATCAATTTCTCGATCTGCTCAAACCCGAAGCTCTGGCACAGGCCAGCGCGGAAAGACGGCAACAAGCTGTGATGCGGATGCAGCCCGGCTATGATCACAGCTACTTTTTTGTCTCAACCTTCATGGAGGACCACGTGTCGTTCCATGCAGAAGCGCTCTATCGGGGCTAATCATGACAGACTTCGACTACGATCTCATTATCATAGGCTCTGGGCCATCAGGCCGGACCGCCGCAATTCAGGCGGGCAAGCTGCACCGCCGTGTGTTGGTCATCGACCGCAAAGATCGGCTTGGCGGCGTGTCAGTGCACACAGGCACCGTTCCGTCCAAAACCCTCCGCGAAACGGTACTGAATCTCTCCGGTTGGCGGGAGCGCAGCTTTTACGGCCGCGCCTATCGGGTTAAGGATCAGATCAAAGCCAAAGATCTGAAAGCACGTCTTCATATGACTCTCGACCATGAGGTCGACGTGCTGGAGCATCAATTCAACCGCAACCACGTTGAAGTGCTGCCCGGGCTGGCACGCTTTACTGGCCCGAACGAAGTCGAAGTCGCCACCGAAGCAGGCGATACCACCCGCGTCACCGGTGAGAAATTCCTAATTGCGACTGGCACGCGCACCTATCGCCCTGACTATGTACCCTTTAACGGCAAAACCATCGTAGACGGCGATGAATTCCTCGAGATGGAGGAGATTCCTAGATCTCTGGTCGTCGTAGGCGCCGGGGTGATCGGTGTCGAATACGCCACCATGTTCTCGGCTCTGGATGTTCGTGTAACGCTGGTTGAGCCCCGTGACACCTTCCTTGATTTTATCGACAGCACATTGATCCAGGATTTCACTCATCAAATCCGTGAAAACGGTGTGGATCTCCGATTGGGTTCAGCCATCACCAAGATCGATGATGAAGGCAGCCATATCGAGGTCAGTCTTGAAAACGGGCGCCATGTCCGTGGCGACATGTTGTTGTTCGCTGCCGGTCGAATGGGGAATACTGAGGCACTGAACCTCGACGCGGTTGGCCTGAAAACAGATCATCGCGGGCGTCTCAATGTGGATCGAAAGTCCTACCAGACCGCCGTACCGCATATCTATGCGACCGGTGATGTGATCGGCCATCCATCGCTGGCTTCAACCTCGCTTCAACAGGGCCGGGTCGCGGCATGTCATGCGCTGGACACCCCAACTCTGCCCGAAAGCCCTTGGTTCCCCTATGGAATCTATTCGGTCCCAGAAATGTCCACCTGTGGCATGTCAGAGGAGGAATTGCAGGAACGCGGCATCCCCTATGAGATCGGTATCGCCCGGTTCCGCGAAACCTCGCGTGGGCACATCATGGGGTTAGAGCACGGCATGCTCAAAATGTTGTTCTCTCTCAAAACACGTCGGGTTTTAGGTGTTCAGATTGTTGGCGAAGGTGCGACCGAGCTGATCCACATCGCTCAGGCGGTGCTCAACCTCAAGGGCACAGTGGACTATTTCGTACAGAACACCTTCAACTATCCGACTTTGGCAGAAGCCTATAAAATTGCAGGGCTTGATGCTTTCAACCGGATGCCCATTCCGGACGAATTCAAGGTAAGTAAACCGGACGAAGAAAAGCCTAAATCTGCTACCAAGGCCAAAGCGGCTCCCAAGGCGAAATCGACCAAGGCTGCAGAGTAATGGCGCTCTACATTGACGCCGATGCCTGCCCTGTCAAAGCAGAGGCAGAGCGGGTGGCGACACGTCACAAGGTTACTATGTTTGTGGTCTCCAACGGTGGGCTGCGACCTTCCCAGAACCCACTGGTGGAAACTGTGATCGTATCCGAAGGCGCAGATGTAGCTGATATGTGGATCGCCGAACGCTGCGGACAAGGTGATGTTGTGGTCACCGGGGACATCCCGCTGGCCGCCAAATGCATCGAAACCGGTGCGCGCGTTTTGCGGCACAATGGCGAACGCTTCACCGAAGCAAACATAGGCCAGCAACTTGCCATGCGCGACTTAATGGCTGATCTGAGGGCCGCCAATCCGCTGGGCGCAGGCGGCAGCGGCAAAGGCTTTACCAAGGCCGATCGTTCCCGGTTTCTAGACGCGCTTGAACGTGAGATCCGCGCCGCCAGCTCAGGCTAGTCGCAGGCACCCTCGGCCGCTCTTGCCCTTTGTCTGCCTTTGGGTCACTGATCGTACAATAGTAGCACAAGAGAGGCAGCCGTGACGCAGCAACAGGCAAAGATATCGCTGTTTGGCGTTTTTGCCGCGGTTGGGGCCGCCACCTGCTTCTCCATCATCGATGTCATCTTCAAATTCCTCTCTGGGGACTATCCGCTATATCAGGTGGTGATGTTTCGATCCGTCGTCGCAATGTTCGTACTGTTGGCGCTGATCATCCCATTGGAAGGCGGGTATCGTATTCTGCGCACGCACCAACCCAAACTGCATATGTTGCGCAGCCTCGCGGTGTTGTTTGCCAATCTCTGTTTCTTCACCGGTCTTGCAATCATGCCCATCGCCGAGGCCGTAGCCATTGCCTTTGCAACCCCATTGGTCGTGACCAGCTTGTCGGTCCTTTTCCTGAAGGAACGCGTAGGCCCCTGGCGCTGGATGGCGGTGGTCATCGGCTTTGCGGGTATCCTGATGATCATGCGCCCCGGTCCAGGAACATTTCAAGCTGCTGCGATCCTGCCGTTTCTGGGCGCCTGTGGCTATGCAACCCTCCATGTTCTCACTCGACGTGCGGGCGGTTCGGATAAAGCCGCAACTCTATCATTCTACCCAACGCTGGGCTTTCTGCTGGTCAGCGCCTCGATCGGGCTGGCAACAGGCGATGGGCGCTTCGCCACCTCCGACAGCGTGGGGCTGCAGTTCCTCCTACGCGCATGGATCTGGCCTGCACCACAGGACTGGATCCTGTTTTTTACAGTCGGGATTGCTGGATCTGTCGGCGGCTATCTGGTCAGCCAAGCCTATCGCCAATGCGAGGCCGGTCTGGTGGCCCCCTTTGAGTATATCGCCATGCCTATGGCCGTTTTCTGGGGCGTTCTGGTCTTTGATGAATGGCCCGACGGGCCAGTCTGGATCGGATCTGCCTTAATCATTGGCGCCGGACTTATTTCCGTCTGGCGCGAAACCCGCCGCAGTCGCCCCGCACCTCGTCCGCGACCGCGCTCCACCGGATAGGAAAGCCACAACATGACCATCAAAGCTGTTGTTTTTGATATCGGCCGCGTGTTGATCGAATGGGAACCAGAGCGGTTCTATGACGCCAAAATTGGCAAGTCTAAACGCGAAGCGCTTTTTCGTGAGGTCGACCTCCATGGGATGAACCTTGGGGTTGATCGAGGTGATGATTTCAAAGGCGCGGTCTATGCCCTTGCAGACCGGCACCCTGAATGGGCGGATGAAATCCGCCACTGGCATGACAGTTGGCTTCAAATGGCAAGCCCAGACATTCCTCACTCCGTCCGCCTGATGCGCGAATTACGTCAGAACGGGGTTCCCGTATTTGCGCTGACCAATTTTGGTGTGGGCACGTTTGAACTAGCCAAGATCACCTATCCGTTTTTCAGTGAATTCGACCGCGCGTTTGTATCGGGCCACCTGAGAACCATCAAACCCGAGGCCGAGATCTACGCCCATCTTGAACAGGAGACAGGAATAGCGCCCAAGCAGCTCCTCTTCACCGATGATCGCCCCGAAAACATCGAAGCAGCAGCCGCGCGGGGATGGCAGACACATCTCTTTACACATCCCCAGACTTGGGCAGATCGTCTGGTTTCTGAAGGGTTGCTGACGGCGGAGGCTGCCCAATGACCAACACTCTGCAAATCCCTTTCAATGAGGGTGAGGCCAATCTAGAATGGCTGTCTTTTTGTGACGCGCTTGCCGCAGGTCATCGCCTGCCAAAGGCCGAAGTCGCCGACAGTTTTCTGTACCGTGGCAATGACACGTTACTGAACCGTGCAGCCTGGATTGACGGCCTCGGCCTCGCTGTCAAAAACGCCACGATCTTTCCCGACAATCCGGAATTCGGTCAACCGACGGTAAACGGCGCTGTCTGTCTATATGGTGATCAGCACGGCATGCTTGAGGCTTTGGTTGATTTCCATTTGGTGACCAAATGGAAAACCGCCGGTGACAGTCTGTTGGGCGCACAGCGGCTGGCCAATCAAGACAGCCGCGAAATCTTGATCGTCGGTGCGGGCACTGTCGGAGCCTCCTTGATCGAAGCCTTCAGCGCCGCCTACCCCACGGCGCAAATTCGCGTCTGGAATCGCACGTCAGATAAAGCTGATGCATTGGTAAGCAGATATCCCGGTACGATAACCGCACCTGATCTGGAGGTCGCAGTGCGGGCGGCAGATATCATCATCACCTGCACCATGTCGTCCAATCCCATTATCAAGGGCGACTGGCTAAGGCCCGGTCAGCATCTTAATCTGATAGGGGCCTACCGTCCTGACATGCGCGAGGCGGACGACGATGCGCTGCAGCGCGCACAGATCTATTGCGATAGCTTTGAGACAACCATTGATCATGTCGGTGAGTTCAAAATCCCGCTCGCTGCGGGTGTGATCAACCGCAGCGACATACTGGCCGATTTCTACGATCTGGATCGTTTTCCTACATTTGACCCGGCGCAGATCACGCTGTTCAAAAATGGCGGCGGCGCACATCTCGATCTTATGACCAGCCGTCACATTCTGGACCGTTGGCGAAGCGAATGCTGATCCGCCGCCCCGGTTGCATGCATCAGGCGGCAACCGGAGCGGGACGGTTCTCACGGATCGGGAGGTGAACAATTGCGCTGAAGGCTCCGATACCGACACCAATCCACCAAACAAGCGTATAGTCGCCATAAATGTCATACATCCGGCCACCCAGCCAAACGCCCAGAAAACTACCAAGTTGGTGGCTAAAGAAGACGATCCCGTAAAGCGTTCCCATGTAGCGCAGCCCGTAGAGATGGGCGACCAGACCAGATGTCAGCGGGACTGTTGCCAACCACAACGACCCCATCACGATAGAAAAGACAATAACCGACACCGGCGTAATCGGCATGAGGATAAAGGCAGCCGCCGCAATCGTGCGTCCGGTATAGATCGCCGCCAATAGATATTTTTTAGAATACCGATTGCCAAGCCAGCCTGCCAGTAGCGTTCCGCCAACATTGGCCGCCCCGATCAGAGAGATCGCAACAGCCCCTAGCGCAGACGTCGAGGTGATGCCAATCGAATGGAGCGCTCCACCCGGTAGGATTGGCCCGCACATTTCGGTGACAAAGGCGGGGAAATGCGCAGTCACAAAAGCCAATTGATAGCCGCAGCTGAAAAAGCCTAGAAAAATCAACGTATAGGACGGGTCCTTGAACGCCTTTTTCAGGATTGCGCCCATGCTTTCTTCCAACTCAGCCTTCGATGCCGCTTCGGGCGCCCGCATCAACGGTAAGGTTGCGATCAATGCCAGAACAACGCCTGCAAAAATCAGAAACACGCTCTGCCAGCTTAGAAACGTCAAGAACCACTCGGCAGTTGGAGCCCCAAAAATCTGCCCGGCAGAGCCTGCGGCTGTGACAATAGCCAGTGACATCGATCGGTTCTCGTCCGAGCTGGCCCGTCCGACAACGGCCAGAACAACGCCAAACCCGGTACCCGCGATGCCAAAACCAACCAACCATTCATAGGCTTGCATTTCAAACGGGGTGGTTGCCCAGGCACTGAACACCAGTCCCGCAGCATAGACCACCGCCCCCATTATGATCGCTTTGCGATCTCCGATCTTCTCAGCAATGGCTCCGAAAATCGGTTGTCCGATACCCCAAGCCAGGTTCTGAATCGCAATCGCCAGCGAGAACTCAGATCTTAACCAGCCGAATTCCTCGGCAATTGGGATTTGGAACACACCAAAGGACGCACGCACCGCGAAACTGACCATAATAATGACGCAACCCACGATCAGCACGGGGGTAAACAGTGGCGCAGGGCGGTGCATGATATTTCTCCTTCCCGGAGGTTGTTCCGGCCCGACGGACGGTACGGGAATTTCATATTCGGTCAAATCAGGATTTTTGCGCCAATAGGTAAGAATTATTGATGTGTTTGAAATGGATCATTTAGACACGCAGACTACTTCCATCTCCACATTTCAGATACGCGAGCGATCACATCAGCAATCAGACATGGCTTTCCATCCGAATGCGCCCGCGCTATCCCTTGCGATATGACCCATCTGACAGCGCTCTATCAGCAGAAAATCGACGCAGGCGTGTTGAAACCGGATCCTGCACAGGAAGCCGTTCTGCCGCATTTTGATCGCATCGCCGAAGAGCTAAAAGCTCCCCCTGTCAAACGCGGACTGTTTCGTAAGGCCACATATGAACCGGTCGTGGGACTTTATCTTTGGGGCGGGGTCGGGCGCGGCAAGTCGATGCTTATGGATCTGTTTGTGGATAGCCTTGACGACGTGCCCTCGCGTCGGGTGCATTTCCACGCATTCATGCAAGAGATCCACAGCAAGATGCATGAGGCCCGCCAACAAGGGATCGAAGACGCACTTGCCCCAGTGGCTTCGGAGGTTGCAGCTTCCGTACGTCTCCTCGCCTTCGATGAAATGCAAATAACCGATATCACTGACGCAATGATCGTCGGGCGCCTTTTCGAAGCGCTGTTCGCTGCTGGCGTTACGGTGATCACCACATCAAATCGGGTGCCGGACGATCTGTACAAAGACGGATTGAACCGTCAGTTGTTTCTACCATTCATCGAACTGATTAAGCACCAGATGCAAGTTCATGAAATGGTTAGCCCCGTTGACTACCGCCAAGATCGACTGACCGGCGCTCAAGTCTACTTCTCGCCTGTAAACGCAGAAGCCAACGCCAAGATCCGTGCGATCTGGGAGGATCTATCCGGCGGTCTCGCCCTTCCGCTAACACTGGAAATCAAAGGGAGAGAAGTAACGCTACCCGCCTTTCGCAACGGTGTGGCCCGCGCTGGGTTTTACGACCTCTGTGGCAAGATGCTGGGACCGGGCGATTACCTGGCCATCGCCGAAGCCGTGAAAGTCCTAGTGTTAGAGGACATCCCGCGCCTGTCGCGGAATAACTTCAACGAAGCCAAGCGGTTCGTCACATTAATCGATGCGATTTATGAAGCCGGTGTGCGTTTGATTTGTTCAGCGGCAGCTGAGCCGGAGATGCTCTACGTTGAGGGCGAAGGCACGTTTGAATTTGAACGCACCGCTTCACGCCTGCGTGAGATGCAGGACAAAGATTGGGGACAAGACACATGACCTCGCAGATGTGAACAGTCGGCGCAGTCCTCTGCCGCTAAGAGTTTACACCGCCCAAGCTCTTTCTGAAAGCGACCTAGGTGAGTACGACCCCAAGCGAATACGGCTATAAAATCAGCCGTGTTCGCGCAGAATGTAACCAGCAAGATAGAGCGATCCGCAGATCAAAACCCGCGCCTGAGGATCATCCGCAACAATGGCTTTCAAGGCATCCATGGCGCTGTCGGCACTCGTTGCGTCCAATCCAACCTCCTTTGCCGCAGCCTCTGTTTCCTCCGCTGGCAGGGTATTCACCTCATCTGGGATTGAAATTGCGATGAGGCTCTCCGCCTGAGCCGCCAGTGGGGTCATATACCCGGTGACATCTTTCGTGTTCAGCATACCGCAGATCAGATGGGTTGGACGTTTGGGAAGTCCGGCCAGAACGTCTGCCAGCGCCAAACCCGCCGCTGCGTTGTGACCACCATCCAGCCATAGCTCTGCCATTGGCGCGGCATCCATCATTGGACCGGATTTCAACCGTTGCATCCGGGCAGACCATTCAGCGTCTGCCATTGCCGCCTCACAAGCGGCCTCATCCGCGCCGAGGTGGCGTAGAACTGCCAATGCGGCCCCAGCGTTCTGAACCTGATGTGCGCCGAGCAACGCAGGCAGCGGCAGATCCAGCAACCCGGCCTCGTCTTGAAAAATCAACCGACCACGCTCTTCGTAAACATGCCAATGCTGACCATAGGCAATGAGCGGTGCACCAAGACCGGCGGCAGTTGCTTCGATCACGTTCATCGCCTCTTCCGGCTGAGGGCCGACCACAACCGGCACGCCACGCTTGATAATTCCCGCTTTTTCGCCTGCAATCTTGGCCAGTGTATTCCCGAGAAACTGCTCATGGTCGATCGAGATAGGCGTAATGACCGACACCTCGGGGATTATTACATTTGTTGCGTCCAGACGCCCGCCGAGGCCGACTTCAAGCAGGGTATAATCGGCTGCCGTGCGGGAAAACGCCAGCAACCCAGCTACAGTAGTAATCTCAAAATAGGTGATCGTCTCACCACCGTTTTTGGCGTAGCACTCGTCCAGTACCTCGGACAGATACGCCTCAGAGATCAGTGTCCCTGCGAGCCGTATCCGCTCATGAAAGCGCGCCAGATGCGGCGAGGTATAGGCATGGACAGATTTCCCCATCCCTTCAAACCCGGCACGGATCATCGCCTGTGTCGACCCTTTACCGTTGGTGCCTGCCAGATGGATCACCGGCGGCAGAGCATCCTGTGGGTTTCCGAGCGCTTCCAACAGTCGCCAGACCCGATCCAGTGTCAGGTCAATAATCTTGGGATGCAGTGCCATCATGCGGGCAAGAATCACATCGGAGGTCTGGGTCATGTTGCGGCTCACTGGCGTTAAAACCTGGGGATAATATGCAAACGGCCCGCCCATGTAACAGGCGGGCCGTTGCATCAAACTCTAGCGCGCTCAGTTGCTTTGCGCGGGTGCGTCTGCGTCAACATCTGCGTCATTCGCGGCTTGCTCGCTCTCATCCGGTGCAGGCAGGTCACCAACAACTTGCGGAGGCAAACCCATCAGCATGCGGGTGATGTTGATCAATTCATCCCGCATTTCAGTACGAGGGGTCACCCGGTCCAGCATCCCGTGGTCCAAAAGATATTCAGCCCGCTGGAATCCCTCAGGCAATTTCTCACGGATGGTCTGCTCAATCACGCGAGGGCCGGCGAAGCAGATCAACGCATTAGGTTCGGAGATATGCACATCACCCAGCATCGCATAGGAAGCGGTCACACCACCGGTGGTCGGATGAGTCAACACGACGATATAAGGCAGACCCGCCTCTTTCAGCATCTGTACAGCCACAGTTGTGCGCGGCATTTGCATCAGCGACAGAATGCCCTCCTGCATGCGCGCACCGCCGGCGGCAGAGAATAGGATCAGAGGACGCTTTAGTTTCACAGCCTCTTGGGCAGCGGCGACAATCGCGTTGCCAACAAACATGCCCATGGACCCGCCCATAAATGAGAAGTCCTGTGCAGCAGCGACAATTGGGGTGCGACCAATCTCACCTGCTGCCACCAGCATCGCTTCTTTTTCAGCGGTTTTCTTCTGCGCCGCTTTCATCCGGTCGGGGTAGCGTTTTTGATCGCGGAACTTCAGCGGATCAGCCAATGGCTCCGGAACGGAAACCTCTGTGAAGACGCCCCCGTCAAAAAGCGCCAAGAAACGGTCGCGTGGGGTAATATGCATGTGATGTCCGCAGTTATTGCAGACATTCAGATTGTCGCTCAGCTCGCGGTGAAACAGCATGGTGCCGCATTCATCGCATTTGCGCCAAAGGTTCTCGGGAACTTCGCGGCGCGAGAAGATCGAATTGATCCGCGGCCGGACGTAGTTGGTGATCCAGTTCATAAGCCATGCCTTTGTAGGGGCGGTTTGGACCTTCAAATAAGGCCCCGCGCGTCTAATTGCAATCAGCGCCGAATGGCAAGACGTGCAACCAGCCAGCAAAGCCCGACAATAGCAAAGTCGAGCCACAGCATCTGTCGCAAGATGATCGGATCGGACAGTTCAAACGGCACCAGATACAAGGCCAGGCCAGACAAGCTAGTTGGTGAGCCGAACAACAGAATCGCAATAATATTATTCGCAAAGTGAATCGCGATGGCCGGTCCCAACGTGCCTGCTCTGGCGGTGAGATCGGCCATGAGAAATCCAAACCCACCAGCCCAAAGCACAATAAGCGGGGCATTCACCCCGGCATCCGCTGGTGCGTAGTGACCAATCGCAAATAGGATCGAAGGCACAAGGAGCCAGATCACTGGGTGAGAGAACCGAGCGGCCAGAGCTTGCTGCAGGTAGCCACGAAACAGGATCTCTTCGGCACTGATTTGCACGAATACAGCGAATAAAGCCAAGGGCAGCAAAAGCAGCCACTGCCCCAGATCAAAATTTTTCACCAAACTCGACATCGCACCGCCATCCAGCCCACTCGGCAGGATCAGCCACAGCACCAATAGTCCACCCATCAGATACAACAGGCCAAGACCGGTCCGACAAAACTGGTGCAGAGTCAGACGCAGCGGGCCGATCAGGCCAGCCAGGCGGCGTTGATGCAACAAGCGCAGTACAGCCGCCACAGCAAAGGTAACGAACACGAAACTGCCAAGCAGAACCAACATAGCCACCGGGGATTTACCCGTCGGCAGATCACCTATCCATGCTCCTGGAAAAACAGCGATCAGGAATTGTAGTACTGCATGTGTGGCCGCATAACTGATCACACCAATCAGAAAAATACCTAATAGGATGCGCCATATCTCTGACCTAGGCCGTGCTGGATCAACCAAACGCGCATGAGCCGCGTAAGCGCTCGTGGCAGGATCAATGGACATTGCCGGGTTGCTCCTCCGTACCACTAGTGGTCGCGCCCAAAGCAGGTGCTCCTTGGTCTGCAACATTCTGATCTGCGGCATGTACCACGCCCGCAACCGCCACCAGATGCCGTGAAACGGTTTCAAGTAGCTGCACCGCAACACCCGCATCGGCTTCAATCACGGCGCGGTATTCCTCCGCCCCGATCCTGAGGAAACTACAATCTTCTACCGCAATCAGATCTAACTGGCGTGTATCACGCAGAATAACAGCCAGATCTCCGATCAGGCGGCCCGGTTCGATCTGAGAGATCGGTGCGGATTCAGGGCTGCGATCTGGCCAGAACAGATTCGCTTTACCGCTAAGGCACAGGAAGACCGCATCGCCACTCTCGCCATATCGGAACACATGTTCCCCATTGGCCACGTCGTGCCACCGCGCCGAAAACGCCAGCAAGCGCTGATTTCGCGAATCCAATTTGGAGAAGAGCTCAGTACTCTGAATCAATTCCAGCCTCTTGCTAAGATCGTTGCGCGCAGCTTTCTCCATCGGCTCGGTCAGTTCTCCCTCAACCCCATCAATACGTCCGTTTTGGATTTTCACGAAAAGATCATAGCGTTCGGGATGGTTAAACTGGTCTTCTAGAAACAACATAGTTGCATTGGGCATCAGCTTTGCAAGCCGTTCTCGCGATTGCAACCGGCTGGCACTGTCATGGCTCGCCAAAGCGCGATCCAAAATCAGAATATCCGGTCGCTTAATGGCTGCTCGGGTGAATGCCGCGCGCTCCTGAAACACGGGTTCCAATGCGGCACCACCCAGCCCTGTGGGCAAATCATAGAGAATCAGCGCTAGACGTTCACGCAGACCATTTTCTTCCAGCAATTCAGCGACCAGATCTTCAACTTGCTTGGCCTTGGCCCCCGCGCTCAGCGACAACCGCCCGTAGAGCATGTTTTCCAAAACCGTAAGCCGTGGCAAATAGGCCTCCGGCGTGATCGATATAAACAAATCCCCCAATTGCGCCTGTAGGGTTGGCGCCATATCGCGCCGAATGTCGAGAATTCGCTGTTTGAATTTGTCTGGGAATGCCGTACCAATTTGCTCTTCTGAAATCAGAAAGGGAACCGATGCCAGCAGCACACGCTCGTCCTCCCGCAACCCAAGCACACCAACCGTCGCCTGTCTTTCGGCAACTTCGGCAATGCGGTGGTATAGCGTTTCATCCAGTCCTAGCCGCTTGAACAACGGATGATCTGTATCAGCCCGACCAAAGGTCTGCCGCAAGGTTTCCATAACACCCAAACCAAAAGAGATCACCTCGTCCTGCAGACCATTGTCTCGCAATGAACTGACAATCGGCCCGTCTTCTGCAATTAGTTCTTCCGGGGCGATTGGGCGGGTTGGTGCCGCAAAGAGAATATTGCCACCCAGCGGAACCGACGGATTAAATACATCAGGGTCGAAGCGGTGCACCACATCAGAAAGATCCGCGCGTTCCAACCGTTCTGCGATCAGTGGCCGTAGCGATATAAGCTGTTTGACCAGACCCAGATGTGGCCCAATCTGAAAGCGGGTGTGCAATGTGCGACGAAACAATTGCTCATCGATACCCATCGCCTCAACCAACTTGAACCACCAGTCACGCAATTCGGTCTCAGAACCCAACCCAGCCAAGGCTGGATTGATCCAATCCGCCGCAAGAGGATCCGGGCTGTTGCCCGCCCGGCAAGACTCAATCATGGCCCGACTTTTGCCACGCGTTTCGGACCCGGCGGGCATGTGGGGTTGATCACGTAAGGACATCAAAACATTGTCGCCCAGCGACCCACTAAACAGATACGGTCGAGAATATGCGTAGCCGACACGAGCGGCGATCACGCCCTGGTGCAACTGGTCTAACCGATGGCCCGCAATGGTAACAGACCCCCGGTATGGCCAGACCTCCCGCGTCAGCAAGGCCGCAAACGCCGCACGCTCTGCCTCGCTGCTACCTTGGATGGCGACACGCCCACCCGCAGGAATGGTTAAAGATATATCCTCTAGGATCATACTGCCGTCGGCATCCTTCACCGACACATTGCGCAGTTCAATTGCCCCGCGCAGATGCGGGATGTCGGCAGGCACGCCTTCGATCAGCTCTTCGGATATCATCCCTTTGGGGTTGAAACGATCCGTCATGATCGACCAACGCAAGCTCATGTCCTGTACCTGATTGTAATAGGTCAATAGCTCACGCCATGGGGCGGACAGATCTTTATAAGCCGCCAACGCCGCCACCAGTGCACCCACCGTAATATCGCCGCGGATCGCCAGAACCCCGCCGGCAGAATAAAACACAAACGGCGTCAAATGCCCGATCATGTTATTGAGGAACTTCATGAAGTATTTTTTGCTGTAAATACGCCGCCTGATATCAAACAGCCGCCCCAGACGCGCTGAGATCTGGGCCAACCGATACCGACGCCCGCCATTGATCCGCAGATCGCTGATGCCTGCCGCGCTTTCACCGATCTCAGCCGAGAACGCCCGCACCTCCTGAATACGATCCTTATTCAACAGATTGATCTGTCTTTGCAGCATCGGGATCAACCAGGCCTGCAAAGGGATAAGAGCCACCGATGCAAGGCCGAACCACACACTTTGCATAAACAGAAATGCAACAATCGTCAGCATCTGCCCGGCCTGAAACACGGGTTGCGCCACTGCATCGCCCATCAAACCGCCCATAGGTTCTGATTCCGACGTGATCATCGACACCAGCTCACCCTGACTGGTGGTGTGAAAATAAGGCGCTGGAAAGCGCATCATCCGGTTGATCAACGTGTATCGCAAGCGTCGCAGCAAACGTTCGGCCACGATCCCCTTGATTGTATTCAGGCGCATCTTCAACAAGCCACTGATCAAGACAGCAGCTAAAAATCCAACACAAAGCAGCAACAGGTAGTCGACCTGCCCGATCTCCCGACCCAGGACTTCAACACGGTCCATCGGTGCGCCGATAGCGTCATTGATAATTCTCTTAGGCAATTCCAATGCCGCGTAAAGAAAGGGAAAGGTGACCATAGTCAGCGCCAACAGACCTATCTGCTGGCGTCGCGAATAGGCCCAGATGAATGAAAACAGGGTGGGTTGCATCCCCTGCTCCTTTTGTGTGTCGGAAAAGTATGGCGAGAACTCGCCTGCTGGCTGTGCAGCGTTCAGAGCCTAATCATTGCCCCCTGACATTACAAGGCAACACCCCGTCGACTTTTGCGCGAAATGCTTGCCGCAAGACGAGCCGCAGACTATGCCGTGGTCAAGCAAGGCAAAGGCAGGCAGAGAGTACCGTGAGCATTCTAACCAGCGGAAAGATAGCGCTTATTCACGTCGAAACCCCAACTGAAGGACAACAGGTCAACGAATATCGATCTGTGCAAGTACGAATATCCGCCTGCAATTTTAACGCTGCCTCTGCACAGCGCGTTTGCGATAGCGCACATCGTATAGCCCTTTTGATCTGGTGGCGTAGGCTCCACCGAGCGGCATTAGCGACCGCTGCGGGTCTCGCACTGGTCGCCTGTAGTTCCGAAAGTGATGTATCACGCGCCAGTAACGGTTCCGAACATCAGCCCGGTGACATCACTCGGATGAGCTTTGCCAGCGATACCATTCACGTTGTTCCGCCAGCCGGGTTTTGCATTGATCCGCGCATGACAGGCAATCGGGCCGAAGGTGGGTTTGCCATCGTGGTGCCCTGTTCCAGCCTACGTCCAGGGTCCTCCAACCGCAATCGCGCGTTGATTACTGTCACGGTTGGACCGGCAGGTCCTGCAGACGCCGCCTTGACCAATGCTGACTTGTTTCAAAACGCACGCGGAGCACGCCTGCTGACCGAACGCAACGACATGATGTTGCCGCTGGTCAAGTTGAACATGCCAGATCATCGCGCGCGTGGGGCCAGCCCGGTCCATTGGCGCGGCGCCTTTGTATTGAACGATCAGTTGGTCGCAGTCGCGCTTTATGCTCCCAGCGGCAGTCGTAACCTTGGCCGTCGTGGCGCTCAGTTGCTGAATGAACTGACTGCCAAGACGCTTGAAGCTTCGGTCACTGCAGACCTTGACCTTTCGGTAGATGAGATCACGCAATAGCCGTCGTCAAACCGATATTAGCACCGCTATAGAGCCATTGATATCACCCAGACTTGCAAGTTTAAGACGCCAGAGGTTTGTCAGCGGTCACTGCTTTGTCTAGGGTCAGGAAAAACAACGAGCACGCTGCGGCTTCCGCATCACATCTATGACCGTATCGCGCAGGACAGGAAATTTCGCCCATGGGCAGGATGATCGAAAAGCTGCTTTATACGCGCGTTCTCCGACGTTGGCGCAATATTGCACAAGAAGCGCACAAGATCCCGCTTAGCCGCCTGAGAGAGCTGCGCAACCGAGCCCGAGCACTGCGCCTGCATCTGGATAGGCTCATCCACACTGCCGAAGGGCGGCTGGCACTACCACAAATCGGCTCAAGCGCCTTTCCACGCCCACATGGTACCGACTGGAGCTGGAGGCCAGAATTGTGGCGAGGCCCTCTGCCGGTACCCGGCGCTTCCGCAGTTCCCAGTAAAACTAAACTCGGCGAAGAGGTGCAGTTATTCCATGACTGCACTGTCTCTGAACTTACTCTACGCCAGCTGCGCAACAATCGCGAAGAGGACCTCGCGCCCTATGGCGTGCGTCTGGACGTGTTCCGATTTGACGGTTCATTTCTGTCATTGGTGATCGAACTACCGAAAGACGTTACCGATGGAATAAGCAGGGAACATCTGATCCGTGTGGACTGCACGCTGGAAATAGAGAATCCGATTGAGATCTTTGCCCGTCTCAACATCAAACACGGTCCAAACACCGAGCAATTGGTCCGTGAAATGCCAATGGGCGAGAAACGTACTCATGTTGAGTACGACCTGGCCTATGCGGAGTTGAATGAAAAACGGGTCGAGCGGCTTTGGCTCGAGCTGATCTTTGAAGCGCCGGAAATGAACCAGGTAACACTTCGGGATGTCACCCTATCGCGCAGCCGCCGTGCCAGCCTGTAACCAGAATTCGAAAGGCCCGATATGAGCCAACTGACATTGACCAAAATTCGTTTTCGCGACGGGCTGTGGGAAGGACGAATTGCTGATGCCGGACAGTCCGAAAACGCACCGGTGGTTGAGGTTCGCCATTTGGATCGTCCTGTTTCAAATGTCACTCTTGTGGAGAGCGACACCCCACGTGAATGGTCGCTAACAATTCCGATTCCAACCGAAGCCATTGCCGATGGCGTCCAGAGTTTTGTGATCTATGACCTGACCGGTGATGCCAAACTGGGCGATTTTACTCTCGTCTGCGGTGAGCTGACCGGCGACGAGCTGCGGGTCGAGGTCGAGCTACTGCGCGCAGAACTGGATATGTTGAAACGCGCGTTCCGCCGTCATTGTGTCGACACCCAATAACAGCGGATACCAAAAATCAGCCTCTGACATGATCACAGCATGCTCACGTGCCAAGGCATAAGCTGGCACCAGCCTCGCTCACTTGCGTGACTTGGTTAGCTCCAGGAACACATCCTCCAGATCCGCTTCTTCAGTCTTTACATCGCGAATGGAAATCCCAGCGTTGCGCACCGCCGATAAGACTTCCTCTGCGCTGGTGATATCGCCGTGGTAACGCAAAATCACAGCTCCATCGCCACGCAACTCCGACGTTATGCCATCGCCAGTTGGCAGATCTGTAACCGGAGCGGCAGGATGTACTACCATCGCCTTGCCATCCAATCGGCCCAACAGGTTCGCCGTGGTGTCGCGTGCAACTAATTCACCCTGATTAATGATCGCAATCTCGTCGCACATCTCCTCGGCCTCTTCGAGGTAATGCGTGGTCAGGATAATGGTCATACCCTGCGCATTCAGCTTGCGGATGTTTTCCCACAGCATCTGGCGCAACTCGATATCGACCCCGGCTGTAGGTTCATCCAGGACCAAAATATTTGGATGGTGAACCAGCGCCTTA
The DNA here is from genome assembly GCF_047372505.1 of Phaeobacter cretensis. Lineage (NCBI taxonomy): Bacteria > Pseudomonadati > Pseudomonadota > Alphaproteobacteria > Rhodobacterales > Roseobacteraceae > Phaeobacter > Phaeobacter cretensis. The sequence goes on from NZ_JBKBEU010000001.1 coordinate 1,791,299, forward strand.
CCTAGCAATAGACGTCGCTGCATGCCTCCAGACAGGGTCCGGGCGTAGGCATGTGCTTTGTCCTCCAACCCGACCATGCGCAGAATCTCATCACTACGCCGTTCGGATTTTGGCACACCATAAAGCCCCGCCTGTACTTCCAGCGCTCCGCGTGGACTAAAGAACGGGTCAAGGTTGAGCTCCTGCGGCATCACCCCAATGGACGCGCGGGATTGACGCGGATTGGTATCCTGATCGAAACCCCAGATTGTAACTTTGCCCGCGGTTTTCAGAACCAAACCCGCCAGGATGTTGATCATGGTGGATTTTCCGGCACCATTTGGTCCCAGCAAACCAAAGACTGATCCGCGGGGAATAGAGAGATCCACCTCCTTTAGCGCGTCTTTGGCAGGTTGCCCCCTGCGGCCCTTGTAGGTTTTTTGCAAACCTTCGATACGGATTGCGTCCTCTGTCATCGCGGCCCTTGCCCCCGGTTTTGCCTTGGCTCATAAAAGCCCCTAACTGATAACCAAGAGGACCGCCAGAGATGACCATCGAAGCGCCGGAAACCAAGATCGTGGACAGCTACCGCGTCGCCTGCGACGGCAGCGAAGGTGCGCTGGGACATCCGCGGGTCTACCTGCAAATTCCAGAGGACGAGGGCTTTGTCGTATGCCCCTACTGTGATTGCAAATTTGTCCATAGAGACGCTAGGGCAAACCACGCCTAGCCAATCAACGAAATTTCCATCTTAGAAAACGTCGCCAATTTTGGCGGCGTTTTGCGTACAGCCCGGTCACCAAGGGCGCGTTTGGAATGCAACGGTCAAAACTGGCTTGCACCTGCAATAGGTGAAACGGCAATTGCTCTCCCTTGCACGATCACCGATAACAGGGACAACGCGAAAAACCCGGAGCATCGGCCATGACAACCACCCCATTTGGCACTGGCTGCCACCTGCATCTGATCGATGGATCGGCCTTTATCTTTCGCGCCTACCACGCATTGCCGCCGCTTACCCGTAAATCTGACGGGCTGCCAATTGGCGCAGTTGCCGGGTTCTGCAATATGCTTCACCGCTATGTCGAGGGAAATACCGGCCCGGACGCGCCCACCCATGTTGCAGTGATTTTCGACAAAGGGTCACACACCTTCCGCAACGACCTCTATGATCAATATAAGGCCAACCGCGAAGCCATGCCCGAGGATCTGCGCCCTCAGATCCCGCTCACGCGCACCGCAACCGAAGCTTTCAACATTGCCTGCAAAGAACAGGAAGGGTTCGAAGCTGACGACATCATCGCAACCCTCTCCTGCCTGGCCCGCGACGCTGGCGGCCGCGTCACTATCATTTCCTCGGACAAGGATCTGATGCAGCTGGTTGGCGGCGGCGTCGAAATGCTGGATGCGATGAAAAACAAACGTATCGACAGCGACGGTGTAGTAGAAAAATTCGGCGTCGGGCCGGATCGTGTGGTTGATGTGCAGGCCCTCGCTGGGGATTCGGTTGACAATGTGCCTGGCGCGCCCGGCATCGGGATCAAAACCGCAGCGCTATTGATCAACGAATACGGCTCGCTGGAGGATCTTCTGGACCGCGCCGAAGAGATCAAGCAACCCAAGCGCCGCCAAACCTTGATTGAAAACCGCGACCAGATCGAAATGTCTAAGAAACTGGTTCAGCTGGACTGTAATATGGAGCTGGATTTCACGCTCGACGATTTGGGCGTAAACGACCCGGACGGCGACCGTCTGCTGACCTTCCTGGCAGAGATGGAGTTTCGCACCCTTTCAAAACGCGTCGCTGACCAGTTCGGCAAGGAAGCGCCAGCAATAAAAGAGACATCCGTCACAAGCGCATCAGCTGCAGAAGCGCCTGCCTTAATCGACCTGCCCTTTGATAGCTCTACTTATGAATGCGTCCGCGATGCCGAGGCATTGTCGAAGTGGATCGCCCAGATCCGCGAACGCGGCTGGGTTGCCGTAGACACTGAAACCACTGGTTTCGACGAAATGGTAGTGGACCTTGTTGGCATCTCGCTCTGTGTTGAGCCCGGCACCGCCTGCTATATCCCGCTTACACATAAGTCAGGCAACAGCGATGATCTGTTCGGCTCCGACGAGCTTGCTGAGGGACAGATGCCGCTGGAAGAGGCGCTCGCCCTGCTGAAGCCGATTCTTGAGGATGACAGCATTGTTAAGATTGGTCAGAACATGAAATATGACGCCAAGATCTTTGCCCGTCGTGGCATTGATGTGGCACCAATCGACGATACAATGTTGATGTCCTACGCTATGCATGCAGGCCAGCACGGGCATGGCATGGACACCCTGTCAGAGCGGTATCTGAACCACACGCCAATCCCGATCAAACCGCTGCTGGGTACTGGTAAATCTGCGATCACCTTCGACCGGGTGCCAATTAGTGATGCCGTCGCCTACGCCGCCGAAGATGCAGATGTTACCCTGCGCCTCTGGCAGGTGTTCAAACCACAGCTGCATCAGGCAAGTGTCACCACGGTTTACGAGACACTAGAGCGGCCCCTGGTACCGGTCCTGGCCAGAATGGAGCGCGAGGGCATCAAGGTTGACCGCGATACGCTATCGCGCATGTCCAATGCATTTGCCCAGAAGATGGCCGGTTTAGAGGCTGAAATTCACGAATTGGCCGGTCAGAGCTTCAATGTTGGATCCCCCAAGCAATTGGGCGAGATCCTCTTTGACAAACTCGGTCTGGAGGGCGGCAAAAAGGGCAAGACCGGTGCCTATGCGACCGGTGCTGACATCCTTGAAGATCTCGCTACCGAACACGCCTTGCCCGGTTTGGTGCTGGACTGGCGTCAACTCAGCAAGCTGAAGTCGACCTACACCGACGCCTTGCAGGACCATATCAATGACGAAACGGGCCGCGTGCATACATCCTATGTGCAGACCGGTGCGAACACCGGGCGTCTGGCCTCAACCGATCCCAATTTGCAGAACATTCCGGTCCGATCCGAGGAAGGCCGCCGCATCCGTGAAGCGTTCGTGCCCGAAGATGGCAACGTATTGTTGTCACTTGACTACAGCCAGATCGAATTGCGCATCCTTGCTCATGTTGCAGGGATCGACACTCTGAAACAGGCCTTTGCCGAGGGACAAGATATTCATGCCCTCACAGCCTCGGAAATGTTCAATGTTCCGCTGGACGAGATGACACCCGAAATTCGTCGTCAGGCCAAGGCTATCAATTTTGGTGTCATCTACGGCATTTCGGGGTTTGGTCTCGCCCGAAACCTGCGCATCCCACGCGTCGAAGCTCAGGGGTTTATTGACCGTTATTTCGAACGCTTCCCGGGCATTCGCCGCTACATGGATGACACCGTCGCCTTTGCCAAAGAACACGGCCACGTTCAAACCTTATTCGGCCGCAAGATCCATACCCCGGAAATCGCCGCCAAAGGTCCGCGTGCCGGCTTTGCCAAACGCGCCGCCATCAATGCGCCAATCCAGGGCACCGCAGCCGATGTGATCCGCCGCGCCATGGTTCGTATGCCAGCAGCGATCGCTCATCTGCCCGCACGAATGCTGCTACAGGTTCACGATGAACTGCTGTTCGAAGTACCCAAAGCCGCGGTGGAGGAAACCATCGAAACCGCCCGTCAGGTGATGGAAACCGCAGCAGACCCCGCAGTTCATCTGGATGTGAAACTGGTGGTTGATGCAGGCCAAGGACAAAACTGGGCCGAAGCACACTAGTCTCGGCAGGGTCTCTACTCAGAAACACCTCTCTAGCGTATCCGAACAACCCAATCGGCAAATAGACACCGCGCCATGCCTTTGCATGGCGCGTGGCCCAACGGAAAGAGCTGCATCTGTGATGCTGTGAAGACGGGCGGGAGAGTTGCGCTTCAGCTGTCTTTGGCGGCGTTGGTTGGTTCAGTGACTGGTGGTGGCGGGTGGTTTCACCATCGATGCCACCAGTCGGCGCACTGCGGGTGCCACCACTAAAACCACAACAAAAGCGACCGGCCAGCCAAAACTCCAAGCCGCCATCCATACTCCCAGCGCATCAGCATCAAAGCCAACTGCTTTGAGCGTCGCCACTCCGGTAACAATGAAAGACATAACGCCTGAGAGTATCAGGCCAAACAGAATAGGAGCGAAGCGCGCAGGGAACATGAGAGACTCCAAACCGGGTTTGTTTTGCGCTTTATGCCCCGCCTATCATCACGTTTCAATTCGCGAACATGTGCACATGCAGCTTATGGACACTTAGCCGCACAATAAATCGCCTATTGCGCGAAATTATGATGCCGACGGTCACATCAATCTCACTTCCCTATCCAAGCCAGACTGTCCTCTGTCCGTTTGGTGCTGGGGGTGTATTCTGCGCTAACCCACCCGTCGTAGCCGCTCTCATCAATAGCTGCAAAGAGTTTCTCGAAATCGACCGGCCCGGTTCCCGGCTCACACCGACCCGGCGCAGCACCGATCTGAACATGCGCGGCCCGGTCTCCAAAGGCTTCCCAAACCTTGGCTGCATCCCCATGGATCAGCTGCGCATGATAGGCATCATATTGCAGGCCAACGTTTTTGCGATCCACGGCCTCAAGAACCTCAACCGCAAGATTGTAGTCATCAAGAAAATACCCAGGCTGATCGCCATTGTTCAGCGGCTCAATGGTGAATTGTTGGCCCGGCGCGTAATCGGCAGCCCATTGCAAATTGCGGATCAGTGTCTCCTTCGCCACCTCGCCCTTCGCATACCCAGCCATGATGTGAATCATCCTGGGCCTGAGGACCTCCGCATAACGTAGTACCCGGCGGATATCGCGCTGAAAACGGTCGGATCCCATCGGCAAGGCTGCATAACCCGGCATACCCCCGGTGTAATTGGGCGGCGGCGCATTTATCAGCAACAGCTCCAATCCGTTTGCTAACAATGCCCGCTGCGTCTCCTTCGCGGCCAACTCATAGGGAAACAGGATTTCCACCGCATCGAACCCGGCCCGCGCCGCCGCTGAAAAGCGATCCAGATAGGGCAGCTCAGCGAACAGCAATGAAATATTGGCCGCAAACTTCGGCATAGGAAAACCTCCTTTGGAGCCGTCCACGATGGGCGGCCAAATAGACGTGCGCGAAACGCCACAGCGTCAATAGCGCCTTAGTCCCCGCCAAGTTCGCTACGGATTAAAACGCATTCGCACAGCCCTAATCTGCCTTAGAACCTGGCGGGTTTTGAGCGGGTTTTCAGAAGAATTTTCGATAATTTTGCCGTACATCCAAACTGGTCAGCGACTTCTCGCCACCCACTTAGTCAATTGGCACTCAACTGCCGATAAAACAGGCGTTCAACCCCGGTGCTCAGCCATCCGGCAGTTCATCCGAGGGGATGATGCGGAAAAATTCACCGCCAGACCACAGGCCAAACCAGCCCTGATGATGACAGCCGAGCTCAACGAGACGGTAAAAGCTCTTGCGGTCAATCAAGGCCTCTAATCCTGCACGCACCATGACATAGGGCGACGGCTCGCCTGTTTCTTCATCGCGTACGACGCGAATCTGATGCGTTGGCCCAGCCTCCACCAGATCACCCACATGGGTTTCAAAACGCAGAACCTGCGCCTCGCCCGTACCTTCAACCACGAAATCCACCCCTACAAACGGCGCGTCGTCTACTTCGATGCCGACTTTTTCGACCGGTGTGACAAGAAAATATTTGCCCTCCTCAAGCTTCAGAATGGAGGAGAACAACTTGACCAGTTCAAACCGGCCTATTGGGGTGCCAAGGTAGAACCAGGTGCCGTCACGGGCGATACGCATGTCCAAATCGCCGCAGAACGGCGGGTTCCATAGGTGTACAGGTGGTAGCCCACTCTTACTTGCTGTCTTTGCCGCCGCCGCCAATCCTTCGGCGTTGGGGGGCATCGACCCTGTTGCAGGGGTATTTCTGCCGGAAGTCACGGGATTTTGTCCGCTCATTGCTTTTGCCATTTCCTGTCAACGCGATACAGTAACACTATATATTCGCCGTGAAGGGAAAGTCATGTCCGAACCCGACGATCTGCTGGCCCAAATTGAAGCGCTTGAAGACAAGCTGATACAGGCCAGATCCTCTATTACCCAGCGCTTTATCGGTCAGGAAAGGGTTGTTGATCTGACCCTTAGCACGCTGCTTTGTGGTGGCCACGGTCTGCTTATTGGCCTGCCCGGACTGGGCAAAACCCGGTTGGTAGAAACCCTGTCTACCGTAATGGGCCTTGCCGGGAACCGCGTGCAGTTCACCCCGGACCTGATGCCTGCCGATATTCTTGGCTCTGAGGTCCTGGATACAGCCAGTGATGGCAGCCGTGCATTTCGCTTCGTGCCGGGACCGGTGTTCTGCCAATTGTTGATGGCGGATGAAATCAACCGCGCCAGCCCGCGAACACAATCGGCTCTTTTGCAGGCGATGCAGGAGCGCGTGGTCACGGTGGCCGGCGCCGATCGTCCACTTGGCATGCCGTTTCACGTCTTGGCCACGCAAAACCCCATCGAACAGGAGGGCACCTACCCCCTGCCCGAGGCGCAACTGGATCGTTTCTTGTTTCAGATCGATGTGCCTTATCCCTCCCGCCAGACTGAGCGCGACATCCTAATAGCAACCACCGGAGTAGAAGAAGGCACCGCACATCAAGTCTTCACCACAGAAGAGTTGATGGCTGCCCAAGATCTACTGCGCAGGATGCCGGTCGGTGACAGCGTGGTCGAAATGATCCTGGATCTCGTTCGTGCGTTCCGTCCCGATGACCCGAACGCGTCAGAACAGGTCCAACAGACGGTTGCCTGGGGGCCGGGGCCAAGGGCAGCACAGGCGCTGATGCTGGCGGTGCGCGCCCGCGCCTTGTTGCAGGGCCGTTTGGCTCCTGATGCCGATGATGTGCTCGATATGGCGCAGCCAGTGCTCAGCCACCGAATGGCGCTCAACTTTGCCGCGCGTGCCCGCGGCGAAAGCCTGACTGAATTGATCACCACCACAGCTAAGGCTATGGCCCAGCCAAGTGTCGCCGCGTGACACAAGCCCGCGCCTCTCAAACCGGCGATTCCGCCGACAGCGCCATGCGCCCGGCGGCGGATCTGCGCCATCGTGCAGAAAGCGCCGCCAGCCGATTTCCGCCCCTACTGGTTCAGGCCCAGCAATTGGCTGGATCTGTCCTGCTGGGTGAGCATGGGCGCCGTCGTGCTGGGATGGGTGATGATTTCTGGCAATATCGGCCAGTACAGGTAGGTGATAGCCGCCGTATGATTGATCACCGCCGCTCTGCCAAAGGTGATCAGCAATTCGTGCGCGAACGCGAATGGCAGATCGCCCAGACAGTGCACCTCTGGGTCGATCAAGGGGCCTCAATGCGCTTTGCATCCTCCAACGCGCTGCCACCAAAAGTTGAACGCGCCCGGTTGTTGGGGCTTGCAGCGTCGGTGATGATGCTGCGCGCTGGAGAACGTGTTGGTCTGACGGGAGGGCGTCTGCCGCCACGACGTGGCAATGCCCAAATCCTGAGGCTGGCCGACTACCTCAGCGTCGATGACGACGGTGACTATACCCCGCCCGAAGATCGCGCCATGTTGCCTCATGCCAAAGTGTTGTTTCTATCCGATTTTCTTGGCCCCTTTGCGCCGCTGGAACAGGCCTTGGCCAAAGCCGCCGACCGGGGTGTGCATGGGGTTCTGATGCAGGTGCTTGATCCAGCGGAAGAGCAGTTCCCCTTTGACGGGCGGACTATTTTCGAAAGCGTCAGCGGCGGGCTGCGCCATGAAACGCTCAAGGCCGGCGCATTGCGAAAACGCTATCTTGATCGCTTGGCCAAACGTCGCGATGCGCTCGACAAGCTCTGCCGAGCTGCGGGATGGCGTCTTGGCACACACCACACAGCGGACAGCGCACAGACGGCGCTGATGTGGCTATTTCACGCTATGGAAAGAGGTAGCTCATGACCACCGTAGCGGGCATCGGTTTTACGGCACCTTGGCTGCTCCTCGCCCTGTTGGCCCTGCCCCTGCTGTGGCTGCTCCTGCGGGCTGTGCCCCCGGCACCACGCAGGCGCTTGTTTCCGGCGGTCACCCTGCTTTTGGGCCTGCGCGACGATGACAGCCTCTCTGATCGCACGCCCTGGTGGCTGCTACTGCTGCGGCTGATGGCGGTTGCTGCAGTCATCGTGGGCCTTGCGGGTCCTGTACTTAATCCTACGAAAACCCCGACTGGCCGCGGCCCCCTGTTGGTCGTACTGGATGGCAGCTGGGCCGGGGCACCGGAATGGGATCGCACCCGCGAAGAAATCGACCGCCTGCTGGCTGAGGCAGGGCGAGCAGATCGGCCCGTCGCCGTGCTCCGCTTGACTGCGCCGCAACCACCCCAATTCCAGAGTGCTGCGAGCTGGCGGCGTCAGATCATCGGTGAAGTTCCACAATCGTGGCAACCATCGCAAGAACAGCTCGCACTAGCGCTCGGCCAGATCGATGAGGTTGAGGGCAGGTTTGACAGCCTGTGGTTCAGCGATGGGCTGGATTACCCCGGCCGATCTGATCTGATCACCCAACTGCGCCAGCGCGGTGAGCTTACAATCTACGAACATCCCCTGCCGCGTTTGGCTCTGCGCCCGGTTACCTATGTGGATGGCGCGATGGAGATTACTGTCGCTCGCAGCTTGCCTGAACGCCGAGCGGGCGACGGGTCTACCGCAACCGACCTCTCAGTTGGCAATGATCAAACCGTCACCGTGCTCGCCAAGGGGCCAGATCCCGGCGGCACCATACGCACACTCGGGGCTGTGGACGTGGATTTTTCTGACCCAGACACTACATCTGCAGACGGAACCGAAGCCACAGCACGCTTGTCGCTCCCTGCAGAGTTACGTGCCCGCATTCAGCACTTCGAACTTCAAGGTCAACGCAGCGCAGGGGCGATCTCTCTCACCGACGACAGCCTGCGCCGCCGCGAAGTGGCGCTGATCGCTGCCCAAAGTCGCAACGAGGGCCTCGCCCTTCTGTCCCCGCTTCACTATCTGCGCAAGGCGCTGGCCCCGACCGCAGATCTGCTGGAGGGTGGGTTGAACGATCTATTGCCTGCCAACCCCGATGTTATCGTCCTAGCCGATACCGCACGCCTGCCCGACGATCTAGAGAATGCAGTGGTTGATTGGGTCACGAAGGGTGGATTACTGCTGCGGTTTGCCGGACCACGTCTGGCAACCGGTGACACCGCGCGCACAGACGAGGAACCCTTGCTGCCCGTACGCCTGCGCGTCGGCGGTCGAAGCATCGGCGGTGCCATGAGTTGGGGAGAACCCAAAACACTGGCCCCCTTTGCCGAAGGCTCCCCGTTTCACGGCTTAAAAATACCGTCGGATGTCACTGTCAGTTCGCAAGTGGTTGCTCAACCTGATCCCGCCCTTGCAGAGCGCGTGATTGCCGAACTTTCTGACGGAACCCCGCTGGTTACGCGCAAACCTATGGGTGACGGTCAGATCGTGCTGTTCCACGTCACCGCAAACGCCGAGTGGAGCAGCCTGCCTCTTTCAGGTCTGTTTGTGCAGATGATGGAGCGCCTGGCCGTGTCCTCCGGGTCTAAACCAGCCGAGGCCACGGATCTCGAAGGCACCACCTGGGCGCCCCTTCAAGTGCTGGATGGATTTGGCGGTCTATCGGATGCTGATGCGCTGCCCGGTGTGGCTGGTCCAGATCTCGTAACAGCTGCGGCAGGCCCCGACCTTCAGCCCGGCCTCTACCAAAGCAGCGACCGCCGTATCGCCCGCAATGTCATACGTGCCGAGGATCAGCTCACACCAGCGCGTTGGCCCGCAAGTCTCAACATCAACGGCTACGGAGCGTCGCCCGAACGCCCACTTGGCGGCATCCTGATCAGCCTTGCCCTCTTGCTATTGGCTCTGGATGTGATCGCTGCACTGGTGTTGTCCGGGCTTCTGTCGAAGAAGTCACTAGCGACCAAAGGCAAGGTAGCCAGCCTGACATCTACCCTACTCCTCGCAGTTGGCGTCTGGGCCATTGGCACCGGCACCGATACGCGTAGCTATGCTCAAAGCGGCACAGAACCCGCTGCAGAAACCGGCCGCACCAATAAGCCTGACCCCGCTGCGGACGCCCTGGCGTCAGAACGGGCCGCCGAGTTGACACTTGCCCATGTGCTGACCGGCGACCCAAAGGTTGACAGGTTGGCCCGCGACGGGCTGCAAGGCCTCTCCAATACACTACGGTTTCGCACATCAGTTGAACCCGCCCCCCCCGCCAGTGTGGATCTGGAACACGACGAACTGGCCTTCTTCCCGTTGCTCTATTGGCCGGTGACCGCCAATCAGGTCATGCCTTCGGGCGCGGCATATGATCGGCTGAACACCTATCTGCGCACCGGCGGGATGATCCTCTTTGATACGCGTGATGCTGATCTGACCCGCGCAGGCGCGAGCAGCCCTGCCGGACGCCGGTTGCAACAGCTTGCGCTGCGCCTCGATGTCCCTCCGCTGGAGCCCTTGCCGGCCGACCACGTACTGACCCGCACATTCTATTTGCTACAGGATTTCCCCGGTCGCCACACCCGTGGCGCCGTCTGGGTCGAGGCTGCCCCTGTTGATGCCGAACAAATCGAAGGCATCCCATTCCGCAATCTCAATGATGGCGTCACGCCAGTTGTTATAGGTGGCAACGACTGGGCGGCAGCCTGGGCTGTTGATGATAACGGCCGGCCACTTTTGCCAGTTGGGCGCGGCTATGCCGGTGAGCGTCAACGTGAACTGGCCTACCGTTTCGGGGTCAATCTGATCATGCACGTGCTGACCGGTAACTACAAATCCGATCAGGTCCATGTGCCTGCACTGCTGGATAGATTGGGGCAATGATATGAGGCTGGACATATGACGCAGACCATTCTCTTTGACCCGCTGGTACCGTGGGCAATGATCGGTTTGCTCGCGGCATTGACGATTGCAGTACTCTTTCTGGCAATCTGGAAGCGTCTTGCCGGGTGGCCACTACGCGCGCTGGCAGGGCTGGTATTGATCACCGCGCTCAGCGGCCCCGTCTATCAGATCGAAGAGCGCTCAGCGCTTACCGATATTGTTCTGGTGCTCGACGATAAATCTGCCAGCCAGCAGCTGTCAGACCGTCCTGAACAGATCAAAGCTGCGCGTAGCGAACTAGAAACCGCACTGAGCCAACGCCCAAATACCGATGTTCGCTGGGTTTCTGTTGAAAACGCTCCCGCCCGCGATGGCGCAAGCGACAACAGCGGCACATTGCTTATGAACGCATTGGCTGAGGCACTGGCCAATGTCCCACGCGGACGGGTTGCCGGGATAATTGCCCTGAGCGACGGACAGATTCATGACGTCGAACAAACTCCGGCTCTGCCCGCCCCTCTGCACCTCCTGCTAACCGGTCGCCCCGGCGATTGGGACCGGCGGCTGATCGTAAAAAATGCCCCCAGCTTTGCCATAATCGGCGAACCCGTGACGCTCACATTGCGGGTCGAGGACCAGGGCGATTCTCCGCCTGCAAGCGATCTGGCCGAACTGGCGATTTCCATTGGCGGCGCGGAACCTCAACGTTTCAACCTGCCTGTAGGTGTTGATTTCGACTTACCGCTGACACTACCCCATGGTGGGCGCAACGTGATCCAATTCACCGTACCCACCGCAGAGGGCGAGCTGACGGACCGCAACAATTCTGCCTTGGTCCAAATAAACGGGGTACGCGATCGTCTGCGCGTTTTGCTGGTCTCAGGGGAACCGCATCCCGGCGGGCGTACATGGCGCAACCTGCTGAAATCTGACAGCGCTGTGGATCTTGTTCACTTCACTATCCTGCGTCCTCCCGAAAAACAGGATGGCGTCCCGGTGGATGAGCTGTCGTTGATTGCCTTCCCCACACGTGAGCTGTTTCTGGAAAAGATCAACGATTTCGACCTGATCATCTTTGATCGCTATAAACGCCGGGGCATCCTGCCTGCGATCTACCTCGACAACGTTACGAACTATGTGCAGGCAGGCGGCGCTGTTTTGGTTGCAGCAGGACCTGATTTTGCCAGCGCAGACAGTATATACCGTTCACCGCTTTCCAGCATTTTGCCCGCCAGCCCGTCGGCTCGGGTCTTGGAACGCGCCTTCCGACCTGAAATCACCGAGCTGGGCCAGCGCCACCCAGTCACTGCAGACCTGACCGGTGTTGATGACTGGGGACGCTGGCTACGCCAGATCGAGGTTGATGTGCCCGAAGGCAACGTCTTGATGAGCGGTGTTGATGCTCGGCCTCTCTTAGTTTTGAACCGGGTCGAAGAGGGCCGCGTGGCCCTACTGGCCTCCGATCACGCTTGGCTATGGAGCCGCGGCTTTGAAGGCGGAGGTCCGCAGCTCGAACTACTGCGCCGTCTGGCACATTGGATGATGAAAGAACCCGAGCTGGAAGAAGATGTCCTGTCGGCAGAAGCAGCCGGCCAACGTATGCGCATTCAGCGCCGTAGCCTTGAGGACGATGTTGGCGATGTGACTGTCACGGCCCCGGATGGCAGCACAGCCACCGTCACGATGACCCGAACCGCACCAGGCCGTTGGGAAGGTCGCTACGAAGGTCCAGAACCAGGCCTCTACCGGCTGGAAGAGAGCGAACAATCCACGGTGATCGGCCTTGGCCCAGCTGCTCCGCGTGAATTCGAACAAACCATCGCAACTGGCGAAATCATGGCCGCCGCCGTAGCCCAGACCCGCGGCGGCTTGCGAGCGCTGCACGATGGGCTGCCCAGTCTACGCAACGTGCGCGCCGGGCGGGTCGCGGCGGGACGGGGTTGGATCGGCCTTACACCCAGAGAGGCCTATCGCACAATATCGGTAAAGCAGACTCCGCTAATGCCCGCATGGTTGGTCCTCCTGATGGCCAGTGCCGCCATCCTAGCGGGATGGTTGCGCGAGGGACGAAGCTGATCCCAGATGCCCGACGACCCCGTTATCATCCTCCGGGACGGCTGACACGTACGTGGGCCTGATCGGAACGCCCGTTTCGATCCACCACGGTCAGCGTAGAGAACCCTCGCTCCATTCCTGACAGGTCAATGCTGCGTCGGCGTGCTCCTGTAACAACAGGTTTCTGATTGACCAGCACCAAAAACGGCGCTTCGCCGCCTTTGATCCGCAAGGTCATCTGCCCTTCGTCTACCAGCATCAATGTCGCCCCATCCGGAGGAAACGCCAGTTGAATATCCGCGTCGGACTTTCCGCTTCCCTTACCACTGTCAAAGCGTTGCAGCGGTAGCGGCAGCTCCGCCGTGGCCAACCGCAGCGTGGACGGTGGTGCCGATGGCAATGGCGCAAAGCCTGTCCCAAGCCGCCCAAAGGCTTCAAACAGCAAGGGCGCCGCCAGTTCCGCACCAAAGGCGCCCGGCACAGGCGTGCCATCGGCGCGCCCCAGCCAAACCCCGACCACATGACGACCATCCCAACCGATAGCCCAAGTATCGCGATGGCCATAAGACGTCCCGGTTTTATAGGCCAACACCCCAGCCGGAGCACCCGGAGGCGGTGCCAAACCCCGCAGAATATCGCCAACCTGCCAGGCAGACACTTTCGACACCAAGCGTGGCATCTGCTCATAAGATGTGGCTATCCGTGCCCGAAGCCGTGGTCCCTGACCACCCGCAGCCAGCCCTGCATAGACCTGCACCAACTCTTGCAGCGACAATCCGACCCCGCCCAGCGCGACTGCAAGGCCAGCCTTGTTTCCGGGTACACGAGGCTGTGCCCCACCCCGCCGCAACGCAGACATCAGCCGGGCCGGGCCTAACGCCTGTACTAACCGAATAACGGGAACATTCAACGATAGCTTTAGTGCTTGCCGGATCCGCAGATCCCCTCGGAAGCGCCCATCGAAATTTTGCGGCGCATAACCATCGATATCAATGGGACCATCGTGGATCATTGTCTCAGGGTGCGCCAATCCCTGATCGAAAGCGAGACCATAGACAAGTGGTTTGAGCGTTGATCCGGGCGATCGTCCCGCACGCGTCATATCCACAAAGCCTTGCCGTGGATCATCCCTGTATCCTCCTGATCCCACAGAGGCCAGGATCTCGCCAGTCTGATGGTCGGCAACCAACACTGCTCCTGACAGGCGAGGATCTTGCCGCATAACGGTCTCTGAAACTAACTGCGCCAGACGTTGCTGCAAGCCTGCTTCTATCGTCAGAGCGATCTGCGCCAACTCCGGCGTCGCTGCGGTCACATGATCCGCCAGATGCGGTGCCAGCTGAGGGAAGGCACGCATATGACGCGGAATCTTTGCTTGTTGAGCTGATTGCGCCGCCTCTGCACTCAGAACACTCGCATCCGCCATACGCATCAACACCCGGTCAAGGGCTGCCTGTGCCCGCAACGGCGCACGATCTGGTCTGCGCGCCTCCGGGGCTTGAGGCAGCGCCACTAGAAGTGCCGCCTCAGCCAGTGTCAGACGTGAGGGTTCCTTGCCAAACCAGGCGTAACTGGCAGCACGCACGCCTTCGACGTTTCCGCCAAACGGCGCATGGATAAGATACAGCTGTAGAATCTGCGCCTTGCTCAACCGACGCTCCAACGCAAGGGCAAGCCTCATCTGCCGCAGCTTTCCCGCCCAACGCCCGGTGCTGCCGTCCTCCAACAGCCGCGCCACCTGCATCGTCAAAGTAGACCCGCCCGAGACAACCCGTCGTTGCCAGAGAGCTTGTCCAGCCGCGCGCAGCAGCGCCAGTACATCGACGCCGCTGTGCCCATAGAATCGCTTATCCTCATAGCGAAGCAACATCGCAAGATAACCCGGATCGACTTGCTCCGGGGTGACTGCCATGCGCCAGATACCATTCGCCACAGGGTAGGCACGCAGCAGTCGACCGTTGCGGTCACGCACTTCTGTTGCGGTCTCGGCCAATGTCACAGGCATGGGCGTCCGCGCGACCCAAGCGTCAAATGTCAGGACCACGACCACCGTCGCAACGCAAAGACCAATCACCAGCGAAAGATGCCACGTGCGGGGGGCCCGACGGAACCATCGGGGTTGCGGCCGATCTGCCAGCGCTTTGCTCACCGAACTTGCACACGGCCCGTCGCGGTGCGCGCCCGATATTCTGGTCGGTACATATCCTCAACCGAAGCTGCAGGGTGATGGAACAGCCCCGGTGCTACCGTGCGGGCCACATATGCCAACGTCACCGGCGCACCGGCTTCCCCCCCGCGACCCCGCCGCAAATCAACAGCCGCCAGAAAGCGGTCTGACCGAAATTCGACATGACGCGCCTCGCTCAGCGACAGCCAGTCGAGGCCGCTCAGGTCACCGGACCGCAAGAGGTTGGGATTGTCGATCTCGATACCCGCAGGCAATGGGTCGTTAATCATCAATCGCGCTCCCGTCGGCTCAAACGGCTCTACGCGCAACACGGTGACAAACCGATCTCCAACAGCAAACTGATCCGCCATCAGCGGCTTACCTTCCATAGAATAGTAGCTCCGCTCGATGCTATATCCGGTGCCCCCAGCGGGTGCCGCTATCAAGGGAACGCCCAGCGTAGTGAGGGTGATATCCACCTCCTTGCCAGAGGCCGCCGTAAGAGCCAGCGGATCGCGCTGCTGTCCCCCCTCCAGTAGCTCAACCAGAGGTCCATCCGCCGGTTGGCCGTTGATCAATATCCCGGGATCTTCGGCGTTTTCTACCAGCGCATGAGCCGCCATGAGAGTCCAAGCGCTTTCCTGTGTGGACAGCGCCCGACCATCGCCAACCAAACGTGCACTCAAATCCCGGATGTTCACCGCCTGCGACCCGGCTTCGCTGGCCAGTGCCAAAACACCCGCCTGATCGCGACGTTGACTACCATAATCGACGCGCCACAAACGCGGATCAGGGTCATTCTGCTGCAAAATCGTAGCGGCGCGAGCAAACATCTGATCTGCCCGTCGCTGATCCCCATAAGCAGCCAGCGCCGCGCCGATCTGGGCCACCGCAAGCGGCGTAGCAAAATGAGCCGCCTTTACATCGGCATAGTAGCGAAGATCGCCCATCGCTGCCTCGCCTTCGCGTGCCAGTACCAGCAGCGCATAGGCGATATCCTCGCCCCCATTGTCAAAATCAGGAGCGTAATTCACCCGGTTGCGCAGATTGTCCAATGCCTGACGAAACCGGGTGTCTGAAACATGATACCCCTGCGTCCGCGCCCGGCTCAGGAAATCGCTTGCATAAGCATCCAGCCAGAAGTCACCACTCTCGGCGCGCCACAAACCAAAACCGCCATTGCTAGCCTGTCGGGTCAATACCTGCTCGATGGCGCTCTCGATTTTCGCTGCAACCCGCGGTCCATCACCCAATCCAGCCGCCTGCGCCACCGAAGACAGATACAGCAACGGCATTGCCCGTGAGGTCACCTGCTCGGTGCAGCCATAAGGATAAAGATCAAGACCATTGAGCAGTCCGGGAACGTCAAACCGCGCCAGCGGTCCCGCAGACATCATAGCGCGGGCCCCACCTGGTCGCAGACCCGTAAATACGTCAGACGAAAACAGGAAACTATCACCAGCCCCAAGCCGAAAGCGGCGAGTTGTTGCGATCACTGGATCATTGGCCCGGACCGGCAAACGCAGAGTCTGTATCAACGTATCACCATCAGCTGTTGTCAGCGTCAATTCAATCTCCGGATCACCGATAGCCAGCGCTTCAACCGGCAGTATCAGACTCTGACTTCCCTGCTCTGCCAGTTCCAGCGATTCCGGCATGTCACCCAGTATTAATCCCCCGCCCACGACACGCGCCGCCATTTCCACACTGCCAGCAGGTCCATCCGCATGGGTGATATCAATCTGCACCCGACTGGTATCGCCGGGAGCAAGGAACCGTGGTGCACTGGCGCTGACAACGATGGGATCGCGTACCAACATATCCTGCTCTGCCTGTCCCACCGCACTCTGGGACCAAGCCACAGCCATAAGTCGCACGGTCCCATTAAAGGCTGGCAGTGCGATTGGCACCTCGGCAAGACCATCCGCGCCGATCTTTACCGGGCCGGAAAACACCGCCATCAGATCCTGCGTCGGTGGTGGTGATTGCAGTCGCAGACCCGCCCCGGCATCGCCACCAGACCGCACCTGACCAAGCGCGCCGTTACCGGTTTCGATCAACCGGCCATAAAGATCCCGCAGTTCCATCCCTAGGCGTCGCTGACCATAGTAATGCGCCGATGGATCCGGACTATGAAACCCGGTCAGATTAAGAATACCCAGATCAACCGCCGCCAGTGTCAACCAGACATCCTCGCCGGGGGTGGCACCCTTCACCTCAACCGTGGCCAGCTGCGTGGTGCGCGGACGCGCCACGTCGGGCACATTCACCGCAACCTGCAGCTCTTGCCCTGGTCTGGTGACGGTCGCGTGCGCCAACCCCAAAGCACGTGCAGGTGTCTGATCTGCCTTGCCGGTCAGGGGCTGCACGACCATAGCTGATACATAGACCCCGCTCCCCCAATCAGAACCAACGGTTAGCGGAATCACGGTTTCGCCTGCGGGCACTTCAACCATCTGTCGACTGATCAACCGGTTTGACATGACCGACACCAAGGCAGTGCCTGCAGCACGTGTCACCAATCGCAGCCGTGCTGTGTCGCCCGGCTGATAGCTGTCGCGATCCAGGAACACGTCCAACTGGTCCGGCGTGTCTGCGCCTGCATCCGGAACATACCAACCTGCATAGAAATCGGTGGATGCCGCAACATAAGGCACGCCTTGATGCTCAACCACCAACTCGTATCGGCCCCAGTCCACGGGCTGTTCCAGCACCAGCGGCTCTGCCGCGCGTAGCATGGCTTCGCCCGTTGCAACGCGCTTGCGTCGGGTCATCGGCTCCCAGTTCCAATTGCCATAGAGTTGATACCACTGATACCGGGTTTCGACGCGGTTCAGCGTCCATCGGACCAACATGTCCTGCGCCGTACCATCCTGAGCCAGCGCTATCACCGAGAACCGCGCAGCATCGCCATCACCAACAACATCCTCAAACATTGGTTTGAGCCCAATCATCGGCCCATCCGGCTGCAAAGCGACAGCCAGCTCTCGCTCCACTGGACGCGCGGCACCATCTGCCAGCCGGGTAGTCACCTCCGCCACCAGCGGCTGCCCCATTGCGTCAATGTCCGGCAAGGTCACTGAAACAGCCGCGATCCCTGCCTCATCCGTGCGAACACCGCCAAAGTAACGGCTTTGCGGCGTGATGACCTCATCATACCGACCAAAATGATACCCATCCCAGCCTGCGATCTGATCTGCCGGTCGCAGGGTTACCTCGCCCTCGACACTCAGATCGCGACCTGGGGCACCAAACAGATACCGCGCCTCTATTTGCAGCGGGCTACTGGCACCGGGACGCAATTGTTGGTCAACCTCTGCCACCAAGGCCTGAGTGAAATCGATCCGCTCAGGCAGAAAATCTTCAACCAAAATCTGCTGGCTCGCCAATGCAGACGCTTTGGGATCTGACAGGATCGACAACCGCCATGTGCCTCTCGGAGCTGTATCGCCAACGGGTAAGGAAAAAACATGGCCGCCAACCACACCTTTGTCAGACACCAATCGGGTGTATTCCACGCCGTCGGGGCGGGTAAGGACCGCAATCAAAGGCACTCCGGGCAAGGCCTGCGCATCCGGATCACGCGCAATTACGGTTGCGTGTATCACTTCGCCTGCACGGTAGGCCCCCCGATCCGTCGTGAGGAACACATCAACTGGCCCAGGTGCCTCGCGCCCCTCAACCCCTCGATCTGATAGATCGAAGGCGGCATCGCGCAAAGATAGAAAAGCGAAATCAACCTCCCCCGCATCATCTTCGCTGGTTTGTGCCATCACAACGGCAGGGGCCGCCGCACCCTGCCCACGTGTCAATCCGGCGTCAAAATGCGCGTATCCATCAGAACCGCTGACGGCCGTGCCCAACACCGCATTGGCGTTAGAAATCAACCGCACCTGCACTCCCGGACGTGCCATCGCGTCTGACAGACCCTGCACTTGAACATGCAACCCATCGCTACCCAGCATGGTGCTAAGGCCCAAATCTGTTAGCACGAACCACTGGGTCGCAGCGGGGTTTTCATAAGGATCAGCACCCGGCACCTGCGCACTCAGCGCATAGATCCCAACCGGTTGATCACCCAGCGCTTCCTGCAACGGCAATCGTGTGGTGACCGACTGGTTCAGATCATGCGCCACCTCTGCGGTTCCGGTCCAGATTTCCTCGGCAATGTCACTGACGAATTGCTCCTCCTGCCATTGTGACAACGGACGGGCAAAATAGTCCTCTTGCAAGGTTCGCAATAGATTGCGATCGCTGACACGGCGTAAACGCAGGTCCAGATTGGTTGCATTGACCGTTTCAACTGGAACTGCAATTTGATCACCCTTGGGCAGCACATACGACCTACCCGAAAATCTGACACTCGGGCTGCGATCACGCACGTAGTGGGTCAAGACCACATCCTTGGCCAGCGTCTCGCCGGTCTCTGCAGGAAGGCCCCGGCGCAATGTCAGGCGGTATCGCGAACCGTGCTCAACGCCATCAATACACAGCTCCCGCTCCTCCGATTCAGCAACCAAGCGTGGATCAGCCAGCTTCACGAAATCGCCGTACACGACCCCGGTCTTTGACAAATCTTCGGAAAATTCGACACAAATCCGCGGCGATGCACTATCGCTCTCAACCCGACTTCCAGTGACGCGAAATCCATATTTGTCAATTGCGGCGTCCAGACGCGCTGCAATTTGAGGAGTATTGCCAAGGTCAGCCGCAAGCCGCAAAAGCCCCAGCCCTGCATGCCCACGTCCGAGTTGCTCGAGCGCTTCTGCGGCGGTCATCAGGCTCGTTGCCTGCGCCGTTACCTCCTGGCTGCGAAGATAGCTATTCAACGACGCTGCAAACGCATTTTCATGGGCGCGACGCCGGGCCGATCCCTTGGCATCCTGCTGCAGCAACCTACGGGCATAGTCCAACCACAGATCTCCGCGATCACTCAGGACAACGGCCTCTGCCACCCAACGCAAGGCAGCCGCAGACGGTGCGCTCTGCGCTGCAGCAATCAAATCATCGACAGCGGCACCACTGGTGGGAAAGCGTAAACCAAGGTTCTCCGCTTGTTTAAACGCCGCAGTAAAATCCTCTTCTCGCAACCCCTGTAGCACTGCAGCGCGCTGTTCAGCGGCCCGCTGTTGTTCGATGGGACTGTACAGCTTGAATGCAGAGAACGCGCCCTCATAGGGAGAAGACTGGTCCATCGCGGATTTGGGAAAGCAGGCATTGGATCGACTGTTGAAAGCAAAGCCCGCGCAATCCGCCTGCGCCTTACAAGCCCGGGCACAGCTGCTCATGTCGGTATCAAACAGCGGGCCAAGATCAGCGCCGAAATGATCAGTGTCACGCTGGACCACATAGCGGCTATCAGGAAAAACTGACTCGGCAAATACAACTTTAGGTTGAATTGAAAAACAACAAAGAAGTACAATAAGTGAAACAAGCAAACGCACGACGGAACCCTCCAGAGCTAGCTGAAGGCTGGCACGAGGTTAACGCCATAGCAAGATATCGCAACGTAACAGATGAGCTAATCTCAATTTAATCTCTGCCCTTCAAGTTAGAGCAGATAAGTCGTGTTGGTATTATGTGGAGTTCGCAGGGATGAACCTTGCTGACAGATTGACGGAAGAACGACGCGCGCGTCTTGCGGCGGAGCGCCTGCTTGAGTTGAAGCAGGCGGAGCTTTCGGCAGCCAACCGTAAACTTGGACGCCACGCGCTGGCGCTCACCCGCCAGATCGGCGTCACCCAGGCAGAGGTTGCAACGGTACGCGACGAAAACGCCAAGGTGAAATCAGATCTCTCTACTGCCAATGAAAAGGTCGAAAAAGCTGAGCGTCGTCTCTGGCATTCGATTCAGGCTATTCAGGATGGTTTCGCCTTCTTCGATACTGATGGCAAGTTGATCAGCGCAAATACCGCCTACCTCAATCTTTTTGACGGATTGGAAGAGGTTGAGCCCGGCATATCCTATGTCCGGATTTTGCAGATCCTAACCGACGAAGGTCTCGTGAATACCGCCGATCAAGACCCCGATCAATGGCGTGCCCAAATGGCAGAGCGTTGGATGTCTACCTCACCAGAGCCCGTGGTGGTACGCATGTGGGACGATCGTTACCTACGGCTGTTGGATCAACGTGGTCAAGGCGGCGATATGGTCAGTCTGGCACTCGATATCACATCAACTGTGCAGTACGAAGAAGAGCTACAATCGGCTCGCGAACGCGCTGAAGCGGCAAACCGAGCCAAATCCGCTTTCCTTGCGAATATGTCCCATGAAATTCGCACGCCGATGAACGGTGTGGTCGGCATGGCAGAGCTTCTGAGCGATACAAATCTGAGCGAAGAACAGCAGCTCTACGCCAACACGATCAAAAACTCGGGCGAGGCGCTGCTGGTCATCATCAACGATGTGCTCGACTATTCTAAGATCGAAGCGCAGAAACTGGAGCTCTACCCAGAGCCTTTCGATTTGGAGCGCAGCGTCCATGAAGTCTTGATGCTGCTGCAGCCCAGCGCACGCGACAAAGATCTGACGCTGTTGCTGGACTACGATCTCTTCCTGCCGACCAGTTTTGTTGGCGACCCCGGACGCATTCGTCAGGTTCTTACGAATCTGGTCGGCAACGCTGTGAAATTCACCTCCGAGGGGCATGTCGCCCTGCAAATCACCGGTATTTCCGACGCCGATGGCAAAGTCTGTTCGATCCACGTCACCATCGATGACACCGGCATCGGCATTCCCGAGGAGAAGTTGCAGGACATCTTTGGTGAGTTCAGCCAGGTTGAGGACGAGCGCAACCGCCAGTTCGAAGGTACCGGTCTTGGTCTTGCGATCTCCAAACGATTGATTGAGCTGATGGATGGCGAAATATGGGTCGACAGCGAAGAGGGCAAAGGCTCTTGCTTTGGTTTCCGCATAGAGCTGCCACTTGCCGAAGGAGCATCGACCAGTATTCCGACCCTGCCCAAAGGGCTGTGCCAGATCGCGGTCATCGATTCGCAGTCTGTGATGCGCGACGTGCTCAGCAAGCAACTGACCACGCTAGGGCTCGAGGTCACAGTATTCGACAGCGGCGCTGCTGCAATTGCCGGCATGCCAGATAACATTGATCTGGTCGTTTGCGATGAGAATCTTCCCGATCAGGATGGTGTTGAGTTGGCGAAGAAACTACGCTCTGGCCCGTTTGCGAACGTCCCAATCCTGATGCTCAGCAGCGATCCAACTACACCAAGCAATACGGAAGTGCGCTCAGTAACCGATAGCGTCCTTCTCAAACCGATCCAAAGAGACGAACTGTTTCAACGATTGGTAGAGCTTCCAACTGGTGGCTCAGACTCAGCTGCTATCACAGCAGAAGAACCTGCCGCGCCTGCCCCTCCGGTTCTGAATGCGGTCCCAACAGACCCCGATCTGCAGCAAACCCAGCCAACAACCGCTATGCCCATGCACTCGGCGACGGCAGGTGGCACTCTGCCCCAGCAGCGCCTGATGCGTGTGCTAGCAGCAGAGGACAACCGCACCAATCAGCTTGTGTTCCGCAAGATGGTCAAAGATCTCAACATCGATCTGCAATTCGCTAACAACGGTATCGAGGCAGTAGCAGCCTATCAGTCATTCCAACCCGACCTTATCTTTATGGATATCTCCATGCCGATGATGGATGGCAAAGAAGCCACCCAGAAAATTCGCGCAATGGAGCATGGCACCGGCACATATGTGCCGGTTGTCGCCCTAACGGCCCATGCGATGACTGGCGATTCTGATGGCATATTGGCCGCAGGCCTGGATCACTACCTGACAAAACCCCTGCGCAAGGCCCTGATCCACGAACGCATTCACGCCTATTTGCCGTCTGAGGCCACCCCCCTGATACTCGAAGACATCACCCAAACTGGCGCTGCCTGACCCAAACGGATCCGACTGACGCCGACCGAGGCGCTTAGCCTGCCCGAAGGAACACGGGTTGATCCGTCTTAGACATCTCCGGCATGTAGCGGTATCCGCCACTGTCAAACGCCTGCAGCGCGGTGTCATCATTCAGACGGTTTTGAATGATGTATCGCGCCATCGCGCCCCGGGCACGTTTGGCATAAAAACTCACCACCTTGGGCGTGCCGTTTTTATCTTCCATAAACACAGGCGTAACCACCCGTAGCTTCAGTACATCACGATCCACTGCTCCAAAATATTCCTGGCTTGCGCAGTTCACCAGTATGTCACTGCCGACAGTCTCAGCCTGAACATTCAGCGCATCGGAAATCTCACTCCCCCAGAACTCATAGAGCGATTTGCCACGGGGCGTTTTCAGCCGGGATCCCATCTCAAGCCGGTAGGCCTGCATTGCATCCAGGGGGCGCAACAGGCCGTATAGCCCGGATAGGATGCGGAAATGATCCTGCGCCCAGGCCATTTCGTCCGCGTCCAGCGATCCAGCTTCCAATCCCTGATAGGTATCGCCAGCAAAAGCCAGTGCTGCAGGACGCATATCATCCGCGGCAGGATCAGCAGTAAAACGCTGAAATCTATCGTGATTTAGCTTACCGAGATCCTCGCTGATATGCATAAGCTTCATCAGCTCTGCGACCGACAGATCCCGTCCCACCGATGCCAATTCCACGGCAGCGTCGTGCATCGCAGGCCATGTCATTTCAACGTCGCGCTCGCTCCAGTCCAGCTTCTTGGCCGGAGAAGTTACTACCAGCATATTCTGCCCCCATTTGGTTCAGGAAAAACCTAGCCCGCGCCGCGCAATACGTCCAGAAACGCCGCTGCAAAACGTTCCGCGCGGCGCTCGCCTAACAGTCTTGTGATCGCGGTCTCATCCTGCGGACGCATCTGCGCCAGTTTCGCCAGCTGCGCTGCAGAACAGCTGAGCGGCTTCTCGGTTCCACAGCTGCCGCGAGCCAATTGGGTCTGCGTTTCCAAAAGTGCATCAAAAAGGGACCCCGCATCGCGACCCGCCAACTTACGGCGCATGGGGTGCAACTCAGCACTCTCACCGGTGATCACCGACAGAAAATCACTGCCGTAACGCTCAAGCTTCTTTGCACCGACACCGCCAATACGGGCCATCTTGTCCAGAGTATCAGGCCGGGTTTCGGCCATCTCAATCAGGGTACGATCCGCAAAAATAACATAAGCCGGCACTTTCTGCCCTTCAGCTAATGCCCGGCGCTTGGCCTTCAACGCCGATAACAGCGGTGCATCCTCATCTGACACCAGTGCCTTCACCGCTGGGCTGCGCTTCGCAGAACTGATGGTATCACGGCGTAGCGCAATGTCTTGCTCCCCCCGCAATACCGGCAAGGCCGCCTCAGTCATGCGCAGCGCACCGTGACGTTCCGGATCCGGGCGCACCAGATCATGGCCCATCATTTGACGAAACACCGCCTGCCATTGCCGCTTGCCATACTCCTTGCCACAGCCAAAGACCGACAGATCATCATGGCGTTTGTCGCGCACACGATCGGTTGTATTGCCCACCAGAATATCGATCAAATGCCCTGACCCATAGGTCTCATTCGTTCGCAGGATCGCTGACAGCGCCTTACGAACCGCTGTAGTCCCGTCAAATACATCAACGGGCTGATCACAGAGATCACAGTTTCCACATGGCTCCGCCGCCTCCCCGAAATAGGCGAGCAAGGTCTGACGACGGCATTTCAGCGCCTCTGCCAATCCCAACAGAGCATTCAGACGCGCATGGTCGGCTGTGCGTCGTTCAGCGGGCGCCAGACCTTCGTCAATCTGGCTTCGGCGCAAACGAATGTCTTCCGGGCCAAACAGGGTCAATGTCTCTGCAGGCGCGCCATCGCGGCCACCCCGGCCGATTTCCTGATAATAGGATTCGATGGATTTTGGCAGATCCGCATGCGCAACCCAACGAATGTCAGGTTTGTCGATCCCCATACCAAAGGCCACGGTTGCCACTACGATCAAGCCGTCCTCACGAGCGAACCGCGTTTCAACGCCTCGGCGATCCTCGGCGTCCATACCACCATGATAGTAGCATGCCATGTGTCCCGCCTCGCGCAGGCCTGCCGCCAGGGCCTCAGTCTTGGCACGGGTGCCGCAGTAGACAATACCAGACTGCCCATTGCGCGCGGCTGCAAATTCTAGGATCTGACGGCGCGGGCTGTCTTTAGTGGCAAAGGCCAGATGAATATTCGGACGATCAAACCCCCGCAGGAAACTGCGCGGCGCTTCGCCATCAAACAGCTTCTCTACGATTTCCTCACGGGTTTCCTGGTCCGCAGTGGCGGTAAAAGCCGCCAGCGGCACATCAAGAGCCTGACGCAATTCACCGATGCGCAAATAATCAGGTCGGAAGTCATGCCCCCACTGGCTGACGCAATGCGCCTCGTCCACGGCAATCATGCTGACCCCGATCCGGCGCAGCATGCCCATCGCCGCGCCCGAGGCAAGCCGTTCAGGCGCCATGTAAAGGAGCTTCAACCGCCCTTCCTCGATGGATTGCCAGACGGCTTCGGTCTCTTCATCGGTATTGCCCGATGTCAGCGCCCCTGCGGTCACGCCAACTTCTTGCAACGCACGCACCTGGTCACGCATCAGCGCGATCAGCGGTGAAATCACCACCGTGATCCCCTCGCGCATCAGCGCTGGCAATTGAAAGCACAAGGACTTGCCGCCGCCAGTTGGCATGATCGCCAGCACGTTCTCCCCGGCTGTCACCGCATCTACGATCTCTTCCTGACCGGGTCGAAACCCGTCAAAACCAAAGATCTCTCGCAGGAGCGGTGTCGCGCCGGGGGCGGATGCGCCACTGGTAATCGCACCTGTGGGTGCGGTCATTTCCGGCTGGAGTGCGGACATGGGGGCTTGAGGCCTCGTTATTTGTGATCTGCTCGTCTTGGTAACGACATTCCCACAACCGGATTCGACCCACAAGGGTTAGCACCTTCTTTGCACCTGTGCCGAATGCAGAAAAAGACCGCCGCAGGCCCGAGCCCCGGCGATCTATCTGGCAGTTTATCTACAATATCAGGCGCGCCGCGTCAGGATAACCACCCCTGACACGCTCAACCAATCAGTAGAACATAGCGATGTTGTTGGTCAGAATGATCCGCAGCGCATAAACTGCGATCAGCACCACCAGCGGCGCCAGATCCAAGCCCTGCATATTTGGCATAATCCGGCGGACGGGCGCATATAGAGGCTCTAACATGCGGTTAAGACCATACCAGACCTGCGCCACAAATTGCTGATTGAGGTTAAGCACCTGGAAATTGATCAACCAGCTCATGATCACATGGGCAATGATAAAGAACCAAACGATATCCAGGATCAGCATCAGAATTTGAAACAGCGACAGCATCTCTTTATTTCCCTTTTTGGAGCTTATTCACAGGTAAGCGCGCCCGCGCAAAATCGCAAGACTGCCGCGAGGTTGCGGTTGACGTGCTGTAAACACATGGCATCACGGGCACATCACACAGGAGATCGCGCCCATGTTCCCCATCGTCCGCCTGATCAAGGATCTGCTGGTTGCTCGTCGGATGCCGCCGCTGGATCTGACCGAAACCCATGTCTCTCGCCACATCTGCTGGCCTTGGGACTTGGACATTTGGATGGAACTGAACAACGGCCGCGCGATGACGCTTTATGATCTGGGGCGCACCATGCTGGCCCAACGGGTTGGTCTGATAGGTGCTCTGCGCAGCCGACGCTGGGGTATGACGGTTGCAGGCACAACCGTGCGGTTCCGCCGCCGCATCCGAGGTTTTGAACGGTTTGAAATGCGCAGCCGGGCCGTGGCTTGGGATAATCGTTTTGTCTATCTTGAACAATCCATGTGGAAATCCAACGGCGACTGCGCCAGCCACGTGATGCTGCGCACAGCGATCACTGATGCCAACGGGATCGTCTCTCCACAAGAGGTGCTGAAAGCCATCGGACGCCCCGACGGCACGCCTCCTCAGATGCCCGGCTGGATCAAGGCTTGGTGCGATGCTGACGCAGGCCGCCCCTGGCCACCAATGATGCCTTCGCAACCAGCCGCCCAACAGACGTCAGTTCCTGATGACACGCTTGCCTAACCCTGCCCCAGCCTGTCATACCAAAAGGCAACGACAAAAGACCACGACAGGCATCGGGCAAGGGACGACGAGGCATGACGCAAATATCCATGCGCAAGCGCATCTGGGGTTGGTGGGCCTTTGACTGGGCCAGCCAGCCTTATCATACGCTGCTGGTCACCTTTGTCTTTGCTCCCTTCTTTGCCGCAGTAGCTGCAGATTACTATCTGACCCAGGGATTGGCAGAAGAGGCAGCAAAAGCGCAGGCGCAGACCATCTGGTCAATGTGTCTTACCATTACCGGCCTGATGATTGGCTTGGGCGGTCCGTTCTTAGGTGCATTGGCAGACATATCCGGACGCAAGCTCCCGTGGATCATGGCGTTTTCGCTGATGTATGTCATCGGCGCTTCTGGGCTGTGGTTTATGGATCCGGGCGGATCAAACCTGTGGTGGGTACTCATCAGCTTTGGCTTTGGTTTCATCGGTGCGGAATTCGCGCTGATTTTCGTCAACGCGCAGCTACCGTCACTTGGCAACAAAGAAGACGTCGGAACAATCTCCGGCACAGGCTTTGCCATTGGCTATCTGGGTGGCGTGATTGCGCTCTTTCTCATGCTCACGCTTTTTGTAGAACAGGGGGATGGCAAAACGCTGATCGGGATTGACCCCATATTGGGGTTGGATGCCAGCCAGCGCGAAGGCACCCGCGCCGCCGGACCACTGACCGCGATCTGGTTTGCGATTTTTATCATTCCTTACTTTCTTTGGGTTCGCGACAAAGCCGTCACCGGCGCGCGTGGACGGTTGCGCGATGCGATCAGCTCAGTTGGGCGCGCTATCCGCAATCTTCGGCACCGCACCAGCCTGACCGGCTATCTGATTTCCTCGATGCTCTACCGGGATGCACTGAATGGTCTTTATGCGTTTGGCGGGATCTATGCGCGGCTTGTATTGGGCTGGGAAATCACTCTGATCGGGATCTTTGGGATTATCGCTGTGATTTCCTCGGCGCTGTTCAGCTGGCTCGGTGGCCTTGCCGATCGGCGCTTTGGCCCAAAACCTGTTATCACGACGGCTATCATAGTCCTGACAGCTGTCTGCGTTCTGGTCGTCAACATGTCACGCGAACACTTCTTTGGCGTCCCCTTGGCCGAAGGATCCGGTCTGCCAGACACGCTCTTCTTTGCCTGCGGTGTGATGATCGGTGGCTTTGGCGGTATCCTGCAAGCGGCCAGCCGCAGCCTGATGGTCCGTCACACCACCCCGGAAAATGCAACCGAGGCATTCGGCCTCTATGGGCTTTCCGGGCGCGCAACTGCATTTCTTGCACCTGCGCTCATCGGAATTGCCACCACCCTCACCGGAAGCGCCCGTCTCGGTATCGCTCCGGTCATTCTATTGTTTATCATCGGACTCATCGGGCTTCGTTGGGTCAATGCAGAAGGAGACCAGAGTTGAAGTTCAATCGATACATCATCCTCACCGCCTTCCTGTTAGCGGCCTGCACTCCCACCGAGGATACACCGTCGCCCTCTGTCGGTCCCGTCGTCAGCCGATCCGCGAACTCTTCCGCTCCTGCCAAGCAATTATTTGGCGCAAAACGCGAAGGCTCCGCGCAGAAACCAGCTCCTTTCGGCTCTTACTCCAAGGGCTGCGTTGCTGGAGCCGAGCAGCTGCCCCAAACCGGACCAACCTGGCAGGCCATGCGCTTGTCACGCAACCGCAACTGGGGTCATCCGGAAGTCATTGATTTCGTCAAGGATCTCAGCCGTGTCGCCGCCCGTCAAAGCGGCTGGAACGGCCTCTATGTTGGCGACATCAGCCAACCACGGGGTGGGCCGATGCTATCCGGTCACCGCAGTCATCAAGTCGGGTTGGACGCCGATATCTGGATGCTACCAGCGGATCGCCTCAACCTCAGCGTGGCGGAACGCGAGAAGATTTCATCAATCTCACTGCGCCGGGCAAAAGGCGCCTACACGAATTCCAACTGGTCATCGCAACACCACGCTATCCTAAGGGCCGCCGCCAAGGATGATCGCGTAGCCCGGATCTTTGTCTTTCCCGGAGCCAAGGTCCGGATGTGCAATGACGAAAAAGGCAATCGGGACTGGCTGCGCAAGATCCGGCCCTGGTATGGCCACCACTACCACTTCCACGTCAGGCTAAAATGCCCTCCCGGTGCACGTGGCTGCGTCAATCAGGATCCACCACCCCGCGGCGACGGGTGCGATGACGCGCGCCAATGGGTCAAGGATATCCTGAACCCGCCGCCACCCAAACCACGCGACCCCAATGCGCCAAGACCCAAACCACGGCGTGAACACACTCTTTCGGATTTACCCGAGCAATGCGCCACCGTTCTGCAATCAAACTGAGCCTTGGCCTCGCTGCGGCTATTGGGCTGTCGTTGACCACTCTGGTCGTCTACCGGCCCATAGCGTCAGCGGCGCAACCGGGAGCCGCACAACTGGTCGCAGCCTATCGATGGACCCACCCAGCCAAATGGTTTGGTGGGTTCTCTGCCCTGTCAATGTCGCCTGACGGTCGGCAGATGACTGTGATCAGCGACCGCGCCACGATCGTGACCGCCGACATTCAACGCGGCGCGGACCTGATGCAAGCGATCACATCGGTCACCCCAACCAAAGCGCATAAATTGCGGGCCTCTGATGGGGCCATACTGCGCGGCCGTATCGTCGACGCAGAAGGCCTCGCTGTAGCACAAGACGGCACGTTGTTCATCTCATTCGAGGGCGTGTCGCGCGTAGCTAGGCATCGTAAGGGCGACAGCCGCGCCGAGGTACTGCCACGCCCGAAAGCGTTCCGCCGTCTGCCCCTGAACAAAGCACTTGAGGCGCTGGCCATCGACAAACGCGGCCATCTCTATACGCTCCCGGAACGTGCACTGACCAAATCCGGTGACATCCCCGTCTGGCGCTGGAACGGCAGCCGTTGGGATCGCCCATTTGTGTTGCCCAGCCGTGGAAATTTTCTTCCGGTTGGCGCGGATTTCGGACCTGATGGGCGGTTCTACCTTTTGGAACGCAACTTTGGCTTCATCGGGTTTCGCAGTCGCCTGCGACGTTGGAATGTCGTGGGAGATCACATCAGCGGCGAGGTTACATTGCTGGAAACTGGCTTGGGACTGCATGACAATCTGGAAGGCGTGTCGATCTGGCGCGATCAAAGTGGTGCCCTACGCGCCACCATGGTCTCTGATGATAATTTCAAATCGCTGCAACGTACCGAACTGGTGGAATACAGGCTTCCCGAATAGACCATAGCCCCTGCGCGATGAGCCATCATGACAAAAAACCTTGCCACAACAGCAGCTTTTCCGCTATTGGGCCTGATCTTTCGCATTGCGAAACAAGTCTCCGCGACCTTGTCTAAAAAACGGACTACAAAATGACACGCTCTTACATTCCTGGCATCTTTGCCATGGCCGCCATTGTGGTGGCCTCCAATATTCTGGTGCAATTCCTCTTTGGCCAATGGCTGACCTGGGGCGCCTTCACCTACCCCATCGCGTTTCTCGTGACCGATGTCACCAACCGCGTCTATGGCACCGGACCCGCCCGCAAGGTCGTTCTCGTCGGGTTTGTAGTCGGGGTTGCCTGCTCACTGATTGGCACGCAGATCATGGGCGAATTCGGCCCACTCGTGACCTTACGGATTGCCATCGCTTCAGGCCTCGCCTTTCTTACCGCACAGCTGCTGGATGTCTCGATCTTTACCGCTCTGCGCAACGGAGACTGGTGGCGCGCGCCACTGGCCTCCACTCTGGTTGGTGCTACCGTCGATACTGCACTCTTCTTCAGCATCGCCTTTTCCGGCGCTCTGATCTGGCTGGAACCGGTCAATGACGTGTCCTGGGCCGGTGAAATGTTACCAATCCTTGGCACTGGTCCCGTCGCACCGCTCTGGGTCTCGCTTGCCGTGGCTGACTGGGGCGTTAAGGTCGCACTGGCCCTGCTGGCATTGGTGCCTTTTCGCATGATTGTGACGCATCTGACAC
The DNA here is from genome assembly GCF_047372505.1 of Phaeobacter cretensis. NCBI lineage: Bacteria > Pseudomonadati > Pseudomonadota > Alphaproteobacteria > Rhodobacterales > Roseobacteraceae > Phaeobacter > Phaeobacter cretensis. Next base: position 1,822,426 of record NZ_JBKBEU010000001.1, read on the forward strand.
GCGCCAAAGCGACCGTAAACTGAAGCGACGCAGATTTTATTTGGAGATCCTCCACTTCCGTGCAACCATCACAGGTAACGGAAACAAAGAGAAAAGGAGGTGATCCAGTGTCAAGAAAGGTATTGGAGCAAGGCGTAGCAACAACCGGAGCGGCGTGCCCCTGAGGCAGCCCTCTCTGGCAGCAGCCACCCGGCTGGGTTTAACACCCTAACCTGCCTTTGCTCTTACAAACTTTCGGAAAGGGCCGCCCACCATAGGGCGGCCCTTTTTGCGTGGCACGCAGCCCACAGTGATCATACGGCTCAGGCTTTCGCTTGGACCTTATTCAACCTGCACAGTATGATCCGCAACATGTTGCGCATTACAGACACCATCACCCTGCAGGATTGGGAACTGACCGAAAGCTTCATGCGCGCGTCAGGCCCCGGTGGGCAGAATGTGAACAAGGTCTCATCCGCTGTCGAGTTGCGGTTCGAGGCTGCGCGATCTCCTGCGCTGACCCCGGCCATGAAATCACGTCTGAAGCGGCTGGCAGGACGGCGCTGGACAAAGGAAGGCGCGGTCATCCTGCAATGCGATGAGACCCGCTCACAGCAACGCAACCGCGATCTGATCCGCGAACGGCTGGCCGAACTTATCCGCCAAGCATTGGTCGTCCCCAAACGCCGCATCGCCACCAAACCCACCCGCGGTTCCGTGCGCAGACGTCTGGATTCCAAACGCCAGCGGGGCGATATCAAAGCGACGCGCGGTAAGATCGATCCCGACTAGGACAGACAATTGCACTGGCACGCGCTCTCAGCCAAGCTGCCGCAAAGTCAATTGGGGAGAGAGCATATGCGGCTGGCAGAAAAACACGCCATTGTCACCGGCGGAGCATCAGGCTTCGGCGCGGGTATCACCACCAAATTCCTACAGGAAGGCGCCCGGGTGATGATCGCAGATATCAACGCCAACGCGGCCGAGGCCGCAGCATCAATTGCTTGCGAAACCTATGGTGCCGGTCGCGCGATTGCTCAGGCCGTTGATGTCGCTGACCGCGCTTCTGTTGATCAGATGGCACGGGCCGCGCTCGATCACTTTGGTCAAATCGATATCATTGTGAATAACGCAGGCGTCAGCCATCTGCCGACGCCACTGGAGGATGTCAGCGAAGATGATTTTGACCGTGTCGTCGCGGTAAATATGAAATCCGTCTACCTGACCGCCCGTGCTTTGGTGCCGCATATGAAATCGCGCAATAGCGGTGTGATCCTCAATGTAGCTTCCACCGCAGGGGTTTCACCCCGTCCGAACCTCAACTGGTACAATGCCTCCAAAGGCTGGATGATCACTGCGACCCGCACGATGGCTGTTGAACTCGCCCCGATGGGTGTCCGTGTGAATGCGATCAACCCCGTTGCTGGCGAAACTCCCCTGCTGCAAACCTTCATGGGCGAAGACACACCCGAGATCCGCGCGAAATTCCTCTCCACCATCCCGATCGGCCGCTTTTCCACGCCCGAAGATATGGGAAACGCCGCCTGCTATCTCTGCTCGGATGAGGCCAGCATGGTGACCGGAGTGGCACTTGAGGTCGATGGCGGCCGCTGCATCTGACAGTCGTTCGCTTTGCTACAACTCAGTACCTAACGACCAAACGCGACCCCGCGCACCAACGCAAACGCCCACCACAAAGGATCGCCCCGTATGAAACCCGGCCCAATGAACTTGATCACCGATGTGCCAGGCCTAAAGGTCGGCAATTCCCAGGACATAAGGTTGAAATCGGGCACCACTGTACTGACAGCAGATCAGCCTTTTACTGCCGGGGTTCATGTTATGGGCGGCGCACCCGGCACCCGTGAGACAGATCTGCTGGCGCCGGATAAATCAGTCGCTCAGATCGACGCGCTGGTGCTCTCCGGTGGCTCAGCTTTCGGACTGGACGCCTGTTCCGGCGTGGTGGCCGGATTGCACGCTGCCGGGCGCGGCTATGCCGTGGGACCTGCACGCGTGCCAATTGTCCCCGGCGCTATTCTGTTTGACCTGTTAAACGGGGGCGATAAAGACTGGCAGAATAACCCCTATGCAGCCTTGGGTCGGGCGGCTTATGACGCTGCAGATCGCAATTTCTCTCTGGGCACAGCAGGCGCAGGCACAGGGGCTTTGGCGGCACGCGTGAAGGGCGGCCTTGGCTCTGCTTCTTTTGTATTGGCAGATGGAACCACCGTTGGCGCGCTTGTCGCCGCCAACCCACTTGGTTCTGTCACGACCCCCGGTGATCGCCATTTCTGGGCGGCCCCGTTTGAAATCGATGGTGAATTTGGTGGCATAGGCGTCGATCCTTCCACTGGCTTCACCACCCCGTCGGCCAGTCTCAAGATCGCTTCGATGCAGGCGCTGGCTAAGGGTGCAGACCTTCCGGTGGAAGGAAGCAACACCACAATCGCAATCGTCGCCACCGATGCTCCCTTTAGCAAATCACAATGCCAACGGCTCGCCACTGCTGCCCATGACGGCATCGGGCGTGCGATTGTACCCGCACATTCACCGGGCGACGGTGACCTGGTTTTTGCCGTCAGTACAGGCGATGCATCAGCGACGATCACTGACGCTGAGCTCGGCGGCAACCTCGGCGAAATCGGCCATGCTGCTGCTCTCTGCCTTAGTCGCGCAATCGCCCGCGCCGCGGCACTTGCCCACCCCGAACCGGGTGATTTGCTCCCCTGCTGGAATGGAAGTTAGTCGCACCAAATGTAAATCGGACCCACCCATGACTCGGCGCGATCGCGCTTTTGATATGCGAACCCGAGACCAGACGCGGCAAAACGCCCGTTTGACTCTTTTGCGGATCCCGAGCGTATTGAAAAAGCCAACTCAAATTTGGAGCAAGCGAAATGAAACTTCTGACTGCTGTTGCAGCGCTAGGGCTGATTGCCGCCCCTGCCTTTGCTGAAGGCGACCCTGACAAAGGGGAAAAGGGCTTCAAGAAATGCAAATCCTGCCACATGGTTGCCTCGGACAGCGGTGATATCATCATCAAAGGCGGCAAAACGGGGCCAAACCTCTGGGGTGTAACGGGCCGTACTGCCGGAACCTATGACGGCTACAAATACGGCAAAGACATGGTCGCAGCGGGCGAACAGGGTCTGGTTTGGGACGCTGAATCCTTTACCGCCTACACCGCCGATCCCAAAGGGTTCCTGCGTGAGTATCTGGATAATCCCAAAGCCAAGTCCAAGATGTCGTTCCGCCTGAAGAAAGGCGCTGAAGACATCTACGCGTTTCTCGCAATGCACGGCCCTGCCGATGCTGTTGAAGACGAGGCAGAAGCTACAACGGAAGAAACCAAGAGCAACTGATCCCAACGATCAGCCGAGACAGCAAAAGCCGCGCGCCCATGGCCGCGGCTTTACGCACAATTGATTTTCGAATTTCGGTATTATATTGCCCATCCCGCACCGACTCCCGTACCGCTGCTCGCCGAACTCGACGGCAAGGTTTGTGGAATTGATCTGCATCTGACGACCGCCCTATCTATCCAATCCCGCTTGCGCGGCACGATGACTGGACAGCCCGATCTATCGCCTAATCCTTGCGAGTTTCTGCAATGCCCCAAATGATCCCCGCCTGGGTGAATGGCACCCTGAAGCCGGTCGATAAACTGGCAGCCCATGAACAAGGGCTTAAGCACAAGGCCGTTTCGGTTTTTGTGGTCAAAGGCGGTGAAATCCTGATGCAACGCCGAGCCATGGGCAAGTACCACACCCCGGGTCTTTGGGCGAACACCTGCTGCACCCATCCGCAGTGGGACGAAGCCTCTCCCGCCTGCGCGGTCCGTCGTATGCAAGAAGAGCTGGGCATCACTGGGCTTTACCCTGAATTTCGCCATCATCTGGAGTACCGCGCTGATGTCGGCAACGGCCTGATTGAACATGAGGTGGTTGACGTCTTTCTCGCACATGCCCATCGGGTGCCGGAGCTGACACCCAATCCCGATGAGGTGATGGAGACCCGCTGGATCGACTATCACGATCTCTTGGCCGAAGTGCAGCGCCACCCCGACCGCTTTACCCCTTGGCTCAAAATCTATCTCAATAGCTATTCCGACGTTATCTTCGGTCCGGATCTTAGCCTTGGCAACACCGACGACAGCTAAGCAGCGGCCATCGCATAAGTCTCTAATCGGAGGATTTACTCATCTTGCCCGGTCTGAGCGGCATGGTTCTTTATCAAACCAGCGTAAAAGCATCAGAGAGGTTAGACAGATAACAATCATGATCGCAGGGGCAGGCATCACAGGGTTGACGCTTGGCCTCACTCTGCATGAACTAGGCGTGCCTTTTCGTATCTACGAAACCACAGACACGCTGAAACCGATGGGCGTCGGCATCAACCTGCAGCCCAATGCGGTGCGGGCACTGTTTGATCGGGGGCTGAAGGCGGAACTCTCCGCGATTGGCATGTGCACCCGTCAGCTCGGGTTCTATTCCAAACTGGGCAAGACCATCTGGGAAGAATCCCACGGTCAGGACGTAGGTTACACTTGGCCACAATTCTCCGTACATCGCGGCGCGCTACAGATGATGCTCTACCACGCGCTGTTGGATCGGGCCCGTCCGGATGTCATCACCGCCGGTGCACGTGTTACCGGGTATGGAACCACATCAGATGGCGCGGCCCTTCACATCAATGGCAGGAAGCAAGCGACCGGCACACTGTTGATCGGCGCCGACGGCATTCATTCCGTCATTCGCGCCCAGAAGTATCCAGATGAGAGCGCACCAATCTGGAAGCCCGCGGCTGATATTCAGGATTTTCTACCGGGTATTGCAGATTCGCAATTTGACTGGATCGATGTACCTGCCCTGATCAAGGGTGCGGAAACCGTCTATGAATATCCGATGGTAGATCGTAACCCGCTGCCACTTTGGCCGGATGGTCGGGTCAGCCTGATGGGCGATGCGGCGCATCCGACCTAGCGAGTAGGCTCTAACACGGCCATTCAGGCCATTGCCGATGCATGCATAGTCGCCTCCCGCCCGGCTGCTAACCCATGGGGTCACACCTCAGGCACTGACCGCGTACGAGGAAGCTTTGCGTCCAATGACAACCGCTATCGGCAAGGCCAATCACGCAGGCGGCGGTCCCGACGGTGTGCTGCAACAAGTAGAGGATCTCTGCGCCGGTGACTTTGCCGACATCACAGACGCGATCCCACAGGAACAACTCGCCGTTCATGCCGCGAAATACAAATCCATCGCAGGTTTCTCGATCGATGAACTGAACGCACGTCCCCGAACCATACCGTCAGATGCGCGAGTTCTTTGGCGCTCCCGGCCACAATGGCCCCACCGGTTCTCCCTGCCTCCCATTGCTAGACAGGATGAATGAGCCCCGCCGTGCATAGCGCGGCGCTACGCCCAACTGCGCAGTTGCAGTCTATGACTGTAACGGAACAGGCGGGAGCACCCCGCCTGTTCCGTTACAGATAGGATCAAACGCCAATCACAGCCTCTACCGCGCGTTTCCAGCGTGCATAAGCGGCACTGCGATGGTCTTCATCCATCTCTGGGGTGAATTGTTGATCCAGTGCCCAGGTCTCGGCGAAACCAGCCTGATCAGGGTAGACTCCTGCCCGCATTCCCGCCAGCCAAGCAGCGCCCAGCGCGGTCGTCTCTTGCATCACGGGCCGATCCACCGCCGCGCCCAACAAGTCTGAAAGGCTTTGCATGGTCCAGTCGCTGGCGCTCATGCCGCCATCAACCCGCAATGTCACTAGGCTGTCACCGCCCCAATCAGCACGCATCGCTTCCCATAGATCACGGGTCTGATACGCCACGCTTTGCAAAGCAGCGCGCGCATATTCAGCAGGCCCTGAACTGCGGGTCAGACCGAACATGCCGCCTCTGCAATCTGGTTTCCAATAGGGCGCACCAAGGCCGGTAAACGCAGGCACCAATATGACATCCTGACCCGGATCAGCATTGCGCGCCAATGCACCGCTTTCCTGCGCCGATCCAATAATGCCCAGACCGTCACGCAACCATTGCACTGCCGCCCCGGCAATAAAAATGGACCCTTCCAGAGCATATGTCGGCGCTCCGTCCAGCTGATACGCGATTGTGGTCAACATCCGGTTTTGTGACAAAACCGGTGTATCGCCGGTGTTCAGAAGCGCAAAACACCCAGTACCATAGGTGGATTTCATCATACCGGGCTTGAAACAAGCCTGCCCGATAGTGGCCGCCTGCTGATCACCCGCAACGCCCAAAATGGCGATCTCACCGCCCAGGAATTCCGCTTTGGTCGTCCCAAAATCCGCCGCACAATCCTTGACCTCCGGCAACATCTCACGCGGCACCCCCAGGACACCGCAGATCTCGCTGCTCCAACGTCCTTTTCGGATATCATACATCAGGGTACGGGCTGCGTTGGTTGCATCGGTCACATGTGACGCTCCACCCGTCAGACGCCAGATCAGGAAACTATCAACCGTACCAAACAGCAGATCACCAGCCTCGGCCCGATCCCGCGCACCGGGAACCGTGTCCAGAATCCATTTCAGCTTGGTGCCCGAGAAATAGGGGTCGAGCAGCAGGCCGGTTTTCTGCCGTACGCTGTCTTCATGGTCTGCCACGCGCAATTCTTCGCAGATCGCACTGGTGCGACGGTCCTGCCAGACAATCGCATTATGGATCGGTTTACCGCTGTGCCGGTCCCAGACAACCGTGGTTTCGCGCTGATTGGTGATGCCAATTCCAGCAATGTCGTCGGCTGAGACACCCTGCGCCTCCATCACCTGACGACAGACATCCAGCGTTGTCGTCCAAAGATCCTCTGGATCGTGTTCAACCCAACCAGCCTGCGGGAAATGCTGTGTGAATTCTTGCTGGGCCGATCCTTTGGCCTGCATGTTGTCGTCAAACAGGATCGCTCTGGTCGAGGTTGTGCCCTGATCTATCGCCAGAATATACGTCATCTTGCCCCTCCCCTGGGTCATTTGGGGCGAAGATTAGCCGTAAAAGTGGGATCGCTACCAGCCCTTACTAATTACTTAGTTGATCAACCGTGATATTGTCGATCAGCCTGATGCCATCCAGCCATACCGCCACCAGAAGACGAGCCGGACGATCAGGGTGCGACAGCGGTGCCAGTGTCTCTGCACAGCGCAGATCCAGATACTCAACCTCGCCAAAACCAGCATTGGCAAGTGCCGTCCGCGCCAGTGTAGTACTCTCGTCAAAATCAGCGCCAGCTTGTAGCTGATCCGCCAACTCACGCAACACCGGATAGAGCTCAGCCGCCCGCCCCAGCGCTTCGGGCGACAGACGCATATTGCGCGAAGACATCGCAAGACCTGAGGGTTCGCGTATCGTCGCGCAGCCCTGCACGGTGATCGGAATATCCAGATCCCGCGCCATACGGGTGACCACCATCAATTGCTGATAATCCTTTTCCCCGAAGAACGCTTGATCAGCGCCGCTTTGCAAAAAGAGCTTTGCCACGACCGTTGCAACACCGTCGAAATGACCCGGCCGAAATTCCCCTTCCAGAACATCTGTCAGCCCTGACACCGACACGTTGGTCGCATAACCGTCAGGATAAATCTGATCAGGATCAGGCACATAAATTGCATCAACTCCATAGGGCGCCAATTTTTCCGCATCCTCATGTTCGGTGCGCGGATATTTGGCCAGATCCTCAAGGCTATTGAACTGACGCGGATTGACAAAAATGGTCACGATCACCCGATCACAGGTCGCCTTGGCCGCAGTGACCAGCGACAGATGCCCGTCGTGTAACGCGCCCATAGTGGGCACCAGCCCGATACGCGCGCCTTCGCGTCGCCAGTCGGAATGCAGCGCACGCAGATCGCTCAGGCGGCGCAGTATAGGGGCAGTCATATCGGTATCAGTCCTTTTGCGGGGCCGCGGGTTTTACCGGAGCCTGATCTGCAAACACATGTTCAGACGCCGGAAAACTTCTGGCGCGCACCTCCGCGGCATACTCGGAAATCGCAGCCTCTGCCAAGGGGCCCAGATCCGCATAACGTTTCACAAACTTTGGTTTAAAGGCGGTGAAAAAACCCAACATGTCATCCACCACAAGGATTTGTCCGTCACACCCCGCACTGGCCCCGATTCCGATGGTGGGAATTGCGACCTCTGCGGTGACTCGATCCGCCAAACCCTGTGGCACCTTTTCAAGAACAACAGAAAACGCCCCCGCGTCGGCAACCGCATGTGCGTCGGTCAATACCGCTTCGCCGGCGGCGTCGCGCCCCTGCACTTTGTAACCGCCCAATGTATTGATCGACTGCGGCGTCAAACCGATATGCGCCATAACAGGAATGCCACGCTTGACCAAAAAGTGGATGGTCTCAGCCATCTCAACTCCGCCCTCCAATTTGACTGCCGCAGCACCGGTCGCAGCCATGAGCCGTGCAGCATTGCGAAAGGCTTGCTGCGGGCCTTCCTCATAGCTGGCAAAAGGCATGTCGATCACCAGCATTGACTGGCTCAATCCCCGCGCAACCGCCTGACCGTGCAGGATCATCATCTCCATTGTCACGCCAAGGGTCGAAGGCAAGCCATGCAGCACCATACCAACGCTGTCGCCAACCAGCACGAAATCACAATGCCCGTCCATGAACTGCGCCATTGGTGTGGTATAGGCCGTCAGGCTGACCAGCGGCGTACCTCCCTTACGGGCGCGGATATCCTCTGCATTCGGGGCCGTCTTGCGGGCTGTCGCACTCATCCTGATGTCCTCTACGTTCGCATTGCGCACCGCTAGCAATTTACGCCGCGCGCTTCTAGGGGGCGAAATGTCCCGCTGCCCTTGATTACCTGAGGGAAAATGGAGAACACTTCACTCCAAAGCCCGACTACAGCGGCTGTCACCCAGAGGGAGAGACCACCGATGCCACGACTTTCATTCCTGTTTGCCGCTAGTTCTGCGCTGGCAATTCTGGCCGGCGGCGTGTCTGCACGCGACAACGTCACCATTGCCCTGCAACTGGAACCGCCACATCTGGATCCAACCAGCGCCGCCGCTGGCGCTATTGACCAGGTGCTTTATGCAAACGTATTCGAGGGGCTAACCCGGTTTACAAGCGATGGTTCTGTCGTGCCCGGCCTAGCCGAAAGCTGGGAAATCTCCGCAGACGGGCTGATCTATACCTTCCGCCTGCACAAGGATGTCCGCTTTCATGACGGCACCGCGATGGACGCCGAAGATGTGAAGTTCAGCCTTGATCGAGCCCGCGCCGAAGACAGCACCAATGCGCAAAAGGCCCTGTTCGCCGATATCGCAAGCGTCGAAGTGGTCGATCCGACCACCGTGCAGATCTCCCTGTCACAAGCCAACGGCATGATGCTGTTCAACCTCGCTTGGGGGGATGCCGTCATCGTCGCGCCAGAGAGCATCGAGGCGATCAAAACGACGCCCGTCGGCACCGGTGCATTTACGTTTGATGGTTGGGTCCAGGGCGACCGGATTGATCTCGCGCGCAACCCTGATTACTGGGGCACACCTGCCAAGTTGGGCTCTGCCACATTCAAATTCATCTCCGATCCGACCGCGGCTTTCGCCGCCATGATGGCAGAAGATATCGACGCGTTCGCCAACTTCCCGGCACCGGAAAACCTGCCTCAGTTTGAGGCCGATCCCCGGTTTCAAGTTCTCGTAGGCTCTACCGAAGGGGAAACGATCCTTTCAATCAACAACAAGCAGGCCCCGTTCGATGATCCCAAAGTCCGCGCCGCTGTGGCCCACGCAATCGACCGTCAGGCGATCGTTGATGGTGCGATGTTCGGTTATGGCACCCCTATCGGTAGCCATTTCGCTCCTCACAACCCAGCCTATGTCGATCTGACCGGGATCAGCGCCTATGATCCGGAAAAATCCCGCGCATTGCTGGCAGAAGCCGGGCTAGCCGACGGGTTTACCACTACATTGCACCTGCCTCCGCCCTCCTACGCACGACGCGGTGGCGAAATCATCGCCGCGCAACTGGCTCAGGTTGGCATCACTGCCGAGATCATCAATGTTGAATGGGCGCAATGGCTGGAAACGGTCTTTCGGGGCAAGAGTTTTGGCCTGTCAATCGTCAGCCATACAGAGCCGATGGACATCGGCATCTATGCACGCCCCGATTATTACTTCCAGTATGACAACGCAGCCTTCCAACAGCTCATGACTGACCTATCGGGCACCACAGACCCCGACACCCGCATGAAAATGCTGCAAGAGGCCCAGGACATAATCGCCAAAGACTACGTCAATGGCTACCTGTTCCAGCTGGCCTCGCTCAGCGTAGCAAAGGCGGATTTGCAAGGGCTTTGGGCTAATGCTCCAACTCAGGCGGCTGACCTGACAGCGGTAAGCTGGGCCAAATAGCCCGGTTTTCGTCAATGTTAGAGCCTGCCTACAACGCACCTAATGGAGCGTTGTAGCAGTTTCGGCAGGTCCTTTCGTGACAGGGTCAGGACAACCCGCGCCTGCGGCGTAAGATCCTGACACTCTCGCGGATTTGATCCCGCACCGGGCCTGGCCGCGGTGTATCGCGCAGGGTCGTGAACCAATGATCTGGCGGGTTTCGCCCCAGACGATGGCCCTTGAATTCCAGCCTGCGCAATAAATTCTCTGCAACCTCCGGCAGATAATCCGGAATTTCATGCCCGTTCAGCGTCGCCCAGACACCACACCACAAGCGTCCGACAGACCAGGGATTATACCCACCACCACCCAACACCAGATAGCGTGGCGACATATCTTTAAGCGCTGCAACCACCGTCCAATGCGCATTATTCGACAGGTCCAGATGCGCCAGCGGATCTTCGGTCACGGCATCGGCCCCACATTGCAATACGATGGCTTCGGGCCGAAAATCCGCAAGCGCCGGCAGGATCAGCTCCTCCAACACATAGCCCATCTCGCTGTCATTAAAGCCGCGTGGCACCGGCAGGTTTAATGCACTGCCTTCGCCATCATCTGCCAGCGTTCCCGTCTTTGGCCAAAGATTCTCCTCATGGGTGGAGATCATCAGGACCTGCTCGTCACCCGCAAAACCATGCTCGACCCCATCGGGATGATGCGCATCTATGTCGACATAGGCGATACGCTGCACCCCGTTGTGGCGCAGGGATAACATCGCCAGAACCGGGTCATTGAGATAACAAAACCCATTGGCGCGATCCGGCATCCCGTGATGCGTACCGCCTGCCGGATTGTAGATCACGCCCCCATCGGCCAATCGCTCCCCAGCAAGGAGAGACCCACCCGCCGCCGTTGCAGGTCTGCGAAAGATCTCGGGAAAGACCGGGTTGGAAATCGTCCCTATATGATGCCGCGCCTTTACCTCGGCGCTGACCTTCTGCGCATGTTCTGCGGCCTGCAACGCTGCGATGTAGTCCCGGCTATGCCACAGTTCTAGCGCTGCCGGTTTCGCACGGGGGGAAAGTTGAAACTGCGACGATGGCAGCCAACCTAAGGCCCGCGTCAGATCCATCACAGTAGAAACCCGAGGCACCCGCAAAGGATGCGCTAGTCCGTAGCTTGACCCACGATAGATCTCGGACCCGATGAAAACCGGCACCGCCAGCACATCAGAGTTAGATTTGGATGTAGGGAGCGTGGAATTGTGCAAAACTGTCAGAGCCTATATCTGTGCCATGCGCCCAGAGATAACCCGGAACGCCGCCACGCCAAACCCCGCAATCGCGGTGCCCGTTCCGGCTGCGCGCAGGCCGCACATCTTCGCCTATAGCGCGTCTGCTACCCAACTGGAAAACAAATGTTTTTGACGATTTCATCCGATGGAACCTCTGCCCCTCTAGACCCGCGCTCAGCGCAGCCCTAACCTGCCGCAAATGGGACGCTATATTGCCAAACGCCTGCTATCGCTGATCATCAGCCTTGTGATTGCCTCCTGGGTGATCTTTTTCGTGATCGAAATTGCGCCCGGCGATCCGGCGTCATTTATGCTGGGGATCAATGCCCAGCCCGATACCATCGCCGCCCTGCGCAGCGAACTGGGCCTCGACCAGTCGAAGTTTGCCCGCTACCTCAGCTGGTTCTTCGGCATGATGCAGGGCGATTTCGGCACCTCCTACACCTACCGCACGCCGGTCGCACAGATGATTTCCGATCGCCTCTGGGTCTCGGTTCCGCTGGCGCTTTATGCGCTGACGCTTTCCACCCTGATCGCCCTTCCCGCTGGCATCTACGCTGCCGCCCGAAGGGGCAAGACCGGCGATATAGCCGTCATGGGCGCGACCCAACTGGGCGTGGCGGTGCCGAATTTCTGGTTCGCGATGATGCTGGTGCTGGTCTTTGCGATCAACCTGCGCTGGTTCAGCGCCGGCGGTTTTGTTGGCTGGGGGGCCGGGCCACTGGTCGCGCTGCATTCTCTCACCTTACCTGCGATTGCATTGGCCTTGCCCCAGGCTGCTATTCTCGCCCGTGTCATGCGCTCGGCACTACTGGATATTCTTGGCGAAGATTTCATTCGCACCGCCCGCGCCAAGGGTCTGAGCCACCGTCAGGCCCTGTGGCGTCATGGGCTTCGAAATGCACTGATCCCTGTGCTGACCATTATTGGCCTGCAGTTTTCGTTTCTGCTGGCAGGTGCAATTATCATTGAACAGGTTTTCTATCTGCCCGGTCTGGGGCGGTTGGTGTTTCAGGCCATCTCTGCCCGTGATCTGATCGTGGTGGAAAGCGTCGTGATGCTGCTGGTCTTTGCCGTGATCATGGTGAATTTTCTGGTTGATCTGACATACGCGCTGGTCGATCCCAGACTGAGAGGTCGGGGATGAGACTTGCAGCTGGCCTCCCTCGCCCAGCACAGCCACCCAATGTCGGACGCACGCGCCTCTCGAAGATAGGATCACACCCATGACCCGCAGCCTGTTTCTTGGTGGTCTTCTCTCGGCACTGGTGCTTCTGGCTGCCATCGTCTCCTATGTTTGGACGCCCTATGATCACACGGCGATGAACATTCCTGCCAAACTGCAATCACCCAATGCGCTGCATTTGCTGGGAACCGATCATTTTGGCCGCGACATTCTCTCAATGATCATGGTCGGTGCGCGCACCTCTATCGCGGTGGCTTTGGTGGCGGTTGGCATTGGTATGGGGTTGGGGGTGCCACTGGGCCTTGCTGCAGCGGCAAAGCGTGGTTCATGGCTGGATGAGGGAATCATGCGCGCCAATGACCTGGTCTTTGCCTTCCCTTCGCTGGTGATTGCAATCCTGATCACCGCCATTCTGGGCGCTGGCGCGATCAATGCCATCATCGCAATTGGTATCTTCAATATCCCCGTGTTTGCGCGCGTCACCCGCGGCGCCGCCCTGTCACTGTGGCAGCGTGAGTTCATTCTCGCAGCCCGCGTCGCAGGCAAAGGGGCCGCTCGCATTTCGGCTGAACATATCCTGCCCAATCTTGCGAACCTGCTGATCGTGCAGGGAACAATCCAGTTCTCTCTTGGTATTCTGGCCGAAGCAGGTCTCAGCTACGTCGGGCTGGGCGCGCAACCACCGGTGCCTAGTTGGGGGCGGATGTTGGCGGATGCACAAACCATGGTGAGCCTTGCACCGCATATGGCTCTCGTGCCCGGCTGCGCCATTATCCTTACCGTACTCGGATTGAATCTGATGGGTGACGGGTTGCGCGACTGGCTGGATCCCAAATTGCAGAAGGGCCGCGCATGACTCTTCTGGAGATCACCAACCTGTCGCTTTCTATCGGCGCATTTCCAATCCTGCGGGATGTCTCTCTCTCGGTAGAGCCGGGAAAAATCACCGCCATCACGGGCGAAAGCGGGTCTGGCAAATCCATGACTGCTCTGGCGATCCTTCGGCTGCTGCCAGCATGCACTACTCTACGCGGACATCTCACCCTGAATGGCACCGACATCCTTGCCCAGAACGAAGCAGAGATGTGCGGCCTGCGCGGCCGGACAGTCGGCATGGTGTTTCAGGAACCGATGACCGCGCTGAACCCGGTGCAGAGCATCGGCGATCAGGTGATGGAAACAATCCTGCTGCACAGCGATGCCTCTCGCGCCGAAGCCGAAGCAGAGGCCCGCACTCTTCTCAACCGCGTTGGTCTGACTGCAGATCGCTTCCCGCTCAGCCGGTATCCGCATGAACTTTCAGGCGGGCAAAGGCAACGGGTGGTCATCGCTATGGCCATCGCTCTGCGACCCGATCTGCTCATTGCAGATGAACCGACAACAGCGCTGGATGTGACAACACAGGCGCAGATTCTGGACCTGTTGCGCGATCTGGTACACGACTATGGAATGGGAATGGTCATGATTACCCATGATCTCGCTGTTGTGGCAGATATGGCAGATCACATCGTGGTCATGCGTAAGGGAGAGGTGGTCGAAACAGGCACCACAGCGCAGCTGCTGGCCAATCGGCGCCATCCCTATACGCAAAAACTATTTGCCGCATCGAACCATCAGGTTGAGCTGCCCGCAACCCAGACCGATGATAGCGCGGCGACAGAAGCCAAACGCGCCCCTCTGTTGGAGGTGCGAGAGGCTGTGCGCGACTACCCTTTGCCACGTAAACGTCTGTTTGCCTCGCCGGACAAAATGCGCGCAGTCGATCACGTTAGTTTCTCCCTTCACCACGGTGAACGGCTGGGGTTGGTCGGAGAATCTGGTTGCGGTAAATCCACACTAACCCGCGCCATTCTAGGGTTAGAGCCGCTGCAAGGCGGGCAAATCCTGCTGGAGGACACGCCGCTATCAAACAAAGGGCTATCGACAGAACAGCGCCGCAAGATGCAGGTGGTGTTCCAGGACCCGTTTGGCAGCTTCAACCCACGCCATCGCGTTGGCCGCTTGATCACTGAACCCTTCCATCGGGTTCCTGACGCTCCCACCGGGCAAGACCGCGATTATCGTATTGCAGAGGCACTGACTGCAGTGGGTCTGAACCCGGATGACGCTGGTCGCTATATCCATCAGTTCTCCGGCGGGCAACGCCAGCGCATTGCCATTGCACGCGCGTTGATCACCCGGCCCCAGCTGATCTTGTTTGATGAAGCGGTCTCTGCTCTTGATGTTTCGGTTCGGGCACAGATCCTTGATCTGCTGGCAGAGCTTTGCGCCAGCTACGGTCTCAGTTACCTATTCATCAGCCATGACCTGCACGTGGTCCGCAGTATGACCGACCGCTGTCTGGTCATGCAAAATGGCCAGATCGCTGAAGAGGGCAGAACCGAGGATCTGTTCACAAACCCGCAGCACCCTTATACGCAGGCGCTTATTGCGGCAGCGCCCGTGCTGCCGGAGATTGGCAGGGGCGCAGCATGAGTTTTCGCCTCACCCTGATTTTGCCCCGCGAACGCGCCAGACTGGCTGCAACGCTGGCCAAGTACTATTCCGAGACAGCTCCGGATCTGCGGATTGACCCCAGTGAGCGAGCAGGCCAAATGCTGCATCGCAAGGATGTCACCGCCTTCTGGATCCGCCAGGATGACGATCGCGTCGGATTTGCGATTGTGTTGAACCTTCCTGACGACCGGCGTGAACTGTCAGAGTTTGCGATCGACACCTTGCACCGACGCCAAGGGCTGGGCCATGCCGCCGCCAAGCTGATCTTCGCTGAGTTCCCCGGCTATTGGCGCATGGGGATCTCTGCCCAATCCCCCCATGCAGTCGCATTCTGGGGTACCTGTCTGAGCGCATTGCGCGGGGTGGAACAGCTGCGCGAAGGCGCACCATTCACGGCACACCAAGCCAAGAGCTACAGTTTTTATATCTCAGGAGATCAAGATGATTGACGCCGACCTGCTTTGGTTTGATCCCGCGCTCTGCCTGATTGACGGTAGCTTTCAATCTGCCGCGGATGGCCAGACCTTGCCGCTTGTAAACCCATCTGACGGAACTGCGCTCTGCCAGATAGCGCGCGGTACGGCGACAGACATCGACGCGGCGGTCGATGCGGCGCGCATTGCATTGGACGGGCCTTGGGGGGCAATGACGGCAACTGATCGCGGCCGACTGCTGACACGCATGGGCGCGTTGGTGCTGGATCGCTGTGACGCTCTTGCAAGACTGGAAGCGATGGATGTTGGCAAACCGCTGACGCAGGCGCGGGCCGATGTGGTGGCGCTGGCGCGATATCTGGAATTCTATGGTGGCGCTGCAGACAAACTGCACGGCGAAACCATCCCTTATCAGGCAGGATACACCGTCTACAGCCTGCGCGAACCGCACGGGGTGACCGGACATATCGTGCCATGGAACTACCCCATGCAGATCATTGGTCGATCGGTTGGTGCAGCGCTGGCGATGGGGAATGCCTGCGTTCTGAAACCCGCCGAAGAGGCCTGCCTGACGGCATTGGCCTTTGCCAATATCGCGGTAGAGGCCGGATTGCCTGCAGGCGCGCTCAATGTCGTTCCAGGTATAGGTGCTGAGGCAGGCGCAGCGCTGGCAGGGCATCCGGGGGTCGATCATATCTCCTTCACCGGATCCGTGGCTACTGGCGCATTGGTGCAACAAGCCGCTGGCCGAAATGTTGTGCCGGTCACATTGGAGCTGGGTGGCAAATCCCCACAAATCGTTTTTGACGACGCAGATGTTACTGCAGCTCTGCCATTTCTTGTTAATGCCGGCATCCAGAACGCGGGCCAGACATGCTCTGCCGCCTCGCGCATTCTGGTGCAGCGCGGCGTCTACAATGAGGTTCGCGACGCGATGTCTGCCGCCTACAGGGAACTAAGCGTCGGACCTGCACTTTCAGACCTGCGTCTGGGGCCGTTGATCTCACTCAGGCAGAAAGCTATCGTCGAGGGCTATCTGGCCAAAGGTCGGGATTTGACCATCGCCGCCGAAGGTTATCTGGCAGAGGATGCACCAAACACAGGTGCCTATGTACGTCCGACGCTATTTGCAGATGTCGCCCCCGATCACCCGCTGGCGCAGGAAGAGATCTTTGGGCCGGTGCAGGTTCTGATCCTCTTTGACAGCGAAGAGGAGGCCGTAACCATCGCAAATGGAACCGATTATGGCCTCGTGGCCGGGCTGTGGACGCGCGACGGCGCACGGCAGATGCGGTTGGCGAAACGGTTGCATGCCGGGCAAGTGTTCCTGAACAATTATGGGGCCGGCGGTGGGGTTGAGCTGCCGTTTGGCGGAATTGGGAAATCTGGTCATGGTCGCGAAAAAGGTTTCGAGGCGCTTTATGGCTTTTCGCAACTGAAAACGGTCGCTGCCTATCACGGCTAAGCTGGACGGATGCCTGTGCAACTATAGGTCAAGGTGACTTACTCATTGTTTCGCACGCGAAACAATGAGACAGATCTGTTGCCGCAACTTGTGGGAAAATCTGCCTAAGCGGCCCCAAAATGGGCGAAGTCTTACTAGACGATGACCACTTGTCTGTCCTGTTCGCCAACCCCAAATACCCGTTTGTAGCGATCGATTTCCTCCTGAGGGCCCATTGCCTTTTCCGGGTTATCAGAGAGTTTAACCGTGGGGTTTCCATTGGCTGCGACCGCCTTGCAGACCAGCGAAAATGGCGCAAGCGCATCATTCGGCACCAGCCCTCGGAAATCATTGGTAAGAAGCGTGCCCCAGCCAAAAGAGACCTTGGTCCGACCTGAGAACTGCGCATGCAGCTGCTTTATCTTATCGACGTCCAAACCATCGGAGAATATCACCCGTTTATCCTGAGGGTTCTCGCCGCGTTCCTGCCACCAGCGGATCGCAGTTTCTGCACCGGTAGCAGGATCACCACTGTCGATGCGAATGCCGGTCCATCCCGCCAGCCAGTCCGGGGCGTCGTTCAGGAATCCATCTGTGCCATAGGTATCGGGCAGAATAATACGCAGGTTACCCTCGTGTTCGTCGTGCCAATCCGACAGCACATCGTAAGGTGCCCGCGCCAGTGCCGCGTCATTCTGTGCAAGTGCCGAATACACCATCGGCAATTCATGCGCGTTGGTGCCAATTGCCTCCACCTCACGGCGCATGGCTATCAGACAATTCGAGGTGCCGGTAAACTTGTCACCTAAGCCCTCCATCATCGCCTGCACACACCAGTCCTGCCAAAGAAAACCATGGCGCCGCCGGGTGCCAAAATCGGCTATGCTGAGCCCATCGATTCCACGCAGCTGTTCGATTTTCTCCCAGACGCGGGTCATGGCGCGAGCATAAAGCACCTGCAGTTCGAAACGCCCCATGCTGTTGATAACCGCCCGGCTTCGCAGTTCCATCAACACCGCAAGGGCGGGGATTTCCCAAAGCATGACCTCCGGCCATTTGCCCTCAAACGTCAATTCATATTGGTCGCCCTTGCGTTCCAGCTCATAGGGCGGCAGACGCAGCCCTTCGAACCATTCCATGAAATCCGGACGGAACATCTGGCGTTTGCCATAGAAGGTATTGCCACGTAGCCATGTGCTTTCGCCACGGGACAGCGACAGGGATCGTATATGATCCAATTGCTCACGCAGCTCTCCTTCGTCGATGAGATCGGCCAGCGGAATATGTTTGGAACGATTGATCAGCGAGAACCGCACATTGGTATCGCGGTTATTGCGAAATACCGATTGGCACATTAGCAGCTTATAGAAGTCCGTATCGATCAACGATCGAACAATCGGATCAATCTTCCACTTGTGGTTATAGACGCGGGTTGCAATGTCCACAGGCGGCCTCATCCATCGTGTTTCAATGGTTGATAAAACAGGCCAGAGCCAGGATCAAAGGAAATCAAACTGCGGCGCTACTGCCCGGTCTGTTGCTGTGCTTTCGCAAGACCACAAGCAGATCCTCGCGATTGATCGGCTTGCTGAGGAAGTCATCCATTCCCGCCGCCAGACAAGCCTCGCGATCCGAGTCAAAGGCATTCGCAGTAAGTGCCGCGATCACAGGCTGTCGAATGTCCATGTCGCGGATATTCCGGGTGGCTGTCGGCCCATCCATCACTGGCATCGACATATCCATCAGAATAATGTCCGGATCGAAATCCAGCGTCTTTTCCATAGCTTCGGCCCCGTCGACAGCAAATTCCAGCTCTATCGGTTCGTCCTGAAGATATTTCTCAATCAGCAGACGATTGATATTGTTATCCTCTGCTACAAGTATCCGAAGCCCTTTTAGCGATCGATCCGCATAGTGACCGTTGGCAGCGGCCTCAACCAAACTCACGCCCGTCGCGGGCTGCATGCGCAAATGGGCGGCAAAACACGCGCCCTTGCCAAGCTCTGAGGTCACTCCGATTTCGCCGCCCATCGCCTCGCAAAGGAGGCGGGAAATAGCGAGCCCGAGGCCGGTACCGCCAAAGCGACGGGTGATCTCAGCATCTGCCTGCGAGAAGCGTTCGAAAATCTGTTCTTGCTTGTCCTTGGCAATACCGATCCCGGTATCAGAGACCGCAAAGCGCAGGCGCAAGCGATCACCGACGCGGGTGGTCGACACAGCGACACGAACTCCACCGGTCTCGGTGAACTTCACCGCATTGCCTACAAGGTTCAGCAGGACCTGACGCAATCGTTGGTCATCCCCGTTGATCATCTGCGGCACATTCGGCTCAACATCCAGATCCAGACTGATGCCCTTTTCCTGCGCCTGCGGTTCAAACAGCTGCATGGTTTGCCGGAAGCAGGCATGCAGATCAAAGTCGACCTCGCTCAGGATCACCTCACCCGCGTCCATCTTGGAGAGGTCCAACACATCATTGATCAAAGACAGGAGAGTGCGAGCCGAGCCTAGAATGGTTTCCGCATAAAGACTCTGGTCCTCGTCAAGATCTGTTCGTTCCAGCATCTGAGCCATGCCGATCAAGCCGTTCATCGGGGTCCGAATTTCATGGCTCATTGTGGCGAGGAATTCAGATTTCACCCGCGCGCCTTCCTCGGCAGCAATCCGGGCATCCTTCAGCTGTTGCTCATATTGTTTAGATGCTGTGACATCACGTTCGACAGCAATGACGGCTTCTACGGTGCCATCTTCACCCAGCATCGGTACCTGATTGGTTTCCAGCCACAAGCGCTGGCCATCCTTGCGCCGGTTGCAGATTTCCATCCGGGATGGTTTCCCGGAGTCACGTCCCTGTTTCAACGCATGCACAACCGCCATATCGGTGTCATCGGCATTCAGCAGGGTACCGGGATTTTGACCTATTGCCTCGTCAAATTGGTAGCCGGTGATACGTGTAAAGGCATCGTTGACCCAAGTGATGAGACCGTCAGCGTCCATCAGGAATACGCTGTCATTTGC
This sequence comes from Phaeobacter cretensis, assembly GCF_047372505.1. Classification (NCBI taxonomy): domain Bacteria; kingdom Pseudomonadati; phylum Pseudomonadota; class Alphaproteobacteria; order Rhodobacterales; family Roseobacteraceae; genus Phaeobacter; species Phaeobacter cretensis. Next base: position 1,842,663 of record NZ_JBKBEU010000001.1, read on the forward strand.
ATTTTCGGCAATCAGCGCCAAACGCTGTGAATGCAGCTTCTGGGCCAGCAACTTGGCATTGATCTGCGCAAGCTGCTTATGCTGCAGAGCCATCGCAAGCCTATTCTCGCGACTACGATGATAGCGACTTACGATAAAGCTGACGAAGAAAAACATGCTGAGATAAAATACGCCGAGGCCGGCAACCTGAAAAACCAAAAGGTCATCCATCCGGCCGTCTACTTCAAGAAACGTTCCGGCCACTATGATCACCAATGGTGTCAGCGCGTAGACCGCAAGACGAACAAGACCAGCGGAAACATTGTAGGGTAGGATCACCGCGGCATTGATCGCCCCTCCCACAAGAATGCTCGTGGTGAACAATGGCGTAGCGTTCACCTGATGCAAAGATTCGGTAGGGTGGGCAAAAATCGACGGAGCACAGGCCAAAAACGCGAGAGATAGTGCCTGCAAAGCTGCCGTTATCGAGGCCCACATCGACACACTTTTGAACGAAGTACCTTCCGGCAGCGGAGTCATACGTTTGAGATAGAGCGTATCCAGCACATCACCGAAAACTGCGACGAGCAAAACCACAAGACCGACCAGTGGCGATATCAACAAGCCAATCAAGCCTGACAATCCACTAATGGTCAGCAGCCGATAGACAAAGTACTGCGCCCGCCCGTCTGCATAGCGGTTGAATAGCCCGGCTTGACCGTATCGTCTGTGGTAGATTTGTAAGTGCTCATTGTTGAGCGCATCGGCTTGCGGCATTTGTTTGCAAGGTCCTTACTGACGACGAATTTAGTTCTATCGTCAATTCGTTAATATCTTACCTCAGGGCACCGTCCAGCCGCACATTGGCTTCTTGCATGCGCGTCAGTGCCTCGTCCAGCGACCCATTTAGATTGATAGCTCGGCACGCGGTCAGATCAACTGTCACATCATAACCGAGCCGCGCTGCATCCAGTGCTGAATAGGCTACACAAAAATCAGTTGCCAGGCCAACCAGTGTCAAATCATTGATGCGCCGCTCTTGCAGGTATCCATGTAACCCGGTTGCTGTGCTGTGGTCATTTTCAAAAAATGCGGAGTAGCTGTCAATCGCGGGCCTATACCCCTTGCGCAGGATCAGATCGCCGGTCAGGTCCAGATCAGAGTGAAACTGAGCGCCGACGCTGTTGATAACGCAATGGTCAGGCCATAACACCTGCGCACCATAAGGCATCTGGACCACATCATAGGGGCTCGCGTCGGCATATTGCGACGCAAATGAGCTATGGCCATCGGGATGCCAATCCTGCGTCATCAGTACCGCATCATACTTGCCCATCATCGCGTTGATCGGTGCCACGACCTGATCCCCATCCGGCACCGCCAATGCACCCCCGGGACAAAAATCCACTTGAACATCGATAACTATCAAGGCTTTGGTCATGGGCAACTCCGCATCTGCTATCACAGGGGTACGCGTCACAACCACACCCGTCAACAAAGCTAGACGTCTGTAGCATTCGATGATCTTGCAGCGCCTTGCCTGCTTGGTGTAGAGCGGCCCCCATGTATACGATTGCTGCTCTCTACCACTTTACCCGTTTTGATGACCCTGCCGCCATTAAGCCTGCGCTTTTGGCGCTCTGCGAGGCGCAGGCTGTCAAAGGCTCTTTGCTGTTGGCACACGAAGGAATCAACGGCACTATCTCCGGATCGCGCGTAGGGATCGATTCAGTGCTGGAGTACATCCGTGGCCTGCCCGGCTGCAATGATCTTGAGTGGAAAGAAGCCACGAGCGACAAGCCACCCTTCGGCAAAATGAAAGTTCGGCTGAAGAAAGAGATCGTAACAATGGGCCAGCCGGACATCGATCCGAAGGCTCGTGTCGGGCACTATGTTGAGCCGGAAGACTGGAATGATCTGATCCACTCAGACGATGTGGTGGTGATTGATACCCGCAACGACTACGAAGTTTCTATCGGCACCTTTGATGGCGCGATTGACCCGAAGACAGAGAGTTTTCGTGAGTTTCCTGCCTGGTGGGAAGAAAACAAGGAGCGGTTTCACAACAAGCGTGTTGCGATGTTCTGCACCGGTGGCATTCGCTGTGAAAAATCCACCAACTTCCTGATCGGTCAGGGCGTGGAGGACGTCTATCACCTTAAGGGCGGCATCCTGCGCTATCTAGAGGAAATGCCCAAGGAAGACAGCACCTGGAAGGGCGAATGTTTCGTCTTTGATAGTCGGGTTTCCGTTGGGCATGGGTTGCAGGAAGGCCCGCACGAGCTTTGCAATGGCTGCCGTCGCCCAATCCTGCCAGCGGACAAACTTAATCCCGCCTTTGAACTGGGTGTATCCTGCCATCTGTGCATCAACGAGACCTCAGACGCCGACAAGGCCCGTTTTCGTGAACGTCAGAAACAGATGAGATTGGCCCGGGAGCGTGGCGATAATCATCTGGGTCACCTGCCACTGAGATGAACAGATCAATTGCAGCACAGGCTTAGATAAGGCATCGCTCGTCAGCCGTGCTGCACTTTACTCTCAGTATTGTAATGGATAGCCCCGCCGGACCTCACATCGCGAACCTCGGCCGCACAAAGCTGTTGAGACCAATTTTCATACGATTCCTCGGTTGCGCGGCTATCTGCCGTTTTAGCGGGTATCGTAAAATTTGTTTTTAAAATCTATTTGATGCCCTAAAGTAGTAGCGAACTGTTCAAAAGAGCGAGCCGAATTTTAATGGCGACCCACAAGAACAAAACGTTCTGCGATGATCTTCAACGCCGCAACGGTGTTGAGGTTCTCCAATCCGAGCGGCAGTCCGTCGAAGCTGTGCTCGGTTCAGGTGCTATAAAATACAAGCTGAATACCGCAGGTCTGCGCGATTTGTTCAAGTCACTGACCGAGGACGATACGACGCAATCTGGATCGCAGAGTTAGCGCCATGCCTCAGTACACGGTCACAGCCTTCAGATGGAGCGGTACTGGCTACAACGCCCTATACAACACATCCTATTCCGCGACGCTGGATGATAATGACCCGGCTTATCAAGGCAGCGGGGATGGCAATGAAACCATCAGTATCAATGGCGGAGCCTTCGGCGGGACTACCGGACCTCCATATGCAATTGATGTCTCTTTCACCGATACTGGTGGAACCTCGCATGTCGAAACGTTCTATTTCTTTAACACCGGCGGCAACTGGTATTTTGTTCCGGGGCCTGGTTCCGAATTCACTGTAGGTGCCACACTTGGCAACTATCAAAGTCACACTACTGGCTGGAATTATTCCGATATCACCTGTTTCGTCCGCGGCACTTTGATCGAGACGGAGCGGGGTCTTGTACCCGTCGAACGACTTGTGAAGAATGATCGCATATTGGTCGCAGATGGCAGTTATCGGCCGCTGCGCATGGTGATGAGGAGGGCGTTGTCGGCAACTGATCAGCGGGAAAACCCCAAGCTAAAACCCGTGCGGATCACAGCCGGCGCCTTGGGGCATGGCCTCCCTAAGCGTGATCTTCTGGTGTCACGACAGCACCGTATGCTGGTCACGTCAAAAATTACCGAACGCATGTTTGGCGAACCCGAAGTTCTGGTAGCAGCGGTTCGGCTGACAGAGTTACCGGGTATTTTTGTCGATCAGGATACCGCGGCAGTTGAGTATTTCCACCTGTTGTTTGATCAGCATGAGGTGATCTATGCTGAGGGCGCTCCGACGGAGAGCCTGTTTACAGGAACCGAGGCGCTGAAGGCACTGACACCAGATGCCTATGAAGAGATCACATTGCTGTTTCCAGACCTGCTGACTGCTCAGATCGCACGGCAGTCAGCCTGCCATATTCCCAGTGGCAAGCAACAACGCCAACTGGTGGCTCGGCATTTGAAAAACAACAAACCCATTTTGGAGAGCAGCCCAATAGTGCCGCTGTAAGTGTCGGGCCGATGCGGGCACAGATTAGGGAAGCAACCGTGCCGCGTAAGGCAGGTACTCGGCTGCCCCTGCGGCAATTGGCTGACATCACTGGTGAGACAGCGTATGTTTCTGTGCTCTTCGGGACCACACTCGACGCTTTGACATCTTGTGAGTCCTCTCGACATGGCATGCGTGCCATTATCGACATCACTACTTTTCCGCTTCATGCCACCGCTTCGGGGCTTTGTGCTCTGGCGTTTGGCCCCGATGAACTGTTTGCTTCAGCGGCGACGCAGTTGAACAAGTTTACCTCGAACACCGCCGCCTCACCCGAGGCGTTGACCGAGCTGGTAGGGACTGCGCGCACGACGGGCTTTGTTTGCTCCGATTGCTCCTTTGAAGCCGAAATCTACAGCCTGTCTGCTCCGCTCTACGATCAGGCCTGCTTGTTTGTCGGAACTGTTATAATCGCCAGTGTCGCCACTCGGATAACGCCGGACCAGGAGCAGCTGATCAAAACACAACTGGTCAGTGCCTGTCGTGAAATCACCCGTAATTGGGGAGGCCATATTCCCCATCATATCGAAGCTGCATGGGAAGCGTCACTGCAGCACTATCAGTCACCGTCCTATGAATCGGATACCGCATCATGAAAGACTCAAACTTCCTCAAAGAACAAAACGGCCGCCTGATGTGGCATCCTATGACCTCGCCGCGGGACAGCATCGACCAGCCACCCAAGATCATCACCGGAGCCGATGGTGTGTCGATTACCGGCATCGATGGCCACAGGGTCATTGATGGGGTTGGCGGTCTGTGGAATGTGGAATGTGAATTTGGGCTATTCCTGCCAACCGGTGAAAGATGCAATGACCGCGCAGTTGGACAAGCTACCCTATTACTCGACCTTCCGTGGTACGTCGAACGACGTGGCAATTGAACTGTCTTATGAGCTGAGCAAGTTCTTTGAGCCCGACGGCCTCTCCCGCGCCTTCTTCACCTCCGGTGGCTCTGATTCAGTTGAAACAGCACTCAGGCTCGCCCGGCAATATCACAAGCTGCGCGGCGAAGCGGGGCGGACCAAATTCCTGAGCCTCAAAAAAGGCTATCACGGCACCCATATAAGTCGCGCATCAGTGAACGGAAATGCGAATTTCCGTACCGCTTATGAGCCCTTGTTGCCGGGCTGTTTTCATATCCCTGCACCCTACATTTATCGCAATCCGTTTAATGAAAGCGATCCAGAACGACTGGCGCAGCTTTGCGCAGCAGCACTCGAGGATGAGATCGCATTTCAGGGTGCCGGTACCATTGCCGCAATGATTATGGAGCCGATACTGGGAGCAGGAGGTGTAATCCCTCCCCACCAATCATTTGCCCCAATGGTCGAAGAGATCTGTAATCGTAACGGCATCTTGCTGATAACTGATGAGGTCATCACGGCCTATGGTCGTACCGGCGCATGGTCCGGGGCACGGCTCTAGGGCATTCAGCCCGATATGATGTGCACCGCCAAGGCTATTACCAACGGTTACTTTCCCTTTGGTGCCGTAATGCTGGGCGAGCGTATGATAGAGGTTTTCGAAGACAATCCGGACGCTAAGATTGGACAGGGGTACACCTACTCCGGCCACCCCGTCGGTGCGGCTGCGGCCCTTGCGTGCCTGTCGGAAATGCAACGCCTGAAGGTGGTTGAGATCGCCGCTGCATGAGGTAAACAACTGCACGAAGGGTGTCTGGCGCTTAAGGATCAGCTTGATGTGATCGGTGACGTGCGAGGTGGTCACGGGTTAATTACGGCGATTGAACTGGTCAGTGACCGAAACAAACGTACGCCGCTTGATGGACGCCGGGCGACGACCATTCAGGAGGCTTGTTACGGTGCTGGTGCGTTGGTCCGGGTGCCGGGACCGAATATTATTCTGTCGCCACCGCTTTTCATGTCCGAAGCGGAGACGAGAGCGCTTCTCTACGCTCTGCGGATTGGGTTGGAGGCCGTATAACAGCATTTAATGCTTCACCTTCGTTGCATAGCGGCGTTTCAAAGCAAGGACAACGTCGCGCCGAATGCGGCCAAGCACACACGTTCCTGAGGCCATGGTTTTTCAGGGTGTACCTTGGCCGCATTTCGACAACGTTCTAAATCCGGGAGTGATCTGCCAGGCCACGATCACCGCGAACTCATCCTCTTCGTTCAAACTGACGTCTCTCACGCCGACGTGTGCGAGTTGATCATGTTCGCCGCAAGATGAAGGCTTCAGAGCATTGACTGTGACACGTACTGGGCCAACACCGATCTACGCCTCCTGAGCACTATAGAGATGTGACGACAAAGACCGCTCAGTCGCAGATGTTACACATCGGTCCCTAGCTCGGCCTTTTGTGAGCGTGTAAAATGAGTTGACTGGCCTTTTCGCCTATCAATATAGCGGGAGCGTTGGTGTTTCCGCTCACGATTTCGGGCATGATCGAGCAATCGGCAACCCGTAAGCCCGATATTCCGTGAACGCGTAGCTGTGCGTCCACAACCGCCTGAACGGACCGGCCCATCTTACAGGTGCCGGTTGGGTGGTAGATCGACGCGGTATTGTTGCGAGCCCAGTCCAGCGTCGCGTCATAGTCGTCCATATCCAGGTCGGCGTGGGGGCGAAATTCTTCTGATATCTTAGATTTCAATGGAGCATGCCGAGCAATCCTCCGGGCGATGTTCACGCCCTCGACCACCGTCTGACAATCTACCTCAGTCGAGAGGTAATTGGGAATGATCTTTGGGTAGGTGCCGGGGTCACTGGAATTCAACCGGATCTCACCGCGAGACTCGGGGCGGAGCTGACAGACAGACATGGTGAAAGCTGAAAATTTGTCCGCGCCTTTACCCGGGTTTTCCGCAGACAGTGGCTGGACGTGAAATTGAATGTCAGGGGTTTCCAACTCAGGGCGCGTTTTCACGAACCCGGTAGCAAGACTAGCGGCCATGGTCATCGGACCAGCCCGAAACATTAGGTATTTCAACCCGATCTTTGCTTGGCCCAGCAAAGAGCTGATTTCGTCGTTTAAGGTTGGTTCGTTGCATTTATAGACCAGCCGGGCCTGCAGGTGATCCTGCATATTTTTGCCAACGCCGGGCAAATCTGCGACCACTTTGATACCATGCTCGGCCAGGTGCTCTGCCTCGCCGATACCCGAAAGCATCAGGATTTGCGGTGAATTTATCGCCCCACCAGATAGGATCACTTCGCGCTTTGCTTGGATGATATGAGTTTTGCCCGCGCGGTCCTTATAGGCAACTCCGGTTGCGCGTTTTCCATCCAAAACAACACGCTGCACATGGGCATTGGTTATGATCTGAAGGTTTGGCCTAGATTTGACCGGGTTCAAAAAGGCCACCGCCGAAGAACAGCGCCGCCCATTGCGTGCCGTGAGTTGGAAGAACCCAACGCCTTCCTGATCTGCGCCATTGTAGTCTGGGTTGAACTTGTAGCCTGCGGCCTGGGCCGCTGCCACCCAAGCATCGGTGATGGGGCGTTGAATTCGCATGTTCGATACAGAAAGCTCGCCCTGATCTCCGTGGAACGCATCGCCGCCGCGTTCGTTGTTTTCGGATCGTTTGAACAGGGGCAGAACATCGTCCCAACCCCACCCCTCGTTGCCCATCTGACGCCAACGATCATAGTCCTGTGATTGTCCGCGCACATAGAGCAAGCCGTTGAGCGAAGAGGAACCGCCCAGCACCTTCCCACGGGGCCAATCAATTGAGCGCCCGTTTAGCCCTGGATCCGGTTCCGTCTTATAGCACCAGTCCACCTTTGGGTTGTGGATAGTTTTGAAGTAGCCAACAGGGATGTGGATCCACGGGTTGATGTCTTTCCCGCCCGCTTCGAGTAGGATCACCTTTTTACTGGGGTCCGCGCTCAACCGATTGGCAATGACACAGCCCGCAGAACCTGCACCCACTATGATAAAGTCAGCCTCCAAAACGCACCCCCTCCAGTTGCTCGCGAAAAAAAGTCTATGCAGATTGCATGATTTGAGCTAGCTTTTTTTGAGATAAAACGTCTCAATAATAGCCATCTAGGGAGGAAGACTATGGGACTCAAGAAGAATCTTCATCATATCTCGCGGCGGGACTTGTTCCGCGTTGCTGGGCGATACGGTATGAGTTCGACTCTTTTGGCGGCGGGAGGCTTTGGAGGGGCCATGAGCCTGGCCAATCTCGCATCAGCAGCTGAATCGACCTATGAGAAGCGCTTTAGCAAGCCAGCAAAACACACGTTAAAGTTTGGCGCCGCCGGATTTAATGCGCAGAACCTGCTGATTGAGCGTGCTGGAGCGTTGGAATTCGCCCGCGATCTGGAAAGCCGTACGGATGGGGAGATCCGTATCGAATTCATCGGCAACAACCAGATCTGCGGCCAGACCTCCTGCGTTGAGAAGACGCAGCAGGGGATCGTCGATATCTATGCTGCCTCCACTCAGAACTCGGCCGGTGGCGCACCTTATCTCAATGTGCTCGACTATGCCTATATGTTCCCCGGTCGGGCCTCGCAGTATCATTTCCTATATAGCCCTGAATCCCAGCATATCCTGCGGGACCCGTTGGAAAAACGGCACGGTTTGAAGTTCTTGTTCAGCCATTGTGAGCTGCGCGGCATTCAGCTGGGCCTGGGCTGGGAAGATAAGCCCACCGTGACCAAGCTGGAGCAGCTGTTTGGCACTAAGAACCGTGTGACAGGCACCCAGCTGGGCCGGATCGCCATGCAGGCGCTAAACCTCAACCCGGTCCCGGTGGCATGGGAAGAAACCCTTGATGGTTTGAAGCAGGGGTTGATCGACGGAGCCGAAACCTGGGCCTCGGCTGTCGCCTATGCAAATATGTCGCCAGTAGTCAGCCAGTCGGTGGACCTGAAATTCTTCTGCGGTACCGAACATACCTCAATGAGTGCCGCAGTCTTTGATAGTCTTGAGGGCTATCTACAGGACGCGGTGATGGAGAGCGCCTATTGGGCACAGACCCATGTGCAAGCCGCAAATGAGGCCGCGCTGGTCAAAACCGTTGGCCATTCCGACCCGCAGATGCCAGGTACTATTTTTGCTGAAAACAATGTCCGCAATGCTTTCCTGGCCGATGATCAGATCAAAATGGCTGAGGAAATGTGCTCGCCCGAGTTCCAACCACAGCTTTGGGAACAGTGGCGCGAACGCCTGAACGGCTGGGCCGGCGGCATCGACACCTACCAGGAGATCTATGACATCGCCCGTCAGGTGCCCAAGGACATGAAGCCAGAGAATGTTGAACCTCGCCGGTGGTGGAAATCCTGATACGGAATTACAATTTTAGGTAGGTATTCATGGATCGGCGCCGGAATGCGCCGATCTGCCTGTCCGTACAGACCGGAACAACCCGGCGGACATCAGGGAGGTAGACATGGCACTCTGGTCGGAGATCAGTGATATTTTTCGTGCATTTGCATCACAGGACAGCTGGGAAATCCGCAATGCGCTCAAGGCTGACGGCACTTGGGTCTTTGGCACCATAGCAACGGCGTTAGCCGGGCTGGTGATGCTGTGGGTTTACAGGCTGCTGCCCTGGCTGGATCGACATCTAGAGCGGACCATTATGGTCTATAGCTATCTGGCGATTGCTTTTATCATTTTTTGGGGCGTCATAGATCGGTTCATTTTTTCCAATCAACAGCCCTGGTCGACCACGATTCCGCCTTTGCTGTTCATGATCATGGCCTGGTTTGGGGCCGCCTTTAATGTGCGGTTGCGCACCCATCTCAGCTTTGCTGAATTTCGCACGATGATGCCGCGTGCCGGGCAGTTAGCCTGTCTGATGCTGGATGCCGTGCTGTGGTTCATCTTTGCTGTGATCGTGCTGGTGACGACCACGCGCATGACGGCCCTGTCTGCGTCGAACTTTCAGATCGTGCTGGGCACTGACAATGTCATGCAGTGGTGGTTCCTGATCACCGCTCCGATGTCCTTTGTGCTGATGGTTGCGCGGGTGTTTGAAAACCTGATCGAGGATCTAAGCAATTGGCGCTCTGGCGCACCGCTGATCAAGCAGGCCGTGATCGGAGGGGACATATAATGACCGATGGATCCTGGGTCACGCTAATCTCACTGGGGGTTACGTTTCTATTCATGCTGGGTGTGCCGGTACTGCTGGTCATTGCCTATTGGGTGATCGGCTGCTCCTTTGTGCTGGGGTTGACGCTCGACAATATGGGGGCGGAGCTGCTGAACGTCTTCAACAAGGGCTTCGCCCTTTTGGCAATGCCGCTGTTTATCCTCACTGGCGATCTGATCAACCAATCGGGGATTGCCCGGCGATTGTCCGATTTCGCCTATGCGTGTCTTGGATGGCTGCGTGGCGGGCTTGCCATGGCCGCCCTTGGGGCTTGTGGGTTGTTCGCGGCCATCTCCGGCTCAAATTCGGCCACCACCGCAACCATCGGATCCATGCTGCATCCCGAGATGGTCAAAGGCGGCTATGATGAGCGTTTCTCGGCGGCGACAGCTGCGGCGGGCGGTACAGTGGGGATTATCATCCCACCCTCGATCATCTTTATTGTCTATGGTTTTCTGCTGAACTTGCCGATCTCGGACCTGTTCGTGGCCGGCATACTGCCTGGTGCACTGATGGTGATTGGCATGCAGCTGGCCTGCTGGATCATCTGCCGGATCAACGGATGGGGCCATCTGATCCCGCTGCAATTGACCCGTGTTCTAAAAACTGCGTTTGGGGCGTGGCTCGGATTCTTCGCCATCGGTTTGGTGCTCTGGGGGATCTACACAGGCAAGTTTTCCCCGACGGAGGCCGCCGGCGTTACCGTTGGGTTCTGTATGATCGCCGGGCTGGTAAGCTATCCCTTCAACCGGATCATGGGATCGCGCAAGGACAAGCCACTTTCGGAAAAATCCTATGCTGAGATGCTGGTGGTCGAAGGCTTCACAATTCCGCAAATTCCATCGGTAGTGATACGGTCTGCCCAGATTACCGGGATCTTAGCGCCGTTGATTGCGATCTCGGTGGTGATGCAGCAGATCCTGTCGTTGCTGGGCGCTCAGCAGACCATTGGCGATTTTGTCACCTCAATGGGCGGCTATCACGCGGTGCTGTTCACCTCGATGGTGATTGTGTTTTTCTCGGGGATGGTGTTGGAAAGCCTGCCAGTGACCATCATTCTAGCGCCGATCCTCGCACCTATTGCAGCCTCTGTTGGGATCGATCCGGTCCATTTCTCAGTGATCTTTCTGGTGGGGGCTTCGATTGGCTTTATCACACCGCCTTACGGGCTCAATCTCTATGTTGCTTCTGGTGTGACGGGCGTTCCCTACTTCCGACTGCTACGCTATACGGTGCCCTACCTTGCAGCTTTGATTAGCGTCTGGATACTGGTCGCCCTGGTTCCAGACCTTGCGCTGTTCTTACTGCCCAATAGATAGATGTGACACCATGCACGACCAGACGAACTCCGCCAAAGAAACACAGATTCCAACTAATCTGCGGTTACTGTTGATTTTGGAGGAGGTCGTCCGGCGTGGCGTCGCCGTAAAGCCCGCGCAACTGGTTGAGGCTCTGGGTCTGCCAAAACCTACGCTGCACAGGCTATTGCAAACAGCTGAAGAGGTCGGTTTTTTACAACGGGATCTCGACGGTCGCTCTTATGGACCTGGCCCAAGACTGAGATCACTGGCGGTCAACACTATGTCCTCCGAACATCTACGCACGGCCCGACTGACCATTCTCAGGTCCGTGGCTGAGGAAATCGGAGAAACCTGCAACCTGGCCACGCCCGATCGCGAAGGCATGACCTATCTGGACCGGGTAGAGACCAAATGGCCGCTGCGCATCCAGCTGCCGATTGGCACACAGGTGCCGTTTCATTGTACCGCGAGCGGCAAGATGTATCTGTCGACGCTGCGACCCGCGACCCTAAACAGCGTGCTCTCCGCCCGAGCTCTTGAACCACAGACCGAGCAGACAATCACCTCTCCTGAGGCGCTACGCGCAGAGCTGCAGAAGACCCGAAAGCGAGGGTTTTCGACCGATGATGAGGAATTCATGACCGGTATGGCCGCGATTGCCGTGCCAGTTCTCGACACTCAACAAAGGCTGATGGCGACCCTTTCAGTGCACGCCCCGGTTCAACGGAGTTCACTGGTTCAGATCCTAGAATTCCTAGAACCACTGAAACGCGCGGCAATAAGCTTGTCAAAGCTTCATGAGGATCAATCAGCCGACAGCTAATGGTTTTTGACAGCCTGACTACACTCGTTGTCCATCACCGACGCTTAGGTGAACATGATCTCGATCCGATTGCGGCGTTTGTAGCGGCGCTTGTCGTACTCGACCGGTTTCTTCCGCTGTTTCGGACCGGGGATACAGGCGCGTATCCCTATGTCTTTCAACGCTTCTCTGAACCAGTCTGCATCATATCCGCGGCCCCCGAGGAGCCAATCGACACTCGGCAGGCTGCTCAGCAAAGCCCGTGCCCCGATGTAGTCGCTGACTTGCCCAGCAGTAACGAACAGGTTCAACGGACGCCCCTGGCTGTCGCAGATGGCATGCAGTTTGGCGTTCATGCCGCCCTTCGTTCGGCCAATCAGGCGTCCACGCCCCGCTTTTTGGCGCCCATGCTGGTCGCGGTGCGGTGTGCCTTCAGATATGTCGCATCGATCATAACGGTCGTCTCTTCGCAGTAGTCGGCTGCCAGATCGGCCATCATCTGTGCAAAGATGTCCTTGTCGCTCCACCGCTTCCAGCGGTTGTACAGCGTCTTGTGCGGGCTATAGGCAGCGGGGCGTCACGCCACCTTAAGCCATTGCGATTGATGAAGATAATCCCGCTCAACACCCGCCTGTCATCAACGCGTGGCTTGCCGTGGGACTTGGGGAAGAAAGGCTCAAGGCGCGCGATCTGCGCGTCAGTTTGCCAGAAAAGATCAGACATGATTCACCGCTCGTTTTCGAGCCGTGAATCATGTCGATAGCCGAAAACCAATGGGTCCTGACCTTTAGCCTTCGCCACCGCACCAACTGTCTCGTTATGCTTCCAGAGTGCTTCCACGGGTTTAGGAGTCAAAACGCCATCGGCGGTTTTTATGGCGTTATTTCGTTGTTTTAAGGTGTTTTTGATTTTGTAAGATTGGTTGCGGGAGTAGGATTTGAACCTACGACCTTCAGGTTATGAGCCTGACGAGCTACCGGGCTGCTCCATCCCGCGACACTTTTGTTGGGCGATCGCTTACGCTACTTGAGCCCTTTTGTTTGTCCTATCGCCGATTTTGGCGGTTTAGGACTATTGCAGTATTGCTTGTAGCACGACTGCGTGTCCCCTTCAGGGTGATATGGTCTGAAGGGTATTCGTTATTAATATCGTTTAAGAGTTATGGATTTTACTAGGTTTGGCGGTGACCTACTCTCCCACGCCTTAAGACGCAGTACCATCGGCGCAACAGTGCTTAACTTCCGGGTTCGGGATGGGACCGGGTGTTTCACTTGCGCTATGACCACCAAACCGAGAAAAATCCATATATCGACGATGTTTCACAATTTTTGTGAGACGCTCGTCGAGATACAACCAACATGAAGTCCAGTTTTGTTTTGCTTTTGGTTCATTGTGTCACTGACTGTTACTGGAACAGATCAAGCCTATCGGGCGATTAGTACCGGTCAACTGAATGCATTGCTGCACTTACATCTCCGGCCTATTGACGAGGTGGTCTACCTCGGCCCTCAGGGATACCTTGTTTTGAGGGGGGCTTCCCGCTTAGATGCCTTCAGCGGTTATCCTGTCCGATCATAGCTACCCTGCACTGCTGCTGGCGCAACAACAGGTCCACCAGTGGATCGTTCACCCCGGTCCTCTCGTACTAGGGGCAACTCCTCTCAAGTATCCTACACCCACGGCAGATAGGGACCGAACTGTCTCACGACGTTCTAAACCCAGCTCACGTACCTCTTTAAACGGCGAACAGCCGTACCCTTGGGACCTGCTCCAGCCCCAGGATGAGATGAGCCGACATCGAGGTGCCAAACACTGCCGTCGATATGGACTCTTGGGCAGTATCAGCCTGTTATCCCCGGCGTACCTTTTATCCGTTGAGCGATGGCCCTCCCACTTGGGACCACCGGATCACTATGGCCGACTTTCGTCTCTGCTCGACTTGTCAGTCTCGCAGTCAGGCTGGCTTCTGCCATTGCACTCAACGAGCGATTTCCGACCGCTCTGAGCCAACCTTCGCGCGCCTCCGTTACGCTTTAGGAGGCGACCGCCCCAGTCAAACTACCCGCCACGCAGGGTCCCGGATCCGGATAACGGACCGCGGTTAGACATCAAGAGTGCGAAGGGTGGTATCTCAAGGGAGGCTCCACGTGAACTAGCGTTCACGTATCGATGCCTACCACCTATCCTGCACGTCACAATCCTGATGCCAGTGCGAAGCTGTAGTAAAGGTGCACGGGGTCTTTCCGTCTAACCGCGGGAAGCCTGCATCTTGACAGGCAATTCAATTTCGCTGAGTCGATGTTGGAGACAGCGGGGAAGTCGTTACGCCATTCGTGCAGGTCGGAACTTACCCGACAAGGAATTTCGCTACCTTAGGACCGTTATAGTTACGGCCGCCGTTTACCTGGGCTTCAATTCGGAGCTCTCACCCCTCCTTTTAACCTTCAGGCACCGGGCAGGCGTCAGACCCTATACGTCGTCTTGCGACTTCGCAGAGCCCTGTGTTTTTAATAAACAGTCGCCACCCCCTGGTTTGTGCCCCCAGCTCCAAGTTGCCTTGGAACCGGGCCTCCTTCTCGCGAACTTACGGAGGTATTTTGCCGAGTTCCTTCAACATCGTTCTCTCAAGCGCCTTGGTATTCTCTACCAGTCCACCTGTGTCGGTTTAGGGTACGGTCTCATGGAGGGCTATTTCCAGGGACTGATC